>NZ_CP133984.1:0-3473014 GCF_032364335.1 Microbacterium meiriae
ATGTCCTCACCAGCCCAGCCCGAAGTCCCGATCTGGACCACGGTGCAGGAGCTGCTGGAAGCCGACGATCGGGTCACGCCGCAGCTCCAGGGCTTCCTGAGCCTCGCGGTGCCGGCCGGGGTGATGTCGGCGACCCTGTACCTCGAGGTGCCGAACGACCTCACCGCCGCGCAGATCAACAAGCGTCTCCGCCTGCCCATCATGGAGGCCCTCGCTCACGTCGGCGAAGAGGTCACGTCCTATCGGGTGGTCGTGAACCACGAACTCGCGGACCAGCCGACGGCCCCCATCGCGGTTGCCGACTTCGGTCGCCAGGAGCCGGTGCGCGCCGAGTCGCCGATGGAGCAGCCGACGGCGCTGCGCCACGAGTCCCGCCTCAACCCGAAGTACACCTTCGACAACTTCGTGATCGGCCAGTCCAACCGGTTCGCACACGCGGCCGCCGTGGCCGTGGCCGAGGCTCCGGCCAAGGCCTACAACCCGCTCTTCATCTACGGCGACTCCGGACTGGGCAAGACACACCTCCTCCACGCCATCGGTGACTACGCGCAGTCCCTCTACGCCGGGGTGAAGGTGCGGTACGTGTCGAGCGAGGAGTTCACGAACGACTTCATCAACTCCATCGCCAACAACCGCGGCGCCGCGTTCCAAGCGCGGTACCGCGACGTGGACATCCTCCTCATCGACGACATCCAGTTCCTCCAGGGACGGGCGGAGACGCAGGAGGCGTTCTTCCACACGTTCAACACGCTGCACGACCACAACAAGCAGGTCGTCATCACCAGCGATGTCGCACCGAAGCACCTGACCGGCTTCGAGGACCGCATGCGCAGCCGGTTCGAGTGGGGCCTCATCACCGACGTGCAGGCGCCCGACCTCGAGACCCGTATCGCCATCCTGCGGAAGAAGGCGCAGAGCGAGGCCCTCCACATCCCGGACGAGGTGCTGGAGTACATCGCCACGGTCGTGTCCTCGAATATCCGCGAGCTGGAGGGTGCACTCATCCGCGTCTCCGCGTTCGCGAGCCTGAACCGCTCTGCCCTCGACATCTCCCTGGCTCAGACCGTGCTGCGGGACATCATCGACACGGCCGAGGACAACATCATCTCGCCGACCGACATCATCACCGCGACCGCGCAGTACTTCAAGCTCACCGTCGACGACCTCTATGGCTCCAGCCGTTCGCAGCAGATCGCCACCGCACGGCAGATCGCCATGTACCTCTGCCGTGAGCGCACCAGCCTCTCCCTCCCGAAGATCGGTCAGCTCTTCGGCAACCGGGACCACACGACGGTCATGTACGCCTACAAGAAGATCAGCGAACTCATGAAGGAGCGTCGCTCGATCTACAACCAGGTGACCGAGATCACCACGCAGCTCGGTCGTCGCTGACGACCTGCACCCACGAGAGGGACGCCGCATCCGACACCGGACGGCGTCCCTCTCGGCGTTTCGGCGACATGCACCCGCCGGATAGATGCGTCTATGCACATGTGGATAACTTGTGGATGAACGTGGAACGCGCCGTCTCGAATGTGGGGCGATCGGGGAAACCTGTGGATAACCCCGGGACGGCGAAACGACGACCGACCCCTGTCCACCCGCGGATTCCTCAGGGTCTCCACAAGTGACACGTGTGTAGTTCCCTACTCGCGCCTGCTTTCCACCGACTTATCCACAGTATCCACAGGTGTTAACACCGTTAAGGAGTTAAGTCATTCAGGGTGCGATCCGATCACCAGACGGTGGGGAGAACCGGCGGCGGCATGACAAGTCCTCCGGCGTAGGGAACCGCAGGACTGTGGGGCTAGCATGGGATTCCCTGCAGTGGCAGGACCCGACGACGACCCGTCATGTTCGACGACAAGGGAGCACCCGTGAGGTTTCAGGTCAACCGCGATGTCTTCAGCGAGGCTGTGTCCTTCGTCGTCAAGCTGCTGCCCCAGCGCAATCCACAGCCGATCCTCGCCGGTGTCCTGATCGAGGCGGACGGCTCCGGACTCACCCTCTCGGCCTTCGACTACGAAGCATCCGCACGGACGACCATCGAGGCGACGGTCGAGACACCGGGCACGATCCTCGTCCACGGGCGGCTGCTCTCCGACATCGCGAGCCGCCTCCCGAACGCTCCCATCGAGATCGCCGTCGAGGATGACGGCGGAATCGCCGTGACCTGTGGCTCGGCTCGCTTCACCCTCGCGGCCATGCCGGTCGAGGAATACCCGTCCATTCCCGAGGTGTCCGGATCCTCCGGCGTCGTCCCGGCCGACGATTTCGGCACGGCGATCGCGCAGGTCGGCTTCGCCGCGTCCCGTGACGACGTGACTCCCGTGCTGACGGGTGTCCAGCTCGAGGTCACCGGACAGACGCTCAGCCTCGTCGCCACCGACCGCTATCGGGTCTCGCTCCGCGACGTGCCGTGGGACGGCGAGGCCGTCGAGGCCACCGCACTCGTTCCCGCCCGCACCCTCGTCGAGGTCGGCAAGACGTTCGGACACGCCGGCACGATCCAGATCGCCTTCTCGGGTGCCGGGGATCGCGAGATCATCGCGTTCACCGCCGGCAACAAGACCGTGACGTCGCTGCTCATCAAGGGCAACTTCCCCCCGGTCCGCCGCCTCTTCCCCGAGCAGACCGACCACTACGCTGTCGTCAACACCGCCGATCTCATCGAGGCCGTCCGCCGTGTCTCCCTCGTGCTCGACCGCGCGGCGCCACTGCGTTTCACGTTCTCGACCGACAGCGTCACGATGGACGCATCGGGCAGCGAGCACGCCCGCGCGTCCGAGTCGGTCGACGCGATCCTCTCCGGCGGCGACGAGGTGACGCTGGGTCTCAACCCGCAGTACCTCATCGAAGCCCTCGGTGCGGTCAAGAGCGAGTTCGTGCGGGTGACCTTCACCTCCAGCGACAACGCCAACAAGCTGAGCCCGGTCCTCATCACCAGTCAGACGTCGGTCGACCAGGCCGGTCTGGACTCGTTCAAGTACCTCCTCCAGCCCAACCTCCTGCTGCGCTGAGCACCCCCGGCCCCGAGGGAGTGTCCGACCCGGAAGGTAGGCTGGCTCCGTGATTGTGGAGCATCTCAGCCTGGTCGATTTCCGCAATTACGCGACCGCGGAACTCGCCTTGCACCGCGGGCCGAACGTCCTCGTCGGGCGGAACGGCCAGGGCAAGACGAACCTCGCGGAGGCGGTGGTGTTCCTCGCGACGCTGGGATCGCATCGGGTGTCCTCGGACGCGCCGATGGTGCGGGACGGGCAGGAGTTCGCCGTCATCCGGGCCCGGCTCGCGCACGGTGAGCGACGCGTGCTCGTCGAGGTGCAGCTCAATCGCCAGGGTTCGAACAAGGCGCGGATCAACGGCTCCCCGTCGAAGACGAACGAGCTCCCCCGCTACGCACATGTCGTGCTTTTCGCGCCGGAGGATCTCCAGATCGTGCGGGGCGACCCCTCGGCCCGCCGCCGGTTCGCCGACCAGCTCCTCATCCAGCGCACCCCGCGACTCGCCGCCGTGCTGGGTGACTACGACCGCGTGCTCAAGCAGCGCAACGCCCTGCTCAAGTCGGCGCGGGCGCGGGGCATCCGCGGTGAAGCGCTGAGCACCCTCGACGTCTGGGACGACAAGCTCGTCTCCCTCGGATCCGAGATCATCACGGCACGGCAGCGGCTGGCGTCCGATCTGCAGCAGCCCGTCGCCGATGCATACGCGGCGATCGCCGGCGCGGACCACCGTCCCCGGCTCGACTGGGCGCTGTCGGTCGCCGGCAGCGATCCCGAGGATGACGACGACCGCGATGACGCGGACGGTGCCGCTCCCGTCGACGACGTGCGCGGGGACGCCCGTCGCATCGCCGAGATGTTCCGCGCCTCCCTCGCGGCGAAACGCTCGAACGAACTCGACCGCGGCCTCACCCTCACCGGACCCCATCGGGACGACCTGGTGCTGCGGGTCCGGGACCTGCCGGTGAAGGGGTACGCCTCCCACGGCGAGTCCTGGTCGGTCGCACTCGCCCTGCGACTAGCGTCCGCCGAGCTGCTCCGCAGCGAGTCCCCGGCCGGCGACCCGGTACTGATCCTCGACGACGTCTTCGCGGAGCTGGACGCCGATCGGCGGCAGCGGCTCGCCGCGCTCACCGCGGGCTACGAGCAGGTGGTGGTCACGGCCGCGGTGGAGGAGGATATCCCCGACGTGCTCCATGCTCACGTCGTCCGCATCACGGCGGGGACCATCACCGATGAACGGGACCGGCTGCAGGGAGAGGACGGTGCGCCGAATGACTGACGTGGTCACCGACAGCGCGGCCTCGGCGGAGGCTCCCGAGACCGTCGCCACCTACCTGCGACTGCGGGGACTCAAGCCGAGCGCCAAGAACTGGAAGCGCAAAAGGCGGATCTCCGTCGACGACGACAACGCGCCGTTCACCCCCGGCCGCGATCCGGGAAGCCTCGGCGCCGTCCTCGACACGCTCAGCCGCGAATCCGGCTGGGAGACGACGCTCGCCCGGGAGGACCTCGTCCGCCAGTGGGCTGACCTCGCGGGGGCGGACACCGCGAAGCACTCGGAGCCGGTGTCTCTCGAGCGCGGACTGCTCACCGTCAAGTGCGATTCCACCGCGTGGGCGAAGAACCTCCAGTTCATGCGCGCGACGATCCTCACGGAGATCGGACGACGGTACCCGGAGGCGGGAGTGGAGAACCTCCGCTTCATCGGACCGGACGTCCCCTCGTGGAAATGGGGTCCCAGAGCCGTTCCAGGGCGGGGCCCGCGCGATACCTACGGGTAGGGCACCATGCAAGGGGTCCGAAACGCTCAGAGGGCCACACGCGGCCGTTGAGCGGCATTTCGACTCGAAACCCGGCTAGAATGGGAGTTCGAGATATCGATCTGGAGAATGCCCTCTGATGACGCCTGAATCCCCTGCTGACGAGACGGAACCGAACAACGACGCTTCGTCGGGCTCACAGGCCGGAGGATCGGCGGCACCCGCACCGAAGAAGCAGCAGCCCGGTGAGTACGGCGCCGACTCGATCCAGATCCTCGAAGGACTCGAAGCGGTCCGCAAGCGACCCGGCATGTACATCGGCTCGACCGGTCCCCGCGGACTGCACCACCTCGTCTACGAGATCGTCGACAACTCGGTGGATGAAGCGCTGGCCGGGTATGCCGACACGATCTTCGTCACCCTCCTCGCCGACGGCGGCGTACGCGTGGTCGACAACGGTCGCGGTATCCCAGTCGACCCGCACTCGTCGGACCCCTCGAAGTCGACCGTCGAGGTCGTGCTCACGATCCTGCACGCGGGCGGCAAGTTCGGTGGCGGCGCCTACGCCGTCTCCGGCGGTCTGCACGGCGTCGGATCCTCGGTGGTGAACGCCCTGTCGACCCGCTTCGACGTGGAGGTCAAGCAGAAGGGCTTCGTCTGGCGGCACAGCTTCGCCGACGGCGGCGTCCCGCAGCAGAAGCTCGAGAAGGGCGAGGCCACCGAGGAGACCGGGACCAGCATCACGTTCTGGCCGGACGCGGAGATCTTCCAGGAGACCGTCGAGTTCGACTACGACACGCTCCGCACCCGGTTCCAGCAGATGGCGTTCCTCAACAAGGGACTGCGCATCGAGCTCTCCGACGAGCGGCCGGAGTCGGCGTACGAGACCGAGGAAGACGGCCAGGCGGTCACGAAGCAGCCGGGCGACGTCTTCTTCTACGAGCGCGGTCTCGTCGACTACGTCGAGTACCTGAACAAGGTGCGCCACGCCGAGGTCGTCAACGAGGAGATCATCGCCTTCGAGTCCGAGGACACGGCGCGCAAGATCTCGCTCGAGGTCGCGATGCAGTGGACGACGTCGTACACGGAGAACGTGTTCACCTACGCCAACACCATCAACACGCACGAGGGTGGCACGCACGAGGAGGGCTTCCGGGCGGCGCTCACCACGCTCGTCAACCGCTATGCCCGTGCGAACAACCTCCTCAAGGAGAAGGACGACAACCTCTCCGGAGACGACGTGCGCGAGGGGCTGACCGCCGTCATCTCGATCAAGCTCGGCGAGCCCCAGTTCGAGGGTCAGACCAAGACGAAGCTCGGCAACACCGAGGCGAAGGCCTTCGTGCAGAAGGTCGTCGGCGATCAGCTCGGCGACTGGTTCGAGCGCAACCCGAACCAGGCGAAGAACGTCATCCGCAAGGCCATCGACGCGGCGACGGCACGCCTCGCCGCGCGCAAGGCACGCGAGACCGCGCGTCGCAAGAGCGTGTTCGAATCCGCAGCGATGCCCGACAAGCTCAAGGACTGCACGAGCAAGGACCCGTCGATCAGCGAGATCTTCCTCGTGGAGGGCGACTCGGCCGGCGGTTCGGCGGTGCAGGGTCGGGACCCGCACACGCAGGCGATCCTGGCGCTGCGCGGCAAGATCCTCAACGTCGAGCGCGCGCGTCTCGACAAGGCGCTCGGCAACAAGGAAGTCCAGGCGATGATCCAGGCCTTCGGCACGGGCATCGGCGAGGAGTTCGACATCGAGAAGGCGCGGTATCACAAGATCGTGCTGATGGCCGATGCCGACGTCGACGGTCAGCACATCACCACCCTGCTGCTCACCCTGCTGTTCCGCTACATGCGCGGACTCATCGAGGCCGGCTTCGTGTACCTCGCGATGCCGCCGCTCTACCGCCTCAAGTGGTCGAACGCAGCACACGAGTACGTGTTCAGCGACGCCGAGCGCGATGCGCTGCTGGCCTACGGCCTGGAGAACGGCAAGCGCATCCCCAAGGATGCGGGCATCCAGCGCTACAAGGGTCTCGGCGAGATGAACGCCAAGGAACTGTGGGAGACCACGATGGACCACACCACCCGGACGCTTCGTCAGGTGACCATCGAGGACGCCGCCGCCGCGGACGAGATCTTCAGCGTGCTGATGGGCGAGGACGTGGAATCGCGTCGGAGCTTCATCCAGCGCAACGCCAAGGACGTCCGGTTCCTCGACATCTGATCACCGCGGGGTCCCTGAGTCCGTCGAACGGGACCCGCTGCTCCGACCAGCTCAGCCCACCAGGAAAGACACATGACTGACGAAGAACGCCCCGACATCACCGAGGGTCACGAGCACGGCAAGATCGACCAGGTCGATCTGCAGTCGGAGATGCAGCGCAGCTATCTCGACTACGCCATGGCGGTCATCGTCGGCCGCGCCCTCCCCGACGTCCGCGATGGCCTCAAGCCGGTGCACCGCCGTGTCATCTACGGCATGTACGACGGTGGGTTCCGCCCTGACAAGTCGTTCTCCAAGTGCGCCCGCGTCGTCGGCGAGGTCATGGGTCAGTACCACCCGCACGGCGACTCGGCGATCTACGACGCCCTCGTCCGTCTGGTGCAGCCCTGGTCGCTCCGGTACCCGCTCGCCCTCGGCCAGGGGAACTTCGGCTCCCCGGGCAACATGGGTGCCGCAGCCCCGCGATACACCGAGACGAAGATGGCTCCGCTCGCGCTCGAGATGGTGCGCGACATCGAGGAAGACACCGTCGACTTCACCGACAACTACGACGGTCAGACGCAGGAACCCACGGTCCTGCCCGCCCGCTTCCCGAACCTGCTCGTCAACGGCTCGGTCGGCATCGCGGTCGGGATGGCGACCAACATCCCGCCGCACAATCTGCGCGAGGTGTCCGACGCGGCGCTCTGGGCTCTCGACAACCCCGGGGTCTCGCGCGATGAACTGCTCGAGGGTCTGATCCAGCGCATTCCGGGCCCGGACTTCCCGACCGGCGCGCAGATCCTCGGCACCAAGGGCATCCATGAGGCGTACCGCACGGGTCGCGGCTCGATCACGATGCGCGCAGTCGTCAACGTGGAGGAGATCCAGGGTCGCACCTGCCTCGTCATCACCGAGCTGCCCTACCAGGTCAACCCCGACAACGTGGCGGTGAAGATCGGCGACCTCGCCCGTGACGGCAAGATCACCGGCATCGCCGACATCCGTGACGAGTCGTCGGACCGCACCGGTCAGCGCCTGGTCGTGGTGCTCAAGCGCGATGCGGTCGCGAAGGTCGTGCTGAACAACCTGTACAAGCACACGCAGCTGCAGGAGAACTTCGGCGCGAACATGCTCGCGATCGTCGACGGTGTCCCCCGGACGCTCGCGATCGACGGCTTCATCTCGCACTGGATCGCTCACCAGATCGATGTGATCGTCCGGCGCACGGAGTTCCGCCTCCGCGAAGCCGAGAAGCGCATGCACATCCTGCGCGGCTACCTGAAGGCGCTCGACGCGCTCGACGAGGTCATCGCCCTGATCCGCCGTTCGCAGACCACCGCGGATGCGAACGAGGGACTGCAGAAGCTCCTCGACATCGACGAGATCCAGGCCGACGCGATCCTGCAGATGCAGCTGCGTCGACTCGCCGCTCTCGAGCGTCAGAAGATCATCGATCAGGCCAACGAGCTCGAGGCTCAGATCACCGACTACAAGGCGATCCTGGCCGACGAGGGCCGCCAGCGCTCGATCATCCGCGAGGAGTTGACGGGCATCGTCGAGCGGTTCGGCGACGAGCGGCGGACGCACATCCTGCACGGCTTCGACGGGGACGTGTCGATGGAAGACCTCATCGCCGAGGAGGAGATGGTCGTCACCGTCACGCGCGAGGGCTACATCAAGCGCACGCGCAGCGACAACTACCGCTCGCAGCACCGCGGCGGCAAGGGTGTCAAGGGCGCCCAGCTGCGCGCGGACGACATCGTCGAGCACTTCTTCGTGACGACGACGCATCACTGGCTGCTGTTCTTCACCGACAAGGGCCGGGTCTACCGCGCGAAGACGTACGAGGTGCCGGAAGCAGGGCGCGACGCGAAGGGCACCCATGTCGCGAACCTCCTCGCGCTGCAGCCGGACGAGAGCATCGCGCAGGTCCTCGACATCCGCGACTACGCGGTCGCGGACTACCTCGTCCTCGCCACGCGCGAGGGCCTGGTCAAGAAGACCCGTCTGGACAACTACGACACGAACCGCCAGGGCGGCGTGATCGCGATCCGTCTGAACGACGAGGACGAGCTGGTCAGCGCCCTCCTCGTCAACGCCGAGGACGACATCCTCCTCATCAGCCGCAAGGGCATGTCGGTGCGATTCCAGGCGACCGACGAGGCGTTGCGCCCCATGGGCCGTGCCACCGCCGGGGTGAAGGGCATGAAGTTCCGTGAGGGTGACAGCCTGCTGTCCGCCTCCGTCGCCGCACCCGGGAAGTACGTCTTCGTGGTCACCGATGGGGGCTACGCGAAGCGCACCGCCGTCGAGGAATACCGCGTCCAGGGGCGTGGCGGATACGGCATCAAGGTCGCCAAGTTGAACGACGATCGGGGCACTCTCGCGGGTGGTCTGATCGTGTCCGAGGACGACGAGGTCTTGGTGGTTCTGTCCAGCGGCAAGGTGGTACGCTCTGCCGTGGCCGAGGTCCCCGCCAAGGGTCGCGACACCATGGGAGTGGTGTTCGCCCGCACGACGGAGGCCGACCGCATCCTCGCCATCGCCCGGAACGGCGAGCGTGGTCTCACCGAAGAGGAGACCGAGCCGGATGCCGACGCCGAGGCCCCCCAGACGACTGAGACACCCGAGGATACAGACGCATGAGCACAGTGGCTGACAAGCTGGCGAAGAAGTCGACACGCAAGACCGGTGGCAAGCAGGTCCGGCTGCGGCTCGTCTACGTCGACTTCTGGTCCGCGGTGAAGCTCTCGTTCCTGGGCGCGGTCGCTCTGGCCGTCGTCACGATGGTGTCGTTCTTCCTGATCTTCCTCGTGCTGCAGGCGACCGGCATCATGTCCACCGCCGACGAGTTCGTGCGCAGCTTCACCGACGGCGCGATCCCGCTGTCCGAGCTCGTGGGGCTGCCGCAGGTCATGGCGTTCGCGGCCGTCGTCGCCATCCTCAACCTCATCGTGTTCACGGTGCTCGGCGCCGTCGTCGCGGGCATCTACAACCTGGCCGTGAAGGTCACGGGCGGGTTGCTCGTCGGCTTCATGTCGAACTGACCCGAAACCCCGTCTTTCCGCCGAAACCCCGGCTTGCGCACCGATGCAGGCCGGGGTTTCGGCGATAGGGCGGGGTCTCGGCGGGTGGGGGTAGGGAAAACCCGAACGGGAGTGTCCGGTTGACTCGGTGGGCGAGGTCCGGCGGCGGCCCTACCGTGGAAGCATGACCACACAGACTGCGACCCCGGGCACCGCGCCGGCGGTGAAGCCGCCGTTGCGCATCCCGCTCACGATCCTGCATCTCGCCGGTGTCGGGGTGATCGGGGGCGCCATCTTCGGCATGCTCGGCGGGCTCCTCGGCACCGGACTCGGCCTCCTCTTCGTCTTCGGCGTCGGCATCGTGGTGCTCGTGGGCCTCGTATATGCGCTCTTCGGCGTCGGCTGGTTCGAGATCGCCCGCGTCGCCGGCCTGTACCGGGTACCCAACGCCCCGCTGCGACTCCAGCCGCGGGACCGTCCCGGCTTTGGCGGCTGGCTCCGCGCGCTCGGGAGGCAGGCGATCGATGGGCGGATGTGGCGTGCGGTGGCGAACTTCGCCATCACCGCGGTCCTCGGCTTCGTGGTGCTCCGACTGTTCTGGGCACTCCTCTGGTCGATGATCATCGCCTTCGCACCGCTGACCTCGGCCGAGACCATCGTCGGCCCCTTCGGTGGCGGGCAGATCCCGGTGTCCTGGGCGCCCGTGATCGGCATCCTCGGCGCACTCGCCTCCGCCGCCGGGATCATCGGCCTCGCGCTCCTGGCCCGGACACTCGCGCTGGCGATCGTCGCCCGGGCTCGTGAGGTCGAGCTCACCGAGCGTGTCCGCGCATCCACCGCCCAGCGTGAGGGTGCCGTCCGTGCGGCCGATGTGGAACGGACGCGGATCGAGCGCGATCTGCACGACGGCGTCCAGCCGCGGCTCGTCTCCGTCGGGATGACGCTCGGGCTCGCCCAGCAGAAGATCGACACCGACCCCGACGCCGCGAAAGAGCTCATCTCCGAGGCCCACACGTCGACGAAGGCCGCCATCACCGAACTGCGGCAGCTCGCCCGCGGGATCCACGCCTCCGTGCTCGACGACCGCGGACTCGACGCCGCGTTGTCCGCGCTGGCCAGCCGCTCCCCCATCCCCGTGCAGTTGGACGTGCGGATGGACCCTTCGACAGGCTCAGGGACCCAGGGCGGTGGCTCAGGGACCCAGGGGTACGGCTCAGGGGCCCAGGGGTACGGCTCAGGGACCCAGGGTGGCGGCGCAGGGGCAAGCCGGCCCGGACGTGATGCGGAGGCGGCGGTGTACTTCTCCATCGCCGAATCGCTGACCAACGCGGCGAAGCACTCCCGAGCGAGCGAAGCGCGGGTCACCGTCCGGCTCCGCGAGGGAAACGTCCTCTGGGCGCGGGTCGAGGACAACGGCATGGGCGGCGCCCAGGTCATCCCGGGCGGGGGCCTCGACGGCATCGCGAACCGGATCCTCGCCGCGGGCGGGACCTTCCGTCTCGACAGTCCGCAGGGCGGCCCGACCAGCCTGGAGGTGAACGTGCCATGCGCATCCTGATCTGCGAGGATTCCGTCCTCCTGCGCGAGGGGCTCGTGCGTCTGCTCGAGGACGCCGGCCACGAGGTGGTCGCGGCCCTCACCGACACGACCGGTCTCCGCGAGGCCGTGACGTCGACGACGCCGGACCTCTGCATCCTCGATGTGCGGCTGCCGCCGACCTTCACGGACGAGGGCATCCGCGCGGCGCTCGATCTGCGGGCGGTGCATCCGTCGCTCGCCATCCTCGTGCTGTCCCAGTATGTGGAGGAGCGCTACGCGTCCGATCTCATCGCCGCGCAGGGCGGTCCGCTCGGCTACCTCCTGAAGGACCGGGTGGCGGATGTCGCGGAGTTCATCGATTCGGTGCAGCGGATCGCCGACGGCGCCACGGTGCTGGACCCGGAGGTCGTGGCCCAGCTCCTGACCCGCCGGAACCGCGACGATCGCATGATGCGGCTCACCGAGCGGGAGCGCACCGTGCTGGCGCTGCTCGCCGAGGGCAAGTCGAACCAGGCGATCGCTGCCCTCCTCTTCCTCTCGGGAGCGAGCGTCGAGAAGCACATCACCTCCATCTTCCAGAAGCTGGGCTTCGAACAGGACGAGGCGGGCAACCGCCGCGTGCTCGCCGCGCTGGCCCACCTCGAGAACACGGGCGGCACGACGCCGTCGAACGGCCAGACAGGAGTCTCACGATGACCACCGAGAACACCGGAGCACAGGGCGGGCACACCCCGATCACTCCCCCGCCGCCGTCCGCGGCTTCCCCCACGCCGTCGCCGAGCGCGCCCGGACCGCGGCGTTCATCCGGAGCGACCGCCGTCATGATCGTCACCGCCGTGGTCGGTGGGATCGCCCTGCTCGGAGCCGGAGGCACGGCGGCCGTCGCGGCGACCGGCACCCTTCTGTCCTCCAGCCGACCGGATTCGGTGCAGACGGTGGACGTCGACGGCGTCACCGCGATCGATCTCGACGCCGATGCGAGCATGGTCCGCATCGACTTCGGAGATGTGGACGCGGCGGAG
The DNA here is from genome assembly GCF_032364335.1 of Microbacterium meiriae. Lineage (NCBI taxonomy): Bacteria > Bacillati > Actinomycetota > Actinomycetes > Micrococcales > Microbacteriaceae > Microbacterium > Microbacterium meiriae. The sequence goes on from NZ_CP133984.1 coordinate 12,556, forward strand.
CTCTCCGTGACCAACGGTCGAGGTTCGTGGACGTTCGAGCGCGAAGCGGACGAGCTCGTCGTCCGGAGCCCTCGGCCCGCCTTCGGCTGGTGGTTCGGCAACTGGTTCGGTGACGACGAGCGCGCCGTGCTCACCCTTCCGAAGGAGCTCAGCAGCTCGGACCTCGACGCGAGCCTCACGCTCGATGCCGGCGCTCTCGACGTCTCCGGCGAGTTCGGCGCCCTCGAGGTGCAGATCAACGCCGGATCCCTCGATGTCTCCGGAGCGGCCTCGGCCGTCGATGTGCAGATGAACGCGGGGCGGGCGGACGTCCTCCTCGACGGCGTCGACGAGGCGGATCTCGGCATCGCCGCGGGTGATCTGACGGTGGATCTGACCGGCGACGCGCCGACGACGACCACCATCGACGTGAGCGCCGGATCCCTGAACCTGACCCTTCCGGATGTGGAGTACCGGATCAGTCAGGACGTCAATGCGGGGTCGTTCGATGCCCGTGTCGACGAGTCGCCCAGCGCCCGTCGCACGATCGACGTGTCCGTGTCGGCCGGCAGTGTGAACGTCGACCCCGGACGATGAACCGGGCGAGGGTGGGGCTCCGGTGCGGGGTCCCCGCCCTCGATTCGGATTTTCGCCGAAACTCCGGTAAAGTTCTGGAGGTTGACGGGGCTATAGCTCAGGCGGTTAGAGCGCTTCACTGATAATGAAGAGGTCCCAGGTTCAAGTCCTGGTAGCCCCACCCTTTCAATTCAAGAATTCCCTCACGGGGCCTTAGCTCAGTTGGTAGAGCGCCTGCTTTGCAAGCAGGATGTCAGGAGTTCGAATCTCCTAGGCTCCACCATCCTCCCCCCGCCTCACCTCACCCGTCGGTTGCCGTGAGTCCGTGCGGTGCCGTGTTCAGGCGTTCGACTCCGTCCGCCGTCACGACCACGATGTCCTCGATGCGGGCGCCCCACTCTCCCGGGAAGTAGATGCCGGGCTCGATGCTGAAGGCCATGCCCTCTCGGATCACGAGGTCGTTGCCGGGGGCGATGTAGGGCTCCTCGTGCACCGAGACGCCGATCCCGTGACCCGTGCGGTGCAGGAACGCCTCCCCCAGCCCGGCCTCCGCGAGCACCGAACGGGCGGCCGCGTCGACCTCCGCCGCCGTGACTCCAGGGCGCACCGCATCCACCGCCGCCTGCTGCGCGCGGACGAGGGTGGCGATGCGGTCCGCAGCATCCGGATCAGGCGTTCCGACGACATAGGTCCTCGTGCTGTCCGAGTTGTAGCCGCTCGGCACGGCGCCGCCGATGTCGACGACCACCACGTCGCCCTCCTCGATGACCCGGTCGGAGACCTCGTGGTGCGGATCCGCGCCGTTGAGCCCAGAGCCGACGATGACGAACTCGACCGTCCGATGGCCTTCCTCGATGATCGCCGCGGCGATGTCGGCGGCGACCTCTCGCTCGGTGCGCCCCGCGCGCAACCAGGCGGGTACGCGGCGGTGCACGGCATCGATCGCCGCGCCGGCGCGACGCAGCTCGGCGATCTCCTCGTCATCCTTGATCATCCGGCCCTCCCGGAGGACGGGCGTGGCGAGTTCGAGCCGCGCCTGCAGCCGCTCCCCGATCGGCACGACGTGCAGCGCGGGAAGCGCATCCGAGACGCCGACGCGCGAGACGGAGCCCGTCGCCGCGGCCACGAGGGCGTACGGGTCCTCGCCGTCCACCCAGTCGGCGACCGTCAGTCCCAGCTCGCCGATGGCCGTACTGCGCACCTTGGCGAGCTCCATGCGTGGGACGACCACCGTAGCCGCGCCCCGGGGAGGAAGGACCAGCGCGGTCAGCCGCTCGATGGTGTCGCCCTCGACGCCGAGGAGGTACTGGAGGTCGGGGCCGGGGCCGACGACGATCGCGTCGAAACCGGCAGCATGCGCGAGGTCCTGCGCGCGCTCCAGGCGGCGGGCGTAGACGGCGGCGGAGAAGGGGAGGGTGCTCACAGCCACCACGCTAACGCGAGCGACACCGCTGCGTCAGGCCTTCACCGCGAATCAGCTGATCGCCTGGCGGATGCGAGCGGCGAGGAAGTCGAGATCCTTCTCCGTGAGCGCGGTCACCGCGTACGCGGTCGGCCACACGGTGCCGTCGTCGAGGTGGGAGATCGGCTCGAAACCGAATGTTCCGTAGCGGACCTTGAACTTGCTCGCCGGCTGGAAGAAGCACAGCACCTTGCCGTCACGGCCCCACGCCGGCATACCGTAGTACGTCCGGGGCACGAGCTCCGGCGCCACCTCGGACACCAGCGCGTGCAGCTTCTCGGCGAGCTGCCTGTCCTCGTCGGTGAGCTTCGCGACGGCTTCCTTGAGATCGGCCTCGCCGGCGGCGCGCAGTTCCTCGGGCGACTTCTTGGCTCGGGAGCGTCGGGTGCGCGCCTCCTTCGCGGCGGCCTGCATGGCCTCGCGCTCCTCGGTGGTGAAGTTCTTCTCGGTGTCGGCCATGATGGTCCTCTCGTGCGGCCTCGATGATGGTCCCAGCGTAGGGACGCCGACCGCTCCCGTGCTTCTCGATTCGTGATCGATCCGCCGGTCCCGTCACGCGGCGGGCGATGGCTCGATACCCGGATAGGGTGTCTCCATGGACCTGCGCGTCGCCGCATACGGGGTCGTCACCGATGAGGGTGGGCGCCTCCTCCTGGCGCGATGGACCGAGGGCCGGCGAGTGGCCTGGACCCTCCCCGGCGGTGGGCTGGAGCCGGGCGAGGCGCCCGAGGATGCCGTGCGCCGGGAGATCCGCGAGGAGACGGGCTACACGGTGAGGGTCGGGTCGCTGCTCGGTATCCATTCCCGTGTCATCCCCGCCGGGCGGCGCGTGCAGAAGTCGTCGGATCCGCTGCACACCCTGCGCATCGTCTACCGGGCGGAGGTATCCGGCGGGAAACTCCGCTGGGAGACGGAGGGATCCACCGATCGCGCGGAATGGTTCCCGCTCCCCGCGGTCGCGGGTTTGCAGCGTGTTCGCCTGGTCGACATCGCGTTGCGGATGGCCGGCATCCTCTAGGAGTCGAGCCGTCAGCGTTCGTCGGGAACCGAGATGTCGGCGACGGTGGCGTCGTACGCGGCGATGAGGTCGTCGGCGTCGACGAAGAGGCTGTAGCCGTGCGTGCCGGCGCCCATCGCCACCCGCTGACCGACGATCGATGCGTCGGCGTAGACCGGCCAGTCGGTGGTGCTGCCGATCGGCACGATGGTCCCGCGCTCGTAGCCGGTCGCCGCGAGGGCCAGCTCGGGCTCCGGGAGGCGCAGCTTGTTGACGCCCACGAGGGCGCGCAGCTTGGGCCAGGAGATGGATCGTCCGCCGGGGACGAGAGCGAACAGATACGTGTCGTCCGAGCGTTTCACCACGAGGGTCTTCACGATGCCCGACGGCGGGATGCCGAGGATCTCGGCGGCCTCGACGAGGCTAGGCGCCTGCGGCCGCTCGCGGATCTCGATGTCGAGTCCACGGGCGGCCGCCGCATCCCGCACCCGCGCGTGCGGGTCGGGAGTGGTCACGCGTCGGGAGCCGACAGCGGGTCGTCGGCCACCCACAGCTCATCGTCGGCCCGCAGCGCCTGCCAGGCGGCGTAGAGCACGCCGACCGCGGCTGCGGCACCCAGGACGATGGCGATGACGGATCCGAGACCAGGACCCTTCTTCTGCGAGACGGCCTTGCGCGCCTTGTACTCGACGCCGTGACGCTTGGCGTTCGCGACGTCCCAGGCGGTCAGTGCCGTACCCACGACACCGCCGACGATCGGGACGACCTTGTCGTCCACGACGTGCTTGCCGGCCTTCACCGAACGGTCGACGACCGGGGCGACGCGGCGGTTGTAGGTGTCCTGGACGACCGGGACGATCTGCTCGCGATTGAAGTTGCCGAGCTGGCGACCTGCCTCACGAGCGACGTCGGCAGCGTGGCCGACGAGCACCTGCTGGTCTTCCCACAGCTGGTTCGCGTCCTTCTGAAGACGACGAAGCTGCTTCTTCCGCTTGCGGCTGAGGCTCACGATGCTCTCCTGTCCATTGGAGTACGGGTTCCCCATCTTGCCACGAGAGGCTGGATGCGGCGAGGGAATCGCCCGCCCCTTGCATCATCGGCCCCTGCGTTGTACACGCCCGGCCCGCTCACCGGAAGCTCTGCGAGAATGAACGCATGGTTCACGCTTCCCACGTCGCAACTCTGCACACCAACCACGGTGACATCGTCATCAACCTCTTCGGCGACCACGCTCCGAAGACGGTCAAGAACTTCGTCGGCCTCGCCGACGGCTCCCAGGAGTGGACGCACCCCGCCACCGGCAAGCCCGGCGAGGGTCCTCTCTACAAGGACGTCGTCTTCCACCGCATCATCCCGAACTTCATGATCCAGGGCGGCGACCCGCTCGGTCAGGGCGTCGGCGGTCCGGGGTACAACTTCGACGACGAGATCAACAACGAGCTCAACTTCAACGAGCCCTACATCCTCGCGATGGCCAACGCGGGTCTTCGCCGCAACGCCATCACCGGCAAGGTCGAGGGCACGAACGGCTCGCAGTTCTTCATCACGACCGACCCGACGCCGTGGCTGCAGGGCAAGCACACGATCTTCGGCGAGGTCGCCGACGACGCCTCGCGCAAGGTCGTCGACGCGATCTCCGCCGTTCCGACCGCGGCGGGCGATCGCCCGATCGAGCCGGTCGTGCTGCAGTCGATCGACATCGTCGCCGCCTGACGACAGCGACGGCCGATCCAGATGACGACGCCCGAGTTCACGAACAACCGTGAGAACTTCTGCTACCGGCATCCGGATCGGCAGAGCTTCGTGCTCTGCCAGCGGTGCCTTCGGACGATCTGCCCGGAGTGCCAGACGCCTGCCCCGGTCGGCGTCATCTGCCCGGAGTGCATGAACGCGGAGCGCAAGAACCGCACCCCTGCGCAGAAGAAGGCCGCGCGTCGGTGGGGCGGCGGTGGGGCCGCCACCATGGGTGCCGTGCGCAGCGGCAAGCCCGTGGTCACGTACGCGCTGCTCGCGGTGACGTCGTTCATCGGCCTCGTGCAGCTCATCCCCGGGCTCAACGCCCCGATCATCCAGGCCCTCGGCTTCTACGCGCCGTTCCTGTACCCAAACCTCTCCCTCCTGCCGTTCGAGCCGTGGCGGTTGCTGACGGTGCTTTTCGTGCACGGCGGCTTCGTGCATCTCGCCCTGAACATGCTCGCGCTGTGGATGCTCGGACAGAATCTCGAACCGATGCTCGGTCGCGTCCGCTACCTCGCGCTGTATCTCATCAGCGGTCTCGGCGGTTCGGTCATGGTGGCCGTTCTCGCGCCGGAGACGTGGACGGTCGGCGCCTCGGGGGCGATCTTCGGACTCCTGGCGTCGCTCCTGATCATCGGACGGCACATCGGGGCGAACGTCACCGGCATCCTCGTCATCCTCGGCATCAACTTCGCCTTCGGATTCTTCGCGGGCGGCATCTCCTGGCAGGCGCACCTCGGCGGCGCGATCACGGGTGCTCTCGTGGCGCTGATCTACGTCCGCACGAAGCGCCGCGATCAGCGGACCTGGCAGATCGTGTCGCTCGCAGCCCTGGTGGTGCTGTTGATCGTCGTGGTCGCCGTGGTACCGCCGCTGATCCTTTTGGCCTGATCCCGAGTTGTTAACAGGGTTGTTAACCCCTGTGAATAACATCGGTGTAATTCTCCCCAGTGTGGGGATAACCTGTGGATAACTTCCGCTTCGCTCCACAGACGAAAACCCCCCGCCGAAGAGGCGAGGGGTTTTCTGTCGTTCTTCGCGGTCAGCGCCAGCGTGTCGTCATGAGGAATCCGATGAGGGCGATGCCCAGGCCGATGGCCAGATTCCAGTTGTCGAGCCCGGGGATGGGGAACTGCATGCCCGAGATGTAGAAGACGAGGATCCACGCGAGGCCGAGGAGCATGAAGCCGATCATCACCGGCTTGAACCAGACGGCGTTGGGAGCGGCGTCGCCTTCGGCGCGCTCGACGGCGGGTTCTTCGGTCTTGCGGTCACGTGCCATGCCGTCATTGTACCCGGGAGACCTCGGCGCCGACGAGCCGTCAGGGCGCGGATCGGCGATGCCCCAGCTCCTGCTGCACAGGTCGGACGGATATGATCACGCCCATGACTGCATCTGTCGCGCCTGGGGGGCGGCGCGAACGGCGGCAGCGACCACGGTCGCGAGCCACGTTCGCGAGCGTGCTCGGCGAACTGCTCCTGACCGCGGGCGTCGTCGTCCTCCTCTTCGTCGCCTGGCAGATGTGGATCGGCGACATCATCATCGCGGCCCAGAAGAACGAGGAAGGTGCCGCGATCTCGCAGCAGCTCGCCGCGGGGGAGGCACCGGAACTGCCGCCGCTGGTCGAGACGGACGACGGCGAGACCGTGTACGAGGCGCCCGTCCCCACGGCGCCGGCCGACGGGGAGTGGTTCGGTCAGATGCACATCCCCCGATTCGGGGCCGACTACAACTTCGGCATCTACGGGGGCACGAGTCGCGCGCGCACCCTCGACCAGAAGGGCATCGGCGTCTACACGCAGTCGAAGATGCCCGGAGAGGTGGGGAACTTCTCGCTCGCCGGCCACCGGACGACCTGGGGGAAGCCGTTCAACCAGCTCGACAAGCTGCACGTGGGCGACGCGATCGTGGTGGAGACGCCCGACGGCTGGTACACCTACCGGTTCCGCACCCTGGAGTATGTGAAGCCGACGCAGACCGACGTGCTCGCCGACGTGCCGCAGATGCCGGAGCAGCAGACCGGCGAGCAGTACATCACACTGACGGCGTGCTCGCCGCTGTACTCGCTCGCCGAGCGCATCGTCGCCTACGGGGTGTTCGAGAGCTTCCAGCCTCGGGCCGAGGGGCCTCCGTCCGCCCTCACCGACCCACCGCCCCCGCCGGCCGCGCCGTCCGTCTGACCCGCCACCAGGAGAGAGAAGACCCATGTACGCCGCACTCTGGCGCCTGCTGCCCGGCCCGTGGTGGCTGCGCGTCCTCATCCTGCTCGTGGTGATCGCCGCGGTGCTCTACGCGTTGTTCTGGTACGTGTTCCCGTGGGTCAGCCCGCTCATCGCGCCGGGCGAAGTCGACGTCGAATGACCAGGGTGCTCGTGGTCGACAACCACGACAGCTTCGTGCACACCCTCGTGGGCTACCTCCGGGAACTCGGCGCCGACACCACGCTGGTGGAGTCGGACGCGACCGACCCGGCCGGGATCGACGCGCTTCTCGGCGCGCATGACGCCCTCCTGCTCTCTCCGGGGCCGGGGGCGCCCGCCGATGCCGGCGTCTCGGTCGACGCGGCACGCATCGCGATGCGGCGGGGAGTGCCCACCCTCGGAGTATGTCTCGGGCACCAGGTCATCGGGGCCGCATTCGGCACGGCCGTCGGTTCCGCCCCCGAGGTCATGCACGGCATGGTCTCGGCCGTCCGGCACGACGGCTCCGAGCTGTTCGCGGGCCTGCCCTCACCCTTCGACGTCGGGCGCTACCACTCGCTCGCTCTCGCGGCGGGTGACCTTCCCGCCGACCTCACCGTGACCGCGACCGCCCCCGACGGCACCGTCATGGCGCTCGCGCACCGGACACTGCCGGTGCACGGGGTGCAGTTCCACCCGGAGAGCGTCCTCACCCCAGGGGGCTACCGGCTCCTCGCCAACTGGCTCCGGCTGTGCGGCGACGAGGAGGCCGTCACCCGCTCCGTCCGCCTCGACCCGCTCGCACGCTGACCCGCTGCGGAGTGTCGCGTCAGGATCCGGTGCAGTAGCGGAGTTCGACCGACGACCCGACCGGGACGTCGCCCGGCGCGACGGACATCGAGTGCACGGTCTCCGGATCCGTCGCCGGGCACTCCGGCGCCTCGGTCGGCACCGGGGTGAGCCCCAGGTCCTCGAGCGCCTGCGTGGCCGAGTCCATGGACCAGCCGACGACGTTGTTCAGGGTGACCTTCCCGCTGGCCACCTCGAGGTTCACGACGGTGCCGGGAGCGACCTCGGCATCCGCCTCCTCGCTCGCCGTCATGACGGTGTTGGCTGCGAGGCCCTTGTCGTTGCGCTGCGTCACGGTGCCGAGTTCGAGGCCGGCGGCCTTCAACGCCTTCGTCGCGGCATCGAGGGACATCCCCTCGAGCTTCGGCACGACCACTGTCTCTTCGCCGGAGGACACGTACAGGGTGACGGTCGAACCCTGCTCCACGGAGACGCCGCCCTCGGGGTCGGTGCGGATCACGTTGCCCTCGGCGATCGACGGGCTCGACTCGATGACGATCTTGGAGGAGAGATCCAGCTCAGCGAGATCGTCCTGTGCGCGCTCGGAGGCGACGTTCGTCAGGTCGGGGACGACTCGCGAGGTGCTGGGCACGTCGGCGGGACGCATGCTGATGGTCCAGACCCAGAACAGCACCGAGGCCAGGAGCACCGCCAGCAGGGCGACTCCCGCCCAGATCCAGGCGACGGGCGGTCCCGACTGCGTGCGGGCCATCGTGGTGTCGGTGCTGAGCTGACGCAGCGACCGCGCCGTCTCCTGCGCCTGGCGGGGGCTCGGGCCGTAGAGCTCGCTGGTCAGCGCGCCGATCTGCTTGCGGGTGGGTGCGGCGCCCGTCACCGCGGCATCCAGAGCGGCGCGGAAGTGCGCGGCATCCGGATACCGCTGGTACGGGTCCTTGGCGAGGGCACGCAGCACGATCGGGTCGAGGGCGGCGGGCGACTCCTCGTTGACCTCGGAGGGCGGGACCGGCGTCTCGCTGACGTGCTGGTAGGCCACGGCGACCGGCGACTCGCCACGGAACGGCTGTCGCCCCGTCAGCAGTTCGTAGAGCACGACCCCGGTGGAGTAGAGGTCGGCACGGGCGTCGACAGGTTCGCCCTTGGCCTGCTCGGGGGAGAAGTACGCGGCGGTGCCGATGATCTGAGTGGTCTCGGCGACCGTCGAGGACGAGTCGGACACCGCGCGCGCGATGCCGAAGTCCATGACCTTCACCTGGCCCTTGTCGGTGACCATGACGTTGCCGGGCTTGATGTCGCGGTGCACGACGCCCGCGCGATGCGAGTAGTCCAGCGCTTCGAGGATGCCGTCGACGTAGCGCACCGCGTCCTCGACGGGAACCGGACCGTCGGCGATGATCTTCTTGAGCAGGGTGCCCTTGACCAGCTCCATCACGATGTACGGCGGCTCGTCCGAGGAACTGTCGACCGTCGACGGATCGCCGGCGTCGTACACACGGACGATCGACGGGTGCGACATGCGCGACGCCGACTGCGCCTCCAGGCGGAACCGCGTGCGGAAACTGGTGTCGCGGGCGAGATCGGGATCGAGGATCTTGATCGCGATCTCGCGGCCGAGGGTCAGGTCGTACCCGCGGTACACCTTCGCCATCCCGCCGTGTCCGATGAGCTCGTCGACGCGGTACCGGCCCGCGATGACTTGTGGCTCTGTGGACACGGATGACCCCCCTGGAAACGACTGCGGCTGGACTGGATACTCAGGCTACCCTTGGGCGCCGTCGCCGCCGTCACCCTCGCCGTCCTCCGGTGCCACGATCGTGACGGAGAGCGGGGGAGAGGCGTTCGACGTGCGCTGGTCGCCACCGGAGCACAGACCCTGATACGTCGCGATGAGCTGCTTCCCGACGGCGTCGCCGACCGTCACCTGCGCGTTGCGCTCCGTCGGCTGGAAGTTCGGCCCGCCCGAAGCGAAGGTGCCGTTCTGCAGTGACACGACGTAGCCGGACAGCGTCGTGCCACTGGGGCAGGTGAAACCGGTGCCCCAGGAGATCGTCACGGTGCTGCCCGCGACCGGGTCGCCGGTGATCGTCGGCTGGTCGGTCGGCGTCGGCAGCGGCGTGCGGCCGGCGTAGACCGTGAGCGCGATCGGGGTCGTCGTGGCGACGTTCCCCTCCGGCTGCACCCGGTAGACCTTGCCGACGTCGCCGTCGCTCGGGGCGGGGTCGCCCTCACCGCAGGCGATGTCGGAGAACCCGGCCTCCTTGAGCGTCGCGGTCGCGGTGCCGCAGTCCATGCCGTTGAGACCGAGTGCGGTCACGTCGACCCGGGTCTCGTCGGGCGTGGGCTCCTGCGAGGGCGTCTGCGTCTGGGTCTGCGTGGGGGTGCGGCTCGCGGACCCGGTGGGGTCGGGGTCGGCATCCTTGCCCTGGTTGCCGAACAGCGCCCACAGCGTGCCGGCGACGACGATGAGCAGCAGGACCAGCAGCGCGATGAGCGGCCAGGTCCACGCGCTCTTCTTCTTCTTTTTCTTCTCCTGCTCCTCCGCTGCGGCCTCATCGGTGGGCAGCTGGGCGGTGGTGGGCAGGATGCGCGTCGTGCCGTCGTCACCGGTCGCAGTGAGCATGCGCGTGGCGTCGTCGTCCCCGGCGATGCCACCCGTCGCGATGGCGGGCACGGCGATGGCGGCGGAGTTCAGGTCTCCGCGGCGGAGGGCCTGGGCCGCACGGGCGACCGTGGCCGAGGAGGACGGGCGGTCCGCCGGCTTCTTCGCGATCATCGCCATGACGAGGTTCTGCACCGGGATCGGGACCGTCGGCGGCAGCGGCGGCGGCTGCTCGTTGATCTGCGCCATGGCGATCGCCACCTGCGACTCGCCGGTGAAGGGGCGCTTGCCGGCAAGGCACTCGTACGCGACGATGCCGAGCGAGTACGTGTCGGTCGCAGGGGAGGCGGGGTGACCAGACGCCTGCTCCGGCGACAGGTACTGCACTGTGCCCATGACCTGACCGGTCGCGGTGAGCGGCACCTGGTCGGCGATCCGGGCGATGCCGAAGTCGGTGATCTTCACACGGCCGTCGGGCGTGATGAGGAGGTTCCCGGGCTTGATGTCGCGGTGCACGAGACCGGCGGCGTGCGCGGCCTGAAGAGCCGAAGCGGTCTGCGCGACGATGTCGAGCGTCTTGTCGGCACTCAGTGCGCCGTCCCGCTCCAGGATCGTCGACAGGGCCTCACCCGGCACGAGCTCCATGACGAGGTACGCGCTGCCGTTCTCCTCGCCGTAGTCGAACACGCTGGCGATGCCCTCGTGGTTGACGAGCGCGGCGTGACGCGCTTCCGCGCGGAACCGCTCGAGGAACCCGGGGTCCCCCATGTACTCGTCCTTGAGGATCTTGATGGCGACGGTGCGTCCGATGACGTGATCCGTCGCCTCCCACACCTCGCCCATGCCGCCGATCGCAATCCGCGACTGCAGCTCGTAGCGACCACCGAACGACACACCCTGCGTCGGCCTCATCTGCCCAGCACCGCCTCTATGACCTTCTTCGCAATAGGAGCGGCGATGGTGTCCCCGCTTCCTGATTGACCCTGTCCGCCGCCGTTCTCGACGACGACCGCTACCGCGACCGCGGGGTCGTCCGCGGGGGCGAACCCCGTGAACCACAGCGTGTGCGGCCTGTTTCCGTTCTCCGCCGTTCCGGTCTTACCGGCCACGTCGACCCCGTCTATTCTTGCACCCTGCGCCGCGCCGTTTGAGACGCTCGCGACCATGGCGGAGGTCACCTCGTCGGCGACGTCCGGCTCCATCGCGCGCCCGAACTCGGTGCTGTCGAACGACCGGATCACCGAGAGGTCGTTGCCGATCACGGCGTCGACCATCTGCGGGTTCATCACGACGCCGTCGTTGGCGATGCCGGCGGAGACCATGGCGATCTGCAGCGGCGTCGCGGTGACCTGTCCCTGCCCGAATCCGGTGAGGGCGGTCTGCGCGTCGTCGAGTCCCTGGGGGTAGCTCGAGGGGGTCGAGGTGAGCGGGATGTCGAAGCTGCGGTTGAACCCGAACTTCTCCGCCATCTCCCGGATCGTGTCATCGCCGAGCTCGACCGCGAGCTCGGCCATGGGGATGTTGCAGCTGAGACGGATCGCCTCGGCGATCGTGACCGTCGCGCCGGAGCCGCAGGTGCCGCCCCACGCGTTGGAGACGCGACTGTTCGAGCCCGGCAGCGTGTACGAGGCGGGGTTGGGGAGGGTCGACTCCGGCGTCCACTCTCCGCTGGCGTAGGCGGCCGCCGCCACGACGATCTTGAAGGTCGACCCCGGGGGATTGAGGTCGCCGGCGATCGCCCGGTTCGACAGTGGTTTGCCGGGGTCGGCCACGAGCTGGTCGTAGGTCGCGTTGGCGGCGTTCGCGTCGTGGGTCGCCATGCTGTTCGTGTCGAAGCCGGGGGTGGACGCCAGCGCGAGGATGCGTCCGGTCTTCGGGTCCATCGCCACGACGGCGCCCTGCAGGCCGTCCAGTGCCTCGGTGGCGGCGCGCTGCGCAGCCGTATTCAACGACAGCTCGACGCTGAACCCGCGCTGGGGCTGACCGGAGAGGATCCGCTCGATCTCCGCGAAGAACGCATTCGAGCCGGTGCCCGAGAGATCGGCGTTCATCGCCTCCTCGATGCCGGTGCTGGAGCCGAGCGCGGGGTTGAAGTAGCCGGTGACGGGCTCCCACATCTCGGCGTCGGTGTAGACGCGCTGGAACCGGTACGTGTCGTCGCTGGGGACCGAGTTGGCGATCGCGGTGCCGTCGACGATGATCGCGCCGCGCTGGATCTCGTAGCTGTCCAACCGGGTGCGCTTGTTGTGCGGGTTCTGCGACAGCCCGTCCGTCTCGACGACCTGGATCCAGCTCGTCGCGGCGAACAGCGCGATGAACATGAACAGCATGACGATGCTGAGTCTGCGGAGTTCTCGTGTCATGTCAGCCGATCACCACCCGGGGCTGACGGCGGACGCCGTCGGAGATGCGGAGGAGGAGTGCCACGATGAGCCAGTTCGCAACGAGCGACGAGCCGCCGGCGGCGAGGAACGGGGTGGTCAGACCGGTCAGCGGGATGACCCGGGTGACACCGCCGACCATGATGAACACCTGCAGCGCGATGGTGAACGACAGGCCCGTGGCGAGCAGCTTGCCGAAATCGTCCTGACCGGCGAGACCGATGCGGACGCCGCGGCTGACGAACACCATGTAGAGGCAGAGGATCGCGAAGAGCCCGATGAGGCCGAGCTCCTCGCCCAGGCTCGTGATGATGTAGTCGCTGTGGGCGAGCGGCGTGATCTCCGGGCGGCCCTGCCCCCAGCCGGTGCCGATGAGGCCGCCGCGGGCGAGCCCGAACAAGCCCTGCATGGGCTGGTATCCGGCGCCGTCGGGGTCGACCTTCGAGGAGTCGAACAGGAAGAGCCAGTTGACGAAGCGGCCCTGCACGTAGCTGAGGATCTGGGAGGCGACGGCGACGCCGGCGACCACGAGGCCGAGACCGATGAGCACCCAGCTCGTCTTGCCTGTCGCGACGTAGAGCATGGCAACGAACATGCCGAAGATGAGCGTTCCGGTACCGAGGTCGCGCTGGACGACGATGATGCCGAGCGAGACGAGCCAGACGACGAGCACGGGTCCGAGCTCGCGCATGCGCGGCCAGGTGATCCCGAGCACTCGCTTGCCCACGGACGTGAGGCTCTCCCGCGTGCGCACCAGGTAGCCGGCGAAGAAGATCGCGAGACAGATCTTGGCGAGCTCTCCGGGCTGGAAGGCGAACATGCCGCCGAGCGACACCCACACCTGTGCGTTCGCGTCGGGGATCCGCAGACCGGGGACGAACGGCAGGAGCAGGAGGAGGATTCCGGCGAGTCCGAAGATGTAGGTGTATCGGAACAGGATCCGGTAGTTGCGCAGCAGGATGACCACCGTGATCGCCCCGGCCAGGGAGATGGCGGTCCAGGCGAGCTGTTTGGTCGAGTAGGCGTTCCACCCGGTGTTCGCGAAGGCGATGTCGATCCGGTAGATCATCGCGACGCCGAGTCCGGTGAGCAGCGTCGCGATGGGGACGACGAAGGGATCGGCGTCGGCGGCGACGAAGCGGAGCACGATGTGCAGCGCGAACGCCAGAGCTGCCAGGCCGCCGCCGATCGCCAGGATCATCGGGTCGATGGTGCCGAGGGCGCCGAGCTGGACGAGGGTGAGGGCGGCGCCGCTGATCGCACAGGCGAAGAGGAGCAGCCAGAACTCGCGGTTGCGCTGCGTCTGCGGCATGCGCAGCCGGCGCAGCGCCTTGATGACCGTGGTGTCGGCCTGGACGTCGGTGCTCACCCGGCACCTCCCGACGGTGTGGCGCTCGGGGAGGGGAGCGGTGTGGGCAGCGGGGTCTGCTCGATGATGTTCGCCTCGGCGCCCGTGCGGAGACGGTCGACGATGGCCATCGCGTCGGAGAGCGAGCGTGCGCTGATCGTGCGCTCGACCGAGGCCCGCTGATACGGGGGCAGGTCGGCGAGGAGGATCTCGGTGTCCTCCACCGGCGTCGACAGCGTGATCGGACCGATGTTCTGCTGCACACCTTGGAAGATCACGACACTGTCCTCATCGGCGCCGATGAAGTAGCGCGTCTGCGTCCAGCTGTAGGCGGCGAACGCGGCGAAGCCCAGCATCGCGAGGACGACGAGGGTGCCAGCGATCCAGCCCAGCCGGCGGCGCTTGGCGCGACGGCGGTCCTCCTCGATCAGCTCCTCGAGGTACTCGGGTGCCGGCTCGAAGTGACTCGGCTCGTTCGCGGCCTGGCGGACCGGATGCAGCCAGTTGCTCCGCGGGGCCCGCACCGGCGGCACGTAGACACCCGACGGGTTCGATGCCGCGCCGACGATCGTGGCGGTGCCGGAGTGGACGGGGTGCTGACCGCCGACGTCGACGATCACGATCGTGACATTGTCCGGGGCGCCGCCGTCGAGGGCCTGCTTGAGGAGGTTGTCCGCCGTGCGGCCGGGGGCGAGCCCGAGCTGCATGGCCTTGAGGATGCGGGCCTCGTCCACGACACCGGAGAGGCCGTCGGAGCAGAGCAGCCAGCGGTCGCCGGGCTGCGCGTGCATGACGAACATGTCCAGCTCGGGGTCGGCGTCCATGTCGCTGAGCACGCGCATGAGCACGGAGCGCCGCGGGTGGTACCTGGCCTCTTCCGGCGTGATGCGGCCGGAGTCGACCAGGCGCTGCACGAAGGTGTGGTCGGCCGTGATCTGCGTCAGCGCGTCGTCGCGGTAGAGGTAGATGCGGGAGTCGCCGATGTGACCGATGACGGCATACTCGTCCACCATGATGATGGCGCTGAGCGTGGTGCCGAGCCCGGCGAGCTCCGGACGATCCTTGGCGGCGCGGATGAGGTCGCCCGCGGCGGTCGTGGCGGCGGCCTGGAGGGCGGCCTGCGCATCCTCCGTGGAGGAGTACGGCTGGTCCAGCGGCTCCATGCGCTGGATCGCGATGCTGGAGGCGACGTCGCCGCCCGCGTGCCCGCCCATGCCGTCGGCGACGACGAACAGGTTCGCCCCGGAGTACCCGGAGTCCTGGTTGTTGGAGCGGACCTTCCCGGTGTGGGAGATCGCGGCGCTCGAGCCTTCGAAGACCATGCCGGCGTCAGGCCCTCAACTCGAACGTCGTCGCGCCGACCTTGACCGGGGTGCCGAGGCTCAGGGAGACCGGGCCGCCCGTCACCCGCTGGCCGGCCACGAACGTGCCGTTCGTCGAGTCGAGGTCCTGGATCGCCCAGGTGTCGCCGCGGAGCAGGAGTCGGGCGTGGTGACTGGAGGTGTAGTCATCGCGGATCACCAGGGCGGATTCGCTGGAGCGTCCGATCGTCATCGCGTCGGAGCCCAGGGGCAGTTCGAGACCCGCCTTCGGCCCGGACGTGATCACGAGACGCTTCGCCGTGGCCACGGTGGCGGGGCCGGTCGACGGTCGCGCGGACGAGGGGCGGGGCGGGGCGGCCGGTGCCGGGGCGGCAGCAGCGGGTGCTCCCGCGGTCGCCTCGGCGGGGAGCTTGCGTGCGCGTACGCCGAACAGGTCGGCGCGCAGCGAGTAGACGACCCCGAACACGAAGAACCACATCAGCACGAGGAAGCCGATGCGGAGCAGGAGCAGGACCAGTTCGCTCATCCGAGGGCTCCGAACACGCGGGTCGCGTCATCGTCGGGGCGAGACGACCGCGACGGGGTGGCGACGGGGACGATGCGGAACACGAGGTCGGTGCGACCGATCGTGATCGTGGTGTCGGAGGGGAGGGCGGCTTCGCGGAGCTTCTGCCCGTCGACCTTCGTGCCGTTGGTGGATCCCATGTCGCGGAGCATGGCGCGCTCGCCGTCCCAGAGGATCTCGGCGTGACGACGGCTCGATCCCGCGTCGGCGATGGTGATGTCGGCGTCCGAGCCACGGCCGATCACGGTGCGGGCGCGCGTGAGGGTGTGCCGGCGCCCGTCGACGTCGACCACGGCCTGCCAGCTCACGCGTCCTTCGACGGTGCCCGAGGTGACGCGCACGGTGCCGGTGGCGACCTTGTCGTCCGCGTCGAGCGTGAGGGACAGGGGGCCGGCGAAGCTGTAGCCCTGTGACTTCGCGTGCTTCGTGAGGAGGGCGTGCAGCTCGTCCGTCAGCGCACCGCCGAGCCCGCGCATGCGCTCCGCGTCGTCGGGGCTCAGACGCACGACGTAGTTGTTGGGCGCGATGATGCGGTCACGGCTCACCACGGCCGCAGTGGTATCCGCCTCGCGTCGCAGCGCCGAAGCGATCTCCACGGGCTGGATGCCGCTGCGGAAGGTCTTCGCGAACGCGCTGTTCACTGCGCGCTCGAGACCCTTCTCAAAGCTGTCAAGTAGTCCCACTGGGCTCCTCTGGCATGCCGACCGGTAGGGACATCGTAGCCAGGTGACCTGGGGGAACGCCGCCGACGCCCCTCCCGGGGGTGTGCAACGAGGCCGAAAACGCGTGATATCCTCGGGAAGTTGAGTTCTTCGGAACGAGACGCTCGCGCGAGTGGCGGAATGGTAGACGCGCTGGCTTCAGGTGCCAGTGTCCTTATGGACGTGGGGGTTCAAGTCCCCCCTCGCGCACAGCGGGTGAATTCATGAAAGAGTCGGTCAGAGTCTGACCGACTCTTTCGTTTTCCCCCGCGAACGTCGACAGAACGGTCTCAGCGCATGAGCCCTTGGATGCACACCGCCGGACTGATCGTCGTCCGGATCGTCCTTCCCGTCGCACTCGTCCTCGTGGGGCTGCTGCTTCTCTGGTACGGCGTCGGCATCGCGGACAGCGATCCGGGAATCGCCTGGGTGATGATGGCGGTCGGGGGAGCGGGCGCCTTGTTGTCCCTCTTTCTGCTCTGGCGACTCAACAACGCCCGCGGGCGCGAGGATTTCCGGTGGTACGTCGTGCCCGAGAACGACGAAGAGGACGAGGACGCCGCCCCGCTGGAGCTGCTCTCGGACGAGGACAGGGAGCGCCTCACCCGCGAGTTGGCCGAGGTGAACCGCCGGTGGCGGGAGGCGCTGGAGGCCGGTTTCCTCTCCGGCGGCTCGCTCGCCGCCCACGAGATCCGTGCGGAACTCGAGGAACGCGCGACGGCTCTGCGCCAGCGACTCGAGGCGCCCTCCACCCGCGAGGATTGACTCGCGTCCTCATCCTGTAGGGACGAAAGTCACCCTGGAGATCCATGATCCTCCGCCTTACTCTCGGCGGTATCCCAGTTCGGCGGGTGGGCGGTCTGGGCACGGAACAGGGGAGTGTTCATGCAGTTCTCTCTGCATACGAATTCCGAGCGTGAACAGAAGAACAGGGACCGGAGAACGCGGCGGCGTCTGTTGTCGCCCGGGCGGCCGTGGGCGGTGGCGACGATGCTCGCGCTCGTGCTCGGATCGCTGGTCGCGCCGGTGCTGCCGGCGACGGCAGCGCCCGGTGACCCGGCGCAGCTGTACCTCGGCGTCTCGTACGAAGGTCCGATCGTCGGCTCCGACAAGGACCTCACGGCACCCACGGAGTGCCCGGCGAACTCGGTCCTCACCGCGGTGCAGACGGAGAACCGGACGGCGGATGCCCCGGGCGCGACCGGCAACTCGATCCTCACGCGCTTCAGTCTGCAGTGCTCCACGATCACCGTGAGCAACGCGGGGGTCATCACCGCGACGGTGAACCCCACCTGGATCACCGGACCGGTCTACGACCAGAGTCGCGGCAACGTGCAGACGGCGACGTGTCCGGCGAACACCTTCGTGCACCGGATCACGGGTACGACCTTCGTCGGCGATAATGGCGCCCGCTGGCCCTCCTCGGTGCAGATCACGTGTCGTCCGATGACCTTCACGGCGACCGGCGAGCTGCGGGTCAACCTCGCGGCGACCCCCACCGTCCTCACCGCAGGCCAGAACTTCAACACCAACGGCGGTCTTGACACGCCGACACCCCGATGTGGCCCCGCCGGAACGACCGGAACGAGCGACATCGTCGTGCGCGGTTACCGGGCGCAGAGCGGTGGCGAGGGCATCGACGGCTTCAACCCCTCCTGTACGACCATCCCCGACGACTTCGGCGATGCGCCGGCCAGCTACGGATCGGTCTCCCAGGAGCTCAATGCGGCGACGTATCTGGGGTGGTCGGCCGATGCCGAAGGCGCCATGCAGTACAGCGCGAACGCCACGGGCGACAACGTGGTCGGCGGTACGGCCCCGAACCAGACCATCAACGACGAGACGGGGGTGGCGTCGTTCGGGCCGATCATGGCGAGCGTGACCAACACGTACTCGGTGTCGGTCCTGGCGTCGAACAAGGTGCCAGGCGTGCCGGCGACCCTGGTCGGCTGGATCGACTTCAACCGCAACGGCGTGTTCGACGCGAACGAGGGTGCCACCGCGGCGGTGCCCGCAGGGACGGCGGACGGCTCGTCGGTGACGCTGAACTGGTCCGGCATCGCCTCCCAGACGGTGGGCGGGCAGACGTTCGCGCGGTTCCGCATCCAGAGCGGGACGGGGCTGACGACGGCGACCCCGACGGGGACCGGCGGCCCGGGTGAGGTGGAGGACTATGCCCTCGCGATCACGGCTCCGGCGCCGTCTCTGGCGTTGACGAAGACGGTCACGCCGACGACCGCCAGCGCGGCGGGGGACACGGTCACGTACTCGTTCGCGGTCTCCAACACCGGCAACGTCGCCGTCTCGGGACTCGGCATCCGCGAGTCCGCGTTCAGCGGGACGGGAACCCTCGGGGCGGCGAACTGCGCGGCGACGACACTCGCCGTGGGGCAGAACACGACCTGTACGGCGGCGTACACGCTGACCCAGGCGGACATCGATGCCGGAACGGTGACGAACACCGCGCTCGCGACCGGTACCTCCGAGGCCAACACGGGTGTGGAGAGCAACCCGAGCACCGCGACGGTCACCACGACCCGTACCCCGGCGCTCACGGTCGTGAAGTCGGCCACCCCATCCGGCCCCGACGAGTTCACGGTCGGACAGGTGATCGACTACTCGTTCATCGTGACCAACACGGGCAACGTGACCGTCTCGAACATCGCGGTGAACGAGACCGCGTTCACCGGTTCCGGCACCCTCTCGGCCGCGGTGTGCCCGACGGCACCGCTCGCCCCGGGCGCGCAGGCCACCTGTACCGCGAGCTACACCTTGACCCAGGCGGACGTGAACGGGGGATCGGTCAGCAACACCGCGACCGCCACCGGCGTGCCGCCGGGGTCGCTGACGCCTCCGGTGTCTCCGCCGTCGACGGTGCGCGTGCCGGTGGACCCGGCTCCGGCGATCTCGCTGGAGAAGAGCTCCGAGACGACCGCGATCACGGCCGCCGGGCAGACGATCGACTACTCCTTCCTCGTCACCAACACCGGGAACGTGACCCTGACCGACGTGGGCATCGATGAGGAGGCCTTCTCGGGCACCGGGGCGCTGGACGTGAGCTGCCCGGCCGGCGCCGGATCCCTCGCCCCGGGGGCCGAAGTCACCTGCACCGCGAGCTACACGGTGACGGCTGCGGACTACAACACCTCGGCGCTCACGAACACGGCCACCGCCACGGGCACGCCGCCGACCGGCACGGCACCGGTGTCCTCGCCGTCCACCGTCGAGATCCCCGTCACCGCCGCCCCGGCGCTCACGGTGGCGAAGTCGGCGGACCGCACGGAGATCACCGCAGCCGGACAGACGATCACCTACTCGTTCCTCATCACGAACACGGGGAACGTGACGATCGCCGACGTCGGAGTGACGGAGACGTCGTTCACCGGAACGGGAACCGCCCCCGTCATCACCTGTCCCGCGGCCGCCGCCTCCCTGGCCCCGGGCGCGCAGGTGACGTGTACCGCGCCCTACGTGGTGACGCAGGCCGACATCGATGCCGGCGGCGTGACGAACACCGCGACCGTGACGGGCGAGCCCCCCACGGGCGAGCCGCCGGTGTCGCCGCCGTCGACCGTGGTGGTCCCTGCGGACGAGACGCCCGCGATCACCCTCGTCAAGACCGCCGATCCGACGTCGATCACCGCCGCCGGGGCGACCGTCGACTACGCGTTCGTCGTGACCAACACCGGCAACGTGACCCTGACGGGCATCTCCGTGACCGAGACCGCCTTCTCCGGCACGGGCACGGCGCCGACGATCAGCTGCCCCGCAGCCGCGGCGACGCTCGCCCCGGCGGCCCAGGTCACCTGCACGGCGTCCTACACCGCGACTCAGGTCGACGTCGACGCCGGCCAGGTCACGAACACGGCCACGGCGACGGGCACGCCGCCCCGCGACCTCGAGCCTCCGGTCTCCACCCCCTCCACCGCGATCGTCACCGTGCCGAGCAGCCCCGCCCTCACGGTCGCGAAGTCGGCCGACCGGACGGAGATCACGGCCGCGGGCCAGACCATCACCTACTCCTTCCTCGTCACCAACACCGGCAACGTGACCATCGCGGACGTGACCGTCGACGAGGTGTCGTTCACCGGGACCGGCGCGGCTCCGGTCGTCACCTGCCCCGCAGCGGCCGCGTCCCTCGCGCCCGGGGCCCAGGTCACCTGCACCGCGACCTACGAGGTGACCCAGGCCGACATCGATGCGGGTGGCGTGACGAACACCGCCACCGTGACGGGCGACCCGCCCGGAACCCTCGAGCCGCCGGTGTCGCCGCCGTCGGAGGTCGAGGTGCCGTCGATCGAGACGCCCGGCATCACCGTGGTGAAGTCGGCCGATCCCTCCACCGCCGCCGGCTACACGGTCGGCACGGAGATCACCTACACGTTCGTCGTGACGAATACGGGCAACGTGACCCTCACCGACGTGACGGTGCAGGACACGGCCTTCACGGGCTCGGGCGAGCTGTCGGCGATCACCTGTCCGGCGGGGGCCGCGGCGCTCGCGCCGGGAACCCAGATCGCCTGCACCGCCACGTACACGCTGACGCAGACCGACGTCGACTCGGGGCAGCTGTCGAACACGGCGACGGCGACCGGAACGCCGCCTTCCGGCACGCCGCCGGTGTCGCCGCCGTCGACGGTGGAGATCCCGGGTGACCCGGCGCCGGCGCTGACCGTGGCGAAGACCGCGGATCGAACCGAGATCACGGCGGCGGGGCAGACGATCACCTATTCCTTCCTGGTGACCAACACCGGTAACGTCACGGTGCGCGACGTGACCGTGGACGAGGGCACCTTCACGGGCACAGGGACGGCTCCGGTCGTGACCTGTCCGGCGGGTGCGGCCACCATGGCACCCGGGGCGCAGGTCACGTGCACCGCCGAGTACGTCGTCACGCAGGCGGACATCGACGCGGGCGGGGTGACGAACACCGCGACCGTGACGGGTACTCCGCCGTCGGGGGAGCCGCCGGTGTCGCCGCCGTCCGAGGTCGAGGTGCCGTCGGAGCCGTCGCCGGGCCTGACGGTGTCGAAGACGGCGGACCGGACCGAGATCACGGCCGCCGGCCAGACGATCACCTATTCGTTCCTCGTGGTGAACACCGGCAACGTGACGCTGACGGACGTCGAGGTGACGGAGGCCTCGTTCACCGGCACCGGGACCCCGCCGGTCATCGAGTGCCCGGCCGCGGTGGCGTCGCTCGCCCCCGGGGACGAGGTGACCTGCACGGCGGAGTACGTCGTCACGCAGGCCGACGTGGATGCGGGTGGTGTGACGAACACTGCGACGACGACCGGTACTCCGCCGTCGGGGGAGCCGCCGGTGTCGCCGCCGTCCGAGGTCGAGGTGCCGTCGGAGCCGTCGCCGGGCCTGTCGGTGGTGAAGTCGTCCGACCGGACCACGATCACCGCGGCCGGCCAGACGATCACCTACTCCTTCCTGGTGACCAACACGGGCAACGTGACGATCGCCGACGTGACGGTCGAGGAGACGGGCTTCACCGGCACCGGCACGGCTCCGGTCGTGACGTGTCCGGCGGGGGCCGCGTCGCTCGCGCCGGGAGACCAGGTCACCTGCACCGCGCCGTATGTGGTCACGCAGGCCGACCTCGACGGCGGCGGGGTGACGAACACCGCGACCGTGACCGGCACGCCGCCCTCGGGTGAGCCCCCGGTGTCACCGCCCTCGACCGTGCTGGTCCCCGGCGACCCGGCACCCGCGCTGACCGTGGCGAAGACGGCGGACCACACGGAGATCACCGCGGCGGGCCAGACGATCACCTATTCGTTCCTCGTCACCAACACCGGCAACGTCACGCTCACGGAGGTGGGCGTGGACGAGGTCTCGTTCACCGGTACCGGCACCGCGCCGGTGGTGACCTGCCCCGCGGGAGCAGAATCGCTCGCCCCGGGGGCGGAGGTGACGTGCACCGCACCGTACGTCGTGACGCAGGCCGACATCGATGCGGGCGGCGTGACCAACACGGCCACCGGTACGGGAACGCCGCCGTCCGGGGAGCCGCCGGTGTCGCCGCCGTCGACGGTCAGGGTGCCGTCAGACGGGTCGCCGGCCCTCACGGTCGCCAAGACGGCGGACCTCACCGAGATCTCGGCCGCAGGGCAGACGATCACGTACTCGTTCCTCATCACCAACACGGGCAATCTGACGATGACGGACGTCGGTGTCGAGGAGGTGTCGTTCTCGGGGACGGGAACCGCGCCGGTGGTCACGTGTCCTGCCGAGGCGGCATCGCTGGCCCCGGGAGCGACGGTGACCTGCACCGCGCCGTACGTGGTCACCCAGGCCGATGTGGACGCCGGGCGACTGACGAACACGGCTGTCGCGACGGGGGAGCCCCCGACGGGACCGCCGACCAGCGAGCCGCCGGTCACGCCGCCGTCGACGGTCGAGGTCCCCGGCGACCGGAACCCGGCGATCACGGTCGTGAAGTCGGCCACCCCGAATGCTCCGGACTCCTATGTGGTGGGCCAGGAGGTCACGTACTCGTTCGTCGTGACCAACAGCGGCAACGTCACGCTGACGGATGTCGTGGTGAACGAGGGGGTGTTCTCGGGGACGGGGACGCTGTCGGCGATCGACTGCCCGGCAGGCACCGCATCGATGGCCCCCGGGGCGCAGCTCGTCTGCACCGCGTCGTACGTGCTGACGCAGGCGGACATCGACGCCGGTCAGGTGACGAACTCCGCCACGGCGACCGGCGTCCCGCCCGGGGATCTGCAGCCTCCCGTGTCGCCGCCGTCGGAGACGCGCGTCCCGGCGCTTCCCGCCCCCGGCCTGAACATCGTGAAGTCCGCGACCCCGGCCGTGATGACCACCGTGGGGGAGACTCTGGAGTACTCCTTCGTGGTCACCAACACGGGCAACGTGACGCTGGCGGACGTGGCCGTCGACGACACCGACTTCTCCGGGGAGGGCGAGCTGTCGGCGGTCACATGCCCGGATGAAGCGGCCCGCATCATCCCGGGGCAGACGGTGACCTGCACGGCGACGTACACGACCACTCAGGCCGACGTGGACGCCGGACGGCTGACGAACACCGCGACGGCCACGGCGACACCGCCCACGGGCACGCCGCCGGTGTCACCGCCGTCGACCGTGGAGGTGCCGTTCGACGGGACCAACTCCCTCGCGATCGAGAAGCGGGCGACGACCGTCGACGTCAACGCCAACCGGATCATCGACCTCGGCGATCGCGTGGAGTGGACGATCATCGTCACCAACACCGGGGCACAGACGGTTTCCGACATCGCCGTGTCAGACCCGACGGCCGGTGCGGTCACCTGCCCGGCGACGAGCCTCGCCTCCGGGGAGCAGATGACATGCACAGTGCCCCCGCACACCATCGACGCCGCGGACGTGCGTCGCGGCGAGGTGCGAAACGTCGCGACGGTGACCGGGAACACGCCGGACGGGCCCATCGATCCGCCGACCTCGCAGACGATCACCCGAGTGGTCCCCACCCCGCCGACCGGTCTCGCGGTCACGGGCGGCACGCTCGCCGCCGGCGGCCTGCTGTTCGGCGGAGTGACGGTCCTCGCCGGCCTAGGGCTCGGCCTCACGCGGCTGCGACGGCGAGAGGAAGAGCAGGAACAGCGCTGACCGAGCGGTCGTCCGTGGCGGGTGCGATCACCCGCCACGGACGGCGCCGGTCGAAGGAGGATTTCATGATGTCGGCACGCCACCGCAGGATCGCGCGTCTCACGGCGCCGCTCCTGATCGTCGGGTTCCTGCTGAGCGCCTGCACTCCCGCCGAGGAGGAGCCGGCCCCGACCCCGACGGCTGCGGACGGGGCGCCGCAGATCCCCGGTGAAGACAAAGGCGTCGTCGGAGCGACGAGCGTGCCGGAGGACGTGCCGGACGCCCCGGAAGTGCGCGCCGGGACCCAGATCACGACGTGCACCACCGAGGACGACGGCGGGACGGCGACAGGGGTGGTCGGCAACCCCACGGACGAGGATGCGACCTATGTCGTGACCGTGTTCTTCACCACCGACGCGGCCACGGTCGTAGGGTCCGGTCAGGCGACGGTGGAGGTCCCTGCGGGCGAGGAAGCCGACTGGTCCCTCACCGCGGACTTCGTGCCGCCGAGCGACCTCCGCTGCGCGCTGCGCGGGGCCGGCGCCGCGTCCTGAACCGACCGCCGTCGACGGGCGCCGCTACGGCGCGGGGACGTATCGCGCGAGCGGGTCGAAGGGAGGCTGCGAGGAGAGGTCCCTCTTCATCCCGAAGCCCGTCCACGCCGAGCTGACCCGCTGAGGCGGCTCAACCGAAGAGGATGAGCACGTAGACGGCGAAGGTCGCCAGGTGCGCGGCCCCGTGCATCGCGGTGACCCGCTTCGCCGCGAACGTCGTCACCGACAGCAGCAGGGTGACGGCGAGCATGAGGAGGTTGGCCGGCGACTCGGCGAGCACCACCTCCTGCCCGGTGAGCATGCCGATCAGGAGGACCGCCGGAATGGTCAGGCCGACCGTCGACACGAGCGCCCCGTGGCAGAGATTGTTCACGCGCTGGGCCTCGCCGTTCAGGGCCGCGCGGATCGAGGTGATCGACTCCGGGAGGAACACGATGCCGGCGATCAGCAGCCCCGCCAGGGCGACGGGAGCGCCGAGCCGGCCGAGACCGTCGTCGAGCAGGGCCGCCATGTCGTGCGAGAGCAGCACGATGGGGACGACGGTGACGACGAGGAGGACGAGGCGGGCCAGCACCTCGACGCGGTGGGCTGCGAGCACCGCGCGGATGGGGGTCCGCGGTGCCGCGTTCGCCGCCGTGTGGGTCGTCCGCCGGCGCTCGTCCACCTCGGTGAAGTCATCGGCCTGCGCACCCATCTGCCGGAACAGGAAGAACGCGTACAGGACGAGTGTGAGCACGATGATCGGGATCTCCTGGCCGACCGTGTACGCACCGCCGTGGCCGATGAGCCCCGGAAGTCCGAACGCCAGAGCGACGAGGACCACGAGCATCGACAGGTACGCGGATGTGCCGGTGCGGTTGTGCGCCATGCCCCGATGGCGGAGTCCGCCGAGGAGGAGGGCCAGGCCGATGACGAGGTTGAGGATGATCATGGAGACGGCCATGACCGAGTCGCGCGCGATGGTGGCGTGCTCGCCCGGCCCGAGCATGACCGCCGAGATGAGGATCACCTCGATGAGCACGATCGACAGGGTCAGCACCAGGGAGCCATAGGGATCGCCCAGCCGGTGGGCGAGGGCCTCGGCCTGCTTCACGACGCCGAACGCGCACACGAGGATCACGGCGACGATCGCGAGGAGGGCGACGAGCAGGAGTGGTCCCGGCACGGGAGGCGCGAGCAACGGGTGCAGGGCGAGCAGAGCGACGACGGCGCCCCACCCCAGGGCCACACGCAGCACGTCGGTGCGGGTGATGAACGACCGGATCATGACGGACTCCTTCATGAGTCAGTCGTCGTGTGCGGGTACTG
The DNA here is from genome assembly GCF_032364335.1 of Microbacterium meiriae. Classification (NCBI taxonomy): domain Bacteria; kingdom Bacillati; phylum Actinomycetota; class Actinomycetes; order Micrococcales; family Microbacteriaceae; genus Microbacterium; species Microbacterium meiriae. The sequence continues at coordinate 38,672 of NZ_CP133984.1, forward strand.
CTCCCTCGTCCGCTGCTCCGGGTGCCGGAGACACCTCAGGATACCCGCGCTCCCGGAACAGCGGCTGAGCAGTGCAGGTCTCAGCTCTGGAGGGCGTCGTTCCAGGACCAGATGTCGTCGCCGCGCAGGACGGCGTCGGCTCCGCCGTCGCAGTAGATCGTCTGACCCGCCATGTGGGTGTTGACCGGGCTGGTCAGCCAGACGAGGAGCTCGGCGATGGAGGACGCCGGCTGGTGGTAGTTCAGGGGCATCGGCACGGCGGCGTCCACCATGGCCAGACCCTCGGGCGAGTCGAGCAGGCCCGCGGTCATTGCCGTGATGACGGTGCCGGGGGCGACGGCGTTCAGCGGGATGCCCGTTCCCGCCCACGCCGGGGTGATGCTCTCGCGACGGACCCACCGCGACAGGGCGCGCTTGCTGGACGAGTAGTTGAGGAACCCGGCCTCGGGCGTCGCGGCCAGGCGGTCGCCGATCTCGATCGCGCGCGCCTCGTCGCCGGCGAGGGCCACGTCGACGAGCTCGGGCGACACCGGCTGCAGCGAGGCCATCGACGACACCACGGCGGCGCGCGGCGCATCGGCCAGGCTCAGCGTGGGCTGCAGCGCGGCCAGGAACTCGGTCACGCCGAAGAAGTTGATGGACATCGTCTTCGAGATCGGCGCCGAGATGCCGGCGCAGGCGATGACGGCGTCGATCCCGTCGTCGGCCGCCTCGACCACGGCGCTCGCCGCGGCCAGACGCCCCTCGTGGGTGGACAGATCTCCGTCGACCTCGACGCCGGCGAGGTCGACGCCGATGACGGTGTGGCCCTGAGAGCGGAGCAGCTCGGCGGTGGCGGCGCCGATGCCGGATGCGGATCCGGTGACGACATAGGTGCGGGTCATGGGGTTTCCTCCTTGATGGACACGACCGGCGGCGTGCCGGACAGTGCGGTGACGAAGCGGCCGAGCTGGCGGCGGAATCCGTCGATCTCGTCCGGTGACCAGCCTGCGACCGCATCGCCGACCATGCGATGGCCGGCCTCGACCAGGCGCGCATAGGCCGTCCGGCCCGCGTCCGTCAGGCGCACCTCGACCGTGCGTCCCGAGCGCACGGGGTCGACGACGCCCTGCGTCGCCATGCGGGCGACGAGCTTCGACGTGGTCGGCCGCGACAGTGTCGCGTGTGCGGCCAGGTCGCCGAAGCCCATCGCGCCTCCGTTCATCCCGAGCAGGTAGAGCGCGCGGATGGCGGACGGATCGAGGGCGACGTCGACGGCCTCGGCGACCTGGCGTTGCAGATCGCTCTCACTCCATTCCGACACCACGCGGACGAGGGCCAGGTGGATGTCGGCGACGTCTTCGCCGGTGGTCATGTGTCCAGGGTACGCCTCAAAGTTGCCTCAGGCAACAGTTGTGATGTATCCCGCGCTCGCGGTGTCCTCCGCGAGGGTGAAGAAATGCCGATCGCCTGCCCGCCGCGCACGCCGCCACCGGCGCTGCTGCCCGTCGGCATAATCGAGCACGATCCACGCGGGCGGAGGTGTGCCCTGCGGACCGAGGACGAATGAGCACGCCCCGAGGCCGGGGGAGGCGAGTTCGGCGACGAAGCGGTCGTCGCCGGGTGCGAAGGGTGCGGTCTCGTGGAGCTCTGCCGGCTGCAGGCGGAGGACGGTGTCGGAGTGCTCCCGGACGTCGGAGCGGAGTCGACGCCTCATGCGACACCGCCTCGGCGTGCCGCCCACTCGCGGGTGTCGCGGACGCCCTGCGCATCGAGGTAGGCGCGGATCACGTCCGCGGTCAGGCGGATCTGCGCCTCCGTGCCCATCGCCGCCTGCATGACGCCGATCGCGGGCGCGGGCTTCCCGTCCACCCGCTCGAGCGCCTCCCAGACGATGTCCTCGCGGCCGCCGCGACCCAAGGAGTGCGGCATCGAGGTGAACCCCGTGCGGCGATGGTCGGTGGATCGTGTCTCTGGCATGGGGATTCCTCTCTCGGGGCGGATGGGCAGGCTCGCGCCGAGGGGCGTGTGTCCCTCGCGCTGCGCACGTCGGACCGCGGGGGTGCTCTCCCCGACTCCGGCGCACGGGCTGCGGCGGCGCGCCTCCGCAGGCGGCCCTCTGAGTGGCGTGCGGAGCGGTCTGCCTGACCGGTTGCTGTCCTCCGACCGTACCACGTTATTTTGAGTCATTCAAAAGAAGTGAGAGACGATCACGGTTCCGTACAGGGTTGCAGAGCGATTCGCTCAGGCGTTTTTCTCCCGTTCAGCGGGAAATTTGACTTCCCTGTGCTTCCGGGTATGGTCGGGGGTTACGCCAGCCAGTCACAAAGGGGAAGCGCCATGTCAGGAAAGTCCACACCGGGTCGCGCTGGAAAGAAGGCGCCGCAGCTCTCTCTCAAGGAGAAGCGGGCGGCGAAGCGCGCGAAGAACGCCCCGGACGAGTTCCTCAAGCCTCGCAAGGGCGCGAAGAGCTGAGGACTCCGGCCCGGCGGGTGCGGCGCTCGATCGTGGCACCCGCCGGTACCCGGGCGATGGGCTACCGGGGTGCCGCCGCTGTGTCAACGGGCCTGTCCTGAGCGCCGATCCGACGCACGCTGGAGTCTCCGTCACGAGAGGAGCGCGTCATGTCGAACCCGGAAGCCTTCATGTACCCGGATGAGCCGCTGCAGCCGGAGGAGCCTCTGCGACCCGAGGAGGAGGACGTCGTCGAGTCCGATGAGGAGCCTTCGAGAGAAGGCATCGCGGCACACCTCGCCGAGCGCGGAGGCGACGATCCGGACGCGCTTCAGGATGTGCCGGCCGGCGGGGCCGGAGCCGACGCCGGCGCGGGGAACGCGGCCCGCGTGGACCCTGCGTCGAAGAACCCGCCGGAGCCCGCCTACGAGTCGACCCACAGCAAGGAGCCCGGCGTCGGTCCGCGGCATGAAGAGGGCTGAGCGACCGATCAGCGGAAGACCCGACTGATTCCGCTCTCGACCTGCACGAGTTGGATGAACACCAGCCCGCGCAGGAGGGGCGCGAGGGGCGACCGCAGCGCTCGTCGGATCGGTCCGCGTGGCCTGGTCTCCCATGTCAGCGTCGTCCGCAGCTGTGTGCCGCCCGCCGCCGGTTCGAGCGCGAGGGCGAGGAGGCGCGGGTTCGCGTTCGGGGCGTCGGGATGCTCGAAGCGCCAGGCCACGTGTGTGGGATCCTCCGGCGCCGAACGGGTCACCCGGAGGCGATGGAATGCCGGCTTGCGCCGGAGTGGCCGTCCGTCGGGGGCCGTCGTGGGGGCGAACGCCTCCCAGGGACCGTCCTCGGGTCCCGGGAGGATGGTGGCGACGCTCTGATCCCAGTCCGGGAGACGGTCGGCGGTCGAGAGCAGTGTCCAGACATCCGTCATGGCGGCCGGGATGAACATCGAGCGTGACCCGGAGATCCCGGAGATCTCCCGCCGTCGCTGCAGCGGGCGGGCTGCGGCTTCGACCTCATCCAGTTGCACCGTGATGTCGTCCGCCGTCACGGCGAGCCGGTCGAGGATGGCGGTGATCAGGCCGCTGGGCTCCTCGAGAAGGGCGCGGAGCACGGCGGCCGAGTCGCCCTGTCGGCCGCCCCCTGTGGCGGCGCGGAGCACCGCGAGGGCGCGGTCCGTCCAGTCGTAGCCCTCGGTCTCGTGGAAGACGATGCGACCGGGGCCGATCGAAGGGGCGTCCACGCCCACGGCCTGGAGCTGTCCGGCGTGCTGCGCCTCGACCGCCGTCCGGGTGGCGTCGAGATCGACGCCCACGCGCCGCAGGACCTGTCCGCCGGTGTCGGCATCGAGCGTGAGCGCGAGCAGCAGGTGATCGATGTCGGCATCGCGGACACCCAGGCGTGACGCCTCCTCCATCGCCGCGAGCGAGAGGGTGTGCATGGTCGCAGCGGCCTGCGTGAACCGGCTCATGCGTTCCTCCGCGGTACCGGGATCGTCGGATCGATGCGACGGCTGTGCTTCTTGTGCACGGCCTGCCGCGTGACCCCGAGGGCGTCGGCGACGGCCTGCCAGCTCATCCCGGCGCGGAGCGCGGCCTCCACCTGGCGCAGTTCGAGAGCGTCGGCGAGCGTCCGCAACGAGGCCACTGCGCGCAGCCCCGCACGGGGATCGGTCGTGTCCGCGGCGGCGCGGGCGATGTCGAGGGACTCCATGATGTCAACCTAGGTTGCTGGCAGCGATGCTGTCAACCCGGGTTGCTTCTGGAGCCCCTCGACGATCCGTCAGGCGGCGGAGGGGTGCAGCACGACCTTGATGCAGCCGTCCTTCTTCTCCTGGAACGTCCGGTACAGGTCCGGGGCGTCCTCCAGGGCCGCGTGGTGCGTCGTCAGATCCATCACGCCGAGCGGGTCGGACGGGTCCTCCACGAGCGGGAGGATGTCGTCGATCCAGTTCTTCACGTTGCACTGTCCCATGCGCATGCTGATCTGCTTGTCGAACAACGTCTTCATCGGCAGGATGTCGGCGTCGCCGGCGTACACACCGCTCAGCGAGACCGTGCCCCCACGACGGACGGCGTCGATCGAGGCGTACACGGCGGCGAGACGATCGATCCCGGCCTTGTCGAGCATCTGCCGTGCCGCGGGATCGGGCAGCAGTCCGACCGCCTTCTGCAGGAACTCCACGCCGCTGTTGCCGTGCGCCTCCAGGCCCACCGCATCCACGACCCCGTCGGCACCACGACCCTCGGTGGCATCGCGGATCTCCTCGACGGCCGTGTCCGTGAGGTCGAGCGTCTCGATGCCGTGCCGTTCCGCCATCGCGCGCCGCTCCGCCACCGGCTCGACCGCGATGACGCGGTGGCCGCGGTGCCGGGCGATCCGGCTGACGAACTGCCCGACGGGGCCGAGTCCCATCACCGCGAGGGTCCCGCCCTCGGGAAGCTGCGCGTACTCCACGCCCTGCCATGCGGTCGGCAGGATGTCGCTGAGGAAGAGGTAGCGCTCATCGGGCAGGTCCGGCCCGACCGGGATGTGGTTGTAGTCGGCCAGCGGCACGCGGAGGTACTCGGCCTGCCCGCCGGGGACCTGGCCGTAGAGCTTGGTGTAGCCGAAGAGCGCCGCGCCGCTGCCGTACTTGCGCACCTGGGTCGTCTCGCACTGGGACTGCAGCCCGCGGAGGCAGAAGAAGCACACCCCGCACGAGATGTTGAACGGGATCACGACGCGGTCGCCGGGCTTCAGCTTCGTGACGTTCGCGCCGACCTCCACCACGACGCCCATGGGCTCGTGCCCGAGGATGTCCCCGCGGTCGAGGAACGGGCCCAGCAGTTCGTAGAGGTGCAGGTCGGATCCGCAGATGGCCGACGAGGTGATCCGGACGATGGCGTCCGCCGGCTGCTGGATGACCGGGTCGGCGACCTCCTCCACCGTCACGTTCCGCTTGCCCTGCCAGGTGAGTGCCTTCATCATGTCCTCCACGTCTCGATATCCGTCGTCCCTCCACGCTCTCGGGCGAGCGGCAGCATGGCCACCCGGTTGACAGGTCGTGGACGACGTGCGATCCCAGGACTCAGTGGAACGGGCAGCCGCGCCCGGAACCGGCGGCACGCACCCGCCCACCCGAGGAGGGCTTGGTGGGAAGGCGGCGGCGGTTCACGTCGAGTCCCTCGTCGAGCACCGTCAGCTCCGGGTCGCTCAGCACCGCGACGGCGGCGGAGAGGCCGGCGATGACGAGCCTCTCCCCAGGGCAGCGGTGTCCGGTGGCGACGTCGCCCCCGCCCTGCGGGACGAAGGTCACGAGGTCCTCGTAGTCGTCCACGTCGGTGAAGCGCTCGGGGGCGAAGCGCTCGGGGTGGGACCACGACCGCCCATCCGTGTTCGTGCCGAGGATGTCGAGCACGACCCGGCCACCCTCCGGGACGGTCACGCCCTCGATCTCGACCTCGGTGGTGGTGCGACCAGGCAGCATCGGCACGAACAGCCCCGTCCGCCGCACCTCCTGCGCGAACATCGTCGCCAGGGTCCCCCCGACCAGGGCCCCGCGCTCGGAGGTCTCGGCGGCGATCCGAGTGCGCCATTCGGGGTGATCGTGCAACTGCTTCGCGGCGAAAGCCACGAACCGCGCGGCGGCGATCATCGGGCGGATGCTGTTCTGCAGCTCGACGCCCGCCACCTGCGCGGGCAGGAGCTCTCCGGTCTCGTCGCGGTGCGCGGCCCACAGGGCGAGCGCGGTCCCGTCGGGGGCCGACAGATCGCCGGCGCGGACGGCTTCGATGAGACGTCGCGCATGGCGGTCGGAGAAGATGCGGTTCGCGAAGGCCTCGACATAGGCGGGGGAGTAGGGAGCACCGAATCCGTCGACGATCTGCGCGAGTCGGGCTGCCCATCGGGTGTGCGCCGCGGCCGTGCCGGGCAAGCCCGCCCAGCGCATCATGGCGCGACCGAATGCACCGACGGCGGCGTCGTACGCGGTCCGGGTGCCGCCGGCGCGCCAGTCCTCGAGCTCCGCCGCCCACTCCCGTTCGAGGAAGGGCGTGAGCCGCTCGACCTGGGCATCCTCGTACGCGGCCTCCACGAAGGTGGCTTTGCGGTGGCGGTGCGCCGCGCCGTCGAGCGCGTGCACCGAGCCGTGCCCGAAGAGCGGTTCGCGGATGACCCCCGGCATAGCGCCGGCGCGGGCGATGCGGCTCTCGTCGTAGAACAGCTCCACCCCCTCGGCTCCGCGGACGAAGGCGGCGGGGTGCCCGAGGAGGCGCATCGGGGCGGAGCGGGCGCCGGGGCGGGCTCGGCGCCAGATGCGCTCGCCGAAGTCGTAGCCCCGGGTGAGCAGCGACGGCGAGTCCTCGTGAAGGACCGCGTCGAGGCCGTCGGACAGTCGGGAAGTCAGTCGCTGAAGCATGATCCGACCCTGTCACGTGGCCGCGAGGGGGCCCAAGGGGGAGGCGACTTCGGATCGATTGTGCTAGCCGGGCTGTCGGTGCCGCCGATGTCAAGCACCTGTCCGACCGACGCTCGGAGCACCCAGGATGGGCAGGGAACGGAGGAACTATGGCCACCAACACCCGCGACCTGACATGCAGCACTCATGACGTGTTCCGCGTGCTGGCGAACGGCTGGCTCTACCCCGCGTGGGTGGTCGGCGCGTCCCGCATGCGTGACGTGGACGACTCCTGGCCGGCGGCCGGGGCCCAGCTGCACCATTCGGTCGGCACGTGGCCCGCGCTCCTCGACGACACGACGGAGCTGGTCGAGTGGCACCCTCCGCACCGCGCCGTGATGCGGGCACGCGGCTGGCCGGTCGGCGAGGCGCAGGTGACGATCCGCGCGCGGTCGACTCCGACCGGATGCCAGGTGCGCATCGATGAGGAGCCGGTGAAGGGCCCGGCGACGATGGTGCCCCGGTTCCTGACGACGCCGATGCTCCGCTGGCGGAACGCCGAGACGCTGCACCGCCTCGGCTACCTGGCCGAGGGTCGCGCGTCCTGACCCGGGCTCATCGCCTCACGCTCCCGCCCGCATGAACTCCTCGGCGGCGCGCACCTGCTCTGCGGACGGACGGATCCCGGTGTAGAGGACGAACTGCTCGAGCGCCTGTCGCGTCGCGACCTCGGCGCCCGTGATCACCGTCTTGCCCGCGGCCCGACCGGCGGCGATGAGCGGGGTCTCGGCGGGCAGGGCGACGACGTCGAACACGACCCCAGCGGCGTCCACCGTGGACTCGGGGAAGGCGAGTGCGTCCGCCTCCGCACCCCCGGCCATGCCGATCGGGGTGACGTTCACGATCACGTCGGCGGTGGTGTCTCCGACCTCCGCGCGCCAGGCGAAACCGTACAGCTCGGCGAGGGCACGGCCCGCGGATGCGTTCCGGGCGACGATCGTCACGTCCGTGAAGCCGGCATCGCGGAACGCGGCCGCCGTCGCCTTCGCCATGCCACCCGAGCCGCGCAGGAGCACGGACGACCCCGGATCGAGGTCGTTCTCCGCGATCAACTGCGCGATCGCCGAGTAGTCGGTGTTGTGGGCCGTGAGCACGCCGTCATCGTTCACGATCGTGTTGACGGAATCGATGGCCTGCGCCGAGGGGTCCATGCGGTCGACGAGGGCGATGACGTCCTCTTTGTAGGGCATCGAGATCGCGCACCCGCGGATGCCGAGGCCGCGCACCCCCGCGATGGCCTGCCTCAGATCGGTCGGAGCGAAGGCCTTGTAGATCCAGTTCAGACCGAGGGCTTCGTACAGATGGTTGTGGAAGCGCGTGCCGTTGTTGCTCGGCCGTGCCGACAGCGAGATGCAGAGCGTCATGTCCTTGTTCAGCATGGTCACCGATTCAGGCTACCCCTGCGTCTGTCAAGGTCCATGGCGGGAGATCGCGTACTCCCCTAGGGTGAAAGTGCATGCAAGGGGATCGATCGTCTACGCCTCTCCCCAGGAGGCGGAGGCCCTCCCCACGGGCCGGACGATCCGTGCATGCGATTGGGCCCTCTCGAGTAGTTCAGTCCCCAATGAACTCCTCGAGAGGGCCGCTCTCCGGCCGGTCGCCACGAAGATTTTTCAGATTTGTCCCCCAAAAGGGGGACAAGAAGCGCGTGGAGGGGTTAGGCTGTTTCTGACGCACCCTCCGGTCGTCTTCGGCCCTCATCGCTCCCCCCGCGGTGAGGGCCACACCATTTTCCGGGCGCGTCCGCTCATGCAACATTTGGATTACCTTCTCGCAACGACTATTCCGCTGGGGGTCCCCTCCACTAGCGTTAGCGATGTCGGTGCACCCCTGCGTCGGCTTCTACATCAGCAGAACAGGCAGTACATGAGCACCCAGGGCACGGTCAAGTGGTTCAACTCGGAGAAGGGCTTCGGCTTCATCTCCCCCGACGACGGAGGCGCTGACGTCTTCGCGCACTACTCCGCCATCCAGTCATCCGGCTACCGCTCTCTCGAAGAGAACCAGCGGGTCGAGTTCGATGTGGCGCAGGGCCCCAAGGGCCTGCAGGCAGAGAACATCCGCCCCGTCTGAGGCGGAAGCAACACCGGGAACTCCCCGTCGGAATCACGCGCAGGCGCTGACCCGGCGGGGAGTTTCGTCTTCCCTGGCGGCCTCGGGCGGGTCAGGGCAGGAGGAGTGCGCGCAACTCGTCGACGGTCGCGACGCGGAACGCCGCGTCGTCGCCCTCATGCGGGTCGCTGAATCCCCAGCCCACGAAGATCACGGGCACGCCGTTGGCGAGACCGCCCTCGACGTCATGGTGCCGGTCGCCGACGAGGACCGGGCGGGAGGTGTCGGCGCCGAGTTCGCGCAGCCGTCGCAGCGCCTCGGCGACGATGTCGGTCTTGGAGGCGAGGGTGGCCTCGTCCGGCGTGGCGCCCACGGTCGTGAGGAACGACGGCCGGAGTCCGAAGTGATCGACCAGGGCGTCGACCTGGTTCTCGGGCTTCGAGCTCGCCGTCGCCTGGGGGACACCCGCCGCGTGCAGGTCGTGGATCAGCTCGGCGACGCCCGGATACGTCTGCACGTCGGTCGTGTACCCGTCGGCCTTGCCGAGGGTGCGGTAGAACGCCACGGCCTCGGCCGACTGCTCCGGCGTCATCCCCGCCTGGTCCTGGAAGGACTGGAACATGGGAGGACCGATCCAGTGCACGAGCTCTTCCCGCGTCGGCGCCGGGTGGCCGAAGTGCGTCAGGGCGATGTTCAGGCGACGCAGGATCCCGACCGAGGCGTCGACGATGGTCCCGTCGACGTCCCAGAGCACACACGAGTAAGGCGAAGAGGGCATGCCTCCAGCCTAGGGTCCCGCGAACGGGTGCCCGCCCGTCCTGCACAGGTGTGCACGAAACGGATTTATCCACCGAACACGTGAACACCCTTCACGTCGACCTAGAGTCGTGACAGCGGCGGGATCACGGGTGAGAATGGGGGCATGTACGTGTCGGTGGAAGTCATCACGATGCTGGCGACGGCCGCGACGACTCTCGTCGCGATCATCAGCGGGTTCGGCTGGATGATCGGTCGGATGGACGCGCGGTTCGCCGCGATGGAGACGAAGGTCGACGCGAGGTTCGCGATCCAGGACGCGAAGTTCGACCGGATCGAGCACGAGCTCACCGAGGTGAAGATCGCGATCGCGCGGCTCGAGGGTCCGCAGCCGCGCCTGGTCTCGACGCGCTGAGGATCAGAAGAGGCGGGGGATGCCCGACTCGATGCCCTTCATGTCGTCGTAGTCGAGCACGAGGCAGCGGATTCCGCGATCCTCGGCGAGGACGCGGGCCTGCGGCTTGATCTCCTGGGCGGCGAACACGCCCTGCACCGGAGCGAGGTGGGGGTCGCGACCCAGGAGCTCGAGGTAGCGGGTGAGCTGCTCGACGCCGTCGATGTCGCCGCGGCGCTTGACCTCGACCGCGATCGCCACGCCGTCGGCGTCGCGCACCAGCAGGTCGACCGGGCCGATGGCCGTGGGGTACTCGCGACGCACCAGGGTGGCACCCTCGGCGACGCGGTCCACCTGCTCCGCGAGCAGGCGCTGCAGGTCGGCCTCGACGCCGTCCTTCTGCAGCCCGGGGTCGATCCCGAGCTCGTGGCTGGAGTCGTGGATGACTTCGTAGATCTGCACGCGGAGGGCATCGCCGGTCTTCTTGTGGGTCACCCGCCACACCTCGACGACGCCGGCGCCGGCCTCCTCCTCGCCCGGTTCCTCGGTCGCGAGCACGCACGGCGGGCTCATCCAGTTCAGCGGCTTGTAGCTGCCGCCGTCGGAGTGCACGAGCAGACTCCCGTCACCCTTGTGCACGAGCAGGCGGGTGGCGAGCGGAAGATGGGCGTTGAGCCGACCGGTGTAGTCGACCGAGCAGCGGGCGATGACGAGACGCACCCGACGAGCCTACTTCGTCGTCGCCGTGGTCGCTGTCAGAAGATCGCGCCGAAGAGCCCGAGCTCGGTGGCGGCCGACCGGGCGATGAGGAAGCCGATGATGCCGATGATCCAGGCGGTGTTCTCCGCGCCCGTCCGCTCCATCCAGGAGGCGAAGCGCTCCAGCGGCCGCTGCACGAGCGGGGCCGCCACCAGTCGCAGCACGAGGAGCACGACGGCCGGCGCGATCATGAGCGCACAGTATCCGGCCAGGGACAGGATCCGCAGCGAGGTGTCGACGCCGGCGTCCGCCAGCATCGTCATCGCCACGATGTAGGGGAGCATCGTCGCGACCTCCACGAGGCCGGCGGCGATGGCGACGGCCATGACCGCGAACCCGCGCGTCTTCGGGTCGAGCAGCCGTTCCCGCCAGCGGGTGATCCGTCCGGGCCGGGGCGCGGCCGTCGCGGTGGCGGCGGACGGAGCGGGAGGTTGCATCTGCGCGCCCGATGCCGACACGGGGTCTCTGCCCGGCATGCCGGGATCCGGCGTCGCGACGGCGGCCATGGGCGCCCCGCCCGGCGCTGCTTCGGCGGGCTTCGTCGGCATCACGAACGCCGTGACGAGGAGGGCGGCGCCGACGACGAGGCGGGTGATCATTCCCGCCGGGGAGCCCAGGAAGTCGGAGGCGACGTCGACGAGGTTCACCAGCCCCCACAGGAAGAGGAGTCCGACCACGAGATAGAACACGGCGATCGTCGCGAGATAGAGGAGGATCCGCCCGGCGCGCACACGCCCGGGGTGCAGCAGCAGGAAGACCGGGATGAGCAGTGTCCCGACGCTCAGACCGTCGATGAGCGCGAGCACGGCGAGGGAGAGGGGCAGCGGCAGCCCACCGAAGAGTTCCATGCCTTTACGATCCCGACCCCTGGGCGAACGCGGATCGGGCGAAAGTCGGGGGTCGTTCAGACCCCCCTCATCCTTTGGTCGGATGCGACGGAGTGCGGGCCGTGGTTGCATGAGGGCATGCACGATCCGGCCGACGGAGGGCCCGCCGCCTGGTACCGGCGGCACCGATGGTGGGTGGACCCCGTCGGCATGGCCGTCCTCGCGACGATCATGGCTGCTCTCGGGTTCCACGGGATCTGGGGGCCCTTCTCGCTGCTGCCCGAGGACGTCTCGCCGTGGTGGGCGCTGGTGCTCGCCATCCCCGCCTGCGCTCTGGCCCTCGGCAAGCGTCGGCACCCGTGGACCGTGCTGGCCCTCGTCACCGTGCTCTTCGTCACCGACCTTGTCACCGTCGGCGGCGTCGGGACGCTGGTGGTGCTGCTGGACGTGATGTGGACCGCGGCCTTCCTCGCCGGCCCGCGTGGGCGCCGCGTGCTGCTGGTGCTGCTGGGCACGGCGACCATCGCGCTCTTCCTCGCCGCCCTGCTCATCTCGGGGGCAGAACCACCGGTCGCGCTGCTATTCGGCGTGCAGTTCGGAGCGATCTTCGGCACCGACTACTGGTGGGCGGTGGCGGTGTCGCAGGCGCACGAGCTGGCCGAGCTGCACCGTCAGCGGGCGGAAGACGCCGCGGCGACCGCCGCCAGAGACCGGGTGCAGGCGGTGCAGCGCGAGCGGGAGACCATGGCCACGGAGTTGCACGACGTGGTGGCGGGGCACGTGATGGCGATGGCCATCCGGGCCGAGGCGGCGCTCGCTGCTCCGCCGGACCGGTCGGACGACCGTGCCGCGCTGCAGGCCGTGCGGGATGCCGGGCTGGACGCGCACGGAGCCCTGCGCACGATGATCGGGGTGCTGCGCCGCGGCGACGGCGCGCTCGCTCCGACGCCGGGGTGGGCCGACCTCGACCGCCTCGCCGCCGAGGCCCGGCGCTCGGGGCTGGACGTGCGGCTCGCCGTCGACGATCCGGGCGCGCTCGGCGGGGGCGGGGAGCAGGCGGTGGTGCGGGTGGTGCGCGAGGCGCTGGGAAACTGCGTTCGCCATGCCAACGGCGCGGTGGTCGAGGTCACGATCGGTCCGGCCGACGGGGCGGCCAGCGTCGCGGTGCGGTCGCGAGGCGGGGCGCCGACCGCGACCGCCGGGCAGGGCGGCGACGGGTGGGGGCTGCAGATGCTGCGGGAGCGCATCACCGCCCTGGGCGGGACGTTCCGGGCCGGACCGGAGCCCGACGGCTGGCTGGTCGAGGCACGACTGCCAGTGGAGGTGCGGGCATGACCGCGCCGACCGTGCTGCTCGCCGACGACCACGGCGCGATCAGGGCGGGCCTGCGCATCATGCTGGAGACGCACGACATCGCCGTGGTGGGCGAGGCGGCCGACGGGGAGGTCGCGGTCCGCAACGCGGCGGCGCTCCGGCCGGACGTGGTCCTCATGGACCTGCGCATGCCGGGACGTGACGGGGTCTCGGCCACCCGCGAGATCGTGGAGCGCGGACTGGGAGATGTCCTCGTGCTGACGAGCTTCGACGAGGATGAGCTCGTGCTCGCGGCGATCCGCGCCGGGGCCGTCGGCTTCCTCCTGAAGACCGTCGACGCGCCGACCCTCGTCCAGGCCGTGCGTGCTGTCGCTGCCGGAGAGGGGGCGCTGGACCCGCGGGTCACCCGGCGTGCGCTCGCCGCGGTGGCGGCGTCCGCCTCGGAGCCGCCGCCGATGACGACGTTCGTGCTCCCGGAACTGACGCCGCGGGAGCGGGACGTCCTCGACGGGATCCTGCAGGGGTGGTCGAACGCCCAGCTCGCCGCGCGCCTGAAGATCTCGGTGCCGACCGTGAAGACCCACGTGTCGAACGTGCTCACCAAGCTCGGGGCGCGTAGCCGGTCACACGCGGCCGCGTTGGTGCGCGGTGTCGAGGACTGAGGTCAGCGCTCGGTGGTTGGAACCGCTGGAGCCTTCTCCTCCGTGCGGAGCGGCCGGGCGGCGCCGGAGAACAGGCCCGAGAGCACCACGAGCGCGACGAGGATGAAGAGCGTGTTGAGCAGCCCGATGTGCTCGCTGATGACGCCGAGCACGGGAGGGCCGCCGAGGAACGCCACGTAGCCGATCGTCGCCGCCGCACTCACCCGTGCGGCGGCCTTGGCCGGGTCGTCCGCCGCCGCCGACATGCCGAGGGGGAAGCCGAGCGACGCGCCGATGCCCCACAGGGCTGCGCCGACGAGGACCAGCGGCAGTGTGGGCGCGAGGATGAACAGCAGGATTCCGGTGGCGGCCGTCGCGGCCAGGATGCGCAGCACCAGCACCCGGCCGAACCGGTCGACCAGCGGTCCGCCGAAGAGGCGCACCACCGTCATCCCGACGGAGAACACCGCCAGGGCGACGGCCCCCGTGCCCTCCGCGAACCCGTGCCCCTGCTCGGTGCCCAGGGCGATCCAGTCGTTGGCCCCGCCCTCCGCGAAGGACATGCCGAGCATGACGGTTCCCAGCAGGTAGGTGCGGGGTTCGCGCCAGGCCTCGAGGGCGGTGTGCATCCGCTGACGGAACGGGGGCTTCTCGTGGTCCTCGGGGTCGAGCGCGGCCTCGCGCACCGGCACCTGGAAGAAGCAGACGACGGCGATCGCGGCGATGAGGACGCCCATCGAGACGGCGTGCGTGCCGACGTCGACCTTGAGCGCCGCGGCGAGGGCGCCGATACCGGCGCCGAGCACGGTGCCGAAGCTGAAGAACGCGTGGAAGACCGGCAGGATGGTGCGGCCCATCTGCTGTTCGATGGCGGTGGCCTCGACGTTCATCATCACGTCGACGCAGCCGTTGCCGAAACCGAAGAGCACCATGCCGATGAGCACGACAGGCACCGACCCGAAGACGGTGGCGCCGAGGCCGACGAGCGCGATGCCGGTCGCGAACGTGAGCATCGCCAGGAGCATGCCGCGTCGCGCGCCGGTCCGCGCCATCACCGCGGGGCTGGTGGAGATGCCGAGGATGGACGCGACGCCCATGCCGAGCAGGATGAGGCCGACCTGCGCGTTGTCGAGGTCGAGCGCCTCCTTGATCCCCGGCACGCGGGAGGCCCAGGTCGCGATCGAGAGGCCGCTGGCGAGGAAGATGGCGAAGATCGCGGTGCGCCAGCGCACGAACTGCGAGCGGGTGAGGGCGGTGTCCATGGCGGACAGCCTATCGAATCGATTCGACCTTCGGTGACGGAACCGGGCTATCCTCGGAGTATGACCAGGGAGACGCCGCGACGGCCCACGATCGCCGATGTGGCTCGCGAGGCGGGGGTCGCCACCTCGACCGCGTCCGTCGTCTTCAGCGGCAAGGCCAAGGTCGCACCCGCCACCCGGGACCGGGTGCTCGCCGCCGCGACCGACCTCGGCTACGCCGGCCCCGATCCCCGCGCCGCCTCCCTCCGGCGCGGGCGCAGCGGCATCGTGGCGGTGGTCCTGGAGGGACATCTGCGCGCGGCGTTCCTCGATCCGGTCACGACCGCGATGATGGACGGCCTCACCGACGGCCTGGCCGACCTCAGCGCCGGGATCCTCCTCATGCGCGACGAGCCGGGCGAGGACGGCTCTGCCATCGCGAGCGCTCCCGTCGACGCCGTGGTGCTCATCGGATGCTCCGGGCGCACCCGCGCGTCCCTGGAGATCGTGCTCGGACGCGGTCTCCCGGTCGTCGTCATCGAGGGCGATGCGGGGCTCGATGTGCCGCGCATCACGCTGGACAACGTCGCCGCCTCCGCGGACATCGCCCGTCACGTGCGCGACCTCGGTCATCAGGACGTCGCGCTCGTCACCCTCTCGCTGGACGCGGAGCGCGAGCGCACCCTCATCACGCCGGAGCGGTTGGCGAACGCGACCGTCGACGTGACGGTCGACCGTCTCGCCGGGATGCGTGAGATCTTCCCCGACGCCCCGGCGATCTCGGCCTCCGGAAGCCTCATCGACGAGGGCATCCTCGTCGGGCGGATGCTGCTGGCCGATCCCGCCACCCGGCCGACCGCCGTGCTCGCGCAGAGTGACCTGCTCGCCGTCGGTGTGATCCGCGCCGCGGAGGAGCTCGGACTCCGTGTCCCCGAAGACCTCTCGGTCGCCGGGTTCGACGGGATCCCGCTCGACGGCCTCGGCGATCTCACCCTCACCACGAGCGTGCAGCCCGCGGTGGAGAAGGGCAGGGCCGCCGGGGAGCAGGTCGCCCGGATGCTGCGCGGGGAGCCGGGCGTGACCCAGGACCTGCACTGCGTGTTCCGTGCCGGCACGACGACCGCACCGCCCCCCTCGCGCTGACAGCGCGCACCGGTCACGAACGCGCGGGCCCGAGGGGAAGCGTCGCCGGCGCGTAGTCGAGGATGCGGTACCGCCCGCACTCGACGAGGGCGGTGGGCTCCGCGGTGGTCGGCAGGTTCCACGGCACGGTCTGCGTGTCCTCGACGAGGAACGACACCGCACCCACGGCGAAGTCCCGACGGTCGACGAGCCAGGCGTAGCCGTGCAGCTCGTGGTCGACCTGCACGAGCCGGGCGGGATCCGACGCGTGCAGCTTGGGCAGTCGGACCGTCCAGAACTGTCCCGCACCGGTGCGCCCCGACGCGTCCACCCAGTCGGTCACGCAGGCGAGATCGCGGTCGGGCGCGCTCGCCGCCTGCACGATGCGCGGCACGGCCGCCGCGCTGCCGACGAGGAGGGCGATGGCGACGACGGTGGGGACGACGCGAGTCACCGCGGCTCGCGGCATCCGGACGCGCGGGAGTGCGACGAGGGCGAGGATCGGGGCGAACACGAGCGGCTGCAGGTACCGGGCCGCGTGGGTTCCCGCCGCGATGCCGCCGACGATCACGAAGAGCGGGAGGACCCAGGCTGCCATCGCCACGAGGCGGATGCCGCTGTCCGACGCGTGCGCCGTCCGCACGATCGCGAGCACCGTCAGCGTCAGGATGACGACCGCGGCCAGCACGCCGCCGGGGGTGGACAGGCGCTCGATCGCGAGTCCCGCGTAGTACTCGACGGCGTGGGCCCACTCCGAGGGCTGCACGTAGCCCGCGCCGGAGTTCGCGATCCATGCCGAGAACGGAATGCGACCGAGGAAGCCCAGAGCGCTGCCCCCGACCAGGGCCCCGATCAAGGCCGGCGCGTGACGCCGGACTGGGGGCGCAGCGAGGGAGACAGCGCCGAGGATCAGGGAGAGCGGCACCGTGGCCCATGCGGCGAACAGCGGATTGCTCATGGTCGCGACCGCCGCGACCGCACCGAGGGCGATCACTGGCGTCACGCCTCCAGAGGTGTCGTCGAGGACGCGCCGACACAGAGCCACGGCGAGGAGCACGCCCACGACCGTGGCCGAGTAGTACGTGGTCGTCAGCATCAGCGACGCGAGCTCGAGCGCGTCGCGCGACGTCGACGACTCGGTGAGGATGAGGAGACAGAACGTCGCGAGGGCCGCGACCGACCAGGCGACCGGTGCCCGACCCTCGACGCGCCGACCGGCGGCGAGGCGGATCGCCCCGTAGAGCGCGAGCACGTTCACCACCGCGTTGGCCGCCAGCACGCCGTCCACGTCGAAGGGCAGCACGGCGTCGAGGGCCGTGAACACCGCGATCTCAGGAAGGAAGAGCACACTGGACATCGCCCAGTCGCCCCCGCCGCCGTCCAGGATCGATCGGGCGACCAGAGCCACGATCAGCGAGTCCCCGTCGTCGAACATCAGCGTCGACCGGGGTGACGACGCCAGGTATCCGACGACGATCAGCGCGAGTCCCAGCGCGGCCACCCACCCCGCCAGCTCCCGCCCCCGGACCCGCCGCATGCGACCACTCTGACACGCGATCTCGAAGCTCGCGGAGCCGACAGGCGCCTCGGCCCGGTAAACTGGACGGACACCGCCCGCCTGAGCCGTACGGCCGACGAGCCCCCGAGGAGCCGCGTATATGCTGATGCTCCTCGCAGTGTTCCTTCTCGGGTCGCTCTTGATGCCCGTTCTGGTGCGCTGGTTGGGAGCTCAGGCTTTCGCCGTCGCCGCCCTCGTCCCGGCCGCCGCGTTCGTGCACGCCCTCGTGCTCACGCCGCAGGTGCTCGACGGTCCGGTCCCGTTCGTCTCGGTGCCGTGGATCCCGCAGCTCGGGCTGAACCTGTCCATGAACATGGACGTCCTCGGGTGGGTGCTCACGCTCATCGTCACCGGCGTCGGCGCGCTCGTGCTGCTCTACTGCCGCTGGTACTTCCACGACGAGGCGGCCGGGATCGGGCAGTTCGCGGGCGTCCTCCTCGCCTTCGCCGGCGCGATGTACGGTCTCGTCCTCACCGACGACCTCGTGATGCTCGTGATGTTCTGGGAGGCCACGAGCATCCTCTCCTACCTCCTCATCGGCCACTACCGACGCCGCGCCGCCAGCCGACGTGCCGCGCTCCAGGCGCTCCTGGTGACTACGCTCGGCGGACTCGTCATGTTCGTCGGCGTCGTGCTCCTCGTCGTCGACGCGGGGACATCGAGCATCCGGGAGATCCTCGCGATCGCGCCGACCGGTCCGATCGTCGATGCGGCGATCGTCATGCTCCTGATCGGCGCCATCAGCAAATCGGCGCTCTTCCCCTTCCACTTCTGGCTCCCGGGCGCCATGGCGGCCCCGACGCCGGTCAGCGCCTACCTGCACGCCGCGGCCATGGTGAAGGCCGGCATCTACCTCATCGCCCGCTTCGCACCCATCTTCGCGTTCAGCCCGACGTGGCGGCCGATCGTGCTCACCCTCGGCATCCTCACGATGCTCCTCGGGGGCATCCAGGCGCTGCGGGAGACCGACCTCAAGCGTGTGCTCGCGTTCGGCACGGTGAGCCAGCTCGGTTTCTTCGCTGTCGTCGTCGGCTACGGCACGCAGGCGGCCGCCCTCGCCGGCATCGCGCTGGTGATCGGGCACGCGCTGTTCAAGTCGGCGCTGTTCCTCATCGTCGGCGTCATCGACCGCCAGCTCTCCACCCGTGACGTGACCGAACTTTCCGGCGTCGGCCGGCAGGCGCCAGTCATGGCCACGGCCGCGTTCATCGCCGTGGCCTCGATGGCCGGGGTGGCTCCGACCATCGGATTCGTGGCGAAGGAGTCGACGCTCACGGCGCTGCTGGATGATGCGCTGGGCGGCTCCGTGTGGGGTCTGGTCGCCCTGATCGGCGTCGCGCTCGGATCCATGCTCACCGCGGCATATGGTGTCCGCTTCCTCTGGGGCGCGTTCTGGACCAAGCGCGACGCCGATGGACAGCGGCAGCCCGACACGGTCTGGCCCGATCCGCCGGTCGGCTTCCTCTCGGCACCGATCATCCTCGCCGGGGTGACGCTCGCCGCGGGCATCGGCGCCCCGGCCCTCGACGTCGCCCTGCAGCCCTATGCGCTGACCGCCACCCCCGGACTCGACCACGAGGGCGCGGCCGTCGAGGGCCCGGGACACCTCGCGCTCTGGCACGGCCTCGAACCCGCTCTCGGCATCTCGATCCTGTCGATCCTGCTCGGCATCGGCCTCTTCCTCCTCACCCGCCGGACCGGGTGGGACCGTCGTCCGCGACTGCTGCCGTTCACGGCCGCCGACGCCTACTACGTGGTGATGCGCGGCATCGACCGGCTCTCGGTGCTGAGCACCACGCTCACCCAGCGGGGTTCGCTGCCCGTCTACGTGGGGACGATCTTCGTCGTCTTCGTCGCCGCCGAGGTCACCGCGCTGGTGGCGAGCGACATCGACCGCTATCAGCTCTCGCTCTGGCACACGCCGGCTCAGCTCGCCGTGGCCCCGATCATGGCCGTCGCCGGCGTCGTGGCCGTGCGGGCCCGCAAGCGCTACACCGGCGTCGTGCTCGCCTCCGTCACGGGCCTGGGCATGGTCGTCCTCTTCGCGACCAGCGGAGCACCGGACCTCGCGCTCACCCAGATCCTCGTCGAGACGGTGACCATGGTGACCTTCGCCCTGGTGCTGCGCCGCCTTCCTGCGCGGATGGGCGAGCACAACGCCTCCGTCAGCCGCATCCCGCGCGCCCTCCTCGGGGTCGGCGTCGGCCTGACCATGGCGTTCGTCGCCGTCGTCGCGACCCAGTCCCGCGTGGCCGACCCCATCTCGGCGATCTTCCCGGAGATCGCGTACGAGATCGGCCACGGCAAGAACGTCGTGAACGTGGCGCTGGTCGACCTCCGCGGTTGGGACACGATGGGCGAGCTGTCCGTGCTCGTGCTCGCCGCGACCGGTGTCGCCTCTCTCGTTTTCGTGACCCACCGCGCCGACCTGCTCGCCGCCACGAAGACCCTGCCCCGCTCGGTGCGGAAGTCGGCACGGAGCCGGCCGCTCGTGGAGACCACGGACGGTGTGCGCTTCCAGACCGCGGAGAACCGCTCGGCACCGCGCGCCTGGCTCGTCGGCGGCCAGAAGATGAAGCCGGAGAACCGGTCGATCCTGCTCGAGGTGATCGTCCGGATCCTGTTCCACACGATCATCGTGGTGTCGATCTTCCTGCTCTTCGCCGGGCACAACCTCCCCGGCGGAGGCTTCGCTGGCGGGCTCGTCGCGGGCATGGCCCTCGTGATGCGCTACATCGCGGGAGGCCGCTGGGAGTTGGGCGCCGCCGCGCCGACCGATGCCGGAAGACTCCTCGGCGCGGGCCTCATCCTCGCCGTGGGCACCGCCGTCGTGCCGCTGTTCTTCGGCATGGCGCCGCTCACCAGCACCTTCTGGGAGTGGGAGATCCCCGGTATCGGGCATATGGAGTTCGTCACCTCGACCATCTTCGACATCGGCGTCTACCTCGTCGTGATCGGACTCGTCCTCGACGTGCTCCGCAGCCTCGGCGCCGAGGTCGACCGGCAGGCGGCGCTCCGCCCCGGTGAGAGCACCGCCGTCGACTTCTCCTCGAGGACCGGGGGGAACGGCTGATGGACGTCTCGCTCGCCCTCATCGCGATCATGGCCGTGCTCTTCGCCTGCGGCGTCTACGCGATGCTGGAGCGCAGCCTCACCCGCGTCCTCATCGGCTTCCTCCTGCTCGGGAACGCTACGAACCTGCTCCTGCTCATCGTCATGGGCGTACCGGGGAACGCACCGTTCTTCGGCACGGAGGGCGACCTGAGCGACCCGCTGCCCCAGGCGCTGACGCTCACCGCGATCGTCATCACGTTCGCCGTCTCGGCCTTCCTGCTGGCGCTCATCTACCGCTCCTGGCAGCTCGGTCAGGCGGACACGGTCGAGGACGACGAGGCCGACATCGCGCTGCGGGAGCGCACCGACGAAGACGAAGACCTCATGGACGACGAGTCCGAGACGGACGACGACGACGCCACGACCGACTTCGTGGGCGTGCAGACCGCGCCCATCACCGTCCTGCACATGCGCGACAACCCGGCGATCCACGATGACGCGCCGTACGACGCGCCGTACGTGCCCGAGCCGGAGCCGGAACCCGACGGCGCGGACGAGGCCGACGCGGACCGGGACGACGACACGACAGACGGGGAGGGCAGGCCATGACCACGCTCGTCCCCCTCCTCGTCGCCCTGCCGCTCCTCGGTGCCGCGATCACCCTCGTCTTCGGTCGCAACGCGCGCCTGCAGGTGTTCGTCACGGTCGCCACGCTCGCGGTCGTGTCCGTCATCGCGGCCGTGCTGCTCGTCGTCGTCGATGCAGGCTCCCCCCTCGCGGTCTCCGTGGGCGGGTGGCCGGTGCCCTTCGGCATCGTCCTCTACGTCGACCGCCTCGCCGCCCTGCTGGTGCTCGTCTCCAGCATCGTGCTGCTCGCGGTCCTCCTCTTCTCCATCGGCCAGGGCGTCGCGGACGGTGCGGACGAGACCCCGATCTCGATCTTCAACCCCTCGTACCTGATCCTCGCCGCCGGCATCTTCAACGCCTTCATCGCCGGCGACCTGTTCAACCTGTACGTCGGGTTCGAGATCCTCCTGGTCGCCTCGTACGTGCTCATCACCCTGGGCGGCACCGAGTCCCGCATCCGCACCGGGGCGGTCTACATCGTCGTCTCGCTCGTGTCGTCGATCCTGTTCCTCGCGTCGATCGCGATGATCTACGGTGCCCTCGGCACGGTGAACATGGCCCAGATCGCCGAGCGCATGTCGGAGCTCCCACAGGACACGCAGCTCGTCCTGCACCTCATGCTCGTGGTCGCCTTCGGGATCAAGGCCGCGATCTTCCCCGTGTCGTTCTGGCTGCCCGACTCCTACCCGACGGCCCCCGCGCCGGTCACCGCCGTGTTCGCCGGCCTGCTGACCAAGGTCGGCGTGTACGCGCTGATCCGGACCGAGACGCAGCTGTTCGCCTCGAACAGCATCGACACCCTGCTGCTCATCATCGCGCTGGCGACCATGGTCGTCGGTGTCCTCGGCGCCGTCGCGCAGGCCGAGCTCAAGCGGATCCTGTCGTTCACGCTCGTCAGCCACGTCGGCTACATGATCTTCGGTCTGGCGATCGCGACCCCGGCCGCCATCGGCGCGACCGTGTACTACATCGTCCACCACATCGTCGTGCAGACCACCCTGTTCCTCGCGGTGGGACTCATCGAACGTCGGGCGGGCAGCACGTCGATCCTGAGGGTCAAGGGCCTGCTGAAGATCGCCCCCGTCATCGCGCTGCTGTACTTCATCCCCGCCATCAACCTGGGCGGTCTGCCGCCGTTCTCCGGGTTCATCGGCAAGTTCGCCCTGTTCGAGGCCGCGGCCTCCGTGGGCACGCCGCTCATGATCGTGCTCATCTTCGGCGGCATCATCACCTCGCTGCTCACCCTGTATGCGCTCATGCGCGCCTGGAACCTCGCCTTCTGGCGCGAGGAGGAGGACTCGACCGAGACCGAGGGCCGCATCTCCTACCTCACCGGAGCCCCCGCCGCGGATGAGCAGCAGGAGCGCCGGCACATCCCGAGGATCATGACCATGGCCACCGCCGGCATGGTCACCGTCACACTGGCCCTGACGATCTTCGCCGGACCGCTGTACGCTCTGTGCGACCGTATCGGGGCGGGCCTGTTGCAGCCGGTCAACCTCGTACAGCTGGAAGACGAGGTGGAGGGATGAGGCCCGAGACCAAGCGCGTCTGGCGGGACATCGGCATGCAGCTGCCGTTCCTCGCCTGGCTGATCGTGCTGTGGATGCTGCTGTGGGCCCAGTTCACGGTGCTGTCCTTCCTCACGGGACTCGTGGTGGCGATCTTCGTGACGCGGGTGTTCCGCCTCCCCACGGTCGAGCTCTCGGGGCGCGTCAACCTCTGGTACGGGGCCCTGTTCGTCGTGCAGTTCCTGTTCGCGATCCTCCGCGGCGCGCTCTCCGTGACGGCGCAGGTGTTCGACTTCCGTCGCCAGCCGGGTACCGCCATCGTCGCGGTACCCCTCCGCTACGCCGACGACCTCGTCATGACCCACGTCGCCGTGGTGTCGTCGCTCATCCCGGGCTCCCTCGTCGTCGAGGCCGACCGCGACCGCGGGATCCTCTATCTCCACGTGATCGGCGTGCGCAGCAAGGAGGACGTCGAGAAGCAGCGGCAGGGCGTCCTCGGCTGGGAGAAGCGCATCGTCCGGGCGCTCGGCAACCCGACCCAGTACCGTGCGCTCAAGGCGGACGAGCGCGTCGGCCGCATCGACCCCGCGACGATCGGCGGTGCCCGATGAACACCCTGCTCCTCATCATCCTCGCCGTGTTCGCCGTGGCTGCGATCCTCGCCGTGATCCGCATCGTCCGCGGCCCCTCGATCCTCGACCGCGCCGTCGCTGCCGACGTGCTGCTGACCGAGGTCATGTGCGTGCTCGGCGCCGAGATGGCCATCAACGGCCACACCCGCAACATCCCCGTGCTCCTCATCATCGCGGCGGTCGGCGTGTTCGGGTCGATCGCGGTCGCCCGGTTCGTCGCGAGAAGGGACAACACGACACCATGAACGTGTTCGGTCTGATGATCCCGGATGCCGTCGTCGATGTGGCGGTGCTCGTCCTCATCCTGCTCGGGGCGATCCTCTGCCTCTCCGCCTCCGTGGGGCTCCTGCACTTCCGCGATGTGCCGACGCGACTGCACGCCGCGACGAAGCCCCAGGTGCTCGGGCTGCTGCTGATCTGCGTCGCGATCGCTCTGTCGCAGCGGTCGATCGGCGGCGTGCTGTTCGGTCTCGTGCTCGTGGCGCCCGTGGTGCTCATGCAGTTCGCGACCGCCCCCCTGTCCGCGCACATGGTCGGTCGCCAGGCCTACCGCAACGGCACGATCGAGCAGCGGGGTCTCGTCGTCGACGAGCTCGCCGAGTCGAAGCAGACCCCTCCCGCCGCCGGCTGACCGCCTCGGCGCCGACGTAGCCGGTCCGCCCGCTGTCGGTTCACAACTCAGGAGATCTGCGGCGTCATCGGGCCGCGCGTGCGCTCAGGTCGGATGGGGGACGGATTCTCCTGAATTGTGAACGCCGTGCGCGGCCCCCACTTCTCCTCCACCGCCTCGCGATCCGGAGCGGCCACTCCACATCCGGCCTCACTCCCCGTCCCGCCGTGTCGCGCCGGGCATCCTCCGGGATGTGATCGCCCACTCCGGACCCCAGCGCGCAGCAGAGGTCTTCGACTCCACGGTGTTCAGTCGAGCGGATCTTCGCTCCGCGGGGCTGAGGGGGCGCGAGCTGACCGCCCTGGTGCGGAGCGGGCGGCTTCTGCGACTGCGCCGGGACCGATACGCCCGCCCGGATGTGGATCCTGTCGTCGCGGAGGCCGTGCGGATCGGAGGTCGCGTCACCTGCGTCTCCCTTCTCCAGATGCTCGGGGTGTTCGTGCTCGCGGCCCACGGTGTGCACGTGCAGGTCGAGCCCCATCGCTCGCGGTTGGGGCGTCGAGACGCGGAGGCTCACAGGGTGCACTGGGCAGAGGACGGCGCAGCGAGTACGCTGCACGTCACGTCCCTGGATGCGGCCGTACGGCATGCCGTCCGATGCCAGTCGCCTCGGGCGTCGGTGGCCACCCTGGACAGCCTCCTCCATCAGCGCCTCGTCACGATGGACGAACTGCGCGCGATCTTCGCTCGGCTGCCGCCGCGGTTCGGCGCGGTGCTCGCCCTGGCCGACGCGTCATCCGAGTCGGGGCCGGAGACCTTCGTGCGGCTCCTCCTCCGGTCGCTCGGTGCCTCATTCGAGACACAGGTCCACATCCCCGGCGTGGGTCGAGTCGACTTCGTCGTCGATGGATGGCTGATCGTCGAGTGCGACAGCCGCGCCTTTCACGAGGGATGGGCGAAGCAGCAGCGGGATCGTGCGCGGGACATGGCGGCCGCTCGTCTCGGCTATGTCACGATCCGGCCGCTCGCCGCTGACATCCTCTCCGACCCCGCAGGCACGCGAGAGGCGCTGCGGGAGGTTATCGAGGCGCTCGGGCCCCGGCTCGTCGGCGCTCGCCGTTCACAACTCAGGAGAAAGGGCAGCCGCAGCCTGCCTCGGCCGCCGAACCGCCCCAACGCGCCGCGATCTCCTGAGCTATGAACGGTCGACGGACCCGAGGGGCGCGGGCAGCGATTCGAAGGCTAGGTGCGGGCGGCGAAGGCCTCGATCAGGCGGGCGGCGGGCTCCGAGTCGCTGATGAGGGTGCCGTGGCCGTGGTCGGGGATGACGGCGAGCTCCGCGCCGGGGATCGCGTCGAGGATGACCTGGCACCAGCTCATCGGCGCCAGCGGGTCGTCTTCCCCGCGCAGCACCAGCACCGGGCACTGGATGCGCACGAAGGCCTTCTCGGGCTTGTGCACGATGGTCGCGCGCATCTTGCGGATCAGATGCGGGCCGCCGCGAAGGTACTCCCGGGCACCGCGCCAGATGACGAGCGGTCGTTCGCCCACGAGGTCCTGCAGCAGGTATCGCGCCTGGGCGCCCACGTTCCGGGCGGCCTTGTCGACGGTCGGACCCGCCAGCACGACTCCGGCGACGAGGGTGGGATGCCGGGCGGCGAGCTCTGCGGCGATCTGACTCCCCATCGAGTGCCCGATGACCACCACCGGGTCCGCGTCGACGTACCGGAGGTAGGCGGCCACCAGATCGGCGTGCCGCTGCATGGTCAGGGTGCGTGTGGGCTCAGGCGCCTCGCCGAAGCCGGGGAGGTCGAGCGCGATCACCCGCCCCTGCAGTCGCTGGGTGAGGTCGAGGTAGACGCTGCGCCCCATGCCGATGCCGTGCAGCAGGAGGTAGGTGGGCGGTCCGTCGCCGAAGGTCTCGGCGATCAGGGTCGCTCCTCCGTGCTCGAACTCCAGGAGGGTGGCCGGCGTCCCCTTCGGGGCGAGGTAGCTGGTGGGCACCTGTCCACGCTAGCCGAGCACTCTCCACGCTCCTCTCAGCCGGCGGGCGTGAGCGTCAGGGTGTCGACCGCTGCCGCCTTGACGGCCTTCGGTGTGAACGCCCACGACCGCTGCACCCCCGTCGACCAGTCCGTGGTCTGATCGACGTAGTGCTCGTGGAAGGCGTGCCCTGAGGCTCCGGTGAGGTGGATCCACGTCGAGTCGTCGAAGTCGGCGAGATCGACGACCATCCGCATGGAGGGCACGGTGGTTGTGGCGTACGAGACGCCGAGCTGCCACCCGGTCGCATCGACCACGGAGGCGCCGCCGCCGACCGGATACGGACCACGGTTGAAGAGGGCCTCGATCGGGGCGATGCCTGACGAGCCGAACGTGTCGCTCGTGAGGGTGAGGGCATGCAGATCGCCCCAGTTCCACCGCGCGACGTCCGTGCCCTGAAGCGCGGACAGCTCGTCGTACGCCTCTTCGGCCGACAGTGCGAGCATCTCGTCCCGGCCCTCGACATCGAGCTGGGGGTTGCTCCACAGCGGGTCCGCCGGGTTCTCCAGCATCGCTCCGACGACGGTGAACAGCCGGCCCTGACCGTCGATCGGCAGCGGCTGCTCGCGCTCGGCGAAGATGTTCTGCACGAGGTTCGACCAGAGCACGTTCGCGTACGCGGCGCCCGCCGACGAGGCGCTGTTCTGCGCGTCCCAGCCGCGGAGCAGCTCGACGGCCTGCTGCGGACCCGCTCCCTCGACCTCGATGTCCTTCATCGCGGCGACGAGCTGCGTGCCGATCCACATCTCGCCGTCCATCTGGATGTCCCGCATGTCGTCGGCCGTCAGGGGCCCGGCCGCGGCCCGGCGCTCGATGAGGTGGGCGATGCGGGCGGCGCGGTATCCCTGGTCCCAGTCTCGGGAGAGGAAGTGCTCGTAGTCGTCGGTCACGATGGCGTTGTTGGCCGTGACGATGTATCCGGAGCTGGGGTTGTACGACACCGGCAGTTCCTCGAACGGGATGTACCCGGTCCAGTCGTAGCTGCTGTCCCACCCGGGCTGCGGCATCCAGCCGTCGCCGGCACCGCGGATCGGGAGGCGGCCGGGGGTCTGGTAGCCGATGTTGCCGTCGACGTCGGCGTAGATGAGGTTCTGCGCCGGGACGTCGAACAGGGAGGCCGCGCGGCGGAAGTCCTCGAAGTCCTGGGCGGTCGACAGCGCGAAGATCGCCGTCGCGGTGGTGCCGGGGTCGAGCGCCGTCCACCGCAGGCTCACCGCGTACTCGGCGGCATCCGAGCCGGGAGCGGTCGGAACGGCGCCCTCCGCGGTGAGCCCCGGCGTCGGGTCGTCCGCGATGCCGGTGAAGTCATCCGTGAGGCCGGAGATGATCGGTCCGTGCACGGTGGAGCGGATAGTGAGCTCGATGTCGTCCCCGCCGGCGACCTCGATGGTCTCCGTGCTCTCCTCCAGCGGCACGAGCTCGCCGTCGCGCCAGTAGGAGTCGCCCTCGATGCGCTCGACGTACAGGTCGGTGACGTCGGTGGTGAGGTTCGTGAAGCCCCACGCCACGCGCTGGTTGTGTCCGATGACGATGCCCGGAAGCCCCGAGAAGGAGAACCCGCCGACGTCGAACGGGCAGTCCTCGTCCACCGTCGAGCACTTCAGCTGCACCTGATACCAGACCGACGGGAGCGAGGCGCCGAGGTGCGGGTCGTTGGCCAGCAGCGGCATCCCGGATGCGGTGAGGTCCCCGGAGACGACCCAGGAGTTGGAGCCGATCCCCTCGCCGACGTCGCCGACGAGCACGCTCGCCGCTTCGATGACGGACGACGTCTCCTCCCACTCCACCGTGGTGAGCGCCTGCTGCGCCTCGTCGTCGCCCTCGGGCACGGTGAAGGCGGCGGGCTCAGCGCCGGTCTCCAGCGGCGGGACCGTGGAGATGGTGGGCACGATCACGGGGTTCCGGTCGAACGGGTAGTCCGGATAGAGCGTGCCGAGCAGAGCCTCCACATCGACCTGCGGGTCCTCGGCGAGCTGCCCCGCGAGGAGCGCCCGCTCGGTCTCGTCCTCGACGTTGGTGCGGAGGTCCCAGGCCATCGCCTTCAGCCACGCCACCGAGTCCGCGGGTTCCCACGGCTCCGGATCGTAGTCGGGGTTCTGCAGCCCGAGGACCGCGTACTCGAGCGAGAGCTCCGCGCCCGAGCGGGAGGACAGGTAGGCGTTGACGCCGTCCGCGTAGGCCTCGTAGTAGCCGCGGGTGACGTCGTCCATCGCCTCGACCTCGGCCTCGGCGGTCGTGCGCCAGCCCAGCGTGCGCAGGAACGCGTCGGTGCCGGCCTGGGAGGCGCCGAACAGCTCGGCGACTCGGCCGGAGGTGACGTGCCGGCGGAAGTCCATCTCGAAGAATCGGTCCTGCGCGTGCACGAAGCCTTCGGCGAAGAAGAGGTCGTCCGAGGAGTCGGCGGTGATCGTGGGGACGCCGCTGGCGTCGCGCTGCACCGTGACCTCCGCTTTCAGCCCCTCGAGCGTCGTCGAGCCGGAGGTCTGCGGGAAGGAGCGCTGGATCGTCCAGGTCACGAAGAACGCGCCCGCGACGGCCACCACCACGAGGGCGGCGACCACGAGGAACGCGAGGCGTCCGATGCGAGCGCCGAGGGAGGGGCGCGGGGAAACGGCGGACGCCGTCGAATCGGTCATCATCGTCGAGAACTCTTTCGGGTAGCCAGGTGAGACTCAGTCCCACCGAGCCCCAGTGCGCGTTTCACGGGTACGCGCTCTCGCATCATAGCCGCCCCGCGCTCGCCGCGGGATGGTCCGCGGCGAGCGGGAGGGTCAGCCGATGAGGCTGGGCTGCAGATCGCGCAGCGTGCGGCGGTGCGTCATGCGGGTGACACCGATCATCGCCAGCAGCAGGGCCCCGACGAGCCAGGCGCCCAGCACAGCCAGGTCCCAGCCGGCTCTCGCGTAGTCCCCGCCGTACATGAGCTGGCGCATGGCATCGACGACGTAGCCGAGGGGCAGCACGTGGTGCAGCGCGGCGAGGGGAGCGGGCAGTGTCTGCCAGGGGAACGTCCCGCCCGCTGTGACGAGCTGGAGCACCATGAGCACGAGGCCGAGGAACTGCCCCACGGACCCGAGCCAGACGTTGAGGGCGAGGATGATCGCGGCGAACGTGGCCGAGGCGAACATCATCACCCCGAGCGTGCCGAGCGGATGATCGAACGTGAAGCCGAGCGTGAGCGCCAGGATCCCCATGAGGCCGAGCATCTGCACCGCGCCGAGCATCGCCGGCGTCAGCCAGCCCGCGAGCGTGATCCGGATCGGGGAGTGCAGCGCCGTGACGGCCCGGCGGGAGATCGGCTTCACGATGAGGAACAGCGCGTAGATGCCGATCCACGCGGAGAGGGCGGCGAAGAACGGGGCGAGGCCGGCGCCGTAGTCCTCCGCGGAGGCGACCTTGTCGCTGGAGACCTTCACCGGGTCCGCGATCGTGTCGGCCTGCAGGGAGCGCAGGTCGGGGGTGGAGGCGGGGATCGCCTGCACACCGTCGGCGAGCCCGTCCCGCAGCTCCGCGGTCCCGGAGGACAGTGTCTTCAGGCCATCGCGGAGCTGGGCCGCGCCCGAGTTCGCCGCGGCCGCGCCCGTCGCGAGAGTGCCGGCGCCGCCGGCGAGCTCGCTCGCCCCCGATGCCAGCGAGGCGGAACCGGCGGCGAGCTGGTCGACCTTGCCGACGGCGTCCTGCACCTGCGCGTTGCCCTCCTCGATCCGGGTTCCGAGCGGATCCAGGCGGGCGAGCACCTCGTCGATCTCCTCGGGCGCGAGTCCCTGCTCCGTCAGGAGGTCGGCGATGTCCGAGCGCACCTGCGGCAGCGCGTCCGTCGCCTCCTGCACCGCGGCTCCGGCCCGGTCGGCGACGTCGGCGAGCTGGCGGTTGCCCGCGCTCACCTGCTGCGCGCCGTCGGCGAGCGTCCGGGCCCCGGAGGCGAGCTGCGCGGAGCCGTCGGCGAGCTTCGCCGTCCCGTCGGCGAGCGTCGTGCTCCCGGAGGCGGCGCTGCGCGCGCCGTCGACGAGCTGCGTGGCGCCGTCGGTCGCGGAGACCAGGTTGTCGCGCACGTCGCTGAGGCCGGTCAGCAGTCGCTCCGCGGCCTCGCTGCCGACCATCTCGGCGACGGAGCTGCGGATCTTCTCGACGGCCTGCGATCCCATCGACGACGCGAGGTAGTTGTTCGCGTCGTTGGTCTCCAGCTCGATCCTGGCCTGGTGCGGGTCGTCGCCCGCCGCGGAGGTGAGGGCGGTGGAGAAGTCGGCCGGGATCGTCACGGTGAAGTCGACCGCGCCGTGGCGCAGGGCGTCGGCGGCTTCGTCCTCGGTCATGCGCTGCCAGTCGAACGCGTTCCCCTCGATCAGGTTCTCCGCCACGTCCTCCCCGTAGTTGACCGTCTCGTCGCTCGCCGGTTCGGTGCCGGTCGTGGGGGCGGGAGCGCCCTCGTCGTCGACCACCAGGGCCACGGGGACCTCGGAGAACTTCGCGTACGGATCCTGGTTCGCCCAGAGGTAGAGGCCGCCGTAGAGGATCGGCACGCAGATGAGGGCCACGAGGGCGAGGATGCCCATCCGGCTCGCGGTCAGGCGGCGGAGTTCGGCGGCGATCATGGCGGGGACCTTCATCGCGTTTCTCCTTCCTCGTCGGACGGGGCTTCGTCCTCGGACCGTACTTCGTCTTCGGTCAGCGGTTCGTCTTCGGCCAGCGGGTCGTCGTCGGTCACGGCCTCGTCGTCGGTCACGGCCTCGTCGTCGGGACGCTCGAGGACCAGCGGCTCGACGGGACCGGACGCGTTGATCGCATCGAACTCGTGCATGCGCTCGAGGGCGACGGCGGCGGAACCGCCGACGATCACGAGCATGGCGTAGCCGCGGTCCGCGAACTCGGCCGCGATGCGCCACCATCCGTCCGGGCTGCCGCCGTGACGATCCGGGGCGACGAGGACGATGCCCTCGACGCCCTCGCGGAGCACCGCGAGCTCGCACAGGATGCGCACGCGGGCGGCCGGGTCGACCGAGCCGATGGGGACGGAGGCGAGCTCCTGGTATCCCACCCGGCCGAGCCAGCGTCGGGCGTGGAGCGGGGTCGCACCGCGCCCGGCGAACATCAGCTCCTCACCGACCACCCCGGCGAGGGTGATGTCCGGATGCGGGTCGCTGACGTCCGGCGCGTCCACGAGGGCGACCCGGCGACGCAGTTCCTTCGGGCTCGCCGCCGCATCGATGGTGACGCGGCCCGTGTCCGGGCGCATCCGCCCGCTCGCGATGAGGCCGAGCACGGTCGGCCGCTGCTCGGTCTCCGCGAGCGCGTAGCGGACCGCGCCCGAGTGGAACTCGAGGCTCATGGAGGGAAGCGCCTGTCCGGCGCGACCCTTGCTGACATCGTGCAGTGTGATCCTCATGCGCGGACCTCCTGGTCGTCGGCGGTGATGTCCGGGTGAGTGGTGAGCAGCTCGTCCGCCTCGCGCCAGGAGAGTCCCGCGATGCTGAGCACGACACGGACGGCGACGTCTCCGGCGCCACTGCTCTGCGCGTCGGTGCGGGAGACGACGGTGCGCGCCATCTCCTCGATCAGTCGGGCGAGCGTGGGGGCGGCGAGGTCCGTGCGGAAGCTGCCGTCCTCCTGTCCCCTCCGCACGAGGGCGGCGACGCTCCGGCGCAACGGCGCGAGGGCGGCGGCGGTGTGCTCGACGTGCGCCTCGTCGAGGGCGAGCGCGGCGGCGACCTGGATGTGTGCCGCCTCCTCCCAGAGCCGGGCGGCCAGTCGGGCGAGGGCGAGGCGGGCGTCGGGGTCGTCGATGGAGGCGGCGATGGCATTGAAGCGCTGGGCGCCGGTGGAGACGAGTTCGCGGATCAGGGTGTCCCGATCCTCGAAGTGTCCGTAGAGGGTGCGGCGCGACAGGCCGGCGGTCCGGGCGATCGCGTCGAGGGAGGCGTGCGGGTCGGAGGCAAGGGCGCTGCGAGCCGCGGACAGGATGCCGGCGCGGTTCTCTGCAGCGTCGCGACGGAGGGCGCGAGTGGTCATCCCTCCATGGTAATAACATGCACAGCACTGTGCAAGATAACTCAGCAACCTCGCAGCGTACCGACCGCGAGGCCGGGCGCCGAGGCTCCTCCGGGGAAGGTCGTGTTATGTTACGCGTCGCGCTTCGGCGCATTCTCAGTGGAGAGACCGGTCCGGACCGGGGCTCCGGCGGGATCGGTCCATGCAACGGCGGGGGGACGCCATGATCGAGAAGAAGGATGATGCACGCGCGGTGAGCGGGACATCGGCGGGAGGGGATCGGCACGGCGGCCTGCAGGGCAGGCTGACGGATGCGATCGTCTCGGGGGCGCTCGCGCCGGGCACGCGGGTGGACGAGCGGGGGCTCGCAGCCGCCCTCGGTGCCGCGCCGGCGGATGTCCTCCGTGCCCTGGACGGCCTCGCCGCTGTCGGACTCATCGCGGTGCGCCGCGACGGCACCCGGTGGGTGACCGCCTTCGACGGCGACCGCGCGCGCGACGTGGTGGCCCTGTTCGGCGACGTCTGGATCGGCTCCGTCCGACGCACGATGGCAGTGCTCCACGCGGACGACCTCGACTACCTGGACGAGCTCGACGAGGACGTGGCACTGGCGGTGCGGTGGCGGGACGGCTCCGCGTTCGGCGACGGCCTGCGCGCTCTCGCGGTCGCCTTCGCGCGGATCGAGGGCAACGCGGAGCGGGCCGAGCTCGTCGGGAGCCTGGGGACGCTTCTCGCGTGCGTCGCCCGTCGCGCGGGGAGTGTCTTCGACTGGTCGGACGTGCGCGCCGCGGTCGTACGGATCGCCGTCGTGCTGCCGGGACGCGACGCGGCGGCGATGCGCACCGCCCTCATCGCGCTGTTCGACGACGTGCTGCCGGGGATCGTCGACCGCGCGGTGGCGCCGGCGCATCCGCTCGCCGCGGCGTCCTGATCACGGGGGCGGGTGCACGGTCGCCCGCGGCGCCCCGTGCGCTCAGTCGGTGCCGGAGTCGAAGGCCGCGCGCTCGGAGGCCGTGTCGACCGCGTCCGCGAGGTTCTCGTCAGCCTCCGAGATCGAGCCGTGCACGGACTCGGTGATCTCGGCGGACTCGCCGGCGGTCACACGGCCGACGAGCTCGCCGGTCGCGCCGCCGACGAGGCCGAGGCCCGCGTACTGCTCCAGGCGCGCGCGGGAGTCGGCGATGTCGAGGTTGCGCATCGTGAGCTGGCCGATCCGGTCCACCGGGCCGAACGCGGCGTCGCCGACGCGCTCCATCGACAGCTTCTCCGGCCCGTACGACAGGTTCGGGGAGACCGTGTCGAGGATCGTCCAGTCGTCGCCGCGGCGCAGGCGGATCGTCACGGTGCCCGAGATCGTCGAGCCGACCCAGCGCTGGATGGACTCGCGGAGCATGAGCGACTGCGGCTCGAGCCAGCGGCCCTCGTACATGAGGCGGCCGAGGCGGCGACCCTGCTCGTGGTACGTGGCGAGGGTGTCCTCGTTGAGGATGCCGTTGACGAGGCGCTCGTACGCGATGAAGAGCAGCGCCATGGCCGGGGCCTCGTAGATGCCGCGTGACTTCGCCTCGATGATGCGGTTCTCGATCTGGTCGCTCATGCCGAGGCCGTGGCGCCCGCCGATCGCGTTCGCCTCCTGCACCAGGGCCACCGGGTCGCTGAACTCGACGCCGTTGATCGCGACCGGACGACCGCCCTCGAACGTCACCGAGACGTCCTCGGTCTCGATGGCGACGGACGGGTCCCAGAACTTCACGCCCATGATCGGGTCGACGGTCTCCAGCGAGACGTCGAGGTGCTCGAGCGTCTTCGCCTCGTGGGTCGCACCCCAGATGTTCGCGTCCGTCGAGTACGCCTTCTCGGCCGAGTCACGGTACGGGAAGCCGTGCGCGACGAGCCACTCGCTCATCTCCTGGCGACCGCCGAGCTCGGTGACGAAGTCCGCGTCGAGCCAGGGCTTGTAGATGCGCAGGCGGGGGTTGGCGAGCAGACCGTAGCGGTAGAAGCGCTCGATGTCGTTGCCCTTGTAGGTCGAGCCGTCGCCCCAGATGTCGACGCCGTCCTCGCGCATCGCACGCACGAGCAGCGTGCCGGTGACCGCGCGGCCGAGGGGAGTGGTGTTGAAGTAGGTCTTGCCGCCGGAGCGGATGTGGAAGGCGCCGCAGGAGAGCGCGACGAAGCCCTCTTCGACGAGCGCCGTCTTGCAGTCGATGAGACGAGAGGCCTCGGCGCCGTACTCCAGCGCGCGGCCGGGGATGGAGGCGATGTCGTCCTCGTCGTACTGGCCGAGGTCGCCCGTGTAGGTGAAGGGGACAGCGCCCTTGTCGCGCATCCAGGCGACGGCGACGGAGGTGTCGAGTCCTCCGGAGAAGGCGATGCCGACGCGCTCGCCGACGGGCAGGGACTGGAGGACCTTGGACATGGCCCCCAGTCTATCGGCGCGCGACCCACCCCCTTTCGTGTGTTCCGGCCCCTTTCGGACGCACGCAGAGGGGTGGCTCGCGCAGAAAGGGGTGGGTCGGCGGGAAGATGGGCGCATGGGTGGAGCGATTCTGTGGGGAGCCGTCGCGGCGGCTCCGCTGTTCGTCGGCGCGGTGCTCGCGATGCTGCGCACGTGGCCGCCGCGGTGGCTGGGCATCGTGCTGGGCTTCGGCGCCGGAGCCCTGATGGCCTCCATCGCCTTCGAGCTCTGGGAGGAGGGGCTCGACCGCGGTGGTCCGATCCCCCTCGTCACCGGCGTCGCGCTCGGAGCCCTCAGCTACTACATCGCCGCCCGCATCCTCGACGCCAGAGCCGCCAGGAAGAAGGGCGAGGCCGGGGGAGGCCAGCTCGCAGTGGGGGCGCTCCTCGACGGGATCCCGGAGCAGCTCGTGCTCGGCATCGGTCTCGCCTCGGGGGAGCCGGTGAGCATCGCGCTCGTCGTCGCCATCCTCGTCTCGAACCTCCCGGAGTCCATCGGCTCCGCCGCCGACCTGCTCGACGGCGGCATGCGACGGAGCAGGGTGCTGCTGCTGTGGGCCGGGGTCGCCGTGCTGTGCGCGGCGGCCACCGTCGCCGGATTCGCCCTGGCGAGCGTGACCGGCGAGGTCTTCCGCTCCGGGGCGAGCGGTTTCGCCGCGGGCGCCCTGCTCGTCATGCTGGTGGATTCGATGGTCCCGGAGGCGCAGTCGAAGGCGAAGGAGTCCACGGGGCTGGCGACCGTCCTCGGATTCGCGCTCGCCGCCGGTCTCGCCTTCGCCTCCTGAACGGGACGGCGGGCGCGTTCAGACCCCGCTGGTGCGGGGGTCGCGGCGGACGCTGCGTCCGGTGATGCGCTCGATGCGGAACGACAGCGGGAGATCACGGTCGTCTCCGGCCCACGGGTGCACCCGCGCCGCCGCCCCGGCCGCCTGATCCTCCGGAACCGGCGACAGGACCCCGTGCATCAGCACACTCCACCCCAGGCCGCCGATCGGATCGTGGTAGTCGACCTCGAAGGAGACCGTGGCCGCCTCGCGGGACAGCGCCGCCAGGTGGCCGTCCGGTGAGGTGCGCAGGAGCAGCTCGTGCCCCGAGACGACGAAGTTCACCGGATGGATCTGCACCAGGCCGTCGTCGACGAATCCGATCCGGCCCACCGTGGTGGTCGCCAGCAACTCGTAGGACTGCTGCTCGTCGAGTTCGTTGATCATGCGGACACTCCCT
The DNA here is from genome assembly GCF_032364335.1 of Microbacterium meiriae. Taxonomy (NCBI): domain Bacteria; kingdom Bacillati; phylum Actinomycetota; class Actinomycetes; order Micrococcales; family Microbacteriaceae; genus Microbacterium; species Microbacterium meiriae. The sequence goes on from NZ_CP133984.1 coordinate 74,347, forward strand.
CCCCCTGTGCGGCCAGTGTAGCCACGCCGCTGCCGATCATCGAGGGGATGGACCCGGAATCACCGGGTGAGGTGTCAGGCCGACCACCTCTCCAGGTCCGCGGTGAGCGCGGCGAGGTACTCCGGAGGGCCGGCTTCCGCGAACCACAGCCACAGCTCGGCGGCGTGCACGGGGTACCACGCACGGACGCGGGCGGGATCCGCACCGTACCCGTCGATGAGCGCCCGCTCCGAGCGCGGATCCTTCCGTGCGGCTCCCCACGCGGCTCGCGCCAGCTCCCGCAGCGGATCGCCGCGGTGTGCGGCCTCCCAGTCCACGATCCCGGAGATGCGTCCGTGCTGCGCGAGCAGGTTGCCGTCCGTCCAGTCGCCGTGACAGAAGACGCTTCCGGACGAGGGTGGGATGAGCAGGGGGAGGCGTGGCGCCTCGGCGGCGCGATACCGCTCGATGATGGCCGCGTCGTCCGGCGCGGGAAGCAGGTCGTCCGGCGGGTCGAGCCGGTGCAGGGCGCGCAGCAGGGGTGCCGAGGCCCGGAGATCCGCGATCCGGACGTCGGCGTCAGCGTCGTCGAGACGGGCACCGGGGAGGGCGGTCATGAGGATCACGCCCGACCGCTCCTCGACCACCTCGGGCACGGGGAGCCCGGAGTCGACGAGCCCGCGAAGGGCCCGCACTTCGTTGAGGTGTCGCGCCGGATCGGAGAGGCGCTTCTCGACCAGCCGCCGCCCGCCGTGCTCGACGAGCCGCACCGTGCCGACCGCTCCCTGCCTCATCCCGTCATCCTCGCACCGGGCCGGTCACTCGAAGCCGGGGTAGTCCTGCAGCCGCTCCTCGAACTCCGCGCGGTCGTCCTCGCTCAGCACCTTGCCGGCGATCACGACGAGCTGGAGCCCCTCGATCGGTTCGCCGGTGCGCGCGCTCTGCGCCTCTCGCGAGCTGCGGAAGCCGCCGTCGGCATCGTTCGACAGGTCGTAGATGTTCGCGTAGAAGCGCAGCGGGTCGGGGTAGTTCTCCGTGTAGTACTCCCACGTCGTCTGCGTGCGAGGGTCATCGCTGCCGTAGAGCTTGGCGATCATGGACGGGTCGATGCCGGAGTTCGTCGGATCGTTGAACGAGTACAGGTTCCACAGGCCGTGGGACGCCACGACCTCATCGATCGCCGCCATCACGTCGAGCTTGCGCGCGTAGCCCTGCACGGGCTGCTCGGTCGCCCAGGCCGCCGACGTGTACTCCGACAGCATCGACTCGCCGCCGTAGCCGTTCCGCTCCGGCCGGACATCCTCGTCGCCGACCTGGACCCACGTGAACCCGAAGTCCGCGGTGAGCCGTTCACGGATGTCGGTGAAGAGGGAATCAGCCTCCGCGCGCACCTCCTCCATGGACTGCTGGGTGAGCGCCTCCTGCGGGGAGGTGCCCTTGATCCCGGGGTAGGCCTCCGCGTGCCGCTGTTCCGCGGTCTTCACGCCTTCGTAGTTCCCGGATGCCGAGGTGCGCAGAGCGCTGAGTGCCCCCACGGTCGCGACGTTGAACAGGACGGTGAGGACGAGCGCGATGACCCCGAGCCGTCGTCCGCCGGGGGTGAAGAGCGCGGCCACGATCACTCCGAGCACCACGAGCTGCAGCGTGATCATCGTCACTCCGTACAGCAGGTCGGTGCCGCCGACCACGAGCGTGCCGAACAGGATCAGGGTGAAGAGGATCGCGGCGACCAGAGCGATCCAGCCGAGCGCATTCGTGGAGGTCTTCTTCTCCTCCGTGGGCAGCTGTGGATCGACCGGTGGCGTGAGGTCGATCGGCTGCTGCCGCCGGGCACCGCGGTAGCCCCCGGGCGGCGGGACGGGCGGGGCGCCCTCGGTACCGCCGACGTAGCGGGCGCGCTGCCGCTCGTGATCACTCACCATGGCCTGTCCGTCCCGGTGCCGCCGGGGTCGTCCCCCTGTTGCTGGTCCCGCTCCTGCGTCCCCTGCTCGAGCTTGTCCTGGAGATCCTGCAGCTTGTCCTCGGACGGCTGCGGTTCCTCCTGATCCTTTTGCGGCTCCTGCGGCTGCTGTTCCTGCTCCTGCTCCTGTTGCTTCTGCTTGAGGCGGTCCTCGGTGTTGTCCAGGGTGTCCGACATGTCGCGCTCGGGGTCGGGGGACTGCTGCTGCGCCTCGTCGCTGCGGCACTCCTCCGGGGTCTCGACCGTGACGGTCAGCGCCTCGCCGTAGAGGGCGGTCGCCCCGGCGCCATCGCCATCGGCCCTGGCGGCGTCGCCCATCCGCTCGATGACGAGAGCGAGGTTGATCCGGACCGGGCAGACCTCCAGGCCGGTCGCGAGGTCGAGGGAGCGCTCCAGCTCCGCACGGGAGGCGGGGAGCTCGTCGGCACCGGCCAGTGCGGTGCCGATGTTGTAGGGGGCTTTGTACGGCTCGAACCAGTTCAGGACGTCCTGTCCACGCGCCGAGGCTTCGGAACCCGCGAAGTCGTCGACGACGTAGGCGGTGATGGCCTGGTGGGCGAACGCGTACATGCTCAGCAGTTTGCCCACGAAGAGCAGGGCCGCGAGGGTGAGCGGGATCGTCCCGATCGCGACCCACCGGCGGATGAGCCGGCGACGGCGGTTCGAGCGGAGGAGGGCTGCGGCGGGGTCGTCCTGCGCAGGCATCACGACCCACCTCCTCCCCTGTCGTCGGCGTCTGAACATCCTATCCGCGACGATCCGGCGCGACGGATACGGCGATGCGACGGACGCCGACCCCGGCTGGTCGAGGTCGGCGTCCGTCGCGTGCGGTCCGGTTACTGCGCAGCCTTGACGCGGAACGTGTCGAAGGACACGCCGAGCGGCGCGGTCGCGCTCGCGGAGCGGCTGCCGCTCAGGCCCACACCACCCGCCGGCAGCGGGGTGGGGTCGCTCGCCCGCAGCTGCCAATCGGCGGGCTCCGCGGCGTCTGTGACCCAGAGCTTCGCGACGAGCGACGTCTTGTCCGTTCCGGTCACGGACGCCTTCAGCGTGTACGTGGTGCCAGGGGTGACTGTGACGCCGTTCAGTGCCCGGGTCGCGAGGACGGTGCCGTCGCGGTGCGCCACGAGCCAGACCGTGCCGTCAGGGCGAAGCCAGGCGCGGACGAGATACCGACCAGCGGACGAGTCGCGGGCGATGACCCCGATGTAGGAGCCTCCTGTGCTCGGCGGCTGATCGACGCGGAAGGTCGTCTCCAGCGCCGGGTCCAGAACCGACGGCGCGTTCAGCGTCGCGTGGCGGGTGTCTCCCGCGGCCAGCTTCAGCTGCCCGAAGCCGTCGGCGACGCTGGCCGCGGCCGCGGACCCGCCGGCGATCTTCCAGGCGCCGCCCGTGAGGGCTTCGCCCCACCCCGGGCCGGCGGTCCGGTCGAACTCGTCGCTCGCGAGCGGCGCGGGCTCCGCCACCACGGCCTCCCGGGTGGTGGTCGCCGTGCCCCCGACGTCGTCCGTCACCGTGAGGGTGACCGTCCGCGTCCCGGCCTTCGGGTACGTGTGCGTCGCCGTCGCGCCTTCGCCTGTCGTGCCGTCACCCCAGTCCCAGCGGTAGCTGCGGATGCTGCCGTCGGCATCGGTCGATGCCGACGCGTCCGCCGACACTGTCAACCCCGAGGCGGAGAGGGTGAACGAGGCCGTGGGAGCCGCGTTGGCTCCCTGCACGACGACCGATTTCGTGACGGACCCCACGAGATTCTGGCTGTCGGTGACCGTGAGCTTGACCGCGTACGTGCCGGGCTTCGCGTACGTGTGCGACGGCGTCTTGCCCGTACCGGTCGTACCGTCCCCGAAGTCCCAGCGATAGTCCGAGATCGTGGTGGTCCCCGGCGGCACCGAGGCGCTCGCATCGAAGGCCGCATCGAGCCCGGTCGTGGTCGCCGTGAAGGCTGCGACAGGTGCCGTGGAACCCCTGCCGACCCCGTAGTGCGTCTTGACCTGTGCGGCGCTCAGCCCGTACGGGTACACGGCGAACTCGTCGATGTTACCGGTGAGGGACACCGACTTCGGGACGTTCGGCCAGTTGGCCAGCTTGCCGCTGCCGACCTTCCAGAAGCCCTCGTAGTCCTGACCCTTGGTCACACCGGTGATCTGATCGTTGAGCTGCCCGTCGACGAAGAGCTTCATCCCCTCAGGGCTCACCGAGGCCACGACGTGGTGCCACTGGTTGTCGTTGTAGGCCGACGTGGTCGTGATGACCCTCGTGCCGTCGCTGTACACCCCGAAGTTCAGGCGTCCGTCGTTCGACATGTAGACGTTGCGATCGTAGTTCCTCGAGAAACCGGCGGCCGAGCTCTCGAAGTCGAAGAGCAGGCCCCCGGAAGTCGTCGACGTCTGGAACCACATCTCGGCCGAGTACGCGCCGGGCGCCGGCATCTTGGTGGTCGTGTCCACGCGTCCTGTCTCGGTGCCGTCGAGGCTCGTCGCGCCCGCGACACCCTTCGGAACGCCCGACGACAGCGGCTTCGCCCCCGCGCGGAAGAGTGGGCTGTTCGTCCCGGCGACGTCCTGGCCGATCGTTCCCAGGGGGTAGTAGAGCTGCGGTTCGTCGGCGAGCACGGCGTCGGAGTACGGCTGGCCGGATGCGGCGACCGTGACGGTCGCCGTCTTGCTCGTGACCGTGTTGCCGTCGCCGTCCGTGGCGGTGAAGGTGTACGTCTGCTGCGAACCGGCCGGAGCCGTCGTGTCCTCGAAGGTGACGGCGGGCAGGTTCCACCAGGTGGAGTCGACCTTCGTGGTGAACAGCGGAGTGGTCGAACCGGTGCGACGCAGCTCGTAGGTGAGCGTGAGGTCGTCACGATCCCAGTTGGCCGGGATCGACACCTTCACCTGGCCGGGGACGAGCGAGGTCGCGGTCGGCTCCCACCTGTCCCCGGAGAGCCGAGGTCCGTCCTTGGGCCCGCCGGGAGGAGTGGTCGAGAAGCGCACGAGCCCCTCGAACTGTCCGTTGTTGACCGAGCGGAACTCGCCGCCGATGGAGATCATGTTCCCCGTGCCGGTGATGGACAGCCCCGCCTGCCCCAGACCGGTGGTCACGCCGACCGCCCAGTCCGGGGACCAGGCGTACGGCGACGGCGCCGGAGTGCCGCCCCAGTCCTTGCGGCCCGGTGCCGCGGGCTGGGGGGCCAGCGTCCCCCTGGCGTCGGCGGTGTACGCCTCGGAGTACCGGTGGACGCGCGGAGCCTGCTCCGGGTGGAGGCCGAGGGTCAGGCAGGTGTGGGTGTGACTGGTCGTGTAGACGACCTTGCCGGTGGAGTAGACGCCGTAGTGGTCGCCGATGCAATCCGCGATCCAGCGGACCTTGCCGGTGCCGGCTTCGGCGGCGAAGGTGCCTTCGAGGCTGCCGGTCGCGGCGTCGGCGAAGCCCCAGCCGGTGCCGTAGACACCCGTCGCGTCGGTGGCGAGACCGAACGTCCCGGCCTTGCCGGCGTAGATGCCGGATCCGGCGCCGTTCTTGACGGTCTTGGCCAGCCCCCAGTCCGTGTTCAGCGCTCCGGTGGTCTTGTCCACGGAGGCGCTGCCGCGCATCTCGGTGTTGCCGTTGACCTGGGAGAAGCGTCCGCCGACGATCGTGTCCGCGCCGGCCGGGTCCATGACCATGGCATCGACCTGGAGGTCGGTCTGCGGAGCCCAGGGTCGGAGGGCACCGTTGGTGGTGTCGAAGGCGGCCAGGTTCTTCCGGGGCGTGCCGTTGGCCTGCGTGAACAGCCCGCCGGCGTAGACCGTCGTCCCCGACGTCGCGAGGGCGTACACGCCCGAGCCGCCGATGGACGGGACGAATCCGGGGACGAGCTCGCCGCTCTTGGCGTCGATCGCGGCGATGTTCCAGCGGTCCTTGCCGTTGACCTTGTTGAACGAGCCGCCGATGTAGATCCGGGTGCCGTCGGGCGAGGCGGCGACGGCCTTGATCACGCCGTTGACCTTCGGCGCGAACGGCAGGAGCGCGCCCGTGTCGATGTTGTAGGCGAGCACGTTGGAGCGCGCCGTCAGCGCCGTCCCCGGAGCGGCCTTCGGCTCGCGCGCGTTGTCGAACTTGCCGACCGCGTACACGATCGAGCCGATCGTCGTCTGCGCCCAGACATACCCGTTGTCGATCTGCACGGTCGGGATCGGATCGGACGTGACCACGTTCTGATCCCGCTGCAACAGCGGAGGCAGGCCGCCCGGGGCTTCGGCGGCCACGGCAGCACCCCCACCGAGGGCGACCAGCCCCGCGGCGACCATCACCCCCGCGATCGCTCCGGCCACGCCCGTGCGCGCGCGCTTCCAGACAGCACTGTTCCCCATGTGTGTTCCCCAGTCTTCTGATGGCCGACCCCACGTCGGCACGACATCGCCGGACGACCGGCCGCGAGAGCTTCCCCCAGAGATGCTCGTATCGCAGTCGTCCGCCTCGGCGAACCCCCGTCGAAGGCATAAGAGCCTGCGACGGGTAACACAATACCATCGAAAGGCGCGGCACACACGCCGTATCTGCAGGGAAGCCCGGGGCCTCGGGTGCCGTCAGGGGGTGTGGGGTGGAACCGACCGTCCGGCGCGAGGGACGCGGAGGCCGCGGAGCCGGGCGACCAGGATCGTCGCGCGGGTGAGCTCCACCGCGAGCGCGGCGAGGATGACCAGTGCGGCGACCCAGTACAGCTCGATCACGTTCCCCACCTCGCCGGCGTCGGAATAGGCGGTGGTACTCGACGGTGCGGCGGGGAGCGACGGGGCGACGCCCGCCTCCCGGTGCTCGTATTCGACGCCGAGCTGTCCGGCGATCGTCTCGAGGTTCCCCTCGTCGATGACGGAGAGTGCATCGGCACCCTGGTACTGGATGTACTCGGAGCCGTTCTGATCGAGGCCGCCCGTCGTCACGCGCATCGGACCGCCCTCGGCCGTCCCGTACCCGAAGACGGCTCCGGCGTCGGTGTAGCGCGCGCTGTCGGCGAAGGACTCCGGCGCGGAACCCGTCGTCTGCTCGCCGTCGCCGAAGTAGAAGACCATGCGCGAACGGTCCGGCGACGACTCTGCCGCGGCGGCGAGGGTCTCGCTCAGCAGCGGTGCGGCCACGCCGATCGAGCTGCCGCGCGACTGGCTCGTGACCTCGGGGCGCAGCACGTCCAGCGATCCGAGGAGGGCGGTGGTGTCGGTGGTCAGCGGAATCCGCAGCTCGGCCGCCGCATCCGAGGTGACCAGGGCGAAACGGGCTCCGGGGTACTCCTCCACGAGGGCCCGCACGTCCGCGCGGACGCCATCGAGCCGGGGAGAGCCGTCGTCCCAGTCCTCGGCGACGATGCTCGCGGTGGTGTCGACGACGAGCACGATGTCGGTGTCGGTCGCCAGCGTCTGCGTGGATCCTCCGGGGAGCCCCGGCCGCAGCAGCATCACGGCGCAGGCGAGGACCATCACGAGCCGCAGGGCCCACAGCGACCGGTGCACGGCGAGAGCGCGTCGATCGGTCACGACCTCGCCGCCGACCCGCGGGGCGCGGACGAGCATCCAGACGCCCACCGCGGCGACGCCGGCGCACAGCAGCAGGATGAGGAACACGGGGAGGACGGGCTGGAAGATCACAGGCGCACCCTCCACACCAGGACGACGAAGCCGAGCGCGAGGACCGAGAGAACGGCGATCCACAGGTTCGGGGTGTCCGTCCAGACCACCTGCGCCTCGCCGCGCAGCGCCGTGGCCTCCTGCTTCTGCACCTCGTCGATGATGTCGCCGACCGTGGTCGTGTCACGGAGTCCGTACGCGGCGCCTCCCGTGGCCTCGGCGGCGGCCGCGAGCTCGGCGCTGACGTCGGCGTCCTTGCCCTCGACCGGGTTGATCGCGAACACCCGCACGTCCTGGGAGGCCGCATACGCCGCGGCCTCGTCGAGCGTCACGATCGAGGCGCCGTTGATCTCGTTGTCCGTCGCGAAGATCACCGACCGCGACCGGTCGTCGTCCGGGTGGTCGAAGCCCATGGTGCACGCCGCGAGCCCGTCGCCGATGAGGGAGGCGCCGTCGCCGTTGAGGGTGCCGAGCCAGTGCTCCGGGATCTCGTCCACGTAGTCGAAGCTCGACATCATGCTCGCGAGGTGCTCGCGGATGAAGTCGTAGTCGTCGGTAAGGGGGAAGATCTGCACGGGCGAGCTGTTGAAGATCGTCAGGCCGATGCGCTCCCCCTCGAAGCCGTCGAGCAGCTCGTCGAACACGGAGAGCACCTCGACGTCGACCTCGGACATCGAGCCCGACACGTCCAGACACAGCATGATGTCTCGGCTGGTGTCGACGGGCTGCACCGTCTGGGCGGACATCGGCCGTGCGGCCACGACGCCGGCGGCCAGTGCCGCTCCCGCGCCGAGAGCGAGCAGGCCGGTCAGGGCGACGGCGCGACGGGACAGCGCCTGACGGAAGGACGGGAGCGCCCGCAGCCGCTCCGCCCTGGCCACGCGGGCCGTGTCCGCCGCACGCCGGTCCCGATGGCGGCGCAGCCCCACCACGAGACCGATCACCACCGCGGCGACGACGACAGCGGCGGCGAGGACCAGCATCCAGACGTTCGCTAGTGCCATGCGCGCACCACCGTCCTGGCGGCTTCGGCTCCGGCGACCGGGTCGATCGCGGGCCCCTGCCGGAAGATGCTCGGATAGTAGTGACGACCCATCGCGTCGATGAGCGCAGGGTGCACGCCGCGGGACACGAGATCGTCGAGGGCGAGCACCGGTGCCTCCAGACCGCTGTACTCGTTGACGAACGTGCGTACGACGCGGCTCAGCTCCAGGTTCGCCTGCCGTGCGGAGAGTCGGCGGTCCCGGTAGTCGTGCTCGACGCGGTCGATGCGGTCGAGGTACTCCGAGCGCAGAGCGGACAGCACATCGAGCGTGGACGGCTGCCCGGCATCCGCGGACCCTCCGGAGGCGGCGGTGCGGGGGCGGGTGAGCCGGAACAGCAGCCAGGCGCCCACGATCAGCAGCGCCAGGACGCCGAGAGCGAGTAGCATCCATCCCCACCCGTACTGCGCCGGGGGGTAGAGCTCGTCAGAACCGGGCATCGGACCTCCGGTTCAACAGGTGCAGCAGCTGCGGAACGGCGTGGTCCTGACCGTCGAGCGCGGCGTGGCTGATCTCCATCCGTGTGAGCAGGTCGGCGCGCCGGGCGGCATCCGCCGCCCGCTGCGCGCTGAGCTCGTTCACGATCGTGCGGTCGCCCTGGATGAAATCGGGAACCTGCCAGAGGCTGTCGACGTCGGCGCGCAGCCGCGCGGACCGGTGATCGAGCACCGGTTCGGCGTCGCGCAGGGTGATCCAGAGCACGTCGTGCTGCACGCGCAGTCGGCGCAGCAGCCGCTCGGTCTCCGTCGTCACCGGGGCCTCGTCGGTGACGACGACGACGATCATGCGCCGCGCGATCGTCCGCGTGACGAAGGAGAGCAGGGCGTCGCGATCGCTGGGGGCGGCCGCGTCGTCGACCGCGCGGTCGATCGTCCGCAGCGCGTGTTCCAGGGCGCCTTCGCTGCGCCCCGGCGCCAGGCGACGGACGCGCGAGGAATCGCCGTAGACGACGGTGAAGTCGTCGCCGTGCCGGAGCGTCAGCACGCCGAGCGCTCCGGTCGCCAGGATCGCCAGGTCCTTCTTCGAGCGCTCGTCCGCGGCGAGAGCGGTCATGGAGCGCCCCGTGTCGACGACGAACATCACGGTGTGCATGCGCGTGGCCCGTGACCGCTTGACCAACGGCGTGCCGAGGCGGGCGGTCGCGCGCCAGTCGATGTCACGCACCTGGTCGCCGTACTCGTACTTGCGCAGGTCCTCGAAGTCGAGGCTCCGCCCGTGCAGCAGCGACGCATAGGCGCCGTCGAGCGCGTGCAGCGACTTGCGGTTCGAGTGGATGAAGAGCTTGCTCTTCACCTGCGTGATGAGGCTGGGCATCTGGCGCGGGGTCCCTGAACGTGTCGACGGGTCAGGGCGTGGGCACGGCGGCGAAGATCTGGTCGATGATCTCCTCGCTGCGGATGCCCTCGGCGTCGGCCTCGAACGTCAGCAGCACGCGGTGCCGCAGCACGAGGTGGCGCAGGGCGCGGATGTCCTCGGGAAGGACGTGGGTCCGGCCGCTGAGGAGGGCGAGGGCGCGCGAGGCCTGGAGGAAGGCGATGCTGGCCCGCGGGCTCGCGCCGTACTTGATGAAGCGGGCGCGCTCGTCCCCGATGTACGGCGCGGGATTCCGGGTCACGTACGCGATCGACACGATGTAGTTGCGGATCGCGGGGTCGACGTAGATGCGGCTCGCGACGTCCTGCAGCAGGTGCACGTCGTCCAGCGTGACGGCGCTGTGCACGTGCCGGTCGGGGTCGAGCACGCCCGAGTCGATGCGGCTGAGGATCTCGAACTCCTCCGCCGGGCTCGGGTACTCCACGATCTCCTTGAGGAGGAACCGGTCCATCTGCGCTTCGGGCAGCTCGTACGTGCCCTCCTGCTCGATGGGGTTCTGCGTCGCGATCACGAGGAACGGCTTCGGCAGCGGGTGGATCTCGCCGCCGATGGTGGTCTGGTGCTCCTGCATCGCCTCGAGCATGGCGCTCTGGGTCTTGGCGCTGGAGCGGTTGATCTCGTCGAGCAGCACGAAGTTCGCGTGCACGGGGCCGAGCACCGTCCGGAAGCTGCCCGTCGCGGCGTCGTAGATCTGGTTGCCCGTGATGTCGCTCGGCAGGAGGTCGGGCGTGCACTGGATGCGCTTGAACTTCGCCTTCACGGTGTCCGCGAGCGTGCTGGCGGCAGTGGTCTTGGCGAGGCCGGGCACGCTCTCGAGGAGGATGTGACCGCCGGCGATGAGCGCCACGAGCAGGCTGGTGCGCAGGCGCTCCTGGCCCACCATCTTCGCGGAGTACGCGTCGGAGATCGTCTGCAGCACGGAACCGGCGCGCGCCATCTCGGCGTCGGTCGGAGCGGCGGCGGGGGCCGCGGCGGCGATCGGCGCGGCGGACGCGGGCGGTGGCGGGGGTGCGGAGATCGTCGGCGGGGTCGGCGCGTCGGCGTCGGTCATCGGTCTTCGTCTCCCTCGGTCACACGCGGGCCCGCACGGCGCGCCCCTCCGCCGACCAGCGTAATCGCAACCTGCGCGGAGGTTGCCGCTAAGCGGCCGGATGAGTCTGCTCCAACGCCTCCATTGACATGCAACGTTTTACCCGCTGATACTTGGCTCGTTCGATACCGACCCGACTATGCGAGAGGAGGAGCTATGTCGTTCACAGTTCGGGCAACCAAGGAACGTGACATCAGCTGGGGTGTTCTCTGAGAACGCGTACGCCACCCCGTATCGCTCGGCCTCCTCGGTCGAGCGATACGGGGCCGGAAGGAACTTCATGCGACCGCAGATCAAAAGAGCGCTACCCATCTATTGGCTCGCTGACGATGTCGTCCGCATCGGCGCGCAGCAGGGGATCACGAAGGAGCTCACCGACCCGCAGGGCCAATTGCGCGTCCTGTTACCGCTGCTCGACGGCAGGCGTGAGTACGGCGACGTCCTTCGAGAGGCGTGCCAAGCCCTCGGCGACCTGTCTGAAGACGACGTGCGCGAGGGGATCCAGTATCTCGACGCAAGCGGCCTCATCGAGGACGCGTGCTCTTACGACAGCCTGCCCGTTCGGCTGGAGGCCAATCAGACGTTCTTTGCGGCCGCCGCCGAGAATACGCAGGCAGCGGCGAATCGTGCCCAGCACGTTCTCCGCGAGTCTCATGTCGTTCTGCTCGGGCTCGGAGGGGGCGGAAGCGCAAGCCTCCCGCAGCTTCTGGCGTGCGGCCTCCGTAAGCTCACCATCCTGGACTACGACGTCGTAGATGAGAGCAACCTCAACCGGCAGACTCTGTTCCGGACGAGTGATATCGGGCGGAAGAAGACCGACGTAAGCGCAGAGTATTGTCGAGCGTTCGCTCCGGACGTCGATGTCGAGGTGTTCGATCTGAAGGTCGCCTCGGTGGACGACATCGTTCGGGTCGCGCGGGGAGCCGACGTCATCATCTGCGCCATCGATGAGCCTCGGTTCATTGCCCAACGCCGTGCGAACGCCGCGGCGGTGCGACTCGGAATCCCCGTCGTCATCATGCTCACTCAGCACACCAGCGGCCGCTTCTTCTCGGTGGTTCCGCGAGAGTCCGGCTGCCTCGATTGCTTGCACATCTTCGACGAACTCAACACGGATGGCTTCCTGCGGCAGTTCCATGCACTGATGTCGCCGGCGAGAGACGCGGCGACCGCGGCGATTGCGCCGCACATTCAGAGGCTCACGTCCTTCGGCGTGGACGAGGCGATGCGCCTGATCACCGGATACGCGGCCCCTTTGGGTCTCGGCCGACAGGTCGAGGTGAACTACATCTCAGGAGCGCTCCGCATCATCATGAACTGGGATCGACACCCGGGCTGCCCGACGTGCGGATCGGGCGACTCCCAGTTCGACTACATCTTCGATGCCGACCCGCTGTGAATCCGCCTCGGCTGGGTCTCTGGCGCGTCCGCGACTATCGGGCGTGGTTCGCCGGTGACACGCTCACCCAAGTCGGCCTGAGCATCGGGGCCTTCGCCTTCACTCTTCTCGGCTACTACGTCACATCCGACGCCTTTCTCGCAGGGCTGATCGGCACTGTCTCGGCCGTCGCGCGGGCGGTGTCGACCCTTCCTGGTGGCGTTCTCGCCGACAGGTTCGACGCCCGAAGGCTGATGATCTGGTCGGGCGCGTCCGCGTTCGCAATCTACGCAGGGCTGTCGGCGATGTACGTCACGGGCACGCTGACGACAGCTGCGCTTATCGTGATCGCGGCAGGAGAGGGGCTCGTCGTGGGGCTCTTCTTCACGGTCACGGACGTCGCGCTCCCGCGCATCGTCGGGAAGCGATTCCTGGCCGAGGCATCCGCAGCCAACCAGTCTCGCGACGCAGCCATCCGGCTTGCGGCGGCACCGGTATCGGGGCTGCTCTTCGGTGTGCACCCTTCGTTGCCGCTGATCGTCTCGGCGGTCGCTCGGCTCGGGGAAGTCGGATCCGCCCTCGCGATACGCAAGGACCTCAGCCCCGAGGGCCTCGGTGACGAAGCGGGGGTGCGATCGCTCGCCGCAGGTCGTCGTTGGCTGGCGGTGTGGCGTCAACCGCGAACCCTCATCGGTCTGATCGTGCTGGTCAACTTCTGCCTGGGTGCCTGTGGAATGACCATCGTGCTCAGCCAGCAACAGACAGGCACCCCCGCGTGGCAGATCGGAACCATCCAGACCATGCAGGGCGCCGGCGTGCTCGCAGGTGGAGCCGTCGCGGGATGGATACTCCGCCGATACAGCGGGCGCGCGATCGTGCGCCTATCGATCTGCATGATCACTCTGGCGTTCACCGCTCTTCTCGTTACTCAGAGCGTTCCCGCTGTGGCGGTCATCGGCTTCGTCGCCTCGATGCCGTTGATACCTCTCAACGCCGTGCAGGGGTCGTACCTCGCGTTGATCATCCCCGACCAGATCCGCGGTCGCGTGCTGTCGCTTTCGTCCTTGCTCGGAGCGCTCGCCGGCGGTGCCGCGCCTCTGCTGGCCGGAGCGCTTCTGGAGTACGCCGGTTACTACCTTGCGGTCGGGGTGCCTCTCGCCATCCTCGCGGGGACGGCGGTGGCCGCTGCGCTCTCCAGGGCGGTCGGAGCTATTCCTCGGAGGAGCGAGTTCGACCAGGTCGAACCGCTTCCCCTGTCCGCGGGTGCCATCGCAGACGCGTGATGAGCACGCCGAGCAGGCACAGCGTGCCGCCCACGAACATGAGCGGGGTGGGCACCTCCCCGAGGATCAGCCAGGACAGCAGGATCGCGAGGGCCGGGACCACGTACGTCGTCGCGGAGGTCTTCCCCGCGGTGCTGCGCTGCAGCACGTACGCCCAGGTGGTGAAGGCGATCGCGGTGGGGAAGATACCGAGGTAGACCACCCATAGCGTTGCGTCGAGGGGCGCCGTCTGTACGTCGGCGATCAGGGCGCCGAGCCAGGGAAGCAGGGCGATCGTCCCGGCGGCCGCCCCGAGCCAGGTCAGCGTGGTGGCGTCGACCCCCGAGGTGAGCAGGTGTTTCTGCAGCAGGGTGCACCCCGCGTACATGACCGCGGCGAGAAGGGCCAGCAAAAGGCCCGTGAGGTCGGGGCCGGTGCTGCTGGTGGAGTTCATGCCGATGAGGACCACCCCGAGGAAGGCGATGGGAGCGCCGATCACGAGGGGTCGGGGGAATCCCTCCCGGAGGAAGAGACCGCTGAAGACGACGACCATGAGCGGCGCCAGGTTCACGACCATCGCGGCGGTCCCGGCGTCGAGGGTGCGTTCGGCGCTGTTGAGGGCCAGGTTGTAGATGCAGAACCATCCGACTCCCCACACGGCGATCAGCAACCAGTGGCGGCGCTCCGGGAGCCGGATGCCGTGCCGCAGCGCGATGATCGTCAGCACGAGGGTGCCCACGGCCATGCGCAGCAGCGCCAAGGCCCCGGGGTCGTAGTGCGGCCCCGCGCCACGGATCCCGATGAAAGCCGACGCCCAGAGTACGACGGTCACGCCGGCTGCGAGCAGCACGAGGGCGCCGCGCGATCGCGCCGGCGAGCCCTGTGGGTCGAGCCGCTCTGACGCCCTGATGTCCTGTCGCACCGTTCGATCCTGGCACCGGCCGCCGACATCGGCGATGCGGGGAAGCGACAGTCGTCGTCGCATTCCCGCCAGCGTGGCGCTGAGGCACTGCTAACGTCGAAGAGCAGCCACTGTCCGGGCGGGTCGAGCGTTCCGCTCCCACCGGGGAAGAACTGTCCTCCTCTCCCGGATACGGCTGCGCCCGATACATGACGGAAGAGTTTGAGGACGATACGTGACGAACAGTGAACGAGTAGCGATCATCGGCGCCGGCCCCTCGGGGATGGCGCAGCTGCGGGCCTTCGAGTCCGCGGCCCGTGCGGGGGCGGAGATCCCCGAACTGGTCTGCTTCGAGAAGCAGGCCGACTGGGGCGGCCAGTGGAACTACACCTGGCGCACCGGGCTGGACGAGTACGGCGAGCCCGTGCACTCCAGCATGTACCGCAACCTGTGGTCGAACGGGCCGAAGGAGGCGCTGGAGTTCGCCGACTACACCTTCGACGAGCACTTCGGACGGCCGATCTCGTCGTACCCGCCGCGTCCGGTGCTGTGGGACTACATCGCGGGGCGTCTCGCGAAGACGCAGGTGCGCGACCTCATCCGTTTCCAGACGGCGGTGCGCTGGGTGGAGTTCGACGAGGAGCGTGAGGTGTTCCGTCTCACCAGCGTGCACCTGCCGACCGGGCGCACGACCACGGAGGAGTTCGACCGCGTGGTCGTGGCCAGCGGTCACTTCTCCTTCCCGAACGTGCCGCACTTCGACGGCATCGAGACCTTCCCCGGATCCGTCGCCCACGCGCACGACTTCCGGGGCGCGGAGGCCCTCGCCGGGCGGGACGTGCTCGTGATCGGGTCGAGCTACTCGGCGGAGGACATCGGCAGCCAGGCGTTCAAGATGGGCGCTCGCTCGGTCACCGCGAGCTACCGGACCGCGCCGATGGGCTATGACTGGCCGGAGGGCTTCGAGGAGCGTCCGTGCGTCGAGCGCTTCGAGGGCCGTACCGTGCACTTCGCCGACGGCACCTCGAAGGAGGTGGACGCGGTCATCCTCTGCACCGGCTACCTGCACAAGTACCCGTTCCTGCCCGCGGAGCTCGCCCTGTCCTCGCCGAACAACGTCTACCCCGACGGGCTGTACCGGGGGGTGCTCTGGCAGGGCAACCCGCGCCTCGCCTACCTCGGCGCGCAGGACCAGTGGTTCACGTTCAACATGTTCGACGCGCAGGCCTGGTTCGTGCGCGACGTCATCCTCGGCCGGATCGCCCTCCCCGACGAGGCCGAGCGTGCCGCGTCCATCGCCGCGTGGCGGAAGCGGTTCGCCGAGATCGACTCGGCGGCGACGGAGATCCGCTTCCAGGCCGACTACATCCGCGACCTGCTGGAGTGCACCGACTATCCGGCGTTCGACCTCGATCGCGTCGTGGAGATCTTCCTCGCCTGGAAGAACGACAAGAAGGCCGACATCATGGGCTACCGCGACCGCGTGTACCCCTCGGTGATGACCGGGACGCTCGCCGCCGCGCACCACACGCCGTGGCTGGACGAGCTCGACGACTCCCTCGAGCGCTACCTCGAGGCCGACGCGCTCCTCGTCTGATCGCCGACCCACCCCCTTCCGGCCGTCCCACCCCTTTTCGTACGTTCGCAAGGGGGTGGGGCGCACGGGAAGGGGTGGGTCACCGCCTGGCCCGACGCCGCCCGATCCCCACGACGACCGTGGCAGTGGCGAGGATGATCGCGGCGATGAGGACCACCCAGAGTGCGACGCCGCCGTAGCCGCCGTTCAACGAGGGATCGAGGAAGGGGTACGGGTACCACCAGGCGTTGCCGGTCGCGGGAGCGATGACGAGGTTCGCGCGGAGCAGTGTGTAGATCACCCACACGATCGGGAAGATCGCGGCGATCCCCACCGTGCCCCAGCCGAGTGCACGACGACGCGGCGCGAACAGCACGTCGGCGAGCAGGACGAGCGGGATGACGACGTGCAGCACCTCGTTCGACCAGGCGACCGTGGCTCCCTGCGGCAGCGCGATCCCCCGGAGCAGCGTGTTGTAGACGACGCCCGTGACGATCATGTAGGTGCTCGCGCACACGAGCAGCGTCGCCAGCCACGTCGGCTCGACCCGGGCATCTCGGTGGATCAGCCCCCAGATCCCGCCGACGGCCAGCACGACCGCGGCCAGCACGTTGGAGAGGATCGTGAAGAAGCTGAAGAAGTTCACGACGACGGTGGGCAGATGCGCGCCCCACGCGGTGTCTGCGGCGAGGGCGATCTCCAGGGTGCGCACGAGCTGCGCGACGATCGCCGCCATCGCGAGCGCCGCCGCCGCGAGTCGGACGTAGGGCCACCACCGCGTCATCGCCACCTCCGTCGCCACTGTAGCGGGCACGAAACCGCGCCCTCCCGGCGCGGTGCGGGATCGAGAACGTGCCTCCGCCCGGGTGTGGGATCGAAACCGTGCCTCCGGCGACTCGGGGAGGAGCGTATTCCGTCCCGTATCGCGCTTCCCCGGCGGAGAAGCTTCGGGAATGATGGTCGAGATGGCGTCACGAAAGCCACGGACCCGCCGGAGGTAGTCATGTCGTACGACATCGAAGTGTATGGAAAGCTCCGGCTCGCACCGTCCGAGGTGCAGACCGGGACGGGTCCAGTCACAGCGAGCGAGATCGCTGGCGAGGCGCTCGTTCAGGCCTTCACTCATGAGTCAGGGGAGTACTGCTTCATCGTCGACGGGCCCCACGACGTCGGAGGCGAGGACATGGACAGTGTTCCCACCGGTCTCCCCGACAACGTGCGCTTCCGGTACAGAGTCGTCGTCGAAGGTTCTGCGCAGCCGCATATCGGACACGCGCTGCGTTTCGCGGATGAGCTTGCCGGGGCGGTGGGAGGGGTCGTGCACGATCCACAGGTCGTCGTGGAGGAGACGTCCGACCCTCGATACGTGTCACGGAGGACCGGGCCCAGCCGCGAGAAGTTCCTGCACGTCGAGTGGTTCCGGTGCTTCGACGAGGAAAGCCCTTCGCTTGCTCAGATGTATCTCGAGTCAGCGAAGGAGCATCTTCCGGCCGCACTGCCCACCGTGTTCGGGGTCAGCGAGCCACTACGAGGAAAGCTCGCCGAGGACGGGGTGGAAGGGGCCGACCGCATCTACCGCGAAGATAGTCACCAAAGCAGACTGGTCCTCCGAGGGCGGAAGCCGCTCATCTCGGGATTCCTGGATTCGTGGTCCGATCAGTTCGTCGCTGAACACCAGTCCGCACACCTACTCTTCGACGCGGCGGCGCTCTCCAAGCCTCGATTCGTCAGCGCCTTCGAGAGCTTCTTCGTCGATTTCGCACAGCGTTCGAGCAGCTTCTTCTCGTACGCCGAGGTCACGCAGTCCCGCTTCTCACCGACGATGGCGCTGCCGCAATGGGGTGAGTGGCCGGGGCTGCCGCAGAGCCCTCCGTGGCTGAGCTGGTTCTCCACGGAGTACGCCGACCTCGTCCGCCCGCATCTGACCGCGGGTGCGCATCGCGAGCTGAGCGGCGGCATGCTCTATCGCTCGAACATGCCCGCGACGAGCGTCAGCGCTTCATGGACGGAGCCGGGGGCCTGGGTCCCCTCCGAGTTCGTGCCTGTTCAGGCGGATCCTGACAATCACCGCAAATCGACGGCTCGCGCGAGCGAGATGCCCGTCGCGCTCCTGTCATCGGACTACTTCGTCAAGGTCCGGTGAACGCGAGTATTCGCACGATAGCGTCGGTGGGGCCGCTCGGAGGTCAAGCTTCCTGGCCAGTGCGAGGGGAGAAGACAGGTGTCATACGATCTTGACGTTTTCGGGAGCGTGAGATTAAGCCCTCGTGAGTTGGCGAAGATCGCCGCGCCACCGGGAATGCGCCTGAAGCGCGCCCTCGGCTGGGGGGTGAAAGACGTCAGGGCCCTCGATTCCTCGGGCGAAGTGGCGTTTTCTGTGGAAGGCCCGATGCGCGTGGAGCGTGACGACCTTCCTGTGGTCGTGGCCCGCACCCTCCCCGGATCGACGTGCGTCTATCACGTTCGCGTGCCGTACGACGTGAAGTCCGTGGGCGACGAGTTCCGTGCCGAGTCCAACGATCACCATCTTGGCGCGGCGAAGGAGTATGCGGAGGATCTCGCCACCACGGTCGGCGGGCAGGTGGTCGATCCTCAGGTGATCTCCTCACCTGAGGACGAGGAAGCCGACCCTTCACAGCGGACGGCGGAGAAGCTCTACGTTCACCTCCGGTGGTTCCGAAGGTTTGGCGAACTCGCGGACGCCACTGCGCTTGCCGAACGGTACCTCCAAGCGGTCCGGGAGAGCTTCCCGCTCGCTGTGCCTGTTCGCTTCGGGTCGCATGAACCCTTTCAAGGACGCCTTCCCCGCGACGGTGGCGCCGCCTTCGATGCCCTGTACCGGGCGGAATGTCGCGCCGACAGCCTTGCCATGACGAGCAAGGACTTCATCTCGGCGAGCATCTCTCCATGGACCCCGATCGGTGGCGACTATCAGACGATCTCGATCGATTTCGAGCTCGACCACTTGGTGGAGTCGGACGCGCTAGGCGCAGTCGCGGGGTTCCTCGTGGATGTGGCACGTCGCGTCGGCAGCTTCTTCGCCTTCGCCGAGCTCAACGACACTCGGTTCGCGACAGCGCGTCCGCGCGGTTTCGACGGAGCGTGGGGAGGGCTGCCGGTCGACCCTCAGTGGGCCACCTGGTACGACGCGGAGTACTCCACGCTGGTCCGGCCCCGTCTCCGAGGTGGCGAGATCCAGGAGTTCCCGGAGGGGCTCATGCACCGATGGTCCACCACACCGGCAAGGGCAGACGCGATACGCCGGGGGCTCAGCACCACATGGCCGCCACCCGATCTCGTGGGCTCGGTCCACACCACACCGGGCGGTCCCCGTGGGATCGCACAGGCGAAGGTCGTGCCGGAATCGCTACGAGTCCCTCCCTCGTGAACGGGGGGCCGGTCCTCGGTGAGCCTTCGTCGACGAACGCGCGCCACCGCCTGATACGGGATCGAAACCGTGCCTCCAGGGCCCCGGGCCGGTGTGTATTCCGTCCCGTATCGCGCTTCCGAGGGCTGTCGGAGGCCTGCCGATAGGATGGGAGAGCCCGATCGGGCCAGCTCATCCGCCGGTGGAATCCCGGCGAGAGGCATCATCCAGGGGGTTACCCATGCCAGGAATCGTGATCGTCGGCGTGCAGTGGGGCGACGAAGGAAAGGGCAAGGCCACCGATCTGCTCGGTGAGCGCACCGACTGGGTGGTGAAGTTCAACGGCGGCAACAACGCCGGGCACACCGTCGTCGTCGGCGACGAGAAGTACGCCCTGCACCTGCTGCCCTCCGGCATCCTGTCGCCCGGCGTGAACCCGGTCATCGGCAACGGCGTGGTCATCGACCTCGAAGTCCTCTTCTCCGAGCTGGAGGCCCTGTCCGCCCGAGGCATCGACGTCTCGCGGCTCAAGGTCAGCGCCAACGCGCACATCATCACCCAGTACCACCGCACGCTCGACAAGGTCACCGAGCGCTTCCTCGGCAAGCGCAACATCGGCACGACCGGCCGCGGCATCGGTCCGGCCTACGCCGACAAGATCAACCGCGTCGGCATCCGCGTTCAGGACCTCTTCGACGAGAACATCCTGCGCCAGAAGGTCGAGGGCGCCCTCGACCAGAAGAACCACCTCCTGGTGAAGGTCTTCAACCGCCGCGCCGTCACCTGCGACGAGATCGTCGACGACCTGCTCTCCTACGCCGAGCGTCTGCGTCCGATGGTCGCCGACACCGGCTACCTCATCGACCAGGCACTGAGCCGCGGCGAGGTCGTCGTGTTCGAGGGTGGCCAGGCCACGATGCTCGACATCGACCACGGCACCTACCCGTTCGTCACGTCGTCCTCGGCCACGGCCGGCGGCGCCTCGACCGGGTCCGGCGTCGGCCCCGGCGCACTCGACCGCATCGTCGGCATCGTCAAGGCCTACACGACCCGCGTCGGCTCCGGCCCGTTCCCGACCGAGCTGTTCGACGAGCAGGGCGACTGGCTGCGCAAGCAGGGCTTCGAGTTCGGCACCACGACCGGGCGCCCGCGCCGCGTCGGCTGGTACGACGCCCCCATCACCCGCTACGCCACGCGCATCAACGGCATCACCGACCTCGTGCTGACCAAGCTCGACATCCTCACCGGGCTCGAGAAGATCCCGGTGTGCGTGGCCTACGACGTCGACGGGGAGCGCTTCGACGAGGTGCCGGTGAACCAGACCGACTTCCACCACGCGAAGCCGATCCTGGAGTACTTCCCCGGGTGGAGCGAGGACATCTCGACCGCGCGCACCTTCGAGGATCTTCCGCAGACGGCGCAGGACTACGTGCTCGCGCTGGAGGAGATGAGCAACACCCGTATCTCGGTGATCGGCGTCGGCCCGGAGCGCGATCAGGTGATCGTGCGCCACGACCTGCTCGACTGATCGGCATGACACGGTTCTGGCTCGGGGGCTACGGCCCGGCGATGGAAGGCTCCGCCGAGGGGATCGGCGTGCTGGCCGGTGACGAGGGCCGTGAGGCCACGACGCTCGCCTACCGCGGACCCGTGACGCAGACGCCGTCGCCGTCGTGGTTGGCGGCGCATCCGTCCCTCGACGTCGTGTACGCGGCGCTGGAGGGCGTTGCCGCGGTGCAGGCGTTCGTGCGCACGGGCGAGATGGCGCTGTCCCCGCTGGGCGATCCGGTGCCGACGGGGGACGGCGTCTGCCATCTCGCGGTGTCGCCGAACGGCCAGACGCTCGTCGCCAGCTGCTACGGCGACGGGCGGGTCGTCCGCTTCGGGCTCGCCGCCGATGGCCGGCTCGTCCCGGCGAAGGAGGATGCGGCCGCGGCCCTGCGTGCCGCCCTGTTCGGCGACGGTGATCCGGATGCGGCTCCGAAGACTCCCGCCGGTGACGGCGTCGCCGCGGTCGATCCGTACGGCGCCGCGGACCGCGCGTCCCACGCGCACGCCGCCGCCTTCCTCCCGGACGGCCGCGTGGTCACCACCGATCTCGGGTTCGATCTCGTCCGGTTCTGGCGTCTGCAGGGCACCGGGCTCGTCCTCGACCAGGAGGTCGTGCTCCCGCGCGGCACCGGCCCGCGGCACATGGTCGTGCATCCGAGTGGCCACCTGCACATCGTGACGGAGTACTCGTGCGAGGTCTTCACGCTCGCAGCGGCCGCCGACGGCACCTGGAGCGTCGTCTCCTCGGCTCCGGCGAGCCCCATCGCACAGGTCGGCGTGGACTTCCCCGCCGAGCTCGCCCGCACCAAGGACGGTCAGTTCCTCTACACCGCTCTGCGCGGCAGCAACACCATCGCGGCGCTGCGGGTGCGTGGCAGCGGCGAGGCTCTGGAGCCCGTCGCGCTCGCCGATTCCGGTGTCGACTGGCCGCGGCATCACCTCGTCTACCAGGGCAAGCTCCTCGTCGCAGGGCAACGTTCCGACACCGTGACGCTGCTCGACCTCGATGACCGCACGGGAGCCCCGCTCGGAGTTCGGCACGAGGCGCAGGCTCCCGCACCGACGAGCATCCTCCCGCTCCGCTGAGCCTGTGCGGGGCTCCGCGTACCCCGGGCTTGACCTCAACCATTCTTGAGGTTCTAGCGTCGTCCTCATGACGACCGAGACCGGGCGCGCTGCGCCGTCCACGCCCGCCCCGCCCCGCATCCTCGGTGGCGAGTACGTCTGGATCACGATCGGCGCGTGCGCCCTCGTGTTCCTCGGCGCCTTCGAATCACTGGCGGTCACCACGGTGATGCCCGCGGTCAGCGCCGACCTCGACGGCGAGCGGCTGTACGCGCTGGCCTTCGCCGGGCCGCTGGCGACGAGCGTGATCGGCATGGTGATCGCAGGAAACTGGTCGGACCGGCGGGGTCCCGTGGCGCCGCTGTACGCATCCGTCGCGCTGTTCACGGCAGGGCTGCTCGTGGCGGGACTCGCGCCGACCATGGAGATCCTCGTCGCGGGACGCTTCGCGCAGGGGCTCGGCAACGGCGGGCTCATGGTGGCGCTCTACGTCGTCGTGGCCCGGGTGTATCCGACGTCCCTGCATCCGGCGATCTTCGCGGGGTTCGCCGCCGCGTGGGTCATCCCCTCCCTCATCGGTCCGACGATCGCAGGAGCGGTCACGGAGGTGTGGAGCTGGCACTGGGTCTTCCTCGGGGTCGTGGTCCTCGTCGTGCTCGCACTGCTGATGGTCGTCCCGGCTCTCCGGGGACTCGCCCGCAGCGGGGACGCGAACACGCCCTGGGCGCTCGGACGGCTGGGATGGTCTGTGCTCGCCGCCGTCGCGGTGCTCGCCCTCGACCTCGTGGGAGAGGTCCCGGTCGCCGGTCCGTTCCTTTCGGCGGTGGCGGTGGTGGTCGCGGTCGCGGCGGTGCGCCCACTCGTTCCTCGGGGCACCCTCGTCGCCCGTCGGGGGCTGCCGTCGGTGATCCTGGCCCGCGGTCTGGGGGCGGCGGCGTTCTTCGGGGTGCAGATCTACCTGCCGTACCTGCTCACGGATCGATACCTGCTGTCGCCGACCCTCGCCGGGCTCGCGCTGACCGGGGGTGCGCTCGCCTGGTCGGCGGCGGCGACCGTCCAGGGCCGGATGGGCGAGCGCCTGTCGAGCGTGACGGCCGTGCGGGTGGGGACGATCCTCGTGGTCGTCGGGATCGCGCTCGTCCTGGTGATCACCGTGATGCAGGCGCCCGCGCTGCTCGCCGCGTTCGCCTGGATCGTCGCCGGCGCCGGGATGGGGTTGATGAGCCCGCGCACGAGCGCTCTCGTCCTTGCGATGTCGTCCCCCGCGGAACAGGGGTTCAACAGTGGCGCCATGACCGTGGCCGACTCGTTCGGCAGTGCGCTCGCCCTCGCCGTCACGGGCTCGCTCTTCGTCGCCCTCGGGGCTGCGGCAGGGGTGGATCCGTTCGTCGGGGTGTTCGCCCTCGCCGCCGTGGTCGGGGCGGGAGCGGCCGTCCTCGCTCCGCGGACGAGGGGTGTCGACCCGGCCGCCGCGGGGTGATTTGCGCCCCGCGTGGCCCGCCCTCTAGCCTGATGAACGGTGTTCAGGTGAACACCGTTCAGGAAGGATGGATCGATGACCCCCACGACCCGCGACACCTCGGCGACCCTCGGCCGCGTCGCCGTCTTCGCCGCGCTCATCATCGTGCTCGGCACGGTCGTCGTCCCGCTGCCCGGCGGGGTGCCCATCACCGGACAGACGCTCGCCGTCATGCTGGCGGGTCTCGTCCTCGGACCGCGTGTCGCGCCGTGGTCGGTCGCACTCGTCCTCGTGCTCGCGGCGATCGGTCTCCCGGTGCTCGCGGGCGGGCGTGGCGGACTCGGGGTCTTCGTCGGCCCCACGGCGGGATATCTGCTCGGGTGGGTCGCCGGTGTCGTCGTCATCGGACTCCTGATGCGCACCGGCCGCCCGACCTGGTGGCGCGCCGCGATCGCGGCGTTCGTCGGCGGCGTCCTCGTCGTCTACGCCTTCGGCATCCCCGTGCAGGCCCTCGTCACCGGCGTCCCGCTCGACCTCACGGCCCTCTCGACCCTGGCCTTCCTTCCCGGCGACCTCATCAAGGTGACCGCGGCCACCCTCATCGTCATGGCCCTCCGTCGCGCCTATCCCCGGGCCTTCGCCGACCCCCGCCGCGTCCCCTCCGTCGTCGCCTGATTCTCGGGCCGTCCTTTCCGGTCCCGTCGACTCCGTCCGTTCCGTCGACTCCGTCCGTCCCGTCGACTCCGTCCGGTTCCGTCTGTCCCGCGGTCCCGTTCCGCATGCACGACCGTGGCACGTCTGCCGGCGGATCGCCCCGTCCGGATCGTGCGACCGTCCCCACGTCGTGCATCCGGAACCTCGGACCCGGCTCGCCGACCCGGATCCGGACCCGTAGCCCGCCGTGACGAGTCCGTGGTTCCTGGTCCGGATACACGACCAGGTCACGTCTGCCGGCGGATCGGTCCCGTCCGAGTCGCGCAGCCGCACTCGGGTCGTGCACCCGGAACGTCGTCGGAAGGAACGTCGTGCATCCGGGACGGGAACCCCCCCCGGGGAAGACGGGCATATCGGCCGACGGGAACAACTCACCCGTGACTCGACGTTCCTCATGAGCGAGACTGGGCCACGGACCGATGCGGCCACGAGAGGGGCGAGCATGACTGCTGCCGAGAAGACCGACGAATACGACCTCATCGTGCTGGGCGGTGGTCCGGTCGGGGAGAACGTGGCGGACCGTGCCGTGCAGGGCGGTCTCAGCGCGATCATCGTGGAGAGCGAGCTCGTCGGCGGGGAGTGCTCGTACTGGGCCTGCATGCCGTCGAAGGCCCTGCTCCGTTCGGCCCAGGCGCTCCGTGCCGCGCAGCACGTCGCCGGCGCCGCGCAGGCCGTCACCGGGACCCTCGACGTGCGGGCAGTGTTCGAGCGCCGCGACTCCTTCACGAGCAACTGGTCCGACGACGGACAGGTGAAGTGGCTCGAGTCCGCCCACATCGACCTCGCCCGAGGCCACGGCCGGCTGACCGGGGAGCGCGAGGTGACCGTGACCGACCAGGACGGCGGCACCCGCGTGCTGCGCGCCCGTCACGCGGTCGCCGTCAGCACCGGCTCGGACGCGGTCATCCCGCCGATCGAGGGTCTGCGGGAGGCTTCGCCGTGGACGAGTCGCGAGGCGACCAGTGCCGAGGAGCTGCCCGAGAGCCTCGCCGTGATCGGCGGCGGCGTGGTCGCGGTCGAGATGGCCACCGCGTACGCCGCGCTCGGCTCGTCGGTGACGCTCCTCGCGCGCAGCGGGCTCCTGGGCGGGATGGAGCCCTTCGCCGGGGAGCGGGTGGCCGACGGCCTGCGTGAGCTCGGCGTCGACGTCCGCACCGATACCGGTACGACCGCGGTGCACCGCGACGGCGACCGGGTGACGATCACGCTCGACGGCGGGGAGACCGTGACCGCCGCCGAGGTGCTCGTGGCGACCGGACGCTCCCCGCGCAGCGCCGACATCGGTCTCGAGGTTGTCGGTCTCGAGCCGGGCCGCTGGATCGAGACCGACGACACCCTCCGCGTCCCCGGACACGACTGGCTCTACGCCGTGGGCGACGTCAACGGCCGCGTGCTGCTGACCCACCAGGGCAAGTACCAGGCGCGCGCGGCGGGCGACGTCATCGCCGCCCGCGCGAAGGGCGACGCCGTCGACGACGCCCCCTGGGGGCGTCACGCCGCCACGGCCGATCACGCCGCGGTGCCCCAGGTCACCTTCTCGATCCCGGAGGTCGGATCGGTCGGACTCACCGAGGCGGCGGCCCGCGAGGCCGGCACCGCCGTCCGGGTTGTCGACTACGACCTCGGCTGGGTGGCGGGCGCGAGCCTGTACGAGGACGGCTTCGCCGGGCAGGCGCGCCTGGTCGTCGACACCGACCGCGACGTCGTGATCGGGGCGACCTTCGTCGGCCCGGAGGTCGCCGAGCTCGTCCACGCCGCGACCATCGCGATCGTCGGGGAGGTCCCGATCGCCCGACTCTGGCACGCGGTGCCCTCCTACCCCACGATCAGCGAGATCTGGCTGCGGCTGCTGGAGGGCTACGGCCGCGACTCGGCCTGATCCGGGCAATCCGATTCCGGACGCGTGACGAACAGAACGCGCAATATGTCCCAGATTGACGACCCCGCGCGCAACCCGGTGCCGGATGTCCCACCCGTCTTATACGCTCGAACCCACATCCGAGGAGGCAGGACCATGAAGGCTGTACTCGCAGGAAACGTCATCGCCGAGGCCGACCAAGACGACCTCATCCGCATCGAGGGGAACTGGTACTTCCCGCCGGCATCCGTCGCGCCGGACGCCCTCGTCGAGAGCCCCACCCCGTACACGTGTCCGTGGAAGGGCGAGTGCCAGTACTACTCCGTCCAGGTCGACGGAGAGCTGCACAAGGATCTCGCGTGGTCGTACCCGCATCCGTACCCGTCGGCGTTCGACCGGGTCGGCAAGGACTTCTCCGGCTACGTCGCCTTCGCCCCTGGCGTCGAGGTCTCGGCCTAGTCCCGCACGACGCACGACCGCACGTCCGAACGACCGTCGGAGAGACACCCTCATGATCGAGTTCCGCAACGTCACGAAGCGCTTCCCCGACGGGACGCTCGCCGTGGACGACTTCAGCCTCGTGCTGCCCTCCCGCAAGACCACCGTGTTCGTCGGATCCTCCGGCTGCGGGAAGACCACCCTGCTGCGGATGATCAACCGCATGGTCGAGCCGACGTCGGGGGAGGTCGAGATCGACGGGGAGAGCGTGCTCTCGGGCGACCCGGTCGCCCTGCGCCGGCGCATCGGCTATGTGATGCAGAACTCCGGGCTCATGCCGCACTTCACCGTCATCGACAACGTGGCCACCGTGCTGCGGCTGAACGGGGTGAAGCGCACACAGGCGCATGAGCGTGCTCGCGAGCTGCTCACGACCGTCGGCCTCGACCAGGCGCTCGCCGAGAGGTACCCGAGCCAGTTGTCAGGCGGTCAGCAGCAGCGCGTCGGGGTGGCCCGCGGGCTCGCCGCCGATCCGAACATCCTCCTCATGGACGAGCCGTTCGGAGCGGTCGACCCCATCGTGCGCGCCGACCTCCAGCAGGAGACCCTGCGGCTGCAGCACGAGCTCGACAAGACGGTCGTGTTCGTCACGCACGACATCGACGAGGCGTTCCTCCTCGGCGACCAGGTCGTCATCCTCGACAAGGGCGCCCGGATCGTGCAGGTCGGCAGCCCGAGCGAGATCATCGAGAACCCGGCCGACGACTTCGTCTCCTCGTTCATCGGAGCCGACCGCGGCCGTCGCGCGCTGCACCTCAAGCAGACCCCGCGCGGGACCGTGGTCGTCGACTCCGAGGGCCGCACGCAGGGAGCGATCGTCGATGCGCCGGAGGGCGTGGTCGACGGAGCAGATGCGATGAAGGCGGCCCCGTGAACTGGGTCGGCGACAACCTCGGGCTGATCCTCGAGCTCACTGGCGTTCATCTGCAGCAGAGCGCGATCGCCATCGTGCTCGGGTTCGTGCTGGCGCTTCCGCTGGGCTGGGTCGCCTGGCGGTATCAGCTCGTGAAGGGTCCGGTCATCGTCCTGACCGGACTGCTGTACACGATCCCGTCCCTCGCCCTCCTGATCTTGCTGCCGTCTGTGGCGGGCTACCCGGCGCGCAGCCCGGCCAACCTCGTCATCGGTCTCACCATCTACGCGATCGCGATCCTCGTGCGCGCGGTGTCCGACGGCCTGGACTCGGTCGACCCCGCGATCCGGCAGTCCGCGGTCGCGATGGGCTACGGCGGGTTCCGCCGCTTCTGGACGGTCGACTTCCCGCTCGCCGGGCCGGTCATCCTCGCGGGCCTCCGCGTGGCGGCGGTGAGCACCATCTCGCTCGCGACGGTCGGCATCCTCGTCGGCGTCACGAACCTCGGCTACCTGTTCACGAACGGCCTCCAGCGCCGCATCCTCGCCGAGGTCTTCACCGGCATCGTCGCCGTCGTCGTCATCGCTCTGGTCATCGACCTCCTGCTCGTGCTCCTCGGGCGTGCCCTCATGCCGTGGACGCGGGCGGCGGCCACCCCCGCCGCCGCGCGTCGGACGATCACGTTGAGGACGGCCGCATGAACGTGTTCACCGAGGCCTTCGCCTGGCTGTTCTCCCCCGACCGCTGGGTCGGGACGTACTCCCTCCCCGTCCTGTTCGGCCAGCATGTCTTCTACACGGTGGTCTCCGTGCTGATCGCCGCGGTGATCGCCGTACCGCTCGGCTGGCTCATCGGGCACACCGGGAAGGGGCGGGAGATCGCGGTCGCCGTCTCCGGAGCGGCCCGCGCCATCCCGTCCTTCGGACTCATGGTCCTCCTGGTGCTTCTGCTGGGCGTGCTGCGCACGCCGCTGGCGGCGATCATCACCTTCGTCGTCCTGGCGATCCCGTCCCTGCTGGCCGGCGCCTACACAGGCCTGGAGGCAGTCGATCGCCGAACCATCGATGCGGCACGGGCGATGGGGATGACCGGCTGGCAGGTGTTCTGGAAGGTCGAGGTGCCGCTCGGCATGCCGCTGCTCGTCGGCGGCCTCCGTTCGGCGCTGCTGCAGGTCATCGCCACGGTGACGATCGCGGCCTACGTGAACCTCGGCGGCCTCGGCTGGCCGATCATCCAGGGCATCCCGCTCCGCCGTTTCGACCAGGTGCTCGGCGGCGCGATCCTCGTCGCGGTGCTCGCGCTCCTCGTCGACCTCCTGCTCGCGCTCGCCCAGCACGCCGCGGTGCCCCGCGGTGTGCGCACCCGTCCGCAACGCCGCCGCGCTCGGGCGACCGCCCCCGCGGCCGCACCCGCCTGACCCACAGCATCGTCCCCCAGAGAAGAGGAAGTCCATGTTCACCGCACGAAAGTCCCGCCTCGCCCTTGCCGGCGGCGTCGCGCTCGCCGCCGCCCTCGCCCTCTCCGGCTGCGCCAACAGCAACCCCCTGGACGCGCCCACCGACGACTCCGGCGACGGTGGGGGCAGCGACACCATCGTCATCGGCTCGCAGGCCTACTACTCGAACGAGATCATCGCCGAGATCTACGCGCAGGCGCTCGAGGCCGCCGACTTCGACGTCGACCGTCAGTTCAGCATCGGCCAGCGCGACGCCTACATGCCGGACGTCGAGTCCGGGGCGATCGACCTGTTCCCGGAGTACACGGGCAACCTGCTCGAGTACCTGGACAAGGATGCGACCGCCACGAGCCCGGACGACGTCTACGCCGCCCTGAAGGACGCGCTCCCGGACGGCCTCACCGCGCTCGACTACGCCGAGGCGTCCGACCAGGACACCTACACGGTGCTCAAGAGCTTCGCCGAGGAGAACGACCTCACCTCGATCGCCGACCTCGCGGACGTGACCACCCCGGTCACGATCGGTGCGGCACCCGAGTTCGAGCAGCGCCCGTACGGTCCGGCTGCGGCCAAGGAGGTCTACGGCGTCGACCTGGCGTTCTCGGCCACCGGTCCCACGACGCTGGAGTCGCTGCTCGCCGGAGAGATCCAGGTGGCGGACATCTACTCGGCCGACCCCGCATTCCAGACCGAGGACATCGTGGCGCTGGAGGACCCGGAGAACATCATCCTGGCCTCCAACGTCGTGCCGATCGCGTCCAGCGACGTGGCCGACGAGATCGCCGACGTCATCAACGGCATCAGCGCCAAGCTGACCGCCGAGGAGCTCGTCGCCCTCAACGTGCAGAGCACGGTCGACCAGAAGTCGGCGGAGGACATCGCGAAGCAGTGGCTCACGGACAACGACCTCATCTGAGTCGTCTTCCCGCGAAGCGCCCGGCCCTCAGGGCCCGGGCGCTTCGTCGTTCTCGCCCGCCGGCGTGCACAACTCCGGAGATCTCGCCCGACACGCCGCGGAGTACCCCCGGCTGACGGTGTGTCGTCCCGAATCTCCGGAGTTGTGCACGGGGCGGGGTCAGGTGCGAGAGTCCTGCTTCGGCACGACCACCTGCTTGACGATGATGAGGATCGAGGCGGTGACGGGCACGGCCACCAGGGCGCCGAGCAGGCCGAGGAGCGTGCCGCCGGCGAGAGCGCCGATGACGACGAGCGAGCCCGGCACCGCGACGGCCTTGTTCATGACCCGCGGCGTGAGCACATACGCCTCGATCTGCATGTAGACGAGGTAGATCGCGGCGAAGATCAGCGCGGCGATCGGGTTCGTGAACAGCGCGAGGATGGTGCCGATCATCCAGAACAGCACCGAGCCGACCAGCGGGATGAGCGTGACGCAGAAGGCGATGGCGGCCATGAGCGGCGGGAACGGCAGACCGAGGACGGTGTAGAGGATGAGGGCGAGGGTCGCGTTGCAGAAGGCGAGGACCACCATCCCCATCACGTAACCACCCACGGAGTCGGTGATCTGCTGGGAGATGTCGTCCGCGCGGCCGCGGTCGCGAGCCGGGACGAGGCGCAGCAGCCCCTGGCGCATGGCCGGGAGCGTCGCGACGAAGTACAGGGTCAGCACGAGCACGACGATCGCGCCCGAGATGCCGCTCGCGATGGAGGCGCCGACCTGCAGCGCGCCTCCGCCGATCGTCGCGAGGTTGCCGAAGTCGGACAGGAACTTCTGCACCTCCGACACGAGGTCCTGGAACTGGTCGCCGAACTGGTTGTTGAGGGTGGCATAGAGGTCGGACTTCGTGAAGTCCTGGATCATGCCGGGGACCGACTTCACGAAGCCCGCGATCTGGTCGACGACGATCGGAACGATCATCCAGAGGACGAGGGCGACGACGACGATGAGGGCGAGGATCGTCACCACGACGGAGAGCGCGCGGGACAGCCCGCGGCGCTCCAGGAAGCGGACGGCCGGGTCGAGGCCGAGCGCGGCGAACAGCGCGAGCGCGATGTAGATGAGCACGGTGGAGAGGTTGTAGAGCGCGCTGCCGATCACGAGCGCCCCGAGGCCGCCGAGCGTCACGAGGAACCCGAAGACGAACGGCCGATCGATCCGCGTCCAGAACGAGCGACTCGGCGTGGTCGGCTCGATCACGACGGGGCGGGGCGGGCCGGGCGCCACCGGCGTGTTTCCCGGCGCCTCCACCGCGGCGCCGACGAGCGCGGCATCGACGGGGGAGGGGGCGGGTTCCGGGGCGCGGCTGCCCTGGTCGTCCTGCGGAGCGGAGGCCGGCGACTGGTCGTTGCTCATGAGCACACGATAGCGGTGCCCCTCGTCGGGGGCAGGGTGAGCTGCGGCTCTAGAGTAGGGGCATGACTGCCGCTGAGGATCCGAAGGCCGAACTGCTCCGGCTGCGTGCGAGCATCGACAACATCGACGCGGCCCTGATCTTCCTGCTCGCGGAGCGGTTCCGCGCCACACAGCAGGTGGGACACCTGA
Source organism: Microbacterium meiriae (assembly GCF_032364335.1). Classification (NCBI taxonomy): domain Bacteria; kingdom Bacillati; phylum Actinomycetota; class Actinomycetes; order Micrococcales; family Microbacteriaceae; genus Microbacterium; species Microbacterium meiriae. The sequence goes on from NZ_CP133984.1 coordinate 105,819, forward strand.
AGGCCGAGCACGCGATGCCGCCGTCCGACCCGAACCGCGAGGAGCAGCAGGTCGCCCGGCTCCGGGCGCTCGCCGAAGACGCCCACCTCGACCCGGAGTTCGCGGAGAAGTGGTTCAACTTCGTCGTCGCCGAGGTCATCCGGCACCACACCGAGGCCGCCGAGGGACGCTGACTCCGCTGGTCAGGCCCCGCGCGCCGCGAGCAGCCGATCGCGCACCTCGCGCCGCAGCACCTTGCCGATGAGCGACCGTGGAAGGTCGTCGACGGCGGTGATGCGCCGCGGCACCTTGTAGGCGGTCAGCCGCGTACGGCAGAAGTCGCGGAGCCCCTCCATGTCCTCGGCGGCGCCCTCACGGAGCACCACGGCCGCCGCGACCTCTTCGCCGCCGCTCGACCGGGGCAGCCCGACGACGGCCGCCGCCACGACGTCCGGGTGGGCTTCGAGCGCGTTCTCCACCTCGCTGGGCGCGACGTTGAAGCCGCCGGTGATGATGAGCTCCTTCCGGCGGTCGACGATGGTGACGAATCCGTCCGGTGAGACCTCCGCGATGTCGCCGGTACGGAGCCAGCCGTCCGGCAACAGGGCCTCGGCCGTCTCCCCCGGCCGACCCCAGTAGCCCTGGAAAACCTGCGGTCCGCGCAGCAGCAATTCGCCGGGCTCGCCCGTGGGCACGTCGACGTCGGGGTCGTCCGGATCGACGACGCGGATCTCGGTGCTCGGGAACGGCACTCCCACCGTGCCGGGCCGCCGGGTCGGACCCATCGGGTTGCCGAGCGCGACGGGGGAGGCCTCGGTCATCCCATAGCCTTCGACGAGCAGCCCTCCGGTCGCCTCCTCCCAGCGCCGCACGGTCTCGACGGGGAGGCTCATGGCCCCGGAGATCGCGAACCGGACGCTCGACAGGTCGACGGTGCCGCGTCCCGCCGCCCGCGCCAGCTGATCGTAGATCGGCGGGACGGCGGGGAGGAAGGTCGGCGGGCTCGTGCGGGCGGCGTCGGTCACGAGGCCCAGGTCGAACGTCGGGAACAGCACGACCTTGGCCCCGATGCTCAGGGCGAACGTGAGGCACAGGGTCAGCCCGTAGGCGTGGAAGAGCGGAAGCACGGCGTAGAAGGTCTCCTCGCCGTCGCGGAGCCCGGGCACCCAGGCCCGCCCCTGCATCGCGTTGGCCCGCAGGTTCGCATGGGTGAGGATGGCCCCCTTGGGAATCCCTGTCGTGCCGCTCGTGTACTGCAGGACGGCGGTGTCGCCGAGCGACGGCGCGGGCGCCCGTCGGGGAAGCCGCCGGTGGGACACGAGCTTCTTCCACGGCGTCAGGTGCCGCGCGCGCGGCGTGCCGGTCAGCTTCGCCCGGGACGCCCGGGCCTTCGGGACCGGGAGTCGCAGCAGGAGGCGCTTCGTCAGGGGCATCGCCGCCGTGAGGTCGACGCTCACGATGTGGCCGACCCGGAGGTCGTCGGGGAAACCCGCGACGGTATCGGCGACCTTGTCCCACACGATCGCGACGCGGGCCCCGTGGTCCTCGAACTGGTGGCGCAGCTCCCGCGCGGTGTAGAGAGGGTTGTGCTCGACGACGATCGCGCCGAGACGCAGGACCGCGTAGAAGGCGACGACATGCTGCGGGCAGTTCGGCAGCACCAGCGCCACCCGGTCGCCCTTCGTGACCCCGAGGTGGCGGAGTCCCTCCGCGGCGCGGTCGATCTGCTCACCGAGGTCCCGGTAGCTCGTGACGGCGCCGAAGAACTCGAGGGCGGGCCGCCGCGCGTACTGCCGGATGCCGGCGGCCAGCATCTCCGGCAGCGTCTGCGTCGGCTCCTCGATGTCGGCCGGCACGCCCTCGGCATAGGAGCGGAGCCAGGGACGGGAGGACAGCGGCGCGTCGGTCATACCCTCATCCTCCGACACGGACCTGTGCTCCGCCTCCCCCCTTGCGCTCACCGCCGTTCGGCGGCAGTCACCCGTCCGCGAGCATGCCCATGACGATCGCGTCGACCCTTTCGCCGTCCCAGTGCAGCGCCTCCCGGCGCCGGCCTTCGACGACGAACCCGGCCTTCTCGTAGGCGCGCTGTGCCCGCGGGTTGAACGCGTACACCTCGAGCTCCACACGATGCAGCCCCACCGCGTCGAAGGCGTGACGGAGCACCGCGCGCGTGGCCTCCGTCCCGTATCCGGCGCCGAACCACCGCGGACCCGCGAGCGCGATGCGGAACCCTGCGGAGAGGTTCTCCTCGTCCAGGTCGCTGAGGACCACCTCGCCGATGTGCGCGCCGTCGTCGCGACGGATGATCGCCCAATCCGCCCGGTCCTCCCGGTCGGCGAGCGACCGGAGCCAGGTCTCCACGCCCTCGCGCGTGAAGCGCGCGTGGGTGCCGGTCAACCGCAGCACCTCGGGCTCCTGCAGCGCCGCCCAGGTGCCGTCGAGATGCTCGGGCCCGAGCGGCACGAGGTCCAGCCGCTCGGTGGACAGCGCGGGGACGGGAGTGAGAGAGAGCGCCATCAGACGGTGAGCACCCGCGCCGTGACGATGCCCTCGACCGCGCGCACGTACGCCTGGCCGACCTCGTCGTCGGTGACCGGGCGGTGGCCGGGGAAGGTCGAGAAGTACCCGGGGGAGTTCGCCAGCACGTCGGGGGAGACCGCGTTGATGCGGATCCCCCGCGGGGCCTCGGCTGCCGCCGTGATCACGAACGACTCCAGGGCGCCGTTGGCCATCGCCGCCGCCGCTCCCGACGCGATCGGCTCTCGCGCGAGCACGCCGCTGGTGAGGGTGATCGAGCCGCCGTCGGTCACGTGGTCGAGGGCGATCCGCACGACGTCGAGCTGCGCGAGGGTCTTCCCGGTGAAGGCGGACAGGTAGTCGTCGCGGTCGAGATCGGTGAGCGGCTTGAAGGGCACGGAGCCCACGGCGACCACGACGGCGTCGACCGGGCCGACCCGCTCGAAGAGGCTGCGGATGGAGGCGGGATCGGTCACGTCCACGCTCTGCTCGCCGGAGCGGGACGCCCGCACGACCTCGTGTCCGCGGACGTCGAGGGTGGCGGCGACGACCCCGCCGATGCTGCCGGTCGCGCCGATCACGAGTGCCTTCATGCGGATTCCTCTCCCAGGACGGATCGAGGCGACGGACCGGCCGCCCCGCGGGATCGAGTCTCCCATCCCTTCCGAGCGGGAGGGAGCGGATGACGGGCGCGTCCGTCAGCGCGGGCTGAACTCGGCGGCCACCACGCGGGTCGCCGCGCCCAGGAGGACGGCGTCGGTGATCGCACTCGGCACCACGGTGGGCCCGAGAGAGGGGTGCGAGGCGGCTCGGACCGCGGTGGCCGTCGCGTCGACCAGTGCGGCTCCGAAGATCTCGTCGGGACCGCTCAGCACGATCGTCGGCAGGTCGACGGCGGCGGCGATGACCGAGAGCGACGTGCCGAGCCGCGCACCCGCGGCGGCGAGCACCTGCGGGCGGTCCGCTCCCGAGGCGTCCAGGCGCCGGGCGATGGCGGGAGCCGCGGCCCACGCGTGGACGCAGCCCTCGCGGCCGCACAGGCAGGCCTCGCCGGGGTCGCCGCCGGCACCGACGTGCGCGAGCTCACGGGCCCCGATGGAGCGCTCGACCGGGGCGCCGTCGTCGCCGACGACGCGGATCGCGGTGCCGATGCGGGTGCCGAGGCGGACGAGGAGGAAGTCGGTGCCGACGGAGCCGAACCGCTGCTCGGCATCGGCCACGAGATCGGCGTCGTCGAAGAGGTGCACGGGGGCGTCGAGGATCTCCGCGAGTCGTGGCCCGAGACCGAGCAGCGCGGAGGAGCCGGTGGGCACACCGATGCCGATGCCGAGCGCGGGACCGTCGGCGAGGCTCCGCAGCTCCGCGACGACCCCGGCGACGGCTTCCGCGGCGTCCGGGGTGCGCGGCCGGTGGAGGCGGTGCGAGAGGCGGCCGTCGGGCGAGGCCAGCGCCCCGATGACCTCACCGGGCACGGAGAGGTCGAGCGCGATGACCTGCACGGCGCGCTGGTCGAACTCGAGCATCACGGCGGGCTTTCCCGGCCGGGACTCCTGACTGGGTCCGCTCTCCCGGATCACGCCGTCGACGAGCAGGTCGCGCACGACCTCCGACACGGTGGGGCGGGCGAGGCCGGTGAGCCGGGACAGATCGGCGCGGCTCAGGGCGGACTGCTCCATGAGGGTGCGCAGGACGAGGGCGCGGTTGCGTTCCCGGATGCCGCGGGCGTGGCCGTTGGACGACGCCTGCGCGGCTCGTGCCCGATCGGCGGGGCGCTCTAGGATCTGGGGGTAGCGCATGATGCTCCTCCCGATCGACGCTCGGGCTGACTAAGTTCAATGAATAAACTAACGGACCGAGCGTACGGAGCGGTACGCGCGCTGTCAATCGACGGACCTCGGCCCCGAGAAGGAACTCGCAGATGTTCACCCACGACGACGCGCTGGACACCCAGGCGGCGGTTCGGCGAGCGAACCTGCGGCGGGCGCTCCAACTCGTCTTCCAGGCTCCCGGCTCGCAGACACGCGCCGGCATCGCGCGGGCGACCGGTCTGACGGCGGCGACCGCGTCGTCCCTCGTCGCGGAGCTCATCGACAACCGGCTCATCGCGGAGGGCGAGCAGGCGGTGAGCACCGGGGGCAAGCGCGCCACGACGCTCAGCATCGATGCGGAGCACCATCTGATCCTCGTGCTTGTCGTGCAGCCGACCAGTGCCTACCTGGCCCTGGTCGCTCTCGACGGCTCCGAGGTCGCCCGCCGCAGCATCTCCTACACGACGCAGACCCGGGACCGCGTGCTGGACGAGACCGTCGCGGAGGTGGTGGCCACCTACGGGGCGCGGCTGCTCGCGGTCGGCGTGCAGATCCCGGGGACGACGGACGGCCGCACGGTGCTGGAGAGCGTGCAGCTGGAGTGGCACGAGGTCCCGCTCGCGGACCGCTTCGAGACCATTGCGGGCGTCCCGGTCCTCCTCGTCAACGACGTCGACGCCGAGGCCATCGCGGAGGCCGGTCTGGACGCCGCTCCTTCGGGCTACCGGCTGTTCATCCACAGCGGCGGGGGCATCGGCGCGGCGGTCACCCTCGACGGGGAGCTTGCGCCGGGGCCCCGTGATCGCGCCGGAGAGATCGGGCATGTGCAGGTGGTGTTCGGCGAGGCCGCGCGTCCGTGCCGCTGCGGACGCCGCGGCTGTCTGGAGTCGGCGGCCGCGATGGGACCGATGCTGGGGGAGGAGTTCTCGGACGCGCTGGACGTGCCGGCCGTCCGCGCCCTCGTCTCCCGTGCGGATCAGACGCTGATCGACGACGGCGCGCGCGCATTGGCCCGTGCCATCAAGCTCATCGGGGCCCTGCTCGATCCCATCGAGGTCGTCATCGGCGGTCCCGCGACGGAGCTCGGCCCCCGGTTCCTGGAACGTGTCCGCGCCGAGAGCGGCTATCCCGCCCGCGGCACCGCCGACGTGCCGATCCGCTACGCCGATCCCCGCGTCGCTCCTTCCGCCGGGGCCGCGCAGGCCGCCCTTACCGCGGTCCTCGGCGTGCGATGGAGCCCCGAGCAGCTCCGTGCCGGCGGCCCGCGCCCCTGAACCCGCCCCTCACCTCGGCCGGCGGATGTTCCGGCTGCACGACCCGGGTACGTTCGCACGACTGGATCCGTCTGGAACCCCTGCACGCGCGCCGCGGTCGTGCAGGTGTGCCGGACGGGAACCCGGGGGGTGGACCGGAAGCCGGGTGGGTTACTTCACGCTGCCGGCGGTGAGGCCGCCGACGAGACGCTTCTCGATGAGCATGAACAAGATGATGACGGGCAGGATCGCGACGATCGAGACGCCGAACACGTACTGCCAGCTCGTCTCGTACTGACCGACGAACTTCGTGAGCGCGACCGACAGTGGCTGGTTCTTGTCGGTGGACAGGATCACCAGCGAGGCGGCGAACTCGTTCCAACAGGCCACGAACGTGAATACGATCGCGGTGACGATGCCCGGCCAGACGAGCGGGAGGTTGATCCGGAACAGGACCGTGAGGCGCCCGGCGCCGTCGATCTGCGCGGCCTCGTCGACCTCCTTGGGGATGCCGGCGAAGAACGAGTGCATGATCCACACGGCGAACGAGAGGTTGAAGGCCGCGTTGATGAAGATCATGGCGGTCCAGGTGTCGCCGAGGCCGAGGACGGTGAACTGCCGGAACAGGCCCGAGGTGAGCACGGCCGGCTGCAGCATCTGCGTCACGATCACGAGGAACAGGAACACCATGCGGCCGGGGAAGCGGAACCGGGCCGTGTAGTACGCCGCCGGGAGCGACACGAGCAGCACCAGGAGCGTCGCGAACACGGAGATGACGATGGTCGAGACGAGGTTGTACGGCAGCGGCGTCTCGGGCGTCGACCACATCGTGAGGTAGTTCTCCCAGTGCCACTCCACCGGGAGGTAGGTCGGGTCGACCGAGCGGATCTGCGCCTTCGTCTTCACCGAACCGAAGAACATGATGAGGTACGGCAGCACGAAGATCGCGAGCACGAGGAATCCGGCGGCGGTGCGCAGGATCACCCGGGGCAGCGTCACCTGGTCGGCGGTGTAGCGGCGCCGGCGGCCGGGGATCGGCGGGGTGCGTCGTCCGCGGGAGTCGGCGGTGGTCACGAGGGCGGTCTCGGTCACGGTCATGATCAGACCTCCTTCATGGGCTTGACGATCTTGACGTAGGCCGCGACGATCGCGATCACGATGAGGAAGGCCACGACCGACAGCGCGCTCGCGACGTCGACCTTCTTCTGCAGCTCGATGTACTTGAAGATCAGGGTCATGATCGTGTCGGCGCCGTAGCCCGGGATGGACCCGGTCATCACCTTGAGGATCGGCAGCGAGTTGAAGACGTTGATGATGTTGATGAGGATCGCCACGGCGAGGGCGCTGCGCAGCTGCGGCAGGACGATCGACCAGTAGGTGCGGGCGGCGCCGGCGCCGTCCATCTTCGCGGCCTCGATCGCGTCGGCGGGGACCGCCTGGAGCCCCGCGAGGATCGTGTAGGTGGTGAAGGGCAGCGACACGAACACCGCGATGACGATCGACCAGGCGAACGCCGTCGTCGGGTTCTTCGTCCAGCCGTAGCCCACCGCGTCGTCGGAGAGCCCGATGTCGTAGAGGAACTTGTTGAAGACCCCGAAGTACGGCTCGAGGCTGTAGTAGAAGACCATCGTGGTCATCACCACGGACGCGGCCCACGGCACGATGACCGCCATCCGCACGAGCTGGCGCCCCGGGAACGCCTTGTTGAGGATCTGCGCGAGGCCGAGCGAGATCACGACCGTGAACAGCACCACCGACACGACCCAGACGATCGTGCGGACGAAGATCGGCCAGAACTCCGGGAACGTGAAGACGGTCACGAAGTTGTCGAAGCCGACCGAGCCCTTGTCCAGGCCCGAGAGCGAGATGTCCCGCGTGGAGTTGAAGAACATGACGCCGGCGGGGAACAGCACCACGCCGATGATGAGCACCAGCGCGGGGGCGATCCACGGCAGCGCCTGGAGGAGGTCCCGCCCGCCGGGGCGACCGCGCACGGCCGTCCCGGCGTCCGGGGTGCGGGGGCGGCCGGTGGCCGCCCCCGCGAGGTTCGAGGATTCTGTCGTCTGGCTCATGGGGGATTCCCGAACCTCTCCGTTCCGCGGGTCAGCCGGCGTCCACCTGGTCCTGGATCTGCTTCAGCACATCGGCCGCCGGCTGGTCCTGGATCTGTCCGAACAGCGACTTGAAGGCGCCGTCCGCGGCCGACCACTTCGGGTTGGTCGACGGGTAGAACTGCGCGTCGGGCAGCACGTCGAGGAACGGCTTGAGGGCCTCCTCGCCGGACAGCTCCTCGGCGCCGGACTTCGTGACGGGGAGGAAGCCCTCCGCCTGTACCCACGGCACGTAGACCTCGGGCGAGTAGAAGTAGTCGAGGAACTTCGTGATCGCCTCCTGCTTGTCGCCGTCGTTCTCGAACGCCATCAGCTGGTCCATGACGCCGAGGGTGAACGGCGAGCCGTCCTTCGTCGGGATCGGGACGATGGAGTAGTCGAGCTCCGGGTTGTTCTCGGCGATCTGACCGACCGTCGGCGGCAGGCCGACCTGCATGCCGATCTTGCCCTGGATGAAGATGTCCATCAGCGGGGAGCGCTGCGTGGAGCCGGGGTCGGCCTGGGTCGCTCCGGCGTCGATCATCTTCTTGATCTGCTCGGCGCCGACCAGGTTCTCCGGGGTGTCGATGGTGATCTCCGACGCGTCGCCGAAGGATCCGCCGCCGCCCCAGAGCCACACGGCGGCCTCGGCCTGTGCCTCCTCCGAGCCGAGCGGCATGCCGTAGCCCGCGACACCGCCGCCGAGCCCGGACACCTTGGTCGCCGCGTCGAGCAGGGTGTCCCAGTCGGTCGGCGCCTCGACGCCCGCCTGGGAGAGGAGGTCGTTGTTGACGAACAGGGCGCGCGCGGAGGCGATCATCGGCAGCGCGTAGGCGGTGCCGTCGACCTCGGCGTTGGCGAGGAAGGAGTCCTGGAAGTCGGAGTAGACGTCGTCGGACACGACCTCCTCGACGGGGTAGAGCAGCTCGTCCTCGACGAAACCCGCGAAGGGACCGCCGTTGTAGATGTCGGGCGCCTCGCCGGCCTGGACCTTCGTGGAGATGACCTTCTCGAGGTTGTCCCACGACTGCACCTCGAGGTTGACCTTGATGTCGGGGTTCTTCTCGGTGAACCCGTCGATGACGTCTTCCCAGAGACCCTTCGTGGCGTCGGAGTAGCTGGGGACGAGCAGGTCGAGCGTACTGGTGTCGTCGCCGCCGCCGCTGTCTCCTCCCGATCCACCGAAACCGCAGGATGCGAGCGACAGCGTGGCGACGGCCGCGACCGCTGCGGCCCCGTATCGCCGTGACTTGTTCATGGGCATTGCATTCCTCACTGTGGGTGCTGCTCCAGCGGGCGGGATCCGCTCTCCGGAGAGGGGGGTGGTGCACAGTCGCAGAACACTCCACGCGACGGTGCGTGATGATCGCGCCGCCTGCGCGGTCGTGATCGTCCGAGCGGGGGCTCGGGGGAACTCGTCCTGATTATTTGTCAGGCAAACAAACAAATCAAGATGTTGCTCTCCTGGGACGAAATACTATGATCGGATAACGCCCGAAACAATCACAAGTACGCAACATCTCGTCCGAAAGGCCTCTTCATGACCGCTTCGCTGCCCGGCGCACACATGCGCGCAGAGCTCCGCTCCCAGCCGGAGATGTGGGCCACCGCCGCCGAACTCACCGCCGAGCAGGCTCTGCTGCCGGCCCGGGGTGCACGGGTCGCGGTCGTCGGCTGCGGCACCTCGTGGTTCATGGCGCAGTCCTACGCCGCGCTGCGCGAGTCGTCCGGCCACGGCGAGACCGACGCGTTCGCGGCCTCCGAGGCCTTCGTCGACCGCGGCTACGACGCCGTCGTCGCCCTCACCCGCTCCGGCACCACCACCGAGGTGCTGGAGCTCGTCGACCGCATCAAGGGGCGCACCCGCACGATCGGCGTGATCGGCGACCCCGACTCCCCGCTCGTCTCCCTCGTCGACGATGCCGTGCTGCTGCCGTTCGCCGACGAACAGTCGGTGGTGCAAACGCGCTTCGCCACGACCGCGCTCGCCCTCTTCCGGGCGTCGCTGGGTGAGGACCTCTCCGGAGCCATCGCCGACGCGTCGGCCGTGCTCGCCGAAGACGGGGACGACATCGAGCTGCGCGATGCCGAGCAGTACACGTTCCTCGGTCGGGGCTGGACGATCGGCCTGGCCCACGAGGCCGCCCTGAAGCTGCGCGAGTCGTCGCAGTCGTGGACCGAGGCGTATCCGTCGATGGACTACCGTCACGGTCCGATCGCCATCGCCGCCCCGGGCCGGGTGACGTGGCAGTTCGGAGAGGCACCGGAAGGACTGGCCGCGGAGGTGCGCGCCACGGGCGCCCGTTTCGAGCACCGCGCGATCGACCCGCTCGCCGACCTCGTGCGCCTGCACCGGACAGCCCTCGACCGTGCCGTGGCCCGCGGGCTCGACCCCGACCAGCCGCGCAACCTCACGCGATCCGTCATCCTGGATGCATGACGCCAGCGATCCCCGGAGCCGAGCGATGACCCCGAACGACGCCGCGGACGCGATCCCCGACGTCGCGAGGGACGAGGCCGGCGAGAAGCTCGCCGCGGTGCGCACGCTCGGCGCCGGGTCGCCCGTCCTGGCCTTCGACGTCGGAGGGACGGACATCAAGTCGGCGCTGTTCGATGCGGACGGGCGGGCGCTCGGTCTCCGCCGCACGCCCACCCCCACGGCCGACGGCGACCGCACCCCCGCGCTGCTCGACCGGCTGCAGGTGCTCGCCGCGCAGCTCCGCGACGAGCATCCCGACGTGACGCCGCGCGCCGCCGGGCTCGTGGTGCCGGGGATCGTCGACGCGGCCGCCGGGATCGGCGTGTTCGCGAGCAACATGGGGTGGCGGGACGCACCGCTGCGCGCGCTCGCCGCCGAGCGTCTCGGCCTCCCCGTCGCGTTCGACCACGACGTGCGCGCCGCGAGTTGGGCCGAGCACGAGCTGGGCGGCGCGCGGGCCTACGACGACGCGGTGATCCTCGTGATCGGCACCGGCATCGCCGGGGCCCTGCTCGTCGGCGGCCACCCCTACACGGCCGGAGGCTACGCCGGCGAGATCGGGCACTCCCCGATCGCCGACGGACCGGTGTGCCCGTGCGGTGCCCGTGGCTGTCTGGAGGCCGTGGCCTCGGCGGGCGCCATCGCGCGCCGCTACCGGGAGGCCACGGGGACGACCCCGGACGGTGCCAAGGACGTCATCGCCCGCGCGGCCGCCGGGGATCGGGTCGCCGCCGACATCTGGGACTCGGCGCTGGACGCGCTCACCCTGTCGCTCGCGCAGCTGACCGCCGTGGTCGCCCCCGAGGCCGTGGTGATCGGCGGCGGACTGTCGCGGGCGGGCGGTGCGCTCTTCGACGAGCTGCGGTCCCGTCTCGCCGCCCGCCTCAGCTTTCACCGCCTCCCCGCGCTCGTCCCCGCCGAGCTGTCCGGCAACGCGGGCCTGATCGGCGCCGCCCTCCGCGCCAGGGAGCTCGCATGATCCTCACCGTCACCCCGAACCCGGCTCTGGACCTCACCTGGCGGGTCGATCGCCTCGTCGCAGGCGGGACACACCGCACGGACACCGGGGCGTCCCGCGCCGGCGGCAAGGGCCTCAACGTCGCTCGGGTCGCGCACGCCGAGGGGGCGTCCGTCCTCGCGCTGACCACGGCCGGCGGTCCGGTCGGCGCGGAGTTCGCCGCGGAGCTCACGGCCAGCGGCGTGCCCCATGTGCTCGTGCCCGTCGCGGCCGACACCCGTCGCAGCATCGCCCTCGTCGACGAGGCCGCGGGCGACACCACGATCGTCAATGAACGAGGGGTGAACCCCACCGATGCCGAGTGGGGCGGGCTTCTCGCGGAGATCGTCGACCGGCTTCCCGGCGCCGGGGTCCTCGTGGTCTCCGGGAGCCTCCCCCCGGGAGCGCCGGAATCGCTCGTGCCGATGCTCGTCGCGGTGGGCGCCGACGCCCGGGTCCCGGTGATCGTGGACACCTCGGGCCCGGCCCTCCTGCGCGCCGCCGACGCCGGAGCCACCGTGCTCAAGCCCAATGCCGCGGAGCTCGCCGAGGCCACCGGCATCGACGACCCCGTCGAGGGGGCCCGGTCGCTGCTGGCCCGGGGCGCCGAGCTCGTGCTCCTGTCGCTCGGGGCCGACGGCATGCTCGCGGTGACCGCGACCGATCTCCTGCACGCCCGACTCGACGAGCCGCTCTCCGGCAACCCGACCGGTGCGGGAGACGCCGCGGTCGCGGCCTGCGCCGTGCTCTCCGCGGAGGGCGAGCGTGATCCCGAGGTCATCCTCCGTCGCGCGACCGCGTGGTCGGCGGCCGCCGTGCTCATGCCGCTCGCCGGCGACATCTCTCCCCGCTGGCGCGCGCTCGAGGAGCAGCTCCGCGTGTCCCGCCCCGACCCCGCCTCTTTCCGGAAGGACCCTTCGTGACCCTCGTCTCCGCCCGGGAGCTCGTCTCCGCGGCTGCCACCGCCGGCACCGGCATCGGTGCCTTCAACGTCATCCACCTGGAGACCGCGGAGGGCCTCGTGCGGGCCTCCGCACTCGCACAGCTCCCCGTGATCCTGCAGATCTCGCAGAACTGCGCCGACTATCACGGCGGTCTGGAGCCGATCGCGCTCGCGACGATAGCCGCTGCACGACGCGCGGAGACCCCGGTGGCGGTGCACCTCGACCACGCGGAGCGACCGGAGCTCGTCGACGAGGCGGTGGCCCTCGGCTTCGGCTCGGTCATGTTCGACGGCGGCGCGCTGCCCTACGACGAGAACGTGGCGGTGACCGCCGAGGTCGCCGCCCGGGCGCGCGCTGCAGGGGTCTACGTGGAGGGCGAGCTCGGCGAGGTGGGCGGGAAGGACGGCGCCCATGCCCCCGGCGTGCGCACCGATCCGGTCGAGGCGCGGGCGTTCGTCGCCGCGACCGGGGTGGACGCGCTCGCCGTGGCCGTGGGGTCGTCGCACGCCATGACCGACCGCACCGCCTCCCTCGACCTCGACCTCATCGCCCGCCTGCGGGCGTCCCTCCGCGGTGCCGCCTCCGACGGGACCGACGTGCCACTCGTGCTGCACGGCTCCTCCGGGGTTGCCGACGCCGTGATCGCCGACGCCGTGCGCGCCGGGATGACGAAGGTCAACGTCTCCACCCACCTCAACGGCTTCTTCACGCGCGCGGTCCGCGAGGTGCTCGCCGCCGACGAGCGTCTCGTCGACTCCCGCAAGTACCTCGCTCCCGCCCGCGCCGCCCTCGCGGACGAGGCCGCCCGGATGCTGCGACTGTTCGCCCTGCTGCCGTCGCAGAATCCCGCTCCGGTCGCAGAGGTTCCCGGCAGGGCTGCGACCTCGACGGGAAACGACGACCGGTGAAGCGCGCGGCCCGACTGCACGCGATCCTCGACCTCCTCGCGGCGGACGGGGAGGTGACGGTGGAGGAGCTGGTGGAGCGGTTCGGAGCCTCTCCGGCCACCACCCGCCGCGACCTCGACTCCCTCGCCGAGCAGCGGCTGCTCACCCGCACGCACGGCGGCGCCGTGGCGCAGACCGTCGCCTACGAGCTGCCCCTCCGCTACAAGAGCCATCTCCGCACCCACGAGAAGGAGAGCATCGCACAGACCGCGGCGGCGCTCGTCACCCCCGGTATGGTGGTCGGCCTCTCCGGCGGCACGACGACCACGGCCATCGCGGCCGCGCTCGCCGCCCGCGAGGACCTGGCAGCGGAGGGCGGGATCACGGTGGTCACGAACGCCGTGAACATCGCCGCTCAGCTCGCCACCCGGCCGGAGATCAAGGTGGTCGTCACGGGCGGTGTCATCCACTCGCGCACGTACGAGCTCGTGGGCCCGTTCGTCGAGCAGCTGCTCCGCGGGGTGCGGCTGGACCTCGCCTTCATCGGTGTGAACGGGATGGACGCGACAGCCGGGGCGACCACGCAGGACGAGCGCGAGGCGGCGGTGAACCGGATGATGGCGGAGCGTGCGCGGCGCGCCGTCGTCGTGACCGACGGCAGCAAGCTCGGGGTCGAGGCGTTCTCCACGGTCGGCGGGTCGGAGCTCTTCGCCACCGTGATCACGGATCGAGGAGCCGACGGCGCCGCGGTCGATGCGCTGCGCGCCGCGGGGTACAGCGTCCTCCTCGCCTGAGGCGCTCCGGCCGCCCGCGGACACCCCGAGGGCCTCGGCGTCCCCAGATCGCCGAGGCCCTGCGAGAGCGTCGCGGCTGCATACCGTGACGCTCCCGAGCAGATGGTGTCCGTCTCGTCTTCCCGCTCCCCAGCGGCGTTTCCCCAGAACCGACGGCGCCTCCCTCGGGCCTCTCCCTTCGAGGCCTGTCGCTCGACACCTTCCGAAGAACAGGAGAGGGTGGGTGCGATTCTGATACCTCGGTCCGGCAAAAAAGTCAGAATCCGTTGCCGTGACACTGGAATGGAGCGGAAACCCCCGTCGTCAGCGCGGCGCTCGCCAGGGCGTCGGCGGGAGAAGCGCCGGTCGAGAGGCCGTCGTGGACCGCGGTGAGGAGCTCGCAGGCGTCGTCGTCCGGCACCGTGACCGGGGCCGCGATCACCGAGTCCGCGCCCGCGTGCAACCAGACCCGCGTCATGCCCAGGGCCTCCTCCCCCCAGCGCACGGAGGAGCGCCCCAGCTCGCACGCCGAGAGGATCACGGTCCGTGGCACCCGGGGGATGAGGTCGACGTCGTAGCCGAAGAGCACCCCGTCGGCGAGCTCGAAGCCGGAGAACAGAGGATTGTCGACCGCATGGCGTCCGTGCGCGGCGATGTGGAGCACATCGACGGAACCGGCCAGTGCCGTGGCGGCGGTCACGGTCGCCTCGGTGCCCTGCAGCAGGCGGGTCGCCCCCCGCGTCGTCCATGAATCCGCCGCGCGCCGGACCTCTTCCGCCGCCCGCGGTACCCGTGGTCCCGCCGCGAAGCCCACGCTCGGGGTCGAGGCGGCGGCCGTCGTGCCGTGAAACCAGCGCGAGACCGAGGTCGCGAGGGTGAACGGCACGCCGTGCATGCCGGGGAGCATGGCCCACGGCACCCCGCCGAGGATCCCGGGAACGGTGACGACGAACCGCTCGGCGCCCGCGGCCGCCCGGCGCATCGGCCCGAGCAGCTCGTCGTCCAGGACTGCGAGGCGTGCCGTCAGAGCGCGCGCGGTCACCGGCCCCATCGCGCCGCCCCGCGTGAGCGCGGCCATGTCGAGGTCGGCGCGCAGGCCGTCGAGAGCGGTCCGTACCCGCGACCACGACAGGTCGACGACGGTCGCGCCGTCCGGCCGCACCACCACCCCGTGCAGGCCGGTGCCGGTGTAGACGTAGGCCAGCACCGCCGTATCGGACGGCAGGAGCGCGGAGGTCTCGGCGAGCGTCCGGCGCTCCCTCGTCGCTCCGGAGCCGGTGGCGGACCACTGCCGCTCCCGCACCCGGTCGCGGAGCGCGCGGACGGTGGGGTCGGTCGTCCAGTCCGCCCCCGCGAGGTCGGCGCGCAGCATCCGCAGTTCTGCGAGGTCGGCGGCGAGGGCGTCGTCGTGCGGGGGGCGCACGGGGGCGACCTGTTGGCTGAGGTGCCGGGCGCGCTCGGACCACTCGAAGAGCGTCGCAGGGTCGCGGCGGCGGACGGCGGCGGCGAGCCCGGTGAACACGAGGTCGCTGGCGTGCATGGCGACGGAGGCCTGCAGGTCGAGGGCGCCGAACGACCGCTGCCACGCCGACAGCAGGTCGAGCCCGGCGGCCGCGGCGCGCAGCGCCTCCCCGTCACGGCCGCGTCCGGCGGCGCGGGCCGCGCGGACCTCCTGCGCACGGAGCCGCAGCGGCGTCGGGGCCGAGGCGGGGACGCGGGGAGGCGGCCGGTGCCGTCGCGGCGGGCGCTCAGCCGCAGGGCCGTGGCCTCGGTGCGGAAGCCGCTCCGGTCGAGCTCCTGCGCCACGCGTTCCCACGCGTCCGCATCGAGGGGGCGGTCGGGCCGGATCCGCTGCCGCGCCTCCAGCTGCACCGCGGCGGCTCTGGCCGCCCAGCCGCTGCTGCCGAGGGCGGTGAAGCGTCGGGCGGCGGTGCGGGCGGCGCGCTCGGCCGCCCGAGGGTCGTGCCGGACGAGCGAGCGGGCGAGGTGGAATTCGGCCTCACCACGGGCCTGCCGCATCCGCTGCGCACCGAACTGCACGGCCACGCGGCCGAGCAGCGCCTCCGCCTCGGTCGTCAGGCCCGCGTCGCGGAGCACCTCGGCGCGGTCGAGGTCGCTGATGGCGGTGGCCAGGGCGCTGGTGGCCGCGAACGTCGGCCGGGACGCGGCCATCAGGCGCAGCGCCGACACGAGGTCCCCGCCGAGCAGCGCGGCATAGCCGAGGTTGTGCGTGGCCTCGGCGAGGGAGTCCCGTTCGTCGTGCGCCTCGTAGATCCCGATCGCACGTCGGAGGTCGGCCATGCAGGTGTCCAGCTGATGGCGCTGCATCCGCACCACCGACCGGTTCATCAGACAGTTCGCGAGGGCCGGCGTCTCGGCACCGGCAGCGGTGAGGGCGTCGATCGCGGCGGTCAGGCTCGCCTCGGCCTCCTCCATCCGTCCGCCGTGCATGCGGAGGGCGCCGAGCTGCCCGCCGAGGAGGGCGACCGTCTCGGCCTGCAGTCCGTCCCTGGCCAGGGCCTCCCGGCACAGCGCCTCCGCCGCCGCGGGCTCACCGGTCTGCGCGAGCACATACGCCGTCGTGCCGTCGATCCGCGCGCGGAGGTCGACGTCGTCCGTGCGGGCGGCGGCTTTCTCCAGCTCCCGCCGGGCGCGGGTGAACTGCCGGGCGTTGGCCGCCTCGACGCCGCGTCGGTGCAGCGCGCTCGCGGACAGGGGCATCCGTCCAGGATGCCGTGCCGGGGTGGTCGTGCGGAAGGGTGAGAGGCGTCAGGACCTCTCGTGCGGCGTCGGCAGCGACGTCAGGACGGCGGCGACGGCCTTCGCGGCGACGGCGGGCTTCACACCCTGGGTCGGGACGGCGCCGAGCTGGGCGGCGACCCGTCCGGCGATGCACGGAGCCGCGAAGGAGGTGCCGCTCCACACCGCGAAGCCGCCTCGGTAGTCGTCCGGGTCGAGCGTCTCGCGCGGCAGCCCGTCGACGTCTGCGCGGGTCGCGGCCTGCGCGCCGCCGACGAAGGCCGGCGAGGTGCTGACCACCGCGGCGCCCGGGGCGTACACCTGCACCCACGGGCCGACGTTCGAGAACAGGGCCACGGAGTGCGCCGACGGGTTCAGGGCGCCGACGGAGACGTGCGGAGCCCCGTCGTCGGACCGCAGCCCGTTGTCGGCGCCGGGCCACGGCCACAGCGACGCGGGGAAGGAGGGGCGGTCGATCGCGTCGTTGCCGGCCGAGCAGACGACCACGCAGCCGAGTTCCCTGGCCTTCGCGAGCAGCTCGTACAGCGTCGTGCTGAAGAGCCCGTCGGTCGGGGTCTCGTGGTAGTAGCTGAGGGAGAGGTTCAGCACGTCGATCGGGAAGCCCGTCGTCGGATCCTCCCGATGCCGCCGGAGCAGCTCCACAACCTGCGCCACGGTCTCGAGGAGCGTGCTCTCGTCCACCACCCCGAGCGCGCCGGCGACACGGATCGACAGGATGTCGGTGTCCGGAGCGGCCTGACGCACGAGGCCCGCGATGAAGGTGCCGTGCCCGGCCACCGCGTCGATCTCGCCGTCGAGCTGCCCGTAGAGGTCGGGGTAGCGCTCGGGGTCGGCGTCGTCCGTGAAGCCCACGGGGACGCCGTCGAGCTCCACGTGCCGGGTGACGATGTCGGACGGCAGCCAGGCGTGCTCCCCGCACCCGGTGTCGAGGATCGCCACGACCGGCCGTCGTCCGCGCTTCGGAGCGGCGGCGCGGGCCGGGGCGGGACCGAGCCAGGTGACCGGCTGCCGCGCCCCGCGTCCGGGCTCCAGGTAGTCGTCGCTGCCGCCTCCCCCGGGTGCCGCACCGCGGACGGGGTTCGTCCGGGTGAACGGGTTCGTCCGCGTGAACGGGTTCGTGCGGGTGAACGGGTTGAGCCCGACCGGGTCGATCGACAGCACGTGCTCGAGGCTGGTCCGCGGCATCGTCGAGCGCGACAGACGGCGCGCGCGTTGCAGCACCCGCCAGGCATCGGGCGCCACGGGGGACTCGCCCCTGGTCGGCTCATCCGGCGTGGTCAGGCGCGCCCGCACGAACCCCGCGACACCCGGCACGAGCTCGCCGTTCCCGATCTCGCGCTCCGGCGACTCCAGCTCCAGCCGCCAGCCGAAGGAGTCGGCGGCATCCCTCAGGGCGCGCAGCTCGCGGTCGTACGCCTCCTGCTCGTCGAGGGCGCGCGTGATCAGCAGGCGCTCCGGCAGGTACGCGGTGGGGAACGCTCGGATCCCGTCCACCGGTTCGGTGCTGGGGTCGAGGGCGGTCCCGCGGCGGATCGATCCCTCCGCGCGGTCCTGCCAGGTCCATCCCTGGGGCTGCTCCATCGGTCATCCTCTCCGTGGGCATCGACGGCGACGGCGCCGGCGATGCGGGGTCACAACTCGAACTGCGGGGTCTCCAGGGTGCGGGTCTCGTCGCCGACCGTCGCGGTCAGGCGCACGCGGCTGAGCCCCGACGGCACCTCGTCGAACATGAATCGGCCGGTCTCCGCCGGGGTCGTGCGGCGTTCGCGCTCGCCCTGCAGCAACACGATCTCCGCAGCGGCGGTGTCCACCCAGCCGTCGATCCGTCGTCGTCCGGACGCGGTCGTCGTGACGTGGAGGAGGATGCTCGTGCTGCCGTCGCTGAACTGGAGGGTGAGGGCGTCGGTCTCGCCGCGGACCGTGCCGAGCTGGCCTTCCACGAGGGTGAGCAGCGCGTACTCGCGGTTGAGGCCGTCCGCCGCGACCGCGGCGACCATCCGGTCGATCAGCCCGGCAGGGACCGGATCGACCTCTCCCCAGAGGCTGCGCAGGCGGGCGAAGAGCCGGGCGTCGTCCTCATCGCTCATGATCGTCCCTCCGTCCGACGGGCAGGGGCGTCGAGGAGGTCGCGGAGCTTCGCGAGGCAGCGGCTGCGGGTCGGCCCGATGCTGCCGACCGGCATGGACAGGTCGCGGGCGAGGCGCGCGTAGTCAGGGCGGTCCTCGAAGGCGATCACCCGGAGGAGACGCTGGCAGCGCTCGGCGAGGCGGCGGACCGCGGCCCAGAGCCGTCGGTTCTCGTCGTCCAGCGTGGCGTGCTCCTCGGCGGACGCCTGCTCCGGAAGGAGGGCGTCCAGGTCGTCGGATTCCGCGGTGTCGACGCGACCGTTCGCCTTGCCGACCTTCCAGGCCTCGCGGCGGGCGGTGGTCGTGAGCCACGCGGAGACGGCCCGCGGGTCGGCGATGGCACCGTGGCCGCGCACGAGCTGGAGCCAGGTCGTCTGCACGACGTCTTCCGCGAGGGTGCGTTCGAGGCCGTAGGCGCGCACGACGTGCCACAGCACCGGCGTCATCAGCCGCACCAGGTCGTCCATCGAGCGGCCGTCGCCATCGCGCCACGCATCGAACAGGTCCGCGGCACGTTCCCAGCGTGCGCGCCCGTCGTCGGATGCCGGATCGAAGGCGGCGCCGGGGGCACCGTCGATCATGAAGCCCATTGTGATCACACCTACCAGGAGCACGGCAAGGGCTCGGTGATACATGTCGCGGTCCAAGAATTCCGACGCCCGAATCCGTGGGGCGACGACACCCTCGATAGCGTGGAGGGGTGATCGCTCTCGTCGTCGTGCTGTTCCTCAATGCCGGCTTCAACGTGCTCGTCTGGCCGCGGTTCTACAAGCGGGTCGCGAACGATCCGCGCGCCAGGGACGAGAACGGCAAGGCCACCCCGTTCCTCCGCGTGCACGTCATCCTCATCGCGATCGCGCTGGCGCTCGCCGTGGCCTCCGCGGCGGCGGGGATCACCGTGCTCGCGGTCGCGCTCTAGCGCCCAATCCTCCGCCTCAGCCCGCCTCGTACTGGGCGGCGTGCGCGGCCCACCGAGACTCGACGGGGAGGCTGCGGAGGGCGCGATTCCCGATCGCGAGGGCGGCGGCCAGCACGCACAGGGCTGCGCAGATCAGGATGGTGCCCTGGCGTCCCGCCCACGCGAGGCCGAAGCCGGCGATGAGGGGGGCGAGCGGCATGGCTCCCATCGCAAGCACGCCGATGGCGCTGTTCGCGCGCCCCAGCAGTCGGGAGGGCGTGGCCACCATGAAGTAGCCCATCATCCCCGCGTTCAGGGCGGGGAGGAGGAGCACCGAGGCACCGAGGACGACCGCGACGGCCCACGGCGCGGACACGAACGACAGCACCACGGCGCAGAGGGCGACGACCGTGAGTCCGCCGATCGTCAGCACCCCCGCCGGGATCCGGGGCACGAGGAACGGGGCGACGACCGCGCCGACGAGCATCACGGCGCCGATCGCCGCGCTGACCGTGCCGATGAGCAGTTCGGAGTGCCCCGCCTGCTGCAGGGCGTAGACGACGGTGGTGATCGCGGCGTTGAAGCCGAGGTTGATGATCGTCATGATGAGCATGACGCCGCCGAGGTCGGGGCGGGACAGCAGCCAG
Source organism: Microbacterium meiriae (assembly GCF_032364335.1). Classification (NCBI taxonomy): domain Bacteria; kingdom Bacillati; phylum Actinomycetota; class Actinomycetes; order Micrococcales; family Microbacteriaceae; genus Microbacterium; species Microbacterium meiriae. The sequence continues at coordinate 125,980 of NZ_CP133984.1, forward strand.
CCGAATCCCTCCCGGAACTCCCGCCAGGCGTTCGGGCGGGTGGTGGGCGCGTCGAGGTCCGCGTCCTCCTCGGCACCGGTGTCGGCGATGCCCGCTCGCCTGGTCTGACGGCCGAGCAACCCGGCGGTCACGGCCGCGACGAGGTGGCAAAGGGTCATGACGGCACCGACGAGCCAGCCGCCCACGCCGAGCAACAGCCCGCCCAGGGGTCCGCCCGCGAGCTGGAGGGCGGCGTCGCGCCCCTGGTTCGCGGCCTGCGCCCGCCCCATCGCGTCGTCCGGGACGATCTCCTTCAATGCGCTCTCGCCGGCGACGTCGAAGAGGCCGCTCCGTGCGGCCAACAGCACGTCGATCACGAGGAGGGTCGCGAAGGTGAGAGCGCCGCCGAGAGCGAGGAGCGTGAAGGCTCCGGCCATCACGATCCCCAGGATCGAGCCGACGAGCATGAGCACGATGCGCCGGTGCCGGTCCGCCAGGATGCCGCCGACCAGCGTGAGCAGCAGGCGGGCCACCATGCCCGCACCTGCGATGACGCCGGCCTGCGCGGGGTCGTTCGTGATGATCAGCGCGAGCAGCGGCACGGCGAATCCGAACAGGGCAGACGCCAGGCCTTTGCTCGTGTCGCTGATGAGCCAGGTGAGGTAACGCGTGTTCCGCGACAGGCGGTGGGGGGCGGGCGTCATCGTCATGGCTCGACGATAGTTGCGCAAGACTAATTGCGCAACTATTCGTGCGGAAATGCGTGACTAGGATCGGGGAATGGCCGACGACGCGGAAACGACCTCCCGGGAGGACGCCGCCTTCATGACGTCGGCCATGCTCAAGGCCTACTCGCACCCGTTGCGCCGGCAGATCCTGCGTCTCATCGCCCGGCGGGGATTCCTGCGCGCGGCGGACATCGCGGGCGAGCTCGATGTGCCCGCCAACAGCGCCAGCTTCCACCTGCGAGTGCTCGCCGAGGCGGGGCTCATCGAGGAGGCGCCGGAGCAGGCCAGAGACCGCCGCGACCGCGTGTGGACGGGCCGCAAAGGGGCCCTCAACGTCGGCGGTCCGGAGAACCCCGTGCCCGACGAGGCGCTCGGCGGGGCCGTCGTGGCGGCGCTCGCCGAAGACCACCAGGACCTCGTGCGGCGGGTGATGGCCTGGACGCCGGAGTACGTCTCCGGCCGCACGGCCGAGGTGCACGCGTCATTCGTGCAGCGCACCATCCGCCTCACGGAGGCCGAGTTCGACGACGTGATGCACAACATCAACGACGTGCTCTCCGCCGCCGACGCCGCGCACGACGACACCGACCCGACCGGCCGTTACTGGCAGATGGACATCGTCGTCGCCGACGACACCATCTGAGTCACTCGTCGTCGTCGTCGGGGCGCTCGCCGCTGAGGATGAGGATGCGGCGGAGGTGCATCGCCGTCAGCACGCCCGGTCCCATCGAACTGCGGACGTCGAACGTGCGGTCGTCGACGCGCTCCAGCAGGAGCCGGATCGCCCGCGCCGCCTCGCCGCGACGGCGGTGCGCCGCGCTCGAGGCGGGGTCGTCCTCGGCGATGACGTCGGCGACGGCGTGGCAGGCCGCGGACAACGGCTCGGGCAGCGCGGGGTCGAGGGGCATGCCGGCGGGGCGCTCCCAGATCGTGTCGGCCGTGGCGTCGGCGATGTCGCGGATGAGGTGCGCGATCCGGTCCAGGGTGGAGAGCTGCTCGTGGATGTGGGCGGTTCCCGCGTGCCGACGGCGCGCTCGGGGGTTGTAGCGCACGCTCTCGTCGGCTTCGGCCAGGGCCGCACGGAGGTCGGCAGTGGTCTCGGCGAGCGCGGCGGCATCGTCCGCCCACTGCGCGGTCTCCGGCGGCCAAGATTCGGAGACCGCGGAGCCGATGTCGTGCAGGTGTCCCGCGAGCTGTCGGCGGAACTCGTCCACCCGCGCCTCTGCCGACCCGATGAGCGGTGCGGGCGCGAAGAGAAGGTTCACCACCAGGCCGATCACGACTCCGACCCCCATCTGGGCCAGGTAGCCGACGGAGTAGTCGTCCGCGTTCTGACCGCCGATGATGAGCACGAACAGCGCCGCCATCGGGACGTACTCCTTACCGACGCCGAACCAGCCGGTGCCGGAGACGAGGACGCCGAGGCCGACGACGAGGGGGATCGTCCACCACGTCGGTCCGACGGTGAGCACGATCACCGCAGCCAGACCGATACCGGTGGCCAGGCCGAACAGGGTCTGCAGGCTCGACCGCATGGACCCCATGAGCGTCGGATACATGCTCACGAGCGCGCCGAGGGGTGCGTAGTACGGGTACTCGTCGGTGACTCCCGGCATGTGCGGCGCGATGGTCCACGCGAGCCCGACGGCGAGCGCGGTCTTGACGACGAGGAGCAGGCGGGCGGGGCGGACCGCCTCGCGAATGGTGCGGGCGAGGTACGAGCGGCGCTCGCGGACGCGCAGGCGCGAAAGGTCAGGCGTCACGTCATCCTCTCCTCGCGGCGGTCGGGTGGTCCTCTCTGGCGAGGATAGGGCCGAGGGCCGCCTGCGGCCACCGGGTTGCCCCGGCTCGGGCCGCCGGGTAGAGGCGGTAGGACGCGGATGCCGCGACCGCGCGGGGTGCGCAGCCGCGGCATCCGCGGATTCGGATCCTCACGTCAGGGCGTGGCCCGACGGAACGCGAGGAACGAGATGACGCTGAGGACGGCCACGACCACGAGCCCCCAGAGCGCGAGGCCCACGGCGCCGAGGTCGAGGATGCCGAGCCACACGTCGCCCCACAGCTCGAGCCGTGTCACCAGGAACACGACCCCCACGAGGAGGAGCGCCAGGGCGACGCCGACGATGGTGAGGACCATCGGACCCCAGCTCTTGTAGATGGTCGCGCCGGTGAACCCGACCACGAAGAAGAATAGGGCGAGCGTGAAGTAGACGACGAAGGCGCCGAGCGGGCCGGCCTCCCACAGCCACGGCAGGTGGAAGACCCAGCCGTTCACGCCGTAGCCGTTGGTGGCGAGCTCGATCGCACCGCCCAGGAGGAACAGCACCCCGAGCAGTGCGCTCCCGAGGATCGCGGTCAGCAGCGTCCCGATGAAGAACTCGCGCCGGGTGACGCTCATGGCCTGCGAGAACGGGAAGGTCAGCGTCATGGCCGACAGACCGATCGCGAAGAAGTACCACAGCGGCGCCTGGCCGCCTCCGCCGTATTTGGGGGCATCGCCCGGGATCATCGCGTAGATGAGGACCGAGATCACGACGGCGGAGCCGAGGATGATCAGGGGGACCCAGACGAAGGTCTGCCGGTTGATGAGCTGCAGCCGGATGACGTTGAGTGTGCGTCGCATCAGCGGACTCCTTCCGTGGTGGCATCGGCTCTCGTGGCGCCGCGGCTCTCGGCCTTCTGGGTGAGGCGGACGATGAGCTGCTGCAGCGAGACGGGGGCGAGGTCGAGACCCGCGGCCCGCACGTCGGCGCGGTCGTCGGCGGTGAGGGTACCGAGCACGGTGACCGAGGCGACGCGGCCGAGCTCATCCCGGTGCAGCACCTCGCGGCCGGCGGTCCAGGCGTCGACCTTGGTGGCGTCGCCGACGACGGTCACGGCGCGGTCGCGGACGGCATCGGTGTCCTCGTTCAGGAGGATCTGGCCGTTGTCGATCACGATGACCTTCTCGATGAGGTTCGCGACCTCGTCGATCAGGTGCGAGGAGAGGATGATCGTGCGCGGGTGCTCCGCGTAGTCCTCCACGAGCCGGTCGTAGAAGATCTGTCGGGCGACGGCGTCGAGCCCCAGGTAGGGCTCGTCGAAGAACGTGATCTCGGCGCGGGAGGCCAGGCCGATGATGACGCCGACCGCGGAGAGCTGCCCGCGGGAGAGCTTCTTGATGGTCTGCTTCGTCGGCAGCTGGAACTCCGCGATGAGCTCGTCCGCGAGGTCCTGGTCCCAGTGCGGGAAGAACAGGCGCGCGGCGGCGAACGCGTGCCGCGGGGTCGCGTCGTCCGGGTACTTCTGGCTCTCCCGGACGAAGCAGATCCGGCCGAGCACGTGGGCGTTCTCGTACGGGTGCTCGCCGAACACCTTCACAGTGCCGGAGGACTCGAAGTTCTGCGCCGTGAGGATCGACATGAGTGTCGTCTTCCCGGCACCGTTGCGGCCGAGGAGCCCGTAGATCGAGCCTCCCTCGAGCGAGAGCGACACGTTGTCGAGCGCCCTCTTCTCCTTGTAGCGCTTGGTGAGGTTCTGCACCTCGATGACGGCGGTCATGCGGGGTTCTTCCCTTCTGGGGTGGGGGCGGATGCGGCGCGCTGCCGGAGCAGGTCCGCGAGGTCTTCCGCGCCGAGACCCAGCGTGCGGGCCTCCGCGAGGAGCGGGTCGATGTAGCGGTCGGCGAAGGCCGCGCGGCGCTCGCCGAGGAGCAGTTCCCTGGCGCCTTCCGAGACGAACATGCCGATGCCTCGGCGCTTGTGGAGCACTCCCTTGTCGGTGAGCATGGCGACTCCCTTCGCAGCGGTGGCGGGGTTGATGCGGTAGAACGCGGCGAGCTCGTTCGTCGAAGGGGCCTGCGCCTCCTCGGCCAGCGAGCCGTCGAGGATGGAGTCCTCGATCTGCTCAGCGATCTGGAGGAAGAGCGGCTTGCCTTCTTCGATCACGAGTCCTCCGTGGTTGCTGGGTTACTTACTTGACTAAGTAACCATGGGACCCGGTTCCGTGTCAACCCTCTCCTTCGCGGGCAGGCACAGCTTCGGAGATCTCTGTCGACACGCCGCCTGACGGGCGGTCCGGGCGGCGCGCCGATCGTCAGCTCCGAAGTTGTGCACGGGGAGGGGGTGAGGCGGGCCGCGTACAGTGGGCTGGTGCCGGAGTTCCCCTACAGTCGCCTGCGTCGCTGGCCCGACGTCGAGGCGGACAACCTCCAGGCCCACGATGCGACCGATCTGCTGCTCGTGGAACGGGCGCTCGCCCTCGACGTGCCAGGGTCCGAGACGGTCGTGATAGGAGACGAGTACGGCGCGATCACGCTCGCTCTCACGGCGGCCGGGCGGCGCGGGATCCGTGTGCACCAGGACCTCGCGACCGGACGCCGCGCGCTCGCCCGCAACGCCGAGGAACTCGGGATCGGCGGGTTCACCCCGCATGAACTCGACGAGAGCCTGCTCGCTGGTGCGCGCCTCGTGCTGCTGCAGCTCCCGAAGGCCCTCGCCGAACTGGAGGAGATCGCGGATGCGGTCGCCCGGTGGGCTGCGCCTGACGTGGTGCTCGTCGCAGGCGGTCGGGTGAAGCACATGACTCTGGCGCAGAACGAGGTACTGGGGCGGAGCTTCGCCCGGGTACAGGCGCAGCGCGCCGAGCGGAAGTCGCGGCTGCTCGTCGCCTCCGAGCCGCTCCCGGTGCCCGAGTCGCCGCCGTTCCCGGTCACCGCGCGGCACGGCGACCTCGTCCTCGTGGCCCACGGCGGCGCCTTCGCCGGGTCCCGCCTCGATATCGGCACCCGGGTCCTGCTCGAGGTGCTCGACCTGGGCGGTTCACAACTCAGGAGAACAGAGGTGACACGCGCCGAGAACGAGCGGAACGGCGGCGAGAGCAGCCGTTCTTCCGGAGTTGTGAACGGCGGACGCCGCGTGCTCGACCTCGGCTGCGGGACCGGAGCGCTCGCCGTGTCCTGGGCGCTCGCCCACCCGCGGGACCGCGTCGTCGCCACAGACCGCTCGGCCGCCGCCGTCGCCTCCGCCCGTGCCACCGCGTCGGCGAACGGCGTGGCCGACCGGGTCGAGGTCACGCACGACGACGCGGGTTCGGCGCTCGCCGCGGGGAGCTTCGACACGGTGCTCTTGAATCCGCCGTTCCACCTCGGCGCCAGCGTGCACACCGGCGCCGCGACCCGCCTGTTCGAGGCCGCCGCGCGTCTGCTCCGGCCGCAGGGGGAGCTGTTCACGGTGTACAACTCGAGTCTCGGCTACCGGGCCGAACTGAGCCGTCTGATCGGCCCCACCGACCAGCTCCGACGCACCCCGAAGTTCACCGTGACCCGCACCGTCCGGCGGCCGTGAGCGCGGCGCGCCGAGATTGCTAGACGCTCGTACTATCCCCCGGTCAGCGGCGGAAACCCGGGCACGGCTCCAGAGCAGGATTTGCCGCTGACCGGCCATTTCGTTACGTTGGTCAGCGGGCCTGACGGCCCATAGACCAGTCCGCGGTCACGTCCTTCCTTCGATGAGCTGTGCGGCGAAGAGGCGTGGGCGTACGGTCGATCCCCTCTGCGGCGGATCCGAAATCCGCCGCCTGTGCCGCCACAGCGAAGACGTCGAACGGCCTCGTGAGGATCACCCGGGCGTAACCGAAGCAGGCTCAGCCACCCGAAGGCCGAGCCGCAGGGGAAACGTGTCCGAAACAGCACTCGAAGCGCGCCATCTGTACAAGGTGTTCGGGAGGAATCCGAGCGCCGCCGTCCGCCGACTGAAGGCCGGGGAGAGCCGCACGGCCGTCGCCGACGCGGGGACCGCCGCGGTCATCGACGCCAGCTTCACCGTCAACCGCGGTGAGATCTTCGTCATCATGGGCCTGTCCGGATCGGGCAAGTCGACCATCATCCGCATGCTGAACGGCCTGCACGACATCACCGCCGGCACCGTCACAGTGGGCGGCGACCCGATCACGGGGATCCCGGCCGCGCGCCTGCGCGAGATCCGCCGCGACCGCATCTCGATGGTGTTCCAGCACTTCGCGCTGCTGCCGCACCGCACGGTCGCCGCGAACGTCGCCTACCCGCTCGAGCTCAAGGGGGTCGGCAAGGCCGAGCGCCAGGCCAAGGCCGAGGAGATCCTCGCCCTCGTCGGACTCGAGGGCCAGGGCGACAAGCTGCCCTCCGAGCTGTCCGGCGGTATGCAGCAGCGCGTCGGCATCGCCCGCGCCCTGGCCGCCGACAGCGACATCCTGCTCATGGACGAGGCCTTCAGCGCGCTCGACCCGCTGATCCGCCGCGAGATGCAGGAGCAGCTCCTGGAGCTGCAGCAGAAGCTCCAGAAGACCATCGTCTTCATCACGCACGACCTCAACGAGGCCATGTTCCTCGGCGACCGCATCGCCGTCATGCGCGACGGGCGCATCGTGCAGATCGGCACGCCGGAGGACATCCTCATGGACCCGGCGAACGACTACGTCGAGCAGTTCGTGCAGGACGTCGACCGCGCGCGCGTGCTCACCGCCGCGAACGTCATGGAGCGTCCGCGCCCCGTCGTCGCCGAGTCGGCCGGTCCCCGCACCGCGCTCCGCCAGATGCGGGACGCCTACATGTCGGCGACCTACGTGGTCGGCAAGGATCGCCAGCTGGTCGGCGTCGTCACCGACCGCGATGCCGTGAAGCTCGTCCGTCAGGGCGCCACGCGCCTCGACTCGATCATCAAGCCGGTGCTGCAGAGCGTCCGCGAGGACGACGTCCTCATGAACCTGTTCGTCCCCGCCGTCGAGTCGCCGCTGCCCCTCGCGGTGACGGATGCCGACGGCCGCCTCGCGGGCGTGATCCCGCGCGTCACCCTGCTCGCGGCGCTCGGTCCCGGGCCCGGAGCGACCGAGGAGATCCTGCTGCCGATGACCCCCATGCCCCAGGCTGAGATCGACGCCGTGCTCGACGACGGATGGACGGCCGAGCCCGGCCCTTCGACGAGCTCAGGGACCCAGGGTGGGTTCGGCTCAGAGGCCCAGGTCGACACGGAGGAGGTGCGCTGATGGACGGTTTCCGCATTCCTGTGGGCGACTGGGTCGCCGCCGGCGTCGACTGGATCACCGCCAACCTCGACGGCCTGCTCGACGCGGTCTCGTTCGTGGTGAGCTTCCTGGTCGACGGCCTGACCCGCCTGCTCCTCACCCCGCACTTCGCGGTCATCATCGTGATCGCCGCGCTGATCGCCTGGGTCGTGCGGTCGTGGCAGCTCGCGATCGGCACGATCCTGTCGTTCGGGCTCATCGTCGCCATGGACCTCTGGGTCCCGGCGATGCAGACGCTCGCGCTGGTCCTCGTCGCCGCCGTCGTGGCCGTGCTGATCGCGGTGCCACTGGGCATCTGGTCGGCGCGCAATGCGACGGTGCGCGCGACGTTGAAGCCGGTGCTCGACTTCATGCAGACCATGCCGGCCTTCGTGTACCTGATCCCGGCGATCGTGTTCTTCGGCATCGGTGTGGTGCCCGGACTCGTCGCCACCGTGATCTTCGCGCTGCCTCCCGGCGTGCGCCTGACCGAGCTGGGCATCCGCGGTGTCGACGCCGAGACCGTCGAGGCCGGACACGCCTTCGGAGCGACGCCGAGTCAGATCCTCCGCGGGATCCAGCTGCCGCTCGCGATGCCGACCATCATGGCCGGCGTGAACCAGGTCATCATGCTCGCGCTGTCGATGGCGGTCATCGCCGGTATGGCCGGAGCCGACGGGCTCGGGAAGATGGTCGTCGAGGCGATCTCGACGATCAACATCCCCAAGGGCGTCGAGGCGGGACTGGGCGTCGTGCTCATCGCCGTGTTCCTCGACCGGGTGACCGCCGCACTGGGCGCGCCCGGCGAGAACCGCTCCTCGCTCCTCGGCATGCTGAAGCATCGCGGTTCGTCCCGGCCTTCTGCCCCCGTGGCGTCGGAGCCCGCAGCCTCCGCGCCCGCCGATTCCGCCCCGACCGAGTCCGAGCTCGCCCGCGCCTGAGCGCCCCTCTCCCGCGCCCCCGTTTCCGTCCCCCACCCCCTTTCGTCCGGTGCGGGATGGAAAACGGGCGCCGGGGCGCGGCTCCCGGCACGGTTTCGATCCCGGCACAGCTGTCCCGCGGCCTCGTCCGCACCTCCTGAATCACATACGGAACGCAAGAGAGAGAGTCACATGAAGAAGAAGATCCTGACCATCACCGCCCTCGGTGCAGCCGCAGCGCTCACCCTCGCCGGATGCAGCGGCGACGGCGCCGGCGGCACGAGCGGCGGCGGCGACGGTGCCGAGGACAAGGGCACCATCACCCTCGGGTTCCTGCCCTCCTGGACCGACGGCCTCAGCACCGCCTACCTCCTGCAGGACCAGCTCGAGAAGATCGGCTACACGGTCGAGATGAAGACGCTCACCGAGGCCGGCCCGCTCTACACCGGACTCGCGCAGGGCGACGTCGACATGTACCCGTCGGCGTGGCCGGAACTCACCCACGCCTCCTACATGGACACCTACGGCGACGACATCGAAGACCTCGGCACGTACTACAAGAACGCCAAGCTGACCCTCGCGGTGCCGGAGTACTCCGAGCTCACCTCGATCGAGGACCTCGCGGGCAAGGGCGCCGACTTCGACGGCAAGATCTACGGCATCGAGCCGGGTGCGGGCCTGACCGCCCAGACCCAGAAGATGATGCCCGAGTACGGCCTCGACGGCGAGTACGAGCTCGTCACCTCGTCGACCGCGGCGATGCTCACCGAGCTGAAGACCGCGACCGACAAGAAGGAGGACATCGTCGTCACGCTGTGGCGTCCGTTCTGGGCGAACGACGCCTTCCCCGTGAAGGACCTCGAGGACCCGAAGGGTGCCATGGGCGAGGCCGAGGGCCTGCACTTCCTGGGCACCACGGGCTTCGCGGACGAGTTCCCCGAGGCGGCCGAGCTGATCAAGAAGATCAAGCTGGACGACGAGCAGTACGGCGCGCTCGAAGACCTCGTGGTCAACGAGTACGGCGAGGGCAAGGAAGCCGACGCGGTCGACGCGTGGCTCGAGGAGTACGGCGACCAGTTCGACTGGACCGTCACCAGCTGACACCCGTCGCACGTCTCGAAGGAGGGTCTCCCACAGCGGGAGGCCCTCCTTCGTCGTGGGCGACCCTTTTCGCTCGCGGTCACGGTCATGGTCGCGCTCAGCTATTCCGATCGTCCGGTCTGATCGCGCTGTCCCCCGAAGGGGGGACAGCGCGCCTACGACAGCCCGGGTACTGTCCTGTACAGGCGGGATGTTGAACTCGATACAAGAAGAGGTATCTGATGAATCGACAGAACCGATTCCCGCGCGTCGGTATCGCGACGGTACGGAGGAAGCCGTGGATGTCGTCTCGTCCGCCGCGGAGATCCATCCGCAGGCAGATGAAGTGACGCAGGTGCCGTTGCAGCCTCTGAACGGAGCGCTCGTCTCAGCCGGGGAGGACGCAACCGTATCCGTGCCTCGCGCCTTCTCGGACCCGATTGAAATCTCGCCGGCCGGTACGTGGGGAGGGGAGCTGACGGGCCTCACGATCGGTCTGCCTGAGCAGGTTCAAAGCGCTGAGGTGTCCGTTGCACAGGACGGGAGCGCGGTGGGCGAGGGGTCAGAGGTGACCGGGGTGATTCAGGCACTTGAGGGTGGTTTGCGCATTAGCACGGTCATCACCGGCCCGGATGCGCCCGGACGCTTGTCGTATGCGCTGCCCGACGATGTGGATATCGCGATCAACGAGGACGGCTCGGCTTCATTGAGCAGAACTGCCGTGGACGACGGCACTGAGGTACTCACCGCAATGATCGGAAGGATTGGCACACCGTGGGCTACGGATGCGAGAGGCCAGCGCATCGCGACGCACTACGAAGTCTCCGGCAGCAAGCTCGTCCAGGTCGTCGATCACCATCACGGTGGCGGTTAACGTCACATCCTTGGCAGGCGCGCTCCTTGGCTTCGGTGCGGCACTCCTTAACGTCTGCAACATCAAGAGCCGTGGTGTTTGGGTAGGGCACACCTGGGTGACTGGAGTTCTGCCCTTCGCCCCTACGGTGATGCGGTCCGGCTACTTCTGCGTGCCCAATTAGCGTGAAAGGGTCTCCTGCGGTGGAGAAAACCATGACCAATATGTTGTTAGCGGCGCTGATGGTTTTGTCCACGGGCGCCTTGATGTCGACCGACCTTCGCCATATACGAGTGGTGCACGTAACGCTGTGGGGGCTCATGCTCTCAGAAGTCGCCCTCCTCGCTCTGCTGGTCTTCGTCGATGGAGCGAGTGCTGCGGGGTGGGTGCCGCTGATCCTCTGCATCGTCGCGGGAGTGAACGTCGCATTGTGGATCGGAGCTATCGTCCGGTCGTCGGGAGGAGCCGGTAGCGAGATCTGACACCCGTCGCACGTCTCGAAGGAGGGTCTCCCACAGCGGGAGGCCCTCCTTCGTCGTGGGTGAGCCCCCCTTATGCTCACGCCCGGAAGGTGGAAGCATGGCCCGCACTCGCCGACCCGCCCGGGTCGCGGAGGGGGGAAGAGACCGATGTGCACAGGACTGAGCTTCACGACCGCCGACCACTACTTCGGGAGGAACCTCGATCTGGAGTTCTCCTACAACGAGACGGTGACCGTCACGCCGCGGAACTTCCCGTTCCCGTTCCACCGGCTGCCGTCGTTGCCGACGCATCACGCGATCATCGGGATCGCCACGATCGCCGACGGCTACCCGCTCTACTACGACGCCGTCAACGAGAAGGGGCTCGGCATGGCCGGGCTCAACTTCCCGGACAACGCGCACTATCCGGCACCGGGGTCGGGGGACACCGAGGTCACGCCGTTCGAGTTCATCCCCTGGGTTCTCGGACAGTTCGAGACCGTGGCCGAGGTGAAGGAAGCCCTGCGGTCGGTGAGTCTCGTGGACATCAACTTCAGCCCGGAGTTCCCGCTGTCGCCGCTGCACTGGATCATCGCCGACAAGAGCGCGTCGATCACGGTCGAGAGCGTGCGCGGCGGCCTCAGGGTGTATGACAACCCGTGGGGCGTGCTCACGAACAATCCCACGTTCGACATCCAGAGCTTCCGACTCAACGACTATCAGCACCTCTCGAAGCGGCAGCCGGAGAACACGTTCGCCTCGGACGTGCCGATGGATCTCTACAGCCGGGGCATGGGCGGGATCGGGCTGCCGGGCGACCTGTCGTCGTCGTCGCGATTCGTGAAGGCGGTGTTCACGCGCATGAACTCGGTGTGCGGGACGTCGGAGTCGGAGTCGATCAGCCAGTTCTTCCAGATCCTCGGCTCGGTCGCCCAGCAGCGCGGGTGCGTGCAGGTCGGCGACGAGGACAAGTACGAGATCACGATCTACTCGTCGTGCGCCAACACCGCCACGGGCGTGTACTACTACACGACCTACGAGAACAGCCAGATCACGGGTGTGGACATGCACAAGGAGGACCTCGACGGCTCCGAGCTCGCGGCGTATCCGCTCGTGAAGGGCCAGCAGATCGCGATGCAGAACTGAGCCGCGCTCCGCGCAACCCCCTCATGGGACGGGCGGCCGCGGCGTAGCCTGTGGCCGTGGACGGGTTCGCAGCGGTCGACTTCGGGTTCGCCCGCGAAGTCCTGCAGCGGGGCATCGCGGCGCTGTACCTCGTCGCGTTCGTCTCGACGCTGAACCAGTTCCGTCCGCTCCTCGGCGAGCACGGGCTCCTGCCCGCGCCCGTGCTGCTCGACTGGGTGACGCAGAAGCGCGAGCGCCGGAAGCTGCTGCACCCCACGCTCTTCACCCGCGTCCGCTACACGGACCGGCGCCTGGTGGCCCTGTCCTGGGCGGGGATCGTCGTCGCCGCGCTGCTCGTCGTCGGGGTTCCCCAGCTCGGACCGCCGTGGGTGCCGATGCTCGCGTTCCTCGCCCTGTGGTTCGGCTACATGTCGGTGGTGAGCGTGGGGCAGACGTTCTACTCGTTCGGGTGGGAGATGCTGCTGCTGGAGGCCGGGTTCCTCGCGGCGTTCCTCGGCTCGAACGACCAGCCGCCGCCGACGGTCGTGATCGTGCTGTTCTGGTGGCTGCTGTTCCGGCTGGAGTTCGGCGCCGGGATGATCAAGATCCGCGGCGGACGCGAGTGGCGCGATCTCACTGCGATGACCTTCCACCACGAGACGCAGCCGATGCCCGGGCCGCTGAGCCGCCAGGCGCATCTGCTCCCGCGGTGGTTCCACAAGCTCGAGGTCGTCGGCAACCACATCGCGCAGCTCGTCGTGCCGTTCCTCCTCTTCGCGCCGATCCTGTCCCTCTGGCTCCCTGGTCCGGTGCCGCAGATCGTCGGTGCCGTCGCCGGGGGGATCGTGATCGCGACGCAGCTGTGGCTCGTGCTCACCGGGAACTTCGCGTGGCTGAACTGGGCCACGATCGTGCTCGGGTTCTCCGCGATCGGCCTCCCCGGCATCGGGACTCCGGAGCGGACGCCGGAGACCTCGCTGCCGTGGACGGTGTCGGGCATGCCGCTGTGGTGGGTCGTGGCGACCTCGGCGGTCGGGGTGCTCTTCGTCGTGCTGAGCGTGCCCGCGGTGCGCAACCTCTTCGCGCGACGGCAGCTCATGAACGCGAGCTTCAACCGCTGGCAGCTCGCCAACGCCTACGGAGCCTTCGGCACGGTCACGCGGGAGCGGGTCGAGATCGTCGTCGAGGGGTCGGACGACGAGGAGGGCCGGCACTGGCGGGAGTACGAGTTCCGGGGGAAGCCGGGGGACGTGCGGCGGATCCCGCGGCAGTTCGCTCCGTATCATCTGCGGCTGGACTGGCTGATGTGGTTCCTGCCGCTCGGGCACTCGCTGGACGACTGGTTCTCCGTGTTCCTCGTGCGGCTGCTGGAGGCGGATGCCCCGACGCTGCGGATGCTGCGCGTCGACCCCTTCCACGGCGAGCGGCCGCGGTGGGTGCGAGCCGTGTCCTACCGCTACCGCTTCACGACCCGCGCCGAGCACCGTGCCGACGGCGCGATCTGGGTCCGGACGGGTCGCCGTGTGGTGCTCGGTCCGGTCGGGCTTCGCTGAGGTCGCAGATCCGCACGAGGTCGCACGGATTCCGGGCGAAGCTGCGACCTCAGCGAGAATCTGCGACCTGACGCAACCCGACGCGACGGAACGCGGCCGGGAGAACACGCGCCGAGCGCGGCGAAACGCCCCGGCCGGGGAGAGTCCCCGGTCGGAGCGTTCCGTCTCGCTGGACGTCGATCAGCTGACCTTCTTCCGGTAGGAGATGATCGCGAAGACGTAGGCGACCACGAGGATCCCGACGCACCAGGCGAGCGCGACCCAGATGTCGGACCCGACCGGCTCCCCCGCGAACAACGCCTGGATGGAGTTGACGATCGAGGTCACCGGCTGGTTCTCCGCGAACCACTGCACCGGAGCCGGCATGGTGTCGGTCGGTACGAACGCCGAGCTGATGAACGGGAGGAAGATCAGCGGATACGAGAAGGCGCTGGCCCCGTCGACGGTCTTGGCGTTCAGGCCCGCGATGATCGCCAGCCAGGTGAGCGCCAGGGTGAACAGCATCAGGATGCCGATCACTCCGAGCCAGGCCCAGACGCTCGCCCCGGTGCGGAAGCCCATCAGGAACCCGACCCCGAAGATGATCGCGAGGGTGATCGCGTTCGCCGTGAGGGACGTGAGCACGTGGGCCCACAAGACGCTCGACCGGGCGATCGGCATGGAGTGGAACCGCTCGAAGATGCCGCTCTGCATATCGGTGAACAGCCGGAACGCCGTGTAGGCGATGCCCGACGCGATCGCGATGAGCAGGATGCCCGGCAGCAGGTAGTTCACGTAGTTCTCGGCGCCGGTGCTCTGCTGGAGCGCGCCGCCGAAGACGTACACGAACAGGAGCATCAGGGCGATCGGGGTGACCGCGGTGGTGATGATCGTGTCGGGGCTGCGGAAGATGTGCCGCATCGAGCGGCCGGTGAGCGTCGCCGTGTCGGCGGCGAAGTGCGTGGTCATGCTGCATCTCCTTTCTTCACCTGGGTCCCTGAGCCCGTCGAAGGGTGGGTCCCTGAGCCTGTCGAAGGGCCGATGAGGGTGAGGAAGATCTCCTCGAGGGTGGGCTGCTTCTCGACGTACTCGACCTTCGCGGGCGGAAGGAGCCGCTTCAGTCCGGCGAGGGTGTCGTTCGCGATGATGCGGCCCTCGTGCAGGATCGCGATGCGGTCGGCGAGCTGCTCGGCCTCGTCGAGGTACTGCGTGGTGAGCAGCACGGTCGTGCCGCCGCTCGCGAGTTCCTTCACGACGTCCCACACCTCGATGCGCGACTCGGGGTCGAGGCCCGTGGTCGGCTCGTCGAGGTAGATGACATCGGGGTCGCCGACCAGGCTCATCGCGATGTCGAGCCGGCGTCGCATCCCGCCGGAGTACGTGCCGACCTTGCGACCCCCGGCCTCCGTGAGCCGGAACCGTGCGAGGAGCCGGTCGGCCACCGCACCCGGGTCGGCCAGGTGCCGCAGCTTCGCGACGAGCACGAGGTTCTCGCGTCCGGTGAGGATCTCGTCGACCGCGGCGAACTGCCCGGTGAGGCTGATCCTCTCCCGCACGCCGAGGGGGTCCGCCGCGACGTCGATGCCCTGCACCGACGCGGCGCCGGCATCCGCCTTCAGCAGCGTGGAGAGGATCCGGACCATCGTGGTCTTGCCTGCGCCGTTCGACCCGAGGAGGGCGAAGATCGATCCCCGCTCCGCCTCGAAGTCGACGCCGCGCAGCACGTGCAGGTCCTTGTACGACTTCTCGATGCCGCGGACGGAGATCGCAGGCGTCGTCATGATTCCTCCTCCTTCTTC
Source organism: Microbacterium meiriae (assembly GCF_032364335.1). NCBI lineage: Bacteria > Bacillati > Actinomycetota > Actinomycetes > Micrococcales > Microbacteriaceae > Microbacterium > Microbacterium meiriae. Next base: position 141,474 of record NZ_CP133984.1, read on the forward strand.
TTCGCGTCGTCGAACGCCTTGATGAGGCGTGCGCGCTCCTTGTCGATCCACTGGCGACCGCCGTACGCCGCGGCGTAGTTCTCGGCGAACTCGACCGGGTCGTCGCCGACGATCGCGCTGACCGGGGTGCCGTCGATCGCGGCGCGCTCCCACATGTCGGCGATGTCGAGGAACATCTTCACGATGGTGTCGCCGTCGGTGAGGCCCCCGTAGTAGAGGTTGTAGCGCTGCTGGGCCTTCGCCATCTCCCGGTACGGTTCGGGGAGGGCGTTGATGCGGGCCTGCGCCTGCTTGTACTGCTTCTTCTCTTCGAGTGATCCGGTGATCGCTTCGATCCACTTCGCGGCCATGCTCAGTTCTCCTTGTTCTCGGTGTCGCGCTTTTCCAGCTGTTCGATGTGCGTCTTGAGGAAGCTCCAGGTGGTCCAGAACTCCTCCAGCTCCTGTCGGCCCTGGGCGTTCAGGGTGTACACCTTCCGGGGTGGGCCCTTCTCGCTCGGAACCTTCTCGACGTCGACGAGGTTCTTCTGCTCGATGCGCACCAGGAGTGCGTAGATCGTGCCCTCGGCGATGTCGGTGAACCCGTGGTCTCGGATCCGTGCGGTGATCTCGTATCCGTAGGCAGGCTGCTCGGCGAGGAGGGCCAGCACGATGCCCTCCAGGGTGCCCTTGAGCATCTCGGTCATCTGCTTGCCCATCGTCCCCTCCTCTCGTTGTTTGTCTTCCGTTCGGTACTCAGTGTTGCTGGGTACCGGTACAAAGTAACACTGAGTACCGGTACCTAGCAACACCGAATACTGAACTTTCTCACCCCTCTTTTCGCCGAGACCCCGGGTACGCGGCGAGACCCCCGCGTGGCGACGCGAAGAACGCGGGGTCTCGACGACAACCCGGGGTCTCAGCGGGACGGGGGGAGGGACGGGGGGAGGGGCGGGGGGAGGGGGCTAGGGGAAGAGGCGGCGGAGCAGGGGGAGGTCGTCGTCGTGGAGCGCTTGCGTGATCACGGCGGCCGTCTCGGGAGGCATGTCCTTCTCCAGGCGCTGCCACAGCCACCTCGCGGCGCCCAGGTCGGCGGTGGCGACGGCGGTCGAGAACGCCGCCACTCCGTCGTAGTACGCGATCGTGGAGGAGCCGGGCGCGGCGTTGTACGGCCCGTAGATGTCGACGAACGGAAGAGTCGGGTCCGGACGGAGGTAGAGGACGTCGCCCGGCGCGATCGGCTCGAAGCCGCGCACATGGTTGAAGCTGCCGACAGTGACGTAGTCGACGCAGAAGCGCTCGCCGATCGCGATCAGACTGTCGCCGGACTGCACCTCGTACGAGAAGATCCGCCCGTCCGCATCCAGGGTGACGGGTCCGCCCGCGAGCTCCGACGCGCCCATGTCCACGAGCTCGCCGAGGAGCTTCGCGTGCATCGGGGAGCCGTCGTCGCTGCCGATGGTGATGAACGCGTTGGTGGTGCAGTCCCCCGGTCCGCCGGCGGGAACGCTGATGCCGTCACCCAGGTCGACGAGTTCGTCCTCGGCCGTGTCCTCGGCTTTCAGGGCCGCCGGGGTGGGGGTCGGTGACGGTTCGGCGGCGAAGCGCTCCGACGCCCACGAGGTGACGTCGAACGCGGCGGACGCGGCGCTGACCACGACAGGAGCGGCCGCGACGATCAAGCCGGCGACGGCGACGGCGACGACGGCGGCGGTGATCGTGGTGGAGCGCTTCATCCCGGTCAGCATGGCATCGAAGCGCGCCGAGCACCAGGGCGGAAGCGTCAGCCGCGGAGATAGGCGAGGACGGCGAGGACGCGGCGGTGGCCGCTGTCACTGGCGGCGAGCCCGAGCTTGGCGAAGATGTTGCCGATGTGCTTGCTCACCGCGGTCTCCGTCACGAACAGGCGTGCGGCGATGGTGGTGTTGTCGAGGCCCTCGGCCATGAGCCCGAGCACCTCACGCTCCCGCGGAGTGAGGGTCTGCACGGGGTCGTCGGCGCGACGCCGGCTCATGAGCTGCGAGATGACCTCGGGGTCCATCACGGTCCCCCCGGCGGCCACCCGGCGCAGCGCGTCGACGAACGCGGCGACCTTGCCCACGCGCTCCTTCAACAGGTAGCCGAGGCCGTCCGCTCCCGCCGCGAGGAGCTCCCCCGCGTACCGGTCCTCCACGTACGCCGAGAGCACGAGCACCGGGAAGCCGGGGCGGCGGGCTCTCGCCTCGGCCGCGGCCTTGAGCCCCTCGCTGGTGAAGGTCGGCGGCATCCGCACATCGACCACCGCCGCATCGGCCTCGTCGAGGAGGGCGAGGAAGCCCTCCGCGTCCGGCACGGCGCCGATCACGTCGAAGCCCTCACTGCGCAACAGGAGCGCGAGGCCCTCCCGCAGCAGGGTGTCGTCCTCCGCGATCACGATCCGCATGGCAGCTCCGTTCGCAGGATGGTGGGTCCCCCGGCGGGACTCGACAGGTCCATCGTGCCCTCGAACGCCTCCACCCGGCGTCGGATCCCTGCGAAACCTCCGCCCGGACGCTCGACCGCGCCCCCGACCCCGTCGTCCTCCACCGTGATGAGGAGCAGCTCGCCCTCTCGCTCGACCCGCACCGTGGCGCGGGTCGCGGCGCTGTACTTGTTCACGTTGGTCAGCGCCTCCGCGACCACGAAGTACGAGGCCGACTCGACCGCTGCCGGCACCCGACCGACGTCCGCGGCGTCGAGCGTGCACGGGACGACGCTGCGCCCGGCGAGCGAGGCGAGCGCCCCCTCGAGACCCAGTTCGTCGAGGATCGGCGGATAGATGTCGTGCACCGTGCGGCGGAGGCCGGCGAGGGCATCGGTCGCCGCGTCCTGCGCGCGCCGCAGCGGCTCGAGCACGTCGCCACCCGTCTCCTGGGCGCGCTCCGCGATCCCCAGCATCATCACGACGTTCACCAGGCGGTTCTGGGCGCCGTCGTGCAGGTCGCGCTCGATGCGACGGAGCTCGGCGGCATGGGCGTCGAGGGCGGCCGCGCGGCTGAGAGTCAGCGCGTCGACGCGGGCGGCGAGGCGCGACTTCTGCGGCGTCGCGAGGAGCTTCGCCGAGACGAACGCCACCAGCCGGGCGACCACTGGCACGAGGAACAGCGCGGCCACCGCATAGGCGAGGGCGACGAGCGGCATGGTCCACGCCAGCTCCCACGACGTGACCGGGTACGGTGAGCCCACCGGGTCGTCGGCCGGGGCGAACTGCCAGTACCAGGTGGCCGCGAGGCTGTTGACGGCGGACAGCGGCAGCGCGAGCGTCAGCAGCGACAGCCACATCACCGGGAAGGCGTGCACCGTGAGCCACAGCGCGTCTCGGGCGGTGGCGCGGGAGAAGGCGTAGCGGAGCCGTTCGTCGATCGTCGCGCCGCGCGGCAGCGTGCGCGTGAGCGGGGGCAGGTCCTCGCCGCGCCGGCGTCCGATCCGGCGGCGCGCCCGGTCGCTCCAGGCATGCAGCACCTGCACGACCTGCGGGAGCAGCAGCACCCCGCCCGTGATGAGCATGAGCGGCAGCAGCACGAGGATGACGCAGAACAGCGCGAGGGACACGACGGAGGCCCCGAGTTCGACGGCGAGGAACCGCGCATCGGGCAGCCATCCACGCAGCCAGCGGCGCATCCATCCGTCGTTCACCCTGCAAGTCTGCCCGAGCGCCCCGCGTCCCGCGGTAGAGCCAGCTCCACCATCGATGCGGCACCGTGCGGGATGGGAGCCGTCGCGCGGCTTTCCTACCGTCGAAGCATGACCTCCCTCTCCTCTGCGCCGCTCGTCGAAGCGGCCCCCGCCGAGGCCCTGCGCCTCAGCGGCCTCGTCAAGACCTACGGTTCCGGCAGCACCCGGGTGACCGCACTCCGAGGCATCGACCTCGCCATCGCGCGGAGCTCGTTCACCGCGATCATGGGGCCGTCCGGCTCCGGCAAGAGCACGCTGCTGCACAGTGCCGCAGGCCTCGACCGCCCGACCAGTGGCACGGTGCACCTGGGCGGCACCGAGATCTCCGCGCTCACGCCCCGGCAGCTCACGGCCTTCCGCCGCGACCATGTGGGCTTCGTCTTCCAGGCCTACAATCTGCTGCCGGCGCTGAGCGTGGAGGACAACATCACCCTCCCGCTGCGCCTCGGCCGCCGCCCCCTCGATCACGGCCGGCTCGAGACGCTGCTCGACGCGGTGGGGCTCACCGACCGTCGCCACCGTCGCCCTGCCGAGCTCTCCGGCGGACAGCAGCAGCGCGTCGCGATCGCCCGAGCCCTCATCACCCGCCCGCACGTCGTGTTCGGCGACGAGCCCACCGGGGCACTGGACTCCCGCACCGGGAAGCAGGTGCTCGACCTCCTCGCGCACACCGCGAAGGAGCTGCATCAGACCGTGGTCGTCGTCACCCACGATCCCGTGGTGGCGTCCCACGCCGACCGGGTGATCTTCCTCGCCGACGGGGCCTTCGCCGGACATCTCGACGGCGGCACCCCGCAGCAGATCACGGATCGCATGAGCACGTTGGGGGAGTGGTGATGTCGGCCGCGCCGCTCGGGCTCGGACGGATCGTCCGCGCCGACCTCCGTCATCATCGGCGCAGTCTGGCCGGGGTCTTCGTCGCCATCTTCGTCGCGAGTGCGCTCGTCACCGGACTCGGCGTGCTCGTCGAGTCCGGCATCCGCGGCGGCCTCGCCCCGCAGCGCTACACGGCGGCCGAGGTGGTCGTCGGGGCGGTGCAGCAGGTCGACGTGCCGGAGGACCTGCCGGTGCCGCTGCGTGAGCGCGCTTCCGTCCCCGCCGACGCCGCGCGCGAGATCGCTGCGCTTCCGGGCGTCGAGGCCGTGGTCGCCGACGTGACCGTGCCTCTGTCGGTGCCCGGCGGGACGGCCCCTGCCGTGGTCGAGGCGCACCCCTGGTCCGCGACGGCACTCACCGGCTTCACGCTCGCGGAGGGGCGGGAGCCCGCCGCCGACGACGAGGTCGTGGTGGTATCCGGAGCCGGGCATGCCGTGGGCGACTCCCTTGCGCTCGCCCACGGCGGCATCGCGGCGACGTACACGGTCGTCGGTGTGGTCTCGGCGGAGAGCCTGCCGGAGCGCGCGGTGTCGGTGTTCCTGACGGACGAGCGCATCCGCGACCTCGACCCGCACGACGGGGCCCCGCAGGCGCTCGGCGTGTTCGTCGACGGGGACCCCGAGCGCACGGCGGTCGCGATCCGCGAGGCGTTCCCGGATCTGGTCGCCCGGACCGGAGACGCCAGAGGAGACGTGGAGTTCCTCGACTCGGCGGCGGCGCGCACCCTGCTCATCGCTATCGGCAGCGCGTTCGTGGGCACCTGCATCCTCGTCGCCCTCTTCATCGTCGCGGGGACGCTGTCGCTGTCGGTCCAGGCGCGTCGCCGCGAGTATGCCCTGCTCCGCGCGGTGGGGGCGACCCCGTCGCAGGTGCACGCCCTCATCGCGCGGGAGACGCTCGCGGTCGCCGTCGTCGCCGCGCTGCTCGGGGTCGCCCCGGGGTACCTGCTGTCCTCCGCACTGCAGTCGGCGTTCGTGGCCGGAGGAGTCATCCCCGGCGACTTCGCCCTCGCGCTGAGCCCGTTCCCGGCGTTGAGCGCACTGGTGCTGGTGCTCGGAGCGGCCTGGGGAGCGGCGCGCATCGCGGCCCGGCGGCCCGCCCGCCTCGATCCGATCGAGGCGCTGCGCGAGTCCTCGACGGGCCAGGGCCCGATCGGCCTGCCCCGCATCATCACCGGCATCGTGTTCGCCGCCGCCGGCGTCTCGGTCTCGACCGTCCCGCTGATGCTCCGCGGCGACGCAGCGGTCGGCGCCTCCGCCGGTGCCGCGATCATGCTCATCGTGGCGCTCGCGCTCCTGGGACCGTGGCTCGTCGCCCTGTGCGTGCGCCTCGTCGGGCCGGTGCTGCGTCGTTCGTCGGCCGCGGGCTTCCTCGCCGCCGCCCACACCACCGCGGGCGGTCGGCGGATGGCGGCCGCGATCCTCCCGATCGCCCTCGGCATCGGGTTGGGTCTCGTGCAGATCGGCGGGCCGGCGATCGTCGCGGATGAGGCCGCGACCCAGGCCCGGGCCGGGGTCACCGCCGACCTGCGTGTGGCCGCTCCGGCCGGGCTCTCCCCCGACGCCGTCGGCGCGCTGCGCGACGAGCCGGGGGTGACGGCAGCGACCGGCGTGGTCGTCAGCACCGCGGTGCTCGACTCGCTCGACATCGAAGGTCAGATCGAGCGCACGGAGTACGTGCTCCAGGGCGTGGACCCGACGACCGCGGACGGCCTGCTCGACCTGCGGGTGCAGGAGGGGTCCCTCACCGCCCTCGACGGCGGTGCGACCGTCGCGGTGAGCGCCGATGCGGCGCACACGCTCGGCCTCGACGTCGGCGACCCGGTGACGGGCGTCCTCGGCGACGGGGCGCCGCTGGAGGCGACCGTGGTCGGCATCTACGAGCGCGGTCTCGGGTTCGGCGATCTCACCATGGCGGTCGACCACGTCCGCGCGCACACCTCCGCAGCGCTCGACTCGTTCGCCCTCGTGTCGGTGGACGGAGACGCGCCGGCCGACGCCTTCGCCGCCGACGGTCTGCAGGTGGCCCCCGGCTCGGGTCAGAAGCCCAGCATGACCGGGGCCGTGTCGCAGCAGGGGTGGGTGAGCCTCATCGGTCTGCTGGTCATCCTCGGGTACATCGCGATCGCTGTCGTGAACACGCTCGTCATGGCGACGGGGGAGCGGTCCCGGGAGTTCGCCCTGCTGCAGCTCATCGGCGCCTCCCGGGGACAGGTGCGCGCCACGATGCGCACCGAGGCGATCCTGATCGCCGCCCTCGCGATGGTCTTCGGCGTGCTGGTGGCGATCCCGCCGCTGATGGGGATGAGCTACGGCATCTCCGGGCAGCCGCTCCCGGCGATGCCCGTGCTCGGCTCCCTCGCGATCGTCGGCGGCATGGGCGCACTCGCCCTCGTCGCGCTGCGGGTCGCGACAGGGGCCGCGCTGCGCCGCCGCCCGATCGAGGAGATCGGCTCTCGCGAGTAGGCCCGCGACCACCGGGGGGCGCATCGGGATCCCGGTGCGCCCTCCGGCGTGCCGTCCCGGGGTGAAAAGCAGGGGTGAATTCCCCCGGTTCGGTCGGGGGCCTCCGCGGCAGCCGGGCAGGCTGGCGGAGGCCCGGACCGAGTCCACCCTGCCCGAAAGGGTGCTCGGCGGTCGCCTGAGGGGGCGGGGGCTTCCGTGTGCGCGGATGCGTGCCGGAACGCGATGAATGGGGAGAGCAGTCATGGGATTCCGTGTTGCCCGCAAGGACCGCACGTCCGATGGCCTTCCGCCGGAGCGGCACAGCCGCTGGCGGGGCCGGACGAAGAGGCTGATCGGCGGAGCCGTGAGCACGGCGCTCGTCGCGTCGTCGATGATCGTCGTCGGCGGGACGCTGACCGCCGCGCCTGCCGCCGCGGCAGAGCCGTTCCTCTGCACGCCGGGAGCGGTGTACGTGCAGAGCGCCACCGAGGTGCGCGAGTTCGCCGTGAACGAGCAGGGCGGCACCCTCGGCGCCACGAGCATCGGCCTCGGCCACTCCGACAACGGGCTCGGCCTGTCGGCGGACGGAACGTACGCGTACACGGTGACCAACGTCGGCACGGACAAGGTGCTGGCCAAGCACGACCGTCGGGGCGAGGGAACGACGACCCGAACGCCGTTCACGCTGGGAACCAGCCGCACAGACTCCTCTGTCCTCCGAGGGGCCGTGCATCCCGTCACGGGCGTGTACTACTTCGCCAGCGGCACGCTCGATGGCGCCATCAACCTTTATGCGTGGAACGAGAGCGTCACGCCGCAGACCTACGTGCAGGTAGGCAAGCTGCGCCCGACTACCGGCAGCAGCGCCTTCGGGGCCAACGGCGACATGGCCTTCAGTGCCTCCGGTCAGCTCGTGCTGGTCGCCGACCGATACATCTACTCCGCCGACCTGCCCGCAACGCTCCAGCCCAGCACGGCCACGATCGATGCCAAGCAGGTGCACGACATGGGCGCGGGCGTGCAGGGCAACGGCATCGCGTTCGGGAACCTCGGCCACATCTTCGTCTCGGTTGGGGGGACCAACCCGTACATCGTCGAGGTCGATCTGCCCCGCGGACAGACCGTCAACACCACCTCGCTCGGGTCCTTCTCGCCCACCGACATGGCGAGCTGCACGTTCCCGAACACGCTGACGCTGAAGAAGGATCTCCCCGAAGGCCGACACGCCGGGACCGACCAGTTCGGGCTCCGCGTGCAGTCGCCGGTCGGCTACCAGGTCGCGCAGACCGACGCCGTCACCCGTGGCGACCGCTCCGGTCTGCAGCCAGACTACGTCGGCCCCGTGTTCACCAACCAGGGGGACACCTTCCGGCTGTCCGAGTCGGCGGCGGGCTCGACCGACCTCACGAAGTACGACGCCTCCCTCGTCTGCCTGCAGGTGAACGCCGACGGCTCGACCACCCCGGTGGCCGTCACCGCCGACGGACAGGTCACCCAGCCGTCCGGCCCGCTCGGCACCGACGTCACGTGCACCTACACGAACGTCCGCCTCGCGCCGGACCTCGCGCTCCGCAAGACCTCCGACCCCGCCGACGGCGCCGCCGTGCAGGCCGGCCAGCGACTGACCTACACGGTGCAGGCCGAGAACACCGGCAACACCCGCCTCGACCCGGTCACCGTGACCGACGACCTGTCGGGTGTGCTCGCCAACGCCGAGTACCAGGGCGACGTGGCCACGGCGATCGACGGCGACCCGGTGTCGTCCGGCGCCGCCACCGTCACGGGCGACGACCTCGCCTGGACCGGTGCCCTCGAGCCCGGGCAGGTACTCACGATCACGTACTCCGTCGTCGTCGACGAGGGCGTGGAGGGCGCGCGCATCGCCAACCGCGTCACCGTATCCGGCACGCCGCCCGGGGGTCTGCCTCCGATCACCCCTCCGGCCGTCACCACCGAGCACCCCGTCGCCGGCTTCGAGGTCGCGAAGACCTCCGATCCCGCCGCGGGCACCGTGGTGGAGCCGGGCCAGACCATCGAGTACACCGTCACGGGCACGAACACCGGGGCGACCGTCCTGAACCCGGTCACCGTCACCGACGATCTCTCCGGCGTGCTCGCGAGCGCCGCCTTCAACGACGACATCACGACCACGGTCGGCGGCACCACCGTCACCACGGGCGGCGCGACCCTGACCGGAAACGCCCTCGCCTGGACCGGAACGCTTCAGCCCGGACAGACCGTGACGATCACGTACTCGGTGACCGTGGGCGACGACACCTCCGGCGAGATCCTGCGCAACAGCGTGACCGGATCGGGCACTCCCACCACTCCGAACCCGGGCGACCCGACCGGGCCGCAGGTTCCGGGTGACCCCATCGTCCCGCCGACGGTCACCACCGAGCACCCCGTGATCGGCTCCGGCTTCACGATCTCGAAGTCGGCCGACCCCGCCTCCGGCACGGCCGTGTCCGCCGGTGACACGATCACCTACACGATCACCGGGACCAACACGGGCGACACCGACCTCGATCCCGCGGAGATCGTCGACGACCTGTCCGGCGTGCTCGGCTCCGCCGGCTACAACGACGACGTCACGGCCGACCGCGGCTCCGTGCGGGTCGCCGACGCCACCCTCACCTGGACCGGCGCTATCCCGCGCGGGGAATCGGTCACGATCCGCTACACCGTGACGGTGGACGCGGATGTCGAGAAGGCCCTGCTGCACAACGTCGTCACCGGATCGGCCACGCCGCAGATCCCGACCGACCCCGCCGACCCCTCCGGGGCGAAGACCCCGGGGACCCCGATCGTCCCGCCGGCGGCGGAGACGGAGCACCCCGTCGTCGACACGGGCTTCGAGGTCACGAAGTCGGCCGACCCGGCCTCCGGCACCGCCGTCCGCGCGGGTGACACGATCACCTACACGGTCTCGGGCGTCAACACCGGCAACACGGTCCTCGACCCCGCGACGATCGTCGACGACCTCTCGGCCGTCCTCGCGAACGCGGAGTACGGCGGCGACGCGAAGGCCTCGTCCGGATCCGTCACGCTCTCCGGCACCACCCTCACCTGGACGGGGACGCTTGCTCCCGGCGACCGCGTCGACATCACCTACACGGTGACGGTGGACGAGGATGCGACGGGCGTGCTGCTCCGCAACACGGTGTCCGGTGAGGGCACCCCGCTGATCCCGACCGACCCGACCGACCCGGAGAGTCCGACGACGCCGGGCATCCCGGTCGAGACCCCGCCGGCGACGACGGAGCACCCCGTCGCGACCCCCGGGTTCACCGTCACCAAGACGGCCGACCCGGCGACGGGCACGCGCGTCGACCCCGGCAGCGTGATCACCTACACCGTAACCGGCCGCAACACGGGCGACACCGTCCTCGACCCCGTCGAGATCGGCGACGACCTGCGCGCGGCGCTGGCCCACGCGTCGTACAACGACGACGTGTCCGCCACCCGCGGCGACGTCCGCGTGGCTGAGGGCGCCCTCTCGTGGAACGGCGTGCTGCGCCCCGGCCAGGACGTCGTGATCACCTACTCGGTGACCGTCGACTCCACCGCCGGCGGCGAGACCATCGCGAACACGGCGACCGGAGAGGCGACCCCGCTGATCCCCGCCGACCCGAGCGACCCGGAGAGCCCCACGACTCCCGGCACGCCGATCACGCCGCCGCCGTCGAGCACGGAGCACCCCGTGAACGAGCCCGGCTTCGCGTTCGCCAAGACCGTCGACCCCGCCGCCGGTACCGCAGTGGACCCCGGTGACGTGCTCACCTACACGCTGACGGCCGCCAACACGGGCCAGACGGCGCTCGAGCCGGTGACGATCACCGACGACCTGTCCGGCGTGCTGCCGTACGCGACGTTCAACGCGGACGCCGTGGCGAGCATCGCGGGTGCCGCTGCGGCTCCCGCGACCCTGGACGGCACCGAGCTGTCGTGGACGGGGGCGCTCGCGGTCGGCCAGACCGTGACCGTCACCTACTCCGTGACCGTGAGCGCCGAGGGCGTCGGCACCGTGATCGAGAACGCGGCGTCCGCGACGGCGACCCCGCCGGGGGGATCGACGATCACCCCGCCGCCCGGTGTCACGACCAACCCGGTCAACGAGCCCGGATTCTCGGTCTCGAAGAGCGTCGACCCGGCTGCGGGCACGGCGGTCGACCCCGGCGGCGTCCTCACCTACACGGTGACGGGCGTGAACACGGGGGAGACGGCTCTCGACCCTGTCACCATCACCGATGACCTCTCCGGTGTGCTGGCGCACGCGGAGTACAACGACGACGCGGCCGCGACGATCGGCGGCACGGCGACCACCGCGCCGACGGTGGCCCAGGAGGGGCTGTCGTGGACGGGTGCGCTGCAGGTCGGCGAGACCGTCACGATCACCTACTCGGTGACCGTGCGGGCGGATGCCGGCGGGTCCGTGATCGAGAACTCGGCCTCCGGCTCGGCGACCCCGCCGGGTGGCGTGCCGCCTATCGAGACGCCGCCGGCGACGACCGAGAACCCCGTGAACGAGCCGGGCTTCGAGCTGCGCAAGTTCGCCGACCCCGCCTCCGGCACGCGTGTCGACCCGGGCAGCGTCGTCACCTACACGGTGACCGGCGTGAACACGGGGGAGACGGCGCTGGCTCCGGTCCGGATCGTCGACGACCTGTCGGGCGTGCTCGCCCACGCCGCCTACAACGGCGACGCGACGGCGACCCTGAGCGACGGCACCGCCGCGATACCCGTCGTCGCGGGAGATGAGCTCACCTGGACCGGTGACCTCGCGGTCGGCGAGCGCGTCACGATCACCTACTCGGTGACCGTGCACGGCGACGCCGGCGGCGCGATCATCGCGAATACCGTCGAGGGCATGGCGACGCCTCCGGGTGGCGCCGAGCTGACCCCGCCGCCGGTGACGACGGAGAACCCCGTCGGCACCCCGGGCTTCACGTTCGTCAAGTCGTCCGACCCCGCGTCCGGCTCCGCCGTCGCGACGGGCAGCGTCGTGACCTACACCCTCACCGGCACCAACACCGGCGAGACGGGTCTGGACGAGGTCGTCGTCACGGACGACCTGGCCGGAGTGCTGCGGCATGCCGACCTCCGCGGCTCGGCGACCGCCACGGTGGGTGACCGTGCGGTGGCCGCGCCGACGATCGACGGCACGACGCTGCACTGGACGGGCAGCCTCGCCGAAGGGGAGCGTGTCGTGATCACCTACGCGGTGACCGTGCACGCCGACGCGGCGGGGGCGACGCTGCGGAACGTGGCCACCGCCTCGGCCACGCCTCCCGGCGGGGAGACGATCACGCCCCCGACGAGCACGACCGAGAACCCGGTGCTGACGCCGCTCGCCCTCACGGGTGGACAGCTGGCGCCGTGGGTCCTCGGGCTCGCGATCGCCCTGCTGATCGGCGGTGCCGTGCTGCTGCTGGTGCGCCGACGCCGCATGCAGAGCTAGCGGTTCCGCCGGAGAGCCCCGCCCGTCGTCTGCGACGGGCGGGGCTCTCGTCATCCGGGGAGGAGGCCGTGCCGGGCGGCCTGTTCGAGCGCCTCCGTACGGTTGGCCGCGTCGAGCTTGCGGTAGATGCTGCGGAGCTGCGTCTTCAGGGTGTTCGGCGAGACCTGGAGCTCCGCGGCGATCTCGGGCAGCGGCGCCCCGGTGGTGAGCGCGTGCAGCACCACCTGCTCCCGCGAGGAGAGCCTCGGGCGGGCGGCGAACGACGGCAACGCGGATCGGGCGGGCAGCGGAGCGCCGCCGATCGGAGCGAGGTCGGCGCGGACGGCGGCGAAATCCTCGGCGCTGAGCAGCGCCAGCGGGGTGCGCAGTCCGCGGTCGGCGAGCTGGGCGTTCAGCGCCTCGGTCACGGCCTGCGCGGCGGCGGGACTGACCCGGTGGAGGGCGGCACTCTGCACCGCCGCGGCCTCCGCGCGCTCGCGCGAGGTCGTCGGCTCGAGGCGCGTGTGAGAGAGGAGCCGCGCCGCCTCGGGCGCGCGACCGTCGATCAGGGCGACCCTGGCTCGTTCCAGAAGGGTGCCGAAGCGGTCCGTCCCGGCGTCACGCTGCTTGATGCCGCGCGCGGCGCGGATGTCGCCGAGGGCGAGGTGGAGCAGGATCCGCGGCCGGCTCAGCGCCTGGCGGGCCGGCGGAGAGCCGGCCTCGCGTCCGCGCAGCCGGGCGAACGACTCCAGTCGCTCCAGTCCGCCGGCGGCATCGCCCTCGTGCAGCGCGATCCAGGCTTCGACCGTCGCCATCGTCGTCCAGTGCTCGCTCGTCGCCCGGTGCGGGAGGAAGGCGCGCGCGTGGTGCTTAGCTGCGGCGAGGTCGCCGTCCTCGACCGCCAGCATCGCCTCGGCGACGCGGTAGAACGTGCCGCGGTAGCCGTCCAGCTGCGCGGGATCCCACGAGCCGTCGCGGATGATCTCGACATAGTGCCGGGCCTCCGGCAGATCGCCGTTGAGGGCGTGGATCCCGCCGAGGAGGCTGACGGCGTGGAACGCCTTCCCGCTGCCCTGCGACGCCGCGAGGGCGGCGGCCTCGTCGAAGAGGCGCACGGCCTGTTCCCGACGGCCGCCGTAGTAGAGCGAGATGCCGAGGTGCGTGCACAGCAGCGGCATCTCCATCGCGTACTGCTCCCACTGGGACTCGGGTGTCTCGGTGAACAGAGCCAGCGCGCGGGCGGCGACCTGCCCCGCTCTGTCGGGCATCCCGATCACGCGCAGCGCCGCACTCTCGGCAGTCCAGATGAACAGGCGCTCCGTCGGCGAGAGCGTGTTCCGACGGGCGTTCGCGGCGGAGATCGCCATCCGCAGCAGCTGCAGTCCGCGCACCCGCCGGAGCCGGTTGGCATTGAGGCAGATGCCCAGGAGCATGGCCACCAGCGGCTCCTGCTTCAGCCGGGCGAGAGGCAGGTCGCCCAGCAGCGCCACGACCCGGCGACCGTCGTGGTCCAGGAGGTGGCTCCACCCGGACATGATGACGTGGGCCGCGAGGTGGAGGTCGTCCTCCTCCATCGCGAGGCGCAGTCCTTCGAAGGGGGCGCCGCGGCGCAGGGCGCCCTCGATCGCGAGGCGTCGGAGCACGCGGATCTCGGCGGGGAACCGCCGCAGGAGGTCGTGACGCAGCAGAGTGCGGGCCGGCGCGGCGATCGTGAAGGTCCGGCGCCCGGAGTCCGTCGACCACCGGCCGAAGCCGAACGCCTCGGCCTCGTCGAGGGCCGCGCCGATGTCCGGATCGCTGCTGAGGGCCTGCGCCAACGGCAGGTCGACCGTGTCCGTGATGCTGATCCGGATAAGACCCTCCAGGACGCCGGCGCCGAACGTGCCCTCCTCCATGCGGCTGCGGAGGTAGTCGTCGACCGCCGCCGTCGCGACCTCCACGATCGTCGTGCCGTCGGGGGCACGGCCGCGGAGAGCGACGGCACGCACGACCGCCGCGAATCCCTCGGTGGCCGCCCGCACGGCGACGGCGGTGTCCTCGTCCACGTCGAGAGCGCGGCGGATCTCGTCGGTGTCGAACGCGAGGTCTTCCGGAGAGATCAGCGCGGTGTCGATCACGAGGCCGATGCCGTCGCTGTCGAAGGGACTGGGGCGATTCGTGGCGACGATCAGGCGGACGTGCGACGGGACGGCGACCGTGCGGCAGAGGTCGAAGACCGCATCCCGGTCGAGCGCGGCGGCGTCGTCCAGGACGATGACGACAGGCTCCTCGTGATCGCACAGGTAGTGCCCGACGGCGGGCCAGCCGTCCCCGGTGGCCGGATCGGTGCTGCCTGCGCCCGTGTCCGTGTCCGTGCCGCGCAGCACCCGCAGCAGCGCAGGTGCCAGTGCCGGGCTCGTCGCCAGGGCCGGTGTGACCGTGAGCCACACGACCCGGGCGGAGCAGGTGAAGGCCCAGCCGACCAGGGCGGTGGTCTTCCCGGAGCCCGCGGCGCCGCGCAGCAGCGTGAGCGGAGCTCCGGCGTCCAGCACCGCGTTCAGCCGCGGACGCCCGATCACGTGCGCGGAGACCCGCGGAAACCTCGTGTCCCCTTGCGCGCCGAAAGCCGGCATCGTCCCTCCCCAGGTACGCATCCCCACCCCTACGATATCCAAACCCGCACGGTGCAGGACGCTGCGGAGCGAGGGGCGCCGGGAGTTCTAGGCTCGGAGGAGTGAGTGGTCCGATATCGCCCGTGTCCCGCCGTGTGCCGACCAGCGCCCTGCTCGTGAGCGCAGCCCTCGGCGCGGTTCAGGCCCTCGTCTTCCTTGCTGTCGTCCCGGTCACGAGCGTGCTGGCCGCTGCCTCCCCTCCCGCGTATGCCCTGGTCGCGGCCGTGCACACCGCACTGCCTTTCCTCGCCCGCGTCGTCACCCGGGTCCCTGGCATGGCGACGCTGGCCGCCTTCGTGACCGGGGTGCTGACGCTCGCGGTGTCCCCCATCGGGCTGCTCGGGGTGGTACCGCTCGTCCTCGGCGGCGCGGTCCTCGACCTCGCGCTGCCGTTCCGGCGCGACGCCGCGGTCCCCCCGGGTCGTGTCCTGCTCGCCAGCGCCGTGACCGGAGTGGTTCTCTTCCTCGTCGCCCTCCCCGTGTTCTCGCCGGAGCATCTCGTCCCGCCGGTGCTCATCGCCACGCTGCTCGGCCGGGTGCTCGGGGAGCTCGCGGTGGCGGGAGTCGTCCTCGCCGTCCGCCGGCTGCTGCGTCGCGCGGGCGTCGCCCGCTGACTGCGGTCCACTATACCCCCACCGGGTATAGTGGACCCATGGCCGGTCGTCGCGTGCTCCAGAGGGCGCTGCTCGTCGTCCTCCTCGTGGGCGGCGTCGTGCTCGGGCTCCTCGGCATGCACGCGCTCGACACGCACGGCACCCCCGGAGCGCACGCGATGGCGGGCCACGCGGCACCGGGGCCCGCGCACCCCTCGGCGTCGGCGGCGCATGCGGTGTCCGTCGCCGAGGCGGCCGTCGCCCCCGACGCCTCCGCGGGGGATGGCGGCGCGGCCTGCGTCCTCGCGCTCCTCGGCGGACTGCTCCTGGTGCTGCGCCCCACCCGCGCGGCCGTGATCGCTCCCCTGCTGCGCGCCCTCCGCGTGCGCGCGGGAACCGCCGCCGCCCCTCTCCGTCCCCCCTCACTCCACGTCCTCTGCATCAGTCGGACCTGATCGGCGCTGGTGAGCGCCCGGGCTCCGCGACCGCGGACGCCCTTCCGACAGACAGAGATGAGAGAGAAATGAAGAATCGAACCGCTGCCGCCGCCGCCCTCGTGCTGGTCGGAACCCTCGCCCTCGCGGGATGCGCCTCGGCCGCGCCTGCGGGACCGGCTGACCACTCCGGTATGGATCACTCCACCTCGGACGCCCCGCTGGCCGGAGCGAACGAGGCCGATGCGATGTTCGCGTCCATGATGATCGTCCATCACGAGCAGGCCGTCGAGATGTCGGACATCGTGCTCGCGAAGGATGACGTCGACCCACGGGTGACCGACCTCGCCGAACGCATCAAGGCCGCTCAGGGCCCGGAGATCGAGCAGCTGCAGGGATGGCTCGACGACTGGGGTGCCGAGGCGGGTGACCCCGCGGAGATGGACCACGGTGACGGCATGATGAGCGACGACGACCTCGCCGCGCTCGAAGCCGCCGCGGGCCCGGAGGCGTCCCGGCTGTTCCTGGAGCAGATGATCGCCCACCACGAGGGCGCGGTCGAGATGGCCGAGACGGAGGTCGCGGACGGCGAGAACGCCGACGCGGTCGCCCTCGCGCAGGACATCGTCGACGCGCAGACCGCGGAGATCGCGGAGATGAAGGAGATCCTCGCCACGCTCTGACCTGCACCGGGCCCCGCGTCGCCTCCGCGGCGCGGGGCCCGTCGCCCTTCCGCGTCCTGTCCTTTCCGCGCTGTTCTGTACGTTTCGCACTACTATGGACTCATGAGCGAGATCGCGATCACGGAAGCCCGGGGGCGGCTGGCGTCCATCATCGACGAGGCGCGCAAGGAGCCCGTCTATCTCACCCGACGAAACCTCCCGGTGGCGGCTGTCGTCGATGCCAGCCTGCTGGAGCGACTCCTCGAAGACGCGGAGGAACTGGCCGACATCCGCGCGGTCGATGCCGCCTGGGAGGAGACAGCCCGACTCGCCGAGACGCCGATCCCGTGGGAGGAGGTGAAGCGGGACCTCGGGCTCGTGCCGTGACCTACGACGTCCAGGTCCTGCCTGTCGCCGTGCGGGCGATCCGCAAGCTCCCTCCTGAGGCGAGGCGACGTATCCAGGCCGTCATCGAGCTCCTCTCCGAAGACCCTCGGCCCCCCGCAGCACGCAAGCTCACCGGCCGACCGGAGTGGCGGGTGCGGACGGGGGACTACCGGGTTCTCTACCGGATCGAGGACGGGATCCTGACGGTCGTCGTCGTGCACGCCGGCCACCGTCGCGAGGTGTACCGCTAGCGATCGCGGCGGCGCAGGCGGCGCAGGCGGCGCAGCGGGGCAGACAGGCGGTGCCACAGCGTCGGCGCGGGCTCCTCGTCCTCCGCGGGCGGCGGGGCGACGGCGAACTGGACGAACTCCTCCGCGCCATGGTGCACGACGCGGTAGAGCGCCGTGCCGATGAGCACACCCAACGCGATCGACATGACGGAGACGAGGGCGGCGGTGAAGTCGGCGAGACCGTTGTCGGTCGCCACCGCCTCGGTGAGTCCCACCAGCCCGGCCGCTCCCGGCACCAGCAGCCAGAACGCGGGGAGGAACGTGAGCTGCGACGGGGCCCCGTGGCGCAGCCCGGCGATCCAGAACACGACCGGCGTGACGGCGACCGCGCCGACGAAGCCGCCGACCGCCGGGTCGATGAACTCCGTCCCCGCCCACTGGCCGAGGTAGGCGACGACCAGGGCGAGCAGCACCCACCCGAACGTGGACGGCGGGGAGGAGAAGTGCAGGTAGTTGCCGAGCGCGAACACGAGGATGCCCAGCAGCGGCACCCACCAGGGCAGGTACGACGAGGAGGCGTCGAGCGCCTCGTACGAGTCGCTCGAGACGCCCACCACCGCGCCCGCGGCGAGGATGCCGAAGGCGAGGAGGGCGAGCTGCACGAATCCGTAGATGAGGCGGGACGCACCGGAGATCATCTGCCCGGCTGCGAGCTCGACCGTCGCCGTGGTGAGCACGCCGCCGGGGAGGAAGGTCACCAGCGGCGCGATCAGCAGCCGGATCGGGTCGCCGATCTCGATCACCTCCGCGAGCAGGAACACCGCGGCCGCGCACACGAAGGCCGCGGCGATGGGCATGACCAGCTGCAGCGTGGGGGAGCGCACGAGCTTGAGCAGGCCGATCCCGAACCCGAGCACGAAGGCGACGAGCGCGCCCTGCCAGGTCGGCGCGAGCAGGAGCGCGAGGCCGGTCGTGAGGATGGCATGCCCGAGCGTGCGGGTGAACCAGCCGAGCCGCGGGCGCATCGCGCCGATCTCGTTGAGCCGCCGGATGCCGTCCAGCGGGTCCACGCCGCCGGTCTTCGCCTGCGCGATGAGGTCGTACAGCGCGGCGATCTGGTCGAAGCGGAACGAGGCGTTCGTGGCCGAGCGGAACGCGACCCGCTGCTCCTCCGCGTCCCCCGTCTCCACGATGATGATCGTCGGCAGGACGACGAAGTCGGCGCCGTCTCCCCCCGATGCCGTGGCCACCTCGGCGATCGTGTCCCGGATGCGGTCGACGGACTCCGCCGATGCATTCATGCCCTGAGCCAGTCCCAGGAGGAACTGCCGCAGCGCCGACCGGTCGACGACGTCGGTCATGTCACGTGAACAGGAACGACAGCGCCACCCCGACGACGATCGCCGTGCCGACGTAGACGAGGTTCGGCAGCTGGAACGAGTGGTCGATGACGAACTTGCCCATCTTCGTCGTTCCGGTCTGGTCGAACGCGACCGTCGCCACCTGGCTGCCGTTGGCGGGCAGCGTGTAGATGCCCATCGCCGCCGGCCACAGCCCCACCAGCAGGGAGGCGGGCAGACCGATCGTGATGCCGATCGGGACGATCGCGTTCGTGGCGCTCGATTGGCTGGTCGTGAGCATGGCGACCGCGAAGAGCGCCAGCGCGAACAGCAGAGCGCCGAGGAAGGCGGACGATCCGGAGACGACCGAGCCCAGCCCGTCGACGATGAGGGTCTGGTTCGCGGCGACGAACGTGTTGGCGAGCCAGGCGATGCCGAACAGGGCGATGGCCCCGACGATGCCCGCGGGGAACGTGGACTGCTTCGGCACGTCGGCGGCCTTGACCTTGCAGAACACGAAGATCAGCGCGGCGATGATGCCCATGACGACCTCGATGATCACCGTGACGCTCAGGCGGAGCGGGTCGCCGTCGTCATCGGTGCCGATGACCGGACGGAGGTTCTCGAACAGGCCGAAGAAGACGATCACCGCGACGCCCGCGAGGAACAGCGAGGCCGAGAGCACGGCGGTCGGCGGGAGCTTGTTCTCGTGCGCGTCGACGGTGGGCGGCTTGATCTGCCCCTCCGCCAGGCGCTTCTGGTACTCCGGGTCGTCCTCGAGGTCCTTGCCGTGACGCATCATGACCAGGGCGGCGACGAGCAGGCCCGCGATCGAGGCCGGCCACATGATGAGGAGCAGACCGCCGAGGTCGACGCCCTGCGGCGCGAGCAGCACGACCATCGATGCGGTGGCCGCGGAGACCGGCGAGCACAGGATGCCGACCTGCGAGGCGACGGCCGAGACCGACAGCGCCCGCTCCGGCCGGATCTTCTGCTGGTAGGAGACGTCGTAGATCACGGGCAGCAGCGGGTAGAAGATGTTGCCGGTCCCCGCACCGACCGTGAAGAGGAACGACATGGCCGGCGCGAGGAAGACGACGGACTTCGGGCGTTTGCGGATGACCTTCGCAGCCACAGACACCATCCAGTCGATGCCGCCCGCGGCCTGCATGGTCGAGGCCGCGGTGATGACCGTGATGACGATGAACACCGCGTCGACGGGGGCGTTGCCGGGGGCCTCCCCGAACACGAACACGAGCACCGCGACGCCGACGAGGCCCCACACGCCCAGGCCGATCCCGCTCGTGCGGGTGCCCATGAAGATCGCCAGGACGACGACGATGAGCTCGGCGACGAGGATCCAGACGCTGTCGTTCACGACGACGGCCCCTTCACGATCGGCGCCGCCCCGGTGAGGACCTGCACCGGCAGCTCGGTCTCGACGATATTCCCGTCGGCCGCCTCGACCTTCAGCGCCAACGCGTTCTCGACCGGGCTGACCGCCGTGACGAACTCGCTGTTCTCGAAGTGCAACGACTGCAGGTTGCCCACCGCATACCCGGTGGAGAGCTCGCCGCTGAGCAGGGAGGCGTGGAAGAGCGGCCGTCGCTGGTCCTCGGCGTCGTAGTGCGGACAGAAGCTGCCGTGCAGGAACCCGAGGCCCTCGGGGAGCACCTGCAGCGTGGGTCCGTAGCTGTCGGTCGTGCCGCCCTCGAACCAGCAGATGCCGCCCGCGCTGCCTCCCGTGAACACGACGTTCGACGAGGGGTCCTCCCACATCTCGCGCATGATCTCGTCGAGGCCCTGACGCTTCCAGACGTCGAGCATGTTGGCGGTGTTCCCGCCGCCGACGTGGATGACGTCGAAGCCCTTCACGAACCCGGCCAGGTCGTCGACGGCGCGATGGAACAGCGGCAGGTGGTGCGGCGCGCATCTGTCGGAGTCGTACGTGGAGTAGAAGCTCACGATGTAGGCGGTGTCATCGCCGGTCGCGGTGCCGACGAAGAGGACCCGAGGCCGCTCCTTGCCGGTGAGCTTCAGGATGTACTCGTGCGTCGGATCGTTCCGACGTTCCATCATGGCCTTGCCGGCCCCGGTTGCGACGACGTGCGACATGCCCCCACCTCACTGTCGAGTGTGAATGCGCTCAACCTAGCGTCGCGCCGTCACCGCCGTCCAGAGCGGTCACCCTGGCCGGGTGAATCCGGGCCTCTCAGCCGAAGACGCGAGCCGTGCCGACCATGCCTTCCAGGAGGGCGGCTGTGCGGGCGCGCGGTCCCTCCGGCGCGATGCCGAGGACGCGGGCGAGCTCCAGGGCGAGAGCGGCGTGTCCGGCGGCGCTGGGGTGGAAGGGGTCGTTCATGAGGCCCCACGGCATCCCGCCACCGCCCAGCTCCGCGAAGTGCGCGTACTGGTCGACGAGGATCACGTCCTCCGCGGACGCGACCCGACGGACGGCCTCGGCGAAGTCGGCGATCCGCGCCCGCTCCGGCGCGTTGCGGACGTCGATGGCGGGCGGCGTCTGGAGCACCGGGATGGCGCCGAGTTCGCGCACCCGGCTCACGAAGTCATGCAGGGAGGCGGCGTAGTCGTCCGGCGAGATCACCGGTCGGGGCCCGCCGTCCGAGGCGTCGTTGGTGCCGACCATGAGGGTGACGACATCCGGCTGCCAGCCCGAGACCCGACGCTCCCAGTCGTCGAGGATGTCGACGATCCGGTTGCCGCTGATCGCGGTGTTGAGCACGATGTCGCGGACGCGCTCGAGCTCGCCCCTGATCAGCTCGTGGAGGTGCTCCTGGTAGCTGCGCCCGCCCTGGGTGTGCACCAGGCCGTGGGTGATCGAGTCGCCGGTGATGACCCAGTTCAGCGGTGCCGGGTCGCGGAGCGCGTCGGCGAGGCGGCGGAGGTCGTCGTCGGCGGTGGCAGGGGAGGCGGAGGGGGCGATGGGCACGTTTCCGAGCTTATCCGGCGTAATGCTCAGGGGCCGTTCCCGTCCTGTTTGCCGAGGGGCGAGGCTGGGCATGTGAGCGCGGACGGGATCCGTGGCCCAGGACGTCGTCGAATCCCCAACCCGACGACGTGGAGAAATCGAGTCCCTCGTGCGGCGGGCTGCTCCCCCGGCCCGCCGCACATCCCCGGGTCTCGGGGCGTTCCGTCGGCCCATTCCGGAACGCCGATATACGCGCGGCTGCGAACACCTGCGATGCGCCGCATGAGGGGTACCGTCGTTGGCGGCCTGTGCGAGGGAGGGGAACCTTGCGGGCCGGGGGAGAGCTCCGCGGCATCGCCGCGGGCGGAGAGAGTGCGACGCCGCGCGGCGTGGAGACACGTGCGGCGTGCATCGTCGCGTTCCGCAATCCTGCGGAACGCGCGTAGTACGTCGGGCCCCGCCGTGTCTCATCTTCGACCGTGCCCACGTCGCGTGTGCGCGGCTGTCACCGGAGGAACACATGCTGACCCATTCGCCACCCGTCCGACCCCGCTCGGGACGGAGCCGCATCGCCCGCCGCGTCGCCGCCGTCGCCATGATCGTCGGCGGATTCGTCGGAGCCCTGCTCGTCCCCGTCGCGGCGACCGCGGCCCCGCCGTACACGACCGGCGCGACGGTCGAGTCCCTGGCCTTCACGGAGACGGCCGTCGCCAGCGGCACGAAGGCCGAGCTGACCGGCACCTGGTCCCTGCCGGACAACCCGGTCGCACCTGCCGGTTTCGTCGTCGAGCTCCCCGAGGGCCTCCGTGGGCTGCCGGACACCTTCCCGTTGCTCGACGCGGCGGGAGCTGAGGCGGGACGCTGCGTGACGACCGCCGCGCAGCTCGTCTGCGACATCGACAGCGCTTACCTCGAGGAGCACCCCGTCGGTCTCTCCGGAGGCTTCTCCTTCTGGGCGACGGTGACCACCGAGGTGAGCGAGACCACCACGGTCACCTACGACTTCGGTGACGTCACCGCTTCCGTCGATGTGAAGCCGGACCCCTTCATCTGCACGACCGACTGTGACTTCCGAGGCCGCGCGGACTTCAAGAGCGGGGAGTACCAGAACACCTCGGACACCATCGCGTGGGACGTCGCCGTCGGGGCGGGAGCGAAGGGCATGGCCGCGGGTCAGGAAGTCGTCGTCACCGACGTCATCGGCTCCGACCAGGAGCTCCTGCGCGAATCCGCCGCCGGGGAACGCTACCCGTCGCTGTGGGTCGCCACCGGTCTGCAGACCCTCCCCAGCGGTCTCGTCGTCCCGGGGCCGGTCACCGAGGTCGCTGCCGCCGACTACACCGTCTCCGCCGACGGGACCACCGTCACCTTCACCGCCGTCGAGGGCGGCTTCTACAACGTGCACTACCTCTCGCGGGTGACCGACGACGGTGCGGCCGGCACCTACCGCAACGCCGCCGAGATCCGGGTCGGCACCGAGACATCGTCGACGGTCACGTCGGAGGTCACCCGCCACGGCGGCTCGGGGACGGGGAACGGCACGCGCGTCGGGCGCTTCACGGCGCTGAAGACCCTCAGCGGTCCGGCGGCCGCGACCGAGCGGATCCCCGCCGGGACCCGGTACGTGCTGGAGTACACGTACCCGGCGGGGCCGGGCTTCCCGGCGGGCTCGGGGGTGCTCGATCTCGAGGCCGGATCGCCGGTGACGAGCCCGGCGCTGCCTGCCGGCGCGGAGGTCAGGGTCCGCGAGCGGGCGCCGGAGCCCGTGGCCGGCACCGCATGGGGAACGCCGGTGATCAGCCCGGAGCGGTTCACGGTGGGGGACGAGACCGTCACCGTGAGCGTGCAGAACCCGGTGGCCGTCGTGCCCCCGCCGCCCGTTCCGGCCACGCCGAGCACGCCGGCGACGCCGAGCACGCCGGCCACGCCGAGCACGCCGAGCACGCCGGCGGGCACTCCCGGGGGCTCGCTGGCCACGACCGGCGGGGAGATCGCGACAGCGGGTCTGCTCGCCGGGGTGCTGCTTCTGGGGATAGGAGGTGCGCTGGCGGCCGCGCGACGCGCACGCCGCGGGAACCGCTGATCGCACGCGCCGGGCGGGGTGCGGCCGACATCCGTCGGGTCGTGCCCCGCGTCGGCGCGAGAACGCACGGGTGAGGTCTGTCACCTCACCGACACAGGCCCTCGGGGGAAGGGAACACCATGAGCGACCAACGCAGAGACGAGGAGAGGGAACGCGACGCGGACCTGCTGGACCGAGTCCGCGGGGGTGACGAGCAGGCCTATGCGGAGCTGTGGGAGCGCTACGCACCCGCGGCGGCGGCCGTGGCCCGCAGCTACTGGTGGTCAGCCGATGCCGACGACCTCGTCGCAGAGTCCTTCACCCGAATCTATCAGGCGATCCAGGCCGGGAAGGGGCCCACGGCCGCGTTCAAGCCGTACCTGTTCGCCACGATGCGCAACCTCGCCATCAGCTGGGGCCGCGCCCGTCGCGAGGTGCCCATCGAGTACATCGAGGCGGTGGAGGACCCGAACAGCACGGATGCCGCGGCCGACGCCGATTTCGACGCCTCGCTCGTCTCGCAGGCCATCCTGGCCCTGCCGGAGCGCTGGCAGGATGTGCTGTGGTTCGGCGAGGTCGAGCACCTCTCCATGCACGAGATCGGCAAGCGCCTCGACATCAGCGAGCGCGCGGCCGCGGTCCTCGCCTTCCGTGCCAGGGAGGGGCTCCGCCAGGCCTGGATCACCGCGCACGTCGCGGCCCGCCCGCCGGCCTCCCGGGAGTGTCAGTGGACGATGGGGAAGCTGGGCGCGCACGCCCGCCAGCGCCTCACGCCCCGGGACACGGCCCGTGTGCACGCCCACCTCGACGAGTGCGCCGACTGCCGCGCCAAGGCCGAGGAGGCGCGTCACGCCAGCTCGCGCATGCTGTCCGTCCTCTTCCCCGCCGGCATCACGGTGGGGGCCGGTGCGCAGATCTGGCAGTCGCTGACATCTGCCGGACTGTCCGCCAGCGCCGCCCCGCTGCCGCCCGCGATCGCTGCTCCGGTCGCGGGTATCGCTGCCGCGAAGGCCACCATCGGTATCGTGGCCGCGGTCACCGCGACGACGCTCGCGGCGACCGTCGCCGCCACGGTGGTCGGGGGCACCGCCGTGGTCGCGGCGCCCGCCGCCACGGAGGTCGTGACGTGGAGCGTACCCACCCCGGTCCCATCCCCGGAGGCGACATCCGCCCCGGCGGCGACGCCGGTCGCGAGCCCTCCGCCGTCGGCCGCGCCGGAGCCGTCCGCTCCGGCAGCGCCGCCGCCGGAGCCGGAGCCGGAACCCGTCCCCGAGGCGAGCGTGCCGAGCCCTCCTGTCCTCATCGACGTGCCAGGGCAGGTCTCACGCACCGAGCTGCTGTCCGTGACCGTGGCGTGCGAGGTCGGTGCCGACCTCACGGTGTCCGCCTACGGCGCCACCCTGGCGGCGGGGACGTGCGCGGCGAACGAGCGATGGCAGGCGAGCTTCCGCGTCGACGCCTATCCGGTGCCCGCCGGGACCGCGGTGACCCTGAGTTTCGCGCAGTCCAACATCGCCGGGATCTCCGGCGCGGCGAGCGCGGAGGTGGTCATCGTGGATTGATTTCGGAACCGCGCGTAATCACCCCCGCGGATCGCCGTCCTGTAGGAGTCCGCCATCTCCGGATACCAGCGGATGAAGAGATCGAGATTGGAACCACATCGCCATGAGGAAACGATCGGGCGCCTTCGTGCTCGGATTGCTGCTCGCCCTGGGCGCCGTCGCTGCCGCGGCACCCGCTGACGCCGCGACGGGAGCCGCGACCATCGTCGACGCGAACACCGGCCGGTTCACGCTGCCGGACGGCACGATCGCCACCGCCACACTCGCCGGCGGCTCCCGCATCTTCGGCGGCGAGGGTAAGACGCTGAGCTCCTGGAGCGGCACGGACGCCATGTACGCGGCCGGTGTCTCGGCGAAGGACCTCGCGACGCTCGACGTCCACTCGAACGCGAACTGCGGGACGTCGTCGCGCTGCGGCGAGGGGCAGCTCACGATCACGTTCGATCGCCCGGTCGACGATCCCGCGATCCACATCGCCGAGTTCGGCGCCGGGACCGGCGGTACCGGACTCGGCGGGATCTCGGTCGCAGACGGCATCCGTTTCGCCTCCTCCGACGGCGGCGCCACCCGTGCGGTCGTCTCCGACGGCGCCACCTTCGTGGACGGAGGCGACGGCTACTCTCGCGGCGACATGAGGATCTCCTGCACCGCGGCCTCGCGCCCCGGCGGCTGCGGAAGCTTCACCGTCCCGGGCACCAAGATCACCCGGATCGTCTTCGATGTCGCCCGCTTCGCCCTCGGCGGCACGCAGACCGCAGCGCTGGACGGCTACGCCCTCGGGGTGACCGCCACCGCCACGCCGGACCCGAAGGTCGCCGGACTCTCGATCGCCAAGGTCGTCGACAAGGCCGCGGCCGCACCGGGCGACGTCCTCGACTACACCATCACCGTCCGGAACACCGGCGAGGCGGAGGCCCGACAGGTGCCCGTGACCGACACGCTCCCCGCCGGACTGCGCGATGCGACGGCCGATCAGGGCGGCGTGGTCGCCGACGGCGCGGTCGCCTGGACGATCGACGCCCTTCCCGCCGGCGGCACGAGCACCCTGCACGTCTCCGGGACCGTCGACCGCGCAAGCGCGGGCACCACCCTCGTCAACCGCGCCGTGGTGGAGAACCCCGCCGGTGTCCCGGCCGAGACGCCGACGCCCACGTCCTCCACGCCGTGTGCGGACGACGCGAGTGTCGCCTGCGCCTCCACGGTCGTCGCCGCCCTGCCGGCGTTGTCGCTCGCGAAGACCGTCGACAAGCAGGTCGCCGGCCATGACGAAGCGCTGTCGTACACCCTGGTCGTCGGCAACGCCGGGACGGCCCCGGCGACCGATGTCCCCGTGACCGATGTCCTTCCGCCCGCCTTGACCGCGGTCTCGGCCGATCAGGGCGGCGTGGTCGCCGACGGCGCCGTACACTGGACGCTCCCCGAGGTCCCGGCCGGCGGCGAGGTCGTGCTGCACGTGACCGGCACGACGCCGGGAGGGCTCGACGAGGCCCAGCTCGTGAACCGCGCCACCGTGCAGAACTCCGCCGCTGCGCCGAACGGGACGCCCGCGCCGACGGTGACCACCCCGTGTCCTGACGACCCGCAGCAGGCATGCGCCCTGACCGCGGTGGCCCCGCTCGCCTCGTTGGAGATCGACAAGACCGTGGCGCAGTCCGCCGCGCCGGCCGGGTCCATCCTCGACTACACGATCACCGTGTCGAACGTCGGCCCCGGTGCCGCGACGCAGATCCCCGTCGTCGACGACCTGCCCGACGGTGCGCGGTTCATCGCCGCCTCGACCGGGGGCGTCGCCGTGCAGGACAGGGTGGGCTGGGTGGTGCCGGAGCTCGGCCCCGGGGAGTCGGCCACGATGACCCTCCGCGCGCAGCTGCCGCGGGACGCCGAGGGCACCGTCGTCAACCGCGCCACCGTCGCCTATGACGAGTCGATGATCGCCGGCCTGCGGGCAGCGGCTGTCCAGGCCGGGATCGCCGTTCCGGACGACCTGTCCGGCCTGCCCGCGCTGCCGCCGCTGTCGGCGACGCACGCCTGCGCGGACGACGCGCAGTGGTCGTGCGCGGCGACCGTCGTCCGTGCCCCTGCCGCTGCAGGGCTCGCGCAGACGGGCGGCACGCCGCTCTCCGTCCTCCCCGCGATCGCGCTGCTGGCGGGTGGAGCTCTGCTCCTCATCGTCTCCGCGCGTCGCGCGACCCACCGATAACCACTGATCGCGTCAGCCACGGGGGACCTCCCTCCGGGGGCTGATCGAGGTACCCAGAAATGCACTTCTCACAGTCCACTTCGTCCGTTCCGCTGCCGAAAGGCTCCGTCATGATCGTCTTCGGGACCCGTCCCGAGATCATCAAGCTCGCTCCGCTCGTCCGCGAACTGGGAGATGCCGCCTTCGTCGTCCATACCGGGCAGCACTACGACCCGGGGATGTCCCGGGTGTTCCTCCGGTCCTGCGGGATCGAGCGCGTCGATCTCCAGCTGCATGTCGGCGGTCTCCCGCGCGCGGCGCAGATCGGGCGCGCCGCCGAGCAGATCGCCGAGGCCATCACCCGCTTCGAGCCGCGGTACGTCGTGGTCCAAGGCGACACGAACGCGACGTTCGCCGCCGCTCTCGCCGCGAATGCCGCAGGGGTGCGCCTCGGGCACGTCGAGGCGGGACTGCGGGCGAACGATCGCCGGATGCCCGAGGAGCACAACCGGGTTATGGTCGACCACATCGCCGACGACCTGTTCGCGGCGACGGCGGCGAACCGTGCCAACCTCCTCGCCGAGGGCATCGACGAGGAGCGCATCCTCGTCACCGGCAATCCGGTGGTGGAGGCGGTGCGCGCCCAGCGCGCGGGCGCGGCCGGCGATGCGGACGAGCTCGCGCGGCTCGGATTGACGCCTGCCGGCTTCGTCCTCGCCACCCTGCACCGTCAGGAGAACGTGGACACTCCGGAGAACCTCCTGGCCACCCTCCGCGCGTTCAACGCGATCGCGGAGTCGGGGTGGCCCGTCGTGTTCCCCGTGCACCCACGCACCAGGGCGATGCTCACCTCGCTGGACGCCACGCACCTCCTGGACGCACTGACCGCCGAGGAGCCGCTTCCCTACGAGCGGTTCCTGGCGCTCGCCGCCCACGCCGCTCTGCTGGTCTCCGACTCCGGCGGCATCCAGGAGGAGGCGACGGTGATCGGCCGCCCTGTCCTCGTCGTGCGGGACTCGACCGAGCGCCCCGAGGCGCTGGGCGCCTTCACCCGGCTCGTCACCCCGCAGGAGCTCGCTCCGGTCGCCTCCGCCCTGCTCGGCGCGGTGGAGCCGACCCTCGCCCGACTCGCCACCCTGCCGTCCCCCTTCGGCGACGGGCAGGCCACCGCGCGCATCGCGGCGCACATCCGCAGCACCGTCGCCTCGACCCGCACTGAGGAGTCCTGATGTACAGCAACGCCCTGACCACCCCGCTCGCCACGGTCGGCGCCCTCGCCGTCACAGGTCCGGAATCGATGACCACCTGGGTCATGGCGGCGGGGATCGCGGTGACCGTGGGGGCGGGGCTGCTCCTGCGCACCCGCCTGCTGCGGCGGTCGGCGCCGGCTCCCCGCCCGATCCGTCGTTCCGTCGCGCCGGAAGAGGACCCCGCGCGGGGGAGGACCCCCTGATGTTCCCGGTGCTCAACGCGTTCACGGTCCTGCTCGGCGTCGCGTTCGTCACGTACGTCCTGTTCATCCTCATCCCCTATCTCCGTTATCCGAAGACCACCCCGGGCGATCCGGCGAGCTTCGAATGGCACTTCTTCATCCCGTGCCGGGACGAGGAGGCGGTGATCGATACGACCGTGTCGCGGGCGCGGCGGGACTTCCCCGGCGCCCACGTCTGGGTGATCGACGACGACAGCGAGGACGCCACGGCGTCGATCGTCACCCGATGGGCCGGGGCCGACGGGCAGGTGCATCTCGTTCAGCGCCGTCGCCCCGAGGCGCGGACCGGCAAGGGCGACGCACTCAACGCCGCCTATCATCAGCTCCTGGCCTGGCTCCCCGCAGACGCCGACCACGATCGGATCGTCGTCGTCGTCATCGACGCTGACGGCGAGATGGAGCCCAACGCCCTCGAGATCTGCGCCGCCGACGACATCTTCGGCGACGAGAGCGTGGGGGCGGCGCAGATCGCGGTCTGGATGAAGAACCGCGACGACCCGAAGCCCTACCCGCACGGCGGGCGGTTCGCCAACACGTTCGCGCGGTTCCTGCTGCGGATGCAGGATCTCGAGTTCCGCACCACCATCGCCGCGATGCAGTCGCTCCGGGCGAAGACCGGGACCGTGGGGCTGGGCGGCAACGGCCAGTTCACCCGGCTCTCCGTGCTCGATGCGATCGGCGACACCTTCGGCGAACCGTGGCACGGCGCCCTGCTCGAGGACTACGAGCTGGGCGTCCATGTCGTGCTGGCGGGCTACCAGGTCCGCCACGTCTACGACACGCACGTGAACCAGGAGGCGCTGCCCTCGATCCGCCGTCTGCTCACGCAGCGCACCCGGTGGGCGCAGGGGAACATCCAGTGCGTCAAGTACATCCGCGAAGTGGTGAAGTCGCCGTACGTCGACAACGCCGGGGTCATCGAGACCGTGTACTACCTCGTGCTGCCCTTCCTCCAGATGCTCGGAGGGCTCTCGTTCCTCATCCTGTTCGGCGCCCAGGTCGGGTACTGGGTGCAGCAGCCGGAGCTCTTCCAGGTCGCGCTCGGCGACACCCTCGGCGTCCTCGGGCTGCTGTTCGCCTTCTCCGTCGCCCCGTTCGCCGTCTGGGGGTTCGTCTACAAGATCCGCTGCGAACCCCAGGCGAGCTGGCTGACGGCGCTGGGGTGGGGGCTCGGGGTGTGGCTCTACGTCTATTACATGTACATCTGCATCGCGCGGGCGTTCCTGCGCATCGTCCGGGGCAAGAACGGATGGGCCAAGACACGCCGCAATGCGGAGGCCCACGTCGTCGTCAACGGATCCGTCGCCGTGGAGGCCTGATGACCACCGTCACCGAGACCCTGCCCGCCCTCCGCGCCCGTCGACTGGATCGGGTGTCGCCGCCGAACCGTGCCGCGCGGGTGGTCGTGGCCCTGCTGATGCTCGCCGCGGGCGGAGCGCTCCTGGCGGTCAACACCTCCTTCCGCGCCGTCGAGGCGGTCGTCGCGACGTGGCTGCTCTCGCCGTTCGTCGAGGGCCAGCGCGCGGCGATCGGCGAGCACTATCTCGTCTGGACCCCGACCGGAGACCTGATCGCTCTGCAGATCACGGTCGAGTGCACCGCACTCCTGATCGGGCTCCCGCTCACCGTCGTCGCCGCGGTGATCCTCGCCTTCACCCGCGTGCGGTGGAGCCGGCTGTTCGGCGGGCTCGCAGCCATGTGGGGCATCGTCTTCGCGGTCAACATGCTGCGGCTCGTCCTGATCGGCTGGGCCACCCAGACCTGGGGTCTCGATCCGGGCTACAAGGTGAGCCACGTGTTCGTGGGTTCCCTCGTCGGCGTCCTGGGGTACGTCGTCGGACTCGTCGTGATGCTCCTGATCATCGGCGTCCGTGCCCCGCAGCGCCGGAATACTCGCCGTCCGCGGGCGTAATCGACCCCCGTCCCCACCGTCTCATTCGCGGCGAAGCACTCTGCTCGTCGTGTCCACATCAAGAAAGAGGCTTCATCATGAAGAGCATCCTCAAGACCGCGTGCAGCGCCGGTGTCGGCCTGCTGATCGTCGGGGGCTCGCTCCTCGGCGCGCAGGGGGCCATGGCCGCCGACCAGCCCGACTCCACCGACGGCGCATCGAGCGGCGGCATCTCCTCGGTCCGCAGCACGGAAGACGTCGACGGTCAGGCCTCGACCCGCGGCTACCTGGGTCGTGCCACCCAGACGGCCGCGACGGGCGTGACGCCGGGGTCGGAGATCAAGGAGGGCGCGATCGTGCAGCTCGTCAACGACGAGCAGATCGACGGCGTCTACAAGGTGATCCTGCCCGTGCCGGCGCACACGACCTTCGCATCGGCGACCAGCGGCGGTCAGCTCGTCGGTGGGAACGTCGTCTGGACGTTCAACGTCACGCACGACGGCGGCACCAGCATCGTCACCCCGATGGCGACGTTCACCGTCGACGCCGACTACTGGGGTCCGCAGATCACCAACAGCGCCAAGGTGCTCTACACCGGCGGCGTCTTCACCGACGACCACCGCTTCACCTACAACTACAGCCACACCTTCGCCGAGCGTCCGCCGGTGCCGGTGGCCGATCCTGCCGTCGGACTCGCGGGTGCCGGTGTGATCGCCGTCGGAGCCGCCGGCGCGTTCGCGCTGCGTCGTCGTCCCTCGGCGACCCGGTGACGGGCGCCGGACAGACACGGAGGAACAGAGACCTGTGAAGAAGACATCCTTTCTTCGGGGTGCGCTGACCGTGGGGGTGCTCACCGCTCTGGCGGCGGGCGCCCTCGCGGGTGCCCCCGCCGCCTCGGCGGCCGACGTCAACGGCTGGAGCGGATCGGGAGACACCCGCACCGCGTCGGCCGCCGGAGCGACGGCCCGCATCACCACCACCGACAAGGTGCAGATCAAGAGCTCCGGTGACGTCGTCAATCTCGCCACCGTGCGCGACGGCGGGGAGCTCGGGCTCAACGTGATCGGCCTCAACGAGGGCTACCCCTGCAAGAACGGCATCGAGTGCGTCCGCGGGAACGTCGTGGTCGACTTCGGCCAGCAGGTGACGAACCCGAAGATCACCCTCGCCAACCTCGGCGGTGACGTCTACTCCATCGGCGGCGTCGTGCAGTCCTCGGCGAAGTACACGCTGAAGACCCCCGGGGTGAGCCTCAGCGCCGTGAGCGGCAACCTCGACGTGACGTCGAACACGATCACCTCGACCTCCTTCGCCGCCAAGACCGGCACGGTGCAGGTCAACGGCACCGTCTCGAAGGTGGAGTTCCAGCTCAGCATGCGCTCGAAGGGCGCGTTCCTCGGGCTCGTGCCGACCTGGACGAAGGTGCCGAGCGACCTGCACAGCATCGACATCGACGTGGACAAGCCGACGGCGCCCGCGCTGACGGTGGACAAGAACGATCACCGCGACAGCGCCGTGATCGGCGACCAGCTCTCGTACGACATCGTGGTGCGCAACACCGGCACCGCTGCGGCGAGCAACGTCGTCGTCAGCGACGACCTGCCGGCCGGACTCACCGGTATCACCGCCTCGTACACCGCTGGCACGACCGGTCAGGTGTCGGTCACCGGGCAGCGCGTCCAGGGCACGATCCCATCGCTCGCTCCTGGCGCGTCCTCGACGATCACCGTGAAGGCGACCGTCGGGGCATCCACGCCGATCGGGAACCTGCGCAACAACGCCTGCGCCGTGGGAACCGCCACGAACCAGGCCTGTGACTGGGACGACACCACCATCACCAAGAAGACCACGCCCGTGCTGACGATCAGCAAGGACGACGGTCAGGGTGATGTGAAGCTCGGCCAGGACCTGACGTACGACATCGTCGTGCGGAACACCGGCGACGGTGCGGCCACGAACGTCGTGGTCAGCGACCCGCTCCCGGCCGGTCTCGACTTCGTCTCGGGCAGTGGCCCGTCGGGTGTGACGGTGAGCGCCTCCGGGCGCACCGTGACCGCCAACCTCGGCACGCTCGAGGCAGGGCAGTCGGTCACGCTGAAGGTGAACGCCAAGGTCAACCAGTCGGCTCCTCCCGGGGTGCTGACCAACCAGGCCTGCGCGATCGCCGGTAACGCGGCGAACGTCTGCGCGACCGACACCGACACCGTCAAGCGCGAGTTCTTCCAGTACACGTTCAACTCGAACCCGACCGACCCGACGCCGGGCCAGGCCGTGACGTACCGGATGGAGTTCGGCAACAACGGCAACGTCGACTCGGCGAACGCGGAGATCGCATACACGCTGGCGGGCATCCTCGACGATTCCAGCTGGAACCCGTCGAGCGTGACGGCCAATCGCGGCACCGTCACCGTGAGCGGCGACAGCATCGACTGGAAGGGACCCCTCGCCTCGGGTGAGACGGTCGTGATCACCTTCACCGGTGTCTGGAACGGGAACGGCGACGGTTTCGCCTTCCCCAACGTCACCTACTACGGCAGCGCGCGCTAGCCGGAACTCAGGCGAACGCGCGGGTGCAGGCCCATTCCTCTGGGGTGGCCTGTGCTCGCGCGTTCGCCTGTTTCCGCGCGTCGGCGGGGTCAGTCGCGGTCGGCGCGGCTGATGAGGTCCATCAGCTCGTCGAGCGTGTCGACGTCGATGACCTCGGTGCCGTCGGGCTCGCGCACCTCGATGCCGTCGACCTCCAGCTCCTCATCGAGCTGCACGAGGATGCGCGACTCCGGGAACTGCCGGGGGGCGACGAACGCGAGCAGCACGGCGTCCGCGAACACCACGACCGACGTGGCCTCGAGGTCGTCCCGCAGGTCGACCTGCTCGACCACCGGCTCCTCGTCCACCGCATCCTCGATGTCGAGCGCGACCTCCTCGACGATCGCCCGCCACCGCTTCTCGCTCATCGAGAGCACGCGCGCGATGGCCGCCACGAGCTCGTCCGGATCCATGTCCTCCGCGCTCTCGTCGCCGTCGAGCTCGGGGTCCACGTTCACGTTCACGACGGTGCCGGCGGCGTCCAGGCTCGCCCGTCCGTAGACGAGACCGTTCTCGGAGACGGGGTCTTCGAGCAGACCGCTCTCGACGATGCGGGACAGGAGGATTTCGAGCGCCATGCTTCCAGTCTCGCGCATCCTGCCTTCCGCGGCCTCTGGTTCTTCCGCGACCTCGGCCCAGGGTCGCGCGTAATCGAACACCCCTTCGCGCCTCTTGTTCACTGGACCATCCCGACTCGACGGCCCAGGGCCGCGTTCGAAAGGCAGGCTGCTGTGATCCGTCCCCTCTCCCGTGGCATCGGCGTGGCGCTCGCCGTCGGTGCCGTTCTCGCCCTCGCGATCCCGTCATCCCCGCTCCCGGCGGCTGCGGAAGTCGCCCCCGACACCCCCGCCCTGAACTGGGTCGTGAACACCGCCCCCGGCGGTCCGAGCGAGGAGACGCTGCGTGCGGCCCTCGCCGACGCGGGAGGGACGTTCCTGATCTCGTACCCGGAGATCGGTGTCACCGTCGTCCGGGCGCCCGAGGGCGGGTTCGCCGCGCAGCTCCGCGACCTCCCGTGGGTGCAGTCCGTCGGTCCCACCCGCACGTCGACCACGCCCGACCGCCTCCCCGACCCCGCCGAGTCCGCGGCAGGCGTCACGGAGGAACCCGAGGCGATGCCTGCCGAGGGCACCGCGTGGGACACGGTCGCCGTCGGCGCGACGACCCCGGGCGGCGCAGGTGTGGTCGTCGGGGTCGCGGACAACGGCATCGATGCGGGGCACCCCGACCTCGCCGACCGCATCGACCCCGCTCTCTCGGTCGGCTGCGGCATCAACGGCGTCCCGGACACCCGACCGGCGGCGTGGGCTCCGGGAGCGGGACTCTCCGGAGCCCACGGGACGCATGTGGCCGGCAGTATCGCGGGTGCTGCCGACGGCGCCGGCATCCGGGGGATCGCCCCGGACGCGCGGGTCGCCGCCATCAAGGTCGACAACCAGACCGGGCACATCTACCCGGAGGCCAGCATCTGCGCCACGATGTGGGCGGTCCGGCACGACATCCCGGTCGTGAACCACAGCTATTACGTCGACCCCTGGTACGTCTGGTGCGCCGGCGACGAGACGCAGTCCGCCGCGCTCGAGGCCCTCCGCCGCACATACGCGTACGCGCATGAGCAGGGCGTCGTCACCGTCGCCGCCGTGGGCAACGAGGCGCAGGACCTCGCCACCATGACCACCGACGTCGTCAGCCCCAATGACGGTGCACCCGAGCCGCGGCCGGTCGACTCGTCGTGCCTGAAGGCCCCGGCCGGGCTGCCCGACGTGATCTCGGTCGCCGCCGCCGACCAGGACGAGACCAGCGGCGCCGTCGTCATGGCCCGATTCTCCAACTACGGAGCGGGCACGGTCACCGTCACCGCACCCGGCGTCGTCTGGTCTGCCGTGACCCGTCAGGACGACGGCTCGATCTACGCGCTGTTCCCCGGCACCTCCATGGCCTCCCCGCACGTCGCGGGGCTCGCCGCGCGGCTGCTCGCGGCCGACCCGACGCTCACCCCGGACGAGGTCACGCGCCGTATCACGGCAACGGCCGACGGGGTCGCGGACGAAGGGCCGGACCGGATGGGCGCAGGCCTCATGGACGCCGACATCGGCGCCTCCGTCCCCGCTGTCGGCGTCTACTCCCGTGTCGCCCTCACCGGCCAGCCGTTCCGGGTGACGGGCAGCGGGTATCCGCCGCGGAGCAGTGTGGAGCTTCGCGTGGGCACGGCCACCATGCCGGTGCGGACCGACGGGCAGGGACGGTTCGCGACCGTGTTCCCCATCCCGGCGGATGCCCCTGCGGGCGTGAGCACTCTGACCGCCGGCGCGGCCCGTGCGCCCATCGTCATCCGCACTTCTCCGGCTGCGCCGACCATCCTCACCCCGAAGGCCGGAGCCACGGTCGCGGCGACCACCACGACGATCTCGGGTACCGGCGTACCGGGCTCGCGCGTCCGCGTGCACGTGCGCGACGGGGAGCTCACGCCGTTCCTGCGGTTCGTGACCGTGCGCGACGACGGCACCTGGACGGCGGACGCGCCGCTGACGCAGGGGACCTACGAGGTCGTGGCCCGGACGGTCATGGGCACCGACACCTCGGCCACCACCGCGCCGATCCGGTTCTCGGTGCACACGAAGTCGGCGATCGGCTACTCGGTCGAGCTATCCCCGCAGCCGGGAGCCGCGCAGGACACGCTGATCGTCCTGGACCTCGCCAACGCCGGGGCGGTGGGAGGACGGGCTGTCGTGGACATCGATCTGACGGCGTTCGCGGATGTCGAGGTCCCCGTGCCGCCGGTGGGCGAGGTCGAGCGGACGGCTCGGGGGCTGCGGTGGACCCTCACGCTGGACTCGGCGCAGAAGGCCCAGCTGCAGATCCCCGCGACCTCCGGCGACGACCCGGCGTTCCCCGTGATCGCCGTTCGATGAGACAGGCGGTCACGCCGGTTCAGGCGCTTTCCGGAAGCGATGGCCTGAATCGGCGTGACAGCCTGCGCGTCACAACCACTTCTTGTACTTGAACACCCCGAACAGGCCGACGGCGAAGGCAAGCATCGCCCCGATCGCCATCGGATAGCCGAACGCCCAGTGCAGCTCGGGCATCACGTCGAAGTTCATGCCGTAGACGGTGCCGACGAGGGTGGGCGCGAAGATGATGGCCGCCCACGAGGAGATCTTCTTGATCTCATCGTTCTGGGCCAAACCCGCCTCCGAATGCCGCCGGGCGACGAGCGCCGACTGCACGGTGAGGGCGTTCTCCAGGATCGCGCGGAACGAGTCCACGCGCTCGTTCACGCGGATCGTGTGGTCGAGCACATCCCGGAGCGAGCGCTGCAGCTCCTCATCGATGCGGTACTTCTCCGACCCGCGGCGCAGCCACTCCAGCATGCCGCTCAGAGGGTGCACGGCGCGCTGGAAGTTGATGACCTCGCGGGAGAGCTCGTAGATGCGGCGGGAGAGGGCGTCGTCGTCGCTGTCGCCGAAGAGCTGATCCTCGATCTCATCGATGTCGTTCTCGAGGCCGGCGACGACGGGCTCGTACTCGTCCACGACCTCGTCGAGGATCGCGTAGAACACCGCCTCCGGTCCCATCGCGAGCAGCTCCGGGTTCGCCTCCATCCGGCGGCGGACCGCGGCGAGGTTCGGCGACTCGGCGTGGCGGATCGTCACCACGAAGTCGGGGCCGATGAACAGGTGCAGCTCCCCGAACTCGATCGACTCCTCCTTGTCGCGGTACCGCGCGGGGCGCAGCACGGCGAAGAGGGTGTCGCCGTAGCGCTCCACCTTCGAGCGCTGATGGCCCGAGAGCGCGTCCTCGACGGCGAGCGGGTGCAGATCGAACTCGCGAGCGACGGAGGCGACCTCCTCGGGACTCGGTCGGTACAGCCCGATCCACGCGATCCCGCCGGCGGCATCCAGCATCCGGTAGGTCTCGTCCAGGTTCTTCGGGGTCTCCACGCGACGTCCGTGGACGTACACGCCGTTGTCGATGAGCGCCATGATGCGGCTCCGTTCTCGCGGGTGCACGCAGACGCGGGTCTGCGCGCGGGTTCGTCAGGGGGCGGGAGACGCCGCCGATGACTGCGAGGCGAGAGGCACGGACGCGGAGCGGGAGCTCAACGCGCAGATGCAGGGAAGCGCGACGCAGCGAGGGCGGCGTCGTTACTATCGTCGGACATCGCCATCACCGCCTCTCCGTGCTTCTCCGGGGGCCAGCTTACCCCTCCGTTTCGAATCGCCCGAATGGCCCCATTCCGACCGGAGATGCCGCCACGTGCGCGATTCGAAGGATCAGGGGATGATG
Source organism: Microbacterium meiriae (assembly GCF_032364335.1). Classification (NCBI taxonomy): domain Bacteria; kingdom Bacillati; phylum Actinomycetota; class Actinomycetes; order Micrococcales; family Microbacteriaceae; genus Microbacterium; species Microbacterium meiriae. The sequence goes on from NZ_CP133984.1 coordinate 179,190, forward strand.
GCGTCGATGTAACCGCCGTCGACGCGGACCGCGGCGCCCGTCGTCGCCGAGGCGAGCGGGGACGCGAGGTACGCGACCATGTTCGCGATCTCCTCCGGCTCGATGAGCCGCTGCAGCAGGGACTGGGGGCGGTGCACGCGCATGAACTCACGCTGCGCCTCCTCCCACGGCAGCTGCGGATCCACGAGCGAGTACACGAAGTCCTCCACGCCGCCGGTGTGGGTCGGGCCCGCGAGCACCGAGTTCACCGTCACGCCCGTGCCGGCCGCCTCCTTCGCGAAACCCCGGGACACCGCGAGCAGCGCCGTCTTCGACATGCCGTAGTGGATCATCTCGGCGGGGATCACGACCGCGGAGTCGCTGGCGATGTCGAGCACCCGACCCCAGCCGCGCTCGGTCATGCCGGGCAGGGTCGCGCGGATGAGCCGGACGGCGGCGAGCACGTTCACCTCGAAGTACCGCCGCCACTCGTCGTCGGAGATGTCGAGCGCGGGGGTCGCTCCGAAGATGCCGAGGTTGTTGACGAGGATGTCCACGTCTCCGGTGGCGGCGAGGACGGCAGCGGCACCGTCCTCCGTGGTGACGTCGCCCGGGGCCGGCACGAGGTTCCGGTCCGGATCCTCCGCCTGCAGCGTGGCGATGACCGACGACACGGTCTCGGGGTTCCGGCCGTTGACCGCGACCCGCGCTCCCGCGTCGGCGAGGGTCGTGGCGATGGCGAGTCCGATGCCCTGAGTGGAACCCGTGACGAGGGCGGTTCTCCCGGCGAGGTCGATGCGCATGATGTCTCCTCCGTGTCGCTGCGGCCTCCGGTGCAACACCCGCCGCGCCGGTTTCATGCCCGCTCGCTCGCCCGCCACGGAAGGGGCGGGGAGGCGGGCATGCGCGCACGGTGTGCCTGCGCGAGGGCCGGAGTGGGACGTGCCGTCTCCGTGCGGGACGGGAATCGCACCCGCGGGCCCTGAGTCAAGCGCGTTCTCGATCGGGCACGTGTCGACCCAGCGGGCCGGGAACTCGGCCATGCCGGTGGGTGCGGGACCGGAAACGGGCCCGGGACGGGAGCGGAAGGCGCGGTTTTGATCCCGCATGGCGGGACGCGGCACGTGCGGGACCGGAAACGGGCCTGGAGGGACGGGAGTGGGACCGTTTTCGATCCCGCGAGGTGCCGGTGGGAGGTGCGCACGCCCCGGGGGGCTAGAGGGGGATGGGGGTGCCGGCGCGGGACGCGGACTCCTGGGCGGCCTTCACGATCTCGACGGTGCGGATGCCGACACCGGCGTCGGGCTGGGGCTGACGGCCCGCGCGGACGGCCTGCACGAACTCCTCGAGCAGCAGGGCGTCGAGGTCGGCCCCGACCGGGGTCCAGGTCTCGCCGTGGGCATCGTGCCCGGCCACGCCCTTCGCGAAGGGGCTCACGGTCACGGTCCCGCGCTCTGCCACGACCTCGAGGGTGAGGCCGCCCCAGGTCGCCGAGCTCATCGGCCAGCTCCACGAGCAGTCGATCGTGGCGACCACGCCGCTCGGATACTGGATCGTCACGAGGCCCCCCGTCTCGACCGCGAGGTCGCGCTCCCCGTGCAGGATGCTGTTCGACACCGCGCGGACGGTCTGCGCACGCTCTCCCAGGAGCTCGTCGAGGAGGTCGGCGCAGTGCACGACGTGGTCGACCAGGGCACCGCCGCCGGCGAGCTCGGGATCGGTGAACCAGGCCCGGTCCTGCGGCAGCTTGCCGTTGTTGATGCCGGTGACGCCGAGGATCGCCCCGAGGCGTCCGCTGCGCAGCTCGGCGACCGCATCACGCACCGCGGGGGAGAAGCGCACCGGGTACGCGACCATCAGCAGCACGCCCGCGCGGTCGCAGGCGTCGCGCATCGCGACCGCGTCCTCGACCGTCGTCGCCAGCGGCTTCTCGCACAGCACGTGCACGCCCGCCGCGGCGGCCTGTTCGACGAGGGCGCGGTGACGGGAGTTCTCGGCGGCCACGACCACCGCGTCCGGGCCCCAGGCGAAGGCCTCGTCGTAGGTCTCGACGTAGGCGACCCCGAGCTCCGCGGCCAGAGCGGCGCCGCGCGGAGCGTCGTCCGGGGCGGAGGCGCCGTCGCGGTCGGCGGCGATCAGCTCGACGTCGGGCATCTGCTGCAGCGCGTGCACGTAGCTGAGGGCGTGCGTGTGCGCGAAGGACAGCACGGCGATCCGCAGCGGGCGGGGAGCGGTCATCGGGTGGCCTCCTCGGCGACGGCGACGGCGGGGGACGAAGCGGGGAGGGCGACCGGGGCTCCGGATGCGATCGAGGCGTAGGCGGCCTCGGCGACCGCGACCGCCCGGATCCCGTCCTCCGGGGTGACGGCGGCGTCGCGTCCCTCCGCGATCGCGGCCACGAAGTCGGCGATCTCCGCGTAGTACGGGCTCTCCTCCGGTGACATCGGCGGCAGGTAGTCGGTCGCGCCCTCGACGAGCACGGCGTCGGTGCGCAGCGTGTGGTCCTCGGCGCTGTCGTAGCGCAGGCGCCCCTCGGAGCCGGCGACCTCGACGCTCGTGCGGAAGGGCATGCCGGGCTGCACCCAGCTCGCGTGCACGTGGCTGATGACCCCATTGCGATGGGTCAGCACGACGTGCGCCGTGACCGGGGCCGGCACACGGTCGTCGACCGTCGGCGGGTTCTGCACGGCGTAGACGCTGTCGACCGGGCCGGCGAACCACAGCGCCTGATCGATGTCGTGGATCATGAGGTCGCGGATGACGCCGCCCCCGGCGCGCTCCGAGAAGAACCACGGGGCCTGGGGCGCGGCGCCGAGGCGACGGAAGCGCTGCATGGCAGGGGTGCCGATCTGCCCGGCGTCGATGCCGGCCTTGATCCGGGCGTACTCCCCCATGTACCGGACGACGTGGGCGGGGAACAGCCGCACTCCCGCGGCGGCTGCGGCGGCGGTCACCTCGGCGGCGGCCTCCGCGGTCGCGGCGAGCGGCTTCTCGCAGATCACGTCGAGCTTGCGGGCGATGGCGCGCAGGGCGAAGTCGGCGTGGGTGCTGCTGGGGGTGACGATGTCGACGACGTCGACCTTCTCGAGGAGCGCGTCGACGTCGGCCACGACCTCGAAGCCGTACTCGGCGGCGATCTCCTCGGCGCCCTCCTTCGAGGTGACGAAGCCCTGCACGCCGAGCGCCCGCCAGGCGTCGGCGTGCACGCGGGAGATCCCGCCCGCGCCGATGAGTCCGACCTTCAACGTGCTCATTGCTTCTCCTCGGGGTCGTCGCCGGCCGCGGGGTCGTGCGGCAGGGGGGTGATCGGTGGGGCGGGCATGTCCTCGATGCCGTAGATGTCGCCCGGATGCCGCTGGAACGCGTGCACGACGGCGCCGTGGGCGGCGGCTTCCGCTCCGAGCCGTGCCTCCGCGACGGGCACCTGGAACGGCAGTCCGAGGTGGCCGGGCAGAGCGGCGCGCAGGGGGTCGAGCAGCTGTTCGTGCGCGGCCGAGAGTCCGCCGCCGATCACGACCATGGCGGGGTCGACCGTCATGATCAGGGTCGCGATCCCGTGGGCGAGTTCATCGATGAAGCCGTCGAGCTCCTCCTGGGCGGCCTGCTCTCCGGTGCGCGCCAGGGCGAACACCTCGGCGGCCGTCGGGGCGGTGCGCCAGGAGATCTGCCCGGTCTCGGTGTTGAGGCCACGGAACGCCAGGCGACCGATGTCTCCCGCCGCGTTGTGGATGCCGCGTCGGGGACGGCCCCCGAGGATGAGGCCCATGGCGATGCGGTTGCCGACGGACAGGTAGATGACGTCGTCGACGAGCTGCGCGACGCCGAGGTGGTGCTCCGCGACGGCCGCGAGTCGCACGCCGTTGTCGACGGCCACGGGGCAGCCGAACGCCTGACGCAGCTGCGAGCCGATGTCGATACCGGACCACTCCGGGATGACGACCGACGTGGTGACCCGTCCGTCGTCGTCGACGATGCCGGGCAGGGAGACGCCGATCGCGCGCAGGCCGGTCCGCGGCAGCGAGAGCGGCGAGAGCGTGCGCCGGACGTCGTCGATCACCGCGGCGAGCTTGGCCGGGCCGTCCGGCTGCTCCGCGACGCCGGGGAACGCCCGCTGGGCGATGACCACGCCCGCGAGATCCGCGACGACGACCCGCACGCTCGCGACCCCGATGTCCACGCCCACCACCACACCGGCCGTGGCGTGAAAGGAGTAGCGGCGGGCCGGGCGCCCCGCGCCGCCGCCGTTCTGCGCGGGAGCGTCGACGAGGAGTCCGGAGTCGGAGAGCACCGCCACGGCGTTCTCCACCGAGGTGCGAGAGACCTCGAGCGAGCGGGAGAGGTCGCTGACGGTCGCCGGCCCCGCGTCCCGCAGCCGGAGTGCGGACCGCGCCACGATCGAGAGCGGACTGGTCGCGCCCATCGGGTCCCTCCTTCGTCTCCGCCGTTGGTGCGATCAAATTAGCACACCCGATTCTCAGATCGGGGATTGTTGTTCACGGCCGAGAAACACGGTCGAAACAAGCCTCTGAGAACTTGTGCTTGACGAATTATCCAAAGCCAATGTCATAATGAACCGTACTCAGCACGGTTTACGCAAAGGAGCACCATGCGCGTCAGCAAGATCACCGGCGTCGTCGCGGGAGTCGCGGCCGCCACCCTGTTGGCCGGATGTTCGGCCGGCGGAGGCAACACCGCAGAGGGCGAGCAGGACATCACGGTCTGGCTCTACCCCGTCATCGCCGACGAGGCGATGCACAAGGACTTCTGGGACTCGACCATCGAGGCGTTCGAGAAGGAGAACGAGAACGTCAACGTGAAGTACGAGATCTTCCCGTGGGCGAACCGCGACGAGGCCCTGCAGACGGCGATCGCCGCCGGCAAGGGACCGGACGTCGTCTACCTCATCCCCGACCAGCTCGCGGCGTACCAGAAGTCGATCGCGCCGCTGAACGACCTGCTCAGCGAGGAGCGCCAGGGCGACCTGCTCCCCAACGTCAAGGAGTCGGTCACGCTCGGCGGCGACATCCTCGGCGCCCCGATCCTCACCAGCGCGCAGCCCCTCATCTGCAACGCGGCCGCGTTCGAGGCCGCCGGCGTGACCGAGTACCCGGAGACCTGGGACGACATCGCCGAGATGGCCCCGGCCTTCGTCGACAAGGGCATGTACGCCCTCAACTACCCGGCGTCGGCCGAGAACACCCTCAACCTCACCTACTACCCGCTGCTCTGGCAGGCCGGCGGGGAGGTCTACACCGAGGACGGCGAGGTCGGCTTCGACAGCAAGGCCGGCGAAGAGGCGCTCACCTTCCTGACCGACCTGGCCGAGGAGGGCGCGCTCGACCCGGAGGCCCTCACGACCAACGTCCCGCTGGAGCAGACCGCCATCGCCCAGGGCAAGGTCGCCTGCACCTGGAACAACGCCGTGACCGAGGTCGCGCCGTTCTGGGGCGAGGAGAACGTCAAGGTCCTCGCGCCGCTGACCGATGAGGAGTCCGTCGCCTACGGCACCGTCGGCTCGCTGTCCGTGCTCAAGGGCTCGAAGGCCCCCGAGGCCGCAGCCGCGTTCGCCGAGTTCGCGACCGGCGCCGACGTCGTCGAGCCGTACCTCAAGGCCGCCGGCTACTTCTCGGCCCTCAGCACCACCGAGCCGCTGTACGCCGACGACCCGCTCCTCGGCGAGGTCGAGAAGTACGTCCCCGACACCACGGTGGGCGAGCTCGACGCCAGCTCCCGTGCGCTCATGGGCGTGCTCTCGCCGGAGATCCAGGCCGCCCTGCTCGGCCAGAAGTCCCCGGCCGACGCCCTGAAGGACGCCGCGGCCGCCGCAGCCCCGCTGCTGCAGAAGTGACACCCCGGGGGCGTGCGGGTACCCGCCGCACGCCCCCTCTCTCTGCCCCCCCACGTGAGGAATCGACAATGACGACGGCCACCACGGCGCCGAAGCCCGCAGGACGGGTCGCCCGGGTGCTCGCCCGACGGGAAGCGCGCGTCGCATTCCTGTTCGTGCTCCCCGCCTTCCTGCTGTTCATCGCCTTCCGCTTCGGCCCGAGCATCGCGGGTGTGGCGCTGAGCTTCTTCGACTACGACATCTCCGGCGAGATCGCCTGGCGCGGCCTCGACCACTTCCAGCGCCTCATCGCCGACCCGCTGTTCTGGCGGGCGCTGGGGACCACCCTCATCTACACGGTCTTCGCCGTGCCGATCGCGCTCGTGCTGTCGACGATCATGGCCCTCGGCGTGCGACGTGCCTTCCGCGGCGCCCGGTTCTTCCGCTCGATCTTCTTCCTCCCCGTCATCACCTCGCTCGTGCTGGCCGGCTCGATCTTCGTCTGGATCTTCTCCGCCAACGGTCCGTGGTCCGCCCTGATGACCCCGCTCGGCCTCGGCGGCTCCTGGCTCGGCAGCACGGTGCTCGTGATCCCCGCGATCGTCGTCGTCGGCGTCTGGTCCCGGTTCGGCTACGGGATGATGATCCTCATCGCCGCCCTGCAGGACGTGCCGCGCGAGCTGGAGGAGGCGGCGCTGGTCGACGGCGCGAACGCCTGGCAGCGCTTCCGGTGGATCATCCTCCCGCACCTGCGCCCGACGTTCTTCTTCCTCGCGGTGATCGAGACGACGGCCGCCTTCCAGGTCTTCGACGTCATCTACGTGATGACCCAGGGCGGGCCGGCGAACGCGAGCTACTCGCTCGTCTACATGCTCTACGACCAGGGCTTCCGCTACTTCGACTACGGCTACGCGGCCGCGGTGGGCGTGGCCCTGTTCATCATGACCCTCGTGGTCGCCCTCATCCAGCGCCTCGTGATCGGAAAGCAGAAATGACCGCCCTCCTGCAGCCGCCGACGCAGACGACGCCGCCCGCGACGCGTCCCGCCGCGCGGAAACGCCGCTCGTTCCGCGCGCTCGAGCCGACCGGCTGGGGCATCGCCGTCCGCTGGATCTGGCTCAGCCTCGCCGGCATCCTCAGCTTCTTCCCCTTCTACGCCATGGTCGTGCTGAGCCTGAAGCCGGGCATGCTCGTCGAGCTCCCCGGCTCGCTGCTCCCGTGGAACGACATCTCCTTCGAGGCGTACGAGCAGGTGCTCGGCGGGCAGAACATCCTCGTCTGGCTGTTCAACACGCTCGTCTACTCGCTCGTCTCGGTCGTGGCGGTGCTGTTCCTCTCCGCGCTCGCCGGCTACGCCTTCGCCAAGAAGCGCTTCCGCGGCAAGGAGGTCATGTTCTGGTCGTTCCTGGCGATGGTCATGGTGCCGTTCCACGTGACGCTGATCCCGACGTTCATCCTCATGGCGAACCTCGGCGGCATCGACACGTACTGGGGGCTCATCCTGCCGACGCTCGCGAACGCGCAGGCGGTCTTCCTCATGCGCCAGTTCATCCAGGGCCTTCCGGACGAGCTCTTCGAGGCCGCCCGCATCGACGGCGCCGGCGAGTTCCGCATCTTCCTGCGGATCGTGCTGCCGCTGTGCAAGCCGATCCTCGCGACGCTCGGGATCTTCGTCTTCCTCTGGCACTGGAACGACTTCCTCTGGCCGCTCATCATCGCCAAGTCCAACTCGATGTTCACCCTCACCGTGGGCATCTCGTCGCTGCAGCAGCAGGATGTGCCGCTCAGCACCATGCTCGCCGGCTCCGTCGTGGCGCTGCTGCCGATCTTCCTCGCGTACCTCATCGCTCAGCGGTACGTGCAGGAGGGCGTCACCGGCACCGGGATCAAGGGCTGAGAAGAAGGGAACCGCACCACCATGACGCAGTACGCATTCGCCTCCGAGGCCGAGCTCGAGGAGGCGCTCGCCACCCCGAGCGACGGGCTCGTGGCCGACCTCGCGCAGGGCTCCGGAGACCTCGTGATCCTCGGCGCCGGCGGCAAGATGGGCCCGACCCTGGCGATGCTCGCCCGGCGCGGCCTGGACGCCGCCGGCCGCACCGACGACGCGGTGTACGCGGTCTCCCGCTTCGGCGACGCCGCCATCCGCGAGCGCCTGGAGGCCGCGGGGGTGCGCGTCGTGCCGTTCGACCTCATCGAGAACGACGACCTCTCCGGTCTCCCCGATGCCCCGAACGTGGTGTTCATGGTGGGCGCGAAGTTCGGCGCCGCGACCAACGCCTCCTGGGCCTGGGAGGTCAACGCGGCTCTGCCCGACCGCATCGCCCGCCGCTACCGCGACAGCGCGATCTCGGTGCTCTCCACCGGGAACGTGTACCCGTTCGTCCCCGCCTCCTCCGGCGGCGCCGACGAGGAGACCACGCCCGCGCCGATCGGCGAGTACGCGCAGTCCTGCCTCGGACGGGAGCGCGTGTTCGAGTTCGGGGCGCAGGAGCGCGGCACCAAGGTCGCGATCATCCGCCTGAACTACGCCGTCGACCTCCGCTACGGGGTGCTCGCCGACATCGGCAGCGCCGTGCACGCGGGGGAGCCGGTCTCGGTCGCCACCGCCAACGTCAACGTGATCTGGCAGGGCTACGCGAACGAGGTCGTGCTGCGGAGCCTCGTGCACGCCTCCACCGACCCCTTCGTGATCAACCTCACGGGACCGGAGCTGCTCAGCGTCTCCTCGATCGCCCACCGTTTCGGCGCCCTGTTCGAGCGGGAGGTCGAGATCGTCGACGAGCCGATGCCGACCGCGCTGCTCAGCGACGCCCGGCGCTGCATGGCCCTGTTCGGCTACCCGTCCGTCTCCGCCGAGGAGCTCATCCGCATGCAGGCCGGCTGGATCAGCGACGGACTGCCGATGATCGCCAAGCCCACCAAGTGGGCCGTGCGGGACGGGAAGTTCTGATGACCGACGCCGCTGCGCACACGGCGACCGTGCCGTCGCTGCGCCCTGAGGCCGCCGCGACCCTGGCCCGCGGCGCCGTGATCCCGGCCCATCCGCTCGCCCTCACCGCAGAGCGCACGCTCGACGAGCGGCGGCAGCGGGCCCTGTCCCGCTACTACCTCGACGCCGGGGCCGGTGGTCTCGCCGTCGGCGTGCACACGACGCAGTTCGAGATCCGCGACCCGGAGCACGCGCTCTTCGAGCCGGTGCTCGCGCTGGCCGCGGAGGAGATGAACGCCCGCGGCGACGCGACCCTCGTGCGCATCGCCGGAGTGGCGGGCGACACCGCGCAGGCGGTCGCCGAGGCGGAGCTCGCCCGCTCCCTCGGCTACGACGCCGTGCTGGTGAGTCCCCGCGTCGCGGGTGCGGACGAGCGTGCCCTGCTCGACCGCGCCCGCGCCGTCGGCGAGGTGCTGCCGCTGGTCGGCTTCTATCTGCAGACCGCGATCGGCGGGCCCGTGCTCGACCGCGAGTTCTGGCGGGAGTTCGCCGCGATCCCGTCCGTCGTCGCCGTGAAGGCGGCGCCCTTCGACCGTTATCGCACGCTGGAGCTCGTGCGCGGCGTGGCCGCCTCGGGACGCGCCGACGAGATCGCGCTGTACACCGGCAACGACGACGCGATCGTCGCCGACCTGCTCTCCGAGTTCCATGTCGACTCCCCGTCCGGGCGGCGCACCCTCCGGTTCGTCGGCGGGCTGCTGGGCCAGTGGGCCGTCGGCACGCATGCGGCCGTCGCGCTGCTGGAGCGTGTGCACCGAGCCCTCGCGGGAGACGCGGAGGCCTACCGGGAGGTGGGACGCCGTGCCTCGGACATGGTGGACGTGAATCAGGCCGTTTTCGATCCGGGCAACGACTTCCACGGGGTCATCGCCGGGGTGCACGAGATGCTCCGCCAGCAGGGCCTCCTCGAGGGCATCTGGTGCCTCGACCCGGCCGAGGGCCTCTCCCCGGGGCAGGCGGAGGAGATCGCCCGTGTCCGGCAGGCGTACCCGGAGCTCAACGACGACGCGTTCATCGCCGAGAACCTCGAGGCCTGGCTGCGATGACCGCGAGGACGGGCGCACCGACCGTGGTCGCGGTCGTCTCCGCCGAGCTGTTCGCGGAGTTCTTCTCGACGGACGATGCGGCGCGTCTGGAGGACGTCGCGGCGCGGCTCGGCGGGTCGTTCGTGCGGGTGGACCGCCTCGCGGAGGCAGTGCTCGACGAGGCGCGCGTCGTGGTGACGAGCTGGGGCGTGGGTCCTTTCGACGACACCGTGCTCGCCACCCTCCCGAAGCTCGAGCTCATCGCGCACACCGGCGCCACGATCAAGCCCTTCGCCACCGACGCGCTGTTCGACCGCGGCGTGCGGGTGACGCAGGCCGGAGCGGGGATGGCGCGGTCGGTGGCGGAGGTGTCGCTGACGTTCACGCTCGCCCTGCTGCACCGCGTGCCGGAGATGCACGACGCCCTGCGCGCCGGCGACGGCTGGTGGGACGCGGACGCCGTCGGGGTGCAGCACGAGATCCTCGGGGCGCCCATCGCGGTCATCGGCGCCTCCCGGACCGGGCGGGCGTACCTCGAGCTGATCCGGGCGCTCGGCGCGCAGCCGCTGCTCGTCGACCCCACGCTCGACGCGGCCGAGGCGTCGTCCCTCGGGGCGGAGCTCGTGGCGCTCGACGACGCGCTCCGCGGCGCGCAGATCGTCGCCGTGCACGCCCCGACGCTGCCGGAGACGCACCACCTGATCGGTGCGCGCGAACTCGCCCTGATGCCGGATGGCGCGGGCCTGGTGAACACGGCGCGCTCGTGGCTGGTCGACGAGGCCGCCCTGCTCGCCGAACTCCAGCGCGGTCGGTTGAGCGCGGCCATCGACGTGTTCGACGAGGAGCCGTTGCCCGAGGGGAGTCCCTTCCGCTCGGCACCGCGGGTGCTGCTCACCCCGCACCGCGCGGCCGGGACCAGGGAGGGGCGGCTGCGGCAGGGGCGGATCGTGGCGGACGAGCTCGACGCCTTCGCCGCAGGGCAGCCCCTCGGACACGCCGTCGACCGCGACCAGCTCTCCTCGATGGCATGAGCGCCGTGCTCGTGCGGTCGGCGCGCGCGGAGGATCAGTCCGCCCTCGCTGCACTGTGGGCGGCCGCCTTCACGCCGCCCCTCGCGCCGGACCAGTGGCTGGTGGACGACGAGCGGCTGTGCCGCACCGTCGTCGCGGAGGACGAGGACGGCCTGTGCGGGTCGATCTACGGGTTGCCGAAGCGCCTGCGGGAGTCGGACGGCGGCGTGGCGCAGGTGCACGCGATCGGCAGCGTTGCGGTCGCCGAGCGGGCTCGCGGTCGGGGGCTGGCCCGCCGGCTCGTGGCGGCCACCCTGGACGCGGCGGGCGACGCCGACTGGGCCCTGCTGTTCACCGGGACTCCCGAGGTGTACCGGTCGAGCGGCTTCGCGACCATCTCGATGCCCCGCACGATGGCCGGGCCGTGGACGGCGTCGGCGACGGCCGCAGAGCACGCCTCGGTCCGCCGTGAGTCCGTGGGACTCGGTGTCCTCGGCCCGGTGCGCGAGGTCTACGAGCGCTCCCGCACCGGTGCGGTCGTGCTCGCTCCGGTGCGCAGCGACCGCGACTGGACGATGGCGGAGGTGCGGCTACGGGGCGCGACGCTGTACCGGCTCGCCGAGGCGGAGACGACGGTCGGCTACGCGGTGGCGGAGGTGCGCGACGGCGTCGGGCTGCTGCACGAGAGCGCCGCCGATCCCACCGTGGCCGATCCTGCCGCGGTGCGTCGCGCTCTGCTGGACGCGGTGGCCGCGGACTGGGCCGCGGCGGGCGTCCGCACCTGCGAGCTGGCCGTCCCCGCGCTCGCCGCGGAGGAACGCGCCGTCCGCGCGTTCGCTCCGGCGGCCGTGCGGCAGGACGACCGCACCGGGATGATCCGGCCGCTGCGCCGCGAGGCCCGGGTGGACGGCATCCGCCACTTCACGGCGGGCGACTACTTCTGAGCATCCGCTCGGAGAGCGCTGGGGATCGGGGACTGATCGGTGACCGCGATCCGGCCGAGGGCCGGACGCCTGACCGCGGCGAAGACGCCGCAAGGAGGATGAGCATGACCCAGCTGGACACCACCACGGAGACCGCCGCGCTGCGCAGTCGACGCATGCTGCTCGCCGGTTTCGGCGCCGCCGCCCTCGGCGGGGTCGCGGCGATCGGCGCTCCCGCCGCCGCCCAGGCCGCAGGGCCCGCCGTGCCGCAGGAGTCGTCGGGCTCCAAGAACGTCGCGCACGGAGGCCTCGCCACCGCTCTCGCGACGCGCAAGGGCAAGGACGGAGACCTCGTGCGCACGAGCGGCTACGCCGCCCCGGGTGACGGCGGCGACGGGCTCTACCGGTTCGTGAAGAAGGACGCCCCCGCGGCCAACGGCGGCACGGTGCTTGCGGGGCCGAAGGGCGGCGCGTGGGTGCTCGTGCACGACGGCACGGTCGACTTCCGGAAGTTCGGCATCATGGACGCCTCCGTCCCCGCCGACGACGCGCTCGACGCGATGGTGGGCGACGCCCGCGTGCGGCGCGTGGAGGCGCATTCCGACCTCAACTTCGTCCGCCGCCACAAGTTCTCCCGGTCGAACATCGCCTTCGATTTCGGGCACCACCTGATGACGACCGAGGGCATCGAGAACGCCGGGAAGGACGACCCCTTCGCGGCCGTCATGTTCTTCCGCGGCGAGGTGACCGACGCGGTGCAGGAGGCGAAGCTCGGTGAGGACGTGCCCGACCTCGCCGACATCTTCCCCGTCGCCGACTCGTCGTTCTTCGCGGTCGGGGAGTGGTACGCCGCCGAGGTCAACGCGCTGTCGGGCCGCTGGGAGCGCGAGCTGCAGCGGCTGGTGCAGGTGACCCAGATCGTCGACGGCCGGCACATCCGCGTGAACTACAAGAACGGCTGGCCGCTCGGCAAGGACCGCACGATGACGTGGCGGCACGTGAAGCCGGTGCAGGACGTGACGGTGTCGAACCTCAAGTTCCTCGGCAAGGGGACGGACGAGTACACCGGGTCGCACCCGCTGGCCTTCGAGTACGCGGTGCGCTGCGACGTGGACCACATCGACGGGACGGCGACGTTCTGGCCGCTGATCCAGCGCCGGTGGAACACGTACTTCACCACGGAGAGCTGCACGCTGAAGAACCCGACCTCCGTCACGTGGGGTGGCGCCGGCTACCTGACGCAGCAGATCTACTGCCTGTACGGGTATGTCGCCAACTGCCACACCGCCAACGCCCGGCACCTCAACGACTTCACCGCCAGCGCCTACTGCCTCGTGGAGAACTGCCACGGCGACGGCGACGACCAGGGACCGTTCGTCACGCACGGCCAGTACGAGCACGACCTCACCTACACGGGCAACTCCGGTCTCATGACGTTCGCGAACTCCGGCGCCGCGTGGGGGTCGGCCGCGAAGCGCATCACCGTCCGCAAGCACGTGTGCTCGTGGTTCGTCGCGCGCGTGCGCATCACCGATCTGACGCTGGAGGACGTGCAGGTGATCGGCAAGCCGTCGCTCTCAGGTTCCGGGATGCTGTGGATCAACGCGGACGGCGCGCAGCTGCGGGGCTGCACCGCGTCGGACACGCTCGTCATCACCCAGGCCTCCGACAACTCCGCCCGGCCGACCGTGATCGCCGACTCGCATTTCACGTTCGTCGCTCCCGGCGAGCTCACCAATGCGACGGTGAAGACGCCCGTGACCTTCGTCGACACGGTGCTCGACCGGGTGGGCGGCATGAAGATCAATGGGCCGGGCGCGGTCACCTTCCGCGGCTCGACCCTCACCGCGGCGGACGACGCCGCCCCCATCGCCTCGGCGACGGCGAAGCTGCGCGTCGAGGGCTCCACGCTCCGCAACGCCCGCATCGCGGCCGCATCGAAGGACCGTCAGGTCGTCGAGATCGCGGGCTCCGAGGTGTCGGCGAAGGGCGGGACGACGGTGTCGCGGTCGGGCGCGGGCGAACTGCACCTGACGCTCGCCGACAGCACCTTCCGGGCGGAGGGGGCGACCACGCACGTCGCCGTGACGAGCGGCGCGACCCACTACCGCGCGGCCGGCAACCGGTTCGAGGGCGGCGCCCTGGAGCTCCGCGACGACGCCTTCGGGTCCGGCTCGACGCTGCTGCACACCGGCAACGTCGAAGCCGGTGTCACGCGCACGGCGTTCCCCGCCGAGGGCGACCGGGTCGTCGACACCGCCAACCTCGTCGTCGGCTGATCCCCCGGGCACGACTTCGGAGCTGCGGCGCGACTCGCCGCCTCCCCGGCCCCGCCTACGGCGTGTCGCCGGGGGTCTCCGAAGTCGTGCCCGGGCGGTGCCGGGGGCTGTCCGGGTTCAGGAGCGAGTGCCGGCGGCTGTAGGCGAAGTAGACGACGAGTCCGATCACGAGCCAGACCCCGAACCGGAGCCACGTCTCGGGGTGGAGCCGCGAGATGAGGAAGAGCGAGAAGCCCACGCCGACGATCGGGACCACGGGCATGAACGGCAGCCGGAACGTCCGCGGCGCATCCGGCTTCGTGTAGCGGAACACGATCACGGCGATGCAGACCACGACGAAGGCGGCGAGGATGCCGATGTTCGTGAGGTCGGCGACGGCGCGGATGGGGAACACCCCCGCGAAGAACGCCGCTCCCAGTCCCGCGATCCAGGTGACCCGCTGGGGGACGCCGCGGCGGTCGACCCGCGCGAAGCAGCCGGGGAGCAGTCCGTCACGGCTCATGCTGAACCACACGCGAGTGGCGCCGAGCAGGAACGTGAGCATCACGGTGAGGATCGACACGACGGCGAACACCGAGATGACGGAGGCGACGACCGGGAGCCCGACACCCGTGAACGCCGAGGCGAAGCCCGCCTTCGGATCGATGTCCCGGTAGTTCTGCATGCCCGTGAGCACGAGCGTCGCGGCGACGTAGAGCACCATCGCGATCACGAGCGACAGGATGATCGCCTTCGGCATGTGCCGGCGCCCGTCCTTCGCCTCCTCGGCGGCCGTGCTCATCGCGTCGTAGCCGAACACCGCGAAGAACACCGTCGCGGCGCCGGTGAAGACGGGTCCGAAGCCGTTCGGCAGGAACGGGTCGTAGTTGGCGGGGTCGATGAAGAAGACGCCGAGGACGACGATGAACACCACGAGGAGGATCTTGATGGCGACGGCGACGAGCTCGAAGCGGCCGAACGTGCGGGTGCCGCGGCTCAAGAGGAACGTCACGAACAGGCAGATGAGGATGGCCGGGATGTTGATCACGCCGCCTGGTTGGTCGGCGGTCTCGGTGATCGCGGTCGGCAGCTCCAGCCCGAATCCGGAGAGGAACGCGTCGAGATAGCCGGAGATGCCGATCGCGACGACGGCCACGATGGCGACGTACTCCAGGAGCAGGTCCCAGCCGATGAACCAGCCGACGAGCTCGCCGAGCGCGACGTAGCCGTAGCTGTAGGCGGAGCCGGCCCGCGGGATCATGCCGGCGAACTCGGCGTACGACAGCGCGGCCGCCGCCGATGCGAGCCCGGCGATGAGGAAGGAGAGGACGACGGCGGGACCCACGGCGGGCGTCGTCGCGTCCCCGTGGGCGACGAGTCCGGCGAGCGAGAAGATCCCGACGCCGACGATGCCGCCGACGCCGATCGCGGTGAGCTGCCAGAGTCCGAGCGTCCGGAACAGACCGCTCCCGCCCGACTCCTCCGTCATGTCGCTGACGGGCTTGCGGCGCCACACGGACGTCGTGGGACGGGGTCGATCGGTCCGGGGCATCGTCGCCTTCTCTCCTCAGGAACGGTAGAACGTTACCTCCCTGGATGAGGGGTCACAATATCGGAACCAAGCTACTTCGCCGCGAGAAACGGAGGGAGAACCTACATGTCACGCCGATTGCTAGCGCTTGCGGCGGAACTCGGGGACACATTCCCGGTCTGGGAGAGAACGCCCGGTGAAGAAGCCGGGCCCGTAGACCCCGAGACCTCGGGCCTCTCAGAACGACTCATTCAGGATCTCATCGCCTGGAACTCTCAAGGGGAGGAACTCCTCTACTTCGACACCCCCGTAAGCGATAACCAGTACGACGACGAGAAAGAACTGTCTCAGTGGCGGAAAGAGGGCCGCAGCCTCGCCAAACGCATCGAGATCGAACTCGGGAGAGAGATCGACGTGCACGTCACCTACGAGTCCTGATGCGGCTACTCAGGCCTCGGGGAGCCCGACGAGCTCGGCGCTGCGCCGCCAGAGGGCCTCGGCGAGAGCGGGATCGTTCACCTGCGGGTTCACGCGGGTGCTGAGGACGCGCTCGTCGTAGTAGCCGCCGGAGATCCAGGTCTCGCCCGGCGTGCCCTCCAGGAACCAGCGCAGCGTCGCGCCACCGCGGTCGCTGCCGATGAGGACGAGGCGGCGCAGCGGGGTGCGGTAGACGAGGCGCATGATGCTCGACGACTCGGCGGCGAAGTTCGTCGCCACGGTGCCGGGGTGGAAGGCGACCGCGCTGAGCCCCTGCGCATGGAACTTCTCGTGCAGGCTCTTCGCCATCAGGACGTTGGCGAGCTTGGCGTCGCCGTAGGCCTTGTTCGGGGAGAACCGGCGGGTGTTGTCGAGATCGTCGACGTCGAGGTGCCCGAACAGGCGATGGGCGACGCTGGAGGTGTTCACGACCGCGCCGCCGGCGGCGAGCAGCTGCGGGAGCAGGAGGTTCGTCAGCAGGAACGGGGCGAGGTGGTTCACCTGCATGGTCTTCTCGTGCCCGTCGATCGTGGGGGTGCGGTCGCCGAAGATGCCGCCGGCGTTGTTGGCCAGCACGTCGATGCCCGCCGCTCCCACGGCGTCCGCGAGCTGCGCGGCGAGGGTGCGCACGTCGTCGAGGCGTGCGAAGTCGGCAGTGAACCACTCCGCGCCGGTCTCGTCCGCCACGGCGCGCATCTTGTCGGGCGAGCGGCCCACGAGGAGCAGGCGGTGCGGGGATCCGGCGAGCTGGCGGGCGGCGGCGGCGCCGATCCCGTCCGAGGCTCCGGTGAGGACGATGGTGCGCGCGGCCACGGCGGCGCTCACTCGGCCGACGGCGTGATGCGACGGACGGCCCTGGTCACGTGCTCGGCGATCACGGCGCGCGCCTGCTCCGGATCCCCGGTCGCGATGGCGTCGACGATCTGCTGGTGGCTGCGCACGTGCTCCTCCTGCTCGGCGGGGTCGAGGGCGGAGTTGGCCGCCTGGATGAACCCGGCGATCCGGCCGCGGAGCTGGGCGCTGAGCTCGTCGAGGAACCGGTGCTCGGCGAGGTCGGCCAGGGTCTCGTGGAAGAGGCGGTCCTGGCGCAGGACCTCGGCCACATCGCCCGGCGCCGCAGCCGCCATCGCCTGGATGATGGCCTCCAGCCGTGCCGCCGATTCGTCGTTCCAGCGTTCCTGCACCCGGATCGCCATGAACTGCTCCAGCACGATCCGCAGGCTCGAGATCTCCTCCAGGTCCTGCGCGCTGAGCTGGGCGACGCGGGCGCCGCGGCGGGGCTCGCGGGTGATGAGGCGTTCCTCGGCGAGCCGGGTCAGGGCCTCGCGCACGGGGATGTGGCTGACACCGAGACGGTCGGCGAGCTTGCGCTCCACGAGGCGCTCGCCGGGGGCGAGTTCTCCGGAGTGGATCGCCGCCCGGAGCTCGTCCGTGACCTGCTCGGCGATGTTCTGATCCGACACGCTGCGCATCCGGGGCCCTTCTCGATCTCGCGCGGCCCGGTGCTCGTCGAGCGGGGGCTCCTTCGCTCGGTCGATGCTATGGCATGAGGCCGGGACTGGACAGGAACCGCGCGGTGCTAGATGCTATAGCAAAACCCGAAACCGATGACGAAGGAGTTGTCATGTCCGGCAGAGAGACGCTCGCGCAGGCGCGCGCCGCGGAGGACGCGGTGGGAGCCGCCGCCATGAAGAAGGCGATCTGGAGGCTGGGTCCGTTCCTCGGACTGCTCTACCTCGTCGCCTACATCGACCGGAACAACGCGGGCTTCGCGAAGCTGGAGATGACCGCCGCCCTCCAGATCACTGAGGCCGCCTTCGGCTTCGCGGCGGGCATCTTCTTCATCGGCTACCTGTTGTTCGAGGTGCCGAGCAACCTGCTGCTGGAGAAGTTCGGCGCCCGCAAGTGGATCGCGCGCATCATGATCTCGTGGGGCATCGTCGCCGCGCTGACCGCCTTCGTGCAGGACGCGACGCAGTTCGCGATCGCGCGCTTCATCCTCGGGATCGCGGAGGCCGGGTTCTTCCCCGGCGTGCTGCTCTACCTCACGCTGTGGTTCCCGCGGCAGTACCGCACGCAGGTGCTCGCCGTCTTCGTGCTCTCGAACCCGATCGCCAACGCGGTCGCCGCGCCGCTGTCCGGCTGGATGCTGGAGCTGCACGGGCTGTGGGGGCTCGAGGGCTGGCAGCTCGTCTTCCTGCTGCAGGGCGTCCCGGCCGTGCTCCTCGCGTTCGTCGTGTTCTTCTGGCTCCCCGACCGCCCCCAGGACGCGCGCTGGCTGAACCCCGCCGAGCAGCGCTGGATCACCGACACGCTCGCCGCCGAGACCCAGGCGACCGAGCAGCGGCACGGACGTCTTCGTCTCGGCGAGGTCTTCCGCAACGGGCGCCTCTGGACGCTCATCGTGCTCTTCTTCGGCGTCGTGTTCGGTGCGTACGGGCTGGGGATGTGGCTGCCGACCATCGTGAAGAGCATGGGCGACTTCTCGAACTCCACCACGGGGTGGCTCGTGGCGCTGCCGAACCTGTGCGCGGCCCTCGTGATGCTGCCTTGGGAGCGCGCCGCCCGGAAGCAGGGCAACCTCCCGCTGCAGATCGGCATCACGCTCAGCATCACCGCCCTCTCGCTCATCGCAGCGGTCGCGGCGCAGGGCACGCCGGTGCTCGCGCTCGCAGCGCTGTGCGTCGGGATGTCGGCGCTCTTCTCGACCACCCCGCTGTTCTGGAGCCTGCCGCCCATGGTGCTCACCGGCACGGCGGCCGCGGCCGGCCTCGCCTTCATCAACTCGGTCGGCAACCTCGCCGGCTTCGCGGGACCCTACGCGATCGGCTGGATCAGCGAGACCACGGGGTCGGCGGTGTGGGGCCTGCTCCTCATCTCGGGGCTCACGCTGCTCGGGGCGACGATCGCCTTCGTGCTCAGCCGCCGCACGGACTTCACGACGGCGCCCGACCTCGCCGTCGAGGCGTCCACGGCCCGGCGATGACCGGGTCGGGTCGGCGGCCGTGACGAGAACGTGACCCCGCCGGCCCGGTTCGCTCTAGACGCCTCTCCGCTTTTGCTACATGCTATAGCGCAACACCCTTACCCGAAGCACCACCCGACCTTGGAGGCACCCATGTCGCGTCGTCGTGTTCGGCTCGGCGGAGCAGCAGTGCTGCTGACCGCCGCGCTCATCACCGCTGGTTGCAGCACCTCATCCACCCCCGACGGCCAGGCGCAGGAGGGCGGCACGCTCACCGTCGCCGCCGCGCAGGGCATCCCGCAGCTCAATCCCGCCATCCGTACGTTCGCGTGGGAGGAGGTGCTGTTCCCGCTGCTGTGGAACGGCCTGACCACGACCGACGAGTCCGGCGAGATCGTCGGCGACCTCGCTGAGACGTGGGAGGCCTCGGAGGACCAGAAGACCTGGACGTTCACCCTCCGCGACGGCGTGACGTTCTCGAACGGTGAGGACTTCACCGCCGACGACGCCGTGGCCGCCTTCGACTACTACCTCGACCCGGAGACGGCGACGCAGGAGAAGAACAAGATCTCGATGGTCACCGACGTCGCCGCGCCGGACGAGAAGACCGTCGTGGTGACGCTGTCCGAGCCCATCGCGACCTTCCCCGCGGGCATCGTCTGGGTGAAGATGATCGACGTCGACGCGCTCGACACGATCGACAAGGAGCCCATCGGCACCGGGCCGTACGTCGTGGACGCCTTCACGCCCGACGACAGCCTCACCCTCGTCCCCAACCCGGAGTACTTCGGCGAGGCGCCGGCGCTCGACGAGATCACGATCGTGAAGGCCGCCGAGTCCACCGCCGCCGTCACCGGCCTCCGCTCCGGCGACATCGACGTGCTGTGGTCGGTGCCGCAGGGGGATGTGGCGGGTCTGGAGGGCGGCGACATCGCCCTGGTGAAGCCCGAGAACCCGAGCCAGTGGCCCTCGTGGGAGATCGACACGACCTCGCCGCCCTTCGACGACGTGCGCGCCCGGCAGGCCCTAGCGTACGCGATCGACCGCGAGGCCATCCTCGACGCCGCCTACTACGGCCAGGGCACGGTCTCGCCGACGAACAACGCGCTCGGCGAGGTGAACCCGTGGTTCGGGGGCGAGCTGACCGACTACTCCTACGACCTGGACAAGGCGAAGGAGCTGTTCGCCGAGGCCGGGGTAACCGAGGGCAGCACGCTCACCTGGTGGGGCGTGGCCGGACAGTACCCCGAGTGGAACACGAGCGGCGAGATCCTGCAGGCGAGCCTGAAGGAGATCGGCATCACGCTGAAGATCGACAACAACGACATCGGCACCTGGGTCGACGCGTTCTACCCCGCGGGCAAGAGCTACCCCGGGTACATCGTGCCGAACTTCCAGTCCACGCCGCCCGAGCCGGCCTACTCGCTGAACTTCTACCTGGAGGGGCGGTGCGAGTGCAACTGGGTCGACCCCGACTTCCAGACGGCGTTCGCCGACGCCGTCGCCGAGCCGGACGAGACCGCGCGGGCCGAGAAGTGGGGCACGGTGCAGACCATCATCAACGAGCAGGTGCCGCTCATCGTGCCGCTGCAGTCGACGGTCGTCACCGCCACCAGCACGGCGGTCGACGGGGTGTGGGTCGAGGGCGGCGGACAGCTGCACCTCGAGGGCACGCAGCTGAAGGGCTGACGTGGTCCTCTCCGTCCTCCGGCGGGTGGCGATCAGCATCGCGATGCTGATCGCCACCTCGCTCCTCGTCTTCGTCGTGCTCCGGCTGCTGCCGGGCGACCCCGTCATCACCCGCCTCGGCTCGACGCCGGGCGTGGATGCCGAGACCATCGCCCGGCTCCGGGAGGAGGCAGGCCTCGACGCCCCCGTCATCGAGCAGTACCTGCGGTGGATCGGCGGCGTCTTCACGGGCGACTTCGGCCAGTCCTACTTCAACCAGTACTCGGTGACGGAGCTCATCGCGCAGCGCCTGCCCGCGACGCTGGAGCTCACGCTCATCGGGGTGCTGCTGGCCGTGCTCATCGCCACCCCGGCTGCCGTGTTCGCCTCACTGCGTCCGCTCGGCGTGGTCGACAGGGTGCTCACCGCGATCTCGACCGCGGGCATGGCCCTTCCGCAGTTCCTCATCGGCATCGTGCTCATCGTCGTGTTCGCCGTGCAGCTCAAGGTGCTGCCGGCCCGCGGCTACACGCCGTTCGCGGAGGACCCAGCCGAGAACCTCGTGCGCATGATCCTCCCCGGCCTCACCCTCGCCTTCGCGGCGGCGCCGCTGCTCATGCGGTTCCTCCGGGCCTCGATGGTCGAGGTGCTGGACGCCCCCTACATCCGCACCGCGAAGGGCAAGGGACAGTCGGCGAGTGGCGTGGTGCTCGGCCACGCGCTCCGCAACGCCCTGATCCCCGGACTCACCATGCTCGGCCTGATCGTCGGCTACACCCTGGGCGGCGTGGTGATCGTGGAGTACGTGTTCGGCGTCCCCGGACTCGGCTCGCTCGCGATCGACGCGGTCTTCAAGCGGGACTACGCGGTGCTGCAGTCGGTCGTGCTGCTGATCTCCGCGATGTTCATCCTCACCACGCTCATCGTCGACCTCCTCTACGGGGTGCTCGATCCGCGTCTTCGTGCAAGGAGCAGCCGTGGCTGACACCCTCACCCTCGCGCTGCGCTCCGCGCGTCCCCGCCGACGGGTCGCCGTCGCCTCCTGGATCCCGCTGGGGCTGCTGGCGATCATCGTCCTCGCCTGCGTGCTCGCCCCGCTCCTGGCCCCGTACGACCCCGCGGCCCAGTCGTCCGACCGGTTCGCCGGTCCCTCGGCCGCGCACCTCTTCGGGACCGACGAGCTGGGCCGCGACCTCTTCAGCCGCGTGCTCTACGGCGGCCAGCTCACCGTGTTCATCGCCGGGGGCGCGACGCTCGTGGCCATGGTCCTCGGGATCGCCTGGGGTATGGCGGCGGCGTTCGGACGCGGCTGGGTCGATGAGATCCTCATGCGTCTCGCCGACACGGTCATGGCGATCCCGCAGATCCTGTTCGCGCTCGTCTTCATCTCCGCGTTCGGCGCCGACCCCGTCAAGCTCGCCGTCATCATCGGGGTGCTCCTCACGCCGACCACCGCGCGGCTCGTGCGGTCGTCGGTGCTCAGCGAACTGCAGGAGGACTACTTCACGGCCGCTGTGGCGTTCGGCTCGACCCGGCGCCGTCTGCTCTTCGCCGAGGTGCTGCCGAACGCCAAGGGGCCGATCGTCGTGCAGGCGGCCATCAACGCCGCCAACGCGATCCTCCTGGAGGCGTCGATGAGCTTCGTCGGGCTCGGCATCGCGCCGCCCGAGGCCACCTGGGGCACGCTCGTGCAGCAGGGCTACCAGAAGATGTACCAGTCCATCGGGTACGTGCTGTTCCCCGCCCTGTTCATCTTCGTCACCATCTGGCTGCTCAACGTGCTCGCCGACCAGTTCGGCGGCGATCGGAAGGGGAGGGGCCGATGACCGACCTCACGCCCGTCCTGCAGGTGCAGGATCTCACCGTCTCCTACGGCGACGTCATGCCCGTCCAGGGCATCACGTTCGCGGTGCGGCCCGGTGAGCGCATCGGCCTCGTCGGCGAATCCGGCTCCGGCAAGTCGCTCACGGCGCTGTCGATCATGCGGCTGAACGACGGGGCGACCCTCGGCGGCAGCATCCGGCTGCGCGACCGCGAACTGCTCACGCTGAGCCCGCGGGAGATGACCCGCGTGCGCGGAGGCGAGATCGCGATGGTCTATCAGGACCCGATGTCGTCGCTGAACCCGGTCCGCACGATCGGGCACCAGCTCGTGGAAGCGATCCGGCTGCACGACCGGGTCTCGGCGGCGGCCGCCCGCGCGCGGGCCGTCGAGCTGCTGACCGAGGTCGGGGTGCCGCTGCCCGAGGAGCGTCTGGGCCAGTACCCGCACGAGTTCTCCGGCGGGATGCGGCAGCGCGTCATGATCGCGATGGCCATGTCCTCCCGGCCCGCCGTGCTCATCGCGGACGAGCCGACCACGGCCCTCGACGTGACGACGCAGTCCCGGATCATCGACCTCCTCGATCGGCTTGCGGAGGACCACGGGACCGCGGTCGTGCTCATCACGCATGACCTCGGCGTCGCCGCCGGGTTCTGCGAGCGCATCCACGTGATGCGGCACGGGCGCGTGGTCGAGGAGGGGCCGGTCGACCGCATCTACACGGCCCCGGAGCATCCGTACACGCAGGCGCTGCTCGGCGCGGTCGTCGACCTCACGGTGGACGTGCAGCAGCCCATCCGCACCGCCGCGGAGGTGCTCGAACGCGGGACGGAGCCGCTCGCCGAGGCCGGGTCGATCAGCGCGGTGGATCGGGCGCGGGAGTCCGGCGACGTGCTGGTGGACGTGCAGGGCGTCTCGAAGGTGTTCACGCTCGGCTCCGGGCGCCGGGTGACCGCGGTCGACGACGTGTCGTTCCAGATCCGGCGCGGCGAGACGGTCGGGCTCGTCGGCGAGTCGGGCTCCGGCAAGTCGACCGTGTCGAAGGCCGTGCTCGCGCTCGGCGGCATCGACGGAGGCACGGTCGTCTTCGACGGGCAGCGCCCGCACGACCTCCGCGGCGAGGAGCTGCGGCGGCTGCGCAAGCGCATGCAGATGGTGTTCCAGGACCCGTTCTCGGCCCTGAACCGGCGGCAGACCGTCGCGCAGATCATCGAGGCGCCGCTGCGCGCCCACGGCATCGGCACCCGGGCCTCCCGCGCCGAGAAGGTGCGCGAGACCATGCACCGCGTGCGTCTGGACGAGGAGTTCGCGCACCGGCTGCCGCGCTCGATGTCCGGCGGGCAGTGCCAGCGCGTGTCCATCGCCCGGTCGCTCGTGCTCGAGCCGGAGTTCCTCGTGCTCGACGAATCGGTGTCGGCGCTCGACGTGTCGATCCAAGCGCAGGTGCTCAACCTGCTCCGGGAGCTGCAGACGGAGCTCGGCCTCACCTACCTCTTCATCAGCCACGACCTGGCGGTGATCCGGTACATGTCCTCGACGGTCGCCGTGATGCAGCAGGGCCGCATCGTCGAGATCGGGGCGCGCGACGCGCTCTTCGCGAACCCGCAGCACGAGTACACGCGCGGGCTCATGGCGGCGATCCCCATCGCCGACCCGGTCCTCGAGCGCCGACGGCGCGCGGAGGCCGCGGCGCTCTGGCAGGCCCAGGGCGGGCAGACGGGCGCGGTCCCTGCCGCGCTCGCAGGACGAGGAGGACGACGATGACCACCATGGATCAGGAGACGGGGCCCTCGACGGACGCCGCGGGCGCCGGCGCGGCGGTGCGGTCGACCGGCCGCCGCGCGCTCATGGCCGGGCTCGGCGCGGTCGCGCTCGGCACGGCGGGCGTTCTCGCGAGCACCGCACCGGCGCAGGCCGCGCCGGTCGCCGCCGGCGCCAAGGACGTCACGCGAGCGGAGTCCGTCGCCGACCTGGCCCGTCTCCGCGCCCGCGACGGCGAGGTGGCGGTCGTCGCCGGGTACCGGAAGCCCGGCGACGCCGGACTGCTCGTGTACGTGGGCAGCGAGAACGCGAAGACCAAGGTCAACGGCGGCACCGTGATCGCG
The DNA here is from genome assembly GCF_032364335.1 of Microbacterium meiriae. Classification (NCBI taxonomy): domain Bacteria; kingdom Bacillati; phylum Actinomycetota; class Actinomycetes; order Micrococcales; family Microbacteriaceae; genus Microbacterium; species Microbacterium meiriae. The sequence continues at coordinate 203,772 of NZ_CP133984.1, forward strand.
GGGAAGCACGACACCCGGTGGGTGCTGCAGCACGACGGCACCGTCGACTTCCGGGTCTTCGGTATCACAGGACCGGAGAAGCCGGCCGACGATGCGCTCGCGGCGATGGTGAACGATCCCCGCATCCGCCGCATCGAGGCGAGCACCGACCTCCTGTTCCGGCGTCGGCATCGCTTCACCCGGTCGTACGTCGAGATCGACTTCGGCGGACACGTCATCACGACGGACGGCATCGAGAAGAACACCCACGACAACCCGTTCGGTGCCGTGATGTTCTTCACCGGAGTGCCGAAGGACGTCACGGTCGAGCACGCGCTGGCCGAGGCCTGGCCGGAGTTGACCGACGCGGTCGCCGTGCCGGACGCGTCCCGGTTCCCCGTGGACTCGTGGTGGGCGGTGCAGTGCGACCCCGTCGCCGGAGGAGGGGCTGATGAGCGCGAGCTGCAGCGGTTCGTGCAGGTGACGCAGCAGATCGACGGCACCCACATCCGCATCGATTACCTCAACGGCTGGCCGCTCGACACGGGGCGGAAGCTCATCTGGCGGCAGATGGCACCGGTCGCGGGCGTGCGGATCGCGAACATGCGGTTCCTCGGTGCCGGTCCCTTCGACGGTCCCACCGACGGCTCCTTCCCCGACTCTCGCGAGCTCACCGGCTCCCACCCGATCGCCTTCGAGTACGCGATCCACTGCGACGTCGCCGACGTGCACGCGAGCCGCACCTGGTGGCCCGTGATCATGCGCCGCTGGAACACGCACTTCACGACGGAGCGCTGCTCGGTGGAGAACCCGCCGACCGTGTTCTACGGCGGCGCGGGCTACCTCACGCAGCAGATCTACAGCCTCTATGGACGGGTCAGCGACTGCACGTCGTCGAACGCCCGGCACCTGAACGACCTCACCGCCAGCGCCTACTGCCTCGTCGAGAACTGCCACGGCGACGGCGACGATCAGGGCGGCAACCCCTTCACCACGCACGGCCAGTACGAGCACGACCTCACCTTCATCGGCAACTCCGGGCTCATGGACATCGCCAACTCCGGCGCGCAGTGGGGCACGGCCGCCAAGCGCATCACGGTGCGCGACCACGTCTGCTCCTGGTTCGTCGCCGGCACCAAGATCAGCGATCTGACGCTGGAGAACGTGCGGGTCATCGGCCGCTCCACCTTCGATCCGCAGGCGACCATGACCATCAACGCCGACGGCGCCCAGGTGCGCGGGTGCACCGCCGGACTCCTGGCGATCGGACAGCGGTCGCAGCGCTCGTCGCGGCCGACCGTGATCGCGGACTCCACCTTCGCGCTGCCGAAGGACCAGGTGCTCGTGCAGACCCCGGTCACGGCTCCCGTGCGCTTCGTGGACTGCACGATCACCGGGATCGACGGGGTGAAGGCCCGTGGGTCCGGTCCGGTCGAGTTCGTGGACTGCCGCCTCAGCGGCCCGGCGGCGGGTGCGCCCTTCGAGCTCGGCGCCGCCACGGTCACCATCCGCGGCGGTTCCGTGCGCGACGTGCGCCTGACCGCGACCGCGGTGCGCGATCAGCTCGTCGCTCTGGACGGGGTCGACCTCTCCACGGAGCGCACCGACGGCGCGCTGCTGAGCAGGGCTGCCGGTGCCGGCGTCGTCACCTGGCGGGTGAGCGGGGTGACCTCGACCGTGCCGAAGGGCGCGGCCCACCTCGACATCGGCACGGGCGTCAACCACGCCCGCGTCACCGGCAGCCAGTTCGTCGGCGGAGGACTGCGGCTGGCGGACGGATTCGCCGAGCCGTCGACGCTGCTCTACAGCGACACCGTCGAGCGCGGCGTCGAGACGGCGCTGCCGGAAGCCAGACCGCGCGTCGTCATCGCGGACGTGCTGGCGAGCGCGTGACGGACGGCATCATGGACATCAGGGAGGACCACGCGTGAACGACACCGCAGCGGCGACGCACCTCGGAGACCGCATCCGCATCCCCCGCACGCGGGCGCGCATCGGCGTCGCCCGGCGCGACATCACGCCGCCCGTCGGCATCCGCGCCAAGAACTGGGGCCCGGCCGACTGGGAGCGCTCCGAGGGGGCGCACCGGCCGTTCGAGCTGACCGCGCTCGCCGTGGTGGCCGCGGACGAGCGGCCGCGGGTGCTGCTCGCCGTCGACGGCACCTGGTGGCGCCGAGTCGCCGATGAGCAGGGCGTGCGCGGGGCGATCCTCGACGGCCTGGGCCTCGCGCCTGATCAGCTCATGCTCTCCCTGTCGCACACCCACGCGGGGGCCGTGCTCTGCGCCGCGGATGCGCATCTGCCGGGCGGCGAACTCATCCCCGGGTACCTGGAGGCTCTTGCTGCCGCGGGTGTCGCGGCCGGGCGCGAGGCGCTGGAGGCTGCGCGACCGGGACTGATCGAGTGGACCACGGGCACCTGCACCCTCGCGGCGGAGCGGGAGCTCGACCTCGACGGCCGCGCGCTCGTCGGCTACAACCCCCAGGGCACCGCTGACGACACGGTGACCATCGGCCGGATCAGCATCGACGGGGAGGTGCGGGCGACGCTGGTGAACTACGCCTGCCACCCGACGACCCTGGCCTGGCAGAACCGAGAGGTGTCCCCGGACTACGTCGGCGCGATGCGCGAGATCGTGGAGGCCGCGACCGGTGCACCGTGCCTGTTCGTGCAGGGGGCCTCGGGCGAGCTGGCCCCTCGGGAGCAGTACACCGGCGATGTCGCGGTGGCCGACCGGCACGGACGTTCGCTCGGGCACGCGGTGCTCGCCGCCCTGGACGGGCTTCCGGTGCCCGGCGAGGAGCTGACGCTGGACGGGGTCGTGGAGTCGGGGGCTCCGCTCGCGATCTGGACCGGGACCCCCGCGGACGGCGGCGACGGGGCGGCGGGAGTCGTCTCGGCGGTCGAGCTGCCGCTGCGCGACCTGCCCACCCTGGACGAGCTCGCGGAGGAGTGGAAGGACATCGACCCCCGGTCCCGGGAGGAGCGCCTCGGACGGGCCCGGAACCTCCGTGACGGCTACATCGACGGTCCGACCGTGGCGCATCCGGTGTGGGCCTGGCGGCTCGGAGACGCCGTGATCGTGGGGCATCCGGGCGAGGCGTACTCGCGGCTGCAGACGACGCTGCGGGAACGGTTCCCGGAGACGCCGATCGTGGTGATGAACCTCACGAACGGCCCGGGGTTCGTGTATCTCCCGACCCGCGAGGCCTACGACCGCGGTGCCTATCAGTCCTGGCAGACGCCCCTGGCCCCCGGTGCCCTGGAGCTCCTGGAGGCCCACGCCGTGTCGTTGGTGGCCGGACTGCGGGGGTAGCCCCTTTCGAATCGCCCACTTTGCTCCATTTCCGGCCGAGATCGAACCAGTTGCGCGATTCGAACCGGATAGAGTTGCTATAGCAAATCCCCGAGGTAGAGGAGAGACATGACCGCGCGCCCCGTCGCCATCGTCACCGGAGGCTCGGCCGGCATCGGCTGGGAGATCGGACAGCGACTCTCCGCGGACGGCTACCTTGTCGTCGCGACCGACCGCGTCCCCGGGCTCACCGCGGGTGAGAACCCCGCCGGGATCCTGTGGCGGGAGCTCGACGTCACCGACCACGCCGCCGTCGACCGGGTCTTCGGCGAGATCGAGGCGGAGCTCGGCCCCATCGAGGTGCTCGTGAACAACGCCGGCATCCAGCGGCACCGCGGGATCGAAGACCTCACGTGGGACGAGTGGTCCGCGGTCGTCGACGTGAACCTGCACGGGGTGTTCTCCGCGCTCCAAGCTGCAGGGAAGCGGATGCTCGACCGGGGCGAGGGCCGCATCGTCAACATCTCGTCCATCTCCTCGCGAGGCTCCGCGGGGCGGGCGCCGTATGCCACGACCAAGGCCGCCGTCATCGGCCTCACCTCCACGGCCGGAGCGGAGTGGGCGTCGCGAGGGGTGCGAGTCAACGCCGTGGCCCCGGGCTATGTCGACACCGGCGTCTTCCGGCAGGGCGTCGAACAGGGGACGCTGAGCCTCGACACGATCCTGTCCCGCATCCCCGCGAAGCGCCTCGCCGACGCGAGTGAGATCGCCGCGGCCGTGAGCTTCCTCGTGTCGGACCAGTCGCGCTATATGAACGGGCAGACCCTGTACGTCGACGGCGGGTTCATGGTGGACTACGGCGTGCCCCTCGCGAAGAAGCCCGAATGACCACCGTCGCCCGGATCGACACGGCCACGGCGGTCCTCCCCCTTCCGGCACCGCTGCAGCTCGGTGCGATGACGGTCACGCGACGGGAGTATTCCGCGGTGCAGGTGACGGCGGACGACGGCACCACCGGGGTCGCCTACTGCCTATCGCGCGAGGCCCCGATGGCGGAGATCGTCGAGCGCCTGGTGGCTCCGCACGCAGTGGGGCTCGACGCCGACGACCCGGCGGCCGCGTGGGACCGGATGCTCCGCGGCAGTGCGATCGTCGGACGGGTGGGGCTCGTGCGGCGGGCGATCGGTCTCGTCGACATCGCCCTGTGGGACATCGCGGCCCGTCGTGCCGGCGTGCCGCTGTGGACCCTGCTCGGCACCGGTGACGCCCCGCGGGAGGGGATGCTCGTCGCCGCGTATCCCTCTCCGCAGCGGACGCCGCGGGAGGTCGCCGATGAGGTGCTCGCGCAGGCGGACGGCTGGGCGCAGGTGAAGATCTCCCGCATTCCCGATCCGGCATACATGCGCGAACTGCTCGCGATCCTCGGCGCCGAGCTGCCGTCCGCGACCGGTCTCGTCGTGGACGCGGGCTTCGGCTGGCCCGATGCGGAGGCTGCAGTGGCGGAGGTCGCGCAGTGGGGCGACCCGCGCCTGGCCTGGCTGGAGGACCCGCTGCTCCCCGAGGACGCGGCCGGCGTGACCCGGATCCGCCGGGAGACCGGATTGCCGGTGGCGGTGGGCGACGAGGTGACGGACCCCGCCGTGCTCCGGGCTCTCGTGGAGGTCGGCGAGGTCGATGCCCTCCGCCTCGACGTCGTCGCGATCGGCGGCATCACGCCCGCCAGGGAACTCATCTCCTGGGCGGCAGAGCGCGGCGTCCCGGTGTCCGGACACGTGTACCCCGAGGTCACGGCCCACCTCGGCATCCAGGTGGAGACCTTCGCCCGCGGGGTGAACCCCTACGACCCCGCGCCCTCGTTCGTGACGGGCGGTCCGGAGTTCGCCGGGACCGTGACGCCGCCTGCAGGTCCGGGGCTCGGCTTCGGCCTCGATCCCGCCGTCTTCCGATTCGAGAGGGACTGACATGACAGACTCCCCGCGTAGCGTCGTGGTGACCGGCAGCGGCAAGGGCATCGGGCGCGCGGTCGCCGAGCGGCTCACCGCCGACGGCTGGATCGTGGTCGGGCTCGAACGCTCGCCCGGCTCCGGCACCGTCGAGGACGGCATCGTCGCCGAGGTGGTGCTCGGCGACGCCTCCGACCGCACGGCTCATCAGCAGGCGGCCGCCGCGGCGCGCGCCAGGGCTCCGCTGGCCGGCTGGGTCAACAACGCCGGCATCACGAAGCGCACGCCGCTGCACGAGCTCGACGAGACGGTCGTGCGCGAGATCGTCGACATCAACGGCTTCGGCTACCTCTGGGGCTGCTCGACGGCCGTGTCCGCGTTCCTCGATCAGGGCGTGGCGGGCGCGATCGTGAACATCGGGTCGATCCACGGTCGATCGAGCTTCGTGGACCACGCGGCCTACGAGTTCACGAAGGGCGGCATCGACGCCCTGAGCCGCAGCGTCGCGGTGACATATGGCGGATTGGGCATACGGGCGAACACCGTCGCGCCGGGCGGCGTGCGCACTCCGCATCTGGAGGCACAGATCGCCAGGGCCGCCGACCCCGAGGCGGAGGAGCGGCTGCTCGCGGAGGGCCCGCCGATGGGACGCATCGCCCGCGCGGAGGAGGTCGCCGCGGTGACGGCGTTCCTGCTCTCCGACGAGGCCCCCTACCTCTCGGGCCAGTCCATCGCGGTCGACGGAGCCTGGACCGCGTCGTTCGGGGACATCGCGCTCGACCCCGCGCTGCGGGAGCGGTTCGCGGCGCCGTCGGCTTCCTGAGCCCCGGCCACGCCGATGTCCCCGGTCCGTGCGACGATCCGCTCGTCGACGGGAGAACGGGATGCGCGGGGAAGCGACGGTTCTGCATGCCGATCTCGATGCGTTCTACGCCTCGGTCGAGCAGCGTGATGCGCCGGAGCTCCGCGGGCGCCCGGTGATCGTCGGCGGCGGGGTCGTGCTGGCCGCGAGCTATGAGGCGAAGGCACGCGGCGTCCGCACGGCGATGGGCGGACGGCAGGCACGAGAGCTGTGCCCCGACGCCGTCGTCGTGCCGCCGCGGATGGAGGCCTACTCCGCCGCCAGCAAGGACGTCTTCCGCATCTTCCGCGACACCACCCCGCTCGTGGAGGGTCTCTCGATCGACGAGGCGTTCCTCGATGTCGGCGGTCTGCGTCGCATCGCCGGCACTCCCGAGGCCATCGCCGTGCGGCTGCGGGAGCGGGTGCGCGCCGAGGCGGGCCTGGCCATCTCGGTCGGCGTCGCCCGCACGAAGTTCCTCGCCAAGGTCGCGAGTGCGGTCAGCAAGCCCGACGGACTCCTCATCGTCGAGCCCGACCGGGAGGAGGAGTTCCTGCTGCCGCTTCCCGTCGAGCGGCTGTGGGGCGTCGGCGCCGTGACGGCGGAGAAGCTGCACCGGTACGGCATCCGCACGGTCGGCGAGCTCGCGGAGCTCGAGGCCGCGACGGCGGAGCGGATGCTCGGAAAGGCGACCGGAGCGCACGTCCTTGCTCTCGCCCGCCTGCGGGATCCGCGCCCCGTGGACACGACGCGGCGCCGCGGGTCGATCGGGTCGCAGCGGGCGCTCGGGACCCGTCCCCGGTCGACCGACGAGCTCGACGTCATCCTCACCCAGATCGTCGACCGGCTCGCGCGGCGTCTCCGCGACGGCGGCCGCGTGTGCCGGACGGTCGTGCTGCGGCTGCGCTTCGGCGACTTCACGAAGGCCACCCGCTCGCGGTCGCTGCGGGCGCCGACCGACCGCACCGCCCTGCTGCTCGCCGTCGCCCGCACGCTCCTCGCCGCGGCGCAGCCCGAGATCAGCGGTCGCGGGCTCACTCTGCTCGGCCTCTCGTTCACCCAGCTCGATGCCGCGGACAGCGTCCCGCCCGAGCTGCCGATCGACTGGGGCGACGAGTCCCGTCTGGACACCGTGCTCGACACGCTCCGTGACCGCTACGGCTCCGCCTCGGTCTCCCGCGCCGCCCACCTCGGCCGCGACCCCGGTTGGTCGTCCCCGGTGCTCCCGGAGCACCACTGACCCCTTTCGAATCGCCTGACTGGTCCCATTTCGGCCGGAGATACAGCCGATCGGGCGATTCGAAGCGGGTCAGGCCTTGAGCATCGACGCCCGCGAGATCACGCCGTCGACCACGTCGAAGGTCGCGATGGTCTCCGTGGCGACGCCGGCGTTGATGACCTGCTCCTGCGCGACGACCCAGCGGGAGCCGAACAGGACGCTCGTGTCGATCACGCAGGAGAGCTCCGGGTTCTGCAGCCGCGGCTCGTAGAAGGCACGGATCGCGGCCGAGCCGACGAGGGGTTCCGGCGCGACCCCGGTGACCACGGCATCGTCGGCATATGTCGCGACGAAGGCGTCGAGGTCGTGCGCGTTGAAGGCGTCGAGCTGCGCCTGCACGGTGTCGAGAGCGGAACGGTCGAGGGTGGCGCGGTCAGTCAATGCGAACTCCTCCGTTGACGTCGTAGGTGGCTCCGGTGATGAAGCGGGCCCGCTCCGAGGCGAGCGAGGCGATGATCCAGGCGACGTCCTCCGGCTGACCGAAGGCGCCGAGGGGGATGCCCGACTCGAGCTTCGCGCGGCCTTCACCCTGGAGCTGATCGGTGATCGCGCTGGCGACCGGTCCGGGGGTGACGGCGTTGACGCGGATGCCCTCGGCGGCGAGGTGCCGGGCGAAGCTGCGGGTGATCGCGAGGATCGCCCCCTTGCTGGCCGCGTAGTGGATGCCCGTCTGCAGTGCGCCGACCTGCCCGGCGATCGAGGCGATGTTGATGACCGAGCGGTCGCCGTCGGCAGCCCGAAGCAGGGGGAGCGCCGCGCGGGTGAGCAGGAAGGTCCCGCGGGCGTTCGTCTCCAGGACGAAGTCCCACTCCTCGATGTCGATCTCGGGATACGGGGTGTACGGGCACACGCCGCCGTTGTTGACGAGGACGTGCAGGTCGCCCCAGGCGTCCGTGACCTCGGCGATGAGCGCGGCGATGGAGGCCGGTTCGCGGAGGTCGAGGCGCGACACGTGGACGTCCGGGGAGCCCGCCGCGCGGCACTCCTCCGCCACGCGGACGGCTTCGGCCTCGCGTCCGGCGTAGGTGATCCAGAGGGCGACGCCCTCGCGGGCGAGTTCGAGGGCGGCGGCGGTTCCGATGCCGGAACTGGCGCCCGTGACGAGTGCGCGGCGAACAGTCATGCCTAAACGCTATAGCAAGAAGCGGTCTCGCGACAGCGGCTGTACGCGAGCTTGCTAGATGCTATAGCATCGCATCCATGACCGCGCCGCTCATCCTCGTCACCGACTGCGACCTCCCGGGAATCGTCATCGAAGACACCCTCCGGGCCGCCGGCCTCCGTGCCGAACGGGCCGCCTCCGGGAGCCCGGACGACATCGCCTCCGCCGGAGCCGACGCCGAGGCGCTGGTCGTGCAGTGGGCGCGCATCGACGGCCCCCTCATGGACCGCCTGCCGAACCTCCGTTTCATCAGCCGGGTCGGCATCGGCTACGACATGATCGACGTCGAGGCCGCCACGGCCCGCGGCATCGCCGTCGCGAACACGCCGAGCTACTGCATCGAAGAGGTCGCCGCGCACACCGTCGCGATGATCATGACCCAGGCCCGCGGCCTCTCCGCCTACGACCGGGCCGTGCGCGACGGCGTCTGGAAGGCCGTCGACGCCCGGCCGCTCGCCGTGCGGCCGTCCTCCACCACCGTGTCGGTGCTCGGGTTCGGGCGCATCGGATCGATCGTCGCACGCGGGTGCCGGGCGCTCGGCTTCCGTGTGCTGGTGGCCGACCCGTACGCTCCCGACGACGCCGTGCGCGACGCGGGCTGCGAGCCCGTCGACATCCCGTCGGCGATCGCCCGCGCCGACATCCTCACCCTGCACGTGCCGCTGACGGACGAGACCCGCCACCTGATCGACGCCGCGGCCCTGGCGACGATGAAGCGCGACGCCGTGATCGTGAACACCTGCCGCGGCCCGCTCATCGACGAGGACGCCCTGGCCGCGGCGCTCCGCGACGGGCGGCTCGCCGGTGCCGCCCTCGACGTCTTCGCGGAGGAGCCCCTCCCCGCGACCTCCCCGCTGCGGGCGCTCGACACCGTGCTCCTCACGCCGCACGCCGCCTGGTACTCCCCGGAGGCCCTGGCGGATCTTCCCGTGCACGCCGCCGAGAACGTGATCCGCTCGCTCGCCGGCGAGGCCGTACCCATCGTCAACCCGAGCTTCGCCGCCGCGCGCTGAGAGGACCCTCATGGAACTGCTGCGACTCGGCGAGATCGGCCACGAGCGCCCCTACGTCCGCGATGACGAGGGCGTGGTGCGCGATCTCGGATCCCTGACCCGCGACATCGACGGCGCCTTCCTCGCCGCGGACGGCATCGCCCGCGTGCGGGCGGCGCTCGCGGACGGCTCGCTGCCGCAAGCGGAGACGACGGGACTGCGCGTCGGCGCCCCTGTGGCGCGGCCGACCGCCGTGATCTGCATCGGCCAGAACTACGCGGCGCACGCGGCGGAGTCGGGCGCCGAGCCGCCCGCGCACCCGGTGGTGTTCTTCAAGCACCCGAACACGGTCGTGGGCCCGGACGACGTCGTGCTCCTGCCGCCGGGCGCCGAGAAGGTCGACTGGGAGGTCGAGCTCGCGGTCGTCATCGGTCGCACGGCGCGGTATCTGCCCTCCGTCGAGGCCGCGCGCGACGTGATCGCCGGCTACACCATCTCGAACGACGTATCCGAGCGGGCGTATCAGCTCGAGGTCTCCGGCGGACAGTGGTCGAAGGGGAAGTGCTCCGAGACGTTCAACCCCCTCGGCCCCGCGCTGGTGCCCGCCGACGAGGTCGACCCCCAGGCGCTGCGCCTGCGGTCCTTCGTGAACGGCGAGCCGCGGCAGGACTCCTCCACCGCCGACATGATCTTCCCCGTGCTGCAGCTGGTGCACGAGCTCAGCCACTACCTCGTGCTCGAACCCGGGGACGTCATCAACACCGGCACTCCGCAGGGCGTCGCGCTGTCCGGGCGCTTCCCCTATCTGCAGGACGGCGACGAGATGACCATCGAGATCGAGCGGCTCGGCCGTCAGCACCAGCGCGCGGAGCGGGTCCGGCTCGGGTGAGGCCTGTGCCCGGGGCACGGTTCCTTTCGCTGAGTGCAACCGTGTCCCGGGTAGAGGCCTCTCCCAGGCCCCCGCGGCCACAGGCATCCGCGCCGGCTCAGGCGGGTGGAGGGGAAAGGTGCCTGATGCCGCGCGAGCGCCTGACCCCGCGCGAGGGTCAGCCGGCGAAGGGGAGGACCGGGAGGCCGTGCACCCCGGGACGCACCGCGAAGACCGACCCCGCGGCGGTGCCGTGATCGGGCGGCAGGCCCTGCGCGGAGGTCGTGATGAAGAGCGTGCCGAGGTCGTCGCCGCCGAACGTGCAGGCACTGACCTGGGGCACCGGCAGCACGATGTCCTCGCGCACGGCCCCGGACGGCTCGAAGCCCCGCACACGGCTCCCGCCCCACAGCGCGACCCAGACGCTGCCGTCCGCGGCGACCGTGAGGCCGTCGGGCACGCCGTCGTCTTCGGGGATGTGCGCGAACACCCGGCGTCCGCGGAGGTCGCCCTCGGCCACGTCGAACACGTCGATCCGCCCGGTGTCGGTGTCCACGTAGTAGACGCGGCGGCCGTCCGGGGAGTAGCTGACCCCGTTGGACGAGGTCACGCGGGGGAGCACCGTGGTCACGTCGAGCGCGGCGTCGATGCGCAGCACGGTCCCGGCACCCTCGGTGGAGTCCGTGGACATCGATCCGGCCAGGAGTCGCCCTCGCGGGTCGCAGCAGCCGTCGTTCATACGTACCGCGCCGTCGTCGAGGAGGGTCGCGGCGGGACGGGCCTCCGCATCGGGGCCGCCGGCGAGGTACAGGGTACGCGCGCCCACCGCCACGAAGCCCCCGGACGTGCGCGGACGGAAGAACGCGAGGTACTCGTCGTCGACGTGCTGGCGGACGATGTCGTCGCCGCGGAGGGTGAGCAGGTCGCCCGCGTCTCCGTCGACCCAGCGCAGCCCGCCCCACCCGGGCCACCAGACCGGGGCTTCGGCGTGGACGGCGACCGGGCCGGTCACGTTCTCGGGAGTCATGCGCCCTCCGCCGTCCGCCGCGGGTCGGTCACGGGCAGCGGCTGCGGAACGGGCTCCGCGTGATCCGCCGCTGCGGCACGGGCGGACGGAAGCTCTTTCGCGACCTGCTTCTCGAGCACGGTCACGGCCTCGTCGGAGAGCAGGATGAGGCCGTCGAGCTCCTCGCGCACCCGCTTGTACGCGATGTTCCGCTCGGACTGCGTCGCCGACTCGTCCACCGCCACCTTGAGGAGCTGCTGAGCGCGGTCGAGCCGCTTGCGCTCGGCCTCGGTGAACGTCGAGTCACGCAGCCGGCGGGCGTCCTTCTCCGCGATCTCGAACGCGACCGCGTAGTCGCCGACGGCCTGCAGGTACTCCGCGATCTGCTGCTCCGACAGCGTCGCGTCGGCGGAGGCCGGGCGCAGCGCATCCGCGGTCTTCTTCGCGCGGAGGAAGGCGGCCGTCAGCGGCTGGCGACCGTCGCTCATCGCGGGGAACGCGATCAGCTTGGCGACGTCGAGCTCGTAGTCGAGCCAGCGCGCGGTGATCTCGTCGTGCTCGGCGAAGAGGCGGGCGAGCAGGTCGCCGGGCGCCACCGACGCGGTGGTGTCGACCACGGTCGGACCCTGGCGCTTCGCCTGCCGTCCGGCCGCGCGCGCCTCGATCTCGGCCGTCTTCAGCTGCGCCTTCATACGCAGCGTCTCCAGCCGGCGCTCGTGCCGACGCTTGGAGCTGCGCTCCCAGGCCTTGGCGGCGCCGCCGGCCATGCCCATGATCGGGAAGATGAGCCACCAGTAGTCACCCGCGAAGTTCCAGAAGCCCCGGATGAACTCGTCCATGATGGGTTCAGCCTACTGCGCGACGGCGGGTCGCCGGGGGCCCGCACGCGAGGGAGGGCGGCCGCATGAAGAGCGTCGGCATCGCCGGGATCGAGAACAGCCACGCCACGGAGATCGTCCGCTTCCTGAACGCCGAGGCGGCGGACGTGCCCGTGCGGATCACCGCCCTCGTGGCAGGGGAGCCGGAGCGCACGCGGGAACTGGCCGCGCTCGGGGGCATCGAACGCGTCGTCGAGGAGGCGGGCGCGCTCCTCGGCACGGTGGATGCGCTCATCGTGACCGCCCGCGACGGTGCCGATCATCGCGCCATCGCCGTCCCCTTCCTGGAAGCCGGGGTGCCGGTCTGGGTCGACAAGCCCCTCGCAGCAGCGGTCGCCGATGCCGACGCGATCCTCGCCGCCGCGCAGCGTGGGCGGGCGCCCGTCACCTCATCGTCCACGCTCCGCTGGCTCGCCGACACCGCGGAGCTCACGGCGGAGGCGGGTCGCATCGGGGAGGTCCAGGCGGTCACCGTCACGGGGCCTGCCGATCCGGACAGCCCGTACAGCGGCATCTTCTTCTACGGCATCCACATCGCCGATCTCGCCCAGGTTCTGCGGCCCGGCATCGCGGAGGACGTCGAGGTGCAGTGCCTGCCGGCGGGTGTCGTCGCCCGCTACCGGGTCGGCGGGGTGCCCGTCACGCTGGAGTTCGTGCGGCCGGACGGCGACCGTCAGGTGCCGTTCCGGGCGACCGTCGTCGGCCGACGGGGCATCGCCAGCCGGGAGATCCCGATCGGCCCCGGGTACGTGCAGCCCGGCGTCCGTGCCTTCGCCCGGATGCTCGAGACCGGTGAGCCCCCGGTTCCCGCGTCCGAGATGCGCGCCCCGATCGCCGTGCTCGACCAGGTCGCCGAGGTCCTCGCCTCCCGCTGACCCGGGCACAGCTTCGGAGATCCGGGCCGACACGCCGTCGACAGGTTCCGTTCGGCGGCGTGTCGCCTGCGGTCTCCGAAGCTGTGCCCGGCCGAGCGGGTTCAGGCCTTCGTGAGGTCCTGCGCGAGCATGAGGATGATGCCGCTGGGACCGCGGAGGTAGGTCAGCCGGTAGATGTCCCGGTAGTTCGCGACGCCGCGCAGGGGATGGAACCCGTGCCGCGCGGCGATGGCGAGGGAGGCGTCGATGTCGTCGACGGAGAAGGCGATCCGGTGCATGCCGATCTCGTTCGGTCTCGTCGGCTCCGTCTCGATCGCGTCCGGATGGATGTACTCGAAGAGCTCGATCTGCCCGCGCCCGTCCGGGGTCTGCAGCACGGCGATCCGCGCGTGGTTCCCGTCGAGTCCGACCGCGGTGGACGCCCACTCGCCGCTGACCTCGTCCCGTCCGACCACGGACAGCCCCAGGTCGGTGAAAAAGGCGATGGTGGCGTCGAGGTCGCGCACGGCGATCCCGATGTTCTCGAGGGCGATGGCCATTCCCGCGATGCTACTCCGGCGTCAGCGACCGAGCTTCTCGGCGCAGGCCACGCAGTATTCCGCGAACGGCCGTACCTCCAGGCGCTCCGGCGGGATGGGCTTGCCGCAGTGCGCGCAGATGCCGTAGGTCCCGGCGTCCATCCGCATCAGCGCCTCGTCCACCTGGCGGAGCTCCGCCTGCGCCGCCTCGGCGAGCCCCGACAGCCGCGACCACTCCGACGAGAGCGTCACCCCCTCCGGGTCGTGCTCGTCGTCGTCGTTCGAGCCCTCGCGATCGTGCATGAGCTCCGCGAGGGTGGCCGCCGTAGCCGTGACGCGAGCTGCGGCCTCGGCGCGACGCTCTTCCAACAGCGCTCGCAGATCCATCCGCCCACTCTAGGCCCGGCGACACTCACGTCGTCGCGGGTCCAGGCGTCCGCGCGGATTCAGGCGACACTGGCAGGAAGCTGCCTGAACTGCCGTGCCTGCCTGCCCTCTCGGGACAGCCTGCGCCCGCGACCGCGCGCGCAGGGTCAGGCGCCCGCGCGGCATCAGGCGACACCAGCAGCAGATGCCTGAACCCGCGCGAACGCCTGAACCCGCGCGTGACCGCGATTCAGCCGCGGGTGCGCGGAGCCTCCAGGGTGGGCACGGAGTCGGTGTGCACGCTGGGGTGATCCCGCTCCAGCGCCGCGCCCTCCATGTCGACGTTCGGGATGATGCGGTCGAGCCACTTCGGCAGCCACCAGGCCGAGCGTCCGAGCAGGTGCATGAGCGCAGGCATCAGCAGCATCCGCACGACAAACGCGTCGAGCAGCACGCCGAACGCGAGGCCGAACCCGATGGACCGGATGATGGTCGACTCCGAGAACACGAACCCGCCGAACACCGACACCATGATGAGCGCGGCGGCGATGACCACCGAGCGCCCGGCTCGGAAGCCCTGGGCCACGGCATCGCGCGCGGAGGCGCCGTGCACATAGGCCTCGCGCATCCCCGAGGCGAGGAAGAGCTGGTAGTCCATCGCCAACCCGAACAGGATACCGACGAGGATCACCGGCAGGAAGCTCAAAATCGGACCGGTGCTGTGCAGCCCGATGAGGTCGGCGCCCCAGCCCCACTGGAACACCGCGACGATGAGCCCGTACGTCGCGAACAGCGACAGCACGAACCCTCCCGTGGCGATGAGCGGCACGAGCAGCGAACGGAACACGACGATCATGATGAGCAGCGACAGGCCCACGACGACCACGAGGTACAGCGGGAGCACGCTCGCCAGGGCCTCGGAGATGTCGATGTTCGTGGCAGCCTGCCCGGCGACGCCGAGGGTGATGCCGCCGTCGATCTCGGGGAGACCTCGCAGATCCTGCACCAGTTTCTCGGTGGAGGCGCTGTTCGGGCCCTCGGCGGGCAGCACCTGGAAGGCGAGGAGCGTGTTGTCGTCCGACGTCGCGATGGGAGCGACCGCGACCACGTCGTCCTGCTCCGCGATCTTCTCGGCCACGGTCACCTGGGTGGCCAGCAGGTCGTCGTCGCTCACGGCGTCGTCGAGGGTCGCGGTCACCAGGAGCGGCCCGTTCGCACCCTCGCCGAACTGCTCGTCGACGGTCTGGAACGCGCGGTAGCTGGTGGAGTCGGCGGGTTCGCTCGACCCGTCCGGGAGGCCGAGGCGCATCGACATCGCGGGGATCGCGATCACGAGCAGCGCGACGATGCTGACGAGGGCGGTGACGACCGCGCGCAGCGTCGACATCCGGCGCACGGGCTTTCCGGCCGCGTGCTCCTGGCCGATGGTCGCCCGCGCCTTGCGGCCGAGCAGGCGGGTGCCGACGAGGCCGAGGATCGCCGGGGCGAGGGTCACGGCCACGAGCACGGCGACCGCGACGCAGACCGCGCCTACCGTGCCCATGAGGCCGAGGAACGGCACGCCCGTCACGTTGAGGGCGAGGAGCGCGACGATGACCGTGGTCCCCGCGAACACCACCGCGGTCCCGGAGGTGCCGGTGGCCAGACCGATGGACTCGCGCACGGGCGACCCGGCCAGCAGCTGCTTGCGGTGCCGGTTCACGATGAAGAGGGAGTAGTCGATGCCGACCGCCAGCCCCAGCATCACGCCGAGGACGGGAGTGACCGAGGCCATGTCGACGACGCCGGAGAACGCGAGCGACGCCGTGACGCCCACGCCGACGCCGACCACGGCCGTGACGATCGGAAGGGCCGCACCGATCAGCGAGCCGAGCATGACGATGAGCACGACCGCGGCGAACGCGAGACCGATGGCCTCGCCGACGCCGAAGATCTCCGGCACGCCC
Organism: Microbacterium meiriae; assembly: GCF_032364335.1. NCBI lineage: Bacteria > Bacillati > Actinomycetota > Actinomycetes > Micrococcales > Microbacteriaceae > Microbacterium > Microbacterium meiriae. The sequence goes on from NZ_CP133984.1 coordinate 219,720, forward strand.
TGGGCGATGTCGGTGCCGAAGTCGACCGTGACGCCGTCGATCTCCTCGTCCTGGAAGTGGGCGATGGTGCTCTGCTTGGTCTCTTCGGCGAGTTCCAGGCGCGGGTCGACGAAGGAGACGTTGACGATCGCCGTGGAGCCGTCCTCCGAGACGACGCCGATGCCGTCCGAGAGGTCGAGGAGGGTCGTTCCGAGCTCCAGCTGCGCCGCACTGTCGGCGAGCTCGTCGCGGTTCGCGTCGATGGTGGCCTGCTGGGCCTCGAGCTGCGCGAGCTGGGCGTTCAGCTCCGCGAGCTGCGCGTCGAGCGCGGCGGTCTGCTCGGGCGGTGCACCGGCGGCGTCGGCCTGAGCCCGCGCTCCCTCGAGCTGGGTGATCCCGGTCTCGAGCTGGGCGCGGCCGTCGTCGAGCTGGGCCTGGCCGGCGTCGAGCTGGGCGCGGCCGGCGTCGAGCTGGGCCTGGCCGTCTGTCAGCTCCTTCGCCTGCTCGTCCTGCTGCCGCTGGGCGTCGAACGGGTCGACGACGGAGGCGACGCCGTCGAGGTGCTCCGCGCTCGCGGCGAGGTCGGAGATCGCCTGCTTCTGCTCGTCGGTGAACGGCTCGCCGTCGTCCGTCCGGTAGACGACCGTCCCGGTGCCGCCGGCGGTGTCCGGCAGCTTGTCGGCGAGCTGATCGGTGACCTCGCCGGACGCGGTGCCCGGGATGTCGAAGCTGTTGCTCAGCGTGCCGCCGAACGTGAGGAAGGCGCCGACGCCGAGCCCAAGGATGAGCACCCAGGAGACGATCACCGTCCATGCTTTGCGCGCAGCGAAAGAACCCAGACGGAACAGCAGTGAAGCCACGTGATCTCCTTCAGACGAAAAGAGCATACGGCACGTCTCGTCTAGGGATCTGTGGCTATCCTGAACGCATGGTGAACGAGCATCGTAGCGGCCCCGTGCGCAGCACCGCGGCTCGCGAGGCGATCCTCGACGCGACGGCCCGGCTCTTCCACAATCAGGGGTACGACCGGCTCACGATCGAAGGCATCGCCAAGGAGGCCAAGGTCGGCAAGCAGACCATCTACCGCTGGTGGCCGTCGCGGGGTGCGCTCATCGGGGAGTGCCTGGCCGAGGGGCGACTCATCCCCGTGGACTTCGTCGTGCCCGACACCGGAGACCTCTCCGCCGACGTGGAGACCTGGCTGCGGAGCGTGCTCTCCATCCTCGAGAAACCCCAGGGCGGGGTGCTGCTGCGGTCGCTCGTGGCCGCGGCGACCGAGGACGCCTCGGTCGGCGCGCACCTCGGGGAGAGCCTCGGGGTGGAGAAGTACCTGTCGGAGCGCCTCCGCGGGGGCATCCGGGACGGTCAGCTGCCGGAGGACGCCCCGGTCGAGCAGCTCGGCCGCGCGATCCTCGGGGCCATCATCGTGGAGTCCCTCGGCCGCGAGGCCCACGATCCGGGTTCCGTCGTCGCCCTGACCCGCTACCTCTTCGCCCGCTGAGGTCGCGGATCCGCACGAGGTCGCATGGGTTCCTGGAATCCCTGCGACCCGGGTGCGAATCTGCGACGTAAGGCCAGGTCAGCCGAGGAGGATGGTGAGCACGGTCGCGCCGCCGCCACCGAGGATCAGTGCCACGATGACGGTCCACGCGATGATGCGGATGCGCCGGTTGCGCTTCTCGCCGAGGTCGCCGTAGTCCTCGCTGAGGCCGTCGCCGCTCATCAGGCCACCGGCTCCGTGACGGTCGGACCGAAGTACGACGGCAGCGTGGCCTGCGAGCGCTCGCGGAGCTCGGCGGCCGAGACGGTGAAGACGTCCTGCACCTCGAGCTGTGGCTCGCTGTCCGTGACGCCGATGCGGGCGACCGGGTAGCCGCGGCCCTCGCAGAGACCTCGGAACTTCACGTCGTCCTCGCGGGGGACGGTCACGAGCACGCGGCCGGTCGACTCGGAGAACAGGGCGGTCGCGGCGTCCACGCCGTCGCGCTCGATGATCTCGTTCAGCCAGACGCGGGCACCGACGCCGAAGCGCATGACACCCTCGGCCAGGGCCTGCGCGAGACCACCCTCCGAGAGGTCGTGCGCCGAGGAGATGAGCCACTCGTCACGGGCCGCGGCGAGCAGGCCGGCCAGGCGCTTCTCGCCCGCGAGGTCGACCTTCGGCGGGCGGCCGCCGAGGTGCTGGTGCACGACGTCGGCCCACGCGGAGCCGGACAGCTCGGTCGAAGTCGTGCCGAGCAGGTAGATGTTCTGCCCCTCGTCCTGCCAGCCGGACGGGATGCGGCGGGAGACGTCGTCGATGATGCCCAGCACGCCGACGAGCGGCGTCGGGTGGATCGGCACGTCGCCGGTCTGGTTGTAGAACGAGACGTTACCGCCCGTGACCGGGGTGCCCAGCTCGTAGCAGCCGTCCGCGAGGCCGTCGACGGTCTGCCCGAACTGCCACATGACCTCGGGGTTCTCGGGGGAGCCGAAGTTCAGGCAGTCGGTGATGGCCGTCGGCACGGCACCGGTCACGGCGACGTTCCGGTAGGCCTCGGCGAGCGCGAGCTGCGCGCCCGCATAGGGGTCGAGCTGGCAGTAGCGGCCGTTGGCGTCCGTCGAGACCGCGAAGCCCAGGCCGGATTCCTCGTCCACGCGGATCATGCCGGCGTCGTCGGGGAAGCTCAGGGCCGTGTTGCCGAGCACGTAGTAGTCGTACTGGTTCGTGATCCAGCTCGTGTCCGCGAGGTTCGGGGAGGCGACGAGGGCGAGGAACTGTTCGCGCAGCGTCTCCGGGTCGTTCGCCCGCGGCAGGTTCTCGGCGGCGTCCGCCTGCAGGGCGTCGATCCACGTCGGGTAGGCGACGGGACGGTCGTAGACGGGGCCGTCGACCGCGACGGTCGAGGGGTCGACGTCGACGATGCGCTCGCCCTGCCAGTCGATGATGAGCCGTCCGTCGCCGGTGACCTCGCCGAGCACGGAGGTCTCGACCTCCCACTTGTTCACGACGGTCAGGAAGGCGTCGAGCTTCTCGGGGGCGACGATCGCCATCATGCGCTCCTGCGACTCCGACATGAGGATCTCCTCGGCCGTGAGCGTGGGGTCGCGCAGCAGCACGTTGTCGAGGGAGACCTTCATACCGCTGTTGCCGTTGGCCGCGAGCTCGCTCGTCGCGCACGAGATGCCGGCGGCGCCGAGGTCCTGGATCGCCTCGACGAGCTCGCCGCGGTACAGCTCCAGGCAGCACTCGATGAGCACCTTCTCGGCGAACGGGTCTCCCACCTGCACCGCGGGGCGCTTGGTGGGGCCGCCGTCGGCGAACGTGTCGGAGGCCAGGATGCTGGCACCGCCGATGCCGTCGCCACCCGTGCGGGCACCGAACAGGACCACCTTGTTGCCGACGCCGGTGGCGTTCGCGAGCTTGAGGTCTTCGTGGCGCAGCACGCCCACCGCGAGCGCGTTCACGAGCGGGTTGGCCTGGTAGACGCTGTCGAAGACGGTCTCGCCGCCGATGTTCGGAAGGCCCAGGCAGTTGCCGTAGAAGCTGATGCCGCTGGTCACGCCGTGCACGACGCGGGCGGTGTCCGGGTGGTCGATCGCGCCGAAGCGCAGGGCGTCCATGACCGCGACCGGGCGTGCGCCCATCGAGATGATGTCGCGGACGATGCCGCCGACGCCGGTGGCCGCGCCCTGGAACGGCTCGATGAACGACGGGTGGTTGTGCGACTCGGCCTTGAAGGTGACGGCCCAGCCCTCGCCGACGTCGACGACGCCCGCGTTCTGGCCCATGCCCACCATGAGACGTTCCTTCATCTCGTCGGAGACCTTCTGGCCGAAGCGGCGCAGGTAGTTCTTGCTCGACTTGTAGGAGCAGTGCTCCGACCACATCACCGAGTACATCGCCAGCTCGCCCGAGGTGGGGCGGCGGCCGAGGATCTCCTTGATACGCGCGTACTCGTCGTCCTTGAGCCCGAGGGCGCCGTACGGCTGCTCCTTCTCGGGCGTCGCGATCGCGTTCTCGACGGAGTCGGGGACGTGCTGGGGGGAAGGTGCAGGGGCGGTGGTCACGCGCACTCCAAAGGAAGGGGCCGGCGGGGCGTGTTCAGTCTACCGGCGCGGTCGGGGCCGTTCTCTCGTGCGTGCTGTCGGACCGGGTCGGCGTCAGGAGGAGGAGGAGTGCGCTGCCACGAACCGCTGCGCCAGCATCCCCGCCGCCTCGCGCAGCGCCTCGGGCCCGACCACCGTGAACGGTGCGTCGAACCGGGCCACCGCGGCGAGCACACCCGTCCACGACCAGGAGCCGACCGTAAGGCGGCACGAGCCGTCCGACAGGGGCACCACCTCGCCGTCGCCGACCCACGGCATCACCTCTCGCGCAGGCAGGTCGAGGTCCACCTCGCCCGTGCACGGCCAGCGGTCCTCGGTCGTCGAGCCCTTGGCGCGCGCGGCGAGGAGTGTCTGCGCGTCCGCGGCGGGGAGAGGCCGCGGCGTGAAGGAGGGTCCGGTCGGCGTGCGGGGCCGCAGCCGATCGAGGCGGTACGTGCGCCAGTCGGCCGCGTCGAGGTCCCAGGCCAGCAGGTACCAGCGGCCTTCCCGCGCCACGACGGCATGGGGCTCCGTGCGCCGGGGCGGGCGGTCCCGTGCGGAGCCGTAGTCGAATCGGAGCACCTGTCGGTCGCGCACGGCCGCGCTCGCCGCCTCCAGCACGGCCGGGTCCACGCGGACCTCGGCGGGCGCTCCGGTGAAGCGGATGCCGTCGATCCGGTGTCGCAGGCGTGAGGGCATCACCTGGCGGACGGTCGCGAGAGCACGCTGTGCGGCCTCGGCGACCTCGACCCCGGTCGCACCCGCGTTCTGCAGGGCGACGGCGATCGCCACGGCCTGATCGTCGTCGAACAGGAGCGGCGGCATATCCGATCCCGCTTCGAGCCGGTAGCCGCCGTACGGACCCTTGCTCGAGCCGATGCGGTAGCCGAGTACGCGCAGCCGATCGACGTCGCGGCGCACCGTGCGCGGAGTGACGCCGAGACGGTCGGCGAGTTCCCCGCCCGGCCAGTCCCGTGTCGCCTGCAGCAGGGACAGCAATGCGAGCATGCGCGAGGAGCTTCCGGTCATGGCTCCATTCTGTGTGGGAAGCGGACAGAAATAGACCTCTACTGCTGTGAGGGTGGGGTCACACGGCCCGATCGGCGGGCCGGGACACGGAGGACACCATGACTCTCACGACCACCACCCACCTCAACTTCCGCGGCACGGCTCGGGAGGCGCTCGACTTCTACGGGTCGGTCTTCGGCGGCGAGGTCACCGCGGCGACCTACGGGCAGTTCGGGATGCCGGAGGGGGTTCCCGGGTTCGACAAGGTCGTGTTCGGGCAGCTCGACGGACCCGTGCGGCTGATGGCGTACGACATCCCGGGTGCGGACGACACCGCTGCGCCCTCGGGAGCCACCCGCCGCGAGAACGGGATGACGATCACCGACCGCTCCTTCTTCCAGTCGCTGCGGGCGGATTCCCTCGCGGAGCTTCAGCCCGTGTGGGATGCCCTCGCCGACGGCGCGACGCTGGTCGAGCCCCTCACCGCCTCCGCGTGGTCGGCCGGCTTCGGCATGCTCACCGACCGCTTCGGCGTGACCTGGGTCCTCGACGTCGCCTGACCGCCGACCCACCCCCTTGCGGTCGACCCGGCCCCTTCCGGTCGTCCGCAAGGGGCCGGGATGCACAGAACGGGGTGGGTCGGCGCCCGCGCGCGACACGACATGTCAAGGGCCTCTTCGCTGTCGGTCGCCTCACGTAGAAAGGAGGGAGACGAAAGGCAGGGCATGGCCGCAGGAGACATCGAGACGTTCTCGCGCAACGGCATCTGGTTCAACCGGATCCAGGGCGAATCGCACACGCTGGGCAGCAGCTTCGAGTCGATGGAGGAGGCGGTGAAGGTCGGCCGCGGGGCGGCGACCGCGCGCCAGGTGCAGCACTTCGTCCGCACGGAGGAGGGGCCGTCGGAGGACGTGGCCCCGAACGAAGCGCACCCGCGCGACCTCATGTGGTGAGGCGCAGATGATCGTGCAGGCCTGTGTGAACGGTGCCAGAGACGTCGCGGAGCACCCGTGGCTGAGCGCCGACGAGACGGTGGTCGCTCAAGACGCCGCGGCGGCCGTCGATGCCGGGGCTGCGGAGATCCACGTGCACCCGAAGGACGCCGCCGGCCGCGACTCCCTCGCGCCCGAGGATGTGCAGCGGTGGCTCGGGGCCGTCCGCGCCGCGGCGCCGGGAGTGCCCGTGGGCGTGACGACCGGGGCCTGGGCCGAGCCCGACGTATCGCGAAGGCTCCAGGCCATCGGAGGCTGGACGGAGCTCCCTGACTATGCTTCCGTGAACTGGCACGAAGACGGGGCCGACGAAGTGGCCGTGGCGCTGGGTCGACGGGGCATCGGCGTGGAGGCGGGTATCTGGGACGCGGCGGGACTCGAGGCGTGGCGGGTCTCCCCGGTCCGCGGCGACTGCCTGCGCGTGCTCGTGGAGCTTCCGGCGGAGGCGGCCGACGTCGTCCGTTCGCACGCTGAAGGTCTGATCGCGCACGTGGCTCGCGAGGAGCCCGACCTGCCGATCCTGCTGCACGGGGAGGAGCTGTCGACCTGGTCCGCCCTCGACCTCGCCGCGGAGCTCGGCCTCGACACGCGGATCGGCCTGGAGGACACACTCCTCCTCCCGGACGGCTCCGAGGCTCCGAGCAATGCCGCCCTCGTCCGCGCCGCCCGCGCCCGCCTCCCCCGTTCCTAGCCCCTCGCCCACGCCGCGTCGCCGCGCCCTGCCGGTTCGGGTGCAGGAACGCGCCTCCCTCTGTCGCTTCACGCCCCTTTTCGCATTCCTCACCTTCGGCCGCGTCCCTCCTTTCGCGTGAGAGTGCAGGAACGTCCCTACGGCCACCGGATCCGGGGCGTTCTCGCACTTCTGACCGCAACGAGGTGGCGATCCCCTGCCACCTACCCTCCCCGGAGCAGGACCGCCCCTACGCTGGAGCGATGTTCGCCGGTACCTCGATCTTCTTCCTCCTCGTCTACCTGGTCGTCCCGCTTCTCGCGCTGCTGCTCCTGTGGCTGATCATCTACTCGGCGGTCCGGGCGGCCCTGACTGCGCATCGCCGCGCGCTTGCCGCCGAGCGCACCACCGCGCCGGATACTCTCTGACCCTTCGCCTCCAGCGACCTCGACGGCCTCATGCGTCGTCGCTGAAGCCCCGGTGCAGGCGCAGAGCCGTTCCTCCCGTCGCCGGCTCGGGCACGTTTCTGCCCTTCTCTGCACGGGTTCCCGTCCGGGACCCCGGTGCGGGCGCAGAAGCATCCCTGATCCTGATCTCGCCTCGACCGGAACGGTTTCGCACTCCCCACCGGGTGCATCCCATTCAGTGCCGATACGGGATCAGAACGGCCCCGACACCGCCCGCCCCGGAACGTTTTCGCACTCTGCACCCGCGGGAGACCGCACGAACGGGCCGCACGAACACCCCGGACTCACGCGGTGCTCCACCCACGCCAGTCGGGACGGTCGACGATGCAGAAGCGGTTCCCCTCGGGGTCTTCCATGATGATGTAGTCCGCGTCGTCGGGGCGGCCGTCCCAGTGCACCTCCCGCGCTCCGAGTCCGGCGAGGCGCTCCACCTCCGCGGACTGGTCCTCCGCATAGATGTCGAGGTGGATGCGCGGCGGCAGCACACGCTCCGAGTGGTGCGCGTCGAGCGCGATGCACGGTGCGTCGGCGTCGCGGGGTCTGAGCACGACCCAGTCGTCCTCCGCGGGGTCTCGTTCGACGTAGTCGAGGGCGGCCTTCCAGAACGCGGTCTGGGCCGGGAGGTCGTCCACGCGGATCACGATCGACACGATCTTCAACATGCGGCGAGGGTACGGCGAGCGAACGCATCCGCGGAGGGGCTTGCGCCGCCGCGCGGATCAGCTTCCGGACCGGCCGAAGTCGCTCGTGAGCCACTCCTCGACCGACGCGAACGGGAACTCCCGCGCCGCGAACACTCCCGGCACAGTCCGCACCTCCCGCATCCGGTCGAGCCGGAACAGCCGCCAGTCGTCGCGATCGATGTCGAAGCCGACCACGTACCACCGCCCTCCGCGGAAGATATGGCGATGCGGCGCGATCACCCGCTCCGAGGCGCGATCGTGCTGGTCGGTATAGGTGAAGGCGACGCGAGCATCCTGAGCGACCGCGTCGGCGAGCGTCCCGACCGCAGCCCACTCCGCGGGCGCCGGCTCCGCGCGCAGGATCTGCGTGGACAGCGCCGTCGCCGCAGCCCGTCGCCGGAGGCCAGGCGGGAGGACCTGCTCGATCTTCCCGCGGGCGACGGCGGCGGCCGGGTCCGCAGGGCTCCACGCTTCGAGGACGAGCAACCCGGTGATGATCGTGGTGACGTCGTCGGCGTCCAGGAGCGGCGGCGGAATGCGCGTCCCCGGTCGCAGGCGGTAGGCCGCGCCGGGACCGGGGCGGGAGTGCACGTCGTAGCCGAGGTCGCGCAGGCGCTGCGCATCACGGCGGACCGTCCGCGGGCTCACGGCGAGGCGGGCGGCGAGGTCGGGCACGCTCCACTCGCCGCCGGTCTGCAGCAGCGACAGCAGATGGAGTGTGCGGTGCGAGGGGGCGTCCACGGCTCCATCATCGCGCGAGATGCGGCCGGAATCAGGACGTATCCGTCCGTAGCGTGGAGCGACACCGACCGAGAGGACCCTCATGCGCATCGCTGTCACCACCCCCAACGGCCACGTCGGGCACCACCTCACCCGGATGCTGATCCGCGCCGGCGTCCGTCCTCTGCTGCTCACCAGGGACCCCGATCGCATAGCTGCCGACCTCCGCCCCTACGTCGACGTCGCCCGGGCAGACTCGCAGGATCCCGAAGCGATCGTCGCCGCGACACGAGACGTCGATGCCCTGTACTGGGTGGATCCGTCGGTGTTCTCCGACGACCCGCTCGCCGACTACGCCCGTGCGACCGAGGCCCTGGTGGAGGCCGTCCGGGCGAACGGCGTCCGGCGGGTGGTGTTCCAGAGCAGCGTCGGGGCGGAGAAGCGGAACGGCGTCGGCGAGATCGACGGGCTGGCCGGCACGGAGGTCGCGCTCGACGCCCTCGACATCGACGTGACGCATCTGCGCTGCGGCTACTTCTTCACCAATCTGCTGCTCGATGTCGAGTCTCTGCGTGCGGGAACGCTCGCCACCGTGCTGCCGCTCGACTTCCGGATGCCGTGGGTGGCGCCGCGGGACATGGCGGAGGTCGCCGCCCTCACGCTGCTGAACGGGGAGTGGAGCGGCCGGCGGGTGCAGGGCGTGCACGGACCCGCGGACCTGGGCTGGTCTGAGGTCGCCGCGATCCTGACGCGCGAGCTCGGGCGAGAGGTGACCGCGCAGCGCATCGACGACGAGGAGATGCGCCAGGGGCTCCGTGCCGCGGGGATGCCCGAGGCGATGGCGGAGGCCGTGCTCGGGATGTCGACCGGACTCCGCGACGGCTTCGTGGCGGAGCAGCCGCGGTCCGTCCTCTCGACGACGCCGACGACTCTCGAAGCGTGGGCGCGCGAGGAGCTCGTCGGAGTGGTGTGACCGGCATCCTGCCGACACCGCTCCCGTCCGATATGGTGCGGCCATGGAGACCACATCCGAGGTGACGCACGAGACCGATGACGACGCGCGGTCGGGGATCGCGCCTGAGACCGATGAGGCCGAGCTCGCGGAGCGGCGACGGCTGGCCGTGAACAGCTTCGGATGGATCGTCGCGTGGGGTGTGTCGGTCGTGGCCCTGATCGTCGGCATCAGTCTCACGGGAGTCGGGACGGTCGAGCACATCGTCGAGTACAGCGACAGCTACGACGTCTTCACGCGAGAGGTCTGGCCCGCGGGTCTCGTGCTCCTGGGCGTGGGCGCGCTCGGGATCATCGCCACTGCCCTCGCCACCACCGTCCTCACGCAGAAGCGCTGACCCCGGACGGAGAACGCCCCCGCCGTTCGGGTCGGCGGGGGCGTCGGTTCCATGGAGTCGCGTTACTGCACGGACCAGCCTCCGTCGGAGGCGAGGATGGCGCCGTTGATGTTCACGGCGTCATCCGAGAGCAGGAAGGTGATCGACGCGGCCAGGTGCTCGGCGGTCGCGACGGTCGGGATGGCCTGCTGGAACGGGGCGAGGCGGCCGGAGCCGTACTCGGACATGTTCGGGGGCATCGGGATGCCGGTGGCGACGCCGCCGGGGGCGACGGAGTTCACGCGGATGCCCTTCGGCCCGTACATGAAGGCGGCGGACTTGGTGACCCCGATGATGCCGTGCTTGCTGGCCGTGTAGGCGTTGCCCGAGGCGTTGCCGCGCAGACCCGCCTCGCTCGACACGTTGAGGATCGCGCCGCGACCGGCCTTCTCCATGACGGGGATGACCGCGCGCATGAGCTTGAACGGCGCGGTGAGGTTGATCGCGATGACGCGGTCCCACACGGCATCCGGGGTCTCGCCCGCAGGGGAGAAGTCGTCGTTGATACCGGCGACGTTCGCGAGCCCGTCGATGCGGTCGCCCGCGGCGGCGAGCACGGCGTCGATCGCGTCCTGCTTCGTGAGGTCGCCCGCGACCGTGACGATGTCGGCATCCGGGAGCTCGGCCTTGAGGGCGTCGAGCTTCTCGGCCGCGATGTCGCTGGCGATCACGCGTCCGCCTTCCCGGGCGATGCGCGAGGCGGTGGCCTTGCCGATGCCGGAGGCGGCGCCGGTGACGATGACGGTCTTGCCAGCGAAGCGGCCGGCCGTGACCTTCTCGGTCCAGCCCTCGGAGGCGTCGTCCTGGGGGATCTCGCCGTTGTTCGCGGCGCGCACGAGGTCGTCGACGACCGACTGCGGGAGCTGGCCCTGGCTCATGGCGACGAGCTGCTGCAGGGGGAGTCCGAGCACGGGGGTGAGGAGCTCGGGGTCGGCGCCCGTCTGCTCGAAGAGGCCCCGGATGAGCGGGCCGCCGGTGGGGTCGTTCATCCAGTCGCCGATGGTGGAGTGTGCGGTGAGGGCCATGCTCTTTCTCCTTGCTCGGGTTTCGCAACGGTGCGTCTACTTATGTTCCAGTGTACGCCTGAGTACGCTCGAATGGTGCCCCGTCCTCGCAGTGAGAAGGCCCGCCAGTCCGTGCTGGAGGCGATGCGTCGTGCGCTCGCCGCAGACGGGTACGAGGCCGTGACGATCGAGGGTCTCGCGGCTGAGGCGGAGGTGTCGAAGCAGACCATCTACCGCTGGTGGCCGTCGAAGGCCGCGATCCTCGGCGAGGCGCTGCTCGAAGGCTCGGTTCCCGGGTCCGACGCGGTCGTGCCGATGACGGATGACCTCGGTGCGGACCTGCGCGCGTGGTTCACGGCGGTGTCCGCGGGGCTGGCTCGGCCCGAGGGTGTCTCGCTGGCGCGGGCGCTCATCGAGGTGACGGCGGCCGACCCGGAGCTGGGGCTGGTGTTGAATGAGCGGCTGGCGGCGCCGATTCGGGAATGGGTCTCGGAGCGGGTCTCTCGCGGGCGCGCGGACGGCGACGTGCGGGCCGACGTGGATGCCGCCGCGGTCGCCGACGAGTTCATCGCGATCGCCTCGTACTCCGCCCTGATCGGGCAGCCGTTGAGCGCGGAGCGGGTGGAGGAGACGGTGGTGCGGTTGCTGCGGGGGATCGCGGCGAGCTGAGTCTCTCGCTGGATTGCTGTGCGGCGCGACGGTCGCAGATCTCCCTGCTGTACTCGTCGGACACCTCGAGTCGAGAATATCGGTTGTGACCTCATATGTATGCTTTCATGTGTCGCATGACGCAGCGAACGTGATCTCGCGGCATTGTATTGGTGGGCTGGCGGCTGTGTGGTGGCCGTGGGTGAGGAACTGCTAGAGGTAGACATCATGCTTTTTGTCGCGGTGGGCGTAGCTCTTCTCCTCTGGGGGGCGTTGGTGGGGCGGGTCGGCAGGAAGCTCGGCACTCTTCTCGCCATCGTTCCCGTTCTGGTGTGGTTCGGCGTCCTTGCGTGGTTCGGCTCGTCGGGCAACCTCGACAGCCCGGCTGGAGATGCGCTTCCGGTGTACCTCGTGATCGGGCTCCTTGCCTTTATGGCCGGCGTCAACCTCACCGATCGCTCCGTGTCCGTGCGCAATTCACGACAGAAGCCATGACCCGATCGGCGGGTGATGCCGGCGACGAGTGTGGCGGTGACGTCTTGACCGTGCCGCCGGCCGGGGTCTGACCTGCGCGGGCCCCACGTCCGTTTCGCTGAGCCGCTCACCTTCGGCGATCACACAGTCCCCGTGGCCGTTAGCATCGCCCGTCGCTCGCTTGATCTCCGCGGATACTGCTTGACCCGACCGCTGGCGTCGAACCACCGCTGCAGCGTTTCATCATCGCGAAGTGCCACACGGCGGCGCCTGTCGCCGCGCTCGCCTCGAGCGCCGGAGCGGGCTGCGGCACAGAATCCACGCCTACGAGCACCGCCAGGAACCAACCCCATACGCACAGGGTCGCGATGAGATGACTTCGGGGGCGTGTGATCGTTGAGAACCACGTGACGGGCTTCATTGGTTCGCCGTCTTCCGGCCTTCTGTCGGTCGAGCGGCGTAGCAACAGCTCAGGACCACGGCGACCGCGGTTCCCGCGACGGTGACCGTGATCAGAATCCAGCAGAGCAGGGCGGTCAGAATCATGCTGTTGCCGAACATCGTGGCTCCCTTCTCGTGTGGCTCGGTGTGAGCGAAAGACGAATGCATCAACGACTCGCGATGCGCTGCAGATCCGCATCGGTGACGTCCTGAAAGCCGATCGACACGGGCGCGAGGCGAGCGGTGCGTGTCTTGCCGCTGTCGTCCGTGTAGTCGATAGACGGGCTCATGACGCGGAAGTCGAAGTCTCCTCCGCACGCAAGCTCCGCTGTGACGGTGTGCGACCGGGTGTCCAACGAGACCTCGTCTGCGCGGACGTCTGTTGAGCCCGGGTCGAAGCGCTGGACCGACGCCACCGCCTTAGGAACGGGGAAGTCGGCCGTTGTGCATCGCGGCATCCCGACCACGTCCGCACGGGCGTCTTCGGAAGCGAAATCGTCGGCCGGCGCACTCGTCAGCAACCAGCCGCCGACGGGCACCTGGACGATCGTCGAGGAGCCCCCGAAGACGAGGCCGACCGTATGGAACGACAGCCCCGTGGGGGGAATGGCGACAGTGAAGGTGACGTTGCCGAGCGTGACCCCGTTGGCATCGTCTCCGCGGGCGACGGTGAAGTCGCCTGGTGGGACCGAGAGGTCGTCCGAGAGCACGATGCCGGTGAGGTCCGTCCAGATCGCGTCGTCGGGCTCGGCGACGAAGATCAGGTTGATCGGATAGGTCGCGTTGGTCGGCTGGACGATCGTCGCGGATGTCCGGGCGAACGATGCGGTCGAACGCGGCATTTCCCCGGGAGAGCAGGACGCCAGGGTGGGGATGAGGCTCAGCGCGAAGATGCTCCATGTGCTCAGCGTCCCGACGAGGTTCTGACGTCGTTGCGAGACCATCGAGAACCGCGAGCGGTCGCCTCCGAGCGGATCGTCAATGAAGATGCGCGCTCCCACGTCGCGTCTGCTCGACATCACGACGAGAGTTGTGCCGAAGTCGGCGGTAGGCCGCTCTTCCCAAGAGGAAGATGGTGTACCCCGCACCCCCGACGACGACAAGCCAGAGGAGGATGACGGTGACGGCGAAGACGTTTCCGAACATTGGGGTTCCTTCGTGCTGCGGCGCTGGCGGCGTTCAATAGGTGGAGACGGATGTGCCGCTTACGCGGATCCCGATAGAGCCCTTTGTGGTTGCCCAGGCCAAGTTCGCGGTGTACCGGAGTTCCGCCCATGCCGGGCCCGCGGCGCTCTGCGTCGCCCGCTTGATGCTGCCCGATCGGGTGCAGGAGCCGGCGACGTTGTCGCAGGTGAGCGATCGCATGTCGCGAACCCTCGCGCGACCTGAAGTGCTGGTCTGATAGTCGATGACGAAGGTCGCGCTGCTGATGAGGTCGTAGACCCCCACCCGGCATCCAACCTTCCAGCCCGCGGAGCTTCTGCAACCGCTGATCGAGGACCGCGTTGCTGCGTCTGACGCACCAGTTGGAAGCTCGAGTTCGGTCCAACTCCGAGAACCGTCGGCGAAGATGCTGATGGTGCGAGTGCCGGTGCTCGTGGATTCGATCGTCGTCCGCACAGGACCCTTTCCAGCAAGTGAGTCAGGAGCTTCGCCGTGCTCCATCTTGTCGACGAGCTGATCCTGGATCTCCAGGTCGATGCCGCCCTCGGTCATCGTGGATCGGATCGCTGACTCTTCGGCGTCGGAGAGAAGTCCCGCATCGGCCGAAGCGGGAGCCGCGAGGAGCAGCGTTGTAGCCACACTCAGGCCTGCCACCAGTCCGAGGCTGGGAATGTACCGTCTCATGGATCTCCTATACGATCTGTATCTGCAGTGAGTAAAGCGCACGTATGAGGACGATTGCAATATATTTGGATGACGAACGTAGTCCAGGCGATGATGTCGGAAACGGTGCGGTTCCCGGCGCCTACAGGGGCTCACTGACTGTTGGCCTGGGAGTGATCGGCTCTTGGGTGGGCTGCTGCTGTCCGTCCGTCCGTGAACCGCGCCTGCGCGCGGTCATGGCGTCGCGGCACGGGCACGTGTTCCGTCGCGGCTGCGAGGCCCATGCGCTTCGTCGAGGCGTACACGCTCTCGGCGGTGTCGACGAGGAACGTCTCGTGCCACACGCCGACCGCTCCCGGAGCCTTGCGGGCGGCGCGGTTGAAGGCGGTCCACGCCGGACGGTGCTGCTGATCCGGGTTCGAGGCATAGGCGTAGAGCTTGTCGACGGACGACCAGAACTGCACGACGTAGGGTCCGCCCGATCCGAGGAGGAGCTGGTAGCCGAGCAGCCCGGAGGCGGGCTCGGTGCTCAGCTCGCGGAGCATGCGCGGCATGGCGACGAACGCTGGCAGCCACAGGTCGGGGCGCCACCACCGGTTGATCTGCATCCCGATGTGGAACACGACGAGCTCGCCTTCGTGGCGGTGGGTCATGCGACCCGTGACGACTTTCGACATGGCGACTCCTCGATTGGATAGTAGCGCTATCCATAATGGATAGCGCTACTATCGAAGTCAAGGGGTGGCCATGAGGATTTCCGAACTGTCAGCGCAGACCGGCGTGACCGTGCCGACGATCAAGTACTACCTGCGCAAGGGGTTGCTGCCCGAGGGCGAGCGCACCTCTGCGACGCAGGCCACGTACGGCGAGAAGCACGTCGAGCGGCTGCGCGTCATCCGGGCGCTGCTCGATGCGGGGGTGAGCATCGCCGAGACGCGACGAGTGGTCGCGGCGCTGGATGATCCGCCCGCGAACCCGCACGAGCTGCTGGGGACCGCGCACGCCGCGATCACCCCGCCGGCCGACGACGCGTTGGACCTCGCCGGCGTCGAGGCGCTCGCCGCTCGACTCGGATGGAAGCCCGGGATGTGTGACCCCGCGGTGCTGCACGCGGTCGCGCGTGCGCTGCAGGGGCTGGAGCGTGTCGGGTTCACGGTGCCGGAGGCGGTGATGGCGGAGTACCTCGCGAGTGCGCGGCGGATCGCGGATGCGGAGATCGCGGGGGTGCCGGAGGAGTCTGCGGAGGCTGCGGTGCGGTACGTGGTGCTGGGGTCGGTGCTGGTGGAGCCGTTGCTGCTGGCATTGCGGCGGGTGGCGCAGCAGGTGAGCTCGGGGGAGCGGTTTGGACTTCCCGCCTGACAGTCTTCATTCGACGCGGCTGAGTGGGGCTCGCCTAGGTACTGAGCGCCAAACGAATCGGCCTCGGTCTGGAAGGGCCCGGTGGTAGTTGTTGCGATGCTCTTCATTGGCTGCGACAGCGGCCTCCCGGGGCACTTCCCAGCAAGAGCACTGACCGACCTCCAGGATCGCGTTCACTGCGTTGCTCCAACGCTCAGTAGTGCTTCAAGATGTACCGCCACGCCGACTCCATGGGCTCGCCCGTGCGCGGCAGCGCGTACTTCTTGAACAGGGCGTTCAGTTCGCGCTTGACGGCCTTCATGGAGGATCCCTTGGTCGTCCACTGCGGGTGCACCGCATGGCTGACCAGCTGGTCGACCTCGTTGGCGATCTGGCTGACCATCACGGTCATCCCGGCGGGCTTGTGCTCCTCGAAGATGCGGGTGAGCATCCCCACGTGCGGGGCCGGCAGGTCTGCGAGCACGCCCTCCTCGTCGGAGTCCTCCACGGTCTTCAGGTCGGTGGCGACGTTGAACAGCTTCACAAGCCAGGCAACCGAGTCATCCGCGTCGGAGATCACTCTCTGCCGTAGCTGGTCCAGTCGTTCGGCGATCGAGCTGTAGGCGCCGACGTTCGCGCCACCGCCCTCGAGCTTCTTGCGGATCCGCGCGGTGAGGGAATCGACGATCTCCTGCGCGGACTTGCCCTCGTATTCGGTCGGCACAGGCGGCAGCTGCCCTGAGTCGGTCATCTTCTTGATGGTCTCGGCGTCGGCGATTACCACCGCGATGTTGCGGTCATCGACCCGGACGTTGCGCATGTGCGTGTGTACGAGCTCGCGCGTCTTCGGTCCCAGCCGCTCCCAGAGGATGTCGTCTTCGTCGCCGTCGCTCGGGATCGCGGCGTACACCTGCGCGTACCAGCGGTAGTCGTTCTCCCAGTCCGAGAGCTGCTCGTCGGGGGTGATGGTCTCCCACAGCCCCTGTGCGTAGAGGTACTCGGCTCTGTACTCCGTGCGGTCTTCGCTCTCCTGCGGGAGGCGCTCCAGGGCTTCCTGCAGCGAGTCCATTGACCCGTCGCGGGTGATCCCCACGAACCGGCGCCGCATCTCCTTCAGCGCCGCGTCCAGGCTCTGGAGCAGCGCGTCGGTCTCGATCTGCCGCCGCGCATGCTCGGGATCGCTGGGGGCGATCGCGCGCGCGAACGCTCCGCCGAGGCCGACGTAGTCGACGATCGTGCCGTAGCGCTTCGTGAACCCCGACTGCGGGTTACGCCAGGGCCTGTTCGTGCGGGTGATCGTCTGGAAGAGCGTGTGCAGCTTCATCGGCTTGTCCAGATACAGCACACCCTCGATGGGCGCGTTGAAGCCGGTGCCGAGCTTGGCGGTGACAACCAGGAACTTCAGGTCGTCGTCGACGTCGCGGAAGCGGTCCAGCAGCGCCTCCTCCTCGCCCTCGGAGAGCTTGTACGACTCGAACTCCGTCTTGCCGGTGGCGGAGATCACGACTGTTACCTCATCGCCGCGGCCCTGCTGTGCGAGCTGATCCCGAAGAGCCTGCTCGTACAGAATGCACAGCTCCTGGTCGGCGACGACGACCTGCGCCTTCATCCCGTGCGGATCGATCGAGGGGTAGAAGTGTGCGACGATGTCGGCAGCCACTTGGCGAATGCGCTCGGGATTGTGGAAGATCGCCCGGGCGTTGGCGACCCGGCGCGCGAAGGACTCCTTCTGCGTGTCGTTGAGCTCTTCCTCATCCGCCAGCGCGTCGAACGCGGCGTCTAGCTCCTCCTTGGCGACGTCGAACCGCACGGGCCTGGGGATCACCCTCATCGGCACCGTCGTGCCGTCGGCGATCGAGCGGTCCGAGTCGTAGGTGTCCAGCGCACAACCCGGGTCCCGCTCATCGCCAAACAGCTGGTAGGTGTTCCGGTCCAGGTCCGCGATCGGGGTGCCGGTGAAGCCGAACCGATGCGCGTTCGGCAGCGCCGCCCGCATGTCCGAGCCGAGCGACCCCTCCTGCGTGCGGTGGGCCTCGTCGACGAGCAGGATGACGTTCTCTCGCTCGGTGAGTACGCCGGCCCCCTTGAACTTGTGGACGGTGGTGGCGATGATGCCCCGCGCTCCGTCTCGGAGAGCCTGCTGCAGCGCGGCGGTGCTCTGGGCCTTCACCGGCTCCGGCACCCCCGCGGAGGCGAACTGCGCGAAGGTCTGGGTGACCAGCTGCGTCCGGTCGGCGACCGCGACGATGGTCGGGTTGTGCATCCGCGGGTCGAAGTAGAGCCGGGTGGCCACCCACGACATCGTGAGTGTCTTCCCTGACCCCTGCGTGTGATAGATCAGGCCCCGGGATCCTGACTCGCTGGTCGCGCGGGCGACGATCTTCTCCACAGACTCGTACTGGAAGTAGCGCGGGAGCAGCTTGATGGCCTGCCCCGAGCCGCCGTCCTGACGGTCGTACATCGCGTAGTGCTCGATGAGGTTCAGGACCACGCGGGGTGCCAGGAGACCGGTGACGCTCATCCCGACCCGCTCCCAGCCTTCAATAGTCGCCGGCACGGCGCTCGAGCCCCAGCGCTGCCAGTGATCGAGCGGAGTGCGCACGCCGGCGTACCGGAAGTCCTTGCCTTCAGTGGCGAAGGAGAGCACGTTCGAGACGAAGAACTCCGGCTGGTGCTCCTCGTAGGAGGTGTAGATGTCCTTCGCGCCGTCCTTCCAGCTCTTCACCACCGACACCGGTGTCTTGGTCTCACCGACGACCACCGGAATGCCGTTGATCCACAGCACCAGGTCGAACCGGGCGCCGCGGTAGGTGACCTCGTCGGAGACCAGCAGAGTGTTCTTCTCCGGGTGCTCGAAATCCAGCAGCTGGAACGGCTCGTCGTGGTTCGTGTCCGGCATGAGCACGGTGCCGCCGCCGCGCAGCAGGTGCGTGAACTCCTCGTTCACGACCATCAGGCCCTCGGATTCGGCCGACAGCGCGACCTGGCGCACCTTCGCGAGCACGGCGTCGGTCCTGCCGGCGAGCTCTGTGTTCAGCCTTTCGATCGAGTCCCTCAGGTCCGCCTCGATGAAGACCTGCTGTGTCGTGCGAGGGAGATTCTTGCCCTCCACGTGCGTCCAGCCGGCTTCCACCAGCAGATCGATGAGCGCGGCCTGCACCGTGCTCTTCTCGGTGTACCCGGTCATGCTGCAGCCTTCTCGTCGAGGATCAGGAATCGGTCGTAACTCTCGGGGATCTCGTGCTCACCGGAGAGCAGCACGGTGAGCAGGTTGCTGCGGAGGGTGCGGAGGGCATCGGCTGTGGTTCGAGCGGCGTCTGCTGCATTCTCAACGGCCCTCAATTGCTCAACGATCCGTTCCTGTGCATCCAAAGGAGGGAGCGCAAATGCGATCGCTGAGACCAGCTTCTGATTCACTGACGGCATCGCGCCGTGCTGCGAGAAATCGGCAAGCCGAACGTCTTGCATCACGGCCAAGAGAATGCCGGAGAGCACTCGGGGCCCTGGCACGAGCCCGATCATATGCTGGACGAATCCAGCGTGGATGCCGAGCACACGACGCTTCTCCGTCGCGAGTGCCGCACCGAGTATCGGGAAGACCACGGTCCCCGGCGGGCAAACCACCGGCTTCACAGCGGCGACGCCCTCTTCGTCGAGCCAGTCATTTGGCAT
The DNA here is from genome assembly GCF_032364335.1 of Microbacterium meiriae. Lineage (NCBI taxonomy): Bacteria > Bacillati > Actinomycetota > Actinomycetes > Micrococcales > Microbacteriaceae > Microbacterium > Microbacterium meiriae. The sequence continues at coordinate 239,099 of NZ_CP133984.1, forward strand.
CAACAACTCGCGTTCGTTGCCTGCCGCCGTCATGTCCGACACGCGGAAGTACGGCACCGAGCCGGTGGAACGACCTTGATGTTCCGCCTTGAAGGAACGCCCCGTCACGACGCGCGAGACATCCCCGAGCGTGACCGCCTCCCACGACGGCCGGGGTCGAAGCAGATGTCTGCGAACCGAGCGCGACAGCGTCTCAGCTGCCACAGCCTCGCCATCCGCCGCCTTGATCGCATCGTCGACGGCCCCCACCAGGTCCACGATCCGACGCTGCTCGATGAGCGGAGGCAGCGAGATCGGGATCGACTCGAACGCGCCCTTGCTCAGTGTCTTGCGCCTCAGAACCGTACCTACGCAGCGGGTTGACATCTCCTCGTGGAACGTTGGCCATGTAGTAAGAAGCGACATGTAACGCGGAAGAATCTGTGACCTATCGAGCGCGTAGACCGGGAAGGTCTGCGGTGTGACGAACGATCTTTCAAAGTCGGAGGGCACCACCGTGCTCGGTGCCTCGAACGCGGTGATCGTGCGGTAAACGAGGTCATCCTCGTGCAGTTCCATGAGCTTGTCGAACTTCATCGAATCGCCGCGCGCCGGCGCCCGATCAACGAGGCCCCAACCACTACGCTGCACGCCGACGATTCGATATAGGTCGTCCGCGACGACGGAGGTGAAGTCCGTCCGGCGGCGAGACACATCCGCGAGGCGGACCTCGCGCCACCCCTCACGCATCGACACCCGCCTCCCGCAGCCGCAGGTCTAGCGCCTCGCGCGCAACATCCATCGCTGCCTGTGCATCGCGCAGCGCCGCCAGCGCAGCGTTAACGTCAGCCTCAGCGCGGGTCTCTGTCTGGATGTAGCGGCCGATATTGAGGTCGTAGTCGTGCTCCCGGATCTTGTCGCGGTGCACGAGCTGCAGCGAGAGGCCGCCGTCACCGTCGATGTCCTCGCCGCGCTTGTAGGCAGCGTCGATCGCATCGACGTCGTCGTCGCTGAGGGTGTTCTGGTTCTTGCCCGGCTTGAACTTGGAGCGTGCGTCGATGAACAGCACGTGCTTCTCTCGCTCGTCGCCTTTCTGAGCTCGGAAGATCAGCAGGCACACGGGGATCGTGGTCGAGTAGAACAGGTTGTTGGGTAGCCCGATGACCGCCTCGAGCTTGTCGTGCTCGACGGCCCACTGGCGCATCTCGGCTTCGCGGCCGCCGCGGAAGAGCACGCCGTGCGGCATGACGACGCCCACACGGCCGGTGTCCTCCTTCATGGTGGAGATCATGTGCTGGATCCACGCCCAGTCGCCGTTCTTCGCCGGTGGGACGATGCCGCCCAGGGCCCTCTTGTATCGGTCCTTGGCCCAGGTGGATGCCGGCCAGTTGTCGAGCGAGAACGGCGGGTTGGCGATCACGACGTCGAACTTCCGCAGGCGGCCGTCGTCGTCGAGGAGCTTGGGCTCCCGGAAAGTGTCGCCCCGCTTGATCTCGAAGTCCTCCACGCCGTGCAGGTACAAGTTCATCCGCGCGATGCCCGCGGTGGTGAGGTTCTGCTCCTGTCCGTAGAGGAACAACGACCGGGGGTTGCCACCGGCGATCTTCACGGCTTCCGTCGTCTCCACGAGCATGCCGGCAGACCCGCAGGCCGGATCGCACACCGAGTCGCCGGCCTGGGGGGCAAGGATCTTCACCAGCAGGTGGACGACGTGTCGCGGGGTGAAGAACTCGCCGGCCTTCTTCCCGGATGCCTCAGCGAACTCCCGCAGCAGGTACTCGTAGGCCGAGCCCAGCATGTCGCCGGAGATGTGGTTGGGGTCCAGGGTCAGCTTGTCGAAGACCTGCATGAGCGCACGGAGCGCCGACTGCGGGATGCGTTCCTGGTTGGACCAGTTCACGTCCCCGAAGACGCCGGCGAGCTTGCCCGGGTTCGCCTCCTGGATGGCGACGAGGGCCTTGTTCAGCGCCTTGCCGCTGTTCTTCGTCACCTCGAACGTGTCGTCCCAGTGCGCACCGTCGGGGATGACGAAAGTCTGGTAGTCCTCGTCTTCCTGTTCCTGCGACCACTCGTCCGCTAGGTCGTCGAGTGCCTGCTCGTGGTGATAGTCATAGACATCGCTGATCCACTTGTAGAAGAGCACCGGGAACACGTATGCCTTGAAGTCGCCGGGATCGACCGGACCACGAAGTGCGTTCGCGGCACCCCACAGGGCCTGCTCCAGCTCTCGCTGCGTGAGGTGGTCAGGGTTCGCGGGTGCGAGCGTCATCGGGTCTCCTTCTCACGAGCGCGCGGCATCTCACCGCGTCACCCGATCCCTACCGTATCGGCCTACCGGCGTCCCGATATTCCACCGACGTCGGAGAGCCAATCAGCCCGCGTGCCGTGTCGCTCAACTAGCTCTTGCCTGCAGGTCTTTGCGCTGATCAAGCACTCCAGCAGCTCGTTGGCATCAACATCGAGCGCTTTAGCGATGCGTGCCAGCGACTGCACACTCATCAGGCCTGGCCCGCCCCGTAGCCGTGAACGGGCTCGCGCCGGGGAAGGCATAGGACCGCGGCCGGCCGACCCATCGCACCACCCGTATTGACGGCTTCCGAGACGCATTGAGCGCTGCCGGACTGCTCCCGTGGGCGCCCCTACTCGAACCCGCCCGTCAACCGCCCGTCGGAGACCGACCGGGACACCGAGACGAAGTGCACCACTCGCCGCACGAAGAGCACGGATGCGACGAGGACCCCGCCCACGACTCCCACCGCGAGGTTGTGCGTGGTCAGCACGAGTACGACCGGCGCCACCATCACGAACGTCTCGCTCTTCGGCATCGGCTTCAGGGTCGACGGCTTCATGCTGTGCCAGTCAAAACGCCCCGATCGCGTGGTCAGTATTCACCCCCGCCCGGTGCCCGCAAATCGATCGCCGCGACCGTAAGGTCCCGCTCCACGCCACCCTGCTGCATCAACCGCAGCATGTCCTCCTGTCGGGGCTGCCCGAGCGTGAGGCGGTACAGGGTCAAGGCGTCGAGCAACCGCTCGTACTTCTCGTGATCCCTGCTCAACGTGAACGAGGCAATCCGCCGGTGGATCCGGGCGTCCCCCTCGTACACCCACCATGGCGCGAACTGGCCCAACCGCTCGGTTTCGGGCGACGCGAGCGCGGCAGCGAACGCGGCGTCCCACGCCCCGTCCGTCGAGGACAACACGTCCTCCCAGTGCGCGGCGGCGACGTTCTTGCGCACGGCATGGCCCATGAACCGGTGCACCCGGCCTTCGCGCTGCTCGAAGTCGACGGGGTTCGACGGCAGGTTCCAGTGCACGACGGCGTGGCTCCACCAGTGGAAGTCGATCCCCTCCTGACCGATGCTCGTCGATGCCAGCACGAACGGGGCGAAGGGGCTGTTGAATGCGGCTCGCACTTCGCTCTGACGCGCCGCGACCTTCTCATCGGCGTCCGTGCCGGTGCCGCCGTAGCGCACCGCGAACCTCGTCGGGAACGGGATCTGCGCACGCTCGGCAGTCGCCTCGTGCCCGCGCAGCGTCGCCGCGTTGGTCCGCACCGCCGACGCCGCACTCGTCGCGACCTTCCACAGTCCGTCGTCGTCGAGCAGCCGGCCGCCGAGGTCGCTGCGCAACTGGTGCACGTACTCGTCGATGACCGCCTGCAGGTTTCCGTCCGCGCAATAGTCCAGCACGGCGCTCCAGTAGTGCGCACCCGGGACACCCACGGTGTCGAGGAGAGCCGCGGCATCCGGCCGGGCGAACAGCGAACGCAGACCGAGCGACAGCACCCACGCCGCATGCCACACACCCACCTCCGTCGCATCCCCCGACGCGGCACCGCGCAACGCCCGATACGCGATCGACCCCGGAGCGTGCGCGCCGAATCGGCCTAGGTCACGGTGTGCACTGGGGCCCTGATCCATCGCCTCGACCGCCGCCCGCACATAGTCCGCGAAACGGCCAGACCGCGCATCGAGCACCCGCAAGACCGACAGGGCGTTTACGCCGGTCGGCACCGCACCGGGTGTCGCGAAGAAAGCATGTGACGGCTCGGCCGCATCATCGTCGGTGGCCGTGTTCGCCGTGAACGCCTCCGCATCGACGAGGCCGCCGGCCGCACGAGCCGCCCGCAGCGGATCCCACGACTCGGCCAGAGCCGGATGCGGCCAGAACAGTGCGAGCGAGTTCATCTGCGACGGCCGCCCCGCCTCGCTCATCGCCCACGTCAGACGGCTGCTCGTCGAGTCGGTCGACAGGTCCGAACCGGCATACGCGTGGCGAGCGGCTTCATGGCTGAGCAGACCAGCGACCGCGGTCGGCACCCCGTTCCACGCCGAGAACACGACGTGCTTGGTGACATCCCCCACGCTCGAGAACACCGGACCCGGCCGGAAATACGGCATCGACGGCGGCATCCAGAGCAGCTTCCACCACTCGCGCCCGATCGTGTCGGCGGCCAGCGCGCGCAACAGTCCGTTGCCGAGATCGAGCTCCTGCCGCGCACCCACGTCGTCCCGTGTCAGCCCCCTGGTCGCGGCCAGCAACTCGCGGACCGTGGCATCGTCGCGCTCCAACGCCTCCCGCACGCTGCTCCCCGACTTGTACGTGTCCATGAACGAGGCGAAATAGGGGATCGACTTCCACTGCTCCAGATCCACCCGCGCGCCGAGGTACGTGCCGAGCCGATGCAGCGCCGACCAGTCGGAGATCTCCGCCGCGGTCGGCACCCCGCCGTCGAGTGGACGATCGACGACCATGTCCTGGTTGCGCGCGAGCGGGGGCCGCTCCGACCGCGACATGTACGGAAGCAGCACCTCCCGCACTCGGCGAGCGGATGCTGTCGCATCGCCGTCGGTGATCATGGCGAGACGGTGTGCGTCGAGCGCATCCTTGACCGACCTGACACGGACGGCGTCCTCGTCGGTGAGGAACCCGATGAGCTTGAGGAAATCGGCGTGGTGGTCCTCCCCGACCTCAGCCTGAGTCGTGTACGGCTTGAAGGGCGTCGCCGAGAGAAGCAGGACCTTGGCGCCCTCGGCGTTGAAGAGGTCGTGGGCGAGCTCACCGCCCTCTGTCGTCGGATCGAGGAGCGGGCGGAAGCGCTGGAACTCATCGAGGATGACCAGATCGGGTTGCAGCGCATCCACCCCTGCACGTGCCAGATGCCGACGCAGCTTCGCGACAAGCTCCATCACCTCGTGCCACAGTCGACCGCGGGTCGGACGTTCGCCCAGAATACGGACCTCCTCGCGGAGCTTGAGGAACCGCGCCCACAGCGACTTGTCGACGATCGCCTCCTGGTACCGACCGGCGATCTCGGGATCGGCGCCGTCAACACCCAGACGGTCCCGCGTCCACTGCACCCGCCACGCGAAGTTCCTCTCCGACTGCACCGCCCCCTGGAAGAGCCAGCGCGTCGGCGCGTCCTCGTCCACCCCGAGCGCATCCTCCGCCAGCACGCACAGGAGTGCCCGCTCGTCGCCATTGCCCGACCGCCAGCCGCCCTCCTTGAACGACGTGCCAGGGGTGAAGGAGACGAGGTTCACCTTCTTGTGGCCCGTGTCATCGGGGGCTGCGAGCTTTCGGCTCTCCCGCGCCAACAGCGTGAGCCTCGTCGCCATCGCGAGGTGCTTGGCGCCGGTGACGTTCAGACGCTGCAGGTTCTGGTTGGCGAGGTCGGCGTTGCTGCAGATGTACACGATGTCGATGCGCTTCACCGCGTCGACCTCGTTCAACTCCTGGATGGCCCTGGCGATGATCCCCCGCGCGATCACGCTCTTGCCCAACCCGGTCTCATCCGCGACGAGGAACCGCCCGCTGCCGTCGGCGCGCCCTGACCCGTAGAAACGGTCGATCACATGCTCCACCGCGTCCTGTTGGAAGCCCTTGAGCCCGCGCATCACCGCGTCGATGTCGAGACCCGTCATTGCTGCACTCCCGCGGCTTCCGTGACAGCCGCCCACACCTCGGCGAAGCCCGGCGGCAGGGCGCTGCCGCGCGCATCCTCTGGCACATGCCGCAGCACCCGCTCCACGTCCACGAGCCCCGACCGGTTCGTGGCCGACGCCCGCACGAGAAGCTCCAACAGCCCGTCACCGTTCTCTGCGACCCCCGCGCCGAACGCGGAGGTGAACGAGCCACGGCCCCCGCCGGTGCCGATCGACGCGAGACTGCCCTCTTGCAGCATGAGCCGGATGAAACGCGCCACCGCTCCGGGCTCAGTGAGATGAGCGGCGACGATCGCGTCGCCCCGACCAGGCACGTCGTCGAGCAGGTCCGCGACCACCAGGGTCTCGCGTCGGCGGCCGTCGCCATCCGTCAGTGCGATCACCACGAACGGAGTGATCTGCTCCAGGCGCAGGGCCGTGGACTCGTAGGGGGCGCCTGCGTTCGGCAGAGGCCCGGGGATCGGATCCGGCTGAGACAGCATCCGCCAGCTCAGCGTGAACCGGTCGTCCACCACCTGCGCACCCTCCGCCCACACCGCGACCGTGTATTCGCCCTCCGCGTTCACCCGAACTACGAGCCGGGCGCGGGCGAGCTCCCGCAGCGCACTCTCCAGCCGACGGTCGGCCTCCTCGTCCTGGCTGCTCTGGGCGCCGCCCGCCGTGGTGTACTCCTCGATCAGCGGAGCAAGCGACCCGAGCACTGCTTCGACCCCGAGGTGCGACTTCGGCCCCTCGGCCTCGACCATCACCTCGACGTTGTTCGACCAGGCTGGCCCAGTGGCGTTCGCCGACCCCACGAGCAGTGTCGACTGCTTGTGCGCGTGGTCGTGCACCACCACCTTTGCGTGCAATCCGCGCAGTTCTCCGGAAGCGACCGCCGAGGTCTCGGCGTCGGCGAGCGCCTGATCCACCATCTCGTCGAGCACGCGCAGCGAGAGTCCCTGCAGCGTCTCGGGCTGCAACCGATCCAGGGCCTCCGGGCGGCTGAGCAGGGTCGTTTCGCCGCCTGGTCGGGCCCGCAGAAGCCGCACGCCCTCATCGGTGACGAACGGGGAGACGACGGCGGTGCGGATGCCGTTGAGACGCGGTCTCGCGTCGCTCAATGGCCGTCCGATCCCGAAGGCATGCACCCGGATCGCGCGCACGTGGTCTGGATGCTCCCAGCGGATGCCGGTCCACGCCTCCGCCAGCCGCGCGATCCGGTCGGCGCGATCGGGGGCGAGCGCTGGGGCTGTCCGACCGTCGTCCACCAGCCAGCGCAGCAGGCCGGCCATCACGTGGTTCGAGCGCACCGTCTCCTCGTCGAGATCCTCGTCGGGCCCGCCGTCGAGGGAGACCACCGCATCCCACGTGCGGTCGTTCGTGAGGTTCCGGCTGCTGCAGACGAATCGGTAGCGGCGCTCCTCGTCCCGCTCGAACTCCAGGAACCATACCTTCGGGTGGAACAGGCGGCTCCCCGGCATCCGCACCGGGTGCACCATCGGCTCGAGGACCGTGACGAGCTCGCTCGCCGTGCCGAGACCCAGGCACCCGGCCTGGGCGAACAGGTCGATGCGCTGCGTGGCTCGGCGCACGGCTCCGAGGATGCCGACTTCGTCGTCGACTTCCACCGCGCCAGCGAACGCGAGGGGGATCGACAGGGCGGCTTCGAGGGTCATCGTGAAGCTCGTGCCCACCGCATGCGACAGGTGGAATCCAGCCGGAGGGCGCAGCAGCTCGGACAGCAGCGAGCGCGAATCGGGTTCAAGCACGAGCCAGCCCCTCATGGATGTCGCGGGCGAACTGCCGGACGGTCGCCCAGCGGAACGTCAGCAGCGCGCTGCCTGACGCCCCCTTCCACGTCTCGAGCCGCCGCGGGTTGCCGAGACGCGTCTTCGCGCCCTTGATCTTCTCGCGCTCCCGGATCATCGTTCGAGCTTCCAGGAGATCGGCGATCGAGCTCGGATCGCTGCGCTGCACGAGAGTCGTCCAGTTCTGGACGAACCGCTGCGCGGCGGGTGCGACCGGGAGCCTACTGCCACGTTCCTCCCGGAGGACGGCGAGCAGGTCATCGACACGCCACTCGTCGTAGCCCGCCGCGAGCTCCGCGGGCCACCGGGCGAGGCGATCCCGATAGTCGTCGCGGAGCTCTGCACGGTCCGCTTCCTCGGCGAGGAGCAGGTTGTAGAGCAGTTGCGCGCCGTGGAGGATCGTCGCGAAATGCTGCGCATGGCGCAGGACCCTTGCAGCCCGTTGCGGTGCTCGGGTCGCGACCACGTCCTCCCACGGAGCCCGGCGGTCGTCCTCCGGCCGGTGCTGCACGAGATGCGCCAGAAGAGTGCCGGGTGCGTGCTCGAGCACGCGATCCCGCAGCCAGCTCGCCTCCTCGGAGGTCAGCGCGAACCCGTCAGCCACCTCATCGGGGAACCCTTTCGGGATCGGTGGGGCCGACCAGAGGGAGGTGGACGTCGTCAGGCCGTCGTCGTCGACGTGCACGTGGGGGTTCGACGCCTCGAACGCCTCCGCACGGCTCGCCGGCCGGGTGAGGATGCCGTACCGCTGCAGCATCGACCAATACACCGAGGACGGCAGGGTCTGCAGGTCCCGACCAGCACGCTCGCCGAGCAGACCGTCCGCATCCGGCGAGAACCGCAGGGTCTCGATCAGCTCCAGCTCGGTCGCATCGGGCTGGCGCGTGCCACCCTTCACTCGTGACCTCGACTGTGCGGCGTACTGGAAGCACCACGGCACGAACAGCAGATAGCGCGCGCGGGTGTGCAGGGTTGACGTGCCAGGGAACAGGGCGTCGCTGATGCCGTCGCGAAGCTGCCCGATGCCCAGCTCGTCTCGGCTGTCTCTTTGCGTGAACATGGCCGCGAGTTCCCGCATCCGTCGCTGCTCCTCTGTCGACACGTCGAGCCAGGTGATCACGGACGCCATCAGGTCGCCGCCTGTCTCTTGGCCTCATGGGCTTCCCACACGCGGGTTCTGATTTCCTGCGCGTCCTGATCGGCCAGGCGCATCAGCTCCAGCAGGTGCTTGTGGTGCGCCCAGTGCCGCTGCCACAGGTCGGCGCCGACGGCCGCTTCAAAGTCGACACGAGTCGGGGATGCCTGGCGCTCGTACTCCTGTAGGCGAGCGATGCGATCTTCGATGTCAGCAACACCCCGAGATCTCGGAGAGAGCGGGGCCGTGCTGCGCATCCAGGTCAGCCAATCCTTGTTGCCCTTGCTCTGGTTGCACTTGCCGCAGGCGGGTACGAGATTGTGGATCTCGGAGATGTATCCCGTCGGCCGCTGGTTGCTCACCAGAGGACGAAGGTGGTCCCATTCCGTGCTGGTGTCGCCGCAGTAGCTGCAGCTCACATGATCGAGCATGTCGAGAATCTCGAGGGCTGCCCGGACCTCTGCCTCGGTCGGCACGACAACGGGGATGATGCCGTTCACAAACGAGTTCGTGATGCTCGAACTCCGACCCGTGATCCGCACGGGTTTCGGCATCGCGAACGTGCTGAGGAAGGTCTTCGCGGTCAATTCGCCAGTCCTGTGCCCCGCCTCGTCACTCACTAGCCCGCCGTGTCTTTCGGTGGACGCCGACGAAAAGTGCGTCCAGCGAGGTCTGCGAAGGATCCAGCGATCTCCTTTGCCTTGTCCACGCTTTCGGCGCCGACCCGCCCGGCAACCTGGATGCCCTCCGCGCCGATGCGCAACGCGGCGTCCAATCCGTCCGCACCGGCCTTGAGTAGATCGTCGCGGGTATCCGTGGCCGCCGTCGACCAGCGTCTCGACTCCCGCACCTCCGCTGCCCCCTCGATCCCGAGTCGCTCGTGGAAGGTGCCGACAGAGTCGCTCACCTTGTTTCTGGAGCGCACGATGGCCGGAGACTCGATCGGGTTGAACAGGACCTTCGAGTTCGCCAGAGTTGCGGCCTCGTCGATCTGGTCGAGGAGCTGTCGCGTGGTCCGAGTGATCAGTTCCGCGCGCTTTGCGCGAGCTGTTTGCAGGCCGACTCGGTGTTGCTCCAGTTCCTCGGGGGAGGTCTGCAGGACACGGTCGAGTTCGATCACCCCCGTCGCCTCCTGCAAATAGAAGCACTGTGCGAGGACGGCGAGCCATTCCTGTACCTCGCCATCGATCTTCTTGGACGAGGCAGCGAGTTCGTTGACAGACTTGCTTTGGAGCTTCCCCGCCAATGCCTCGATCTGCCTCAAGGCGTATGCCTGCGTGCGGGCGATCGTCATCGAGGACGCTTGCACTTTCGACCAGGTCACCTCGGAGACGCCGCCGACCTCCTTGCGGATCGTGAGTGCCTCTTCGAGCATCATGTCTACGCCGATGACGTCCGCGAGCACGGCGTCCTTCTGCGCACGCAGTACGTCATCGACCTTCTGATCGATTGCGGCGAGGTAGTCAGTGATCTCGTCCATAGTCTGTTGCATCGCAACCTGTGCCATGATTCCGGCCACACCAGCCAGCAGCGCAGGGTTTGTGAGGATCGACCCTGGTGTCTTGAGGAACTGCAGGTTCTTCGCGAACTGACCATTAGGTGCCCGAAGAGTTGCATGGAGGTTTCCGCTCGACGAGTTGGTTACCTTGGGCAGCTTTTGGGCGGCTGCCCACGACTCTTCGGTCAGCTTCATCCAGCGCCCCGAGCTCGCTGCTATCTCGGAGCCGGCCTTCGTGACAGCCGCCCCGGCGCCGAACGCGGTCTTGAGCTTGGACAGATCCAGCTCGCGAGACCGTAATCCGTGGGCCTCAATAAACTCCTCGACTGGTTCGCGCCGGCCGATCAGGGAAATTCCATCCCCATCGATGACCAACTCAATCTCGGACAGGTCCCCGTCGTCCATCCTGATGCCCCGTTCGTCGTCGGCCCGCTGGTGGACCTCTCATGATGATGGCCTAAAGCGGGGACGTACGTATGCAGCCACAGCTGCTTGGGGTTAGCGGCGCTCCGTCCCCGCGGGGGGCTCTACTCGAACCCGCCCGTCAGCCGCCCATGCATCGTCCCGCTCGAGACATTCATCCCAACGATCTCCACCGTCTTCCCCAGCCCGGCATACTTTGTCTCGATCGCATCCAAAGCCGCAACTGTCGACGCATCCCACACATGCGACCCGGACAGATCCACCACGACGCGAGACGGATCTTCTGAATACGAGAACAACGTCGTCAGATCATTGCTCGACGCGAAGAACAGCTCCCCCTCCACGACATACGTCACCACATCGCCCGCAGGCCCCAGAACCCGAGTAACTGACACGAAGTGCGCCACCCGCCGCACGAACAGCACGGACGCGACGAGCACTCCACCGACGACCCCCACCGCCAAGTTGTGCGTGATCAGCACCAGCGCCACCGTCGCCACCATCACAAACGTCTCGCTCTTCGGCATCCGCTTCAGCGTCGACGGCCGCACGCTGTGCCAGTCGAACGCCCCGATCGCGACCATGATCATCACGGCCACGAGCGCCGCCATCGGAATCGTCCCGACGAAGTCGCCGAACACGACCACCAGCAGGAACAGGAAGATCCCGGCGCAGAACGTCGAGATGCGGGTCCGCGCGCCCGACGCCTTCACGTTGATCATCGTCTGACCGATCACCGCGCACCCGCCCATGCCGCCGAACATCCCGGAGAGCACGTTCGCGACGCCCTGCCCCCACGACTCGCGCGTCTTGTTCGAGTGGGTGTCGGTGATCTCGTCGACGAGCTTCGCGGTGAGCAGCGACTCCATCAGCCCGACGAGCGCGACCCCGAGCGCGAACGGCGCGATGATCGTGAACGTCTCCCACGTCATCGGAACGTTCGGGATGAACAGCGACGGCAGACTCCGCGGCAGCTCACCCTGATCGCCCACGGTCGGCACCGTGATCCCGAAGGCGAGCACCACACCCGTCACGATGATCACCGATACGAGCGGCGCCGGCACGATCTTGGTGAGCTTCGGCATCACGAGCATCACGACGATCCCGAGCGCCACCAGCGGATACACCAACCACGGCACGTCGATGAGCTGCGGGAACTGCGAGCTGAACACGAAGATCGCCAGCGCGTTCACGAACCCGACCATCACGCTGCGGGGGATGAACCGCATCAGCTTCGCGACGCCGAGCACTCCGAGGATCACCTGGAAGATGCCGGCGAGGATGACCGTGGCGATGAAGTAGTCCAGTCCGTACGTCGGCGCGACGGGAGCGATGACGAGCGCCACGGCTCCGGTCGCCGCGGTCACCATCGCCGGCCGCCCGCCGAGGAACGCGATCGATACCGCCATGATGAACGACGAGAACAGCCCGACCTTCGGGTCGACGCCGGCGATCACCGAGAACGCGATGGCCTCCGGGATGAGCGCGAGCCCGACGACGAGCCCGGCCAGCACTTCTCGCGTCAGCAGTCGCGGGTTCTTCAAGGCTTCGAGCACCGAGGGGTGGGCGCGATACCGGGCGCGGTCGTCGACCGTCGTTGCAGACATGGAGCTCCAGGGGAAGGCGCCTCAGAGAGGAGGCAGACGTTCCAGCCTACGCGCACGGTTCAGCCTCTCCTCCGGTGCGGGCTTGGCGCCTCGGCCGCTGTCGCCTGGGCAGTCACTCTCAGAGGTAGGGCGTGAACTCCGCCGTCACATCCCGCCCTAGAGTCTGTGCGGAACGGAGAGACAGAAGGTGGCCATTCACGTGCGCTGACCAGCGTGAAGCACTGCGGACCTCGTTCGGTCCGATCTCCCTCGCCCACTGGAGCGCATACGTGCGCGAATCGAGCACCAAGAGCGTGGCGACGTCGAAGTCAAAGGACCGAAAGACGGAGAAGACCGCATTCGCACTCGTCGATGCGCTCCTCGTTCGTGCCTTCACCTGGATTCGACGGTCACCCGCGAGCACGTCGTACGACTTGGCGGAGTTCGGCTCGAGAACGCCACCGTAGACCCGAGCGGCGATGTGCTCGGCGTAGTCCCCGAGTGGCGCGTTCCCGGTCCGGACGACTCCGCGCATGCGCAGTTCGGCGAGAATCTGGGCGTATTGCGTCAGCAGCGCGGGCGTCGGCTCCGACTCGAGAGGCCGAGTTACTTCCCTAGCGAAGACCTCATCGAAGAGATCAAGAACTTCCTCGGCGGTCAGATCCCAGGCCTTCCCGCCCTTCGGAAGAGCACCGTGACGGGACCGGAGAGCGGTGCGCGCCTCTGCTATCGGCACGTCGAACCGGGCAGCGAATGCGCGGGCGGTGATCTTCACTCCTTCACGCTACCCACGACCGAGGAGAAACCAGGAAGGCTTCCGCCCACCCCACACATCCGCCAGGATGAACACGACCGCCCCGAAAGTAGCCGCCGCATGCCGTCGCAAGCCCCCTCCACCTCCCCGGACACGGCACCCGCCGCACTCCCCGGCGCCGTGGTCATCGCCGCGATCCGCCGCGTCCTCCTCTGGTCGCTGATCACCGCATTCCTCTACCCCGTATTCATGACCGCCAGCAAGGGCATCTGCCCCGGCGGGGTCGACGCGAACGGCGGGTTCATCGACTCCGCGGGCCAGCCGGTCGACGAGGCTCCGCAGTGCATCCAGCTGACGCTCGCGCCGAGCCCCCTCGTCTACATCGCCATCGCCGTCATCGTGCTGCTCGCGCTCGGTCGCGTGATGAAGGCGGCCGATGAGCGCACGGCGTTGCGGACGCTGGAGTGGGCGCTGCGCGGAGTCGGACTGTTCGTGGTGGTCGCGATCGTCGTCTCGCACGTGTGGTTCGCGCTGATCCCGATCGAGCAGTTCACCGGCGACTCCTGGAGCGTCGTCAGCCCGTTCCCGTTCGGCTCGATCGACGTCGAGGTGACGCCGATGACGACCTCGTGACGGCCTAGTCCCGCCAGTCGATCCCCACGCCGGCGATCCGTCGCCCGGCCTCATCGGCGGCGACTGGCTCCCCGACGTCCGCCCCGCGCTCGAGCGAGACGGCGGAGTGCACGATGGTGTCGGCGTACACGTGCACGAGGTTGTAGCCCTGCGCGGCGTCCTGTCCGCGGGTGGCGCCGACGGGCTGCGCGAGGTCCTGTCCGTACGCGCTCGACGAGGCGACGGCGACGGGGATCCCGGCGAAGGTGCCGAACGACGGGTGGTGCACGTGTCCCGACAGGATGCCCCGCACGTCCGTCCCCCGCAGTACCGCGGCCAGCGCGTCCTGATCCCGCAGCTCGACCGTCACGGCGAGGTCGAGCACCGTCGGCAGGGGCGGATGGTGGATGAGCAGCAGCGTGCCCTGCGGTGCCGCCGTCGACAGCTCTCCCTCCAGCCGAACCAGCTGCGACGACGGCACCTCCCCCCAATGCGCGCCGGGCACCGTCGAATCGACGACGATGACGCGCATCCCCCCGAACCACCTCACCTCGACGATCGGCTCGTCACCCGCCCCCGCGAGTCCGAGCTCCGATCGCATGGCACGGCGGTCGTCATGGTTGCCGGCCGCCCACACGACCTCGCACCCGAGCGCCGCGGCAGCGGGCGTCACGAGTTCGCGCAGTCGCCCGTACGCGGCGGCATCGCCCCGGTCCGTCAGGTCTCCCGTGAACAGCAGCGCGTCGGGACGGAGCCCCGAGGAGACGAGCCGGTCGAGCATCTCCGCCAGGTTCGCATCGGCGTCGGCCCCGCTGCCGTATAGCGGCGACCGCTCACCGGGCAGGTGCGTGTCGGAGATGTGCACGAAGGTGTGCGACGGGCGGGGGTGTTCGGTGAGGATCATGTCTCTTCCTGGTCGGCGGACGGAGGCAGGTCGGGGCAGATGTCAGACGGCGGCGGCCGTGGATCCGGGGACGAGGGTTCCCGTGAACGAGCGGCGCACGAGCGTCTCCGGCTCGTCCGCGGTGAGCAGCTGCTGCATGGTCTCGACGGCGGCCGCGGCCACCGCCTCCACGGGGATCCGCAGGGTGGTGAGCCCGAGCAGATCGGCGCCGGGCAGGATGCCGTCGCACCCGGTCACGCTCACGTCCTCCGGCACGCGGAGGCCTGCCGCGCGGGCGGCGCGCATGACGGCGAGCTGCCGGTAGTCCGAGGCGCACATGACGGCGGTCGATCCGGCGCGCACGGCGGCGAGGGCTTCGTCGACGCCGTCGTCGGGACGCGCGCCGGCCGAGATCATCGTTACGGCGACGCCCGCCGCGGTCAGGACCTCCTGCATCGCGAGCGCGCGCAGGTGCTCGGGGTACGACGCGTCGGGGCTTCCGGCGAGCACGACGACCGTCCGGTGTCCGAGCGCGATGATGTGCTCCGCGAGCAGGCGCCCGTGCCCCTCGTCGTCGTAGTGGGCGGTGTGGATGCGGCCCGCCGACTCCACGCGCCCGGCACGGAGGATCGGCACCTGGTCGGCGAAGGGCTCGAGCTGCGCCGCGGAGATGCCGCCGGTCGCGACGATGAGTCCCGCGACCCGCATGCCGAGCAGCCGGTGCAGCGCATTCACCTGCTTGGCGCCCTGCTCGTCGGCGCCGATCGTGACGGTCACGAGGTCGAGGCCGCGCTGATGCGCCTCCTCCTGCAACCGGGAGAAGAGGAGGCCGTACGCGGGGTTGCTCGCGTCGCGCAGCATGAGGCCGACGGTGCCGGTGCGTCCGGCGGCGAGCTCCGCGGCCATGGTGTTGCGTACGTACCCGAGGCGCTCGGCGGCCTCCAGGATGCGCTCCTGCGTCTCCGGCGCGAACCGGCCCTCGCCCTTCAATGCTCTGGTCGCCGTCGCCCGCGACACCCCCGCCGCCGCGGCGACGTCGCTGATCGTGACCCGCAGGGCGGGCGTCCCGGAATCCGCCCCGCTCATGCGCGCTGCTTCCGTCGGCGGGGCGCTCCGGCGCGTGAACCTCGTCCATACACGAGATACATGGTGACACCCATGATGATCATGAGCAGCACGGTGTAGACGAACGTGATGGGCATCGCGTCGAGGTTGTTCTCCCCGCGCGTGCTCTCCTGGATCGCGACGCCGAGCGGCTTGTACAGCGGGTGGTAGAGGAAGATCGCGGCGTCGTAGTCGTCGAGCAGGCTGTTGAAGTTCAGCGCCGTGATCGCGGCCGCGGTCGGCAGCACGAGCGGGATGAGCACGCGCCGGAACGTGGTCAGCGAGCGCGCTCCGAGGATGCGCGAGGCGTCTTCCAGGGAGTCCGGCACGGACGCGAAGCCCGCCTTGAGCAGCCGCAGCGTGAACGGGATCTTCACGCAGATGTACGCGACGAGCAGCAGCACCGGCGTCCCCGTGAGCACGATGTTGCCGACGAGCGGCTGCGGGGCGTCGAACGCCATCACGAAGGCCAGTGCGATCAGCACGATCGGCAGGATCCACGGGATGTGCAGCACGTACTCGATGGCCGTGGTCAGCAGGTTGCGGTGCTTCTGCATCATCCGCGCCACGAAGAGCAGGCCGCCCACCACGATGACCGCGGCGAGGGCGCTGTAGACGACGCTCACGATGAACGGCCGGAGGGCCGCCGCGCTGGAGAACACGGTGATGTAGTTGTCGAGCGTGAAGCTGTCGAGCGTGATGGATCCGGCGAGGATGCTCCGCGCGTCCACGAACGAGAAGATCACGATGAGCACGACCGGGATGAGGTAGATCACCCAGAGCAGGTAGGCGACCACGTGCACGACGGCATTCGCGAACGGGTTGCGGATCCGCTGCTTCTGGATCGGCGTCGCCACCTTCGCCACCGAGAAGTACACCCCCGACTTCTCGGCGCGGTTCATGATCGCGAGCAGGATGATCGTCGCGACACCGAGCACGATCGCCAGCAGCGCCGCGATGTCACGGGTGATCGGACTCCGCGACAGGTCGATGATGAGGGGTGCGACGGTCTGGAAGTCCGGACCGCCGAGCACGAGCGGCGCGGTCAGGGCCCCGAGGCCGATGAGGAACGTCAGCACCGTGACGGCGAAGAGCATCGGCTTCATGACCGGCAGCACGATGCGCCGCAGGATCGTCCATGTCGAGGCACCCATGAGCTTCGCGGCCTCGATCGACGCATAGTCCACCTTGCCGAGCGACGAGGACAGGAACAGCATGTGGTTCGTCGTCGTCGCGAACGTCATCACGAACACGACCGCGAAGTAGCCGGAGAACCAGTCCCGGTTCATGTCCGGCCAGATGTTCACCATCAGATTCGTGATGAAGCCGAACTTGCCGTAGATGAAGTTGTAGCCGGCCGCGAGCACGATGCCGCCGTAGATCAGGGTGGTGGCGTAGCCGAGCCAGAGGAGTTTCGCGCCGCGCACCTGGAAGTACTGCGTCACCAGCACGATGAACACCCCGACGACGTTCACCGTGACCGACAGCGTGATCGCGAGGAGGAAGCTGTTGCCGAGCGTCTTCAGCGCGCGCTCGCTGCCGAGCAGCTTCTCGACGGCGCGGATGCTGAACTGCCCGTCCGGGAAGAAGGTCGCGGCGAGCAGCTCGGCGTTCGGCAGCACGAGGAAGGCGGCGGCGAACCAGATCACGACGATGCCGGTCACCCAGGCGAGCGGCGAGCGGAGCGTCGCGCGCACGCTGCCCGGCCGTCCGCGGCGGAGGCGGGGCTTCGTCGCGGTGCCCGCCTCGGCCGCCTCGGTCGTCAGCGCGCCGGGGGTGTCGGTCATCGCCGCGGACGGCGGCGGCACCGGACGGGAGTCGTTCTGCGGAGCGCTCATGTCACGCCGCCGGGTACTGCAGGATCCACCGCGGGTCGACGTCGATGCGCACGGCGTCGCCGACGTCCCAGCGGTGCGCGCTCGCCGCGGCCGGCACGCTCACCCGGAGCGTCGCGTCGGCAGCGGAGACCGTGTAGACGCTGTGGCTGCCGTGGTACGTGCGCTCGGCGACGGTGCCGTCGAGCGACGCCGTGCCGCCGGCGGTGGCCTCGGACGGCGACGCCAGGTGCAGCTTCTCCGGCCGCACGTAGCTCTCGGCCGTGGCATCGAGGCCGGCGCCGATCGCGATAAGCTGCGCGGGCGTGAGGCGGTTGTTCTCGCCGATGAACCGGCAGACGAACGGCGTCGCGCTGCGGTCGTAGATCTCCTCCGGCGTGCCCACCTGCTGCAGGGTCCCGGCGTCGAGCACGGCGATCCGGTCGCTGAGGGTGAGCGCCTCCTCCTGGTCGTGCGTGACGTACACGGTGGTCACGCCGACCTCGTGCTGCAGCTCCTTGAGCTGTTCGCGCAGCTGCACGCGGAGCTTGGCGTCGAGGTTCGACAGCGGCTCGTCGAGCAGCAGGATACTGGGGGTGAGCGCGAGCGCCCGGGCGATGGCGACGCGCTGCTGCTGGCCGCCGGACAGTTCTGCCACGTTCTTCTCGAGCTGCGACGCGGCGAGCCCGGTGCGGTCGGTGACCTCGTCCACGCGCCGCCGCTGCTCGGCCTTCGACACCTTCTGCACCGAGAGGCCGAACGCGATGTTCTCCCGTACGTTCATGCTCGGGAACAGCGCGTAGTTCTGGAACACCATGCCCACGCCGCGCTTCTCGCTCGGCACCCGGGTCACGTCGCGGCCGGCGATGTGGATACGGCCGCCGGTGGGCTCGATGAACCCCGCGAGCGTGCGCAGGGCGGTGGTCTTGCCGCATCCGGACGGACCCAGGAGGGTGAAGAACTCACCCTCCTGGATCTCCAGATCGAGGTGCGAGACCGCACGGTGGTCGCCGAACACGACCTCGACGTCGTCGAAACGGATCATCGTCTTCTCTCTCTGCCGGTGCGGGACTGCGCGGGTCAGCCGATGTACTCGAGCGTGACCTTCTCGACCCAGGCGCCGAGGTTCTCGCTCACGAAGCCGAAGTCGATGTCCTGACGGTCGAGCGTGCCCATGAGCTCGACGACCTCGGGGTTGGCCTTCTCGACCGCGCCCTCGTTCACGGGCATGGCGTTGAACTCCGCGGCGAACTCGCCCTGGACCTCGGCGCTGCCGAACCAGTCGATGAACTCCTGCGCCTTCTCCTCGTTGTCCGTGCCGTTGATCTGGGCGATCTGCTCGGTCACGTAGGGGACGCCGTACTCGGGGACGATCATGCCCGTGCTGGTGCCGTACTCCTCGTCGCGGGCGGAGATGCCGCTCGACGGCAGCACGCCGTAGTCCACCTCGTCGCGGGTGATGCGGGCGTAGAGGTCGGTGCCCTCCACAGCGGGGGAGCCGTTGGCGTAGTACGACTTCACCAGGTCCCAGCCCTCGTCGCTCACGCCGAGGTCGCCGTCCTCGTCGAGGTGACGGGTGAGCATGCTGGCGAGCACGAGCTGCGGGGTGGCCTGGCCGAGCGCGGGGTTGACCTCGTAACGGCCGGCGAACTCCTCGTCGGTGTACAGGTCGTCGGGGTCGGTGGGGGCGTCGCTGATGCGGTTCTCGTCGTAGACCGTGACGATCGCCTGCTCCACGAGCGGCCAGAACGCGCCGTCCTTCAGGTCGCCGGCGTCTGCGGGGACCTCGCCGCTCCAGCTCGGCTCGTAGGCCGTGATGGCTTCCTCGGCCTTGAGCTGCTCGAAGAACATGTTGTTCAGGCCGAAGACCACGTCGCCGACGGGGTTGTTCTTCTCCGCGATGATGCGGTTCGTCAGGTCGGCGCCGCCGAGGCCCACGATCTCGATGTCGATGCCCGCGTCCGCCGCCTTCTCGGTGATCCACTCCCCGCGGCCGTCGCTGTTCGAGTTCGTGTAGACGATGAGGGTGTCGCCGGAGCCGCCGTCGCTGCCACCGCCGTCGCCCGCGTCTCCGTCGCCGCCCGCCGTGCATCCGGTGAGCGCGATCGCCGCCGCGGCCGTCAATCCGATGAGCGCCCAGCGCCTCTGCTGCCTGTCGGCCATGTTCGTCCCTTTCTCGCCTTCGAGGTGTGTCGATGCGACATTACCGGTTCTTGTGGTGAAGGCACAAAGATTGTCTGGTTTCGTGAGCGCGGTCGCGCGTCCGCACTCAAGGTAGGCGCGCGGCGTGAACGCGAGGATGCGACGAGGTGAACGAGTGGGATTCGTGAATGTCACCCATTAGTTGACGCTCGCGAGTCAGGTCCATAGGCTCGCTTCATGGACGGATCATCGACCAGCGGCTTGTCGCTTGCCGACCTCGCCTCCCTCGTCGAGGCAGGCGGACGAGAAGCGCCGTCTCGCTCGGGCGATGAGGTCCTGATGATCCGTCAGGCCGACGAGTTGGTCCGGCGTTCGCGTGAGCGATTGCAGGAGTCGGTCTCCACCGCGCGCTCGCATGGCGTCTCGTGGCAAGAGATCGGCGCCACGCTCGGCGTGAGCCGACAAGCAGCGTTCAAGCGATTCGGCACCAAGGGTGAGGCAGGGATGATGGCAGCGCCGGTGACAGACCTCTCGGATCGCACGAGCGCGGTATTCGCACACCTGGATGCCGGCGACTACGAGGCGGTGCGAGCACACATGACGTACGCCTGCGGTCGCGCGCTGACCAAGCGCAAACTGATGAGCGTGTGGGACCAGATCCGGAGTGACACCGGCCGCCTCGAAGCCTGCGTCGATTCGACGGTACAGACGGCGGACGGCAGCACGCCGCTGAGCACGCTCGCCAACCGGCACCTGAGTAACGGAGCGATCGTGCAGGTGACCCTGCACCACGAGGCCGGAGAGTGGATCGGCCGCGTTGCCTACAACGGCTTCGGCAAGATCACGGGCATCCTCATCGCCCCACCGGGGTCTCGCGACCTGCCGTTCTAAACTCGTTCCACCCGGGCGGCGACCTGGTCTCGCTTGTCGCGGATTCCGACCCTCATGTTCCTGCGGCGCAGTTTGCTGCGGACGACGCCGGTCGCGTAAGTGCGGTCAGCCCGCAGCGCGAGGGACCGAGGTCATGACCGGGCGGCTCCACCTCCTGCCGCACCGCTCGACACGGCCCCGTGATCTTTCCCGCCGCGACTGCCGCCCGGCCCCGCTCTTCGACGTGTAGGGGCGGGCAGGAGGAGCGGCAGACCGCGGCAGAATGCCGGCATGCATTCGAACATAACTTCGAAAGTCGGGGCCTGACGAGATAGAATGAAGCATGTCGAAAACGTCCGGACTGCGCGAGGCGATGGATCGCCTCGACGAGGCGTGGGGCGCCGCGGGCGATGTCGCCGAGCTCTCCCGCGTGCAGCTCGTCGAGGTGGCCGACGCGATCGGACTTCTGCAGCGCCGGCTCGATGCGATCCACGTCGACGTGGCCGCCGGCATCGCTCGGGAGTCGCGCGCGGAGCTCGGGGCCGACAGCTTGGCGAAGCAACGCGGGTACCGCACGGCGGCGAAGCTCATCGCCGCGACGACGGGCATCTCGACGGGGGAGGCGCAGCGCCTGGTGAAGGTCGGAGAAGCGACCGCGCCGCGGAGCGATCTGCTCGGCGCGCCGCTGCCCGCGCGGTATCCGCTCCTCGGGGAAGCACTCGCGTCGGGTGTGCTCGGAGCGCCGGCGATCGGTCTCCTCGTCGCTCTCCTCGATCGCTGCCGCGTGGCCGCCGGTGTGGAGCGCATCGCCGAGGCGGAACGCGTGCTGACCGCCGCAGCCGAAGGGCTCGAGCTCGATGCGGTGCGCAAGCTCGTCCTCCGCGCCGAAGCGTGGCTCGACCCCGACGGCGTAGCGCCGCGGGCGGAGGAACAGCGCGGTCGGCGCGGACTGCGCATCTTCGAACGTGACGGCATGGTGCATCTGCACGCGCAGCTCGATGCCGAGTCCGCTGCGCCGGTCGTCACCGCGATCCGCGGGCACGTGTCTGCCGTGTTCGCCGCCCGCCTCGAAGCCCCCGATGCGGAGTCGCCCGACGCGGATCGGCGCTCCGTCGCGATGATCCAGGCCGATGCGCTGTCCCTCTTCTGCGCGCACGCGCTCGGGTGCGAGGGCGATCGGGTGCCGCTCGCCGGGGCGACGGTGATCGTTCGGGTATCGCTGGACGATCTGCAGGCGGGAACCGGGTCGGCGACGGTCGACGGGCTCGACCAGGTGATCGACATCGGCGCCGCGCGGCGGATGGCGGCCAGCGGGGGCGTCATCCCCTGCGTCCTCGGCGGTGCGAGCGAGGTTCTGGATTGGGGCCGCGAGAAGCGCCTCTTCACCCGAGCCCAACGGCTGGCCCTCGCCGAACGGGATGGCGGGTGCGCCATGTGCGGGCTCCCGCCCGGGATGACGAAGGCTCACCACCTCCGCTGGTGGCAGCGAGATCGAGGTCCGACCGATCTCTCGAACGGGATCCTGCTCTGCGAGACCTGCCACCACCGCATCCACGACAACGGGTGGGAGATCGTGATCGAGGGTTCCGGCGTGACCGGCCGACCGTGGTTCCTTCCGCCGCGGTGGGTCGACCCGCAGCGCACACCGCGGCTGGGCGGACGGGCGCGCTTCGATGTCGCAGCGTGAGTGGGCCGCGCCTGCTCGCGGTGGTGGGTGTCGGGGTCACAGCTGGTCGGCGCCCGAAGGGAGGGGGCGCGCGACGCTCGGTCTGTCAGCGGCGAAGTCGGGAGCGGACGCGGCGGGCGGCTCGTGCGAGGGCGTCGCGCCAGGCGCCGCCCGGCCACTCGCGGCGCAGCCGCAGGCTGCCATCCTCGTTCCGTACGAGCTCGACCCGACGGCCCGCGAGAAGCGGGGACCTGCCGAGGTGTGCCGTCACGTCCGGCGCCGCTGTCAGCGGGGCGGTGAACATCCACCCGGCGTAGCGGACGGCGACGGTGAGGTCGGCGTCGCGAGCGCCGTCCTCACGGAACGCCTTCATCGGGTCCAGGGCGATGGGCACCGCGTCGAGGCGCTTCGGGCGTCGGCCGCCGATCTTGCGCTCCGAGCCTGCCGTCGACTCCGGCGCCTGTCCGGGGGTCGGCGTATCCCGCGCGACGAGGTCGACGCGGTCAGCGCGACGCTCCTTGCGAGCGTTGAGCAGCCCGGAGGGGAGGTCTTCGGTCGCCGACGAGGGCAGGGAGACCAGCCGGTCGGCGGAACCGACGGTCTCGAACACGAACGCCTCCTCGCCGTCCCGGAGCAGACGGACGCGCACGGTGAGCTGCAACCCGCCGCGCGACCAGCGCGCCGCGGTCACGGTGGCCGTGCAGGTCGTGTCCGCCTCGAACGCGGCGAAGGCGAGCAGGTCATCCCGGCGGTCGGCGCGCAGCAGAGCCGCCCGGATGCGCTGCGGGAACGACAGCCCCGCATCCACGCCGGGGCCGAATCGACGCTGCGCGAGCGGCACCACCACGTCCAGCAGGCGGTCGCGGTACTCCGTCGGGTACTTCACCATCCGTCGTCCGGCGATCCGGTTGAGGATCTTGCCGCGGAACCAGTGCCGCAGCAGCCGGTCGCGCACCTTCCCGGGCTCCGTGTTCGCCTCGACGACATCGAGCACGGTCTCCAGGTGCGGGAAGTACGACTCGGGGTCGATGCGCGACGAGCTCGCACTCCCGGGCTCCTTCACCCACGCGTAGCAGGGCTCGCTGGCGAGCACCGAGATCGTGTCGGCGGCGAAGTACGCCTGCATCACGAACAGGTGGTCCTCGAGTCGCACCTTGCCATCAGGGAAGCGGATGCCGTGCTCGCGGAGGAACGCCGTCCGGAACATCTTGTGCGGCGTCAGCATCTCCAGGATCGGGTCCTCGCCGAGCACCGCGTGCGGGATGTCGCGCTGGAAGATCTTGGCGGGCAGCTTCCGTCCGATGCCCACCTCCTTGCCGACCACGACGTCCGACCCATGCTCATCGGCGTAGTCGCACAGCCGCTCGAGTGCGCGCGGATACAGCCAGTCGTCCTGGTCGACGAACTGCACGTACGTCCCTCTGGCCTCCTCGACGCCGCGGTTGCGCGGAGTGCCGGGCCAGCCGGAGTGCGGCAGCGACAGCACCCGTACATGAGGGCGATCCTTCGCGATGCTCTCCAGCCGCGCGGCCGTCTCCTCCCCGGAGCCGTCGTCGCAGAGCAGGACCTCGAAGGCCTCCCGATCCAGCGTCTGGGCGTCGAGCGAGGCGATGAGGTCGTCGAACGACGCCTTCGGCCGGAACACCGGCACCACCACACTCACCCGCACTCGGCTGCCCGCCGCCTCGTGCCCGGTCGTACTGCTCATGGACGCCGTCCCCCCTGTGGTCGTACCCGGCTCGAATCTCCCCCGCCGGAGGTTCCAGCCAACCATCCCTTCCTGTGGAGCGCGCCAGGCTCGCGGCGGTCGCGGGTGTATGCCGGCGCCGCGGAGGAGTCAGCGCAGGGTGAGACCGATCTCGAAGGAGCGCCGCCAGGGGAGGGTCAGCTCCTCGATCCGCACGTCGTCGGCGGGCAGCATCGACTCCAGCAAGCCCGTCAGCTCGGCGCGGATGACGCGCTCCGCCGTCGCGACCTGCGCGTCGTCGGCCATCGGATAGATGTCAGGGAAGAGGGACGGCCCCGCATCCGTGCGCACCACGGCCTGGTAGGCGAAGTCGTCGAGCAGCCGGGTCAGCAGGGCGATCCGCGCGGCGCGGTCGTCGAAGGAGCCCGAGGCCCGACCGACGACGCCGGCGGCGGCCACCGCGACGACGCTGCCGAGCGTGTTCCCGGCGGTGTTCCACCCGCCGAAAGCCTCCAGGCGGCCGAGCAGTCCGGCCTCGGCGAGCGCGCGCACGAGCGCCTCGTCCGCGCCGTTCGGGTACCGCACATCCGCCAGGGCGACGTGCTCCCCGGCGTCCAGACGCTCCCGCACGAGAGCGACCGTCCCCGCGACGGCGTCCGCATCGACGACCTCGGGCCGCCCGCGGAACATGTCGTGCCGGTCGGGGTCGGGGGCGTGCAGCACGAGGGTGACGTCGCCTCCGGTGGCGACCTCCTCGGCGCCGGCCGCGCGGATCTGCCGGCTCGCCGACGCCGCGAGCGACATGTTCTCGTAGGGCGGGACGCGCTCGATGCCGTCGGCGTCCGCGCAGGCCACCGAGAACGAGGCGGTCACCCCGGCGTTCGCCGCCAGGGCCCGGGCGACGAGCGCGGCGCCCACCTCGTCGGCCCCCGGGTACATCAGCACACGCCGGCCCGACGGCAGCATCCGCATCCAGTGCCGGAGCCACACCTGCTCTGCGCTGCCCGCCGCGAAGGGGGCGGTGTCGTCGGCGGTGATCGCCAGGAAGTCGAGGGTCTCGTCCTCCACGAGGCCCAGCGTGGAGAGGTTCACGATGTGGTTGCGCAGCCGCCGAGACGAGTAGTCGGAGACGACCGCGGCGGGCACCGGAGTCAGGTCGTCGAGCGGCAGCACCTCGGTCTCACCGAGCAGTCGGTGCGCGTCGCCGCCGAGTGCGTGGATCTCCTTGCCGTGCTCCGTCCAGTAGGTCGGCTCCTCGGCGGCGGAGTAGGAGTTGCTCGCGCGGGTCACCAGCGACACCGCCGAGATGGGCAGATCGGGCCGCATCCGCCGCACCTCGCGCAGCACGTCGAGGCGCGCCAGCACGTCGCGGGTGGTGTCGTCGCTCGTGCGGCTCGCGATGAGCCCGCCGTAGAGGAGCATGTCCACCGAGACGACCAGGTGCACCGTCGCGGGGTCGGCCGCCCGCTCCCGCAGCCACCCGCCCAACGCGTCGGCGTCGCCCGCGGTCCGGTACGAGGGGAGGATCTCGGCGGGCGGGACGTCGAGGGTCACTCCGGCGACGGCCGCGACGTCGCCCGGGAGCTTGACGTTCACCGGCCGATCGTCGAGGGGGAGCAGCGCGATGCGCGGGCGGAGGGTCGGGTCGGACACGAGGAGCCTTTCGTCGGTGAAGGGGATCGCAGGTCGGGAGTCGTCGGGGATCAGGGACGGGCGATGGAGACGAGGTACGAGTAGCGGTCGCCGCGGTACACCGACTCGGCGTACTCGATCGGGCGGCTGCGGGCGTCATAGGTCGTGCGCTTCACGAGGAAGGCGGGGGAGAACGGCGGCGTCTGCAGCGCGGCGGCCTGCTCCTCGTCGAGCACGACCGCGTGGATCTCCTGGTCGGCGCGCACGGCGGTGATGCCGAACCGGGTGCGCAGGTCGTCGTAGAGCGAGTCGCCCACGATGCCGTCCTCCAGACCCGGCACGGTGTCGGCCGCGATCGAGCACACCTCCAGGCAGATCGGGATGTCGTCGGCGGTCCGGACGCGGCGGATCCGCACGACGGGGGACTGCGGGCTGAGGTTCAGGGCGTACCCTGCGGTCTGCCCGGCCGCCGCGGTGCCGACGTCGACGGAGAGGGAGCCCGGTCGCATGTTCCGGGCGAGCATGTCCTCCGAGAACGAGGTCAGCTCGAAGGCCTTGCTGATCCGCGAGGCGCTCACGAACGTGCCCGCCCCCTGGAGCCGATACACCAGTCCGTCCCGTTCGAGCTCGTCGAGGGCGCGACGCACGGTCTGCCGGTTCACCTCGAGCGACTCCGCGAGCTCGCGCTCCGTGGGCAGCTTCTCGTGGGGTGCGAGCCCCTGGTCGATGACCTTCTCCAGATGCCGCCGCACGCGTTCGTGCTTCGTGACGCCCTCGATCGCCGACATGATTCCCCCTCGTTTGGACTAACCCAATCTTGACGATCACCCCGGTTTGTGTCAATGTCTCCTCTCAGCGGTTCTTAATTGGTCTATTCCAATCCTTTGCACGGTCAACGATGAGCGGAGAATCCCCATGCACGTGAAGCACAACATGCGCCGGCGCGTCCTGGTCGCCGGGGCGCTGGGCGCGGCGACGGTCGTCGCCCTGAGCGGCTGCG
This sequence comes from Microbacterium meiriae, assembly GCF_032364335.1. NCBI lineage: Bacteria > Bacillati > Actinomycetota > Actinomycetes > Micrococcales > Microbacteriaceae > Microbacterium > Microbacterium meiriae. The sequence continues at coordinate 265,621 of NZ_CP133984.1, forward strand.
CCGGTGGCGGCGGCGACGCCGACGGCCCCACCGAGATCACGTTCTCGTACCTGTGGGGCGGGGAGGAGGCGAAGGCGCTGGAGGCGATCATCGCCGACTTCAACGCCAGCCAGGACGACATCGTCGTCAAGGGCGTCTCCAGCCCCGACACCCAGAAGCAGCTCACGTCGATGTCGTCGTCGAACGGCTCCTTCGACATCTCCGACAACTTCGGCAACACCGTCGGCGCCTGGGCCTCGAAGGGCATCCTCGCGCCGCTCGACGACGCGATCGCCGCCGAGGACATCGACGTCGACGACTTCGTCCCGAGCGCCATGGAGCAGATGACCTACGACGGCACGATCTACTCGCTGCCGATCGCGATCCACAGCTTCCAGCTCCTCTACAACCCGCAGCTGCTGGAGGAGGCCGGGGTCACCCCGCCGACGACGATGGACGAGCTCGCCGCCGCCATCCCGAAGCTCACCAAGAAGGACGCCTCCGGCAAGATCACGCAGCTCGGTCTCGGCTCGGCGAACGACAGCACCACCCTCACGACCCTCGGCTACGCGTTCGGCGGCAGCTGGGACGGCGAGGACGGCCCGACCCCCGCGGAAGACGGGAACCTCGAGGCCCTGCAGTGGTACCAGGACAACGTGATCGAGCCGGTCGGCGCCGATGCCATGGCCACCTTCGTGTCCGGACAGGGCGAGTACCTCTCCACACAGGACCCGTTCTTCAGCGGCCAGGTCGCCATGATCATCGACGGCGAGTGGCGGTCGGCCAGCGCCGCCAAGATCGCCCCCGACTTCGAGTGGGGCGTGACCGCGATCCCCGCCGCCTCGCCGGACCTGGAGAACAGCACGCAGGTCACCGCGAGCACCCTGTTCATCCCCGCGAACTCGAAGCACAAGGAGGAGGCGGCCACCTTCCTCGCCTACCTCGTGAGCGACGAGCCCATGGAGAAGTTCGCCGTCGCCCTCGGCAACCTCCCGGGCCGCTCCTCCCTCGCCGGCAGCGCCGCGTTCGACGAGCTGCAGGACTTCGGTGTCTGGGCGGAGGCCGCGTCCTCCCCGAACGCGAAGTCCCTGGCCAGCCGTCCGTACAGCGCCGAGTACGCGACGGACCTCGCGACCGCGTTCGACGAGGTCGTGCGGCTGACCGCCACCCCGGAGGAGGCGATCGCGACCGTCGAGGAGCGCATGGCCTCCTACGCCTCGAAGTGAGCCGGTCCTCGTGACCACGGCAACAGCACCCCGGGTCCGGCAGGAGAACGCTCCTGCCGGACCCGGCGCTCCCGTCCGGCGGCGCCGCAGCCGCCGGACCACGCTGATCGGCCTGGCTTTCGCGTCGCCGTTCATCGTCGGCTTCCTGTTCCTGTTCGCCTATCCGATCGCGGCGTCGGCGTACTACAGCTTCACCGACTTCAACCTGTTCCAGGCGCCCGAGTGGGTGGGGCTGGACAACTACACCCAGATGTTCGCCGACGGAGTGTTCTGGAAGTCCCTCGCCAACACGGCCGTGCTCACGGTGTTCGGCGTGCCGCTCGCGATCGGCATCGCCCTGGCCGGTGCGCACCTGCTGAACACCCCGGTGCGGGGCCAGCCGCTGTATCGCGCGCTCGTGTATCTCCCCTCGATCGTGCCGGTCGTCGTCGGCGGCTACCTGTGGCGCTGGCTGCTGAACGCCCAGTACGGCTTCATCAACCACTTCCTCTCGTGGTTCGGCATCGAGGGGCCGGCCTGGCTGCAGCAGCCGGAGTGGACGAAGCCCGCCATCATCCTCATGTCGCTGTGGACCGTGGGCGGCACCATGATCATCTACCTCGCCGCCCTGCAGGAGGTGCCGAAGGAGCTGTACGAGGCGGCCGAGCTCGACGGCGCAGGCGCCTGGCGCCGATTCACCAACGTCACCTGGCCCACGGTCTCCCCGGTCACCCTGTTCCAGGTGATCGTGAGCATCATCGGATTCCTGCAGATCTTCACGCAGCCGTACATCCTGTCGCAGGAGCGCCTCAACCAGGCGGGTTCGGGCCCGGGGCAGTCGATGCTCTCGTATGCGATGTACCTGTACCAGAACGCCTTCGTGTTCCTGAAGATGGGCTACGCCTCCGCCATGGCGTGGACGCTGTTCATCGTCACGCTCGTCGTGAGCCTCATCGTGCTCGCGACCTCGAGGAAGTGGGTCCACGATGGCGCACGCTGACATCTCCGCTCCGGTGCGCCGCCCTCGTCGCACCCGCCGCACGCTCCGCCGCGTCCGGCAGCAGATCGCGGTGACGCTGCTCGCGCTGCTGTTCCTGTTCCCGTTGCTGGTGATGCTGTCGACCGCGTTCAAGACGCCAGGCGACGTGTTCTCCTCCCCGCCCACCCTGCTGCCCGCCGAGTGGACCACGGCCAACTTCGCCGAGGCGTTCGCGCAGATCCCGGTGTGGCGCTACCTCGCCAACACCCTCTTCGTCTCCGGCATGAGCATCCTCGGCACGGTCATCTCGTGTCCGCTCGTCGCCTACGCCCTCGCGAAGGTGAAGTGGCGCGGCGCCCGACCGCTCCTGATCCTCGTGCTCGCCACGATGATGCTGCCGCCGCAGGTCACGCTGATCCCGCTGTTCCTCGTGTGGAACGGGCTGGAGGCGACCAACACCTACCTCCCGCTCATCGTCCCCGCGTTCCTGGGCACGCCGTTCTTCATCTTCATGATCCGGCAGTTCCTCCTCGCGGTACCGGACGAGCTCATCGAGGCCGCCCGTCTGGACGGCGCCTCGGAGTTCCGCACCTACGCGACGATCGTCCTTCCCTTGGCGCGTCCGGCCATCGTGACCGCGGCGATCTTCCAGTTCGTCTGGGCGTGGACCGACTTCCTCAATCCCCTCATCTACCTCAACGACCAGTCGACGTACACGCTGTCCATCGGTCTGTACGCCTTCTTCGGGGAGAACGACGTGGCCTGGGGGCCGCTCATGGCTGCGTGCGTGATGTTCACGCTCCCGGCCGTGGCGATCTTCCTCCTCGGTCAGAAGTTCTTCATCGGCGGCGCCAGTGCAGGAGCCCTCAAGTGACCCACGATCCCCTCGCTCTCCTCCGCGGCCGGCTCGTCGCCTCGGTCCAGGCGTCCACGGGCGCCCCCGCCAGGGACACCCACGTCATCGGTGCGCTCGCCGAGTCTGCGCTCCTCGGCGGCGCGAGCGGTCTGCGGCTCAACGGGCCGGACGACATCCGCCGGGTGCGTCCGGTCACCGACGTGCCGATCATCGGACTCCACAAGATCTGGAACGGCGTCCGCAACGTCATCACCCCGGAGCTCGCGCTCGCCACGGGGCTGGCGGAGGCCGGGGCCGACATCATCGCGGTGGACGCCACGACGGAGCAGCTCGGCACGGACTTCCGGCTCATCGGGGAGATCGCCGCGGCGACGGGGCGACCGGTGATGGCCGACGTGTCGACGGTCGCGGAGGGCGAGCGCGCGTGGGCGGCGGGAGCGGCGGTCGTCGGCACGACCCTGTCCGGCTACACCCCGCACTCGCCGCGCCAGGACGAACCGGACCTCGACCTCGTGGCCGCGCTCGCCGCCGCGGGGATCCCGGCCATCGCCGAGGGGCGCTACCAGACCCCTGCGCAGGTACGAGCGGCCTTCGATGCCGGAGCCTTCGCCGTCGTCGTGGGCGGGGCGATCACCGATCCCATCGCCCTCACCCGCCGCTTCGTCGCCGCGACGCCGGCCGCCACGGAGCGGGCGTGATCGTCGGGGTCGACATCGGCGGCACGAAGGTCGCCGTCGCCGGGTTCCGGCAGGAGCCGGACGGCGGGCGCCGTCGCGTCACCGCCGTGCGCACCCTGTCCACTCCGGCCAGGGAGGGCGGCGAGGCCATCGTGCGGGCGGTCGTCGATGCGATCGACATGGTCCGCGGTGCGGAGCGGGTCGCGGCGGTCGGTGTGGGCACCGCCGGGGTCGTCGATCAGGACGGCGGCATCACCTCGGCGACCGATGCGATCAGCGGCTGGGCGGGCTTCCCGCTGCGCGCGGCGCTCATCCACGCCCTCGATGTGCCGGTGGCGGTCGTGAACGACGTGCACGCGGCGGCGGTCGCGGAGGCCGCGGCAGGGGCGGGTCGGGGAGCGTGCGGGCTGTTGATGGTCGCCGTCGGCACCGGCATCGGCGGAGCCGTCGTGCTCCCGGACGGTCTCCGCGCGGGCGCGACCGGCACGGCGGGGTCGGTCGGGCACACCGAACTGGCACTCCCTCTGGAGCTGGCCGGGCGTCGCTGCGGCTGCGGAGGAGTCGGACACGTCGAAGCCGTCGCCTCCGGCCCCGGGCTGGAGCAGACGTACCGGGAGCGCACGGGCACGGCGCTCACGCTGCGGGAGGTGGACGCGGCCGCTCGCGCCGGTGACGCGGTCGCCGAGGAGGTGATCGCGGAGGGGGCGCGGTTCCTCGGTCGCGCGCTGGCCGGGGCGCAGGCGCTTCTCGACGTCGAGGTCATCGCGGTCGGCGGCGGTGTGGCGGCCATCGGGGAGCGCTATCTCGCCGAGGTCGCCCGCGCCTACCGGGCGGCGGCGATGCCGGGCCCGACGGCAGCCCGCGTGCGACCCGCGGAGCTCGGGATCGATGCGACCGTCACCGGGGCTGCGGTGCTCGCGCCGGTCTGAATCCGGATTCCCACCCCGCGTTCAGCGGTAACGATATATCGTTGAGTATCGTTCACGACTGGGAGGTCATCATGAACAACGCATTCCCCTCCACCCCGTTCGGCGGAAACAGCAACGGCAGCAACAGCGGCGATTTCGTCGGCGGCCTCGGCAATCTCTTCGGCGGCTCGCAGGGTCCGGCCGGAGCGCTGTTCGAGGCGATGGACCAGCTGCGCAAGTCGTTCGAGTCGCGCCCCTCCGGCGGATCCCGCATGGCCCGCGGCGACGTGCGCGCCGCCGTCCTCTCGCTCCTCGTTGAGCGACCGATGCACGGCTACCAGATCATCAACGAGATCGCCGAGCGCAGCGGCGGCACCTGGAAGCCGAGCGCCGGTTCCGTCTACCCGACGCTCCAGCTCCTCGCCGACGAGGGCCTGATCGAGGCCGAGGAGCAGAACGGCCGCAAGACCTACGCCCTCACCGAGGCCGGCCGTGCCGTCGCCGCGGAGAGCACCGAGACCCCGCCGTGGGTGCCGTCCTCCGACAAGGACCGCAGCCGCGACGCCCGCTACAGCGCCCTGCCCAAGGCTGGGGTCGACCTCGCCGCCGCGGCCGCGCAGGTCGGGCGCAGCGGCTCGCCGGAGCAGGTGCAGCAGGCCATCGAGGTGCTCGATGAGGCCCGCCGTAGGCTGTACACGATCCTCGCCCAGGACTGACCGCGTCGTGCGGCGTCCGGCGCGGAACGGCGGAAGGATGACGCGATGACGGCAGCGGCGGCGCAGGGCCCTCACCGAGCCCGGTACCGCCGCATCCTGTCCTTCGCGAGCCGTGAGTTCGTGGCGATCTGGTGGTTCGAGCTCGTCCTTCCGCGGTTCGGGCTGCGTGGTGTCGCCGAGCGTACCCGCGCCCGCCGCATGCAGCGGTTCGCGCGGCGGTTCCATGCGCTCGCCGTCGATCTCGGCGGCCTCATGATCAAGGTCGGGCAGTTCATGTCCTCGCGCCTCGACGTGCTGCCGCCCGAGATCACGGCGGAGCTGGAGGGGCTGCAGGACGAGGTCCCGGCCGTGCCCACGCCGCAGATCCGGGCGCTCGCGGAGGCCGAGCTGGGCATGCCGCTCGAGCGTGTGTACACCTGGTTCGACGACACCCCGGTTGCGGCCGCATCCCTCGGCCAGGTGCACCGCGCCCGCCTCTCGTCGCTCGATGCCGAGGACACCGGGCTCGACGAGGTCGTGGTCAAGGTGCAGCGCCCTGGCATCGACGAGATCGTCGCCGTCGACCTCGCCGCCCTCCGCCGGGTCGCGCGGTGGTTGACCCGGGTCCGGATCGTCGCCGACCGGGTGGACGCCCCCGCCCTCGTCGAGGAGTTCGCCGTGACGAGCCTCGAGGAGATCGACTACCTCCACGAGGCCCGCAGCGCCGAGCGGTTCCGCGAGAACTTCGCCGACGACCCGCGTGTGGCCGCCCCCGAGATCGTCTGGGAGCGTACGACCCGCCGGGTGCTCACGCTGTCCGACGTGACCGCGATCAAGATCAACGACACTGCGGCTCTCCGAGCGGCAGGCATCGACCCCTCCGCGGTCGCGGATGCCTTCGCCGAGGTCATGTTCGACCAGGTCTTCACGCACCGGTTCGTGCATGCCGACCCGCACCCCGGCAACATCTTCGTCACGCCGGTCCCTTCGACGAGCTCAGGGACCCAGGGCGGCTTCCGGCTCACGTTCATCGACTTCGGCATGATGGCCGAGGTCTCCGACAACCTCCGGCAGGGACTGCGGACGCTGCTCATCGCGGTGACCGCGCGGGACAGCCGGGGCCTGGTCCGCGCCGCGAAGGAGATCGGCGTGCTCCTGCCGACCGCCGACACCGGCGAGCTGGAGCGGGCGCTGACCGCCCTCTTCGCGCGCTTCGGGGGGATGGGCTTCGCGGAGCTGAGCCGCGTGGACCCGCGGGAGTTCACCGACTTCGCCGAGGAGTTCGGCGACATGGTGCGCCGGCTCCCGCTGCAGCTCCCCGAGGACATGCTGCTCCTCATCCGGGCCGTGTCCCTCACCTCCGGCATGTGCAGTGGCCTGAATCCTGCGTTCAACGTGTGGGACGCGGCCGAGCCGTATGCCGCGCGGCTGCTCCGGGACGAGTCCGGCACCCTCATGCAGGACATGGCGGAACAGGCGATGGCGAACGCGGCCACGACCTGGCGGCTCCCGAAGCGCATCGACGACATCATCACCCGCGTCGACGACGGCAATGTGTCCTTCGACACCTCCCGACTGGAGCGGCGGCTCGACCGGCTGGAGGGCATCGCGCGACGGATCGCCTCCGGGGTCCTGTTCGCGGCGATGCTCGTGGGCGGGGCGCTGCTCGTCGGTCCGCTGCCCCCGCTGGGCATCACCCTGCTGTGGGTGTCGGTGCTGCCGCTGCTGGGCGCCCTCTTCCTGGGTCGCCGCCGCCCCCGCTGACCCCGCGCTGACCCCGCGCTGACCCGCCCGACAGCCCCGCGAGAACAGGCGCTCGCGCGGGATCAGGCGCTCTCGTGCGGGAGCGCCTGATCCCCCGCGTTCGCCTGAGCCCGCGCAGGTGGAAAGATGGTCTCTCATGGACACGCCTGACGAGAAGCCCGCCGAACGCTCCGCAGGATCGACCCGTCCGCGCACCGACGCCGTCGTGACCGGGACGCACCGCCAGGCCGCGAAGGCCTCCGAGACCGCGCGCAAGATCGTCCGCGACATCACGACGGTCCCGCCGCGTAGCGTGCACCCGGCGCTCGTCCCCGGGGTCTCGGTCGAGGAGACGGGGCGCACCTACCGCACGGACCCGCTGGTCTTCGGCGTCGCCGCCGCGTTCGCCCTCGCCTTCATCGCCTGGGGCGTGTTCGCGGGGGACAACCTCGCCGGCACGACCAGCACGGTGCTGGCCTGGGTGGTCGAGTACTTCGGCTTCTTCTTCACGACCATCGCCACGATCATCCTCGTCTTCATGCTGTTCGTCGGGTTCAGCAAGTACGGGCGCATCCCCCTCGGCCGCGACGACGAGGAGCCCGAGTTCTCGATGTTCTCGTGGATCTCGATGCTCTTCGCGGCGGGCATGGGCATCGGCCTGGTGTTCTGGGGCGCCGCCGAGCCGCTGACGTTCTTCGAGAACCCGCCGCCCGGCACCGTCGAGGCGAACACCCTCGAAGCCATGCACACCGCGCAGACCCAGGTGCTGTACCACTGGGGCCCGCAGGCCTGGGCGTTCTACGCGCTCGTCGGCGGTGCCATCGCGTACGGCGCCTACCGCCGCGGTCGCACGCCGCTGATCTCGTCGATCTTCGCCCCGCTGCTGGGCGAGAACCGCACGACGGGTCCGGTCGGCCGCACGATCGACATCTTCTCCATCATCGTGACGCTGTTCGGCACGGCCGCCTCGCTCGGCCTCGGGGCGCTGCAGATCGGCCACGGCGTCGAGATCGTCAGCGGAGCCGGACCCCTCGGCAACGGCATCCTCATCGCGGTCATCGCCGTGCTCACGGCGTGCTTCATCGCCTCCGCCGTCTCCGGCGTCTCCAAGGGCATCCGCGCGCTGTCGAATATCAACGCCGTGGTCGCCATCCTGCTCGCGTTCTTCGTGTTCTTCGTCGGTCCGACACTGCTGATCCTCAACGTGATCCCGTCGGTCGCCGTGCAGTTCCTCGGCGACCTGCCGACCATGATCGGCCGCTCCGCCTCGCAGGGTGAGGCCGCGCAGGCCTTCCTGTCGAGCTGGACGATCTTCTACTGGGCGTGGTGGATCTCGTGGTCGCCCTTCGTCGGGATGTTCATCGCGAAGATCTCGCGCGGCCGCACGCTCCGTCAGTTCGTGTCGGTCGTCATCGTGGTGCCCTCCGCGATCTCGCTCGTGTGGTTCGCGATCTTCGGCACCACGGCCATCCAGCAGCAGATGGACGGCGCGGGCCTCGTGGTCGACCCGCCGGAGGAAGTGCTGTTCGGGGTACTGGAGAACCTCCCGTTCCCGCTCGTGACCAGCATCGTCCTGATCATCCTCATCGCGATCTTCTTCATCACCGGCGCCGACTCCGCCTCGCTCGTCATGGGCACGCTGTCGCAGCAGGGCCGCCCGGAGCCGTCGCGCTGGGTCGCCGTCGTCTGGGGTGTGCTCGTGGGCGTGATCGCCGCCGTGCTGCTGGTCAGCGGGGCCGAGGGCAGCGGACTGCAGTCGCTGCAGAACGCGACGATCATCGCGGCTCTGCCGTTCGCGATCATCATGGCCTTCATGATGATCGCGTTCATGAAGGATCTGCGGCGCGATCCGCTGATCCTGCGCGACCGGTATGCTCGCGCCGCCGTCCGGCACAGCGTCATGGCCGGGCTCGAGGAGTACGGCGACGACTTCGCCCTCGTGCCCGTCGAGTACGACCACTCGGAGGACGACCTCGCCTGGATCGACGAGGACACCGTCGACGACACGCTCGCCGAGGTCTACGAAGCGGCGACCGAGGCGATCGACATCATCCCGCCGGCCGAGGTGGACGCCGCCGTCGAGGCCGCGATGGACGCCCCGGCAGACAAGGACTGAACGCGAGAGCTCAGGCGCTCACGCCGGGTCAGGCACTTCCGCGCGGAAGGCGCCTGAACCGGCGTGATCGCCTGACTCGGCGGCCGCGGTGATCCGTGCGGCCATGCCGGAGAAGATCAGTCCGTGGAAGGGCAGCACGGCGAGCCAGTACAGCCGGCCGAGGAGGCCGCGGGGGAAGAACACGGCGCGCTGTTCGTAGCGGGCGCCCTCGCCGTCGGGCACCGCGCGCAGTTCGAGCCAGGCCTCGCCCGGCACCTTCATCTCCGCGCGGAGCCGCAGCAGATGGCCTTCCTCGGTCTGCTCCACCGCCTCCACGCGCCAGAAGTCGATCGCATCCCCGACCCGGGCGGCGGTGCGGCTGCGGCGTCCGCGGCTGAGGCCCACGCCGCCGACCACGCGGTCCATGAGCCCCCGCACCGCCCAGAGCAGTGGCGACGAGTACCACCCGTTCTCCCCGCCGATCCCGAGGATGACGCGCCACAGCTCCGCGACGGATGCGCGCGTCGCGACCGACCGCTTATCCGTGAAGACGGTCCGTCCCGCCCAGTCGGGGTCGCTCGGCAGCGGGTCGCTCGGCGCTCCGGACACCTCGGCGTCCTGCCAGCTCGTCTCCACGGCGTCCGCGTCCACCCGGCCGAGGGCCAGCGCCACGGAGCGGCGATACGGCGTGAGGCCGCCGTCGGGCCGCGGGATGAGTGCGTCGACGGCGTGATCCTTCATGATGCACTCGTTCTGCAGCGAGGCCACCAGGGGCCGGGCGATGGAGCGCGGCACCGGCGTGACGAGGTTCACCCAGTGCGACGCGAGCTCCGGCGTCAGCACAGGGAGTGCCGCGATGGCGCGCTGCCGCAGTCCGGCCTCCACCGCGTACCCATTCATCATCTGGCCGTAGCGCAGCACATCCGGTCCGCCGATGTCGACGGCGCGATTCACCTGATCGTCGACCCGTGCCGCCCCGAGCAGGTAGTGCAGCACGTCGCGGACGGCGATCGGCTGGATCCGGTTGCGCACCCACTTCGGCGCCGGCATGTACGGCAGCACGTCGGTGAGGTGCCGGATCATCTCGAAGGACGCCGAGCCGGAGCCGATCACCACGCCCGCCTGCAGAACGAGGGTGGGCACCCCGGACTCCAGGAAGATCTCGCCGACGTGGACGCGGGAGCGCAGGTGCGGGGAGAGCTTCACGTCGTCCGGGTGCAGGCCGCCCAGATACACGATCCGCCGCACCCCGGCTCGGGCAGCCGCCGTGGCGACGGCGGTGGCGGCGCGCTCGTCGCTCTCCTCGAACCCCTTGCCGGCCGACATGGAGTGGATGAGGTAGTACACGACATCGACGTCGTCCACCGCGGAGGCCACGGCGTGCTCGTCGTCGGCGGACCCCTCGAAGATCTCGCACTCCTCGCCCCAGCCGAAGGAGGCCGCACGAGCGGCATCGCGCGCGAGGACCCGGACCCGGTAGCCGGCGTTCAGCAGGCGCGGGGTCAGGCGGCCGCCGATGTACCCGGTGGCGCCGAGCACGAGGGCGCGGGGTGCGGAGCCGTCGTCGCGGGGGACCGCCCGCAGGGCGTCTTCGCGACCAGTGGGCTGGGTGAGCTCGCTCATGCTCCGAGCGTAGATCCCGGGGCCGACACGGGGAACGGGCTTGCGGCCGCAGCACCGCGCCGTCACGACACGCTCGCGGGCACCCCCGGCGACAGGGTACGGTCGTATCCGTGACTTCCATCGAATCGATTCGACGAGCGCCCGCGGACCGCGCCACCCGCCGCGCGCGCGTCGCCGTCTCGGCGCTGTTCCTCACGAACGGCGCCCTGTTCGCGAACATCCTGCCGCGGTACCCCGAGATCAAGGCCGCCCTCGGCCTCGACAACCTCGGCTACGGTCTCGCGCTCGCCGCCTTCCCCGCCGGCGCGATCGCGGCCGGACTCCTGGCGGCCACGCTGATCCGTCGCTTCGGGTCGGCGCGCATCGCGGTCATCGGCACCGTCCTCACGAGTCTCGGTCTGCTGTCGGCGGCGCTGTCTCCGACCGGCGTCCTCTTCGCGATCGCGCTCTTCCTCGGCGGTGCCTCCGACGCCATCACCGATGTCGCGCAGAACGCCCACGGCCTGCGCGTGCAACGGCGGTACGGGCGCTCCATCATCAACTCCTTCCACGCCATCTGGTCCATCGGCGCGGTGCTCGGCGGAGTGATGGCCGCGGGCGCGATCGCGCTGCAGCTTCCGCTCGCCGTCCACCTGGGGATCTCGACCGCGGTGTTCGCGACGGTCGCCCTCGTCGCCCTCCGCTTCTGCCTGCCCGGCCGTGACGACGAGACGGAGGAGGACGCCGTGGCGGAACCAGAGGAGATCTCCGGCGCCGTCCGTCGCGGCATCCCGGCGCGGACGGTGGTGGCCGTGATCGCCCTGACCCTCATCGCGATGGCCGGCGCCATCGCCGAAGACGCCGGCAACTCGTGGGCCACGCTCTACCTCGGCGACTCCCTGGGGGCGGCAGCCGCGGTCGCGCCGCTCGGGTTCATCGCCCTCGTCGGCGCGCAGTTCGTCGGGCGTCTGCTCGGCGATCCGATGACCGACCGCTTCGGACAGCGCTGGGTGGCGCGGGTCGGCGGCCTCATCGCCGCCCTCGGGATGACCCTCGCTCTGCTGTTCCCGAGCGTGCCCGGCACGATCCTCGGGTTCGCGGCTGTCGGCTTCGGCATCGCCACCCTCATCCCCGCCGCGATGCATGCCGCCGATGAGCTCCCGGGGCTGCGGCCCGGTGTCGGGCTCACCGTGGTGTCCTGGCTGCTCCGGCTCGGCTTCCTGCTGTCGCCGCCGTTCGTCGGATGGCTGGCGGAGACGCAGAGCCTTCGCGCAGGGCTCGTGGTGGCGCCGGTCGCGGCGCTCGTGGCGGTGCTGCTCGCCGGCTTCCTGGACAAGCGGCGCCCGCGGAACGCGTTGGACTAGGCCGGCTCGTCCACGAGGTCGGCGCCGCTGTGCACGGCGTCCGCCTCGGCGGCCTCCTGGATCGCGGCGGTCATCCCGACGAGGAACCGCATCACGACCACGCGCTCGTCGTCGGAGAGGTCGTCCACGAGGGAGAGCATCCGGCGGTGCATCGCCCCGAGCGTCGCCCGCACCTCGTCGTCGCTGCTCACGGTCGGCACGACGATGCCGGCGCGACGGTCGGTGGGGTGGGGTTCGCGGCGCGCGTGCCCGCCCTTCTCCAGCCGGTCGATGAGTGTGGTCGTCGACGCCGTGGAGATGTCCAGCGTGCGGGCCAGGTCGATCGGGCGCACGATGCGTCCCGCCTTCTGCTCGCGCAGCAGGAACCGGAGGGCGACGAGGTCGGTCTCGTTCATCCCCATGGACGCGCGCGTGCGGGCGCGCATCGCCGTCTCGGCGCTGCGGTAGCGCCGCAGCATGTTGAGCACGTCGACCGTGGTGGCGCGCTCGCTGTCGGGGTACCAGTACCCGGAGGCGTGGAACTCGCCGGTGCTGTCGGTCACGCGACCTCTCCTTCGTCGCTGGAACCGGCCTCCCGCTCGAGCATCTCCATCGCGCCGGTCTCGACCTCTGCAGGGACGATGCGCAGGAGCCCACCCGTGATCGCGTCGGTCTCGGCGCCGATGATCTGCTCGATCCGGCGTCGCGAGACGGAGGGGAAGAGCTCCTCCAGGCGGGCGAGCAGATCGGCGTAGCGGATGTACGACGCCTCCTCGAGACTCAGTGGCTCGGGCATGGCATCCTTTCGGGGGCAGGGTTCCATCATCGCACCTCCGGAAGTCCTGATCGCCCCCGAATATCGCTAGTCAGCCTTACTGTCAGGCAGTCGAGGTACCATAGGAGGCGGGGAGGGAGGATCTCTGCATGGGGAACATCAGTACCGACGTCACGACGTCCGCGCTCGCGCGCGACGTCGACGACTTCCGTCGCGCCGACGCGCAGCTGAACCGCCGTCTCGCCGCCCGCCGCGAGCCCAACGATACCGACCGCGCGGCGATGCACTTCATCAGCACGGCGCCCGTCGAGAAGCCGGTCACTCCCCGCGATCTCGCCACGTACCTCGGCATCAGCACCGCCGCCGTCACGAGTGTCGTGCGACGGATGTCCGAGCGGGGGCAGATCGTCGTCGCCCCGCACCCCCTGGATGCCCGGTCCAAAGTTCTCCGTCCTTCGCTCCGTGATCTGCACGGTCACGGGGATGAGCTCACCCAGCGGGTCGCCGCCCTGGAGGAGGAGTTCTCCCCGGAGGAGGCCACGGTGATCTCCCGCTTCCTGCGCCGTCTCACCGACGAACTCGGCGACCTTCCCTGATCGATTTGATTTAACTAGTTAAACTAGTAAACTATCCTCGTCCAGGTTTTCTGCCACGAGGAGAAGAACATGGGAACCCTCACCTACGCGAACCTCGCCGACCCGATCGAGATCGACGACGAGCTGCTCGCCCACCTTCGCGCCGCCACCGTGACCAAGCTGCGGCGCAACGAGCCGTTCGCGCTCACGGTGCAGACCGGCGCCGACCGCACCGAGACGCTGTGGATCCACGCGTCCATTCCGATCCGCTTCGTCGTCGAGACGTCGGTCACCCTCCAGCGGCCGCTGCTGGCCCGCCTCATGCAGGCCGCGGGCTCGACCGGCGGACTCGACCTCACCGACCCCGAGCTCTCGCTCGATGCGATGTCGCGCGAACTGCACGCGATGTCCGCCTGATAACGGAGGGGTGCACAACCTGCCTCATCGCCTCGGGATCCTCTTCAAGGGCTCTCGGATTCCCGGACGGTGACGGCTACGGCGAGAACGGAGCGGGGGCTCTGGATCGCCGACCGCGGCATCCGGCCGCCGGGATTCGGGTTCCCGGCAGCCGGATGCCGTTTCTTCGTCAGAGGGCGGTGTAGCCGCCGTCGACCAGGTGGTAGCTGCCGGTGATGAAGCTGGCCGCGTCGCTCGCGAGGAACACCACGAGGTTCGCCACCTCGTCCGCCTGGCCGAGGCGACCGATCGGGTGCTTCGACACGAGGAAGTCCTTCGCCTCGTCGCCCATGTTCGCCAGGAGCGGGGTGTCGATGAAGCCGGGGCCGACCGAGTTCACGCGGACGCCCTGCGCCGAGTACTCCAGAGCGGCGGTCTTCGTCATGCCGACGACGCCGTGCTTGGCGGTGACGTAGGCGGGGGAGCCTGCGAAGCCGACGCTGCCGAGGATCGAGGCGATGTTCACGACCGAGCCGCCGCCGTTGGCGAGGATCGACGGGATCTGCGCCTTCATGTTGCGGAACACCGCGTTGAGGTTGATGGCGATCACCTTGTCCCACGCGTCTTCCTCATAGTCCGCGGTGGGCGCGGTGGCGCCGCCGATGCCGGCGTTGTTGACGCCGATGCGGAGCGGGGCGAGCGAGTTGGCGAGCTCGACCGAGGAGGCGATCCAGGCCGGGTCCGTCGCGTCGCCGACTGACGCCTCCGCGGTGCCTCCGGCGGCGCGGATCTCCTCGACGACCGCGTTCGCGTTCTCCGCGTTCAGATCGTTCACGACCACCGCCGCGCCGTTCTGCGCCAGCAGCAGGGCGACCGAGCGGCCGATGCCGCTGCCCGCTCCTGTCACGATCGCCGAGCGGTTCGAGACGTCGTACTGAGCCACTTTCGGGCTCCTTCCCGGGCGGGCGCGGTGCCGGGAGATCTTCTCGGACGGTCCGTCCTTCCCTCCAGCCTACGCCCGGAATACCGGTGTGGATTCATGTGAATGGAAATGCTCGGCCGCCTGGCTACGCTGTGGGGACCGTCTGCCGCGGGAGTGCCGACTCCGGCGGGACGAATCCGGAGGAGGCGACCAGTGGATCCGCTCGCAGATGAGTCCGAAGGCTCTCCGGGGGCGGACGCGTTCTCGCCCCTCGCCCTGGTCGTCGTCGGGGAGGATGACGGCGTGGTCGTGCGCCGTCTGCGTGCGGTGCGGCCGGATGCGGTCGTGACGGGTCTCGGGCCCGTCGATGCGGCCACCGTGGCGCACGCCTCCGCGACGGCGCATCTCGTGCTCGGCATCGGCGAAGTGACCGCCGGCGCGTGGTGCGACGCGGCTATCGCGGAGGGCGACGAGGACGGCCTGTCCCGCTTCCTCGCCCGAGCGGCGGAGGTCGAGGAGCGCCGGAGGGCTCGGCGACTCCCTCCGGACACGCCGCCGATCCTCGAGTCCTGGTCGCCGCGCTGGGCGGTGGATGCGGCCCGCCTCGGCGCTCGGATCGCCGCGGCATTCGACGGTGTCCCGGTGCGCGTCGATCACATCGGCTCGACGGCCGTGCCCAGGCTGCGCGCCAAGCCGATCATCGACCTCCAGGTGGGGGTGCGCGACCTCGCGGACGCGGATGCCGCGGAGCAGCGCCTCGGGGACGCCGGCTTCGTGAACGTGCAGCGCATCGTGCCGGACGCGCCGGGCGTCTCCCGGGACAACGCGCGGACGGGCGGCGACCCGGACGAGTGGTCGAAACGCCTGTTCGCGAGCGTGGACGCCAGGGGCCGGGCGATCGTGCACGTGCGACGCGTCGGGGCGTCGAACTGGCGATACGCCCTCCTGTTCCGAGACTGGCTGCGGGCGGACCCGGAGGCGCGCGACGAGTATGCGGCGCTCAAGACCGCGCTGGCCTCCGCGCACCGGGGCGACCGCGACTTCGACGACTACGCGCGGGCGAAGGACCACTGGTTCGACCGGGCGCAGGGGGAGATGGAGGCCTGGGCGCGAGCGACCGGGTGGGTGGCGGGCGGCCGTGGGGCGTGAGTGCCGCGGAGAGGTCCGAGCTCATGACGCAGGGCGAGGCTGCTCCTCGGCTGCGGGATCGCTGTGCTCCGGTGCCGCGTCGTCCGAGTCCTCGGGGTCATCGACATCCTCGCAGGGCTGAAGACCGCGCCTGAGCGTGGCACCCAGGCATAGCAGGACGAGAGCGACCACCCCGGCACCGACCAGGGCAAGCCGGGGGCCGGCCACCGCCACGATGATGCCGGCGGAGAGGAAGACAAGGATCTGGATGACGTTCTCGGCCATCTCGTCGAGCCCGCCGATTCGCCCCAGGTGTTCGTCCTCGACGCTCGTCTGAAAGAGCGAGGTGACGGCGACGTTGTAGGGCGCGTTGACGAGCGCGCTGATACCCACGCCGACGAGGAGGACTCCGATGTTGGGTGCCATGCCCATCACGAACTGCGCGACCACGAAGAAGGCGAGGCAGACAAGGAACAATGGTTTGACCTTCACCCACTTCACGAAGATCCCCACGAGCAAAGCAGCGACGACCGCAATCAGTCCGTTCCACGACAGCACGATTCCGAGGGTCTCGACGGGGAGGCCGAGTTCGTCGTCGAGCAGGAAGATGAGACCGAAGGAGTTGACGCCCGCAGTGAACGTCACGCCGTAGGAAGCGACCAGCATGCCGAGCGCGAGTCGATCCAGACACTCACCTTCAACGCCGCGAACCAGGTCACCAACACCGGATTCACCTACGACGGCACCGGCAACCTCACCAAAGAACCGCAAGCCGTCTACACCTACAATGGCGCTCAGCAGATGACGAAAGTGAGCAACAGCTCCGGCGACTTCGACTACAAGTACGCCGGCACCAACCAGACTGAGGTGCTGCAGCAGGAAAGCAACTCCCGCACCTACAAGCTCGTGTACGGCCGCACCAACCAGGTCGGACTTCCCGTCGTCGAGCAAGTCCAAGCAGGAAACAGCACTGCCTACATCGAGAACGACCCCGTCACCGGCGAACCCCTCATGCTCCGCAGCTCCGCCGGCGTAGAAACGCTCTACGTCTATGACGGCCTCGGTTCCCCCGTCGCCATGCTGACCGACTACGCCACACGAGCCTATGCCTATAACCTCGACCCCTTCGGCACCGCCGTCCTCACCGCAGGCGGCACCGGCAACGGCGTCGTAGAGAACCCCTTCCTGTTCAAGGGCGGCATCCAAGACCGCGCCACAGGTTGGATCCACTACGGCAACCGCTGGTACAACACCACGCTCGGACGCTGGACCCAACAAGACGCTCTCGATGTGCCGCTCGACCCCACCAACGCCAACCGCTACGCCTACGCCGGAGCCGACCCGGTGAACAACATCGATCCATTGGGTTTGGTGAGCTGCCAGAGCGGCGTAAACCGCTCAATCGCAAGCGCCGTCCTCGTCGGGGTGAGTTTTGTCGGGCTGCTCGCCGTGGGTGCGGCAGCGTCGCCCTTGGTGGCGGGCGCTATCGCGGCAACTTCCTTCGCGTATGGTGTTGCCCGAACGACTTACTACATAGGAGATGCAGCCGCCTCATGCTGAGAGGATTAGCCAAGTGGGCATGGGCCCTTATCCCGGTCGCGGTAGTTGCGGCAGTCGTTCTGGTTGTCAACAGCCCTGACCCCGGCGCGGCCATCCTTGACCTCATCTGGGCGGGGGTGGTGATAGGCCTCTTGGTGTACATCAGCGTCAGTGCGCGCCGAAAAGCCCCCGGTCCCGACAAGGATTCTTTGGACGAAGAGCAATAGCCTTCGAGCTCCAACTTCCTGGTTCGACAGGTGCGTGGTGATATCCGACCCTGCGGAGCTCGCTGGGCCGTCGATGGCCGGCGGTTGCTCTAAGATCGGCTCTTCCTGTATCCCACAGGAACTTTTCGACGCAGTACGCCTCTGTCTTCGGGCCAGCTAGGATCCCCTTGTGAGTGCGCTAAATGCGACACCCCGGCGTGAGGATGCCGTGCGGGACGACGCCCGCTTGATCGCGTGCTGCGCCCAGATCGAACCTTCACCGAGTTGCCATGCGAGCTCATATCGCCTGGCGGCTGGGGCCGCTCGCCGCCACGACAGGAACCGGGCACCTATCCCCGGATTTTGCGCTATCCCCGAGGAGGACGCCCTCCTGATCGGCACACGGAATCTCACGGATGCGCAGCGCACCAACCTCCGCGACTTGGGCCTCACGATGCTCGGACCCCGGGATTCCGCCGGCACCGAACCCCTCACCGCGCCGGACACCCTCGCTCGCCGAGCCGACGTGATCCATCTCCGCATCGATCTCGACGTGTTCGATCCGTCCATCTCGCCGGCGAGTGTCTGCGTTGCGTCCGGTGGGCTTCATGCACGAGATGTTCAGGCCGTCGTCCTTCGCGCATGCGAGCGCGTGCCCATCGGCTCCCTCACGCTGGCCTTATATGATCCTGCATTCGACCCTGAGCAGCGCCTCTGTCGGACCGCTCTTGATCTGCTGCGATGCCTTCCGGCGCACGCAGGCAGCTGACTCACGCTCCGCCGTCCTGGGTGGAAGCCAACCGCGAGCCGCGAGCAGCCTCAGTGGTCGGTGACGAAGGGTGCCATGCGCTTGTATCCGCCGTCGGCCACGGCGGTGGCGATGAATCGCGCGAGGTTCGCGCGGGTGAGTGTCGTGCGACGACCGGAGACGTGCGGGTCGACGTCGACTTCACTGAGTGGTCCGTTGACCAGCCGGGGCACGCGGACCAGCGTCCAGTCGAGTCCGCTGCGCTCCCAGGCCCCGTACTCGGCGATCTTGTCCTTCGCTAGCTCGCCGCCCAACCGGTTCAGCAGCCAGGAGATGACCTTGTCGCGCGGTCGTTTGCGGTCTCCGGGCAGCGTCAGTCCCGCGACGCTGATGCCGACATAGCGGTTGATGCCGGCGTCTGCCATCGCCGCGGTCAGCACGCGTGCGGTGTCGCGCAGCAGGGTCGTGTCTTTGCCGACAGGGCCGAGCGCGGACGCCATCGCTGCAGTCCCCTCGAGGGTGCGAGCCACCGCATCGGCGTCGCGACTGTCCCCCTCTGCGGAACCCGAAGCGATGCGTCGGGCGCTCGAAGGATGCGACCGACTCTTCCTGATGCGGCCACCGCCAATCGAGGACGTCGAACGGTATCTCTTCCCCCTCATCGATGCCGCGATGGCGGTGGGTATCCGCCAGATCGTCTTCCTGTCCCTGCAGGTGGTCGAGCACAACAAGGGCGTCCCGCACTACCGCGTGGAAAAGTATCTGGAGAAGGTCGGGG
Source organism: Microbacterium meiriae (assembly GCF_032364335.1). NCBI lineage: Bacteria > Bacillati > Actinomycetota > Actinomycetes > Micrococcales > Microbacteriaceae > Microbacterium > Microbacterium meiriae. Next base: position 284,770 of record NZ_CP133984.1, read on the forward strand.
CGCCCTTCACCTTCCTCCGGCCGAACTTCTTCATGCAGAACCTCTCCACCACCTACCGCGACGACATCCGAGATCGCGACGAGATCTTCCTCCCCGCCGGGCATGCCTTCACGGCCTTCATCGACGCCCACGACATCGGAGCCGTCGCCGCCGCCGTCCTCACGTCAGCCGGGCACCTCCGGAAGAAGTACACCCTCAATGGGGAGCAGTCGCTCACCTACCGCAACGTCGCGCGGCTCCTCTCCGACGTCCTCGGCCGACCGATCCGCTATGCCAGGCCCAGCGAGAAGGAATACCTCACTCGCCTCGCCGACGAGGGCTACCCGCGGGACTACATCGACGTGCAGCGCATGATCTACCGGGTCGTCCGCTTCAACATCTCGGCGTTCCCGAACCGCGCGGTGCGGAAACTCACCGGACGCCCCGCGACGACCTTCCGCCAGTTCGCCGAACGCGAGCGCGCGGTATGGGAGCGATGACTCGGCGCCCTCTCTAGGCCCCACCTTCGGGCGGCGTTGGCGCGTCTGTACCTCGCATTTCCCGCGGGAGAAGAGCGATCACCCCGAGCTTGGCCCCGAGCCGCATGAACGAGCGTCCTGGTTCTCAGCGTGTGAGCATGAGGACACCGACCAGGGTCGCTGCCGAGGCCCCGACCAGCGCGAGCCACCCCCACCAACTCCCTCGCGGGGGTCTTCCAGTTCCGGGAGATATGCCTAGTTGAGCGCGGATCGCGTCCGCCTCCACCTCGAGTTCCTCGGAACGATCCTGCAGGTGAACGGGGGCGCCACCCGGCCATCGCATTCGGTCGCGAGAGATGCCCTCGAGTTCGTGTCGGAGCTCCTCCAGCCGGCGATGCAGTTCAGCTCGCTCTTCGGAGTCGATCTCTTCGGGACGTTCAGGAACGCTCATGGTGTCAGCACGCTACTACCTTAATTCCGGCGGGGAACGCCTTCCTTTCGGAGATGCTGTCGGAGCGTGGCTACAACACCATGGCTTTGGGTAACGCCGTCGGCACCTTCGACACCGACGCCACGGGGGTTTGCGTGGCGAGAGTGAGCGGTCCCGAGAGGGCCGCATCAGCGTGCCCCCGGGCCATGGCGAACAGGCGGCTCCCGCCTTACGTGACCACCACCGATGCGCCTGTTGCCGATGAGCCGACGACCGAGCCCAGCCGGTCGCCGACCGTGTCTTCGAGAGCTTGGACACCGCTTGAGGAGGCCTCGGCCGCGGTCGGGTGGAGGAGAGCGCTCACGAGAGAGAGTGCGGCCGCGGTCGTCACTCCGCGTCGCGTGCGGGTTCTGTTGTGCACACGGGAGGCGCTGTGAAGTGTAGTCATGAAGGGGAGCTTTCAATCGGAGTCGGGATTGCTGTCAGGGTAGAACTGCCGACGGCAGCCGGGCGCGGGACGGGGCTGCAGGCATGGGTCGAGAATCAGTGCACCCCCGTGAGCGCAGGAAGGGCCATCCAGACAGCAACGCCGACGAGCGTCACAGCGAAGAAGTAGTCCAGCCATTTCTTGGACCTCTCACCGTGAAAGAGCGCAGAGAGCCCCTGGCCAGCCAGAGTCCAGACGATGAAGGCGACCAGATTGTTGAGTGTGAAGATCACCGAGATCGCCAGGACCGCCCCCACGCTCTCACCCAGCGGCGGACGGAGGAACTGAGTGAACATCACCGCGATGATGTAGTACGCCTTCGGATTCAGCAGCAGAACTACGGCGCCCGACCAGAAGCCGACGTTGCGGGCGGCCTGCGCCGGGTCAGACGCCTGCGCCTTCCTGGCCGAACGGAAGAACTGCCACGCCAACCAGAGAACGTAGAGACTCCCCAACGCGGCCAGGACCGTCGCGACCGCGGGGTGACGAAGAACGGTGGCACCCATCCCCAGGCCGACAGCCACCGTTACGAAGAGCGTCGCAACGTGGTAGCCGAATAGGGCCGGAACGGCTCCTCTCAGGCCCCGGGCCGCGCCGATCCCCGCGAAGAACACGTTGCCCGGCCCCGGGCTGAAGGCGAGGGGAAACAGGAACACCAACAGCGCGACGACGCTCGCCACCGTCACGGCACAGGCTATTGACACGAGGCTCTTGACACGCTCCCGACGCGGGTCTAACGTACAACCAAATGGTTGCACAAACGGAGTTGAGCGAAGCGGAGGTCGACCGTGTGTTCCACGCACTGGCGACGTCGACCCGGCGGGACATCCTGCGCCGGACGATCGAGCGGGAGCAGTCCGTCTCGACCCTCGCCTCCGAGTACGAGATGTCGTTCGCCGCGGTCCAGAAACATGTGGCCGTGCTCGAGGCGGCGAACCTCATCATCAAGCGCGCCGAGGGACGCGAGCGGCTCGTCCGCGCGAACCCCGAGATGATCGCCCGCGCCAGGGCGCTCCTCGCCCGATACGAAGAGCTGTGGCGGTCGCGCATCGCCCGGCTCGACGATCTCCTGGCCGAGCCGTCCCCGCCCGCGGGGAAGCCGGCCCCCACCGACCCCACCAGCAGTCAACGCACCGAATCGCAAGGAGACTGACATGCCTGTCACGGACATCATCACGGATGCCGAGAACCTCACCATGACCGTCGTCGCCGACCTCGCCGCGCCCGTCGAGCGAGTCTGGGCCGCCTACACCGACCCGCAGCAGCTCGAGCGGTTCTGGGGTCCTCCCGGCTGGCCGGCCACCTTCACGCAGTGGGACCACACCGTCGGCGGCCGAGCCGTCTACACGATGAACGGTCCCCGCGGGGAGAAGGCCTCCGGCACGTGGGAGTTCCTGGAGATCGACGCGCCGCGCAGCTTCACGGTGCTCGACTCGTTCGCCGACGAGGACGGCACGCCAGACGCGAACCTCCCCTCCATGCGCATGACCTTCACGTTCGAGCCGACGGCAGAGGGCACGCGCATGGTCAACACGAGCCACTTCACGTCCGCCGAGGCGCTCGAGCAGGTCGTCGCGATGGGCGCCGTGGAGGGCACCCGGATGGCCATGGCCCAGCTCGACGCCGTGTTGCAGGACCTCCGCGACTACGCCCAGGGCAAGGGCACCCGGGTGGAGCTGCTGGACGACACGCACGTGCGCATCACCCGCCTCGTCGAGGGTCCGCGCGAGCTGGTGTGGCGCGCCCACTTCGAGCCCGAGCTCATCCGGCAGTGGATGCTCGGCCCGGACGGGTGGGAGATGACCGAGTGCGTGTCGGCGACCGAGGTCGGCCAGTCGTACCGGAACTCCTGGGCGCCCGTCGGCGACACGGAGGGTGAGCCGTTCGGATTCGAGGGGGAGGCGCTGCTGATCGACGCCCCGAAGCGCGCCGTCACCACCGAGCGGATGCAGGGCATGCCGACCGAGACGCTCAACGACCTCAACCTGTACGAGGAGGACGGCGCGACCCTCGTCACGGTGCTCATCGAGTACCCCGACAAGGAGACGCGGGACATGATCCTCGCCACCGGCATGGCCGACGGCATGGAGGCCTCGTTCGCGCGGCTGGAGCGGGAGCTGCTGTCCGTCTGACGCCCCGGCACTCGCGCCGGAACAGGCGGTTCTCGTCCAGAGCCGCCTGTTCCGGCGCTTCTGCCTGTGCGAAAGCGGGATAAAGTGGCGGCACGATGAGGATCACGCGCCGTACCCTGCTCCTCGGCGCCGGTGCCGGTGCCGTCTCGGTGCTTCTCGCCTCCTGCACGCCGGAGCCGGAACCGACGCCGACCCCCACTCGCACGCGCGAACCGGAGCCGCCGCCCGGTGTTCCGGCCCCGAGCGGCAGTATCCGCAGCACCTGGACCACCGACCCCTTCGCCGGGGGTGCCGCGAGCTTCACTCCCGTGGGGGTGCTCGCCGCGACCCGCACGGCGCTCGCGCAGCCCGTCGACGACCGGCTCTTCTTCGCGGGCGAGGCGACCGACGACGAGGCGCCGGGGACCGTCCGCGGCGCTCTGCGGTCGGGCCGCCGTGCCGCTCGGGAGCTCACCGTCGCTGCGGAGGACGGCGAGCGGGTGGCCGTGATCGGCGCAGGGATCGCCGGGGCGACCGCCGCCGCGCAGCTCGCGGAGGACGGCCTGCAGGTGACGGTGTTCGAAGCGCGCGACCGCGTCGGCGGTCGGATCTTCTCCCGCACGGGCGACGACTGGCCGGTTCCGGTGCAGCTCGGCGCGTGGCTGTTCGGCGACGCCGACGCGGAGCTTCTCGATGCGATCGACGAGGAGGACATGGACCTCGTCGACCTCGAGGGGGCGCGGTGGCGCTCCGCCGAGGGCGACGTCGACCCCGCGGATCCGCAGCCGGTGGAGGCCGCGGTGACCACGGCACAGGCCGCCCCGCAGGACTCCTCGGTGGCGGACGCCCTGGTGGCGGCCGGCATCGACCCGGAGGATCCCGCGACCGCCGCCCTCCTCGCGCTCCTCGCCGCACGCACGGGCGCCGACGCCGCCGACCTGTCGAGCTGGTTCGCCCCGCCGCTCCCCGACGCAGCGCTGCAGGGCGTCGGCGACGATCTGACCCCGTTCATCGAGAGCACCTTGGACGGGGTGAAGGTCGGGCTGAGCTCCCCGGTCACCCGCCTCGCCTGGGACGACACCGGGGTGAGTGTGCGCCTCGGCACCGGTGAGGCTCTCTCCTTCGACCGGGTGCTGCTGACGGTGCCGCTCGGGGTGCTGCAGGAGCAGGGAATCGAGTTCGATCCGCCGCTGCCGTTCGACAACCGCGGCGCCGTGTCCGCGCTCGGCATGGGTGCGATCGAGACGGTCTGGCTGCGGTGGGACGAGCCGTTCTGGGACGGCGACGAGGCGATCTGGCACGCGGTCGGCGAGGACATCGCGATCCCCACGTGGATCAACCTCCGCCCCTCGACCGGCGAGAACGTGCTCGTCGGGATCGTGGGCGGTGCGGCCGCGCGGGACTTCGCGGAGCTCGGGGAGGCCGAGGCCGTCGAGGCGGCGCTCGGGTCGCTGGCGCTCTACGCCTGAACCGTCTCACGTGCGGCCTCGGCCGGGGCGCTGTCCTCGGGCGGCGGCTCCGTACGAGCGCCGTCCCACGGGTCCGGCAGGCGGCTGATGAGCACGAGCGCGGTCGCCACGGCGGCGAAGACGGCCAGCGCGATCGCGCAGGAGACCGTGAACTCGACCGGACCGCTCACCTGCCGCGGGTCGAGGAAGTAGTACGGGTACCAGCCGATCAGCGGTCCGCGGATGAGTGTCGCGACGCCCCACAGCACCGGGTAGGCGAGGGTCACCGGGATCACCCGCCACGGCACCGCCCGATGCCCCGGGGCCAGGGCCCAGGCCGCGACGGTCACCGCGGGCAGCCAGAAGTGCAGCACCTGATCCGACCACGGCACGTCGATGCGGATCCCTCGGACTCCGGCCTGCCAGACCAGGATCGCGAACACGAGTCCGGCGGTGATCGTCCAGGTGAGCACGAGGGCGAGCGCCACGGTGAGCCACCGCGGATCGCGGGCTCTCCGCAGCGCGAGGACTCCGGCGATGGTCAGGAGGACGACGAAGGCGATGTTCGACTGATTGGTCAGATACGCGAAGAAGTTCTGGCTCGCGATGGTGTTCGACGCGAGTCCCCACGCGAGGCGGTGGATCAGCGCGATGAGGCAGACGGCGGCGGCGGTGAGCCGGAGCAGGCCGAAGACGGTGCGCTTGTTCACCGTCGCCTCGTCCTTTCCGCCATCCGCCGAGTCTACGGAGCGGACCCGTGCTCACGCCGCATCAGGCCCCCGCGCAGGTTCAGGCGCGGGTGAGTATGGGGGCCTGTTCTCGCGGGAATGCCTGTTCTCGCGGGGTCGGTCAGCGCCGCGGGGCGCGCGTGGACCACAGAGCCAGCGCGATGAGGGCCGGCTGGAAGAACAGACGCACGAAGCGCTTCATATCGGTGTCGAGGCCGAAGCCGTCGCGATGATGCATCCACTGGGCCACGTTGCCGGGGAACACCGCGGCGAAGAAGAGAGCGGCGACGGTGCCGACCGAGCGACGGCGGCGACGGGCGAGAAGGAGAGCGGAGCCGAGTGCGACCTCGGCGACGCCGGACGCGAGCACCGTGGTGTCCGGATCGAGCGGCAGCGATTCCGGCACCTGCGCCTGGAACTCCCCTCGGGCGAACGTGAGGTGGGAGACGCCGGCGAACACGAGCGAGGCGCCGAGGAAGATCCGGCCGATGGTGCGGGGAGTCGACATGGTGCGAGTGTACGCCCCGCGCTCTCCGTCAGATCAGGCGGCGGAGCGCTTCTTCCAGGGTGATGCCCTGCGCTTCGGCGCGGTCCCGGAGGCGGGCGTGCTCGTCGGGGGACAGCGGGACCTGGAGCACGATGGGGTCGTCCTGGGCGAGGTCGAGTCCGTCGAGGAGGTCTGAGGTCTCGGCCCACAGCGGCTGGGCGAAGTCCGCCTCCGCGACGGGCGCCGAGGTGCGGGACGGGGCCGCGGAAGTGGGCGATGGTGCAGCGGCCGCGGCGACCGGTGCAGAGGCCGCGACGGCGGCTCCGGCGTCGGTCGCGCGGGTGAACCCGGGGCCTCGCCGCGGCTCCTGCTTCTGCTGATAGGCCTTGGCGGCGGCGTTCGCGCGCTCGTCGGCGGCCTCGTTCAGGGGGTGACCGGCGTGGCCCTTGACCCAGGAGAACTCGACGTCGCGACCGCGCATGGCCTCGTCGATCCCCTCGAGGAGGTCGCGGTTCAGCACGGGCCCGCCGTCGGACTTCCGCCAGCCGCGACGCTTCCATCCGGGCATCCACTTCGTCACGGAGTCGATCACGTAGCGGCTGTCGCACTCGATGAGCAGCTTCTCGTCGGTGCCGGCCGTCGCCTGGAGCAGCTCGAGGACGGCACGGAGCTCGCCCTGGTTGTTCGTGCCGTGCGGGGAGCCGCCGGCGGCCCAGTTCGCGTCGTCGATGTACCAGGCCCAGCCGTTCGGGCCGGGGTTGCCCAGGGCGGAGCCGTCTGCGGCGGCGGTGATGGTCATCCGTCCACCGTATCGCTGGCCGCGGACGGACTTTCGCGCCGCGGTCGCACGGAATCCCCGGGAACCTGCGACGGCAGCGGGAAACAGCGACGCCGTGCGGGCGTCAGTCCTCGGGGTCGGCGTTCGCGGTGCTCTCGGCCTCGGGAGCGGGCGGGGCGACCGGGAACACGATCGAGCTCACCGAGGAGGGGGTGTCGAGGCCGAGGGTCAGTGGGTCGAGCGCCGGCGCGGCGTCGAGCGTGTCTGCGGCCGAGGTCTCGAGAGGCTCAGAGGGGAGTCCCCACTGCTTCTCTTCTTCCTCGGGTCGCTGCTGGAAGAGTCCCATGCGTCCATTGTGGCCCCCGGTCGGCGCGAGGTCGCCGTTTCCCACCGAGGTCGCAGGGATCCGGCGGGCTCGTGCGACGGGAGTGCGAATCTGCGACCGCGGGCTCACGCGTCGCGAGCGGCCTCCCGCACGGCATCGACGAGGGCGCGCCACGGACCGTCCACGGCGGAGTCGGGCAGCTCCCGCTCCCGGCGCTCGGACGGGGTGCGGGCGCGGATGCTCCACACGAACCGGTCGGCCCCCGGCTCCGTGTCGACGTCGTCGTCCCAGGGGCAGCTGTCGATGAGGCCGATCCATTCCTCGGCGTCCGGCGGCTCGGCCTCCACGCGCCACTGGCGACGGATGCCGGCGAGCCCTCCCGAGCGCACGACGGCGATGACGACGGGGGCGTCAGGCGGCGTCGGGTCCTCGGTCATCCTCATAGACTCCCACGGTCGTCCAGGCGCGTCGAGCCGCGGCGACCGTCTCCTGATCGACCGTGGCCGCTGCGGCGACCGTGGCGTCGGCGAAGTCCGTGAAGTTCGCGGTGCTCGACAGGCCGCCGGTGAGCGCCCGGTACCAGACCGTGCCGGCGCGCTCCCAGGCGTTGCCGCCGAGGTCGAGGGCGAAGAGGGCGAAGGCGCGGTTCGGGATGCCGGAGTTGATGTGCACGCCTCCGTTGTCTTCGGTCGTGCGCACGAACCCGCTCATGTGGTCGGGTTGCGGGTCTTTCCCGAGTTCATCGTCGTCGTAGGCCGTGCCCGGCGCGATCATGGAGCGCAGAGCCGACCCCTCCACGGCGTCGGTGAAGATCTCCGCCCCGATGAGCCAGCTCGCCTGGTCGGCGGACTGCCCCAGCGCGTACTGCTCGGTCAGGGCGCCGAACACGTCGGCGACGGACTCGTTCAGTGCGCCCGGCTGACCCTGATACTCCAGGTTCGCCGTGTGCTGCACGACGCCGTGGGCGAGCTCATGCCCGATCACAGTGAGCGAGCCGGTGAAGTGCTGGAACACCTCGCCGTCGCCGTCGCCGAACACCATGCGCTCGCCGTCCCAGAACGCGTTGTCGTAGTCGACGCCGTAATGGACGGTCGCGTCGAGGGGAGTGCCGGCGTCGTCGAGCGAGTTGCGGCCGAACGCGGAGAGCAGCATCTCGAACGTCGCGCCCAGGCCGTCGAACGCCTCGTTGACGGCGGTGTCGGCGACCGGCTCGTCGTCTTCCGTGCGGACCACGGCCCCCGGGAGCTGCTGCGTGTTGCCGGCGTCGCTGATCGTGCGGTTCGGCGCATCGGAGAGCTGCGCGACGAGGTCGCCGTTCTCGTCGATGGAGAGGTCGATGCGGGCGCGGAAGGGCGGGCGCCCGGCGGTGAGCGTCTGCCGGGCGGCGGCCGCGGCCTTGGGGAAGCGACCCGACTCGGCCAGGCGCGCGAGCAGGTAGGAGGGGACGACGCCGGGGTGCGGGAAGGATTCTGCGCTGCTCATGCGTCGACCCTACGCCGGGGATCGGACAGAGCAGGAGACCCGCTGCCGTTCCGCGAGGACGGCGGGAGCCATGGCAGCGGTGGCCGTGCGAGTGCTAGTCGGCTGATTCGCCACGGGAGGCGCCGGGTCGGCGACGTGCCCCGACGATGAGCAGCACGATTCCCGGCACCCCACACGGCAGGAGACCCCCAGGACTGTCGCGTAAAATCGGCCTAATGACCGACGCGCCCGACGCCACTCCCGACCTGGGCCCCGGCATCGACCCCGACGACCTCGCCACGACGCTGCGCGTCCTCGCCGAGCTGCACACGATCGACAACGAGCACCCCGACTTCGTGGCCGTGCGCCACGCGACCGCGGCGATGTTCAAGGCGGTCAAGCGCGTGCGGCGCAAGGAGATCCGGGACGCGATCGCCGAGGCGGACAAGGCCGTCGTGGCTCGCACCGCCACCGGCGCTCCCGACCGCATCGACGACGAGACGCGCGGCAACGATCTCGCCACGAGCGTGGTGGACGCGCCCATCGCCGGCGAGCTCCTCAAGCCGCGCAACTGCTACATCTGCAAGCAGCCGTACACGCTCGTCGACGCGTTCTACCACCAGCTCTGCCCTGACTGCGCGCGGTTCAGTCACGGCAAGCGCACCGCCCGCACGGACCTCACCGGCAAGCGCGCTCTACTCACCGGCGGCCGCGCGAAGATCGGCATGCACATCGCGCTGCGCCTCCTCCGCGACGGTGCGCACACCACGATCACCACCCGATTCCCGCGCGACGCGGTGCGCCGGTTCTCGGCCCTGCCGGATGCGGGCGACTGGCTGCACCGGCTGCGCGTGGTCGGCATCGACCTCCGCGACCCGGCCCAGGTGATCGGGCTCGCCGACTCGGTCGCCGCGCAGGGGCCCCTCGACATCCTCATCAACAACGCCGCCCAGACGGTCCGCCGCTCGCCGGGAGCCTATTCGCTGCTCGCCGACGCGGAGCTCCAGCCGCTGCCGGACGGCCCGCTGCCGGAGATGGAGACCTTCGGGCACACCGTCGACCCGCACCCGCAGGCGCTGCAGGCCTCGGTCGATTCGCACCCGCTGCTGTCGGTGGCCGCGCTCGGGGGCACGGTCGCAGAGCAGGGGGGACAGGCGCTCACCGCGGAAGACCTCGCACGGCTCGCGATGGCACCGGGCTCGTCCTCGCTGGAGAAGCACGCGGACGGCACGGCGATCGACGCGGGCGGACTCGTGCCGGACGTGAACCGCGTCAACAGCTGGGTGCAGTCCGTGGATCAGGTCGATCCGCTGGAGATGCTCGAGGTGCAGCTCGCCAACACGACCGCGCCGTTCCTGCTCATCAGCCGGCTGCGGGCGTCGATGGCCGCGTCGCCGTCGCGCCGGAAGTACGTCGTGAACGTCTCCGCGATGGAGGGGCAGTTCTCCCGGCGCTACAAGGGTCCAGGCCACCCGCACACGAACATGGCGAAGGCCGCGCTGAACATGCTGACCCGTACGAGCGCGGGGGAGATGCTGGAGACGGACGGCATCCTCATGACCGCCGTCGACACCGGCTGGATCACCGACGAGCGCCCGCACTACACGAAGGTCCGGCTCGCGGAGGAGGGCTTCCACGCCCCGCTCGACCTGGTCGACGGCGCCGCCCGCGTATACGACCCGATCGTGCGCGGCGAGGCCGGCGAGGACATCCACGGCGTCTTCCTCAAGGACTACGAGCCCAGCCCCTGGTGACGCCCGTTCGACTCCGTTCGAATCGCCTGAATGGTTCTATCCGGAGCCGAAACAGGGCGAATCGCGCGATTCGAAAGCCGGGTCAGCCGGGATAGGGGTGCGGGAACCAGACGGTCACGATGAGGCCTCCGCCGGTGCGGGGGGTCAGCACGAGGGTGCCGCCGTGTGTCTGGGTGATGCGCTGGACGATCGCGAGGCCGAGGCCCACCCCGGCGTGCTCCGCTCCCCGCGTGCGCTCGGTGCCGCGCTGGAAGGGTTCGACGAGCGTCGCGACCTGGGAGGCGGGGAGCTCCGCACCGGTGTTCTCCACGACGAGGGCCACCGCGTCCGGGAGGGAGTGCGTGCGCACCGCGACGGCGCCGCCGCCGTCGCCCCGGTTGTGGACGATCGCGTTGGCGACGAGGTTCATGACCAGTTGCGGCAGCAGGGCGGAGGAGCCGAGCACGGTCGCCGGGACGCCGGAGACCTCGACCTCGACCCCGCGGCGGTCGGCGAGCGGGAGGAGGGCCTCGACGGACTCCTCGGCCAGGAGCGACAGGTCGACGAGCGTCCGCGGGAAGGTGCGCTGATCCGCCCTGCTCAGCAGCAGCAGCGCCTCGGTGAGGTCGATCGCACGCGTGTTGACCTCGCGGAGCCGGTCGATGAGAGCGTCGACGTCGCGGTCGGGATCGGTGCGGGCCACGTCGAGGAGCGTCTGCGAGATGGCCAAGGGGGTCCGCAGCTCGTGCGAGGCGTTCGCGGCGAAGCGCTGCTGCTCGGAGACGTGCGCCTCCAGCTGCTCCAGCATGGTGTCGAAGACGTCGGCGAGATCGCGGAACTCGTCGCTCGGTCCCTCCATGCGGATCCGGTGCGAGAGGGAGCCCTGGGCCGCGAGTCGGGCCGCGTCGCCGATGCGGTCGAGCGGGGCCAGCATCCGTCCGGCGAGCAGCCACCCGCCGCCGAGGCCGATCGCGAGCAGGGCGACCATCACCATCGCGGCGACGGGTACGAACACTCGGATCAGATCCGAGCGGTTGGGGATGAAGAACTCGTCGTAGCGGATCTGCACATCCGGCACGTACCGCAGGAGGTAGAGCGCGACGGCCCCGAGCAGCAGGAGGCCGGAGACGACCACGATGCCCGCGTAGCTCAGCGTCAGCTTGAGGCGGACGCTCATCCCCCGCCGCCTACGCATCCGCGTCGGCTCCGATCCGGTAGCCGACGCCGGGCACCGTGAGGATCAGCCACGGCTCGCCGAGGCGCTTGCGCAGCGAGGAGACGGTGATGCGGACGGCGTTCGTGAACGGGTCGGCGTTCTCGTCCCACGCACGTTCCAGCAGCTCCTCGGCGCTGACCACCCCGCCCTCGGCGTCGACGAGCACCTCCAGCACGGCGAACTGCTTGCGGGTGAGGGCGACGTACCGGCCGTCGCGGTAGACCTCGCGGCGGAACGGGTCGAGACGAAGACCGGCGATCTCCAGCACCGGCGGTCGCGCGCGCTGTCGGCGGCGATCCAGGGCGCGCAGTCGCAGCACCAGCTCCCGCAGCTCGAACGGCTTGGTGAGGTAGTCGTCGGCGCCGAGCTCGAACCCGGAGGCCTTGTCGTCGAGGCGGTCGGCGGCCGTGAGCATGAGGATGGGGATGCCGCTGCCCGAGGCGACGATCCAGCGCGCGATGTCATCGCCGGAGGGACCCGGCACGTCGCGGTCGAGGATGGCGATGTCGTAGGCGTTGATGCCGAGCAGCTCCAGCGCGGTGTCGCCGTCGCCGGCGATGTCGGCCGCGATCGCCTCGAGCCGCAGCCCGTCGCGGACCGCCTCGGCGAGGTAGGGCTCGTCCTCGACGATCAGCACACGCATGGCAGCGATCCTACGCAGTGCGGCATATCGGCGGTGTATGGAAAACGCCATACGCCCTGGCAACCGCGTCCTCTCTTCACTGGAAGCATGAACGACCTCCACACCCCCCGAGCCGTGCGGGCACGGCGCCGTAGGCGGATCGCCACCACGGCCTCCGTGCTGGCACTCGCCGTGGTCGCCGCCGTCGCCGTGCAGCAGTCGCTGTCGGCCGCGTTCGCCGAGACCGCCCCGATCGTCACTCCCGCCGCCACCGGCTCCTCCGGCTCCGACACCGATCCGCATCCGCCGACCACCGGATCGGTGCTCGCCCCGAGCGAGGCGGACGGCGTGATCCGCGACGGCGATCAGCCGACGGTCTTCGACGTCGACAGGATCGCCGTCGGCAACCTCGACCCCGCGCTGCTCGACGCCCTCCAGCGTGCCGCCTCCGATGCCGAGGCCGACGGGGTCACGTTGCTGGTGAACAGCGGATGGCGGTCGGCGACGCTGCAGGAGCAGCTGCTCCGCGACGCGATCGACGACTACGGCTCGGAGGAGGAGGCACGTCGCTGGGTGGCGACCGCCGAGACCTCGGCGCACGTCTCCGGCGACGCGGTCGACCTCGGTCCGCTTCCGACCCTCGACTGGCTCGCCCAGCGCGGGTGGCGCTACGGGCTCTGCCAGACCTACGCCAACGAATCCTGGCACTACGAGCTGCGACCGGAGGCCGTCGAGGACGGCTGCCCGGCACAGTACGCCGATGCCACCGAAGACCCGAGGATGCAGCGATGACCGCCGTGCTCGCGGAGGGGGCGACCCTGTCACGCCTGCACGCACCGACCCTGTCCACTCTTCCGGGCGCCGTCGCCGAGAACCTCCGCCGCGTGCGGGCCGCCGCTGCGGTTCCCGTCATGGCCGTGGTCAAGGCCGACGCCTACGGTCACGGCATAGTGGCGGTGGCGACCGCCGCCGTGGCCGCGGGAGCCGAGTGGCTCGGGGTCACCGACGTCGCCGAGGGGGTCGCGCTGCGCGAGGCCGGCCTGCGCGTGCCGATCCTCGCCTGGCTGCATCCGGCGGGCATCGACGCGCCGCTCGCGGCCGCTGCGGGGGTCGACGTGGCGGTGGGCTCCGTCGAGGAGCTGCGCCAGCTCGCGGCCGATGCCACAGCTTCCGTGCGGGTGCACCTGCACCTCGACACCGGGATGGCGCGCGGAGGGTGCCCCGTGGAGGACTGGGACACTCTGCTGCGCACGGCGAGGGCGGCCCGTGGACGGATCGATGTCGTCGGGGTGATGGGGCACCTCCCCTGCGCGGACGCCGCGGATCCGCGGGCGAACGCGGCCGCGGTGCTGCGGATGCGCCAGGGGAGGGACGCGGTCCTGCGCGCCGGGTTCGGACCGCTGCTCGTGCACCTCGCGGCGACGTCGGGGGCTCTCACGGACCCCGCCACGCACTTCGACATGGTGCGGGTGGGGGCCGCCCTCGTGGGGATCGACCCGTCCGAGACGGTGTCGTTGGTCGGGGCCTCCCGGTTCACCGCGCCCGTGGTGCACAGCGCCGCCGTGCCGGCCGGAACCGTCGTGGGCTACGGGGGCACGCACACGACGGCGACGGCCACGCACCTGAGCGTCGTGGGCGTCGGGTACGCGGACGGCATCCCGCGGGAGGTCGGGCCGGGTGCGGGGGTGGAGATCGGAGGGGAACGGCACCTGATCGTCGGGAGGGTGTCGATGGATCAGATCGTCGTCGACACCGGGGGGAGGGCGCTCCCGCGGGGAGCGGTCGCGTCGGTGTTCGGGCCGGACGGCGGCGCAGTGCCGTCGGTGCAGGACTGGGCACGGTGGGCGGGCACGATCCCGCACACCATCGTCACGGGCATCGGCCCGCGAGTGAGGAGGAGCGTCGCATGACGAAGCAGGTCCTGGTCATCGGAGGGGGACAGAACCCGGAGCACGAGGTGTCGCTCGCGTCGGCCGCGGCGGTCGCCGCGGCGCTGCGGCTGGGCGGACACAGCGTCACGGCCGTGACGATCGATCGCGACGGCGTGTGGCGCGCGGACGGCATCCCGCCCGGCGTGAGTCCGGCGGCATCGTTGCAGCAGGCCCTGCCGCTGCTCGCGGCGAGCGACGTCGTGTTCCCGGCCGTGCACGGGGCGCTCGGGGAGGACGGCGCCCTCGCGGCGCTGTGCGCGCTCGCCGGGGTCCCCGTGGTCGGCTCCGCGCTGGGGGCGGGGGCGATCGGCATGGACAAATGGGCCACGAAGCTGGTGGCCCAGGCCGTGGGGCTGCGGACCGCCAGGGGGCGACTGGTCGCCGCGGAGGACATCGGCGATGTGGAGTTCGACGGCGCGGTCGTGGTCAAGCCGGTCACGGCCGGCTCGAGCCATGGCGTGAGCCTGGTGACGGAGGAGGGCGACCTGCTCACGGCGCTGCGGGGGGCAGCGCGGTTCGACCGGCGGATCCTGGTCGAGGAGGTCGTGCACGCACGGGAGATCGACGTCGCCGTGCTGCGGGAGAAGGGCGGGGTGCGGTGGGCCGCCCCGCCCCTGGAGATCCACGCGCCCGGGCTCTTCGACACCGCGACGAAGTACGACGGCACGGCCCGCTTCACGGTTCCCGCGCAGCTCGATACAGCCGCCACGACGGCGCTCAAGCGCGCGGCGATCGCGATGTTCGATGCCCTGGGGTGCGACGGCGTCGCCCGGATGGACTTCTTCCTCACGGACGAGGGCCCTGTGCTCAACGAGGTGAACACGATGCCGGGGCTGACCGCCGCCTCCCAGGTGCCGCGGATGTTCGCGGCGGCCGGGGTGGACTACGTCGACCTCGTGGGCAGGCTCGTCCGAGCGGCCGTGTGAGAGGGGCTCGACACGGCGCGTGCGGAGGCGGATGCTCACCGGAGGACGGGATCCGGGGCGGAGAGGAGCGCGAGCTCGGAGCGACGGGGCAGCCCCGCCCAGTCGCCGGGGTTGAGGCAGGCGAAGGCACCGGCCGCGGCGGCTGTGATCAGCCGCTCGGCGGGCGTCCGGCCGGCGGCCCGCTCGGCGAGGTACCCGCCGACGAAGGCGTCCCCCGCCCCGACGGTGTCGACCGGATCGATCGGCACGGCCCCGACACGATGGGGCTCGTCGTCGATGAGAGCCGTGCACCCCTCCGCGCCGCGCTTGATGATGACCTCCCGTGGTCCGAGGGCGGCGATACCACCGGCGAGGTGATCTGGATCACCGTCGCCGTCGAGGAGCAGCTTGGCCTCATCCTCCCCGGCGAAGACGATGTCCGCATCGCGGGCGAGACGACGGTAGACCGGCCTCGCTTCGGTGGGGCCCCACAGCGACGCGCGATGGTTGACGTCGAACGACACGGTCACGCCGTGCGCTCTGGCCTCCGCGACGGCGTAGAGCACAGCGTCGTGTGCACGTGGCGACAGTGCGGGAGTGATGCCGGTGATGTGCAGGAGTTGGGCCGCGCGGATCGTCGGGAGAGGCAGGTCGGACGCGGTCATGCGGGAACCGGCGCTGCCCGTGCGCGCGTAGGACACTCGGGCGAGGGACGGAGTGCGCATCTCCCGCACCATGTGAGCGGTCGGGGCTTCCGGATCCCGCACTGCATGCACCCTCACCTCCTCGGCGCGGAGCTCGCGCAGGATGAGATCGCCGAACGTGTCTGCGCCCACCCGTCCGCACCACGCTGCGGTGCCGCCCAGACGGGAGATCGCCACGGCGACGTTGCTCTCGGCCCCTCCGATGCTGAGGGTGAAGGCGGTGTTGTGGGCGAGGGGCCCGAGGCCGGCCGAGCGGAACAGAGCGAGGGTCTCACCCAGGGTCACGACGTCCACGGCCTCGACAGCCATGGACGTCGACCTCGCCGTCATCGTGCCAACCAGCCGCCGTCGACGGGCAGCACCGTTCCGTGGATGAAGGCGGCGGCATCCGACGCGAGGAAGACGACGGCACCGGCGATGTCCTCCGGAGTGCCCCAGCGGCCTGCCGGGATGCGCTCCAGGATCTGCAGGTTGCGGGCGTCGTCGGAGATCAGTGCTCGATTCATGTCGGTGCCGATGTAGCCGGGCGCGACGGCGTTCACGTTGACTCCGCGCGGCGCCCACTCGTTGCACAGCGCCTTGGTGAGCTGCGCCACCGCTCCTTTGGATGCCGCGTAGGCGGCGACGCGCAGACCGCCCTGGAAGCTGAGCAGGGAGGCCATGTTCACGATCTTGCCGTAGCGGCGCCGCAGCATGCCGGCGCCGAATCCCTGGGCGAGCTGGAAGGCCGCGCGAGTATTGACGTCCAGGAGCGTGGAGAATTCGTCGAGCGGGAAATCGACAGCATCGTGGCGGGCTTGAACACCGGCATTGTTGACGAGGATGTCCACGTCGTGCGCAACGCGCACGTCGTCGATCGCCTGCGCAATGGACGCCGTGGATGCCAGGTCGACGGACACGGCGGCCAATGCACCGCCGTGCTCCTCGGCAACGTGCTGCAGCCTGTGATCGGGTGCGCCGCGCTGCATCGTCACGACGTTGGCCCCGGCGTGCAGGAGCCCCTCCGCGACTGCCGCTCCGATGCCGCGCGAGGCTCCTGTCACGACGGCTGTCCGTCCGTCCAGCCGGAACGACGCCATGCTCACCGCCCGCCCTCCGCATCCTTTGAACCCGCTCCGACCAGCACCTTCAGTGCGGCGCCCGCCGAGGTCGCTGCGGAGAACGCCTCTGACGCCCGATCGAGTTCGAAGATGGCCACCGGGATCCGGTCGAGGCCGAGGGCGTCGCTCCGGATGAGCTCGACGGCATCGCGGAAATCATCGGTCGTGTAGACGCGGACGCCGACGACCGACTGCTCGGCGAAGGTCACCGCCTGAAGGTCGAACGGGGTCGGCTGCTTGTACACGCCGACGAGCACGATGGTGCCGCGCACGGCTGCGGCATGGGGAAGCCGAAGGGCGACGGAGGGGTGGGCGGCGGTGTCGAACACGACATCCGCGCGACCACCGAGCTGGGCACGCACATCGTCCGCCGCCGTCTCGCCTGCCGGCAGCGTCGGGAACCCCAGTTGCTCAGCGACAGTCCTTCGTTCCGAACTGGGTTCGACCACCACCACCTTCTCCGCGCCCCGATGTCGAGCGACCAGGGCGGTGAGGATGCCGATGGGACCGGCGCCGAAGACGGCGACAGTCTCGCCGCCGGTCAGTCCGGACCGGCTCACGGCGTGCGCGGCGACAGCCAGCGGCTCGACGAGGGCGGCGACCGTCGCCGACACCGCGTCGTCCAGCGGGAAGAGTCGGTCGTCGGGGAAGACCGCGAACTCGGCGAGACCGCCGGGTGCATCGATGCCATACAGCCCGAGGCGTTCGCACACATGCGTGTGTCCCGCGCGGCAGGGAGCGCACGCCCCGCAGCTCAGGAGCGGCAGCACGGCGACGCGGCGGTCCCGGAGGCGTTCGTCGGTGCTGTCGACGATTCGTCCGACGATCTCGTGCCCCATGATCAGCGGTGCCGTCGCGCGGGGGTGGGAGCCGTGCAGGATGGAGAAGTCTGTGCCGCAGAGGCCGGTGAACTCGATCCGCACGAGCGACTCCCCGTCAGCGGAGGAAGGCCGGGGAACTGAGGCGACGCGCAGCCGCTCAGGAGCGTCCCACAGCACAGCTTTCATCGTCGTCTCCATCACGAGCGCACCTCCGGGTTCAGCAGGTCGCGCGGATCGCGTCCTGCGCAGTAGTCCACGACGTTCTCGATGGCGCGTCGCTTGAGCTCCGATTCCGATTCCTCGCTGTACCAGGCGGTGTGCGGGGTCACCACCACCGAGGGCACCTGCAGCAACGCGCTCGTCCGCGGCAGCGGCTCCTGCTCGAACACGTCGAGTGCGGCGGCCTTGACTCTGCCGCTCCGCAAGGCCCGCACCAGCGCCTCCGTGTCCACGACACCACCTCGGCAGGTGTTGACCAGTACCGCGCCCGGTTTCATCTGGCTCAGTGCTCCGTCATCGATCAGGTGCCGGGTGCGCTCATCGAGCGGCACGTGCAGCGACACCACGTCGGCTTCGCGCAGGAGCTCGTGAAACCCGACCAGCCGTACATCGCCGACTCGCGTATCCGGCCGTGGATCGTGGCCGAGCACTGAGAATCCCAGCGCTGCGGCCTTGCGCGCGGTGGCGGTTCCGATCCGGCCGACGCCGACCACGCCGAACGTCAGTGCGGAGATACGGTGCAGCGGCTTGACCTCGCTGAGGCCGTACGAGCCCGCCCTGGTCCGGCGATCGAGTTCGGTCACTCCGCGGACGAGCGAGAGGGCGAGGGCGATCGCATGGTCTGAGACGTCCTCGGTCCCGTAGTCCGGCACGTTGCACACGGCGACGCCCCGGGCCGTGGCCGCGGCGACGTCGATCGTGTCGACACCGACACCGTATCGGCCGATCGCGCGCAGGCCGGGCAGCGCGTCGAGAACACGGGCGGTGATGGGCGCGTACTGCACCACGATGGCGTCCGCACCGGCGGCTGCAGCGATCACGTCGTCCTCCGAACGGCACTGGAACAGCTCAAGGTCGACGCCGTGGGCTTCGGCGACCCTTCGCTCTTCGGCGATGGCATCGTGGTCGCAGTCTGTGATGACGATCCTCATCCGACGTCTTCTCCTTCGTGACGCTGGCTCGTCCGCTGTGCGGCCGGGCGGGGTGTTGGCAACAGTAGCGGAAGTGTGTATGTTTAGGAAATCGGTTTTCTAGCGGGTCATGACGGCCCCCGACCCGGAGTACTCATCAATGGCGAAGATCACCAAAGTCCGTACCGACCTGTATCGGGTGCCGTTGACCACGCGTCTTTCGGACAGCACCCACGGCGATATGGACGACTTCGAACTCGTCGTCGTCCGCGTGACGGATGCCGACGGTGCCACCGGCATGGGGTACACATATACCGTCAACGCCGGAGGACACGCGGTCGCCCGAATGGTCGACCCGTACCTGTGCGATGTCCTCGTCGGTGAGGACGCAGATCGCATCGAGGCGCTCTGGCAGAAGATGTGGTGGCACCTGCACTACGCCGGGCGGGGCGGGCACGTCACTTCCGCGATCTCCGCCGTCGACATCGCGCTCTGGGATCTCAAGGGACGAAGGCTGGGTCAACCGCTTTGGCGGGTGTTCGGCGGCTATGACCCAGAGGTGCCCGTCTATGCGGGCGGCATCGATCTGCAGTTCTCGGTGCCGCAGCTCCTCGCTCAGGCCGATGCCTTCCGTGCCCAGGGGTTCCGGGCGATCAAGATGAAGGTCGGGCGGGACGAGCTCCGTGAGGACCTCCTCCGAGTGGAGGCGATGCGCGAGCACCTTGGCGACGGCTTCCCGCTCATGGTGGACGCCAACATGAGGTGGTCGGCCGACCGTGCCATCGCCGCGGCCCGCGAACTCCGCGCGTTCGACCTGGTGTGGTTGGAGGAGCCCGTGATCCCCGACGACCTCCCCGGGCAGGCACGCGTTCTCGCATCCGGCGGTCTTCCGATCGCAGCGGGCGAGAACCTCCATACGCTGTACGAGTTCCGTGCCGCGATCGACGCGGGTGCCGTGACCTATCCCGAGCCCGACGTGAGCAACTGCGGCGGGATGACCGTCTTTCGCAAGGTCGCCTCCCTCGCCGAGGCGCACAACCTCCCCGTGACCAGTCACGGAGTGCACGATCTCACCGTGCATTGCCTCGCCGCAGCGCCCAACCGCACCTACATGGAAGCGCACGGGTTCAGCCTCGAGTCGTACCTGAGCGAGACCATGCCCATCGTCGACGGCGCCGTGACCGCACCGGAGCGCCCGGGCCACGGTCTCGACCTCGACTTCGACAAGCTCGCGACGTTGCGAGCCTGACCGCGTCGACCGCCGTCGCGGCGGACTTTTTCACGAATGATCAAAGGAGATGTCATGAAATCGAACCGCATCATCACCGCGGCCGCCTTGGCCGCAGGAATCCTCCTCGCCGTCACCGGATGTGCGAAGCCCCTGGACGACCAAGGCTCCGCCACTGCGAACGGCGAGGGCACCGAGCAGGTGGTCGAGAGCGCCTCGGAGGCGACGTGCACGAACCCCACGCCCTCCGACAAAGAGCTCGGGGACATGAAGATCGGATTCTCCCAGTCGGAGAACGAACAGAACCCCTTCCGCGCGACCGAGACGGCCTCGGTGCGCCAGTCGGTCGAGGAGGCGGGCGCCGAGTTCGTCTACACCAACGCCAACAGCGACCAGGCGAAGCAACTCAGCGATATCCAGTCGATGATCAACCAGGGCGTCGATGCGCTCATCGTCGCGCCGATCAGCGCCACGGGTCTGCAGAGCGCCTTCGAGGCGGCCAAGAGCAAGGGCATCCCGGTCATCACGATCGACCGCGAGACCGCCGGTGAGCCCTGCACCGACTTCATCTCGTTCATGGGCTCCGACTTCGAGCGGCAGGGCGAGCGAGCGGGGGAGGCGATGATCGAAGCCCTGGGCGGCGAGGGCTCCGTCGCGGAGCTGCAGGGAGCGCCGGGCAGCGATGTGGCGACCCTCCGCACCACCGGCTTCGACACGGCCGTGAAGAACGAGGACGGCATCGATATCGTCGCGCAGCAGACGGGCAACTGGGCCACCAGCGAAGCCCAGGACGTGCTCGCCCAGCTGCTGTCATCCAACCCTGGCATCAACGCGGTGTACACCCACAGCGACACCATGGCTCTGGGGGCACTCACCGCCATCACCCAGGCCGGGCTCACCCCGGGCGAGGACGTGAAGGTCGTCTCGATCGACGGCACGAGGGAGGCCGTCGGCCACGTGGCCTCCGGCGACATCGCCGCCATCGTCGAGACGAACCCGCGCTTCGGCCCGGCCGCGCTCGACCTGCTCGCGAAGTGGTTCGCGGGGGACGACGTGGCGCAGGAGATCATCATGAAAGACGAGCTCTACACCGAGAAGAACGCTCAGGACGCGCTCGACTCCGGTCGAGCGTACTGACCCATCCCGGCGTGCAGCGAGAGGACGAGCACATGACTTCACAGGCGGGGGACGTGATCCTCGAGGCCCGTGACATCACGAAGAGCTTCAACGGCATCCGTGCACTGAAGGGCGCATCGCTCGCGCTGCGCGCCGGGGAGGTCCACGGACTTAACGGCGAGAACGGCGCCGGCAAGTCCACCCTGATCAAGATCATCACGGGGTTCTACCAGCAGGACGCGGGCGAGGTGCTCCTCGACGGACGCCCCGTGCGCTTCGACCGTCCGAAGGACTCGCAGGACGTGGGCATCAGCACCGTGTACCAGGAGGTGAACCTCATCCCGGAGCGCACGGTCGCCGAGAACATCCTCCTCGGCCGTGAGCCGCGCCGGGCTGGCCTGCTGCGCAAGCGCGCCGCGGTCGCGCAGGCCCAGGCCATTCTGGACCGTTTCGGGCTCGCCATCTCGGCGAAGGCGCAGTTGTCCTCCCTCTCGCTCGGGATGCAGCAGATGGTCGCCATCGTGCGTGCCGTCGCCTTCGACGCGCGGGCCGTGATCCTCGACGAGCCGACCTCGGCCCTGAACGGCGCCGAGATCGACATCCTGTTCGGGGTGGTGCGTCAGCTCCGTGACGAGGGCCTGGCGATCATGCTCGTCAGCCACCGCATGTCGGAGCTCTACGAGCTCTGCGATCGCTTCACGGTGCTGCGCGACGGGCGCTTCGTGGTGGAGAGCACTCCGGCCGAACTCCCGCCCGCGGAGCTGGTGAGCGCGATGCTCGGCGGCATCCGCCTGAACGAGACCGACCGGGATCCCGAGGCCCACGGCCGGCGCGTCGAGGAGCTGCGGGCCGGGCCGCCGGTGCTGGAGGTGGACGGGCTGAGCTGGGGCAACCGGCTGCACGATGTGTCGTTCGACGTGCGGCGCGGCGAGATCGTCGGCCTGCTGGGCCTGCTGGGCTCGGGCCGCACGGAGGTCTGCAAGGCTGTGTATGGGGCCATCAGACCCGACGCAGGGGAGATCAGGCTCGGCGGCGAGACTCTTGCCCGCCGGTCCCCGGCCCGCGCGCTGCGCAGCGGCATCGCCTACCTCTCGGAGGACCGTCGGCGGGAGGGGATCTTCCCCGGGCTGAGCGTGCGCGAGAACCTCACCGCCGCTGTCCTCCCGCGTCTTTCGACCCTGGGCGTGGTGCGGCCTCGGGAGCAGAGCGACATCGTCGCCCGGTTCTCCGAGGAGCTGCGCCTGAAGGCAGCCGGTCCCGAACAGCCGGTCGCGGAGCTGTCCGGAGGCAACCAGCAGAAGGTGCTGCTCGCCCGGTGGATCGCCACCGAGCCGCGGATCGTGCTGCTGGACGACCCGACCCGCGGGATCGACGTGGGCGCGAAGGCCGAGGTCCACCGCGTCATCCGCTCGCTGGCCGACCGTGGCATCGGCGTGCTGGTCACGTCGAGCGAGACCGAGGAGCTGCTGTCTCTGTGCGATCGGCTCATCGTGCTCAGCGAAGGCGCGGTGGTGGGCGAGCTCGACCCGCTGTCCGTCGATCCGGCCGACGTCGTGGGGCTCCTTTCCGCGGCTTCGGCGGCATCCCCCGCCCTGACAGGAGAGAGTGCATGACCCTCACGACGACGACAACGGTGGTCGTCCCGGAGCGGACGCCGACCCAGAAGGCCGCGCATCTCGCGCGCACGTACACCGTCTACCTCGCCCTCGTGGCGCTGGTGGTCTTCAACCTCATCGCCACCACCGGGTTCGCGACCGCCGCGACGCTCCAGAACGTGCTGTTCGCGGTCGCTCCGATCGTGCTGATCGCCGTCGGGCAGACGCTCGCCATCGGCACCGGCGGCATCGACCTGTCGGTGGGATCGATGATGGCACTGTCGTCGGCGATGCTCGCGCTGTACCTCGGCTACGGCGAGGTCGTCGCGCTGCTGACCGGCGTGCTCGTCGCGGCCGCCGTCGGCACGCTGAACGGCACGATGATCGCGTACCTGCGCATCAACCCGCTCATCACCAGCCTCGGCCTGCTGGTCGCCGTCCGGGGGCTCGCCCAGGCGCTCTCCGGGGGTGCGCGTAGCCCCATCCCCGGCGATGGGCTGTTCGGCTGGCTCGGCAACGCGGTCCTGTTCGGCATCCCGGGCGTGGCCGTGATCGCCGCCGCGATCGCGGTGCTCATCTGGCTGCTGGTGAAGAAGACCACGTTCGGCCGGTATGCGCTGTTCGCCGGATCGAACCGCGCCGCCGCGCATCTGACCGGCACACCGCGCAACCGGACCCTCATCACGATCTACACCCTGAGTGCGGGGCTGGCCGGCCTCGCGGGGGTCTTCGTCTCTGCCCGCATCGGTGCGTCGGACCCGAGCTTCATCGGCATCCACTTGGAGCTGACGGCGATCGCGGCAGTGGTGATCGGCGGCACGCCGCTCGCCGGCGGCCGCATCAACGTGGGCGGAACGGTCGCCGCGGCGCTGTTCCTCCAGGTGATCGACACCACGTTCATCATGAACAACCTCGATTTCGCATACGCGCAGGTGCTCAAGGCGGTCCTCATCGTGGTCGCCCTGTTCCTGCAGCGGGCAGGGAAGGACGCGCGATGACCGCGACGACACAGGAAGCCCCGCGGCGGGGACTCCGTCCGCAGAGCGCGGGGCCCGGCTGGGCGGCGGGCCTGCAGCGGTACGGTATCGTCGGCGTGCTCGTCGCCGTCGCCGTGGTCGCTGCGGTCGTGTCGCCCACGTTCGGCACGATCGACAACGCGGCCAACATCGTCACGGCGGCCTGCTTCATCGGCCTCATCACCATCGGGCAGAGCTTCGTGCTCATCACCGGCGGCATCGACCTGTCCGTCGGCTCGATGATCGGGCTCGGCACGGTGCTGGCGGCGCTGGCCGCCCCGGCCGGTTGGCTGGCGGCCCTGCTCGTACCGATCGCCGCCGGCATCGGCCTCGGGCTGATCAACGGGCTGCTGGTCGGCAAGGCGCGCATGGCACCGTTCATCATCACCCTGTCTGCCCTCCTCGCCGTCAATGGCATCGCGGTGGCGCTGGCCGGCTCCAGCATCGTGATCGAACGCGGGTTCTTCACGTCGATCGCGAACGGCACCGTGCTGGGCCTGCCGAACCTGGTCTGGATCCTGCTGATCGCCTTCGTCGTCGCCGCCGTCGTGCTGAATCGCACATCGTTCGGCTCCCGTATGTTCGCCCTCGGCGGCAACGAGGAGGCGGCGCGGATGATGGGGGTCAACGTCACGCGCGTGAAGATCCAGGTCTACACGATCAGCGGCGGTCTCGCCGGCCTCGCCGGCGCGCTGCTCGCGTCGCGCCTCTCGTCCGGCGTCGCCAGTCTCGGCTCCACCTACGAGCTCAAGTCCATCGCGGCCGCCGTGATCGGCGGCGTGCTCCTCACCGGCGGCGTCGGCACCATGCTCGGCGCACTCTCGGGGGTGCTCCTCATCGCCATGATCGACAACCTGATCAACCAGATGGGGTCGCTCAACGCCTACTTCCAGGATCTGTTCACCGGCGTGTTCCTCGTGCTCGCGATGATCGTGCAGACGCTCCTGAGCCGCCGCCGAGATCATTGACCATCCATCCCAGGACCTTCAGAAAGGGAACCCACATGTCGTCTCTCGACAGCAAGATCGCACTCATCACCGGAGCCGCCTCCGGCATGGGCCGCGCCATGGCCCACGGCTACGCGGCGGAGGGCGCGCATGTCGTCATCGCCGACCTTAATCTCGACGGCGCCGAGACCGTCGTGCGCGAGATCCACGAGGCGGGAGGGCAGGCATCCGCCCGCGCGCTCAACGTGGCCGACCCCGCGGCGTCCGCGGCGCTGGTCGACGGAATCGTGGCCGATCACGGCCGGCTCGACATTCTCGTCAACAATGCGGGGATCGGGCTCATCAAGGCCGTCTGGGACACTACGCCCGAGGAGTGGGACCGCATCTTCGCGGTGAACGTGAAGGGACTGTTCTTCCTCTCGCAGGCGGCCGCCGAGCCGATGCGCCGCCAGGGCAGCGGCAAGATCATCAACATGGCCTCGGTCGCCGGACGCCGCGGCGAGGCGCTCGTCACCGCGTACTGCGCCTCGAAGGCCACGGTGATCTCCATCACCCAGTCGGTCGCGCTCGCGCTGGCGCCGCACGGCGTGAACGTCAATGCGATCGCGCCCGGCGTCGTCGACACCCCGTACTGGAAGGAGGTCGACAAGCAGTTCGGCGCGATCACCGGTAAGGCCGAGGGGGAGACCTTCCAGGGCATCGGCGAGACCATCCCGCTGGGGCGCACCTCCGTCCCGTCCGACATCGTGCCGATGGCGATCTTCCTCGCCGGCCCCGGATCCGACTACATCACCGGCCAGACGTTCAACGTCGAGGGCGGGACCTACTTCAATTGATCAGGCACGAGGAGCACGCATGACCATCACCACCGCACATCCGATCCTCGGCGAGGGCTGCCTCCTCGGGGAGAAGCCCCGAATGCTCGTCGGCGGCAGCTGGCGCTCCGCCGCGGCCACTCGTCCCGTGACCAACCCCGCGACGGGTGCCGTCTTCGCCGAGGTACCCTCGGCGGATGCGAGCCACGTCGACGAGGCCGTCGCCGCCGCCGTGGGCGCACAGCGCGAGTGGGCGCGCCGCCCCGTCGCGGAGCGCGCCGCGGTGCTCGCCGAGGTCATCCGCCTCGTGGAGCAGAACGCCGAGGAGCTCGCCGCTCTCGTCGTCGCCGAGCAGGGCAAGACCATCACCGAGGCGCGCGGCGAGATCCAGGGGGTCGTCGCCTTCTTCGACTTCGCGCTCAGCCAGAAGTACCGCACGGAGGGTGAAGTCGTCACCCCGTCGGCGGCGCAACGGCAGCTGATCGTGAGGGAAGAGCCCCTCGGCGTCGTCGTCGCCATCATCCCGTGGAACTTCCCGGCCGCGATCTTCGCGCGCAAGGTGGCGCCGGCTCTGATGACGGGGAACGCCATCATCGTGAAGCCCAGTGACGTGACGCCGCTCTCCTCCCTCGCGCTCGGCCGTATCTGCCAGCAGGCGGGGGTGCCGGACGGGCTGCTGAGTGTGCTCACGGGTCGTGGAAGCGTTGTCGGGACAGCGCTGATCGACCACCCGGAGACGGCGATGATTACGGTGACCGGGTCGACGAGAGCCGGGATCGACATCCTCGAGCGCGCTGCGAAGAAGGTCATCCCGGTCTCGCTCGAGCTCGGGGGCAAGGCTCCCTTCATCGTGTTCGGCGACGCGGATCTGCCGCGCGCCGTGGAGGATGCGTTCGAGGCCCGGTTCATGAACTGCGGACAGGTGTGCACGTGCAACGAGCGCACCTACGTCCACCGCTCCGTCTTCGACGCGTTCGTCGCACAGCTCGTGGAAAAGGTGCGCGGGCTGCGCGTGGGCGACCCGATGGACGACGAGTCCCAGATGGGGCCGAAGGTCTCGGGCGAGGAGTGGTCGAAGGTCGACGAGATGGTACGAGCCGCCGTCGCCGCAGGTGCGCAGGTCGAGGTCGGCGGCGGTCGGCCCGAGGGCATGGACGAGGACCCCGGTTTCTGGTTCGCGCCGACCGTGCTGACGGGGGTCTCGAACGACATGGACATCGTGCAGCAGGAGGTCTTCGGGCCCGTGCTGCCGATCGTGCCTTTCGACGACTATGAGGAAGTCATCCAGTTCGCCAATTCCACGCCGTACGGGCTGACCGCCTACGTCTACACCACAGACATCCGTACCGCCATGCAGGCCACGGACGATCTGGCCTTCGGGGAGGTGTACGTCAACCGCGTCGGGCCGGAGGAGGTCGCCGGCTTCCACACCGGGTGGAAGATGTCCGGCCTCGGAGGCGATGACGGGCATCACGGGTTCGAGCGCTATACCCAGCGTAAGACCGTGTACGTGGACTACAGCCGAGACAGTTGACTCCGCCGGTTGCGCTGACACCGGTGCGTCGGGGGACGAGGCGTCTCGTTCCCCGACGCACCCTGCATGAGAAGATGGCGCGTGCCTGATTCATCCCCGAGCCGTGGACGGGTCCGACTGATCGACGTCGCGAACCTCGCCGGCGTGACGAAGTCCGTCGCGTCGAGGATTCTCAGCCGTGACGAGACGCTCAACGTGCGCCCGAGCACTCGCGAGCGGGTGTTGGAGGCGGCTGAGCGGCTGCAATACGCCCCGCACGCCGGGGCCCGCGCTCTTGCGGCCTCGACGACGGGCGCTCTCTCGCTTCTCATCCCCGATCTCACGAACCCGGTGTACGCCAGGATCGCGCGCGGCGCTTACCAGCGGGCCCACGAGCTCGGCTACGTGGTGCTGCTGGCCGAGGACACCGAGGAGACGGATGCCGGCACCGACTTCACCGACCTGGTCGCGGCGGGTCGCGTCGACGGGCTCCTCATCGCCAGCGCGCGACGCAATCATCCACTGGTCGAATCCGGTCGCCTCGCCGCCATCCCGCACGTGTTCGTCAACCGGACTGTGCCGGAGTCCGGTCGTAACGTGACCGTCGATCTGCGGCTCGCCAGCAGCGTCGCGTTCCAGTACTTGCACCGACTCGGACATCGCCGAATGGCCCACATCTCCGGCCCCGGAGATCTGAGCCCCGCCCGCGAGCGCGAACGCGGATTCTCCGCCGCGGCGGAACAGGCGGGTGCTCCGCCGCCGCTGGTCGTGCACGCGGATTTCTCGGAGGCCGGCGGGTACGGCGCCGTAGAGCAGATCCTGGAGGAGCGCCCCGACGTCACGGCGATCTATGCGGGGACCCTCCCGCAGTCGATCGGGGCGATGAAGGCGCTGCACGTTCGTGGCCGACGCGTTCCGGACGAGGTCTCGCTGCTCTCTGCCGATGACCTCCCGATGGCGGGGTACTTCACACCGGCGCTCACAGCACTCGAGCTGCCGCTGCAGGAACTGGGTACGGCGGCCGTCGACGAGCTCGTGCACCAGCTGCAAGGGCAGCCGGCTCGCGACGTCACGCTCAGCGCGCGGATCCGGATTATCGAACGCGGCTCGGTGTCGGCCGCGCCCTGACCGCCTCGGCGCCCGTCCGACGGCCCCTCTCGACATCTGCCTGGGAGAGGCGGATGCTGGGGGCATGGCAGCCTTCACAGCGGAGAACGCGTTCAGCGGTTTCAGCGTCGACGACATCGACGCGGCGAAAGAGTTCTACGGCACGACCCTCGGGCTCGACGTCGAGGTCAACGCGATGGGGTTCCTCGATCTGCGCCTGCCCCGCGGCGGGTCGATCCTCGTCTACGCGAAACCGAACCACACCCCGGCGAGCTTCACGATCCTGAACTTCCCGGTGGAGGACGTCGACGCCGCGGTCGAGGAGCTCAACGAGCGCGGCGTGCAGACGAAGATCTACGGCGACGACGAGTTCCCGTCGGACTCCCGCGGCATCGTCCGCGGGAACGGGCAGGGGCCGGACATCGCGTGGTTCCGCGACCCGGCGGGGAACGTGCTCGCGGTCATGCAGGCCTGACGGGGCCCGCATCGCTCACAGCCGGTCGACCGCCGTCACCGTGACGACCGCCTCGCCCGCCTCGTCGGACGCGGCGAGGTCGACGGTGGCGCTGATGCCCCAGTCGTGGTCGCCGGCAGGGTCGTCGATGATCTGCCGCGCCGACCACGCGGTCGGACCCTCGGTGAGCAGCAGCATGCGGGAGCTGCGGGCGTCCGGTCCGGTGCCGATGTCGTCGTGCTCGGCGAAGTACGCATCCAGCGCGTCCGACCAGGCGGCGGCGCCGAACGACGGGTCGAGCTCGGCCAGCGCATCCACGTCCTCACGCGCGGCGAGCTGCACGCGCCGGAAGAGTTCGTTGCGGACGAGCGTGCGGAAGGCGCGGGTGTTGCTCGTGAGGCGCTTCGGTGCGGGCGGGACGATCGGCTCGTCGGTCTCGCCGCGGGCGGCGGTCCCTGCGGTCAGCTCGCTCCACTCGTCGAGCAGGCTGGAGTCGATCTGGCGCACGAGCTCGCCGAGCCAGGCGATGAGGTCGTGGAGGTCCTCGTCCTTCCGCTCCTCGGGAATCGTCTGGGAGGCGGCGCGGTACGCGTCCGACAGGTACCGCAGGACGACGCCCTCGGAGCGGGCGATCTTGTAGAACGCGACGTACTCGCCGAACGACATGGCCCGCTCGTACATGTCACGGACGACGGACTTCGGGTGCAGGGCGAAGTCCCGGATCCACGGTTGCGCAGCGCTGAAGGTCTCGAAGGCCGCGTCGAGGAGCTCCTCCAGGGGCTTCGGGTACGTGATCCCTTCGAGGAGCTCCATGCGCTCGTCGTACTCGATGCCCTCGCGCTTCATCGCGGCGACCGCCTCGCCCCGCGCGAGGAACTCCTGCTGGCTGAGCACGGCGCGCGGATCGTCCAGCGTCGCCTCGACGATCGAGATCATGTCCAGCGCGTACGACCTCGTCCCCACCTGGGTCCCTGAGCCCGTCGAAGGGTGGGTCCCTGAGCCTTCCTGGGTCCCTGAGCCTGTCGAAGGGCGGGTCCCTGAGCCTTCCTGGGTCCCTGAGCCTGTCGAAGGGTCCAGCAGATCGAACGCCGCGAGGGCGAAGGGGGACAGCGGCTGGTTGAGCGCGAAGTTGGGCTGCAGGTCGACCGTGAGCCTGACCCCCTTCGGTGCTCCGGGCACGCCCGTGTCGAACGTCTCCACGACGCCCGATTCCCGGAGCGTCCGGAAGATCGCGAGGGCGCGGAGGGCGAGCGCACGCTGCCGGGCGCGCGGCTCATGGTTGTCGAAGACGAGCCGGCGGACGTTCCCGAACACATCATCGCCCCGGGCGATGACGTTGAGCAGCATCGCGCTGGTGATCTGCATGTGCGAGGTCAGGGTCTCCGGCGTCGCATCGATGAGCTTCCGGAACGACGGCTCTCCCCACGACACGAACCCGTCCGGGGCCTTCTTGCGGATGATCTTCCGCTTCTTCTTCGGGTCGTCGCCGGCCTTGCGGATCGCGGCGAGGTTCTCGGTCTCGTGCTCCGGGGCCTGGGCGACGACGGTACCAGCGGTGTCGTAGCCCGCGCGTCCGGCCCGGCCCGCGATCTGGTGGAACTCCCGCGCGTTGAGCTGGCGCATCCGCGTGCCGTCGAACTTCGTCAGCGCGGTGAGCAGCACGGTCCGGATGGGGACGTTGATGCCCACGCCCAGGGTGTCGGTGCCGCAGATGACCCGGAGGAGACCGCGCTGGGCGAGCTGTTCCACGAGTCGGCGGTACTTGGGCAGCATGCCGGCGTGGTGCACGCCGATGCCGGCCCGGAGGAAGCGGGAGAGCGTCTTGCCGAACGCCGTCGTGAAGCGGAAGCCGCCGATGAGGGCGGCGATCTCGTCCCGCTGCTCACGCGTCGCGACCTTCGTGCTCGACAGGGCCTGGGCCCGCTCCATGGCGGCCGCCTGCGAGAAGTGCACGATGTAGACCGGGGCCTGTCCCGTGTTCAGCAGGTCGTCGATGGTCTCGTGGATGGGCGTCGTCTCGTAGAAGAAGTGCAGCGGGACCGGGCGCTCCACTCCGGTGACCGAGGCGGTCTCCCGTCCTGTGCGACGCGTCAGGTCGGCGGCGAGGGTGGTGACGTCGCCGAGGGTGGCGGACATCAGCACGAACTGGGCCTGGGGGAGCTCGAGGAGCGGCACCTGCCAGGCCCACCCGCGGTCCGGGTCGCCGTAGAAGTGGAACTCGTCCATGACGACGAGGCCCACGTCGGCGGCATCACCCTGCCGCAGGGCCAGGTTCGCGAGGATCTCGGCGGTGCAGCAGATGATGGGGGCGTCCGCGTTCACGGCGGAGTCTCCCGTCACCATCCCCACGTTCTCGGCGCCGAACACCTCTGCCAGCGCGAAGAACTTCTCGCTGACGAGGGCCTTGATCGGCGCCGTGTAGTAGCTGCGGCGGCCGCCGACCATCGCCGCGAAGTGGGCTCCGACCGCGACGAGCGACTTTCCGGTGCCCGTCGGCGTGGACAGGATGACGTTCGCGCCGGAGACGATCTCGATGAGCGCCTCGTCCTGCGCGGGGTAGAGGCGGATGCCGGTCGACTCCGCCCATTCCACGAACGTCAGGTAGACCGCGTCGGGGTCCGCCGCGTCGGGAACGAGAGAGGGTTCGAGCCGCGGCGTGGGATTCATGGTGCTTCGATCATCCCATCTGCGTCATGTCGCCGATCCCGTGACCCCGAGCGCGGTGAGCAGCTCGTACGCCGTGGAGCGCGCGTGCACGATCACGGTCCCGAGCTGCGACGACGAGGCCGACACCGAGAGCAGGAGCTGGCCATACGGCGCGAGGATGAAGCTCAGCAGGGCCATCTGGTTCTCTCCGATGGACAGCGACACGATGGCCGACAGGGTTGGCTCCGTCCCGCCGGCGATGATCTCGGCTTCGGCCCGCGCGACCCCGAACAGGGAGCCGTTCATCGCCGCGAGCTGCTCGCCGCCGTCCTGGTCGACGCCGAGCGAGGCGATGTGTAGGCCGTCGGCCGTGCCGAGGACCGCGGTCGTCAGCTCCGGGAAGCGCTCCTCCAACTGCTGCAGACGGGTCTGCGCCGACGGGCCGACGATGCGCGACCACAGGGCCCAGTTGCCGGCGACGTCGGGGTGCATGCGGGACGGATCGGGCGTCGCGGCGGCGTCGTGCCGCCGGGCGGGTCCGGTCATGGCTTCTCCTCCGGAAGATCGAGAGCGGCGCCGGCGACACGCATCACGCTGTCGCGGTCGCGCGCGTCGGCCGCGAGGACGCGCGAGGCGGGGATGCCGTGTCGCGCGAGAGTGGCGGCGAGCGCGCGCCGGATATCGCCGATCGCTCGTCCGGCGGTGTGGCTGACGGCGATCACGACGCGATGCTCCTCGCCCGCGAAGACGTCCAGCCACTCCTCGGCGTCGACGACGAGGGTGTCGCGGTCGCCGCGCAGCCAGAGCAGCACCCGGGTGCCCGGGATCGAGACGCGCTGCCGTGCCGACGCGAAGCGCTGCTGCCCCGGGATGCCGATGAGCGCGATGGAGACCTCGGGCGTCGGCCGCCAGGTCCCGTAGTCGAGCCCGACCGTCGTGGTGGTCTTGCCGTCACCGCTCGCGAACGACATCGGCACGTCGGTGTCCACCG
Organism: Microbacterium meiriae; assembly: GCF_032364335.1. NCBI lineage: Bacteria > Bacillati > Actinomycetota > Actinomycetes > Micrococcales > Microbacteriaceae > Microbacterium > Microbacterium meiriae. The sequence continues at coordinate 317,073 of NZ_CP133984.1, forward strand.
GCGCGACGTCGCTCAGAGCGCGGACCGCGGTCGTCTTGCCCGCGCCCACCGGACCGGCGAAGATCACCCGGTACCGCTGAGGCAGGTCGGTCCGTCGGCGCCGGGGGCGCCTCATCGTCCGCTCCCCGGGACCGGTCTTTCGCTGTCGCCCTCTCCCGAGGCCGCTCCCCACGGCCTCATGGATCACGCGCCGAGGGCGGCGACCCGGCGGTTCACCGAGGAGCGCAGCAGGGCGAGGTTCGTGGCCTGCCGATCGGCGGCCAGGTAGATGAACAGATCGTCGTCGAGCATCTTGAGCAGGTGCAGCTGCGTGTTCAGCGTCAGCAGCATGTCCTCGAGCTCGCCATCGATGCCGAGGGCATCGATCGTGCGCTTCTTGTTCTTCACGATCTCGCTGTTGAACGCGCTCGCGACCTCGAGGTCGAAGTCCGGACGGACGGAGCTCGAGGCGAGCGGCAGCCCTGATTCGAGGTCGACGATCGACGCCCCGATGAATCCGTTGATGTCGCGCTCGATGTCCGCCAGAAGCGTGTTGAGCTGATCTTGCGTGGCCATGGTTCTCCCCAGTCGTCTTCATCGCGCGCAGCAGCGACCGCCCTGTGCGGTCGTCCCCGGCGCCGCGCGACCTGTGAAGTGTATAACGTTACTCGACGAGGGGGCCAGTCTCAGACCGAGGTCGCTGCGCGGAGGGCGATGCGGACCATGTCGCCGAACGTCTGCTCGCGCTCCTGGGTCGTGGTCTCCTCGCCGGTGACGATGTGGTCGCTGACCGTGCAGATCGCGAGGGCGCGGCGCCCGTGGAACGCGGCGAGCGTGTAGAGCCCTGCCGCTTCCATCTCGACGCCGAGGATGCCGTGCCGCACGAAGGGCTCCGTGAGCTCCGGCCGGGTGCTGTAGAACTGGTCGCTCGAGAACAGCGGTCCCACGTGCACCGTGGACGACACCGGCTCCGACTCGCTCGCCTCCACCGCCGCGCGCAGCAGGGCGAAGTCGGCGAGCGGGGCGTAGTCGAGGCCGTGGAAGCGCACGCGGTTGATCCCGGAGTCGGTGCTCGCGCCGTTGGCGATGATGATGTCGCGGACCGCGAGCTTCTCGGTCAGCGCGCCGCAGGATCCGACCCGGACGATCGTCTGCACGTCGTACTCCGTGAACAGTTCCGTCGCGTAGATCGCCATCGACGGCTGCCCCATCCCCGAGCCCTGGACGGAGACCCGATGCCCCTCCCAGGTGCCGGTGAAGCCCAGCATGCCGCGCGTCTCCGAGTACAGCTCGGCGTCGTCGAGGAAGGTCTCGGCGATCCACTTCGCCCGCAGCGGATCGCCGGGGAACAGGACGACGGGGGCGATCTGACCGGGTTCCGCGGCGATGTGCGTGCTCATCCGCTCAGCGTACTCAGCCCTCGCGACGCCGGACGATCTCCCCGATCCAGAGGGGCGCGAAGGGCGAGGTGCAGCCGGGGGCGGTGGGGTAGTCGGCCAACACCTGGAGCCGTTCTCCGATCTCCACCGCCCGTCCCCGCAGGTCCGGATGGAAGATGCCGATGTTCGCGAGGGTCTCGTTCATGGCCCACTGCAGGCGCGGCGGGGCCTGCTGCAGGTCGCGGTCGATCAGGTCGAGCAGGTGCGGCAGGTCGAGACCGTCGGCGTCCTTCGTCACCCGGACCGTCGTCAGCGACCACGCGGCGGACGCGACGGTGGGATCCGCGTCGTCGAACCAGCGCCGGCGCAGCTCCTCGGCGAGGGGCGACTTCTTGAGCACGTAGTTCACGAACCAGTCGTTCACCTTGGGGGGCCTCGTCTCGCGCAGCATCGTGTCGAGCTCGTCGGCGGTGAAGTCGGCCGGACGGCACACGAGCAGGGCCAGAAGCCGGGCGGACGTCTCGCCGGTCGCCCACAGCTCCCGCGCCAGGGCCTGGTCCGTCTTGATGCGCTTCGCGAGGGCGCGCATGCGGCTCAGGTTGATGCCGTGGTCGTCGCCGCGCTTCTCGTTCGCCGCGCGCTGCTTCGGGTCCTCCAGCGCCGCGAGCTCCGCCAGCGCCTCCTCGACTGTCATCCCGCCAGGGTAACCCCGCCGACCCACCCCTTTCGGTGCGTCCCGGCCCGCTGCGGACGCACAGAGGGGGCCGGGAGGGGCGAAAGGGGGTGGGTCGGCGCTCAGTCCTCGTCGAGGAGCTCGCCGCGGATGCGACGGAGGTCTTCCATGAGGGAGCCGATGAGGATCCAGTGCTGCGAGGACGGCGGACGGATCACGAGGGGAGCGGTCAGCGCGGGGATGGCGGAGGTCAGCGGTTCGGGCTCTGCGGCGGGAGCCGTCGTCTGCACCGCGAGACGCACGTCGTGCCCGGCCCGGCGGAGCTGCTCGGCGATCGCGGCCACCGCGGGCTCTTCGCCGAGCCGGTCGTCGTAGTGGTCGAAGTAGGCGCGGGTCATGCCGATGGTCTGCGTGACGATGGGCGAGAGCCGGTCGAGCAGCGCCCTCAGCTCCTGCAGGTCGGCGCGGTGGGTCGAGCGCCGGGGGTTCAGCGTGAGCGACTCCTCCCCGGCGGCGATCGCGGCTTCGGCGGCGTCCTTCATGGGTCGCAGCAGCCGCACCTCGAGCATGAGCTCCTGCAGCCGCGCCGGAGTCTGCGGGGCGGGCAGGGCGTCCGCGAGGCGGTCGAGGCTCGCGGCGAGCTCCCGTCCGAGCAGCCCCACATCCCGCCGCGCCGGCTCGACGAGCACCGGCGGCACGATCAGCGCATTCACGACGATGCCGATCACCACCCCGATGAGGGTCTCCCCGATCCGAGCGACCGCGTACTCCGGACTCGACGACCCGAGCGCCAGCACGAGCATCGCCGAGATCGCGACCTGGTTGCCGGTGCCGGGGGACGCCCGGAAGATCCATGCCACGAGCATCGCGACGACGATCGCGAGCAGCACGATCCAGCTCGGCGAGCCGAGGAGCAGGCCGAGGCCGACGGCGATCACCACGCCGACGATCACGCCGATGCTGCGCTCCAGCGCCTTCGACAGCGACTGGTTGACGCTGGGCTGGACGACCAGCAGCGCGGCGATCGCGGCGAACACCGGCAGCTGCCCGGGGAAGATCAAGCCCGCGATCAGCCACGCGGCGATGGTCGCCGCGGCCGACTTCACCACCTGCAGCAGGGGGGAGCGCTGGGAGGCGCGGATCGCGGCGGGGATGCGCATGACCTCCACGGTAGTCGCGCCGATGTCAACCCCATCGCCGATCTCGCCCGCAGCGGGCTGAATGGAAGCACACGAACGACGAACAAGTGAGGAGCATCCCCATGGTGCAGATCATCGAGACCATCGACGTCGACGTTCCCGTCCGCACGGCGTACAACCAGTGGACGCAGTTCGAGAGCTTCCCGAAGTTCCTCGACGAGGTCGTCTCCATCACGCAGATCGACGCGACCCACACGCACTGGAAGGTGAACGTGGGGGGCGCGGAGCGTGAGTTCGACGCCGAGATCACCGAGCAGCACCCGGATGAGCGCGTCGCGTGGAACAGCGTCGGCGGCGAGACCGAGCACGCGGGCGTCGTGACGTTCCACAAGATCGACGAGAACACCACGCGTGTGACCGTCCAGCTCGACTGGGCGCCGGAGGGACTGCTGGAGAAGGTCGGTGCCCTGGTCGGCGCCGGATCCCACGCGGTGAAGAAGGACCTGAAGAACTTCAAGGAGTTCATCGAGGGCCGTGGCGTCGAGACCGGCGCCTGGCGCGGTGACGTGGACGCCTGACGCATCCTCTTCGAGGCCCGGACCGCTGCGCGCGGCCCGGGCCTCGTCGCGTGTGAGGGCTGCGGGCGTCGGAGGGGCGTGCTTGCATGGGCGCATGGACACGAGGGAGCGTCTGCGCGGTGAGGGGCGTGCCGTGCTCGCGACCGTGGTCTGCTTCGTCGGGGGAGCTCTCGCTGGGGCGTTGCTCCTCGCCGGCCCGCCGCGGCCGCTGACGGGTGAGGGAGGACTGGCGCTGCCCGCTGCGGGGGTCGCCGGCGGTGTCGCGGCCCTGGCCTTCGTCGTCAGCACTCTCCTGCACCGTCGCGATGAGGCAGCCGCGATGCCGCGCTGGCAACGGGTCGTGTCGCGCCTCTCGGCCGCCGCCCTCACCGTCGCGTTCGGGGCGGTGACGGCGATGGGTGTGCTGCTCACGGCCGAGGTGCTCGCGGCGGGCCTGTGCGGCCTCGCGCTCGGAGCCATCGGCGGCGGGCTGCTCACGGGAGTCGCGGCCGCGGTCGGCGGACGACTCGCCTTCGGTGCGGGAATCGGGCTCCGGACCGCGGACCTCGCCGGGCTCCTGTTCGGGTTCCTCGTGATCGGCACGCTGTTCGCGATGGTGACCGCCGTCGACCCCCGGTGGTGGGAGGAGAACTTCTCGCAGCTCGGGGTGGGGTGGGCGTTCAACGGCACCCTCGTCGTCGCCGGGCTGCTGATCGCCACCGTCGGCTCGTACATCGGTCGCGATCTGCATCGGCTGCTCGGGGACCACGCGCTGTCCCGGATCGCGACCGTGGTCGTGCTGTGGGCGGCCGGACTCGCTCTCGCCGCGGTCGGGCTCCTGCCGCTGTATCGAGCCCCCGTGCCGCACGACATCGCAGCCGTCGCGGCGCTGCTCCTCTTCCTCGGGGCTGCCGCGGCGACGACTTTGATCGTCCCCGGTCGGCCCCTGGCCCTCGTGGTGACCTCCGTCGCCGTCGGGGTGCTCGTGGTCGGGGCCGTGCTGCTGTGGCGGCCGCTCGGCTTCTTCCCGGTGACCGCGGTGGAGGCGGTCGTCGTCGGGCTCGGACTGCTGTGGATGACGACGCTCGTGCGGGTGCTCGCGATCCTCGTGCCGGAGGGGGCTCGTCCGTCCACGCGGCGCTCGCTCTGGGAGGGCAGGCGTTCGCGCGGGCTCAGGCGGGTGGGTGGACCAGGAGCCTGATGCGGCGCGGGAGCCTGCGTCGGCGTAGGGAGGTCGGTGGGGAGAGGGCGCGGAAGATAGGGCATCCGTCCGATGTCGAGGGGGCACCTCAGAGCGGAGTGTAGGGATACACCGAACCGTCGAGGAGACATCATGTTCGAGCACCCCTCCCTCATCCATCAGGTCACCGTCTTCGAGCAGGAGCAGATCGAGCGCGCGGTCGCCCGTCGCCGGATGCTCATCGAGCACGCGGACCAGATCGTGCCGCGTCCTGCGGGTCCGCTGCGCCGGCTGCTGCGCCTCGGACGCGGGCGAGCGTCGGCGCCGCAGGCTCCGCGCACAGCGGCGTGCGATCCGGCCGTCGCCCGATGACGGACGGCGTCGTCCTGTCCTTCCCCGGCCCTCCGGATGTCCGCGGGCAGTGGCACGATGGGTCCATGGCCCCAGCCCCCACCGCCGCGATGGTCGGGCGTGATGCCGAGCTCGCCGGGATGCGGCGCCTGTTCGACGGCGTGCGCCAGGGTGTGCCCGCCGCGCTGCTCGTGGAGGGCGAGGCGGGGATCGGCAAGTCCCGCCTGGTGCGGGAGTTCGGCGCCGAGATCGCGAACGCGGCCGACGTGCACGGGGGCTGGTGTCTCGACCTCGGCACCTCCCGCGCCCCGTTCGGCCCGCTCGCCGGCATCCTCCGCTCGATCGTGGAGCGGCTGGGCGCGGAGCGTGTGCGCGAGGCGGTCGGCGTGGGCGTCGAGGCTCTCGGCATGCTGCTGCCCGAACTCATCGACGCGCCCGCGGCCCGCGACCGCACGAGTCCCGAACGCCTGCGCGATGCCATCGCATCTCTCATCGAGGCCGCGACGGAGACGGCGCCGCAGGTCATCGTCGTCGAAGACCTGCACTGGGCCGACGACTCGACCCTCGCGATCCTCTCCTTCCTGCTGCGCACGCTCGACCGCGGCCGCCTCCTGCTGCTCATCACCTGCCGCACCGACGATGTGCGCCGAGGCGACGCGGTGAGCCGGTTCATCGGCGAGGCCACGAGGGCGCGGCTGCTCGAACGGATGACCGTGCCGCGCCTCGACGATCATGCGGTCGGCGAGCTGGTCGCACAGATCACGGGACGCGCGCCGACCGCGACGGCGCTGGAGCGGCTGCAGGTGCGCGCGGAGGGCGTCCCCTTCTTCGTCGAGGAGATCGCCGGGTGCGCCCAGGGTCCCCTGCCGGAGAGCCTGCGCGACCTGCTGCTCGCCCGCTTCGACCGCCTGGGCGACGACGCGCGCCGGGTGGTGCAGGTGATGTCCGGCGCCGAGCGGCCGCTCACGGATCCGCTGCTGCTGCGCCTCGTCGAACTTCCGGAAGATCGTGTCGAAGATGCCGTCCGTGAGGCCGTGCGCAGCGGCATCATCGTCGTCAGCGAGGACGACTACCGGTTCCGCCACGCTCTGCTGCGGGAGGCCGTGCACGGCGATCTGCTCCCCGGCGAGAGGGCGCGGCTGCACCGGGCCTACGCCGAGGCGTTGGAGGAGGGCGGGGGCGACGACGCGGCGGCGTCGGCCTACCACTGGCAGCTCGCGCAGGACGATCGTCGTGCGATCGCGGCCGCCGCCGACGCCATGCGGCAGGCGAAGGCCCAGTACGCCTTCGCCAGCGCGGCGCGGTTCGGCGAGCTCGTCCTCGAGCTCTGGCCGCTCGTGCCGGACGCGGCGGAGGCGACGGGCTTCGCGCGTCTCGACCTCCTCCACGTGCTCGGGTCGGTCCTGCGCAACGCCGGCGACGGGGAGCGCGCGCTCGCGGTCGCCAACGTCGCGCTGAGCGAGGTCGACGCGGCGACGGTCGACCCGCGACTGCACGCCCGGCTGCTGCGCAACAAGGCGCTGTACCTCGTCAACCTCGGGCGTCTCGGAGCCGTCCCGTTGCTTCAGGAGGCGCTGGCGCTCGCCGAGCGGGTCGACGACGACGTGTTCCGTGCGGAACTGCTGAATCAGCTCGCGAGTCGTCGCATGATCGCGGGTGACCGGGAGGAGGCCATCCGCCTCGCCGACGAGGCGGAGCGCCGGGCGGCGGGCGCCCCGACGACGGACCAGCTCTCGATCGCCGCGAACGTCCGTGGCGGGTCGCTGGCGCACCTCGGACGGGTCGCGGAGGGGGTGCGCGAGTACCGACGGGCACGCGACCTCGCCGCCGGATCGACGGCCGAGATGCGTTACCGCGTCAACTACTCCGACCTGCTGACGCTGCTGGGCCGCTACCGGGAGGCGGTCGCCGTCGCGGAGGAGGGTCTGCGGCGAGCCCGTGAGCTCCGCGTCGAGCGCACCTCGGGCTCGATCATGGCGCAGAACATGATCGTGCCGCTGCTGGAGCTCGGGGAGATCGACCAGGTCGAGGACATGCTGGCCCGCGATTTCCTGCAGGGCACGCTGCGGGTGTTCCGGATGTACGTGAGCATGACCCGGGTGCGGGTGCTCGCCTGGCGGGGCCGGGCCGCGGAAGCCGCGGAGACCCTGCGGGAGTGGCTGCCGGCGTTCGAGGAGACGGGGGTCTCGGAGCGGCAGATCTGGTACGACCGGATCACGATGCAGGTCGCCGTCGCCGAGAGTCAGGGCGACCTCCGCGGAGCGCTCGACGTGATCCTGGCGATGCTGGAGGACGAGCGTCCGGCGTTGCTGCATCAGCGGCGGCTGCTCCTGGAGGCGGGGGCCCTCGTGACGGCGCTGCGTGCGGGCGGCGCGGACGTCGAGGCGGCGGCCGCGGCGGTGCGGACGGCCTGGGAGGCGCAGCCGCCGGAACTCCAGGACGACGCGTGGTCGACGGTGCTGCACGCCCTTCTCGAACCGGAGCCGGCGGTGGTCGACGAGGCGCTGGTGTGTGCGGACGGGGACGACGTTCCGGTGACGTTCCGGGTGGTGCTCCGGCTCGAGCGGGCCCGGCTGCACGTCGCCGCGGGAGAGCGCGCCGAGGCGGCTGCCGTGCTGGCCGCGGCGACGGCGATCGCTGAGCGACTCGGCCACGTGCCGCTGCAGAAGGCACTGACACGGTTCGGCGATGCGTCCGGGGTGCGTCCGTCCGGACCCCGCGAGGCTGACGCGGAGCAGCTGACGGCCAGGGAGCGGCAGGTGCTCGCCCTGATCGCTGAGGGCCTGAGCAACCGCCAGATCGGGGAGCGCCTGTTCATCAGTGTGAAGACCGTCAGCGTGCACGTCTCGGCGGTGCTGCGCAAACTCGGTGTCAGCACGCGCACCGAGGCGGCGCTCGCCCATCGCACGGCCGAAGAGGCGGCATCCGGTCAGTCGGCCGTGGTAGCGTGACCGAGCATGCATGTCGGATCATCGGCATGATGCAGGCCGCTCGAGCGGCCGGTCAACAGAAAGTAGAAAACACATGGCCACTGGCACTGTGAAATGGTTCAACGCAGAGAAGGGCTTCGGCTTCATCGCTCCCGATGACGGCACCGAAGACCTCTTCGCCCACTACTCGGCTATCGCCGGCTCCGGTTTCAAGGAGCTCCGCGAGAACCAGAAGGTCGAATTCGACGCTGAGCGTGGCCCCAAGGGCATGCAGGCGGCGAACATCCGCGCTCTCTGAGCGTGCGCTGACTTCCTGAAGCCGGCCGGATCCGTACGGGTCCGGCCGGCTTTTTCGTTGCCCCGACACCTTCGAATCGCCCACTTTGCGGTATCCGGGCGCCGGATGGGACAAGGTGGGCGATTCGAAACGGGAGTGAGGCAGCCCTAACCTCCGTGTTAGATTAGGCGAGGCTTACCAAAGGCCGGACGCTCTCGCGTCGACACCCCATCTCCCATCCCGAAGGGAACGCCTGTGCGCACCTCTCGACTCCTCGCCCTCGGCGCGGCCGCCGCGCTCGCCGTGACGCTGTCCGCCTGCTCGTCCTCCGCGCCGGAGTCGACCGCGACCACCGGGGGCAACCCGGCCTCGGACGACGCGTTCCCCGTCACCATCGAGCACGTCTACGGCGAGACGACCATCGACGAGAAGCCCGAGCGCGTGGCCACCATCGCGTGGGCGAACCACGAGGTGCCGCTGGCCCTCGGCATCGTCCCGGTCGGCATGAGCAAGGCCACCTGGGGCGACGACGACGACAACGGCATCCTCCCCTGGGTCGAGGAGAAGCTCGACGAGCTCGGTGGCGAGACCCCGGTGCTCTTCGACGAGACCGACGGCATCGACTACGAGGCCGTGGCCGACACCGAGCCCGACGTCATCCTCGCCGCCTACTCCGGCCTCACGCAGGAGGAGTACGACACGCTCTCCAAGATCGCCCCGGTCGTCGCCTACCCCGACGTCGCGTGGGGCACGTCCGTCGACGACATGGTCGAGATGAACTCCAAGGCCCTGGGGCTCGAGGCTGAGGGCGAGGCCCTGATCGAGGACCTGCACGCCGACGCCGACGCCGCCCTCGCGGCCAACAGCGCGCTCGAGGGCAAGAAGGTCATCTTCGCGTTCTTCGACCCGAGTGACCTGAGCGTCATCACCTACTACACCGCGGCCGACACGCGCCCCGGCTACCTGCACGATCTCGGCCTGCCGTTCCCCGCGATCGTGGAGGAGAACAAGGACAGCGAGCAGTTCTACCTCGAGGTGAGCGCCGAGGAGGCGCAGAAGTTCGACGACGTCGACGTGCTCGTGACCTACGGCGACGACTCCACCCTCGCCACGCTGCAGGCCGACCCGCTGCTGTCGAAGATCCCGGCCATCGCGGAGGGCCGCGTCGCCATCCTTCCCGACGCCACGCCCATCGCCGCGTCGGCGAACCCGTCGGCGCTGTCGATCCCGTGGGGTCTCGAGGACTACCTGGCCATCCTCGCCGCGCCGCTCGCGAAGTAAGCTCCGCGTCCGCCCCCCAGCGGAGAGTCGTCGTGATCTCAGCACCCGTCCTCGCGCCGGACGCCGCCACCCTGCGGCGTCCGGCGGTGGTACGCACCCTCTGGATGCTCGCCGGGGTCGGTGTGATCCTCGTGCTCGTCGTGCTCTCGGTGTCGTTCGGGGTGCGGGCGGTCACCCTCGACGACATCCTCGCGGCGCTCTCCGGCCAGACCGACACCATCGCTCAGGCCGCGGTCGTCAAGCGCATCCCTCGCACGGTACTCGCGCTCCTCGTGGGGGCGGCCCTCGCCCTCGCGGGAGCGACGATGCAGGCCGTCACCCGCAACCCCGTCGCCGACCCCGGCATCCTGGGGGTCTCGAACGGCGCCTCGTTCGCGGTCGTCCTCGGCATCGCGTTCTTAGGGCTCAGCAATCCCTACGGGCAGATGGCCTTCGCGATCGTGGGCGCCGCGGCGGCCGCCGTGTTCGTCTACACCGTCGGCTCCCTCGGCCGTGGCGGGGCGACCCCGCTCAAGCTGGCCCTCGCGGGGGCGGCGACCTCCGCCGCGTTCGCCTCGCTCATCAGCGCGGTCATGCTGCCGCGGGTCGACCTGCTGCAGACGTTCCAGTCGTGGCAGATCGGCGGCGTCGGCGGGGCGGAGTGGCCGCGGATCGCGATCACCGCCCCGGTCCTCGCGGTCGGCGCCCTCATCTGCTTCCTGTGCGCACGGGGCATGAACTCCCTCGCCCTCGGCGACGACATGGCCAAGGGTCTCGGCGAGCACGTGCTACGCACCCGGATGCTGTCGGCCCTCGGTGCGGTCATCCTGGCCGGCGCGGCGACAGCGATCGCAGGGCCGATCGGGTTCGTCGGGCTCATCGTCCCCCACATGTGCCGGATGCTCGTGGGCACAGACCACCGCTGGCTGCTGCCGTTCTCGGCCCTCGCCGGCGCCGCGCTGCTCACCGCGAGCGACATCGTCGGACGCGTGATCTCGCCGTCGTCCGAGGAGATCCAGGTGGGTATCATCACGGCGATCATCGGGGCGCCGTTCTTCATCTGGATCGTCCGCCGACAGAAGGTGCGGGAGCTGTGAGCACGACCGAGCACACCCTCGTCCGCGGCGACGAGTCCGCCGCCGCCCGCACCGCGCGCATCATCGCCGGCCGCCGGGCACGCCACCGCCGTCACGCGGTGGTGACCCTCGCGCTCGGGGTCGTCGTGGTCGTGCTCTTCACGGTGGCGCTCATGGTCGGCAACACGTTCTACCCGCTCGACGAGGTCGTCCGCGTGATCCTCGGCGAGACGGTGCCCGGCGCCTCGTTCACGGTCGGCGACCTGCGCCTGCCGCGCGCCGTCCTCGCCGTCCTCACCGGCCTCGCGTTCGGTATGGCGGGCGTGACGTTCCAGACCATGCTGCGCAACCCGCTCGCCTCGCCGGACATCATCGGCATCTCGAACGGGGCCGGCGCCGCCGCGGTGTTCGGCATCGTCGTGCTCTCGCTCAACGGCCCCGCCGTCTCACTGCTCGCGCTCGTCGGTGCCCTCGTCACCGCGCTGGCGATCTACCTCCTCGCCATCAAGGGCGGCTTCGCGGGCACCCGCCTCATCCTCATCGGGATCGGCGTCGCGGCGATGCTGCAGAGCGTCATCTCCTACCTGCTGTCCCGGGCCGCGAACTGGGACATCCAGACCGCGATGCAGTGGCTCACCGGCAGCCTCAACAACGCGTCGTGGGAGCGGGTGCTGCCGATGGCGATCGCCGCCGCGATCCTCGTGCCGCTGCTGCTCTCGCAGGGCCGGGCGCTGGGCACGCTCCAGCTCGGGGACGAGTCCGCCGCGGGGCTCGGCGTGCGGGTCACCGCCACGCGCCTCGTCTTCATCCTCGGCGCCGTGGCCCTCCTCGCCTTCGCGACCGCCGCCACCGGGCCGATCGCGTTCCTCGCGTTCATGGCGGGACCCATCGCCGCGCGGCTCACCGGTCCCGGTGCCACGCTGCTGCTGCCCAGCGGCCTCGTCGGCGCGGTGCTCGTGCTCGGCGGCGACCTCATCGCCCAGTTCGCGCTCGGCGCGCGGTACCCGGTCGGCGTGGTCACCGGCGTCGTCGGCGCGCCGTACCTCATCTACCTGCTCATCCGCACCAACCGCACCGGAGGCTCGCTGTGACCGCCGCCCACCGCCTGTCCGCCGAGGGGGTCACCCTCTCCTACGGCGACCGCACCGTGGTCGAGGGCCTCGACCTGCAGATCGCGCCGGGGAAGATCACCACGATCGTCGGCGCCAACGGCTGCGGCAAGTCGACGCTGCTGCGCGCCCTCGCCCGCCTGTTGTCGCCGGGGGACGGGGAGGTCGTGCTCGACGGGAAGTCCATCCACGCCCGCCCCACGAAGGAGGTCGCGCGCATCCTCGGCCTGCTGCCGCAGTCGCCCGTGGCCCCCGAGGGCATCGCCGTCGCCGACCTCGTCGGTCGCGGACGTCATCCCCACCAGCGGGCGCTGTCGCGGTGGAGCGCGCACGACTACGAGGTCGTCGCCGACGCCCTGGACGCGACCGGGATCAGCGACCTCGCCGACCGCAGCGTGGACGAGCTCTCCGGCGGTCAGAGGCAGCGCGTCTGGATCGCGATGGCCCTCGCGCAGGAGACCGACATCCTGCTGCTGGACGAGCCGACGACGTTCCTCGACGTCGCCCACCAGGTCGAGGTGCTCGACCTGCTCACCGACCTCAGCGTCGCCCGCGGCACCACGATCGTCATGGTGCTGCACGACCTCAACCTCGCGGCGCGCTACGCCGACGAGCTGGTCGCCATGAAGGACGGTCGCGTGCACGCGATCGGCGCCCCGCAGGAGATCGTCACCGCCGAACTCGTGCAGGAGGTCTTCGGCCTCCCCAACCAGATCACCATCGACCCGGTCTCCGGCAAGCCGATGGTCACCCCCATCGGAAGGCATCATGTCCGCTGAATCCACCACGACCGAGCGCCCGACCTACATCCTCACCCGCGCCGAGGTGCGCGGCGTCGACCGCGTCTCCCCGTCGTTTGTGCGGGTGACGCTCGGCGGCGAGGAGCTCAGCGAGCTGGGGACGCCGGGGGAGGTGTACGACAGCCGGGTCAAACTCGTCTTCCCGCCCGCGTCCGGCGTGCTCGCCGAGATCGACCGGTCGACGTACGACTGGTGGGGCTCGTACCTGTCCGTCCCGGAGGAGGAGCGCGGCTCGATGCGCACCTACTCCGTGCGCGAGCTGCGGGTCGACGACGACGGCCGCACCGAGGTCGACATCGACTTCGTGCTGCACCTGGAGCCGGGGCTCACCGGTCCGGCCTCGCGGTGGGCGAGCACCGCCGCGGTGGGTCAGGAGCTGTGGCTGGTCGGCCCGCGCCGCGGCGTCGTCGCGCACGGCGGCGCGGAGTACGCGCCGGGGGCGGCGACCTCGGTGGTCCTCGTCGGCGATGAGACCGCGGCCCCCGCCATCGCCCGCATCCTGGAGGACGCCCCGCGTGACCTCCGCGGCGTCGCGTTCATCGAGGTGCCGTCGCCCGCCGACGTGCTCGCGATCGACGTGCCGGCCGGGGTCGACGTGCACTGGCTCCCGCGCGACATCGGCGAGCCGCACGGCCTTCGCCTCATCCCCGCGGTGCTCGAGTATCTGGGGGACGACGACGCCGGGGACGAGATCCGCGTCACCGACATCGAGGGGGAGGACCTCCTGTGGGAGACCCCCGAGTACTCGAGCCTGGGGGAGGAGATCCCCCGTGAGGACGACCGCGCCGGCCGCTACTTCTGGATCGCGGGCGAGAGCGGTGTCGTGACGACGCTGCGTCGGCACCTCGTGAAGGACCTCGGCGTCGACCGCGCACAGGTCGCGTTCATGGGCTACTGGCGCCGCGGCGTCGCGATGCGAGGCTGACCGCCGCTTCGAATCGCCCGAATGGCCCCATCTCCGGAGGAAATGGGGCCATTCGGGCGATTCGAACGAGGGTTACCGGGCCAGGAACTGCGTCAGGGCGGCGTTGACCTCGTCGGCGTGGGTCCAGAGGAGGCCGTGCGGGGCGCCCTCGACCTCGACGTACTCGGCCTCCGGGACGGCCTGACGGAAGCGGCGGGCGGTCGCGTCGATCGGCAGGATGTTGTCCTTCGTGCCGTGCAGGATCAGCGTGGGCTTGCCGGCGGCGGCCACGGCCTTCACGTCGTCGCGGAAGTCCTCGATCCAGGTCGGGACCACGGCGTATGCGGCGACCGGGGCGCTGGTGACGGAGAGGTTCCAGTTCGCGTCGACGACTTGCTGGCTGATGCGCGTGCCGAGGTTCTCGTCGAGGTTGTAGAAGTCCTTGTAGAACTGGGTGAACCAGGCGTAGCGGTCGCCCTTGGCGGCGGCCTCGATCCCGTCGAAGACCTCCTGCGGCACGCCCTCGGGGTTGTCGTCGCGCTGCACGAGGAAGGGCTCGAGCGACGCGAGGAAGGCGAGCTTCGCGACGCGCTCGTGGCCGTAGCGGCCGACGTAGCGGGCGAGCTCGCCGGTGCCCATGGAGAAGCCGACGAGCACGACGTCGCGGAGGTCGAGGGTCTCGAGCACCGTGTTCAGATCGGCGGCGAAGGTGTCGTAGTCGTAGCCGGAGCCGACCTTGGAGGACTGTCCGAAGCCGCGGCGGTCGTAGGTGATGACGCGGTACCCCTGGGCGAGGAGCTCGCGGGTCTGGCGCTCCCAGCTGTGCCCGTTGAGCGGGTAGCCGTGGATCAGCACGACGGGCTGACCGCTGCCCTGGTCTTCGTAGTAGAGCTCGATCGGGGTGGTGTTCTCGGTGCCGACGGTGATGTAACCCATGATGTGTTCCTTCCGATGCCGGTGAGAACGATCGTTCTCGCCTGATGTGATCAATCTAGAGAACGTTCGTTCTCATGTCAAGTAGACTTCTGGACATGACCGAAGACGAGGCGCGCGAACGCATCCTCTCCGCTGCGGAGGAGCTCTACTACCGCAAGGGCTATGCGGCGGTCGGCATGGACGAGCTCCGGTCCGCCGCCGGGGTGTCGCTGCGGCGCGTCTATTCGCTGTTTCCGGCGAAGACGGACATCGTCGCGGCGGTGCTGACGCGGAAGCACGCCGAGTGGGAGCAGGGGCTCACCGCCGCCGTGGCGCAGAGCGGGGACGACCCGCGCGCCCGCCTCCTTGCGGTCTACGGCTACCTGGAGGACTGGTTCTGCAGCGACGGGTTCCGGGGCTGCGCCTTCATCAACGCATTCGGCGAGCTCGGGGGCACGAGCCCCGAGGTCGCCGGCATCGTCCGCGCGCACAAGGCGTCGTTCCAGCAGTACATGGCGGAGCTCGTCGCGGCGACCGGCGCCCCGGTGGGCCTGGCCGCCCAGCTCTCGCTCCTCGCCGAGGGGGCGCAGAGCACGGCGGCGATCGGTGCGGACCCGGAGGCCGCCGTGCACGCTCGCCGCGCCGCCGAGGTCCTGATCGACGCCGCCCCCGCTCCGGCCTGACGCCTCCACTCGCTAACCTGGTTAGCGAAACGAAGGGGCACTGTCAAGGCCACTCCCTTCCTTCCCCGTCCGGCGTAGGGTGCGGGCATGGAGACCTCGACGAAGGGCATCGCCCGCCAGAGCCTCGTGATCGCCGCCGCCGTGTTCATGCTGATCGCCGCGGCCATCGGCGCCGGCGCCTTCGGCGGTGACTCCGTCGATGAGCTGCAGAACGGCGCGCTCTCGGCCCAAGGCTCGTACCTCGCGCCCGCCGGACCGGCCTTCTCGATCTGGTCGCTCATCTATGTGGGACTCCTCGCCTATACCGTGTGGCAGGCCCTCCCCGCGCAGCGCCGCGACGAGCGACAGCAGGCGGTCGGCGGCTGGATCGCCCTCTCGATGGTGCTCAACGGCCTCTGGCTCGTGACCGCGCGCTACCTGACGCTGTGGCTGACCGTGCTCGTGATCGCGCTCCTGCTCGCGACGCTCGCCCGCGTCATCGTGCTCCTCGGCCGGTTCCCCGCCCGCAATCTCGCTGATCGCCTCCTCACCGACGGGGCCAACGGCCTGCACTTCGGCTGGGTCACGATCGCGACGGTCGCCAACACCGCCGCCTGGCTCACGCAGACCGCCCCGGGCCTCGGGGCGGACGCCCCCGACGCCTGGGCCGTCGCCGTGCTCGTGGTCGTGCTGGTGATCGGTGCCGCGTCGGCCTGGTTCACCGGCCGCCTCGCTCCGGCGCTCGCCACCGCCTGGGGCCTGAGCTGGCTCGCGGTCGGGCGGCTCACCGGTGAGCCGGAGAGCACGGCCACCGCCATCACTGCGATCATCGTCGCGGTCCTGCTCGTCGTCGTCGGCGTCGTGGCGGTCCTCCGGCGGCGTCGCGTCGCGGGCACGCACGACCGCGCGCCGCTCGGTCGCTAGAGGACCAGCCGGTAGCCCATTCCCGACTCCGTCAGCAGGTGGACGGGCGTCGAAGGCTCGCGCTCCAGCTTCTTGCGTAGCTGGGACATGTAGAGCCGCAGGTAGCCGGAGTCGGACACCTGGGCACTGCCCCAGATCTCCTTGAGGAGATCCTGCCGGGTCACCAGCGCGCCCGGATGCCGCGCGAGGTGCTCGAGCATCCGCCACTCGGTCGGCGTGAGGTGCACCCGGGTGCCGGCGCGGGTCACGGTCTTCGTGGCGAGGTCGACGACGACGTCCCCGAACGCGACCACGGACTCACCGTTCGCGGCGACCGCGCGGCGGGAGAGCGCCCGCAGCCGGGCCAGCAGCTCGTCGACCTGGAAGGGCTTCGTGACGAAGTCGTCCGCCCCGGCGTCCAGCGCCTCCACCTTGTCGGCGGAGCCCGTCCGCCCCGACACGACGATGATGGGCACGCTCGTCCAGCCGCGGAGCGCCTGGATCACCTCGATGCCGTCGAGGCGGGGCATGCCGAGGTCGAGCATGATGAGGTCGGGATGGCTCTGCGCTGCGGCGGCGATCGCGGCGGCGCCATCGGCGGCCACGACGACCTCGTAGCCGTGCGCCGCGAGGGTGATCCGCAGCGCCCGCACCATCTGCGGGTCGTCGTCGGCGATGAGGAGCTTCACTCCGTCCCCTCCGTGTCGGAAGACCCTGCGGCGAGCGGCAGGGAGATGACCATGGTGAGTCCGCCCCCTGGGGTGTCCTCCGGAGTCAGGCTACCGCCCATGCCCTCCGTGAAACCGCGCGACAGGGCGAGCCCGAGCCCGAGCCCCGCTGTGTTGTCGGTGTCGCCGAAACGCTGGAACGGCTGGAAGACGGCATCGCGGCGTTCCGGCGCGATGCCCTCGCCGCGGTCGATGATCCGGAGCTCTGCCCGATCCCCCAGCCGGCTGCTTGACACGAGCACGCGACTGCCGTCGGGAGCGTGACGGTGGGCGTTGGCGAGCACGTTCACGAGTACCCGCTGCAAGAGCACGGGGTCCGCGTGCAGCGGCGGCAGGTCGGGGTCCAGGGCGAGCTCGACGTCGGCGGGGCCGAGACCGAGCTCGTCCACCGCGGCGAGCACGGGGCCGGCCGCGTCGATCCGCTGGGCCGAGACCGCGAGCACTCCCGCCTCCACGCGGCTCACGTCGAGGAGATCGGTGACGAGGGCGGAGAGGGTCGCGAGGCTCTCGTCCGCGGTCTCCAGCAGCTCCGCGCGGTCCTCCGCGGACAGGCCGTGCGCGCCGCGGAGCCCGCCGATCGCGGCGACCGCCGAGGCCAGCGGCCGGCGCAGGTCGTGACTGACGGCGGAGAGCAGGGCGCTGCGGACCTGGTCGGTCTCGGCGAGGGCTTCCGCCTCCCGCGCGGTCGCGCGGAGATCGGTGTGCTCGATGGCGGCGGAGAGCTGGGCGACGATCGCGTCGAGCAGTCGGCGCTCCGGACCGGCGATCGGCTCCCCGTTGAGCTCCAGCACGGCGCGCGGGCCGCCACCGGACGCGACCCCGACCGGGATGGTGGTGGCGCGGCCGTCCGGTACCGGCTCGCCGTCGCTGGCCAGCACCTCGCCGGAGGGGGTGAGCAGCCGCACCCCGCTCAGCCCGAACGCCTCCCGCGTGCGGCTGACGAGGGCGAGCACGGCGTTGTCGCCGCGGAGCACGTTCCCGGCGACGGCCGCGAGGAGCTCCGCCTCGGCGGTCGCCCGCTGCGCGGTCCGCGCCCGGCGGGCGGCCTGGTCGACGATGAGGCTCACGAGGATCGCGATGATGACATAGAGGGTGAGCGCGAGCACGTGCAGCGGGTGCGCGATCGTGATCGTGAACAGCGGGGCGACGAAGAGGAAGTCGAGGGTGATGCCGGAGAGCACCGCCGCGAACACGGCGGGACGGATGCCGCCGATGAGGGCGACCACCACGACGAGCAGCTGGTAGGCGAGCACCTCCGCCGTGATCGACTCGGGGCTGCGGACGGTGAACATCAGCCAGGACAGCAGCGGGCCGAACACGAGGGCCACGCCGAAGCCCAGCGCCTGCCGACGCCAGCCGAGCGCACCGCCGGTGATGCGGGGGAGGGCGAGCCGGCCGCCCGCAGCGGCGTGGGTCACGATGTGCACGTCGATGTCGCCCGAGCGGCGGATGACCTCGGCGCCGATCCCCGGCCCGGTGAGGGCGGCGGCGAGGCGGCCGCGCCGGCTCACCCCGATCACGAGCTGCGTGGCGTCGGCACCCTGCGCGAACTCGACGAGCGTCGCCGGGATGTCGTCCCCGACCACCTGGTGGTACGTGCCGCCGAGGGACTCGACGAGGGAGCGCTGCGCGGCGAGGGCGCCGGGGGTCTCGTCGCGCAGTCCGTCCTGGGCGGTCACGTGCACGGCGAGCAGCTCCCCGCCGGCGGAGCGTGCGGCGATGCGGGCCCCGCGGCGCAGCAGCGTCTCGCCCTCCGGGCCGCCGGTGAGGGCGACGACCACCCGCTCGCGCGCCTGCCAGGCTCCCGCGATGCCCTGTTCCGCGCGATAGCTGCGGAGCGCGCTGTCGACCTCGTCGGCGAGCCACAGCAGGGCGAGCTCCCGCAGGGCGGTGAGGTTGCCGAGCCGGAAGTAGTGCGAGAGCGCGGCGTCGATGCGCTCCGCGGGGTAGACGAGGCCGGCGGCGAGGCGGTCGCGGAGCGTCTGCGGTGCGAGGTCGACGACCTCGATCTCGTCGGCGGCGCGGACGACCGCGTCCGGGATGGTCTCGCGCTGGGCGATCCCGGTGATCTTCTCCACGACCGCGTTCAGCGACTCGATGTGCTGCACGTTCACGGTGGTGACGACGTCGATCCCCGCGTCCAGCAGCTCCTCGACGTCCTGCCAGCGCTTGGGGTTCCGCGAGCCGGGGGCGTTCGTGTGCGCGAACTCGTCCACCAGAGCGATCTCCGGGGCGAGGGAGAGCACCCCATCGAGATCGAGCTCGGAGAGGGTGACCCCGCGATGGGCGTCCTCGCGCCGCGGCACCTCGGGCAGACCGGAGGTGAGGGCGGCCGTGGCCGCACGGCCGTGGGTCTCCACGATCGCGATGACCACGTCGCGGCCTTCGTCGCGGAGCCGCCGACCCTCGGCGAGCATCTCGAAGGTCTTCCCGACGCCCGGCGCGGCGCCGAGGAGGACGCGCAGTCGTCCGCGGCGGTTCCGGTCCGTCGCGGGGCGCGGCGGCCGCTCTGCGCTCATGCACCCTCCCGGTCGTCGAGTGCGAGATTCAGCTCCGCGACGTTGATGCGCTCCTCGCCGAGGAACCCCAGGTCCCGCCCTTGAATCCTAGACTCCACGAGGGCCCGCACCTCGTCTTCGGACAGGTCGCGGGCGGCGGCCACCCGCGGCACCTGGAGCAGGGCGTACGCGACGCTGATGTGCGGGTCGAGGCCGGAGCCGGACGCGGTCACGGCATCCGCGGGGACCGCGGACGGATCGACGCCCTCCCTCGCGGCGATCTCGGCCTTCCGTGCGGCGAGGGCGGCGACGAGGTCGGGGTTCTCCGGCCCGAGGTTGCTGCCGCCGGACGACGCCCCGTCGTACCCGTCGCCGGCCGCCGAGGGGCGGGACTGGAAGTACTCGGGCAGGGCTTCACCGTCGGCATCCGTGAAGGACTGGCCGAGGAGCGCGCTGCCCCGGTCGCCGGGGAGCATCGAGCCGTTCGCCTGTGCGGGGAGGAGGAGCTGGCCGATGCCGGTGACGAGCAGCGTGTACCCGACGCCGAGGACGAGGGTGAGGACGAGCATCGCGCGGACGGCGACACCGGCGGTGCGCATCGTGGTGCGGGTGGTGGACGACATGGCGTTCCTTTCAGGCCCGGTCAGAAGCCGGGGAGGAGGCTGACGAGGAGGTCGATGAGCTTGATGCCGACGAACGGGGCGATGACGCCGCCGAGGCCGTAGACGAGCAGGTTCCGCTGCAGGATCTGCGAGGCGCTCGCCGGCCGGTACTTCACGCCGCGCAGCGCGAGCGGGATGAGGAACACGATCACGATGGCGTTGAAGATGATCGCGCTCGTGACCGCGGAGGCCGGGGAATGCAGCTGCATGATGTTCAGCGCCGCGAGTCCGGGGAACACCCCCATGAACATCGCCGGGATGATGGCGAAGTACTTCGCGATGTCGTTCGCGAGCGAGAACGTCGTCAGCGCGCCGCGGGTGATGAGCAGCTGCTTCCCGATGCGGACGATGTCGATGAGCTTGGTCGGGTCGGAGTCGAGGTCGACCATGTTGCCGGCCTCCTTGGCCGCCGAGGTGCCCGTGTTCATCGCGACGCCGACGTCGGCCTGGGCGAGCGCGGGGGCGTCGTTCGTGCCGTCCCCGGTCATCGCGACGAGACGTCCGCCCTCCTGTTCCCGGCGGATGAGGTCGAGCTTGTCCTCCGGGGTGGCCTCGGCGAGGTAGTCGTCGACGCCGGCCTCGGCCGCGATGGCCTTCGCGGTGAGGGGGTTGTCGCCGGTGATCATGACCGTGCGGATGCCCATGCTGCGCAGCTCGTCGAACCGCTCTCGGAGGCCGTCCTTGACGATGTCCTTGAGGTGCACGACCCCGAGGATCCGCGCTTCGACGGACTGGGTCCCTGAATCGGAGTGGGTCCCTGAGCCTGTCGAAGGGCCTGAGTCCGGCTGGGTCCCTGAGCCTGTCGAAGGGCCTGGGTCCGGCTGGGTCCCTGAGCCTGTCGAAGGGCCCTGCACCGCGACGACGAGGGGCGTGCCGCCGCTCGAGGCGACGTCGTCGGTGAGGGTCGCGAGCTCGTCATCGGGGGTCTGCCCCAGCCAGGCCGCCACGGCCGAGGCGGCACCCTTGCGGATCTGCGTGCCGTCGGCGAGGTCGAGACCGCTCATGCGCGTCTGCGCGGTGAACGGGACGACGACGGCGTCCGCCGGGGCCTCGACCCGGATCCCGCGGACGGCGGCGAGTTCGACGATCGATGCGCCCTCCGGCGTCGGGTCGGCGAGCGAGGAGAGGGCGGCGGTGCGCAGCAGCTCCTCGGCGTCCACCCCGGTGAGCGGCAGCACGGCGTGGGCACGGCGGTTGCCGTGGGTGATGGTGCCGGTCTTGTCGAGGAGCAGCGTGGTGACGTCGCCCGCGGCCTCCACCGCCCGCCCCGACATCGCCAGCACGTTCCGCTGCACGAGCCGGTCCATGCCCGCGATGCCGATGGCGGAGAGGAGGGCGCCGATGGTGGTCGGGATGAGGCAGACGAGCAGGGCGATGAGGACGGGGATGCTCACCGGCGACGCGGCGTACGACGCGATCGGGTTCAGCGCGAGGACCACGACGACGAAGACGATCGACAGGCTCGCGAGGAGGATGTTCAGCGCGATCTCATTCGGGGTGCGCTGCCGGCTCGCCCCCTCGACGAGGGCGATCATGCGGTCGACGAACGTCTCGCCGGGCTTCGACGTGATGCGCACGACGATCCGGTCCGACAGCACCCGGGTGCCGCCGGTGACAGCACTGCGGTCGCCGCCGGACTCGCGGACGACGGGGGCGCTCTCGCCGGTGATGGCCGACTCGTCGACCGTAGCGATGCCCGCGACGATGTCGCCGTCGCCCGGGATCAGTTCGCCCGCGGAGACGATCACGAGGTCGTCGCGCTGCAGCTCCGCCGACGACACCGTCTCCGTCGGCGCTTCGACGAGCTCGGCGACCCACCCGGCGTCCCCCTGGGTCCCCGAGCCGATGTTCTGGGTCTCTGAGCCTGTCGAAGGGCCCACCACCCGTCGCGCCATCGTCTGGGTGCGGGTGTTCCGCAGGCTCGCGGCCTGGGCCTTGCCGCGCCCTTCGGCGACCGACTCCGCGACGTTCGCGAAGAACACGGTCAGCCAGAGCCAGAGCGCGATGCCCCAGGTGAACGCCGCCGGGACGGGGGTGCCGCCGGAGGAGGCGGGCCCGCCGAGGAAGGGCTCCGCGATCGCGAGGACGGTCGTGAACGCGGCGCCGACCCAGACGAGGAGCATCACGGGGTTGCGGACGAGCGTCGCGGGGTTGAGCTTCCGGACGGCACCGGGGAGCGCCTGCACGAGCTGGGCGCCGCCGAAGGAGCGCGGCGGACGGGCGGGGACGGCAGGGGCGTCCGGCTGTTCCGGAGGGGTGGTGAGGAGGGTCATGGTCAGAGTCCTTCGGCGAGCGGTCCCAGTGCGAGCACGGGGAAGTAGGTGAGGGCCGTCACGACGACGGTCACGGTGAGGAGCAGGCCGACGAACTGCGGCCGGTGGGTGGGGAGCGTGCCGGTCGTGGCCGGCACCCGCTCCTGCGCGGCGAACGACCCGGCGAGAGCCAGCACGAGCACGATCGGGAGGAAGCGCCCGAGCAGCATCGCGACGCCCAGGGCGGTGTTGAACCACGGAGTGTTCGCGGTGAGCCCCGCGAACGCGGAGCCGTTGTTGTTCGCGGCGGAGGTGAACGCGTAGAGCACCTCGCTCATGCCGTGCACGCCCGGGTTGAGGATGCTCGTGGACTCCACGTCCTCCCGGATCCCGGGGATCGCGAAGCTCAGGGCCGTGCCGCCGAGGACGAGCACCGGGACCACGAGGATGTAGAGGCTCGCGAGGGTCATCTCCCGAGGTCCGATGCGCTTCCCGAGCCACTCCGGGGTGCGGCCGACGAGCAGCCCCCCGACGAAGACCGCAACGATCGCGAGCACGAGCATCCCGTACAGACCCGAGCCGACGCCGCCCGGAGCGACCTCGCCGAGCATCATGTTCAGCATCGGCATCATGCCCCCGAGCGCGGTGTACGAGTCGTGCATCGAGTTCACGGCCCCGGTCGAGGTGAGGGTGCTCGCGCTGCCGAAGAGGGTCGAGCCGAGGATGCCGAAGCGCTGCTCCTTGCCCTCCATCGCCGCCCCGGCGAGCTCGGGGGCGGAACCGCGTCCCGCCAGCTCCAGCGCCGAGAGCGCGGCGAGCGAGGCGAGGAACAGGGTGCCCATGACCGCGACGATCGCGTAGCCCTGCCGGTGGTCGCCGACCAGTCGGCCGAACGCGCGGGGGAGGGCGAACGGGATCACCAGGATCAGCAGCACCTCGAGGAGGTTCGTCCACCCGGTCGGGTTCTCGAAGGGGTGGGCGGAGTTCGCGTTGAAGAAGCCGCCGCCGTTGGTTCCGAGCAGCTTGATGGCCTCCTGCGACGCGACCGGACCGCCGGGGATCGTCTGCGTGCCGCCGGAGACCGTGGCGACGTCGGTGAAGCCGTTCACGTTCTGGATCACGCCGCCCGCGAGCAGGGCCACCGCGCCGATCAGGGCGAGCGGGAGGAGCAGCCGCCCCAGACCGCGGGTGAGGTCGACCCAGAAATTGCCGATCGTCGCGGAGCCGCGGCGTGCGAGACCGCGGATGAGGGCGATGGCGATGGTGAGGCCGACCGCGGCGGAGACGAAGTTCTGCACGGTGAGGCCCGCGAGCTGCACCGTGTAGCCCATGGTCTGCTCGGGCGAGTAGGACTGCCAGTTGGTGTTCGCGACGAAGGAGGCGGCGGTGTTGAACGCGAGTCCCTCCGGCACGGCGGGCAGGCCCAGCGAGGCGGGGAGGAAGGCCTGGAGCCGCTGCAGCCCGTACAGGAGCAGGAGCCCGACGAGGGAGAACAGCAGCACGCTGCGGGCATAGGCGCGCCAGGTCTGCTCGGAGCGGGGGTCGACCCCGATCACCCGGTACAGCCCGCGCTCGACGCGGAGGTCGCGCCCGGAGGTGTAGACGTGCGCGATGTAGTCGCCGAGGGGGCGGTAGAGGAGCACGAGCACGACCACGACGGCCGTGATCTGGAGGACGCCGAAGAGGACCGTCGCGTCCATCAGAAGCGCTCCGGGGCGACGAGCGCCACGACCAGGTAGACGACCGCGGCGACGGCGAGGACGGCGGCGAGGATCTCGAAGACGATCATGCGCGGTCCACCGCCTTGGCGATGAGGGACACGAGGGCGAACAGCGCCAGGGTCAGCGTGAGGTAGATGATGTCGAGCACGTCCTCGATCCAACTGCGCCGGCCGGCCGCATCCGTCGATCCTCACGGTTCCCCTACGCCCGTCCCCTGGATGCATGCGGGTTGCTCACACCTCCTGCCTTCGAATCGCGCACTTGGTCCCCAACCCGCCGCCGATGCAGCCAGGTGCGCGATTCGAAAGGGTGGCGCCGGCCCTATGCTCACGAGGTGGGGATCGGACGGATGCGGATCGGCGTCGGCGCGGGGATCGTCGCCGGGCTCGTCGTGATCGCGCTCGTGTGCGTGCTCACGGGGTTCCTGCCGCGCACGGATGCCGGTGCGCTCGGGGCGCGGATCGCGCCGGTGCTGGGGTTCGTCGTCGCGATCACGATCGTCGCCGAGCTCGCCCGCGACGCGGCGGTGTTCGACGTCGTCTCGCAGCGCCTCGCGCGCTGGGGCCGCGGGCGGGTGCTGGTGCTGTGGGCGCTGGTGGTCGTGCTCGCCGTGGTGAGCACCGTGTTCCTCTCGCTCGACACGACCGCCGTGATCGTCACCCCGGTCGTGGTGGTCCTGGCGCAGAGCATCGGCGTCTCGCCGCTGCCGTTCGCCCTGGCCACCGTCTGGCTCGCCAACACCGCGTCCCTCGCGCTGCCGGTCTCGAACCTCACCAACCTGCTCGCCGCGCCCGCGATGGGGGACGGCCCCGGGGCGTTCATCGCGCTGAGCTGGGCGCCCACGCTCGTGGGGATACTGGTGCCCGTCGCGATCCTCACGGTCCTGCATCGGCGCACGGTCTTCGGCACGTACGAGACGCCGGTGGCGCGGCGCCCCGCCGACCCCCTGCTGTTCTGGAGCGCGACCGGCATCCTCCTCGTGCTGATGCCACTGCTCGCGCTGACCCCCGACGTGTGGATCCCCGCCTCGGTCGCGGCTCTCGCCTTGATCGCGCTCTTCGCCGTCCGTCGTCGCCGGGCCCTGCGGCTCTCGCTCGTCCCGTGGCAGGCGCTCGCGCTCGCCGCGTCGCTGTTCGTGCTGGTCGAGACCGCGCACGCGCAGGGGCTGCTCGACTTCCTGACCTCGGCGACCGCGAACGGCGACTCTCTCGGCGACCTGTTCCGGCTCGCCGCGCTCGGGGCCGTGAGCGCGAACGCGATCAACAACCTCCCCGCCTACCTCGTGCTCGAACCCGCGGCAGGGGACCCGGTCGCCCTGATGGCTCTGTTGATCGGCGTGAACCTCGGTCCGCTCGTCACGCCGTGGGCCTCGCTCGCGACGCTCCTCTGGCACCATCGCGTGACGGCGCTCGGGGTGGAGCTCCGCTGGGGCCGCTTCGCCCTCTGGGGGGTCGTCGCCGCGGTCCCCACCGTCGTCCTCGCCACGCTGGCCCTGGCAGCCTCCTGACCCCCTTCGAATCGCGCACTGTGCTGCATATCCGGCCGAGATGGAGCACAGTGCGCGATTCGAACGGGGGTCAGACGCGACGCATCTCGGCGGCCAGCGCGGGGTGAGCGGCGTCGAAGCGGGTGGCGATGCGCTCGCGGACCTCGGGGGCCTTGTTCTGGCTGAGCTTGGCGCGGGCGTCGAACCGGGTGATCCGGAGCCGGAGGCCCACCGTGCCCTTCGCCGCTCGCCGGGTGCCGGGTTCGTCCTCCGCGAGGCTCCGCCCGTGCGGCTGCCCACCCTCGAAGTGGTCGGTGAGCCGGGTGAGCATGGCGTAATTCTCCTCCGCGCTCAGGATCTCGGGGGCGCCGGAGAGGTGAGCGGTGACATGGTTCCAGGTCGGGACGAGGTCTCCCGGCGCGTACAGACTCGAGGACACGTAGTCGTGCGGCCCCTGGACGATCACCAGGACCTCGTGTCGCCCGAGCTCGTGGAGCTCGTCGTCCGGGCGTCCGAAGTGGCTCACGAGCACGATGTCGTCCTCGTCCTCGTCGAGCAGAACGGGGTAGTGCGAGGCGACGAGACCGGTGGAGGTCGGCGAGACGAACGTCGCCCACGGGTGAGCGCGGATGAGGCGCTTGACCTCCTCCGGGTCGGTCATGAGGTAGCGGGGGGTGTGACGCATGGCGCCTCCTGTCGGGTGGGGGTGGGGGTGGGGGCGGGAGGAGAACTGCGGGTGCGGACGGCGAGTCCGGCGCACACGACGACCGCGAGTCCGCCGAGCACCGTGGCCAGGCCGACGTCCTCGTGGAAGAGGAAGGCTGCCCAGGTGATGCCCATGACGGGCTGCACGAGCTGGATCTGGCTCACCTGTGCCATGGGGCCGATCGCGAGGCCGCGGTACCAGGCGACGAATCCGAGGAACATGCTGACCGCGGCCAGGTAGGCGAACGCGAGCCAGGCGGTGGGGGTGGCGACGGGCGGTGCGGCGACCCCGGCGGCGATGGCCACCGCGAGCATGACGGGAGCGGCGAGCACGAGTGCCCAGGAGATCGTCTGCCAGGCACCGAGCTCGCGCGCGAGCAGGCCGCCCTCCGCGTAGCCGACGGCCGCGGCGATCACGGCCCCGAACAGCTGGACGTCGGCGGGGCGGAGCGCGCCGGGCGTGCCGTTCTGCAGCGTCGCGAAGACGAGGGCCGCGGCGGCGCCGAGGAGTGCGAAGACCCAGAACGAGGGGGACGGGCGCTCCCGGGTGCGCAGCACGACGGCGACCGCGGTCGCGGCCGGGAGGAGGCCGATCACGACCGCGCCGTGACTCGCGGGCGTGGTGGTCATGGCGAACGAGGTCAGCAGGGGGAAGCCGGCGACCACTCCGAGGGCGACGATCGCGAGTCGCGCCCACTGGACCGGGCTCGGCGGCTGCTGGCGTGTGACGAGGAGGACGAGCGCGGCGAGCACAGCGGCGACGACCGCGCGGGCGGAGCCGATGAACAGCGGCGAGAGCCCGCCCCCGAGCGCGATCCGGGTGAACGGGAGCGTGAACGAGAAGGCGACGACGCCCAGGAGGCCCCAGGCGGGACCGGCGGCGCGGGATAGCAGTGTTCCGTTCGGACGGATAACGCTACTGTGTTCTTTCATGAGTCAGGATAGCACCGCACGCATCGTGGTCGGCCTCCGGACCTGGATCGCCGCTGCCGCTCCCGGAGCCCGCCTCCCCTCGAACCGCGCGCTGACAGCCGAGTACGCGGCGAGCCCCGTGACCGTGCAGAAGGCGGTGCAGCAGCTCGTCCGCCTCGGGCTCGTCGAGGCGCGGCCCGGCGTCGGCACCTTCGTGCGCGCGGCGCGCACGGTCCTGCCGGCCGACTACGGCTGGCAGGCCGGGGCGCTCGGAGCGGCCGCCGTGCGCCTCGACGGTCTCTCCTCGGCGCAGCGCCCGACCTCGCCGGACGCGATCGGGTTGCACTCCGGGTATCCCGCTCCGGATCTCCTCCCCGAGCGGCTCGTCCGCCAGGCCCTCGTGCGCGCCTCCCGCACCGCGTCCGCCCTCACCCGCTCGCCCGCGGCCGGCGAGCCCGGACTGCAGGAGTGGTTCGCGGCGGAGCTGGCCGCGGCGGCCCCGGCCGGGATCACGGTGCCGACCGCCCGCGACGCCGTCATCATCTCCGGGAGTCAGAGCGGACTGAGCTCCATCTTCCGGGCGGTCGTCGGCGTCGGCCGGCCGCTGCTCATCGAGTCGCCGACGTACTGGGGCGCCCTGCTCGCGGCGGAGCAGGCAGGGGTCGTGCTCGTTCCCGTCCCCTCCGGTCCGCAGGGCCCGGATCCGGACGCGGTCGACAGGGCGCTCGCCGAGACCGGAGCCCGGGCGTTCTACGCGCAGCCCACGTTCGCGAACCCCACCGGCGCGCAGTGGCCGGCGGCGACCGGGGAGGCCGTCCTCGACGCGGTCCGTCGTCACGGGGCGTTCCTCATCGAGGACGATTGGGCGCACGACCTGGGCATCGACGCCGAGCCCCGTCCCGTGGCGGCCTCCGACCACGACGGTCACGTGGTCTACCTGCGCTCGCTGACGAAGAGCGTGTCGCCGTCCTTGCGGGTGGCGGCGGTGATCGCGCGCGGTCCCGCCAGGGACCGCATCCTCGCCGATCGCGCGGCGGAATCGATGTACGTCAGCGGCCTCCTGCAGACGGCCGCGCTCGACGTGGTGACCCAGCCGGCCTGGCGCACACACCTCCGCGGCTTCCGCGAGCAGCTGCGTTCGCGGCGCGATCTCCTGCTGTCGTGCCTGGCCGCCCAGGCGCCGACCGCTCTGGTGGAGGTCGTGCCGGTCGGCGGGCTCAATCTGTGGCTCCGGCTGCCGGACGGCACCGATGCCGCGGCCGTCGTCCGCGAGTGCGCGGCGCGCGGCCTGGTCATCGCGCCGGGGAGCGAGTGGTTCCCCGCCGAGCCGTCGGGGGCGTACGTACGGCTCAACTACGCGAGCGCCGACCCGTCCCGCTTCCCCGAGGCTGCGGCGATCCTCGGCGCGGTCCTCGCCGGATCCTGACCGCCGCGAAGGGTCAGGATCCGGACGGCGGCCCGGCGGGGCGGTGCGCGCGGCGGCCGGCCACCACGACGGGCCTGCCCGCCCGCTCCTGGCCGGGAAGCGGACGGGAGCGCCGGCCGTAGATGAGCTCGGACGAGTCGAGCAGCCACGGCACCAGGGTGATCGACACCCCGTGCACGAGCATGAGCTGGTTCGCCAGGCGACGGGCGCGCCGGTTGTGCAGGAAGTTCTCCCACCAGTGCCCCACGATGTACTGCGGCAGGTAGACCGTGACGACCGAGGAGCCGTGCTTCTCGCGGTACTGCCGGATGAACTGCGTCACGGGCTGCGCGAACGAGCGGTACGGCGACTCGACGATCACGAGCGGCACCGGCACGAGGTGGTCCGCCCACTCCTGCTGCAGGCGCGCGGCGTCCTCCTGGGAGACGGCCACGTGCACCGCGAGGGTCTTGTCGTGCTTGGCGGCGATCGCGTAGTCGATGGCCTTCATGACCGGCTTCTGCAGATGGTTCACGAGGACGATGGCGACGTCGCCGGAGGCGCCGAACCGGGTGGTGTCGTCGATCGCGATCTCGTGCTCGACATCCCGGTAGTAGCGCTTGACGCCGATCATCAGGAACGCCAGCACCGGGATGGCGAAGAACACGAGATAGGCGCCGTGCGTGAACTTCGTGATCGTGACGATGACGAGCACGAGCACCGTCAGCGTCGCCCCGGCGGAGTTGATGAGCAGCCCCACCCGCGCGGAACGCCGGTCCGCGGCGCCGTCGCCGTTCGGGGGGACGGGTGCGCGCAGCAGCCGTCGCCAGTGCCGCACCATGCCGATCTGGCCCAGGGAGAAGGAGACGAAGACGCCGATGATGTACAGCTGGATCAACGTCGTCAGCCGGGCCTGGAACACCACGAGCACGGCGATCGCGGCGATCCCGAGGAGGATCATGCCGTTGGAGAACACGAGCCGGTCGCCGCGGGTGTTCAGCGACTTCGGGGCGTAGCCGTCGCGGGCGAGCACGGCGCCGAGCAGGGGGAAGCCGTTGAACGCGGTGTTCGCCGCGAGGAGCAGAACGCAGGCCGTGGCCGCCTGCACGATGAAGAACGGGATGCTGCCGCCGCCGAACGTCGCCGCCGCGATCTGCGCCATCAGGCTCGGCTGCGGGGTCGTGCAGTCGAAGCCGATGAGGTCGCAGGGGTTCTCGGCGTAGTGCACGCCGGCGATGAGGGCGAGGGCGGTGAGGCCGGAGAACAGGCAGATCGCGATGGTGCCCATGAGCACCAGCGTCGACTGGGCGTTACGCACCTTCGGGGCCCGGAACGCGGGGACGCCGTTCGACACGGCCTCGACCCCGGTCAGCGCGGAGCAGCCGCTGGAGAACGCGCGGAGGATGAGCAGCAGTACGGCCGCCTGGCTGAGGCTCTCGGCCTGGACGGCGAACTCCGCGCTGGAGGCGACCGGGGCGTCGCCGAGGGCCGTGCGGACGAGCCCGGTGACGATCATGACGCCGACCGAGCCGATGAACACATACGTGGGGATGGCGAACACGAGCGAGGCCTCGCGCACCCCGCGGAGGTTCACGATGATGATGAGCACGACGAAGCCGACGGCGAGCTCCACGCGAAGAGGATCGAGACCCGGCACCGCCGAGATGATGTTGTCCACCCCGGAGGCGACCGACACCGCCACCGTCAGCACGTAGTCGACGAGGAGCGCTGCGGCCACGATCACCCCGGGGACCTCGCCGAGGTTCTTCGACGCGACCTCGTAGTCGCCGCCGCCGGAGGGGTACGCCTTGATGAGCTGCCGGTAGCTCAGCACCACCACGAGCAGCAGCACGACGACCGCCGCCGCGACGAGGGGAGTGAAGGACAGGAACGTGAGGCCGCCGATGAGCAGGATCATCACGAGCTCCTGCGGGGCGTAGGCCACCGAGCTCAGCGCGTCCGAGGCGAAGATCGGCAGCGCCATGCGCTTGGGGAGGAGCTGCTCGTCGACCTGGGCGCTCGTGAGCGGGTCGCCGAGCAGGATGCGCTTGGCGCGCGGCGGCGCGTCCGGGGTCGGCCTCGTTTGTTCTGACACGTCCGGCGACACTACGCCGACCGCAGCCGCCCTCACGCGATCCTCACGGAATCCCTACGGCGCGGTGGCGCTCCCTCACGGAATCCTCACGGCCTCCCGGTATCCTTGCGTCAGTGGGGGATCAGGTGGTTCTGGGCGTCATCGCCGTGGCGATCGGCCTCGCTGTGGGCGTCGTGCTCTTCGTGCCCTTCGTCGCGATCAGCTACCGCCGCCGCGGACGCCTCTCGCTCGGACGCACGCTGCTCTGGCTCGCGGCGCTCGTCTACTTCTGGGCCATCTGGACGTACACGCTGCTGCCGCTTCCCGACCCGGACACCATCCGCTGCGTGGGGGCGATCACCGACCCGATGTCCGTCGTGCGCGACGTGCAGAAGGCGTTCGCCGCTCCGGGCAACCCGCTGCGCCAGCCCGCCCTGCTCCAACTCGTGTTCAACGTACTGCTGTTCGTCCCGCTCGGAGCGTTCCTCCGCGTGCTGGGCGGCCGCGGCCTCCCCACCGCCCTCGTGGTCGGGTTCGGTCTGTCCCTGCTGGTGGAGACCACCCAGCTCACCGGGGTCTGGGGGCTGTACCCGTGCGCCTACCGCTTCTTCGACGTGGGCGACCTGATGACGAACACGACCGGAGCGGTCCTCGGCTCCGTCCTCGCGCTCGTGGTGCCACGGTCGCTGCGCGGAGTTCAGGCCCGTGCGGACGCCGATGAGCCCCGTCCCGTCACGCGCGGTCGCCGCGCGCTGGCGATGCTCTGCGACGGGCTCGCGAACGGCTTCGTCGTGCTCGCCGGGGGCGTCGCGGTGCAGCTCTGGCTCGAGTACGTCGTGCAGGACCGCCAGGCCGTGCTCGACGGCACCCTCGCCGGCACGGTGAGCACGGCGGCCGCCTGTGCCCTGTGGCTCGTGGTCATCCTCGTCACCGGCCGCTCGGTGGGAGATCTCGCCGTGCAGCTGCGCTACACCGGGTCGCGACTGCCGGCCGCGCTCGCCCGGCTGCTGCGCTGGGCGGGCGGCATCGGCGGACTCACGGCGCTGGGGATGCTCGGCGGGGTGTTCGACGCCCTCTCCTCGCTGCTGATCCTCGTCGCGATCGTGCTGCTGTTCACCACCCGCCAGGGTCGTGGGCTTCCCGGCCTGCTCTCCGGCCAGCACCTCGAGGACGCCCGCGTGACGCTCTCGAATCCACAGGGGTTTCCGATCACGGATCGATAACGTCGTCCTCATGAGCGTGATCCCGGTCGACGAGCACCTGATCTCCGAGGCGAAGGAGCTCCGCGACCAGCTGCAGCGCTTCCTCCGCGAGTACGAGTTCGGGATGCGCGAGGTGGAGACGAAGATCTCGATCCTCCGCGACGAGTTCACCCACGACCACGCGTACAACCCCATCGAGCACGTCAAGAGCCGGCTCAAGTCGCCGGACAGCATCGTCGAGAAGATCGCCAGGAAGGGCATCGACGACCCGGACTTCGATCGCATCCGCACGGAGATCACCGACATCGCCGGCGTGCGGGTGACGTGCAGCTTCGTCGCCGACGTCTACCGCCTGTTCGATCTGCTGACCGCGCAGGACGACGTGACCGTCCGCACGGTCAAGGACTACATCGCGAATCCGAAGCCGAACGGGTACAAGAGCCTGCACGCCATCATCGAGGTCCCCGTCTTCCTCTCGACCGGGGCGCTGGCCGTACCGGTCGAGGTGCAGTTCCGCACCATCGCGATGGACTTCTGGGCGAGCCTGGAGCACAAGATCTACTACAAGTTCTCCAACCAGGTGCCCGCGCACCTCGTCGACAGCCTCAGCGATGCCGCCGATGCCGCCGCCGAGCTCGACACCCGCATGGAGCGGCTGCACCGCGAGGCGCACGGCGTGCCGCAGCGACAGCTCGCCCCGCCTCCTCCGCCTGCGCCGCGCGTCGTCGAGGTCTGAGCGCCCCGCCTCAGGCGAGGAACTCGCGGGCGGCCGCGGACATCGCGGTGACCCCGACCTCGATCGTCGGATGGATCTCCGGCGCGAAGAAGGGTGAATGGTTGGTGGGGATGTCCTTCTCCACGGTCCCCGCCGCAAGAGCCTCGGCGAATCGGGCGGGGTCGACGCCGCCCCAGAACCAGAACACGAGCGGGACCTCGGCGTCGCGCGCGAACCACGAGACGTCCTCGCTGCCGGTGAACATGCCGGGGTCGACGACGGCCGAGTCCCCGAGCGCGCGACGCAGCGCCGAGGAGACCCGCGCCGTCGCCTCCTCGTCGTTGATCGTGGCGGGCAGCGTGTGCTGCGTGTGGATCTCGGGCTCGCGCTCGGCACCGGACGCCATGGCCTCGGCGCGCACGATCCGTTCGACGCTCTTCAGCACCTTCTCGCGCGCGTCCTCGTTCGGATAGCGGAGGCTGAGCTCCAGCTTCGCCTCGGCCGGGATGATGTTGTTCTTGAGTCCGGCGTGGATCGATCCGACGGTCACCACGGCCACGCCCTGCGGGTCGATCTCGCGGGAGGCGATCGTCTGCAGGCGCATCACGGTCGCGGCCGCCATCACGACCGGGTCGATCGTGGCGTGCGGGCGGGAGCCGTGGCCGCCGCGGCCGTGCAGGGTGACGGTGAGGCCGTCGGAGGCGGCCATCTGGGTGCCGCTGCGCACGCCGATGATGCCCGCCGGGAGCGGGGTGACGTGCTGACCGAGCACCACGTCGGGCTTCGGGTAGCGGGCGAGCAGGCCGTCGTCGAGCATGGCCCTGGCGCCGGCGCCGTACTCCTCCGCGGGCTGGATGAGCACGACGAGGGTGCCCGACCACTCCGCGCGCTCGGCGACCAGCTTCTCCACGGCCCCGATCATCGCGGTGACGTGCATGTCGTGGCCGCAGGCGTGCATCACGGGCACGGTCGTGCCGGCCGGATCGACGCCCTTCGCGGTGCTCGCGTACGCCAGACCCGTCTGCTCCTCGACCGGCAGCGCGTCCATGTCGGCGCGCACCCACACGACCGGCCGCGGGAACTCCTCCTCTTGGGTCCCTGAGCTCGTCGAAGGGCCATCCTGGGTCCCTGAGCTCGTCGAAGGGTTGTTGCGCAGCACGCCGACCACGCCGGTCACGCCGACACCTTCCTCGACGTCGAGCCCCAGGTCGCGCAGGTGCTGGGCGGCGATGCCCGCGGTCCTGGTCTCCTGGAACGACAGCTCCGGGTGCTGGTGCAGATCGATGTAGAGCGCTTCGAGGTCGATGGCCATGCGCCCGAGCCTAGCCGGGAGGTCAGGGCCGCGCGTAGGACTCCAGGGCCGGTCCCGGATGCAGCACGCCGTTCACGATCGCGCGGATCGCGAACTCGCTCGCGGCGCCGAGGGAGACCACTCCGGGGTGCAGGAGCCACTGGAGCTGCAGTCCGTCCATCACGGCGAGGATGGCGGCCGAGGCGGCGGCGATGGTCGCGGGTTCGGTCACGCCCTCCTGGGAGCAGAGCTCGCCGAACGCCGCCGTCACCTCCCGGCGCAGGGTCGTGTAGCGGTCCTCGAAGTACTCGCGGCCGGGGTGGTCGTCGGTCACCGACTCGGAGGACAGGACCGTGTAGGCCTGCACGATGCCCGGCCGCTTCTCGTTGGCGAACGCCGTGCGGACGAGGTGGAGGAAGAGCTCCGGCCCGTCGGGGATGTGCTTCTCGGCGAGGTCGGCCACGTCGGCCTGATCCCGGTAGGCGAGCACTTCGAGGAGGAGCTTCTGCTTCGAGCCGAAGTGGTGCAGGACGCCCGCGTGGGTGATGCCGACCTGTTCGGCGACATCGGCGAGGGTGCCGTTCGTCGAGCCCTTGTTGCCGAAGATCTCCACCGCCGCCTTGAGGATCTGCTCGCGCTTCTCCCGCGTGGCCGGGCGCACCCGGACCGTGTGCACATCGTCCGTCATGAGCCCACCTCCCCTCGTCGCACTCTGCTTGCCAACCAACTTACTCCTCGGTAACCTCTCCACAGCTTACTTTCTCGACAGTAAGCAAAAGCGCGGTCGGAGGCGATCCGTCGGCCGCGTCGCCGCACAAGGACCCGTGCCCAAGGAGAAGCAATGAAGCTCACGAAAACCCTGATCGCCGCCAGCGCGGTCGCCGTCCTCGGCGTCTCCGCGCTCGCCGGATGCTCGGCAGGCGGTGGATCCGGCGACGGTGCCGGATCCGCATCCCTCACCATCGCGAAGCCCGACGGTGCGATCACCACCGAGTCGAACAACCCGTTCGTCGGGGACTCCGCGGCATCGAAATACGGCTACGCCAAGGTCGTGTTCGAGACCCTGGCCCTGGTGAACCAGACGGGAGACCGCGGTACCACGCCATGGCTCGCCGAGAGCCTCGAATGGAACGACGACTACACGCAGCTCACGGTCGTCCCGCGCGCGGACGTCACCTGGAGCGACGGCGAGCCGTTCACGGCCGACGACATCGTCTTCTCCTTCGAGACCGCCTCGATCCCCGCCCTCGACACCGCCGGTCTCAAGTACGAGGGGGCCGAGGTCGACGGCGACAAGGTCGTGCTGAGCTTCGGCGACTCCAAGTACGTCAACCAGGCACGAGTGCTGCACGTGCCGATCGTTCCCAAGCACATCTGGGAGAAGTTCGAGGACCCGGCCACCGACCCCGTCACGGGCGACGACCTCGTCGGCACCGGCCCCTACGCGATGGCGAACTGGTCGACCGAGTCGGTCACGCTCGACGCGCGCGACGACTACTGGGGCGGCGACCTCGCCGTGCCGGAGCTGCACTACGTCTCGTACGGCGACAACACCGCCCTCACCACGGCCCTCGCGAACGGCGACGCCGACTGGGCGCAGGCGTTCATCCCGCAGATCGAGGAGCAGTTCCTCTCGGCCGACCCCGAGCACAACAAGTTCCTCGCCTCTCCGACCACCGGCTCCGCCACGCTGTTCATGAACCTGCAGCAGAAGCCGTTCGACGACCCCGCCTTCCGTCAGGCGCTCGCCTGGGTGATCGACCGCGACGCCTACGTCGACATCGCGCGCGAGGGGGCCAGCGAGCCGGTCTGGTCGGTCACCGGACTGTCGTCGATCCTCGAAGACGAGATCCAGCCGGAGTTCCAGGGCGTCGACTACAAGGTCGACGCCGAGAAGGCGCGTGACCTGCTGGAGACCGCCGGGTACACGTGGAAGGACGACGCGCTGATCGACCCCGACGGCACGCCCGTCTCGTTCACGCTCTCCGTCCCGTCCGGCTGGAGCGACTGGAACACCGCGCAGGAGCTCATCGCCGAGGACGTGAAGGACGGCATCGGCGCCGAGGTCAAGATCGACATGCCCGACTGGGGCGGCTGGGCCGACCCCCGCGACAACGGCACGTTCTCTGCGATCATCCACTGGCTGGAGGACAGCGGCACGGCGTACGGCCTCTACACCTCGACCATGGATCCGCGGTGGATCTCGCCCGAGGGCAAGGCCGGCTTCAACTTCGGCCGCTTCGACGACCCGGAGGCGACCGCCGCGCTGAACACCTACGCCAACGCCTCGTCCGACGAGGAGCGCACCACCGCCATCGACACGCTGCAGACGATCTTCTCCGAGCAGGTGCCGGCCATCCCGCTGGGCGCCCACCCGCTGCTGGGCGAGTTCAACACGCGCAACTACGTCGGCTGGCCGTCGGAGGACGACACCTACGCGTCCGCCGACCCGACGCAGCCGAACATCGTGCAGATCCTCACGAAGCTGAAGCCCGCCGAGTAGGACTTCGACAGGCTCAGCCACCCACGGCGGGGCTTCGACAGGCTCAGCCACCCATCTCTGGGTCCCTGAGCCTGTCGAAGGGCCCGCCCCCCCACGAAGGACACCCCATGTCAGATCCCCTGCTCACCGTGCGCGACTTCTCCGTCGTGTACGACGTCGATCCGCCCGTCGAGGCGGTGAAGAACGTGACCCTCGAACTGCAGCGCGGCGAGATCCTGGGCCTCGCTGGTGAGAGCGGCTGCGGCAAGACCACGCTCGCCTACGGGGTGCAGCGCCTGCTGCGCGCTCCGGCCGTCATCACCGGCGGCAGCGTGACCTTCCACGATGTGACCGGTGTCGACATCGACATCAACGCGCTGGACGTCGACGCGATGCAGCGATTCCGCTGGGACAAGGTCTCGATGGTGTTCCAGGGCGCGATGAACGCCCTCAACCCCGTGGCGACGATCGGCTCGCAGCTGGAGGACGTGTTCGAGATCCACCGCCCCGACATGAACCGCACGCAGCGGCGTGCCGAGGCCGAGGAGCTGCTCGAGATCGTCAAGGTCGGGCGCCAGCGCATCCGCTCCTTCCCGCACGAGCTCTCCGGCGGCATGCGCCAGCGCGTCATGATCGCGATGGCCCTCGCGCTGCGGCCGCAGCTGATGGTCATGGACGAGCCGACGACCGCGCTCGACGTGCTGGTGCAGCGGGAGATCCTCACGCAGATCTCCCAGCTGCGGCACGAGTTCGGCTTCTCGGTGATCTTCATCACCCACGACCTTCCGCTTCTGCTGGAGATCAGCGACCGGATCGCGATCATGCGCGAAGGAGAGATCATCGAGCTCGATACGGCGGAGCGCATCTGGACGCAGCCCGAGCACGAGTACACGAAGACCCTGCTGTCGTCGTTCCCCCGGCTCACCGGGGAGAGAGGGGTGCTGGTGCGATGACCACCCTCGAATTCCGTCACGTCACGAAGGCGTACAACGTCCGAGGCGCCGGTCAGATCAAAGCCCTCGACGACGTGAGCTTCACGCTGACATCCGGGCAGACGATCGGCCTGGTCGGACAGTCCGGCAGCGGCAAGTCCACGATCGCGAAGATCCTCACCCAGCTCGAGACCCCGACCAGCGGTGAGGTGCTGCTCGACGGCACGCCCATCCCGCGCCGCGGCAGAGGCCTGCGGAAGTACCGTCAGCAACTGCGCATGGTGTTCCAGGACCCGTTCGCCTCGCTCAACCCGTACCACTCGATCCGCTACCACCTGGAGCGGCCGATCCGCCTCGACGACGTGGTGCCCAAGAAGGAGACCGAGAACGAGGTGCGTCGGCTTCTCGACCGGGTGCGCCTCGATGCGGACGCGGTGATCGACCGCCGCCCCCACGAGCTGTCGGGCGGCCAGCGGCAGCGTGTGGCCATCGCCCGTGCCCTGGCCTCGCGTCCCTCGCTCCTGGTCGCCGACGAGCCGGTGTCGATGCTCGACGTGTCGATCCGGCTCGGCGTGCTGAACCTGCTGGCCGACCTGCAGCGCGAGGAGGGACTCGGCGTGCTCTACATCACGCACGACCTGGCGACCGCTCGACACTTCAGCGACGAGATCATGGTCCTCAACCAGGGGCGCGTGGTCGAGTACGGCACTGCCGACGACGTGATCCTCAACCCGCAGGATCCGTACACCCGCGAGCTGCGCGCGGCCTCTCCCGATCCGGAGAAGCACTTCGCCGCAGCGGCATCGAACGGAGGCGCCCTGTGAGCACGGCATTCCCCCAGCTCGACGACAACGACCTCGTCGCCCGCGATGCCCTCGAGGTCGGCACCACCGCGACCACGGCGGAGCGCACCAGGCGGCCGGTGCCGTGGCGCTTCTTCGCCGGTCGCGCGGCCTTCTACCTGTTCACGCTGTGGGCGGCGATCACGATCAACTTCTTCCTGCCTCGGCTCATGAAGGGGGATGCGGTCAGCTCGTACCTCGCGCGCAACCGCACCGTGAGCCCCGAGGCGGCAGATGCGCTGCGTGTGCTGCTCGGCATCGACACCGACAAGTCCATCTGGCAGCAGTACCTCGAGTACTGGGGGATGCTGCTGCGCGGCGACCTGGGCATCTCGACCCTGCACGGTCTGCGGCCGGTCGCCGAGGTGCTCGCCGCCGCCCTGCCCTGGACGCTCGGGCTGGTCGGCATCGCGACCATCATCTCGTTCGCGATCGGCACGCTGCTCGGAGCCGTCGTGGGATGGAAGCGGGGCAGCAGGCTCGACGCGATCATCCCGGTCACGACGTTCTTCAACACGATCCCGTACTTCTGGCTCGGACTCATCGCGATCGCGATCTTCTCCTCGGCCCTGAAGTGGTTCCCCTCATCGCACGCCTACGACAAGGGGCAATCGCCGGAGTGGAGTCTCGACTTCATCGGCCAGGTGATCATGCACGGCACGCTGCCGGCGCTGACCATCGTCGTCGCCTCGCTCGGCGGCTGGGTCCTCGGCATGCGCAACATGATGCTGACGGTGCTCGACGACGACTACATCACCGTCGCCCAGGCCAAGGGCATGCCCAACCGACGCGTGCTCTGGGCGTACGCGGCCCGCAACGCCGTGCTCCCGCAGATCCAGAGCTTCGCGCTGTCGATCGGCTTCATCGTCGGCGGCACGATCGTCATGGAGATGGTCTTCAGCTACCCCGGCGTTGGCAAGCTGCTGCTCGACGCGACCAACGCCAAGGACTTCGCCCTCATGCAGGGCGTGTTCCTCGTGATCACGCTGTCGGTGCTCGTGGCCAACATCCTCGCCGATGTCGTCTACGCCTACCTCGACCCGCGCACGCGCCAGATGGAGTCCTGACATGACCGTTCCCACCACCGCAGCGACGACAGCGCCCGACGGATCGGCCGTCGTCTCCGGCATGCCCGAGACCGCGACACTGCGCACCCCGCCGGCGGGAGCGCCGCCGCGCAAGACGTTCTGGTCGCAGCTCGCGCAGGCGTTCGCGATGTTCCGCAATCCCAAGTCGATCGCCGGGCTCCTCATCCTCGGGGTGTTCGTGCTCATCGCGATCCTCGCCCCGTGGATCGCCCCGTACGGACCGACCCAGAAGGACCGCACGGCGCTGCGTCAGCCGCCCTCCTGGGAGCACTGGCTGGGCACGACGCACATGGGCGAAGACGTGCTGAGCCAGATCATCTACGGCACCCGCGGGGTGATCGTCGTCGGCTTCCTCGCGGCCTTCATCGCCACGATCATCGCGATCACGATCGGTGTGATCGCCGGCTACGTGCGCGGCTGGAAGAGCGAATCGCTGTCGGCGCTGACGAACGTGTTCCTGGTGATCCCCGGCATCCCGCTCATCATCATCATCGCCTCGCAGTTCGAGAACCCGCCGCTGATCGTGATCGCCGCGGTGCTCGGGCTCACCGGGTGGGCGTGGGGCGCCCGCGTGCTGCGGGCGCAGACCATGTCGCTGCGCAACCGCGACTTCATCCAGGCCGCGCGCGCGAACGGCGAGCCGCTGCGCCGCATCATCACGGTCGAGATGCTCCCGAACCTCATGGCGCTCATCGCCTCGAGCTTCGTCGGCACCGTGACCGCGGCCATCCTCGGCCTCACGACTCTGGCCTTCATCGGGGTGATCCCTGTCAGCAACCTGAACTGGGGGACCATCCTGTTCTGGGCGCAGCAGAACGGCGCCTTCCCGCGTCTGTGGTGGTGGTACGTGCCGGCCGGGCTCTGCATCGCGATCATCGGCGTCGCGCTCTCGCTCATCAACTTCGGCATCGACGAGTACGTCAACCCGCGCCTGCGCTCGGCGGGTGAGCGAGCCAGGGCGATGAAGAAGAAGGGGCTCAACGTGAACGACGCCGTCACGGCCGTCCGCAGCGTGCCCCTGCCGGAGAAGAGCCCCGATCCCGTATCGTCGGCGACTTCGCCGGGCGCTTCCGGCACCACCGACTCCTCGAACACCGCGACACCGCACACGAACCAGAACGCGAAGTGATGACCTCTCAGACCCTGACCACCGCACTGCCCTACCAGGACCCCGACCTCACCATCCGCGAACGCGTGGCCGACCTCCTCAGTCGCATGACGCTCGAGGAGAAGGTCGGGCAGATGCTCCAGCTCGACGCTCGCGACGACATCGACGACCACGTGCTCCGGCGGCACGCGGGCTCGATCCTGCACGCCTCGGACGAGCGTCTGCGGCGGGCTGCCGTCCTGGTCGCGCAGACCCGACTCGGCATCCCGCTGCTCGTGGGCGAGGACTGCATCCACGGTCACTCCTTCTTCCCTGGGGGCACGATCTACCCGACGCAGCTCGGCATGGCGGCCTCGTGGGACCCGGCGCTCGTCGAGCGTGTGGCGCGGGCGACGGCCGAGGAGGTCGCCGTCACCGGCATCCACTGGACGTTCTCGCCGGTGCTCTGCATCGCCCGCGACCTGCGCTGGGGGCGGGTGGGGGAGACCTTCGGGGAGGACCCGTTCCTCATCGGGGAGCTGGCTTCGGCCATGGTGCGCGGCTATCAGGGTGACGGGCTCGACGACCCCACCGCGATCCTCGCCACGGCCAAGCACTTCGCCGGCTACTCGGAAACGCAGGGTGGACGCGACGCCAGCGAGGCGGACATCTCCCCGCGCAAGCTGCGCTCCTGGTTCCTGCCGCCGTTCGAGCGGGTCGCCCGCGAGGGCTGCCGGACGTTCATGCTCGGCTACCAGACGACGGACGGGGTGCCCATCACGCTGAACGAGTGGCTGCTCAGCGACGTGCTCCGTGGCGAGTGGGGCTACACCGGCACGCTCATCACCGACTGGGACAACGTAGGCCGGATGGTGTGGGAGCAGCGGGTGCAGCCCGACCTCACGCATGCGGCGGCCGCCGCGGTGCGCGCAGGGAACGACATGGTGATGACCACGCCCGGGTTCTTCGAGGGGGCGCTGGACGCGGTCGCCAGGGGGCTGCTGCCGGAGGACGCGTTCGACGACGCGGTCTCCCGCATCCTCACGCTGAAGTTCGAGCTCGGACTCTTCGAAGACCCCCGGCTGCCCCGCGACGACGTGTCCGCCGTGGTCGGCAGCGCCGCGCATGCGGAGCTCAACCTCGAGATCGCGCGCCGCTCGCTCGTGCTCCTCGAGAACGACGGCCTGCTGCCGCTGGACCCTGCGGAGCCGCTGCGGGTGGCGGTGACCGGGCCGCTCGCGGACGACGCGCAGACGCAGCTCGGCGACTGGGCGGGCGGCTCGGGCCAGGCGGGCTGGCTCGACGGACAGCCCCGCGAGATGATCACGACCGTGCTCGACGGCCTCCGCACGGTGGGCGCGTGGACGGTCACGCACACGCGCGGCGCCGACATCCTCACGCTCGCCGACGACCCCCGCGGCACGCACTTCCCGGACAACCAGCCGCGTCCTCCCGTGGTGCAGCCGTGCCCTCCGGATCCCGCGCTGATCGCGGAGGCGGTGGCCGCCGCCGAGGCCGCGGACGTCGTGGTCGCGGTGGTGGGCGATCGCATCGAGCTCGTGGGCGAGGGACGGTCCACGGCCACGCTGGAGCTCATCGGCGGTCAGAACGCCCTGCTCGATGCGCTCATCGAGACCGGGAAGCCCGTCGTCGTGGTGCTGCTGGCGTCCAAGCCTCTCGTGCTCCCGTCTTCGGTGCAGCGCGCGGCGGCCGTCGTGTGGGCGGCCAACCCGGGCATGCAGGGCGGACGGGCGTTCGCCGACATCGTCACGGGTGCCGTGGAGCCCTCGGGCCGGCTGCCGATCTCGTTCGCGCGGCACGTCGGACAGCAGCCGACCTACTACAACCAGATCCGCGGCCAGCACGGCGACCGCTACGCCGACCTCATCCAGGCGCCCGCGTGGGCCTTCGGCGAGGGCCGGTCGTACACGACCGTGGCGTACGCGGACCTGGAGCTGGAGCAGACGGAGCTGCGCCTCGGCGACACCGTGGTGGGGCACGTGACCGTGACGAACACGGGAGACCGGCCCGTCCGCGAGACCGTGCAGGCCTACGTGCGGGACGAGGTGACGAGCGTGAGCTGGACCGACCGTGAACTGAAGTCCTTCCGGCAGGTCGACCTCGCGCCGGGGGAGAGCGCCCGCGTGCGGATCGAGGTCCCCGTCGCGGACTGCGCGATCGTGACCGCCGCCGGCGTCCGCACCGTGGAGCCCGGTGCCTTCACGCTCCTCGTCGGCCCCAGCTCCCGCGAGGAGCACCTCCTCCCCGCCCCCTTCGAGATCTCCCCGTCCTGATCCCGAGACCCCGCTTCCCCGCCGAGACCCCGTCGTGTCCGCGCGGCGCAGGCGGGGTCTCGGCGCGAGGCCGGGGTCTCGGCGCCTCGATTGACCTCAAGTGCACTTGAGGTTTTACGGTGGAGGGCGTGAGTGGGACAGAGAAGAAGTCGCGATGACGTACGTGATCGCGCTGCCGTGCGTCGACCTCAAGGACAAGGCCTGCATCGACGAGTGCCCCGTCGACTGCATCTACGAGGGCGAACGGTCGCTCTACATCCACCCCGACGAGTGCGTGGACTGCGGAGCGTGCGAGCCGGTGTGCCCCGTCGAGGCGATCTACTACGAGGACGACCTCCCCGACGAGTGGCAGGACTACTACAAGGCCAACGTCGAGTTCTTCGACGAGATCGGCTCGCCCGGCGGCGCCGCCCGCACCGGACTCATCCGGCACGACCACCCCCTCATCGCCGCACTTCCGCCGCAGGAGGTGCACGAGTGACCCCGCGCATCGCCATCGTCGGCGCGGGGCCCGCGGGCATCTACGCCGCCGACCTCCTCCGGGCGCAGGTGCCGGAGGCGGCCATCGACCTGTACGAGAAGCTTCCCGCCCCGTACGGCCTCGTCCGCTACGGCGTCGCCCCCGACCACCCGCGCATCCGCAAGATCATCGATGCGCTGCACGACGTACTCCTCCAGCCCGGCATCCGGCTGCGCGGCAACGTCGAGGTCGGCGTCGATGTGACGGTCGACGAGCTCCGCCGGGCGTACGACGGCGTCGTCATTGCGACCGGAGCCGACCGTGACGTGACGTTCGACGTGCCGGGAGCCGACCTTCCCGGATCGTACGGCGCCGCGGAGTTCGTGGCCTGGTACGACGCGCACCCCGACGTCGCCCAGGGCTGGGGTCTGGAGGCGGAGTCCGTGGCCGTGCTCGGCGCAGGCAACGTCGCGCTCGACGTCACGCGCATCCTCGCGAAGCACGCCGCGGCGCTGGAGTCGACCGACACCCCCGACCACATCCTCGACGCGCTCGCCGCGAGTCGGATCCGCGACGTGCACCTCTTCGCCCGCCGCGGTCCGGCCGATGTGCGCTTCTCGGCCCTGGAGCTGCGCGAGCTGGGCGAGCAGCACGACGTGGAGGTGATCGTCGACCCCGCCGATCTCGAGCTCGACGACCATGCCGCCCGCATGCTGGAGCAGTTCTCCCAGCGCCGCATCATCGTGCGCACCCTCACGGAGTGGGCGCAGCGTCCGTCCGCCGGGGCCTCCCGGCGCATCCACCTGCACTTCCGGCATCGACCCGTCCGCGTCCTCGGTGCGGACCGCGTGGAGGGCATCGAGTTCGAGCGCACCGCGTCCGATCCGCTCGGCCGCATGGTCGGCACCGGCGAGCTCGTGCGCTACGAGGTCGGCGCCGTCTACCGGGCGATCGGCTACCTCTCCTCGCCCGTGCCCGGTGTGCCGTTCGACGCGGCGCGGGGCGTCGTGCCGAATGCGGAGGGGCGGGTGCTCGATGCCGACGGCGCGCCCGTCCCTCGCCTCTACGCCACCGGCTGGATCAAGCGCGGGCCGATCGGACTCATCGGCTCGACCAAGTCCGACGCCGCGCAGACCGTGCAGCATCTCGTCGAGGACCTCGCTGCCACTCCGTCCGCCCGCATCGACCGGGACCCGCCCCTGGACCTCCCCGGCGTGGTGGACTGGGAGGGTTGGTTGCGCATCGACGCGGCCGAGCGCCGCGCCGGAGCCGTCCGCGGCCGGGAGCGCACGAAGCTCATCGACCGCGCGGCCATGCGCGCTCACGCGACCCCCACCCCCATCCCTCTCGAGGAGAGCACCCGATGACCCGCGACCCGCACACCACCCCGCACCCCGCCGCTCCGGTGCCCACGCCGGTCGGCGAGGGGCTCAAGGCGGCGTTC
Organism: Microbacterium meiriae; assembly: GCF_032364335.1. Lineage (NCBI taxonomy): Bacteria > Bacillati > Actinomycetota > Actinomycetes > Micrococcales > Microbacteriaceae > Microbacterium > Microbacterium meiriae. Next base: position 361,447 of record NZ_CP133984.1, read on the forward strand.
CGCACCCACCCCGCCGGTGTCGCCATCATCACGGCGCAGGGCCCGGACGGCCCCGTCGGCCTCACGGCGTCGAGCGTGTCGTCGGTCGCGGTCGATCCGGCGGCCATCGTGTTCTCGGTGACCAGGGCGACCGGAAGCGCCGGGGCCATCCTCGGCGCGGAGACCTTCGTCGTGCATCTCATCGACGACGAGCACTCCGCGCTCGCCCAGAGCTTCGCGGTGAGCGGTTCCGAGCGCTTCACGCCCGAGCAGGGCTGGACGACGCTGCCGACCGGGGAGCCGCACCTGGCGGAGGCCAGGGTCGCACTGCGCTGCCGAGCGATCCAGACCGTGCCCGTCGGCTCGTCGACCGTGGTGATCGCCGAGGTGCTCGAGGTGCTCGCGGGCCGCCCCGCCCGCCCGCTCGTCTACATCGACCGCCGATTCCACGCCCTGTCCCACGACACCGCCCTCTGACCCCGTCACGAAAGGAACAACCATGTCCACTCCGTACACGCTCCCCGAGCTGCCCTACGACTACTCCGCGCTGGAGCCGCACATCTCCGGCAAGATCATGGAGCTCCACCACTCCAAGCACCACCAGGCCTACGTGACCGGCGCGAACACGGCGCTGGAGCAGCTCGCGGCGGCCCGGGACAGCGGCGACCTCGGAGCGGTGAACAAGCTCGAGAAGGACCTCGCGTTCAACCTCGGCGGCCACATCAACCACTCCGTGTTCTGGCAGAACCTCTCGCCGGAGGGCGGCGGGGCTCCGGAGGGCGAGCTCTCGGCGGCCCTGGCGGACTCCTTCGGGTCGATCGACGGCTTCCGCGCGCACTTCACCGCGACGGCCCTCGGCGTGCAGGGCTCCGGGTGGGCCGTGCTCGCCTGGGACTCGGTGGGGGCCCGCCCGGTGATCTTCCAGCTCTTCGACCAGCAGGGCAACGCGCCGCTCGGCGTCATCCCGCTGCTGCAGCTCGACGTGTGGGAGCACGCCTACTACCTCGACTACCTGAACGTGCGGGCGGACTACGTCAAGGCGTTCTGGAACCTCGTGAACTGGCCCGACGTGCAGCGCCGCTTCGAGACGGCCCGCACCGCGACCGCGGGTCTCCTCGTCCCCTGACCCCCTCTTTGCCGACCCGGCCCCTTGCGTGCGCCCCGGCCCGTTGCGATCGTCCGCAACGGGCCGGGGCGCACGCAAGGGGCCGGGTTGCGTTCAGGCGAGGGTGAGGAAGAGCTTCTCCAGGTCGGGGAGGGGGACGGCGTCGTCCTGCGCGGGGTCCTCGAGGCAGGTCTTCATGGCGGAGGCGATGATCTGGAACCCCGCCTTGTCGAGGGCGGAGGTCACGGCGGCGAGCTGCGTGACGACGGCCCGGCAGTCACCGCCGCTCTCGACCGCGGCGATCACGGCGCCGAGCTGTCCCTGTGCGCGCTTGAGGCGGTTGGCGATCTTGCGCTGCGTGTCGATGTCGACGGTGGTCATGGTCACTCCCTGAAGGCCGGCTGTGCGCTCCACTATACCCCCGGGGGTATAGTGTCTGCATACCCACCGGGGTATCGAGTGAGGAGAGAACACATGTGTCGAGCAGTCCGTTGCCGTACCTGCGGGAAGACCACCTGGGCGGGGTGCGGTCAGCACGTCGATGCCGTCCGCCGCACCGTGCCGGCATCGGACTGGTGCGCGGGCCATCCGAAGGACGAGGCCAAGAGCGGTCTCCTGGCCCGGCTGTTCGGCCGATGAGCGCGCCGCTCCGCGTCGTCATCGTCGGCGGGGTCGCCGGCGGCATGTCGGCGGCGACCCGGCTCCGGCGGCTCGCCGAGTCCGCGGACATCGTCGTCTTCGAGCGCGGGCCCGAGGTCTCCTACGCCAACTGTGGTCTGCCCTACTACGTGGGCGGCGTGATCGAGGAGCGCGACGCCCTCCTGCTGCAGACCCCGGAGCCGCTGCACCGCCGCTTCCGGCTGGACGTCCGCGTCCGTCACGACGTCGTCGGCATCGACACCGCGCGCAAGACGGTCGAGGTCGTCGATCTCGACAGCGGCCGTCGGAGCACCCACCCGTACGACCGCCTCGTGCTCGCCACCGGTGCCCGGCCCCGCGGCGACGAGCCGACCGGAGCCCTCCCCGCGCGGAGCCTGCGGACCGTGGCGGAGGCCGATGCGATCGAGGCCGCCCTCCGCCCCGGACTGCCGGTGGTCGTCGTCGGCGGCGGATACACGGGACTCGAGGCCGTCGAGAACCTCGTCGCCCGGGGCGCCGCGGTGACCCTGGTGCAGCGCGGTGCCCAGCTGCTCGGGCCGCTGGATCCGGAGATGGCCGCGCCCCTCGCGGCCGAGGTCCGGCGCCGCGGAGTCGACGTGCGACTCGGCGTCGAGGTCGTGGCCACGGCCGCGGATTCCGTGACCCTGAGCGACGGTGCCACCCTCCCTGCGGAGTTCCTCGTCGACGCCTCCGGGGTCGTGCCCGAGGTCGGACTCGCCCGCACCGCCGGGATCCGTCTTGGCGAGACCGGCGGAATCGCCGTCGACGAGGCCTGCCGCACCAGTGCGCCCGACGTCTTCGCGGTCGGCGACGGCGTCGAGAAGGCCGACCTCATCGGCGGTGGTGCGGCACTCGTGACCATGGCCGGTCTCGCCAACCGCCACGGCCGGATGGTCGCCGACGTCATCGCGGGGCGGGAGGAGTCAGCGCGCCCCGCGCTCGGCACCGGCATCGTGCAGGTGTTCGGCCTGGCCGCCGCGAAGACCGGATGGAGCGAGAAGCAGCTCCGTGCCGCGGGCCGCGACTTCTACGCCGTGCATGTGCATCCGGCGTCGCACGCCGGCTACTACCCGGGCGCGGAGACCCTCTCGATGAAGCTCCTTGCCGACCCCGCCACCGACCGCATCCTCGGGGCGCAGATCGTGGGTCGTGACGGCGTGGACAAGCGGATCGACGTCATCGCGACGGCGCTGCAGGCGGGCGTCACGGCCGCCGGTCTCGCGCACCTCGAGCTCGCGTATGCCCCGCAGTTCGGCTCCGCGAAGGATGCCGTGAACATCCTCGGCTACGTGGCCGAGAACACCCGCAGCGGCACCACGCCGACCCTCCAGTGGCACGAGCTCGACGACGCCCTGCAGGCGGGCGCAGCCCTCATCGACGTCCGCTCCGCGGGCGAGCATGCGAACGGCGCCATCCCCGGCGCGCGGAACATCCCGCTCGACGAGCTGCGTGACCGCCTCGACGAGCTGCCGGACGGGCCCCTCGTGGTGCACTGCCAGGTCGGTCTCCGGGGGCACATCGCCACCCGGCTGCTGCGGCAGCACGGGCGCGAGGTGCGCAATCTCGACGGCGGCTACCGCACCTGGCGGGACGCGACCGCAGAGTGCTGAGCTCGACGCGTTCACAACTCAGGAGAACCGGCGCACCTGCGCCCGTCAGGGCCAAAACCGCGGTCTCCGCGTGCCGTACTCCTGAGTTGTGAACGCCGCCCGGCTCAGACGAGCCGGGCGGTCGTGCCGCGGACGTTGAGCTCGTACGGAAGGGCGGCGGGCGGGCGCACGGCTTCCGGGTCGGTGAGCTTCGCGAGGACCGCGTCGGCCGCCCGTTCGCCCTGTCCGAGCGGGAACTGGTCGACCGTGGTGAGGCGGAAGAACTCGCCGAGCTCATGGCCGTCGATGCCCACGATGGACAGGTCCCCCGGCACCGCGAAGCCGAGGTCGCGCGCGGCGAGGAGCGCCCCGATCGCCATCTCGTCCGACGCGGCGAACACCGCGGTGGGACGCGGCCCCGGACGCCCGAGGAGCTGCTTCGCGGCGCGGTAGCCGCCCTCCACCGTGAAGTCCGCGGGCTCCAGGAACGCGGGGTTCAGGGGGATGCCGGCCGTGGCCAGTGCCCGCTCGAACCCGAGTCGTCGGTTCGTGGGGATGTGGAAGTCGATGTCGAACTCGGGGTTCGCGCCGATGTGGGCGATCTCGGTGTGGCCGAGGCCGAGCAGGTGCTCCGTCGCGAGCTGCGCCACGGCGACGTCGTCGACCGTGAGCGTGTCGAGCTTCGGATTGGGGCCGCCGATCGCGATGACGGGTAGGCCGAGGTCGAGGAGCTGCTGGGTCTCGTCCTCGTCCAGCTCGATGGACACGGCGATCACGGCGTCGACACGCTGGCGGCGCAGGAACGTGTCGAACACGTGGCGGCGCACGTCCTTGTCGGCGGTGATGTTGTAGAGCGTGATGTCGTAGCCGGCCCGCATCAGGGCCGCGGAGACCCCGGACAGCACGGTGCTGAAGAACCAGCGGTCGAGGAACGGCACCACGACTCCGATGTTGCGGGTGCGCCCCGACGCGAGGCTCGAGGCGCGGGAGGAGACCACGTATCCGAGCGAGGCGGCGGCGGCCTGCACGCGCTCGCGCGCGGACTCCGACACGTGCCCGCGGCCGCTCAGCGCGCGCGAGACCGTCGCGGTGGAGACGCCGGCGAGCCGGGCGACCTCGTCGATGCTCGCCATCGTGGTTCCTTCGGATCGGAGACGCCCGTGCCGCGCCCCGGGTGGAGCGCGCCACGGGCGCCGCGGTGTCAGGCCGTGGTGTACCAGACGGCGGTGTCGACCGGGACCTGGGCGCCGTCGAAAGGCTGGCTGCGGAGCAGGACGACCGCGCCTTCCGGAAGGTCGAGCGGAGCCGTGCCGAGGTTCGCCAGCACGTGGACCTCACCGCGACGGAAGGCCACGGCGTCGGGGTCGGCGTCCTCCCACACCAGCGACCCGGTGCCGAATCCGAACTCGCGACGACCGGCGAGCAGGCGCTTGTACAGGGCCAGGGTCGACGCCGGGTCGACCTCCTCGACGTCCCGGGCGTAGGCCGCCCAGTCCGCGGGCTGCGGGAGCCACGAGAGTCCGGTGTCGTTGAAGCCGAACGCCGGGGCCTCCGCCTCCCACGGCAGCGGCACACGGCAGCCATCGCGGCCGTAGCGCTCGCCGTTCGTGCGGAACCAGGTCGGGTCCTGACGGTACTCGTCCGGGATCTCCATGGCCTCGGGCAGTCCGAGCTCTTCACCCTGGTAGAGATAGGCGGAGCCGGGGAGCGCGAGCATCAGCGTGGTGGCCGCGCGGGCGCGGGCGAGGCCGATGGCCGTGTCCGGCTTGTCCGGGGTGTTCGGGCCGATGCCCTCGCCCTGCGGGTTGTCGATCGTGAGCGCCAGGCGCGTGGCGTGCCGCACGACGTCGTGGTTCGACAGCACCCAGGTGCTCGGTGCACCGACCGCGCCGAAGGCGTCCAGCGACTCACGGATCACGTCGCCGAGCGCCTTCGCGTCCCACGCCGTCATCAGGTACGGGAAGTTGAAGGTCTGGTGCATCTCGTCCGGACGCACCCAGAGCGCGGTCTCCTTCAGCGTCGGCATCCAGGCCTCGCCGCACAGGGCACGGTCGCCGTCGTATTCGGCGAGCACCTTGTGCCAGTCGCGGTAGATCTCGTGCACGCCGTCCTGGCCCCAGTACGGCACGTTCGACTCGCCGCCGCCCATGGAGTCCGCGTCGGTCGGCGGCGTGTAGTCGGGAAGCCCCTCGGTCTTGATCATGCCGTGGGCCACATCGACCCGGAAGCCGTCGACACCGCGGTCGAGCCAGAAGCGCAGGATCGAGCGGAACTCCTCCTGCACCTCCTCGTTGTTCCAGTCGAAGTCGGGCTGCGTGGCGTCGAAGATGTGCAGGTACCACTGACCCGGCGTGCCGTCGGCCTCGGTGACACGCTGCCACATGCCGCCGCCGAACACCGACTCCCAGTTGTTCGGGGGCAGTTCGCCGTTCTCACCGCGGCCGTCGCGGAAGATGTAGCGTGCGCGCTCCGGGCTGCCCGGCGCGGCCTTGAGCGCCTCCTGGAACCAGGGGTGCTGGTCGGACGAGTGGTTCGGGACGAGGTCGACGATCACGCGGATGTCGCGGGCGTGGGCCTCGGCGAGCATGAGGTCGAAGTCGGCGAGCGTGCCGAACAGCGGGTCGACGTCGCGGTAGTCGGCCACGTCGTAGCCGGCGTCGCGCTGCGGGCTCGTCATGAACGGGCTGAGCCAGATCGCGTCGACGCCGAGCTCCTGCAGCGAGTCGAGGCGACTCGTGATGCCGGGGAGGTCGCCGATGCCGTCGCCCGACGCGTCCGCGAAGGAGCGGGGGTAGATCTGGTAGATGACGGCGCTGCGCCACCACTCGGAACCGGGGGCTGCGATCTGTTCGAGCTGTGCCATGCGATCAGGCTACTGCAAACGCTTACAGTCCCGCCACCACAGGTATCGAAACGGTTCGGTGATCCCTTGTGCCCTCTCCGCCGACCCACCCCTTTCCGTCCGACCCACCCCCTTGCGGACGGCCGGAAGGGGCCGGGAGGAACGGAAGGGGGTGGGTCGACAGGGGATGAGAGTCAGGGCGTGGGCATGCCGCCGTTGACGTTCAGGGTCTCGCCGAGGACGTAGCTCGACTCCGGAGAGGCGAGGAAGACGTACGCGGGAGCGAGTTCGGCGGGCTGACCCATCCGGCCCAGAGGCGTGTCCTGGCCGAACTGGTCGATCTTCTCCTGCGGCTGCCCGTCACTCGGCTGCAGCGGGGTCCAGATCGGTCCGGGCGCCACGGCGTTCACGCGGATGCCCTTCGGCGCGAGCTGCTGGGCGAGGCCCTTCGTGAACGCGTTGATGGTCGACTTGGTCGACGCGTAGTCGACGAGGATGTCCGACGGCGAGTAGGCCTGGATGGAGGTCGTGTTGATGATCGTCGACCCCGCGGGGAGGTGCGGCAGGGCGGCCTTCGTGATCCAGAACATCGCGTACACGTTGGTCTTGAACGTGTCGTCGAACTGCTCGTCCGTCACGTCGGTGAGGGACTCCTGGAAGACCTGCTTGCCGCCGTTGTTGACGAGGATGTCGAGTCCGCCGAGCGCTGCGACGGCCTCGGCCACGAGGGTGCGGCAGTACTCCGGGTCGCGCAGGTCACCGGGGATGGTGGCCACGGTGGCACCCGCCTCGCGGAGAATCCCGGCGATGCGGCTCGCGTCCTCCTCCTCTTCGGGGAGGTAGGAGATCGCGACGTCGGCCCCCTCGCGAGCGAACGCGATGGCGGTGGCCGCGCCGATGCCCGAGTCGCCGCCTGTGATGAGCGCCTTGCGTCCGGTCAGTCGTCCGGTGCCGCGGTACGACTCCTCGCCGAGGTCGGCCTTCGGGGTGAGGTCCGCGTCGAGACCGGGCTCGCGCATGTGCTGCTTCTGCGGCTGGATGTCGGCGTAGAGCTCGACCGGGTTGGTGAAGGTGTACTGGTCGCGGGACATGGGGTGTCCTTTCCGGGAGGTCGGGGACGGGAGGACCATCGTGCGCGTCGGTCCCCGTGTCCGGCAAACGCCTTGCACGCATCCGGTCGCTTTGGTACACGCGTATATGGCCGAAAGGCACTTCCCCCCGCGCCTCCTGTCATGACAGGGTTGCGAACATCCCCCCGTGTCGCTCGCGGCATGTCCCCCGGGGGTCCTGCCGTCGAGAGGTCGTGATGTCCGCTTCCGCCCGCCGATCCGCGCCCTGGGTGGTCGTCGCCGCCCTCGTCGTCGGCGCCGTGCTCGTCGGTGCCGCCCCCGCCGTGTCCGATGCGTTCGGCGCGCGCGTGCAGCCCCCGGCTGACCCGGTGAACGACCCCGCCGCTTCGGTCGCGCTCGCCTACGAGTTCCTCGACGCCCGGGTCGACGAGTTCTGCGACGGCGAGGGCCGGTGCCTGCCGCGCAGCTACGAGGGCGGATTCTTCACCACGCCGTCCTGGGACTTCACGCCCTCCTTCGTCTACGACGACGCCCTTGTCGTCATCGCCTACACCGCCCGCGGTCTGCCGGACGACCTGCGCCGCGCGCAAGCTGTCGCGGACACCCTCCTCTTCGTGCAGGAGAACGACCCCATCGGCGACGGCCGCGTCCGCACCTCGTACGAGCCGCACGGCATCCGCCAGGGGCGCATGGAGATCACGGGGCCGGGCACCTTCACCGGCAATCAGGCCTGGGTGGGCATGGCGCTCGCCCGCCTCTTCCACGCCACCGGCGAGACGCGGTATCTCGACGGCGCGGTGCGCATCGCGGAGTGGATCCAGGACAACACCGCCGACATGACCCGCGCGCCCTACGGCTACACCGGTGGGCAGACCGATGCCGGGGTGCCGCTGGAGTGGAAGTCCACCGAGCACAACAGCGACATCGCCGGGTTCTTCACGCAGCTCGCCCAGCTCACGGGCGACGCGGTGTGGGCGGAGCGGGCGGCGGTGGCCGCAGGCTTCGTCGCGGCGATGCAGAGCGCCGACGGGCACGTGGACACCGGGACACTGCTGGACGGCAGCACGATCAACACCCGCCCGATCCCGCTCGACGCGCAGACGTGGAGCCTCCTCGGCACCGGGGACGCCCGGTACGGAGCGGCCGTCGACTGGACGCTCGCGCACCTCGTGGCCCAGGACGGTCCCTACCGAGGCCCGTCGATCAGTGACGTGGACGTGTCCAAGGTCTGGTTCGAGGGGAGCGGACACCTCGCCCTCGCGCTGCAGGAACGCGGGGCCCCTGGTGACCAGGCGCGCGCGGAGGAGCTGCTGGCCGACATCCGACTGGTGCAGCGCGACGCGGCGAACGGCGACGGCAAGGGCATCGTGGCGACTTCGACCGACGGACTCGACTCCGGCTTCGGCGACCTCTACTACGCGAGTCTGCACACCGGCACGACGGCCTGGTACCTGCTCGCGGCCGTGGGCGACAACCCCTTCCGTCTCCCCTGACCTCGTCCGTCGACCCGGCCTCTTGCGGTCGGCCCGGCCTCTTCAGTGCGCCCGCAAAGGGGTGGGACGCACGCAGAGGGGTGGGTCGACGGAGAGGTCAGGCGGCGACGCGGGCGACGGCGGCGATCGCGCTCGTGAAGAAGTCGAGACCGTCCACGCCGCTGCGCATCGCGACGGCGGTGTCCGGACCGAAACCGGGCTCCGTGGCGTGCTCGGGGTGCGGCATCAGTCCCACGACGTTGCCGGCCTCGTTCGTCAGCCCCGCGATGTCGCGCAGGGAGCCGTTCGGGTTCACGCCGGCATAGCGGAACGCCACGAGACCCTCGCCCTCGATGCGATCGAGCGTCTGCTCGTCGGCGATGTAGCCGCCGTCCGCGTTCTTCAGCGGGATGATGATCTCCTGGCCGGTGCGGAAGGCGTTGGTCCACGCGGTGTCGGCGTTCTCGACCGTGAGCTTCTGGTCGCGGCGGACGAAGTGCTGGTGCCCGTTGCGGATCAGGCCGCCGGGGAGCAGGTGCGCCTCGACGAGCATCTGGAAGCCGTTGCAGATGCCGAGGACGGGCATGCCCTTCGCGGCAGCGTCCTTGACCTCGCTCATGATGGGCGAGAGCGCGGCGATGGCGCCGGCGCGCAGGTAGTCGCCGTAGCTGAAACCGCCGGGGAGGACGAGGGCGTCGACGCCCTCGAGGTCGTGCGAGCCGTGCCACAGGGCGACCGGCTCGGCTCCCGCGATGCGGACGGCGCGCTGCGCGTCGACGTCGTCCAGCGAGCCGGGGAAGGTGACGACGCCGATGCGGACGGTCACTCCGCCACCTCGACGCCCACGACGTCTTCGATCACGGAGTTCGACAGGACCTCGTCGGCGAGGCGACGGGCCTCGGCGAGGACCTCGTCGGTGACCTCGCCCTCGACCGTGAGCTCGAAGCGCTTGCCGATGCGGACGTCGGTGAAGCCCTCGACGCCGAGGCGGGCGAAGGCGCCGGAGACGGCCTTGCCCTGCGGGTCGAGCAGTTCGGGCTTGGGCATGACGTCGACGACGATGGTGGGCATGACGGCTCCAAGAGTCGCGGGCGGACGGGCGGTTTCAGTCTACCGGCTCGCCGATGCTCCGCTGAGACCCCGGGCTCCCGTCCAGACCCCGCCCTGCGCCCGCCGCTACACCGGGGTGTCGGCGGGAAACCGGGGTCTCGGCGTCAGAGGGGGTCAGGAGTGGAAGACGGTGTGGAGGTCGCCGATCGCCTCGCGGCCGCCGAGGCCGTCGATCTCGAAGAGCACCGAGATGCCGGCGACGTGGCTGCCGAGGCGCTCGACGAGCTGGCGACCGGCGGCCAGGGTGCCCCCGGTCGCGAGGACGTCGTCGATGAGGAGAACACGCGAGCCTGCCGGCAGATCGTCGTGCATCTCGATGGTCGCGGTGCCGTACTCCAGGGCGTAGTCGACGGACGCCGCGGGCCGGGGGAGCTTGCCGGCCTTGCGGATCGGGATCAGTCCGACGCCTGCGGCGACGGCGGCCGCCCCGGCGAGGATGAAGCCGCGAGCCTCGATGCCGGCCACCACGTCGAACTGCCCCGCAAAGGGCTCGATGATCGCCTCGGTCGTCACGCGGAGGGCCTCGGCGTCGGCGAGGAGCGGCGTGATGTCGCGGAAGATGATGCCGGGCTCCGGGTAGTCCGGGATGCTGCGGATCAGGGATTCGGCGCGGGTGAGGGCGGGGGAGAGGGTGGCTTCGGGCACCGGACAAGGGTACGCCGCGTTCACAACTCCGGAGAATCCGCGGGCTCCGGGCCGATAGCGGTCGAACGGCGGCATCGGATCCCGATTCTCCTGAGTTGTGAACGGGGACCGGCGGGCACCCGGCACCCTTGACATCGTGGGAGCGCTCCCATAGAGTTCACGGAAGTTCGTGGGAGCGCTCCCACGACTCACCCACGCACCACCACCGCACGAACCCACAAAGGAGTGAACCGTGAACTCACGTGCCCGCACCCGGATCCTGGCGACAGCCGCCGTGGCATCCGTCTCCGCTCTCGCCCTGGCCGGCTGCTCCGGCAGCACCGGCGGCGACGGCGACACCGGCGGCAGCGCCGACGAGAAGGTCACACTGACCGTTACCACCTTCGGCACCTTCGGCTACGACGACCTCTACGAGGAGTACGAGAAGGCGCACCCGAACGTGACGATCGAGGCCACCAACATCGACACCGGCGGCAACGCCCGCACCGACGCCTTCACCAAGATCGCCGCCGGCTCCGGCCTCAGCGACATCGTCGCGATCGAGGAGGGCTGGCTCGGCGCCATCATGGACGTCTCCGACACCTTCGTCGACCTGCGCGACTACGGCATCGAGGACCGCAAGGACGACTGGGTCGACTGGAAGTACGGTCAGGCCACCGACGCCGACGGCCGCGTCATCGGCTACGGCACCGACATCGGCCCGAGCGGCATCTGCTACAACGGCGCCGCGTTCGAGGCCGCCGGCCTGCCCAGCGACCGCGAGTCCGTCGCCGAACTGCTCAACGGCGACTGGGAGAACTACTTCCAGGTCGGTGCCGACTACACCGAGAAGACCGGCAAGGCCTGGTACGACCACTCCGGCTTCGTCTGGAACGCCATGGTGAACCAGCTCGACGAGGGCTACTACACCGCCGACGGTGAGCTGAACGTCGAGGGCAACGACGAGCTCCAGGAGCGCTTCGAGCTCCTCGGCGCCGCGACCGAGGGCGGTCAGTCCGCAGCGCAGACCGCGTGGGACTGGAACGGCGGCAAGTCATTCGTCGACGGCACCTTCGCCACCTTCGTCTGCCCCGGCTGGATGCTCGGCGTCGTGCAGGGTCAGGTCGAGGCCGGCGGCGGCGACGCGTCGACCGGCTGGGACTTCGCGGACGTGTTCCCCGGCGGCGCGGCCAACTGGGGCGGCGCGTTCCTGTCGATCCCGGAGTCCTCGGAGCACAAGGAGGCCGCGGCCGAGCTCGCCGACTGGCTGACGCAGCCCGAGCAGCAGGTGAAGCAGTCCGCCGCCGCGGGCAACTTCCCCTCGACCATCAAGGCGCAGGAGTCCCTCGCCGATGAAGCCACGCCCAACGCGTTCTTCAACGACGCGCCGACCGGCGCCATCCTCGCCGAGCGTGCCAAGGGCGTCGTCGCGCAGTTCAAGGGCGCCGACGACTCGGTGATCCAGGAGAACGTCTTCGGCCCGGCGCTGAGCGCACTCGACCGCGGTGAGACCGACACGCAGGGGGCCTGGGACCAGGCGATCGGCCTGCTGAACGACCTCGTCGGCTGATCATCTCGCTTCGACAGGCTCAGCGACCCAGAGTGGACGCCCAGCGCCCCGAGTGGACGCCCAGCGCCCCGAGTGGACGCCCAGCGCCCCGAGTGGACGCTCAGCGCCCCGAGTGGGTGGCTGAGCCTGTCGAAGCCCCGGCAAAGGACACGCCCATGACCCTCACCGCCCCGCCGGCGGAGCCGCAGGCCGCCGCCCCCGTGGCGGCGGACGCTCCGCCGCGACGCTCCTGGCGCACCCGCGTCTCCCGTTTCGACCACCGCGCCTCTCCGTACTTCTACATCTCCCCGTTCTTCCTCCTCTTCGGGCTCATCGGCCTCTTCCCGCTGCTGTACACGGTGTGGGTCGCGGTGCACGAGTGGGATCTGTTGAAGGGCGAGGGGCCTTTCGTCGGCTTCGGCAACTTCGCGGCGATCCTCGGCGACGGCATGTTCTGGAACTCCATCCGGAACACGCTGAGCATCTTCCTGCTCTCCGCCATCCCGCAGCTCGCCGTCGCGCTGGTGATCGCGTACCTGCTGGACCGCGGACTGCGGACGCCGACGTTCTGGCGGATGAGCGTCCTCATCCCCTTCGTGGTGACGCCGGTCGCCGTGGCGATCATCTTCTCGAGCATCTTCAACGAGGCGGACGGGTTGGCCAACAACCTCCTCAACCTCGTCGGCATCGCCGATCAGCAGTGGAAGCACGACACGTTCCTGTCGCACATCGCGATCGCGGTCATGGTGAACTTCCGCTGGACCGGCTACAACGCCCTCATCCTCCTCGCCGCGATGCAGGCCGTGCCGCGCGACCTCTACGAATCGGCCGCCCTGGACGGTGCCGGGGCTGTGCGGCGGTTCTTCGCCATCACGATCCCCACCATCCGTCCGACGCTGATCTTCGTCATCATCACGGCGACCATCGGCGGCCTGCAGATCTTCGCCGAACCGCGTCTGTTCGACGTCTCCACCGCGGGCGGCATCGGCGGCAGCGATCGGCAGTTCCAGACCACCGTGCTGTTCCTCTGGGAGCTGGCGTTCTTCCGCCGGAACCTCGGCGAGGCCTCGGCCGTCGCGATCCTGCTGTTCCTCCTCATCGTCGCGATCGGCCTCATCAACTTCCTGATCTCCCGGCGCATCGCCACCGGAGACGCCCCGAAGAACCGCGCGGCCCGACGCCGCATCCGCCCGACCGGAAAGGAGGAGGCGCGATGACCGCCACCCAGGCCCTCAGCGTGCCGGAGCGGATCCGCCGCCGGCGCGGCGCCGCGAGCGGGAGCGCCGGCCTCGGCAGCCGCCCCGGCTTCCTCACCTACGGACTCCTCGCGGCCTTCGTCATCGGCGGCGCCTACCCGCTGTGGTGGTCGTTCGTCGTCGCGAGCGGGACGAACGCGACCCGCGGTGAGACCCTGCCCCTCGTCCCCGGCGGCAACTTCCTCGCGAACGCGGCGAAGGTGTTCGATGCGATCCCGTTCTGGCTCGCGCTCGGCAACTCGTTCCTCATCTCGACGATCATCACGATCTCCGTCGTCACGTTCTCGACCCTCGCCGGCTATGCGTTCGCGAAGCTGCGCTTCCGCGGGCGGGACGGCCTCATGGTGTTCGTGATCGCGACCATGGCCATCCCCACGCAGCTCGGCATCATCCCGCTGTTCATGCTGATGCGCGAGCTCGGCTGGACCGGGACGATCGGCGCGGTGATCGTGCCGACCCTCGTCACGGCGTTCGGGGTGTTCTTCATGCGGCAGTACCTCGTGGACGTCATCCCCGACGAGCTCATCGAGGCCGCCAGGGTCGACGGCGCGAACCAGTTCCGCACGTTCCTCACCGTCGGGGTGCCCGCGGCGCGGCCGGCCATGGCGATCCTCGGACTGTTCACGTTCATGACCGCCTGGACCGACTACCTCTGGCCCCTGATCGTGCTCTCCCCCCAGAACCCGACGCTGCAGACGGCGCTCAGCCAGCTGCAGTCCGGCTATTACATCGACTACTCGATCGTGCTCACCGGCGCGGTGCTCGCGACCCTTCCGCTCCTCGTGCTCTTCGTGATCGCGGGGCGGCAGCTGGTCAGTGGCATCATGGCGGGCGCGGTGAAAGGATGACCCCTATGACGCGTGCCTTCCCCTCGGACTTCCTCTTCGGCGCGGCGACCGCGGCCTACCAGATCGAGGGTGCCGCCTTCGAGGACGGACGGACGGCCTCCATCTGGGACGCCTTCTGCCGGGTGCCCGGGGCCGTGGTCGCCGGCGACGACGGGGACGTGGCGTGCGACCACTACCACCGGTACCCGCAGGACGTCGCGCTGATGAAGCAGCTCGGGCTGCAGACGTACCGCTTCTCCACCTCGTGGTCGCGGGTGCGCCCGGACGGCGGCGCGGTCAACCAGGCGGGGGTCGACTTCTACAGCCGTCTGGTCGACGAGCTCCTCGCGGCCGACATCCTGCCCTGGCTCACGCTCTACCACTGGGACATGCCGCAAGCCCTCCAGGAGGTCGGCGGCTGGACGAACCGTGACGCCGTCGACCGCTTCCTGGAGTACGCGGGCACCATGCACGACGCCCTCGGCGACCGCGTGAACGTGTGGACGACCCTCAACGAGCCGTGGTGCTCGTCCTTCCTCTCCTACACCGGGGGCGAGCACGCCCCGGGGCACACGAGCATCGCCGAGGGACTGCTGGCCTCGCACCACTTGCTCCTCGCGCACGGTGCGACGGTGCGCGAGCTCCGCGGTCGCGATGCCTCCCTCAACCTCGGCATCACGCTGAACCACACGGTCGCCGATCCCGCCGACCCGCAGAACCCCGCGGACGTGGACGCCGCCCGGCGGCTGGACGGCCAGTTCAACCGCTGGTTCCTCGACCCCATCTACCGCGGCGCGTATCCCGCCGACACCGTGGAGGACATCCGCGCGGTGGACCCCGACGCGGTCGCGCGGTTCGAGGCGGCCGTGCACGAGGGCGACCTCGACACGATCGCGCAGCCCATCGACACGCAGGGCGTGAACTACTACCACGGCGACCTCGTGTCCGGCACGGGGCCCGACGACGCCCCGGTCTCCAGCGGCCCGGAGACGGCACACGTGACCCGGAGCCCGTACCCCTCGCACGAGGGCATCCACGCGGTCGAGCGCGGGCTGCCCCGCACCGCCCAGGGCTGGGAGGTCCAGCCGGAGGGACTCACGCGACTGCTGCAGCGGTTGTGGACCGAGTACGCCGAGCCCGCGGGGGTCGTGCTCTCGGTGACGGAGAACGGCGCGGCCTATGACGACACGGTCGTGGTGGCGGACGGGGAGACCCGGGTGCCCGATGCCGACCGCACCGCGTTCCTGCGCGCGCACCTCGACGCCGTGCTGGACGCCAGGGACAGCGGTGTGGACGTGCGCGGCTACTTCTACTGGTCCCTGTTCGACAACTTCGAGTGGGCGTGGGGGTACGACAAGCGCTTCGGGATCGTCCGCGTGGACTACGACACCCAGGAGCGGACGGTCAAGGATTCCGGCCGCGAGTACGCCCGGATCATCGCCGCGCGCTCCCTCTGACCCGTTCGAATCGCCCGATTGGCTCCATCCGCGGCCGAGATGGGACCAATCGGGCGATTCGAAGCGGGGATTTTCACGGGCGAGGGTCCGGGTGGATGAGAATGGGGCGATGGAAGAGAGCAAGCGATGATGTCGCCCCGGGCGACCATCGAGGAGGTCGCGACGGCCGCCGGCGTGTCCCGGTCGACCGTGTCGCGGGTCGTCAACGGGTCGACGGCGGTCAGCCCGGAAGCGCTCGCCGCCGTGCGCGCCGCGATCGACGAGCTCAACTACGTGCCGAACCGGGCCGCGCGCTCCCTCGCCTCCCGGCAGACGCACGCGATCGCCCTCATCGTCCCCGAGGACACGTCGCGCTTCTTCGGCGACCCGTTCTTCGCGGCCATCGTGGCCGGCATCACCGGCGCCCTCCGCAGCTCCGACTACCTCCTGAACCTGCTGATCGCGAGCGACGACCCCGGCGACAAGATGACCAGCTTCGTGCGCAACGGCGGCGTCGACGGTGCTCTCATCGTGTCGCACCACACGAGTGACGCCTTCGTCGACCGGATCGCCGACGCGGTCCCCGTCGTCTACGGCGGCCGCCCGGTGCGCCGCGCCGAGGGGGACTACGTGGTCGACGTCGACAACGTCGCCGGGGCACGGGCGGCCACGCAGCGCCTCGTCGACATCGGACGCACCCGCATCGCCACGATCTCCGGTCCGCTCACGATGCCGTCGTCGACCGACCGCGTGCAGGGGTTCCGCGCCGCGCTCGCCGCCGCGGGGCTGACCCCCTTCGCGGAGGAGGAGGGCGACTACAGCGAGGCGAGCGGAGCGGACGCCGCCCGCCGGCTGCTCGCGGAAGGGCGACCGGACGCGATCTTCGTCGCCAGCGACCTCATGGCCCGAGGGGCGCTGACGGCGCTGCGGGGCGCCGGGGTGCGGGTGCCGGAGGACATCGCGCTCGTCGGCTTCGACGACTCGTCGGTGGCGCTGACCACCGATCCGCCCCTGACGACGATGCGTCAGCCGATGTACGCCCAGGGCGAGGCGATGACGCAGGTGCTGCTCTCCCGGCTCGCGGGGGAGGATCCGCCGCGCACCACGATCCTGCCGACGGAGCTCGTCGTCCGCGGTTCCGCCTGAGCCGCGTCGAGCCCGGACACGGGTGAGGCCCGATCGCGGACGACCGGGCCTCGAGGGAGCCACCGCAGCTGCGGCGACGGTTCAGTTCCCGTAGAGGGAGACGACGCCGGTGCGGTCGGCAGTCGTCATCGAGAGGTCGTCCGAGCTGCCGTTGCACTGCGGGTAGTGCATGATCGACGACGAGTCGTACGGGGTGAGCGGACGCCAGTTGTTGTCCTCGAAGCAGGTGCCGGCCTCCGGACGGGTGTGCTCGTGGCGGAAGCCGAGCACGTGGCCGAGCTCATGGCCGAGCACGTTCGTCGGCGTCCACGCTCCGGCGCTCCAGATCGAGTCGTCGATGAGCACGTTCTGCTGCCGGGCCGGCGTGCTGGGGAAGAACGCACGGGCGATGTACTGCGTCGTGGCTACCGGCTCGACGGAGAAGACGACGGCGTTGTTCCGCGTGGTGCAGTTGGCGTCCGCGCTGCTCACGTACCGGAAGTCGATCTTCGAGGACGCGGACTCCCAGAGCGCGGCGCCGCCCTCCATCGCCCGGACGACGTCGGCGTGACGGCTGCCGAACTTCGTGCTCACGCAGTAGGTGAGGTTGGCCACCTGCGACGCCGACCACTTGTCGTCGATGTTGTTGACCGTGTTGACGATGAGGCCGTCGTTGCGGGTCTCGGGGCCGATCAGCCGGTCGTAGAAGGCACGCAGCTCCTTCTTGCCGGAGATCACCTCGTCGCCGTTGACGACGTAGGCACCGTCGATGTCCCGGTAGGTGGACGACGCGAACTCCTGGTACGAGGGCGCGGAGTCGTCGGGCGACGCGGCCGTGGCGGGGATGACCGCGCTGAGGCTGAGCGCGGCCGCCGCGGTGGCGGCGAGCGCGAGTTTCTTGGTGAATCGCATGGAAGATCCTCTTCGATCTGAGCGGTGCCGCGCGTCCGGTGGGCGAGCGGTCTCCGGTCCGGACGGTGAGCATCGCTGCCACCGAGGGGCCGAAGCCCGCTCACGCTAACCGCGCCGTTTCGACGGGGTCAAGGCGCGACACGGCCCATCGTGCGCTTTCTGCACTCAGGTCAGGAATCTGCCCGATGGGCCACCGTCGAAGGTCTCGTCGGCGCTCGGCCGGACGTCGGCACCGGTGGTCGACGACCGGGCCTGGTCCTCGGTCCGTCGTCGTATGCCGGAGGTCGAGGAGGGCCACGGACGCATCTCCGCCTCCCCCTCCATCGGCTGGAGACGCGTCCGTGGCTGCTGCGGCGAGCCCCCGCGCCGCGAGTGCTCGCACCCTCCATAGGTTGAACGAGCATTCAGTGATTAATCTATCCCGAGACGGCCCGTGAGGGAATTCCGCCGGACCCGAAAGGTGGATGCCGTATGGCGCGATCGGATGAGCAGAACCGTCTGGCCCGCGAACGCGCCAGGGAGAACATCCTCCAGGCGGCGATCGAGGTCTTCAGCGAACGGGGCGTCGCCGGGGCGGGCATCGCCGAGATCACCCGTCGCGCCGGAGTGGCGCAGGGGCTGGTGAACTATCACTTCGGCGGCAAGGACCAGCTCGTCGCCGCGGTGATCGACCGCTGGTTCGAGACGATCCTGGCCTTCGCGCAGGTCGAGGGCACGCCCGACGAGATGCTCGCCGCCATCATCGACGGGGCGATCGGTGCGACGGCCTTCGCGATGCCCTTGCAGCGCGCGGTGCTCGCCATGCAGCAGCAGCCGCTGACGCATCGCCTGTTCGCGGAATCGGAGCAGCGCTATGCCGAAGGTGCGACGGCCGCGGAGGACGCCGTGCGCGCCGTCTTCCGCGCCCGAGGTGCCGAGGACCCGGCCTTGGAGGAGGTCATGCTCCGCAGCACCCTGGAGGGGGTGTTCGTGAAGTACTGCGTCTTCGGCGACACGTATCCGCTCGAGGACGCGCGGCGCTGGCTGCACCGCCGGTACGGGTTGCCGGAGCCGGACGCTGCGCTGCCGGGCGTGCCGGCGTCATACCGGGGCGAGGAGCCCCGCCCCCGCGCGACCGCGGCGCTCCGGACCGACGCGACCTGAGCCGCGGACCCCGCTCAGCCGAGCTGCATCCGCGCGAAGGCGCCGAGCACGACCCGCTCGGACTGCACGAGATATCTCTCCAGCTCCGCCGCCCCGGCTTCGGCGCCACGGGTCAGGAAGGTGTCGAGCACGGCGCGGTTCTTCCGGACGAACGGCTCGTGCAGCGCGCGGGGATCGTCGATCTTGAGGAATGCGAGGCGCAGCTCCGCCGCGACGTTCCGGTAGGTGCGGGCGAGGCGCGGGCTGTCGGCGAGGTCGACCAGCGCGACGTGGAACGCCATGTTGGCACTGCCGACCGCGCGCCAGGCGGACGTGTCGTCGGGGGAGACCCCGGCCACGGCGGCCTCGGCCGCGGCGACCGCATCGGTCATGCGCTGGACGGCGGGATGCTCCGGTTCGGACTGCCGGAGAGCCGTGCACTCGATGACCCGGCGAGCCCGGTAGATGTCGATGACGTCGGCGATCGAGGGCGAGGCCACGGAGACGCCGCGGTGCGGGATGTGCTCGACGAGTCCCTGTTCCGCGAGCACCCGGAACGCCTCGCGCAGGGTGTTCCGGGACACGTCGAAGCTCTCCGACAGCGCCGACTCGGACAGCCGGGAGCCCGGGGCGACGTCGCCGTCGATGATGCGCTGACGGAGCACGTCGGCGAGCGGGCCCTGCTGGTTCATGCCTTCATCGTAGGCGCGGTCGGTGCGGGAGATCGTGCCGATGATCACACGAAAGCAACCGCGCTGTAGCACGACGGAAACATGATTGTTGAACAATCGGGTTCTGTCCGTTCTACACTGGGGGTCACCCGACACCCACCAACGACGATGGGACCCCCTATGTCCGAGCAGTCCGCCCCCGCCCTCACCCCCGAGGACGAAGCCCGCGCCGCCCACGCGAAGAAGCGCGCCGGCCGCAGTGCCGTCATCGGCGCCATCTTCCTCATGGCGACGAGCGCCATCGGTCCCGGCTTCATCACCCAGACCGCGACGTTCACCGCCCAGATGGGAGCCGCGTTCGCGTTCGCCATCCTCGTGTCGATCCTCGTCGACATCGCGGTGCAGCTGAACATCTGGCGCATGATCACCTCGTCCGGCAAGCGCGCCGGCGAGCTCGCCAACAGCGCCATCCCGTTCTCCGGCCACGTCATCGCCGTCCTCGTCGTCATCGGCGGGCTCGCGTTCAACATCGGCAACATCGCCGGTGGCGGCCTCGGCCTCAACGCGCTGCTCGGTATCGACGCGAAGATCGGCGGCGCGCTCACCGCGGCCCTCGCCATCATCATCTTCCTCGTCAAGAAGGCCGGGAAGGTGATGGACATCGTGCTCATCGTCTTGGGCATCGGGATGATCGTGATGACGCTCGTCGTCGCGTTCATCGCCCAGCCGCCGGTCGGCGACGCCCTGCGCCAGACCTTCGTGCCCGACCAGCTCAACTTCGCCACCATCACCACGATCGTGGGCGGCACGGTCGGCGGCTACATCACCTACTCCGGCGCCCACCGCTACCTCGACTCCGGCCACGTGGGCCCGCAGTACGCGAAGCCCGTCATGCGGGCCGCCGCCAACGGCATCCTGGTGACCGGCATCATGCGCTACGTGCTGTTCCTCGCGATCCTCGGCGTGGTCGCCTCCGGCGTGGCGCTCGACCTCTCCTCGCAGGCCGCCAACCCCGCCGGCCAGGCGTTCGGCGCGGTGCTCGGCGACGCGGGTCTGCGGATCTTCGGCGCGATCTTCTGGGCCGCCGCGATCAGCTCGGTCATCGGCGCCGCGTACACCTCGGCGACGTTCCTCTCGACGTTCACCGCCAAGCTCCGCGGCGGCTGGCCGCTGCAGCTCGCCACGGTCGCGTTCATCGTGGTGTCCCTCGGTGTCTATCTCGCGATCGGCACGGCCCCGGCCGCGATCCTCGTGTTCGTCGGCGGCTTCAACGGCCTGATCCTCCCCATCGGCCTGACGGTGTTCATGTACATCGGCTGGTTCCGCCGAGACCTGCTCGGCGACCGGAAGTACCCGATGTGGCTGCTCATCGCGGGTACGGTCGTGACCGCCCTCACCTGGTACATGGGCGCCGTCTCGATCGGCCCCATCTTCGCCTTCCTCGGAATCGGAGCGTGACGACATGGCGACCATCGACCTGAACTCGGACCTCGGCGAGAACGTCCCCGACCGGATCGTCAGCGACGACGCGAGCATGCTCGAGATCGTCACGAGCGCGAACGTGTCGTGCGGATTCCACGCCGGGAGCCCGGAGGGCATCCGCGAGACCCTCGCGGCGGCGGTCGCCGGCGGCGTCGTGATCGGTGCGCACCCCGGGTACCGCGACTACGAGAACTTCGGGCGCACGAACGTCGACATCGACTCGGCCACGCTGCAGGCACATGTCGAGTACCAGCTCGGTGCCCTCCTCGGGCTCACCGCGGCGATCGGCGGGCGGGTCTCCTACGTCAAGCCGCACGGGGCCCTCTACAACACCATCGCCCGCGACGAGCGGCAGTCGAAGGACGTGGTGGCGGCCATCACGGCGATCGACCCCTCGCTCGTGCTGCTCGGCCTCGCCGGCGGCGTCGTGCTCGACGTCGCCGAACGGGCGGGGCTCGCTGTCGCGGCGGAGGCCTTCGCCGATCGCGCCTATCAGCCCGACGGTCAGCTCGTCTCGCGCACCGAGGAGGGGGCCGTGCTGCACGACCCCACCGCGGTGGCGGAGCGGATGGTGCGCCTGGCCGCGGAGGGCGTGATCCGGGCGATCGACGGCACCGACGTCGCCGTGTCCGCGCAGTCGATCTGCGTGCACGGCGACAGCCCGGGATCCGTCGCGATGGCCGCGGAGACGAAGCGGCTGCTGCAGGCGGAGGGCATCACCATCGCCCCGTTCGCCGGAGTCTGACATGGCGGTGCTCGCGACTCCCGCCCAGCTCGCCGACGCCCGGGCCGCCCGTGCGGCGCACCGCGCCGGTCACTCCGCGCCTACCAGCGGCGTCGCCCCGGGGCTGACCCAGGCGAACCTCATCGCCGTGCCCGCGGACTGGGCCTTCGAGACCCTCCTCTATGCGCAGCGCAACCCGAAGCCCTGCCCCGTCCTCGAGGTGATCGAGCAGGGCGAGGTGGAGTCGCGGCTCGCGCCGGGCAGCGACATCCGCACCGACATCGGGCGCTACCGCATCTGGCGGGACGGCGAGCTCGTCGAGGAGGTGTCCGACGCGACGGCGGCGTGGGCCGAGCATCCCGGCCTCGTCGCGTTCCTCATCGGCTGCAGCTTCACGTTCGAGACGGGGCTCGTCGAGGCCGGGATCCCGATCCGTCATCAGGAGCTCGGACGCAACGTGCCGATGTACCGCACGGCGGTGGACTGCACGCCGGCCGGGCGCCTCCGCGGCGAGATGGTGGTCTCGATGCGTCCGATCCCCGCGGACCGCGTGGCCGACGCCGTGCAGATCTCCGGGCGCACCCCGGCTGTGCACGGCGCGCCGGTGCACATCGGCGATCCGGCGTCGCTCGGCATCGCCGATGTGATGGCGCCCGACTTCGGCGACGCCCCCGAGATCCGCCCCGGCGAGATCCCCGTGTTCTGGGCGTGCGGTGTGACCCCGCAGGCGGCGATCATGGCGTCGAAGCCGCCGTTCGCCGTCACCCACGCCCCGGGGTACATGTTCGTCACCGATGTTCCGGATGCGGAGTACCGGGTCTGATGCGCATCCTCACGGCCTCCGACAGCGCGCTGCTCGTCGAGGCGGACGACCTCGAGCAGGCCATGCGGCTGAATCTGGCGTGGAGCGACATGCCCGGTGTGCTCGAGCGCATCCCCGGCGCCCGCACCGTGCTCGTGCGGTTCGATCCGCACCGCACCTCGGCCGCCGCGCTCGCGGAGGCGCTCGCCGCGACCGAGGTCGACGCGGCGGCCCTGCCCGATGCGGGGGAGGTCAGCATCCCGGTCCGCTACGACGGGGAGGATCTCGACGAGGCCGCCGCGCTCCTCGACGTCTCGGCGGAGGAGCTGGTGGCTCGTCACCTCGCCGCGGACTGGCGCGTGGCCTTCTCGGGTTTCGCTCCCGGCTTCGGCTACGCCGTGAGCGGCGACCCCCTCTTCGACGTGCCGCGGCGGTCGTCGCCGCGCACCCGGGTGCCCGCCGGCTCCGTCGCGCTCGCCGGGGCGTTCAGTGGCGTGTATCCGCGGGAGAGCCCGGGCGGCTGGCAGCTCATCGGCCGGACCGCCCTGGAGATGTGGGACATCGACCGCGACCCGCCGGCCCTGCTCGCGCCGGGTCGACGCGTGCGCTTCGTGCGTGCGGAGCGGGAGACCGTGGCGGCGTCGCCTATGGGGGTGGCCGACGCGACGCGTGTCGACCGCCGTGCGGGCGGTCCGGCGGTCGAGGTCGTGCGATCCTCGCTGCAGCTCCTCGTGCAGGACGCGGGTCGCCCCGGCTTCGCGGCCCTGGGCGTCTCGGCCTCCGGCGTCGCCGATCGTGTCGCGATGCACGCGGCGAACCGGGCGGTGGGCAACACCCCCGCCGCGGCCGTGCTGGAGAGCGTCGGCGGAGCCGTGCTGCGCTTCCACGGTGCGGGAGTGGCCGCGGTCACCGGCGCCACGGGCCCGCTCACGCTCACCGACGTTGATGGCACCGAGCGCACGCTCCTCCCCGGGGTGCCCTTCGCGACCGTCGACGGCGATGAGCTCACGCTGGGCCACCCCGACCGCGGACTCCGGTCCGTGATCGCGGTCCGCGGAGGGCTCGCTCCGGCCGCGGCGCTCGACAGTCGCGCGACCGACACGCTCGCCGGGCTGGGCCCCGCGCCGCTGTCCGTCGGCGACCTCCTCCCGATCGGAGATGCCGCCGTGGCCGCCGTCGAGCCGGATCCGGTGCCGCGCGCGCTTCCCGCGGCCGGGGAGCTGGTCGCGCTCGAGATCACCCTCGGGCCGCGCGACGACTGGTTCACCGCCGCCGGCGTCGACGCGCTCACCGGGCAGGAGTGGACGGTCACGCCGCGCTCGGACCGCGTGGGCATCCGGCTGCAGGGCGACGTGCCCCTGGAGCGGGCGGTCGGCGGCGAGCTGCCGAGCGAAGGCGCCGTGACCGGGGCCATCCAGGTGCCGCCGGACGGGCAGCCGGTGCTCTTCCTCCCCGATCATCCGCTCACCGGCGGCTACCCCATCATCGGTGCCCTCACCGATCGCAGCCTCGACCTCGCCGCCCAGCTCCCGCCGGGTGTGCGGGTGCGCTTCACCGTCAAGGAGACCTCATGACCACTGTGCTGATCGCCAACCGCGGCGAGATCGCGGTCCGCGTGATCCGCGCGTGCGCCGAGGCCGGCTACACGTCGGTCGCCGTCTACGCCGACCAGGACGCCGACGCGCTGCACGTGCGGCTCGCGGACGAGGCGATCGGCCTGGGCGGCGACACCGCGGCGACGACGTACCTGTCGGTCGAGGCGCTGATCGACGCGGCCCGCCGCAGCGGTGCCGATGCCGTGCACCCCGGCTACGGCTTCCTCTCCGAGAGCGCCGCGTTCGCGCGAGCTGTGGAGGACGCCGGACTCGTCTGGATCGGGCCCTCGCCGGAGAGCATCGACGCACTCGGCGACAAGATGACCGCGCGTCGGATCGCCCAGCGTGTGGGCGCCCCGCTCGCCGCCGGCACGGATCAGCCGTTGTCCGGACCGCAGGAGGCGGTGGCGTTCGCCGAGGAGCACGGCCTCCCGATCGCGATCAAGGCCGCGTTCGGTGGCGGCGGCCGAGGACTCAAGGTCGTCCGCGAGCTGTCGGAGGTCGCCAGCGCGTTCGACGCGGCCACCCGCGAGGCGACCGCGGCATTCGGCCGCGGGGAGTGCTTCGTGGAGCGCTTCCTGGAGAGCCCGCGGCACATCGAGGTGCAGGTGCTCGGCGACGGGCGCGGCGGCGTGGTCGTCGTGGGCGACCGCGACTGCTCCATGCAGCGGCGCAACCAGAAGCTCATCGAAGAGGCTCCCGCGCCCGGCCTGACGGAGGCGCAGCGGGCGGCGTTCCATGACGCGGCGCGGGCGATCTGCGCCGAGGTGCAGTACCGCGGCGCCGGCACGGTCGAGTTCCTCCTCGCCGCGGACGGCACGATCTCGTTCCTCGAGGTGAACACCCGGCTGCAGGTCGAGCACCCCGTGACCGAGGAGGTCACCGGGACCGACCTCGTCCGCGAGCAGTTCCGGATCGCGTTCGGCGAGGGGCCGTCCTTCACCGACACCCCGGCTCCGACCGGGCATGCGTTCGAGTTCCGCATCAACGCCGAAGACCCCGGCCGCGGATTCCTGCCCAGCCCTGGACGGGTGGACGCCCTGCGCATCCCCGGCGGACCCGGCGTGCGGTGGGACAGCGGCATCGAGGTCGGCGACACCGTGCAGCCCGCGTTCGACTCGATGATCGCGAAGCTCATCGTGCACGCGGAGACCCGGGACGCGGCGCTCGTGCGGGCGCGTCGAGGGCTGCGGGAGCTCGCTGTCGAGGGTCCGGCGACCGTGATCCCGTTCGACCTCTGCGCCATCGACGACCCCGCGTTCGCGACCGCGACCTTCGCCGTGCACACCCAGTGGATCGAGACCGTGCTGCTCCCGGCGCTGGAGTCGCAGCCGCGCCCTGCGGTCGCCCCGGTCTCCGGACTGCAGCGCTTCCCGGTGGAGATCGACGGCCGCCGCGTGATGCTCGGTCTGCCCGCGGAGCTGCTGGCCGGCATCGGCCGTCCGGCGGGAGAGGCCGCTGCACCCGTGTCTGCGGCGGACCCCTCCGAGCTCCGGGCTCCCGCGCCGGGCACGCTCGTGCGGTGGCTCGTCGACGACGGGGCCGAGGTGGCCGAGGGAGACCCGGTGGCCGTGCTCGACGCGATGAAGATGGAGACGACGGTCACCGCGCACCGCGCCGGCACCCTCACCCCTCGCGCGGACACCGGCGCGACCCTCTCCGCCGACGCCCTCCTCGCCACGATCGCCTGACCCCGCCCGTCCCGTCCCGTCCCGTCCCGTCCCGTCCCGTCCGGGTGTGCGGAGTGCGAATACGTCCCTCCCGCGCCCTTCGGACGACCCTTTTCGATCCCGCGTCCTCTGCTCCGGGAGCGTCTCCCACGTGCAGGTGCAATAACGTCCCTTCCGCGTCCCTCCGACGCCCGTTTTCGATCCCGCAGCCGCTGACCCGCACCGCGTGGGCCGGACGTGCGCGCACCGCGGCGAGCTGGCACGTTCCCGTCGGGGGAGTGCGAAAGTGCACCTCCCCCCGCCGCGGAACGCCCCATTTCGATCCCGCACTCGAGGCGGGCGAGCAAGTCCCATGAGAGTGCGAAAACGCCCCCTCCTCGTGAGAGGAAGGGGCGTTTTCCATCCCGGCTCGTGAGGTCCCGGGGTCGCGTCCCTGCCGGCGAACCGGTGGCGGTGCGAAAACGGGCCTCCGAGGGGTGCGAGAGGGGCGAAAGCCGTCCCGCACGCACCCCGACGGAGCGGGGCGGGCGTTACGCGGGGTCGCCGCCGAGGGGGCCGACGGGCTCGAGGGGCTTCGGGTCGTCGGCGCCGGTCTTGCGCGCCCGGGCGATGAGGTTGCCCAGGTGGTAAATGAGCAGCGCCGCGACCGTACCCAGCACGATCCCGCCGAAGGCGAAGTCACCGAGCTGCATCGTGAACCCGGCGATGCCGATCACGAGGGACACCGCGGCGGTGTACTGGTTGACCGGCCGGGAGAAGTCGACGCGGCTGTCCACCCAGATCTTGATGCCGATGATGCCGATGAGGCCGTAGAGCGCGGTCGTCGCCCCGCCGAGCACGCCCGCGGGGATCGAGTTGAACACCTCGCCGACCTTCGGGGAGAAGGCGAGGAGGATCGCGAACAGACCCGCCACCCAGTACACGGCGGTGGAGTACACGCGGGTCGCGGCCATGACGCCGATGTTCTCGCCGTAGGTCGTGGTGCCTGAGCCGCCGAAGCCACCCGCGATGGTCGTGGCGACGCCGTCGGCGATGAGCGCGCGGCCGGTGTGGCGGTTGATGGCGGGGTCCTCGGTCATGGTCGCGACACCGCGCACGTGGCCGACGTTCTCCGCGATGAGCACGAGCACGACGGGCAGGAACATCGCGATGGTCGACCAGGTGCCCGGCTCGACGAAGTCCGGGAACTGGAAGTGCGGGAGGCCGATCCAGGGGGCGTCCGCGATGAGCTCGGCGGGGGTCTTGTCGCCGCGGAGCGGGTTGGGCACCTCGAACGAGCCGTTGAACGCGGCCCAGATGAAGCCGACGGCGACGCCGAGGAAGATCGAGATCCGTCCGAGGAAGCCCCGGAAGAGCACGGCGAAGAGGATGATCGCGACGAGGGTGATCGTGGCGGTCACCGGGTCGAGCGCGAAGTTGCTCCAGGCGGTGGGGGCGAGGTTGAAGCCGATGAGCGCGACGATGGCGCCGGCGACGACCGGGGGCATCAGGGCGTCGACCCAGCGCAGGCCGACGAACTGCACGACGAGGCCGACGACCGCGAGGAGCACGCCCACCGCGACCACGCCCGCGAGGGCCGAGCCGGTGCCGCCCGCCGCGACGGCCGCGGTGATGGGGGCGATGAAGGCGAACGAGGAGCCGAGGTAGCTGGGCAGCTGGTTCTTCGTGATGAGGAGGAAGAGCAGCGTGCCGATGCCGCTGAAGAGCAGGGTCGTCGACACCGGGAAGCCGGTGAGCGTCGGCACGAGGAACGTGGCGCCGAACATCGCGACGACGTGCTGCGCGCCGATGGCGATGGTCGCGGGCCAGGACAGACGTTCCTCGGGGGTGACGACGGCGCCGGGCTCGACGGTGCGGCCGTTTCCGTGCAGCTTCCACAAAGCCATGCGGGCTCCTCAGGGTTCGGGATCGGGGGCGGAGTGCTGGAGCAACACTACCGATTCCTGAGTTTTCCCTGTGCGCCCCGCGGTCGCGGGGAGCGCGGTGTCAGGCGCCGAGGCGGTCGATGAGCTCGCGGTACCGGGCGGCCGTCCGGGCGACGACCTCGTCGGGCAGCACGGGGGGCTCGCCCTGCTTGTCCCAGTTCGCCGCGAGCCAGTCGCGCACGATCTGCTTGTCGAAGCTCGCCATCCGCTCGGCAGGCGTCGACCCCGTGCGCCAGGCCTCAGCGTCCCAGTACCGGGAGGAGTCGCTCGTGAGGACCTCGTCCGCGAGGCGGAGGGTGCCGTCGGCGTCGGTCCCGAACTCGAACTTCGTGTCGGCGAGGATGAGGCCCTTCTCCTCGGCGATGGCCGCGGCCCGACGGTAGATCGCGAGCGAGGCGTCGCGGAGCTCGGCCGCCCGGTCCGCCCCGACGAGCTCGACGACGCGGTCGAACGTGATGTTCTCGTCGTGCTCACCCATCGGCGCCTTGTAGGCCGGGGTGAACAGCGGCTCGGGTAGACGGTCGCCGTTCTGCAGCCCTGCCGGCAGGGCGATGCCGCACACGGTGCCGTGCTCCTGGTACTCGGCCCAGCCGGAGCCGGTGATGTACCCGCGCACCACGCACTCGATCGGCAGCATCTCGAGCGACTGGGCGAGCATGGCGCGATCGGCCACCTCCTCCGGCAGGTCGCCGTCCGTGAGGTGATTCGGCGCGTCCAGCTGGGCGAACCACCAGCGGCTGAGGCGCGTCAGCAGGGCGCCCTTGTCGGTGATGCCGGGAGAGAGCACCACGTCGAACGCGCTCACCCGGTCGGACGCGACGACGAGGATGCGGGTGTCGGCCGGGTCCTCGGAGGCGTAGAGGTCGCGGACCTTTCCGGAGTAGAGGTGTCGCCATCCGGGGATGGCCTGCGCGTTTCCTGCGGACGGTGTGCTCACCCGCCCATTATCCCGGTGATGCGTGCTTATCCGCGCCGAGACCCCGCGTTCGCGTCGAGACCCCGGGGTGAGCGCGCCGGGACCCCGGGGTCTCGCCGGAAAGACGGGGTCTCGGCGGAGGAGGGGCGGGTGTATAGTCCATGTGGACTATTCGTGCGGGGCAGGGGACAGGGCATGAGGGGGAGAGGCGTGGGGAAGAGCAGGGATGTGGTGGCGGCGCTCACGCCGCTCGGCGTCATGGTGCTGGCACTGCTCCGCGAGAGCGACATGCACCCGTACGAGATGGTGCGCCTGCTCCGCGCGCGTCACGACGACCGGCTCATCACCGTCACCAACGGCACGCTCTATCACACCGTCGCCCGACTCCAGCGGGCGGGGCTGCTCGACGAGGTCGGCACGGACCGCGAGGGCAACCGGCCGGAACGCACGACCTACACCCTCACCGACGCCGGACGGGAGGCGGTGGTCGCCTGGGTACGGCGCTCCCTTCCCCGCATCGACCGCGAGACCGACGCCCGCGTCGCGCTCGCCGAGTCGCACAACCTCGACCGGGACGACGCCGTCGCGCTGCTGCAGGAACGGCGTGAGGCCCTCGTCGCCTCGTACGCGCTCCACCACGACGGCCTCGCCGCCGCCCGCGCCAAGGGCGTCCCGCCGCAGGTCCTCGTCGAGATCGAACGGCAGGAGGCGCTGCTCGACGCCGAGCTCCGCTGGCTCGACTCCCTCCTCACCCGCCTCGACGGCGACGAGCTCCGCTGGGGCCCCGACGCCTTCGACGACACCGACCGCTACCGTGCCCAGCGAAAGGCTGCACAGCAATGACCGATTCCCGCCAGACCTCGGGGCCCGAGACGGGGCCCTTCGCCGCCGGTCACGCGCCGAAGAGTCCGTGGCCCGCGCTCTGGGCGCTCGTCATCGGGTTCTTCATGATCCTCGTCGACACCACGATCGTCTCCGTCGCGAACCCCGCGATCAAGGCCGCCCTCGACCCCGACACAAACAACCTCGACAACGTGGTGTGGGTCACCAGCGCCTACCTGCTCGCCTACGCCGTCCCGCTGCTGATCACCGGACGACTCGGCGACCGCTTCGGGCCGAAGAACATCTACCTCATCGGGCTCGCGGTCTTCACCCTCGCCTCGCTCTGGTGCGGACTGTCGACGACGCTCGAGGGCCTGATCGCTGCCCGCGCGGTCCAGGGGCTCGGCGCCGCATTCATGACGCCGCAGACCATGGCCGTGATCACCCGCACGTTCCCGCCCAACCGCCGCGGCGCGGCGATGGGCCTCTGGGGCGCCACGGCCGGCGTCGCCACTCTCGTCGGCCCCCTCGCCGGCGGTCTGCTCGTCGACGGCTTCGGGTGGCGGTGGATCTTCTTCGTCAACCTCCCCGTCGGCGTCATCGCCTTCGTGCTCGCCTGGATCCTCGTGCCGAAGCTGAAGACCCACCCGCACCGGTTCGACGTGGTCGGCGTCGTGCTCAGCGCCGTCGCGCTCTTCCTCATCGTCTTCGGGCTACAGGAGGGCGAGAAGTACGACTGGGGGACCATCGTGGGGCCGATCTCGGTCTGGGGGCTCATCATCGCGGGCGTCGTGGTGCTCGCGCTCTTCATCGTGCAGCAGGCCCGCACCCGCAGCGAACCCCTCGTGCCGCTCGCGCTCTTCCGCGACCGCAACTTCTCCGGCGCGAACGTGGCGATCGCCGCGGTCGGCTTCACGGTCACGAGCATGTCGCTGCCGATGATGTTCTTCCTGCAGACCGCACGCGGCCTCACCCCGACCGAGGCGGCGATGCTGCTGATTCCGATGGCCGTGCTGTCGGGGGTGCTCGCCCCGGTCGCCGGGAAGATCCTGGACCGTGTCGACCCGCGCCTCATCCTCGTCCCCGGCCTGATCTGCGTCGCGGCTGCCCTGGTCTGGTACTCCGCCCTGACCACGATGGACACCCCCATCCTGATGTTCCTGCTGCCGTCCGCCCTGATGGGCATCGGCAACGCGGGCATGTGGGGGCCGCTGGCGACCACGGCCACGCGCAAGCTGCCGCCGCGGCAGGCCGGTGCCGGCGCGGGCATCTACAACACCACCCGCACCATCGGCTCGGTTGTCGGCTCCGCCTCGATCGCCGCGTTCATGCAGTCGCGGCTGGAGGCGAACCTCCCCGGGCTTTCCGACGCCCCGGCCGGCACGAGCGGCGGCGCGCTGCCCCCGCAGGTCGCCGAGGGCTTCGCTGCGGGAATGTCCCAGACGCTCCTGCTGCCGGCGGGCGTCATCCTCATCGCCCTCGTCGCCTCGCTGTTCCTCCGCGGACACGACCGGAAGGACGAGCCCGTCGCCACGGCCCCTCCGGCGTGACCGCGGCGGCCCCGACACGCCGGTGTCCGCGCGGGTTCCGGCGGGGTTCGCCCTCCCGCCGAGATTCCGGTGAGCGGGAGGTGCAGGGTTAGGGTGGATGGTCGGCGGCCGCCGGGTCGCCCTTCCGAACCCCGAGGAGCACTCGACGTGAGCCGCCATCCATCCTCTCCGCCGAGCCGTCTGCGGCGGTTCGGCCGCACCGCCGGCGCGACCGCCCTCGCCGCGCTCGTCGCCGTCGGGGCGCTGCTCGCCGGAGCAGCGCCCGCCACCGCGGCCGACGACGGCGAGACCTATGTCATCGGCACCGACACGACCTTCGCGCCGTTCGAGTTCACGAACGAGTCCGGCGACCTGGTCGGCATCGACATGGATCTCCTGCGCGCGATCGCCGAGGACCAGGGCTTCGACGTGGAGATCCGCCAGCTCGGGTTCGACGCCGCCGTGCAGGCGCTGCAGTCGAACCAGGTCGACGCCGTCATGGCCGGAATGTCGATCACCGAGGAGCGCCAGCAGACGTTCGACTTCAGCGACCCGTACTTCACCAGCGGCGTGCAACTCGGCGTGCTCGAGTCCAGCGACATCGAGTCCCTCGACGACCTCGACGGCAAGACCGTCGCGGTCAAGACCGGCACGCAGGGGCAGACCTTCGCCGAGGAGAACGCCGACGAGTACGGCTTCCGCATCACGCCCTACCAGGACACGACCGACATGGTCGACGCGGTCAAGGCGGGTCAGGCCGTCGGCTACTTCGAGGACTTCCCCGTGCTCGCCTACGGCATCCAGCAGGGATCGGGCTTCCGCCTCGTCGGCGAGCCCGCGCTCGGCGGCGAGTACGGCTTCGCGGTGAACAAGGGCGAGAACGCCGAGCTCCTCGAGATGTTCAACGCCGGCCTCGCCAACCTGCAGGACTCCGGCGAGTACGACGAGATCGTCGACACCTACCTCGCGTCGGGCGACGACGCGCAGGAGGCGCAGCCCACCGACATCATCTCGGTCGCGGTGAAGTACTGGCCAGCCCTCATGCAGGGTCTGTGGCTCACCATCCTCGCCACGATCGTCGCGGTGATCGCGGCCTTCATCCTCGGGATCATCTTCGGCTTCGGGCGCCTGTCGAAGTTCGCGCCGTTCCGCTGGATCGCGACCGCGTACGTCTACGTCTTCCGCGGGACCCCGATCCTGATCCAGGCGTTCTTCGTGTTCTTCGCCATCCCGCAGCTGATCCCCGACCTCAAGTTCGACCCGTTCGTCGCCGGTGCGATCACCCTGTCGCTGAACACCGGTGCGTACATGACCGAGATCATCCGCGGCGGGATCCAGGCGGTCGACCCCGGTCAGGCGGAGGCGTCGCGCTCGCTCGGTCTCAGCCACTGGAAGACGATGCGGAAGGTCGTGCTGCCGCAGGCGTTCCGGATCATGATCCCGTCGTTCGTGAACCAGGGCATCATCACGCTGAAGGACACCTCGCTCATCAGCGTCATCGGTCTCGCCGAGCTGACCTTCGTCTCACGTCAGATCATCGCCTCGACGTATCTCTCGGCGCAGGTGCTGACGATCGTCGCCATCATCTACTTCGTCGTGATCACGCTGCTAACGCTGCTCGCGAACCGCCTGGAGAGGAAGGCCAACGCATGAGCAAGATCGAGGTCAGGGACCTGCACAAGTCCTTCGGTGACAACGAGGTGCTCAAGGGCATCGATCTCACCGTGGAGGACGGCGAGGTCATCGCGGTGATCGGCCCGTCCGGGTCGGGCAAGTCCACGCTCCTGCGCTGCCTGAACAAGCTCGAGGAGCCGACGTCGGGGCATGTCGTCATCGACGGCGTCGACCTCACGGACAAGAGCGTGAAGCTGGACGAGGTGCGGCAGCGCATCGGCATGGTGTTCCAGCACTTCAACCTGTTCCCGCACATGACCGTGCTGGAGAACATCACGCTCGCCCCGGTCGAGCTCGGCCGCATGACGAAGGCCGAGGCCCGCGACCGCGCCCGTTCGCTGCTCGAGCGCGTCGGCCTGTCGGAGAAGGCGGACGCGAAGCCCGCGTCGCTCTCCGGCGGTCAGAAGCAGCGCGTGGCCATCGCCCGTGCACTCGCGATGGACCCGGAGATCATGCTGTTCGACGAGGCCACCAGCGCCCTCGACCCGGAGATGGTCGGCGAGGTGCTGCAGGTCATCCGCGACCTCGCCGAGGGCGGTATGACCATGGTGCTCGTGACCCACGAGATGGGCTTCGCCCGCGAGGTGTCCGACCGCACGGTGTTCATGGACGGCGGCGTCGTGGTCGAGGAGGGCATCCCCGCCGACCTGTTCGGCGCCCCGAAGAACGAACGCCTCCAGGACTTCCTGTCCAAGGTCCTCTGACCCCGGCTTTCGAGTCGCGTGAATGGCTGCATTTCCGCTCGGGATGCAGCCATTCGCTACGTGAAGCGGGTCAGCGGGCGACGCGGGCAGCGATGTCGGTGCGGTGGTGGGAGCCCTCGAGGCGGATGCGGCCGATGGCGTCGTAGGCGCGGGCGCGGGCGGTGCGGAAGTCCGGGGCCACAGCGACGACGTTCAGCACACGGCCGCCCGTCGCGATGAGCGAGCCCCCGGGTGCGTCGGGGCTGGCGGTCGCGGCGTGCACCAGTCGGACGCCCTCGACCGCGGCGGCGTCGGTCAGGCCCTCGATCGGACGCCCGGTCTGCGGCGCCTCGGGATATCCCTCGCTCGCCAGGACCACGGTGATCGCGACCTCATCGCGGAACACGGGCTCCGGCTGGTCCTCGAGCGTGCCGGAGGCGGCGGCGAACAGGAGCTGGGACAGCGGGGTCTCCAGTCGCGGCAGCACGACCTGGGTCTCCGGGTCGCCGAAGCGCGCGTTGAACTCGATCACACGCACGCCCTGCGGGGTGAGGATGAGGCCGGCGTAGAGGAGCCCGATGAACGGGGTCCCCTCGGCATCGAGCTGTCGGACGACCGGGAGCGCGACGTCGTGGGTGACCTCCTCGACGAACGCCTGCTCGCTGCCGAACTGCTCCGCGAGCCAGGGCAGCGGGGAGTACGCTCCCATGCCTCCGGTGTTGGGGCCGGCGTCGCCGTCGAGGGCACGCTTGAAGTCCTGTGCCGGGCTGAGGGCGCGTACCGTGTCGCCGTCGCTGAGGAAGAACAGCGAGACCTCGGGGCCGGACAGGAACTCCTCGACCAGGACGGGGCCGGCCGGGAGGTACTGCTCCGCGTGGGCCAGGGCCTCGGCGCGGTCGGAGGTGACGATGACCCCCTTGCCCGCGGCGAGTCCATCGGCCTTGACCACGTGCGGGGCGCCGAGCTCCTTGAACGCGGCTTCGACGTCGGCGACCGTGGCAGCGCGGACCGCGCGGCCGGTCGGCACACCGGCGGCGTCCATGACGCGCTTGGCGAAGGCCTTGGAGCCCTCGAGCTGCGCGGCGGCCTTGCCGGGTCCGAAGACGGGGATGCCGCGGCCGCGGAGCTCGTCCGCGACGCCTGCCACGAGCGGAGCCTCCGGGCCGATGACGACGAGGTCGATCGCGTGCTCGTTCGCGAAGGCCGTGACCGCGGCGCCGTCCAGCGGGTCGAGGGCGACGGGGGTCGCGTCCTGCGCGATGCCGGCGTTGCCGGGGGCGACGAGGATCTCGTGCGCGGTGGACTCGGCGCGCAGCGCCAGGATGATCGCGTGCTCACGGGCACCGGAACCGAGGACGAGGATCTTCACGCGTCCAGCCTATCGAGGCACGTGCGCGGGGTTTCGGCCGGTCCGCGTTCACAACTCAGGACGATCGGCGCGGCAGCCGGGATCCGACGCATATCCGGACCGATCCGCCGCGGTTCTCCTGAGTTGTGCACGCAGGTCGGGAGGGTCAGAGCGCGATCGGGCGCTCGTCCGCGGTGTCCCAGGGCACGGTCCAGCCGGTCGCATCGAACAGCGCGTCGAGAACCATGGCGGTGAAGCCCCACACGATCGTGCCGTCCACGTCGAAGGCGGGTCCGCGGAACGTGCGGCCGGCACGGGACAGGGTCGAGGTGAAACGGGTCGCCGGGTCGAGGAGCTGGGCGACGGGGACGCGGAACACCTCGACGGTCTCCGCGTGGTCGACGGCGACGACGCGGGACGGCGACTCCCACCACGCGAGCACCGGGGTGACGAGGTGGTTGCTGGCTGCGAGGGGGATGACGGGGAGCGTGGCGAGCACCTCCACGCCGGCAGGGTCGAGGCCGGTCTCCTCCTCGGCCTCCCGCAGCGCCGTGGCGACCGCGTCGGCGTCGGCCTCTTCGGCGCGTCCGCCGGGGAAGGAGACCTGGCCCGGATGCGAGGAGAGCGTCGGAGCGCGACGTTGCAGCAGGACGTCGAGATCGCGTGCGACCGCCGCGTCCACGGTCGGTGCGGGGATGTGGTCGAGGACGCCGAAGAGGATGAGCACGGAGGCGTCGTGGGCGCCGCCCGGGTCCGCGAGCGGAGGGATCGGCACGCTCCAGGAGTGGTCGGCCGCGGCGGCGAGCAGCTCGGCCCGGGCGCCCTGCGGATGCATGCTCATGTCCTCGAGCTTATGACCCGGTCCGGGGCGGCGGATCTAGGGTGGGGGGATGGCCAGGAAGATCGACATCGTCGACGGGCGCGCGGCGCTCGGTGCCGTGCGCGACGCGGAAGCCGCGGGGACGAAGCCGGCGCGTGCGGAACTCGCGACCGCGGTGCGCTACCTGCTGCAGCTGCTCGACGAGAAGGCCCCTGGCAACAGCGTCGAGGTGCGGGTCCCGCCGTTCGGAGCCGTGCAGGTGATCCAGGGGCCGCGGCACACGCGCGGCACGCCGCCGAACGTCGTGGAGATGGACGCGGCCACCTGGATCGCGGTCGCCACCGGCGCCGAACCGTGGGCGGACGCCGCGACGGCCGGGCGCATCCACGCCTCGGGCACGCGCGCTGACCTCACCGGCGTGCTCCCGTTGCGTCCCTAGCGGCGCGCGACGACGAGCGGCACCCCGGTGCGCGGGTGCGGGAAGACGTCGACGGGCTGCCCGTAGACCTCCTCGATCCGCGCGGCCGTGAGGACCTCGTCCGGCGTGCCGGTGGCGGCGACCCGCCCGTCGGCGAGCAGGGTGACGCGGTCGGCATGCGCGAGCGCGGCGTTCAGGTCGTGCAGCACGATCGCGACCGTGACCCCGGCCTCCGCCTGGGTGCGGACCACGCGCATGACGTCTTCGTGATGCTTGAGGTCCAGCGCTGCCGTCGGCTCGTCGAGCAGCAGGATCCCGGTGCTCTGGGCGAGCACGCGGGCGAGGGCGACCCGTGCGCGCTCGCCGCCGGAGAGCGAGGGGACGGACCGCTCCCGCAGCGCCGTGACCTCGGTCGTCGCCATCGCCGTGGCCACGGCGCTGTCGTCCTCCCCGGCGGCCGGGGTCCGCGCCCACGGGGTGCGTCCCATCCGCACGACCTGCTCGACCGTGAAGGGGAAGGTGACGGTGTTCTCCTGCAGCAGCACGGCCCGGTGCCGGGCGAGGTCGCGGGGGCGGGTCGCCGCCACCGGACGGCCGTCGAGGAGGACGGTGCCCGAGACCGGGGCGATGTCTCCGGAGAGCACGCCGAACAGGGTGGACTTGCCCGCCCCGTTCGGCCCGACGAGGGCATGCACCTCCCCGGCGTGGATGTCGATGGCCGCGTCGTCGAGGATGGCGCGTCCGTCCCCGACGCGGACCGTGAGCCCGCGCCCCTGCAGCCGGAGGCTCACGCCCACCCTCCCGACCGCCGCCGCGTCCGCACGAGGAGCCAGAGGAAGAACGGGCCGCCCACGAGCGAGGTGATCATGCCGATCGGGAGGTCCGCGAGCGGCACCGCGGTGCGGGCCACGAGGTCGGCGACCGCGATGAGGAGGGCGCCGCCGAGGGCGGAGGCGATCACGAGCGGCAGGTGCGCCGGGCCGATCAGCATGCGCATGAGGTGGGGGACGACGAGTCCGGCGAAGCCGATGATCCCCGCGAAGGCCACCGCCGCGCAGACGAGCAGCGCCACGGTGACGATGACGACCATCCGCAGCAGCTCGACCGGGACGCCGAGATGCCGGGCGGTGCGCTCGCCGAGGGCGAAGAGGTCCAGACCCGGCGCCACGATCAGGGCGACGACGATCCCGATCGCCACGAGCGGCGCGACGAGCTGGATGTTCGACCAGAGCGCGCCGTTCAGCGAGCCGAGCTGCCAGAACACGATCTGCTCGCGCGTCGAGGTCGTGCCGAGGAAGGTGAGGAAGGCCATGCCGGCGCCGGCGATGGCGTTGATCGCGATGCCGGTGAGCAGCAGGGTGACCACTTCGGTGCGGCCGCCGGAGCGGCTCAGCAGGTACACCGAGAAGACGGCCACGAGGCCGCCGAGGAAGGCGAAGGCGGGCGTGGTCCACATGCCGAAGGTGGCCAGGCCGAACGTGATGCTCGCCGCCGCTCCGAGCGCCGCGCCGGACGAGACGCCGACGACGCCCGCGTCGGCGAGCGGATTGCCGAAGATGGCCTGCATGAGCACACCGGAGACCGCGAGCGCGGCGCCGACGAGCAGGCCGAGGACCAGCCGCGGGAGGCGGAGGTTGTAGATCACGCCGTCGTCGGTCGCCGCAGCCGCAGCCCCCGTGGTGTCGATGCCGAGACCGCGCAGGAGGACGCCGACGAGCGCGGTCGGCGACAGGTCGTACTGCCCGCTCGTGATCGACGCGACGCAGGTGACAAGGAGGGCCACGACGAGGGCCACGACGACCGCCGCGAAGCGCAGTCCCTGATGCCGGGTCGGCGTCGGGGTGACGACCTCGCCGGTCACGAGGCGGGTTCCGGCGCGTACAGGGCGCGCGCGAGGGCGCTGATCACGTCGGCCGACCGGGGGCCGAAGCTGAGGATCTCGGCGTCCGCCATGTCGATCACCCGGCGATGTGCGCCCGCCGGGGTCTCGGCGATGGCGGGGATGCGTTCGATGAGTCCGTCGACGCCGCCGACCGATTCCAACCCGTCTGTCATCATCACGAGCACGTCGGGCTGCGCGGCGACGAGCGCTTCCGCGGTCATCGGCTTCATGCCCTCCCAGCCGATCTCCTCGGCGACGTCGACCCCGCCGACCGCGTCGATGAGGGAGTCCGCCCCCGAGTCCTCGCCGAAGATGTAGTACGCGTTGGCGCTCCCGCGCACGTACAGAAACAGTATGCGGGCCCTGTCCGCCTCGGCGGGCGGGGTGACGGCGGCGATCTCCGCGATGGCGGCGTCGAGCTCGGCGTCGAGGCGGGCGATGAGCGCCGCACCGCGCGTCGGGACGCCGAGGGCCGTGGCGATCTCCGTCACGAGCGCGTCGGTGGTGTCGATCCGTCGGTCGCTGGAGATGACGACGACCGCGATTCCGGCGTCCCGCAGCTGCTGGCGGACCTCCTTCGGGCCGATGGTGGTGTCGGTGAGCACGACGCTCGGCGCCAGTTCGAGGATCGCCTCCGGGTTGAGCGTGTGCCCGGTCTTGGTGACGACCGAAAGGTCCTCGGTGCCGGGGAACTGCGTGGACGCGTCGCGCCCGACGACCTGATCGCCGAGCCCGAGCGCGAACACGGTGGCGGCGATCGTGCCGGAGATGTCGATCGGGAGGATGCGATCGACGTCTGTGATCTCGACCTCGTGGCCTTCGCTGTCGGTCGCGGTGACCGGGAGCGCCGGGGCGGTGTCGTCATCGACGGGGACGACCGCGTGACTCGCGAGGCACGCGGTCGAGGGACCCGTGGCCGCGCGCACATCGGCGACCAGGTCGAGATCGTCGAGAGGAGTCGATGCCTGCGGGCACGCTTCGTCGACGGGAGGTGTCGACGCGGGGTCGGAATCCGGTCCGGCACAGGCGGCCAGTCCGAGAGCCAGCGCGGCGGCGAGGAGCAGGGCAGAGGCGCGTCGCATTAGGCAAGGCTATCCTAAAACTTGACGCCCTCACCGGTGCCCCTCTACGCTCGGGATCGGCGGCTTGCTTAGCCAAGCCTAACCAAACTCCACCTTCGCCCGACTGCCGTGCGGTACCGCCGGGAGCGCACGATCGATCGCGCCCCGCGGGCCGCGGAGAACCGTGAACGCCACAGCACATACCCCCTCAGCGAGCACACGCCTGCGCGTCCTGCTCGCCGCCCTCGTCTCCTTCGTCCTCGTCGCCGCCGGGGCGATGGCCAGCCCGCCGGCGCACGCTGCCGCGGCGACCGTCACCGCAACGGTGTCGTCCGCCGACACCACCGGCTTCACCGTGCAGGTGCGGGCCGAGGGTCTGCCGGACGTGACGGGCGTCTATGCCGCACTGATCGTGTCGGGCACCGAGAGCGGCGTCTCCGTCGGTGGTGGCTACGCCGCGTTCGCGCTGCCCTTCCCGAGCGTGCAGCAGGGGGCCGCCTCCTTCACGCTGCAGGCGCCCGTCGCGTC
The DNA here is from genome assembly GCF_032364335.1 of Microbacterium meiriae. Lineage (NCBI taxonomy): Bacteria > Bacillati > Actinomycetota > Actinomycetes > Micrococcales > Microbacteriaceae > Microbacterium > Microbacterium meiriae. Next base: position 400,675 of record NZ_CP133984.1, read on the forward strand.
CCTGGACCGCACGAAGACGTACGAGGTGCTCGTCTGGCAGCAGCACTCCGCGCCGACAGCCGCCACGATCTACGGCCGCGGCGACGTCACGGTGACGCCTGCGCAGTGGGACACGGTCTTCGGAACGACGCCCGTCGAGCCGGGGGAGACGGAGCCGGGCGAGACGACTCCGGGTGAGACGGAGCCCGGTGAGACGGAGCCCGGGGAGACGGAGCCCGGGGAGACGGAGCCGGGCGAGACGGAGCCGGGGGAGACGGCCCCGGGCGAGACCGAGCCGGCGCCCGCCGAAGCCGCCATCGACGTGTTCCTCGCCGACGGCACCACGCCCGCTGCGGGTGTTCGCTTCCAGGCGGGTGACGAGATCGTCGTCAAGGGCACCGGCTACGACCCGACCGCGAACGTCGGCGGGCGCGGCGTCCCGATCCCGTCGAACCTGCCCCAGGGCACCTATGTGGTCTTCGGCAACTTCGCCGCGACGTGGCAGCCCTCGCAGGGGGCGCCGTCCTCGGCGCGTTCGGTCGGTGCACAGGCCTGGGCGCTCGCCGAAGGCGTGCTGACCCAGGTCCCGGCGCAGTACCAGGGCGCGATCCGCGCACAGTGGGTGGACATCACCCCCGAGGGCTCGTTCCAGGTCACGCTCACGCTGAAGGACACTCCGGCGACGCCCGGCTCCTACGGCGTGTACACCTACCCGGCAGGCGGTGTCGTCAACGCCGACCAGGAGCGCAGCGTCCCTCTGGACTACCGCGTCGCCTCGGGGCTGACGACCACCGTGAAGGCGGCGACGGCCGATGATGGCCTCACGGTCACGGCAGCGGCGACGAAGCTCGGCGCCGTCTCGGGCGCCTACGCCGCGCTGATCGAGAAGGGCACGGAGGCCGACGTCACGGCCGGAGGCGGCTTCCTCGCGATGCAGTACGTGCGCGGCATCACCGGTGGCGGCTTCAGCGTCGACCTGACGGCGGCGGCGACAGCGCTGGACCGGTCGAAGGCCTATGAGGTGATCGTCTGGCAGCAGCACACCATGCCGAATGCGAACACGATCTACGCGCGCTCCACCGTCACCGTCACCGACGCGCAGTGGAAAGCCCTGCTGCCGTCCCCCGGGCCGTCGGTCACCACCGCCGTCACGGGAGCCTCGGCCGCGGACGGGCTCACGGTGAAGGTCACCGCCGCCGACCTCGGCGCGGTCACCGGCGCCTACGTGGCGCTCATCGAAACGGGGACCGAGGCTGACGTGACGGCCGGCGGCGGCTTCCTCGCCATGCAGTACGTCCGGAACATCGGCTTCGGAGCCTTCGCGGTCGACCTGAACGCGGCGGCGAAGCACCTCGACCGGTCGAAGACGTACGAGGTGATCGTGTGGCAGCAGCACACGATGCCGACCGCCGACACCATCCACGCGCGGGGCGCGATCACGATCACCGACGCGCAGTGGCGCGCACTGCTCGGCGAGAAGCCGACCGAGCCGAAGCCCCCGGTCACGCCGAAACCCCCGGTGACGCCGACCAAGCCGGCCGCGACCGTCCCCGGCGGGTCGCTGCGCTGGGCCATCTCGTCCTCGTTTACGAACTACATCACCGGCCCGATCGCCCAGGGTGCGATCGCCGTATCCGGTGGCGCTACCCGATCCGGCGGCCAGTTCCAGTTCGGGCAGACCGTCGGCGGCGATTTCGACGCGACGTCCGGGCGCGGCAGCGTGGTCTACCGCGGCGCGGTGCGCTTCACCGGCCACCACGGGGTGCTCGACGTCACCGTCGGCGACCCGATGATCCGGATCACCTCGGCATCCTCCGCCACGCTGTCCGTGACGAGCGGGGGTGCGCAGGTGCCGTTCGCGACCCTCGACCTCTCCCGCGCCGTCCGCACGGCGGCCGGCGGCGCCGTCACCTACACCGCGGCGCCGGCCGCCCTCACGGACGCCGGACGCGACCGCGTCCTCTCGGGGTACGGCACCACGCTCAACCCCGTCTCGTTCACGATCGGCTCCGTCGCCGCCGCGCCCTCGGGCACGACGGGAACGGTCGCGGCGGCAGCGGTCGCGCCGAAGGTCACGCTCCCGGCGACCGCGCCGACGGCCACCGGCATCGAGGCCGACGCGGAGAACCTCGCCGCGCTCGCCGCCGGGAAGGCGGCCACGGTCTCCGCCTCCGGCTTCCGTCCGAACGAGGAGGGCATCAGGGTGGTCGTGTACTCGACCCCCGTGCTGCTCGGCACCGTGACGGCGGATGCGTCGGGTGTCGCGACGTGGTCGGGTTCCCTCCCGGCGACGCTCGCGGACGGCGACCACACGCTCACCTTCCAGGGCTCCGTCGATCGCGGCCTCTCGTTCACCCTCGCCAGAGCGACCACGGAGCTCGGGGTGTGCACGGTGGAGGGAGCGATCCTGCACTGGGGCTACAAGGAGTCGTTCCGGACCTACATCGAGGGCATCGCGCGGGGTGGCTGGACGCTGACCGACGTGACGTACGAGTACCCCGCCTTCGTGTGGTCGAACGGCACCGGTTCGCTGGATGACGCGGCGCGCACGGGTCTGGTCACGTACGGCGGCAGCATCGCCTTCACGGGCCACGACGGGGCGCTGAACACGACGCTGGCGAACGCGCGTGTCGAGCTCGCAGGCGATACCGGGTACCTCGTCTTCGATGTCACCGGGACCACTCAGGATGGAGAGGCCGTGGCGCAGCAGGGGGTGCGTCTCGCGGAGTTCGCCCTCACGGACGCCGCCGTCACCGACGGTGCGCTGACCCTCGACGACGTACCCACGACACTGACCGCGGCCGGCGCCTCCGCGTTCGGCACGTATCAGGCGGGTGAGAAGCTCGACCCGGTCTCCGCCGTGATCCCGGTCGACGATGCGTGCGGCGCTCCTGCGGAGGAGGAGTCCGAGCCGGAGGCCGAAGCCGATGCGGCGGTGACCGCGATCAGCGCGCCGGTCGCCTCGGACGAGGCCACGGTGTGGCCCTGGATCGTCGGCGGTCTGGTCGTCGTGGCGCTGGCCGCGACGGGCGGGGTGCTGGTCGTGCGACGCACCCGGCGGGGGGAGCCGGCCGAGACGTCGACCGAGGTCTGAGTCCGGCGGACTGCGGAACCGCCCTTCCCGGTCATCTGGGGAGGGCGGTTCCGCATGCGGCTGCGCACACCTGCGGAGGGTGGGACAATGGAGGCATGCCCTCCCGCGACACCCATCAGACCGTCGAAGCGACCGTGCGCCGCGTGCCGCGGTACGGCGTGCTCATGGGCATCGGGGTCGTGCTGGGCGTCATCGCCGCCGGCATCCTCACGATGGTCGGCAGCTTCGAGCAGTCGCAGGCGCTCGACGTCGTCTATCCGCCCGGTCAGGTCTTCGGCTTCCTCCTGCTCTGGACCGTGCCGATCGGTCTCGCGCTCGGCGGCGTGGCCGGTCTGGTGCTCGAGCGTCTCGCCCGCCGCCACGACCGCGTCGTGACCGTCGACCGGGAGACCGTCGTCGACGACGGCACCACGGACCGCGCTTAGGCGAGCTCGGCGATCACCGGGCGGATCGCGGAGTCGAACGCCACGACGTCCCGGCGGAGCCCGTCCGTCACCGCGACCGTGAGGTCGCCGATCCACCAGATCCCGCGCTGCGACAGAGGCAGCACCTGCACGTTGAGCTCGAAGGAGTGCGCGCGGCGCCCGATGTCGCGCTCGAACTCGGCGATCGCGCTCGCGTACGCCCGGTAGGCGTCCCCGCCGGTGTGGCTCTTCATCGACCCCACGTACCGGTCGTGTGCGGCGGTGGCATAGCGGAGCGCGGTGCCGGCATGCGGTCGGATCGCCGACGAGAGCGCCTCGGCGCCGGTCGCCGGGAGGGCCACCAGCGTGTCGAAACCGTCGATCAACTCCAGCGGGACGCCCGAGTGATGAGCCCGCGGCTCCACGGTCATGTCCCAGTAGCCCTGCCACTGCGCCTCGACCTCGGGCGGGGCGTCCACCGCGTCGGGTGCGCGGACCGACAGGTCGCGGGGGGACGGCAGATCCAGGGGTGCCCGGATGCCCAGCAGCTGGCGCAGGGCGAGCGCGACGAGCACGGGGACGCTCGCGTCTTCGCGGATGAGCCACTGCGGCTTGTCGGCCATGGCCCCATCGTAGGCGGGTGCAGCAGCCGTGCGGAGCCCCGGCACGGTAATGCCCGCGGAGAGCCGCGTCAACCCTCGCTGTGATCGCCGGATCCAGGGGTAGACCTGCTGACACGTCGGCGGCCGTCGGCGGGAGTCGAGAGGAAGAACGATGTCGCAGAGCAATGCAGAAGGTGCCGCGGGCAGCGGTACGACCGAGTCTCCGGGCACCGTCCGGACCGCCGCGCACGAGGCCGCAGGCGTCGCCGACGAGGCGAAGAGTCAGGCGGCGGGCGTCGTCGAGACCGCGAAGGCCGAGGCCGGTGCCGTCGCCCATGAGGCCAAGGACCAGGTTCGCGACCTGTACCACCAGACCAAGACCGAGCTGTCGGAGCAGGCGGCGGTGCAGCAGCGCCGTGTCGCGGACGGGCTCCGGTCCGTGGGCGGGGAGCTGGGCACGATGGCCGAGCGCTCGGACGGCGGTGTCGCCGCCGACCTCGTGCGCCAGGCGTCCACCCGGATCCAGGGCATCGCGGGCTGGATCGGCGACCGCGACCCCGGTTCGCTGCTCACGGAGGTGAAGTCGTACGCACGGGCGAAGCCCGGCACGTTCATCGCCGTGGCGGCACTCGCCGGTCTCGTCGCCGGCCGGCTGACCAGAGCGCTCTCCGAGGGCGCTGCCGAGTCGGCTTCCTCGGGGTCGGGTTCCGCCGGGTCCGGCTCTTCGTCGGCCGCTGGGGCGACGGCAGCCGCCGTTCCGCCGCGTCCCGTCGTCCCCGCGGCGACCACGCCCGGGGCGGTTCCCGGTGGTGCGGGCGCGGCCGGTGTCGCCGGAGGCGCGGGAGTCGCGGAGAACACCACCCTCGGTCAGCCGCCGCTGCCGACCGATGGCACCGTCCCCGGAGCGCCGGACGGGATGAGCGGTATCGACGCCGGCACCGCGCCGTGGGGTGTCACGCCGCACGGCGAGACGGTGGACGACGGGGACACCCCGCTCTACGACCGGACGGATGCCGCCACCCGCGGGTCCGATGAAGAGGGACGACCATGACCGACCCCATCCCCACACCGTCGGAGCAGAAGGCCGAGACCACATCTCTCGGCGATCTGCTCAGCGAGGTCACCACTGACCTGTCGACCCTGATGCGGCAGGAGCTGGAGCTGGCGAAGGCCGAGCTCAAGCAATCGGCGACGCGTGCCGGCCGGGGGGCGGGCATGCTCGGCGGGGCCGGATACGGCGCGCTCATGGCCGTGTTCTTCCTGTCGGTGGCCCTCTGGTGGGCCCTCGGCGCCTATGTCACCGGTCTCGGCTGGTCGGCCGTGATCGTCGCCGTCATCTGGGCGGTGATCGCCCTCGTCCTGTTCGTGATGGGACGCAAGCAGTTGAAGAGCATCGAAGGGGCTCCGCGCACCGTGGACACCCTCAAGCGCATCCCTGATGCGGTGAAGAGGAATGAGGAGAACAAATGAGCGATTCACCCGACGCGATCCGCGCCGACATCGAGCGGACCCGAGCAGAGTTCGGCAGGGACGTCGACGCTCTCGCCGACAAGGTCACCCCCTCGAAGGTCGTGCACCGGCAGACGCAGAAGATGAAGGGCGCTGTGCGCTCGGCCGTCGACCGGGTCATGGGCGCCGCCGATGACGCCGGTGACCGCCTGGGGGACGCCTCCTCCTCGGTCGCCGATGCCGGGCGGCACACCGTCGCCAAGGCGCAGGGGAATCCGCTGGCGGTGGGCCTCATGGCCTTCGCCGCCGGCCTCGTCGTGGCCGCCGTCATCCCCGCCTCCTCGAAGGAGAAGGAGCTGGCCGAGGACATCAAGGAGAAGGCCCAGCCTCTCGTCGATGAGGCGACCGACGTCGCCAAGACGATCGGACAGGACCTCAAGGAGCCGGCGCAGGAGGCCTTCGCCGCCGTCAAGGATGAGGCCGCCGGCGCCGCAGCCCACGTCCGTGACGACGCGACCCACGCCGTCGACGAGGTGAAGGGCAGCGCTCAGGACGCTCGCGACAACGTCGCAGGCCAGAGCTGACCGTACGGAACCCCGTTGCACGAGGGCCCGGTCCGATCCGTCGGACCGGGCCCTTCGCGTCGCGGGCGAGCGTCAGTTCTCGATGCCGGTGCTTCCGGGTGCGGAGTCCGCGTGGGTGGCGGACCGACGGCTGAGCAGGATCCACGCTGCGAGCGCCAGCACCGCCCCGGTGGCGAGTCCGATCAGACCGCCGGGGTCGCCGCCGGTGGCCGCGAGGCCCGTGGTCGGCGGCGAGGGCGGTGCCGGCGGCGTCGAGGGTGACGGCGGTTCCGTCGTGGTCGGCGGCGTGCTCGGGGACGGCGGGGAGAGCGTGGCCGGGTTCGTCAGCTCGACAGCCACGACCGACCCCGCGCCGATCGTGAGCTGTGCTCCTTCGTCCGTCGTGGTCACGCCGTCGCCGCGGAACTGCGGGGTTCCCCACACGACGCCGGGGACGGCATCCGCGGTGTGCTCGGACAGCGTCACGACCGTGCCGACGGGAATCCGCCCGACGCTTCGGTCGGTGCCGTCCACGGGCAGCGTGAGCGTACCGGTGACGGGGCCGTCCGCTCCGGGGTACGAGTAGTCGACGGCGAACGTCGCGCCGGCCGGGACGAGGGGTGCGGCCGCGCCCGTGATCCGCTTCGCGACCGAGAAGCCGCCGAGACCGTCGCCATCGCCGTCGCCTCCGGCCAGGCTCGCGGTGACGGACGCCGTGGTGGTCGTGAAACTCGACCCGGAGACGGTGTTGCTGAACACCTGTCCGGTGTGCGCGTCTGCGGGCAGGCGCGTCTGGTACGAGACGCGATAGAGGCGGTCAGGCTCCGCCGGCGCGGCGAAGACCACTGTGAACGAGGAGCTGTCAGCGTCCGGGGTGAAGACATAGTCCGACCCGGCTGTGAGGGTGCGGAAGTCTGCGGCATCGAACAGGCCGCCGTTCCAGGCGTCCACGGCGACCGAACCGATCGCCACGGTGCTCGGCAACAGGCTCAGCCCCGGGGTCGCGGTGTCGGTGAGGGTCGGGCGCTCGCCGCTGAGCAGGCGTCCCGGCACCCAGATGTACCACTCGATCGTCCCGTCGGCGGTCTGCACGCCCGACTTGGTCGCGTCCGTCGGGGCCGGCTCGGAGCGCTGCGGACCGACGCCGCCACCGGGGATCTCCACGGTGATCGGGCCTCCGTCCCCGGTGGTGAAGGTCACGGTGTCGTCTTCCGTGGTCTCCTCCGCCTTCATCTGGAAGAACAGGGTGCCGCGGACGTTGTCGTGCGTGAGGACGTAGTCGCTCAGCGTGCACGTGATGGCGGTCGCCGCGACGGTGCACGTGCCGACGGTGGCGCCGTCCGGGGCTCGCAGCGGGAAGGACGAGGTGACACCGACGAAGCGGGGCGTCGTCGGAAAGCTGAGCGAGAAAGTGTCTCCGGGCTGCGCGCTGTCGGGGACGGCCCACGTGGCCTCGAGGCGGAGGGTGTCGTACAGGTGCACCTCACCTGTCGGCTCCACCACCGTCGCCGAGGTGATGGCGTCCCACTCCGCGGCGTGCGCCGCCGGCGGCACGGCGAGCCCGACCAGTGCAAGGAGGGCGATGGCGCTGCTCACGCCGACAACGCTCCTCCCCTGTCGTCGCTGCGTTCTCCTCTTCTGCGCGCGCACTGTCCACCTCTCCTGTTCTTTCCGGGAACCCCGGAAGCCGGGCCCGCCTGCTTCGGCGATAGACTCTCACATACAAAGATGATTACGCCACATATGAGGATTGATAGGTGCAGATCGCGGCGGGTGAGCCGGGAAGGAGGCGGCGAGCCGAGTGGTCGGCCGCGGGCGGTAGGCTGTTCGAGTGGCTGCCTCCCCCACCAACCCCTATTCCGAAGCCGGCGTCGACACCGCGGCGGGTGACCTCGCCGTCGAACTGATGAAGTCGTCCGTCCGTGCCACGCACGGCCCCGAGGTGCTCGGCGGCGTCGGCGGATTCGCCGGTCTGTTCGACGCCAGCGCGCTGCGGGACTTCCGTCGCCCGTTGCTCGCGACCAGCACCGACGGCGTCGGCACGAAGGTCGCCATCGCGCAGGCGATCGACAAGCACGACACGATCGGCCAGGACCTGGTCGGCATGGTCGTTGACGACATCGTCGTGGTCGGCGCGAAGCCTCTGTTCATGACCGACTACATCGCGTGCGGCAAGGTCGTCCCCGAGCGGATCGCGGACATCGTGCGCGGCATCGCCGAGGCGTGCGCGGCGACGGGCACGGCGCTGGTCGGCGGCGAGACGGCGGAGCATCCCGGCCTCCTCGGTCCGCGCGACTACGACGTCGCCGGGGCGGCGACGGGCGTGGTCGAGGCCGACGCCATCCTCGGCGCCGAGCGCGTGCAGGACGGTGATGCGGTCATCGCGGTCGCCTCCAGCGGCCTGCACTCCAACGGCTACTCGCTCGTGCGTCACATCATCACCCGCGCCGGGATCTCCTACGGTGACAACGCCGCGGACTTCGGCTCGACCTGGGGCGAGGCCCTCCTCGAGCCGACCCGGCTCTACACGCTTCCGCTGCTGCGCCTGATCGAGGCCTCCGGCGGAGTCCACGCCCTGAGCCACGTCACCGGCGGGGGCATCGCCGCCAACCTCGCCCGCGTGCTGCCGCAGGGAAGCTGGGTCGAGGTCGACCGCAGCACGTGGTCGCCGAGCCCGGTCTTCCGTGTGCTGAGCGACATCGCCGGTTCCACGCTCGAGTCCGCCGAGGGCACCTGGAACCTCGGCATCGGATTCCTCGCCGTGGTGGCGGCGGACAAGAAGGACGCCGCGATCGCGGCGCTGAACGCCGAGGGCATGCCCTCCTGGCAGGTCGGCACGGTGGGCTTCGGCCCGCGTCCGGCCGGTGAATTCGAACAGGGCGCCAAGGGCGTCGATGGTGGAGCAGTGCGCCTCGTCGGCGCCTACGCGGACGGAGCGAAGTAAGAGCCCATGTGCGGCATCGTCGGAATGGTGGGCTCTGCCCCGGTCAATCAGGACATCTACGACGCCCTCCTGCTGCTGCAGCATCGCGGGCAGGACGCGACGGGCATCGCGACTGCCGAGGCGAACGGCGTCATGCACAACGCCAAGGCTCAGGGGATGGTGCGCGAGGCGTTCCGCACCCGTGACATGCGCGGCCTGCTGGGCAACGTCGGCCTCGGCCACGTCCGCTACGCCACCAAGGGCACCGCGTCCAGCGAAGAGGAGATGCAGCCGTTCTACGTGAACGCGCCCTACGGCATCATCCTCATCCACAACGGCAACCTCACGAACACGCGCGAGCTCGCCGCCGACATGGCACAGCGCGACCGCCGGCACCTGAACTCGTCGAGCGACACCGAGCTGCTGCTCAACGTGCTCGCCGGTGAGCTGCAGGCCACGACCTCCACGGTCGACCTCGACCCCGACCGGATCTTCGAGGCCGTCGCCCGCACGCATGACCGCATCGAGGGCGCGTACGCCGTGATCGCCGTGATCGCCAACTACGGCCTGCTCGCGTTCCGGGATCCGTTCGGCATCCGTCCGCTGATCCTGGGTCGTCGTCCTTCGACCGTCGTCGGCGCGGAGGGCAAGGACGAGTGGGTCGTGGCGAGCGAGTCGCTCGTGCTCGAGAACGGCGACTACGAGGTCGTGCGCGAGATCGAGCCCGGAGAGGCCGTCTTCATCACGAACGACGGCGAGCTGTTCTCCCAGCAGTGCGCCACCGCCGCGACGCTCGCACCCTGTGCGTTCGAGTACGTCTACCTCGCCCGTCCGGACTCGGTCATGAACGGCATCTCGGTGTACGAGTCGCGCCTGCGGATGGGCGACAAGCTCGCCGACACGATCGCGAAGCACGTGCCGATGGACAAGATCGACGTGGTCATGCCGATCCCCGACTCGTCTCGTCCCGCGGCCATGGAGGTCGCCCGCAAGCTCGGCATCGAGTACCGCGAGGGCTTCTACAAGAACCGCTACGTCGGCCGGACCTTCATCATGCCGGGGCAGGCGGTGCGCAAGAAGAGCGTGCGCCAGAAGTTGAACGCCATGTCCACGGAGTTCCAGGGCAAGAACGTGCTGCTGATCGACGACTCCATCGTGCGCGGCACCACCTCGAAGGAGATCATCCAGATGGCCCGGGATGCCGGAGCCGCCTCGGTGACCTTCGCCTCCGCCGCCCCGCCGGTCCGGCACCCGCACGTGTACGGCATCAACATGCCGTCCCGGCACGAGCTCATCGCCCACGGCCGCACGATCCCCGAGATCGCCGAGGAGCTGGGCTGCGACCACCTCGTGTACCAGGAGGTCGACGACCTGAAGGCCGCGATCACCGAGGGCTCCGCGCTGGAAGACCTCGACATGAGCTGCTTCGACGGGCGCTACGTCACCGGCACCGTCACCGACGAGTACCTCGCCTGGGTGGAGGGGTCGCAGACCTCTTGATGTCCGGGTCCCTGAGCGCACCGCAGGGCCGACCCCTCTGGCAGGGGCGCGCCCTCGCGTTGGTCGGGATCGTGCTGGTCGCGTTCTCGCTGCGGTCCGCCGTCGCCTCGCTCTCCCCGGTCTTGGACCACGTCGCCGAGGACTTCCCGGTGGCCCCCGTGATCGTCGGGCTGATCGGTGCGGCCCCACCTGTCTGCTTCGCGCTGTTCGGGCTGCTGACCCCGCTGTTCGAGCGCCGGTTCGGGTTGGAGCGGATGGCGGTCGCGGCGATCGTGCTGATGGCGGCGGGCATGCTGCTGCGCGGCCTCGCCCCCGACTCCTGGAGCCTGCTGGCCGCGACCGCGGTCGTGTTCGCCGGTGTGGGGTCGGGCAACGTCCTGCTGCCGCCGCTGGTCAAGAAGTACTTCGCCGACCGGCTCGGCGTCATGATGACCGCGTACTCCACGACGCTCGCGGTCTCGACCTTCCTCCCGCCGCTGGTCGCCGTCCCGGTCGCCGACTCGCTCGGGTGGCGGATCTCGCTGGGCATGTGGGGCGTGGTGGCCGCACTCGCCCTCGTGCCGTGGGTCACGCTCCTGGTGCGCTCCCGCGGCGGCGACGATCGCCCGGTGCCGACGGAGCTCCTGGTCCCCGACCCCACCGACGGCGTGGACGATGTGCGCGACGCGGTCGCCGCCTCGACCGGGCCGATCACGACCCAGTCCGCGAGTCCCCGCGTCTTCGGCCGGCTCTGGCGGCTGCCGCTGGCGTGGGCGCTCGCCCTCGTGTTCGGCACCTCCTCGACCATGGCCTACGTCGCCTTCGCCTGGCTGCCGACCATCCTCGTGGACCTCGGCGGCGTGACCCCGGCGACCGCCGGCTTCCTGCTCTCGCTGTTCGCGCTCGTCGGGCTGCCCTGCTCCATGCTCGTGCCGGTGCTCGTCGTGCGGTTCCAGGCGACCCGCCCGCTGTTCTTCGTTGCCGTGGTCGCCGGCCTTGTCGGGCTCGCCGGCCTGCTGCTCTTCCCGACCGTCGCGCTGCCGCTGTGGGTCGCGATCTTCGGGCTCACCGCGATCATGTTCCCGCTGAGCCTCGTGCTCCTGAGCATCCGCGCCCGTACGCCGGAGAGCGCCGTCGCCCTGAGCGGCTTCGTGCAGAGCATCGGCTACGCGATCGCGGCGGTGTTCCCGCTCCTCGTCGGCCTTCTCCACGACACCAGCGGCGGGTGGCAGGTGCCGCTTCTCGTGGTGGCGGGGGTGCTGGTCGTCTCGGTGCCGGCGGGGATCATCGCGGGTCGCCGCCGCACGATCGAGGACGAGTGGGAGCGCCGCCACGGTCGCTGGTGACGATCGCGGTCAGAGCGCTCGTCGGGGTGGGGCGGTCGAGGAGCGCACGATGAGCTGCGGGTCGGTGGAGGGCATCTCGCCGACCGGGTCGTGGCCCTCGATCTGGGTGATGAGCCGCAGCGCGGCGGCGCGGCCCATGGCCTCGAACGGCTGACGGACGGTCGTCAGCGCGGGGGAGGCGTACGCGGCGAGGGCGATGTCGTCGACGCTCACCACGGAGATGTCCTCCGGCACGCTGCGCCCCGCTTCGTGCAGGGCGCGGATGAGGCCGAACGCCATCTCGTCGCTGCTGACGAAGACCGCGGTCGCCTCGGGGATCGCGGCGATGGTGCGCCCGGCCCGGTACCCGGACTCCGGGGTCCAGTCCGCCGGGATCACCGGCGGCGGGACGATGCCGCGCTCGCGGAGCGTCTGCTCCCAGGCCTCGCTGCGCTGCTGCGTCTCCGTCCAGTAGTCGTCGCCGGAGACGTGCCACACGGTCTCGTGGCCGAGGTCGAGGAGGTGCTCCACGGCGAGTCGGGCGATCGCGCGCTGGTCGACCGCGAGCGGGGCGTCCTCCTCCAGGGAGGTGCGCTCGCTGCGGGTGGCGGGCGTCCGTTCGGTGCGCGCCCGCATCGCCGGTGTGTCCAGGGCGATGGGCACGCCGAGGATGATGCCCTCCGCACCCTGCCGCTCCAGGCGGTCGAAGGCCTCGAGGAAGGCGTCGTCCGAGGCGTGGTCGGCCACCGCGGCGGTGGTCACGGTGTAGCCGTTGGCCGCCGCGGCCTGCTGGATGCCGACCCCGAGTGCGGCGGAGGAGTAGCGGTCCGTCGAGACGACGATCACGCCGAGCACGCGCGTGCGTCCCGATGCGAGCGACGCGGCTGCGGCGTGCACCCGGTAACCGAGTTCCTCGACGGCGGCCAGCACCCGTCGCGCGGTGTCGGGGCGGACGTTGTCCTGCCCGGACATGACGCGCGAGACGGTCTGCGTGGAGACGCCGGCAAGGCGGGCGACGTCGACCTGGCTGGGGGCGCGGTCGTCTTTCGGGCGGCGAGGGGACATGCCCCAATGGTAGCGATCCATCGGCGGAAAACCAGGGAGCGCGGACCTCGGCGATGCGATAATGTGAACGCAAACAATTCAGCTGGGAGTGCAATGTCCGACCTTCTCGCCGCGGCTTCCGACGGCTCGACCACCGCCGTCGCCGCGCCGGCAGACGCCGCTGCCTCCGGCGCTCCCGCCTTGTCCTGGCGCGAGGGGGAGATCCTCCGCGACGGTGTGCCCCACCGCATCCTGTCGGGCTCGATCCACTACTTCCGCGTCCACCCCGACCAGTGGGAGGACCGCCTGCGTCGGCTCGCCGCGATGGGCGCGAACACGGTCGACACCTACGTCGCCTGGAACTTCCACGAGAGGGTCGAGGGGGACATCCGCTTCGACGGCTGGCGGGACGTCGAGCGCTTCGTGCGACTGGCCGGCGAGGTCGGCCTCGACGTCTTCCTCCGACCGAGCCCCTACATCTGCGCGGAGTGGTCCAACGGCGGGTTGCCCTTCTGGCTCACCGGCAGGGTCTCGGCGCTGCGGACGAGCGACCCCGCATTCCTCGCCGCGGTCGACGCCTGGTACGACGCCCTGCTCCCGCGGCTCGCCCCTCTGCAGGCGGCCTACGGCGGGCCGATCGTGGCGATCCAGATCGAGAACGAGTACGGATCGTTCGGCAGCGATGCCGCCTACCTCGCCCACCTGCGTGACGGGCTCCGGCGACGGGGCATGGTGGAGATGCTGACGACGGCCGACGGGATCACCCCGGACATGATCGCGCACGGGAGCGTGCCGGGTGCGATGACGACGTTCACGTTCGGCACCGGGGTGCCGGTGGCGGCCTCCCTGCGTCGGCACGGGGAGGCGCTCATGTGCAGCGAGCTCTGGGGCGGCTGGTTCGACCACTGGGGCGAGCGGCACCACGTGCGCTCGGCGGACAGTATGGGCGGGACGATCCGCGAGCTCCTCGACGAGGGCGGCTCGGTCAGCCTCTACATGGCGCACGGGGGCACCAACTTCGGCCTGTGGAACGGTGCGAACCACGACCTCGTGCTGCAGCCCACGGTGACCAGCTACGACTCCGATGCCCCGATCGGCGAGGACGGCACGCTCGGGGAGAAGTTCCATGCGCTTCGCGCGCTCTTCGCCCCCTTCCACGCCGACGGACTGCCGCCCGTGCCCGACCAGCCGCGGCGGCAGTCCGCGACCTCCGCGCCTCTGGAGCGGCGAGCGAGCCTGCTCGACGTGGTCCGGGCGACCCCTGCCGCGGGCGGGCTCTCGCCGCGCCCGCTGACCTTCGAGCAGCTCGGAGCGGAGGACGGCCTCGTGGCCTACGCGGCCGACGTGTCGTTCCCGGACGAGGCGACACTGACCGTCGACGGCCTGCACGATCGTGCGGTCGTCTTCCTCGACGACCGCCGCCTCGGTGTGCTCGAGCGGGACGGCGAGACGTCCCTCGCTCTCCCGGCGGACGGCGGTTCCGGTCGGCTGGCGCTCGTCGTCGAGAGCCTCGGGCGCATCAACTACGGGCCGTACACCGGCGAGGGCAAGGGCATCATGCGCGGCGTGATGATCGGCCGCCGTCTCGTGAACGGCTGGACGCATCGCCTCCTGCCGCAGACGGCACCGGCGGTGGACGCCGCTGCCGTGGGCGGGGTGGACGGCCTCGCCGTCGCCGCGCTGGACGTCGCCGAACCCCTGGACGCGTGGCTCGCCTTCCCCGGTGGCGGCAAGGGACTGGTGTGGCTGAACGGATTCCTGCTCGGACGCTACTGGAGCGTGGGCCCGCAGGAGACGCTCTACGCCCCCGCGCCGTTGTGGCGTACCGGGCGCAACGAGATCGTGGTGCTCGACACCGACGGCCTCGGTGCGACGGTGGAGATCCGGGAGGCGCCGTCCCTCGGGGAGACCGAGGAGTTCATCGGCTCCTGAGCCGCACTCGGGCCTCGGGTGGTGACCTTCGGCCAATGTTTGCGCATACTTGACGTTCGACTCTTGTCTTAAGCCACAAGCTCGCTCTACGGTGATAGCGCAAACATCGGTTTCGATCGATGATCCATCTGCGACGCACCGGGGCGTCCCTTCCTCCGGCCGTCGCACCGTTCGAGAGGCAAGACGTGTCGACACCTTCCCGACCGCCGCGCACCGCCGTCGCTGTCAGTTCCCTGCTGGCGACGGCTCTCGCGCTCGGCGGAGCGCTCCTCCCTGCGACCGCGGCGCAGGCCGCCGATCTCGTCCCCGTCCCGCACGCGGACTACCGGCTGCACGCGGTGTCCAGCGAAGCCGATCCGTATCCGGCGCCGCCTTCGCTCGACGGCACGGCTCTCGGCGCCTTCGACGGCGACTACTCGACCCAGTGGACGTCGCGGTACTCGGCCAACGCCCCCTTCCCGCACTGGATCGCGCTCGATCTGCAGCGGCCCCTCTCGGTGAAGGCGCTGGACTATTCGGTCAAGCGCGGGCAGAGCGTCGCGGCGAAGACCGTCGAGGTGTACGTCGCGGATGACGCCGACGCCGCGCGCACCTCGCCCGCCGACGGGGGATGGGGCGCCGCCGTCGCGGCCGCGACGCTGCACGCGCCCACCGCGAACGACGAGAAGCAGCGCATCTCGCTGGAGACCGCGAAGGACGGCCGGTACGTCGCCCTCCTCATCATCGACGCGCAGGGCACCACGGGCGGCGGCGCCGGCGAGATCCAGGTGCTCTCCGACGAGGAGCTCCCGCCGATCGTGACCCAGCCGGAGACGCCGGAGCAGCCGGAGCCCGGGGACACCGTCGAGATCGCCGCGGGCGGCACCACGGCCACCGTCTCCTCCGCGTTCCCGCAGATCCTCGGCTACCGCGTGGGCGATGAGCGCCTCGGCGGACAGAAGGGCTCCCCGCGCACCTGGGCGGTCAACGGCACCGCCTATGCGTCGACCACCACCTCCACGGCGACGGCGACCGGCGTCGACTACGTCTCGACCCTGACCGGCATCGACGTCACGGTGCGCAGCAGCATCCGCGTCGCGGCGAACGGCACGGTCGAGTTCGCCGTGACCGGAGTCGACGGCTCCGCTGCGGTGAACACCCTGGCGCTCCCCGACAACGCCTTCCTCTCCGCGACGGCCGCGGACGGCGCCGTCCTCGACCGCACCGTGATCAGCCCGAACAGCACGACGAACGCCGATGAGCACATCGCTGTGGCGCCCGCGACCGCCACCGGGACGAAGGGCGCGGCTTTCGCCTTCCTCGGCGACGGGACCCTCGCCGGCAGCGTGATCACGAACGCGACGACGCAGGCCTCCGGCGGCACCGCCTCATGGAACACCCGGCTCACGACGCGGGTGACCGCGGCCGACGGCCGGACCGCGGAGATCGGCTCGAACACCTGGCTCATCCATCCGACCACCGCCGTCGACAGCCGGGTGACGACCTACGCCCTTCCGAAGGTCACGGTGCTCCTCACCGCCGATCGCAACGGCGACGAGACCGTGGACTGGCAGGACGCCGCGATCCGCTACCGGGAGGTCGACGCCCCGCGCCTCGGTGCCGACCGGGTCGCCGACCGCGTGATCAGCCGCATCCCGTTCAACTTCGCCTCGAGCGCCACGAACTACTTCGACCTCGTGCTCGACAACACCAAGCGCATCGCGAACCAGACCGACGGCCTCGGGCAGTGGGTGCTCAACAAGGGCTTCGGCAGCGAAGGACACGACTCCGCGAACACCGACTACGGCGGGAACTACAACGAGCGCGCGGGCGGCCTCGCCGACCTCAACCGTCTCGTCGACGAGGGGGCGAAGCTCAACGCCGACATGAGCGTGCACGTCAACGCCACCGAGATCTATCCGCAGGCGGACGCGTTCGACGCGGCGATCCTCGACGGCACACCGCCGTACAAGCCCGGCTGGAACTGGCTCGACCAGTCGTACTACATCAATCAGCAGACCGATCTCGGCACCGGACGCGTGCTCGACCGCTTCCAGCAGCTGCGGGACGAGGTGCCGGGGCTCAGCGGCGTCTACATCGACGTGTACTACTCCAACGGCTGGGTGGCCGAGGAGCTCGCGGACGAGCTGAACGCCATGGACCTCGAGGTCGCGACCGAGTGGGGCGACAAGTTCGTCGACAGCACGGTCTGGTCGCACTGGCCGAACGACCTCGCCTACGGCGGCAAGGACAACAAGGGCATCAACTCCACCATGGTGCGGTTCATCCAGAACGCGCAGGCGGACGTCTGGAACGACGACGTCCTGCTGGGCCAGCAGCGTCTCGTCGATGCCGAGGGCTGGGTGGGCAACCGCAACTGGGACGGCTTCATCGGCAACATCTGGTCGCAGAGCCTGCCGACGAAGTTCCTGCAGCACTTCGACCTGCAGACGTACGCGGCGGGGGCCGAGGCGACCTTCACCGACGACGTGGCGGTCCGGATCGACGGTGGTACCCGCGTCATCACGATGGACGGCGCGACCGTCCTGCGGGGCGACTCCTACCTGCTGCCGTGGCAGTCGCTGGAGTCGAGCGCCGAGTCGGGTTCGCCCGTCGACGCGGACAAGATGTACTTCTTCACGGCCTCCGGCGGTGAGAAGACCTTCGGGCTCACGGATGCCTTCCGCGGCAACACGACCTTCGACGTGTTCGCACTCGGCGACCAGGGGCGCGAAAAGGTGGACACCGTCACCGCGGTCGACGGGAAGCTGACGCTCTCCGGCGAGAAGGGGGCGGCTTACGTCGTCGTGCCCCAGGGTGGGGCGCAGCGGGCGGCGATCGAGTACCGCGACGCGGGCCTGGCCGATCCCGGGTTCAACTCGGGGTCGCTGGACGGCTGGAACCCGCGGGGCGACGTGACCATCGAGCGCACGGACCTCGGCGCGGCGAAGAACGCCTCACGGGGCGACAACATCGCGGTGTTCGGCTCATCCGCGTCCGCGATCTCGCAGACCGTCACCGGCCTCACCCCCGGGAAGCGCTACGCGTTCTCCGCGCAGGTGCAGATCGATCCGACGGCCACGCGCGACGTGAGCGTCGCGGTCGACACCGGCGCCGGCGTCGTCAGCCGCACCTGGAACCTCTCGCCGACATACAACTACATGCGCGCCGACTCCAAGGCCGGGCAGTACTACCAGCGCGGATCGGTGTCGTTCCTCGCCCCGGCCTCCGGCGACGTGATCGTCTCGGTCTCGGCGGTCGCCGGTGACGCGGCGGTGCGAGTCGACAACGCCAGGGTGATGGCGGACACGACGGCGCCGACCGCCGCGGGCACCGTGTACTCGAACGACTTCGAGGGCAACCAGCCCGGGTGGGGCCCGTTCGTGAAGGGTGACGCCAACGGCATCGACGACCCGCGTACGAGCATCTCGCGTCGGCACGACCCGTACACGAGCAGCGACTGGCGCAACACGGCCAAGCCGTTCGACTCCGGAGCCACGGCGGGCCTCGCGGTGGACTCCACCCTCACCGGTGAGCACTCGCTGATGTCGCACTCCGAGAACTCCGGCGTCGTCTACCGGACCGACCCCACGCTCGTCCCGCTGCAGGCTGGGCACACCTATCGCATCGGGTTCGACTACCAGGCCGGAGCGAGCGGAGCGTACCGCTGGCTGACCGGTACGGACGCCGTGATCGACGGGGAGATCTCCTCGACGACCCTGCGTCGCACTCCTGTCGTACAGGCGCTGGAGACCACCGCGTTCCGCGAGGACGTGATCGTGGGCTGCGGCGACTACACCTGGGTCGGTCTGGAGCGCGTCGGCGGGCCGGACGTCGACTTCGTCCTCGACGACTTCACGGTGACGGACCTCGGCCCGACGGACGGAGGCACCCCGTGCGCCACCGTCGCCGGCGAGGCCGTGACCCTGAGCCCCGGGGCGCAGACATCCTTCACCACGACCTTCACCAACAGCGAGGACATCCTGGCGGAGAACGTCGGCGTGCAGCTCGACCTCCCGGAGGGCTACATCGTCGAGGTCGCGGACGGCTCCTCGAACCTGTTCACGAAGGTCGCCCCCGGCGAGAGCGTGACGACGGACTGGCTGCTGACGGCACCGGCGTCGGCCGCGGGCTCGCCGGTGAGCATCGGCATCGCCGCCACCTACCTCGTCGACTGCGATGTGCGGACCGTGCAGACCGCGCAGGAGGCCGCTGTCGCGTCCCGCGCCCGCATCCCGAACGCGCAGATCACCGCGACCGCGAGCTCCGAGGAGACCGCGGGTGAGGACGGCACGGCGGCGAACATGCTCGACGGCAACGCCGGGACGTTCTGGCACAGCCGCTGGAGCACTGACGCCGCCGCGTATCCGCACGTGCTGACGTTCGACCTCGGTTCCGCCGAGACGGTCGACGGCATCTCCTATCTGCGTCGCGGCGCGAACCAGAACGGCCCCATCAAGGGCTTCCAGGTCGCGGTCTCCACCGACGGGCAGACCTTCACCGACGTGGCCGCGGGGGAGTGGAAGAACGTCGCGGAGTGGCAGGACGTCGACTTCGCGGCGACGACCGCGCGATACGTTCGGGTGACGGCGACCTCGTCGATCTCGGGCACGCCGTTCGCGGCCGTGGCGGAGATGGCAGTGTACGGCACCACCGCCCCGCAGGCCGGGCACGCACCGGAGGCGCGACCCGAGGACGACCTCGGGGTCTGCGCTCCGGAGACCGATCCTGCGTTGACGCTCGGCGCGGATTCCGTGCGGGCAGGGGAGACGGTCGAGGCCGTGCTCTCGGGCTTCGCGCCCGACGCCGCCGTCTCGTTCTGGCTGGACGGCGTACGGCTCGCGGACGCCACGGTCGATGCGCACGGCGCGCTCACCACGCGGGTCCTCATCCCCGCGGACGCGACGGTCGGAAAGCACCGGTTCCTCGTCAACGACGCCTCCGGCGCGGAGGTGGCCGGCGCCGCGCTCAAGGTCAAGAAGGCGAAGCCGGCGAAGACGGCCGTCCTCACCCCGTCGGTCGGCACCGCGGCGGCAGGAGACTCCCTCCGCGTGCAGCTCCGCGGCTTCGACCCCGAGGCGGTCGTGCAGCTGTGGCTGCACTCGGAGCCGGTCCGCGTGGGCGAGGTGACGATCGCTGCCGACGGCAGTGCAACGGCGACCGTCACCATCCCGGCGGCCACACCCGCGGGTGCCCATGCGCTCGTGGCGACGGACGCCGAGGGCGCCGAGCTCGCTCGTGCGGATCTCGCGGTCACCGCGGCCGCGACCGCCGCGGGTGGGGCGCTGGCCACGACCGGCGCGGAGGGGATGACGTGGCTGGCGGTCGCCGTCGGTGCGCTCGCCCTGAGCGCCCTCGGTGCGGGGCTCTGGCGACGGCGACGCAGCTGAGTCCCTCTGCTGCACACGAGAGGCCCGGGGTTCGCCCCGGGCCTCTTCTGCACGCGGCGGGGAGTTTGCCCGTTCTCCACGGGTTGCGGTTCCGAGGCCGGAGAGCGTGCCTCCGGTCCCCGATACTCGAGGGGTAGCCACGAAAGGAGCCGCACATGCCGGACGTACTCATCCGCACCGGAACGTCGACCCGAGTCCTGCAGGCGCGGCTGGAGGACGAGTTCCTGCTGCCCCCTCCTCACGCACGACCGGAGGCTCGCGCGGGCGGCCGCCGGTCTGTGCGCGGTCGAGGTGCCTAGCCCTTGACGGCGCCGGCGGCGAGACCGGAGCGCCAGTACTTCTGCAGCGTGAAGAACAGGGCGATGAGCGGGATCACGCCGAGCAGCGCCCCGAGCATGACGGAGCCCTTGTCGGGCGAGAAGTAGCTCATCATGCCGTAGAGGCCGAGCGTGACCGGCTTGAGGTCGGGGCTGGAGATCATCATGAGCGGGAGGAGGAAGTTGTTCCATGTGGCCACGAAGATGAACAGGAAGATCGTCACCATCGCGGGGCCGAGCAGCCGCAGCACGATCGTGAAGAAGATCCGGGCCTCACCGGCGCCGTCAATGCGGGCGGCCTCCAGCAGCTCCGTCGGCACCGACGACTGCGCGTAGACCATGCCGAGGAAGACGCCGAACGGCGAGACCGCCGACGGGATGATGATCGCCCACACGGTGTTCGTGAGGCCGAGCGCCTGGAACTCGATGTACAGCGGCACCGTGAGCAGGGCGACGGGCAGGAGGAGCCCCGCCATGATGATGCCGACCGCGAGCTTCTTGCCGGGGAAGGCGAACTTGGCGATCGCGTAGCCGGCCATCACGGCGAACAGCGTGCCGATGACCCCGGCGCTGAGCGAGTAGAACAGCGAGTTGCCGACCCAGCGCCAGAACAGGCCCTGCGTCCAGCCCATGAGGCTGTCGTAGTTGGCGGCGAGGTTCGGCTCGGCGAACCAGAACCCGAACGTCGAGGTGAGGTCGGTGTTGTTCTTCGTCGAGGCCACCACGAGCCAGAACACCGGCACGAGGAAGTACAGCGTGGCCACGACGAGGGCGATGATGCCGAACGTGCGGGCCGCGGGACCCGGGGCGATGGACGGGGGAGGGGCGTCCGCCGCCTGCGGCTTCCGGGAGCGCCGCTTCGTCGGCGGTGCCACGGTGACGAGTCGTGTGGTGGTCATGCGTCGCCCTTCCGCCGCTGGAGCAGTGCGTACACGATCGCGAGCACACCCGCGATCCCGGCCATGAGCAGCGAGTACGCCGACGCCGGACCGCTGCCCGACGGCGACAGTTCGCCCATCATCGTGTTGTAGGTGAGCATCATGGGCGTGAAGTCCTTGCCCATCCACGAGTTCGCGGCCTCGAGGATGACCGGCTCGTTGAACAGCTGGATCGTGCCGATGATCGACAGCAGCACCGCCAGCAGCGCGGCACCGCGCACGAGCGGCACCTTGATGCGGGTCGCGATCTGGAAGCCCGTCGCACCGTCCAGACGGGCGGCCTCGTAGAGGTCGCGGGGGATGGCCTGCAGGGCGCTGAGGAAGATGAGCATGTTGTAGCCCGTGTAGGTCCACGTCGTCATGTTCGCCATCGAGAAGAGGATCGTCTGCGGCGACATGAGGTCGGTCCCCTCCGGCAGATACGGCAGGAAGGGCGACACCTCGGGCGTGTAGAGGTAGAGCCACATCATCGCCGCGATGATGCCGGGGACCGCGTACGGGAGGAAGAAGGCGAGGCGGAACAGGGCGGGGCGGCGCACGATGAACGAGTCCAGCAGCAGGGCCAGGGCGAGGGCCGCGATGATCATCACCGGGATCTGGAACGCCGCGTAGAGCACGACCCGTCCCATGCCGGCCCAGAAGGCGCCGTCGGTCGCTGCCGCCGCGAAGTTGTCGAGGCCGACGAAGGTGTCGACGAGCTCGCCCCCGCCGTACAGACCGCCGCCGGCGGGCACCTGGGCGAAGAACGACGACCGGACCGACACGATGATGGGGATGAGGAAGACGACGGCGAACAGCAGCGCGAACGGCGCCATGAACAGCCAGCCCGTCAGCCCCTCCCGTCGGATCCGCGATCTCCTGGTCGCCGGTGCGACGGGGTGGCGCGCGGGAGGAAGGGGCGCCGCTGCCCTCGTCTCGGTCACTGTGGCCATGATGTGCCTCTCGCTCTCACGACGACGGCGGAGTGCACGATCGCCCGTGCACTCCGCCGTCGTTCATCCGATGATGCCGTCCGGTCCGGTCATTCCGCGACCGGGAGGCCGAGGTCCTTCAGCGACGTGACGGCCGTGTCCTGCGCGGTCGTGAAGATGTCGGCGACCGTGGCGGTGCCGGCGGCAGCCGCGGCGGCCGTCTCGTTCATGTTCGCCAGGGTGGAGAAGCCGGGGGCGTACGGGAAGTCGGGGTTGAGGTTCTCGGTGGCCGTGCCGAGCTCGGCCAGCACGTCCTGGCCGCCGAACTGACGCAGCATCTTCTCCGGGGTCTCCACCTCGCCCTTCGCGGCGACGACGAGGCCCTGGGAGGCGAGGTCATCGACCTGCGTGTTGAACCAGTCGTTGAACTCCATGGCGGCCTCGGGGTTCTCGCAGCCCTTCATGACCGAGACGCCGGACCCGCCGTCGGGGCCGCTCATCGCCCCGGCGCCGAAGTCGGGGAGCTGGGCGACGCGCCACTGCCCCTCGGCCGGAGTGCCGTCCAGGGAGTCGAGGAGGAAGCCGGCCTCCCAGGCCGCGCCGACGTGGCCGATGAGGCTGCCGTTGTTCAGCGCTGCCGTGAACCCTTCACCCCAGCGCTCGGTCGCAAGTGTCTGCTTGCCGTCGAGCAGGCCCTGCCAGAAGGCGGCGACCCGCTCGGAGCCCGCACCCTCGGCATCCACCTTCCACTCCTCGCCCTCCGTGGAGAACCAGGTGTCGCCGGCGGCGGCCGCCTGTCCGGAGAGCCAGTTCTGCGCCTCGTCCGGCGTGAACGCCGTGACGAACTTGCCGGCGGCGGCGGCCGTGGCGGAGGCGGCGGTCAGGTCGTCGAGCGTCGCCGGGGCGTCGAGGCCGAGCGCCTCGAACTCGGCGGTGTTGTAGAAGTAGACGAGGGGTCCGGTGTCCTGCGGGAGACCCACGATGGCGTCGCCGACGCGCATGCCGCTGAACGCTCCCGCCGAGTAGTGGTCCTCGTACTTCTCGGCCTCTGCGGCGACGTCCTCCAGCAGACCCTTCACGTAAAGCTGCGGCACCTCGGAGTATCCGGTCTGCGCGAGGCACGGGCCGTTCCCGGCCTTGATGTCGGTCTCGAGCTTGAGGATCATGTCGCTGGCCTTGCCGTCGAACTTCGTGGCCTTGACCTGGATGTCGGGGTGCTCCTCGTTCCAGCGGTCGACGATCTCGGCGACCGTGGTCATGCCCTCGCCGTCGGGGAGGCGGTGCATGTACTCGATGGTGACGGGCTCTCCGCCGGCGTCGCCGCCCCCGGAGGCGGCCGGGGCGCAGGCCGCGAGCCCGAACGCCGACACCGCGCCGAGGGCGACGACCGCGGCGACGCGGGGGGTGCGTGAGGTGGGTGCCATGCTGTTCTCCTCTTTGAGGTCATGTTCCTGCGGATCGCCCGAAGCCGGGACGCGGCGAGGGTGCGCCGTCGATCACATGCACATCAAATCAGAAAATGTTTGCGCTCACAAGACGTGGATCAGCGGAATTGCGTCGGATTTTCCAGCCCTTGAGGGAGCGCTGACATCGCGAGGGTTTCCACAGTCCGGCAGCAGGCCGCGCGGCCGGGGTGAGCGACCGGGTCGTCGCATCGCCGCCCGAGAACGACGAAACACCCGCACGAGCCGTGCGGGTGTTTCGAACCGAGGGGCTAGGCCTTCTCTAGTTCGTCTTCGTCTTCGTCCGCGTACTCGTCGGCCCACTTGTCGACGTAGGCGTCTTCGTCGGAGTCGCTCGAGTGCGCGAGCTCGCGCTCCAGCGCCGAGTAGTTCACCGACGGACTGTACGCCTTGAGTTCGCGGGCGATCTTTGTGTGCTTCGCCTTCTGACGGCCACGGCCCATGCCTGAGACCCCCTCACGAGTTAAGCTGCGGGCAGACAGGCGCCCGAGTCATTCACGACACCGGCTCGAGGCCGGTAAGAGTAGCATTCAGGATAGCACGCGGGGAACAGACCCTGGCCGCGGCCAGGCCGGCGAAGGGAGCGATCTCCATGACCGACAGCACCTCCACTCCGTCCGACGAGGCCACGCAGAACGCCGCTCTGCAGAAGGCTGTCATCGTCGGGATGCAGCTCGACCAGGACCCGCACGTTCTCGATGAGGCCGTGCGGTTCGCCCGGCTGCTGAACGCTCCGCTCGTGGTCGCCCACGTCGACATCACGCGCTTCGTCACCTACGAGGATCCGGACGGCTACGTGCACTCCGCCCCCATCGACATCAACTTCGACGCGGGCGCCGCCGAGTTCGAGGCCGTCGAGGCCGCGGCCGCCACGATCCTCGCCGGGAAGGGGGTCACCTGGACGGCGCGACAGCTCGTCGGCGACCCGGCCCTGGCCATCAAGCAGCTCGCCAACAAGCTCGACGCCCAGCTCATCGTGGTCGGCACCCGCAAGCGCGGCATCGGCGAGTCGATCCGGGAGTTCTTCACCGGCTCCGTGGCCGCCCGGCTGGCTCATCGCCAGCACCGTCCGGTGCTCGTCGTGCCCCTGGGGGAGTCGGTACCGGACGAGCAGAAGGAGATCTGGCCGGAGTGACCCGGACGCGACGAGGCCCCGCCGACGGATGTCGGCGGGGCCTCGTGCTGTGTGATGGAGGCTCAGGAGTCCGGCTGGCTCAGCGCGACCGTCACGGTGCGGGCGGCCTGATCCAGCGCGTTCTCGAGGTCGGTGACCACCGACGCCGGGAGGACGCCGCCCTTCGCCACATGGGTACGCAGGTCAGTGCGGACCCGTGCACGGAAGGCGTTCACGACGGCGTCGGCGCGGTGCAGCTCCTCGCGGCTGGTCAGCCGTGCATCCTCGCTCGCGGTGCGGGGCCGCGACTTCGCCGCCGCCCGGTCGTCCTCGGTCGCCGTCGCCAGATCGGCGCGGAGGCTCTTCATCGCCTCCTGCACGCTCTGGCGCACCTCGTTCGCGATGAGTCGGACGGTGTCGGTGATGCCCGCCTCGATGTCGGCGAGGTCGTTCTCGCGGGAGGCGAGCTCGGCGCGCCCGGCCTCGGTGATCGCGTAGATCGTGGTGCGTCCGTCGACCGTCTTGGTGACCAGCCCCTCCTCTTCGAGCTTCGCGAGGCGCGGGTAGATCGTGCCGGCGCTCGGGGTGTACGTCCCGCCGGTGCGGTCCGTGAGGGACTGGATGATGCCGTAGCCGTGCTGCGGGGACTCCGCGAGCAGCGACAGCAGGTACAGGCGCAGATCGCCGTGGGAGAAGACCGCGGGACTCATGCTTCCCACTCCGGGTCGTTCTCGATCGTCTGCGGAGCGCGGCGGAGAACCGTCACCCCTCCGGAGACGGAGTTGGCGCGGAGGTCCACGAAGCGCCCGGCGAGCTCGCCGGACGTGCCGTTGTAGGTGCTCGGGCCGGAGGTGCTGCGCTCGACGCCGTCGATGAGGAGACGACCGCTGAGCGAGCGGATCACGTAGTTCGCCGCGAGGGACTCGTCGAGCCGGACGGTCGTGCCGCCGGAGACCGAGTTCACGGTGATCGTGTTGACGTCGCCCGCGGCGTCCACCAGCGTCGAGCCGGAGACGATGTCGACCGTGGCTTTGCGGATCGCACCGGTGACGGCCACGTCGCCGGAGACGCTGTTGGCGTTGATCGAGCCGGTGAGGTTGCGCACCTGCACGTCGCCGGAGACGGAGTTCACGCTGAGGTCGCCGATGAGGGTGTCGACGATGATGTCGCCGGACACGGTGTTGAGCCGGGTGTCGTTGCGGATCCCCGACACGAGGGCGCCGGCGCTCACGACGCCCAGGGTCAGGGCGATGGAACGCGGGACGGCCACGCTCACCTCGGCGCGCGGGCCGCCGGAGCCGAAGTTCCGGAACACCTCGAGGAAGTTGTCCCAGCCCAGCTGCGGGTGGTCGATCTCGACTTCTCCGTCGCGGGATTCGATCCGGAGGTCCTTGGTGGTGACGCCGTGCACCTCAATCCGGATGCCGGGTTCGTCGTGGGCGATGACGTCGACCTGTCCGCCGACGAGGCCCACCTTGAGCCGGGTCGCGGAGGCGATGTCGATGACGCGTTCCTCGCCGGGGGCGATGAGCCACTTCTCGGTCATGTCTGCTTCTCCTGTGTCGAGGGATTCACGATATATCGTGTTGCCGTCAACATAACACGATATATCTCGATTCCAACACCCCCTCTCTCCTTCGAATCGCCTGATTGGCCCCATCTCCGCCGGAAATAGAGCCAAGCACGCGATTCGGAGGCGGGGTTGACGTTGACGTAGCGGCAACTTCTACGGTGGGAGGAGACCTGACACGGAAGGGGTGGGCGGATGGAATCGCGGGACTGGTCGATCCAGGAGATCGCGCGGCTGGCGGGCACGACGAGCCGGACGCTGCGGCACTACGACGACATCGGCCTGCTGCCGCCGTCGCGCATCGCGGCCAACGGCTACCGGCACTACGACGCGGCGGCGCTCGTGCGACTGCAGCGGATCCTCCTGCTGCGCGAGCTCGGACTCGGGTTGCCGCAGATCGCGGAGGTGCTGGGCCCTTCGACAGGCTCAGGGACCCAGGGCGGGGGCTCAGGGACCCAGGGCGGGGGCTCAGGGACCCAGGGCGGGGGCTCAGGGAGCCCGGGCGGGGGCTCGGCGGCCGAGGCGTCGGCCCTGGAGGCCCACCTCGCGCTGCTGCGCGAGGAGCAGACCCGGCTGGCGCGGCAGATCGCGTCGGTCGAATCCACCATCACGGCATTGAGAGGAGGTGAGAACCTCATGGCAGAGAACATGTTCGACGGCTTCGACCACACGCAGTACAAGCAGGAGGTCGAGGACCGCTGGGGGACGAAGGCCTACGCCGACAGCGACCGCTGGTGGCGCAGGATGAGCGACGCCGAGCGCGCCGACTGGCAGCAGCGCGTGTCCGACCTCGGACGCGACTGGATCGCCGCGGCGGAGAGCGGCATCGATCCCGCGTCCGCCGAGGCACAGGAGCTCGCGCGTCGTCACGTCGCCTGGCTCACGGGCATCCCCGGCACTCCGGCCGCCGCCCTCCGGAAGGGGCCGGATGCCGCAGCCAAGGCGTACGTCATCGGACTCGGCGAGATGTACGTCGCGGACCCGCGCTTCGGTGCGAACTACGCGACGTCCGCGGGCGGCACGCAGGGTGCGGAGTTCGTCCGCGACGCGCTCCGCATCTACGCGGACGCCGCCCTCTGATCCGTCGAGCGGCCCCTTTGCGTGCGACCCACCCCGGTGCGGTCGTACTCAAGGGGGCCGCTCGCACGCAAGGGGGTGGATCGGGGGAGGAGGGGAGGGCGTAGGGTCGTGCCATGACGGGGCGACGGAAGCGCGAGCGCGACGACCGCCCCGCGTCCGGAGTCTTCGCGGCGGCGGCGACGGCCTATGCGGCGAACTGCGCCCTCGGGGCTGCGGTGGCGGGACGGCTCATCGACACGCGTCGTTTCCGCTGGGTGCACCACGCGCTCTACATCCTGACCTGCGCGACGACCGGACTCGCCGTCGTCGTCGGTCTGGCCACTCGCACGCCGCGCAGCCGCCGCGCCGCCCTGGCCCTCCTCCCCGCTGCCGTCCCGCTGGCCGCGATCCCCTACGCCGGGACGCACACCCGGCGGCACCCGCTCGTCGCCCTCACGGCAGCGCCCTTCGTCCTCGCGGGCCTCGTGGTCTCGCGCCTCCCCTCCGACCGGAAGTGACCGTATGGAACTCCTCGACGCCATCCGCCGCCGCAAGACCACGAACGGAGCGTTCCTCCCCGACCCGGTCTCCGAGGAGCACCAGCGCATCCTCCTGGAAGCCGCAGGTCGCGCACCGTCGCAGCTCAACAGTCAGCCGTGGCGCTTCGTCGTGATCGAGAACCGGGACACGATCGACGAGATCGCGCGCATCTCCGGCGAGAGCATGACCGAGGCGATGTCGAACGGCACGTTCTTCGAGCGGTACAAGCCCTACTTCCGCTTCAGCCAGGAGGAGATGGAGGAGAAGCGCAGCGGCATGCTGTTCGACAAGCTCCCCGCGCCGCTGCGCCCCTTCACGTCGCAGGTGTTCACGAAGCGCGGCCAGACGCTGATGAACACGTTCGGGGTGCCGAAGACGCTGGGCGCGGAGAACCGCAAGCTCGTGGCCGGGTCGCCCCTCCTGCTCGGCGTCATGCTCGACCGCAGCGAGTACCGGCCGGGGCAGCTGTCGTCGTTCTACTCCGTGTTCAGCATGGGCGCGGCCATGGAGAACGTCTGGCTGACCACGGTCGAGCTGGGCATGGGCATCCAATTCATCTCGTTCCCGATGGAGGTGCCGGGGCGCTGGGACGAGATCGTGCGGCTGCTGCGGGTGCCCGACGACCTGGAGCTCATGGCCGTCTACCGGCTGGGCTACCTGCCGCCGGAGCAGCGCCGCCCGGCGATCGACTGGTCCAGCAGCCAGCGCAAGCTCGTGTCGCAGTACGTGTTCCGCGAGGACTGCGACAGCCCGCAGCAGGGCTGGGACGCGCCGCCGCGCCGGTCCTGAGTCAGGAGCCGCCGGCCGTCCGCGGCATCTGCTCGAGGTCCTTCAGAGCAGGCCCCTCGATGCGGGTGCCGTCCGCGGCGAACCGCGACGCGTGCAGCGGGCAGTCCCATGTGCACTCGGCGTCGTTCCAGTCGAGGACGCCGCCGAGGTGCGGGCACACCGCGCTGACCGCACGGGTCACGCCGTCGACGGTGGAGATGGCGACCGGGCGGCCGCCGCGGTTCGCCACCACGCCCTCGCCCTCCGCGGGCTGCGGCACCGGGACCGGCGTGGTCTCGGCCGCGACCCAGCCCTTCGTGGCCGCGGCGGCCACCTTCGCTCCCTCGACGGCGCCGCGCGCGAGGTCGGCGGGGACGGTCAGACGGGTGCCGAGGCGCAGCATCCAGGACGGACGCTCGCTGCGCTTCGTCCCGATGATCTCCTCGGTGAGCCGCAGGGCCGCGGCGGGCGCGTTCGACAGCCCCCACTTCGCGTACCCGGTGGCGATGCGGATGCGACCGAGGCCGCGCGGCAGAGCGCCGACGAAGGGGATGAGGTTGTGCGACTGGTAGTCCTGCGCGGACCAGCGGTGCGTCTCCTCCGCGTCCGGGAAGTGCAGCCGCGTCCAGGCGACGAGATCGTCGATCGCCGCGGTCTCACCGTCCGAGCGGCCGACCGGATGCCCGTTGCCGCCGACGACGAGCTGTGCCGTGTCCGCCGGACCGTCGGCAGCCGAGACCGGGCGGATCGACCGCGTGGGGCTGTCGGCGGAGATGAACGTCCCCTCCGGCACCCCGCTGGAGACCCGGAACGAGACGCAGTACGACCGCATCCCGGCGACCTTGGAGAAGTACAGGCCGCGGTCGAGGATCGGGGTCCCCGTCGCGAGGACGATGTGCTCGGCGAACATCGGGCCGGCCGTGGTCTCCACCCGAGGCTCCGGGAGGGCGTGGGCGCCCGTCACACGGACGCCGGTGTGCAGGGTGCCGCCGCCCGCGAGGAACTCCTTCGCGAGCGCGTCGGCGACGGCGACCGGGTCGATCGTCACCTGGGAATCCAGCGCGACCGCGCCCGCGACGGGGAACGGCGTCGACAGCTCGCCCGCGGTGAGCAGACGCGTCGGCAGTCCCGCCTCCCGCGCGGCGGCATGCTGGGACCGCACCGATTCGAGCCCCTCAGGACCCTGGGCGTAGGTGTGGTCGGTGCGCTCGGTGTAGCTGAGGCCGGCGGTGTCGGCGAAACCGGTGAGCCACTCCATGCCGGCGCGGTTGGCGTCGACGTACGCCTGGACGAGCGCGGCCGGATGGTGCGTGCGGATCGTGGCGAGCTGCTGCCCCTGGAGGAGGGAGAGCTTGCCCGTGTTGCCGCCCGTCGACAGCTCCGCCACATCGCCTGCATCGACGACGACGACGTCGAGTCCGGCGCGGGTCAGGAGCACCGCGGTCGAGAGTCCCGTGAGGCCTGCCCCCACGATGAGCACGTCGTGCTGCGCGCCGGGATCGAAGGGAGTGCCGTGGGGTGCGTCCTGGTCGACCTTCCAGAGTGGCTTCATGCCGACAGTCAACGCCTGTCCCCGTCCCCGCCCCAACGCCTTGACATCCGACGGTCGCGCTGTCATGCGCGACTACAGTGGCCAGCGTGAGTCTCCGTCGTGTCCTGCTCGTCGCGCTCGGCGGCACGCTGGGGACGGCGGCGCGTCTGGGCCTCGGGCTCCTCCTCCCCGACCTCGGCGGGTTCCCCCTCGCGGTGCTGCTGGCCAACGTGCTGGGCGCCCTGCTCATCGGCGTCGTGGCAGCCCGGCTCCCGGCCTCGGCGGAGCTGCGGCTGCTGCTGGGCACCGGCGTCCTCGGCGGCTTCACGACCTACAGCGCCTTCATGACCGGGACGCTGGCCCTGTGGGCGTCGGCACCGCTCCTCGCCGCCGCGTATGCCGCGGTCAGCCTCGCCCTCGGCCTCCTCGCGGCGTCCGCGGGGCTCCGGCTGGGGCGCCCGCGCCGGGGAGGGGCGACGTGAGTCCACTGCTGTTCCTCGCCGCGGCGCTCGCCGGGGGCGTCGGCGCCGTCCTGCGCTATCTCCTCGACCTCGGTGTCGCCCGGCTCGTCGGCCGGCGGTTCCCGTGGGGGATCCTGGCCGTCAACCTCACCGGCTCCTTCGCGCTGGGGCTGGTGGCGACGGCGCTTCCGGACGCGGCGTTCGTGCTCGGCGCTGGTCTGCTCGGGGGCTACACGACCTTCAGCACCGCGATGCTCGATGCGGTCGCGCTGTGGCGGGACGGCGAACGCGGCGCTGCGGCGTTCGACGCGCTCGGCATGCTCCTGCTCGGTCTCCTCGCCGCGGGGCTGGGGCTGGCGCTGGGATCCGCGCTCTAGATCGGTGCTTGCGAAGAACGGACGCGGCGCGCTACTCTCACTGCTAATCGTTTAACGCTAAACGGTTAACATCGCGCACCGCCTTCTCGTGCACCCGTCAAAGGAGACCTCGATGCCCCGCACCTCCCGCCGCGCCCTGGGCGCTCTCGCCGCCTCCGCGGCCGCCGTCCTGGCGCTCTCCGCCTGCTCCTCCTCCGCGACCGGGGAGTCCTCGGGCGGCGACATCACCCTCAGCTACGCGATCTGGGACGAGAACCAGAAGCCCGCGATGGAGGACATCGCCGCCGCCTATACCGAGGAGCACCCGAACGTCACCATCGAGATCCAGGTCACGCCCTACAAGGAGTACTTCACCAAGCTCCAGACCGCGGTGACGGGAGGGTCGGCCGCCGACGTGTTCTGGATGAACGGGCCGAACTTCCAGCTCTACGCCTCGAACGGCCCGCTCGCGCCGCTCGACGACGTGGACGCCTCCGACTACCCCCAGGGCCTCGTCGACCTCTACACCTACGACGACGCGCTCTACGGCGCCCCCAAGGACTTCGACACCGTCGCGCTCTGGTACAACAAGACGCTGTTCGACGCCGCCGGAGTGGAGTACCCCAGCGCCGGCTGGACCTGGGACGACTTCACCACCGCGGCCGCGAAGCTGACCGACCCCGCGAGCGGCCGGTTCGGCGTCGCCGCGAGCCAGTACGGCCAGGAGAACTTCTACAACTCGATCGCACAGGCCGGCGGCGAAGTCATCTCCGCGGACGGCACTGAGAGCGGCTACGGCTCGCCCGAGGCTCTCGAGGGCGTCGAGCTGTGGACCGACCTCATCGCCGACGGCTCCTCGCCCACGGCGCAGCAGATGACGGACACGAACCCGGAGGACTTCTTCCTGTCGGGCAAGGTCGCCATGTTCCAGAACGGCTCCTGGGCCGCCATCGCCTACGCGGACAACGCCGACATCGGCGACAGCGTCGACGTGGCTCCGCTGCCCGCAGGCCCGGAGGGCAATCAGAGCGTGATCCACGGCGTCGGGAACGTCGCGAACGCCAAGAGCGCGCACGTGGAGGAGGCGAAGGACTTCGCCGCCTTCGCGAGCGGCGAGCAGGCGGCGAAGATCCAGGCCGAGACCGGGACCGTGATCCCGGCGTTCAACGGCACGCAGCAGGCCTGGGTGGATGCGCTCCCGCAGTACGACCTGCAGGTCTACATCGACGCGCTGGAGACGGCCGTCCCGTACCCGGTGTCGAAGAACACCTCCGCGTGGACGAGCATCGAGAGCGAGGTGCTGTCCCAGGTCTGGTCCGGAGCGGTCTCCCCGAAGGAAGGCCTGCAGGATCTCGCGGCGCAGATGCAGACCGCGCTGGACGCCGAGCAGGAGTGACCGGATGACCGTCCTCGCGCCTCGCGCGGTCGCCCCCGCCGCCGGGCGGGCACCGGAGGCCCCGTCCTCCGGTGTCCGGCGGCGGCGCCGGACACCCGGTGCCTCGCCGTGGTGGGCCCTCGTCTTCCTCGGGCCCACCGCCCTGGGGCTGGCCGTGTTCTACCTGTGGCCGACCGTGCGCACGCTCATCATCTCCTTCACGAAGTCCGGCCCGTTCGGCGGCTCCGAGTGGATCGGGTTCGAGAACTACGTGCGGCTGTTCCAGGACCCGGAGCTCCTCGGCGCTCTGCGCAACACCGCGGTCTACACGGTGATCGCGCTGATCGGCATCCCCCTCGCGGTCGGGATCGCCGCGCTGCTGAACACCACCGGCCTCACGGGCCGCAGCGCCTACCGCACCCTCTACTTCATCCCCGTCGTCACCATGCCCGCGGCGATCGCCCTCGTCTGGCGCATGATCTACAACGGCGACTACGGCGTCCTTAACGCCGCCCTCGGCACGGTGGGCATCGACGGGCGGAGCTGGCTGACCGACCCGAACACCGCGTTGATCGCGATCGCCGTCGTCGGCATCTGGGCGGGACTGGGGACCAACATCGTCATCTTCCTCGCCGGACTCCAGGGCATCCCGGACACGATCATGGAGGCGGCCGACCTCGACGGGGCGGGCCCCGTGCGGAAGTTCTTCTCCATCACGATCCCGCTGCTGTCGCCGTCGATCTTCTTCGTCAGCGTCATCAGCGTCATCGGGGCTCTGCAGGTGTTCGACCTCATCTACATGATGCTCGGCCGCAGCAACCCCGCGATGCCGAACACCCGCACGGTCGTCTACCTGTTCTACGAAGCGGGTTTCCTCGACAACGACCGCGGGTACGCCGCCGCCGTCGCCTTCCTCCTGCTGCTGATCATCCTCGTGCTGACGATCGTGCAGTTCCGGCTGCAGAAGAAGTGGGTGCACTATGAGTGACGTCTCCCTCGACACCCGCGCGGTCGTCGGCGCCGCCCCCGCACGATCGCGGACGGCCGGCACGCCCCGGAACCGCGGACTGTGGATCGTGCACGTCGTGCTCATCGTCGGCGCCGCACTCATGGTGTTCCCGTTCGTCTGGCAGCTGCTGACCTCGTTCAAGACGCTGTCCGACTCGGTGCAGGTGCCGCCGTCGTTCCTCCCGCGCGAGTGGGTGTTCACGAACTTCGCCGAGGTCTTCGACTCGATGCCGTTCGGCCAGATGTTCCTGAACTCCGTGCTCCTCACCGTCGGACGCACGGTCGGGCAGGTCGCCCTGTGCACCATGGCGGGCTACGCGTTCGCGCGCATCGCCTTCCCCGGCCGGAACGCCCTGTTCGTCGTGTTCCTCTCGGTACTCATGGTGCCCTCGCAGCTCTACCTGCTGCCGCAGTACGAGATCATCCAGGCGCTCGGCTGGCTGAACACGTTGCAGGCGCTCATCGTGCCCGGCATCTTCAGCGCCTTCGGGACCTTCCTGATGCGCCAGTTCTTCCTCTCGATGCCGGCCGAGCTGGAGGAGGCGGCGCGGATCGACGGGGCGAATCCGTGGCAGACCTTCTGGCGGATCATGGTTCCGCTGGCGAAGCCTGGCATCATCGCACTTGTGGTGTTCACCGTGCTGTGGTCCTGGAACGATCTGCTGTGGCCGCTGATCGTGACGACCGACCCGGCGAAGATGCCGCTGTCTGTCGGACTCTCGCAGCTCGTCGGCATCCACGGCACCGATTACCCGGTGCTCATGGCCGGCGCCCTGCTGGCGACCCTGCCCATGCTGGTGACGTTCATGATCCTGCAGCGGCAGTTCATCCAGGGCATCGCGTTCAGCGGGACGAAGGGATGAGACATGGCACAGCGTGAGCACGCCCCCAGCCGCCGACCGACGCTGCGGATGGTGGCCGAACGTGCCGGGGTGTCGACCGCGACCGTGTCGTACGTCTTCTCCGGCCGCGCCGGTGCCAGCGGGGCGGGCGTGGCCGAGGCGACCGCGGCCCGGGTGCTCGCGGCCGCGGACGAGCTCAACTACCGTCCGAACACGGCGGCCCGGGCGATCCGCACCGGTCGCAGCGGCATGGTGCAGCTCTCCCTCCACATGCTGAGCGATCCGTGGTCGCTGGCGGTGGCCGACGCCGTGAACGCCGAGGCGAACAAGCACGGGCTCACGACGCTGATCCTCGCCGACGGCGACTGGCACGCGGCGCTCGACCGCGTCGAGAGCGACGTGGCATACCTCGACGGCGTCGGGCTGGACGAGGAGGACGCCCGACGGCTGGGCGACCTCGTCAAGCGCGGCCAGCGGCTCGTGGTGTTCTCGGAGCATCTGGAGCCGGACGGGTTCGACGTCATCCGCTCGGACGCGATCCCGGGGTGCGAGCTCGCGATGGACCACCTGCTGGAGCGGCACGCGGCCATCGGCTGCATCGCCGCGGAGGGCGCCGTCCGCCTCGCGGCCACGCAGGTCACGCGGTACACGCCGTATGTCGAGAAGCTCGCGGCGGCCGGCATCTCCCCGGACCCGGCATGGACCGTGACCTATGCCGAGACGCAGGCCAGCGCCTTCACCGCCGCGATCGAGCTGCTGTCGCAGGAGAACCGCCCGGACGCCGTGTACGCGACGACCGACTTCGCCGCGATCGCCGCGATCAACGCCGCCCACATGCTCGGGCTCCGCGTGCCGCACGACGTCGCGGTGGTCGGCGTCGGGAACACCCCGGACGCCCGGCTCATCGCCCCCACCCTCACCACCGTCGGCCCGACGGACTTCTACGAGCGGCAGGCGCGGATCATCGTCGAGAAGGCGCTCGAGAGCGACCCCTCACCCGGTGCGCTGCACGAGTTCCCCTGGGCCCTCGTCCCCGGCGGCTCGACCGATCTCGACGCCCCGGCAGCCCGCGGCCGCTGAGCCGCCCCCTCTTCTTCCCCCCTTTCACGAAGGACTTCTGTTGGACCTCCACATCGGCATCATCGGCTTCGGCGCGCGCTCCACCCTTCAGGAGGAGGTGCATCGGCCGGGCCACGGCTCCCGCATCACCGCCGTCTGCGACCTCGCCCCGCGTGCCCGCGAGGACGCCAGGGCGCTCGTCCCCGACGCCCTCATCACCGACTCCCTCGACGAGCTGCTCGCGTCCGGGGTCGACGCGGTCATGGTGCTGACCCCGGACGACACGCACGCCGCGCTGACCATCCGGGCGCTGGAGGCCGGGGTGCCCGTCTTCTGCGAGAAGCCCCTCGCGATCGACCTCGCCGATGCCGACCGCATGCTGGAGACGGCGCGACGGACCGGGACCCGCCTCTACATCGGCCACAACATGCGGCACATGCCCGTGATCACGCTCATGCGCGGGCTCATCCAGGCCGGGCGCATCGGGCAGGTGAAGGCCGTGTGGGTGCGGCACTTCGTGGGGCACGGCGGCGACTTCTACTTCAAGGACTGGCACGCCGACCGGAGCCGCACCACCGGACTCCTCCTGCAGAAGGGAGCGCACGACCTCGACATCATCCACTGGCTGGCGGGCGCGTACACCGAGCAGGTGGCGGCGATGGGCGGTCTCAGCGTCTACGGCGACATCACCGACCGGCGGGACCGCACGGGGGAGCGGATGCCCGACTGGTTCAGCATGGACAACTGGCCGCCGACCGCGCTCACCGGACTCCACCCTGTGGTCGACGTCGAGGACATCTCGATGGTGAACCTGCGGCTCGAGGGCGGGATCTTCGCCTCGTACCAGCAGTGCCACTTCACCCCGGACTACTGGCGGAACTACACCGTGATCGGCACCGAGGGGCGCATCGAGAACTTCGGCGACGTGGCCGGCAGCGAGGTGAAGCTGTGGAACCGTCGGCATGCCGGGGCCGCCGACGCGGACGAGGTGTTCGTCGTGCCCGAGGTGCCGGATGCCGGACACGATGGAGCCGACGCGCTGCTCGTGGCCGAGTTCCTCCGGTTCGTGCGGCACGGGGGTCTCACGGCGACCTCTCCCGTCGCGGCGCGCGAGGCCGTGGCCGCCGGCATCCTCGCCACCGCGTCCCTCCGGGGTGACGGCTCCGCGATCGCCGTCCCCCCGCTCGACCCCGATCTCGTCGCCTACTTCGAGCGCGGCCAGACCCCCTCCTCCGCCCCGTCTTCCTCCGCCGCCTGACCCCGCCCCCGCCCCACCCCGGTACGTTTTCGATCACGGGAGGAGGTTCCCGCCCGTGAGAGCGCGAAAAGGGACCGAGAACGGGGGTGCGGGGTGCGGAAGTGATCCGGCACAGCGGGGAGACAGGAAACAAGTGGGCGGCCGTTCTCAGGGAGTTCACACCGGAGCGAATGTACAAACGTACATGTACGGGTGTCCAGGGGGTGAGCGATGGCGGAGAGCGCGCGTCGGCGGCGTGACCCCGAAGCGCGTCGTCGGGAGATCGTCACCGCGACGGCCGAGCTGATCGTCGAGGTCGGGGCCGACGCCATCACGCATCGGATGGTCGCCGCCAGAGCCGGAGTGCCGCTCGGGGCGACCACCCAGTACTTCGACACCCTCGACGACCTGCGCACCGCCGCCTTCCGAGCGCTCGCGGACGAGATCGAATGCCGACTCGACGGAGTGCGGCAGACCCTCGCCGAACGGGGAGCCGGGGCCGACGTCATCGCGGCGCTCGTGTACGACAGCATCCACGACGGCCACGCGGTGCAGGCGGATCGAGCCGTGGTCACGGCAGCCGTGCACGATCCGCGTCTGCGCCAGCTCGCGCGCCACCTGTCCGACCGCCTCGTCGACCTCCTGGAGCCGACCTATGGCGCCGAGCGGGCCCGAGCGGCGATGATCTTCATCGACGGCGTCATGTGGAGCACGCAGATCCGCGACGTCGATCTCAAACAGTCCTTCCTCGAATCCGCACTGGCGCGGATCCTCGGAGAACCTCTCTCCCTCCCATCCGCAGCGACCGCCACCCCCTGACACCGAGGACCCCGCCTTGTCGAAACTCGCCATCCTCAGCCTGAAGAACCGCGCCCTCATCGCGCTCGTGACGATCGTCGCCGCGGTGTTCGGCGGGCTCGCGCTGACCAACCTCAAGCAGGAGCTCATCCCGTCGCTCGAGCTGCCGGCGCTCGTGGTCATGACCACCTACCCCGGCGCCTCGCCCGAGGTGGTCGAGAACGACGTCTCGACGCCGATCGAGTCCGCCATCCAGGGCGTGCCCGACCTGGAGTCGACGACCGC
This sequence comes from Microbacterium meiriae, assembly GCF_032364335.1. NCBI lineage: Bacteria > Bacillati > Actinomycetota > Actinomycetes > Micrococcales > Microbacteriaceae > Microbacterium > Microbacterium meiriae. Next base: position 438,470 of record NZ_CP133984.1, read on the forward strand.
GACGAGCACGACCAACGCCTCGATCGTGCAGGCGATGTTCTCGTACGGCACCAACCTCGCGACCGCGGAGCAGAAGATCCAGCAGGCGATCAACCGCATCTCCTCGCAGCTCCCGGAGGACGTCACGCCGCAGGTGCTCTCGGTGTCGATCGACGACTTCCCGGTGATCCAGGTCGCGGTCACGGGCTTCGAGGACGCGGACAACGCCCAGGCGCAGCTCGAGAGCGTCGCGATCCCCGATCTGGAGGACGTCGACGGGGTGAACGCGGCGGAGATCGTCGGCGGCGTCGGACAGCGCATCACCATCACCCCCGACCTCGCGAAGCTCGCCGCCGCCGGGCAGAGCAGCGAGGCGATCAGCACCGCGCTGCAGCAGAACGGCACCCTCTTCCCCGGCGGTGAGATCACCGAGGACGGCGAGACCCTCACGGTGCAGACCGGCGCCAAGATCACCTCGGTCGACGAGATCGCCGCCTTGCCTCTCGTCGGCACCGCGGTGACCATCGGCGACGTCGCGACGGTGGCCCAGGTGTCGGACCCGGTGACCTCGATCTCCCGGGTCGACGGCGAGGACGCCCTGTCGATCTCCATCACCAAGCTCCCCGCCGCCAACACGGTCGAGGTGTCGCAGGGGGTGCTGGCCGCGCTCGACGAGATCGGGGAAGCGCTCCCGGACGCCGAGTTCACCGTCGTGTTCGACCAGGCGCCGTTCATCGTGCAGTCGATCGACACCCTCGCCACGGAGGGTCTGCTCGGTCTCGTGATGGCCGTGCTCGTGATCCTCGTGTTCCTGATGTCGGTGCGCTCGACGCTCGTCACCGCGATCTCCATCCCGACCTCCGTCCTCATCACCTTCATCGGGCTGCAGGCATTCGGCTACTCGCTGAACGTGCTGACCCTCGGGGCGCTCACGATCGCGATCGGCCGCGTGGTCGACGACTCCATCGTGGTGATCGAGAACATCAAGCGCCACTACGTCGGCGACGCGGACAAGGGCGATGCGATCCGTCTCGCGGTGCGCGAGGTCGCCGCGGCCATCACCGCGTCGACCATCACGACCGTGGCGGTGTTCCTGCCGATCGTGTTCGTCGGCGACATGGTGGGCGAGCTGTTCCGTCCGTTCGCGATGACGGTCACCATCGCCATGGTCGCCTCGCTCTTCGTGGCTCTGACGATCGTGCCGGTGCTGGCGTACTGGTTCCTCAAGCCCGGCAAGCCGCTCCTCGACGAGAGCGGGAACGCGATCGACCCGGAGGACCCGGCGGCCCCGCCGACGCGGCTGCAGCGCGGCTACCGCCCCATCCTCGGCTGGACGCTGAAGCACTCGGGCATCACGGTGGCACTCGCGGTGGTGGTCCTCGCCGGGACGCTCGCCGCCGCCCCGCTGATGAAGGTGAACTTCCTCAGCGACTCCGGTCAGAACACCATGACCGTGACGCAGGACCTCGGGCCGACCGCGAGCCTGCAGGCGAAGTCCGATGCCGCTGCTCCCGTCGAGGACGCCCTTCTCGACATCGACGGCATCGAGCATGTGCAGGCCTCCATCGGGTCGAGCGGCTCGGCGCTGCGCGACGCGTTCTCCGGCGGCGCGGGGATCACCTACTCGGTTCTCACCGACGGCGACGCCGATCAGGAGAAGCTGCGTGCCGAGGTGCAGGATGCCATCGACGGCCTCGGCGACGAGGTCGGCGAGGTCAACGTCGCGGCGTCCGCCGGCTTCGGCTCCAGCGACATCGAGATCACCGTGACGGCGGCGAACGGCGACGACCTCGCCACCGCGACCTCCGCCGTGGTGGAGGAGCTCGACGGCCGCGAGGGAATCGGGCAGGTCACGGACAACCTCGCCGAGGCCCTGCCGTACATCGCCGTGGTCGTGGACCGCGAGGCCGCCGCGCGGGTCGGGCTGTCCGAGGTCGCCGTCGGGTCGATCGTGTCCAACACTATGCGTCCGCAGCAGATCGGATCGGTCGAGATCGACGACACCGCGCTGACGGTGTACCTCGTCAACCCGGAGCCGCCGACGACCGTCGCCGCGCTCCAGCAGCTCGCGATCCCCACCGCGGCGGGCATCGTGCCGCTGCAGGACATCGCGACCGTCGAGCAGCGCAACGGCCCCACCTCGATCACCACCGAGCAGGGACGCCGCACCGCGACCGTCACCGTGCCGCCCGCGTCCGACAACCTCGCGGTCGCCACCCAGTCGGTCACGGAGGCGCTCGCCGCGGCGGACCTCCCGGACGGCGCCTCGGCCGAGGTCGGCGGCGTCGCCTCGCAGCAGGCCGATTCGTTCGCGCAGCTCGGCCTCGCGATGCTCGCCGCGATCCTCATCGTGTACGTGGTGATGGTGGCGACGTTCAAGTCGCTGCGGCAGCCGCTCCTGCTGCTGATCTCGGTGCCGTTCGCGGCGACCGGAGCCATCCTGCTGCAGATCGTCACGGGCGTGCCGCTGGGCGTGGCCTCGCTGATCGGTGTGCTGATGCTCATCGGCATCGTGGTGACGAACGCGATCGTGCTCGTCGACCTCGTGAACCAGTATCGGGAGAAGGGGCTGTCGACTGCGGAGGCCGTGATGGCGGGTGGGGAGAAGCGTCTGCGCCCGATCCTCATGACCGCGCTCGCCACGATCCTCGCCCTCACCCCGATGGCGCTGGGGATCACGGGGCACGGCGGGTTCATCTCCCAGCCGCTGGCCATCGTGGTGATCGGCGGACTCGTCTCCTCCACGGTGCTGACGCTCATCGTGCTGCCGACGCTGTACAACCTCGTCGAAGGGGCGCGGGAGCGCCGCCGGGCCCGCAAGGGCGAGCACCACGAGGATGCCGCCCCGGTTCCGGTCCATGCGGACGGCACACCGGTCAGCCGCCGAGAGCTGCGCGAGAACCACGGCGAGTAGCCGAGCGTTCACAACTCAGGAGAAAGGCCCCGATTCCGTCGGTGAGACGAGGATCGGGGCCTTTCCGCGTGTGTTCTCCTGAGTTGTGAACCGCGGTCAGGCGAAGGAGAGGCCCCACTCCAGCGTCCAGGTCTCGCCAGAAGCCAGACGGCGCACGCCGAGTCCGCTGTTGAACGCGTCCGCCGGAGCGGTCATCGGCTCGATCGCGATGGCGAGCGGGGTGCCGGGGTAGTTCGTCGCGGTGTACACCTGCACGAAGTCGAAGCCCTCGCCCTGCCAGAGCGTGACGGTCCGGCCGTCGGGCGCCGTGAGGGTGTGCCGCACCCGGCCGTCCGGGTCGCGCACGAGGTCCGTGAACCCCGTGTCGAGCGAGACGTCGCCGACACGGATGCCCTCGCGCAGGTCGGGGTCGGCGGGACGGGTGCCGGTCGGAAGCATGCGGTCGTCCGTCTCGAACACGGTGTGGGCCGGGACGCGGAGGACGAGGTCGTGCGGGTCGACGTCGCCGATCGTCGGGAACGGGTGCGTGCCGAGCGCGACCGGAGCCGCCGAGTCGGACCAGTTGGTGAGCGTGTGCGTGACCTCGATGCCGTCCGCGGTGAGGACGTAGGCGACGGACGTCTCGATCAGGTACGGGTAGCCGGTCTGCGGGAAGACGGTCGCGCGCAGGGTCGCGGCTCCCTCCGTCTGCTCGACCGCGTAGGCGGTGTAGCGCAGGAGCCCGTGGCTGGCGGTGGTGGTCTTCGGCTCGCTGATCGCGAGCTGACGGACGGTGCCCTCGTCGTCCCAGCGGCCGTCCCGCACCCGGTTGGGCCACGGCGTCAGCACGACTCCTGAGCATGACGGCGTCGGGACGTCGAGCGGGTAGGGCGAGACGAGGTCGACCTCGCCGATGCGCAGGCCGCGGAGCGAGGCGCCGACCTGGGCGATCTGCGCGGTCACGTCGCCGAGGCGGAGGTGGACCTGGGTGCCGGTGGGAGAGACGGAGTTCACCTCGACATCGTAGTGCCGCAGGCCGCCGGAGTGCGGGGGTCTCCCAGGGTCGCCGGGTAGACTGGGGCGGTCGGCTTCGGACACCCGCGCAGGGCGCGGACGTTTTTCAGTGTGTGAAGTGTGAGTCCAGGGGCCGATGGTGCGCGTCGATCGACGCGAATCAACCATCACAGGAATGGCCCCGGCCGCAGATCGTCCGGACTCCGCTGGATCGGAGTGCTCGCGCGTGCGCGCAGCGCTGTTCTCGTGCGAGAACGCAAGAAGGACACCCGAATGCCCAAGAACAAGAAGCCCCGTGGCGGTCGCGCCGCCGCGAACTTCGAGCCGCGCTACGGCGCCAAGAAGACCTCGTTCCACGACCGCCACCGTCCGACCGGTGGTCGCGACACGGCCCGCGACGAGCGTCCCGCTCGCGAGGACCGCGACTCCCGGGCGACCGGCGGGTACGACCGCCGCCCCGGCAGCCGCAGTCCCGGCCACCGCGGCTATCGCCCGGAGGAGACCGAGTCCGGTGCACCGAAGCGTCGGTGGAGCTCTCAGGAGCGCGCCGGCCGCGACGAGGCCCGCGGCATCCGTAATCGTGCGGAGTCCGGACGCCGCGAGGCCCCGCACCGCCGCGACGACCGCGCAGGTGCCGGCCGGTTCGACGACCGCTCCGAGCGTCCGCGGTACAACGACCGCGCAGGTGCCGGCCGCTTCGACGACCGCCCGCGGCGCGACGACCGCGGCGGCTCGCAGCGACAGGGCTTCCGCGACGGCGACCACCGCGACGGGGGACGCCCGCGCTTCGACGACCGCCGGAACGAGCGTCCGCGCTTCGACCGCGACGACCGTCCGCGGCGCGATGACCGCGGCGGCGACCGCGCCCGCGGCAACGACCAGGGGGCCGACCGCTCCTACGACGCCGCCCGTGCCCGCCGCGCCTTCGACCGCGACCGCACGCAGCGCTCCTTCGAGGGCGGGCGCGAGCGGCCGTCGACCGGCGGGGCCTACCGTACCGAGCGTCCGCGTCGGGACGAGCGCCCCCGCCGGGACGAGCGTCCGACCCGCAACGACTGGAACGCGAAGCCGAAGGCGGCGTTCGAGCAGGCCGACGACGTCGTCCACGAGCGCCTCGAGGCGCAGGCCGTGCAGGCCGTCGAGGTCGAGGGCATCACGTTCGCCGATCTCGGCCTCGGCTCGAACATCACCGAGACCCTGAACGGCATGGGGGCCGCGACGCCGTTCCCGATCCAGGCGGCGAGCATCCCCGCCGTCCTCGAGGGGCGCGACGTGCTCGCCCGCGGCCGCACGGGCTCCGGCAAGACCATCGCCTTCGGCGCGCCGCTCGTCGAGCGGGTGCTGAAGTCGCAGGCGGGCAAGCGTCGCGAGTTCGGCCGCTCGCCGCGCGCGATCATCCTCGCCCCGACGCGCGAGCTCGCGCTGCAGATCGACCGGACCATCCAGCCGATCGCCCGGAGCGTGGGCCTGTTCACGACGCAGATCTACGGCGGTGTGCCGCAGGGTCGTCAGGTGGGCGCGCTGAAGAAGGGCGTCGACATCGTCATCGGCACCCCCGGCCGCGTCGAGGACCTGATGAACCAGGGCAAGCTCGACCTGTCGGACTGCCGGATCGCGGTGCTCGACGAAGCCGACCACATGTGCGAGCTCGGGTTCGTCGAGCCCGTCCAGCGCATCCTCCGCCGCACGGCCGAGGGCAGCCAGAAGCTCCTGTTCTCCGCGACGCTCGACCGCGAGGTCGCGGCGCTCGTGGACGAGTTCCTCGTCGACCCCGCCGTGTTCGAGGTCGCGGGCGAAGACCAGGGCTCCAGCACGATCGAGCACCGGGTGCTCGTCATCGAGCACCGTGACAAGGCCGACATCCTCACCTCGCTCGTCGACCGCGAGGGCAAGACCCTGGTCTTCGCCCGCACCCGTGCCTACGCCGACATGCTGGCCGACCAGTTCGACGACGCGGGCATCCCCGCGGTCTCGCTGCACGGCGACCTCAACCAGGCCAAGCGCACGCGGAACCTGGAGAAGCTGACCTCGGGCCGGGTAAACGTCCTCGTGGCCACCGATGTGGCCGCGCGCGGCATCCACGTCGACGACATCGACCTCGTAGTCCAGGCCGACGCCCCGGACGAGTACAAGACGTACCTGCACCGCTCGGGTCGCACCGGTCGCGCGGGGCGCTCGGGCCGGGTCGTCACGCTCATCACGCGGCAGCGCCAGCGTCGGATGACCGAGCTGCTCGGTCGCGCCGAGATCGAGGCGCCGTTCGAGCAGGCGCGCGTGGACGACGACGTGATCGAGGAGATCGCGGGGCGCGTGCCGTCCGCCGCGGAACTCACCTCCTGACGCGTTCGGGATCAGAAAAGCCCCGGAGACTTCGGTCTCCGGGGCCTTTTCGCACTCGGCGCCGGGCGGGTGCGCGGGAAGCCGGGGTGTCAGGGGAGGGTGTGCTCGTGGAGGGTGGTCGTCAGGGACGTGCCGTTGAGGTCGAGGTAGAGGACGCGCTCGGTGACCGTGAGGGTCAGGGAGTTCCGGCGGGCGAGGTGGGGCGTGGCGCTCTCGATGAAGCCGGGGTCGAAGCTGTACACCCGGATGTCCTCGGAACGATGGATGCGCTTGTCGGTCCACGGCGCCATGACCTTGGCCGGATCGCGGTGTGTGTAGACCACCGTCCGGTCTGCGAGGCGGGAGGCGTGATGCAGCCGCGCGGCATCGGGAGCGCCCACCTCGATCCACACGGTCACGCGTCCCGTGAGGTCGCGCACGAGCACCGCGGGCTCCTCCGTGTCGGAGACGCTGCCGCCGAACGCGATGCCCTCCGCGAACTCGAGCCCGTAGGCGAGGACCCGGGTGAGCATGTACGCGTCGGTCTCGGACGGATGCCGGGCGGCCCGGAGCGAAACGTCTTCGTAGACCCCGCGATCGGTGTCGGCGAGCTGCATCTCGAACGTGTGGACTGTCGAACCGATCGCCATGATCCTCGAGCCTACGCGGAGCCGCGCCCTCCGGCCGACCGGGTCAGAACAGCATCGGCTGCGGCGGGGCGGCGGCCGCGCGGCCGCTCGGCGTGAACATGACCGGCCCGGCCGGCGGCGTCTCCGTCTGGACATGCCCTTGGCCCGGGCGGGACCCGCGCCGCGGATAGTCGTCTTCGTGCCGGCCGTCGAGCCCGTGCATCCGGATGAGGGGGCGAGCGCGCTTGGCGAGCCACTGCCGGTACGGCTTCGGTGCCTCGACGGACGCCCCGGGATACAGCCCGCGATACGACGACACGAGATCGGGACGGTTCTCACCGAGCCACTGGAAGAACCACGGCTTGACCCCCGGACGCAGATGCAGGGCCCCGTAGATCACGCTCCGCGCTCCGGCGGCCTTGATGCGGCGGAGGGCGTCGTCGATCGCGGGAAGGGAGTCGGTCAGATGCGGCATGATCGGCATGAGGAACACCGTGACGGGGAAGCCGGCGTCGGCGAGCGCGCGCACCGTGTCGAGGCGGGCTTGCGTGGTCGGGGCGCCCGGCTCGATCGCCTTCTGCAGCGCGTCGTCGTACATCGCGATCGACATCTGTACGTCGACCGGCACACGCTGCGCCGCCTTCTTCAGCAGCGGGATGTCCCGACGGATCAGCGTGCCCTTCGTCAGGATCGACATCGGGGTGCCGGACGCGGCCAGCGCCTCGATGATGCCGGGCATGAGGCCGTAGCGCCCCTCGGCCCGCTGGTACGGGTCGGTGTTCGTACCGAGGGCGACCGTCTCGTGCTGCCAGCTCCCGCGGCGCAGCTCCCGCTCGAGCACCTCGACGACATTGACCTTGACGACGATCTGGGTGTCGAAGTCGGCGCCGCCGTCCAAGTCGAGGTACTCGTGCGTGCCTCGGGCGAAGCAGTAGGTGCAGGCGTGGGAGCAGCCGCGATAGGGGTTGATGGTCCAGGCGAAGGGCATGCGCGACGCCCCGGGGACGTGGTTGAGCGCTGACTTCGACAGCACCTCGTGGAACGTCATGCCGGCGAACTCCGGTGTGGTCACCGTGCGGAGGACGCTCGAACGGTTCTCGAGGCCCGGCAATGCCGCCTCGTCGCTGTCCGCGAGTTTCTGTCCCTGCCACCGCATCCTCCCAGTCGAACAAAGAATCGAATCGAAGTCAAGTGAGTGTGGCACTGATGTTCGAATGGAAGAATGGGGGCATGCCCTCCTCGCCGTACGCTCAGCATGCGGCGCCGCGCTCCCCGATCTTCGGACCCGCCCTGCCGGTCGGGCTGGCGGTGACCGCGATCGGCGTGGTGCTCTCGCTCACCGGGGCGGCCGCGACCCCCGTGGCATCCCCACCGCTCCCGCGCCCCGTCGCGGTGATGCAGGTACCGACCGTGCAGAACACGGCGACCCCTGCGGCGGACCCCTGCGCCGACCCCGTGGTGCAGGCTGCGATCGCGGCCGGGGACGACGCCGCCACCGTCGCGGGGTTCGGCGGTGGAGCGCGCTTCCGTGAGGCGGTGATCGCCGGTAATGCACCCTGTGTCTCGCTCAGCGATCCCGCCCGGATCTGGGTCGTGGTCAACAAGGGGCGTCCGCTCGAACCCGCCGCCTACGAACCCGAAGGACTGAGCCAGGTGCCGCTGCAGATGACGACCCCGTCGGGCCGGGTGCGCGCGGAGGTCGCCGACGCCGCCGGGCGCATGGCGGACGCCGCCGGGGCGGCCGGGGTCGGACGCATTGGCGCGAACAACGGCTACCGTTCCTACGGCCTCCAGGTCGCGACATACGGTGCGCACGTGCGGGACCAGGGGCAGGCGGACGCGGATGCCGGCTCGGCGCGACCGGGTCACAGCGAGCATCAGACCGGTCTCGCCCTCGACGTCGTGGCCTGTGATGACGGCTGCGGCGGTCTGGACGGCTTCGGCGCGACGCGTCAGAGCGAGTGGGTGGCGGCGCACGCCTGGGAGTACGGATTCATCGTGCGCTACGAACAGGTCGGCACGCCCGTCACCGGGTACGCCCCGGAGCCCTGGCACCTGCGCTACGTCGGCACGGAGCTCGCGGCGGCGTATCACGAAGGCGGCTATCACACGCTGGAGGAGTTCTTCGGGCTCCCGGCGGCGCCCGATTACGACCACTGAGTCGGCGGGGCAGGGGTGTGATCCGCTCGCACTGAGGCATTCCACAAAGGCGATACCCAGTCCCACCCACGATGGGATGCATTCTCACAATCGCCTGTCCTGCCCCGTGTTCCCGCCGTAGACTCGCCGGAGCAACGACGCACGACACGTTCGGGAGGACGGCATGGAACGCGACATCTACGAAGAGGATCACGAGGCATTCCGCGACCTCGTCAAGGATTTCGTCAAGCGCCACGTCACGCACGAGGCGATCGAGAAGTGGGACGCCGCCGGCGAGGTGGACCGCGCCACGATGCGCGCCGCGGGTGAGGCCGGCATCATCGGGCTCTCCGTGCCGGAGGAGTTCGGCGGCGCCGGAATGCTGCAGGACTACCGCTTCCGCGCGATCGTGAACGAAGAGGTCATCGCGGCCGGAGCGGGATCGCTCGCCGGGGCCTTCGGCATCCAGGACGACCTGGCCGTGCCGTACCTCGTGCACATGGGCACGCAGGAGCAGAAGGAGAAGTGGCTGCCCCGCATGGCCACCGGTGAGGTCGTCGGCGCGCTCGCCATGACCGAGCCCGGCGCCGGCTCCGACCTCCGCGGCATCAAGACCACGGCGAAGAAGACGGACGGCGGCTACATCGTCAACGGCGCGAAGACGTTCATCTCATCGGGCGCGACCGCCGACCTCGTCGTCACGTTCGTGAAGACCGGCGAGGGCAACCGTCCCGACGCGTTCAGCCTCGTGCTCATCGAGAAGGGCATGGAGGGATTCGACAACGGCAAGAAGCTGTCCAAGATGGGCTTCCACGGCCATGACACCGCCGAGCTGTCGTTCAGCGACGTGTTCGTGCCGGAGGAGAACCTCATCGGCGGCGTCGAGGGCAAGGGCTTCATCCAGCTCATGATGAACCTGCCGCTCGAGCGCCTCTCGATCGGCGTGGCCGGAGCCGCCGCCGCGCAGGCCGCGTTCGACTGGACCGTCGCGTACACCAAGGACCGCGAGGCCTTCGGGGAGCGCATCATCGACTTCCAGAACAGCCGCTTCACCATCGCCGACATGTCCGCCACGGTCGACGCGCTGTGGGCCTTCATCGACCGCGCGCTGCTGGCCTACAAGGACGGCAGGCTCTCGGCGGAAGAGGCCGCGAAGGTCAAGTTCTGGGCGACCGAGCGTGAGTGGGAGGTCCTCGACGCCGGGGTCCAGCTCCACGGCGGCTACGGCTACATCACCGAGTACCCCATCGCCCGGGCCTTCCTCGACGCGCGTGTGCACCGCATCTACGGCGGCACGAACGAGATCATGCGCGAGATCGTCGGGCGTCAGATCGCCGGCAAGCGCTGACGTCCCCGGGCACAGCTTCGGAGATCCCCATCGACACGCCGGGGCGGCATCGTCCGCCCCGGCGTGTCGTGTCTTAGCTCCGAAGCTGTGCCCCGGGATTACGTGCGGGGCTCCGTGGCGGCCTCGCGGGCGGCCTTCGAGGCGGGGGAGGCGGCGCCGATCTTCCAGTAGCCGCAGAAGCTGACGGCGTTCCTGTCGACGCCGCGCTCGCCGACGAGCTGCTTGCGGATGCCGGAGGCCAGCGCCTGCTCTCCCGCCGCGTAGGCATGGAACGGCGCGGCGGGCAGAGTGGTACGAGCGAGGGTGTCCAGAGCGAGGGCCCCGGGCGGAATCTCCTGAGGCCGCACGACCCACACCACCTCGAGCCCCGACGGGTGCGCGAACTCCAGGGCGTCCTCCGCGGACGGGACCTCGATGATCGCCGTGCCCGAGGCGTCGGTCGGCAGGGAGGCGCTGATCGACGCGATCGCGGGGAGCGCGGTCTCGTCACCGACGAGCACCACCCGATCGGTGCCCCGCTCGGGGTTGAATGTCAGGCCCTCGTCGATGATGAGGACGTGCTCGCCGGGGACGCACGTCTCCGCCCAGCGGGACGCCGGACCGGCGGTGCCGTCGGCCGCGGAGCCGTGGAGGACGAAGTCGACATCGAGCTCGGCGCCGGTCTCGGCCGTGGCCGGGCGGTAGGCGCGCACGGTGTAGTTGCGCATCACGGGGCGCTCGCCGTCGGGGATGCGGAGGAACTTCAGGTACCCGAACATCCGGTTCGCCTTCGCGGGCACCCGCTCCAGCCCCGCCTCGCCGCCGATCGGCAGGAACAGCCGGAACCACTGGTCGTAGCCCATCGGGCGGAAGCGGTCGATCTCGCCGCCGCCCAGGGTCACCCGCACCCAGTGCGGCGCGAGCCGTTCGGTGCGGAGCACGGTGAGGTGCAGGAGCTCGGCCGTCTCCGGCTTGACCATCTTGCTGAATGCCATGGGGCACCTTTCAGGGGAGCTGCCAGGGGAAGAAGACGACGAAGATCGCGGTCGACACGGCGAGCATGACCACGGTGAAGACGGTGTCCCTCGTGCGGAACGCCACGAGGTGCCGCTCGGTCCGCGTCGGATGCGCGCCGAACGCTCGGGAGTCCATCGCGAGGGCGACGCGCTCCGCATGCCGGATGGCGCCCGCGAGCAGCGGGACGATGTACCCCCAGCCGCGGGCGATCCGCGCGAAGGGGCCGCGGCCGCCGTGGTAACCGCGCACCCGGTGCGCGGCGCGGATGACGGCGAGCTCGTGCCCGAACCGGGGCACGAAGCGGAAGGCGGCCAGGGCCGTGTACCCGATGCGGTACGGCACGCGCAGCTGCTGCACGCTCGCACGCACGAGATCGGAGCCGCTGGTGGTGAGGCCGCCGACCAGCGCGAGCGCGACGATCGATCCGAGCCGGAGCGCCGTGGCGAAGCCGATGAGGAGGGCGCCTCCGTAGAGGGTCCAGTCGCCGATCGTCACGACGGGGGCTGTGTCGGCGACCAGGGCCGCGTCGACCCACAGCGAGAAGCCGACGCCGATCGCGAGCATGCCCGCGGGCAGACCGAGCAGGAGCAGCGCGAGGAGGCGGCCCGTCACCCGCGCCCCGACGAGGATGAGGACGTACGCGAGCACGAGGAAGGCGGCCGGGGTGGCCAGGTCGCGCACGAAGACGAGGAGCAGCATCGCGGGGGCGAAGCCGGCGACCTTCGCCAACGGATTGAGGCCGTAGAGGAACTGCCGCCGCGAGGTGGCCACGAGCGGCGCATACGGATCGAGCGTGGACATCGTCACGGTGTCACCTCCCACCCGGCCTCGGCGAGCACCCGCTGCAGGGCGGGGACGCGCAACCCGGCGGAGGGGAGGATCGCGGGATCGGAGAACAGTGCCGCCGTGGGGCCCGCGGCCCGGACCCGCCCGTCGGCGAGGACGACCGTGTCGGTGGCGTGCTCCGCGACGAGCTGCAGATCGTGGGTGACGATGACGACGGTCGTGCCGTCCGCCCGGAGACTCTCCAGCAGGTCCAGGAGCTCGGCGGCCCTGGCGCGGTCCTGCCCGAAGGTGGGCTCGTCGAGGGCGAGGACGGGTGGACGGGTGATGAGGGCCGTGCCCACCGAGAGTCGTCGCTTCTCGCCGCCGGAGAGGAGGAACGGGTGCACGTCGGCCTTGTGCGTGAGCCCGAACCGCTCGAGCATCTCCGTCACGCGAGCGCTGACCTCGGCGTCCGGCACATGGCGCAGCCGGAGCCCGTGGGCGAGCTCGTCGAACACGGTGGCGGCGATGAACTGGTGCTCCGGGTTCTGGAACACGAAGCCGATCCGGGCCGCGAGATCCCGGGGGGAGGCGGTGCCCGGGTCGATGCCGTCGACGGAGACCCGGCCCTTCGGCGGCGGCACGACCCCCGCGAGGGCCTGGATCAGCGTGGTCTTGCCCGCGCCGTTCGCCCCGACGATCGCGGTGAGACTCCCCGCGGCGATGTCGAGGTCGACCCCGTGCAGGATCTCGGTGCGGCGCCGCGAGACGATGAGGCCGCGCGCCCGGATGATCGGCTCCCGGTCGACGGCGGGAGGAGCGTCGGCGAGGATCGAGGACGCGCGGGCCGGACCGGCAGGCAGGGCCGCGGCCAGTGCCTCGGGCGTCAGCGGCAGCGGGTCGAGGACGATCCCCCGGTCGCGGAGGCGGAGCGCAGCGAGCGTCGCGGCGGGCAGCCAGACCCCCATCGCCACGAGCTCGTCGGCATGCGCCCGGATGGTCTCGGCGGCCGGACCGTCGAAGACCACCCGGCCCTCGCGGTCGAGCACGACGGTGCGCGTGACGAAGCGCATCGCCGCATCGAGGTTGTGCTCGACGAGGAGGATCGCCCGGTCGCCGGCGGCCACGACCTCGGTCAGCGCCGCATACACGTCGTCGATCCCCTGCGGGTCGAGGTTCGCGGTCGGCTCGTCCAGCACGATGAGAGGGGAGCCCATCGCGAGGGCGCAGGCGATGGCGAGACGCTGTCGGCCGCCGCCGGACAGGTGGTCCGGGTTGTCGTCCCGGCGCTCCCACAGGCCCACCCGCCGCAGCGCATCCTCGACGCGGGCCCGCACGGTGCCGAGCGGGAGCAGGAGGTTCTCGGGGCCGAAAGCCACCTCGTCGTACACCGTCCCCGTGACGATCTGGGCGTCAGGGTCCTGGAAGACCATGGCGACGTGCGTGCTGAGCGTCGCGGTGTGCGCGGTGGTCGTGTCGACACCGCCGGCCTCGACGGAGCCGGACATGGTCGCGGGGAGCGCGTGCGGAATGAGGCCGTTGAGGGCGAGCGTGAGCGTCGACTTCCCGGAGCCGGACGGGCCGAGCAGCAGCACGACCTCACCGGGGTCGATGTCGAAGGTCACGTCACGGGGCGACGGATGCGCGGCATCCGCGTGGGTGAGGGTGAGCTCGCGCACGCGGAGGAGAGGCGCGGATGGGCGCACGGCAGGTCCCGGGTTCGACGGAGGGTGTGCCTCTAACTTAGCTGAGCCTTACCTGTGTTGCCAGCAGGGCACGTGCGCGATCAGCGGCGTGCGACGCCGGCGGTGCGCAGCGCCGAACCAATGGCGAGGCCGATCGCCGTCCAGGCCACCGGGCCGAGCACGGAGATCGTCAGGTACAGCAGCTGGGCCCAGAGCGGCAGGACGGCGAGGTTCGCCGCGAAGAACACCGCCACCGCCACGACGACGCCGATCACGACCGCCGAGATGAAGAACCGCCAGGCGCCCCAGGAGCGATAGCGGGTGAGGGCGGCGACACCTTCCTGGATGAGGCCGAACAGCAGCGCCGTGCCGATGAACCGCAACGACCACGCCGGGTTGAAGGCGCTCGCGATGAGCGCGGCGAACACGTGCGTGATGAGTGCCACGAGCGGCAGCCGCAGCACCTCCTGCGCGATGATGCCCGGCAGCACGTGCGAGCCCAGCACGAGGCCGTAGAGGAACAGCAGCGGGCTGGCCAGGAGGAGGGGAGTGACCCATCCGGCGATGCCGCCGAGGATGCCCGTGGCCACACCGATCGCTGCGCAGATCAGCAGCACTCTGGTCGACAGGACGGAGGTACGGGCCACGTCTCCAGCCTACTGGCGACATTCGGAGAGCCGGCCGTCGTCCACCCTGACCGATCGGCGCGATCGGGATTCGACCATCGTTCAGTTCTCGATCCGGCGCCGAGGAGCGGGTCTATCGTGAGCCGCGGTGCGGCAACGAGGCGGCATCGGGATCATCGGATCATCAGGAGCGAGATATGGGTCGAACACCCCTTCGGATCGCAGCAGCCACCACCCTGGCGACGCTGTTCATCGCATCGACGGCAACCGCAGGCTACGCAGCGACCGGGGAGGTGACGCACCCCGTTCCGGTCGCGGGGACCCCCGGGCACTACATCGTGATCATGAAGGCCGATCCCCTCGCCAGCTACGAAGGCGACGTCAAGGGACTCAAGGCGACGAAGCCCGACGAGGGCGAGCAGCTCGAGACGCAGTCGCAGGACGCGCGGCGGTACGTCAAGCACCTCGAGTCCGAGCAGAAGAGCCTCATCAACGACGTCGGCGTCACGCCGGACACGACCTACCAGGTCGTGCTCAACGGGTTCAGCGCCGACCTCTCGGGTGAGCAGGTGGACCAGCTCCGTGCCTCGAAGGACGTCCTGGGGGTGTATCCCGACGAGATCCGTCATCCCGATGCGCAGACCTCCACGGACTACCTCGGCCTCGGCGACGACCGCAAGGGCCGTGGCGGGGTGTGGCAGCAGACCGGAGGCGTGAAGAAGGCGGGCGAGGGTGTCGTGGTCGGCGTGATCGACACCGGCATCGCTCCCGAGCACCCCTCGTTCGAGGGCAAGAAGCTCAAGCAGCAGAAGAAGCAGAACAGCCGCCACAAGGGCACGGATCCCTATACCGACGGCACCTACGTGTACTTCGACAAGTCCGACGGCGGACAGTTCCGCGGCGCGATGGTCGACGGCCAGGACTGGGACGAGCGCGACTACTCCACGAAGCTCATCGGCGGGCAGTACTTCTTCGCGGGAGCGCAGGCCGCCGGGTTCGACTTCCAGTACGACTACCTCTCCCCACGCGACGGCGATGGCCACGGCTCGCACACCGCGAGCACCGCCGCGGGCGACTTCGGAGTGGAGGCCGCGGTCGAGGGCGTCGACTTCGGGACCATCTCGGGCGTCGCGCCCGCAGCGAAGGTCGCCGCGTACAAGGCCTGCTACGTCGGTCCGGACACGACCGTGACCACCGATGACATCTGCGCGCTGAGCGACCTCGTCGCCGCGATCGATCAGGCCGTCGCCGACGGTGTCGACGTGATCAACTACTCGATCGGCGGCGGCGCCGCGAGCACCGTGATGGCCCCGGAGGACCTCGCGTTCCTCAACGCCGCGGCCGCCGGCGTCTTCGTCGCGACCAGCGCCGGCAACGACGGTCCCGATCCGGTCACCGCCGACCACGCCTCGCCGTGGTACACGACGGTCGCCGCGTCCACCATCCCCACGTGGGAAGGCACCGTGCAGTTCGACGGCTTCGAGGAGGCCGGGGCGTCGGTGAGCGTGCCGTTCGGGGAGAGCGTCTCCGGGCCCTCCATCGCCGCCGTGGATGTCGCGGCGCCCGGTGCGGTGGATGCGCAGCTGTGCCTGCCGGGCACCCTCGACCCGACGAAGGTCGCGGGGCACATCGTGGTCTGCGACCGCGGCGGCAACGCGCGCGCGGAGAAGTCCCAGGTCGTGAAGGACGCCGGAGGCATCGGCATGGTGCTGGTGAACGTGCCCGGTGGCGCGGACTCGCTGGACAACGACTTCCACGCGGTGCCGACGGTGCACCTGAACGCCGTGCACCGCGCAGCCGTGCTCGCCTACGTGCAGGGCGGTGTCGATCGGCCGATCACCCTCGTCGGTGAGAACACCACCGGGGTGACCACCCCGACCCCGCAGATCGCCGGATTCTCGAGCCGTGGGCCGGTCCTGGCCGACGGCACCGACGTCCTCAAGCCGGACATCGCCGCTCCCGGCGTCGCGATCCTCGCCGCCACGCACAACGCGCCGGGCGAGGAGCCGACCTTCGGCATCCTCTCCGGAACGTCGATGGCCTCCCCGCACATCGCGGGCCTCGGGGCGCTGTACCTCGGGGAGCACCCGAGAGCGACTCCGGCGGAGATCCGTTCGGCCATGATGACCACCGCGTACGACACGGTGCTGCCCGACGGCTCGAAGAACACGGACCCCTTCGAGCAGGGTGCGGGGCAGATCGACGCGAAGCGCTACCTGAACCCGGGCCTGCTGTACCTCAACGGCTTCAAGGACTGGGCGGCCTTCCTCGACGGGAAGGGGCTGTCGGACTTCCCCGGCATCGACCCCATCGACGGCAGCGACCTGAACCAGGCATCGATCTCCATCGGCTCCCTGGCCAGCGCGCAGACCGTCACCCGCTCGGTCACCTCGACCGAGAAGGGCGTGTTCACCGCGAAGGCGTCGGTCCCGGGCGTGAAGGTCACCGTCACTCCCTCTCAGCTCGCCTTCGACAAGCCGGGACAGACGAAGACGTTCACGGTCACGTTCGACAGCACCACCGCTCCGGTCGAGCAGTGGGCCACCGGCTCCCTCACCTGGACGAGCAAGAAGAACACGGTGCGCTCGCCGATCGCGGTGTTCCCGGTCACAGCGGATGCCCCGGCCGAGGTCACCGGCAGCGGCGTCGACGGCAGCACGACGGTGGACATCATCCCCGGTCTCGACGGCGATCTGGCACTGGGCGTCTCGGGCCTCACCCCGTTCCAGCTGCTCAGCGACCCGGACAACCCGGTCGAGGGGCACTCGGGGAACGAGAAGTCGGGGGACGCGAACAAGGACGTGTCCTGGATCGTCGACGTGCCGGAGGGCGCCACGCTCTCCCGGTTCGACCTCGACTCGTCCGACGACGAGGGCAGTGACCTGGACCTCACCGTCTACCGGGTGGTGAGCCCCGACGACCTGCGCTACTACGAGCACTGGCAGTCGGCCACGGGCTCGGCCGACGAGCAGGTCACGATCCCCACGCCGACTGCGGGCACCTACCTGGTCGTGGCGAACGTGTACTCCACCACCGGGCCGATGACGTGGGACATGACCTACGCCAACGTGCTCCCGGACGGGGAGGGCTCGTTCACCGCGACGCCGAACCCGATCGCCGCGGTCCGCGGGCAGGAGACGAGCTACGAGCTGAGCTGGACCGGTCTGACCGCCGGGACCCGCTACCTCGGGCTCGTCCAGTACGGGGACTCGGCCGTGCGCACCGTGGTGACGGTCACGACGCCCGCGGAGGTCGCGCCGACGCCGACCCCCGCTCCGAAGCCGACACCGACTCCGGATCCGTCGCCGACCCCGGATCCGACTCCCGCGCCGGAGCCGACCCCGGAGCCGACCCCGCCCCCGGAGACCGACGCCCCCGGGTGATCCGGGATCGTCTGCACGACTCAGGCACGGCCGCACGACGGAATCCGTCGGGCGGCCGTGCCGTCGTCTCCGGGTCGTGCATCCGGTCGGAGCGGGGACTGCCGGGCATCCGTTCGTCGCATGGCCGCCGCCGCTCGTCGCAGCGTGCCCGGATCCGGGTGCGACGGCGGGACGCACTCCCTACCGTGGGGAGACGCAATGATGCGCCCCCAGAGGAGAACCCCATGACCGCACCTTCGTCGCGCCGCCGCGACGGCACCGGGCTCGTCGACGACGACCCCGTCATCGAGACCGACCCGAACCTCCCACCCGTCGCCCTCTCCGCGGAGCACGAGGCCAAGAGCCGCCGCTGGACCCTGCCGAAGATCCTGCTGTGGACGGCCATCGCCCTCCTCGGCGGCGTCGCCTGGGTGATGCTCGCCATCGTGCGCGGTGAGACCGTGAACGCGATCTGGTTCGTGTTCGCCGCCGTGTGCACCTACCTGATCGGCTACCGCTTCTACTCCAAGGTCATCGAGCGGTACATCACCCGCCCCGACGACCGCCGCGCCACGCCCGCGGAGGTGAAGCAGGACGGCAAGGACTACGTCCCCACCGACCGCCGGGTGCTCTACGGCCACCACTTCGCCGCCATCGCCGGCGCCGGCCCGCTCGTCGGCCCCGTGCTCGCGGCACAGATGGGCTACCTTCCCGGCACCATCTGGATCATCGTGGGCGTCGTGCTCGCGGGGGCCGTTCAGGACTACACGGTGCTCTTCTTCTCGATGCGTCGCGGCGGTCGGACCATCGGCCAGATGGCGCGGCAGGAGCTCGGCAAGATCGGCGGCACTGCGGCGATCATCGCCTCGCTGCTCATCATGCTCATCATCGTGGCGATCCTCGCGCTCGTCGTCGTCAACGCGCTCGGCGAGAGCCCGTGGGGCGTCTTCTCCGTCGCGATGACCATCCCGATCGCCCTCTTCATGGGCGTGTACCTGCGCTACCTGCGTCCCGGCAAGGTGACCGAGGTCTCGATCATCGGCTTCGTGCTGCTGATGGCCGCGATCATCGGCGGCGGCTGGGTCGCCGGCACCGAGTGGGGCCAGGCGATCTTCCACCTCGACCGCACCACGATCGCGTGGGGCATCATCATCTACGGGTTCATCGCCGCGGTGCTGCCGGTCTGGCTGCTGCTCGCACCCCGCGACTACCTCTCCACGTTCATGAAGATCGGCGTCATCGTCATGCTCGCCGGCGCGATCATCCTCGTGCGGCCGGAGATCTCGGTCCCCGCGGTCAGCATCTTCGGCGAGAACGGCATGGGACCGGTGTTCGCGGGTCCGCTCTTCCCCTTCCTGTTCGTGACGATCGCGTGCGGCGCGTTGTCCGGATTCCACGCGCTGATCGCGTCGGGCACCACACCGAAGCTCGTGGAGAAGGAGCGGCAGACCCGGTTCATCGGCTACGGCGGCATGCTCATGGAGTCGTTCGTCGCGATCATGGCCCTCGTCGCCGCGATCTCGATCGACCAGGGCATCTACTTCGCGATGAATGCCCCCGCCGCCGCGACCGGGGGCACCGTGGAGGGAGCGGTCGCCTTCGTGAACTCGCTCGGTCTGACCGGGGTGAACCTCACTCCCGACATGCTCACGGACACGGCTGCGGCGGTCGGCGAGGAATCGATCGTCTCGCGCACCGGTGGCGCTCCGACGCTCGCGCTCGGCCTCGCCCACATCATGCAGCAGGCCCTCGGCGGGCAGGCGCTCATGGCGTTCTGGTACCACTTCGCGATCATGTTCGAGGCGCTGTTCATCCTCACAGCGGTGGACGCCGGAACCCGAGTCGCGCGCTTCATGTTGCAGGACTCGATCGGCGCCTGGTTCCCGAAGTTCCGCGACGTCTCCTGGCGCCCCGGGGTGTGGATCTGCACCGCGATCATGGTGGCCGGCTGGGGAGCGATCCTCATCCTCGGCGTCACCGACCCGCTCGGCGGCATCAACACCTTCTTCCCGCTGTTCGGCATCGCGAACCAGCTGCTCGCGGCGATCGCGCTCGCCGTGGTGCTGGCCATCGTCGCCAAGCGTGGTCGCAGCTACTTCCGGTGGCTGTGGATCATCGCGCTGCCGCTCGCCTTCACCGCGGTCGTCACCATCACAGCCTCGCTCTACAAGATCTTCTCGCCGGTGCCGGCGATCGGGTACTGGGCGAACCACTTCCGCTACCTGGAGGCGCTGAACTCCGGTGACACCACGCTCGGCGCACCGGAGGTGCTGCAGGCCGTCATCCGCAACACCGCGGTGCAGGGCACGCTGTCGATCATCTTCGTGGTGCTCGCGATCATCGTCATGGTCATGGCCGTCATCGCGACTGCGAAGGCGATCCGCAACGGCGGCGGCGAGAACACCGAGGACCCGCCCGTGCCGTCGCGCCGCTTCGCCCCGGCCGGGTTCCTCCCCGACGCGGAGGAGCGCGAGCTGGAGAAGCAGTGGGAGCCGATCCTCGCCGAAGAGCGCGCGGCGGCACGGCACTGAGATGACTCACGCGATGGATCGGACGGATGCCGCGACCTCCCCGCTGCGGGCGCTGTGGAGCGCCCTCGGCCGGGTCGGCCGCGGCATCCGCTGGTACATGACGACGCTGATGGGCGACACCGCGTACGCCACGTACGCCGCCCATCACCGTCGGCATCATCCGGGCGAGGAGCCGCTGACGGAGCGGCAGTTCTGGCGTCAGCGCATGGACGACCAGGACCGCAATCCCGGTGCCCGCTGCTGCTGACCCTTCGACAGGCTCAGGGACCTTCGACAGGCTCAGGGACCCAGGGTGGGTCGCTGAGCCTGTCGAAGCGTGGGTCGCTGAGCATGTCGAAGCGCGGGTCGCTGAGCCCGCCCGCGCGTCCCTAGGCTGAGCGCATGAACGACGTCGTCCTCGCCGCGGTCCTCGGCACGCTCGGCGGCATCGCCCTCACGGCGCTGCTGCTGCTCGCCCGCCGGTTTGCGCGCGGGTCTGCCGATCTCGGCAGCGAGGCGGAGCAGGGGGCGCTGCGGGCGCTGCATCAGGCGAGCCTCGCCGCCCCGCACCTCCGCGGCGGACTGACCGGGCCGGATGCCGTCAAGGCCGCCCGGCACCTGCGGGCCCTGCTGGGCAGCGCTGCGGTCGCCATCGTCGGCGACGACGACACGGTCACGCTCGACGGCGCCGCGGACGGGCTCGAATCCGCCGCCGTGCGCATCGCCGCCCAGGTGCGCGCGTCCGGGCGACGGCAGGTGTTCCCCGCCCCGTCGCGGACGGACGACCTGGAGGCGGTCGGCGCGCCCATCCTCGTCGACGGGGTGCCGGTCGGGGTGGTCGTCGCCTTCGCGTCCCCGGTACGGGCCGCGCTCGTGCGGGCGGCGGAGGAGGTCGCAGACTGGTGCGCGGCGCAGGTCGAGCTCGGCGGACTCGAGGCCTCCCGCACCCAGCTCGCGGAGGCAGAGCTCCGGGCTCTGCGCGCGCAGATCTCCCCGCATTTCATCTACAACGCCCTCACCGCGATCGCGTCGTTCATCACGACCGACCCGGACCGGGCCCGCGACCTCGTGCTCGAGTTCGCCGATTTCACCCGATACTCCTTCCGTCGCCAGGGGGAGTTCACCACGCTCGCGGAGGAGCTGGGCAGCATCCACTCGTACCTCGAACTGGAGCGCGCGCGATTCGGCGACCGCCTGCGGGTGACGCTGCAGATCGCACCGGAGACGCTCGCGACGGTCATCCCGTTCCTCTCGGTGCAGCCGCTCGTCGAGAACGCCGTGCGGCATGGCCTGGAGCCGGGGGAGGGCGGCGGCGAGATCCGCATCACCTCCCGCGACGACGGCACGCACACCGAGATCCTCGTCGAGGACGACGGCGTGGGCATGGACCCTGACGGCCTGCGCGTTCTGCTGACGGCGCGCGAGGAGGGCGGTCACGTGGGTCTGCGGAACGTCGACACCCGGCTCCGTCAGGTCTATGGAAGCGGGGGCGGACTGGTCGTCGAGACCAACGCCGGCGCGGGTACCCTG
The DNA here is from genome assembly GCF_032364335.1 of Microbacterium meiriae. Classification (NCBI taxonomy): domain Bacteria; kingdom Bacillati; phylum Actinomycetota; class Actinomycetes; order Micrococcales; family Microbacteriaceae; genus Microbacterium; species Microbacterium meiriae. The sequence goes on from NZ_CP133984.1 coordinate 460,265, forward strand.
GTGCGCATGCGAGTCCCGAAATCGCAGCCCCTCCACGACCCGGACGACGACTGAGGAGCGGCATGATCGACGTCCTCGTCGCCGACGACGAGCAGCCGGCCCTCGACGAGCTCGTGCACCTGCTGCGTGCCGACCCCCGCATCGGCGAGATCCTCACCGCGGCAAACGGCGCCGACGCGCTGCGTCAGCTCTCCGCGCGTGCGGTGCGGATCGCCTTCCTCGACATCCACATGCCCGGCCTGCTCGGCACCGAGCTCGCCCGCGCGCTCCTCGGTCTCGCGGAGCCGCCGGCCGTCGTGTTCGTCACCGCTGACGAGGCCCGCGCGGTCGAGGCGTTCGAGCTGCGCGCCGCGGACTACCTCCTCAAGCCGGTCCGGCGGGAACGGCTGCGGAGCGCCGTGGACAGGGTGGTCGCGCAGGAGGCCACCCCGCGTAGCGAGGACGAGGTGCTGCCGGTGACCGTGGGCGCGTCCGTGCGATTCGTCCGCCGCAGCGACGTGCGCTGGGTGCAGGCGCAGGGCGACTACGCGCGCCTGCACACCGAGGACGACGGCCCCGGCCACCTCGTGCGCGTCCCCCTCTCCGAGCTCGAGACCCGGTGGGCGCCCGCGGGGTTCCTCCGCATCCACCGTTCCACGCTCGTCCGGATCGCCGCGGTGACTGAGGCGCGGCTGTCGGGCGGGGACCCCGCTGTCGTCGTCGGCGCGGCCGTGCTCCCGGTGAGCAGGAGGCTCGTCCCCGCGGTGCGGGAGGCCCTCGTGCGGGGCGAGGGGACGGCATGACCGAGGCGCCGAAGCGGGTGCGGGTCACGGCGGACACCCCGCCCCGCCGTCCCTCCGCCGCCACGAGGGGGATCGCGCTGCCCGGATCACCGGTCGCGGAGGCCGATGCCGTCTACGCGCGCGCCCTGATGCGCAGCCAGCTCCGGCTCGCCCTCGGCACCGTCGCCGGCTTCGTGGTTGTCGTCGTCGCTCTGGCGCTCGGGATCGCGCTCATCCCGGAGATCGACGCCGTCGTCCTCGGCGGGCTGCCGCTGTCATGGCTCCTCCAGGCCTTCGCGTTCTATCCCGTGATCCTCGTGTTCGCGGTGCTGTACGTGCGCACGGCGGTCCGCAACGAGCGGCGGTACCGCGCCCTGCGGGACCGCGAGTGAACGCCGTGCTCGACCTCGTCGGGGTCGCCCTGGTCGTGATCGCCACCCTCCTCATCGGCGTCTACGGGCTGCGGGTGTCTCGCACGACGAGCGACTTCTTCGTGGCGTCGCGCACGGTGCGCCCGGTCTGGAACGCCTCGGCCATCAGCGGCGAGTACCTCTCCGCTGGCACCTTCCTCGGCCTCTCCGGGCTGGTGCTGCTGGACGGCGCCCGCGGGTTCTGGTTCCCCATCGGATACGCCGCGGGGTATCTGCTCGTGCTCGTCTTCGTCGCCGCGCCCCTGCGCCGCAGCGGGGCGTACACGATCCCGGACTTCGTCGAGGCCCGGCTCGACTCGACGGCCGCGCGCCGGGTCACCAGCCTCGCGGTGCTCATCATCGGCTGGCTCTACATCGTGCCGCAGCTGCACGGCGCGGGCATCACGCTCGTCGTGGTCGCCGGGTTGCCGGAGTGGGTCGGAGCCGTGACGATCGCGGTGCTCGTGGCGGCGGCGGTCGCCGCGGGCGGGATGCGCGCGATCACCTTCGTGCAGGCATTCCAATACTGGCTCAAGCTCACGGCGCTCCTCGTGCCGGTGGTGTGCATCGCGTTCGCGCTGAGCGGCGGCCCGCACGATTTCGATCCCGCGCTCGTCTTCCCCGCGGAGGCCGGGCCGTCGGGCTTCGACGCCTACGAGACCGCGTCGCTGCTGCTCGCCCTGCTCCTCGGCACGATGGGTCTGCCGCATGTCCTGGTGCGGTTCTACACGAGCCCGACGGGGGCCTCCGCGCGGCGGACGACCGTGATCGTCATCGCCATGGTGAGCGCGTTCTACGCCGTGTCGAGCGCGATGGGGCTCCTGGCGCGGATCGCTGCCCCGGACCTCGCGCGGCCCGGGATCGCCGACACCGTGGTGCTGCAGCTCCCGTCGCGGGTGTTCCCCGGGCCGGCCGGCGAGCTGCTGACGGCCCTCATCGTCGCCGGGGCCTTCGCCGCGTTCCTGGCGACCTCGGCCGGACTCGTGGTCTCGCTCGCGGGGGTCATCAGCCAGGACGTCTTCTCCGGCTCCGTGCGCTCCTTCCGGCTGTCCGCGGTGCTGTGCGCGCTCGTGCCGCTGGGGGTCGCGCTGCTCACGGTTCCCGCGGGGCTCGTGTCGAGCGTGGGGGTGGTGTTCGTCGTGGCGGCGTCGACGCTCTCGCCCGTAGTGCTGCTGGGCGTGTGGTGGCGGGGCCTCACCGCGCGTGGGGCGATCGCGGGCATGGTGTGCGGCGGTCTCGCGACCGGCCTCGCCCTGCTCGTGCACGCCGCCGTGGACGGGGTCGGCGTCGCGGCGCCCTACCTCGCGCAGCCCGCCGCCTGGACGATCCCGCTGGCGACCGGGGTCACGGTCGCCGTGTCGCTGCTCGACCCCCGCGGACCCTCACCCCGCACGGACCGCTTCCTCGCGCGCGTGCACACCCCCGACCGCGCTTGAGTCTGCTTCTGCTTCCTGGAACAGGCGATCACGCGGGTTCAGGCAGGTGAAAGCCAATCGAGCCTGAGCCCGCGCGAGTGCCTGAAGAGCGGGGAGGGTCGGTGTGGTGGGGTCAGGGGGCTCCCGCGCGGGGGCAGGCAGCGGCGCGAGAACAGGCAGGGAGCACCAAGAGTGCCTGTGTTGGCGGGAGTGCCTGAATCAGCGGGAGTGCCTCAGCGGGAGGGGGTCAGAGGGTGCGGCTGCGCGGCATCAGGCGCACCGGAGGGAGCGGCGGCGCGGGGATGCGCTGGTCGTGCCCCTCGACGACGCCGAACCGGGGGGACGCGGCCTCCCAGTCCTCGCGGGCGGCGACGATCTCGTCGTGGGAGCGCCCGGCGAAGTTCCACCACATGACGATCTCGTCCTCGAACGGCTCACCCCCGAGGAGGAACAGCAAGCCGCCCTCACTGCTCGTCACCTCGACGCCGTCGCGGGAATCACCGAGATAGAGCATGTCGTTGCGGGTCATCGCGTGCTCTGGGACGGCGGCGTCGCCCTCGACGAGGAGCAGCGCGTGCTCCCACTCGGGCCGCAGCGGCAGGCGCACGGCGGTTCCAGCCGGCACGACGATCTCCGCCCCGACGATCGGTGTGTGCACGGTCGCCGGCGAGTGCACGCCCGCGAACTCGCCGAGCACGACCGTGGCCGTGGCGTCCGATCCGGTCGCGGACGGCAGCGTCGTCGTCGGCAGATCGGTGTGCCGCTCGAAGCCGCCGTCGCCGTGGCGCGCGGACTCCGGGAGAACGACCCAGAACTGCAGCGCGTCGAGCGGGACGGGGCCGTCACCGACGGAGTACTCCGAATGCGAGATGCCGTTGCCGGCGGTCATGAGGTTGAGCTGTCCGCGTCGGAGGTCGGCGTCGCTGCCCAGCGAATCGCGGTGCCGGATCTCCCCGACGAGCGGCCAGGTCACCGTCTGCAGACCGATGTGCGGGTGCGGCTCGACGCGCATCCGGGTCTCGGCCGGGCCGAACCGGTCGAGGAAGCACCACGCGCCGATGGTGGGGAGGTTGCGATGCGGCAGCACCCGGAGCACCTCCATGCCGCGCACGCCGCCGAGCGGCACCGCCCGGGGTTCGAGGACGAGGCGGCGCTGCCCGATCATTCCGCCCTGCCCGTGGGGTCCTCGTCCGCGCCGGCCGACTCCTCCTGCACCGGGGCGTCCGCCGTCGAGCCCGGACGCTGCGGCCAGCGGATCTCGGCGCCGGGCACCTCGTGCGTCTGGAGGTACTTCGCGATGTACGGGCACAGCGGCACGATCGCGTCGCCCGTCGACGCCACGTCGGTCAGTGCCGCCGCGGCGAGCTTCCCGGCCAGGCCCTGGCCCTGGAAAGCCGGGTCGATCTCGGTGTGCAGGAACCGGATCGCGCCGGGGCGGGTGTCGAACTCGGCGAACCCGGCCAGCACGTCATCGGAACGGATCTCGTAGCGGGAGGCCTCGTCGTTGCGGGTCACGGTGATGTCGGTCATCGGATGCTCCTTCCGGCGTCTGGAACCAACCTACGCCCGGGATCGAGGGTGCGGGCCTGTGGACGTCGCCGTGCCGCTGTCCGCCGGGGTGATTACGCTGGAGGGATGCCGCAGACTCCCCGTGATCCGTATGCCGGATGGATCCCCGAGCCGGACGCGGCATCCGACCAGCCCTGGGACGACGGATGGGAGCCGACCGAGCCGCCGGAGCCCATGGACTGGGAGCCGCAGGGCGCCGGCTTCGAGCCGCCGCTCGACTGGGGCCCGGGTCCGACGACCGCGGTGACCGCTGCGCCGGCTGTCCGCCGCGCCACGCCGAGCCGGTACCCGACGGCCCGCGAGGCATTGCACACCGTGTTCGGCTACGACGACTTCCGCGGCGACCAGGCGGCCATCGTCGAGCAGGTCATCGGCGGCGGCGACGCCGTCGTCCTGATGCCCACCGGCGGCGGCAAGAGCATCACGTACCAGGTGCCGGCACTCGTCCGCGAGGGCACCGGACTGGTCATCAGCCCGCTCATCGCGCTCATGCACGACCAGGTCGACGCGCTGCGCGCCAACGGCGTGAAGGCCGCGTACCTCAACTCCACCCAGTCCATCGAGGAGCGCCGCGAGGTCGAGCGCGCCTATGTCGCCGGGGAGCTCGACCTCCTCTACGTCGCCCCGGAGCGGCTGTCGGGCGCGCAGACGACCTCCCTCTTGCAGCGCGGCACGCTCAGTGTCATCGCCATCGACGAGGCCCACTGCGTGTCGCAGTGGGGTCACGACTTCCGGCCCGACTACCTCGCGCTCGGCGACCTCGGCGAGCGGTTCCCCGGCGTCCCGCGCATGGCCCTGACCGCGACCGCGACGCGGGCCACGCACCAGGAGCTCACCGAGCGTCTGCACCTCGACGCGGCGACGCACTTCGTCGCGAGCTTCGACCGCCCCAACATCCAGTACCGGATCGTCCCGAAGGTCGACCCGCGCAAGCAGCTCGTGCAGTTCATCCGGTCGCAGCCGGAGGGCGCGGCGGGCATCGTCTACGCGCTCAGCCGGAAGTCCGTCGAGCAGACGGCGACCTATCTCGCCGCGCAGGGTCTCGACGCGTTGCCGTACCACGCGGGCCTGCCCGCCGAGGTGCGGGCGGCGAACCAGTCGCGCTTCCTCCGCGAGGACGGCGTGGTGATGGTGGCGACGATCGCGTTCGGCATGGGCATCGACAAGCCCGACGTGCGCTTCGTCGCCCACATCGACCTGCCGAAGTCGGTCGAGGGGTACTACCAGGAGACCGGCCGCGCCGGCCGCGACGGCGAGCCGTCCGTGGCGTGGATGGCGTACGGGCTCGGCGACGTCGTTCAGCAGCGCCGTCTGATCGATCAGAGTCCCGGCGACCGCACGTTCAAGATGCGCATGGGGCAGCACCTCGACGCGATGCTGGCGCTGTGCGAGACGGTGGAGTGCCGCCGGCAGAACCTCCTCGGGTACTTCGGTCAGGACTCGCAGCCCTGCGGCAACTGCGACACGTGCCTCGACGACACGGCGACCTTCGACGGGCTCGTCCCCGCGCAGAAGCTGCTGTCCACCATCGTGCGCCTCAAGCGCGAGCGGAATCAGGCCTTCGGCGCGGGCCACCTCATCGACATCCTCCGCGGTGCCTCGACCGAGCGCATCCGCCAGCAGCGGCACGACGCCCTCGCGACCTACGGCATCGGCGCCGACCTCTCCGACCAGGACTGGCGGAGCGTGGTGCGCCAGCTCCTCGCCCGGGGCATCCTCGTCGCGCAGGGCGACTACGGCACGCTCGCGCCGGGGGAGGCGGCGGCCGGGGTGCTGCGCGGCGAGACCGCGGTGCCGCTCCGGAAAGACACGATCGGACGCCCGTCCTCGCCGTCCCGCGCCCGGAAGGCGAGTGCCGCCGACGCCCTCGACGCCGGAGACCGGGAGCTGTTCGAGGCGCTGCGGGCCTGGCGGGCCGAGACCGCCAGGGAACAGGGCGTCCCGGCGTACATCGTCTTCGGTGATGCCACGCTCCGTGCTCTCGCGGAGCATCGTCCCACGTCGCACGCCGACCTCGACGGCATCACCGGCATCGGTGCGAAGAAGCGCGAGGCCTACGGCGACGGCGTGCTCGCCGTCATCGCCGCCTCCTGACGTCGACCCACCCCCTTCCGTTCGAGCCACCCCTTTGCGGACGCCCGCAGGGGGCCGGGGCGCACGGAAGGGGGTGGGTCGACGGGCCGAACCTGTCGCGAGCCGACAACGACGGGCGCGGACGGGGCGGCGGGGGGTTGGAGGATGCGGACAGGGGACTTCGTGTCGTTTTGTCGCACACCTACCATGAGAGGCATCCACCTTCGTCTCTCCGAGAGGAACGCTCATGGTCGACGCCGCCGTCCGCCCTTCGACGACACCTGACCCGCGCGAGAGCGCGACCGCCCCGCGGATCGATGTCGCCCGCCTGAACGACGCCCTGATGGGCACCTGGGGCGACGTGCGCCGCCAGGCCCGCGAGATGATCAAGGATTCCGCATTCTGGCGGAAGGACGAGCTCGGCAAGGACGACCACCGCGAGCGGGTGCTCAGCCAGCTCCACCTCCTCGTCGACAACAAGGCCGTGCACCGCGCGTTCCCGAAGCGCTTCGGCGGCGAGGAGAACAACGGCGGCAACATCGCCGGATTCGAGGAGCTCGTGGCCGCCGACCCGAGCCTGCAGATCAAGTCGGGCGTGCAGTGGGGGCTCTTCGGCTCCGCGATCCTGCAGCTCGGCACGAAGGAGCACCACGACACCTGGCTCCCCGGCGTGATGGACCTGTCAATCCCCGGTGCGTTCGCGATGACCGAGATCGGGCACGGCTCGGACGTCGCCGCCGTCGGCACGACCGCGACGTACGACCCGGAGACGGAGGAGTTCGTCATCCACACGCCGTTCCGCGGCGCGACGAAGGAGTACCTCGGCAACGCCGCCCTGCACGGCATCGCCGCGACGGTCTTCGCTCAGCTCATCACGAACGGCGTCAACCACGGCGTGCACTGCTTCTACGTGCCGCTGCGCGGCGAGGACGGCGTCGACCTCCCCGGCATCGGCCGCGAGGACGACGGCCTCAAGGGCGGACTCAACGGCATCGACAACGGCCGTCTCTCCTTCGACCAGGTGCGCATCCCGCGCACGAACCTGCTCAACCGCTACGGCGACGTCGCCGCGGACGGCACCTACTCCAGCGCGATCGACAGCCCCGGCCGCCGCTTCTTCACGATGCTCGGCACCCTCGTGCAGGGACGCGTCTCGCTCGACGGCGCCGCCTCCTGGGCCTCCGCGCTCGGTCTGCACATCGCGATCACCTACGCCACGCAGCGTCGCCAGTTCGACGGTGCGGACGGGCAGGAGGTCGTGCTGATGGACTACGGCAAGCACCAGCGCCGTCTGCTCCCGCGCCTGGCCACCACGTACGCGCAGATCTTCGCGCACGACGAGTTCCTGCAGAAGTTCGACGGCGTCTTCTCCGGTCGCACCGACACCCCGGACGACCGGGAGGACCTGGAGACGCTCGCGGCGGCGCTCAAGCCGCTGTCGACCTGGCACGCGCTCGACACCCTGCAGGAGGCCCGCGAGGCGTGCGGCGGCGCCGGCTTCATGTTCGAGAACCGGCTCGTCGGGCTCCGTGCCGACCTCGACATCTACGTCACGTTCGAAGGCGACAACAACGTCCTGCTCCAGCTCGTGGGCAAGCGGCTGCTGACCGACTATGCGAAGCAGTTCCAGGGCAAGGACGCCGCGGCGCTCGCGCGCTACGCCGTGGGGATGACCGCCGGCAAGGTGTTCCACGGTGCCGGCCTCCGTCAGCTCGGTCAGGCGGTGACCGACTTCGGTCAGGTCGCCCGGTCGGTGGAGCGCGGGCTGCGCGAGGAGCAGCAGCACGACCTCCTCGCAGGCCGCGTGCAGCAGATGGTCGCCGACATCGCGACCCGGCTGCGCGCCGCCGGCAAGGACAAGGTGCTCGGGGCGCGGCTGTTCAACGAGAACCAGGCCGAGCTCATCGAGGCGGCCAGGGCGCACGCCGAGCTCCTGCAGTGGGAGGCCTTCACCGACGCCGTCCACGCGATGGACGACGCCGAGACGAAGAAGGTCATGACCTGGCTGCGCGACCTCTTCGGTCTGCAGCTCATCGAGAAGCACCTCGCCTGGCACCTCATCCACGGACGGCTGTCCACCCAGCGGGCCGCGGCGGTGTCAAGCTACATCGATCGGCTGTGTGCGCGGCTGCGTCCGTACGCGCTCGACCTCGTCGACGCGTTCGGGTACGAGCCCGAGCACGTGCGGGCGCCCATCGCGAGCGGTGCGGAGAAGCAGCGGCAGGACGAGGCCCGTGCGTACTACGCCGACCTCGAGGCCACCGGTCAGGCGCCCGTCCTGGAGAAGACGCTCAAGCGGCAGAAGCGCTGAGTGGCGTTCCCGGACGGCGCGGACACCCGGGCCGTCCGGACAGCGGATTCATCGACGGAGGCGGATAGTCTCGGCGAGTACCGACCCGAGGAGCATCATGTCGACCGTCACCGCCTACGCCGCCCCCGCCGAAGCCGCCCCGCTCGAGAAGACCGTCATCGAGCGTCGAGAGCTCGGCCCGCACGACATCCTCATCGACATCGCCTTCGCCGGCATCTGCCACTCCGACATCCACACCGTGCGCGGCGACTGGGGTCCGCAGCAGTACCCGCTCGCCCCGGGACACGAGATCACCGGAACGGTCGCCGCGGTGGGCGCCGAGGTCACGAAGCACGCCCTCGGCGACCGCGTCGGCGTCGGCTGCCTCGTGAACTCGTGCCGGGAGTGCGTGTACTGCCTCCGCGGCGACGAGCAGTTCTGCACGCAGGGCGCCGTCGGCACCTACGGGGCGGTCGACCGCGACGGAACGATCACCCAGGGCGGCTACTCGCAGCAGGTCGTCGTCACCGAGGACTTCGTGCTGCGCATCCCGGACGCCCTGCCCCTGGACGCGGCGGCTCCGCTGCTGTGCGCGGGCATCACCACGTACTCGCCGCTGCGGCATTGGAAGGTCGGCCCCGGCACGCGCGTCGCGGTGGTCGGACTCGGCGGCCTCGGTCACATGGGCGTTCAGATCGCACACGCCCTCGGCGCGGAGGTGACCGTGCTGTCGCAGACGCTCTCGAAGCAGGACGACGGCCTCCGCCTCGGCGCCGACCGCTACTTCGCGACGAGCGACCGGGAGACCTTCCGTGACCTGCGCGGCTCCTTCGACGTGATCCTCAACACCGTGAGCGCCGTCATCGACCTCCGCTCCTACCTCGGGCTGCTCGACGTGGACGGCACCATCGTGTGCGTGGGTGCTCCGGCGGAGGCCCTCGCCCTGAACGCGGGGTCGCTGATCGCCGGACGACGCTCCATCGCCGGCTCGAACATCGGTGGCATCAGGGAGACCCAGGAGATGCTCGACTTCTGCGCGGAGCACGGCATCACCGCGCAGATCGAGGTCATTCCCGCGTCGGCGATCAATGAGGCGTACGAGCGGGTCCTCGCCTCCGACGTCCGCTACCGCTTCGTCATCGACGCCGCCACCTTCGCCGACTGACCCCCGCCCGGTCCCGGGTCCGTCCGCTGACGGTCTCCGTCCGCTCCAGTACGGGATCAAAAGCGGGCCTCCGGCCCCTGCCTGAGGAGCGATTTCCGTCCCGGCCCCGGTCCCCGTGCCGTCCGGTCCGACGCGGAATCAAAAGCACGCCTCCGCGGCCTGCATAAGGAGCGACTTCCGTCCCGCGACCGTCGAGTCCCTGGGGCCGGGACGGAAAAGTCTCCGGATGAGGACCGCGCACGTACAGTTCTGATCCCGCGCTGCTCTCGTGAAGGTCCCGCGCGCCCCCTGCGGAGAACTGCCTCCGCGCTCGGTGCGGGATGGGAAAGGGGCCGCAGGGTTGTTCCGGGAGGGCCTTTTCGATCCCGCGTTGGAGGAGTGCGTCGTGGCGGGATGGGGAACGGGCCGGGGGAGGCGGGGGAGGGGCGGAATTGAACTCGCACGAGGGGACGCGGGACGGGGCGGGTGGGGCGTCGGTGGGGGCGGATACGGTGAGGGGATGACCTCCCTCCTCCTGGGGCCGGACTCCCGTGCGCGCTGCGCGTGGGTCGGCGACGACGCAGAATACCGCCGGTACCACGACGAGGAGTGGGGAACGCCGCTGCACGGGGACCGGGCGCTGTTCGAGAAGATGGCGCTGGAGGGTTTCCAGGCGGGACTGTCGTGGATCACGATCCTCCGCAAGCGTCCGCGGTTCCGGGAGGTGTTCGCGGGCTTCGTGCCGGAGGCGGTGGCGGCGTTCGACGACGCCGACGTGGAACGGCTGATGGCCGACACCGGCATCATCCGCAACCGCGCCAAGATCCTCGCGACGATCGGCAACGCTCGGATCGTGCAGTCGATGGCCGACGGCGAGCTCGATGCGCTGATGTGGTCGTTCGCCCCGCCGGCGACCGGAACGCGGCCACGGTCGTTCTCCGAGGTCCCCGCGGTCACACTGGAGTCGACCGCACTGAGCACGGAGCTGCGCCGGCGCGGGTTCCGCTTCGTCGGCCCGACGACGATGTACGCCCTCATGCAGTCGGCGGGCATGGTGGACGACCACATCGAGGGGTGCTGGAAGGCCTGACGTCTCGCCGGAAAAGAGCGCGGGGCCACGGTCCCTCGCCCGATATACTCGGCACATCGGGGGATCTCCCGGCGCACGACGCCGGGTGGCTGCAGGCGCGCGGTCTCCCATCAGACCGTGAGGAGCAGGAGTGGCAACGCGCATGGCCGCGACACCGCCGACGCTGGCGGGGTACAGCTACGTGCGTCCACTCGGGTCCGGCGGGTTCGCCGACGTGTTCCTCTACGAACAGGACATGCCGCGTCGCGTCGTCGCCGTCAAGGTCCTGCTCGCGGATGCCGTGAACCCCGAGGTGCTGCAGACCTTCAACGTGGAAGCCGACATCTCGGCGCGACTGAGCGCCCACCCGTCGATCGTCACGATCTACCAGGCGTCCATCTCGGCGGACGGGCGGCCGTACTTCGCGATGGAGTACTGCCCCGACACGATGAGCGCGCGGTACAAGAAGGCCCCGCTCCCGCTCGCCGAGGTGCTGGACATCGGCGTGCGCATGGCCGGCGCGCTGGAGACCGTGCACAGGGCCGGGCTGCTGCACCGCGACATCAAGCCGTCGAACGTGCTCATCAACTCACTCGGCGCGCCCGTGCTGGCCGACTTCGGCATCGCAGCCGCCGTCATCGAGGAGGGTGAGGGCGAGACCATCGCGATGTCCGTGCCCTGGAGCTCCCCCGAGGTCCTCCAGGAGCGCGTGTCCGGGTCCATCCCCAGCGAGGTCTGGAGCCTCGGCGCGACGCTCTACACGCTGCTCGCCGGCCGCAGCCCGTTCGAGCGCGCCGACCGCGGCTCGAACTCCCGCGATCAGCTCACGGACCGCATCATCAAGGCGCGGTACACGGCGGTGCCCGTCCCCGGCATCCCGCCGATCATCGACGACCTCTTCGCGAGCGCCATGCATCGCGACCCGGCGAAGCGGCCGGCGAGCATGGCGGAGTTCGCGGAGAAGCTGCGCTGGGCGCAGTACGAGCTCGGCATCTCGCCGACGGCCTTCGAGGCGGCGTCGGCGGAGTGGGCTGCAGCCGCGCCGGTGAACTTCTCGGACGCGACCGTCCGCGGTCCCGTCATCACCACGGTCGCGCCCGACTCCCGGAGAGCCGCGCGTGCGGCCCGTCCGCAGGTGGCACCCCGCGAGCGGGACGACGTCCCGGCGAGCACGCGCGGCCGGACCCGGTCGCCCCTGGTCGTCGGCATCGTCGGCGCGGTGATCGGCGCGGCCGCCATCGCGGGGATCGGCACCGCGGCCCTGTTCCTCACGGGGATCCTCTGATGGCGGCAGGCAACCGCACCGGCGCCGATGCCACGACCCCACCCCGGGGCAGGCTGATCGCGCTGATCTCGGGGATCCTCGCGCTCGTGGTCGTCGTGGCACTCGCGGTGACGGCGCAGGGGTATCAGTCCCAGGAGGTGCCGCGCCTCGAGCCGGCCGTCTGGGTCATGCGCGACAGCGGACAGTACGCGCGCGTCAACACCGAGCTCGCCGAGATCGACACGGTCCGCGACGTCGACGACCCCGAGGCGGTGTGGCAGAGCGGCTCCAGTACGGTGCTGTTCGCCCAGGGGAACCGTCAGCGGTGGGACGTCGATGCGGCCAGCCCCGCCGATCTGCTCTCCGACAGCTCGGAGGAGGGCACGCCGCTCGCCTCGCAGCCGACGCCCGCCGGGACGCGCGACGTCCTCTCCGCCGGGGTCTACGTGGCCTACCGGACCGACACCGGGCAGGTGTCCGTGTCGACTCTGGCCGCCGGGGCGGGGACAGCGCTCGTCGACCCGTTCGCGGAGGTCGAGGTCGAGGAGGGGGAGGACCCGCCGACCTACACCGCCGACGCGATCGGGCTCTCCCCGGACGGCCTGCTCGTCCTCTACTCCGCGGACGAGGGAGCTGTCCGCCGTTTCGACATCGACGAGCACCGCTTCCTCGGGGATGAGTCTCCGGTGGCCGATGCGCCCGAGGCGGGTGAGGGTCTGGCGATCGCGGTCGTCGGCGAGCGCTGGGCGATGCTGCAGCCGGGGTCGGGGGAGCTGTGGCTCTCCGGACGTGATGAGGTCGTCGCCCTGGACGTCGCCGAGGACGCACGCCTGCAGCGCGGGGCCGCCGAGGGCGATGCGGTGCTCGTCGCCGATTCCGACGGCCTCGTGTCCGTTGACCTCTCGTCCGGCGAGTCCGATCGCGTGGCGGAGGCGTCCGGCGTCCCCGCCGCACCGGTCTCCGTCCGCGGGGAGACCTACGCGGCCTGGCTCGACAGCGGCGGCGGGACGCTCTGGAGCGCGGGGGAGACCACCCCGCTGCAGGTCCCTGACGAGACGCTCGACGCGGCCGCCATCGAGCCGGTCTTCCAGGGGAACGGCGACCGCGCGGTGCTCGTCGAGACCGGGACGGGGCTCATCTGGACCGCTCCGGACGGCGTGCTGATCCCGCTCGAGCAGTGGAAGATCGAGGACGACACGGAGCAGCAGGAGGGCACCATCGTCGTCGAGGACGTGGCGGAGCAGCTGCCGCCGGTCGCGGTCGACGACGCGTTCGGCGTGCGCGCGGGGGAGCAGGTCATCCTGCCCGTCCTGCTGAACGATCACGATCCGAACAAGAAGGACGTCCTGACGATCGACCCCGAGTCGGTCTCGGCAGGACTCAGCGACCCTGCGTTCGGGGACCTCGCGCTCGTGGCGAACGGGCAGTCCCTGGTCGTCGATGTGAAGGCGGGCTCCGGCCAGGCGAGCTTCACCTACGCCGTGACGGACGGCGCGGCCGTCTCGCCGCCGGCGACCGTGACGCTGACGGTCGTCGATCCCGGCGTCAACTCGGCCCCGGTCTGGTGTGGCGTCGAGGCCTGCACGCAGGACTGGCCCGCGCCGCAGATCCTGGCCGGCGGCAGCACGATCGTCTCGGCGCTCTCCGGCTGGGTGGACCCCGAGGGCGATGCGTTCATCCTGAGCGACGCCTACGAGACGGACTCCTCGGCGCCGGTGATGGTGGCGCCGACGGACGACGGCCGGGTCGCGATCCGGCACACCGATCCGAACGCCGCGGACGCCGTGATCCCGATCACGGTCGTGGTGCAGGACGTGCACGGTGCGACCGCGGAGAAGACCCTCGAGGTCCAGGTCAGTGGCAGTCCCGCGCTCCAGGCATCGGCTGTCGCGGTGACCGCGCGCGTCGGCGAGCGGCAGTCCATCCGGATCTCCGATCACCTGTCCGGAGGCTCCGGGTCGTATCGCCTCCTGGACGCCGTCCAGACCGCCGCGACCGCGCAGGGCTTCGAGGTCACCCCGAACGCGGCCGCGGGCACCGTGGAGCTGACCGCGGCGAAGCCGGGCCAGTACGTGGTGACCTACACCGTGCAGGACGTCACGACCCAAGCCGAGCAGTCCGCCGTCATCCGCATCACGGCGGTCGACGGCTCCGCGGCGCTCGCCATGGCACCCCTGACCGCGTTCGTGCGCGAGGGTGAGGACACGACCGTCGATGTGCTCCGCGCCGTGCAGAACACCAGCGGACGCGTGCTGCTGCTGTCCGACGCCGTGAGCTCCACACCGCAGCTCAACGTCCGCGTGGTCGGCAACGAGAGCCTGCGGGTGAACGGCACGACCGAGGACGGAGAGCCCGGTCTGATCGGCACGGCCACCGTCACGGTCGCGGATGGCGCGGGCGGGGCGGTGCAGGGCACGGTGAGCGTGTTCCTCACCCCGCCGTCCACCGTCACCCGCCCGATCGTCTTCCCGGACGCGGTGACGGTGCGCGCCGGTTCGCTCACGCGCATCGAGGTCGCCGCGAACGACGTCGCGCCACGCGGGGAGCCGCTCCTCGTGCTCCCGGAGGTGACGGGATCCGGCGAGCCGGACGAGCTCGTGTTCGCCGACCGCAACGCTCTGCGGTACCTGGCACCGAAGACGCCCGGCACCTACCGGCTGACGTATTCGGTCTCGCTCGAACGGAACCCGTCGCTGTCCGACGACGGCGTCGTGACGGTCACGGTCGTCCCGCCCGGAACCAACCGCGCTCCCACACCGATCACCCTCACCGGTCGCGTCCTCAGCGGCCAGACGGTCACCGTCCCCGTGCCCACGACCGGGATGGACGGCGACGGGGACCGCGTGGTCCTCTCCGGCGTCGATCAGCCGAAGAAGGGCGGCGGCACGGCGACCATCTCGGCGAACGGCGAGGCGATCGTGTACCGGGCGCCGGCAGGCGGAGTGGACGGCGGACAGGTGTCGTTCCGCTACACCGTGCGGGATCCGCAGGGCGAGGAGGGCAGCGGCGCTGTCCGCATCGGCGTCCTCGACGCGGATGTCGACGACGCCGCTCCGGTGACGTTCAGCGATTACGTCCGCGTCGAGGCAGGATCCCGCACACCGGTCGTGCTGGACCCGCGCTCGAACGACCTCGACCCTGCGCAGAGCGAGCTCGAGATCACCGCGCTCGTGCCGAACGCGCCCCCCGTCAAGGGCAATCCGCTGTACGAGCGGCTGAACGCGCTGATCGATTCGGACACCTCCCTGAAGGACGGCCGCGTCGTGCTGCGCGCCGGGGAGACGGCGGGGACGAACTCGTACTTCTACACCGTGAGATCGACGCGGACCGGGAGCACGGCGCAGGGCCTCATCGTGTTGACCGTCACCGAGGGCACGGTCGCCGATCAGCCGGTCATCGCGGACACCGTGCTCACGGCGCGCGACCGTGACGATCTCGCGGACGGCGGTGTCGATGTCGTGACGGACCGGGTGCGGTGGCCGTCCGGCGACGTCTCGTCCCTGCGCCTGAGCCTGTGGGGTGAACAGTCCGGATACACGGTGCGGGGCAACCGGATCATCGGGGAGGCGCCGAAGGAGGGCGCGCTGGTCCCCTTCCAGCTCACCGGCACCGCCGCGGGCGGACGGGACGTGGCCGCCTACGGCTTCCTGCGGATCCCGGCGTTCGACGATATGCAGGTCCAGCTCGTCCCCGGCGCGACACCGGTCGTCGTCGACGAGGACGCGTCCGTGTCGTTCGCGGTGCAGGACTACCTCGATCTGCCGTCGTCGGATGCCGTGGAGATCGGCTCCGGCGCCTTCACTGCTCAGCGGGCCGCAGCGTCGTGCGCGGCCGACGGTCCGCGCAAGGCGGAGTACCGCGCCGGTCGCGAGGCGCCATGGTCGGACACCTGCCTGATCCCGGTGCGCCTGGAAGGTCAGAAGCGCTGGTCCTTCGTCGACGTGCCGGTCAGCATCCGTCCCTCGGAGCCCCAGCTGCTGCTCTCCTCGATCTCGCACACGATCGCCCCAGGGGCCACCGAGAGCGTCGACCTCTACGCCAACATGGCCGCCTGGGAAGGCGGACGCGAGGGCAACGCGGGCTCCCTCGAGTACCGGATCGTGTACTCGGGGTCGGCGTTCGTCGTCACGCAGAGCGGGGCGAAGCTGACGATCGAGGCGCGCGCCGATGCACGACCCGGCAACACCGAGAACGTCAGCGTGACGGTGCCGCAGTACGGTCAGCCGTCGGCCTCCGTGCGCCTGGTCGTCGGCGCGGCCCCGCCCGACGCTCCACGGGGGGCCACCTTCACGAAGCAGTGCGTCGTCACCAGCGCCAACTGCTCGATCGACGTCGTCGACGTGGCCGGCGAGTACGATCCCTTCGACGGCAAGCCGGGCTCCGGCTTGCGGCTCATGTCGCTCGGGGCAGGCGCGCGCTGCGACGTCGCCTCCATCTCGACGACCGGCACCAAGACGATCACGGCGAGCTGGCCCCGCGGCGGCCAGGCTCCGGGAGGACAGTGCGTGATCCCGTTCGTCGTGGCCGACGCCCAGGGGCGGACCGGCACGGGAACCCTCACGCTCGACCTGCAGGGCTTCCCGCAGGCGCCGGCGAGCGTGACCACCGTGGGCTTCACCCGCTCGACCGTCGTGCTGGAGGTGCCGCTCGGGGAGGCGCGGCGCGCCCACCCCGGGGTGTCCGGCGTGACCATCCTTCAGGACGGGGCCGCAGCCAACGCCTCCTGCAGTCCGGCCGGTGCCGTGTACCGCTGCACGGTCAGCGGTCTGACCAACGGCGCCCCGCACACCTTCACGGCGGCCGCGGTCAACGCCGTCGGCACATCGGCGTCCACCTCGCCGCACACGAGCTGGGCCTACGCGGCTCCGGTCGTCGCGAACGCGACGGCCACGCCGGAGTATCGACCGGGTGTCTCGGACCGCGGGCGCGGGGCGGTCAGGGTCTCGATCGACGCCGCCGACGACGCCGTCTCGTTCCGGATCGAGGAGACGGGCGAGGTCATCAACCGCACGGGGGCGACCACCACCGCCGACATCGCGCTGTCGCCGGGAGCGCAGACCCTCACGATCGTCCCGATCAGCCAGTTCCAGCCGCCGACCGGCGGCGGGAACGAGGGTGGTGGCTTCCGCACGTCCGTGACGGTCGCCGGCTCCGTGTACTTCGACCCGGCGGCGACACAGGCGACCGCGGTCTCCAACACGGCGGTGAACGTCTCCGGCATCGCCGCGCAGGCCAACGGCAGCGCCAAGGGCGTCCAGGTCACCTATGTGGCGTGGCGGTCCGGCAACGTCAGCTGCACCGCGAACGGGGACGGCTCGCTGTCGGTCTCCGGCGGAGAGGTGCGCTCCGAGTCCCCCTCTCTGCAGGGGTTGCGGCCGTACCAGCTGTACTACGTCAAGGCGTGCGCGTCGAACGGCTACGGTGTGGCGGAGTCGTCCCCCACGAGCGTCTTCACGTTCACGTTCGTCGACGGCCCCGGTGGCGACACCACCTACACGGTCGCGAAGGACCCGCGGCGCGACGGGAACCGCTACGACTACGGCCTGGCCTCGGCGCCGCGCATCGACGTGGAGAACGGCTTCGTGCCGCAGTACTACCTCTACGGGCAGTGGGTCGGCGACTTCGCGCTCACCCCGGATTCGTCCCCGGGTCAGGTCCGCGCACGCGCCTGCCATGCCACGCAGACCGGCTCCTGCTCCGGAGAGGTGAACATCACCGCGACGACCGCACCGACCGTCGTCAACGCCGTGTTCCAGCCCTGCATGCCCGTCGTCGAGGGTGATGTCGTGACGGTGTCCGGCGCGGCACGCGGCTCGTACATCCTCGAGGTGACGCCCCTGGTCGACACCCCCGGCACCTTCGACGTGAAGCTCACGTGGACCGGCGCCTTCGCCACCCTGACCCCCATCACGCATCGCGTCACGGGCCTGTGCCCCTGATCGCCGAGCACACCGACACGAATACTCTTTCCCTATGCCAGCCACCGCAGCCGCCCCCGTCACCCTCGCCCCCGAACAGGCCTCCTGGTTCGCCGAGACGTTCTCGATCCTGACCGGCAACGTCGAGCAGGCGATCCTCGGCAAGCGCCACGTGGTCGAGCTCGTGCTCGCGACCGCCGTCAGCGGAGGCCACGTCCTCCTGGAGGACTACCCCGGAACCGGGAAGACGGCGCTCGCCAGGGCCGTCGCCCAGACGGTCAACGGAACGAGCAGCCGCATCCAGTTCACGCCCGACCTCCTCCCGGGTGATGTGACCGGCATCACGGTGTACGACCAGAAGGAGGGCACGTTCGAGTTCCACGCGGGGCCCGTCTTCGCGAACATCGTGCTCGCCGACGAGATCAACCGGGCGAGTCCGAAGACCCAGTCCGCGCTGCTGGAGGTCATGGAGGAGGGCACGGTCACGGTCGACGGCGTCACCCGTGCGGTCGGCTCCCCGTTCCTCGTGATGGCGACGCAGAACCCCATCGAGCAGGGCGGCACCTACCGGCTCCCCGAGGCGCAGCTCGACCGCTTCATGATCAAGGCCTCCATCGGATACCCGGACGAGGCGGCGACCATGCGCATCCTGCAGGGCGCCGGTCGCCCGAAGACGGTGCTCGACGGCATCGTGGACACCGACACGATCCTCACGATGGCGGAGATGTCGCGCGGCGTGTACGTGAACCCGCTGGTGTCGGATTACATCATGCGCATCGTCGATGCCACGCGCCGGGCGTCCGAGGTCCGTCTCGGTGCCAGTGTGCGCGGCGCCCTCGCGCTGTCCCGCCTGGTGATGACGTGGGCGGCCAAGAACGGACGCACGTTCGTCACCCCCGACGACGTGCGCGAACTCGCCGTCGTCGCCCTCGCGCACCGCCTGGTCCTCGAGCCGGAGGCCGAGTTCGACGGGGTGACGGCCGTGGCCGTCGTCGGGCAGATCCTCCTCGACGTCGAACCCCCGCGCGAGAACGGCACTGCGTGACCTTCAGCACCGAATCCCGCCTGACGCGGACGACCGCGGGCACGAGCACGTCGACGCGGACGTCCACCGTCACGCGTTACGACCGCACGCGCCGCGGTCCCGTGCGCGGCGCGGTCTTCGGCGCGCGTCGCGTCGCCCGCTCCGTGGGCCGCGCGACCAGGGCCACCGTCGGCTGGGTCCGCGAGACGGTGACCACGGCGGGCATGCTCGTGGCCGTCGCGGTGGTGCTCGGTGTGCTCGCCGGGCTGCTGTTCGGCTGGGTGGAGGCCTGGGCGGTGGCCACGATCGCGCTCGTGCTGCTGGTGGCCTGCGTCCCGTTCATCCTCGGTGCCCATGACTACCGGATCGATCTCGTGCTCGATCGCGACCGCGTCGTCGCGGGCGCCGAGATCGGCGCGACCCTGGACGTCCGCAACAACGGCGAGCGCCTCTCGCTCCCCGGTGTCGTGGACGTGCCGGTGGGCGAGGGCCTCGTCGAGGCGCACGTCCCGCTGCTGCGGCCGGGGGCGCATCATCGGGAAGAGCTGACCATCGCCGCGCACCGCCGCGGCGTCATCGACGTGGGCCCCATGACCATCACCCGCGGCGACCCGATCGGCATCCTCCGCCGCGAGCTCCGGTGGCCGGACGTGCAGCGCATCCACGTGCACCCGGTGACCGTGCGGCTCCCCAGCACCAGTGCGGGACTGATCCGCGACCTCGAGGGCACGCCGAGCACCACTCTGGTGGACGCCGACCTCTCCTTCCACGCGGTGCGCGAGTACGTCGTCGGCGACTCGCCGCGCCACATCCACTGGAAGTCCACGGCGAAGACGGGCACCCTCATGGTGCGGCAGTACGAGGAGTCCCGGCACGCGCGCATCGCCGTCATCCTGGATCTCGACCCGGAGTCGTACGCCGACGACGACGAGTTCGAGAACACCGTCAGCGCGGCCGCCTCGCTGGCGCTGCAGGGTGTGCGGGACGGCAGGGACGTGCTGTTCTCGGTGAGCAACGAGATCCCGGAGCACGGCCGCGCCGAGGTGCTGTCGATCCGTACGCTGCCCACGGTCACCCCCAAGGCTCTCCTCGACGCGACCTCCACGATCGATCAGACGGCGCGGGTGATGAGGCTCGAGGCCGTCACCGCTCTCACGGCGCAGTCGTACCCCGACCTCTCGATCGGGTTCCTGCTCACCGGGTCCGTCCTGCCGATCGAGCGTCTGCGTCACGCGGCGGTGAAGCTCCCGGCAGCCGTGGAGGCCGTCGCGGTGCGCAGTGAGCTCGGCGCGCAGCCGACGATGCGGACGGCCAGGGAGCTCGCGGTGATGACTCTCGGTGCGCTGGGCGACCTCCCCCAGATGCTCGCCCGCGGAGCGCTGCGGTGAGCGTCGGCGGGCCGAAGCGCGGACGCGCGCGATCCGGACGGGGGTTCGTGCCGTCGGCGCTTCTGCTCTGGTCTCTGGGATACGTGCTGGCCGGTGTGCTCCTCGCCACGGCGGCCGCCTGGCCCGTCTACGAGTCGTCCCGAGCCCTCGCCGTCGGGATCATCGGCGGCCTCCTCGGCATCGCCGTCGCCGTCGTCGCGCGCGTCCTGCGCTGGGGAACGCTGCTCGCCGCGGTCGCCGCGGCCGGCGTGTACCTGCTCGTCGCGGTGCCCCTCGCGATCCCCTCCGCCCTGACCTCCGTGCCCGCGTTCCTCGGCGGTGTGCGGGATGCGGTGCTTGGAGTCGTGCTGGGCTGGAAGCAGATGCTCACGCTGAATCCGCCGCTGGGGGAGTACCAGGCAGTCCTCATCCCCTTCCTCGTGGTGATGCTGTTCGGCTCATTCGTCGCCACGCTGCTCGTCTGGGGCGGGGGCAAGCGGGCGGCGGCGGCCGTCCCGGTGGTGGTGGCGATGAGCGTCTTCGGCATCGCCTTCGGTGTGAGCGGGACGTCCTCTCCCGTGACGGTGGCGGGAATCGAGCTCCCCGCGCCGCGCGAATGGCTGGTCGGGGTGGCGGTCTTCGTGGTGTCGCTGGTCTGGCTCGTCGGGCGCACGCGCCTGCAGCGCGCCGCCGCGCTGCGCAGCGTGGCGGCGGCGAACATCTCCCGTCGCGCGACCCCCGCCTGGCTCACCGTGCGCCGGCACCTCCTCTCGGCGGGGCTGGCCGTGGTCGCCCTGGCTGCGGGCTTCGCGATCGCCCCCGCCGCGGCCGGCTGGTCCGACCGCTCCGTGCTCCGCGACGAGATCGAACCCATGGTCGTGGTGCAGGAACAGCCGAGTCCGCTCAGCTCCTACCGGTCCTGGTTCTCCGGCGACACGCTGGACACGCCCGTGGTGCAGCTGGAGGGCGACCCCGGCGCCGTGGACCGCCTCCGCCTGGTGACCCTCGACGCGTACGACGGCGAGGACTTCCACATCGACGCCGACGACCGCTTCAGTCGTCTGCCGCGCTCCGCCCTCCCGGGCTCCGGCCGGGTGACGCTGGAGGTGACGATCGGCGACGCCTACCGCGGGATCTGGGTGCCGGCACCCGCCGGACTCGCGGAGGCGCCCGGATTCTCCGGGGAGCGTGCCGATGCGCTCGCCGACGGCTTCCATGTGAACGCCGACGGCGACACCGCGATCACCGTCGCCGATGCGCCCGGTGGCGGGGAGGGCCTCGTGCCCGGTGACCGCTACTCCGTGCTGATCGATGCGCCGGAGAAGCCGGGCGACATCACGGCCCTCCAGGGCGGCCGGTCGACCCTCGACGCCGATCGATTCCCCGCGCTCGTCGAGTGGGCGGAGATGCAGGAGCAGCCGCGCACCGGCGCCGGCTACCTCGAGCTGATCGATCGCCTCCGGTCGCGGGGCTACCTGAGCCACGCGCTGCTCGAGGACGCCTCCGCTGCGGAGTGGATCGCGGCGCTCCAGGCGTCCGAGGGGTACGCGTTCGCGCCCAGCTACGCCGGACACTCGGCCGCGCGCATCGAGGAGCTGTTCACCGAGCTGACGGAGCAGGAGCGGCGGGCCGGTCCCGACGCCGACCCCGAGCTGCTCGTGTCGGCGGTCGGTGACGACGAGCAGTTCTCCGTGGCCGCGGCGCTCCTCGCGCAGCACTGGGGTCTCGAATCCCGCGTGGTGCTGGGCGCACGACTCGCGACGGCGGAGGAGGTCCCGGGGATCCCGGCCTGCACCGAGGTCTGCACCGGCGCGAACATGAGCGCCTGGGTCGAGGTGCGTGCGTCGGGCGACGAGTGGATCCCGGTCGATGCGACGCCGCAGTACGCGATGCTGCCGAGCGCCATCACCGAGGGAGAGCAGCTGCCGGAGCACCCGACCGTTCCGGAGCAGCCGCGGTCCGAGGCACTGGACCCGCCGCAGGCGCAGAGCGACGCGAACAACGACGCGCCCCCGCTGGAGGAGCCGGGCTCGGAGGTCCTCGCCTTCCTGCTGCCGATCCTCAAGGGCGTCGGACTGGGGCTGCTCGCCCTGCTCCTGCTGGCCCTGCCGTTCCTCGTGCTCCTGGTCGCGAAGAGCCGACGTGCCCACGCGCGCCGCACGGCCCCGGACCCCGAGGTCCGGCTCGCCGGCGCCTGGGAGGAGCTCGCCGACGTGTACGCCGACCACGACGTGCCCATGGTCGCGCAGGGCACCCGGACGCAGCGCGCACAGTCGAGCGGTCGTGCGGCCGCGCAGCGGCTGGCCGCTCTCGTGGACCGCGCCGTCTTCGCCGAGCACCCGCCGACTCCCGACGACGCGACGGCCGCGTGGGCGATCGTGGATGCGGAGCGAGCGGAGCTGGCGAAGACGGGGACGCGGTGGCAGCGTCTGCGCACGCGTGTGCGGCCGACGTCTTTCGTCGCGAGGACGCGCTCCCTGCGTCTCCCCGGCTTCGGCGCGCGACCCACGCTCGGTACGCTCGGAGGGACCGGTTCACTGGATGACCGGAAGAAGGGGGACTCATGACCGCGCCCGCGGACTCCGGTCCGGCCACGATGCTCGCCATCATCGTCGGACTCGGCCTGCTCGTCGGCCTGGCCGTCTACGTCTGGTACGCCCTGGCGCTCTCGCGCCTGTTCCCCCGCATCGACGGGGAAGGGTGGAAGGGATGGGTGCCCGTCCTCAACGAGGCCGAGATCCTCGCCCGCGGGGGAGTGCCCGCCTGGTCGGTGGTCTTCTACTTCATCCCGCTCGTGCAGCTCTACGGCATCTACCTCAAGGTCGTCGCCACGCATCGCATCAACCGGCGGTTCGGACGGGGCGCGGGGATGACGGTCCTCGCCATCCTCCTGCCGCCCGTGTGGGCGACCATCCTCGCGTGGGGCCCGGCGCCCTATCCGGAGGGGGACCGACTCGCGGCGCTCCAGCCGGGTCCGCGCCGTAGTGCTCCGCCTTCCGCGGCTCCCGCGCGCGACGCCTCGGGGTACACGATCCCCTCCCTCGCTCCGGCGGGGAACGGATCGCCGGAGGCGCCGTCGCTGATCTTCCCGGACTACGCCGCGCCGCCCGCGGTCGCTCCGACCCCACCCCCGGGTGCCCCGCCGACCGCGGGTGCGCCGCAGGGCGAGCCCGCGGCACCGAGGTCGTTCGCGCCGCCGGTGTTCGCTCCGCCTGCCGCGCCGCCGGCTCCGTCGTCCTCGACGCCGTCTCCGTCGTTCGCACCACCGGCGCCGCCCGCGCCGTCGCCCGCGGCTGCTCCCGTTCCGCCGGCTGCGCCCGTTCCGCCGACTGCCTCGATTCCGCCTGCTGCCCCGGTTCCGCCGGCGGCGCCCGTGCTTCCGCCCGCGGTGGCTCCGACACCACCCTCTCCGGCCGCACAGCCGACGCCCTCCGCTCCCGCGCAGCCGACGACCGGCATCATGGCCGCGATGGGCGACGTACCGCCGGCCGCCCCGCAGCCCGCGCCGGCCCCTGCTCCCTCCGTGGACTCGCCGCCGAGCGAGGAGCCCGCTGCCCCCGCGCCGGCTCCGGAGGCGAACCGTGTCGTCCGACCCGTGCCGCCCTCGTTCCGCGACGGCGGTCAGCCCGAGGCCCCGCAGATGCCCACGATCCGCCCTGTTCCGTCGATGACGGCTGCGGCACCCGCGGCGGAGCAGAGCGCGCCGGCGCCTGCCCCCGCGACAGAGGCGCTCGCGGTCCCGGGCGGTCTGGTCCCCGACGTCGACAAGACCGTGGTGACACCGCGCCCGACCGACGACGACCTCGATGCCACGGTGGTGGTCGCCCGCAAGCGCGGCGTGCGGCGGGTCCTCGTGCTGGACGACGGTCGCCGGTTCTCGCTGTCCGGTGCGAGCGTCGTGATCGGCCGGAACCCCACAGGCGAGCCGGGCGAGCAGCGGCTGGCCATCCCGGACACCACGCGCACGCTGTCGAAGACCCACGCCCGCCTGGTGGTGCAGGAGGACGAGTGGCGACTGACCGACCTGCACGCCACCAACGGCGTCGTGGTGGTCGCGGACGACGGCTCGGAGACCCTCCTGGACGCCGGGGAGAGCGTGGTCGGCACCGGCCGGTTCATCCTGGGCGAAGTGGGCATGCACGTCGTCGCGGAGCGCGATTCGTGACCGTGGAATCCGTCGTCCTCCGGGTCGCCGCGCTGACCGACACCGGGCTCACGCGGACGGCCAACGAGGATGCGGTGCTCGACGCACGCCCGGTCTTCCTGGTCGCCGACGGCATGGGCGGTCACGACGCCGGTGACCGCGCCAGTGCGGCCGTCGTCGCCGCCTTCGAGCCGTTGCGGGGGCGAGCGGTCGACGTCGGCGACATCAGCGACGCTCTGAGCCGTGCCACGGCCGTGGTCGAGGCGATCGCCTCCGCGCACAAGCGCGGCGCAGGCAGCACCGTGACGGGTGTGGCCCTCGTGGAGCACGAGGGGGCGCCGCACTGGCTCGTCTTCAACGTCGGGGACTCCCGGGTGTATCGGCACCACGGCACCGAGCTGGCGCAGCTCACGATCGACCACTCCCTCGGGCAGGAGCTCGTCGATGCCGGGGAGCTCCGCCCCGAAGACCTCGCCTCGTTCTCGCGCCGCAACGTCATCACGCGGGCGGTCGGCGCTCCGGACAGCACCGCGGACAGCTGGCTCCTCCCCGTCGTCGACGGTGAGCGGCTCCTGCTGTGCTCCGACGGGCTCACCGGCGAGGTCAGCGACGAAGCCATCCGCGCGACCCTGACCATGAACGGCCGGCCGGAGACAGCAGCGTCGGCTCTGGTGCGCCGCGCGCTGCAGGGCGGCGGACGCGACAACGTCTCGGTCCTCGTGATCGACGTCGTCTCCGGCGGCGCGCGGACCCGTCCCGACGACGCGACGGGCGGACGGGCCGCGGTGTCCGCGGTCACCGACTCGATGCTCGACGGCACGACCGTCCCGGTACGGGCGCGATGAGCGGCGACGAGGTCGAGGAGACCGTCATCCTGACGCGGCGGGACCGCCGGCGGGCCGAAGCGGCCGTCGACCCGGTGCCCCCGGCGGCCGATGACACCTCGTCCGCCGTCGACGAGGCGACCATCGTGGTGGATCGCGCGAAGACGGCTCCGGCTCCCGACCGGACCGACGATGCCGCAGTAGACGCGCCCGAAAGCACCGTCGCCGATGAGCCGGACGATGCCGGACCCGAGGACGCCGCGGGTGAGGCCATCGACGACGCGACCGTGGTCGTCGATCGGTCCGCACCTCCGGCGACCGACGCCCCCGAGGACGCCACCGTGGCGGTCGCGCGTCCGGCTCGACGCCTGCGGCGGAAGAAGGGTGCCGCCGCAGCAGGCGACGGCATCGTACCGAAGACCGCCGGGCCGCGGTTCACGGTCGATTCCTTCGCCGCCCCGGACGGCGCACCGGCTCCCGCGATCTACAAGCCCCGACCGGCACCCCGCACCCCCGTCGCCCCGCCCGTCGTCGTCGGGGCGGCCGCACCCACGCGGGTGGTGGAGACCGGGCTGCCCTCCGTCGCCAAGCAGGCGCAGCGGTGGAGCGTCTTCACCCTCGCTGCGACCGTCGGCGCGAGCGTCGTGTCGGTGGCCGGTCTCGTCGTGCTGGGCTTCGTCGTCTTCGGCTGAGGAAGGAGGCGCCGTGCGGTCCTCGCTAGGGTGGGACGTCGGGGGAGGGGACGGACGGATGGATCAGGGTGTGAAGCGGTCGGCGACGACGAGCACGTCGCGGAGGCCACGTGTCGCCGGCGTGTTCGCCCTTGTGTTCGGTGCTCTGACGACGATCGTCGCGATTCCCTCGCTCGTCGCGGCGGGGACCGACCCGGGATTCCTCTTCGCGGGTCTGGTGGCTCTGGTCGTCGCAGCGGTGTCGTTCCTCTTCGCCGGCTTCGCCTTCCGGTTCGTCCGGGAGCCCTCGACGACGCTCACCGCGATGACCCCACTGCTCTGGCTCGTCGCGGCGGCGCTCTTCGTCGGTGTGCTGGGCAGCATGGGGGCCTTCGTCTACGGTCAGGTCGTTCAGAACCAGCAGAGCGCGGCCGTCGGGCTGCTCCTGCTCCCGTTGGCGGGAGGTGTCATGGTCACCGGTGCGGTGCTCGTGGGGGCGGTCGTCAGGGCGCGAAAGGCGGAAGCCGCCGGCCGCTGAGTCGGGTCAGCGCCGTCGTTCCCCGATCGGCCGGTGGGAGCGGAGGTCTCCCGCGAGCGGGCGCGCTTTCCACGTGAGGAGCAGCAGCGTCTCGAGGGCGGCGGTCAGCACGACGGCATAGAGGACGAGTCCGAGCCATCCCTCGGCGCCCACGGCGGTCAGCGCCGAGAAGACCATGGCGAAGACGACGATCAGACCGGCGAGGGCGATGAGCCGGTCTGCGGCGGCGCTGCTCTCCGTGTGCCCGCCGCGACGAGAGAGGGCGAACGATCGCGCGGTGGCCACGCCGAAGCCAGCCGTGAGGAGGAGGTTGCTCGGCAGCGAGAGCATCGCGGGAGCCATGGTCTGCGTCCACAGATCCAGGGTCACCAGCACCCCGACCACGCTCATGACGCCGAGGAGGATCGCAAGGACGCCGCGCAGCCGCGCGGCCCTGCGCACGCCATCGACGGGGGAGGGACCTGTGGTGATCATCGTGTGTCCGCCCTCTCAGACTTCGGGCTCGGGGCGGTCGAGGAGGCCGCCCTGTCGTTCGACGTCGGCCGCCGCGTCGGGCGGGGACTCCCGGCGTCGCCGGAGCACGATGAGGATGCCGAGGACCCCGAGCAGGCTCGCCCCGGCGATCGCGGCGATCAGCGCCACCTCGCGGGTGAGGATGAAGGGCGGCACGCCGTGGTCGGGGTCGACGCTCACGACCGGGGGTCGCACCGCGCTCTCCGCGGTGTCGAAGAAGGGGCTGACGGGCCCGCGCGTGGTGGGGTCGGGGAGGAGCTGGATGGCGGCCGACGGCCGGATGAAGCCCCAGCCGTTCACGTCGTCGCGGTTGTCGGCATCCGCGCGGAGTGCCGTGGCCGTCAGTCGATACGCCCACCCCGCCGGAGGACCGTCCGGGTGCGCCTGGGCGACCAGCGCGGCCGCCGCGCTCACGTAGCCGGTCGCGAAGCTCGATGCCGGGGCGTCGGAGGCGAACAGGCAGTCGCCGCCGCCCGTCGCCGCGGTGAGGACATTCGCGCCGGGGGCCGTGACGCCGACCTGCGGCCCGTGGATCGAGCTGTCGGTCGCGAGGCCGTTGGCGTCGGCCGCGCTGACGCCGAGGGCCTGTTCGTAGGCGGCGGGATACCGGGCTCCGTCTTCCGCCTCGGGGTCGGAGGCCCTGTTGCCGCCGCTGGCGACGACGAGCGCTCCGACGGCAGCAGCGTGCTCTACCGCCCCGCGCAGCGCAGGCGAGTCCGTCTCCTGTGACGATGAGACGTTGATGATGTCCGCGCCGTTGTCGGCCGCCCAGTTGATGCCGTCGGCGAGGCGCTGGGCGCTCGGGCCCCACCCCTTGTCGACGTCCTGCGGCGAATCGCTGCGGAACGCGCGCACGGACAGCAGGCGCGCGTCGGGGGCGAGGCCCACGACACCGGAGCCGGAGACGGGCTGCGCCGCGATCTGCCCCGCGATGGCCGTGCCGTGTCCGGTCAGATCGCTCAAGCCGTCGCCGCGTTCGCCGTCGCCGACGAGGTTCACACCGCCGACGACGACGCCGGCCAGATGCGGGTTGCCGGCGTCGATCCCGGAGTCGACGACCGCCACGACGACGCCCTTGCCGGTGGCGAGGCGGTTCGCGTCATCCGCGCCGAGGGCGGCGAGTGCCGACGGCGTCTCGGGAGCGAACACGACGGTGCCGGGCTCGCAGGCGCCGGTCGCCATCGACACGATCGTCGCCGGGGCGGCCGGCGTGGCCACCGCGGCGGCGGGCGTCCCCAGCACGGCTGCGCTCACCACGAGGGTGGCGAGAGCGGCACGGCGGCGCATCAGTCGGCCCCGGAGCCGGGCGACTCTCTCGCGGCCTCGGTGGTCAGCGCCGGCCCGGCGGCGAAGAACTCGATCCACGCGCTCGGCACCCGCCCCACGTCGCCCGGGGTGTAGCCGAGCTGTGCGAGTGGTCCGCTCGCCGCGTCTTCGGCCGACTCGTCCAGGACGGCGCCCGGGACGGCGTAGGCGGTGCCGGACTCGTCGACGAGCACGGCCATGCCCACCGCTTCGTCCGACGGGCCGCTCGTCTGCACGAGGGCGCCGCCGCCGACGGTGACGCCGACGCGGTCGCGATCTTCCGGCAGCTCGGTGCTGGTGGATCCGAGGACGGTGCGGGCGTCGTCACCCAGGACCGCGCACGGCGTCTCGCCGGAGGCGAGCGGCGTCAGCGGAAGCGTGGGCCAGTCATCGCCACCGGCGTTCGGCACGGTGGGCACGTCGGCCACCTCCGCCGGCGACACCTCTTCCTCGTCCGCGCCGGCCTCCTGCGCGCTGCCGAGCAGGTAGAGCTGGTACGCGAGCGGGCTGAGGCGCGCGAGCTCCCCGGTCGCGAGCGCCACGTAGCGCTCGTCCGCGGGACTGCCCTGCACGTGCACGATCGTGCCCGCCGTCAGGTCGGTCCCCGGCACCTGGGCGCCGACGGCGTTCAGCCGGATCGGCTCCAGATCGGCGCCGCTCTCGAAGAGGTTGAGCCAGCGCCCGTCGACCTCGATGACGTCGCTGGTGCCGAGGCCGACCGCGCGCAGCACCGCGTTGGCGTCGTCGGCGGGAACGGCGTACCGCAGGCCGTCGGCGATCACGAAGAGCTCGTCGCCACGCTGCACCACAGCGCCCGTGCCCGTCGACGGTGCCGCGATCGGCGCCCCCGACAGCGAGACGGCGGTGCCGGCGGCGTCGTCGACGCACGCCGTCCATGCCGTGTTGATCAGGGCACTCGGTGTCGGCAGGTCGTCGGGGGCGCCGAGGATGCCGATCGAGCCGCCGACCGGGATGCCGTCGAGGGCGGCCTGATCCGTGCGTACGACCTTGAACTCGCCGGCCGGGATGAGCAGGCGGGCGCTGGCGGTGTTGATGACGGGGTACAGCGTCCCCTCGACCGAGACGTAGCGGGCGCCCGTGTCGGTGGCGACGATGAGGCGATTGTTCTGCCAGTCGCCCGGGAGGCCCGGCTGCATGATGCCCCAGAACACGCCGACGAGGATCACGCCGACGGTGAGGGCGATGCCCGCGATCACGGCGCGCAGCGGCTTGGCGGGTTCGAGTTCCTTGCCGCCGGGGGCGCCGCCGGTGAAGGCGGAGAGGAGTCGTCGTCGGCTGAAGCCCTGGGCCTCGATCAGGTCTTTCTTGGTCGCCATCGGTCAGACGAGCCCCGCCGTGATGACCCCGAGCGGGAGCAGGAGGGCGAGCGCGACGACCTCGACCGTGTCGCCGAGTCGCGTGAGGCGGAGGCGGGCCTTCGGCGTGAGCAGCGTGAGACCGATGAGGACCACGGTCGCGACCACGAGGATGAGCAGCATCCAGGTGCGCACGTCGGGGAGGGTCAGAGCGACGGTCACACCGGTCGCGGCGAGGCCGATGGCCCCGATCGCCATCAGCACGAGCACCCCGAGACGGGCGTGCATCTGCCGCGACTGGAACATCATGCCGACGAAGGCGAGCACGCACAGCACGGCGCCCGTGACACCGCTGGCGGCGACGAGCGGGGTCGCGATCAGGGCGGCGAGGCCGAGCGCGGCACGGAGCGCGATCAGCGTGCGGGTACCGGCCGCGGCGCGACGCTTCACCTCCTCGGCATCGATGGGCTGCGGTGCGGAGAACATGTCGGCATCACTCTGCGGCGAGATCACCCGGATGCGGGTGGAGCTCAGGGCCAGCCAGGGGATGCCGTTCGCGAGCAGCGCCGTGGTCGCGAGCATCAGGGCGTACGAGGCGAGCGGATCGCCGAAGACCGCGGCCGCCGTGGCCGTGATCCCGATCGAGGCGCCGAGGGCGATGGGCACGAGGTGGATCTCGGGCTTGTCCTGGGTGACGGCCAGGCTGAGGCCCCCGACCACGACGAGTCCGAGCCCGAGAGCCGCGAGCGGCCAGCCCCAGATGCTCTGCGCGGGGACCGCGAGGTAGCCCGCGAGCCCGCCGTACGCCGCGGCGGTGAGGCCGAGCGCATGACCGGCCTCGGGCTGCCGCAGCCGCATCAGCACCGCGGCCGCGACGCTGAGCACGACCGCGCCCGATCCCGCGATGATCGCCGGGAGCAGAGACGTCGGCGGCGTCGCGACGAGGAGCACGGCGCACAGGGCGAGGAAGGTGAGGCTGACGAAGAGGGCGGTGCGGGAGCTGTCCGCGGGCGTCCAGGAGTTGTGCTGCTCCGCCGTCGCGTCGATCACGGCTTCCACGACGTCGTCGTAGATGCGCGGTTCGCGCATGAGGCCGCCGCGCACCAGGGTCAGCAGCTCGCCGTCGTGCACGCCCTGGGCCGCGGCGCCGCGAGCGGGGTCGAGGGGTGTGCCGTCCGCCCGCTGCAGCGCGTATCCGCCGTGCGTGAGGGTCGGATCCAGCACGCCGAGACTCCGAGCGAAGCCGGGGATGATCTCGACCAGGGGGACCTGCGACGGCACGCCCACGTCGAGCCTGCGGTCGTCGCTGACGACGGAGATCCGCAGCACGGTTCCTGCCACGGTGCCGCTCTGGCTCATATCGGTGGTGTCCCCCCACGTGTGCGATGCTCTCCCGCCGCAGGCGTTGCGGGGGTCCGGCCCGGACTCACTCTAGTTGACTGGCCAGATCCTATCCGTTGCGCACGCGCGGGCTGCGGCTGAGGCGGCTCGGGCCGGGTCCGGGCAATTCATCGATCGAACGTAGAAATTTCGATACGGATCTGTCCAGGCCGTTGGAAATGGGCACCGACCTGCCTTAGCCTATGTGCGGAAACAGATTGGTCGGGGGTTGTTCCGAAGTCGTCCCGTATCGGGAAGGCGCTCCCCCGCGTGTGTCCTCATGGGGACCGGAGGGAGTGAGTAATGGCTGATGTCATCTCCGCAGAAGAGGGGGCTCTGCGTCGCGGAGCCCAGGCCGTGCGGGAGACGAAGTCCGGGATCGATCAGCAGACCAAGAAGGTCCGCGGTGAGATCGAGCAGCTGCGCGGGTTCTGGACGGGTGCGGCTGCCGCATCGTTCACCACGCTGATGTCGCGGTGGGACGAGCAGGCTCGTCAGCTCAACGAGGTCCTCGTGACGCTCGAGGATGCCCTCGCCGGCACCGAGCGCGACCAGGCCGCGACCGAAGAAGCTCACCAGCAGACCATCTCGGGCCTCGGCTCGATGATGGGCGCCTGAGCGCAGACCGCAGAGATTTCAAGGAGAACATGATGCAGTCGATGTCCGTTCGCCCGGAGCAGGTCAACGCTCTCGCGGCGCAGATCCGCAGCGGGTCGCAGGGTATTCGTTCCGAGCTGGACCGCCTCGAGTCCGAGGTCAGCAAGCTGCGTGCGGCGTGGGATGGTGCCGCGCAGCAGGCCTACGACCAGGCGCAGGCCAAGTGGAACCGCTCGCTGAGCGAGATGCAGCAGCTGCTCACGCAGATCGCCGGGAAGACCGAGGAGATCTCGGGTCAGTACGTGCAGACCGACAAGTCGGCTGCGGGGCGCTTCGGCGCGTGAACCCGGGGCGCGGGTCTGACGCAGCGATGCGTCGGGCCCGCGCCGTCTGCTGTGCTTTTCGGTAAGCCACCGGACGGTACAGCAGGCGTGACGGGATCGCCGGAGGAAAGAAGAGGGGGCGTCGATGACCATCGGAATCGACCTTGATCAGATACTCGCTGAGATCAAGCGCATTCAGCGGGACATGCAGCAGCTTCCTGCTGCATCCGAGGTCGCCGTCTCGGAAGGTGGCGTGTCGGAAGCGACTGCGGAGTTTCGCGACGCCGTGAGGAGCGTCGCTGACGGCATGGGCAAGGCGACACAGAACTCGATCGTCGCGCTGAACGACGCCAATGAAGCCATGCGTCTCGCGGTCATGGCCATCGCGGAACAAGATGCAGCGATCGCCGACGAAGCGAAGCTCATCCTCTCCTTGTTGGATTCCGCCGTGGAGCAGGCTCCGACGACGCCCCAGCCGATGCCCGCAGGGGCGCAGACCTCGGAGACCTCGACGGATGAGCCCGAGGAGATGGACTACTGATGAAACGCGGACGACACCTGGTCGCTGCCGCGAT
Organism: Microbacterium meiriae; assembly: GCF_032364335.1. Classification (NCBI taxonomy): domain Bacteria; kingdom Bacillati; phylum Actinomycetota; class Actinomycetes; order Micrococcales; family Microbacteriaceae; genus Microbacterium; species Microbacterium meiriae. Next base: position 492,755 of record NZ_CP133984.1, read on the forward strand.
CGGCGTGGTCGCGATGAGCGTCGCGGTCGCCGTGCCGGCGACAGCATCGGATGCGTCCGAGGGCGGGCTGTGGTATTTCAACCGGGGCAAGGTGCAGGCCGCACAGGACGCGGGCCTCGACGGTTCCGGAGTGACGATCGCCGTGATCGACACCCAGGTGAATCCGGATGCTCCCGGTCTGCGGGGCGCTGACCTCCAGGTGCGGGAGGAGTCGTTCTGTTTCGACGAGTCGGGAAAGCGGTATGACGCGATCTCCTCGGACTATGTCGCGGCGAATCACGGCACGAACGTCGCCTCGATGATCCTGGGCACGGGAGAGGCGGTCGGCGGCACCCCCATCAAGGGTGTGGCGCCGGGCGCGACGGTGCTCTATTACAACTCGATGATCACCACCAGCGCGCCGGAGGGAAATGATGTCGAGTCGACCTGTCTCCAGGAGAACGGGGACCTGATCGGTAGCGGCGAAACCCGGGAAGAGAGAAAGCTCGCGTCGGGTCTCGCGAAGGCGATCTCGGCTGCGGTGGACGACGGTGCGGATATCATCTCGGTTTCGCTGGGCGGGCTGGTCGACGCAGCCGATGCGGTGGCGAAGGCTCATGCCGCCGGAGTCGTGGTGTTGGGTTCGCTGCCGAACGTGGGCGGGGTCGGTGACTGGCCTTCGAGCTACAACGGTGTCGTCGCCGTGCAGGCGTTCGGTCCCGATGGCAAGATCCAGTACTCGACGTACGATCCGGTGCTCGCCGAGCCCTCGCCGAATCTGAGTGAGGACGTGAAGGTGGCGTCTCCGGGGCTGGAGATCATCGCGCAGGGCACCGCGGACTCGTGGGACGCGCAGCAACTGCGTTCGGGGACCTCATTGGCGACGCCGATCGCGGCAGGCTTCCTGGCGGTCGTGAAGCAGAAGTACCCGGAGGCGACGTCCAATCAGCTCATCCAGAGCATGATCCACAACACCGGGACGAAGGGCGAGCACGAACCGAAGTGGAACAACAGCGGCGGGTACGGGGCGATATCGCTCTCCGGCATGCTGGCTGTCGATCCGACGAAGTACCCGGATGTGAACCCGCTCTGGGACGCCGACGATGAGAACGCTGTTCCCCAGCAGGCCAACGTGGACGAGGAAGCCGCACTGCTCGCCGCGAGCGCTTCTCCGCAGCCGACGAGTGAGGCGGGCGATGATGCGGGTACCGCGGGGACGGATCTCGTACCGCTGCTGATCGGCGGTGGGGCCGTGCTCGCCATCCTCGTCATCGGCGGAGTGGTACTCGCCGTGGTGCTGACGAGCTCATCACGACGACAGAAGACGCAACAAGGGGGAGACCGATGACTGGACCGTACGAAACCGAGCTCAATCGCATTCGCGGACTCGAGGACTGGCGCATCCCGAAAGCCGCTTCCCTGCAGACGGCGCTCAACTCTCTCGTCGGTGCACTGGGCACCGTGCTGGATTCGTCGGCGTGGAAGGGCAGCTCTTTCGAAGCCGCACGAGAGTCGCTGGGGAAGCTGCAGGAGAACTTCCGCATCCTCGAAACTTACGTCGGACAGCTCACCACGACGATCGAGAACGTGAACACCTACCGCCGCAACGCGGCATCGACGGAGCTTCCGTCGACCCGCGTCGACCCGTTCTGGGCGAACGCCGCCAAGGTCGGTTCCGTCGTCGTGCACCCCGTCCTTGGGCCGCTCGCTGCGGACAAGGCGCTGGACGTCATCGGTAGCTTCCTCGGCAACAAGCGCGAGGAAGAGGCGAAGCGCATCGTGCAGCAGATCGAGCAAGATCTGACGCCGTCAGCTGAGTCGCTCAAAAGAGCCTCGGCGACGTTGGCGAACTTCGATCCACGGGTCGCGGTTCCCACACCGCCACCGAAGCCGGTGGACCCGGGCACGGATGTCACCGCTCCGCACATCACCTATCCCGCAGGTGGAAGCTCTCCCGGTGGCTCCATCCCGGGTGGCGGAGGTCACCCTGGAAGCGTGAGTCCGCCTGCCTCCCCTGGCGGTGGACAGATCGGCGGGGTGAACCCTGGTGGCTGGGAGCCGACACCTCCCGGCGGCGGCTGGGAGCCCATCCCTCCCGGTGGCTGGGAGCCGACCCCTCCCGGTGCGGGCGGCGATGATCCCTCGATCGACTCTCCCGGCGGCGGCCTGCTTCCGGGCGGGCCCGGTGGCGGTCTTCCCGGCGGTTCCGGTGGTCCTGGCGGCTCCGGTTCCGGCTCGCTTCCCGGCGGTGCCCTTCCGGGCGGGGTCTTCCCCGGCGGTGGTGGCGGCCTCGGCGGCATCGTGGGCGGCGGCGCCGGTGCGGCGGCGATCGCGGCGAGCTCAAAGATCGCCGGCTTCGGCAGCATGGGCGGACTCGGCGGTGCCGGCTTCGGGCCGGGCGCCGGCGCTGGGTTCAAGGTCGGTGGCGGTCTGCTCGGTAACTCCGCTGTCGGTGGCGTCGGCGGCGTCGGTGGAGCAGGCGGTCCTGGCGGTATGGCCGGTGCCGGCGGCGTCGGCGGGGCGGGTGCCTCGGGCACCGGGTCCTCCGGTGCGGCCGGTGCCGGTGGCCGACCCGGCATGGGCATGATGGGCGGCGCCGGTGGCGCCGACGAGGAGGAGAAGGCGAAGCGTTCGGGCCTCGGTGGTCCTATCGCGCCGAAGCTGGAGGACGACGAGGAAGCCGGCCCCCGCGCCAAGGGTGCTCGCGCCGGATCCCGCGACGAACCCACCGACTGAATGACGCCGCTCCGGTTCGAGAAGGCGCGGTACGAGGGTCGACGCGGGGGCATCGTGAACCCCGGGACCGCCTGCGGCGGTGCCCCGCGGCGAGAGTCGCGCGCAGTGGATAGGGTGCAGGTGTGTCAGTCGAGATCGTAGAGCGGCGTCGGATCGTCCTCCAGAGCGAAGACCGCCGCATCGACCTCTCCCTGCCGCTCGACGAGACCCTGGAGGACGCCCTCACTCTGAGCGGGATCCCCGACGCGGACCGGTTCGTCACGATCGGCCCCGGGGGCTACGAGATCCCCGGCGACACCGAGTGCGAAGACCTCGTCGACGGCGGCCTCTACGCGCTCATCGACCGCACGGCTCTGGCTCCGCAGGCGCGCCCGGTGGAGAAGGCGACGGGCCCGACGCGCGCCGACCACGGCGCACGGTGGTGGCTGCTGGCCGTGAGCGGGATGCTGCTCGTCGCGGTCTTCGCCCAGGGCGCCGTCGATCCTCTGATCCGGCTGCTCGTCGCCCTCCTCGTCGCCGCCGGTGCGATCGGTGGCGCCGTCGCGTGGGCGCGACGGGACTCCGCGGCGGGAGTGCGCGGCATCCTCGGGGTGCTCGCGCCGGTGCTGCTGTCGTTCGCGGCCGGCTTTCTCCTCATCCCGGCCGGGCTGGAGGACGCGTCGCACCTGTCGACCGCCACCGGGTTCCTCGCGGCCGGCATCACCACCGCGATCATCGCCGTCACGGCCAGGGCTCGGCCGATGCGCGCCGCCGCCGGCACGGCGACGGTGCTGCTCGTGGGCCTGGCCGCCGTCTGGGGCCTCGCCCTGCTGCTGCGCTGGGGGGAGGCGGAGGCCGCCGCCCTCTCGCTCGGCCTCGTGCCGCTGGGCCTGCGTGCCCTCCCGAGCAGCCTCGTCAACCTGCCCGAGGGCTACTTCATCGACTACAAGCACTTCATGACCAGCCGGTGGACCGTGCGCGGAGCCATCCCCGAGTCGGTCGGGCTGCTGCGTCCGGAGCGCATCACCGCCGTGGTCGACGATTCTTCCGCGCGCCTCATCGCGGGCACCGCCGTGCTGAGCATCGTGGCCGCGGCGATGGCTCCGGTCGCGTTCCTGCGGCCCTGGCCCGATGACGCGTTCGTGGTATCCGGCGGGATCGCTCTCCTCTGCTGCCTCGCGCTCGCCCTGCTGCTCACGCCGCGGCACACCACCTCGCGCCTCCTCCGGTGGTTCCCCCGCGCCGCAGCCGCGGTGGTCTGCCTCGTCGCCGGCATCCAGGTCGCGGCGGCCCTCGGGAGCGGCTTCCACCTGCTCGGAGCGGCCCTGCTGTTCCTCGTCGGGTTGGCGGCGGTCGCCGTCGTCATCCCGGTGTCCAAGGGCGCGAAGTCGCTGGTGTGGTCGCGGGTCGGAGACGCGTTCGAGTGGCTCGCCGTCGCGCTCGCCCTACCGTCGGCCCTGCTCTACGCGAATGCGCTCTCCCTGGTTCGTGGAATGATGGCCGGATGAGCGGGAACGGCCCATCACAGTCCTGGCCGAGCGGGGGTCCGATCCCGCCGATGGCGCCCGGCGGAGACCGTCCAGGCGAGATCCCCGCGCTGCCGCCCGCACTGATCGCGGCGCCGCCGGGCGTCGACGGCACGCCGCTCCGCCAGACGCCCGCGCCGCCCACGCCGATCGCCTCGTCGCGACGTGCCGTCCCGCGACCCGCCGAGGACCTCGGCCCCGCCTTCCGTGGAGCACCCGCCGGCACGATCCAGCGGATCGCCGCCTTCACCCTCGACGCGGCCGCCGTGTTCCTCGCGTCCGCCGTCGTCCTCGTGCTGACCCAGAGCGTGCTGCTCGCGGGCCTCACCGTCTTCGAGCTCGCCCTGTTCCTCTGGGTGCTGGAGGCGCGGACCGGCCTCACCCTCGGCAACGCCGTGCTGCGCCTGCGCAGTGCCCGCGCCGACCGGCCGTGGTCCCCGGGGATCGGGCGCCAGTTCGTCCGCGGCATCATCACCGGCGCCGGCTTCCTCGTGGCTGTCGGCAGCTGGGTCGTCGTCGCCTCCAGCGCTTGGGATCGCGGCGGCAGACGGCAGTCCTGGGCCGACCGCGTGGCCGGCACCGTCGTGGTCGCCGTGCCCGCCAAGGCGGCCATCGAGGCTCCGCCGACTCCTGCCGCGGTGGAGGCCGCTCCGCTCGCTCCGCCGCAGGTCGTGCCGCTGGTGGCGTCGCCGTCTGTCGTGGACGAGGATTCCCAGCCCACCGACGCCCGCGCGGCCTCCCGCCGCACCGAGACCCCGGAACCGGCGGCACCCGGATCGGATCGGCCGCTCTTCACCGTCGCCCCGGCGCCCGGGTCGCAGGCGGGTGCCGAGGCCCCGGCCCCTGCCCCCGAGACCGGGGCGCTGCTGCTCATCTTCGACACGGGTCAGCGCGTGCAGCTCGCCCTCCCCGTGGCCGCGAACCTCGGGCGCGGCCCCGTCGCCAGCGCCCACGACGACCGCCTCATCATCGTCACCGACCCCGACGCGTCGGTCTCGAAGACCCATCTGCGCATCGAGCACTCCCGCGGCCGCACCTGGGTCACCGACTTCGGTTCCACGAACGGCTCCGACGTCCGCAGCGACGACGGCCAGACGACCGAGCTGGTCGCGGGCGAGCGCGTGCTCCTCGACGACGCCGACCGTGTCCGCATGGGCAACCGCAGCTTCACCATCAGCCTCCTGCTAGGTACAGACAGCAGCGCCGGAGAGAGAGCATGACAGGACCCCGTCTCGCCCCGCCCCGTGTCCCCTCCGGGAGGCTCCCGGTCCAGGCCCCGCCGGAGCTGCAGCCGAACGACGGCGGCATCGGGATCCTCGGGTCGCTGCTGCCCATGCTCGGCAGCGTCGGCGCGATCGTCATGGTCACCATGTCGAACCAGTCCGTCACGGGTCTGCTCACCGGTGGCATGTTCCTGCTGTCCTCGCTCGGCTTCGTCGCCGTCAACGGCTGGCGGCAGCGCTCCCAGCGGCAGGCGGCCACGCTCGGTGCCCGCCGCGAGTATCTGGCGTACCTGACCGAGTTGCGGCAGACCGTCCGCGTCGCCGCCCGACAGCAGCGCCGCTCCGCGAACTGGCACCTGCCCGCCCCGTCGACTCTGCCGTACCTCGCGGAGGAGCGCACCCGCGTCTGGGAGCGCGGCGTCAACGACCCCGACTTCCTGTCGGTCCGCGTGGGCGTCACCGATCAGCCGCTGTGCGTCACGCTCGAAGCCCCGGAGCTCCCGCCACTGGCGCAGCTCGACCCCGTCGCCGCCTCGGCCGCGCACCGCTTCATGCTGACGCACGAGGTCCAGAAGAACCTCCCGCTCGGCGTCACCCTCCGCGACTACGCCCGCATCGAGATCACGGGCGACGAGGACGAGACCCGCGCGCTGGCGAGAGCCATGCTGCTGCATGCGGCCACCATGCACGACCCCGACGTGCTGCAGATCGTCATCGCCGCGGATACCGGCGTGCTCCCGCAGTGGGAGTGGGCGAAGTGGCTGCCGCACACGCATTCGCGCACCGTGCGGGACGGCCTCGGCGCCGCCCGCATGATCGGCTCGCAGCTGTCCGAGCTCGAGGACATGCTGCCGCCCGAGGTGCGCGAACGCTCGCGCTTCGCCCGCGACGGCTCCGGACCGAAGACGCCGCACATCGTCATCGTCACGGACGGCGCCACCACGTCGTTCAACGATGCCCTCGTCACCGGCGACGGCGTGCAGGGCGTGACCGTGATCGACCTGCCCGCCCGGTGGGGCGATCTCGACGACCCGAACGCCCTGCGCATCGCGTTCGAGACCGGCGGTGCCGGCACACGCGCCGAGCTCGTCAGCCTGCAGGTGCCCGCACGCCCGTTCGAGGCGGACGCGATCACCATCGTGGAGGCCGAGGCGACCGCCCGCCGGCTCATCGCCCTGTACTCGGGCGGCACCGCGATCGCCAGCAAGAAGAGCGCGACCGGCCAGGCCGAGCTCGTCGAGCTCCTCGGTCTTCCCGACGTGCGCGACCTCGACCTCGACGCCGCATGGGCGCCGCGCCTGGAGCGCGACCGGCTCCGCGTGCCGATCGGCCAGACCGAGGACGGCAGCCCGCTCATCCTCGACATCAAGGAATCGGCGCAGCAGGGTATGGGCCCGCACGGCCTCATCATCGGCGCCACCGGCTCCGGGAAGTCCGAGGTGCTCCGCACGCTGGTGCTGGCCCTCGCGATGACCCATTCGCCGGAGCAGCTCAACTTCGTGCTCGTCGACTTCAAGGGTGGTGCGACGTTCGCCGGTATGGCCGACATGCCGCACGTCTCGGCGATCATCACGAACCTCGGTGAGGAGATCTCCCTCGTCGACCGCATGCAGGATGCGCTCCAGGGCGAGATGGTGCGCCGCCAGGAGCTGCTGCGGGCCACCGGCCCGTTCGCCAACGTGGCCGACTACGAGAAGGCGCGTCGCGGCGGACGCACCGACCTGGCGCCGCTTCCTGCCCTGCTCATCGTCGCCGACGAGTTCTCCGAGCTCCTGTCGGCGAAGCCGGAGTTCGTCGACACGTTCGTCAACATCGGCCGCCTCGGCCGCTCGCTGCAGGTCCACCTGCTGCTGTCCTCCCAGCGGCTCGAGGAGGGAAAGCTGCGCGGCCTCGACACGCACCTCTCGTACCGCATCGGTCTTCGGACGTTCTCGGCGGCCGAGTCCCGCACGGTCCTCGGCGTGCCGGACGCCTATCATCTGCCCACCCAGCCGGGCGCCGGCATCCTGAAGTCCGACACCGAGACGATGACGCAGTTCCGCGCCGCGTACGTATCGGGCCCGCCGCCGCGTCGTCGCCGGAGGGCGTCGTCCGGCGGCTCCGGCCAGAGCACCGGCTCGACGGCGGTCGAGCTGTTCACCGCCGCGCCGGTGTGGCGGGCGGAGGCACCCGTGGACGAGCCGGAGGTCATGGTCGACGCCGAACCGGAGGAGAAGCGCAACACTTTCGAGATCGCGGTCGAGTCCATGAAGGGACGCGGCCCCGCGGCCCACCAGGTGTGGCTGCCGCCGCTGGTGACGCCGGCCACCCTCGACCAGCTCTTCGGCGACCTCGTCGAGGACCCGTCGCTCGGGCTCGTCTCCCCGCGCTGGCGGGGTGCGGGGGCGCTCACGGTCCCGCTCGGCATCGTCGACGTGCCGCTGGAGCAGCGCCGCGAGAACCTCGCGGTCTCCCTCGGCGGCGCGGCCGGCCACATGGCGATCGTCGGCGCGCCGCTGAGTGGCAAGAGCACGCTCGCGCGGACGACGGTCGCCGCGCTGGCGCTCACCCACACGCCCCAGGAGGTGCAGTTCTTCGTCATCGACTTCGGCGGCGGCAGCTTCACCGGCCTGCAGGACTTCACGCACATCAGCGGCGTCGCGACCCGCTCCGAGCCGGACGTGGTCCGCCGTACGGTCGCCGAGGTCACCAGCCTGCTGAACGCCCGCGAGGTGTACTTCCGGCAGAACGGCATCGACTCGATCGACGCGTACCGCCAGCGCCGTGCGCAGGGTCTCACCGACGACGGCTATGGCGACATCTTCCTCATCGTCGACGGCTGGGGCACGCTGCGCGCCGAGTTCGAGATGCTGGAGCCGCAGATCCAGGCGATCGCCGCGCGGGGTCTCACCTACGGCGTCCACGTCGTGATCACGGCGGCGCGTTGGATGGAGATCCGGGCGAACATCAAGGACCTCATCGGCACCCGCATCGAGCTGCGCCTGGGCGACCCGACCGACTCCGAGGTCAACCGCAAGGCGGCGGAGAACGTCACGGCCATCCCCGGCCGCGGCCTCAACGACCGCGGCCTGCAGATGCTCACGGCGCTGCCCCGCGTCGACGGGGTGGACGACGCGTCGAGCCTCGCCGATGGGATCGACGACCTCGTGGCCCGGGTCGCGGCGGCGTGGCACGGACCGGCGGGGCCGAAGCTGCGGCTGCTGCCCTCGCGCATCAGCCATGCCGACCTGCGCGCGGTGGCGGCCGCGCAGTCGCCGGACGGCACGGAGCCCCGCGAGCTGCTGCTGGGCATCGATGAGGCGAGTCTCGCGCCGTTCTCGATCGATCCGGTCGCCGAGCCGCTGCTGTACCTGTACGGCGACGCGGACTCCGGCAAGTCGTCGATGCTCCGCGGCGTGGTGCACGAGATCACGCGCCTGTACGGGCCGACCGAGGCGAAGATCTTCGTCGTCGACTACCGTCGTGCCCTCCTGGGCGAGATCCCGCAGGAGTACCTCGGCGCCTACCTCACGTCGCACGAGATGACGGAGGGCGGGATGAACGAGCTCGCCCAGTTCTTCCGCAGCCGCATCCCGGGACCCGACGTCACGCCCGACCAGCTCCGCAGCCGGTCGTGGTGGAAGGGCGCGGAAGGGTTCGTCCTCATCGACGACTACGATCTCGTGGCGACCTCGCAGGGCAACCCGGTCGCGGTCCTCGCGCCGCTCCTCGCGCAGGCGGCCGACCTCGGCCTCCATGTGATCCTCACCCGCCGCACCGGCGGGGCGAGCCGCGCCGCGTACGATCCCATCATCCAGCGCATGACCGACCTGGGTGCGACCGGCATCCTGCTCTCCGGCAGCCCCGAGGAGGGCCAGCTCATCGGCAAGGTGAAGGCGGTTCCCGCGATCCCCGGCCGTGCGCAGATCGTCAGCCGCGATCGGGGCCTCGTCTCCGCGCAGCTGCTGTGGGTGCCGCCGAGCTACGAGTGACAACCGAGGAGAGACCGAGATGACCTTCGAACCGACGCCGGCCGCAGCGCCGATGGTCCCACCCGTGCTGTACCTGCCCCTGAGCGTGACGTCGACGCCGGAGGAGCAGCTCGTCGAGATCCGGGAGCTGAAGGACGGGCGGCGTGCGCTGCTCGCCTACACCGCCCTGGACCGGCTGCTGGAGCTCGCCGGCGAGCGGCAGCCCTGGGTCCTGGTGCGCACCGAGGACCTCGGTCAGATCAAGGAGGCGCAGCCCTACGACGTCGTCATCTTCGACCTCGACGTGCCCGCGTCCTACCGCCGGAACGGAGCCATCGCATGAGCCGCATCGCGATGGACCCGGAGGTGATGGCCGTCCATGCGGACATGCACGAGGAGGCGGTCGAGCTCATCGAGACGAAGCTCTCCGGCATTCCGACGGCCGTCGACGGCGGACTCGCCTCCGACACGGTCGCCGCCATCATGCAGCGGGTGGGGGAGGGCGTCGACGCCCTGTACCGGATCAACGGCACCCTGGGAGAGATCGTCCGCGCCATCGCCGACGACGCGGAGACGAACGAACAGGACGTGATCGACCAGCTCGACCCGGTCGCGGCCATCGTCGAGGACCTCTGATGACGATCGACACGACCACATACGGCGACGCCGACCAGGTGCAGGCGGCCGCGGACTGGCTCGACCCCGACCTGAAGGACGCCGCGGACGTCTCCTCCAACGTCACGACCTTCATCCCGACCGGCGTGCGCGGGCACTGGTTCGGCGAGTCGGCGGACGACTACGTCACGATCCTCTCGCGCACGACCGACGCCGCGAAGGAGATCAAGGACCTCGCCCGTGACGCCGCCGAGAAGCTCCGGTCGTACGCCGGGCAGCTGCGGCGCATGAAGGAGGACTTCGCGACGCACCGCGACAATGCGCGGGCGGCGGGGCTTCCGGTCAACGGCATGATCATCGGCCGGCCGGTGTCCCTGATCCCGGTGTGCCCCACGTCGAGGGACGACCCCTACTGGGACGAGTGGCAGGAGCACCTCGACCGCATTGAGCTGTACAACGAGATCGCCGCCGACGTCGGCTCCTGGTGGGGCGAGCTCGAGGTCTGGATCAGCGAGAACCTCGACGGCTTCCTCGGGACCATGCCGAGCCAGTCCACGGCGGGCCAGATCCTCGCGGGCCTCGGGAAAGCGGGCGGGGAGCTGCCGAAGGCGTACCTCGAAGGACAGAAGCTCGCCTGGGAGGGAACGGCGGCTGACCTGGTCAACCACGCGGGAGAATTGCGTGAAGGCGCATCGGACTTCGTTCGTGAACTGCGCTCGGGCAACCCCGCTGTGAAGGCGGCCGCCGAGGCGGCCAATCCGAGCGGTATGCGCTGGGCGGCGGACGAAGCCGAAGACCTGGCGAGGGGCTTCTCCCGAGCGAGCAGAGCCCTTCCGCTGGTGGGATGGGGCATCGACGCCTGGAGCTTCGGGTCCGCGATGTCATCCGGGGACGACCCGTCGGCCACCGGCATCCAAATACTCGCCGGTGCCGGCGCCGCCGCAGGAGTCGGGGCGCTCGCAACGGCCGGGGTCATCACCGCCCCGGTGTGGGGTACGGCGCTGCTGGCCACCGGTGCGGCGTTCGCGGTCGGAGCCGGTGCGGTTTGGGCGTACGAGAGCTGGGTACCCCAGGACGTTCGGGAGGCGATCGACGCCGGGCTGGCGGATGGGTGGGATGCTACCGCCGACTTCGCCGAGGACGCGTGGGAGAACACCAGCGATTTCGTCGGCGACGTCGGACACAACATCGGCAAGGCGTGGAAGGGTCTGTTCGGGTGATACAGCAGGAGAAGACGAACTCGGAGACCATCTGGGTCCGCGGTCATGCCGGCTGGCAAGGTCAGCAACGTGCGACGACGGGGCTGGTCCTCTTTGCAGCAGTGTTCAGCCTCTTCGCGCTCCTTTTCAGCATGATCCTGTTCGCTGCCCCGGCACCAGCGCTGAAGCTGGTGGGTGTCGGCGTTCTCGCCGCGGTCGCTGTGGGACTTTGGCTGCTGGTGGCCCACATCCGTGTACCTCGCACGCGGATCGTCCGGGTCTCGGTGGCCGGCCCGGAGGTCGTCTTCGCCGGTGTCGGTGCGATCATCTGGCCCCTGCGCGCCTTCGCTCCCGTCGGAGCGATCCTCCTCGCGAGCGGGGTATGGAGTGTCTTCACGTCGTCCCCGGACACGGTCACGATGCGCACGCTCCTGGGCATTCTCTTGATCGGCCTGATCATGTTGATCGCCGGTACATGGTTCTGGTTTCGCGCCCCTGCGGCACATCGTCTGATACTCCGTCCCGAGGGGCTGGACCTGCGGATCCCGCGCAACAATGCGACCTTGAAATGGGAAGACGTGACCGGTGCTTCCCTCGAACGCAACCGTGTCTTCCTGCGGACGGCGAGCGTGCGGCCCTCATCCTGGGCGGTCACGGACCTCGCCAGCGACCCGGTCCTCTTGGCCGAACTCGTCACGTACTACGCGAACCGTCCCGACGCCCGTTCGGAGATCGGTGCGGGCACGCTCGCCCGCCTGCGGTCCGGGGACTTCTAGCGGCGCCTCTCAGCGGGCGCCGGCGGCGTCGGCGAGATGACGCGCCTCGTGGCCGAGGACCTTCACGATGATCCCGTGTCGCCGGAGCTCGGCGACCGTGCGGGCGCCCTCCTCGGCGTCGAGCCCCAGGGCCCGGATGTTCGCCACCACGACCACGTCTCCGGTCCGGAGCGTCGAGATGAGCCGCGCGAGGCGGTCGTTCCAGCTCTCCAGGATGTCCGGCGCCGGGTGACGGAAGCCCTCGATGGGCACGCCGAAACGGGTGAGGTCGGCGCGCTGCTCGACGACCGACGGCATGCCCTCACGAGCGACGACGAGGCCTACCAGGCGGGAGCCCGCGGGACGCGCGGTCCAGAAGTTGCGGTTCTGCTGCAGCTCCGTGAAGCACTTCGGGCACGTTGCTGCGTCGTGCGGGAGGTGGAGCGGGCTCGTCAGCGCATCGTCGAGAGACGGCGTCGTGCCCGCCGGGTCCATCGTGTCGCTCATCCCGCACCTCCGCCCTCTATTCTGCCCTGCCGGGGCGTCCCGCGGCGACCGGATCAGAGCAGTCCGAGGGCACGGACCGCCTCCCGCTCCTCCACGAGCTCCGCGACCGAGGCGTCGATGCGCGTGCGGGCCCAGTCGTCGATCTCCAGGCCCTCCACGATGCGCCACTCGCCGTCGACGGACTGCACGGGGAACGAGGAGACGAGCCCCTCCGGAACGTCGTACTCTCCGCGCGAGACGACGGCGGCGGAGGTCCAGTCCTCGGTCCCGCGGACCCAGTCGCGCACATGGTCGATCGTCGCGCTCGCGGCGGAGGCGACGGAGGACGACCCGCGGACCTCGATGATCTCCGCGCCGCGCTTGGCGACCCGGGGGATGAACGTCTGCTCCAGCCACGCCGGGACGTCGCCGACGATCCGCTCCAGGGCGTCCTGCACGGGCTTCCCGCCGACGGTCGCGTGCGACACGTCAGGGAACTGCGTGGCAGAGTGGTTGCCCCAGATGGGCACCCGCCGGACTGTGTGCACGGGGGCGCCGAGCGTCTGGGCGAGCTGGGCCCGTGCGCGGTTCTCGTCCAGCCGCGTGAGGGCGGTGAAGCGGTCGGCGGGCACGCCGTCGGCCGCCGCGGAGGCGATCAGGGCGTTCGTGTTGGCGGGGTTGCCCACCACGGTCACGCGGACGCCGGGGTCGGCGTTCGCGGCGATGGCGGCGCCCTGCGGCCCGAAGATGCCGCCGTTCGCGGCCAGCAGGTCGCCGCGCTCCATGCCGGGGCCGCGGGGGCGGGCGCCCACGAGCAGGGCGAGGTCGCATCCGTCGAAGCCGACCGCGGCGTCGTCGGTCACCTCCACGTGCTCGAGCAGGTCGAAAGCGCCGTCCTGCAGCTCCAGCGCCGCGCCCTCCGCAGCGCCGAGTCCCTGCGGGATCTCCAGCAGCCGCAGCCGCACCTTCTCATCCGGACCGAGCATGTCGCCGGCGGCGATGCGGAAGAGGAGCGCGTAGCCGATCTGTCCGCCCGCGCCGGTGATGGTGATCGTGGTGGCCATGCCACGAGCCTACGTCCGTCAGGGTGTCGGCGCGCGGAGTACCCTCGACGCATGACGTTCAATCCCGACGCCGACCTCTCCCGCAACACCACGCGCCGCCGCGGACGCACGGCGGCGATCGCGGGCGGCACCGGCATCGGCGTGCTCGGTCTCCTCGCCCTCATCGCCGGCCCCCTGCTGGGCATCGACCTCAGCGGACTGGTCGGTGGCGCGCCCGGGGGCGGGAGCGAACCCGCCGGCGGTTCGGCCATCGAGAACTGCGACACCGGTGCCGACGCGAACGCGAACGCCGAGTGCCGGCTCGCAGGCGCTCAGCTCGCACTGGACGCGTTCTGGGGGGACAACGTCGAGGGCTACCGGGCTCCGCAGAACATCGTCGTCGACGGCGCGACATCCACGCAGTGCGGAACGGCCTCCAATGCCGTGGGGCCCTTCTACTGCCCGCCGGAGGAGACCGTCTACATCGATCCCACCTTCTTCCAGCTCATGCAGGAGCAGTTCGGGGCCTCGGCCGGAAACCTCGCGCAGCTCTACATCATCGGGCACGAGTGGGGGCACCACATCCAGAACATCACCGGGACGATGGACCAGTACCCGAACAACGGCACCGGTCCCGGCAGCAACGGCGTGCGCATGGAGCTGCAGGCCGACTGCTACGCCGGCGGCTGGCTCGGCCGCATGACCGAGCAGACCGACGCCGACGGCGATCCCTACCTGGAGAAGCCGACGGAGACGCAGATCGAGGACGCCCTGAACGCGGCGGCCGCGGTCGGAGACGACCACATCCAGGAGCAGGCCGGCATGGTCAATCCGGAGAGCTGGACGCACGGCTCCAGCGCGCAGCGTCAGCGCTGGTTCGCGGAGGGATACCAGAACGGGCTCGACGCGTGCGGGCAGGTGTTCACCCTTCCCGCCGATCAGCTCGACCCGTAGGCCCGGTGATCCCGCCGTTGTCAGATAACGTGGACTCGGCAGGACCGCACGACCGGTTGGGGGACCGAACATGACGAACACCGAAGGGCTCTATCCGTCCATCGAGCCGTACGAGACCGGGGTGCTGCTCGTCGGCGACGGGCACCGCGTGGCCTGGGAGATCAGCGGCAACCCCGAGGGCAAGCCCGTGGTCTTCCTCCACGGAGGTCCGGGTAGCGGGACGTCGCCGTGGCAGCGGCAGTTCTTCGACCCCGAGGCCTACCGGATCGTCCTCCTCGATCAGCGCGGGTGCGGTCGGAGCACGCCGTCCGCCGCGGAGCCCGATGCCGATCTCCGGCACATCACCACCGCGCACCTCATCGCCGACCTCGAGCTCCTGCGCAAGAACCTCGGCATCGAGAGCTGGCAGGTGTTCGGCGGGTCCTGGGGGAGCGCCCTCGCGCTGGCCTACGCTCAGGCCCACCCGGATGTCGTCTCCGAGCTGATCCTGCGCGGCATCTTCACCCTGCGTCGCGCCGAGCTCGAGTGGTTCTACGAGGGCGGGGCGGCGGCGCTGTTCCCCGACCTGTGGGAGGACTTCATCGCGCCGATCCCGGTCCTGGAGCGCTCGCGGATGATCGAGGCGTATCACCGGCGGCTGTTCGACCCGGACCCGGCGGTCCATGAACCGGCGGCCCTCGCGTGGGCGGCGTGGGAGGCGGCGACCGTCACGCTGCGCCCCGACCCGGAGCAGATCGCGGCGATGGCCGATCCCCGCCGGGCCGTCGCTTTCGCACGCATCGAGAACCACTTCTTCGTGCACCGCGGCTGGTGGGCCGAGGGGCAGCTGCTCGCTGGGATCGACGCCATCCGGCACATCCCGACCGTGATCGTGCAGGGCCGCCACGACGTGGTCACGCCGATGATGACGGCGTGGGACCTGCACCGGGCTTGGCCGGAAGCCGACTTCCAGGTGGTCGACGACGCGGGCCATTCCGCCGCCGAACCCGGCATCCGCGCGGCTCTCCGCGCCGCGACCGATCGGTTCCGGCCCGAGGCCTGACGCGTCCCCTCAGGCGCGGAGCGCGCGCATCAGGGTCTTCACGAGGCCGACGGCGCCGCCGTCCGCGCGATGGCGGGTGAGGCCCTCGCTCACGGCCGCGCCGGTGCGGGAGGAGACGAACCACGGCGGCTTCGGGAGGATGGTCAGGCGTCCGCCGCCGTTGGCCACGGGCAGCGAGCGCGGGAACGGTCGGAAGGGGCCGCGCAGCACGGAGCGCTCCACCCGATCCAGCAGCAGGGCATTGTGGACGACGCCGATGCCGCTGCCGACGTCGTCGATCGTGCCGCCGGGGAAAGCGCCCCAGGTGAGGGTCGGGGTGATGAACCCGAAGGCGGTCCACCCGTTGATCGCGATCGAGCCGTAGTGCAGGGCGGTGAGCGCCCGCTCGAACCCGCTGCCGAGCGCCTTCTCGGTGGCCGGGTCGATGAGCAGGTTCGCGCCGAGCGTGCCCTGCAGCTTCTCGTTCGCGTGGGCGACCGCGGCGTCGAGGAACTCCTGGCCGGTGCCCGGAAGGCTCACCACGCCGAGGACCGGGGCGAAGTACTCCGTGCTCTCCAGGGCGGCGGGGTCCTCATCGCCGTCGATCTCGACGAGGAGCCGGTCCCCGAGCACGAGCGCGTCCGGGTAGTCGTCCGTGGCGGCCTGCATGCGGGAGGGGGCGCCGGGGTACCAGATGGGGCGCTCCGGAGCGGTGGCGTAGGCGTGGCGCAGCGCGGCGCGGAAGTCGTCGGCCTGGTCCCAGTCGGCGGAGAGGATGACGACCTGCCCCGCGATGCAGTTGTGGCCGCTGTTCTGCAGCCGCATGGTCGCGATGTGCTCGGCCTGATACGCGAGGTCGGCGGCCGTCCACTTCCCGGGCACGACGATGATGGGGGAGACCCCGCCGAGCTCGGCGGTGATGGGCTTCTTCAGCAGCGGGCGGTTCTCGCGGCGGCGGCGCTTCGTCGCCGCCGCGCCGTCACCGGAGGACGGCCCCCAGACGATGGTGTCGAACGTCGCCGCCGAGCCGGTGATGTGCACGTGCGCGAGGCCCGGGTGCTGGGTGAGATACGCGCCGGCCGCCGGGCCCCCGCGCACGATCCGCAGCAGTCCGGGCTCGATGAGCGGGGCGAGCGCGCGCTTGTAGACGGGGACCAGGGCGTCCTGCGTGGGGTTCACCTTCAGCAGGGCGGTGCGGTTGTGGGCGAGCAGTTCGTACAGCACGTCCAGCACGGGGATGGAGGTCACGTTCCCGGCGCCGAGCACGAGGCCCACGCCGCCGGACACCGTCGGCGTGCGCTGGGCCAGACCCGCACCCGCCCTGGCGGCGTTCGGCGTGGTCCCCGGCTCGAGCCAGACCTCGCCGGTGAATCCGGACAGCAGGAACCGGTCGATGCCGGTGAGAGGGAAGGCATGCACGCGTGCCCGGCCACCGGGCGCCCGGTCGACCCGGATGCCGTCCAGTGGATTGGCCCCGTTCGCGATCCGGGTCAGCGTGGCGATCGAGGCGTCGAGCGCCCCGAGGACGCTGTACGGACCGCTCAGCCACTCCTCGCCGCGGAGCGGATGCCGCGCGTCCAGGCCCTTGGAGGCGGCGGCGGTCGTCGCCCAGTCCTCGGCGGTCGCGGCGACGCTCGTGCGGACCTGCCGGAGCAGCGTCGCGCGCTGCGCCACGGTGAGCGCGGTCCACACCGACGTCCCTGTCTGCAGGTCGGCGACGGCGGCGTCGAGCCGCTCCGCCTCGCCTTCCCCGAGAGCGGGAACGGCAGGCGCTGTCGTGGGCGCAGAAGTCATCGGCGTCTCCTTCGAACGGGCTTTCAGCTTAGGCGTCCGCGCGGAGATCCGCCGAGTGGCGAGACGATCAGATGAGCGAGAGCTCGCGCAGCTTCGACTCCACGTCGGCGTTCGACGGCTCGACGTGGTGCGAGGCGTCGGGGTAGACGACGACGGGGATGTTCGTGCGGCCGGAGATGTCCTTCGCGATGTCGGCGGCGTCGGGGTCGGCGACCAGGTCGACGTAGGTGTACGCGACGCCGAGCTCGTCGAGCTGCTTCTTCGTGCGGATGCAGTCGCGGCACCAGTCGGCGCCGAACATCGTGATGGTGTCGGAGGCGGGGTTGGTCATGCCTCCAGCCTACGTCCGTGGGGGAGGGGCGGCTCCGAAGAAGCCCGCCAGTGCGGCGGCGAGAGGTTCTGGCGCCTCCTCCGCCATGTGGTGCCCGCTGTCGATGCCGTGGCCGCGGACATCGTCGGCCCAGTCCCGCCAGATGCGGAGAGGGTCGCCGTAGAGCTCTTCGAGATCGTCGCGTTCCGACCAGAGCACGAGCGCGGGCATCGCGAGTCGGCGCCCGGCGGCGCGATCCGCCTCCTCGTGTGTGCGGTCGATCGTGAGACCGGCGCGGTAGTCCTCGAGCATCGCCCGGATGACCGACGGCTGCCGCACCGCGTGCAGGAACTCGGCATGGTTCGCCGCGCCCATCGTCGCCGGGTCGGCCTTGGGGGCGTACCAGGCCTCCGGGTCCGCGCCGATGACGCGCTCCGGGATGTCCGGCTGGGCGAAGAAGAACCAGTGCCACCAATGCACGGCGAAGGTCGCGTCGCAGCGGCGAAGGTGCTCCGAGATCGGCAGGCAGTCCAGCAGCGCGACCTGTTCCACGGTCTCCGGGTGATCGAGGGCGAGCCGTAGCGCGACGTAGCTGCCTCGGTCGTGCCCGACAAGGCGGAAGCGGTCGTGACCGAGTCTCTCGGCGACGGCGCGGATGTCTCGGGCGACGGCACGCTTGGAATGGGCCGAGTGATCGGAGGTGGGCGCCGGGCCGCGGGAGCGTCCATAGCCGCGCAGGTCGGGGCAGATCACGGTGAAGCCGCGCTCGACGAGCAGGGGAGCCACCCGATGCCACGTCGCCGAGGTGCGGGGGTGACCGTGCAGGAGCACCACGGGCGGTCCCGAGCCACCGTGACGGACGAGGATGTCCGCCTCGGAGGTCGGGATCCGAGTGGTCGTGAAGCCGGGGAACAGCGCCTCGTCGGCGGCGCTCATCGCCCGGGGTCCGCTTCGGCCGGCAGCTCCTCGACCGGGATGATCACGACGTCCTGCACCTTCCAGTCCAAGTCGGCGATGCCCTCGGATGCGGCGGTCAGGTCGGCCGTGCGGACGGTCCGGTGATGCGGCACGACGAAGGCCTCGATGTGGAACACCTGGCCCTGATCCCGCATGCGCACGGCAGCCTGATCCACCCAGGGGCGGCTGCGCAGGTAGGAGACGACATCGCGGGCCAGCGGATGCGGCTCCGCGCTGTCGAAGGTGCGGGCCTGCTGATCCATGAGATCGACGATGGCCGTCTTCGTGTTGCGGAAGCCGTCCCAGATGATGCCGAGCGAGATGAAGAGCGCCGCGGCGCCGTCGAGCCACCAGATTCCCGCGCCCACACCGAGCACGCCGACGATCGAGGCGACCGTCGTCTGCCAGTCCGCCTTCGCCATGTCGGCGTCGGCGTAGAGCAGCTTGTTGTGCAGGACGGGAGCGAGCTTGGCCTTGGCCGGACCGTAGAAGAACACCGGTCCGACGATCACGACGGCCATGACGGCGACCATGAGCCAACCGAGCCAGATCGTCTGCCCGAACAGCTGCACCGTGCCGATGGTCGGGTGCTCCCCCCGGAGGAGTCCGGCGACGGCCTCGACGGCGAGGTTGAGGCCGACCGCGAGGAGCGCGACACCGGCGACGAGGTGCCCGACGCCCATCACGCGGTGCAGGCCGTAGGGGTGCTTCCGGGTGGGGCGGCGCCGCACGAACACCAGGGCGAGAAGGAACGCGAACTGCGGGATCAGGGACAGCATGTCCTCGATCCACGCGGTGCGCATCGCCTGGGACTCGCCCACGACGAGCGCGATCACGGTGATCGTGATCGAGGTGTAGACGATCGTGAAGATCTCCCAGCGCACGGCTTTCCGGGTCGCCTGCTGCTGTTCGTCGGGGAGTTCGGTGCGCCCGAACCGCTTCGTCTCGGTCATCGATCGGCCTCACCGTCGAGGTAGGTCTCGAGGGCCGAGAGGAAGGCGTTCTCGCCCAGGGGGACGAGCATCACGAGCTCCCGACCGCCCGCGCCCTCGATCCCGGGATAGCCGCGGGTCACGCCCGCCTTGTCGATCCACGGGGTGTCCGGGGTCAGGCCGCCGGCGACGAGATCGAGGTCGCCGGTCTCCAGCATGCCCACCAGGCTCTCCTCGGTCGCGACCGTCCAGGTGACGTGGGCGTCCAGGCTCGCGGCGAAGCCGTCGACGAGGGCGACGACCGGCCCGTGGGGCCGGCCGCCGTCTGTCTCGACCAGGCCGGGGTCGGGCGAGGTGCCGACCCGCAGCTCTCCGCCCGTGACTCGGTCCAGGGTGCCGTCCGGGTCTGCGGGGACCGTCGCTCCGCACCCGCTCAGGGCTGCGGCCACGATCAGGCCGACCAGGGCGCCGACCAGGTGGCGTCCGGCGGGCGTGCGTCGAATCCTCTCACTGCTCATGGACTCAGGATGACGCGTGGCGCCGTCCGGGTAAAGGTGTTGACGAGCGCCGTCGCGGAGGACTCACGGCTCTTGATGGTAAGGATAGCCTTACCTATAGTGGAGGCATGAGCAGCGCGTGCGAGCACCTCGAGGATCCGGACTGGGAAGCGATGGAGGGAGCCGTCCTCATCGCCGGGGACGCCGCCGATGTCGGAGCCATCGCTCGTGTCGCGTCCCGGCTCCCGTGGGATGCGCACGGCGTCATCATCATCGAGGCGGCGGCCCGTATCCAGTTCCGGCACATCGACGTCCCCCAGGGGGTCTCGGTCCGCTGGCTCCTGCGCGCCGAGGGGCCGCGCGCCCATGCCCGCGGCGAGCGTCTCGCGAACGCCGTCTACGCGTGGTGCCTGGAGTGGACGTGCAGTGAGCCCCCGGAGCACTGGACGGTGTGGCTCGGCCCGCACACCCCGCCGCACGTGGCGCGGATGGCACGCAGCCTCCTCGGCGTCGCGAACTGACCGACGCCGGCTTCAGCGGGTCCCGCCGACCACCGACGCCGTGGCGTTCGCGGTGATCGCGTCGAGCGCGCGGCGGAGCGCCGAGCTCGACGTGTGCGCGGTGTACGGGAAGTAGACGACCTCGACGCCCACCTCCGCGAACTCGCTCTCCAGCCGCAGGCCCTTCTCGGTGCCGCGCCAGTCGTCGCCCTTGAAGAAGTGCGTGAAGCGCACGTCGCGCCAGGAGTCCATCTTCGACGGCGTCGTCTCGACGTAGACGTCGTCGACGAAGGAGATGTGCCGCACGATCTCCGCACGCTCGGCGGTCGGGATGACCGGCTCGATCCCCTTGACCTGACGCAGCATCTCGTCGCTCACGACACCGGCGATCAGGATGTCGCAGTGCTGTTTGGCGTGCCGCAGCAGATTGAGGTGCCCGACGTGAAACAGGTCGAAAGCTCCGACGGCATAGCCGATACGCGTCCCCATGATCTCCCCAGATCGATCATTCCCCAGTCGAACGGATCCCCACCCGTTCGTCGCGACTCCCACAGCCGCAGACGACACTCTAGCAGGAACATGTCCTGCGGCCCATAGGAACCCATGGAACGATGGATGCCGGAGCCGATGGGGCTGCGGAACGAAGGGGACCACGTTGGGGGCAGGGGTCACGGTCATCGTGCCGACGTACAACGAGCGCGACAACGTCGCCGAACTCGTGGAGCGGACGGCGGCGGCATTGGCGGGAAGGGACGCCGAGATCCTCTTCATCGACGACAGCACCGATGACACCGCGGCCGAGGTGGAGCGCCTCGCGGCCGACGCCCCGATCGCGGTCCGGGTGCTCCATCGCGCGGACAACGTCGGGGGCCTCGGCGGCGCGGTCGTCGTCGGCCTGGGGGCCGCGAACGGCGACGTCTGCATCGTGATGGACGGCGACCTCCAGCATCCGCCGGAGCTCCTGCCGACCCTGCTGGACCGGTACGCGGACGGCGACGCGGACGTCGTCGCCGCCTCCCGCTACATCGGCGGCGGAGACACCAGCGGCCTCGGGACGGCCGTGCGCTTCGGCGTCTCCCGCGCCGCCACCTGGCTGACCCGCGCGATGTTCCCGCGGCGGCTCGCCCGGAGCACCGATCCGATGACCGGGTTCTTCCTCGTCGACCGGCGGCGACTCGATCTCGCCGCCCTGCGGCCGCAGGGCTTCAAGATCCTCCTGGAGATCCTCGCCCGCACCGATCTGCGGATCGCGGAGGTCCCGATGGAGTTCGGTGAACGCCGGCACGGCACCTCGAAGGCGAGCCTCCGGCAGGGGGCCACGTTCATCGCCCACCTGGCACGGCTGCGCTTCGGAAAGATGTCCCTGTTCGCCGCGATCGGCGTCCTCGGCGCCATCGCGAACCTCGCGATCATGTGGGCGCTGACCGCCGCGGGCGTGCCCTACGTGTGGGCGGCGATCATCGGCGCCGAGGTCACGATCGTGGGCAACTTCCTGCTGCAGGAGCGGTTCGTCTTCGCGGACATGCGCACCGACGCCCGCAGCGCCGCGGCACGCTTCGCGGCCTCGTTCACGTTCAACAACGTCGAGGCGGCCCTGCGCATCCCGGTGATGGCGCTCATGGTCGAGACGTGGCACATCTCCAGCGTGCTCGCCACGGCGCTCTCGCTCGTCGTGGCGTTCTTCGCCCGCTTCCTCTTCCACTCGCTCGTCGTGTACGCGCCCCGTCGGCGACGGGAGGAGCGGGAGGCGGCGGGTGAGCCGGAGCCGGACACCGCGACCCTGCGCATCATCCGCGCCATCGACGCGGAGGCGATGAAGCCGGGCGAGCTCTAGGCGTCGTCGGCGGACAGGTAGTCCGCGAGGGCCGCATCCGCATCCCTCGGCGTCCAGCCGGTGGCCGTGATCCGGGCGAGGTCCAGGACGCTGTTGCGCGGACGCGGCGCGATCGGTCCGGCCTGGTCGGCGAAGTACTCCTCCGTCGTCACCGGGGTGACCGCGGCCGGGTCGTGCCCGGTCAGCCGGTAGACCGCGCGGGCGATGTCGGCCCAGGAGCGCGGTTCGCCGCCCCCGGTCACGTTGTAGAGCCCGAACGGCGCCGAGACGTCGAGCAGGTGCCGGATGGCCGCGGCAAGGTCCGCCGTGAAGGTGGGCCGCCCGATCTGGTCGCCGACGACCCGCGGCGCGACGCCCCGCTCCGCCAGCGAGGCCATCGTCCGCACGAAGTTGCGGCCGTCGCCGATCACCCAGGAGGTACGCAGGATGTAGTGACGGGGCACGGTCGCGACGATCGCGTCCCCCGCCGCTTTCGTCTGCCCGTAGACGCCGAGCGGCCGGACCTCGTCCGTCTCCGTGTAGGGGCCGTCCTTCGTGCCGTCGAACACGTAGTCGCTGGACACGTGCACGAGCGTGAGGCCGTTCTCGGTCGCGATGCGGGCGAGCGCGGACACGCCCGTGACGTTCGCCGCCCAGGCCTCGGCCCGCCCCTCCGCGGTCTCGGCGTGGTCGACGGCCGTGTAGGCGGCCGCGTTGATGATCGTCCCGTAGTCGCGCCAGCGCCGTGCGACGGCCAGCTCGGGGTCGCGGAGGTCGAGCGTCTCCCTGGTCGTGTACTCGACGTGCTCCGCGTCCCCGAGAGCCGCCCGCAACGCCAGGCCGAGCTGACCGGACGCCCCGACGACGAGGGTCTTCCGCGGGCCGATCGGGGTCACGTCGGCCAGTCGAGGATGCGCCCGGTCCTTCGGGGAGATCTCGACCTGGTCGAGCGGGATCGGCCACGCGATGGCCGCCGTCTCGTCGGCGAGATTGAGGAAGGAGTACGCCGCGTCCGGCGACCAATGGTCGTTCACCAGGTAGGTGTAGGCGGTGTCCGCTTCGAGCGTCTGGTACGAATTGCCGACGCCGCGAGGCACGAGGATGGCGCGCGACGGGTCGATCTCCGCCGTGAAGACGCGCCCGAAGGTCTCGCCCGCCCGCAGATCGACCCAGGCGCCGAAGATCCGGCCGGTGGCGACGGAGACCCACTTGTCCCACGGTTCGGCATGGATGCCGCGGGTGGTGCCGATCGCGTCGTTGAACGAGATGTTGTTCTGCACGGGGCCGAAGTCCGGAAGGCCGGCGGCGACCATCTTCTCGCGCTGCCAGTTCTCCTTGAACCAGCCGCGGGCATCGCCGTGCACCGGGAGGTCGACGAGGAGCAGGCCGGGGATCGGCGTCTCGGTGATCGTGAGCGCCTTGCCGAACGCGGTCATCACTGCCCCCGGGCGGCGTAGAACGACTCCGTGGCGTCCTTGGCCGGCGCCCACCAGTCCTCGTTCGCGCGGTACCACTCGATGGTGGAGGCGAGGCCCGACTCGAAGTCGGAGAACCGCGGCGCCCAGCCGAGCTCGGTGCGCAGCTTCGTGGAGTCGATGGCATAGCGCAGATCGTGACCGGCGCGGTCCGTGACGTGGTCGTAGGCGTCGGCGGGCTGGCCCATCTGCGTGAGGATCAGCTCGACGACGGACTTGTTGTCCTTCTCGCCGTCGGCGCCGATCAGGTACGTCTGGCCGATCTCGCCCTTCTCCAGGATCGTGAGGACGGCCGAGGAGTGGTCGTCGGCATGGATCCAGTCGCGCACGTTCTGTCCGGCGCCGTACAGCTTGGGTCGGATCCCGCGCAGCACGTTCGTGATCTGGCGCGGAATGAACTTCTCCACGTGCTGGTACGGGCCGTAGTTGTTCGAGCAGTTGGAGATCGTCGCCTGCACGCCGAACGAGCGCACCCAGGCGCGCACGAGCAGGTCGCTGCCGGCCTTCGTGGACGAGTACGGCGACGAGGGGTTGTACGGCGTCTGCTCCGTGAACCGTGCCGGGTCGTCGAGCTCGAGGTCTCCGTACACCTCGTCGGTGGAGATGTGGTGGAACCGGCGATCATGCCGACGGGCGGCCTCCAGCAGCGTGTACGTGCCGATGATGTTGGTGTCGAGGAACGGCCGCGGGTCGTGCAGCGAGTTGTCGTTGTGGGACTCGGCGGCATAGTGGACGACCGCGTCGGTCCGGGCGAACAGGCTGTCGACGAGCGCGGCGTCGGCGATGTCCCCCTCGACGAGTTCGACCCGGTCGGCGGGGAGACCAGCGAGCGAGGCGCGGTTGCCGGCGTAGGTGAGCTTGTCCAGCACGGTCACGTGCGCGTCCGTGTGCGCGACCACGTGGTGCACGAAGTTCGATCCGATGAAGCCGGCGCCGCCGGTCACGAGCAGGCGGGTCATCGAGCGCCCCTTTCGAGCAGTCCGAGCAGGTAGGTTCCGTAGCCCGACTTCACGAGGGCTTCCGCGCGCGTCCGAAGCGCCTCGTCGTCGAGGAAGCCCTGACGCCAGGCGACCTCCTCCGGCACGCCGATCTTCATCCCCGTGCGGCGCTCCATCGTGCGCACGTAGTCGGCGGCGTCGGTCATCTGGTCGAAGGTCCCGGTGTCCAGCCACGCTGTCCCGCGGGGGAGGACCTCGACCTGCAGCTTGCCCCGTTCGAGGTAGGCCCGGTTCACGTCCGTGATCTCGTACTCCCCGCGAGCGCTGGGCGCCAGGTTGCGAGCGATCTCGATGACGTCGTTGTCGTAGAAGTACAGGCCGGGCACCGCGTAGTTGCTCTGCGGGGCGGCGGGCTTCTCCTCCAGGGAGACGGCCTGGCCGTCGGCGTCGAACGCCACGACTCCGTAGGCTTCCGGCTCCGCCACCCAGTACGCGAAGACCGCGCCACCGTCGATGTCCGCGAAGCGCTTGAGCTGCGTGCCGAGGCCCGGCCCGTAGAGCAGATTGTCGCCGAGGACCAGCGCGACGCTGTCGTCGCCGATGAAGTCCGCGCCGATGGTGAACGCCTGGGCGAGGCCGTCCGGCGACTCCTGCTGCGCGAAGGACAGGGAGACGCCGAACTGGGAGCCGTCTCCCAGCAGCCGCTCGAAGTGCGCGGCGTCGTGCGGCGTCGTGATGATGAGGATCTCCCGGATCCCGGCGAGCATCAGGGTCGACAGCGGGTAGTACACCATCGGCTTGTCGTAGACCGGGATCAGCTGCTTCGAGACCCCCAGCGTGATGGGGTGCAGCCGCGTGCCCGAGCCGCCCGCCAGAATGATGCCCTTCATATATGTCCCCCTCGTGAAACATCGATGCTCGTGGCGGCGTCACTGAGAGGACGGCCATCCCCTGCCGTCCGACGACCCCCACAGTCGTACGCTCGACTCTAGCGGAGAACTCGCCCTTTACACCGCCGGGGCCGAGGTCCATAGTGGGCCTCGTGGGATCCGAGGACAGCCCGGCGCTGTCCGTCACCTGGGCGCACCGTGCCGAGCAGTCGGCATCCGCCTGGGCGCGCGCACACGCCAGGGGAGAGGTTCCGAGCGTCTGGCCCTACGGGCTGGACGCTCTTCGCGACCACGCCGTCGTGGAGGTGGATGAGCTCCCCGACCCCGGCCGGATCGCACGGCTCCGCGCACGCGCCGGCGTCGGCCCGCGGCCCCGTGCCGGGTTCGCCATCGCGTGGGACGAGAACACCGCCTATCGTCTGCAGATCCTGCGGCCGCGGACGCGGTACGCCGCTGGCGTCATCTGGCTCACCGACATGGCGGCGGCCGGCGCTGCACCCGGTCGACTGGTGGCGATGCTGCGGGCGGCCACGGCGCTCTGGGTGCTGAGCGAGGCACAGGTCGTGCCCCTGCAACGGCTCCTCGGGGCCGACGCGCCCCGCATCTTCGTCGTGCCGTTCGGGATCGACCACGAGTTCTTCGGCGCGCAGCCACCCGCCGCCCGACCCCGGATCGTCAGCGCCGGCAACGATCGCGACCGGGATCCCGCGACGCTGTACGCCGCGCTCGCCCTGGTCCTCGCTGCGCGCCCGGGAGTCGATGTCGTCGTGCAGTCGCCCTCCGCGCTGCCGCCTCCGGAGGGCGTCCGGCTCGTGCGTCGGCTGCCGCACACGGAGCTCCGCGATCTGTACGCGACGGCGAGCGTCGTGGTGACCGCGACCCGCCCCAACCTGCACGCGTCAGGGATGACGGTGGCGCTGGAGGCTCTGGCCACGGCCCGCCCCGTGGTGGTCTCGGACACCCCTGGCATGCGCGATTACGTCAGCGCCCGCACCGGTGTCCTCGTCCCGCCGGAGGAGCCGGAGGTGCTGGCGGAAGCGCTGCTCGGAATGCTGGACGATCCCGACCGCGCCGCCGAGCTGGGTCGGCAGGGCCGGATCGAGGTCGAGCGCCGCTTCACGACCGCGACGATGGTCGACGCCCTCGTCCGCGGTCTCCGAGCGGACGGCTGACGTCGACGCTCAGACCGAAGGGGGCACGTCGCTGATGATGTACTTCGTCTTGCCGCCCGTGTAGGGCAGGGAGTCGACGAAGTCGGTGCGCACCGGCACCTCGTTCGCGATCCGCTCCTGCAGTGCGGCGACCGCGCTCTCGATCTGCCTCCGCGCCTCCGCGCCGTCACCCTCCACGACGCGGATGGTGATCGAGTGATCGGCGAGCTGGTGGATCTGGAAGAGACGCACGGCTTCCGGGTGTGCGGCGAACATCCCCATGAGGCGGTGCGCGAGCACGGTGCCGCTGGGGAGACGGATCATGTCCGTCGTCCGCCCCTGAGGCTGCTCCATGAGCGGGAGGGCACTGCCGCAGCGGCAGGGTTCCGATCGCAGGATGCCCTTGTCGCCGGTGCGATACCGGATCAGCGGGAAGACCCTGTTGCGCAGATCCGTGATGACGAGGTCACCCAGCTGGCCGGGGGCTGCGGGGGCCCCGTCCTCGTCCACCACCTCCACCCGGCGGACGTCGGCGAAGACGTGGAGACCGTCGCGATGAGCGCATTCCCCGGCGATCCATCCGAATTCGGAACCGCGATACTCGTCGTGGACGGGAGCGCCGAAGACCGACTCGAGCCGTGCGCGGGCGGAGGCCGTGAGCGGCGCCGCCGTCGTCGCGATCGCCTTCGGGATGGGCACGCTCAGCTTCCGGCGCTCCAGGAAATCGGCGAACTCCAGCATCGCTCCGACGTACCCCTCGATCAGGCGCGGTCGCGTCGCGGTGAGTCGTCGATGGAACGCTTCCATCGTCTGCTCCGAGATCAGACCGGCGTCGAGGTAGACCTGAGTGGTGGGCCACCAGGCGAGGTCGTTCTTGATGGTCGCCAGCCGCCCGAAGTTCCAGCGACCGACCCGGGCGAGGTCGTCGTACGGCTCGATCCCCCACCAGGAGTACATCCTCCAGCTCAGGGCCAGAGCCGGCACCCTGGCGTCGTGGAGGGTGGCGAGGGGCTCTCCCGTGCTGCCGCCCGTCAGAGCAGGGCGCGCACTGGCTTCCGTCGCCTCGGGCGTGCGCATCTCCGCCGCGTGCTGCTTGACGGTCGTCCGGTCGAGGATCGGCAACGACGCCCAGGCTTCCGGATCGGTCAGGGAATCCGGGCGGACGCCGAGCTCCCGGTAGCGGGCGCCGTAGAACGCGGAGGAGTCCATGGCGAACGCCGCGATGTCCCGAGCGAGCCTGTTCTGCATACCGGCGAACTCGGCCGGGGCCAAGCGCTCGTTCGAGAGGAGTTCACGGTGGAAGGCTCCCGCTCTCGCCCGTACGGTCGCGGCCTTGGCGCGGAAGAACGCGCCCTTCAGTGATGCGGACATGGATGGAGCCTCTCGTCATTGAGCGGGCGGGTGGGAGGGTGGGTCAGACGCGGTGGCGGCGCCGACGCTTGTGTGCGACGCCCTCGCGGAAGGCGTCCCGGTGGGCACGGCCGGCGTCCGCCCATTCGCGGCGGGAGAGGTCGGGTGCCCCGGTCAGCGTCGATGCCGCCCGCCAGGCCTCGACCACCGCTGCGGCGTCGAGGTCGCCGTCGTACAGGAGCACCCACTCGGCGCCCACTTCGCGCGCCAGCGCCTCATTCGCCTCGTTCCGCGGCACCAGCACGGGCCGTGCCATCGACAGGGCGGCGAGGACGCTGCCCGAGTTGTGCATGAAGCGGTAGGCCAGAACGATCAGCTCGGAGGAGGTGGCGAGCTGGACGAGCTCGGCATCGCTCAGGAAGTCGAGGTGCAGTTCGACGGCGGGGAGACCGGACGTCCGTTCACGGAGGTCGTCGCCGAGCTCGGGGGTGGAGGGGCGACCGCCGATCTTCAGGCTCAGCGTCGGCTCGATCGTCACCGCCTCCGCATAGGCGTCGATGAACCCTTCGAGCCCTTTGTAACGACGCACCCCGCCGAACGATCCCAGCCGACCGGGCACCCGCTCGGCGGAGGGGAACGCGGCGTACCAGTCGCGGTAGTGACCGTGCAGGATGAGGCTGTGCGGCGTGCCCGGAGGGAGCGGCGTCGTCTCGTTGATGACGATCCGATAGTCGGTGTGCCGATCGATGGACCGCAGCAGCCACAAGCGTGGCGCGTTGTCATCGGGAAGCTCGATGTTGTGGACCGTCCGCACCACGGCGATACGTCGAGACAGGCGGTGCCTGGCGACGAGGGCCGCCGTGAGGAGGAACTTGCCGGTGGACTTCCACCAGGTCGATCCGTGGAGCTTGGCCTCGGGCCAGTGCCAGTGGAAGGCGTCGTAGCGGCCGAAGAGGGCGGTCTTCCACGAGAACCGGAGATGCTCCAGGCCCTCCGTCGTCCCCAGGGCCTCGTCGAGCATCTTGTTGTACGGATTCGTCGTGGGGCGCGGGGCGCCGAGGGACTGCATCACGCGGATGCTCGACGCGGATTCGGTCATCGTGTTGTCCTCCGAGGGGCGACGGTATTCGTCGTAGCGGCGGCCGAGAGCGGCGGCGATGGTGCCGCGGCCGCGGTGGATCAGGCGGGTGCCGCGGGCGTGATGGGCGATGTCCGAGGTCGCGGTGCCGAAGGCTCGACGTGCTGCACCGACGACGATCCGGGCGATCCCACCGATCAGGGAGCGCACCCGGAGCAGACCGCGGCGCAGCCTCCCGCGGGTGAGCTGCAGGTCGATGCGGGTACCGGCATTGGCCGAGCTGAACGCCCGCTGCGCCGCCCACGCGCGGCTGAGGCGCGCGGCGACGACGAGGTCCTCGGTCTCGGACTCGTTGCACCAGACGATGCGGCCGCCTCGGCCGACGAGTTCGCGGGTGAAGAGCGTGTCCTCGCCGCCGCCGAGCCCGAGGGACGGGTCGAAGCGCACGCCGAAGCGGCGCACCGCTCGGAGGTCGAGCAGCAGGTTCCCCGCCGCGGCGACCGAGAGCACGGTCCCGGTCGGGCGGGGCGGACGACGGAACGTGCCGGATGCGAGCAGCCAGGGATCGACGTCGTCGTCCAACACGGAGATGACGCGGCCCATGACGGCATCCGCGTCGAACGCGCGCCACGTGGTGATCAGCGCCGAGAGCCAGCCGGCACGGGGGACCTCGTCGTCGTCGATGAAGGCGAGCAGGTCGCGGTCGGCGCACTCGTCCAGCAGCCGGTTCCGCGCGGCCACGATGCCCGGCGTCGGCTCGACGACGTACCGGACGGGCAGGGCGGCGTTCGCGGCCACCTCGCGCGCGGAGCCCGCGGCGTCGTTGTCGACGACCAGCACCTCCACGTCCACGCCGAGGTCCGCACACTCCGCGATCCGGTCAGGGAGTGCGCGCAGCAGCGCCGCCAGCAGCTCCGGCCGTCGGTAGGTGGGTACGCCGATCGTCACGGCGATCGCGTCGCCCGTCCCCGGTCCCCTCGTCATCCGCCTCATCCCCATGGCAGTCGTGCGCCTGTCTCCCCGCGCCGGCTCATCGTACCGTGAACGACGGGTGCGCCGAGCCGCCTCTGGCGTATAGTCGGTGTCCTGGGAGTCGACGCCGGTCGCGACTCTGGGGAATTCGACCGGCGACCCGAGCGGACCGTGTGGGCGGATCCGGGGGGAGGATCGCGTGTCAATCGTGCACGGACGGCTGGCCGTCGTCGTCGTGAACTACGCCTCGGCGCGGCTGCTCGAGCGCAATCTGGTGCTCGTGGAGCGCGAGGCTCGTGCCGTCGACGAGGAGGCCCTGGTGGTCGTCGTCGACAACTGGGCCGGTGCCGCGGAGCGCGAGGCCGCCGTCGCGGTCGCGGAGGCGCACGGATGGACCCTCATCACCCCCGAGACGAACAGCGGATTCGGCGGCGGGGTCAACATCGGGGTCACACGGGCGCTCGCCGACGGCGCGACCGACGTCCTCGTGATCAACCCGGACGCGCACATCGACCGTGCGTCTCTGGGGCGCCTGGCCGCGGTCACCGCGGCCTCGCGCACGACCCTCGCCTCGCCGGTGATCACCGACTCCGAGGGACGCACCTGGTTCGCCGGCATCGACCTCCTGCTCGACGACGGCACGATGCGGGCGCGTCGCAAGCGCCGGGCGGACGACGCGCGCCCCTACGAGCCGTGGCTGAGCGGTGCCTGCCTGTGGATCACCCGCGAGGTGTGGGCGCTCTCGGGCGGCTTCGACGACGAGTACTTCCTCTACTGGGAGGACGTCGACTTCTCGCGCCGTGTGGTCTCGGCCGGCGGGACGCTCGTGCTCGTCGAGGAGGCGACGGCCGTGCACGACGAGGGCGGCACGCAGCGCGCCGAACCCCAGCTCGCGAGGGCGAAGTCGGAGGGCTACTACTTCTACAACATCCGCAACCGGATGCTGTACGCGGTCCGGCACCTCGACGACGAGGCCGTGCACCGCTGGCGCCGGTCGATACCCCGTACCGCCCGCGAGGTGATCCTCCGCGGCGGCCGCCGACAGCTGCTGCATTCCGCCGCTCCGCTGCGCGCCTACGTCCGCGGGGTTCGCGAGGCCAGACGGATCGCGCGCCTGTCCGGCACGGAATCGAAGGGAACGTCATGGTCGTAGACGCCTACCGTCAGCTCGCCAGGGCGCAGAAGGGCCATGCCCGCGGCGCCCCCGCCTACTCGGTCTACGTGAACCGCCGACTCGGACGCGTGCTCGCCGCGCTGGCGTTCCGGCTCGGCCTCACGCCGAACCAGGTGTCGATCATCAGCGCCGTCCATTCGTTCGCCGCCATCGGCCTCATCGCCTTCGCCCCGGTCACGGTGCCGCTCGGGCTGCTCATCGCGCTCCTCCTCGTCCTCGGCTACGCGTGGGACTCCGCGGACGGTCAGGTCGCGCGGCTCCGCGGCGGCGGGAGCCCGCAGGGCGAGTGGCTGGACCACTTCATCGACACGCTCAAGATCGCGTCGCTGCACCTCGCGGTACTGATCGGCCTGTACCGGGTCCTTCCGGAGTCGCCGGCGCTGCTGCTGATCCCGATCGTGTTCAGCATCGTCGCCTCGACCACGTTCTCGGGCATGCTCCTGAACGACCTCCTCAAGGGCAAGCACGCCGTCGCGTCCACCCATGAACGCGGCGGAGGCACCCTGCGACGCTCGCTCGTGCTGCTGCCGACCGACTTCGGGCTGGTCTGCCTCGTCTTCGTCCTCTGGGGCTGGACGCCGGGATTCCTCGTCGCGTACAGCGCGCTCTGCGCCGCCGCGGTCCTGTTCCTCGCGCTCGCCGCGGTGAAGTGGTTCCGCGAGATCGGAAGGCTCGGTGACCCGGCATGACCGGCGGCTCGATCCTCATCGTGTGCGCGGCCAACGTCTGCCGGTCGCCGCTGGCCGAGCTGGAGCTGCGGCGCCGGCTCGGGGAGGGCTCCTCGCTCTCGGTGCGCAGCGCCGGCGTGCGCGCCAACGACGGAGACCCGATCTGCGCCGACGTCGCGTCGCGGCATGCCGACGAGGACTGGCGGGCACGGGCGCAGGCGCATCGAGCCCGCGAGGTCACCCCGGAGATGCTGGCCGCAGCCGACCTCGTGCTGACCGCCTCGCGCGATCTCCGGGGGGAGCTGGTGCGGGCGGCGCCGGAGCACCGCGAGCGGATGTTCACGCTGCGTGAGGCCGCGCACCTCGGCGTCGGGTTCGCGCCCGGCGGCTCCGATGTCATCGCCGACTACGTCGCTCACCTCGACCGGGCACGGACGCGTGCGGTGCCCCTCAGCGGCTCGCCGGGTCGCGGCGGCGGGCTCCGGCGTCTCCTCGGTCGTCGCTCCGTCGAGGACCCTGCCTCCATCGCGGATCGGCACGGGAGTCGGGGTCATGCCGGCACCCTCTCCGAGGTCGAGCAGGCCGTCGACGCGATCGGCGGGCAGCTCGGGAGACAGCGCCGACACTCCTCCTGACCGGAGGGTTGTGGTTTTCCACGGTCCGCACTACCATTAGCCGACGCCGTGTTCTGCATGGCTGGGGGGAAACCGGAGCCGAGGGGGCTCCGGCTGGGGATCTGGGTTCTGGGGAGCTGCAGTGTTCACTGTTTCAGCATGCCGTTCTGGGGACGGCTCATCACGCGCACGCCGTGCGCTTTTCATCGCGCCCGTCGTGGCGCTCGCGCTCGTGTTCGCCGGATGCACGGCGGCACCGGACACCGCGGCGTCGCCGGAGCCCGAGGGCACCAGCACGACCGACTGGACGCCGCCGGCCGATCCCGACGCCCAGGGGCCCACCGAGGCCCCCGCGCTGACAGAGGAGAGTGGTGCGCTGGACGCGGAGATCGCGCTGTCCACCGACATGGTCGTGACCGTCGACGACATCTCGACCACCGAGGTCACCCCCGAGACGCCGGGCGAGTATGCCGGCTCCGCCGTCGTGGTGACCGTGAAGGTCGCCAACGACTCGAAGCGGGCGCAGAGCATCGACTCCGCCGTCGTCAGCCTCGTCACGGACGACGGCGACGTCGGGGTGGCCACCACCGCGGGTCCGAACGAACCTCTCCATGGAGAGCTGGCCGCCGGCGACGAGGCCACGGGAACCTACGTCTTCATGCTCGACCCCACGAAGGGTCGCGCCGTGAAGATCAGCGTGAACTATGCCGCCGGCGAGCCGGTGGCGACCTTCGCGGGCGAGCTCTCCTGAGCCGTGGGCGCGACGACTTTCACCGCGTCTCGTACGTGACATTTTCGAAGAAGAAATCTGGGGCTGGGGAGCAACATGGGTAAGACATCCACTTCGAGGCGGGCGCTGAGCGCACTCGCGTCGGTCGTGACGGCGGCGCTGCTGATCACGGGCATGACCACGCTGGGGGCGACCGGGGCCGCGGCGGCGGATTCGCCGTCGACGCCGCCGCCGCTGCTGCAGCGGAACGACGACGTCGTGACGTCGGATCCGATTCCGACCGTGCAGATCGACAACGGCTACGTGTGGTCGCAGACCACGATCGGGTCGACCGTCTACGCGGTGGGCAAGTTCGACAACGCCAGGGCGCCGCTCGCCGTACCGGGGACCAGCCTCACCGCCCGGTCCAACGTCCTCGCATACGACATCAACACCGGTCAGCTGCTCTCGTTCGCACCGCAGGTGAACGGCGTGATCAAGGCCGTCGCCGCCTCGCCGGACGGCAGCCGCATCTACATCGGCGGCTCCTTCAACTCCGTCAACGGCCAGACGCGCTGGAACTTCGCCGCGCTGGACGCCGTGACCGGGCAGCTGGTGCCCGGGTTCTCGCCCTCGATCGGCGGCAGCGGCGTGTACGCCCTCGCCACCTCGGGCTCGAGCGTCTACGTCGGCGGTCTCTTCACGCAGGGCAACGCGACCCCGCGGAAGAACCTCGCGGCCTTCTCGGCGACGAACGGCGCGCTGCTCAGCTGGGCGCCGCAGACCGACCTCCAGGTCGACGCCATGGTGATGGACCCGGCGGGTCAGAACGTCATCGCGGCCGGCCGCTTCTCCCAGGTCAACGGCGACCTGACGATGCGCGGCACCGTCGCGCTCGACAAGACGACCGGCGCGGTGGACAGCGGATGGGCGCTGCCGCAGACGGTGAAGAACGGCTCGAACACGGGCGCGAACTCGGGCAAGGCGGGGATCTTCGGCCTCGCGGCCGACGCCAACGCCGTGTACGGCACCGGCTGGGTCTACGCGGATGCGGCCACCGGCAACCTCGAGGGCACCTTCGCGGCCGAGGCCGGAAGCGGTCAGGTCCGCTGGATCGCGGACTGCCTGGGCGACCACTACGGCGTCTACTCGACCGGCAAGACGGTCTACACCACCAGCCACACCCACGCCTGCAGCACCATGGGGATGCACCCCGAGCAGAATCCGCGCACGCACCGCTACTCGGAGGCGTACACCGCCGACGCCCGCGGTCTGCTGGGCAACCAGCCCGCCGCCGGAGGCACGTACAAGAACTGGGCCGGGACACCGGCGCCCTCGGCCTACGCCTGGACGCCGGACTGGGCCGTGGGCGTGACCACGGGCATGGGTCAGGCCGGACTCTCGATCACCGGTGCGGGGAACATGATCTCGATCGGCGGCGAGTTCCGCTCCGTGAACAACGGCCGCTTCGAGGGACTCGTGCGGTTCTCCACCAACCCGCCCGGCGGCGCGAAGGACGGCCCTCGGCTGTCGGGTGCGAACTGGACCGGCACGGCGCAGTCGTTCATCCCTGGACGCGCGCGGATCTCGATCCCCGCGAACTGGGACCGTGACGACCTCACGCTGACCTACGAACTGCGTCGGACCGGCGCCACCGCCCCGGTGGCCACCGCCACCGCCCGCGGCACCTGGTGGGACCGCCCCTCGGTGAACCTCGAGGACAAGACGGCAGCTCCCGGATCGACGCAGGAGTACACCGTCGTCGCGAAGGACAGCGCGGGCAACTCCGTCTCCAGCCAGGCGATGAGCGTGACCATCGCGGCCGGTGCCGTGTCGAACTACGTCAACGCCGTCACGGCGGACGGCCCGCAGCTCTACTACCCGCTCGGCACCGCCGCGCAGGACTGGGCCGGGTCCAACACCCCCGTGTTCGGCACGGGCGTCACCGCCTCGACCTCCGGGGTGGAGAACACGGCGACGGGCGCCTCGACCTTCACCGGGACGAGCGCGGGACGCGTGGCCTCCGGGAGCAAGATCGCCGCGCCGTCCGAATTCTCGACCGAGCTCTGGTTCAAGACCAACACCATCAGCGGCGGCAAGCTGATGGGCTACGGCGCCGCGGCGTCGGGCGAGTCGACCAGCTACGACCGTCATCTCTATATGACGAACAACGGGCGTCTCGTCTTCGGCACGTACAACGGCAGCACGCAGACCGTCCAGAACGACGCCGCGCTCAACGACAACGAGTGGCACCACGCCGTCGCGTCGCAGAGCGCGGAGGGGATGAAGCTCTACGTCGACGGCAAGCTGGTGTCGTCGCTCGCGGGGGCCACCACGGCGGAGAACTACACGGGATATTGGCGTATCGGCGGAGACAACCTCGCCGGATGGCCGTCCGAGCCGAGCTCCAAGTACTTCAAGGGGTCGTTGGACGAGGTCGCGGTCTATCCGTTCGCCCTCACGGCGACCCAGGTGAAGACGCACTACGGAATCGGCAAGGGCTTCCAGGCCCCGACCGCTGCCTTCACCGCCACGCCGACCGACCTCGCCGTCGCGTTCGACGCGGAGGCTTCGGCGCCCGCGGGCTCGGCGACGATCGCCGGCTATCGGTGGGACTTCGGCGATGACTCGGCGACGGCCACCGGCAAGACGACGAGCCACACGTACGAGGCGTCCGGCACCTACACGGTGGCGCTGACCGTCACGGACAGCAACGGACTCGCCACCACGGCGGAGAAGCAGGTCGTGGTGAAGGCACCGAACGTCCTGCCGACGGCGGCCTTCGAGACGACGGCGAACGGGCTGTCGGTCTCGGCCGATGCGTCCGCCTCGACGGACTCTGACGGCTCCCTCGCCTCCTACGCATGGAACTGGGGAGACGGCACCACTTCGACCGGTCAGGTCGCGACGCACGTCTACGCCACGCCGGGCACCCGCACGGTGACCCTGACGGTGACCGACGACCGCGGCGGGAGCGCGTCGACCACACGACAGGTCGAGGCGACGCATGCCGACCCGGTCGCCGCCTTCACCGCGACCGCGTCGGGGCTGAGCGTCAACGTCTCGGCAGCCGGATCGAGTGCGTCCGACGGCGCGACGCTGTCCTATTCGTGGAACTGGGGCGACGGGTCTCCCGCCGGTTCCGGGGCCACGGCAGGCCACACGTATGCCGCGGCCGGCGCGCATGACATCACCCTCACCGTGACCGACAGCCTCGGCGCGTCCAAGGCCGTCACGAAGACCGTGACCGTGACCGCGCAGGTCTTCGCCGCGTCCGACGCGTTCGGTCGCGTCGTGTCCAGCGGCTGGGGCGCCGCCGACAAGGGCGGCACCTGGGCGCCGATGAGCGGCTCCGCCGCAGCGCTCTCCGTCGGCGACGGCGTGGGCAAGGTCAACCTGACACCCGGTGACACCAGGGAGATGCTGCTGCAGGGCACGTCCCTTCTCGACACGTCCGCGCGGATCACCTACACCCTCGCCTCCGGGCCCTCCTCCGGGGCGGCGTACGAAGGTCTGGGCGCACGGCGCTCCGGGTCCTCGGGCTACCGGGCTCTCGCCTGGCACCGTCCTGACGGCACCACCTGGCTCGTGATCCACCGCAACGGCACGGCGATCGCCAGCACCGCCGTCTCCGGTCTCTCCTGGAGCGCGGGCAGCTCGTTCTCGCTCCTGATGGAGACGACCGGGTCGTCCACCACGACCATCCGCGCCAAGCTGTGGGCGGCGGGGTCGGCGGAGCCCGCCAACTGGCAGCTCACCACGACGGACGCGACGCCGGCTCTGCAGGTCGCCGGTGCCCCGACGGTGTTCTCCTACCGGTCGGGCAGTGGCACCGGCACCAACCTCGCCAGCTTCGACGACTTCACGCTGAAGAACCTCGGCACGCCGGCGCCGGAGCCCGAGCCGCAGCCCGAACCGGAGCCCGCGAACGTCGCTCCCACCGCCGCGTTCACCGCGACCGCGACGAACCTCACGGTCGCCGTGGACGGCAGCGCCTCGACCGACTCCGACGGCACGATCGCCTCGTACGCGTGGGACTTCGGCGACGGGACGACCGGCACCGGTGCGACCACCAGCCGCACCTACACCGCGGCGGGGACCTACACCGTCACCCTCACGGTGAAGGACGACAAGGGCGCCACGCACACCACCAGCAAGCCGGTGACCGTGACGGCGCCTCCCGTCGACCCGCAGCCCGAACCCGAACCCGAACCCGAGCCGCAGCCGGCTCCGGTGGCGGACGACGGCTTCGACCGCACCGCGGGGCCCGGCTGGGGCACCGCCACGGTCGGCGGGGCGTGGACGATCGCCGGCGGTTCGCAGGCGGCGGCGACCGTCGCCGACGGCCAGGCGAAGCTGAATCTCATCGCCGGCGACACCCGGCATGCGACGCTCAACACCACGTCCGTCGCCGATGCGGTGCTCGAGACACAGTTCCGGGTCGATCAGGCCCCGGCCGCGGGTGGCGCCTACGTCGGCGTGATCGCGCGGCAGTCGGCGGCCGGGAAGTACTTCGTCCGCGCCTGGCTGCGTCCTGACGGCACGGTCTGGCTCGTCGTGCACCGCGAAGGGACCGTCCTGCGCACGCAGGCCGTGCCCGGACTGGTGTGGGCCGCGAACACCTCGTACAACCTCGAGGTGTCCGTGACGGGGACGACGTCGGCGACCCTCTCCGCCAAGTTCTGGCCGACGGAGACGACGAAGCCGGCAGCCTGGCAGATCACCACGACCGACGCGGCACCCCTGGGTGCGGGTGCGGTGGGACTGAGCGGCAACCGCTCCGGCAGCGCGACCGCGCCGCTCGGCGTGTCGTTCGATTCGTTCCGCGTCACCGCACCGCAGTAAGATCCTGACGCATGGCCACTGCTGTCCCGATCGCGCTCCTCGCCTTCGGTGGAATCGCGGCAGTGGCCATCGTCGTGTTCGCACTCCGGCTGCTCCCGCGTACCGCCTTCGTCGTGTGGGCGGTCGTGCTGTTCTTCGTGCCTCTCTGGGTAGGGGTGAACATCAGCTTCTACTGGGCGGCGATCACGCTGCTCACCGTCCTGCTGATCATCGTGAACTGGTCGGTGGTGCCGTTGCGGGCGGCCGATGCCTGGGTCGCCGCGTTCGTCCTCGTCGTCGTCGGGTTGTACGGGTTCGGCACGGTCGACCTCGCCTCCCTCGTGGCATCGCTTCTCGAGTGGGTGATCCCCTACATCTGGGGGCGCGTGGTGCTTGCTCGCGTGACGACCGAGTGGATCACCTCGACGATCGCGGTCGTGGCGATCGTGGCCGCCGCTCTCGCGGTCGTCGAGTTCCTCACCTCCTTCAACCCCTTCGTCCTCATCCCCGGATCCGGCGTGGTGTACGACACATGGAGCCCGCTGCAGGAGCGCGGCGGGGTGCTGCGTGCGGAGGGGGCGTGGGGGCACTCGATCGCGCTCGGCGCCGCGCTGGCGATGTCCTCCGCGTTCGTCGTGGCGACGCGATGGCGACTGTTCCCGAAGATCACCGGCATCGTGCTCATCGCCACCGCCACGGTCTTCACGTTCAGCCGGGCGGGCCTGCTCACACTGGTGTTGACACTCGTCCTGTCCACCTTCCTCATCGTCGGGGTATCGACGCGCTTCCGGGTGACGGTGGCCGTCGCCGGGGTGATCGGCACCGCGATCGTCATCCCCGTCATCGATTCCGTCTTCGGTGCCGCGGGGGACGAGGCCGGAGGCAGCGCCGACTACCGCACGGACCTGCTGGTCCTCCTGGAACAGGTGCAGCTGTTCGGGAACCCCGGCGACTGGCATTCCCTCGTCTCCGGCGACTACTACCTCGGATACTTCGCCCGGTCGGTGGACAACGCGCTCGTGCTCACGCTCCTCCGGTACGGGTACGTGCCGACCCTGCTCATCATGGCGGCCGTCGTCTGCGCGGCGCTGATGGCCGTGCGGCGCTCGACGCGGAGTCCCGCCGCCCTCGCCGTCGTCGGACAGCTCCCGAGTCTGGTCGTCGTCGCCCTCATCACGCAGTACAGCATGTTCCTGTGGTTCTGCGTCGGACTCGCGGTGACCTGGGCGCGCGACGCCGGAACGCGATCCACCACCGCGGAAGAGGCCTTCCTGCGGGATCTCGGGACGGCGTCACCGCCGGCGACGACCGGACCCGCTCCACAGGTGCGGCAGACGTGAACGGGCCGTGCAAATGGCTCCTCTAGAATCGAGACCTCAGGGGGAATGGGGAGTCATGGCCGAGAGCCGGGTCAGCCTGCGTGTCATCGCGGGCTCGCTGCGCAAGTTCTGGTGGTTGATCGTGCTGTGCGGCGTCGTGGGCGCCGCGGGGTCGTACGGATACGCGTCGCTGCAGACGCCGTTGTTCCAGGCGACGACCTCGCTGTACTTCGCGCTGAACCAGGGCACGAGCGCCTCGGACCTCAACCAGGGCTCGGTGTACACCCAGAGCCAGATGCTGTCGTTCGCCCAGCTGGCGACGAGCTCGCGCGTGCTCGATCCGGTTATCGAGGAGCTCGAGCTCGACACGACGCCCCGCGCGCTCGCGAGGGACATCGAGGTGACCATCCCGCAGAGCACCGTCACCCTGCGGATCACCGGCATCACGGACGACCCGGAAGCTGCGGCCGAGCTCGCGAACGCCGTCGCCGAGCAGCTCATCACGGTCGTCAAGGACGTCGCTCCGAAGGATCCGCAGGGCGAGTCCACCATCACCGCCGAGGTCATCGACGACGCCGTCGTCCCCGAGTTCCAGTTCACTCCGAGCAAGCCCAGGGACGCGGCCCTCGGCGGTTTCCTCGGAGGCGTGCTCGGCCTTGCGGCCGCCGTGCTCATCGGTGTGCTGGACACCCGTGTCCGCAACGAGGAGGCGCTGACGCAGGCCGGCGGGGATCCCGTGCTCGGCGTCGTCTCCAAGTCGCCGCTGCTGGAGGCGCGGGGAATCGCCGTCGCCCAGGAGCCGCTCGGCCACACCTCGGAGGAGTTCCGCCGCATCCGGTCGGCGCTCGCGTACGCGAACGTGTCGTCCCGGGTGAAGGTGCTGCTGGTGACCTCCGGTATGCCCGCCGAGGGCAAGTCGACCGTGTCGGTGAATCTCGCGATGACCCTCGCCGCGCTCCGTAATTCCGTCCTGCTCATCGACGCCGACATGCGCCGCCCGCGTGCCCACGAGCACGCCGGCATCGACGGTTCGGTCGGACTCACGAGCGTCCTGCTCGACGAGGTGGAGTTCGAGGTGGCCAAGCACCGCGTCGCGGACACCACGCTGGACATCCTCCCTGCCGGGACGATCCCGCCGAACCCCGCCGAGCTGCTCACGTCGGCGCGCATGGCACAGCTTCTCGACTTCGCCGCGGCGGACTACGACTACGTCGTGATCGACTCGCCCCCGACGCTGAGCGTCGCGGACGCCAACCTCCTGGCCACCCAGACGGACGGTGTCATCCTCGTCGTCGACGCCACCAAGACGCGGCGGGCGGCACTGGCGAAGAGCATCAAATCGCTGGAATCGGGCGGCGCCCGCATCCTCGGCACGGTCCTCAACCGTGCGCGTCCGGACCGGCATCGCAGCGAGTACTACAGCGAGTGAGCGACCCGCCGTCCTCCCGGGGGAGGCGTGCAGCATATCGGCGGAAGGGCTCGAATCGTTTGCCATCGTCCAGACGGGCGGTTATTCTTCATGGGTTGCGAGGGGGGCTCGCACTTTGTCGCCGGGGTTGAAACTGCGGCGAAGCGTGGGTGATCGTGTATTCCACCCCAGAAACGGTGACATCGTGTCCTTTCCGTTCCCTGTTCGTCTCTCATCGCCAGCGGCGCCACGGCGTCGCCATCGCCTGCTCGCGGGTGCCCTGGGCGTCACCGTCGCGCTCTCCGGAGTGCTGATCGCCGCACCGGCCTCCGCGGCGGTCGCCGCCGCCTCGCCGTCGGCCCGACCGGCGGCAGCGTCTGCGGGTCCCCTCCTCTCCGACCCGATGAACCGCACCGTCGCCTCCGGCTGGGGCGCCTCTCCCGTCGGGGCCTGGCGTGTCGTCGAGGGTGCGTCGAGCGTCGGGAACGGGCAGGCGATGCTCGCCAGTCGGAAGCCCGGGATCACGGCGCGGGCGACCGTGGCCGGGGTGACCGCGGCGGATGTGTCGAGCCGCTACACGGTGACGGTCCCTGCCCTCCCCGTCGGCGGTCCGCTCTACCTGGCCCAGGCCGTCCGCATCGTCGGCAAGGACTCCTACGGTGTGCGTCTCCGCGTGCACCCCGACGGCTCCGCCTACGTGTCCGTGGTCCGGATGACCGACCTCACCACTGTGCAGAACCTGAGCGAGCGACGACTCCCCTTCCCGGTGACGACGGGCATGTCGCTGCGCGTCGCCCTCGACGTGACCGGGACCAGTCCGGTGACGCTCGCGGCCAAGGCCTGGGCGGCAGATGGGGACGAGCCGTCCGCGTGGCAGGTGACGCACGCCGATTCCTCGGCCACGCGGATCACGGCCGCGGGTGGTTACGGCTTCGCGCTGTACACGTCCTCCGGAGCGAAGGCCGCCGTCCCGCTCGCGATCGACGACGTGCTCGCAGCCGCGCCGGTGGCGACTCCCACTCCGACGCCGACGCCGACGCCCGCCCCCGCGCCGAACCCGGCTCCTGCGCCGAACCCGGTTCCGGTTCCCCCGGTGACGCCGACCACCCCGGTGACACCCGCTCCACCTGCCACCCCGGCCGGTGTCCGCGGGAAGCCGGGCGCCGCCGCCCCGGGGTCGCTGTCGTACCCGGCACCCGCCACCGCGATCTACGCGGCGCCGGGCGGATCGGACGGCGCTGCCGGTACGAAGAACTCGCCGGTGCGCACGATCGCGGCCGCGCTGCGGCTGGTACCGAACGGCGGCACCATCGTGCTCCGCGGTGGCACCTACCACGAGGAGATCGTCGTGCCGCCGCAGAAGCGCGTCACGATCCAGCCCGCTCCGAACGAGGCGGTCTGGATGGACGGCGCGAAGACCGTCACCGGCTGGAAGCCCGCAGGCAAGACCTGGACGGTCGACGGCTGGGGGACCGCGCTCGACTCGAGCCCCACATACACGAAGGGAGCGCCCGACAACACCCAGCCGGAGTGGCGCTTCGTCGATCCCGCGCACCCGATGGCCGCGCATCCGGACCAGGTGTGGGTCGCGGGCGTGCAGCTGCGGGAGGTCGCCTCCGCCGCGCAGGTCGTCGCCGGGACCTTCTTCGTCGACGATCGGGCGAAGCGGCTCGTGATCGGCACCGACCCGACGGGCAAGCCCGTGGAGGCGAGCGTGCTCACCCAGGCGCTCTCGATCCGGTCCGCCGGATCCGAGGTGCGCGGCATCGGCATCCGCCGGTACGCCACCAGCGTGCCCCAGATGGGGACCGTCATCGCCGCAGCGAGCGACATCACGCTCGCCGACGTGACGATCCGCGACAACTCGACGACCGGCTTCTACTCCTGGGCGCCGAGGACGACGTTGACGCGCGTCTCGTTGATCGGCAACGGTCTCCTCGGTGGCGGCGCCTCCCAGGCCGACGGCTTGAAGGTGAAGCAGATGCTCTCCGTCGGGAACAACGCCGAGCGCTTCAACCACTCCCCGGTGTCCGGCGCGTTCAAGGTCACCCGGACGCGCGGAGTGACCGTCACCGACAGCGCGTTCACGGGGAACGCCGGTCGTGGTCCGTGGTTCGACGAATCGGTCATCGACATCGTCTTCACGGGTAACGACGTGATCGGCAACACCGGCCACGGTGTCATGGTCGAGCTCTCGGAGCGGGCGGTCGTCGCCGACAACATCATCGCCCGCAACGGCGACTTCGGGCTGTTCGTCCTGAACTCCGGCAACGTGAAGATCTGGAACAACACCTTCGTCGGCAACGCCAACCGGAACGTCAGCATCGGTCAGGACGGTCGCCGAGCCTCCGACCCGAACGCGGCGGGCCACGATCCGCGCACGCGCTTCGCACCGCTGGCGCCGTGGATCGTGCGCAACACCGTGATGTCCAACAACGTCATGGCGGAGAGCGCGGGCAACTGCCTGGTCTGCGTACAGGACTACTCGACCACCTTCACCGGTGCGCAGATGATGTCGAGCGTGAACGGCAACCTCTACCACCGCACCGCCCCCGGCACGCCCCGATGGTTCTCGGCCTGGTCGAAGGGATCCGTCTCGCGGGATCCGGCGGTGGCAGACACCCTCGCGGCGTTCACCGCGGCGACGGGTCAGGACCGCCGCTCTCAGTTCGTGCAGGGAGCCTCCGTGGTGTCCGCCACGTATGTGCTGGCGCCCGCGCAGGCGCAGCGTCAGGCCGCAGTGGCGGTCCCCGTGCCGGCGGATATCGCCTCGGTATCGCGACTCCCCGGCAACAGCGCGACGCTGGGAGCCCTGCCGCGGTGACGATCTAGGTATGGGTTCTCTTCTCGCTGTCGGCGCCCGCGCGCTGACGATGGTCATCGCGCTGGTCTGCGGCGTTCTCACGACGCGGATGATCATCGGAGACGCGGGCGTCGGCAGCTTCGCCCTCTATACGCTGCTCACGACGATCCCGTCGCTGCTGACCTTCACCGATCTCGGCAGCGGCGCCGTGCTCGTGAACGCCGTGGCCACGAGCGACGACGTGCGGACGGACGAGAAGCTCCGCTGTCAGCTCACGTCGGTCGGCCGGGTGCTGCTGATGTTCGCGGCCTCCGCCATGGCGATCAACACCGTGCTCCTGGCCACCGGTGCCTGGGAGATCGTGTTCGGCGATGCCGGAGGAGAGCCGGGGGCGTCGCTGGCCGCCTTCTTCTGCGTGACGATCTTCTGTCTCGGTATCCCGCTGGGCATCTGGGCGCGGATCATGCTCGGGCAGCGCAAGAACCACATCGTGATCCTGCTGCAGGGCCTCATCTCGCCGCTCACGCTGGCCGGGGTGTGGCTGCTGCTGACGTTCGGTGGCGAGAATCTGCATTCCTACGCGGCGATCGCGTCGTTCGCGGCCTCGCTGATCGTCTCGATCCTCGGCGTCCTCATCACCGCTCGGACCACGTCTCCGCTGATCCCCGAGGCTGCGCGCATGGTCCTGCGCCCGCGACGGTTCCCCGGCGTACGGGTGATGGACGTGGGATGGCCGATGCTGGCTCAGATGGTGACGTATCCGATCGCGGTGGGGTCGCAGCGGTACGTGATCGCCCAGCTCGGCGGTCCGACCGACGTCGCCGAGTACGGTGTGGCCGGGCAGGTCTTCTTCGCGCTCAACGGTCTGGTGATGGCCGGTGGGCTCGCGCTCTGGCCGCATTTCGCCCGCATGCGACACCAGGGCGATCTCCGCCGCGGACCGTTCCTGCTCTCCGGACTGTTCGCCGTGGCGGTCGCCCTCGCGACGGTGGTGGTGTGGCTCGTCGGGCCGTGGCTGTTCGGGTTCATCACGCAGGGAGAGCTAGAGGTCCGGCCGACCACGATCTTCGCGTTCGGCCTCATGATCATGCTCACGGCGGCTGTCTACCCGCTC
Source organism: Microbacterium meiriae (assembly GCF_032364335.1). NCBI lineage: Bacteria > Bacillati > Actinomycetota > Actinomycetes > Micrococcales > Microbacteriaceae > Microbacterium > Microbacterium meiriae. The sequence goes on from NZ_CP133984.1 coordinate 537,511, forward strand.
GGGATGTTCATCATGGACAAGCCCGGGATCCGATTCCAGGTGATCCCCACCCTCAGCATGGCCGCGGTCGGGGTCACCCTGGCGTTCGTCCTCACACCGATCCTCGGTATCGCCGGTCCGCTCCTCGGTGTCGCCTTCGCGCTTCTGGTCTGTCAGCTGATCCCGTTCTCGATCTACATCGTGCGTCATCGGGCGCGGCTCACGGCCGAGGCTGCCGTCTCGGCGTGAGCCCAGGTCGCGCGCGCCCGGCGCCGTGCGGATACCGGCGGGTCGTCAGTCGAGGACGCCGGCGGTGACGCCGGCGCGGTAGACCGCAGGTGCGTGCCGACGCAGGGCTTCGTCGCGGCTCTCGGCCACACTGCCCACGAGGTCGTCCCACCGTGCGCACACGTCGTCGAGTGCGGCGGCGATCGCCGGAGCATCGTCGGGTGCGACCAGCTGCGCGGTGGCATAGCCGCCCGCGGCCTCGCGCAGACCGCTGCTGTCGCTCGCGATGACGGGGCGGAGCCCCAGCACGCCCTCGACTGCAGTGTTCCCGAACGGCTCGTCCACCCGGGAGGGCACGAGCAGCACGTCGGCTTCCGCGAGGAACGGCCAGATGTCGGCGTGGAAACCCGCGAAGGTGACGGAGACCCCGGTCTCTGCGGCACGGGCGCGCAGTTCGCGCTCGTACCATTCGTATCCCTCGAAGACCGCCCCGAGGAGCGTGACCTCGACGGGCCGCCCCTCCGCCTGCACTGCCGCCGCGGCGTCGATGACGAGGTCGGGACCCTTCCGAGGCGAGAGCCGCCCGACGTACAGCACGCGGAGGGCGCCGTCGATCCGGGGCCGCGGCGGCGCGGGGTGCGGGGGCGACGCGACGCCGTTGGCGACGATCCGGGTGCGGTCGGCGAGAGCGGGCAGCGCGCGCCGGATGGTGTCGAGGCTGAAGCGGCTGTTCACGAGGGTGCGGACCGAGGCGAGGTGCGGCATGTAGAGCAGGCGGTTCACCAGCGTGCTCCCGGAGGCCTCCGCCTCGTGCACGTGACTGACCGCGCGAGTGCCGCGGAGTCGGGCCACGAGGGGCCATTGCGGAATGATGATGGTCGACACGTAGACGGCGTCGGGGCGCACGCGTCCGATCAGACGCCATGCGGCGCCGAGGCCCCGGAACATGTCGCGGAACAGGCGGGGCAGACCGCGCGGGGTGAGCAGCACCTTGCGCAGGACGAGCATCGGCAGGATGACGACCTCTGCTCCGGCGGCACGCAGCGGCGGGACGAGCAGACCCGAGCTCGGAAGGGCGACCACCACACGGGCGCCCGCCTCCACGAGACCGGTCGCGCTCTCGAGGAGCATGCGGTCCGACCCGAACATCTCGGCACCGGGATGCACGAGAAGGACGGTCTTCCTCTTCACGCCGGTGGTCATCGTGTCGCGTCCGCGGGGGCGGGTGCCCAGTCGGCGCTCCGTCGGCGCGCGCGCCGCGCGGACGCGTGGACGCTGGAGCCTTCGGACAGACGGCGGGCGAGGTCTTCGTACTCGTCCGCCACGTCGTCCCAGCGGAAGCGCGTGCGGGCGATCTCCTGCACCGCGGCTGCATGCGCGTCGCGGGTCGTGGGGTCGGCTTCGGCGGCCGCGACGTGGGTCGCGACGTCATCCGCGTCGGCGAAGAACCAGCCGTTGCCGCCGAGGACCTCCCGGTTGAAGGGCACCTCGTAGCCGATCACCGCGGTGCCCGCCCCCATGGCGCGCAGGAGCGACGGGTTGGTGCCTCCGACGGAGTGGCCGTGCAGGTAGGTGGCGGCGTGGGCGTAGAGCCCGTCGAGGAGCTCCTGGTCGTAGACGCCGCCCACGAGGCGGATCCGCTCGTCGCCCTCGCCGGCGTTCCGGATCTCCTGGATGTATCCGGCGGCGTACGGCGCGGAGCCGACGACCACGAGCGGCAGTCGCGCGGCGCTGGCGCGGTATCCGCGGACGATCTCGAGCACGTGGTTCTCCGGCTCGAACCGAGCGACGACGAGGTGGTAGCCGTTCGGAGTCAGGTCCATCTCGGCCAGGCGGTGCGTCGACGGCTGATCGAGGATCGGCGCGCCGTATCGGATGAGCTCCGTGGGCACGTCGAACTGGTGGCGGTAGTAGTCGGAGATGCCGGGGGCGTCGGCGATGAGCGCGTCCGCGGTGCGGACGCCGAACTGCTCGGCCCAGCGATAGTACGCCTTGCCGCGGGGACCCCACTTCGACCGGCGCCACTCCAGACCGTCCATGTGCAGGGCGACGGGCGCCCGGCGCAGCCGGAGCAGCGGGAGGAACGGCGAGTTCGCGGCGTTGAAGACGAAGGTCGCGTCGGGGCGGCGGTGGAAGAGCAGATGCAGGGCCGACAGCCCGGTGTGGCTGAGGGTCTCGATCTGCTTCACCGGGACCGCGGGGAGGTGTACCACGCGCATGCCGAGGTACACCTTCTCACGGTGCTCGGAGCCGCGGGTGTACACGACGACGTCGTGGCCACGGTCGGCGAGCCGTCGCCCCACCTCTTCGATGGCCGTCTCGAATCCGCCGTAGGCCGCAGGCACGCCGCGGGTCCCCACCATCGCGATCGTGAGGGGTGTCGTAGTGCTCATCCGCTCAGTATGCCCCGCTCGGCTGCGCCATGACCTTCGCGGTGCGCCACATGATCTGCAGATCGTTCATGACGGACCAGTTCTCCACGTAGCGCAGGTCGAGCCGCACGCTCTCGTCCCACGACAGGTCGCTGCGTCCGGAGACCTGCCACAGACCCGTGATCCCGGGCTTGATGTACAGGCGGCGGAACACGGTGCCGTCGTAAGCGGTGACCTCGCTGGGCAGCGGCGGCCGCGGACCGACGACGCTCATGTCGCCGACCAGCACGTTCCAGAACTGCGGGAGCTCATCCAGCGACAGCTTGCGCAGCACCTTCCCGACGCGGGTCACGCGGGGGTCGTCCTTCATCTTGAAGAGGAGGCCGGCGCCCTCGTTGTGGTCCTTCAGCGCCGCGAGCTGCTTCTCGGCGTCGGTGCGCATGGAACGGAACTTGACCATCTTGAACGTACGGCCGTCCCGGCCGACACGCTCCTGGAAGAAGAACACGGGCCCCGGAGAGTCGAGCTTGATGAGAGCGCTGAGCACAGGTGTGAGCAGCGCGATCGGAATCAGCGCGATGGCGGCCACCAGTACGTCGAGGGCGCGCTTCAGCAGGTGGACGCCGCCCTCGTAGGTCGGGATCTTCACCTGGATCAGCGGCAGGCCGTCGACCTGGCGGAGCGAGATGCGAGGACCCGCGACGTCCGTCAGGCGGCTCGAGAGGACGAGCTCGGCGGCCGTGCCTTCGAGCTGCCAGCTGAGCTGCTTGACGAAGTCGGGGGACCCCTCGGGGCGGCTCGCCACGATGATGGTGTCCGCCCCGAGCTGTGCCGCCGCGGGGGCGACGGTGTCCAGATCGCCCACGACCGGGTAGATGCTCTCCCCGATCCTGAGCGCGCCGGCATTGCGATCCAGCAACGTCGTCCCCACGACGTGGTAGCCGTTCTCCCCGCCCTTCTGCAGGGAGTCGATCACATACTCGACGTCCTCGGTGGCGCCGACCACCAGTGTCCTCGACGCGAACCGTCCGGACAGGCGCTGCCGCTGCAGCCAGCGACGCCAGGCCCAGCGGGCGAAGAGGAGACCGAGCATGCCGACCGGGAGCGCGATGAAGAACAGCGGCTGCAGCCCTTCCCACTCCAGGAGCACGCCCGCAATGGCGGTGATGCCGAAGGCGAGACCCGCCGCGTGCGCGACGCGACGGTACTCCGTGGCCCCAGACCCGAAGATGGCGGCGGCTCGGCTGTTGAGCGCCGACAGCATCAGGTACCAGGCGAGACCCAGCAATGCGGCGTTGCGCACGGCCTCGATCACCGTGACGCCGGTGAGCAGCTGGACCGCCGCCGTCAGTGCGACGGCGATCAGGATGACAGCCGCATCCGTGATCCGCAGCCGCATCCGATAGCGACGCTCCCACTGCAGGCGTCGTTCGAGCGTCGCCGAGACACGCGGCGTGCTCGCCGCATGCGTCACCGACGCGGTCGCCCGCGGAGCCGTGATCGGCGTGAAACCCGTACGAGCGATGCTCAGAGCATCCTCGACGGAAGTCATGCCGAGGCCCCTTGAGCCGTGAATGTACGCAGATAACCCCAGTGCGCCATCGTTTCCCCAGTTTTCCCCAGACCATGAACCCCACGTTCACGGACACGTCTGCGTCCCGACCCCTCGGGTCCTGCTGAAGCTTCGCGATCCCACATCGAGAAGGTGTCCTCGTCGTCCCAAACCGACGAGGCGTGCAGCAGGCACTGCAGACGGTCATCACTGTAGCGGATTCGGCCGCCCGACGGAAGCGCTTCCCGAGGGTGAGCGAAAACCCGTTCCGGAATACCGCATGCGAGGGTGCACCCGGAGCTAGTCTGTCGCGGTGACCGCGCACCCGACATCGAGTCCTCGCTTCCGTCTGCAGCCCATGCGGCCGCGCGACCCCGGTCAGCCGCATCGGGCCGCGAGTCCGCTGGAGCTCTTCTTCGACCTCGTCTTCGTGGTGGCGGTGAGCATCGCCTCGGCGCAGCTGCATCACGCGCTGAGCCACGGAGACTTCCTCCACGGGATCACCTCCTACGCGATGCTCTTCTTCGCTATCTGGTGGGCGTGGATGAACTTCACCTGGTTCGCGACCTCGTTCGACACGGACGACTGGCCGTACCGGATCGCCACGTTCGTCCAGATGGCGGGCGTCCTCATCCTCGCCGCCGGGATCCCCGGGGCCTTCGAGGAGAGCGACTTCACGCTCCCCGTGGTGGGCTACGTCGTCATGCGGATCGCGGTGGTGGCGCAGTGGCTGCGGGCCTCGCGGAACGAGGGCCCGCTCCGGCGCGTCGCTCTGCGGTACGCCCTCGGCATCGCCGTCGTGCAGGTGCTGTGGCTTCTGTTCCTGCTGATCCCGTCCGGCCCCGTGCAACTCGCGGCCTTCGTCGTCTTCGCGCTCATCGAGATCGCGGTCCCGGTGTTCGCCGAGCGCCGGCACCAGACACCCTGGCATCCGCACCACATCACGGAGCGCTACGGTCTGTTCACTCTCATCGTGCTCGGCGAGAGCCTCCTCGCCTCCGCCAACGCGATCATCGACGCGCTGGACGAGGTGGAGGCCCTGGGTCCGCTCCTGGCCATCTCGGCCCTCGCCTTCGTCGTGACGGCGGCGTTGTGGTGGATCTACTTCTGGCCGCCCCACCACCGGGCTATCACCACTCTCGGCCGTTCGCTGCGCTACGGCTACACGCACTACTTCGTCTTCGCGGCGGCCGCGGCCTTCTCCGCCGGCATCGAGGTGGAGCTGGACGTGATGACGGGGGAGAGCCATCTCGCTCCCGTGGCGGCCACCTTCACGGTGTCCATCCCGATCGCGGTGTTCCTCATCGGGATCTGGTGGGTCGCCATCCGCGACAATGCCGACCGCGTCGTCAACACGGTCATCCCCGTGGGGGCGCTGCTCGTCCTGCTCGACCCGTTCGTGCCCGTGCCGGTGGCGCTGACGGCAGCGGTCATGGTGGGGATCGTGGCGGTGCTGGTGATGCGGCCGCCGATTCCCCGCGGCGCCGCGGCGACGGACGCCTGAGCGCCGCGGTCAGACGCTGGCGGCGAACAGGTCCAGGCATTCGACGCGCAGGCGCGCGATCGCCTCGGTGTCACCGCGGAGGTGACGGATGAGGGCGTGCTGCATCATGCCGTCCGTCAGCGCATACGCGAAGAGCGGCGTGAAGCGGCAGGGCCGACCGCGCAGCTCGGAGTAGCGCTCGACCACGCGCCAGATGGCCTCCTGCAGGTCGGCCTCGACCTCCGCGATCGTGTCGCCGAAGCCGGACTCGAACAGCGATTGATTGCGGAGGTCGTACCAGAGCCGGTGCAGGCGGGCGTCGTCGTGCACGCTCCTGGCGAGCTCCTCCGCGGCGCCGGCCGCCAGGTCCTCCGCGGTCTCCGCCTCCTCCATGACGGCGAGGTAGCGGTCACCGAGCCCGCCCTTGGAGATCCGCACGGCCTCCGCGATGAGGTCGTTCTTGTCGGTGAAGTAGTAGTGCAGGGCTCCGTGCGAGAGCTCCGAATGCTGGGCGATCTCGCGGAGTCCCGTCCTGGCGAACCCGCGCTCGGCGATCGCCTCCAGCGCCGCTTCGGCCAGCGCTCGCCGGCGGATCGCGAACTTGTCCACCCCTGCGCGTTCCGCCCGCTTGGTCGCCGTCGTCATGCTGTGCCCCCGGTCTCGTCCCCTTCGGGATCGGTGCGGGCAATGCTATGGCATTCTCGCGGATCCGGACAGACGTCCAGGAAAAACTTGACAGGTGCCAAGCTGCGTGTTGCACTGGATGCGCCACGGCCGCGCATGTCCCCTGCATGCCGGCCGTCTTCGTGGCCGCGCGAGCGATTCCCCCATCGCCCCGGCCCTGCGTTGTCCGCCGAGTTCTTCGAGCGCCAGCGCTGCAGAGCGGAGCGATGTCCCCGCATCCTCCGCTCTGCTCCCGCTTCTAGGCTCCTCATCGGTCGCGCATAGCTCCCTGATTGTTCACTCGTCGAGCATCGGGGGCAACGCCGCCCACGCTCGAGAGGAGCACATCATGAGCCGAATCCCCGAACCGACGTCGACGCCGCAGGGGCCCATGTACGAAGGACGACCGCTGGATCGCGCGGACGAAGAGGTGGTCGACCAGGGCGTCGCCTTCGATCTCCGGACGCTGATGAGCCGCCGCGGGCTCCTGATCGGCGGCGGCCTCGGCCTCGGTGCCGTCGTCCTCGCCGCCTGCGCCCCGGCAGCCACCGGCTCGTCGTCGACGACCGCCACGCCCACGCCCAGCGCCGGCGCCACCGCAGCGGACTCCGCGATCACGGAGATCCCGGATGAGACCGCCGGCCCCTACCCGGGCGACGGCTCGAACGGTCCCGACGTCCTCGACGAGGCGGGGATCATCCGCCAGGACATCCGCTCGTCCATCGACGGCGGTGCCACCGCGGACGGGGTCCCGCTCTCGTTCGAGTTGCAGATCCTCGACCTCGCGAACGGAGGGGTGCCGTTCGCGGGCGTCGCCGTGTACGCCTGGCACTGCAACGCCCAGGGGGAGTACTCGCTCTACTCGTCGGGGCTCGAGGACGTCTCCTATCTCCGCGGGGTGCAGGTCGCTGACGACGACGGCAGGGTCTCCTTCACGTCCGTGTTCCCCGGGTGCTATTCGGGGCGGTGGCCCCACATCCACTTCGAGGTCTACCCGGACGCGGCGTCGATCACCGAAGCATCGAACGCGATCGCGACATCCCAGCTCGCGCTGCCCGAAGACGCCTGCGGAGCGGTCTACGCGGAGACGGCATACGCCGGATCGGCGGACAACCTGGCAAGGATCACGCTGACCTCCGACAACGTCTTCGGCGACGACGGCGGGGCATCGCAACTCGCGACGACGACGGGTAGCGTCGCCGGCGGCTACACGGCGACGCTCGTGATCGGCGTCGACACCACGACCGCCCCGAGCGCCGGTTCCGCACCGAGCGGGAGCGGGAGCGGACGCCCGCCGGGAAGTTGAGGTCGTCGGAGCGTGGTTCCGTGGATCTGTTAGACTGATCGTGCAACGTGTGCGTTTCGCCCCCTCTCGGCCGCCTCGTCGCCACTGATCAGGGCCATCCACGGACCACGCACATCGACGCGCGCGGAATCCGCCCTCGGTCTCTTCACGTGCGGAGCGCGACAGCGCGCCCGCCCCACAGCAATGAGCATGAGCATGAGCACCACCACCATCCCTCCGTCCACCCCTCTCACCTGGAAGCAGGCCGACGTCGACGTGCACGTCGCCACCCGGAACGGCGAATTCGCCGGATTCGTCGAGTTCGACGGATCCGCGCACCGACTGCGCGACGAGCGTGGCACCGATCTCGGATCCTTCCCCTCCCTCGACGACGCCTTCCGTGCGCTCGCCGAGGCGAACGAGCCGAAGCGCCCCGCGGCGTCGCCGACTCGCCCGCGCGCCCGCCGTCCGCGCATGCGGCGGGCGCGAGCCTGACTCGTATGCCGGCTCGCGTATGCGGGCGCGGTTAGTGTGGCCACAGCGATCGGCATCCGCCCTTGGCTACCTCAGCTCAAGGGCTCCCGATCGGCAGGAGAGCATCATCTCCCTTTCACCCTCCCCGTCCGTCACCGCCACTCTGGGGCCCGTGCGTCAGACCTATGCCGGCAACGCGGACTTCCCGCCGCTCGCCCGGGCCTACCGGGACGTGCAGCAGGTCGTGAAGGAGACCGGGCTCCTGCAGCGGACGCCCGTGTTCTACTCGCTCGTCGGCGCCGCGCTGGTCGTCGCCTTCGCCGGTTGCGTCGCCGGATTCTTGCTCCTCGGTGACAGCTGGTTCCAGCTGCTCATCGCCGCCGCCCTGGGCATCGTCTTCACGCAGGTCGCGTTCCTCGCCCATGAGGCCGCGCACCGCCAGATCCTCTCCACAGGACCGGCGAACTTCCGCCTGGCCCGCGTGCTCGCCGGCATCATCGGCATGAGCTACCACTGGTGGGATTCCAAGCACACCCGCCACCACGGCAACCCGAACCAGGTCGGCAAGGACCCTGACATCCAGGTCGACACCATCTCCTTCCTGGAGGAGGATGCGGCACAGTCGCGTGGCATCGTCCGGCTCATCACGCGGAAGCAGGGCTGGCTCTTCTTCCCCCTTCTGACGCTGGAGGGGCTCAACCTGCACTTCCTGGGTCTGAAGCACCTGATGACGCGCAAGAACGTGAAGGGGCGCTGGATCGAGCTCGGACTCATCGTGCTGCGGTTCGCCGTCCTCCTCGTGCCGCTGTTCCTCCTGCTGCCCGTCGGCATGGCCTTCGCGTTCCTGGGTGTACAGCTCGCGGTCTTCGGCGTCTACATGGGCGCATCCTTCGCCCCCAACCACAAGGGCATGCCGGTCATCGCGCCCGACGCCAAGCTCGACTTCTTCTCGAAGCAGGTGCGCACGTCGCGCAACATCCGCGGCGGGTGGTGGGTCACCGGGCTCATGGGAGGCCTCAATCACCAGGTGGAGCACCACCTCTTCCCGAACATGTCGCGGTTGCACCTGTCGAAGGCGCGCGGCATCGTGCGCGACTACTGCGCCGCCAACGGCATCCCGTACACGGAGACGAGTCTCGGGCGCTCGTACGCGATCGTCATCGCCTACCTGAACCGGGTGGGCCTGGCGGCGCGCGACCCGTTCGACTGCCCCGCGGCGGCACAGCTCCGTCGCGCCTGACGCACACGGATACGACGAAGGGGCGAGCAGACAGCTGCTCGCCCCTTCGTCGTATCCGCGCGGATCAGCGCTTCGAGTCGTCCGTCTCGACGACGTCGATCGTGATCTTCTCCAGCGGACGGTCGTCGTCGAGCTCGTCGTCGAGGACCTCGTCTCCGCGGAAGCTCTCGACGGACGCCTCGACGACGTCGTCCTCGTTCTCGTCGTCGTCCTCGTCGATCGTGGCCTCCGTCAGCGCGATCTCCGTGGGGAGGCTGTCGTCGCTGAAGATGCCGTCGGGGCGGATGAGCTCGCGTACCTCGGCCATGAAGCTGGTGAGCTGCTGCTGCTGCCACCGCAGCTGACGGGCTCGGTCCTCAGCGTCGCGGAGGACGGTGGAGGTGTGGCCGGTCACCGCATCGACGATCTTCTGCGACTTCACGCGGGCACGCTCGAGGATGTCCCGCGCACGGACCTGTGCGTCGGCCTCGATCGCCTGCGCCTGCGAGCGCATGAGCTTCTCGTAGCCGTCGGCCTTCGCGGAGATGCGCTGGGCGTGCTCCAGCGAGGCCGTCACCTGCTCGTTGGCGTCGGTCGTGATGCGCTCGGCGTGGGCGACGGCCTGGTTGTGGAGGACCAGGAACTCCTGCTGCGCGTCGTCCTGCCGGCGGGTGAGGGTCTCCTCGAACTCCAGCACGCGGGCGTTCATCTCGCGTACCTCGCGCTCGGCGTCCGCCCGCAGCTGGGTGGTCTCGCGCGTGACGAGGGAACGCAGCGCGGCGGCCCCCTTCTCGGCCTCGGTGCGGATCGCCGTGGCCTCCTGCGACGCCTGGCTGACCTTCTCCGCGGCGTGTGCGGCCTCGCGCTCGATGCGCGCCTCATGGGCCGTGTACTCGGTCTCCATCTTCAGTCGCACCTGGTCGGCGTCGCGCTGAGCCTGGGAGATGATGCGCTCGGCATCCGCCTCGGCCTCGGCGCGCTGCGCGGCGACTTCTTCGCGGGCAGAGGTCATCAGGCGGTCGGCCTGCACGGCGGCGTTCTGGATGAGGACGTTCGCCTGCTCCTCGGCCACCCGCAGGATCGCCTCGAACTGCTGGCGAGACGGCGCTTCCTCACCGTCGGCCTGCGGCATGTCGACGAGCTCGGAGGTGAGCGTCGCCACCTGCTGCTCCGCATCCGAGGCCTTGGCGTTCGCCGCGGCGAGCTCGGCCTCGAGGGCCTCCCGTGCCTCTCGCTCCTCGGCCTTGACCGCTTCGACCGACTCGGCCTCGCGGGCCTTCGCCTCGGCCACCTCATCGGCCGCCTGCTGGAGCTGGGCCCGCATCGATGCGAGCGCGGCGTCGACCTCGCCCTTGTCGTAGCCGCGGAATCCGATGGTGAATGCGGCCGAGGACGAGGACGACGTGTCGCGGGGATTCGTCTCGATCAGCTGATCGAAGAAGTCCGGCGACCGCTCGTCGTCGCGGGGAGTGCCCGAGGATTCGCTCATGGGTTCAAGCCTTTCTGGCGTGTCCGCGACACGAAGCGGACTTCGTTTCCGTGGACGGGATCGCAAGCACGGAGGAGGAGGCCTCCGGCATGCGCCACGACCGGGTCGTCATCCGAGTCCCCGCGGGGCGCGGCGCGCGTCTAGCCTAATTGCGTCGCCTGAGAATCGTGACCCCCATCTGCGGGGGCCGGTGAACGCTGATCAGGCCTGGCGGAACCAGCGCGCGTTGCGGTCGTCGAGCACAGGGCCCCGCTCGAACACGGAGACGGGTCCGTCGGCCACCTCGATCTGGCGGGTAGCGGCCTCCGCGGCCACCAGGGCCCGCAGCTCCCGCCACAGCGGTGCGGTCTGCGGGAAGCCGAGGTACTCGCGGAAGGTCTCGACGCGCAACAGTGTTCCCTCGGGGCCCGGAACCAGTCGTGCGACCGTGTCGTCCGGTTCCACGAAGCGGATGCCCAATGCGTCGTCGGGGAGCAGAGAGAAGCTCGTGCCGCGGTCCGCGATGACCGTGCGCACGATCTCGGCCGCGGCTGTGGGGAAGTCACGGACGACGAGCGTGGCGCCGAGATCGGCGAGGATCTCCTCCGTGCGGGCGGCGGTGTACCGATCGCCCGCACGCTGTCCCGCGGACGACGCGCTGCGCCGTACCCACCCCCGCAGGAACGCCGCTCCGACGATGAGGCCGAGGATGATCACGAAGAGAGCCGGGATCACGGCGGTGTCCACGGGCAGCGCCCCTTCCGTACCGGACGTCGGAGCGCGTCAGCGCGGGTCGGTGAGGTGGTCCAGGTGAAGATCGCCGGAGGCGTTGAGAGCCTGCACGATCTGCTGGATGCGGTGCGGGTCCACCGCTGGCGGCTCCGCGTCGTCGAAGCCGAACTGCAGGGGGATGGCGGGGTGGATCCACACGCTCGCCCGCCGGTCGATGCCGCCCTCGAGAGGCCGCCACGTCATCATGAAGCTCTCCTGTCGGCGCAGCTTCGTGGCGATGACGATCTTCAGATGCGCGAGCGTCTCATCGTCGATGAGGATCGGATCCGAGTGCCCGTCGTACCGGAGTCTTCCCATGATGCTGACGGTACACCCCTCCGGGGTCTCACCCCGTCCGGGGCGCGAGAGCAGCGGAACGGGAGCGAAGGGGGTGGCGTTCGCGTCGCGGGACGCCCGCCCTTGGTACGGTGACCGCGGAGGACACCACGTCCCCTGGGGCCGCCGAGCAAGAGAGAACTTCGAGATGAAGCGCACGTCCCGCTTGCGTCTTGGTCGCATCGGGATCGTCGCCGTGCTCGCGATCGTGCTGGGATCCCTGGTGCCGGCCCTCACCACGACCGGCTCCGCGGTCGCCGCTTCCGACGGCTACATGGTCTATCCGGCCTCGGGCAACATCCAGTCGAAGGTCGGAGACGGCTGCCTCGGCAACTATCGCGCGCACGACGGCATCGACATCTCCCGGAACGGCGGGACACCGATCCTGGCGGCGTACGACGGTGTGATCAAGAGCCGCACGTCGAACGGCGGCTACGGCAACTACGTCGATGTGCAGCACCCGGGCGGCTATGTCACCCGGTATGCCCACATGGCGGCATCCGGCTGGTACGCACCGGGGACGAAGGTCCTGCGCGGGCAGCAGATCGGCGTCGTCGGGAACACCGGCAACTCCGCCGCCTACCACCTGCACTTCGAGGTGTGGCTGAACGGCAAGGTCTACTCCCAGATCAACCAGGGTTTCACCTGCCTGTCGAACGTCACGCGAGGTGGGACGATCCCGCTGTTCTTCCCCGGTCTCGGTGTCGGCGACCCCGCGAACGTCAGCGCAGGGGACTACACGGGAGACGACAAAGCCGATCTGCTCGTCGTCGCCGGCAACGGCGACCTGCGACTCCGGAACGGGAACGGACGAGGATCGTTCGCCGCCCCCACCACGCTTTTCGGAGCGGGATGGGCGGCCTCTCGTCGGCACATCACCCATGCGGACTTCAACGGCGACGGCAACGCCGACATTCTCGTCGCCCGCTCCGACGGAGCACTGGAGTTCTGGGCCGGAACGGGTGCCGGGCAGTTCCGCCCCGCGACGACGCCCGGGTCAGGCTGGTACGGGATGCGGCACGTCGCCTCCGGGGCGGACTTCACCGGCGACGGCCGGCAGGACGTGGTCGGTGTCTCGGAGGCGGGGATCCTCACCGTCTACCGAGGAAACGGCGCTGGTGGGTTCAGCCCTCCCCACACGACGATCGGCGGCGGCTGGGAAGGATTCCACTACCTCGTCGCCGGCGATTTCGACGGAGACGGCCGGGGGGATATCGCCGCCATCGCCGGGGACGGTGTGCTGCGCATGTACAGTGGCGCGTCCGGACTGCGCTCGCCGCGACAAGTCGGGATCGGATGGCAGGAGTTCACCGAGGTCACGGGAGGCGTCGACTACAACGGAGACGGTCGCGCCGATCTCCTTGCTCGCACGGCGGCGGGTCAGCTCTACCTGTATCCCGGCAACGGCAGCGGGAGCTTCGGCGCCAAGGTGCTGGTCGCTTCCGATACCGCGGACTACCTCGCCATCGAGTAGCCGTTCCCGGACGGAAGCGCGACGCCGACGCGTATCGTGGGCGCATGGCCGCTCCGACCCTCGATGACATCGCGGCGGCGCTGTATGCGGGGCCGCCCGAGGAGTTCACAGCCGCCCGGAATGCGCGGGCGAAAGACCTCGACGATCGCGCGCTCGCCGCGGAGGTGAAGGCGCTGCGTAAGCCGGCAGTCGCCGCCTGGGTCGTCAACGTCTTCGCGCAGGAGCGTGCTGCGCAACTGGGGGAGGCCCTGGCGCTGGCCGCGGAGCTGCGCGAGGCGCAGGCGGATCTGGACGCTGCGGCGCTGGCGAAGCTCGGCCGGGAACGGCGCGCGCTGACCCGACGGCTCGCCGAGACCGCTGCGGACCTCGCGGGCTCCCGCGGAGAACGGGTGACCGCGGCGACGCGGGATGCGGTCGAGCAGACGATCTCCGCGGCGTTCTTCGACCCGGACGCGGCGGCGGCCGTGGCGTCCGGACGTCTCGTGCGGACGTTGGAACCCTCGGGCACGGCGGACGACATCCGCGACGCGGTGGCCGGGACGCTCCCCGCGCTGCAGCCGCAACCCCCGCGTCCCCCGGACGAACTGCAGGAGCGCCGGAAACGTCGGGACGCGGAACGTCGGGTGGCTGCTGCGGAGAAGGACCTCGCGGCGGCGGAGCGTGCCCTCGCGAAGGAGGACGAGGCGGTGCAGGCGCTGCACGACCGCGCCGAGGAGCTGGCCGACGGAATCGCCGAGCTGGAAGCGCAGCTGGAGCAGCTGCGTCAGGAGGCCGACCGCGTCGACCGCGACCGTCCCGCCGCGGAGAAGAGGCGCACCGCGGCCGTGGAGAAAAAGGACACCGCTGCCGAGGCCGTGCAGGCGGCGCGCGAGGCCCTCGACGGCCTCTGAGCGTCAGCTTCGGGCGGCGGTCTTCTCCTCGTCGGAGTTCGGCGTCCATCCGAACCAGCCGTCGTCGGACGGGATGACGCTCCAGTCGCCGCAGACGAAGACGGTGCTCGCCTCGTACGCGGAGGGGGCATCGTCCAGAGTCCAGGTCGGGGCGGAGGTCCGCTCCGTCTCCACGCACTCCTCCGGCAGCGCGGTCGCGCTCGCCAGCAGGAGGACGGCGTCGTCCGCGTCCTCGATGGTCGACGTCCGGAGCGTGAGGGCGGTCGCGTCGTCCGGAACCCAGTCCGCATCGACCGGCGCGTCTGTGCGGAAGGCGTCGGCATCCTCGAAGGTCCTGGTCGACTGCTTGTGCACGAGACCCTCCACGGCGGCGCATCCGCCGAGCAGCAGGGTGCCACCGAGGAGCAGGGCGGCAGCGGGGAGGAGGGTGCGTCGTGTCATGATTCCACTCTGCTCACGGGCGCGGCGAACGGCGTCCGTCGGGGGAGGTATCCCTCGTCATCATCGGGAGTGATCTCTCCCGGAGGCGCCTCCGATAGCCTCGGAGGATGCGGGAGGAAGTCCTCGAGGGCGGCAACGCGAGCGGACCCGTCGTGCGCGTGGGGAACACCGTCCGCAAGGCATGGACGGCCGCGACCCCGCACGTGATCGCCTATGTGCAGGCGATGTGGGACCGCGGAGTGGATGCGCCCGAGCCGCTCGGTCGAGACGCACAGGGGCGGCAGATCATCGAGTTCGTCCCCGGCACGCTCGCGATGGACTCCGCACCGCTCTCCGCCGCCGAGCTCGGCCGCGTGGGCGGGATGGTCCGGCGGATCCATGACGTATCGGCGCGCCATGTCCCCGCCACCGATGCGGTCTGGGAACCTCCCCTGTCAGCGCCGGCGCAGGAGCTCATCTGCCACAACGACCTGGCGCCGTGGAACCTGATGCTCGGCGACCGCTGGGTCTTCATCGACTGGGACGGCGCCGCCCCGAGCACCCGGTCCTGGGACCTCGCCTTCTCCGCGCAGACGTTCGCGCTTCCGGATCCGGCCCGCGACCCGCAGCGCTCCGCCGACGACCTGGCGGCCTTCGTCGACGGATACGGCGCCGACGAGGAGCTGCGCGCGGAGCTTCCGGACATGATGCGCCAGCGCACGCAGGCGATGCTCGATCTGCTGCGCTCGTCCGCGGAGACGGGACGCGAGCCGTGGGGGACGATGTACCGCACGGGTCACGGGGCGCACTGGAAGGCGGTGCTCGACTACGTCACCGCGCATCGGGATGTGTGGCAGCGCGCGCTGGGGTGACGTTCCGCCGGTGTGATTCTCCTAAGGTGATCGACATGAGTGACGACCTCGGCCGCGCAGTGATCGCGGATCTCTGCCGGATCCCGAACCCGGAGTCGATCGATAGGACGGCGTACGTCGACCTCGGCGGTGTCTCCCAGTTCGTCTCGATTCGCGGCCGCAGCATACGGAACCCCGTGCTCATCGTCTGTCACGGCGGTCCGGCCCTGCCGTCGCTGCCCTCGTCGTGGATCTGGCAACGAGGCGTGGAGGAGTACTTCACGGTCGTCAACTACGACCAGCGCGCGAGCGGCAAGTCCGCGAGCGCGGTATCCGAAGGCATGGACCTCAGCGTCGACCGGTACGTCGACGATCTCGCGGAGCTGATCGCGTGGCTCCAGCGGGAGCTCGGCGTGCAGAAGGTCGGAGTCCTCGGGCACAGCTGGGGGACGGTCCTCGGTCTCACTCTGGCCCAGCGGTGCCCCGACCTGCTGTGGGCGTATATCGGCGTCGGGCAGGTCATCTCCGGACCCGAGAACGAGGTGGCGAGCTTCCGCCACGCGATGCGGAGTGCTGTCGCGGACCGGAACGAGCAGGCGATCTCCGAGTTGCAGGCGCTCGGGGAGTACCCCGGTGAGGAGCCGTTGACCGTCGAACGCATCGTGACCTGCCGGAGGTGGGCGCAGTACTACGGCGGCCTCTCGGCGTATCGCTCCGACTTCGCGTACTTCACCGACTCGCAGGAGCTGTCCCCGTATTACACGGACGCCGACCTGAGCCTCATCGGTGTCGGGCAGCGCGCGACCATGCCCGAGGTGCTGCCGGCCCTGCTCGGCTTCGACGCCCGCGATCAGACGGCGTTCGAGGTGCCGATGCTCCAGTTCCTCGGACGACACGACTGGACGACGCCCACCGGGCCGGTCGCCCGCTGGCTGGAGACCGTGACGTCGCCCGCGACGCACGTCGTCTGGTTCGAGAACTCCGCACACCTGTGCATGTTCGAGGAGCCGGGGAAGTTCCTCGTGAGCCTCGTGACCTACGCGCTGCCGCATGCGGTCGCCGCGGGGAACGCAAGGGGGGACGGCTCGACGGACTCACCCGTGCCGACGTAGGTCTGCGGGCCACCCGTCCCGTTCTCCCCTCTCTCCGAACCCAGATTCTGCATCGTCGATGCAACACTTCGGCCAGGACCGGACATGAGTGGTAGTGAACGGATCATCGGAGGAACCATGGACGACACACAGCTCAACCGGCTGCTCACTCCGCACGACAAGTGGGCGGAGTCGCAGGGACTCCTTGACGCGACGTTGGAACGAGTCGTGAGGAACGCGGCAGAGCAGTATGCGCGTCCGCCGCGTCGTCGCTGCGGTGTACGCATCGCCGTCGTGGTCGGCGCCCTCCTGGGCGTGGGGGTTCTCGCGACAGCAGCCGCCGTCTACGTTGCCCCGAACTTCACTCCGGACGCCGTCATCCCGATCACGTACGTCACCGACGAGGGCAACGCCGTCGAATGCACGTACTCGCTCGCCGTCACCTCCTGGGACGGCACGAACGTCACCGAGGCCAAACAGTGGATCGCATCCCACGACTGGACGGGCGTCGGCCAGCGGGGATACGACCTCGGCGAGCAGCACCCCCTCTCCGTGGGCGACCCCGACGTGGATCCGACACTCAGCCGAGAGGACCTGGACCAGGCGACTGTTTCCACCGGCATCGTGACCGCGGTTATCGAGGAGATCCCGGCGGAGCTGCTCGACGGCGTCGGGGTCGGTACAGCAGGAACGTCGACGTGCACCTGGGTGCGGCACTGATGTCGGGCCGTCCCGACGAGTCCGTCGAATCTCTGGCCTCGATGCTCAGCGATGAGACGCTGGACCTGCCGCGTCTGATCGAGGAGAGCAAGCGAGCGCTCTTCGCGTACTTCGCACGAAGGGTCGTCTCCACTGACGACGCTGCCGATCTCACCGGTGAGGTGCTGCTCACGATGTGGCGCAAGGTCGACGCGATGCCACGAGCGCCCGTCGAAGCACGGATGTGGGCGTTCGGGATAGCCCGCAACGTGCTCGCCAACCACCGACGTACCGTATCTCGCCGGATGAAACTCAGCGACAGGCTCAGAGGCGAAGCGCTCGTCAGCGGCGATGCTCGTCCCGTGCGCGACGACGTGTGGGACGCGCTCCAAGCACTTCCAGCGGGGGACCGGGAGATCATCCAACTCCTCCACTGGGACGGTTTCTCCCTGGGGGAAGCCGCGACGATCCTCGGGAAGAAGTCGGCGACGGTCCGCAGCAGATACGCGCGTGCGCGAGCAAGGCTTCGGGCCGACCTCACCGTGGAGTCCGACCTCTAGAGGATGCGCCGTACCCCACGACGTGCGGCGATGGGGACCGCGGGGGCGATCCTCCTCAGGGGTCAGAGATGGATGGGGCCGGGGGAGGGGACGGCTGTCGGCAGGCCGCCATCGAGGATCCGCTCGACCATGCCGATAGCGCGATCGCTGAGACCGTCGCCCGGGTAGAAGTCCTCGTAGTGAGCCTCCGCCGCCTCCAACGTGGTGATGCCGCAGAGGGTGAGCAACTGACGAATGTCGTCCACGTCGCGTCCTGGTCGGTTGGCGCGGAGCTTCATAGCGAGAAGCGCGCCCTTCGAGGCGACCTGGATGATGACGCCATCTCGGTCGTAGATCGTCTCCCACTCGACAGTTCGACGCCCGAACGTCGGCACGGAATCCGCGTGCTCCACAGCGAAGTTGAACCAGCCGTCGCTCCACCCTCGTCGGTCTCCGACGCGCGAGGCCGCGGCGAGAACGGCTTCGTCACTTCCAGGGTTGATGTGAAGGGAATCGAGGTCTCCGGTGGCACGGCGGTCGAAGTACCTGATAACGAGCGCAGCGCCACCGACAAGTCGGATGCCTGCGACTTCGCCAGCGGCATGAAGCTCGCCGACCAGGTCGCGGAGGCCGGCGATGATGTCGTCGCGGTTCAGGGCGTCAGCCATCAGACGCTCGTCAGCGTGTCTCGCCAGACAAGGACACCACGCTCGAAGAACTCCGCGGGCACGTCGTCGGGTGCCGGGATCGGATCCGCCGGATCGACGTCCAGGGTACGGGGCACGTGGACCCGCCTGTTCGGCGCGTCGACCCACGCCGGAGTGGGGAGCCCCTCCTCGCGGAGGCGAAAATCCACGAGCGCTGCCAGGGCGGCGTCCCAGACGCGGTCGCCGGTCGGCTCGGGCTCCGCGAGACCGAGGACCCCACGTACGAGGCCGTGTTCGGCGTTGAGGTTGTCGCTCAGCTGGATGAACTCGCGAAGCGCGCTGTGCTTGTCACCCGCTCGCAGGTACCCGCGGATCGCCGCCGCGATGGTCGCCGCGTCGTCCCGTCGCGTTGGTGCGGAGTACAGGCGATAGCCGGCGCCACGGAGGAAGCGTTCGACTGTGCTGAACTCAGCCTCGCGGCCACCTTCCACTCGAGATACTCGGCCTTGATCGACGTTGGTTCGCTCGGCGAGATCCTTCTGCGTGAGCCCGCTGCTCTTCCGCGCAGCGCGCACGAGCACTGATGCGTTGGTCACGTCGCCTCCCCGTAAAAATGTCCTCTGAGCCATATTCTACGTCAGCTGGGACAAGGATGGGACGCCTCCGATCGGGGAAGCCGCGCCCCGTTCGTTCCAGGGCAAAGCAAAACCCCCGCCATGTAGAAGCTAGGCGAGGGTTTCTGGGCTGATTGTAATGATCAGCCTTGTGGCTCCGACCGGCATCGATCGGTGACCTTTCGAGTAAGAGTTTCGCCCTATCAGGGGTTTCTGCGGACTTGCGGGTGCTTTGAACAGTCCTGATCGCGCCTGCTTTCGGTTGCCAGCGAGTGCCGCGAGCTGGCGGTGAATCTGCGGAATAGATGCGGGGTTCTGGACATTCGGTAGCGTCTGCTCCGTGTCGATGGTCGCGCTTTATTCTTTGGCCACGAACCGATCGCGGTCCTCGTCCAGGCGCGGGGTCGCCCACGGCACCGTTTCCGCGAGCGACGCGAACCGCTCGGTGGGGTCGTCCGGCGTCGTGGGCATGCCCTCACGGTACTCGTGTCTCGCCTGCGCGAGGACTCCGGTGTTGTCTCCGCGGCCGCCAAGATGGAAGCATGACGTTCCCGCTCAACGACGAGATCGCCGCCGCCTTCGCGCAGTTCTTCTTCGGCGGCGGTAGCGGGCCGAGCCACTCCACGCTGTCACGACTCTTCGCGGGCGCCGGATACGTCGACGCTGATCCCTACGACTTGAACACGCAGGCACCGAACAAGCAGCAGCGCGTCCTCGCGGTGTTCCGAGCGGCCGAGCGGCGGCCCGCGGGCGCGCTCGTTGACGGGATGCTCAACGCGCTCCGGCTCGACGGCGCGTTTGGGAAGTATGCCGACGACAAGCACGTCGCTGACCTGCACGCGGCGGTGACCCACGCCGGCTGGGCGCTCTCGGCGTACGGACGGCTCGAGTACGCGGGCGACATCCACCTCGAGACCGGCGGTCGCGCCGCGCTCGATGAACAGCTCGAGCGGCTGCGGCGGAACATCGACGACCCGGCGGCGCTGCTCGGCGGGGCGAAGGAGCTGCTCGAAGCCGTCGCGAAGTTCGTCCTCGAGGAGGGCAACCGCCTGCCGGAGCGCGCCGACTTCCCGGCGCTGGTGGCGCTCTCGTTCGAGAAGCTGGGGCTTCGCCCGGCGGTCGTCGACGACTCGGTCCCGGGCGCGAAGCAGGTCCCCTCGATCTACCAGTCGGCGAAGACCGTAGCATTCACCGTCAACGAGCTGCGGAATCTGCAGGGCACCGGCCACGGCCGGACGCTCCTCACCGGAGTGACTGCTGAGGCGGCGCGCTACGTCATCCGCGAGGTTGTACACGTCGCCGACCTGATGTTGTCGACGCACGACCGCCAGATGGGGCGGTAGGCAGGCGCGGCCGTCGGAGGCCTTCGGGCGCGGCTAAGCCACGTCGCTCAGTAACTGATTCACCCGGCTCCGGCTGACGCCGAGCGCCTCCTGGAGCTCCTTGATGGGCGTGCCAGCTGCGCGAAGCGCCTTGCACACCGCCGCTCGCTTGGCGAGCAGCTCGGCGTGCTCGGCCTCGTTCGCCTGCAGACGTGCGACGATGTCCACTGCCTCTTTCAGCAGGGTCACCCGTGTCTCGGCGCGCTCGACGGCGGTCATGCGAACACTGTATAGCCATATGCACATATCTGTACAACCTGCTGTACAGATATGTGCAATGAGCATTACACTGAGTGGATGCCCCAGCCCAGCTCGCGCCGCGCCATCAAGGCGCAGTCGGACCCCCGCCGTATCGTCGCAACTATGACGCGGTCAATCTCTTGCGCGAAATCGCACCTCGAGCTCGACGGGGCAGGCCGATGACGCTCATCACTGCCGCGAATGGCAATCTGTCAGCGGCGAGGGGGGCCAAGAAGGACGAGTTCTACACCCAGCTGGTTGACATCGAGAAGGAGCTCAGTCACTACCGGAAACACTTCGCCGGCAAGGTCGTCTACCTCAACTGCGACGACCCAAGGGTCAGCAACTTCTTCCGTTACTTCTCCGAGAACTTTGAGGCGCTGGGCCTGAAGCGACTCATCGCCACGTGCTACCAGAGCGAGGATCCGGGCCAGTTCAGCCGGGGCGACTCCTCGCGCGCTGTCTGGCTCGAGTACGACGGCGACAAGAACGGCAACCGCGTGCCGGACGCCAACGAGATCGGCGTGCGTCCTCTCAAGGGCGATGGCGACTTCCGGAGCGCCGAGAGCGTCGAGCTGCTGCGCCAAGCGGACATCGTCGTCACGAACCCGCCATTCTCGCTGTTCCGCGAGTTCGTCGCCCAGCTCGTCGAGCACGACAAGCAGTTCATCATCCTCGGGAACATGAACGCGCTCACCTACAAGGAGATATTCCCGCTCTTCCAGAACAACCAGATGTGGTACGGCCCGAGCATCCGCAGCGGCGACCGCGAGTTTCGCGTGCCAGCCGACTACCCGCTTGAGGCTGCAGGGACCCGGGTTGATGCGGAGGGAAACCGATACATTCGCGTCAAGGGCGTTCGTTGGTTCACCAACCTCGACTATGACGAGCGGCACCGAGACCTCGAACTGACTAAGCGATACCGCGAGGCCGACTATCCGCGCTACGCGAACTTCGACGCAATCGAGGTCGGCAAAACCGCGGATATTCCGTCCGACTACGCCGGCCTCATGGGCGTCCCGATCACGTTCATCGACAAGTACAACCCAGAGCAGTTCGAGATCGTCGGGTCGAGCAAGACCTTGGGCCAGCCCATGTCCCAGATCGCCGAGAAGGGCACCTACCAGCAGGGCGGCCCACGGTTCTACCTGCCGACACCGCGCGGCTATCGACGCATGTACGACCGGATCGTCGTGCGAAACCGGCGCCTTTCGGGCGGGAATCGGGGATTGGACGCGCGTGTCGTATCGCTACCTCGGTAATAAGACCAAGCTCGCTGACTGGATCGTCGGCGAGATCGCGGAAATCGTCCCTGCTGGGTCGAGCATCGCGGACCCCATGTGCGGAACGGCCTCCGTGTCGCTCGCGCTCGCTCGTGCCGGCTACGACGTCACGGCCTCGGATGCGCTCACCTTCCCGGTAATTCACGCGCGCACGCGGCTGCTCGCGAAGAAGCCTCCCGAGTTCAAGGTGTTCGGTGGCTACGCCGAGGCACTCGAGTGGATGCGCGCCGCCGAGCCTCGACGGGGGTACTTCTCCCGCGAGCTTGGAGCCGCGGGTGCCCCAGCAAACGGCCGGGCGCCGAGGCTCTACTTCTCCGCCGAGAACGCCGCGCACATCGACGGCGTGCGTGCGGGCATTCTCGAGCTCAGGGCGGCTGGTTCGCTCACTGAGCTCGAACACAGCGTCCTGCTCCAGCATCTACTGCTCGCGACGAACAAGGTAGCGAACATCAGCGGTACCTACGGGTACTTCCGCAAGACGCTATCGAGTACTGCCCTTCGCCCGCTCACCTTCGAGCCGCTCGAGTTCGAGACCACGCCGGGCGAGCACACCGTGCTGCAGGGCTCCGTCGAGGATCTGGCGTCGTCGCTCCGAACGGAGGCGGTCTATCTTGATCCGCCGTACACGAAGCGCCAGTATGCCGGGAATTACCACGTCCTCGAGACCCTCGCCCAGGAGGACGAGCCGGTGGCAGCAGGCGACGGCGGACTGCGTCCGTGGATGGACCAGGCCTCGGACTTCTGTTACCGCCGCAGCGCCGGTCGCGCTTTCCGGGCCACGATGGAGCGGCTCGATGCTCGCCACGTGTTCATCTCCTACAGTGAGGATGGACAGGTGAGTGGGGAAGAGTTGCTCTCGATCCTGGGAGACTTCGGCAAGGTCACCGTGCACGAGCAGCCGCATCTCCGCTACCGGAGCAACGACCGAGTCAAGGACGGATCCGTGCTGGAACGTCTCTATCACGTGGAGGTCTTCTGAGCATGGCGCAGAAGCTGAACATCGAGCGCATCTGGTGGCGAAACGTCCAACCCGGCGAGTTCTATAACATCGAGCGCCACTATCAGATTCGCGGCGGTGGCGGTTCGCTGTACATCGAGGTCCCGGCGTCGATCGTGCCCGAGACGCTCGACTTTCTGGGGGTGGCCGGAACGAACGTGGACGCCCTGCCTGCGATCACAATCCAGGCCGGGGTCGCTGGCGTGCCGGGGATCTCAGGACCGATTGAGTTTCAGCGTAAGGCGGGCGGACGGATGCGGATCGCGCGGCAGAACCGGCAACAACCGAACTCGCAACGCCATCCGGCGTGGACCGTCGCTCGCGGATTCCCATCGGCACCGGACGATGTGCGGAACAAAGAGGAGGCGCGTCCGTTCTTCCCCGAGGGCGGCCTGCGCATCTACATCGCGAAGACGGTTGAAGGTGACTACTACGCTGGCTTCACCAAGGGCGTCCGCCCCACTGCCATGGCGAGGAACGACCCGGCATGGGATCTGTACACGCAGGGCAAGACCGTGGGCGGAGTGATCGATGCGGGGTGAGGTGGAGCGTGGCTGACAAGATCGATGACATCTTTGCGTCGTGGGGCGCCGGACGAAACGTGTTGCTCTACGGTCCGCCGGCAACCGGCAAGACGCGGCTCATCAGCCAGCTCTTCCAGTCGCTGCAGGAGCCTCCGGAAGGCAGCCGCGGTATCCTGTTCGATCCCAGCGACGCCGCGTCGCCCTTCAGCCGACCCAAGCAGCCGATCACGATCCCGCTCCCGGCGAAGGTCGTGTGGACCACGTTCCATCAGTCGTACGGCTACGAGGATTTCGTCCTGGGGCTCAGGCCGGCCATGGACGCCGAGGGCACCCGCCTCGAGCCGTGGGCCGGCGTGTTCCTGGATGCGGCGATCGAGCTCGCGGACGACGACTCAAAGTACAACTCCGTGGTGATCTTCATCGACGAGGTGAACCGCGGAAACGCGGCACGCATCTTCGGCGAATTCATGACTTTTCTAGACTTCGACTACCGCGACGGCGGCAGCGTCCCACTCCCAGTGCCGCTCCGACAGCTGACGTTTGCCGACGGTGCAAGCGAGCAGCTCCATCGGCCGGGTGGGGCGTCAACGACGATCCCCGACGGCTTTACCTTCCCGAGGCACGTCTACGTCGTCGCCACCATGAACAGCGTGGATCGCGCTGCGGTCCCGATCGACAGCGCGCTCGCGCGCCGGTTCGACCGGATCGAGATGCGGCCGGACCTTGACGCCCTCGCCGGTCATTGGGGCCTGGACACGACGGCGATCCCGACGCCGACTGAGGACAACTTGGAGACGTTGGACCCGTTCCAGACCGCATACCTCCTGCTCGATCGGCTCAACGTGGTCATCGCCTCCGACCTCGGCTCGGAGTTCGAGCTGGGCCACGGGCTCCTGACGCCGATTCCGGCGACGGTGACGCCCGCCGACGAATCCGAGCAGCCGATCTCAGAGACCGACGCCTGGCGAAGCCTGTCGAAAACCTGGGACGACGTGCTCTTCCCACAGCTCGAGGATCGATACTCGGGACGGCCCGAGCAGCTCATGCAGCTGCTCCACGTCGACACGGCGCCCCCGACGGGCGACTACGCGTGGACCCTGCGGGCGTCGAAGAGTGGGACTGCGCAGGCCCGTGCCCTCGCGCCGGTCCGGACGAGCGAGCTCCCGCTCGACACGATCAAACGATCCTTCAGGTGGCTGGCTCGGTAGTCGCGTCGCCGCGAATCCGACTCCAGGAGTACGGTGCCCCGGCGGTGCATCGAGTTGATGAGATCGACCTCGTCGCTCTGACCGAGGCGAACAAGCGCTGGCGACGCGCGCTTGGTCTCGCGAGCGATCCCATCCGGGTGGAGGACGTCGGCGACGGTCGCATACTGCTGCGGGCAGAGGCGGTCACCGGGCTCGTCAGGGTCGGAAGCACCGACATCGAGATCGCTCCGAAGTTTCTTAGCACGGTCGAGGGCAGCTGGCAGACCGTGCTTTGGCGCATCCTCTCGATCGTCGAGGGCGGGCATGTCGACGACGCGTTCACCACCGCACACGAACTGGCCGAGTTCTCGCTCCCCGACCTCCTCGCCGAGATGTTTCTGACGTCATACGCGAAGGGCGCTGCACGCGGCCTGCCTCGCGGTTATTGGACCGAAGCATCGTCCGGAACGGTGCTGCGCGGGAGCCTCGATGTGGCGCGCCTCGACCGGTGGATCTCACGCCCCTGGGAACTCCCGTACGTCGCCGACCTCCTCACCGACGACACCTCACTTGCACGGCTGCTGCGGTGGGCAGCGGACTGCCTTGCTGCGATCGTGAAGGCCCCCGGCCGGTCGCGCGCGATGAGGGAAATCGCCGCTGGGCTATCTCATGTAGACCGGAGGCCGCCTCACCTCCTCGACGCGCAGCGGATCGTGCTGGGCACACAGCACCAAGGGCTCGAGCCGGCACGAATCGTGGGGCTCCTCCTACTTGAGGGTGCGGGCGTCCATCACGCCAGCGGTGAGCACGCTCTGTCGGGCTTTCTCTGGAACTCCGATGCGATCTACGAGAACTACGTGTACTGGCTGTGCACCCGAGCCGCGAGTTCCCGCGGCGAGCGGGTGAGCAAGCACACGACGAAGTTCGGCGAGGTCATCGCAGGGCACGGCTCGCGACTTGAAACCACCCCCGATGTCGTCTTTCGAGACCATCAGAGCGCGGCGGTCGCCGTCATCGACTCCAAGTACAAGCGCGTTGGATCACGCCCGAAGGCCCCGGACACGTATCAGGTCCTCACCGCGGGCCACGTCCTGGGCTGTCGCAGGGTCTCCTTGGCGTACCCAGTGGCCGAGCGTGCTGAGCCGACCGTGTGGCGCGTGCCGTCAGCTCTGGGCAGCGAGGACATCGAGCTGACCGCGCTGCCGCTCAACCTCATGGCGTTGGCTCATCCGGACGGCCCTCAGCTGCTCATCGAGACGATTAGCGCCTGGCTCGACGGCGAGTTGATTCCTCCGCCCGAGATGAGCCCTCCTGAGGCGCCATGAGACCGGTCGTTATCCTCGACTCCACCACCGTGAACGGCCGCCGTCCGTTCACTCACGTGGATTTCTGAACGCGGAACACGCGCCAATGTCATCGAGAACGATGCTCAAACTCAGCCAGAGCGCTCGCTAGAGTCGGGATATTGGCGCTTACTGTCCGTACGCTGGTAACGGTGTTACTCGCTACTTGCGTTACCCGATTGCTGTCGCATGACAGGGTTCGCAGCCTCTACAACCGAGGCCAGTAGGTCAGCATCGCTTAGTTGCCGCAACGACGCTCGTTCCACAGCTTGCTCCATTGCAGGAACGACGGAGATGAAAGCTGCCGTGTCGATCTCAAACAGCTGTGGCTCCAACAACTCGCCGCCAACCCAGATCATGACTTCGAAGCCGCGGCGAACGACGGGACTCACGAAGACTTGCACGCGTCCTGGCTTCAGCAGGCACCAACGGTCTGAGCCGTCATGGCGCAGACTACGATCCGTGCGGGCAGACCTCCAGCCGCGCGAGCTTAGAATGACGTCGAGCTCATCGTCCACTCCGTGCTCGTACTCGTCATCCGCTGAGTCATAGTCCTCGTCATCAAATCCGCATGCCTCGGGGGCCCTTTGCGGAGAGCCACTGACCAACTCTCCGGCCTCTGGCACGATCGCCGCAAGTGCTTGACTGTGCGCGATATACACAGCAGCGACGAGGTCCGATACGTTCGTTTTCGCGTCTGGAGGAAGACTGTCCCACCGTGCGTGGTCGTCGCCTGTCAGCCGGGCCTGAGTATCGCTAAACCTCTTTGCCGTTTCATCGATGATGCGAACTTGGAAGGGATCCATTTCATCTCGCCATGCGTTCCCTGTCACGAGTGCTCCTTGATCTTTGGGGTTGCCGGCCGGATCAACGCCGCCCGACGGTCTGGATAATCTTCATAACCGTCTCGACGTCGCCTCCGTCTACGAGCCATGCATTCGAGTTTGGCGTGCGACTGCGATGAGGTTCCTCCTGCGGCGTGTGCATGAACTGTGCAGAGATGAGCCATGCAGGGTCATCCGACAAGCGGACGATGGCGTCGACGAGGGCTTGCACGTCTTCGTGTGTCGGTCGTGAACCGTCGCCGTGCCCTCCGTTGGTTCGTGCCATGAGCTGAACGATATGTCATTGCCGCGGACTAAAACCACAAGTTTCGTGGAGTGCGGGATGCATTCCGAAAGGATTTCTACTCATGTATCAATGAGTCCGCCATTTTTGCACGTCGCGACTCTGCGAATTGGCAGCTTTGCCTTTTCTGCGAGTGGTATTAACGCCATGTGAGGGATGGACAAATGGACCAGCCGAGCGTCACGTCGTTGACGCCGAGCGAGCGCACGGTGACGCTGATCGCCTTGGACATCGATGGCGTGCTCAACGGCTTTAAGAACACTCGCGGAGAGCAACTGGCCGTGGCGGAAGTCGGTAGGTGGAAGATCCGCTGGAGGCCGCTGGTGGTCGGAAGGCTTCGAGCGATCCTCGCTCGCTCGGACGTCCAGGGCGCCTGGCTGACTACCTGGCTGGAGCAGCCGTGGTTACTCGACGAGTTCGAGGCTGCGCTCGGTCTCGACGGGCTGATGCCTCATCGCGCAGATCATCCCTCGGTGGATACTCGCGAGGGTAAGACGATCATCGACCAACGCTTTGACCAGAGCATCGCATTCGACTCGAACTCCGAGTGGTGGTGGAAGCGTCGGGCCGCTGAACTGCTTCTTGACCGTGTGCAGCCGGCGCGATTCGCATGGATCGACGATGAAATCGGGAACGTGGGCATCAAGGCCGACCCATGGGGACCGCAACAGAATCATCAGCGCCTGCTCCTGCGGACAAGGTCCTTGCCGGGGCTCCTGCCGCGCGATCTGCAGCGGGTCGAAAGCTGGCTGAATGAGGACGCTCCCTAATAGCGCCTTTGCCGAGGCCAGTAGCCAGTCGTGCCGCTGAGGATGCGGGGCAAAGGTGGCGCTGTCATTCGGGCGGTCAAGGTCTGCTGACTCGCGGGACGTCAGCCGCCCCGAATGCTCGGTCCGGGAGATGTGGTTGGGTGCCGCCGTAGCGCTCGTAAACACGTGCAGCGTATGCCTAACGCTCATTGTGGCCGCGTGCATGTTCCACGCGGCGCGTAGCGACGTCGCGGCCCATCAACCAGGATTCCGCAAAGGGGTGTTGCCCAACGGCTCAGGCGACTGAGCACCGCCGCTGGAGCCTGAATTGAGCTCCGCCCCTGGAACGGTCCGTACGTTTCGCTCTCAACCCCGAAAAATGGGGCTTCGCGCCGATAGTTCGGATAACTGTGAATATCGGCGGTTAGAAACACACCCCTTGAAGTGAGATGGGGCTGAGCACGAGCTTAACTGTCGGAACCGCGTTGAAGTGGCACAACCCCGCTTTGCGTGCCACGCCTGGCATTGCTGACAGCATGTGTCACCCATGCTCGGTGGCCACGCCGTTGTGCGATTCAGCCAAAACTGTTCACTTGTCGTTTCCGTGCGTATTGGGTTCGGCAGAGGGTTGCGGTGGGTTTTCGTCAGCGTGTCGTACGCTGCAGCAGTGCGCCCAGGTGACTGCCGAAGACGATCGTTTTCGGCGGGAGATGGACCCCGGAGCCTAGACCGAGGAATACCCTGAATATTGTTCGCGATGCTGCGCGGGTACTCGCTGCGGGAGCCGCGTGGCTCGGATGGGTATCCCCGGTTCTCGGGACCGTCATGTATATGTGGGGCGGGGCGCCATTCCATACCGGCGCGGTGAGTGAGCTGCGGGCGCGCACGCCCGGGCCTGTCGTCAGGATCGTCGCCTGTGCGACGCGGTCGCAGAGCGCGGCGTCATCGGGTCCGGTCAGTGGTTGTGCCGGGCGTCCTGGGCTTCGGGGTCACGCATAGGAACGCCCCGTAAATTGAAAACTGTGCCACTCGCCCCAACGGTCAATGCAACTCGTCCCGGTGGTTCTTGCCGCAACCGTGCTTCTCTCCGTGCGGTCGGAGCCGCGCTGGCCGCGGTCTTCATCGTCGGCCTGAGCGCCTGCGCGCCCGATCCGGTCAGTGAATCGTTTCTCAGCGGAGAAAACACGGGCTTTGTCTCCGGCGACGGTGCGATCGTAGAGATCCCTGAGGCTGACCGTGGAGACCCTGTCGACTTCGGCGGCATCACAGAGACCGGCGAGAAGCTTGACAGCGCTGACCTTGCAGGCGAGGTTGTGGTCGTTAATTTCTGGTACGCCGGGTGTGCACCCTGCCGTGTCGAGGCGGCCGACTTGGAGAGCGTCTGGCAGGAATACAAAGGGAACGGCGTCTCGTTTGTCGGGATCAACACCCGTGATCAGGCCGATACCGCCGCCGCATTCGCCAACGAGTTCGGTGTCACCTATCCGAGCCTGATCGATGCCGACACGGCGGAGGCCAAGCTCGCCTTCGCCAAAGTCGTTCCGATCGCCGCCACCCCGACCACTCTGGTGCTCGACAAGCAGGGCCGTGTTGCCGCGCGCATTATCGGTCCGATCGAGGGTACCTCAATCCTGTCCACACTCGTCGAGGACGCCCTCGCGGAGTCGTCGTGACGATCTCGGCGACGCTATGAATCCCGAAGCGATCATCGGATCCGGCGCGCTCTGGCTCGCAATCCCTCTCGCCATGCTCGCCGGACTCGTGTCGTTCCTGTCCCCATGCGTGCTCCCTCTCGTCCCGGGCTACCTCGGCTTCCTCGGGGGAACGGCCGCTCCGCGAGGCGCTGCGTCTCGCGGAGCTCGCTCAACAACCGGGGATGCCGGATCGCCGTCGCGAGGACGGCTACTGTTCGGAGTGCTGCTGTTCATCTTCGGGTTCAGCATCGTCTTCGTGTTCATCACGGCACTCAGCGGCACGGTGGGCGTCTTCCTGCTGCAGTGGGGTGACCTGATCACACGGATCCTCGGTGTGATCATCATCATGATGGGGCTCGTGTTCCTCGGCTTCTTCGGCTTCGCCCAACGTGAGCTGCGCTTTCACATCGATTCCAAGTACGGCATTGTCGGTGCCCCGCTCCTGGGCATCGCGCTGGGCATTGGCTGGGCACCCTGCATGGGCCCGACCCTCGCCGCCATCGTGGCGATCTCTTTCAACGCCGGCGATCCCGTGCGTGCCAGCTTCCTCGGGCTCGCGTACTCCCTGGGCCTCGGTATCCCGTTCCTGCTCGTCGCTCTCGGATTCGGATGGGCGACGAAGACAATCGGGTTCCTCCGCCGACACATCCGCGTCGTGAACGCCATCGGCGGGGTGCTGCTCCTCGCGCTGGGCGCCTTGATGGTAAGCGGAATCTGGACCGACATCATGTCCCGGCTGACGGCGGTGATGGGCACCGTCATCCTTCCGCTCTAAGACTGGCGAGGCAGCGGACAGTGAAGCGGTGAGTTCCGAGGAGAGCCTCTCGATGGCCGCCGATGCCTGCAGCCCCGATCGGTTTGGTGCAGACGATGTCAACGGCGGGATCCTGCGGTTGCAGTCATCGGGGATCGACTGGCGACCCACAACGGTCGTGGCGCCACCGAGTAGGGAATGAGATGGAAGCTTGTTCGCGCATCGCCCGCGGGGTGGGGAGTGGGCAGCCCATTAGCGATTGGTCATCCACTGCTGTACAGTCAGTGTGTGCTGACTATTACTTCCCGTATCGACGTGATGAACCGGCTTGGCCGGGCGATGGCAGATCCCACGCGCTCACGGATCTTGATGACTCTGCTCGAAGGACCCAGTTATCCTGCAGTGCTTTCGCGGGACCTGGTCCTTACCCGTTCAAACGTTTCGAACCACCTGACATGCCTACGCGATTGTGGCATCGTGGTCGCCGAGCCTGAAGGTCGCCAGACCCGCTACGAGATCGCCGACCCGCATCTTGCAGCGGCCCTCGTCGCGCTCGTCGATGTGACGCTGGCTGTCGACGCGCATGCGCCGTGCGTGGATTCAGCGTGCATGGTGGTTGGTTGCTGCGCGACGGGAGTGGACGCGTGAGCGCGGCGTGCGGCTGCGAGCACGAGCCCTCTAGTACTGCTGACGAAGAATCCGACGCGGTCGAGCAGCCCTGGTGGCGAGACCGCGGGATCATGGTGCCTGTTTTCTCCGGCATAGCGTTCCTGGTCGGACTGATTCTCGAGTGGTCGGGTCAGGAGATCCCGGCGCTGGTACTGTTCTGGATCGGCCTACTGCTGGGTGCGTCGACGTTCACGCCCGGTGCGATTCGGAAGCTCTTCAAGGGCAAACTCGGCATCGGGCTGCTGATGACAATCAGCGCCATCGGAGCAGTCGTCCTCGGCTACGTGGAGGAGGCCGCGGCCCTGGCGTTCTTGTACTCCATCGCTGAGGCACTCGAGGACAAGGCGATGGACCGCGCCCGCGGCGGGCTGCGTGCACTGCTCAAGCTCGTACCGGAGACAGCGACCGTCTTGCAGGGCGGCACTGCCGTGCACGTCCAGGCGAGAGAGTTGATGGTCGGTCAGGTCATGGTTGTCCGACCGGGCGAGAGGATCGCGACCGACGGGATCGTCCGCTCCGGTCGCTCCAGCCTGGACACATCGGCTATCACTGGCGAATCGATCCCGGTCGAGGTCGAGCCCGGCGATGTGGTCTCGGCCGGCGCGATCAACAGTGTCGGTGCACTGGAGGTCGAGACAACTGCGGCCGGCAGCGACAACTCGCTCACCACGATCGTTGAGCTGGTGGAGAAGGCGCAGACGGAGAAGGGTGAGCGTGCTCGTCTAGCCGACAAGATCGCCCGACCGCTGGTGCCAGGCGTTCTGATCCTCGCGGCGCTCGTCGCGATCATCGGTTCGGTGCTGGGCGATCCTGAGGTGTGGATCACCCGCGCGCTTGTGGTACTCGTTGCGGCGTCTCCGTGTGCGCTCGCGATCTCGGTACCGCTGACGGTCGTCGCCGCGATCGGTGCGGCGAGCAAGTTCGGTGTAATCATCAAGTCCGGTGCTGTTTTCGAGCGCTTCGGTACGGTCCGCCACGTTGCCGTCGACAAGACCGGCACACTCACCCGCAACGAACCGGCAGTCACCGCCGTCCTCACCGCGAACGGCGTGACGGAGGCTCAGGCCCTGGCGTGGGCGGCAGCGTTAGAGCAGCACAGCACGCATCCTCTGGCTGCCGCGATCACCGCAGCGGCCCCGGGTACTCTGGCGGCTGCCGATGTGACCGAGCAGCCCGGGCACGGCATCGACGGCACCGTTGACGGATCGAGAATCACCGTCGGCAGCCCCCGCTGGCTGGACGCCGACGACCTGACGGACCGGGTGGCGGGGCTCGAGGAGCAGGGCATGACCGTCGTGATCGTGCACCGTGACGGGTCCCCGGTCGCCGCGATCGGCGTTCGCGACGAGCTGCGTCCCGAAGTCCCCGACGTGGTCCGGACGCTGACAAGACAGGGCATCGGCGTGACGATGCTCACCGGCGACAACACCCGCACCGCTCGTGCACTGGCTGCGCAGGCCGGCATCACTGACGTGCGAGCCGAGATGCGCCCCGAAGACAAGGCGGCCGCGATCGGTGAGCTGTCGAAGGCAGGGGCGGTCGCGATGATCGGCGACGGCATCAACGACGCTCCGGCCCTCGCTGGCGCGGACATCGGTATCGCGATGGGCGCGACCGGCTCCGACGCGGCGATCGAATCCGCGGACGTCGCGTTCACCGGCCATGATCTCCGCCTCATCCCACGGGCGTTCGATCACGCCCGCCGAGGGCGACGGATCATCAACCAGAACATCATCCTGTCGCTGCTGATCATCACGGCACTGCTCCCGCTCGCACTCTTCGGAGTGCTGGGGCTCGCGGCCGTCGTCCTGGTCCACGAGGTCGCGGAGGTCATCGTGATCCTCAACGGGCTGCGAGCCGCCCGCGCACACACTCCGCGGCTGGAAAGCTGATGCTCGCAACCATCGGATCAGCGATCGGCTTGTTCGCAGCGACCAACATCGACGACATCGTCGTGCTCACCGTGCTGTTCCTCGCCTCAAGCCGGGGGAAGCCCCGGCCCTGGCAGATCGTCGCTGGCCAGTACCTCGGGTTCATCGCCCTCGTCGTGATCAGCGTGATCGCCGCGCTCGGCCTCACGATCGTCCCGGACGAATGGGTCGGTTTCCTCGGCCTGATCCCGCTCGGCATCGGTATCTGGACGCTTGTCGCCGGCCTGCGCCGCAACGGCGATGACGATGACGACGACGCCAAGATCACCGCGGTTGGAATGTGGGGTGTTGCGGGGATCACGATTGCCAATGGGGCGGACAATATCTCTTTGTACACGCCGATCTTCCGCACCACCGCACCCGGCGACGTCGCCGTCATGATCGTCGTGTTCCTCGTTCTCGTCGCCGTCTGGTGCGCCGCTGGACGGCTGATCGGCACCAACAAGGCTGTCACTGAGGGGCTGGAACGCGTCGAGCACTGGCTCGTCCCGGCCGTGTTCATCGGTCTGGGTCTGTTCATCCTGATCGAATCCGGCGTCATCGTTCGTCTGATTGAGGTCCTCGCATGACGTCGCCCGAGGCAGAAGCTCGCCCGTCCGCTCCGCGGAAATTGTCGCCGGCACAGCGCTGGCAACTCACTGGCGGAGCGCTGCTGATCGCCGCGGTTGTTGTTCTGATCGATCAGGGAACGAAAATGTGGGCGGAAGCAAGCCTCACCGAACGCGAGCGCATCCCCCTGATCGGGCGGCCTGGCTGGTTGCAACTTGCTTACAACCCCGGAGCGGCATTCTCCTTCGGGGAGGGCTACACCTGGGTCTTCGCGCTACTCGCCGTCGCCGCCACCATCGCAGCGATCGTATTCGCACTCCGAGTTCAGCGCCCAGGTTGGGCGATCATCGTCGGCGCGCTCGGCGGAGCTGCAGCATCACACGCAGGCGATCGTCTCTTTCGGGGCCTGGATTCGCCCGCGGACATGTCGTGGACTTCCTCGCCTATGGGAACTGGTTCATCGGGAACATCGCCGACATCGTGATCTTCGCAGCGGCGATCGCGGCGCACTCCTAGTCTCGGCGACCTTCTGCGGCAGCGACTGGACCAGCCCTCCGACGCGCGTGACCTCCGCGGCTTTGGCCGCTTCGTTGCTTTTGACTCGTTGGAAATCGTCCCAACCGAGATAGGACGCCGCGTACGGGGCGGACACGCCGGAGGTGATGCCGAAGCTGGCGAGAGCAACGGCGCTGAGGGCGCGATGTCCGAGCGCCCCGCGCCGGCTGATGCGCAGCTTCCAGAAGGAGTCGCGTTCAGCGGGGGTGGGCGCGCACCCGCAGTCCTCGGATGATGCAGCTGCTTCGTTCGCGATGTGGGCGTTCACGCTTTCCCTTCTTTCAGTCGCATGGATAACGTGTTCGCGCGTCCATCGTCTCCTGGGGGGCTGCCGCTTCCGTGGCACCTCGCCACATGTGACTGATTCGCGCTGGGTATGGTCGGCGCGTAACTGCGTCGTCGCTGCGACCCGATGGCCGGGGTCCGTACATCAGTCATGGCGCTGATCCTTCTTTCGGCGCAACTGTCGTGCGACGAGAGCTGTGGCGATGACGCCAACTCCGACCACGCCTACGGCGATGATGAGGGGAATCGCGATGGCTGTGGTTTCGTCCTGGGGTGGGGATGTCGGTGCCGACGACGGCTCTGAGTTTTCCGTTTCACCGCTCGTTGTGGGGGTAGGCGACGGAGTCGACTTACCGGGTTGAGCGCGGGACTCTTCATTTCCGCATGCTGGTTTGTCCCACCCGAATTCGGGGTCCACGCCTGTCGGTGCGTAGGTGAACGTGTAGCTCTCGGAGATGGGGTGCCCATCGCTGGAGACCGCGTTCCAGAGGACGGTGTAGACACCAGGTTTTCCGAGTCTCACCGGAGTGGTGAGGACGTTGCGGTCGATAGTCGAGCACGCGCTCTCGTAGTACAGACCATCGGGGCCTTGGACCTGCGCGAAGCTGGCCTGGCTGAAGTCGATGAGCTCTCCGCTGAAGGTGAGGGCGACGGCGTCGAGCTGTGTCACCGTCTCTTCCGGCGCGGGTACCGCGTCGAGGAGGTTATCGTGCGCCATGGCCGCGGGTGCGGGGGCGACGATGATGCTCAAGGCAATCAGGGTCATGATGCTGCCGGCGAGCCAGGTCGGGCGTCGGGTCGAGGTCACCGCGATGCGTCCTTTCGGGAGGTGTGCGTGGGGAGGGTAACTGAGTTTGTGCGCTGGGGGCGCAGCACCGAGGCTGCGATCAGGGCCGCGAGCAAAGCCGCGATTCCGACGATGATGATTCCTCCGACGCGCTGGTCCTGGAGCGGGGTGGATCCCCAGCTCCGTCCCATGGCGCCGAACCACTCGGCGACGATGAGGTCTGTTCGGGTGATGGTGGCGATGCCGATGAACACCGTCGTCAGAGTCAGAGTGATGAGTGCGGTGAAGGTCCACCGCCGAGATCGCCCGGGAGCGGGCACGGCGCCATTGCGCCGGAAGAGCGAACTGACGAAGAGGCACCCGATAACGAGGAGGTGCGTGATCATCCATTCGCTTCCGAGTTGGTCGTAAAGCGACCATCGGAAGAGGTCCGAGTATGTGATCAGCCACATCGTGGCGGTGAACAGTATGGCGGTGATGATGGGGTTGAGCGCCAGCCGAATTGTTCGGCTGGCGGCAACCCACAGAAGCCATTCGAGAGCTCCGCGGCTGTCGTCGTCCCGAGGATGTATGACGGTGAGTGCGAGCACGAGGGGCGCAGCGGAAACGAGAAGTACCGGTATGACGAGGCCGAGAAGTGCGAAAGAGAGGAAACGCATACTGATCAGAGGTTCGTCGTACACAGCGAGCGGGCCACTGGTGGTCCACACGAGCGCGCCCATCCCGATCACCCAGCCGATGGTGCGCCGCATCGGCCAAGGCTGCCCGAGACGTCTCATGCGCTCCACCCCGGCAAGGTAGAAGAACACCGCGAAACCTCCCACAATCACCCACAGCAGATCAATGCTCCACGCCGTGAACCATCGCTCCGTCGTGAATTCTGGCGGGACTGGGGCGTCGGTGAGGATCTCCGCGGCCGTGGTCTGAGGAATCGTGATCGTGTCCGCGGGTGCGGCTGTTCGGGCAAGGGCCGCGGCGGCGCCGCTTGCGATACCCATGAATGCCAGCTCGACGCACACGAACATCCAGAAGGTGTTGCGGCCCTCGCCCGCTTTTGCGATGAGTCGACCGCGGTAGGCGGCTCCGAGGATGCCCATCACCACCAGCGCGAGGATCTTTGCGAGCAGGATCAGCCCATACGGCGTGACGAGGTCGTCCCATCGTCCGAGGGCAGTGAGCGCCCGGGCATACCCCGATACGGCGACGACGACGAAGGCGATGAGTGCCAACGTCGAGTACCGTCGGAGTATGTCCTCGAGGGTGGACGATGGAAGGCCCGGACGGATCACGATGAGCAATGTGAGCCCGCCGAGCCACACCGCCGCCGAAACGATATGCAGGGTGAGAGACATGACTGCCGCGTCGTGGTTGGCCAGTTCCCCGGAGTGCCCCTGAGTGGACATCGGAATCAGGCTGATGATCGCGAGCATCGTTGTGACGAGCACGGCACCGTAGCCGCGCACCGCGAATGCGAGCACGGTCACGACCGACGCGAAGATGGCGGTGATGAGCCAAGATCTTCCAAGCTCGGTGTCGAGGAGGAAACGGCCCAGTTGTGCGCCGAACTCTGCCTCCAGGCTCACCTTCGGGTTGAACGAGGACAGGAAGGTGAGGAAGGTGACCGTCCCGCTCGCGACGGTAAGAATTGCGGCACCCGCCGAGGCAAGATTGAGCGCGGTGAGGAAGGGCTTCGTGCCGGATGCGAGAGCGAACAGAGCGAACACGAGTGGTCCTACCATTGCAGCGCCAGAGAGGTTGACGAGTAGTTTCGCGACCGGGAGGCCCCAGCGAACCACCGCGCCGGGGTCGCTGGTCAGCCTCGGTGCAGCTCCTCCGCCGATCACCAGCCCGATGACGACGGCGACGATTGCAGAGACGACGAAAATCGTCAGCCCGGCGACGCGGAGAATAGGAGGCGTCACGGTGTCGCTCCCTCCGTCGAAGAGGTTTCTTCGTCAGGGTCTTTCGTGATCGGTTCTGTGCACGCATCGTTCTTCGGAAGCTGCTGAATCGCTCCGGCAAGTGCTTGGAGAACGGCGTCGGCCGACAACGTCGTCGTGTCCACATACACTTGCGCTGCGGGCTCCCGCCCGTAGGTCGTCAACCGTAGATTTGGTGTCTCCGCTTCGTCCACGATCCAATCGACGCCCCCCAAACTCACACATTGCAGCGTGGTGGGAGCCGGTGAGTCCAGCCCGCAGGTGAGCAGCACGCTGGTGGGACTTCCCCATGCGCCAGTGGCTTGCGCGTCCGTCCACACCCGCGCCTGATCACCGATAGAGTCGGGTAGCCGGGCCGTGACCTCCGCGCACAACGGATCGTTCGCTTTCGGAGCCGCCTCGAGATGCACGGTGGGAGCGCACCCGCTGAGCAGAAGCAGCGCGCCGAACGCCGCACCAAGCGAGAGCGATTTTGTCTTCACAGCGTGTTCCCTTCGTGAAAACGGAAATCCTCGCCCGCTCGCTGCTGACGAGTAGCGGTGGTGACGAGCAGCATCAATACGGTTCCCATGCTCAACGCCCACCCGATCCACGGCATAAGAACCACCGCTGGCGTGGTCCCGGTATAGAGGGGCACTTCGGTGACGTTTGCGCCTTGCGTGTTCACCGCGAGCTCTGCAAGTGGGGTCCCATCAGGGCGGATGACCTGGCTCGTGCCGGTCGTCGACACGTTCACGATGCTTCTTCCGGTTTCGATGGCGCGCATACGCGCAATAGCGAGCTGCTGGAGGTTCTCATCTGTGCCTCTGAAGTCGGCGTTGTTCGTCTGGAACACGTACAGTTGTGCGCCCTTCGCCGCGCTGTCCT
This sequence comes from Microbacterium meiriae, assembly GCF_032364335.1. NCBI lineage: Bacteria > Bacillati > Actinomycetota > Actinomycetes > Micrococcales > Microbacteriaceae > Microbacterium > Microbacterium meiriae. The sequence goes on from NZ_CP133984.1 coordinate 575,430, forward strand.
CAATGACGTTGTCGTAGATGACGTCGAAACAGATCGCCAGACCGACGGGAACACCGCCGACGTTCACGAGGGGCGTGTTTGAGCCAGGCGTGTACTCGCGCTGAATGAGTCCGATGAGGTCAGGAGCGATGGCCTCGTAGAACCAACGGTCCGGGACGTATTCGCCGAAAGGCACGGGGTTGGCTTTGTCGTGGATCTGCTGCGGTCCGGCGCTCGTCCACAGGATCGACGTATTGAAAGTATCGTCGCCGCGCACGGTCGCCGCATTCACCAACACCGGAGCGCCGGCGTCTGCTACGAGTCGGTCAAGCCGGTCGGTGACGTCTGCATCCTGGAAAGGATCCGCGTCGACTGCGCCTTCTGGCCAGACGAGAAGATCCATCCCCCGACCGAGGAGAGGAGCTGTCGCCCCTTCCTGAGCCCGCATGATGTCGCCGGGTGCTTTGGTGTCGAAGTAGCCGCTTGGTCCGTTTCCTTGCACCCATCCGACACGTATGGCACCTGCCTGCGTAGTGGGGAACAGGGGGGCGAGCGCGGTGGCAGTGAGAGCGAGAACTGCGACTGCTCCCGGTCGCCGTCGTCGATGAGCGAGTGCGTCCAAGCTGCTCGCGCAGATGAGGACCGTCAGGAAGGAGAGCCCGGTAGTTCCCACCCAGGAGGCGGCTTCCGCGAACGGGCTTTGAGTAAGGGTGAATCCGATCCGCGCCCAGGGGAACCCCGTGTAAGGGAAAGTTCCCATCACGGTTTCGCGCAGCACCCACACGCCTGCGATGAGCGCAGGCGTGATCATGGAATATCCGCACCGCGAGCGGCTGGTCATCACCCTATATGCGAGCGCAATCAGCATCCCACCGGCACCAAAGAGCAGCGATTCCAGTCCGGCCAACGCCACCCAGGGGATGGGGCCGAGAAATCGTGAGACCCAGACGAGGTGGGTGAAATAGAACGCGGCCCCGTAGACGAGGGCAACCAAGAACGCCGCGGGTAGCGAACGCCCGCGCAGTGTCCACAGGCCGATCGTCACACTCGCAAAGGCCACGGGCCACCAGCCGAGCTCCGGGTACGCAAGATCCAGCGCGGCGCCGGCGATAGCGGACGCGACTATCGCAACGGGCAACGGTACTGCCGTCGACATGGTGCGTGGATCGAACCCGATGTGACGACTACACCTCCTGCGGGAGGCGATTGGGCGCCTCACGACTGCATCAACGTTGAGGGTCATCAGAGTTCAGTTTGCTGAGGTAGGAGTTATACGCGTCGAGCTCTGAGTTCCCATGCAGATCGACGTACCGGTCTGCAGCAGCAGCAGCGGCCGTGTCGCTGCGGAACCAGCGGTGCATCACGTACACCAGCATCAGCACCGTGGGCGCTTCGCCATACGACCAAGCCAGCGCGCCGGCAAGCTGTTGATCTTCGAGGGGGTCGACGCCCAGGGCCTCCGTGGGTGCGACGAACGAACCGACCAGGATCGTGCTGGCCATCATGAGAAACACTCCGAAAAACGCGTGGAGTGCGGCTTCGGCGAACACATCGAGTGCCCGCGCTCCGTGACCCAACCTCACCGGGAGTGGATCCGAAGACAGGATCGGAATGGTGAACAGCACGCCGGCGAGGAGGAACGCCAACTCGAGCATGACGTGGCCGGCAGGCAGGGCGAGGATGACGTCCGCCGAGCCCGCGAGGTAGAGGCCGTAGAAGGCGAACAGGTAGAGGGGAACCGTGCACCACGGGCTGAGCAACCACCTGGCGGCGCGACTCCGAAGACCGGTATGCGCTGCCGTGAGGATCATCCGGCCGGCTCCACGGTGCGGTGTCGCTCGGAGGAGAAGAGTGCCCGGCGAGCCCAGAACCAGCAACGGCGGCACCGTCATCATCAGGGTCAGCTGCTGGAACATGAACACAGAGACAAGGACTTCTCCGTACGCCTCTACCCCAAGGCCAGTGACTGCCGCCAGGAGAACACATCCGAGAAGAAAGCTGACGGTCCGCCAGACGGACCAGCGCCGACCATGCATCCATAGGCGGACCGCTCCGACGAGATAGAGGGCCGCAAGGACTCCGGCGATGACGGGCAACACAGGAATGGTCAGATCCGCCGGCGCGAGCAAGGACTGCAGCGTTGGCGGAGTGTCGGGGATCGCGCCGCTCACAAGCATGGTGTTGACGCGAGGTTCCCGCAGATCATTTCCGGATCACCTTGATCGTCGCCCCCGCCGCCAGGAAGACCACAGCGGCGACGGGCTGAGCTATCTCCCACACGACACCGGAGAAGGGGAAGGGCATCACCGGATTCCAGAGCACAGCCACCGCGACGAAGATCGGTACCCACCACCAATGACGGGCCTGCACGGCGAACCATGCGATGATCAGCCCGAAAATCGACGCAACAAACAGGACGAGTGGCGCCCAGCCCGCCTGGACGAGCAAAGGCGCGAGAAACAGGATGGCGGCAGCGACGAGGCTGGGGGCGAGAGCATTGCGCTGATAGGTGGAGGGAACACGTTGTTTGGGGCTCATGGGCGGGCCATCTCTTCGGCTGGTGCGGGATCTGTGGATTCGGGGCGAGAAGGCGAGGAGTGTCGGCGACTGGCGCGCAGACCCGCGATCACAAGGAACACGGCGCCGATACCCAGGGCGACATCGGCCAGATTTCCGATGAAGAGGTTTCCGTAGGCGAGGAAGTCGGTGACGTGTCCGATTCCGAACGACGGGGGAGAGAAGAGGCGATCGATGAGGTTGCCGATCGCGCCTCCCACGATGAAACCGAAGCCGACTGCTGACCATGCGTTTTGGGTTCGCGTAGCGGCTCCCACGAGCAGAGTGGTCGCGATGACGCCGACGACAGTGATGACCCAGGTCGCATCTTCGCCCAACGAGAAGATCGCCCCCGGGTTGAACGCCAATTGAAGACCGAGCCAATCGCCGACCAGGGGTATGCGCTGATCCTGGCTCAATGAGCTCAGAGCGAGGGCCTTGGTTCCCTGATCGACCAAAGTGACGATCGCGGCGATGATCAACACCACGGCGAACCTTCGTGCCCGGTCACGCATCGTGACCCCCCTCCCCAGCCGCCGTATCTCTAGAAGCCTGGGCACGGTCTTGCTGGTGGCGCCGGCGTCCGGCCAGAATCACTCCGACGACGCCGAACCCGAGAATCACTGCCAGGCCGCCGACGAAGAACACGGGCAGCATCTCGGACTCTGCTCCGCCTGATGGTGTGCCACCGTATGTCTGCCTGGCAGGAGCGGGCTCTGGCTCCTCCGTAGTGTTGTCGGATTCTTCCGGGCTGGGACTGGGATTGGGGCTCGGCGTTGCGGGTGGCGCGGTTTTCGTACTCGGTCCGGGCTGTCCGACGGTGTACGAGAACTGCCCGCTGATCGGATGCCCGTCCCCAGAGACTGTCTTCCAGCGCACTGTGAACAGACCATCGGCGGCTTCCGGGGAGAGATGCTGAGTGATCGATTGACCGCTCACCGTCGGCGAATCGACAGCAACGTCTTCTCCGCCTTCATCAAGGACCTCGATGATCGTCGTGCCGGCCTCGTTGTTGAGGGTTCCCGTGAACATCAGTGAGATCTCATCAGGCGAGCCGCTGATGGTCGAGTCGGCAACGGGGTACGACGAGTCGAAGTTGTCGTCAGCGACAGCGACCGTCGGGGTGGCGACGACGACTGCTCCTGACAACAGCACGGCGGATAAGACAATGGCGGTGCGTCTGGGGAGGTTCTTATGCATGGGTGTCGTGCTCTCCGGGATGCGATTCGGGTTCGATCTGGAAAGTGGAGTGCTCGATGCTGACGGCGAAGTGCTCGCTGACGCACTCCTGAAGAGTTGTCAGCAACGCCGCGGAGGTCTCCATGGTGACGGTGTCGTCGACCACGACGTGGGCACTGAGGGTGGGGAGGTCCGTTGAGACCTGAGTCGCGTGCAGATCATGCACCGCGACCACGTGCGGAAGGGCAAGGATGTGGCGGCGGACATCGTCCAGATCGAGACCCGGGGGTGTCGATTCCAACAGCACACGTCCGGATGCTCGCAACAGGATGAGCGTGCGAGGGATGATGAGCAGGGCGATCAAGATACCGGCGACGGCATCGGCCTGATACCAGCCGAAAGCGGCGATGAGGATCGCGCTGGCGATCACGCCTACGGAGCCGAGGGCGTCGTTGACGACCTCGAGGAATGCGGCGCGCATGTTGAGATTGCGTCCGCGGCCGCTGAACAGGACGAGCATGGATGCGATGTTGGCGACCAGGCCGACGATACCGAAGAACAGCAGGCTTCCTGACGCGATCTCTGGGGGTTCGAAGAGCCGCCGTATACCTTCGACGAGCGCGAAGATGCCGACCCCGAGGAGCAGCGCTGCTTGGGCGAGTGCTCCGAGAACCTCGGTCCTTTGCAGGCCAAAGGTGTACTTGGGGGTGGGAGGGCGATTCATGAGATGCGCCGCGGTGACGGCCATAGCCAACCCGGTGACATCGGTGAGCATGTGCGCCGCATCGACGAGTAGTGCGAGGCTGCCGGTGATGATCGCCCCGATCACCTCGATGACGAAGACCGAGGAGGTGATCGCGAAAGCGATGATCAGACGATTGCGGGGAGTGGCGTCACCCACTCCGTGCGAGTGCCCTGCTTCTGTCATGGTGATCCTTTCAGGGGCGGTCGATGATGTTGGGGGCGACGATGGCAGCATCACTCCATGCCCCCGGAATCGTGTCTGCGCCGGTTCGGGAGTACTTCGGGATGCCGACCGTGAACAGTCCGGGAATATGCGTGTTGGCTTGTGTCCGAGCACCGGTGGGTTCCGGGGCGGGTAGCCACTTGTCGCCGGGTTCGTAGCCGGTAGCGAGGATCATGGAGTGCGGCTGCATCGTCGACTCATCGGCAAATGTCACGACGGCTCCGTCGGCCTCCACGACGGGGGGCGCGTGGCTCACGCCGGCCAGAGCGGTGGGCGCGGGGCCGGAACGAATCGAGTGGTTGCGGCGCAGCCTCGGCCAGATGGACCATCGCGCTGACGGCCGCGGTCGTTCTGTTCGGGTGGATAGAGTGACATCTCGCGAGTGAGCGAGTTCTTCGGCGATCTGTACGCCGCTGAACCCTCCGCCGACCACCAACACGGTCCCCGAAGGGATCTGGCCCGGGTGTAGGTACTGACTGGAATGTAGAACCGTTCCGGGTGCCGACAGATTCTGGCGCCAGGTAGGGACTCGGGGCACTGCCGCAGATCCTGTGGCACAGACAACGTTTCGCGTTTGCACGTCCCCGATGGACGTCGAAAGGTGCAACGTGGATCCGTCTCCGCGGCGTTCCACCTCGAGAGCGCGAACGCCCCAGAGAGGTTTCACGCCGAGCGTCTTCTCTACAGAAGCCAGGTAGTCGCTCATCTCGCGACCGCCTGGATGACGGCGATTGTCCCCGGGAAAGGGGAACCCGGGGAGAGTGCTGTTGCGAGCATCGCTGAGAAGCCTCATCGAGTGCCAACGGGTTGCCCAGCTTCGTTGACCGGTCGGCGCGGAATCGATGATGACGAAGTCTTTCTGTGCCTCCAGCCCATAGGACGACAGCGCGGACGCCATCGCCAATCCAGATTGGCCGGCCCCGACGATAATCGCTCGGCGATGCGATAACGAACGCACCATCACTGCGTCCCGTTCACCGCAGCTTCGATGCCGTCCTCGAGGTCCGTCCACTTCTCCAATACGACCTGCTCCCCGTCGATGAAGAACGTCGGAGTGCTGCTGACGCCGAGTCGCTCGCCCTCATCAACGTCGAACTCCACTCGTTGTGCGGTCGCCGGATCCGCGACCGCTTCATCGAAAGCAGCCATATCCAACCCGAGCTCCACAGCGAAACCCCGGAACAGGTTCGCACGCGACTCCTGAGCCTCACCCCACTGGGCCTGTGTTTGGAACAAGCGGTGGTACATGTCTTCCAGCCGTCCCTGCTGGGCCGCCGCTTCTGCCGCGATCGCAGCGTTCTTCGAGTTGAAGTGGCCAGGCAACGGGAAATACCGGATGACGTAGGTGATCTCCCCATCAAACTTCTCACGAAGGTCCTCGACCAGCGGGTAGAAGGCGCCACACGCCTCGCACTCAAAATCGAGGAACTCGACCACGGTGACCGCTGCGTCGCCGCCATCGTCGAGCACATGTGAATTCTCTCGCACCACCTGAGGGCCGTCGTTGCCTTCTGTCTCGGGCGCGGAGGCCCGATTCTCACTGAGAAGGACGTACACCAGCGCGACGACAAGGAGGACAACGACGAGACCCACCGTGACGAGGATCGCCTTTTGAGACGCTTTCATTTCTCTCCAACCACAACACAGCACAACGAACGTGAACCCCACCGAATGTGAAGCGCCATCGTGAGATGGCTGATCGATGTCAGGTGCGCGACAGAGAGAGTTGCGTGAGGGAAAGAGTTCGTGCAAACGGGCGGTCGGGTGCGGCCCTCATCTCGGGCATGCGCGGAAGTCGCTCGCGATTTCCGTTCGGCACGCGATTTACGAAGGCTCGAGCGACGATGAGGATCAGGAAGGAGCAGACGAGGCCAAACACGCACCCTGTAAGGCCGATCAGTGCGTTCGCGGAGGCGCCGTCTATCAGGAGCCGTTCCGATGAGGCGCCACCAGAACCATGCGTCGACGAGCCAACCGCACCATAGCTCGTAAGCTCGGTTTCCATCGATGCAGTCGAGGTAGCAGTGAGATATGGAGAGGCGTCCGCGTCGCGATGACCACCGGACCATGCTCCGACAATCAAGAGCAGGGCCAACCCAAGGCCTGTAATGATCTTCGTTATCAGGAGCTTGTCAACAGACGCCGCCTGGTTACGAGACCGGCCAGACGTGATCATTTCACGAGGATGTTACCAGCCTCGACAATCAAACCGTACGGGTACGCACCCTCGTGGACGAGGCCTCCTGGACTAGTACCTACTAGGGCCCTCCATGACTGACACCACCACCAAGCGCTCCGTCCTCTTCGTCGGTGTCCACAACGCCGGACGCTCGCAGATGGCGGCCGGATGTCTCCGCGACATCGCAGGCGACCGCGTCGAGGTCCGCTCGGCGGGATCCATGCCCGCCGAGCGGTCCAACCCGACTGCTGACGAGGCGATGGGCGTGCTCGGAATCGACAGCACAGCCGAGCAGCCCAAAAGTGCTGACAACCGAAGCCGTGCAGGCGTCTGACGTCGTCATCAGTATGGGATGCGGCGAGGCCTGTCCGTTCTTTCTTGGCAAGCGCTACGAGGACTGGAAGCTGGACGACCCAGCGCGCCAGGGTATCGACGCCGTCCGTTCGAACTGCGACGACATCCGCGCACGCATCGAACAACTCGAGAGTGAACTCACCTGATCTCGTGGGCGGGATGGCAATCCGGTGGTGCATCGTCAGGAATGTGTCACCGCAAAGCGCGTAGAGAATCCGACGCCGTCCCCGTCCGAGTGACATCTAGCGTCATCTCACCGCGCTTCCGACATTATCGCGGCCGATGCACTCGTTCTCAGTGGGGTGTCCGACTGAACGGACATCCGGACGGGTGCAGCGGGGGGCTCCAGCGCACAAGACGCAGAACCTCTGATGTTTATCTGATGTACTCTGGTCTCATGAGCACCGCGACTTTCACCGATCTCCTCCGTAAGCCGAAGGATGTCCTTGCCCACATCGACGAGGGCCAGGTGCGTATCACTCGTCGGGATGGCGATGACCTGGTGATCCTTCGTGGCCACGACCTCGACACGCTCGAGCTTGGCGTGAAGCTCTCCAGTGAACTGCTCCGCGCTATCGGGCGGAACAGGGGCGATGTCGGCGCTGCGCTGCGGGAGCTCTTCGCGTGGACGAGTGAGTTCGATGAGGGCGAGCTGGCCACTTACGCGAGCGAAATTGAGCGGCTGGTTTACTCCGCCAGCGAGTTGGGCACGTTTGAACGCCTGCTGCGTGCTCAGCACGAGTGGCGGGAGACTGCTGCGGCTTACGCCATGGGTGCGCGGCCGGCTAAGCCGATCGATCTGACGGAGACGTCTGCGCGGGTCGAGCGCCCGTAATGGCGGGAAGGCGGGGATCGTCGGTTCCGCGACCGACAAGGGTCAGCGAGTACGAGATCGTCTTCGGCGACGTCGCGGCGGAGCGCGGGTGGCGCGACCTTCGCGCGACCGCGAAGAACGCCCTCGCGGATGCCTGGGACTACCTGACCGCTCACCCGACGCGGTTCGACAGCTCGCGCTGCTACCAGCTGAAGGGCAACCTATCTACAGCGGTGGTGGGCGGGAGGACCCTGCCCGTCTGGCAGTACAAGGTCACGGACGGCGCGAGGCTTCGCTACGCGGTCGACGCTCCCCAGCCGAAGGGCAAGAAGCCGGGACGGGTGATACTCATCGAGGCATCCCCGTCGCATCCGAACGACACGGACTCGTCGAAGAACTTCCGGTAGGCGCGATCCTGAGTGAAGCTCGGCACGTTCCAGGAGGTGGTGGACAAGGCGCCACGCCTCGATGCAGTGTCCAGTGGAGTCGCCATCGCTATAGTTCAGTGTCCCGTGTATAGTCATCGTGTGCTGACTATTGCTTCTCGTCTTGATGTGATGAACCGGCTGGGTCGGGCGATGGCCGACCCGACGCGTTCGAGGATCCTGCTGTCGCTGCTGGATGCCCCGGGTTATCCGGCCGAGCTCGCCCGTGATCTTGAACTGAGCCGCACGAACGTGTCGAACCATCTCACCTGTCTTCGGGGCTGTGGACTGGTGATCGCGACGCCGGAGGGTCGTCGCACGCGGTACGAGATCGCAGATCCGCACCTGACGGTGGGCCTGCGGCATCTTCTCGACGCGGTTGTGGCGGTCGATGAAGGCGTGCCGTGCGTTGACGAGAAGTGCGAGTGCTGCGCATGAGCGCGGAGTGCTGCGGCGACGACGAGCCGCGGAAGACAGGCACCATCCACCGCGTCGAGTTGTCGCTACCGCAGGGGGGAGACGGCTGCTGCGGCCCAGAGGTCGTGCAGGCGGCGGCGGGCGTATCTGCTCATGATGACGGCGATGCGTGCTGCGGCCCCGCCCTGCCACCAGCCGCCGGCGCCGATCACGAGTTCGAGGTGCGTCCACCGTGGTGGCGGGACATCGCTCTACTGCCGTCGGCGCTGTCCGGTGTGTTCCTACTCGCCGGGTACGCGTTCGAGTGGACGGGCCTGGAGATTGCCGCACTGGTGCTGCAGTGGGCAGCTCTGCTCGCTGGCGCGTACACGTTCGTTCCCGGTGCGATCCGGCGCGTGATCCGTGGCCGGCTCGGTGTCGGTCTGCTGATGACGATCGCTGCTGTCGGCGCCGTCCTGCTCGGGCACGTCGGTGAAGCAGCGACCCTGGCGTTCCTGTTCTCCCTCGCTGAGGCGCTGGAGGACCGAGCGATGGACCGCGCTAAGGAGGGCCTGCGCGCACTGCTGTCACTGATCCCGGAGACGGTGCGCGTCTCACGGCTCAGTGGCGACATCACGGTCCCTGCTGCCGATGTGCGCGAGCTCGACATCCTCGTCGTCGGAGCGGGCGAGCGTGTGGCGACCGACGGTGTCGTCGTCGAGGGACGCTCCAGCCTGGACACATCGGCGATCACCGGGGAGTCCATCCCGGTCGAGGTCGGGCCCGGCGACGTGGTCGCGGCAGGTTCGGTGAACGGGTCGGCGACGTTGCGGATCGAGGCGACCGCGGATGGCCGCGACAACTCCCTCACGCAGATCGTCTCGCTGGTGGAGCAGGCCCACGCCCGCAAGGGCGATCGGGCACGACTAGCGGATCGGATCGCGCGCCCGCTGGTTCCCGTCGTCCTGATCGCCGCGGCGCTCGTCGCGCTGTTCGGCTTCGTCGTCGGTGACCCCTGGACCTGGATCGAGCGGGCACTGGTGGTCCTGGTCGCGGCGTCCCCGTGCGCGCTGGCGATCGCGGTGCCGGTCACCGTGATCAGCGCCATCGGCTCCGCGTCGAAGTTCGGCGTGGTGATCAAGTCCGGGGAGGCGTTCGAGCAGCTCGGCACGATCCGCGCCGTCGCGCTGGACAAGACCGGGACGCTCACCCGCAACGAACCCGCGGTGGTCGACGTCCGACCCGCCGACGGGACCAATCGCGACGACCTGCTCGCCTGGGCTGCCGCCATCGAGGCGACCAGCACGCACCCCTTGGCCGCCGCGATCACCGCGGCATCCCCGAAGGCGCTGTCCGCCATCGATGTCGTGGAAGAAGCCGGCCACGGCATCGCCGGCCGCGTCGACGGCACACTCATCCGCGTCGGGAACGCGCGCTGGCTTGACCCGGCCGTGCTCAGCACCGCCGCCGAAGGGATGGCTGCGGAGGGCATGACCGTGGTCGTCGTCGAAGCCGACGGCGCTGTCGCCGGGCTCATCGGCATCCGTGACGAACTGCGCCCGGAGTCGGCCGAGACCGTGCGGATGCTCCACAGTCAGGGCATCGAGACCGTCATGCTCACCGGCGACAACGAACGCACCGCCCGCGCCATCGCCGCCCAGGCAGGCATCGACGATGTGCGGGCCGAGCAGCTGCCCGCCGACAAGGCCCACGCGATCGAATCCCTGACCACCGTCCGCCCGACGGCCATGGTCGGGGACGGCATCAACGACGCCCCAGCACTAGCGACCGCCACGGTCGGCATCGCCATGGGACTGAAAGGTTCGGCGGCCGCCATTGAGTCCGCCGATGTCGCGTTCACCGGCCACGACCTCCGCCTCATCCCCGGCGCGCTCGCGCACGCGCGCCGCGGGCGACGCATCATGACCGCGAACATCGCCCTGGCCCTCGCCATCATCATCGTGCTCTTCCCGCTGGCGCTGTTCGGCGTTCTCGGTCTGGCCGGTGTCGTCCTGGTACACGAGATCGCCGAGGTCGTCGTCATCCTCAACGGCGTCCGTGCAGCCCGACGCCCCGCTGCTCTCCGAGAGCTAGCGCCGGCACCCGAGCCCGCACGCGCCTGACCAACCCTGCGGTGATATCGCCGTCCGAGCTGGAGCCATCCTTCGTGAAGACCCCCGTCAAAGTCAGCCTCATCACCGGTGCCGTCGTTATCGTCCTCGTGATCGCAGCTCTGGTCGTGGTCATGCTGACCCGGCCCGCTGCTCCCGACCCTTCCGGCTCGGCGGGCGCACTGCCCGGCGCCCGGACTGACTCGCACGTCCTGGACGACGCCGGCCCGGATGCGCCGACGCTGGTGGAGTTTCTCGACTTCGAGTGCGAAGCCTGCGGAGCGTTCTACCCGGTGGTCGAACAGATCCGCGCCGACTATGAGGGCGAGATCAACTACGTCGTGCGGTACTTCCCATTGCCCGGACACTTCAACTCCATGAACGCCGCCCTCGCCGCCGAAGCGGCAGCTCAACAGGGCAAGTTCGAGGAGATGTACGCTCGCCTGTTCGAGACCCAGGCTCAGAGGGGCGAGCAGCAGACCTCTCACACCCAGTTGTTCCGGACGTTCGCCGAAGACCTAGGCCTCGACATGGACTCGTACGACGAAGCAATCGCCGACCCCGCCACCAAGGAAAGAGTCGAAGCAGACCGCAACGACGGCCAGTATCTCAACGTCAGTGGCACGCCGACCTTCTTCCTCGACGGCGAGAAGCTCGAGCTCACCCAGCTCAGGGACCTCACGGATGCCCTCGACGAGGCCGTCGCTCGCTGACACTATCGAGCGTGCGCGAGGCCCGCCTCAGCGGACAGACTTTGAATCAGAGGATTTCGTCGACCAACCTCTCGATGCGTGCCCGGATCTCGTCTCGGATCGGGCGAACAGCCTCGATGCCCTGACCGGCAGGATCGTCGAGCTTCCAATCCTCGTAGCGCTTGCCAGGGAAGAACGGGCAGGCGTCGCCGCATCCCATGGTGATCACGACGTCGGAGGCCTGCACGGCTTCGGTGGTGAGGATCTTGGGCTGCTCGGCGGTGATGTCGATGCCCAGTTCCTTCATCGCTTCCACGGCGATGGGGTTGATCTGGTCGGCCGGCATGGAGCCGGCGGAGCGGACCTCGATGCGGTCGCCGGCGATGTCGCGGAGGAACCCGGCAGCCATCTGGGAGCGGCCGGCGTTGTGCACGCAGACGAAGAGGACGGAGGGCTTGGTGGTGTCGGTCATGAGGGCTCCTGTGGGTGGTGGTCAGTGCGTGAGCTCATCGACGAGGGCGCGGACGCGGTCCTCGATGTCGTCGCGGATGGCTTCGACGCCCTCGCGGGATGCGAGGGCAGGGTCGCCGACGGCCCAGTCGTCGTAGCGGACGCCGGGGATGATCGGGCAGACGTCGCCGCAGCCCATCGTGATCACCACGTCGGCGGCACGGACGGCATCGTCGGTGAGGGGCTTGGGGAAGCGTTCGGCGGCCAGGTCGCCTTCGATCTCGGCGAGGATCGAGCGGACGTGCGGATGGATGACGTCCGCGGGAGCAGATCCTGCCGAGCGGGCGACAACCCTGCCGGCGGCGAGCTTGTTGACAAGCGCGGCAGCGAGCTGCGAACGCCCCGCATTGGCCACGCAGACGAACAACACCTGGGGTACAGCGGAGTCGCGGTCGCGCGTGAGGTCGGCGAGTCGCTGACGTGCGAAGCGTTCGGTGAGCGGGACAAGCGCTCCCGTGACTATTGCCGTGCGGGCGAGTGACGTGTACGACTCACGAACGATGCCCAGCACGGTCTCCGGGGCGAGCTCGGGGACCTCGGCGGCGAGCTCATCGGCGAGGTGGGTGATCCGCGCATCGAACTCGGGGTGGCCGGCGCGGCCTTCGGCGTCGCCGTCTTCGCCGGGCGCCGTCATGGTCGCAGGCGCGAAGGAGTCCAGCAGAGCGGTGACGGCGCCCCGGCGGCTGGGGTTGATGCGGTACCAGACCCAGGTGCCGCGCCGTTCGGAGGTGAGCACGTCGACGCCCTTGAGGACCTTCAGATGGTGCGACACGGTGGGCTGTGAGACGTGTGCGAGCTCGGCGAGATCGCACACGCAGGACTCGCCTCGCGGATCGGAAGCGATCGCGGAGAGCATGCGCAGGCGCAGCGGATCCGACAGAGCCTTTAAGGTCGCGGCGACGGTGGACGCCGCCTCGTGGCCGATGGCGTGGGTAGCGACCGGGCTGCAGCTGTCGACGGCGTCGGTGAGCGTGACGTTCATGAGGTGATCCTTTCGCCGGTGTAGGGATCGGTGTGGAACCAAGCGCGCGCCGCCCAGAGGGAGACGTAGACGAGTCCAACGAGGACGGGCACCTCGATGAGAGGGCCGACGACGCCCGCCAGAGCCTGCCCGGAGGCGGCGCCGAAGGTGCCGATGGCGACGGCGATGGCGAGTTCGAAGTTGTTCCCGGCCGCGGTGAAGGCCAGCGTGGTGGAGCGGGCGTAGTTCAGGCCCAGGCTCTTGCCGAGCAGGAGCCCTGCGAACCACATCAGCCCGAAGTAGACCAGCAGTGGCAGCGCGATCCGCGCGACGTCCAGCGGGTTGGCCAGGACCGCATCGCCCTGCAGCGCGAACAGCAGCACGATGGTGAACAGCAGCCCGTACAGCGCCCAGGGGCCGATCACGGGGAGGAACTTCTCCTCGTACCAGGCGCGGCCGCGACGCTTCTCGCCGATCCAGCGGGAAGCGAAGCCGGCGACGAGTGGCACGCCGAGGAAGACCAGCACGTTCAGGGCGATCTGCCAGACCGAGATCTCCAACCCCTGAGTGTCCAGACCCAGCCAGCCGGGCAGGACGGTGAGGTAGAACCAGCCCAGCAGTGAGAAGGCGACCACCTGGAAGACAGAGTTGATCGCGACGAGTACGGCGGTCGCTTCCCGATCGCCGCAGGCGAGGTCGTTCCAGATGACGACCATCGCGATGCAGCGGGCGAGACCGACGATGATCAGCCCCGTGCGGTACTCGGGCAGATCTGGCAGGAAGATCCAGGCGAGGGCGAACATGACCGCAGGGCCGACGAGCCAGTTCAGCACCAGCGAAGACACGAGGAGCTTCTTGTCGCCGGTGACGGCCGCGATCTTGTCGTAGCGGACCTTCGCGAGCACCGGGTACATCATCACCAGCAGCCCGAGCCCGATGGGCACCGAGATGCCGCCGACCTCGAGGTGGCCGAGCAGGTCCGACAGAGCGGGGACGAATCGGCCGAGGAGAAGTCCTGCGACCATGGCGAGCCCGATCCACAGTGGCAGCCACTTGTCGAGGGTGGACAGACGCCGGACGGCGGCGGGAGCGGAAGCTGCGGTTGCGGTGGTCATGCGAGCAGCGCCTCGATCTTCTCGGCGATGACGGGCTTCGGGTGCGCGCCGATGAGGATGTCCGTGCCGGTGCCGTCGCGGAAGAAGCCGAGGGTGGGGATCGACGTGACGCCAGCGGCGGTCACGGTCTCGGGATTCCGATCCGCATCGACCTTGACGATCTTCACTCGTCCGTCGTACTCGGCGGCGAGCTGCTCAAGAAGCGGAGCGACCTGGCGGCACGGACCGCACCAGGTGGCCCAGATGTCGACGACGACAGGGATGTCGGAGTCGAGAACTTCGTCCTCGAACGTGGCGTCGGTGACGGCGGTGAGCGTGCTCATGCGAAGACCTCCTCGGCCTCGATCGGAGCGGCCGGGTCGTTCTCGAGGTTCGAGAGGTAGTGCTGGGCGTCCTGAGCGGCGGCGCAGCCGGTGCCGGCGGCGGTGATCGCCTGCCGGTAGGTGTGATCGACCAGATCGCCGGCCGCGAACACCCCGGGGATGTTCGTGCGGGTGGAAGGATGATCCACTCGGACGAACCCGCCTGCGTCGGTGACGACCTGTCCTGTGACCAACTCCGAGCGGGGGTCGTGGCCGATCGCGACGAAGACACCGGTCGCCGCCAGCTCGCGCTCGGTGCCGGTGACGGTGTCACGGAGGGTGACGGATTCGAGCTTCTCGTCGCCGTTCAGCCGGGCGATCTCGCTGTTCCATGCCACCTCGATCTTCGGGTGGTCAAGCACGCGCTGCGCCATGATCTTCGAAGCGCGGACCTCGCCGCGACGGTGCACGACGGTCACCTTGCATGCGAAACGGGTGAGAAACAGGGCCTCCTCCATCGCGGAGTCCCCGCCGCCGACGACGACGATCTCCTGCTCGCGGAAGAAGAACCCATCGCAGGTGGCGCACCAGGACACGCCTCGGCCGGTGAGTCGCTCCTCATCCGGCAACCCGAGCTTGCGATAGGCGGAGCCCATGGTGAGGATCACCGCACGCGCACGGAACGTCTCACCCGCGCCAGTCACGATGGCCTTGATCGGTCCGTCGAGGTCGACGCTGACTGCGTCGTCGAGGAGGATGCGGGCGCCGAACCGCTCGGCCTGCTGACGCATCGACTCCATCAACTCCGGTCCGTTGACGGCGTCGACGAACCCAGGGAAGTTCTCCACCTCGGTCGTCGTCATCAGCGCACCACCGGTGGTCACCGAACCGGCGATAACGACCGGGGCGAGGTTTGCCCGGGCCGCGTAGATCGCGGCGGTGAAGCCTGCGGGGCCCGATCCGATGATGACCAGCTCAATCTGTTGATTCGACATGAATCTATATTGACATTCTTCAAAGTAAGGCGCAATCGGCGGCGAGACAGTTCACGGACACTGCACCTGGATGCCAAGAAGCGACCTCCCAATCGGGAAGTCGCCCTCTCGTGGGTCGGTCAGACTGCGCCGACGGGCCTTGCGCCGATCTGCGCAGTACGGATGGCGTGCCGCAGCAGCTGGCACCCTCGGCGTCGAAGCCGCCGGCACCGCCGCAGACCCCGGTGTCGGGAAGGACGAGCTCGTTGCGCTCCGCAGCCTCGTGATCTCCGGCAAGGTGAGCTGCGACGCTGCGGACCTGCTCCTAGCCCGTGAGCGCCAGGAAGGTGGGGGCGCGGCCATAAGACTTCGCACCGACGATGAACAGGTCCTTCTCGGGCTGCGCGAGCTGGCGTGCGCCGGTGGCTCCGACGGAGCCGCAGGAGTGGATGTTCGGGTCGATCTCCGAGGCGATGCTGGCCACGGCGTCGAGCACTGGCGAGGATACGGCCATCGCAGCCGTCCTGGTCGACCGTGTGCACAACGAATGGCTGGCCCTTGCGGCCGCTGTCTACGTCTTTGTCGCGCCCCTGCCGCGCGATTCCCGTCACCGTTGTGCCGTAGAGGACGCGGTCACCCAGCACATCGACGAGTGGGGTGAGGTACTCACTCACCCACTCCGCCCCCGTCGGGTAGCCGTTTGCCGGCGCCGTCCCGGTCGGCTCGAGCAGGCGACGCGCTGCAGTGTCGGTGAGCTCCGGCCAGCCTGAGAAGAGGCGTGCATGACCCCACTCGGACACGGCAGCACCAGCGGAGGAGCCACGCTCGACGACCACGTCATCGACGCCACGTTCGGTTAGATGGGCGGCTGCAGCCGGATGGCCAGCCCAAGCCCGTCATCGATCACGATGGCATCCTCGATCAGTTGCTCGATTCTCAGCGTCAGGACGGCGCCTTTGACTACAGGCGCGCAAAGTCCTGAGCGTCCACTCGCCCAGAGCTATCCGAGGAGCATCGAAGGCATCCGCGGGGCCGCCTCGCTGGCTTAGCGGACGAGGCGTGCGATGGCCTGGGATGCTTCAGTGATCTTGGCCTCGGCAATGTCTCCGCCTGCACGTGCGGCGTCGGTGACGCAGTGGCGGAGATGGTCTTCGAGAAGACCGACAGCAACGCCCTGGAGTGAGCTCGTCAGCGCTGAGATCTGGGTGAGGATGTCGATGCAGTACTTCTCCTCGTCGACCATGCGGTGGATGCCGCGGGCTTGTCCTTCGATCCGTTTGAGACGGGCGAGATAGCGGGCTTTGTCGGTGATGTAGCCGTGTTCGCCGTGTTCGCCGTGTTCGCAGGCGGTGTCGGACTCGACCTGGTCGGTCTCGATGGTGTCGGTCATCGTGGTCTCCGGTTCTGGATTGGTTATCGGTTGAGGATCGCGCGGGCCGTGGTTTCCGGGCGAAGGTCGAGTCGCCGCAGGAGCTGCGCGTTGAGGGCAACCACGATGGTGGACAGGGACATCAGGATCGCCCCGACCGACATCGGCAGCACGAACCCGATGGGGGCGAGGACGCCGGCGGCGAGGGGTACGGAGATCAGGTTGTAGCCGGCGGCCCACCAGAGGTTCTGCTTCATCTTCCGGTATGCGGCGCGGGACAGTTCGATGACGGAGAGCACCGAGCGGGGGTCGTCGCTGGCGAGGATGACTCCGGCAGAGGCGATGGCAACGTCCGTGCCGGCGCCGATCGCGAGCCCGACATCGGCCTGGGCGAGGGCGGGGGCGTCATTGACGCCGTCACCGACCATCGCGACCTTGCGTCCCTCGTTCTGGAGCTCCTGCACCTTCGCGGCCTTGTCCTCCGGTCGGACGCCGGCGAAGACACGGTCGATGCCGAGGTCCTCGGCCACGGTGTGCGCGACGGCTTCGGCATCGCCGGTGATCATCACGACCTGCACACCCAGCGCGTGCAGTGCATCGACGGCTTCGCGCGATTCCGACCGCACCTCATCGGCGAGCTTGAGAGCGCCGATCACACGGCCGTCCTGAACCACGTGGAGGATGATCGCACCGTCATTGCGCCACCGCTCGGCAACGGGCAGCTCCTGCGCATCTTCCTCGGTGAGCAGGTGCGGTCCCCCCACCCGTACAACGGTCCCGTCGACGGTCGCGGTGACGCCGACTGCGGGAGAGGAGGTGAAGTCCGAGCTGCGGGGCACGTCGAGGTGACGGTCGGCGGCGGCGCGGACGATGGCCTTGGCGAGCGGGTGTTCACTGTCGGCCTCCGCGGCGGCGGCCAGGGCGAGCACCCGGTCGGTGTCGTTGCCTTCGACGACTGAGACCTCGGAGACGGTCGGTTCGCCCTTGGTGAGGGTGCCTGTCTTGTCGAACAGCACGGTGTCGACGGTGCGCATGCTCTCCAGCGCGAGCCTGTCCTTCACGAGTACGCCACCGCGTGCGGCGCGTTCGGTGGCGATGGAGACGACCAAGGGGATTGCGAGACCGAGTGCGTGGGGGCAAGCGATGACGAGCACCGTGATGGTGCGGATGACGGCATCATCGGGAAGCCCAACGAGCGTCCACACGATCGCCGTGATCACGCCAGCGCCGAGAGCGAACCAGAACAGCCAGCCTGCCGCCGTGTCGGCAAGGCGCTGCGCGCGCGAGGACGAGCTCTGTGCTTCGGTGACCAGGCGTTGGATGCCGGCGAGAGTGGTGTCGTCACCGGTGGCGGTAATCTCCACGCGCAGCCCGGAGTCGGTCGCCACAGTTCCGGCCGTGACCTGGTCATCGATACCGCGCGTCACGGTGCGGGACTCGCCGGTGACCATTGACTCGTCCATCGACGCGCGACCGTCGACGATGCGACCGTCGGCGGGGACGCTGCCCCCGGGGCGAACGATGACGACATCACCGACGACGAGTTCGGCAGGCGAGACCGTCACGACCTGGTCACCTTCGACGCGTTCTGCTTCGTCGGGCAGGAGCGCGGCCAGGGAGTCGAGAGCGGACGTGGTCTGCGCGAGGGACCGCATCTCGATCCAGTGCCCGAGCAGCATGATCACGATGAGGAGCGCGAGCTCCCACCAGAAGTCGAGCTCGTGGTGCAGCAGGCCGAGGCTCGCACCCCAAGAGGCGATGAACGCAACGGTGATGGCGAGTCCGATGAGGAGCATCATCCCGGGCTTGCGGTCGCGGATTTCGCTGACAGCACCGACGAGGAACGGCTTTCCACCCCAGATGTACATCACTGTTCCCAGTACCGGGGACACCCAGGCCAGGCCGGGAATGTCGGGGAGGGTGTAGCCGAGGATCATCGCGAACATGCCCGACAGCGCGACGGTGGGGACGGCGAGGATCAGCATGATCCAGAACAGGCGACGGAACTGTCCGACGTGGTCGCCATGCCCCGCATGACCCCCGTGTCCACCGTGAGCGTCGTGTCCACCATGTGCGTCATGGCCGGCATGCTCGCCGTGACCCTGGTGGCCCATCGGCGCGCCGCTTCCGTGCGGTGCAGTATCGGGACCGTCGTGGTGCACGGCGGTGTCGTGGTGAGGGGTGTGGACGGGGGGGTCTTCTGTGGCCGCGGCGGGGACCGATGGGGTGTGCCCGTGCGCTGCGTGTTCGTGGGTGTGATCAGCGTCGTCGCTGTGTGGCTGGCTCATGAGGCTATCCTCCTCGGAAACGATGAAGCTGTGCGGGGCGATCCGTGTGCCGCCCCGCACAGGTGAAGCGATGTCAGGCTGCGGTCACGTACTTGGCGGGGTCAGCGTCGAACAGGGGGCCGCAGGCGGCGCAGCAGAAGTAATAGCGGGTGCCCTCGTAGTCGCGGTAGAGGCCAGCGGCTTCAGCGTCCGCTTTCACGACGGTGCTGCCGACCATCACGGGGCATTCGGCGAGCTGTTCGGCGGACGGCGCGAGGAGGTCCTTGCGTCCGTCGGCTGGGACAGAGCCGTGGCTGTTGTGGCTGCAGCAGGATCCGGAATCAGACATGTGTGTTCCTCTTTCGTGATTTCAGTGGGTTCCGACGGTTGCGTTCCGCGTCGCATGATCACGCGGTGCGGGCGCGGCGGTCGGGGATGGGTCCGCCGCCTGGCTGCGGAACGTGCGCAGGCGGAGGCTGTTGCCGACGACGAAGACGCTGGAGAACGCCATCGCGGCGCCGGCGAGCATGGGATTGAGCAGACCGAGGGCTGCCAGCGGGATGGCGGCGACGTTGTAGGCGAAGGCCCAGAACAGGTTGCCCTTGATCGTGCCGAGCGTCTTCCGAGACAGACGGATCGCGTCGGCCGCGCTGCGCAGATCGCCGCGGACGAGCGTGATGTCGCTGGCCTCGATCGCCACATCGGTGCCCGTGCCCATGGCCAACCCCAGGTCTGCCTGGGCGAGCGCGGCCGCATCGTTGACGCCGTCTCCGACCATCGCCACGACCTTGCCCTCGCGCTGCAGCCTGGTGACCACGTCGACCTTGTCTTTCGGGAGCACTTCGGCGATGACCTCATCGATGCCGACCTCAGACGCGATCTGCTCGGCCACGGCACGGTTATCTCCGGTGAGGAGCACCGGTGTCAGTCCCAGCGCCTTCAGCTGCCTGATGGCTTCGGTGCTGGTCGGCTTGATGGTGTCCGCGACGATGAGCACACCGCGTGCTTCCCCGTCCCACCCCACGGCGACCGCGGTCTTGCCCTGACGCTCTGCTTCGCTCTTCGCGGCGGCGAGATTCTCGGGAAGGCGCTGGGACCAGTCCTCGAGAAGCGACTCGCGGCCGACAAGGACGGCGTGCCCGTCGACGATGCCCTGCACTCCCTTGCCCTCGATGTTCGCGAAACCCTCGGGTGTCGGAAGCGTGCCGACCTCTTGGACTGCGGCTTTGGCGATGGCCTGCGCGATGGGATGCTCGGAGGCGTCCTCCACCGCACCCGCCAGGCGCAGCAGCTCGCCGCGGTCGACGCCGTCAGCGGTGAACACGCCGGTGAGCGTCATCCGCCCTGTGGTCACCGTCCCGGTCTTATCCAGAACGACGGTGTCCACCCGTCGCGTCGACTCGAGAACTTCCGGACCCTTGATGAGGATGCCCATCTGCGCGCCGCGGCCCGTGCCCACCAGCAGTGCGGTGGGCGTGGCAAGGCCCAGGGCGCACGGGCAGGCGATGATCAGCACCGCGACCGCGGCGGTGAACGCCGCCGCGGCAGGGAATCCCGCGCCGAGCCAAGCGCCCAGCGTGGCGATGGCGATCGCGATGACAATGGGCACGAAGATACCCGACACCCGGTCGGCGAGGCGCTGCACCTCGGCCTTGCCCGATTGGGCGTCCTCGACGAGCTTCGCCATCTGCGCCAACTGGGTGTCCGACCCGACCCTCGTCGCCCGGATGACGAGCCGGCCACCGGCATTGACCGTCGCCCCCGTGACGGAGTCTCCTTCGCCGACCTCGACCGGCACGGATTCACCGGTGAGCATGGACGCGTCGACCGCGGAGGTGCCGGAGACGATCACACCATCGGTGGCGATCTTCTCGCCGGGCCGTACGACGAACTCGTCGCCCTCTCGCAGGTCCGCGATGGGAATGCGGGTCTCGGCGCCGGCGCGAAGCACAGCAACATCCTTCGCTCCCAGCTCCAACAGCGCGCGCAGGGCGGCGCCCGCCTGCCGTTTCGCCTTCTTCTCGAAGTAGCGTCCGGCGAGGATGAACATCGTCACCGCGGCACCCACTTCGAGGTAGATGTTCGCCGCCCCGTCCGACGGTGCCACGGTGAGCTCGAACGGGTGGGTCATCCCGGGGACGCCGGCCGTGCCGAAGAACAGCGCGTAGAGCGACCACAGTAAGGCGGCTATCGTCCCCATCGAGATGAGCGTGTCCATGGTCGCCGCACCGTGCCGGAGATTCGTCCACGCTGCCTTGTGGAAAGGCCAGGCCGCCCAAACGATGACGGGGCCGGCCAGGGCGAGTGAGAGCCACTGCCAGTAAGTGAACTGCAATGCGGGGATCATCGACATCGCAATCACAGGAAGGGTCAGCACGATGGAAGCGATCAAACGGTTCCGCAGGCTCACCAGCTCCCTATCCGGAGCGTCCTCACCGTCGACTACCGCGGACGGCTCCGGTGAGGGAAGGGCGGCCGTGTAGCCGGTCTTCTCCACCTCGGCGATCAGCAGCGCCGGGTCGAACCCGTTCGGTGCGGTGACCTTCGCCTTCTCCGTCGCATAGTTCACGGTGGCGGTGACACCGTCCAGCTTGTTGAGCTTCTTCTCGATGCGCATCGCGCACGACGCGCAGGTCATCCCGCCGATCTCCAGCTCCACGCTGGACGCGGCTGCTGACTGCGTATCCGTCATGATGTCTCCTCGATCCTTCTTGCAACTCGATGCGCACTGAGCGGGTCAGTGCCCGTCGTGCTCGGCGTCGTCTTCGGTGTCCGCCTGGTCGCCGGTGGCGGGGGTCGCCTCGAGTACGAACTGTGCGGTGTGGACCTGTCCGTCGACCTGGAAGTCCAGGTACAGCAGGTAGCGGCCGGTGGTGGGTGTCTCGGCGGTGAATTCCACCTCGGGGCCGGCCAGATCGCCCGGCTGTGGTTCCTCGCCGCGCGCGTGCACATGCAGATACGCCAGGTCGCCATCGCGCAGGGCAACGAGGTGGCCGAACGCACCGAGGTACGGCTCCAGCACCGTGACGGGTTCCCCGTCCCGAGAGACCTTGACAGTCAGTTCGCTTCCAGTTCCGGCGACCAGGTCGCCGCTGACGGTCACGTCGAAGCCGTCGACCGTGTCGCTTGTCTTGACGGCGACCTCGGGCTCCGGTGTCAGCTGCCCCGCCACATCGACGGTGCGGGAGAGCGTGGCGCTCACCCCCTCAGAGGTGAAGTCCGCATACAGCCGGTACGTTCCCGCGGTATCCCAGGACCATGGCAGCGACCAGACCCCGGTCCTCGGGTCGAGTTCGGGGTGCACGTGACGGTATTCACGCCCGTCGTTGCGGACCACGATCAGGTGCAACTGCTTATCGTGGGCCTCGTCGAAATCGGTGATCGGGACACCTGAGGGATCGCGGATGTCGAAGGAGAGTTCACCGTCCGTCTCGACGTTCGCCGGCGCCTGTACGGGGCTCATTGTGAATCCCGATGCCGCGCTCATCACTCCACTCACCCCCATCTCCTGATCGTCTTTCGTGCCAGCAGCATCCTCGGGCGCTTGCGCGTCATGCGAGGAATGCCCGGCGTCCGCCCATGCGGTCACCGTGCTGTCGGGCACGAGTGCGCCCGCGGCGGCGAAGGCGGCGCCGAAGACAACGACAAGGCCCGCGCCGTAGAGGCCGAGGCGGCCCGGGGCGTTCATGAGAGTCGGACCGCCTCGTACCCGGCCTCATCGACGGCCGCGAGCACGGCCGCGTCATCCACTGCGGAACTCGTCGTGACGAGAAGCCGGCCGGTCTGCGCACTCACTTCGATGTTCTCGACGCCGGGGACCTGGCTGACCTCGCCGCGAACAGCGACCTCGCAGTGGCCGCAGCTCATCCCGCTCACCTGGTACTCGCTCGTGCTCATGATGGCTTCCTTCCCTCGATTCGGAATACCCCGGTAGGGTACTGGTATGCCTAACCATATACCCACCCAGGGTATTCCGGTCAAGGGGGTGAAGGGAGCTTCTCATGGATAAGACCAGCTCGGATGTGCTCATCGTCGGCGCGGGCGCCGCGGGTCATTCTGCGGCGGTCACGTTGCGGCGCAGCGGTTTCGACGGGTCGATCCGGATCGTGCATGCGGAGCCGTTCGCCCCGTACAACCGCACGCTGGTGACCAAGGGCATCCTTCGTGGCCTGCTCACCCCGGAGCAATCCGCGCTGCCTGCCTTGGACTCGATCGATGTCGAGACGATCCCCGGCAGCGCTGTCGGGATGGAAGAGCGGGGCATCTTGCTGCACGATGGCAGACGGCTGATATTCGCAACGGCTGTCGTGGCGACCGGCGCCGCCCCGCGTCCCCTGCAGGCGACAGGCGTCAGCGAGGGGGTCTTCACGCTGCACAGCGCGTCCGACGCGCTACGCATCCGAGGGCATGCGGGTCCGACGTTCGAAAGGCGGGTTGTCACTGTCCTCGGTGCCGGGCTGGTCGGAGCAGAAGCAGCAAGCTACCTTGTGAGCGCTGGTGCCAGAGTGCATCTCGTCGCGCGCTCCGAAATCCCCTTGGCGCACAGCCTCGGGTTGCCGATCGCCACCCGGCTCCGCGATCTGCACGCTGCGCACACGGAGTTCCATCCAGGCCGGACAGTGCGCTCCATCTCGGCTTCCGGAAGCGGGGGTGACGTACTCCTCGATGATGGGACATCTGTATCGTCAGACGTGATCGTCCTCGCCCACGGAACAGTTCCGGCTGTCTCATGGATCCGCTCAGACGGTGCCGCGATCGAGGTCGATGACCGGCTCCGTGCCAGGACGATCCCGGCAGTGTATGCGGCCGGTGGGGTCGCCGCTCATGTCGGTCCCGACGGTTCGCTCTATCGTATGGATCATTGGGATGATGCGGTGGCACAAGGGGCTCACGCCGCCCGAGCGCTGCTTCATGATCTGCACGGCGGGGACGATCCTGGCCCGTACCGGCACGTTTCCGGGTTCACGGTGAATGTGCACGGCGTCACGCTGAGTGGAGCGGGCGTCGTCTTGCCGCAGGCGACCGCGGAAACGACGTCATCGGCCGGCGGCGGCCTCGTCTCGACCTTCAGGACCGCCGACGGCAAGAGGGCGGGTGCTGTCGGGTGGTCAGCGGCAAGGGAAATCCTGGCGGTCAAGCACGAGCTGGCAGGCGGCTTCTGAGTGTGCACAGGATCGATGTCGGGCACACAGGCGGCGGTGCTAGCGTCGTGAGGAACAGGAAGGATCGAGGATGCAGGTGACGGTTCGCGCCACAAGCCCGCAGTTGTCGCTGCGCACCCTGCTGATGCTCGGCACCGCGGCCGTCCTGATCATCGTCGGCCTCCTGGGCATGCACACCTTCACCGCGGAACCTGCCGGGCACGGCTCCTCGGGCGTCGCCCATTCCGCATCGACAGTCGCTCACGTTCCGGACGCCACGGCGAGCCTCGACGACGGTGGTGCCGCTGCCTGCGACGGGCCGTGCCACGTGACCACCGGACAAGGGCAGGGTCACGACGACATGGTCACCGCCTGCGTACTCGCGTTGCTGGCCGGCCTTCTGCTCCTCGTCCCACCGACGTTTGCCCGACGCTCCGGCATCTCCCTTCGCGAGGTGACCAGCTGGTTGCGGTGGGAAGCGACCGATGCCCTCCCTCGTGGCCCCTCGTTGACGGTTCTTTCGATCAGTCGAACTTGAGTATTCGCACGCCGACCCAACTGTGGGCGGCCCTGCGGCGCCCGTTGGCGCCGCCGCTTCAGCGAACTCTCATACGACTTACGAAGGAACGACCATGAACAAGAAGATCCCCCTCGCACTCAGCACCGGCGCTCTCACCCTCGCCCTGGTACTGACCGGCTGCGCCGACACCGGCACCGCGCCGTCCGGTACCAGCAGCTCACCGTCCGCGTCGACGTCCTCGTCGGCCTCAACCGAGGCTGACGAGATGTTCGTCACGATGATGATCCCTCATCATGAGCAGGCCATCGAGATGTCGGACATTCTGCTGGCCAAGGACGGCGCGGACCCGCGGGTGGTCGAGCTCGCCGAACAGATCAAGGCGGCGCAGGGCCCGGAGATCGACAAGATGCTCGGGTGGCTCGAGGACTGGGGTGTGGAGTACGACCCCGATTCGATGGGCGGCATGGACCACGGCTCCATGGGCGGCGACGACAGCATGATGTCCGAAGAGGACATGACCATGTTGGAAGACGCCGACGCGACCGAGGCCAGCCGTTTGTTCCTCGAGCAGATGATCGTGCACCACGAAGGCGCCGTCGACATGGCACAGACGGCGCTTGACGACGCGCAGAACCCGGACGTCCTCGAGCTCGCGCAACAGGTGATCGATGACCAGACGGCGGAGATCGCCACGATGAAGGACCTCCTCGGAGAACTGTAGAACCACGCGGGGCGGGCCGATTCCCGAACGACCCGCCCTGCGTTTCCCGCGCGATCGCCCCGCGCGAAGACCGACCCCGCGGCGCGCTCCCTGCTGCCCGCGTCACAAGCCTGGCCACCCTCCTGGCCGCTACCCGGAAACCATCATGAAACGATCATTTCTTCTCGCCGCCGCAACCATCCCCGTGCTGACGCTCGTCATTACGGGCTGTACTGCCGCGCAGTCCGACGAGCCCGATGCGACACCCCGCATCGACCACATCCACGGCATCGCCGAAGACCCCCGCGGTGACGATCTGCTCGTCGCCACGCACAACGGCATCTTCACCGTCACACCGGACGGGAACGTCTCCGGACCCGTCGGCGGCCATGACTTCGATGCCATGGGATTCACTGTCACCGGCGACACCCTGTTCGCCTCCGGACACCCCGGAGAGCAAACCCCGGCCGAGCTGGGATCCCCGAACCTCGGCATCATCCGTAGCGATGACTATGGCCTCAACTGGTCGCCCATCGCCCTGAACGGAACAACCGACTTCCACGTCCTCACCGCCAGCCCCGACGGAACCCTGTACGGCATCGCTTCCAGCCAAATCGACCTGCTCTCCAGCACCGACAACGGAACGAACTGGACCACCCATGCCCCTCTAGCGGCAGCCGACCTCGCCGCCACAGAGTCCGGGCTCTATGCCGCCACCGAAGAAGGACTGCTCGTCAGCACCGACGGTGGCGACACCTTCACCCCCGTCCCCGAATCACCCCTGCTCTACGCCCTCGTAGCACGCACAGACGGCACACTCGTCGGCGCCGGCACCGACGGGGTCCTCTGGGCCCAAGATCAGAACGGGACGTGGCAGCAGCTGGGGCCACTCGACGGAGCCGTTCAAGCCCTCAGCACCATCGATGACCGCATCATCCTCGTCGATGACCGAGGCATCGTTGGTGTCACTGTCGACGGCTTCACCGTCCTCAGCCCGGCCCGGTAACCGCAGCCCACTCACGAATCCACCATGAACGAACACAAGAATCCGTTCCGGAACTTCGTCTTCTTCATCACCGCGGCAACGATCGCCGTCGTCCTCCTCGCCTTCGCCACCTACCTCGCGATTGGAGCGATCCTCTGATGTCGCCGGACGCACGATTCGATCCGCTCCGCCTGTCCGCGCTCAGCCATCGTTCCGCACCGAGCAGGCCGCCACCTCGCCCGTCGCGTGCGTACCGACTGCACCGCCGACTTGTGCGGTTAGGGATTGTGCTCCTGGCAGCCGGACCCGCGCTCGTCCTGATCCATCTGAGCACCGATACACAATACGGAAGCCACAATGGCACTTGGTGGACGTACACGGTGGCGAGCTACGACGTCGCCATCATCACCACGATCATCGGGGTAGCACTGGTCTGGCGATCGCCGCCGGCCTCCGATGAACGGCGTGAATGACTGGCCGAATCGCGGCGTCAAGAGACAGGGACATCCCAACGTCTCATGACCTTGTCGATCTCGACGAGGCCGGCGAAGCGGGCAACGTCGCGTCCACCCATGACGCGGTTCCGAGCGAGCTTCGCCGGGAACTGCTTCAGGGGAGGGATCTCGGTCTCGTGTTGCGGCGAGGGTCTGGCGTTGAGCCTGGACGGTCGCCGCTAGCGCACGCCGGAACGGAGCCACTGATCGTGTAGCAGTTGGCTCATCGCCACGCGTGGTGTCAGGTCACCGTGTCGAGCTCCACGCCGTAGTCATCGGCGTTCTGCGTTATCGGCACGAATATCGAATCATCCCCGGCGTACTCAGCGAGCTCCGGCGGGCAATCGAGATCGCCGATCGAGAGCGCACGTTCAGGTGGCAAGAGATGGGCTTGTTCGAAGCCCTTGCCCGAGGGTCGACGATTCGGTAGCCGTCAGCGAGACTGGCGGAGATCGAGGCCGAGGGCAGACTCGGACCGCAGATCATCGGCCCCTCGATTGCGGGGCATCCAGCTCAAGAAGGGCGGTATCCATGACCGACGCATCCACTCCCCCAAGCGACACCGTCAACGATCTGACCAACCCACCCGTGCCGCCGGGAGCCTTGTTGCTGGAGCTCGTGCCGGTTCCGGTCACCGACATCGAACGAGCAAAGACCTTCTACCGAGACCAGCTCGGCTTTCGGCTCGACGTCGACATCAACCCAGAGCCCGGCGTCCGCATCGTCCAGCTCACGCCACCGGGTTCGGCATGCTCGATCACCCTGGCCGAGGGCCTGCCCACGCTCGACATGCCTCCGGGGACCCTGCGAGGGCTGCACCTGGTGGTCGCCGACATCGAGGCATCTCGTGCCGAACTGGTCGAGCGCGGCGTCGAGATCAGCGAGGTCGAGGACCTCGGCGGAGTGTTCTACGCCTTCTTCGCCGACCCCGACGGCAACACCTGGTGCCTGCAGCACATGCCCTGGCGATAGCTACGACGCCGGCGAGGGCGCCGGGGTCGGTTTGATGCGGCGGGTCGGCACACGCAGGAGGACGAGCGCGACAAGGTAGATGCCGCCGACGACGATCGCGATGTCGGCGACGTTGCCGATGAACAGATCGAAGTAGCCGATGAAGTCGATGACGCCACCGCGTGCCAGGCGGTCAGCGGCATGACTGATCGCACCGCCGAGGACCAGGCCCAGCCCGATTGCCCACCAGAGCGATCCCACCCGCCACAGGTAGACCGTGATGGCGACCGCGGCGGCAGCGGCGAGGAGTCCGAGCAGCCAGGTGAAGTCGGTGCCGAGGGAGAACGCGGCGCCACGGTTGACGGTGAGTTGGAACTCGAGAACCGGTGGCAGGACGTCCTTCGATTCTCCGCCCGAGAGCGCAGAGGCGGCCCAGATCTTGGTCCATTGGTCGACGGCGACGACGACCGCTGCGATGGCCAGCCCGGCGAGGAAGGACCAGCGCACTCCCGAGCGTCGGTTCGTGGTCGGTGACGTCACTGTGCAGTTCCCTCTTCGTGCGATAGCTCGTGCCGGGCCGGTTTTCGGTTACCGGCTTCACCAGACTATTCGCTGGGCTATGGCCGAGAGGTCAGGGCTTCGACGCCAGTCACACTTTCACGGGGAACGTCGCCAAGATGACCACACCGATGACAGCGAGAGTCAGGCCCAGAATGAAGAAGGTGCGCCGGCGCCATTCGGCGCGCTGGTTCTGGGACAGCGCCGCGAAGAACAGCACGAGCGCGAAGAGCACGGTGAGCAGAGCGTAGTTGTCTCCGCGCTGGTTGTTCACGAGTGCTTCGTCGAACTTGGCGTCCGCGCGCGCGTGCAGGTCTTCCGCTTCCTCGGTCCCCGGCGGAATGTACTCCTCCCTGGCGAGGGGCCCCTGGGATACGCGCCCCTCCGCCGTCCAGGCGTCGAACGCGATCCGGAACTCGTCCGTGAAGCGTTCCTCGATGAAGGTGACGAGTTCCTGGTCGTCGTCTGCGGTGGCGAGCACCCATTCGGTGTAGATGGTCAGATCGTATTGGCGCGCCGCTTGGGCCCTGCTTTCGGCGGAGGCGGCCTGGACACGTGCGCTGGACGCTTGGCTGAAGGCGATAGACATCTCACCGCCCCATTTCGACGCCTCGAATCCGCACCATGCGGTGATGACCGCGGTTATGGACAGCAGCACCACCGTGGCCACCTCCAACCACCGGCCGGGATGAGTGACTTTCTCGGTGGCGTCCATGCGCGCCGTCTTTTAGGGCAGCACGATCTCGAATGCCGGGTCTCCGGGGGTCAGTACGCCGAGCAACTGCTTCAGGACGCCGAGGTCGCCGCGCACGTCCAGGCCCTCGGCGTCGAGGTCTCCGCCGGCGAGGCGGATGAGCCGCTCCTTGGTGAGGGTGAGATGCAGTGCGGCATCTGTGGCGGGTTCGCGCTCGACGTAGACGAGCACGCCGTTGCGGAGCGTGACGTGGAACGAGCGGTCGAGATCACTGAGTGTGATGTCGAATCCGAGGTCGAGGTCCCAGGCGCGCGGGCCGTCGACGGTGATCGCGACGGCATCGAACAGCTGTTCCGGGGTGAGCTGCGCTCGGATGGCTGGGGCGTTGGTCACGGTCGGGGTACCGAAGTTTCCCTCGCGCAGTTCGGTCGCCCCGGAGAGGAAGAAGTTGCGCCAGGTGCCGTTCTCAGCGCCGTAGCCGAGCTGCTCGAGGGTGTCGGCGTAGAGCGCCTTCGCTTCCGCATTGTTCTCCTCGGTGAAGACCGCGTGGTCGAGCAGTGTGGCCGCCCAGCGGAAGTCTCCCGAGTCGAAGGCGGCGCGGGCGAGCTCGAGGACCCGGTCGATGCCTCCGATCGCGTCGACGTAGCGCTTCGCCTGCTCCTTCGGCGCGTGCGGCCAGAGCCGAGCCGGGTTCCCGTCGAACCAGCCCATGTACCGCTGGTAGATGGCCTTTACGTTGTGGCTGACCGAGCCGTAGTAGCCGCGGGCGTGCCAGGCGTTCTCGAGCGCGGGCGGCAGCTGGATCGCCTCGGCGATCTCGGCGCCCTGCATGCCCTGGTTCAGCATCCGCAGCGTCTGGTCGTGCAGGTACCCGTACAGGTCCCGCTGCAGACCGAGGAACTCACGGATCTCCGCGTTGCCCCAGGTCGGCCAGTGGTGCGAGGTGAACACGACTTCGGCGTCGTCGCCGTAACGCTCGATGGCCTCGGTGAGGTACTGCGACCACACGTGCGGATCCCGCACGACCGCGCCCCGCAGGGTGAGCAGGTTGTGCAGCGTGTGCGTGGCGTTCTCCGCCATGCACAGCGCCCGGTACTTCGGGAAGTAGAAGTGCATCTCGCTGGGCGCCTCGGTGCCCGGCGCCATCTGGAATTCGATCTCCAGCCCGTCGACGGTGTGGGTCTGCCCCGTCTCGGTGATCTCCAGCGTCGGCGCGAGCAGGGTCGCCTCCCCGGTCGACGTCGTCTGTCCGAGACCGGCGCCGACTGCCCCCTGCGGGCCGCGTGCGAGTGCCGCGCCGTACATGTACCCGGCGCGCCGGCCCATCGCGGTGCCCGCGTAGACGTTCTCTGCCACCGCGTGCTCGACCATGCCCGCGGGGACGATGATCTCGACCCCCGCGTCGACGTCGGCCTGTGAGACGATGCCCTGCACGCCGCCGAAGTGGTCGATGTGAGAGTGGGTGTGGATGACAGCGGTGATCTTGCGGTCACCGCGGTGACGCCGGTAGAGCGCCATCGCCGCGGCTGCGGTCTCCTTCGAGATCAGCGGGTCGATCACGATCACGCCGGTGTCGCCCTCGACGAATGACATCACCGACAGGTCGAGCCCGCGGATCTGGTACAGGCCGGGCACGACCTCGAACAGGCCGTGCTTGGCGACCAGCGTGCTCTGGCGCCACAGGCTCGGGTTCACCGTCTCCGGAGCATCACCCTGCAAGAAGTCATAGGTGGACGCGTCCCAGATGATATCGCCGGCGGCGTTGCGGATCGCAGGCTCGTCTAGCGTGCCGATGAATCCTCGCTCGGCCGCCGCGAGATCCCGCTCATCGTCGAACGGGAGCCGTGCCTGCAGCTCTGCCTGCTGTTGCCGGATGGTCTCTGATGCGTCGCGCTGACCCATGATGGTGCTCCCGTCTCCGAAGAACAGTTCACGACGAGTCTTGCGGTCACGAAAGACGGTGACAACCACCTTTCGTCTGAACCTTGTGCCGGCCGCTGTCACGCGGCATCCTGAGGTATCGGATCACCGCGGGCCCCCGCGGGTGTCCGGTTCTGGGGACGAGGCTGGGGAGGCCTCACGCGGGATGCCTCATGGGTGGCGACTCCCTCGGTCGCACGTGCGGCATCCCGCACACCCGGACGGACGCTGGCTGATACCGTCGGCGCATGCCCCGACGTATGGCGGACCCTGAGTTTCGACAGCAGCAGTGGGACGATCGCTATGCGCTGCACATCGCGCCGGTCAACGAGTACGTCGACGAACTGCGTGAGGTCGGCCGCGGGTGGGCGCCGTACGTCGCGCCCCTTCATGGTGGAGTCGAAGCGCGGGTGCTGAGCATTCTTCGCGATCCAGGGCCCGCGACGCAGGACGGCAAGGGTTCGGGCTTCATCTGCGTCGAGAACAACGACGGCAGCGCCGAGCTTCAGGCGGTCCTGCTCGAGCAAGCAGCGCTATCTCCGTACGAGCTGCTGCCGTGGAATGCGTACCCCTGGTACATCAACCGCGCCCCGAAGGCGGCTGAGCTGGATGCCGGCGTCCAGACGATCCTGCACCTGCTGGAACTCGCGCCGAGGCTGAAGGTCGTGCTACTCCAGGGTGGTGATGCGGATCACGCCTGGCGCCGGTTGCTTAGGCAGTCCCCTGAGATCGAGCGTGAGCGGGGTCTCACCGTCGTTCGGACGTTTCACCCTTCGCCGCAGGCTCTCTTCGTGCGGGATCTCGAGGAGAGAGCTGCACGCGTAAAGCGACGAGCCGACGCGTTCGTCGAGGTGGCAGGTCTGCTCGAGCCCGTGCGATCGACGCCATGACGGGCACGGGGAGCTCGCCACGCGAGCGCTGATGACCGTCCGGTAACGATGGTCATCAGCGCCTTTCGCGTCTCGCACTGAGAACCGAAGGTGTCAGTAGGCGCTGATACGGTCAGCGTCGACATCAACCTGCTCGGAGAGGCATCCCTTGAACATCACAGCACCCAAGCTCGGCGCGACCATCGCACTTCTGGCACTCCTCGGCATCAGCGCCGTGGGGTGCGCATCTCCCGAACCGTCCAGCTCGTCGTCTGGCGGCGAGTCCTCCTCGTCCGAGACCGAGCAGGTCCAGGAGGAGGAAGCTCCGGAGCCGGTGAGTCTGGAGGGCTCCTGGAAGCAGAACAACTCCAACTCCGAGGACGCGTGGCAGGAGGCCACGATCACCGGTGACACGATCGAGGTCCACTGGGTCGCCGACGGCGGTGACACGAAGTCGCTGTACTGGGCCGGCACCGTCGAGGTCCCGGCAGAGGGCGACTCGTTCACCTTCGATTCGGCGAACGACACGTCCAAGACCGAGTCCTCGATCATGGCATCGAGCGACGCGACCAAGACGTTCACGTACGAGAACGACGAGCTCAGCTACGAGGTCACCGCGATGGGCACCACGATGACCGTGCGCCTCAGCCGCGAGTAAGCACTTCGCTCACTAGTCGGCACAGCCCCCACGCTCTCGGAGCGAATGGGGGCTGTTCTGTTGCAGTTGGTGGCTCGTTCCAGGCGAGTCCCGACGGACACATGGTGTCGCGAATCTTCAAGCACGCTGGTTCTCGCGCCCCGTAACGTCGAAGCCATGACAGGAAGAGGACACCGTTGAGCGCGTTGATGGGCGAAGAGATCAGGACCGCGGAGGTCAGTGGCGACATGAGGACGGCAAGAGGAACGTTCGAGGTGTCGCTCGAGCCCGCGGAGCACGATCAGGCGGGCATCCGCCGAATGGTCATCACCAAGACATGGCGGGGTGACCTTGCCGGGCAGGGGGCCGGGACGATGCTCGCAGCTGGCGATCCGGCAACCGGAAAGGCGGGCTATGTCGCCGTGGAAACCGTTGACGGCGAGCTCGACGGGTTGCGCGGAGGCTTCGCGTTCCAGCAGTTCGGAACGATGACGGCACCCGACCAACAGCTGCGCTACGAGATCGTGCCCGGCTCGGGAACCGCGGACCTGGCAGGAATCACCGGAACGCTCGACCTCGAGATCATCGACGGGAACACCGCTACCTGTTGACCTACGCGCTGAGCTGACAGCACGGGTGAAGCGCAAGCGGCTCGCCTGTTGAAGGTGTCTCAGGCCTGACTGAGATTGCTCGCGGCTTCAGTCTGCTGGTCAGGCGCGGCGGCGTCGAAGACGCGCGTTCTGATGACCTGGTCGACGCCGACGAGGCCGGCGAGCTTCACTACATCGCGGCCGCCCATGATGCGGTTCAACATGAACTGCGGCGGGAAGAGGTCCAGCAGCGGGTTCTCACCGTCGAACGACCGCGAGGTCCTGGCGGCGAAGATGCGCGTGGTGTCGAGAGCTCTGAAGCTGTCGATCGAGAGGATGGACGTTCGGGGATCGGGCCAGATCAACCGGTCCAGAGGCTTCGCACCGGTCCAGTGCTGCTTGATGCGCTTCATCACTCCGACCGAGGCGTTCGTCGCGCCGACATACGCCTGGCGGTACTCGTCGAGCACCATGACGTAGAGGCCGGGCACCCCATCCCACTTCGTGAGATCGGTGACCTCGGTCATGCCCGGTTGGCTGGTGATTGCCGCCTGCAGCGCGGCATCGAACTCGGCAGTGTCGAGGGAGGCGAAGTGCGCCATGTTGAGGTCGTAGTTCGCCAGTGCCAGCTCCTGGAGGAACGAGCACCATGCGTCTGTGTAGATGCGGTGGTCGGGGTCCTCGTATCTGTCGTCGATCGCGTCCCAGAGATACGGGTCCTCCTCGCGGTACCAGCGTTGCAGGGAGGAGCGCTTGTTGATCCGGGCGTAGGTCTCGCGCGACATGCGGAGGCCGAGCTCGCGGCTGCCGCGGACCTTGAGTCCGAAGTGCACGGCGCTTTCGACCGGACTGGTGCCTGCTCGGCGACCACGCTGCGACGAGACGGCGACCCCCCAGATCTTCCGGGCTGGTCGCGGATGCCACCGGTGCCAGAAGAGCACGTGACCGGAGTCGACGAGCATCTGCAGGGACGCGTTCGCGTCGGCGCCGATGTCGACGTTGAAGATCCGCGCAGGGTCGAACTCGAGATGCTCGCCCTCGGGGATGATGCTCTGCTGGTTCAGCTCCCACGGATCAGCATCGAGCACTAGGTAGCCGGAGTCAGTCAGCTCTCGTCGCAGCTGTGCAGCGTGCTCGGTCGACGGCGCCCAGACGAGTGTCTCGCGCGGAGTAGCGGTGATCTCGAGTTCCACGATGGCGTTCAGCCCTCGGGGCGCCACGCGGCGGCCTCGGCGGCCATCGCGGCTCGAGCAGCCGAGAGCCGGGGGAGCCTGCCGGGGTTCTTGTCCAAGTTGATCGGTGGTGTGAGGCGCACGATGACGCTGGTCTCGACGTCGCCGAGCGGGACCCGCATGTCCGCTGGCGCCGGCCAGACAGAGAGCTGGAGGCGCGCGTGCATCCACTCGTTGAGGCGTGCGTCGCCGCCGTCGGCAAGGGCGTAGTTCGCGAAGCGCTCCGGCTTCGCGAGGTTGCGCGGGACCGCATGCAGATCGAGGAAGTCGCGCAGGAGGGCGGCGAACGACCGCCGGACCGTGGACCCGCCGGTGCGGGGCTTGGACTTCGGGTTCGTGGCGAAGTGACCGTTCAGGTCGCGCGAGACCAGGCTCTCCTCGGCCTTGCCGACGTACAGGGGATGATCCGGAGCCGGCTCAAGCTGGAGATCCCGCCAGGCCTGCTCGTCGCCGTAGATGGCGTACAGTCCGGGACGGGCGGGGACGAGTTGCGCGGCCTCCATGATCGCCCAGCGCTCTCCGGTGAGCGCGGCGACGGCAGGATTGGTGAGGTCGTGCAGGGAGTCAGCGCTCACGCCGAGGTCCTGCCGAAGTGCGCACGAACCTCGTCGGCCTGCTCGGGGGTCAGCTCCCAGCGCTGGTTCTTCAAGTGGTCGGGGTAGCGCTCGCGCAGATAGCGGCGCACAGTGATGCCGGGCCGATCACCGTCGTTGTGACCGAGTTCGCGGCCGAGCTCGGCGGGGGTGATGACGTCGTGCGATGCGCTCATGAGGTCATCATGCACGATGCCCTCGTTGACCGCATTCCCACGGATTGTCCTCGAAGGTCGGCAGTGTCCCGGGTTGTTCTCAGTGCTGCAGGCCATCTTCTCGCTGAGGTGCGGAGGAGCCAGCAAGACCATACCGATCGAGGTGCACACCGCGAAGCTCGGGGAAGGCATCGGAGACGCGCTTCGGTGGCGCGGGAGTCCGCGGCACCTTCGGGGCGGGGGTGTGCTGAGCCGCACTCTGCAAGCTGGACCGAACCATGTGCGAGGTGAACTGTCGCGGCCGCATCATCAGCCGGCCGTTCCATGCGGGACCGAGATCGATGAGGTGATGGTCGGAGGAGACGATCACGTCCGCGTCGACGGCGGGGTCCTTCGCGAGGGCGAGGATGTTATTGTCCTCGTGATTCCCGATGGCATAGTCGCGGACGACCGGGTCCACGATCGCGCCTCCGGAGTCGTCGCAGGCCTCGGCGACGAACTCGATGTACTTGGCCGTGGTTCGTTCAGACTGCCCGGAGGCGATCATCAGGCGGTGGACGTTCCGCAGGATGTGCGGCGAGGTGAACAAACGCACCTGCTGATCGAACGCGAGCGAGAGAGCGTCGGATGCCGCCGAAGGGGAGGGGAGCTTGTCGGGGAGCAGCATTCCGGTGCCGCTACGGATGTGGTCGAGGTAGACGTTGATGTCGTAGACGACCGCGATCCGAGGGCGCTCCCGCTGGCTGTTCATGAGGTTCCCAAGTCCTCGATGAGCTTGAGCGTTTCCTCGGTCGTGTAGACCTTGCCGCCGCGCTCTTCGAGCATCTCGGCGTGCAGATCGTTCATCTGCTGGACGCGGAGCTTCTTCTTGAACTCCTTCATGGCGACGCGCAGGAATTCGCTGCGGTTGCCGCCGCCGAACGCATCGGCGAGCTCCTGGAGCAAAGGGACGTCCGTCTCTTCGACGGCGAAACTGATCGGTCGTGCAGCCATTCGAGGCCTCCAAGCGTGTTAGTAATGCATTAGTAATGGTACGTCGAGAGGTCGACATCGACAAGAGTGGTCTCGAATCCCGCACGCAGTTCGCGGGATATCGGCCACCATTGCGATTCGGCTTAGATGCTGGCTGATATGTTCGGCGGCATGGCCCGCAAAATCGTGCATCAGCTCGTCGACGACATCGACGGAGAAGTCCTGGAAGTCGGATCCGGCGAGGCGGTGACCTTCTCCCTGAACGGCACCGCGTACGAGATCGATCTGTCCGAGAAGAACGCAGCAGCGTTGCGAGAGGCCTTTGAGCCGTGGATCGCGGCAGCCCGCCGGGTGTCCGCCGGCGGTACTCGCGGAGGCCGTGGGCGCCGGAACTCGCAGGGCGCCGCCAAGCGCGACCTCTCGGCAATCCGCGCGTGGGCGAAGGAGAACGGTCACCAGGTCTCCGACCGCGGCCGCGTCCCCGACGCGGTGCAGCAGGCGTACGACGCCGCGCACTGAGGCCGCCGTGGGAGAGGCGCGCGGGTTCGAGCAGGGGACGAACTGGAAGGCGAAGAACGCCGCGAGTATCCGTCTGCGCGTCGGCGACGGAAAGAAGCACCCGGTTCGTTCCTCTGATGGCGCCCCGCGGCTTACGTCTGAGGAGCAGCGGCGAGCGGACGTCCTGCGTGAGCAGGAGCGTGAACGCATCGCGAAAGAGCGCCAGGCGCGCGCGGGGCGCGCACGTGGGCAACGGCGTGAGGCCGGGCTCGACGCACGCCATGCTGAGCGCGATCACACACCAAAGGGGTGGGTGCCGGCGAACCGGCGAGGGTACGTCGATCCGCTCTCGCAGGCAGCTGATCCACGGCCGACGGCGCCGCTCAAGAAGAAGAAGTTCCGTCGCGGCCGCCGCGAGCTACAGTAGCTGAATCTCAGCGGTACTGACGAGCCTGCGCCGCGAGAATCGCTTCGCGCATCACGTCGCCGAGTTCGGCGACGATGATCTCGATGCCGGCGTCGCGGATGGAAGCCGTCAGCCACGCGCCCGGGCGATGCAGGTAGCTGGCCGCCGCCTCGTCAGCCACGGCGAGGATGAGCCGGGTCGCACCGAGCTTCTGACCGGCCCAGGCGAGTTTGAACGCGTCGGTGGCGAGCTTGCGGGGCTGCGCACCCTTGAGTGCGCCGATACGGGCGTAGGCCTCCACGAGGACCATGCGGTCTGGGGTCGCCCGTCGATCTCCATGTGGGCGTCATCGATCGCGATCCGAGCGGGAGTGAGCGCGACGCCCAGCTGCTCGGCGACGGCCGCGACGATCGCGCGCTCCGCCATGCGCTGCTCCGCCATGCGCTGCTCGGCCGAGTCGGAGGCGTGCGGGGTGGCGGATGACGGACTCATTCCGCGGCCACCAGGTCCGCGCACCCGATGGCGAACTTCGACGTATAGTCGACATGGCCACAGGCACTGCTTTCTGCAGCCTGGAGCTGGTCGCTCGAGACGGGCGCTTTGCCTGCAGCGGCGTGGAGAGCGTTCACTGCTGCGAGCATCTGCTCGCGTTCATAGAGAACCCATCCGAGCTCCGTGTTGCCGTCCTCGAGCTGGACAAATTCCTGGCGCCGATAGCGCGTCTGCTGAGCACGCGTGAGCGTAGTGCGAAGGTATTCGAGGTCTTGAGACCAGGTACGGGCGGTCATGACACCCTCCTTTCGGGTCTCTACGCCAAGCCGAGGCCTAGGGTCTTCGCGAACGACTCGAGCGTCACGGTGAGTCCAGGCGAGCTGAGTTCGATGTCCGCGGTCGGGCTCACCGGCAGGGCGTCTTCGGCGCGCTCCCACAGCGCCGCGGCGCGAGCCTCGGGGAGCTGCGGACGCTGCGCGATGGTGCGGGGGCGGTAGAAGACGCCGTCGACGTCGGGATATGCCTGGTGGATGGCGCGGGCCCACGGCCGGGACAGCGACCGATCGCCAGTGTTGATCTGATCGTTCCCGCCGACGTCCGTGACCCAGGTGCTGTCGATAAGGTCGAGGAGTGTGATCTCGCGGGTGGTCGCGAACAGCACGAACCGAGGCTGCGTGCCCCCGGTCCCTCCCGCTCCGACGCCACCGCGTTCGATGACGCCTCGGTCGCTGAAGCACTCTGATAGGCAAACGAGCAGGAGGCTCTGAACTGCCGTCTCCGGTGGAACCGTGATCTGGGGCGTGACGTAGGTCACGGCGTGGTTCGGATGGTGACCCACGGGATCGGGGTGGTGATCGAATCGGCTCCCCGTGGGCCCGAAGTGGCGGAGCTCGTGCCACCGGGCAGGGTGAGCGCCGCCGGCGTCGTAGATGCGTCCGAAGATCGTGCCGGCCGGCAGCGTACGGACAGCGCTCGGGGGGAGAGGATGCGGGAACTTCGATGCGTCGGGGGCAGGAAGCGCGCTCATCGGATCGAGAACGCCTGCTCGGCCAGCGCCGCGACAGGTTCTGCGGGCTTGCCGGCTGCGAGCCACTGGGCAGGAGTCAGCTCGCCGTCTCCCAGGTCGGGGTGAGCGTGAGTGAGGAAGTACTCCACGGCCACGGGGTTCGCCCCTTCGGGCAGCGCTCGGCTCACCGTTCCCCAGCCCGGGAGCTCACCGTGGTCGGTGAACTGGAACGTCGGGAACCGCAGGCCGCGGCCGGGGCCCGGGATCGCGAAGAGAGTCCCCTCGCCGTGGCGCTGGCGCACTCGGCCTTCGGTCACGTCGAGCAGTTCTGCGACGCGCTTAGTCGGCAGCGCCTCAGCGAGGATGTCCTGCTGGCGGAGGGCCGTGAGCACGCTGGGGCGCTCTTCGACAGGCAGCGCGTTCTCCGGCTCAACGAGCGAGCCGGCTGCGCGCAGTGCGTCCAGCTCAGCCTCCGTCAGCGACGAGTGCCCAGGCTCTTCCTCGAGCCGGAGCGCCTTGTTCACGCCCTGCAGGATGCTGATGAGGTGAGCGCGCCGACCGCTGGAGCCCAGCACGTTCAGCTCGTGCGCGAGCTCCTCGGCCTCGTGGTCCGTGAATTCCACAGGACCGACGATCTTGATGGTGATCTCGCGACCTTCGTCCGACCGAGTCGCCGTGAGGTATGCGCGTCGATCGCTGCGGAGGGGGTGTGCGGTTGCGTTCGACATCATCGGATCCTAACGGTCATTAGCGAGTATAGCTTGCGTAAGCGGCGGGGGGTCACTGTTGATGCAGAACCTCAGCGATCAGGTCGACATCGTCGTAGTCGGCGCGGCCGGGGCAGGCGCCCGTGACCTAGCTATCGACGTCCCGCGTCGATGTGTTCAGAGCGACGTGACCACGTAGCTGCGTGGGCCGGCGTGCGCGCAACGTGAGCTGCCCCGCGAAATAAACAAAGTAAATACGATTCGGCTCATCGAGTTCAGCATCGAGCCGGGTTCATCATCATCCAGGCCGCTGGCGGTCCAATGACACACTTAGCTCCATCGGCGTCCGCTGAGGTCTCATTCCCGTGATTAGAAGGGCAGAGAGGTCAGATTTGTGCCACGCCCGGAGACGAGTTCTGGGCGGATGAGCACAGGGCTCAGCGGAATGCTCCTACGGAGCTGGGGCGCTCGCTAAGCCCCCAGCAACCGGTTCGGGGCAGCGCGATCTGCGCCTCGAAGTGGAGAGCGCATGAGGCCAGTCGCTTCCGGGCTGCTCGCATCATCCCGCGGAGGGTGACGATCCGCCGGTCCATCAGCTGCGAACGACGGCGCCATCGCCTTGATCAGCGCGGTGCTTGTACCGTCGTCTTCCGCCGCGGATCTCGTTGAGTGGAAGTGGGCTGAACGCGAGGCCCGCGAGGTCGAGCACTCCTGCGTTGCAGGCAAACGTGTCCCGATCGAGACTGACCACGGTCCTGCCGTCCTCGCGCTCAAACTTACCGTAAACGTGCATATGGCCGTGCATGTGCAAGCGGGGGAGCGCAGCATCAGATACACGTTGCACACGCTCTCTCTGTGCAGCAGATACGGCCAACGCCTCGGGAGGAAAATCATGCGGATTGTTCGTGAGCAGCCGCTGCACCTCCGGTACCGCGATCGCTGGAGACTCGTGCGTGAGCATAAGGTCGGCCGGGCCGCCGGCAATCGCGGCGGCTTCCATCGGTTCCGTGATGAGTTCATCCTCGAACCAGTCCTTGCCCGCAGTTCGAAACGCCTTGTCGACGCTGGACGCGCCGCCGAGCGATAGCACCTCGCGTCCCGCGATCTGAAAACGGAACGGCCGGGGGATGAGCCACACGACGTCACTGACCCTGATCGCCATACCGGAGGCGCTTTCCTGCGCCGGGGTGATGTGGTTCCACTCTTCGTGGTTGCCAGGCGTGACCAGCACGCGCTCGATGCCTGTGCGCTTCGCCCAATAATCGACCGGGCCAGTCCCGGGCTGAGCATGCTCGAAACCGTAATCTCCGAGTTGAAGGATGGTGCGCAGCGATGGGTCATGCCGACGCATCGCGGGCAGCAGCGTTTGAATCCATCCAGCATTGCCGTGGAGGTCGCCCACGACCCACACGCGCTCATCCGGCAGGTCGAAGCTGTCGGCTGTCTCATGGATCTGCATCCATCCATCATGCCCGTGAGTGCCGACTCGGACATGGCGTCGACAACTCAACGTGGAGAATGCGAAACGGCCGAGATCAGTGGGCGCCGAGCGACCATATTGTGGTCATGTTCTGGCCACCCCTGCTGCCCAGCGAAATGCCGGTGTCCCGTTAGTGACCACGAACCGGCCTGTAAAGGACCAGCTGAAGCCCGTTTTTCGGACTGCCACTAGCGACTATGTAGTGTGGGCACCGTCGGACCACTATATGGACACGAGGCGGTCACCGGCCACCCACTGCACAGTGCTAGTCGCCGATGCTCCGTTCTTGGTGATCGGGCGCGGAAAGCTCCGCCTCTTCGAAGAGTGCGGGGAACCGCAGTCGCAGCGGGCGAGGCTTGGGGGAGGTCTCCTGATTCTCACCGGTGTTAGCCTGCGGCCGCGCCGATCGCGGTTGCTCGACGTCGTGCGGACGGTAGTCGGGAACCGTGACCTCCGTTTCTGGTTCCTCTGGGTCCGCGATCCGTGGCTGAGTTTCTCGGAGTTCCGACAGTCCCATTGTGCCCGGGACTGCGGGTAGCTCGGTGGGAGCGTGCGCACCGGAATTCTCGTGTTCGCTTGTCATCGCGTCGGCGTTTGACAGGGCTGTAGCCACCAGGCGTTGCGCGGCGCGATTTGCCTCCTGTGTCGCCTCGTCCAGAGCGATCATCATGCGTTTCTTGGGCGACAGTCGGCGTTCAACAGTCGTGTGTTGTGGCACGGACAATGTCACCGCGCTGTTGCGAGCGAAAGCGGTCTCAACAGCGTCCCTCTCGAAGGCCGTGCCGAGTGTGGTGCAGCGGCGTCGATCACTCGGCGTTGGATCGGCTGGGGTTCGGTCCGGATTCTCGCGAAGCATGCCGTACGAAATGCCACGGCCCTTCTTGCCGCGCTGTTCGATCTGAACGCCTCGGGTTCTACCGACTTCGACGAAGCTGTCCCAGTCGACAACGGCTGGATCGGCGAGCGTGTTCTCGATGCTCGCCCTCAGCACGGTGAGACTAAAAGGTTGCTTGTTGCGGGGCGCACCGAACTCATCCGCGAGGTCGCATTCTGTTTCCCAGATGATGTGCCGCTGCCATTCGCGAAGCTCACTGTCCGCGGTCGACCCGGCGCGGCGAAGACCGCTCGGCTCGCCCCGCTCGAAGCGCTCGTTCGCGTCGCTGAAGGCCTGCTTGAGGTCCGCTCGCTGCTCGAAGCCGCGCTGTTCAAGAACACGCTCATGTGCCTCGACAAGGCGTGCGTGCGTGACGACTGAACTGTTGAGACTGCGGCCGGTTTTGGTCTCGATGGAGTTCGCGACGAGGTGGTTGTGCACACAGCCTGTTCGCCCGTCTCGTTGTGTTACAACGAGCACCTGTCGGCCGGGGAACCTCTCTTCTGCGAGTGCTGTCCCGAGCTTCTGAGCCGTCAGCCAGTCGTCTGGCTCTTCGGGGTCCAACTCGTCCTTCGCGAAAGACTGGATGACGTGATACGCCTGGACGAACGCGCCAGGCTTGTCCTTACCCCACTTCTTGCGGACGTCGCGCATCTGCTGCTTCGCGACCGATACCAGCATGCCGCCCACGCCGGACGCCATGACGTACCGCTCGCCATCTTGCTCGGGCTTGTCATCGAGCGCATAGTTGATCAGCGCATCGGCCGACCGCGTCGAGCTCGCCACCACAACAGGCATAACTACACCGTCCCGCGCGGCGGCAGGCCATGGTCCACGAGGCGTGCGATGCGCTTCTCGATATCGTCGGGAACATCGCGTAGCTCAGCCACCGTAAGGAGAGCCTCCGAGACCTCCCCAGCGGTCACCGGGTCGCCGATATTCAGCCGCTTCGCGATCTGATTGAGGTTGCCGCCGATATGCGCGATGTGATTGCGAATCGGACCGAGCTCGTACCCGAGCCGATCGGAGATGTCGGCCAGGCCCCAGTCGGTCACGTTCGGGCCCTGGCGCTCGATAGCCAGCGCCCTCGCTTCCACCTCGGCGGCACCCTCACGGTCAGTAATGAGCAGGCGCAGAGCTTCGGAGAAGGAGACCTCTTCGAGGTCGCGTCCGGAGGACTTGGCCAAAGCTCGCCGCACGTCGTCGACGGCTCGTTCCTCGTCGTCGCTGAACCTCAGTGTGCGGCGCTTCGCAAAGTTGACGACCCTCTTCCTCGGACGACGCGGCGTCGCTTCGCTCGCCTTGCCGGTCCTCGTCATCAGGTCGTCCCCTTCGCTCGGTTCTTTGTGCAGTCTGGGCCTTTGCTTCCCCGCTCCGCGAGGGTGGTCCCAGACTACACAAATAACGGCAAGCAGTTTATCCGTCAGACATATCGCTGCGCTCCTGTCCTTGGATACTCCTTGGTCAGGCCTCCGGCCCGACACCCGGATGAAGGCTCCCGCCTCCACGCACAGGTCGTGGCGCCACCTTCCGAAACGGAGAAACCCCATCAGCGCCTCTTCGAGGGCAGATGGGGTTTCTCTACTCGCCGCGACCGCACGGGGCCGCGGGCGACGCAACGCTCAGGCGGCTGGCTGCTTGACCGCCGTCGGCGTGCTTGAAGTCGTCGCGACCAGGGCCGGAGAAGCCGCCTGCGGCGGTCTCTCAGCTGCCTGAGCAGGAACCTGACGATCACTGCCGACTGGTTGCGTCGTAGGCTGCTCCTCAATTGATAGCAGGACGGTGACAGCCTCGATGAGGCGAGCAGCGCGCTTGGCCTCGTCCTTATCGGACGTGACCTCGTAGCGGCCGTGCTTGCCATCACGAATGATGGGTGGTTCAGGCTGGACGTCGAGAAGCTCGTACAGCTGCTCGACGGCGTCACAGCGTGCGAACGCCGCGACCTTGATCGCGTCGTTCACGTTCTTGTCGTAGGCGTCCTGCTCGGCCTGCAGCGCGGCGATCTGCGCAGCTCGGAGCTGACTACGGGTCCTTCGCATGGTGTTCTCCTAACGGTGCGGTGTAGTGGTCAGCCCCGATCAACGGGGCTCGGTCTTAGGTGGGGCTACGGTCTCCTCGCCCCTACCCGGAGGTGCAAAG
Source organism: Microbacterium meiriae (assembly GCF_032364335.1). Lineage (NCBI taxonomy): Bacteria > Bacillati > Actinomycetota > Actinomycetes > Micrococcales > Microbacteriaceae > Microbacterium > Microbacterium meiriae. The sequence continues at coordinate 619,193 of NZ_CP133984.1, forward strand.
GGATCGCTGCCGACGTACTGGTCCAGGTCAGCAACGCTGATACCGAGAGCCGTGAGTTCGTCCGCGAGTCGTGAGGTCAGCGCTCGGGACCGCTGCAACGGCGTGTCCCACTCGGAGCGCCAGCCGGCAGTGCAGCCGGGCGTCCGGCAAGTGATAGGGAAGCCCGAGCTCGCAGCGGATCCGTGGTCGGTGGCGCATGAGGCGGTGGCCCCGTTCGCCATGAACCTAGCGATCCACGCTCGAACGTCTTCAGCGACGAACTCGCGGGTCAGTTTCACGCTCGCAAGATCCGCATCGGAGATGGCGGAATCCGGAGGCACCAGAACCCAAGTCTTGGAACGCTTGGTGGTCGGGTCCGGCTTGATCTCGTCGATCTGCCACCCTGCCTTTCGAAGATCCGGAGCCACTCGCCGGAGCTTGCCACTCATGCCACGAGGCTCGGGCCAATAGCGATCGTCCGAGGGTCTGCGCAAGAGCTCGTGAAGGGCCTTGCCGGTACCCGTCCAGCGACGTTTGATCGTCTCGGTGATCGCCACCAGGAACTGGTCGGTGCTCACGATGTCCTCGGCGACAGAATCTTGCGCCCGCCGGTAACGGCTCAGAGTGTCTGACCCCGTTGCATGATCAAGAGCGGCCAAGATCTCGGCGAAGTCCGCCATCCGAGGCTTGTTGCCGAGTTTCACGACGGGCAGCTGCTGCAAGGTCAGAACAACAAGGTCCAACAATGCACCCACCATCGAGGCGTAGCTCGCGTTCCAAGCGGAGTTCAACTCGCGTTCTGAGCGACGCCTGTCTGCGGGGATCACCTCAAGATCTCCCCAGACGCATCGCTCGGCGAGGTCGCCGTTGAGAACGCCGATATCGATACTGGTGAATCCCAGGACGCCCTGCACCTGCATGATGCGCACGTCGTCGTCGGTGTACAGCGCGCGGTCGACATCAGCTTCACCGGTCACGAATCGGCACAAGCCGTCCGACAACCAACGCGGCATCGACGACATATTGTCGAAGACCACGCCGCGCGAGTGAGCCCCGGCGTGAAGCAGCCGGTCCGCATCGTTCGGTGGGCGCCTCACCGGCGCGGTGGTCGGATCGAACAGGGAGAAGAGCCGTCGTGCACTACTGGTCTTGGCGGTTCCCTGTTCACCGAGCAGAGCCAAGGCCGGGCACGGAAGACCGACAAGGATCGTCGCAGCGACGAGCCAGCCGATGATCAAGCCGCGGTCCGAGGCCGGCAGATTGACGAACTCCCACAATGCGTCGAGGTTTCCGCCGCGCGCAGGGACGGGCAAAGGGGCGGTCACGGCGGTGCGGCGAAACAGCACGGGAAGGTCATCGTCGCCGTCGAGGATCTCCCAGCCGGCTGCCGTCACGCGGATGACCTGCTCACTGCGATCGCCGATGTCGATGAAGATCTCGTCGTCGCTGGGGCGCGCCGTGCGCAGGTGCAGCTTGATGGGCTCGAAACTCTCCTCCGCCTCGTACTCAAGCGCGCTCATCGCCTCAGTCAACGCGTTCTGCGAGGCTGTGCGAGCGGTCCGACGCCGGTACATGCCGCCGAGTTCCTTGCGGACGGAGCGTCTGCTGCCGAGGAGAGGAATCGCTACGTGACCGCCCTTGCGAACACCGAAAGGCTTGCCATCGGTATCGACGTGAAGGTCGTAGTGATCGAGGGCCAACTCAACGAGCTGCTGCGCGGTGGACCGCTTCCCGAGCGCCTCGGGGATATCGCGGTCTTCAGGTACGCTGGTGGTAGTCAAATGCAGGATCTCCTTTCAGATCCGCCATGGGGTCGCCGAGTTGCAGCTCGGTGGCCCTTTTTGTTTCTTCCGTATGGGTAGTGCTCGCTCAGGGTTCGAGCGTGATGTCGATCTTGTGGTTGCGGTCCCTTCGTATCCGCGCCTGCACCCTGCCGTGCGCGTGTTGAGCACCAGCAGGCCGCTTCGGGGGCGAGGCAAGAGCAGGCACGCTCCCGGGAGCCGAGGAAGATCGGTAGTGCGGAAGTCACCCCCGCACTTCTCCTGCGCGGACTGCACCTATTTCGCCTCCGAGGTGCCAATAGAGAAGTGATGGGGTTCCGTCCGCATCTCCGCTCCCGTGCGCGGGTTATCTAGGCGACGGCGGGGCGCGCCACGTGCGGAACACCACGCGGAACGTGTCGGTCCCGACAGTTGCCTCGAAGTTCCGCACGGTTTCCGCGCGCAATGGGTCCGGCGAGGACGCATCACATCGCCGGCTCGAGCTGCTCCTCGATCCAACGGTCGACATCGGCCTGACGCCAGCGAACAGCGGCGCCGATCTTCACGGCCCGGGGGAGCGGCTCACCGAGCGACCGCTTGCGGTAGATAGTCGACACAGACATGCCGGTCTGGGCGGAGAGATCGTGAACGTCGAGGAGGGTGTTCGTCGTCTGTGTCATGCGGAGTCCTTTGATAGCGAGTACCAGAAATTTGTAACTTGTGAGGTACCGTAACACAAGCTACATGATTCTGGTAACTTGTAAGCATGGAATCAATGGCATACGCGGAAGCGGTGGGCGGATTTCTTGCCGCCTACCGGCGGCGGCACGGGATTACCCTTGAGGCGATCGCGACCGTTGGACGCGATTACGGAGCAACGTGGAGCCTGTCTAGCGTCCAGGCGATTGAGCGGGGCAAGGCTGCGCCGACGGTTCCGACGCTTCTCACGCTCGCACTCGCACTTGGAAAGCTCTCTGGTGAGCCGCTTCGACTCGCCGACCTTCTTGGGGCTGCGGAGTTGCTGGAACGGCCGTACGAGCTCCGTGAGGATCAGCCCGTGCGGCGGGAGTGGGTCAACCGCGTACTGTCGGGCGCACCGATCGCGCTCGAGGATGGCGACTATGCGCACGTGGGCGCCGCGCCGATAGGTGGGGATCACGAGTGGGACGAGGAACTCGAGATGGCGGCCCTTGAGCATATGAGGGTGCACGGCAGGAAGTCCGAGTCGTATGACCAGGTGGATGCACAGTGGGGGGCCATGACGGAGGTGCCCGACCGTGACACGCGTCAGAGCGCTCGTCGGCCTAGTGTGAGCCTTGCAGAGTCTCGGGCGGCAAAGAAGCTTGGGATACGCCCACCTCTGCTTCAGCAGTACGCGGCGCGACTCTGGGGCCATTCCCTTGAAGTCGAGGCCCTGCTCCGTGCCGGCGAGGACAGCACGCCGCAGGCGCGTGGGCGCGTCACGCGTGTGCTCATTGACGAACTCCGCGCATCCACCGACGGTGAAGTCTGATGGCCAGACCTCGAATGGCGATCGGAACCTACGGCACCATCCACGTGGCCGAGGTTCAGCCGGGGAAGTGGCGTGCCCGCACGCGGTATCGTTTCGCGGACGGCAAATCCCGCCAGATCGAGAAGCACGCGCCGAGCAAGGCCAAGGCGACGGCCGCGCTGAGGCATGCGCTGACCACGATCGAGGCCGACCGCGGTGGCGAGCTGAAACCGGCAACGCACCTCCGCGCCCTCGGCCAGAGGTTCTTGGAGTCCCGGCGTGAGTTGGGGCGCTCAGAAGGCACGCTGGAGACCTACGGCTATGCAGTCACCGCTCATATCGCGCCCCGGATCGGCGACCTCTCAGTCGCCGAGGCCACACCTGAACGGCTGCAGAAGTTCCGTAACGCCGTTGAGAAGGAAGCCGGCCCGGGGGCAGCAAAGAACTGCCGATCGGCGCTGAGTGGCATGCTCGGCCTAGCGGTGCGGAACGGGGCTTTGTCGCACAACCCCGTGCGTGAGCTCGAGCGCGTCACCCAAAGGAAGAAGAAGGGCAGCACCGCAATCCCGTTGGACGAACTGCCGATGTTTCTCCAGCGCGTCCGTGAGGACGAGAAGCTCAACGAGTGGGACACGGTGGATCTGATCACGTTCATGCTCGCGTCAGGGTGGCGAGTGGCCGAGGTGTGCGCGCTCGAAGCGAGCGCTATCGACTTCGCCGCCGGCACAGCTTCCGTTGTCGCGCAGAATGTGCGTGTGAAGGGGCGGGGAATTGTGCGGCAGGAGTTCGCGAAGACCGACAAGTCCGCGCGTACCACCCACTTGCCGGAAGCGACCATGCTCCTCCTTCACAAGCGGCACGAGAGGCTGCGCGCCGATACCAACCTCATCTTCCCGACTCCGCTGATGCGCCCTCGCGATCCCTCGAACACGCAGCGGGAGCTTCGAGACCGTCGCGACGGCCTGGGGTACCCGGGATTGTCAACGCACGCGTTCCGAAAGTCGGTAGCCACGATTCTTGACAAGGCTGGACTGTCCGCGACAGAGATCGCCGACTACCTCGGACACGAGAACCCGAGCATGACCCAGGACGTGTACATGAACACCATCAAGGGCTCCACCAAAGCTGCAGGCATCATGGGCCAGAAGCTGGACGGGCTGATCTAATCCGGTGCGAGAAGCAGCCCGGGGCGGAGTGAGGAGAGGGCTTCCGCTCTACCCGATCGTAGTGTCCGTGGCTGCGGATACGATCCATCGATGACTGATGAGCAGCCGCCGGCGCCTGATCCTGCGAGCGGGCTGAATCTTGCGGACGAGCTGAACCGTGACTTCTATTCGCATTCACCATCGCAGTACCTGCGAACTCGAATCGCGTTGCTCGTCGCCCTCGGCGACGCCGATGCCGCCTTGCATCCCGCGCTCGTTGGAGGTGTCCGTGCGTGGGGTATGGGCGTCGAGCTAGAGGTGCCACTAGACGACGAAGAGATCGACGGATTCGCTGTGGTCGAGTCGATCTCGATCATGTACCTCGCGGCGGAGGCACTCCTGCGGTTGTACTTCGCGCACGTGGAACCGGAGCCTTGTCCGCCGCTGAAGCTCTCGTCGTTGACGAGCTTCGCGAAGTTCAAGCAGATGGCGGGCGACTTGTTGACCAGCCCTCCGCGCAATGAGCTATTGCGCGAGGTATTCCGCGGCAGGCTCGATGCGCCTGCTGAGGTATCCGCGGAGGCATGGACAGAGGACGCTGACGTCCTTCGATTTCTCTTGACTCGGGCAGCCGCGCTGCTCGCCCGCGAGGCTAACGTGTACAACTCGACGAAGCACGGGCTTGCAGTGCAACCTCGGAAATCCGGGCTGCGCCTCGGTAGCGAGGAGGACCCGAATGGCGTGATCATCGACCACCACGGACCGTCCATCCGGTTCCTCAGCAAGGGTCCTAGCGCCGAAGAGGGGGTGCAACAGTGGCGAGAGACGATCCAGTTCGCGTTCCCTTCCATCAACCTCGCAGTTGCATCCGCTTTCGCCGACGAGATCGACGCGATCCACGCGGTGGCGAAGGCGCGCTTGACTGGTGAACAGGGCTCAGTGACGATTCGTCAGCGAGCGTTGATTGACCACCTTCGTGCCGTGCCCTTCGCTAGCAACTACACGGGGCTTCTATCTCTGGGGATGCATCGAGACTTTGGGGTCAGGATTGGGCGCTAGTTGCGTTCGGGCGACGCTGCTGCCTGAGCCTGATAGTGCGGAGTTTGTGCGGAGTCCACGACTGAAAACCCCAGAGCCTGCCCGGAGGGAGGCAGTCGCTGACGCGGAAAAACCCTGATAAGCGCATAAAAGAACCCCCGCGATGTAGAAGCTACGCGAGGGTTCCAGTGGCTCCGACCGGCATCGATCCGGTGACCTTTCGATTTTCAGTCGAACGCTCTACCAACTGAGCTACAGAGCCGCGCGGCGATGATGCTGCCGCGTCCTAGACGAAGAGCCCTCTCCGAAGAAAGAGCTCGTCGCACGGAGCGACCCTGACGGGACTTGAACCCGCGACCTCCGCCGTGACAGGGCGGCACGCTAACCAACTGCGCTACAGGGCCATACTGGTGTTTTCAATTGTATCGGATGGAGTGACCCCAACGGGATTCGAACCCGTGCTACCGCCGTGAAAGGGCGGCGTCCTAGGCCGCTAAACGATGGGGCCGAGTCAGTCCCGGGGGACTTCCTTGCCGACGCTCAAGCATAAGGGATCATCCGGGCAAATCGCGAATCGAGGCCGGAACCCGCTTCCCCCGGGCGTGTTCGAGCGGGACGATGGAGGGGCCGGGGATGCCGTTCGCGCCGTTCCAGGAGTCTGGTGCTGGTGTGAAAGTTGTTGTTACTGTGGCATCTGTGAAACCGGCGGAAGGGGCCGTGTGAACGAGAAGACCACGCAGGATGCGGCACTCGCGGCATCCGCGGACTGCGGGTGTGCGCCCACCCCGGCGGAGCGCCGTACCCTCTTCCGAGACGGGATCAGCCGCCGCGGCGCTCTCGGACTCGGCGCGCTCAGCGTCGTCGCCCTCAGCGCGTTCGGCATCTCGTCCGGTGTCACGGCCGCGCACGCCGCGTCGTATCCGAGCTGGGACGACGTGCAGAAGGCCAAGCAGAACGAGGCCTCCAAAGCCGCAGAGGTGAAGCGCATCGAGGGACTGATCCAGTCGCTCACGCAGAAGGTCTCCGAGACGCAGGCCGCGGCCGAGGTCGCCTCGACCGAGTTTTACAACGCGCAGCAGGCCTACTTCGCCGCGATCGCGGAGGCCGACTCCCTGCAGGAGAAGGCGGACGCGCAGGCCGCCGTCGCCGACGAGTCCGCCCGCAAGGCCGGCCAGGTCGCCGCACAGCTCTACCGCAACGGCGGTGACGACACCTCGCTGGAGCTGTTCTTCGCGGATTCCGCCGCCAACGCTGACGAGCTCCTCGCCCGCCTCGGCTCCATGGACAAGCTCCTCGAGTACAACAAGACCGTCTACAACGACGCGGTTGCCGCGCGGAACTCCGCACAATCGCTCAGCGATCAGGCCGTCGTCGCCCGTGACGAGCGCGACCGCCTGCAAAAGATCGCCGAAGAGAAGATGGTCGCGGCGCAGCAGGCCGCCGACGCCGCGCAGGCCGCGCTCGACGAGCAGTCCTCGAACCTCGCCACCATGCAGGCGCAGCTCGCCGCGCTGAAGGACACCACCGCGACCACCGTCGCCGGCTACCAGAAGGGCGTCGAGGAGCGCGAGAAGGAGCGCAAGCGCCGCGAAGCCGCCGAGGCCGCCGCGAACGCCGGCGGCAACAGCGGCGGCGGCGGGACCCCGGGGAGCGGCGGCTGGGTGCGTCCGCACGGCGGCTACCGCAGCTCCGGCTACGGCCCCCGCTCGCAGCAGTGCAACGCCAACGGCTGCTCATCGAGCTGGCACTACGGCGTCGACCTCGCCAACGGCTGCGGCGCGGCGATCTACGCGGCGCACTCGGGCACGGTGGACGCGGCCTTCTACAACGGCGGGTACGGCAACTACGTCCGGATCCAGCACGGCGGCGGCATCGCCACCGGATACGCGCACATCAAGCCCGGCGGCTTCGCCGTCCGGAACGGCCAGTGGGTGCGCGCCGGCCAGGTCATCGCCTATGCGGGAAACACCGGCGGTTCCTTCGGCTGCCACCTGCACTTCGAGGTCTACATCAACGGCCGCTACACGAACCCCATCGACTTCATGGCGGGCAAGGGCATCTCCGTCTGACGGACGGCTGGACAGCAGAAGACCCCCGGATGCATGGCGTCCGGGGGTCTTCGCTTCGACAGGCTCAGCGACCCAGAAGGTCAGCGACCCAGAGAGGTCGGCGACCCAGAGAGCTCAGCGACCCAGAGAGGCGGCGACCCAGATGGGTCGGGTCAGTGGCCCTGCTCGCCGAAGCGGACGATGGCCTCGTCGAGGATGCGCTGCGCCTCGGCGGCGTTGCCCCACTCGTCGACCTTGACCCACTTGTTGGGCTCGAGGTCCTTGTAGTGCTCGAAGAAGTGCGCGATCTCCTTCTTCGTGTACTCGGCGATGTCGTCGATGTCCTGGATGTGGGCCCAACGCGGGTCCTTCGAGAGCACGGCGACGAGCTTGTCGTCTCCGCCGGCCTCGTCGCTCATCTTGAGCACGGCGACGGGGCGGACCTCCACGACGACGCCCGGGTAGATCGCGTGGTCGAGCAGCACGAGCACGTCGAGCGGGTCGCCGTCCTCGCCGAGCGTGTTGTCGAAGTAGCCGTAGTCGGCCGGGTAGCCGAAGGTCGTGTAGAGCACGCGGTCGAGGTGCACTCGCCCGGTCTCGTGGTCGACCTCGTACTTCACGCGGCTGCCGCGCGGGATCTCGATGACGGCGTCGTGTGCGCCCATGCGTGTGCTCCTCAGGAAGATCGGTTGGATGCCGCGGACCAGCCTACTCGGGGGCCGCGGATCCGACCGTGACGGCCGAGGCCGTGCCCTAGCGTGGAGGGATGCCTTCCCTCGCCCCCGCCGTCGCCGAGATCCGCCTCGCCGTGCGCACCGCGCTCGCCGATCTGCCCGAGGGCTCGACCGTCGTCGTCGGCGTCTCCGGCGGCGCCGATTCGCTCGCGCTGGCGGCGGCCACCGCGTTCGAGGCTGCGAAACGCGGGGTGCGTGCGACCGCGGTCACCGTCGACCACGGTCTGCAGCAGGGGTCCGCCGAGGTCGCCGCCGAGACGGCACGCATCGCCGGACGGCTCGGGCTCGAGGCGCTCGTCGTCCGTGTCGAGGTCGACGGCGACGGCGGTCCGGAAGCGGCCGCGCGGGATGCGCGCTACCGCGTGCTCCGGGATGCGGCGGGGGACATCGGCGCGAGGGCGGTCCTGCTCGGCCACACCCTCGACGACCAGGCCGAGACCGTCCTCCTCGGACTCGCCCGCGGCTCCGGGGCGACGAGCCTGCAGGGGATGGCACCGGATCGGGAGGACGACGACGGCCTCCGCTGGCTGCGTCCTCTGCTCGGCGTGCGCCGCGAGACCACCCGCGCCTTCTGTGCCGCGACGGAGCTGCAGCCCTGGGAAGACCCGCACAACGTCGACGACCGCTACACGCGGGTACGGGTGCGTCGGCACGTGCTGCCGGTGCTGGAGGCCCAGCTCGGTCCCGGCATCGCCGAGGCGCTGGCCCGCACCGCCGAGCAGCTCCGGGAGGACGCGGAGGCGTTCGACGAGATGATCCACGAGACGATCGAGGACATCGTCGAGCATGCCGAGGCCGGGATCTCCGTGAGCGTCGCCGCGCTCGCCGCCAACCCCGCCGCGTTGCGCAACCGCATCATCCGTCTCGTGGTCGACAGCGAGTTCGGGGCGAGCCTGAGCCGTGCGCAGACGATCGAGGTCGCCCGACTCGTGACCGACTGGTCGGGTCAAGGGCCGATCGACCTGCCAGGGTGCGCCGCCGTGCGCCAGGGCGGCCGGATCGTGTTCACCGCCGCGACCCGCTGAGTCCCTGGCCGCGGCGGCGTCACGTCCTACTTCTTGCCGCCGAAGAGGCCGCCGAGGATGCCACCGAGGTCGATGCCGCCGCCGGAGCCGCTCTTGCCGCCGCCGAGGAGGCCACCCAGCACGTCACCCAACCCGCCGCCGGAGCCGGAGTCGCCTCCGCCGAGGATGCCGCCGATGACATCGCCGATCCCGCCGGAGCCCTCCGCACCCGCGTCCGCCTTCGCCGTCTTGTCCTTGGTCGCGTTGGCGATGAGACCCATCACGATCGGCGCGAGGATGGGGAGGAGCTTCCCGAAGTCGATGCCCGGGGTCGCCTTCGACTCCGTCAGCTCCTTCGTGACCTCCTTCTCCTTCCCGCCGAGGATGTGGGAGACGATCTTCTCGCCGTCCTCCTGGTCGATGTCGTCGACCGTCGCCGGGCTCGACGCGCCGCGGTGCCTGCCGAGGGCCTTCTCGATGGCCGCCGATCCTTCCGAGCTCTCCGCGTTCTTCGCGAGTCCGCCGAGGAGCACGGCGCCGCCCTGCTCGACCGCGACCTTGGCCTCGTCACGCGACACTCCGAGCTTCTGCGCGATGTCGTCGAGGGGCACCTGGCTGAGGATGTCGTGAGTCGCCATGGGGATCTCCTTCCGTCGGGGCGTGCGCCCGCGTCACCGTCAGAGTAGTGCGGTGTCGTCGCGCAGGGGAGGGTACGCGCCTGCGACCGGAGCACACCGCCGCGTCGCCTAAAATCGATCCATGCGCGCCGCGGAGATCCAGGACGACCTTGCACAGATCCTCGTCACCGAGGAGGAGATCAACGCCAAGCTCGAAGAGCTCGCGGCGCAGGTCGCGAAGGACTACGAGGGCAAGGACCTCCTCCTCGTCGGCGTGCTGAAGGGCGCGGTCATGGTCATGGCCGACTTCGCACGCGCACTGCCGTTCCACGCGCCGATGGACTGGATGGCGGTGTCGAGCTACGGCGCCAGTACGAAGTCGAGCGGTGTCGTGCAGATCCGGAAGGACCTCGACACCGACCTGCACGGCAAGCACGTGCTCATCGTCGAGGACATCATCGACTCCGGCCTCACGCTGAGCTGGCTGCTGGAGAACTTCGGGTCCCGCGGTGCGGAGTCGATCGAGGTGCTCGCGCTGCTGCGCAAACCGGAGGCCGCGAAGGTCGAGATCGACTGCAAGTACGTCGGCTTCGACATCCCCGTGGAATTCGTCGTCGGCTACGGGCTCGACTACGCCGAGCGCTACCGCAACCTCCGGGACGTCGCGGTGCTGGCGCCCCACGTGTACAGCTGACGCTTCGACAGGCTCAGCGACCCACGCTTCGACAGGCTCAGCGACCCACGCTTCGACAGGCTCAGCGACCCACGCCTCGACAGCGGCGGGGGCGTTGCGCCGTGGGTGAACGCACAGCGGCCCCCTAGCACGGAGGCGATACGCTGATCCGACCATGGATGTGAAGAAGCTCACCCGCAATCCGCTGATCTACGTCGCTCTGATCGGCGTGCTGCTCTTCGGCGGATTCCTGCTGATCTCCAACCTCGGCGCGCCGAAGCAGATCACGACGCAGGAGGGGCTCGAGCTGCTCTCCGGCAAGACCGTGACCGAGGTCGTCACCACCGATGGCGATCAGCGCGTGGACATGACGCTGTCGAAGCCGTTCGAGGGCTCCGAGAACGTCCAGTTCTACTACGTCGAGGCCCGCGCCGACGAGGTGGTCTCCGCGATCGACGCGGCCGCTCCGAAGGACGGCTTCAACGACGCCGTGCCGCGCGCGACCTGGTTCGACGGCTTCCTCTCGCTGCTGCTTCCCCTCGTGCTGCTCGGCCTGCTGTTCTGGTGGCTCCTGTCGTCCATGCAGGGCGGCGGCGGCAAGGTCATGCAGTTCGGCAAGTCCAAGGCCAAGCTTGTCAACAAGGAGACCCCGACGGTCACCTTCGCGGACGTCGCCGGAGCAGACGAGGCGATCGAGGAACTCCACGAGATCAAGGAGTTCCTGCAGGACCCGGCGAAGTTCCAGGCCATCGGCGCCCGCATCCCGAAGGGCGTGCTGCTGTACGGCCCTCCCGGAACCGGAAAGACCCTCCTCGCCCGCGCCGTCGCCGGTGAGGCCGGCGCCCCGTTCTACTCGATCTCCGGTTCCGACTTCGTCGAGATGTTCGTCGGCGTCGGTGCCTCCCGCGTGCGCGACCTCTTCAGCCAGGCCAAGGAGAACGCTCCGGCCATCATCTTCATCGACGAGATCGACGCCGTCGGTCGCCACCGCGGCGCCGGCATGGGCGGCGGAAACGACGAGCGCGAGCAGACGCTGAACCAGATGCTCGTCGAGATGGACGGCTTCGACCCGAACGCGAACGTCATCGTGATCGCGGCCACCAACCGTCCCGACATCCTCGACCCCGCGCTCCTGCGCCCCGGACGTTTCGACCGTCAGATCGGCGTCGACGCCCCCGACCTCAAGGGCCGCCAGAAGATCCTCGAGGTGCACAGCAAGGGCAAGCCGCTGTCGAAGAACGTCGACCTCGAGGTCGTCGCCCGCAAGACCCCCGGCTTCACCGGCGCCGACCTGGCGAACGTGCTCAACGAGGCCGCGCTGCTCACGGCCCGCTCGAACGCGCAGCTCATCGACAACCGCGCTCTCGACGAGGCCATCGACCGTGTGATCGCGGGTCCGCAGCGCCGCACGCGCGTGATGAAGGACAAGGAGAAGCTCATCACGGCGTACCACGAGGGCGGACACGCACTCGCGGCGGCGGCGATGAACTACACGGATCCCGTGACGAAGATCACGATCCTGCCCCGCGGCAAGGCGCTCGGCTACACGATGGTGCTGCCGCTGGACGACAAGTACTCCGTGACCCGGAACGAGCTGCAGGATCAGCTCACCTACGCCATGGGCGGCCGCGTTGCCGAGGAGATCGTCTTCCACGACCCCACCACCGGTGCCTCGAACGACATCGAGAAGGCGACCTCGATCGCTCGCAAGATGGTCATCGAGTACGGCATGACGACGCAGGTCGGCCCCGTCAAGCTCGGCACCGAGGGCGGCGACATGTTCGTCGCCCGCGACATGGGCCGCGGCCGCGAGTACTCGGAGAAGGTCGCGGAGCGCGTCGACGCCGAGGTGCGGGCGCTCATCGAGCAGGCGCACAACGAGGCGTACGCGGTGCTCAGCGAGAACCGCGACATCCTCGACCGTCTCGCTCTGGCCCTCCTCGAGGAGGAGACCCTCGACCACAACCGCATCGCCGAGATCTTCACCGAGGTGAAGAAGCTCCCGGAGCGTCCGCTGTGGCTGTCGAGTGAGGACCGCCCGGTCTCGGAGCGGCCGCCGATCGAGGTCCCGAAGAAGGACGTCTCGCTCGCCGCCTCCTTCGAGGCGCCGACGACCCCGCCGCGCCCGCAGCAGGGCTCCGCCGGAGCGGGCAGCCCTCGTCCCGCGACGGCGTGACGTGACCGTCGACAAGGGACGCGTCGAACGGCTCACCAGGGAACTCCTGGAGGCGATCGGCGAGGACCCCGATCGCCCGGGGATCAAGCAGACACCCTCGCGGATGGCCGAGCTCTACGCGGAGTTCTTCGCCGGGGTGGGCGAGGACCCCGCCGAGCCGCTCGCGCACACGATCAGCGTGACCCGCGGGCCGGCGCCGGACACCTTGCCGTCCGGCGCCGTGCTCCTGCGCGACATCCGCTTCCGCTCGGTGTGCGAGCACCACCTCCTGCCCTTCGCGGGGCATGCGCACATCGCCTACCTTCCGGGCGAGCAGGTCGTCGGCCTCGGCGCGCTCGTGCGCGTCGTGGAGATCCTCGCCGCGCGACCGCAGGTGCAGGAGCGACTGGGTGAGCAGATCGCCGACACGATCGCCGAGAACCTCGATGCGCGCGGCGTGCTCGTCGTGCTCGATGCCAGCCACGGCTGCGTGACGATGCGGGGCGGGCGGCAGACCGAAGCCTCGACGCTGACCATCGCGGCGCGCGGGGTCTACACGGATCCCGTGGCCCGTGCGGAGCTGGTGACCCTGATCGGCATGACCGTGCCGGGGCCAGGGATGTCCCGCGCATGACCGGGATCTGGGGCATCGTCAATGTCACCCCCGACTCGTTCAGCGACGGCGGGCGCTACCTCGACGCGGACCGGGCGGTCGCCCACGGCCTCCGTCTGCGTGCCGAAGGCGCGTCCGTCCTCGACGTCGGGGGCGAGTCGACCCGGCCGGGGGCGGAGCGCGTCGGGGTGGAGGAGGAGCAGCGCCGCGTCCTTCCGGTCGTCGAGCAGCTCGCGGCGGCCGGCGTCGTCGTCAGCATCGACACCCTCAACGCGTCGACCGCGGCGGCGGCCGTCCGTGCGGGGGCGCGCATCGTCAACGACGTCTCCGGCGGGCTCGCCGACCCCGACATGCGCGCCGCGGTGGCGGAGTCGGGAGCCGACTTCGCGATCGGGCACTGGCGGGGCTTCTCCGCCGACATGTACGCGAACGCCGACTATCGCCGTGTCGCCCGGGAGGTGGCCGGCGAGCTGCGCGAGCGGATCGGGGAGGCGGCGACCGCCGGCATCGCTCCGTCCCGCGTGATCGTCGACCCGGGTATCGGGTTCGCCAAGGCGGGCGGCCAGAACTGGGATGTGCTGCGGGGCCTCGACGAGATCGTGGGCCTCGGCTTCCGCGTGCTGGTCGGGACGTCGCGCAAGCGCTTCCTCGCCGACGTGCTGCAGTCGGCGGCGCCGGGCAGTGACGGCGTCTCCGAGGAGCGCCGGGACCTGGCCACCGCGGTGACGAGTGCGCTCGCGATGCGCGCCGGCGCCTGGGCGGTGCGCGTGCACGACGTCGCGGCGACCCGCGACGCCCTTGCGATCACCCGCGCCTGGGAAGGCTGAGTGCGGAGTCGGAGCGTCACCGTACCCTAGAGGCATGGACTTCCTCGACGAGATCGTGCTGACAGGGCTGACCGTGTTCGGCCACCACGGCGTCTACCCGCACGAGCGGGAGAACGGGCAGGAGTTCACGGTCGACCTCCGGCTGCGGCTCTCCCTCGAACAGGCCGCCGCCTCCGACGACGTGGCTGACACGGTCCACTACGGCGAGCTCGCGGAGCGCGTGGCCGCGGTCGTGTCGGGTGAGCCGGTGAACCTCATCGAGACCCTGGCCGAGCGGATCGCGGACGTCGCCCTCGGCGACCGCCGCGTGCAGCAGGTGACCGTGACGGTGCACAAGCCGCAGGCGCCGATCGCGCTGACCTTCGGTGATGTGGCCGTGACGGTGCATCGGACGCGGGCGCCGGAGTCGCTGGAGGACATCACGACATGAGCCGCAACCTCACGCGCCCGCCGGAGGTGCCGGGCCCCCGGCCGCCACGCCCGGAGACGGTGGCGGTCGTGGCGCTCGGCGCCAACCTCGGCGACCGCGAGGACACGATCCGCGCTGCGGCGGCACGAATCGGGCGTCTTCCGCTCGTCTCCGACGTGCGCCTGTCGCGCCTGTTCGAGACGGTGGCGCTCCGCGTGGACGGCCCCGATCCCGACGCCCCCGGCTATGTGAACGCAGTGGCTCTGGTGACCACGCGCCTCGCTCCGGAGATCCTCCTCGGCATGCTGCACGCCATCGAGGACGAGAACGGTCGCGTCCGCGGCGAGCGATGGGGTGACCGCACTCTGGACCTCGACCTCATCGCCTACGGCGACGTCGTCTCGGACGACCCACGGATCCAGTTGCCCCATCCGCGGGCGGCGGAGCGGCTGTTCGTCCTGGAGCCCTGGCTCGACGTCGCCCCCGACGCCGAGCTCGCGGGGCGCCGCGTCGCTGATCTGGCGGCGGACCTCCGCGCGCGAGGCGAGGGATGAAGCGCACCTCTGCCGGGCTGCTCGCCGTCCTCGGGCTCGTCGGCGCCGGTGCGGGGTTCATCCTCGACCAGATGCTGACGGCGACGGGGCGGGCCACGTTCACGCCGTCCCTCTTCCTCCCGGTGCTGCTCGTCCTCATCGCGGGTGCGTCGCTCGGGGTGGCCTGGCCGGTGCGGCGCAGCGTCCGGTCGGGGGTGCGCATCGACCCGTTCCGTGCCCTCCGGGCCGCGACCCTCGCGCGGGCGTCCAGCCTGCTGGGGGCGATCATGGCGGGTTTCGGCGCCGGGCCGCTGGCCTTCCTCCTCACGCGCCCCATCGATCCCCCGATAGGGTCGACTGTGGCCATGGTGGCGCTGATCGCGAGTGCGGTCGTGCTCGTCGTCGCCGCTCTCGTCGCCGAACAGTTCTGCACCCTGCCGAAGGATCCTGATGACTCAGAACCCAGAGACCGCGCCCCTGAACCCGGCGGAAGGCACTGACCTAGGCGCCCTCGACCAGGGCACCTACACGGGCCTGCGCACGGCGCGCAACGAGGCCCGCCTCGAGCTCGACGGCACCTGGCACCAGATCTCGCCGCGCTACGTGGTGTCGCAGATCGTGCAGAACGTCATCTTCCTGGCGATCGTCGTGGCGGCGGCCGTCGTGCTGAACATCGTGCTCGAACAGGACTGGGTGTGGATCCCGGCCGGGGTCATCATCCTCATCACCCTCGTGACGCTGGTCATCCTCCCGCGTCAGGCGCGGGCGATCGGCTACATGCTGCGGGCGGACGACATCGTGTTCCGCAAGGGCATCCTCTGGCAGCGCATGATCGCGGTGCCCTACGGTCGCATGCAGCTCGTCGACATCACCCAGGGGCCGCTCGACCGGGCGTTCGGCATCTCCCAGCTCAAGATGGTCACCGCGGCGGCGACCACCGGTGTGCAGATCCCCGGCCTCACCCAGGGGGCGGCCGAGGCGCTGCGCGACACGCTCATCCAGGTCGCCGAGACCCGCCGGACCGGCCTGTGAGCGAGTCGCAGCTCCCCACCGCCGCGCCAGGGCACACCTCCGCGGGCACTCCGTCGACGCACCTCGCGGACGGTGAATGGCACCGGATGCATCCGCTGACCCCGCTCTTCAAGGGCGGCCTGGCGCTCATCATCGTGGGCGGCATCGTGATCGCGAACATGCGCGATCGGGTCATCGCCTGGCTCGTGGGGCAATTCGCTCCCGAGGAGGCGCACTACGACGACTACACCGGCGGCGACCCGGTGGATTGGGTGCTCGCGAACAACTTCGCCCTGATCGCGCTGCTGGGTGTCCTGGCGCTCGTCGTGGTGCTCGTGGCGATCTTCTGGTTCGTCTGGCGCTTCCAGCAGTTCCGCATCACCGGCGACCACGTCGAGGTGCGCAAGGGCATCATCTTCCGTTCCCATCGCCGTGCGCCCCTCGACCGCGTGCAGGGTGTGAACCTCACGCGGCCGTTCCCCGCACGCATCATCGGCCTCGCGAAGCTCGAGGTCGTGGGCGCGGGCACGGATGCGAACGTCGCGCTGGAGTACCTGGCGACGCCGCGGGCCGAGGGGGTGCGCGCCGAGATCCTCCGACTCGCCTCGGGCGCGCGCGCCGCACGGCACGCCGCCCTCGACCCTCAGGGCGCAGCGACGCCCGACGGGTCCGCTCCGACCTCCGCGCGCGCACAACTCGTCGGCTCGATGAACGAGGGCGTCAACGGCTTGCTCGCCGGAGTGGACCTGCAGGACGTCGTGCCCGAGAGCGTCGTCAAGATTCCCGCCGGCCGACTGATCGGCTCGCAGCTCATCTCCGGGCTGCTGTGGCTGGTGTTCTTCGGCGTGATCTTCGCCATCGCGATCGGCAGCACCCTCATCGGCGTCCTCATCGACGGGGATCCCGACGGCGGGATCGTCCTCCTCGGCATCGGTCTCGGCATGGGCGTCCCGATGCTCATCGCGGTCGTCGGTATCACCTGGGCGCAGATCTCGAAGTCGCTGCGGTACTCCATCGCGCCCACCCCCGACGGTGTGCGCATCACCTACGGACTGCTCACCACCGTCACCGAGACCCTCCCGCCCGGCCGTATCTTCGCGGTCGAGGTGTCGCAGTCCCTGCTCTGGCGACCGTTCGGCTGGTGGACCATCAAGATCAACCGGATGAGCGGCAAGAGCGCCGCCCAGCAGTCGTCGAGCAGCGGTCAGCAGTTCAACGTCGTGCTGCCCGTCGGCAAGCGCGCGGACGTCGAGCGCGTGCTGTCGCTCGTGCTGCCCGACGTTCCGGCGGAGAATATCCCCGCGCTGTGGGATCAGGGCGTCGTCGGTCCGGCCGAGAACGACCCCTACCGGACGATGCCGCGCCGGGCGTGGTGGCGGCGGCCGGTCTCCTGGAAGCGCCACGGATACACGCTGACGACGGACGGACTGCTGCTGCGCCGCGGCATCGTGTGGCGCAAGCTCGCGGTCTTCCCGCTCGCGCGTCTCCAGGGCGTGTCTCTCAGTCAGGGCCCGATCGACCGGGCTCAGGCGGTCTCCGGAGCCCAGGTGCACACCGTGCCCGGCCCGATCACCGGCCTCCTGTCGGGGCTCGAGCGGGCCGATGCACTCGCGCTGCTCGACGAGGTCAGCATCGCCGCCGCCGAAGCGGCATCCCGCGACCACACCCACCGGTGGAGCGAGCACGCCGCGGCTCCCGTCGCGCCGCCCGCTCCGCGGCAGTTCGGCGGTCCTGCCGCTCCGATGCCGCCCGCGCCTCCCGTGTTCGGCGGCCCGGCATCAGTCCCGTCCGTGGCGCCCGCGCCCCCGGTCGCGCCGCCCTCCGCATCCCCGGGGTCGGCGGCCTCACCTGCTCCGCCGGTGCGGACTCCTGCGGTGACGCCGCCGCCGGCGCCTCCGGTGACCGCGCCCCCGGTCGCACCACCTCCGGCCCCTCCCGTCACGGCGCCCCCGGTCGCACCCCCACCTGCTCCGCCGGCACCGACCGCGCCGCCCGCGCGGCCGGTCCCGCCGGCGCGAACCGACGCGCCGCGCGAGGAGTGAGCGTGGTGCGCGACGGCCGTCTCGGCGTCGGCATCATCGGCGCGGGGCGGGTCGGACCGGTCATCGGCGCGGCGCTGGCCGGGGCCGGGCACGCGATCGTCGGGATCACCAGCGGGTCGGACGATGAGCGTGCGTCGGCGGTGCTCCCCGGCGTCCCGGTGCTGGAGACGCAGGAGGTGGTGCGGCGGTCCGAACTGGTGATCCTCGCGGTCCCTTCCGCTGAGCTGTCTGCCCTGGTCTCGGGCATCGCTGAGCTCGGCGGGTGGCAGATCGGCCAGCTCGTCCTCCACACCGATCCGGCACAGGGCATCGAGGTCCTGCGCCCGGCGGCGGAGCGCGGCGCCATCCCGTTGGCGGTGCATCCGGCGATCACGTTCACCGGGACCTCGATCGATCTCCGGCAGTTGCAGGCAGGATTCGCGGCGGTCACCGCTCCCGCCGCCGTGCTTCCGATCGCCCAGGCGCTGGCCGTCGAGATGGGGTGCGAACCGGTCGTCATCGCGGAGGCCGACCGTGCCGCCTATGCCGACGCGATCGCCACGGCCACGGAGTTCTCCCGTTCGATCATCGGACAGTCGACCTCGCGGCTCCGGGAGATCGGGGTCGAGAATCCGGGCGGCTTCCTGTCGGCCTTGGTGCAGTCGACCGTCGAGCGGGCGTTGCGCGACGCCTCGGACCCGCCACCTCTCGTCTGATCACGCGCCCGCGCCGTGCCCCCGGCTCAGCGTCCGCCGGAGAAGCCGCCGCCACCTCCGCCCCCGGAGAAGCCTCCGCCGAACGAGCCGCCGGTGCTGGACGACGTGCCGGTGGACGGGGCCGAGTAGGTCGCGGCCGCCGTGGAGGAGCTCATGAACGCCACGAGCGACGTGCGGAGAGCGAAGGACGTGGGGTCGCCGATCCACGTCGGGCCGTGCGCCTCCCGGCTGTACGCCGTCTCGAGCACCCGGCCCCACTCGTCCTCCATGCCGAACAGCATCGCGTAGGGGAGGAGGCGCTCGTACACATGGATGACGTCCGCGCCCTCCTCCGTGCGCCGTTCCGCGCCGGTGTAGGACTGCAGCATCCGCAACCGATCCTCCTCCGCGACGCGGATGAACTCGCGCACCCCCTGCAGGTGCTCGTACGCCTGCGCTCCCTCCGGAGTCAGGACCGTGTGCCGAGAGAAGGTGAAGAAGCTCGAAGCCGCGACGAGCAGCGTCCCGACGGAGATGGCCAGAAGCGCGGGTCCCGCAGACAGGCGACCGGATGCCACGGCGACGATGGCGACGACGAGACCCACCACGGCGACGGCGATGGCCACGGACTGCAGGATGACGGCAGCGCGGCTCCGCACCCTGGTCGTCAAGCCCCGGCGGGAGGCCTCCTCCTGGCCCTTCGTCGTCAGCGCGGTCATCCGCGTGGCGAAGGCCTCGCTCTCGGCCGGCAGGTCCACGACGCCGTCCGCATCCGCGTGGAGGAAGAGCGCGTCGAGCGCAGCCTGGTCGAGGGGACTCGGCGCGCTGCCCTGGGGCTGTCGTCGCAGCCGGGGCGCTTCGTCCGACGCCCCTTCCTCGATGCGCAGCGTGCCGCGGACGGCGAGGTGGACGATCTCCGCCGGGACGACGTTCTTCGCGCCGGGGATGAGCGCCGCGGCGAGCAGGGGCGGCTGGTCATCGGGGACGTCGTACTGCGCCACGATGATCCCGGTGGCGCGGCGTCGACGTCGGTCGGCGGCCACGGTCGCCACCCAGCCGGCCGCCGCGAGACCGACGGCGCCGACGGCGGCGACCACCGGCCCGACATCGGCGACGGGGTCGGGGGTCCGCGCGGATGGCTGGACCACCGTGCCGGGGTCGAAGCCGACGGCCACCGTCACCCCGTCCGCCGCTGGCAGCGGTCCGGCCTCGACGCGGAAAGTCGTGGCGTTTCCGTCTGCGACCGGTCCCTCGAGGTCGCAGGGCTCCGTGGAACCGGAAGGACCGATGTAGCACTTCGTCGCCCCGGTGAGATGGCTGCTCAGGGCGGCATCGAATCGGATGTCGGCCCGGAACGCCTCGATCGGCTGCGTGCTGTCGAGGGGGAGGAGGTCCCAGTAGAACTCGTCCGCGGCGCGGGAACCGGACGCGTCGGGTGCGCTCCCGACGATGACGTCGCGCATCTCGTATTCGATGACATAGGTGGTGAGGCCATGGACGAAGTCGTCGTCCCCGGTGAGGACGAAGAGGGTCCCGTCGTCCTCCTCGGTCTCGTACGGGACCGCGGTCCCGTCCTCGTCGGTGACCGCGATGACCCGGGTGTCGATGCCGGCGCCCTTGTACGTCGTCGCCAGGCCCCGCACGATGCCGCGGTTCTGGTCGGCGTCGGGGAAGCGGGCGACCACCGTGTCCGTCACCTGCATGCGCGCCCGGCCATCGTCGTCGAGTCCGACGTCGTAGACCGCATCCCAGGATGCGTACGAGAAGTCGTCGACATCGGCGGCCGCAGCGACCGTCGTCGCCGGGCGTTCCACGGCCATGGCGACCGAGGGGGCGAGGACCGGGATGACGGCGAGGGCGAGGACGGCGCTGGCGCGGAGGATCCGGGTGGGGGCCATGGTTCGAGGCTACCGAGCCCCGCGCCGCGGGAAGAACGCCCGCCGTCGGTCTCCGCCCGACCGGCCGGAGTCCGCCGCGCCATCTCGGTAAACTGGGTACGACTTCCAAGGAGCCCCGCACATGACTGACGCGCCCGCCGCGCCCGAAACGGCCTCGGCCGCCTCTTCCGCCGAAGAGGACATCCACGAGCAGAAGGCCGTCCGCCTCGCCAAGCGCGAGCGCCTGATCGAGAAGCGCGCGGACGCGGGTGGCGGGGCGTTCCCGGTCGCCGTGCCGGTGACGCACAGCATCCCCGCCCTGCGGGCGGAGTACGGCGACCTCGAGCCCGGAGCCGAGACCGGTGTGATCGTCGGCGTCGCCGGCCGCGTGGTCTTCAGCCGCAACACCGGCAAGCTCTGCTTCGCCACCCTCCAGGCTGGGGACGGCACCCGGATCCAGGCGATGGTCTCGCTGGCCAACGTCGGCGAGGAGTCGCTCGCCGAGTGGAAGGAGTTCGTCGACCTCGGGGACCACGTCTTCGTGCACGGCGAGGTCATCTCCAGCCGCCGCGGTGAGCTGTCGATCATGGCGGATGATTGGGCCATCGCCTCGAAGGCGATCCTGCCGCTCCCCAACGCCTACGCCGAGCTCAGCGAAGAGGGCCGGGTGCGGAGCCGCTACCTCGACCTCATCGTGCGGGAACAGGCGCGGACGACCGTGCGCGCACGCGCCGCGGTGAACGCCAGCCTGAGGTCCACGTTCGCCGCGCACGGCTACCTCGAGGTGGAGACTCCCATGTTGCAGGTGCAGCATGGCGGCGCATCCGCCCGACCCTTCATCACCCACTCCAACGCCTTCGACACCGAGCTCTACCTCCGCATCGCGCCGGAGCTCTACCTGAAGCGCGCGGTCGTGGGCGGTATCGAGCGCGTGTTCGAGATCAACCGGAACTTCCGCAACGAGGGCGCCGACTCGACCCACAGCCCGGAATTCGCGATGCTCGAGGCCTACCAGGCCTACGGCGACTACAACCAGATGGCCGCGCTCACCCAGGAGCTCGTCCAGCAGGCGGCGGTCGCGGTCGCCGGGTCGACCACGGTGACCTGGGCGGACGGCACCGAGTACGACCTGGGCGGTGAGTGGGACCGTATCTCGATGTACGAGTCGCTGTCGGCCGCCTCCGGCCGCACCGTCACGCCGACGGACGCCGTCGAGGACCTGATCGCCTTCGCCGAGGCCAACGGCGTCGACGTGCCGCCCCAGGCCACGCACGGGAAGCTCGTCGAGGAGCTCTGGGAGCACTTCGTGAAGGGTGACCTCGTGCGGCCGACCTTCGTCATGGACTTCCCCGTCGACACGTCGCCTCTCGTGCGCGAGCACCGGTCCGTCGAGGGCGTCGTGGAGAAGTGGGACCTCTACATCCGTGGCTTCGAGCTGGCGACCGGCTACTCCGAGCTCGTGGACCCGGTCATCCAGCGGGAACGGTTCGAGGAGCAGGCGAAGCTCGCCGCGCGAGGCGATGTCGAGGCCATGCCGATCGACCAGGAGTTCCTGCGGGCGCTGGAGCACGGCATGCCGCCGTCCGGGGGCATGGGCATGGGCATCGATCGCCTGCTGATGGCGATCACCGGCCTCGGCATCCGCGAGACGATCCTCTTCCCGCTGGTCAAGTAGCCGCGAGCCGCTCACTCTCCACGCCGCCCGCGGAAAGCCCACTCGGGTAGCACGGCACCGCACATCATGGTGTCCAGGAGCAGGGCGAGGCTGTAGTCGGGATCGATCTCCCTGGCCATGTCGAGGTAGCGTCCCGCGTGCGTGGCGCGGCCGAGCGCCCACGAGAGCCAGGCGGCGACCGTGAGCGGTCCGGGGCGCGCTTCTCGTGGCGCCAGGGCGGTGGCGTGTCGGACGGCGTGCAGCGCGGTACGAAGGCGCTCGCCGTCCGGCGCCGGGCCGCGACCGAGGAACACCCGTCCGATGTCGTCGGGTACCGGAGCGCCGGAGGCTGCGAAAGCCAGCTGCGCCTCCATGGTGCGGATCCCGCGGCGGTGATCGGTGGCCCACTGGGCGATGGCCGCGTCGCGCACCGGCGGGCGCCCGAGGCACCACACGAGCGCTGCGGCGGCCAGAGGCTGCAGGGGTTCACGGGCGAGGGCGACGGCTTCGAGGAAGGCGGGGATGTCGTCGAGGAGGGCGTACGCCGCGATCACCTCCGCGTCCGCCGGATCGGGGGCCTCGGCAGGCCCGGACGAAAGCGCGCCGTCGAGTCCGCGCAGCACGCGCGCGACCTGCTGCTCCTCTGCGGCGGGAACCGGCGGGAGTCCCGCGCCGGAGAACTGGTCGCCGGAGACGTCGCCGAGCGCGGAGGCGTCCGGCGGGGGAACGATGTCCGACAGCGGATGGAGCGCCGGCTCGGCGTCGTCGTAGCGGGCCCATCCCTCGGGCGTGACGCACAGGGCCTCGACGGCGCGCAGGCCCGCTCCCTCGGCGCATCCCAGCAGTGTGTCGACCATCACGGCGTGCGGCAGGACCAGGCCGTCAGGCGTGCGCTGTGGGAGCTCGTCGGTGTACACCACGACGGCCACCGCGTCGGTGCCAGGGACACGGACGACGAGCTCGACCGCCGCTGCGGCGTAGTGCAGGACCGGGACGGCGGCGTCAGGGAGGTCGAGGCGCATCGCCCCGTCGCTGCGGGTGCCGTGGAACGGGAGGAGGGCGATGCTCTCGCGCGGCGTGAAGCCGGCGAGAGCGGGCACGATACTGAGGAACTGGGCGGAGTCGGAGGCGCGGAGCACGGTTGTCATGAGGAGAGGTTCGCGTGCCTTCGCGCCCGTCGGACCGGTGATGGACCCATGTGGATGAGAATCCTGAGAAGCGCCGCCTGTGCACGATCAGTCGCTCGCGTACGATGGAGGCATGGACAACTTCTGGCTCGCCGCGGCATGGTCGCTCCTGCCGACGGTCGGCGTCAGCATCGTCTTCTTCGTCGTGCTCCGCGGCATCCTGCGGTTCGACCGCACGGAACGGAAGGTCCACGCGCAGATCGAGGCCGAGGAACGCGCCGCGCGCGGGCTGCCTCCGCGGGCCTGAGTCCAACCCATCCGCTACTGTGAAGCGAGCGCGCCGGGTCCGGTGCGCCCCGGGGTGACGATCCCCGGTGTGGGTGAGGGGGCGTGATGACCGCGGAGTCCTGGGGCTGGTGGGTCGCCGCCGTGGTCCTCGTGCTCGACATCATCATCCGCGTCACCGCCGTCATCGTCATCCCGCGCAACCGCCGCCCCACCGCGGCGATGGCCTGGCTCCTCGCCGTGTTCTTCATCCCGGTGGTCGGCGTCTTCCTGTTCCTGCTGATCGGGAACCCCCGCCTGCCGCGCGCGCGGCGCCGGAAGCAGGAACAGATCAACGAGTACATCGCCGAGACGAGCGAGCACCTGCACTTCGGGACGCTGCGGCCCCACGCCCCCGCATGGTTCGGTCCCATCGTGCAGATGAACCAGCGCCTCGGTGCCCTGCCGCTCTCCGGGGACAACGGCGCGCACCTCATCTCGGACTACCAGGAGTCGCTCGACGAGATGGCCGAGGCCATCCGCGCCGCGCAGGATTACGTGCACGTGGAGTTCTACATCCTGCAGTCCGACGACTCGACGGACAACTTCTTCCGCGCCCTCGAGGAGGTCGCCGCGCGGGGCGTGGCGGTGCGCGTGCTCCTGGACCACTGGGCGAACCGCGGCAAGCCCCGCTATCGCCAGACCATCGCGCGTCTGAACGAGATGGGCGCCGAGTGGCACCTGATGCTGCCCGTGCAGCCGCTCAAGGGCAAGATGCAGCGGCCGGATCTGCGCAACCACCGCAAGCTCCTCGTCGTGGACGGCAACATCGCCTTTCTGGGGTCTCAGAACATCACGGATTCCACCTACAACCTGCCGAAGAACATCCGGCGCGGTCTGCACTGGGTCGACCTGATGGTCAGGCTCGACGGACCCGTCGTGCTGAGCGTCAACGCGATCTTCCTCAGCGACTGGTACAGCGAGACCGATGTCGTGCTCGAAGAGATCGACATCTCCCACGCCAACATCGGCTCCGGGGACCTGGACTGCCAGGTCGTGCCCTCCGGGCCCGGCTTCGAGGTCGAGAACAACCTGCGGCTGTTCCTCGCGCTCCTCTACGCGGCGAAGAAGCAGATCATGATCGTCAGCCCGTACTTCGTGCCCGACGAGGCCCTGCTGCTGGCGGTCACCGCGGCCGTGGACCGCGGGGTCGAGGTGCAGCTGTTCGTCTCGGAGGAGGGCGACCAGGCGATGGTCTACCACGCGCAGCGCAGCTACTACGAAGCGCTGCTGCGCGCCGGCGTGCGGATCTGGATGTACCGGAAGCCGTACATCCTCCACACGAAGAGCCTCACCATCGACGACGAGGTCGCCGTCATCGGCTCGAGCAACATGGACATGCGCTCCTTCGGCCTGAACCTCGAGGTCTCGATGCTCGTGCGCGGCGAGGAGTTCGTCGCCGAGATGCGCGAGGTGGAGGACAAGTACCGGTCGCTGAGCAGGGAGCTGACCCTCGAGGAATGGATGCAGCAGCCCCTGCGCTCCACCGTGCTCGACAACCTCGCGCGGCTCACCTCCGCACTGCAGTGAGCGGGCATTCCGTCAACCCCCGTTTCGGGTGGAGGAACCCGCCGCTACCCTGAGGGCATGACTCCCCGCAGGCTCGTGATCGCCGTGTCCTCCGCGCTCGCCGCGGCCCTCGTCCTCGCCGGCTGCACGGTGGGCCCGGGCGGCACCGCACCGCACACCACGTCGGATCCCTCCAGCGGCCCCGGGAACGCCGGGAGCAGCGACGAGCAGGACGACATGGACGCGACGCTCCTCGACGACGGGCGGATGTTCGCCGTCGTGAGCTGGGGATCCTCGACGTGCCTCCCTCAGGTCGACGAGATCACCGCCGAGGGGCAGCGGGTCTCGGTCACCCTCGTCGAACCGGAAGGCGATGGCGCGACGGAGCAGGCGTGCACGGCGGACCTCGCGCCGCGGGCGAGCGTCGGCGCTCTGCCCAAGGGCGTGGACCCGACGAAGGACGTCACCCTCGTGGTGACCTACGGCGACCTGCTCGACGAGATCGATGTCGATGCCGACCCTGACGCCACGGCGACACCGGGCTCGGCGACCGAGTACCAGCCGTCGGCCGGCTGGTTCGACGACGGTGGGCTCGTCCTGTTGACCTGGGGGTCCTCCAGCTGCGCTCCGGTCGTCGAATCCGCCGAGGCCGACGGATCCACGGGGACCGTGACCTTCGTCACCGACGAGAACCAGGTCTGCACCATGGACATGGCGCCCCGGGCCACGGTGGTCGAATTCCCCGAGGATGACGTCGACGACGACGGTCCGTTCCAGCTGACGCTCGTCGGTGGCGGCCTCGACGGCACGGTCGAGGTGCGCTGAGTCCGCAGCCCCTGGTCAGAGGATGTGCACCGGGTGCCCGGTGGGCAGCGCCAGCAGGAGCGCACCGGGGTCCGCCCGGCAGGTGACGTGCACGGCCTCCCCGAACTCGTCGCCGTCGAGCTCGATCGGCGTGGGGCCGGGCGCCGCGGCCTCGGCGCGGGCGCCGCGGAAGTAGTGGACGGACGCGTCGGTGCCGCGGCGATCGAGCACGAAGCGTCCGGCGCGGAAGCGGCGCAGCACGGAGTTGTCCCACCAGATCTTCCGCCAGACGCCCAGCCAGCCGAGCACGCCGGTGGGCTGGATGACCGCGACGTCGAGGGTGGCGTCCGTGATGGAGGCGTCCGGGATGAGGGAGATGCCCGCCGGGAGCGTGCCGCAGTTCGCGAACAGGATGCTGTGCACCTTCGTGGAGTGCAAGCGTCCCGTGCCGATCTGGTACACGGCGCGGAAGGGCTTCGCGCGCGGAAGGGACCGGGCCGCGCCGTCGACGTACGCGATCCAGCCGACGGACTTCTTCAGGTCGGCTCGGGTGTTGGCGATCATGTCGGCGTCGAGACCGATGCCGGCGAGCACGACGAAGGCGTGCTCCTCCTCGCTGCCGTCCTCCCTGGTCATCCGTGCCCACCCGATGTCGATCGGATGGTGGAAGTCGCCCAGCGCGGCGCGGATCATCTCCGCAGGGTCGGTCAGCGGGAGGCCGAGGTTCCGCGCGAGGAGATTCCCGGTGCCGCTCGGGAGGATCGCGAGCGGGACACCCGTGCGGGCGATGGCTTCGGCGACCGCCCGCACCGTGCCGTCGCCGCCGGCCACGAGCACGACGTCCACCCCGCGTGCGAGCGCTTCCGCCGTCGCACCCTGCCCCGCGTCCTCGATGGTCGTCGGATAGAAAGCGGGGTGATCCCACCCCGCTTCGCGGGAGAGGTCGCGGACCTGAGCGCGCAGGCGCTTCCCGTCCACTTTCACCGGGTTGTACACGAGCGCCGCCTGCTTCAGGACGGGGGGACTCGTGGTCATGGCGCTACTCTAGACCGCCCGCCCGGGCCCTCCCCTCGCACCTCGTAGACTTGCGGGATGATCGACCTCGCACTCCTCCGCGACAACCCGGAGATCGTCCGCCGTTCGCAGGCTGCCCGTGGCAATGACCAGAGCACCGTCGACGTCGCACTCGAGGCCGACCGGTCGCGCCGCGCCGCGCTCGCCGCATTCGAGGAGCTGCGCGCCGAGCAGAACGCGTTCGGCAAGCAGGTCGCGAAGGCACCCAAGGAGGAGAAGGCCGCCCTGGTCGCGCAGGCCAAGGACCTCGCCGACCGGGTCAAGCAGGCGCAGCACGCGGCGAACGAGGCGGCCGAGGCCGCGGCCACGGCACTGGCGCGGATCGAGAACGTCGTCATCGACGGTGTCCCCGCCGGCGGTGAGGAGGACTTCGTCGAATTGCGCCGCGTGGGCGAGGTCCCCGCGTTCGACTTCGAGCCGCGCGACCACCTCGAGCTCGGTGAGATGCTCGGCGCCATCGACATGGAGCGCGGGGCCAAGGTCTCCGGAGCGCGCTTCTACTTCCTCCGCGGGATCGGCGCCCGGCTCGAGATCGCCCTCATGAACCTCGCTCTCGACAAGGCGCTGCAGAACGGCTTCGTCCCGCTCATCACGCCCACCCTCGTGCGCCCTGAGATCATGCAGGGCACCGGCTTCCTCGGCGAGCACGCCGACGAGGTCTACCACCTCGACAAGGACGACGACCTCTACCTGGTCGGCACGAGCGAGGTCGCCCTCGCCGGCTACCACAAGGACGAGATCGTCGATCTCGCGCGCGGTGCCCTCCGCTACGCCGGATGGTCGACCTGCTACCGCCGTGAGGCCGGCTCGCACGGCAAGGACACCCGCGGGATCATCCGCGTGCACCAGTTCAACAAGCTGGAGATGTTCGTCTACACCACGGCCGAGGACGCCGAGGCCGAGCATCTGCGTCTCGTCGCCCTCCAGGAGGAGATGCTGACCTCGCTCGGTCTGGCCTACCGCGTGATCGACGTCGCCGCGGGAGACCTCGGGTCGAGCGCAGCCCGCAAGTACGACATCGAGGCGTGGGTGCCCACCCAGGGCGCATTCCGCGAGTTGACGTCGACCTCGAACTGCACGACCTTCCAGGCGCGTCGTCTCGACGTGCGATACCGCCCGACGGCGGAGGACGGTGGCACGGCACCGAAGACCCAGCATGTCGCGACCCTCAACGGCACGCTCGCCACCACGCGCTGGATCGTCGCCCTGCTCGAGACGCATCAGCAGGCGGACGGCTCGGTGCGGGTCCCCGAGGTCCTGCGCCCCTACCTCGGCGGACTCGAGGTGATCCGCCCGCTCGCCGACGAGCAGAGCACCCGGTGACGGCGCCCTGGCTGGTCGGCCTCGACGTCGACGGGACCATCCTCCTCCAGGACGAGACGATGAGCCCCGGGGTTCCCGAGGCCATCACCCGTGTCCGCGAGGCGGGGCACGTGGTCACCATCGCCACCGGCCGCAGCTGGATGGCGACCCGCCGCTATGTGGAGGAGCTCGGCCTCACCGCCGACTACGTGGTGTGTTCCAACGGTGCCGTGACGATGCGCCGAGACGGGGATGACTGGGAGCGCTGGCACGTCGAGACCTTCGACCCGACACCCGTGCTGGCCCTGTTGCGGGATCGGCTTCCGGACGCCCGGTACATGGTCGAGCTCGGCTCCGGCCAGCGCCTGTTCACCGAGCAGCTCGACGACTGGACTCTCGACGGCGGACGCCAGGTCGACTTCGAGGAGCTCGGAGCCCTTCCCGTCTCCCGAATCGTCGTCGTCTCGCCCGGACACGACGAGGACGACTTCCATCGGCTCGTCGCCGACGCCGGCCTCAACGAGGTCTCCTATGCGATCGGGTGGACGGCCTGGCTGGACATCGCTCCGCAGGGCGTCGACAAGGGCACGGCCCTGGAGCGTGTGCGGGACGAACTCGGTCTCGACGCTGCGCGGGTGCTCGTCGCCGGGGACGGACGCAACGACATCGGCATGTTCGGCTGGGCCCGCAGCGGCGGCGGACGCGCGGTGGCCATGGGACAGGCGCCGGTCGAGGTGAAGGACGCCGCGGGGGAGATCACCGCCGACGTCGAGCGGGGAGGGCTCGCCGCCGCCCTGAACACGCTTCCAGCGCCCGCCCAGGTCGACGCCGGAGAATAGAACTCGGCTAGACTCGCGCCTGGTCGACAGAAGTTTCTGTCGGGAGGGTTGTCCGAGTGGCCGATGGAGCTGGTCTTGAAAACCAGTGGGCAGAGATGTCTCGTGGGTTCGAATCCCACACCCTCCGCTTCCTGAGCGCGGTACCCCCGCCGTCGCTGAATCCGAAAGGGCCCGAGTGAGCGAGAACACCCGACGCCGCCGCACCGTCGCGCGACATGGTCAGCTGCGCTCGCCCGGTCCCGTCAGCCAGCTCCTCCGGCTTCTCGCGATCAGCATGGCGGTGGTGCTCGTCAGCGGCATCGGCGTCGCGGCCTACTTCTACCTCGACTTCTCCAGCACCGTCTCCGCGAACGCCGTCGATCTCGACGGGCAGGAAGACCTGCCGCCGGACATCGGGGCCTACAAGGGTGGGTTCAACCTCGTCCTCGCCGGAGTCGACACCTGCGAGGACGACTACAAGCAGTACTTCGGCGACCGGTGCACCGGCGGCGACGCCGAGGGCACGCTCAACGACGTGAACCTGCTCGTGCACGTGTCCGAGGAGCCGCGGCGGATCACCGTCGTCAGCTTCCCGCGTGACCTCATGATCCCGATCCCGTCGTGCGAGGACGAGGACGGCAACGCCACGGCCGCGATGAGCAAGCAGCCGCTCAACGTCGCGTACACCGACGGCGGGCTGAACTGCGTCGTCCGTACGATCTCGGCGCTCACGGACCAGGAGGTGCAGTTCGCCGCCTCCGTGACGTTCGGTGGTGTCATCGAGATCACCAACGCGATCGGCGGAGTCGACGTCTGCCTCGCGAACCCGATCCGGGACCGCTACACGGGTCTGGACATGGCGGCCGGCACGCACACCGTGCAGGGCCTCGAGGCTCTGCAGTTCCTCCGCACCCGGCACGGCGTCGGCGACGGCAGCGACCTGGGCCGCATCGGCAACCAGCAGCAGTACATGTCCAGTCTCGCCCGCAAGCTCATCAGCGGCGAGGTGCTGGGCAACGTGCCGGTCATGCTGAAGCTCGCCAACACCGGCATCCAGAACCTGGAGACGAGCACGTCGCTCGCCGACCCGATGATGATCGTGCAGATCGCGCTGGCCGTGAAGTCGGTGCCGTTCGAGGACATCGTGTTCGTGCAGTATCCGACCCTGGAGGACTGGGACGACCCGAACAAGGTCGTGCCGAACGAGGAGGCCGCCGCCGCCCTCTGGGACGCGATCGAGGCCAACGCCCAGTTGCAGATCACGCACGAGAACACCAGCAACGATGGCGTCGTCGTGGAGGAACCGACGACTCCGACCGAGCCCACGGAGCCCACCACGCCGACACAGGGGGCGACGCCGACCCCCACGACGGCTCCGGACGTCGTGGCGCTTCCCGATTCCATCAAGGGCAACTCCGCCGCGCAGCAGACGTGCTCGAACGGCAACGTGCGCTGAGCGGGACTCAGGAGCTCCGCGGGCGATAGGCCGCCGGCGGATGCGTCGCGGCGACGAGGGCGCGAAGCTCCGAGAGCTCGGCCGGCGCCGCGCCCAGAGCCCGCGCCTGGACGAGGACGTTGCCGAGGGCGGTCGCCTCGACAGGCCCTGCCAGGACGGGAAGCCCGGTGCGGTCCGCCGTCGCCTGACACAGCAGCCGGTTGAGAGACCCGCCGCCGACGAGGTGGACGACGTCGAGAGGCTGTCCGGAGAGCCGGCCCGCCGTGCGGACCGCGTCGGCGAAGGCGGCGGCGATGCTCTCCACGACGAGCCGGACGAACGCCGGACGATCGGTGGGCGCGACGGCACCGTGTGCGTGCAGGAGGCCAGCGATACGCGTCGGCATGTCCCCGGGGGCCGACAGCGAGGGGTCGTTCGCGTCGAACACGGCGGAGGGCGGCGCCGTGGCGGCCGCCTGGTCGAGAAGCCCGGACAGGTCGATGGCCTTGCCGTCTTCGCTCTCCCACGCGCGCACGGTCTCGCTGAGGAGCCAGAGACCGGTCACGTTGTGGAGGACGCGGAACCGATCGTCCACACCGCGTTCGTTGGTGAAGTTCGCTTCCCTGGCCGCGTCCGTGAGGATCGGCTGAGCGTGCTCCACACCGACCAGCCCCCAGGTGCCGCAGGAGATGTACGCGGCGCGGGGCGACGTCATCGGAACGGCGGCCACCGCCGACGCGGTGTCGTGCGAACCGACCGCGATCACCGGCAGATCGGCGCCGATGCGCTCTGCCACCTCCGGGCGCAGCCGGCCGATGACCGTGCCGGGATCGACGAGGTCCGGCAGGAGGGAGGCGTCGATCCCGAGACGGGTCGCGAGCGCCACATCCCAGGTGCCGGACTCCACGTCCAGCAGGCCTGTCGTCGAGGCGTTGGTCCGTTCGGCGACGCGGGCACCGGTGAGGAGGAAGGCGAGGAGGTCCGGGATGAGGAGCGCGGTGTCGGCGTCGTGCCGGAGCTCGTCCGCCCGGAGCTGGTAGAGCGTGTTGAACGGGAGGAACTGCAGGCCGTTGCGGGCGTGGAGCTCCTCGAACGGGACCAGGGCGTGGACCTCGTCCACGCCGCCGGCGGTGCGGTCGTCGCGGTAGTGGAATGGCTCGGCGAGCAGCTCACCGGCACGCAGGAGGCCGTAGTCGACCGCCCACGAGTCGATCCCGATGGACTCGATGTTCGGTTCCCGGCGCACCGCTTCCGCGAGGCCATCGAGGACATGGGCGACGAGGGCGTCGAAGTCCCAGTGCAGACCGTCGGCGCGGGTCACCGGTCCGTTCGGGAACCGCGACACGGGCTCGAGCTCCAGGACACCCGGTCCCACTCGGCCGATCATCACCCGACCGCTCGTGGCGCCGAGATCCACCGCCGCGACCGCACGGACGTGCCGTACGGTCGCGGGCGAGCGGTCGTCGGTCATCGCAGGAACGCCGCGGCGACGCCGGAGTCGACGGGGATGTGCAGACCGGTGGTGCGGCTCAGCTCCGGGCCGGTCAGCACATAGACGGCGTCCGCGACGTTCTCCGGCACGACTTCGCGCTTGAGGATCGTGCGGTCGGCGTAGAACTGCCCGAGGTCCTCCTCCTTGACGCCGTATGTGGCCGCCCGGTTCGCTCCCCAGCCGGAGGCGAAGATCCCGGACCCGCGGACCACGCCGTCGGGGTTGATGCCGTTGACCCGGATGCCGTGCGCGCCGAGCTCCACGGCGAGCAGCCGCACCTGGTGCGCCTGGTCGGCCTTCGTCGCCGAGTACGCGATGTTGTTCGGGCCGGCGAAGACGGAGTTCTTGGAGGAGATGTAGATGATGTCGCCGCCGAGTCCCTGGTCGATGAGCACGCGCGCGGCGGTCTTCGAGACGAGGAACGAGCCCTTCGCCATCACGTCGTGCTGGAGATCCCAGTCCTTCTCGGTCGTCTCCAGCAGAGGCTTCGACAGCGAGAGGCCGGCGTTGTTCACGACGAGGTCGATGCCGCCGAACGCGAGCACCGCCTGGTCGATCGCGGCCTGCACCGCATCGGCGTCGGCGACGTTCGCGGCCACGCCGATCGCCACGTCGTCGTTCCCGAGCTCGGCGGCCGCGGCCCTGGCCTTGTCCAGGTCCAGGTCGGCGACGACCACGCAGGCGCCCTCCGCGGCGAGGCGGGTCGCGATGGCCTTGCCGATCCCGCTCGCGGCGCCGGTGACGAGGGCGATGCGGCCCTGGTGGGACTTCGGCTTCGGCATGCGCTGCAGCTTCGCCTCCTCCAGCGCCCAGTACTCGATGCGGAACTTCTCGGCGTCGGAGATGGGGGAGTACGTGGACAGCGCCTCGGCACCGCGCATGACGTTGATGGCGTTCACGTAGAACTCGCCGGCGACACGAGCGGTCTGCTTGTTCGCCCCGTAGGAGAACATGCCGACGCCGGGCACGAGGACGATCAGCGGATCCGCGCCGCGGATCGCCGGCGACTCGGCCGTGGCGTGGGCGTCGTAGTAGGCCTGGTAGTCGGCGCGGTAGGCGGCATGGAGCTCCCGCAGCCGTGCTGTCTGCTCCTCCACGGTCGCCGTGACAGGGAGGTCGAGGAGGAGCGGCTTGACCTTGGTGCGCAGGAAGTGATCGGGGCAGCTCGTGCCGAGGGCGGCGAGGGCCGGGGCCTTCTCGGAGGCGAGGAAGTCGAGGACCACGTCGCTGTCGGTGAAGTGACCGACCATCGGCTTGTCCGTCGACGCGAGCCCGCGGATGGTTCCGGCGAGGGCGGCCGCCCGCGCGCGGCGCTCCGGCTCCGGCAGGGCTTCGAAGCCCGAGCGCGTGCCGCCGAACGGTTCGGGGGACCCGTGCTCCGCGATGTAGGCGGCGGCGGTGTCGATGATCCAGAGGGAGTTCGCCTCCGCCTCCTCGGAGGAATCGCCCCAGGCGGTGATGCCGTGTCCGCCGAGGATCGTGCCGATGGCCTGCGGGTTCGCCGCCTTGATCTCCGCGATGTCCAGCCCCAGCTGGAAGCCCGGGCGGCGCCACGGCACCCAGACGACCCGGTCGCCGAAGATCGCTCTCGTGAGCTCCTCGCCGTCGGCCGCGGTGGCGATCGCGATGCCCGAGTCGGGATGGAGGTGGTCCACGTGCGGGGCATCGACCAGGCCGTGCATCGCGGTGTCGATCGAGGGGGCGGCGCCGCCCTTGCCGTGGAGGCAATAGTCGAAGGCGGCGACCATCTCGTCCTCCCGCTCGACGCCCGGATAGACGTCGACGAGCGCGCGCATGCGATCGAGGCGGAGGACGGCCAGGCCGTTCTCGGTCAGCGTGCCGAGGTCCCCGCCCGACCCCTTGACCCAGAGGAGCTCGACCGGCTGCCCGGTCACGGGGTCGATCTCGGTGCCCTTGGCGGACGTGTTGCCGCCGGCGTAGTTCGTGTTCTTGGGGTCGGCGCCCAGGCGGTTGCTCCGCGCGAGTAGTTCGGCGGCGGTGGGGTTCGTCATTGATTCTCCTGGGCGAGCCATGTCGAGCGCGGGCTGCGCTGTTCGATCATGTGAAAGATAACATGATGTGAACGTTGCGCCAAGGGGTCACCGGAGCTCGACCTCGTTCCGGAAGGGGCTGAGGCGCTCATCCGCCGGGTCGAGCTCGGTGATCAGCACGCTGATGTCCTCGCGGGTCAGGGCGCGGGCCACCGAGCGGCGATCGAGCTTGCTCGAGTCGATGCACAGCACCGTCGTCGTCGCGTTCGCGGCGAGGACCCGCTTCACTTCCGCTTCCTCCAGCGACACCTCGGACGAGCCGTCCTCGGGGTCCAGGGCGTCGGCGGAAGCGAAGAACGTGTCGTAGTACACCGACCCCAGACTGCGGACGGCGATCGGGCCGGTGAGGCTCCCCGTCGTCGGCTCGGCCGTGCCGCCGGACAGCACGGCGGTCACCCCCTCGAGCGGCTGCAGGATCTGGAACGTCTCGACCGCATTCGTGTGGACGGTGAGGTCGTTCCGCGGACCGATGAGTGAGGCGAGGGTGCTGATCGTGGTCGAGGCATCCAGCGCGAGGGTCCCCGACGGCGGGATCAGCGGAAGGGCCTTGTCGGCGATGATTCGCTTGGCGCGCGCCCGCTGCGCTCGACGGGCATCGAACGGTCGGGCCCGCGACGCCGCCGTCGCGCCGCCGCGCACCCGGCGCACGCGCCCTTCGGTCTCCAGCTCCAGCAGGTCCCGCCGGATCGTCATGGACGAGACCTCGAACAGGGTGGCCGCTGCGTCGATCGACACCCCTCCCGGCTCGTTGGCGAGCGCGACGAGGCTGTCGCGACGTCGTTGGGCGTCGAGGTTTCCGGAAAGGGTCATGGGAGGAATCTATCCGGTGACCGGTATGACCCCGGCGCTACCGGGGCGGGAGGATGCGGGATGTGAAACGGGCGATCGTCGCGGCGAAAGCGGCCTCTGCGGGCCGGTTGAGGTGGCCGTGGGTGGTGCCCGGTTCGGTGTGCACGGCGACCTCTATGCCCACCGTGGCCAGCGTCCGACCGAACGCCTCGCCGGACATCCGCAGCTCGTCGGTCTCGCTGTTCACGATGATCGTGGCGGGGAAGTCTCTGAGATCGTCGGCTGTCGCGGTGCCGGGGATCGCATGAACGTCCGCCGCGCTCACCGGGCCACCGATGTAGTTCTCGTACATGTCGAGGACGAAATCCGGACGGAACACGTCTGCCGCCGGATCGGCGTCCAGCAGCGCGCGCAGCTCGGGGCCGGGGGCATCCTGAACGGCATGCAGTGTCGGGTACGCCAGCACGGCGAGGGTTGGCCGAGGGCCAGTCCCGCGACTGAGGCGCAGGGCGGCGCCGGCGGCGAGGTTCGCTCCGGCACTGGCGCCGCCGATCGCCCACCCGCCGGTGGCGAGGCCCGACGCGACGGCCCACCGGAACGCGGCCGTCACCTCATCGTGGGGCACCGGGAAGTGGACACCGCGTCGTGGCGCCGCATCGAGTCGCACGGCCCAGGCCTCCGTCATCGGGGCGAGGCGGTAGTCGACGCTCACCACCGCGATGCCGGCTGCGGCGAGAGCGGAGGCGACGGCGTGCGCCTCCGGCATGTCCAGGTCGCCACCGGCGAAGCCGCCCCCGTGCGCCCACACCAGCCCTGGTCCGCGCGGCTCGGCGGGACGGTAGCCGCGCACGCGGAGGGGACCGTGCGGGCCGGTGAGGACATGGTCGGTCACGGTCGGCGCTGCGCGGAGGGTCATGAGGGGAATCTATCGATCCGGCACGCCCTGCCGACGCAGGACGAGCCCCGCCGCGGAGGCGCCGTAGGCATTAAACGCTCATCTGAGCGGGCAGTGTTCCGAAGTGAGCGGGCCGGGATATGCTCTGCTCCATGTCTGCATTCACCCCCGAACCCCTGCTCGCCCGGACCGCCGTCGTCACCGGGGGAGCCCGGGGCCTCGGATACGCGATGGCCGAGGCCTTGGCGGACGCCGGCGCCCGCGTCGCCCTGTTCGATCGCCTCGACACCGTGCAGGAGGCTGCCCACGACCTCGCGGCCCGCGCAGGGCGCCCGTGCCTCGGCGTCGAGGTCGACGTGACGTCGGAGGACTCCGTGAGAAGCGGACTGGACACCGTGGCTCGGGAGATCGGGGTGCCGGACATCCTCGTCAACAGCGCCGGGATCACGCTCGGGACGCCGCTGCTGGAGACCTCGACGGAGGACTGGCGGCGGCTCTTCGACGTGAATGTGACGGGCATGTTCGTCGTCAGCCGGGAGTTCGCCCGACGGCACGTCGATGCCGGGCGGGGAATCCCGGCGAGCATCGTCAACGTCTCGTCCATGTCGGCCTTCGCCGTGAACATCCCGCAGACCCAGGCCGCCTACAACGCCTCCAAGGCGGCGGTCTCGATGCTCACCAAGAGCGCGGCCATCGAATGGCATCCCCACGGGATCCGCGTCAATGCCATCGCCCCCGGCTACTTCGCGAGCGACATGACGCGGGACTTCGTCGCGGAGCATCCGGAGATGGCCGAGGACTGGGTGCGCCGCATCCCCGCGGGCCGCATGGGGGAGCCGGAGGAACTCGGCGATCTCCTCGTCTACCTCGCCAGCGAGCGCTCCCGCTACGTTCTGGGCCAGAGCATCCTCATCGACGGCGGATACACCAGCGTGTGACGACGAGGGAACCCTAGGCTGAGGGGCATGCCCGTCCCGCCCCCCGGCTCGGAGACCTTCCGTGCTGCCGCCATCGACCTCGGTGGCTCCAGCGGCCGTGTGGTCGGTGCGGTGCTCGACCGGGGTCGTCTGCACATCGAGGGGGTGCACCGCTTCCGGAACCGGGCGTTCAGCGATGAGCTGGGCCTACGGTGGGACGCCGAGAAGCTGTACCGCGATGCGGTCTCCGGCCTGAGGATCCTCCGCCGTCGAGGCGAGGCGTTCTCCAGCGTCGCGGTCGACACCTGGTCCGGCGATTACGGGCTGGTCGCCTACGGGGGCCTCGTCGAAGCACCGTTCCACCAGCGGGACTCCCGGACCGACCGCACCTTCCCGCTCGTCGACGCCGTCCTTCCCGCCGTCGACGCGTTCCGGGCGACGGGAGTCACGGCGCTCCCGATCATGACCGTCTACCAGCTCATGGCCGACAGGGAGGCCGGCCGCCTCGACGGCGTCGACCGCATGCTGCTGATGCCCGACCTGCTGTCGCACTGGCTCGGTGGTGCGCAGGTGGCGGAGGCGACCAACGTCTCCACGACCGGACTCGCGCGTCCTCGCGGACAGGGCTGGGACCACGATCGGATCGCGGCCCTCGGGGTGCCGGCGCGGATCTTCCCGGAGGTGGTCTCTCCCGGCACGATCATCGGTCGGGTCGAGCGGGGGATCCTCGGCGACGGCGACCGCACGGCCGTCACCGCTGTCGCCTCCCACGACACGGCGAGCGCGGTGGTCGCCGTTCCCGCCGTCGACGAGCACTTCGCCTTCGTCTCCTGCGGCACCTGGATCCTGACCGGCGTGGAGGTGGATCACCTCATCACCTCGGAGCGCGCGCGGCTCGCCGGTTTCACCAATGAGCTCGGCGTCGACGGCACCGTTCGGTTCCTCCGCATCGCCGCCGGCTTCTGGATCGTGAACGAGTGCATGCGCGAATGGGGTCTGGACGACTGGGGTCCTCGCAGCACGACGGTGCGCGACGAGCTCTTCGATCGGGCGGCCACACGGGACGAGCCCTCCGTGGTCATCGACACCGGTGATCCTCGCCTGCTCCGGCCGGGGCAGATGACCGCGCGCATCGCCGAGCTCGTCGCGGAGGCCGGCGGTGCCATGCCGTCCGATCGCGCCGACGTGGTCCGCCTCGTGCTCGAGAGTCTCGGAGCCTTCGTCGCCCGGCAGGTCGACGAGGCGGCTGCCCTCTCCGGGGTCGACGTGCGGGTGGTCCACCTGGTCGGGGGTGGTTCCGCGTCGGCGATCCTCGCGCAGGCGGTGGCGAACAGGTCGGGTCGGGCCGTGGAGACGGGGCCGTCGGAGGCGACCTCCATGGGCAGCATCCTCGTCCAGGCGCGCGCCCACGGCGCCGTCCACGGAAGTCTCGGTGACCTGCGACGGATCGTCAGGGCGTCGACGGCGGTGCGGCGCTACGATCCTCTCGTGCGCTGAGTGCCAGGGTGACGTCCGTCACGCGGGGGCGTCGAGCAGGCGCCGGGCCAGCGCCGCATCCGTGACGAGCGAATCGACGATCCCGGAACGCAGTGCCGCCGCGACCGCGCCGGTCTTCGATGGGCCACCCGCCACGGCGATGACCTCCGGGATCCGGCGCAGCTGCTCGGTGGACACGGCGAGCGCGCGCTCGGCCACGGATCCCACCGGCGCCCCGTCCTCGTCGATCAGCGTCGCGCAGATCTCGGCCTTCACCCCCAGGGCGAGCAGCTCGTCGAGGACCCCGGCGCGACCGGCGTTGTCGTAGAGCTGGGAGTCCGGCGGATTCCAGGAGCCGATCGCCACGACGGCCTTGGTGACGGAGTCGAACCGCCGGAAGGTCTCCAGGATCCCGGGCTCGCGCCGGAGTGCGGACGCGGTGGCGGCCGACTCCACGAGCAGCGGGGCGAAGATCGCGCGGGAACGGCCCCCGGAGACCCTGCTGACCTGGCGGATCACCTCCACGCCGTTCTCGGGAGTGGGGGCGGCGACACCGGCGAGCTGCACCACCTCGCACGTCGCCAGCGTGCGGAGATGGCCGGCCATCGCGGTCAGCGTGCGACCCGCCGTGAGCCCGAGGACGTCGCCATCCGTCACGATCTCGCTCAGCAGCTCGGCCGCGGCGCGACCGAGCCGGTCCTGGATGAGGTCGGGAGTCGCGCCGGGGGTGATCACGGCGAGGGCTCGGGTCAGGCCGAAGCGGGCCCGCAGCTGCATCGACAGGTCCAGGTCGAGGGATGCCGGAGCTTCGATGGTGATCTTCACCAGCCCCTGCGCGAGGGCGTCTTCGAGCATCCGGGCGATCTTGAAGCGCGAGACCCCGAGCTCGTCGGCGATCTCGATCTTGGTCTTGCCGTCCAGGTAGTGCCTGCGTGCGACGTGCGAGATCCGCACCAACTCGTCGGGACCCATCGCGCCTCTTCGTCTCGTGTCGGACCGTGTGCTCCCCACCCTAGCGCGCCGTCCTTCCGAACGCTCATATGAGCGCTCAGTTGTCTCATCCGTCACGGGTGGCTAATGTCGGTCGGGCACGAACGACAGCCCCTCGGAGGAGCCCGATGAAGCGCACTGCCCTGCCGTCCACCATGCGCGCGAACGTCCTGGTGCGCGCCGGCGAACTCGCGAACGAGACCCGGCCCGTTCCCGCCGCGGCACCCGACGAGGTGATCGTCCAGGTGCGCGCGGTCGGGGTGTGCGGTTCCGACGTGCACTACTTCCACGAAGGTCGGATCGGCGACTTCGTGGTCGACGCGCCTCTGGTGCTGGGCCATGAGGCCGGCGGCGTCATCGTCGCCGTCGGTGCGGACGTCGATCCGGCTCGGGTGGGGGAGCGCGTGTCGGTCGAGCCGCAGCGGCCGTGTCGCCGATGCGAGTACTGCCGCAGCGGGCGCTACAACCTCTGCCCGGACATCGCGTTCTTCGCCACGCCCCCGATCGACGGGGCCTTCGCCGAGTTCGTCGCGGTCCCCCAGGACTTCGCCTACGCCGTTCCCGACGCCATCAGCGACGAAGCGGCCGCCCTCATGGAGCCGCTGTCCGTCGCCATCGCGGCCGTGCAGAAGGCCGGCGTGCGTCCGGGGAGTCGGCTGCTCATCACGGGAGCAGGGCCGATCGGCATCGTCACGGCGCAGGCCGCCCGTGCCTTCGGGGCGACGACGATCGTGGTGAGCGACCTGATGCCGGAGCGTCGCGACGTGGCCCTGCGATTCGGCGCGACGCAGGCGGTGGACCCGGCGGTCGGCCCCTTGGGGTCCGACTTCGACGCGTTCGTCGACGCCTCGGGCTCGCCCGTGGCGGTGAAGCAGGGCATCGCCGCCCTGAAGCCCGGGGGTGTGGCCGTTCTCGTCGGGATGGGCGCGGACGAGATCGCGCTCCCCGTCTCCGTGATCCAGAACCGTGAACTCGTCGTCACGGGCGTCTTCCGCTACGCCAACACCTGGCCGCTCGCGATCGAGCTGGTCGCCTCCGGGGCGGTGGATCTCGACGCCCTGGTCACGGGCTCCTTCGGCCTCGACGAGGTGCGGGCGGCGCTGGAGTCCGCCGCGCGTCCGTCCACATTGAAGAGCATCGTCCGCCCGGACCACGCGATCGTGAGTGACTCATGACGTCGCTCGCGCAGGCCGTGGACTCCGCGCTGCCGGAAGAGCCGGAGATGCTGGCGTGCGTCGACATCCGCAAGGCGTTCGGCGGGGTACCCGTGCTGAAGGGCGTGGGCCTGCGTCTCGTGCCCGGCACGGTCACCGCGCTCGCCGGCGAGAACGGCGCGGGCAAGTCGACGCTGATGAAGATCGCGTCCGGCCAGATGAAGGCCGACTCCGGAGAGGTGCTGGTGCGGGGCGAGGTGCTCGCCTCGGGGTCGGCGCGGGACGCCCACCAGCGGGGAGTGGCGATCGTCCCGCAGGAGCTGGCATCGATCCTGGACACGACCGTGTACGAGAACATCTTCGTCGGGCGGGAGCGGCGTCATCGCTCCGGCTTCCTGGACCGCCGACGCATGGCGAGGGAAGCCAAGGAGATGCTCGCCGAGTTCGGCGTGGACATCGACCCCACCGTGCGTATGGGATCGCTTCCGGTCGGTCTGCGGCAGATCGTCGAGATCGTGAAGGCGACCAGCACCGGAGCGCGGGTGCTGCTCCTGGACGAGCCGACGAGCGCGATCGCCGAGCGTGAGGTCGCCCGCCTCCTCGAGAACATGCGGATGCTCCGGGATCGCGGGGTCGCGATCCTCTTCACGACCCACAAGATGGAGGAGATCCGGGCGATCGCCGATCGGGTGGTCGTGCTCCGCGACGGCGGCCTCGTCGCGGACGAGCCGCTGAGCGCGCTGAGCGACGACGACATCGTGACCGCGATGATCGGCCGCGAGCTGGAGGACCTCTTCCCTGATCCTGCACCGGCGACGGACGATGTGGCGCTGTCCGTCCGCGGCCTCTCGTATGCTCCTGCGCCGCGACCCGTCGACCTGCAGGTCCGCCGGGGCGAGATCGTCGGGCTCGCCGGTCTCGTCGGGGCCGGGCGCACCGAGCTCATCGAGGCCCTCTTCGGTGTGCGGCCGTCCACGGGCGGCGAGGTCGCTGTCGGTGGGCGTCCCGTCCGCCGCGGGCGGCCGGCCGATGCGATCACGGCGGGCATGGCCCTCGTCCCCGAGGACCGCAAGGGGGCAGGAGCCGTCCTCAGCATGGACATCCTCGCCAATGCGACGCTGCCGCGGTTGAGCATGTTCTCCGTCGCGGGGTGGCTGCGGGGCCGGAGTCGCGTCGACGCGGTGTCCGCCGTGATGAGCTCGGTGCGACTCCGCAGCCGCGGACTCGGGCAGACGATGGAGACGCTGTCCGGCGGGAACCAGCAGAAGGTCGTGCTGGCACGGTGGCTCACCGGTGAGGTGAAGGTGCTGCTGCTCGACGAACCGACCCGAGGCGTGGACGTCGGCGCCCGGAGCGAGATCTACCGGATCATCACCGAGCTCGCCGCCGCCGGCATGGCCGTGATCATGGCCTCCAGCGACATGCCGGAGATCCTCGCGCTGTCGCACCGCGCGCTCGTGCTCAAGGACGGCGGGATCGTCGCCGAGCTCGACCGTACGGACCTCCAGGCCCCCGACGTGCAGGACCGCATCTTCCGGCTCGCGAGCGGATTGGAGACGTCGGACGCCGGCGCCCGCCTCGCCCCCTCTGCAAAGGACGACCAATGACC
Source organism: Microbacterium meiriae (assembly GCF_032364335.1). Taxonomy (NCBI): domain Bacteria; kingdom Bacillati; phylum Actinomycetota; class Actinomycetes; order Micrococcales; family Microbacteriaceae; genus Microbacterium; species Microbacterium meiriae. The sequence goes on from NZ_CP133984.1 coordinate 661,244, forward strand.
GACACCCGTACCGCACCGCAGACCTTCACGTCTGACGCCGAGGCGCGACGATTCAGCCCCACCTGGTTCGGGGACCTCGCGATCCGCTACGCGATGGTCATCGTGATGGTGCTCATCATCGCCTTCTTCCTCTACCGCAGCGCGCGCTTCGGCACCGTCGACAACCTCCAGACGATCCTCGTCGCCGCTGCGCCTTTCGCGCTCATCGCCCTCGGGCAGACGCTGGTCATCCTCACGGGAGGCATCGACCTCTCCGTCGGCAGTGTGATCGCCGCCTCTGCGGTCTTCGGCAGCCTCACGGCCAAGGCGTTCCCCGACCAGGTGTGGCTGGCGATCGTCGCCGGTGTGGTGGTCGGCTTCCTGGCCGGGGCGATCAACGGCTTCGTCGTCTCCGTGATCAAGGTCCCACCCTTCATCGCCACCCTGGGCATGCTCACCCTCGCCTCCGGCGTCGCCTTCGTCGCCGGCAACGGCGCCCCCATCACCGGGCTTCCGCCGGAGTTCTCCCGCATCGCCAACGCCCAGTTCGGCGGCCTCACCCTGCCCGTCATCCTGATGATCGTGGGGATCATCGGCCTCGCGATCGTCATGCGGCGCACCGCGTGGGGCATGCGGGTCTATGCGATCGGCGGCAACCCGGTCGCGGCGGCCATCGCCGGCATCAACGTCGGAAGGACGATCTTCAGCGTCTACGCCATCTCCGGCATGCTCGCGGGGATCTCCGGAGTGATGCTCGCCAGCCGGGTGACCCTCGGGGCCCCGAACCTGGGCGTCGGGTACGAGCTCGATGCCATCGCCGCCGTCGTCATCGGCGGGGCGAGCCTGCTCGGAGGACGCGGTTCCATCTGGGGAACGGCTCTCGGCCTCCTCCTGATCCAGACCCTGAACAACGGTCTCGACATCCTCACGGTCCCCGCCTACTGGCAGAAGGTCATCAAGGGCGTCCTCATCGTCGCGGCCGTCGCCGTCGACGTCTGGGCCACCCGCCGCCGAAGCCGCTGATCCCATCCCGTCCCGTCCGCACCATCTGTTTCATCGCTCCGCACACGAGAGGAACCTCATGTTCATCAAGAAGAGCCGCATCGTCGCGGCTTTCGCCGTCAGCTCCGTCGCCGCCCTCGTCCTCGCCGGCTGCGGCGCCGGCGACCCGAACGCCGGCGGCGGCGACGGCGAGAGCGCGGAAGAGCGCATCACCATCGGAGTCAGCGTCTACGACATGTCCTCGTTCGTCACGGAGGGCAAGGAGGGGATCGAGCGGTACGCCGACGAGAACAACATCGAGATCCTGTGGAACTCCGCGGGCCTCGACGTCAACACGCAGGCCAGCCAGGTCGATCAGTACATCACCGCGGGCGTTGACGCCATCGTGGTGATCCCCGTGCAGGCCGACTCGCTGCAGCCGCAGATCGCCGCGGCAAAGGCGGCGGAGATCCCGTTCTTCGACGTCAACGCCTCGCTGTCGAGCGACGACCTCGCGGGCTCCGTGCAGCCGGACGACGTCGCCGCGGGCGAGCAGGAGGCGCAGATGATGATGGATGCGCTCGGCGGCAAAGGCAACGTGATCATCCTGCAGGGGCCGCTGGGCGGGTCCGGCGAGATCAACCGCGGCCAGGGCATCGACAACGTCCTGGCCGAGTATCCGGACGTCTCGGTCCTCGCGAAGGACACCGCCAACTGGAAGCGGGACGAGGCGGTCAACAAGGTGAGCAACTGGATCTCGGCCTTCGGTGACGACATCGACGGCGTGATCGCGCAGAACGACGACATGGGCCTCGGCGCGTTGCAGGCGCTGAAGGAAGCCGGGATGACCGACGTGCCGATCGTCGGCATCGACGGGATCGCGGATGGTCTGGAGGCCGTGAAGAACGGCGACTTCATCGGCACCTCGCTGCAGAACGGCACGGTCGAGCTCTCGGCCGGCGTCGCGTACGCGGCAGCGGTCGTTCGCGGCGAGGACGTGAAGGAGAACCCCGTCTATCTGATGCCGGCGATCACGAAGGACAATGTCGACGAGGCCATCGCCCACGTCGTCACCGAGCGTGAGGCGTTCCTCGAGAACCTCAGCGACATGACGAACAAGAACCTGAAGACCGGGAACATCGCGTTCGAGGGGCTCACGGGCCAGACCGAATGACCCCGTCCCGGACCGCGGGCGACTCCCGCGGTCCGGGACGCTCGCAGAGGAGGATCCGAATGCCGCCGACCCTCGTCGCCGGGGTGGACTCGTCCACGCAGAGCTGCAAGGTGACCGTGCACGATCTCGCCACCGGGCAGGTGATCCGCTCCGGGCGCGCGCCGCACCCGGCCGGCACCGAGGTCGATCCCGCGTCGTGGTGGGCGGCGCTGCAGGAGGCGATCGTCGCCGCGGGCGGGCTGGACGACGTCTCCGCTCTGTCCGTCGCCGCGCAGCAGCACGGTCTTGTGGCCCTCGACGCGCGTGGCGAGGTCGTCCGCGACGCCCTGCTGTGGAATGACGTCCGCAGCGCCGGGGCGGCCGCGGATCTGGTCGCGGAAGTCGGTGCCGAGGAGTTCGCGCGACGCGTGGGCGTCGTGCCGGTGGCCTCCTTCACCGCCGCCAAGCTGCGCTGGTTGCAGGAGCACGAGCCGGCGAACGTGGCGCGGGTGGCCGCGGTCGCGCTCCCGCACGACTGGTTGTCGTGGCGGTTGCGCGGATACGGTCCTGCCGGAGACAGTGTGCGCGGCCCCGACCTCGACGCGCTCGCGACCGATCGATCCGACGCCAGCGGGACGGCGTACTGGAGCCCGGCGACCGGTGCCTACGACCTGGACCTCCTGGGCCGCGCCTTCGGAAGCATCCCCGTCGTCCCCCGGGTGCTCGCCCCCGATGAGCGGATGGGCGTGACTCCCGCCGGTCTCGTCGTCGGAGCCGGCCTCGGCGACAATGCCGGCGGCGCGCTGGGCCTCGGGGCCACTCCCGGCGACGCGGTGATATCGATCGGGACCAGCGGCACGGTCTTCGCCGTCGCGGAACAGGCCATCCGCGACCCGAGCGGCGTCGTGGCGGGCTTCGCCGACGGCAGCGGGCACTATCTGCCTCTCGTCGCCACACTGAACGCGGCGCGCGTGCTCGATGCGATCGCCGGGCTGCTGGGCGTCGGACACGAGGAGCTCGCCCGCCTCGCCCTGGCGGCGCCACCCGGTGCCGGAGGCCTGGTGCTGCAGCCCTACTTCGAGGGTGAGCGGACGCCCAACCTGCCGGATGCGACGGCGACGCTGTTCGGGATGTCCCTCGCGTCGACGCGGCGGGAGACTCTCGCCCGTGCCGCCGTCGAGGGGCTGCTGTGCAGCCTCGCCGACGGCCTCGATGCGATCAGACGGTGCGAGGTGGGCGCCACCCGGGTGCTGCTGATCGGGGGAGCCGCCCGGAATCCGGCCGTCGGCCGGATCGCCGCGCAGGTCTTCGACATCCCGGTGGAGGTGCCGGGAATCGAGGAGGCCGTGGCCAGGGGCGCCGCCGTCCAGGCTGCCTGGGCTCTCACCGGCGCGCGCCCACCCTGGGATGACGCGCAGGCGCAGACGTTCCCGGTCGATCACCAGGCCCTCATCCGAGAGCAGTACACGGCGCACTGCTGACGGCACGGGGCGGGCGTCCTCCGGTCAGGCTCAGGCCCCCCAGCCGGCCTGCACGCCGCCCACGCGCTCCTCCGCGATCCGCCGCCCGTACCCGGAGGCCGCGTAGGCCGCCATCGGGTCGGCGGGGAGACCCCGTCCCTCTCGCCATTCGGCCAGCGCCGGACGGACGTCGGTGGAGAAGGCGTCCATGAAGACGGCGTGCGCCGTCAGCACGTCCCCGCTGCGCTGAGCGGTCGTCAGGGCTTCGCGGTCGACGAGCAGCGCACGCGCTGTCATCTCCTGCACGTTCAGCACGGAGCGGATCTGTCCGGGGATCTTGTCCTCGATGTTGTGGCACTGGTCCAGCATGAACGCGACGTCGGGGTTGTTCAGCCCTCCGCCCCGGATCACCTCGAACAGGATCCGGAACAGCTGGAACGGGTCGGCGGCACCCACGATGAGGTCGTCGTCCGCATAGAAGCGGGAGTTGAAGTCGAACGAGCCGAGCTTGCCGAGGCGCAGCAGCTGCATCACGATGAACTCGATGTTGGTGCCCGGCGCGTGGTGACCGGTGTCGAGGCAGACCATCGCCTTGTCGCCGAGTGCGGTCACCTGCACGTAGGACGTCCCCCAGTCCGGCACGTCGGTGTGGTAGAACGCGGGCTCGAAGAACTTGTACTCGAGCACGAGGCGCTGGTGGTCGCCGAGGCGCGCGTAGATCTGCTGCAGAGAATCGTGCAGCCGATCCTGCCGCCCGCGCAGATCCGCTTGCCCGGGATAGTTCGAGCCCTCCGCGAGCCAGATCTTCAGGTCGCGGCTGCCGGTCGCGTCCATGACGTCGATGCAGGCCAGGTGGTGATCGATGGCCTTGCGGCGGACGGCCGCATCCTCGTGGGTGAGGGCGCCGAACTTGTAGTCGTCGTCCTGGAAGGTGTTGGAGTTCACCGTGCCGAGGAAGACGCCCTGGTCCTCGGCGTGACGTCGCAGGTCGTCGAACGAGTCGACGAGGTCCCACGGGATGTGCAGCGCCACGGTCGGGGCGAGCCCGGTGTGGGCGTGGACCTGCGCGGCGTCCGCGATCTTCTCGTACGGGTCGCGGGGCGTGCCGGGAGTGCTGAACACCTTGAACCGGGTCCCGGAGTTGCCGAACGCCCAGCTGGGCAGCTCGATGCTCTGCTTCTCGAGCGCGGCGAGGATGTCGGGGGTGAGGATGCTCACGATGCACGGCCTTCGTTGTCGGTGGCGGGTGTGGCGCTCTCGCCGGCGGCGGCGAGCTGGTCTTCGAGGTGGAACACCTCGGTGAGAGGGGTGGCGGCCTGATCGGGACGGCCGTCGAGGTCGAGGAAGAAGGGGGCCATCTCGGCTTCCCAGCGTGCGGCGACGGGGGAGGCGGCGAGGTAGGCCTGCGCGGCCGCATCGTCATCGGTCTCGTAGTAGCCGAAGAGCACGCCGCCGGCACCGAGGAAGAGACTGTAGTCGCGCCGGCCGGCGGCCGCGATCTCGCGGAGCATCTCGGGACGCACCGGCGTGTGGCGGGCGAGGTACTCGGACAGCAGCTCGGGCTTCACCTGGAGCTGGAAGGCGACGCGGGTCATGCGATTCCTCTCGGAGTTCCGGCCGGCGCCCGCGGGGAGCGCCGGCCGGAGGGCGACTCAGAAGTCGAAGTCGCCGATGTTGTCGGCGTCGAACACGAACGGGTCGCCCAGCAGGACGACGCCGTCGGCGCCGACGGTGTACTCGCCGAGGTCGCCGGCCTCGAAGGTGTCGCCTTCCTCACCGGTGATGTCACCCGCGATCAGGGCCTGCGCGGCGTAGGCGGCCAGGTAGCCGAGGTCGGCCGGGTTCCACAGCGCGAAGGCGGTGACTGTGCCGTCCTCCACGTACTCGCGCATCTGGTTGGGCGTGCCGAGGCCGGTCAGCGCGACCTGGCCCTTGAAGTCGGACGTCGACAGGTAGCGCGCCGCGGCGGCGATGCCGACCGTGGTGGGCGAGACGATGCCCTTGAGGTCGGGGTGGGTCTGCAGCAGCGCGGCCGTCTTGTCGAACGACGTCTGGTCGTCATCGTCGCCGTAGACCGTCTCCACGATCGTGATGTCGGGGTACTCGCTGGCGACGTACTCCTCCATCAGCTCGATCCAGGCGTTCTGGTTCGTGGCGTTGGCCGAGGCGGAGAGGATGGCGATCTCCCCGGCGCCGCCGATCTGCTCGGCGATGAGGTCGATCTGCACCTTCGCGATGCCTTCGGAGTCGGCCTGGTTGATGAACAGGTCGCGGCAGTCGGTGTTGGTGTCGGAGTCGAAGGTGACGACCTTGACGCCGGCGTCCCTGGCCTCGTTCAACGCGTCGCAGATGGCCTGCGGGTCGTTGGCCGAGACGACGAGGGCGCCGACTCCCTGCTGCGTGGCCGTGTTGATGTAGCTGACCTGGGCGTCGGGCGTGGCCTCGGCCGGGCCGACCTCGGAGAACGTGCCGCCGAACTCCTCGACGGCTTTCTTGCCGCCCTCGCTGGACGTGTCGAAGTACGGGTTGCCGAGGTTCTTGGGCAGGAAAGTGATCGAGGCGTCCGACCCGTCGCCGCCGCCGTCTCCTCCGCCGTCGGTGGAGCCGGCGCAGCCGGTGAGTGCGACCGCCGCCGCCACCGCGAGGGCGGCGAAGGCGGTGACACGCTTGCGTGCAAACGTCATTGTTCGTTCCTTTCGTCGGGAGATGCCGCGGATGCGGCGTCCATCGGTGCCTTCGTCGCTGTGGCGGCACCGGCGGGGGGTCTGCCCGGTCGGCGGCGTGCCTTCTGCAGCCAGGCCAGGAAGCTTGCGGCCACCACCGAGATCACGAGGAGCGTGCCGGTGATGATGTTGATGACGTCGGAGGTGACGTTCACCAGGCGGAGTGCACTCGCGAGCGCTCCGATGAGGAAGGCGGCGGCGATGACGCCGTAGATCTTGCCGCGACCGCCGAACACCGACACGCCGCCGAGCACGACGGCCGCGATGACCTGGAGCTCGAGGCCGGTGGCGTTGTCGCCGCGGGCGCTGCCGTAGCGGAGCGTGTAGAAGATGCCGGCGAACGCGGCGACCGCCCCGGACAGCACGAACAGAATGAGCTTCGTGCGCTCGACGTGCACACCGGAGAAGTGGGCCGCGTCCTTCGACAGACCGATCGCGTACACCCCGCGGCCGAACGGCGTGAAGTGCAGCAGGACCGAGAAGACCGCGACGAGCACGAGGAACGGGATCGTGATGACGGGGATGGGGGTCCCGGCGATCTTCGCCTTGGCGAGAGCCGTCCAGAACTCCGGGAAGTCGGTGACGGCCGCCGTGCCGAGCAGCCCGACGGCGAGGCCGCGGAAGAGCGCGAGTGTGCCGATCGTGACGGCGAGCGAGGGCAGGCCGACGACTGTCACGAGGAAGCCGTTGAACGCTCCGCCGACCACGCCCACGACGAGGGCGGCGAGGGCCGCGAGCTCGAAAGGGATCCCCGCCTGCACCAGCGCGCCGGTGACGACGCTGGACAGTCCGACCATGCTGCCCACCGAGAGGTCGATCTCACCGGTGATCATGATGAGGGTCATCGGCAGGGCGATCAGCAGGATCGGGGCGATGTCGAGCAGCAGGTAGGTCAGCGTGATGGGCTGTCCGAACCCGCGGATGCTGGACGCCGAGACGATCGCGACGAGCAGGAGCAGACCCACGATCGCGGCCTCGCGGGTGAGCAGGAGGCGACGCCACAGGGGCTTGTCGTAGTCGCGGATGACGCGGGTGGTCGCGGTGGCGGTCGCGGTGGTCATGATTCGTCCCTCGCCTCGATGAGCCGCCGTCTCTGCCGTACCGCGAGCACGCGGTCGAGCACGATGGCGCCGATGATGAGCAGGCCGACGACGGCACGCTGCCAGAAGTCAGGGATGCCGAGGATCGGCAGCGCCCGGTTGATGGTCAGCAGGAGGACGGCGCCGATCGCCGCGCCCCAGACCGAGCCGATGCCGCCGGTGATCGCGACGCCGCCGATGACGGCCGCGCCCACCGCGTCCAGCTCCCATCCCGCTCCCGCCTGGGAGTTGATGGTGCCGTAGCGGGCCGCGTAGAAGACGCCGGCGAGTCCGGCGAGGGCCCCCGACAGGACGAAAGCGGTGAGCACGCGGCGGGTGACACGCAGGCCGTACAGCTCGGCCGCCGCCGGGTCGGAGCCGATCGCGTAGAACTCCCGGCCGCCGCGGGTGTTCTTCATGTACCAGGCGGCGACGGCGAGCACGAGGACCGCGACGATCGCGAGGATCGGGATGCCGAGGAGCTGGCCCGTGCCCAGAGCCAGGAAGTCGCGCGGCATGTCGGACGCGTTCACGCGGTCGCTGCCGGTCCACAGCACGTTGATGCCGCGGTAGGCGTAGAGGGTGCCGAGGGTGATGACCATCGCCGGCACCTTGGCGTACGCGACGAGGGCGCCGTTGATGAGGCCGAGGAGGGCGCCGAGCACCACGGCGGCGACCACGACCAGCACGATCGGGATGCCCGGGATGTCGATGAAGAGCCGACCGGTCAGGTACGCGGTCAGGCCCATGACGGAACCCACGGACAGGTCGACGTTCCGCGTGATGAGGACGATGGCCTGTCCCACCGCGACGAGCACGAGGATCGAGGGCGTCAGCAGCAGGTCGCGCCAGCCGTCGGCGCTGAACAAGAACTTGGGGTTGTTGAGGGTCGCGGCGGTCACCACGAGCACGAGGGCCAGGAGGATGCCGAACTCGCGGGCTCTGCCGAGACCGGAGATGCGCTTGGTGAGCGCGGAGACGGGGATGGCGGTGGTCACGAGCTGAGCTCCGATGCGTGCGTCGCGGCGAACATGACGTTCTCGGAGGTGGCCTCCGAGCGGGGGATCTCGGCCGTGATGCGACCCTCGCGCATCACGAGCACGCGGTCGGCCATGCCGAGGACCTCGGGCAGCTCGGACGAGATCATCAGGATCCCCATGCCCTGACCGGCGAGCTGGGACAGCAGACGGTGCACCTCGGACTTGGTGCCGACGTCGATGCCGCGGGTGGGCTCGTCGATGAGGAGCACCTGCGGCTGCGTCGCGAGCCACTTCGCGAGCACGACCTTCTGCTGGTTGCCGCCGGAGAGCGTGGCGGCGACGGTGTCGAGCGCGTGCGTCTTCACCTCCAGCCGCGAGGCCCACTCCCGGGCGGCACGGTTCTCCATCGCCGTGGTGAGCAGGCCGAGGCGGGCGAGGCGCCGACGGATCGCGAGGGTGATGTTGCCGCCGACGCCGGCTTCGATGACGAGGCCCTGCTTGCGGCGATCCTCGGGGACGAGGGCGAGCCCGGCGCGCATGGCGTCCACCGGGCGCCGGGCGCGGATACGGCGCCCCTTCATGTGCACGCTGCCCTCGCGGTACCCGTCCACGCCGAAGACGGCGCGGGCGACCTCGCTGCGTCCGGCGCCGACGAGGCCGGCCAGTCCGACGATCTCGCCGGCGCGGACGGAGAAGGAGATGTCGTGGAAGAGGCCGGGGCTGGTCAGCCCCTCGACCTCGAGCAACGGTTCGCCGATCGTCGCCTCCTGCTTCGGGAACAGCTCGGACACCTCGCGACCCACCATCTGATGGACGAGCTCGTCCACGGTGGTCTCGGCGATGGCGGAGGTCGCGATGTACGCGCCGTCCCGCATGACCGTCACGGTGTCGCAGAGCGCGAACACCTCGTCGAACCGGTGCGAGATGAAGATGAGGCCGCGGCCCTCGTCGCGCAGGCTCCGGGCGATCGCGAACAGACGCTCCACCTCGACGCCGGACAGTGCCGCGGTGGGCTCGTCCATGATGAGCAGCGTGGCGTCGAGGGAGACGGCCTTGGCGATCTCGATGACCTGCTGGTCCGCGATCGACAGGCCCTCGGCGGGACGGTCGGGGTCGATCGTGACGCCGAGGCGGGTGAAGAGCCGCTCGACCTCGTGGCGCATGGCCTTGCGATCGATCCGTCCGAACCGCCCGACCGGCTGACGGCCCATGAAGATGTTCTCGGTGACGGAGAGGTCGGGGAAGAGTGTCGGCTCCTGGTAGATCACCGCGACGCCGGCGGCCTTCGACTGCGCGGTCGAGGTGAAGTCGACGTCCTCGCCGCGGAGGCGGAAGACTCCGCCGTCGCGCTGGTAGAGACCGGCGACGATCTTCACGAGGGTCGACTTGCCGGCACCGTTCTCGCCGACGAGCGCATGGATGGAACCGGGGTGGACGGCGATGGTGCCGGAGCGCAGGGCGATCACCGACCCGAAGGCCTTCTGGACGTCGGCGAGCTCGAGCACGGGCGCCGTCGTGGGTGAGGACATCATTTCTCTCTCCATTGAGGGAATGAATCGTTTCAAACCCTGATGGAGTTGAGACTAGGGGCTGTGTTGACGCGTGTCAATACGGCGTGAGAGTCTGAGGCGATCCCCGCGGATGAGTCGTTTCAGCGGCGGGAACCGGAGGGAGGGCGCGATGGCCGTCAGTGTGCGGGAGGTCGCCGAGGACGCGGGTGTCTCCGTCGGGACCGTGTCGAACGTGCTCAACCGGCCGGAGAAGGTGGCTGCGGAGACCGTCGCTCGTGTACAGGCGTCCATCGACCGTCTCGGGTTCGTGCGCAACGACGCGGCGCGGCAGCTCCGTGCCGGGCGCAGCCGCACGATCGGGCTCGTCGTGCTCGACATCCGGAACCCGTTCTTCGCCGAGGTGATCCGCGGGGCCGAGGAGCGCGCCGACCAGCACGGACTCTCCGTCCTCGTCGCGAACAGCGACGAGAAGCAGGACCGCGAGGCGATGCACCTGGACCTCTTCGAGGAGCAGCGGGTGACGGGTGTGCTCGTCACGCCGGTGGCGGAGTCCCTGCCGCGGCTGGTGCGGATGCATGAGCGCGGTACGCACGCCGTCCTCGTCGACCGGGAATCGCAGGATGAGCGGTTCGCCTCCGTCGCCGTCGACGACGTCGAGGGCGGACGCATCGCGACGGAGCACCTGCTCGGGGTCGGCCGTCGCCGGATCGCCTTCGTCGGCGGCCCGGTCGCGCTGCGCCAGGTCTCCGATCGCCTGAGCGGCGCGCAGGCCGCGGCGGCAGCGGCAGGGGTCGGGCTGGAGTTCATCGCGACCTCCGCGCTCACCGTCGAGGAGGGGCGGCGCGCCGGGGCGCAGATCCTCGACCGTGCCGCGGGGGACCGGCCGGACGCCGTCTTCGCGGCGAACGATCTCCTGGCCCTCGGCCTCCTGCAGAGCCTGGTGATGACCGGCGATGCCCGGGTCCCCGAGGACATCGCGCTCGTCGGCTACGACGACATCGACTTCGCCGCGGCCGCCGTGATCCCGCTCAGCTCGGTGCGGCAGCCGGCCGCGCTGATCGGCTCCACCGCGGTCGACCTGCTGCTGCGGGGCCAGGACGACGTGGCGCCCGCGCCGGAGCACGTGCTGTTCCGGCCGGAGCTCGTCGCCCGCCGCTCGACCACCGGGGAGTGACCGCGGTCAGGCCGGCGTCGGCGTGGAGCGCTGGGCGCTGGCGCCCCGCATGATGCGCGCCACGGCGGTGATGAGGAAGAGCTGCCCGGTGATCCCCTCGGCGATGGCCACCGCCTGCACCCCCGATCCGACGGGGACGAGGTTGCCGTAGCCCGTCGTCGTCAGGGCGGTGAACGAGAAGAAGAGCTGATTGCCGAGCGAATCGCTCGCCGCATCGCCGAACAGCGGGGTCGGCAGCAGCAGCGACAGCAGGTTGTAGACGAAGGCGAAGAACATGCCCACGAGGATGTACGCGGTCACCGCGGCCAGGAGCGCCTCGACGTCGAGGCCTCGGCGGGTGACCTGGTGCGCGATGATGGCCCACGGCGCGACCAGCAGCGCGATCATGGAGGCGGCGGAGAGGGCGACGGCGAGGGCCGGACTGTCCGTGGCGAAGAACGCCGCGAGGAGGGCAGCGAGCCCGGCGGCCGAGAGCACGACCCACGACACCCGCTGCACGAGGGCGCGGGCCCTGGTCACGCGGAACACGATCGCGACCGTGACCAGCATCGCCAGGAACGCCCAGGGGCTGGGAACCGTGCCGGGCTGGGCCGCGCACAGTCCGTACGAGACGATGAGGAGGGCGAGCACCGCGGCATAGCCGAGGGCACCGCGCCTCGGGTCGGCCGGGGCGGCGAATCCCGCGCGGACGTGCGCTCCCGATGGCTCGGACATGGCGTCTCCTCTCGCGTCCGCGGGGGCGGGCCCTCGCAACGTGCGGCCAGTATCGCAGGGCGGCCGGCCCGCGCCGGGGAGCGTCCCGAGACCGGCGGTTCGTGACCACGCGTCGGACCCGTTATGATGGTGGGGTGCATCCGTGCTCTCGAGCCGGATGCCTGGAGACGTCGCATAGTCCGGCCTAGTGCACCACCCTGCTAAGGTGGAGTCCCCTCACGGGGACCAGGGGTTCAAATCCCCTCGTCTCCGCACGGAGAAGCCCCGACGAGTCCGCTCGCCGGGGCTTTCGTGTTCCCGGCTGCGGGGCTGTCCTCCTCACGCCTGCGTCCCGGGCATCCAGGTCGGATCAGGGGAGAGTGCGGCGGAGATCTTCCGGCTGGCCGCACCGAGCTGCCGCGCCTGCGCCGGTGTGAGGGCATCGAAGACGACGCGGCGGATGAGGGCCTGGTGGGCGGGAGTCGACTCCTCGACCTTCCGATGGCCGGCGTCGGTGAGGATGCCGAGGGTGAAGCGCCCGTCCTCCGCGTCGACTTCGCGTCGGACCCAGCCTTTCGCCTCCAGGCGAGTGATGGCGCGGGAGAGCCGGGACAGCGTGCTGTTCGCGTAGCCGGCGAGGACGCTGAGGCGGAGGGTGCGCTCCGGCGCCGAATCGAGGGCGAAGAGGATCCCGTGCTCGAAGTGGGTGAGCCCGCTGTCCCGCTGCAACTGCGCGTCGAGGGCCGCCGGGAGCCGTTCGAGGAGCGTCGCGAGTGCCGACCAGACGTCCATCTCTTCGGCGTTCAAGGGGGCGGGGGAGAGCGGCGACATTCCTCCACCGTAGCGGTTGAGCCATGCTCTTCGCTTGCTTAGGAAAGTGAACAGTGGCTAGTATGACTTGCGCAGGCAAGTCATGCGGGAGGTCCGCTGAAGCGAGAGGGAGACGGATGGAACTGGGGCTGCGCGGCAAGAGGGCGTTCATCAGCGGGTCGAGCCAGGGGATCGGCTATGCGGTCGCGTCCGCTCTCGCTGCCGAGGGGGTCGATGTCGTGATCAACGGTCGTGACGAGGGACGCGTCGACGCGGCGGTGCGCGTCCTGGCCCTCGCTCATCCCGAGGTGACCGTGTCCGGGATCGCCGCGGACTTCACCGATCCGTCGCAGGTGGCGCGGCTGACGGAGCGGCTCGGCGACGTCGACATCCTCATCAACAACGTCGGCCTCTTCGGACTCGCCGACTTCGCGGACGTCGCCGACGAGGACTGGGCGCGCTACTTCGAGGTGAACGTGATGAGCGGCGTGCGCCTCTCCCGAGCTCTCCTGCCGGGGATGCGGGAACGGGGCTGGGGGCGGATCGTCTTCGTCAGCAGCGAGTCCGGCGTCAACGTCCCGGCCGACATGGTGCACTACGGCGTGACGAAGGCGGCGATGATCGCGCTCGGCAACGGGTTGGCCAAGCTCACCCGCGGCACCGGCGTGACGGTCAACACCGTCCTGGGTGGCCCGACATACTCGGAGGGCGTCGCGGCGAGCGTCGCCGTCGTCGCAGCAGCCCAGTCCGTCTCCGTGGACGTGATGAAAGAGGCGATCATCGGACAGAACGCGACCACACTCCTGGAGCGCTTCCTCGATCCGACCGAGGTCGCGGACCTCGTCGTCTACCTCTCCAGCGTCCGGGCCTCCGCGACGAACGGCGCCGCGCTGCGGGCGGATGGGGGCGTGCTGACGGCGATGCTCTGACCCGAGCGCGTCACTCGCCGGGGCCCATGGCTTCCGGTATCCTCGCGGGCATGCCTAGACCCACCCAGACGCCGCAGCGCGAGGCCTTCGGCTCGCGGAACGTGTTCATCCTCTCGGCGATCGGCTCGGCCGTGGGTCTCGGGAACATCTGGCGCTTCCCGTACGTCGCCTACGAGGGCGGCGGCGGTGCGTTCCTCATCCCGTATCTGTGTGCGTTGTTGACGGCCGGCATCCCGCTGCTGTTCCTGGACTACGCGATCGGCCACCGGTTCCGGGGCTCCGCGCCGCTCGCGTTCCGACGCCTGCACCGGGCCGCCGAACCGCTGGGGTGGTGGCAGGTGCTGATCTGCGTCGTCATCGCGGTGTACTACGCCGTGATCGTCGCGTGGGCCGGCATGTACACCTGGTTCTCGGCCCAGCTCACCTGGGGAGCGGGCAACGAGAACGACTTCTTCTTCGTCGACTTCCTGCAGTCGGCCGATGTCGCGGAGGTCGGTCTGTCCGGGGAGTTCGTGCCGCAGGTGGGCCTCCCGCTGATCGCGGTGTGGCTGATCGTCATCGTCATCATGGCCCTCGGCGTCAAGCGCGGCATCGGTCGCGCCAACATGATCCTGATGCCGCTGCTCACCCTCATGTTCGCCGTGCTCGTGGTGCAGGCCCTCTTCCTCCCCGGCGCCCTGGACGGTCTCAACGCCTTCTTCACGCCGAACTGGGAGGCACTCGCCGACCCGGCCGTGTGGGCCTCCGCCTACGGGCACATCTTCTTCTCGCTGTCTGTCGCCTTCGGGATCATGGTGACCTACGCCTCGTACCTGAAGCGCAAGACCGACCTCACCGGCTCGGGCCTCGTGGTCGCGTTCGCCAACTCCGGTTTCGAAATCCTCGCCGGCATCGGCGTGTTCGCGGCCCTCGGGTTCATGGCACAGGCGCAGGGCACGGATGTCTCCGGCGTCGCGACCTCGGGCATCGGCCTCGCCTTCGTCGCGTTCCCGACGATCGTGTCCCAGGCGACCGGCGGGTCGATCATCGGCGTGCTGTTCTTCGGCGCCCTCGTCTTCGCCGGGATCACCTCGATGATCTCGATCCTGGAGGTGATCGTCGCGGCACTGCAGGACAAGCTCGGCTGGGCGCGGGTGCGCACCACCCTCGTCGTCTCGATCCCGCTGGCCATCATCTCCGCCGCGCTGTTCTCCACCACCACCGCGCTGTCGGTACTCGACACCACTGATGCCTTCGTCAACGCCTTCGGCATCATGGCGGTCGCCCTCGTCGCGGTGATCGTCGTGGCCTGGGTGCTGCACAAGCTGCCGCAGCTGCAGGAGCACCTGAACCGCCGTTCGAGCTTCCGCGTCGGCCTCCTCTGGCGCCTGCTCGTGGGCGTGCTGGCCCCGCTCGTGCTCGGGTACCTGCTGATCACCGAACTCCTGACGAAGATCGCGGAGCCGTACAGCGGCTACCCCGGCTGGTTCCTCGGCGTGTTCGGCTGGGGCATGGTCATCGCGTTGGTGGTCGGCGGAGTACTGCTGTCGCTGGTGCCGTGGAGCAGGCGCTCCCGCGCCAAGGACGACGTCGGCTACGACGACTTCCTGGACCAGGAGGAGTACGCCGCCGATCCGGAGACGACGAGCATCGCCGTCCCGGCCGCGCAGACGAAGGGAGCAGGGGCATGACCACCACTGCGATCGTCATGATGATCATCGCCATGGTCACGGTGTGGGGCGGCCTCATCGCCGCCGTCGTGAACCTCGCTCGGCACCCCGAGGTGGAGGACGCCGAGCCGGCGGTGCCGACCGAGCTCTGATCTCCGACCCGATCGCATCGGACCGGGACGATCGGGTGCCGGGAGGGCTGCGGCGACACGATGGTGGGGAAAGGAGGACCCCCGTGATCGGCACGCTCAACGCCCTGGTCGACCTCGTCGACGCGGACAGCGGTCAGGAGATCGACGTCGCCGCGTTCGCCCGCGCGCACGGCACCACCGAGTACCACCTGCGCCGGATGTTCTCGGCGCTCGCCGGGGTGCCGTTGACCGAATACGTGCGGCGTCGTCGGATGACGCTCGCGGGTGCGGAGCTCGCCGCCGGTGCACCGAGTCTGCTCGATGTCGCCGTTCGGCACGGCTACGGCTCGACCGAGGCGTTCGCCCGGGCGTTCCGCGCCGTGCACGGCATCGGGCCGGCGGACGCGCGTCGGCACGGGGGTCCTCTCCGCACACAACCTACGCTCCGGTTCCGCCTGAGCGTCGAAGGGAGCACCCCGATGGATGTCACCATCACCCACCGCCCCGCGTTCGCCCTCGTCGGTCATGCCGCGGAGGTCCCGCTCATCCACGTCGGCGTCAATCCGCACATCCAGGCGCACATCGCCGCCATCCCGCCGGAGGAGCACGCCCGCCTCAAGGCGCTCGGCAACGAGGAGCCCGCGGGCATCCTCGCCGTGACCGCCGACATCGATCCGGATGCCCCGGAGGGGACGCCGCTGACCTACCTGCACGGGGTGGCCGTGCGCGACGACACCGCGGTTCCGGACGAGCTCGACACCCTGCGCGTGGCGGAGGGCACGTGGGCCGTGTTCGGCGCGAGCGGCCCGTTTCCGGAGACTCTGCAGAATCTGTGGGCGGCGACGGCGACCGAGTGGTTCCCGTCGAACCCGTGGCGGCTGCGACCCGGGCCCTCGATCGTCCGCTACCGGGAGTTCACCGGCGACACGGCCTCCTGTGAGCTCTGGCTCCCCGTCGAGCAGAGCTGACCGTGGATCGGGTCGGCCCGTGGGGCTCGACCCGATGTCGGTGCTCTGGGGCACACTGACCGCACGACGACGAAGCGGGGGCAGGCCATGACGGCGACCGATCCGAAGAAGACGCTCGATGCGTACCAGGCGAAACGGGGGACCTTCCGGATCCTCGACGTGCCGCCACTGACCTATCTGATGGTCGACGGCGCCGGAGATCCGAACACCGCTCCGGCCTTCTTCGATGCGGTCGCGGCGCTCTACCCCCTTGCGTACACGCTCAAGTTCGCCAGTCGGGCCGAGCTCGGCATCGATCAGGTCGTCATGCCTCTGGAAGGCCTGTGGCATGCGCCCGACATGGCCTCGTTCACCACGCGACGCGACAAGTCGACGTGGCTCTGGACGCTCATGATCATGGTGGGCGACCACGTCACTCCCGCCCTCTTCGACCGCGCCGTCGAGACCGTCGCAGCCAAGGTCGCGAAGAAGGGGGAAGAGCTCCCGGCGCTGGCCGCCGTCCGGCGGGAGGTACTCGACGAGGGCCTGTGCGTGCAGACGCTGCACGTCGGGCCGTTCGACGACGAGGGCCCCGTGCTGGAGGAGCTGCACGAGCGCTTCGTCCCGGAGAACGGGTTGCGGCTGCGCGGGCGGCACCACGAGATCTACCTCAGCGACCGTCGTCGCACAGCCCCGGAGAAGCTGTGCACCATCTTGCGGCAGCCGGTCGAACGGATCACCTGAGCGCTTCCGCACCGGGCGTCCGGAAAGCAACCCCCTGATTCCGGCGGTCGGCGGCAGATACTCTTCGAGCATGAGCACCGTCAAGCATGCGGCGCGCGTGGCGAAGGACTCCACCGCGTTCCGGCGGACCGCCCGCGCGGGTTTCGTCGTCCTCGGCGTCATCCACATCATCATCGGCGCGATCGCCATCACGATCGCCGCGGGCGGGTCGGGTGACGCCGACCAGGACGGCGCGATGGAGCAGGTGCGCAACAACCCGGTCGGGGGACTGCTGCTGCTCGCGATCGCCGTGGGCCTCCTCGCGCTCGCCGTGTGGCAGGTGGCGAGCGGGTTCCTCGCCGCCGACCCCGCCGAGACGAAGAAGTGGGGCAAGCGTCTCAAGCTCTTCGGCATCTCCGGCACGTACCTCGTGATCGCCGGCCTGGCGCTCGTCTACGCCGTGGGCGGCCGGGCGGAGTCCTCCGACGCCTCGAAGACCCTGAGCCAGGTGGTCCTGTCCGCGCCCGGCGGGGTGGCGCTGCTCGTGGTGATCGGTCTCAGCGTCATCGGTGTCGGCATCGGCTTCATCGTCGGCGGGGTCATGCGCTCCTTCCGCAAGCTCATCGACGTGCCGACCGGAGCCGCCCGTGCCGGAGTGATGGCCCTCGGCATCGTGGGCTACATCGGCAAGGGCATCGCGGTGGGAGTCACCGGCGTGCTGTTCGTGGTGGCCGCTGTGACGCAGGATCCGGAGCGCGCCGCAGGGCTCGACGCCGCCCTGCACAGTCTCCTCACCCTGCCGTTCGGCCGCCTCATCCTCGGGGCGGTCGGCGTCGGCTTCGCGCTGTACGGCGCCTTCTGCATCGTGCGGGCCCGTCTCGCCCGCATGTCCTAGTCCTTCCGCCCGTGCACGACTTCGGAGATCGTCGCCGACGCGCCGCTCGGTAGTCGCACGGCCCGGGGTGTCTCGTCCCGTCTCCGAAGCTGTGCCCGCCCGGAGCCGGACCCGGGCCACGCGGAAGATGGGAGACTGGAACGATGAGCGCTTCTCCCGGAGTCGACGTGATCACCCCGCTGACCGAGACCGAGGTGCAGCGGATCCGCGAGGACTTCCCGATCCTGCACACCCGCGTGCACGGCCACCCCCTGGCGTACCTCGACTCGGGCGCGACGTCACAGCGCCCGGAGTCCGTGCTCGACGCCGAACGCCGCTTCGCCACCACAATGAACGCGGCCGTCCACCGCGGCGCCCACACGCTCGCGGCAGAGGCGACCGAGCTGTTCGAGGATGCCCGCAGCACGCTCGCCCGGTTCGTGGGCGCCGACGACGACGAGATCGTCTGGACCTCGAACGCCACCGAGGCCCTCAATCTCGTCGCCTACTCCCTCTCCAATGCCTCGCTCGGCCGGGGTGGTGCCGCCGCCGCAGGCCTCCGGCTCCGCGAGGGGGACGAGATCGTCACCACCGAGATGGAGCACCACGCCAACCTCATCCCGTGGCAGGAGCTCGCCGCGCGCACCGGGGCCACGCTCCGGGTCATCCCGCTCGACGACGACGGGGCCCTCCGGCTGGATGCGGCCGCGGAGCTCATCTCGGAGCGGACGAAGCTCGTGGCCTTCACCCATGTGTCGAATGTGCTGGGCGTGATCAACCCCGTCGAGACCCTCGTCGCGCTGGCCAGGGAGGTCGGTGCCCTCACGCTGCTCGATGCCTGCCAGTCGGCTCCGCACCTGCCGCTGGACCTCCACGCGCTCGGGGTCGATCTCGCCGTCCTCTCCGGCCACAAGATGCTCGGGCCCACCGGCATCGGCGCCCTGTACGGCCGGCGCGAGGTCCTCACCGCGATGCCCCCGTTCCTCACCGGCGGCTCGATGATCACGACGGTCACGACGACCGAGGCCGAATACCTGCCTCCACCGCAGCGCTTCGAAGCGGGCACGCAGCGGGTGTCCCAGGCGATCGGGCTCGCCGCCGCGGTCGACTACCTCTCCGCGGTGGGGATGGATCGCATCGCCGCGCACGAGGCCGCGTTCGGGCAGCGACTCGTCGACGGGCTCGGGGCGATCGACGGCGTGCGGGTCCTGGGTGCGGGCATCGAGCTGCCGCGCGTGGGGCTCGCAAGCTTCGACGTCGCCGGGATCCACTCGCACGACGTCGGGCAGTTCCTCGACGACCAGGGCATCGCCGTGCGCGTCGGGCACCACTGCGCGCAGCCGCTGCACCGCCGGCTCGGTGTGACCTCGTCGACGAGGGCGAGCGCCTATCTGTACACGACAGCGTCCGAGGTGGATGCCGTCATCGAGGCGGTCGCCGGGGCGATCGCGTTCTTCGGGAGGGGCGCATGAGCGACCTGCAGAGCCTGTACCAGGAGCTGATCCTCGACCACTCGCGCACGCCGCACGGCTTCGGGCTCCGCGAGGAGATCGCGGCGCAGTCGCATCAGCTCAACCCGACCTGCGGCGACGAGATCACCCTGCAGGTGCATCGCGGCGCCGACGGCGACGTGGAGGCGATCGCGTGGGAAGGACACGGGTGCGCCATCTCCCAGGCGTCCGCCTCCCTGCTCGCCGAGCTCGCCGAAGGCCTCACCGTGGACGAGCTCGAGGTGCGCATCGCGGCCTTCCGCGAGGCGATGCGCTCCCGGGGCACGATCGAGCCGGACGAGGAGCTGCTCGGCGACGCCGCGGCCCTCGGCGGGGTCTCCCGGTATGTGGCTCGCGTGAAGTGCGCCATGCTCGCCTGGGTGGCGGCCGAGGACGCGCTCACGCGCCTCTGACCTCGTCCGCTCCTGTCTCGGACCGGGAATAGCGTCGGGCGGCAGACGTTGGCCCGAGCATGACAACTCTCGGAATCATCGGAGCAGGCAACATCGGCAGCCAGGTCGCCCGAGTGGCGGTGGCCAACGGCTATGACGTCGTGATCGCGAACTCGCGAGGGCCGGAGACCTTGGCCGACCTCGTCGCAGAGCTCGGGCCGCACGCGAAGGCGGCGACGGCGGAGGAAGCGGCCGCCGCAGCGGACGTGGCCGTGGTGACAGTGCCGCTGCACGCGATCGATCAGCTTCCCGCCGCACAGCTCGCCGGGAAGATCGTGCTCGACACGAACAACTACTACTTCGAACGCGACGGGCACATCGAGGCGCTCGACAAGGGCGAGACCACCACGTCCGAGCTCGTGCAGGCGCAGCTTCCGGAGTCGAAGATCGCCAAGGCGTTCAACCACATCTACGCCGCGGACATCACGACCGACGGGACTCCGGCCGGTACGCCGAACCGTCGGGCGCTGGCCACCGCGGGTGATGACGCCGAGGCTGTGGCCTTCGTGACCCGCTTCTACGACGAGGCCGGCTTCGACACGGTCAACGTCGGCCCGCTCAGCGAGTCGTGGCGGGTCGAGCGCGACCGTCCGGCGTACGTCGTCCGGCAGAACGCGGAAGAGCTGACCGCGAACGTCGCGCGGGCGAACCGTCTGCCCTGAGTCGGCTCGCGCCTCCGGTCTGGGATACCAAACTTGGCCAATCCCGGGCCGGGGTGCGAGAATGCCCGGATGGCGGGGGCTGTGGGGGTAGGCGGGGAACTCGAGTCGGTCAGGGTCACGAGGATCCTCCGAGACGACATCGTGCTCGGGCGACGCCCTCCGGGATCGCGTCTCGTGGAACGGGACATCGCCGCCGAGCTGCAGGTGTCGCGTCTCCCGGTGCGGGAGGCGATCAGGACCCTGGTCGCGGAGGGCGTGGTGGTCGCACGACCGCGGACGTGGGCGGTCGTGCGGGAGTTCACCCATGACGACATCCGCAACTTCGCCGAGGTGCGGGAGGCGATCGAGACCCTCATCTTCGTCTTCGCGGCCGAGCGGCATGACGCCGCCGGGCTCGCACGCCTGCGGGATGCCTATGAGCGCGAGGCTGCGGCGGCGCGGGCAGGAGACGCCGAGACCGCGCGCACAGCGGCGGCGGCGTTCCACGAGATCGCCGTCGATCTGGCGGGCAACGAGATGCTGGGCGAGCTCATCGCGGTGTTCCTGACCCGCCTGCGGTGGCTGTTCGGACAGCACGACGATCTGGCGGCGATGGCGGACGAGCACCGCGTCATCCTCGAGGCCGTCGCCGCGCGGGACGTCGAGGCGGTGCGCCGGATGGTCCCCGCTCACCTGGCCAGCGGACATTCGGCAGCCGAACGACGGCTGGCGCAGACTGTGACCGGCTGAGCGCGTCCGTCTGCGAAGACACCCCCACCGCGCGGAAGGCCGGTTGTATCCTTGTCCGGTCGGAGTCGGTCCGGTCTGTTCGCGCTGTCCTGGGAAGCGAGATGCGAAATCTTGCTGTCGTCGTCGGGGGAATCCTCCTGCTCGGCGGTGCTGCGCTCCTCGTCATGGCCGACCAGGAGCGTGCCGCGGACGTCGCCGCTGTGAAGGCCGAGATCGCTCGGATCGAGGACGTGCTCGACGAGTCGCAGACGGAGAACCTCGCCCTCGCGGAGCGTCTCACCGAACTCCGGTCCCGTATCGCTGAGCAGGACACCGATCTCTCGGACACGACGGGCTTCCTGCCGTGATGCGCCGGAAATTGGCGGTGACGGTGTCGGTGGCCGTGCTCCTCGCGGCGGCCGTCGTCGCCCGGGCCGACGCGCTGGACCACGAGCGGGCGGAGGCGTTGGCGCAGCTCTCCGTTCTGGCCGAGCGATCGCACGACGCCGCGCAGCGCACCGACCACCTGTCCGGCGCCGTCGCGCAGGCCGAGCAGGACACCGCGGATCGGGCCGCCGTGCTGGCCGTGCGTCCCGCGTTCCTCGAGGAGCTCTCGACGCTCGCGGCCGTCCTCCGTGGTGCGGACGGCAAGGTCGACACCGCGGCGCATCTCGCGTCCGCCCGGTCGGCTCAGGAGACGGTGCGCGCCGAGCGCCACGATCCCGACACCGTGGTCGCGGCGACCGCGACGGTCGAAGCGCTCACGCAGAAGGTCGGCACCGAGGTCGCAGGGTGGCAGGCATCGCAGAGCGCCGGTCCCGGCGGGCCCGCGTGGACGTCGAGCGGGCCGGACGGCTATGCGCGGGTGCGCGCGGCCCTCGACCGGGTGGGCGGCGGGGGCGTCGGGCTGTACGAGTCGTCGTCGTGTGCGGGCGGCACAGCGCCGGCCTGCGCCAACAGCAACGGCTACATCAAATACCGTGCCGACATCACCGGGTGGAGCGACGGACGCCTGAACTGGGCGATGGCGCACGAGCTCGCCCACATCCATCAGTTCCGGGTCTGGGGTGCCCTCACCTCGTCCGGCGCCTACGCGACGATGTTCGGCGGCGATCCGGAGTTCCTGGCCAACTGCATGGCCGTCGTCCGCGGCTTCCCGGGTTCGGTCGGGTGCTCCGGCGAGCAGCAGACCTGGGCCTCCGGTATCTGGGTCGGGGTCGTCCGCTAGCCCCGGCTCGACACGGACTTCGATGTCGGAGGTGTGCGGCATGCTGATCCGGAGCCAATCCGGCCGAGACTGTGCGGCATCGGTACCGGTACGCTCGAGAGAAGGAGGTGCCGGTGGGACGGACTGCGGATGCCATCGCCGAAGGCGTCGCGATCGCGACGGCCGCTGCGCGCCTCGCCGTGAAGAATCACATCCTCATCGGCACCATCGCCGAGGACGGCGTCTTCGACCTCGACAAGTACGTCGAGGATGCCAGGGCTGCTCTCGGCGCGATGGCCGAGGAGTCGGAGGAGGCGGCGGCCACGGTCACCGCGCTGCGCAAGCGCGCCCGCGGTCGGCATTCCGACCCGGTCGGCACCCACGACTACCGCGACCGCGATGTGCGCAATCTCCGGAGGCGGGCGAAGCAGTCGCTCGGCGTCGCGCAGCGTCTGCGCGAGATGATGGATGACCGTGCCCAGCTGGAGAGCATCGTCGAGGAGGCGCGCGCGGCGGCCTGGGCCGACGTGCGGCACAACCTCGACCGTCGACTGCGCGTCGAGGGCATGCGACCCGATCAGGATCCCGACTACGCACGTATGCGTGAGGCGCGGATGCAGGCACTGCGGCTCGTCGACCTGCAGGCGCTCTCCTCGCAGCAGCGGGCCAGGGAGAAGCGGCGGAAGAAGCAGGAGAAGGTGGCCGCGAAGGGGGAGTGAGCCCTCGTTTCGCTTTCCGGTCTCGTCTGTTGTAGGCTGGTCGTCGGCCCGCTGAGCGGTAAAGCACCGCGGGTCCTGCGCCTCTAGCTCAATGGATAGAGCATCTGACTACGGATCAGAAGGTTGGGGGTTCGAGTCCCTCGAGGCGCACACTGTGTTGAGACAGTACGGAAACCCCCGTCGCGGAAGCGGCGGGGGTTTTCGCTGTCCGGGGGCAGGTGCCGCGGTCAGAGCAGGCTGGTGATAGCGGGATCGCGTTCCGCGAGGTCGGCCGCCGTCGCCATGATCGCCGACCGCATCGCGGCGACCGCGACGGCGGGCGTCACGTCGGAGCGGTGGGCGAGGCTGATCGTCCGGGACATCGCGGGGTGGGCGAGACGCGCGGATCGCAGTGCGGGGCGTTCGTACAGCACCATCGCCGGGACCACCGCGACGCCGACGCCGCGCTCGACGAAGCGCAGCACCGCATCCATCTCCGCGCCCTCCAGCGCGAGGGTCGGGGTGAGATCGGCGGCCCGGAAGACGGCGTCCATCGCGGCGCGCAGTTCGTAGCTCTCGTCGAACTGGATGAGCGGGAGCGTGGCGAGGTGCGCCAGGCTCACGGACGAGCCGTGGGTCACCGGAGGGGCCGCCGCCGACGAGATCACCACGAGCTCCTCGGCGAGCAGCGGGACGTGCGTGAGGCTGACCCCTGCCGGCACCGGACCCTCGGACTGGGTCACGAGGGCGATGTCGACCGCGCCGACCGCGAGCTGCTCGACGAGCAGGCGAGAGCCGCCCTCCGTGAGGTGCAGATCGATGCCGGGGTGGGTGGCATGGAACGAGCTGAGAGCTTCCGCCACGAGGCTGATGCACAGGGTGGGCGGGGCGCCGAGTCGCACCCGTCCACGGCGGAGCCCGGCGAGCTCGGCCACCTCGTCGCGGATGGCGTCGGCTTCGGCGAGCATGCGCTGCGCGCGAGGGAGGACCGTCTCCCCGGCCGCCGTCAGGGCGATGTGGCCGCGCGCGCGATGGAACAGCTCGGCGCCGAGCTCGCGTTCGAGGGTCGAGATCTGACGGCTCAGCGACGGCTGGGCGAGGTGGAGGTGCTCGGAGGCGCGGGTGAAGTGGCCGAGGCGGGCGACTTCGACGAACCCGCGGAGCTGCTCGAGGTTCATATCCATAGCGTACCCGCATGGTTTCCAGACGAACTATGCATTGGAGTTATTAGGATCGCCTAACTAGCGTCGAGAGCATGAATGCACCCGAACGTCAGATCTCCACCACGGTCCTCGTGATCGGCACCGGAGGCTCCGGGCTCCGCGCCGCGATCGAGGTGGCCGAGCACGGCTTCGACGTGCTCGCCGTCGGCAAGCGCCCGCGGCAGGACGCCCACACATCGCTCGCCGCGGGCGGCATCAACGCGGCCCTCGGCACCATGGACGCCGAGGACAGCTGGCAGCAGCACGCGGCGGACACGATCAAGGAGAGCTATCTCCTCGCCAACCCCCACACCGTCCAGATCGTCACCCAGGGGGCTGAGCGCGGTATCCGCGATCTCGAGCGCTGGGGCATGGACTTCGCGCGCGAGGGCGATGGCCGCATCTCGCAGCGCTTCTTCGGTGCGCACACCTACCGGCGCACCGCCTTCGCCGGCGACTACACCGGCCTGGAGATCCAGCGGACGCTGGTCGCCCGGGCCGAGCAGCTCGACGTGCCCATCCTCGACAACGTCTACATCACGCGCCTGCTCGTGCGCGACAACGTCATCTTCGGCGCCTACGGCTTCGATCAGGCGGACGGCACGCGCTATCTCATCCATGCGGACGCCGTGATCCTCGCCGCGGGCGGGCACAACCGCATCTGGCGCCGTACGTCGTCACGCCGCGACGAGAACACCGGAGACTCCTTCCGGCTCGCTGTGGACGCGGGGGCCCGGCTCCGGGACCCCGAGCTGGTGCAGTTCCATCCGTCCGGGATCATCGAGCCCGAGAACGCCGCCGGCACCCTCATCTCCGAGGCCGCGCGCGGGGAGGGCGGCATCCTCCGCAATGCCCGGGGCGAGCGGTTCATGGCGAAGTACGACCCCGAGCGGATGGAGCTGTCGACTCGGGACCGTGTCGCGCTCGCCGCCTACACGGAGATCCAGGAGGGACGCGGCACGGAGAACGGCGGCGTCTGGCTCGACGTGTCGCACCTGCCCCGCGAGACCATCATGACCCGGCTTCCGCGCGTCTATCAGACGATGATGGAGCTGCAGATGCTCGACATCACCGCGGACCCGATCGAGATCGCGCCGACCGCGCACTACTCGATGGGCGGCGTGTGGGTGCGGCCGGACGACCACCAGACCGACGTCGACGGGCTGTACGCGATCGGGGAGGCGTCGAGCGGACTCCACGGCGCGAACCGTCTCGGCGGGAACTCGCTCATCGAGCTGCTCGTCTACGGCCGGATCGTCGGGCAGGCCGCCATGGCGCATGCGGCGGGGCTCGACGCCCAACGCCGGTCGGCCGAAGCGGTCGCCGCCGCGCGGGCCGAGATCGACGACCTCCTGGCCGCGGAGGGGCGCGAGAACGTGCGGGCGCTGCAGCGCGCGATCCGCAACCTCATGACGGAGTATGCGGGTGTGGTGCGGTCGGAGGAGGGGCTGAAGGCGGGCCTCGCCGACCTCGACATGATCGAGGGGCGGATGGAGGACATCGGCATCCACCCGGACATCGCCGGCTTCCAGGATCTCGCGCACGCGTTCGATCTCAAGGCCTCGGCGCTCGCCGCCCGGGCCACGCTGGAGGCGGCGCGGGAGCGTCGGGAGACCCGTGGATGCCACAACCGCAGCGACTTCCCGGACACCGATCCCACGCTGCAGGTGAACCTCGTGTGGTCCCCGTCCGCCGGGGTGACCCGCGAGGAGATCCCCGCGATCCCCGACGAGATCGCCGAGCTCATGCGCGACGTCGATACGACCGGCAAGCTCGTCGAGTAGATCCCCGAGACCCCGCTCTCGCGTCGAGACCCCGCCCTGCAGACGTCTGCAGGGCGGGGTCTCGACGGTAGTCCGGGGTCTCGCGGAGGGGTCAGTCGACGCCGAGGCCGACGGCCTCGTGATCCGGTTCCGGGTCGTCGCGCTTCGGGGCCTTCGGCTCCTCGCCGGGGGACTTCTCGGTGCTGGGCTCCTCCAGCTCCTCGGTGCTCGGGACCTCGGCCGGGTCCGCGTCCTCCGGGGAGTTCGCCTGCTCCGGCGTCGTCGCCTCGCCCTCCGAGGTGTCGGACGCGGGGGTCGGCGTGGGGGTCTGCGCCTCGGGCGAGAGCTCGTCGTTCGCGGTCTGTTCGGGAGTGCTGTCGGTCATGATCGTCCCTTTCTGCGATGTCGTGCTCTCAGCCTGCCTCTGCCTCGACACGAGCTGAAGGGCCTTGACGCCGACCCGTCGGCCACGCGGTTAATCGCGGTGAACCGGATCCGCGAAGTCGGCGTAGCCTGGAGGGGTGACTGCGTACGTCTCGGCCTTCGACCTCTTCTCCATCGGCGTCGGCCCGTCCAGCTCGCACACCGTCGGACCGATGCGGGCGGCACTCGACTTCGCGCGCCGGCTCTCCGGCTCCGGCGAGCTCGACCGCATCGCCCGGGTCGAATGCACGCTGTACGGCTCGCTCGGCGCCACCGGCATCGGCCATGGCACCCCGGACGCGGTGGTCGCGGGGCTGCGCGGTCTCGCACCCGAGGCCTGTGACCCGGCGGCGGTGCGCGCGGCCTGGTCCGCCTACCCCGAGGGCGAGCCGCTGCGGATCGACGGCGCCCACGCGGTGCCGTTCAAGAAGGACGACATCGTGTTCGCGCCGCGGACCCGCCTCCCCGGTCATCCGAACGCCATGACGCTCATCGCCCGTGACCGGGACGGAACCATCCTGTTCGAGCAGACGTACTACTCGATCGGCGGCGGGTTCATCCGGCGCGAGGGGGAGGAAGCGCAGCTCTCCACCGGCGCCTTCCCGCACCCGTATGCCGATGCCGCCTCGCTGCTCGCCCTGTGCGACGAGCTCGGACTGTCCATCGCGGAGGTCGCCCGCCGCAACGAGACGGCGCTGCGGAGCGAGGAGGAGGTCGCCGCCGGCCTCGACGCGATCTGGGATGCGATGTCGGGCTGCGTGGACGCGGGGCTCCACGCCGACGGGGTGCTTCCGGGCATGCTGCAGGTGAAGCGCCGCGCCGGCACGATCCGCGCACAGCTCGAGGCGGTCGAAGCCGAGGGGCACCGAGAGCTGCCCGGCGAGTGGCTCGGCGCGTTCGCGCTGGCCGTGAACGAGGAGAACGCGGCGGGCGGGCGCGTCGTGACAGCCCCGACCAACGGCGCGGCGGGCATTCTCCCCGCGGTGGCGATGTACTGGTGGCGCTTCCTCGCCGACTCGGGGCTCGGCGCCGGGAACGCGGTGACGCCGTACGGGGAGCTCGTCGGCAGCGCGCTGCTCGGGTTCGACGGGGCCCCGCCGCCCGCTCCCGCACTCGACGGGGAGGACGCGGAGATCGCGGAGGCCAATCGTCGCCGGGGCATCCGCCGGTTCCTGCTGACGGCCACCGCCCTCGGGTCGCTGTTCAAGGCCAACGCCTCGATCTCCGGCGCCGAAGGCGGGTGTCAGGCCGAGGTCGGCTCCGCGTGCGCGATGGCCGCGGGTGGGCTCACCGCGGTGATGGGCGGCACGAACCGGCAGATCGAGAACGCCGCGGAGATCGCGATGGAGCATCACCTCGGCCTCACATGCGACCCGATCGGCGGACTCGTGCAGATCCCGTGCATCGAGCGCAACGCGATCGCCGCCTCCACCGCGGTCACCGCCGCACGTCTCGCGCTCCGCGGCGACGGGAGCCACTATGTCTCGCTGGATGCCGTCGTCGAGACGATGCGCCAGACCGGTCTCGACATGTCGACCAAGTACAAGGAGACCAGCGAGGGCGGTCTGGCGGTGAACGTCATCGAGTGCTGACCTCGCCGACCCACCCCCTCTCGTGCGCCCCGGCCCGTTGCGTGCGCATGAAGAGGGGTGGCAGGCACACAGAGGGGTGGGTCGACGGAGGAGGGAAGGGAGAGGCATATGCGGCAGCAGCCGGTCGTCGCGGTGCGGGCGAACGACGAGGCGCCGACCGCGGACGGGACGTGGCCGACGAACATCCCCGCGGTCGCCCAGGTGCTGCGCGAGGGACTGGATCTGGGACCGGGAGTGACCTTCCTCGTCGGCGAGAACGGCAGCGGGAAGTCCACCCTCGTCGAGGGCATCGCGATCGCGTACGGTCTCTCCCCGGAAGGCGGATCCCGGCAGGCGCAGCACCGGACGCGTCCGACCGAGTCGCCGCTGTCGGACTGGCTGCGCCTCCAACGGGGCGTCGGCGCGCACCGCTGGGGGTTCTTCCTGCGGGCCGAGACGATGCACTCGTTCTACACGTATCTCGAGGACAACCCCTCCCTGCGCGGCGACGTGCCCTTCCACGAGATGAGCCACGGGGAGTCGTTCCTCGCCCTGCTCGACAGCCGCTTCGATGATCCGGGGTTCTACTGCCTGGACGAGCCGGAGGCCGCCCTGTCGTTCCATTCGACTCTCACGCTGATCGCCGTGCTGCAGCGCATCGCCGACGAGGGTGGCCAGGTGCTGTGCGCCACGCACTCCCCGGTGCTCGCGGCGCTCCCGGGTGCCACCATCCTGGAGGTCGGGGAGTGGGGGCTCCGCCCTGCCGCCTGGGAGGACCTCGAGATCGTGAACCACTGGCGCTCGTTCCTCGGGCAGCCGCAGCGGTATCTCCGGCATCTGCTCGACGAGCGAGGCTCCGCGGAGCCGTAGGCTGACGGGCATGACCGAGCAGAGGGCGCCGAGACGACGCGGGCGCCCGCGCGGCGGCACCGACTCCCGCGAGCGCATCGTGTCCGCGGCCGTCGACGAGTTCGGCGCGCAGGGGTACGACGGCGCCACGGTGCGGTCGATCGCTGCCCGCGCCGGCGTCGACTCCGCGCTCGTCCACCACTACTTCGGCACCAAGGCCGACCTGTTCGCAGAGGCCGCCGGGATCCCGTTGCGCCCCGACCTCGACGTCCCGGAGATCCTCGCGGGGCCGAAGGACGAAGCGGGGGCCCGGCTCGTCCGCTACGTGCTCGACGCGTTCGAGAAGCCCGACGTGCGCCGCCGCGGGGTACTGCTCCTGCGCACGGCGATCGGGAGCAGGCTGACGACCCCCCTGCTCGCCGGCTTCCTCTCCCGCGAACTGCTCTCCCGCGTGGCACGACGCCTCGACGTGGAGGACGCTGACCTCCGCGCCGCCCTCGTCGCCTCGCAGATCGCCGGCATGCTCATCGGTCGCTACGTGCTGCAGCTCCCCGCGCTCGCCGGAGCCTCCGTCGACGAGCTCGTCCGCCGCGTCGGCCCCACCGTCCAGCGCTACCTCTTCGACTGACGCCCGCGTCCCCGGGCACGGCTGCGGAGATCTCGGCCGCCGCGCCGGACGGCACGGGCCGGCGACGGCGTGTCGATCCGGCGCTCCGCAGCTGTGCCCACCGAGCCGTTGACGCCCGACGAGGCGAGGCGCATAATTCATCGCATGATGAATAACGCGGCGGTCGAGATCACGCAGCTCCACGTGCGGCGTGGGGCCGTATCCGTGTTCGACGGCATCGACCTCGCCGTCCCCCGCGGGCAGATCACGGGTCTCCTCGGCCCCTCGGGGTGCGGCAAGACCACGCTCATGCGGTCGATCGTCGGTGTGCAGCGGATCGCCTCCGGCGACGTGACCGTGCTGGGTGAGCCGGGCGGTACGCGTCGGCTCCGGCACCGCGTGGCCTACGGTACGCAGGGCGCCTCGGTCTACGGCGACCTCAGCGTGCGGCAGAACCTCTCGTACTTCGCGTCGCTCCTGAAGGCGCCGAAGGGCGATGTCGACCGGGTCATCCAGGAGGTCGGCCTCGGCGCACAGGCCACGCAGCTCGTCGATGCGCTGAGCGGCGGCCAGGCGACGCGGGTGTCGCTCGCGGTGGCTCTGATCGGCTCGCCGGAACTGATCGTGCTGGACGAGCCGACCGTCGGACTCGACCCCGTGTTGCGGGCGGAACTCTGGACCCTGTTCCGCCGGCTGGCCGACCGGGGCGTCACGCTCATCGTGTCCAGTCACGTGATGGACGAGGCGGTGCGCTGCGACCGGCTGCTGCTGATGCGGGAGGGGAGGATCATCGCCGACACCACGCCGTCGTCCCTGCTCGCCGACACCGACACGACCGACGCCGAGGCCGCGTTCCTGGCGCTGATCGAACGCGACAGGGCCGCCGGCGCCGCGTCCTCCCGGCGCGCACGCCGAGAAGCGCAGCAACGCCATGAGGAGGAGGGAAGATGAACGGCCGCCGGCTGTTCGCGACCGCGGGCCGTGTGCTCACGCAGCTCCGACACGACCCGCGTTCGATCGCCCTGATGCTCATCGCCCCGAGCCTGCTCGTCGGTCTCTTCGCCTGGCTGTTCAGCGAGCAGGACGGTGTGTTCGATCAGTTCGGGGGTGCCATCCTGGCGCTGTTCCCGTTCATCGTGATGTTCCTCATCACGTCGATCACCACCTTGCGCGAACGCCGTTCCGGCACGCTCGAACGGCTGATGACCACGCCGCTCGAGAAGGCCGACTTCATCCTCGGATACGCGCTCGCGTTCGGGCTGATGGCCGTGCTGCAGGCAGTGATCACGGTGTCGTTCGCCGTCGGGGTGTGCGGGCTCGACGTCGACGGACCGCTGTGGCAGCTGGGCCTCGTCGCGGTGGTCGACGCGCTGCTCGGCACAGCTCTCGGCCTGCTGGCGAGCGCGTTCGCCCAGACCGAGTTCCAGGCCGTGCAGTTCATGCCGTTGCTGGTGTTCCCGCAGATCATCCTCGGCGGGCTGTTCATGCCGCGCGACCAGATGCCCGACGTGCTGTACGCCATCTCCGACTGGCTGCCGCTCAGCTACGCGATCGACACGATCAACGCCGTCGCGGCGGGGGACGAGGGGTGGGACGTGTTCGGTCCGCTGCTCATCGTCGTGGCCTTCGCCGTCGGCGCGCTGGTGCTCGCCGCCCTCACCCTGCGGCGGCGCACGCGCTGATCCGGAGCCCTGGCCTCGGCTCAGCGTGCGGCGCGGTTCTTGGTGTGCTTCGTCGGCGCCGCGGCCCAGGGGTCCTCGGGCCAGGGGTGCCGGGGGTAGCGGCCGCGCATCTCGGCGCGCACCTGCCCGTAGGGACCGGACCAGAAAGAGGCGAGGTCGTCGGTGACGGCGAGCGGGCGGCCTGCGGGCGACAGCAGATGGAAGAGGACGGGAACACGGCCGTCCACCAGCCGGGGAGTCGCCGCCCACCCGAAGCACTCCTGCAGCTTCACCGCGACGACGGGGCGTGCGGTCGGATCCCCGTCGGGTTCCGGGTAGGTGATGCGGACGCGGGAGCCGCTGGGCACTTCGAGCCGCTCCGGGACGAGGGCATCGAGGTGCACGGCCTCGGGCCAGGGCAGCAGACGGCGCAGCGCCGAGGACAGATCCAGCCGACTCGCGGGGGTGCCGGATGCCAGCGCGTCGAGCTCCGGTGCCATCCAGGCATCGAGGGCGTCGACCAACCCCGCGTCCGACACATCGGGCCATGGCTCTCCGAGCTCACGTCGCAGCAGCGCGAGTCTGCGGCGGAGGGCTTCCGCCCCGTCGGACCAGGTGACCATACCGAGGCCATCGCGTCGGACCGCCCGGGCCACGGCATCCCGCCCTTCCGATGCCGCCGCTCGCACCGGCACCGATGAGCGCAGGATCGCACCGATCCGGCGCTCGCGGCGGGCCTGCACACGACCTCCGACGAACTCGGCCTCCACGCGGTCGCTCATCAGGGGGCCCGCAGCGTGCTCCGCCTGCTCCTCGGTAAGGGCCGCCGCGGAACGGATGACCGCACCGGAACCGGCGGCCGCCCGGGACGAGGCGCGGACGACATCGGCCACGGCGAGCCACTCCGAGGACGCGAGGGAACCGCTCACTCCGGCCCGCGTGCCGGAGGCCAGCAGGAACGTGGCTCCCGATCCCGTGTGCTCGACGCGGTGGGCGACACGTTCGGGGAAGGCCAGCGCGATCACGAGACCGACGCCGTCGAGACCCGCGCGGGTGTCCGGCGTCGGATCGGCGAGGCGTTCCAGACGACGCGCGTCCTCGCGCCAGCGACGGGCCTCCGCAGTCCCGCCGCCCCGCAACGCGACAAGAGCGTGGGCGACGTCGGCATCCGGGACGCGCTGATCACCGCCCAGAAGCGCGACGACCTCGGCGGCGAGCCGGCTCCCCACCACGGGGCTGCCGTCCCGCAGTGCCCTGGCCAGCCGGGGGTCGGTCGGGATGCGGGCCAGCACGCGGCCCTCGGCCGTGGCGCGCCCGTCGTCGTCGATCGCTCCGAGACCGCGAAGCACCGCGACGGCGTCGGCGAGGCTGTCGGCTCGCAGCGGTTCGATCAACCGCAGGCCTGCTCCGCCCGGGGCACCCCAGCACGCGAGGAGGAGGGCGGCGTCGGTGAGGTCGGCCGTGGCGATCTCCGGGGACGGACGCGCGGGAGCCGCCGCGTAGGCGCGCTCGTCCACACACCGGACGACGATGCCGGGGCCCTGACGCGTCGCGCGTCCGGCACGCTGCACGCACGAGGAACGGGAGGCGGCGGTGGTGACCAGACCCGTCATGCCGCGGGCGGCGTCGCGCTGCGGCTGCCGGGACAGACAGCTGTCCACGACCATCCGCACACCCGGCACCGTGATCGACGACTCGGCGAGCGAGGTGGCGACGATGATGCGGGGCACGCCCCCCGGTGCACGACCGCGGATCACGGCATCCTGTTCGGCCGGCGGGATCTGGCCGTGCAGCTCCCGCACGTCGAAGGCGCCGTTCAGAGTGCGGACGCGTCGGGCGATCTCCGACACCTCGCGAGCGCCCGGGGCGAACACGAGCACGTCGGCTTCGGGGTCTTCGCGGACCAGCTCGGTGGCGGCGGAGGCGGAGACACTCGCGATGTGGTCGAGGAAGCCGCGGGTGACTCCCCGTTCGTCGAGGCGGGGCGTGGGACTCGGAGCCCAGCGCTCGGTGAGGGGGAAGGCCGGGACGTCATGGTCGACGATCGGTGCGGGGGACTCGGCGGTGCCGATGACGGCGGCGAGCCGGGCAGCGTCGAGGGTGGCGGACATCGCGACGACGACGAGGTCATCCCGCAGCTCCCGCACCTCCGAGAGCAGGCCGACGAGGAGGTCGGTCTCGAGGGCACGCTCGTGCACCTCGTCGATGATGACCGCACTCACGCCGTCGAGTCCGGGGTCGTCGAGCATCCGTCGCAGGAGAACCCCGGCCGTGACGAACTCGACCCTCGTCTCCGGCCCTGCAGTGCGCTCGCCGCGGACGGTGAAGCCCACCCGGGATCCGAGCGGGGAGCCGTCGAGGTGTGCGAGTCGGCGGGCGGCGGCACGCGCGGCGACCCGGCGGGGTTGGGTGACGATCACGCGGTCGGTGGTTCGTGAGGCGAGGAGCGGCGGTACGAGGGTGGTCTTGCCCGTGCCCGGCGGCGCGGTCACCACCACGGATCCGCTCGCGTCGAGGGCTGCGGAGAGCTCGTCGAGGGCGCCGGCGAACGACAGGCCGGCACCGATGGCGGCGAGGTCGAAGGCAGCCCGGGTCACCCGTCCAGTCTGCCCGGTCGATCGACGCCCGGAGACGTTCACAACTCAGGAGATCCGGGGGATTCGGAGCACAGGGAGGGATCGCCGCGTCCGCGCCTGCCGATCTCCTGAGTTGTGAACCGGCAGAGGCGGTGCCCGACGACAGACAGCGGATGCCGCGACCGAGTCGGTCGCGGCATCCGCTGTCCTGTGCTGCTTACTCCGCCTCGGGAGCCGGATGAGCGGGGGGCGGCGGGGTGGTCGGTGCGGGCGTGCGCGGCGCGGGGGCCGGTGCGGAGGCTTCGGCGACTCCGGCTCCGAAGCCGCGACCGACGGCCTGCCCCTGGATGATTCCGGCCAGGTCGAGGCCTGTCGCGGAGTGCACGCTGTCGAACACCGAGCGCATGGCCTTCGCGCTGTCGGCGCCCACGACGTTCGACGCGCCGTCCTCGGCGGACCCGCCGACGATCGAGACGCTGCCGATGGCGGCGTAGCCCTTCGCGAACTCCGACATGATCGACGGCAGCACTTCCAGCACGCGCTGCGAGAGGAAGGCATCCTGGTTGGAGGCGATGGCCTTGGCCTCGGCCTCGACAGCGGCTGCACGGGCCTCACCCTCGGCGCGGATCGCCTCGGCCTCGGCGTTGGCGCGGAGGCGACGGGCCTCGGCTTCGGCCTCCGCCTGGGCGCGCAGAGCATCCGCGTCACCGGTCGCCTTCGCGATCGCGGCGGCAGCCTCACCGTCGGCGCGCGCCTTGTCGGCCTGCGCCTGCTGCTCGGCGATGCGGGTGCGCGCCTCGGCCTGCTTGACCTGCTCGATCGCCGCCGCCTCGGCCGCCCGCTCACGCGTGTAGAGCTCGGCCTGCGCGCGGGTCTCCGCCTCGTACCGCTGGGCGTCCGCGACGCGCTTGACGTCGGCGTCGAGCTGCGCCTGCTTGTTCTCGGCCTGCTGCTGCAGCACGGCCTGCTCGGCCTGGGCGCGGGCGAGCTGCTCGGCCTGCTCCGCCTCGGCGCGGGCCCGGCCGATGCCGGCGTTGGCGTTGGCGGTGTTGGTGTCGAGAGCGGTCTGCTCGACGAGGTTCGCCTCCTGGTTGGCGATGTTCTTCTGGTTGATCGCGCGGTCGGCGTTGGTCTGCGAGATCTCCGCGGCCTGACGCTTCGCCTGGATCTCCGGCGCACCGAGGGACTGGATGTAGCCGACCTTGTCGGTGATGCCCTTGATCTGGAAGGAGTCGAGGATGAGGCCCTGCTCGGCGAGCTCCTGGGAGACGTCGGCGGCGATCTGGTCGGAGAACTTCTTGCGCTCCCGCATGAGCTCCACAACCGAGAGCGTCGCGACGATGCCGCGCAGAGCGCCCTCGAGCTGCTCGGTGGTGAACTGCTCGATGGCCTTGTCCTGGGAGGCGAAGCGCTCGGCGGCCCGGCGCACCAGCAGCGGGTCGGAGCCGATCTTCACGATCGCGACGCCGTCGACGTTGAGGGTCACGTTGTCGAGCGACTGCGCCTCGGCGTTGAGCGACACCTGCCGTGAGCGGAGGGAGATGATCTCGTGGCGCTGGGTGATCGGGTTGACGAGCGACTTCCCGTTCACGATGACCGTGACGGGCGATTCCGTCATCTCCGAGCTGCTGGTGCCGTCGGCGCCGATGACGGCACGCTGCACCTTCTGCTTGCGTCCGGAGATGACGAGCGCTTCGTCGGCACGAGCGACCTTGATCCAGCTGCGTGCGAACAGCAGCAGGATGAGCAGGACGACGATCGCGGCGACGACCGCGATCCCGACGATGGTGAGGATGCCGATGATTCCGGCGATCTCCATGGATGACCTCCCTGGTTCCCCCCGAGGGGGCGGTCCGATATGCCCACGGTCGATGTGGGCGTGCGCAACCCACCCTGCCAGAAAAGCGACGCCCGCCACCGTCGCGGCCGTCATGATCCCGTCGTCGGCGGAGACGCCACCGACCGCGGCGACTGTGGAGGAGGGAAGCGGTCAGCGGGTGCGGAGTTTCTCCGCGAGGTCGCGCAGCAGGCGCAGCTCCTCGTCGTCGAGCCGTGACATCCGGTCGGCGATCGACCGGCCGTGCACCGTGGCGAGGGCGCGGAAGGCCCGCGCGCCTTCGTCCGTGGCGCGGATCAGCGCCCCGCGTCCGTCGTCCGGGTCCGCGCACTTCGCGACCAGTCCCCGCGTCACCATCCGATCGACGAGGCGGGAGACGCTCGGCTGGCTGATGAGCATGTTGGCGGTGATGTCGCGCAGCCGCGAGGTCATCTCCGGCGAGCGCGTGACGGTGAGCAGCACGTCGTACTCGGCCTGCGTGATGTCGCCGGTGTCGAAGTCCGCCGCCATCTCGGTGAACAGTTCGTGCTGCGCGCGGAACAGGCTTTCCCAGGCCTCCAGCGCGAGCTTCCGATCGGTCATCCTCACAGAGTACCGGGCGCAGTAAAGGGCCGGTCGGAGAGGCTCCCGACCGGCCCTTGTCCCTTGCACCAAGAGTGTCCTGCAATCACATGCGGTGGATGCCACAGCAAACATTCACCGTGCGATCACTGTATAACGGCGAGGTAACGAATGCAACGGTTTCATCACGATGAATCGGGCGGATGCTGGAAGCGACGGTTCGATGACACGAACAGTGTTCGGAGTCTCATGAAAGCTGTCGGAGCGTCTCACTCAGGCGTCAGAGTCTCATGAGAGGTATCGGTTGCGCGGCGTGTAGACGAGACCCGTTGGGCGCTGGACATACTCTGCCCGTGGGTCGATCCCCTGTCGGGCGATCTTTGTCAGGGCTCAGGGCTCAGGGCTCAGGGCTCAGGGCTCAGGGCTCAGGGCTCAGGGCATAGGGCTCAGGGCATAGGGCATAGGGCATAGGCCAGAACCGCTCACTAGGAGAGTGGCTGACTGCCGAATAGGACGCATCCGTCGATGTCTTCCGGCTCGGCTGCGAAACGAACGCGCGTGGAGTATCGACTCGACGGCATTCAACGGGAAGTCGACGCAGTCGATTGCAACGACGTCGCCTTCGAAAGAGGTGCTCCGGTCCGCAGTTTGCCCGGTTGGCGCTTGAAGCGGCACCATGACGGGAATCACTGGATGGGTGCGCTCGGCGTCTCAATCGGCTTTGAGTCGCTGACAGACAGGGCTGCATCATCGAGTTGGACCGCACGCCCGTCGTCGTCGTCGCAGGCCAGCCGGTGTGGATTCGGTGGGCCACGGCCGGGGGCCTATGTGAGAACTATCCGGACTACTTCGTTCGTCGCCACGGCCGGCAGGCCGTACTGATGGACGTCAAGCCTGCGCGTCAGCTCGATGACGACGTCAGAGCGCAATTCGACATGACTGCCCTGTTCGCTGCTGAGCGCGGATGGTGGAACATCGTCTATGACGCCGAATCGCCGATCCAAGGGGCGAACCTGCGATTCCTCCCGCCGTTTCGAGATAGTGCGATCAGCGAGGACTCTCCGAAATTGTCCGAGGGTGGCTTGCCGCTAGGCGCGGTCGCCAGCCTTTTCGGCTTCGGATCCAAGGGGTGCGCGCACTGTCACGCGCTCCTTTGGGTTGGCGCGCTCGAGGCAGATCTTGAGCAACCGCTCAGCAGTACAACCATCGTGTGGGAAAGGAGCGCGTGATGCGCGCTGCGGTCGGGGCGTTCATGTGGCGTCGACGCAAGTACACGGTTCTGTTCATCGAGAAAAATTCTTCGGCACTCCGAGACGACGATGGCTCCGAAATTGAGGTTGCCGTGGACAAACTTGGACGTGAGGCAGCGCCGATGGCTTCGGACACATCAGGGCTCCTCCATCTGTCTCCGCAGGCGGAGGATATCGAGCCGAGGATCGGTCCCTGGCTGCAGGCGTCTATCCGCGTTGGGGCCTCCCGCAGCGAAGTCGGGGTTGGGAGGGCCATTGAAACAGAGCGTCAGTGGCTGGAAGCTCGCTTGGGGAGTCCGTCTCCACACGCGCCGTTGACCGTCGGCTCGAAGTCTTTCGAGAGCAGGGAACGACCACGGCTGGAAAGCGTGCACGGCGGAAGAGCCAGTGGGATCCGTGCCTCATCGGAGTGATGAATATCGTCCTGGCTGAGAAGAGCCGCTCGTCGACCGTGAGCCAAACGACGGCGATCGAGCAGCTCACGCGGCGCGTCGAGCGGCTCTACGGGGATTCGGTCAAGCTGCCGAGTCGATCGACATTCTTCCGGTTACTGAACGCAGAAGACCGACGAGACCCGCGATTGTACCGAGCGACTAAGGTGCGAACTGGTCGGGGAATGGCCCACGATTCCTCGAGGACTGGCCGGACCGTGCGATTGAGGATGGCGGCGACCATTCGGCGCTCTAATGCGTGAGCTCCGCGAAGGTTCCGGCTGGACGCTGAGTGAATGTCTCCGTCGCGTCGAGCTGGAGCGCATTAATCCCCGGAGCGAGTGTCGCGCACCTGGCCCGGGTGGGGTGCTAGGCGGAACCACAGTGGGCCCAGCGTTCGGAGGCCCAAATACTGCTGGAAAATGCGAGCAGATTTCGCCAAATCTGTGAAGAAGTCGACCCCGCTCAGCAGTTACCCGCCGAGTCACAGGGATCGCACCACTTGATGAAATCTGAGCGTCCCCTAGCGGGAACGCAAGGGCAGTGCAGGGCTCTCTACTGGATCGACGTCTCGATGATCGGCATCCATCAGACGTCGGCTTGCGAGCCACTGACCATCGCGCTCTTGTTCCTCAGCGGCGCATAGCTGTAGCGAGGATCTTCTCACGCACGCGGACGGGCTGATGTAGATTCAGCGGCAGGCGGCCCGCAACTCCGGCCGCGACTCAGATGCTAGACGGTAGGCCATAAGGAGCCCCTCATGCCGCAGATAAGAGCAGTGCTAGGTCACGTATCACTGGAAACGGCACTCGGAAAGCGCATCTGCTCGCGCCACCGCACCGGTAAAGAGAAGCATGACATCCAAAAGGGCGACCTTTGCCTGGTGGTGCGAGGGATGCCCAGTGATCTGAACTACTGCGTCGAATCGGCTATGGATATCCTCCAGAAGGCCGAGAATGACCTTATCGATCTACGCAGTTCCCTCGAAGAGGCAATGAGAAAATAGCATGCTTAAACGGTAGCTTGGCGAGACTCTCGGGGCCGGTGCTTAGGCCCTGTGTTCTCGCTCGGTCAGTCGCTTCGAGCTTGGGCCCTAGAAACCTGAAGGCAGCGCAGAGGAAGGCAGGCTCGTCCCTCGGCCGGAGGTCTCGATGTCCCGTTCGTAGTGTTTCGGCGGACGTGTAGAGCAGCGACGTACTCAAGGCCAGATCTGGGGCGCACGATTGTCGCGCATCACTCACCACGTCCACCGCGCGGCTGAGAGCGAAGAGCTCAACGGATCGTTGCACAGCTGATCCGCGTCGCTCACTGCGACCACCAGGCGGCACCATCCTCACTGAGAACGCTCCGCCCGGTGTTACTAGCGTTGTGGCGGTTGATCTCGGCGCGAAGATACTCGCCGAGCAGCGCAGCTGTCTCGCTTGCTTAGAGCGTGATCGTGACATGACTTCCGCGGAACTCCGTGGAAGTCATGTCTCAGTCCGTGGAAACTCTCGTGACATCGGACGTGTCCTGTCCGGTCCGCGAAAGCTGAGCGAAATCTCGAGAGGCGGCGTACGTCTCGGGCAGTTTGGTGCCGCGCCGTCCAGCGCGGGCTGGCGCTTCGGCAAAGTCTGAGTACCACTACGGATCAGGCCGAACGGTTGGGATGACTGCTGCTGGCGCTCGAGGATTCCCTCCTGTTACTTGCCCGCGAGCCGTGCCGATACCCTCCGATACGAAGGCGCGCAATCCGGTGCAGCGGCCGATTCTTGACGGCGATGCGCACCGCCGATTTAGGCGACGCGCCATTCTGCTTCCGATGGGTGCGCGGAGATATCCCAGGTGAGCGCGTCCGCCGCGCAGGCGACCGCGATTCTCAAGAGCCTGCGCGTCCAGCACGGTCGCTCTGGACGCCGAGGCGTTCGGCGATCCTCAAAAGCCGTGTGCGATTCGGCTGCTCGATGGTGCAACGATCCCATGCGAGAAGCGATTGCAAGAACGCGGCGGCACCATGACCGACGACGGCAGAAATCTCCTCGGACGTGAGGGTCAGAAGGAGAGTAGAGGAGCTTCGGATCCCGCCCGGCACGCTCGCGTCCACCTCGGAGTAGAGATCCGCGACGGGCTTACCCGCATGCGCGTATTGAGACAGAACCCTGTAATGGGTGTACAGCGACGCCCCTGCACCGCGCAGCTCGTGCATCTGTCGCCTGACCGTCAGACGAGGACCCTTGGAGTCCGCAAGTTGTGTGCGCGTGGCTGCTGCCGCTTCGCTTAGCTTCTTGAAGCCGGGCGTCAGACCACCATTTCGCGTGATCTCGTCGATGAGCCCCTCAAGATCCGTGGACGCTTTGTGGATGAGTTCACGCCAAGATCCGGGTTCGGATTCAAGCCATAGAACAAGGATCGAGTCTTCGAGCATCAGGCGCACAAGGGGATAGGCCTGCACGATCATCTCCGCCTCGACGAGTTTGAGAACGGCTCGGCCCAGATCCGCCCCGTGCGCCGTGAGACCGTGAACTAGTGTCGCATTCCGAACGGAATCCACGGTGTGCTCCACACGCACGTCATCAACACGATGGTCGTCCCAAATCTCCAGGAGCTCAAGCATGACTTGTCTACCGTCGGGGAACGCAGCGCTATCTCGCATAGTCGCGAGCCTAGACTGATCCGTTGTCGGCATATGCTCTCAGGACAGCACTCGTCCAGAAGCGATGGAAGTCGGCTGCGCCCGGTCGTGGACGCGCCTGCAGACGTGCCGCACTGAGGAGGATGTGGATGCTCATATCGCTCTACTGTGGAAACGCTCGATTCAAATGGCTGTCCGCGTCGTCTCGTTGTCCGTATACCGCTGTCCGCCGGTGACGACCGCGTCGTCCCAGAAGGCACCGTTCCACCATCGCAAATCGAAGCGCATCGTGGGATCCGGCCACCAGCCAGGTGAGGGCAGCCGCGCGGCGCGTTCGACGGCATCCCGTGTTACCGGCAACGTTGAGGTTAGTGGCGTTAGAGCGAGATCGACTCGGATCGCCCGCGAAAGTCGGTCGAGTGAGGCGGCGTAATGCCCAAAGTGCAGGGTGGCCACTCCGACGCGGAACATCTCCTGCGAGGAAATCGCCCCCATGTACTCAGTGGTTGCCCGCCTGAATGCGTATGCAGCTTCCACTACAGCCGGGGAACCCACAGTGGCTACGCGCGCCTCCACACGGACGAGCGTTGACATCAGCTTGATGACCTCGTTGATAGCGTCTGCCGCTTCTTGATCTGCGCGCTGGTCGGCCCCGCCGCGGGGGCCGTGCAATCCGATCCGACGCAGCTCGTCGTACAGGGAGACCGCAACGTCCATGGTTTCGAAGTAGACCTCACGGCGTATGTCAGTGACGGTCCGACGTACGTCGTTGCGCCTAGTAACGATGCCGGTGACGGTCGCGCCGACGATGATGCCCGCAACCCCAAGCAGGGGCGTCAGCGCGCCGACAACATCTCCTACGGCTTCTAGGAGGGTACGGATTACATCGAAAAGGGACGCCACATTGAATGGTACCGAGCAGCGGTGATCACGAGAGCAAACCATCGCCAACCTCTGGGATGTGTTCTGAATATCCCTCACTTTCGCCGTCTGGTCTGTAGCTGGTGTGGTCTGCGCGCGCCAATCGCCGGGCGAGCGCCCGCTTGCTAACGGCTCCCAGGGGCGTGAGCGCAAGGCGAACTGGGACACAGCGCGTCGCCTCCGTCACGTAAATGCCGTGCCGCTCCCGGGCAGCGCTAGTGAGAACTGCCATGATGGCCGCGTCGCCATCGATCTCGGGAGCGCGCCGAAGGAAGCGATCGTGCACGGCAAATAGCGGCTCGGCTAATGGAGGAGACCAGCGGTGAATCGTGACATCGTCGTATGGGACCCCGAGCATCCCACCGCGGAACACTTGCTTAGTGGCGTGCTCACTTTGCACAAAGCGAATCGGGCAACGCTGGGTCCGATGCCGGACGAGGGCTTCCGAGATCGAGCGCGCCACGGTGGTCTCCTGATCGCGTGCCAGGGAGGGCAGGTTGTCGCGTACGCCCTGTACGACATACCGCGGTACAACCTCCTCAAGCTGGTGCACCTCTGCGTGAGCAGAGAGGTGCGAGGTGCAGGGTGGGCGAGAACCCTTGTCGACGCGGCCGTCCAGCGAAACCCTGGGCGGTCTTTCGTGACTGCCGCGTGCCGAATCGACTATCAGATGGACGGGTTTTGGCGGGCGCTGGGTATGCACGCCACATCAGAGAAGCCCGGCCGCGCACTCAATGGGTCGACCCTTACCAACTGGGTCAAACGGGTCAACCTCGACAGCGGTCTCGACTTGCTCGAAACGGCCGCGCTCGGATCCGGCGTGCCCGTGGCCATTTTGGACACAAACGTGATCGGAGATCTGTTCTGTCCCCCCGACGTGCGTCGTGACCAGCGAGAGGAGTCGTCGGCATTGCACGCGGACTGGTTGCAACCCCTCGTGACCTTCGCGGTGTCGGGGGAAGTGGACAACGAGCTCAGCCGCATCGTGGACCCGGCTGAACGCCAACACATGCGCGCCGAGACGTCTCACCTCACACGGGTGAGCACGCGACGACCCATTGACAGGCAGCTCGAAGACGCTCTGCTCACGGCGACCGGGCCGGACCTCGTAGGCAAAGACGCCAGTCTCCGCTCAGACGTTCTGCATGTCGCCGACGCCGTGAACGCCGGCGCCGACTACTTCGTCACCAACGACAGCAACGTGCACCTGGCGGCCGCAGCGTGGGAACCACTGTTGCGGGGAATGCGTGTCGTGCGGCCGCACGAACTTGTCGGTGCGCTTACACCTCAGTCGTTCATGTCTGACTTCCGCTCGCGTCTCATCGACGACGGCGACTTGGAATGGGCGCCAGTAGGATCGGTCGATCCGGGGCTAGAAGCATCGTTTCGTGTGTTTACGAGCGAACCTCGTCCGGCCGACTTCCACCGCACCATCCGGGAGCTCCTCGCCCGCCCCCACGAAATCGCGGTCCAGAAGCTCACCGATGGCGACGGGCGGCTCTGGGCATTGGCAGCGGTCGCCGTCGAGGAGACCACTCTGAAGTTGCCACTGCTCAGAGCGATCCGCGGCGCACGAGGTGCAACGGTCGCCTTCCAACTCGTCCGCCACTTTCGCCGAATGGCGTGGGAGAGAGGACTCTCCCGGGTTGAGGTCACCGACCGTGCCATCTCCCCGACCATCGACGCGGCCTTGGAAGCCGACGGGTTCACAGCAATGTCC
Source organism: Microbacterium meiriae (assembly GCF_032364335.1). Classification (NCBI taxonomy): domain Bacteria; kingdom Bacillati; phylum Actinomycetota; class Actinomycetes; order Micrococcales; family Microbacteriaceae; genus Microbacterium; species Microbacterium meiriae. The sequence goes on from NZ_CP133984.1 coordinate 704,240, forward strand.
CCACGTACCGCGACCCTCGGCCCCGCGACATTGGGGCGGGACGAGCTCGGACTGGCCACAGCCGCAGACGTCTCATTCATGGAGAGGACCCGGTGGCCGCTGGTCGTCACGGGCGCGTCCCTGCCTACCTATCTCATTCCCATCCAACCCAAATGGGCGTCCCTGCTGTTGGGAGTCGACGACGGATTGTTCTCCGTTCGTCGACGCGGGCTCGGCCTCTCCCGGGAACTGGTCTACTTCTCCGGATCGAAGATGAGGCCCCGAGAACTACCGGCCCGGGTGTTGTGGTACTCCAGCAGCGACAAAGGAGTCAGCGTGAGTCGAGTCGTCGCACGGTCGGTGATGATCGACGCGACCCGCTTACCCGTGCAGGACGCCGTGACGCGTTTCGCGCTCCTCGGAGTCCTACGACGGTCCGACATCGAGGCCGCAGCCGGGAAAGACGGGACGGTGAATGTCATACGCTTCCAGGACACTGAACGTCTCCCCGTGTCCATCTCGCGGAGCGACGATGTTTTCCGGACTTACGTGAAGGGCGAGGTGCAGAGCATGAGATCCGTCGACCCGGAGTTCTTCGATGAGGTTCTACGCCGTCAGCCCGAAGGACCGCGCACCGCATGAGCCGTTCCCTAATGCTCTCCGTCCGTCCCCGTTTCGCCCGAGCCCTGCTCGGAGGAACGAAGACCGTGGAGATCCGCAGACGATTCCCTGATGTGCCGGCCGACACCACCGTCGTCATCTACTCATCGACGCCCGACAAAGCTGTTCTCGGAACGATGAGATCAGCCGGCTTGGTCCGCAGCACCCCTGCGCAGATCTGGCGAGACTACTCCACAGTGATGGAACTCACCCGCGAACAGCTCACCGACTACCTCCATGGGGCATCGGAGTGTTCCGTGTTGAAGCTGGACCGTCCGCACCGCTGGGCGCAGCCCGTTCCCCTGACCCACTTGCGACGGATTCTGCACCTGGAACCCGCCCAGAGTTTCCGGTACCTCTCCCGCCGGCAACTCGAGCTCCTCACTGATCTCGGTTCCACCCAGTCACTCGAACCCGTGCTAGACACTCTGATCATTCGCAACGTAGCTGCCCTCGTATGATCCCGCTGACCCGCCGGCTGCCAAAGGGCGGCGGAGTCACGAAACTCGAAGTTTCAGTACCAAGCTGAATCGGTACGCGGATCAAAGAAGTGCATCTGCGTTGCTGTCGCGGAATCGACCGCGACGTGGCGACGCAGGTAGGCAACGAGCTCATCAAGTTGATCCTCGTGCGCGTCGAGGAAGTCCGCCATCACCATCGTCATCATCATGTCGGTTCGCATGTCATCCTTCTCGACCGTGCACTTTACAAGCTCGCCGTGCCGTTCGGACAGGACCAGTGGTAGCGGCTGATTACCGCGTTTCTCTGAGATTTCGTAGCTGAGATGCCAAGCCTCGAGGAGGCGGACGTTAGCCTCGGCCTGGTCATCGAAGGCTCGAAGATCGCCCCATTCTCCGATGTTCGCGAATGCTGCGCGGAGACCGTCTACGAGGCGTACCTTCGCGCCGTCCCACCTCAAGTAGCCCCACAGCCCGAAACCCATATTGTTTGGCGCCTCTACAGCGAGCACGAAATGGGGCACCAACTCGATCCACCGACGGTCGCGGTGCCCATGTAGTAGTGACTGGAGTAGGTCATGATTGTCGTAGACATTGACGCTGATGTCCCACCTAGGAGCGCTCTCTTGAAGGCTATCCAGCCACATCCTGGCCGGCGCCACCCATCCCGGTGAATCTGCGATCACCTTCGAAATTGCCCCGCGAAACGCCGCCCATTGAGCTGTATTCGATGTCCGTGCCCTCCCGTTGAAGTGGTAGGCCGAGAGCCCGCCAGCCCACCCCTGACATGCGTGGAGAACATCGGCTTCTGGGAAGAGATCGAGATCTTCGAAGACACCGGACCGCTCCACCTGATCGACATGCCAACCGTGGCCCGTTATCAGAGCACCAACCTTCTCGGGGTAGCAGACGTTCAACGGGTGACCTTCATACTCCATGCCGAGCAGAACGATCTCTTCGGTGGTCATCTCGTCGAGGTCTTCATCGTCGAAGTCCAGTTCCCGACGCAGGACTTCACTCATGGGTGCGAGCGGGTCGTCCGAGAGGATAGTGCCGAGTGCGAGGACGACCATATGGTTCTCGTCCATCGAGAGGTGCAGTCCGACGAAGTCACTGATTTGCAATTCGCGGAGACGAGATTTCACGGCATCCCATGATGCCGCGAGTTCCGTCTTTCCGGCCTCGTCGATTCGTCGCTGAGACGCAGTCAGGCTCCGAGGCGTCGCAGTCTTTAGCGGCTTCACCTCGTGTGCACCCGTCGGCGTAAGGCCGTCCGCTGCAAGATCGAGCTGAAACCCGCTGAGGTCGAAGTCGCTTTGATGGACGTAGTAGCTGAACGGAATGAGGAGCTCGTGCCAGTCGGTCGATACGACGATCGCCCTGATCATCTCCGGCGGGAGCCCTTTGTCGCGACTCAGTAGATCGACGTACTTGCCGACCTCGTGCATGGCCTGTCGAGACGTTGAACTTGCCTTCTTCAGCTCAATGACGACAAACGAGCCCGTCGAGTCGCGGGCCAGAATGTCCACGAACCCGTCGGCCCCGAGCGGGTTGCGAAGGTGGTAGTTGTTCGCGATGTGCTGCAACCCCGGCTCAATCAGTGAGAGTCGAGTCGCAAGCTGATCGCGGATGTCGTTTTCGGGAGCAGTCACGTTCGAACACTACTGAACTGGCGGTGGGGCGCGCATCGTGCTTGTTGCCGGTAGTTCGGCCTCGGAAAGCGTCAAGACGCGCAATAGGTACTGCGAAGCGCGTCGTGTCATCACTTATAGTTTCGTGAGAAAGCGCAGAGCCGGCGTTGGTGATGAGAACTGCCGAATCGCGCAATTTCGCTGTCTCACGAACTGTCAAGATTTGTGAGATCGGGCGGATACTGGAAGGGACGGTATCGAGAGCCCCCGCCTCCGCACCGCGCGGCAGACCTCTCGACGCCAGGAAGAAGATGCTCATGAAAGCTCTCCGCTACGTCGAGATCGGCAAGCCCCCGGTGGTGGTCGACATCCCGATTCCGAAGCCCGGCCCCGGCCAGGTCCTGCTCAAGATCACCGCGGGTGGTGTCTGCCACTCCGACGACTACGTCATGGGGCTCCCCGAGAAGGACTACCACGAGCAGGGTTACCCGCTGCCGCTGACGCTCGGGCACGAAGGCGCCGGCATCGTGCACGAGATCGGCGAGGGCGTCGACTCGACGCTCAAGGTCGGGGATGCCGTGGCCGTCTATGGTCCGTGGGGCTGTGGCCGCTGCCACAACTGTTCGATGGGCAAGGAGAACTACTGCACGAACGCCGCCGCCGAGGGCATCCGTCCTCCGGGACTGGGCAGCCAGGGCTCGATGGCCGAGTACATGATCGTCGACGACGCGCGCCACCTCGTGCCGCTCGGTGACCTCGACCCCGTGCAGAACGTCTCGCTGACCGACGCGGGCCTCACCCCGTACCACGCGATCAAGAACTCGCTTCCGAAGCTCGGCGCCGGCACGTTCGCCGTCGTGATCGGCACCGGCGGTCTCGGCCACGTCGGCATCCAGATCCTCAAGGCCATCTCGGGGGCCACGGTCATCGCCCTCGACGTGAACGACGAGAAGCTGAAGCTCGCCACCGAGGTGGGCGCCGATCACGTGCTGATCAGCGATGCATCGGCCGCCGAGAAGATCCGCGAGCTCACCGGCGGTCTCGGCGCGAACGCGGTGTTCGACTTCGTGGGCGCGAACCCGACGATCGCCCTGGCCCAGAGCGTGGCCGCGCTCGAAGCCGACATCACGATCGTGGGCATCGGTGGTGGGAGCATGACGCTCGGGTTCGGCTCGATCGCCTACGACGCCGCCGTGCGCATTCCCTACTGGGGCTCACGCGCCGAACTGATCGAGGTGCTGGACCTCGCCCGCGCCGGGAAGATCCACGTCCAGACCGAGAGCTACACGCTCGACGACGGCCCGAAGGCGTACGAGGACCTCGCGTCGAACAGTATCCGCGGACGCGCCGTCATCGTCCCCTGACGCCGGCACGGGAGCGCCCGGGAGGACTGACCTCCCGGGCGTTCTTCTTCTGGTTGCGCCTCAGTGCCGGCGTCGCCGGTCGGCGAGGAGTGCGAGCGCCGCATCGATCGCACTCGCCGCGGCGTCGGGGGCCACGCGGACGAGGGCGAATGCGGAGACCACCAGTCCCGTAGAGGCGTCCGCCAGGGTCGCGACTTCGGTTCCCGCGAGCTCGGGGAGGGCGGCCCGGACGCCGCGGGCGAACGCCTCTCGGAGCTCCGCGCGATAGGACGCCACGACCCGGGCGACCGCGTCGTCGGTGCCGATGGGGGCGGCGGCGGTGTTGACCAGCAGGCAGCCGCTCGTCGCCGGGAGGCTCCCCGCGGTCAGCAGCGCCGTACGCAGTCCGCCGAGGTAGGTCTCCAGAGCCTCCGGCGCCACGGTCTCACCCGTCAACGGGGCGAGGCGCGGGCGGATCACCTCGTCCAGATAGCTCTCGACGGCGGCGTCGAAGAGTCCGCGCTTGGAACCGAAGGCGTGATAGATGCTGGAACGACTGAGGCCGGTCGCGCGCTCGAGCTCCGGCAAGGGAGCGCTCTCGAAGCCGCGCTCCCAGAACACGCCGCGTGCCGCGCGGACCGCTTCCGCGGTGTCGAAGGTCTGTGTGCGCCCCATCCACCCTGCTCCTGCTCTTTTGTGAATCGCTCGATCCAGTATATATTGGAACGACCGATACAGAATGCGCGGCCTCGCCGCGTCGAAGGGGGACTGTCATGGTCATCGCCGGACTCGTGCTCGCAGGCATCGCGGCACTCGTGCACGTCTACATCTTCTGGCTCGAGTCGTTCGCCTGGACGAGCGCGCGCGCTCGCCGCACGTTCGGCACGGGCACGGCGGAGGAGGCCGCGCGACAAAAGGAGCTCGCGTTCAACCAGGGCTTCTACAACCTGTTCCTCGCGGTCGCCGTCCTCCTCGGCATCGTCCTCTTCGCCACGGGAGCGACGGCCGTCGGCGCGACTCTCGTCTTCACCGGCGCCGGATCGATGGTCGCCGCGAGCCTCGTGCTGCTGCTGTCGAGCCCCGACAAGGCGTCCGCCGCCCTGAAGCAGGGCGTCATCCCGGCGCTCGGCGTCATCGCGCTCGCCATCGGCCTCCTCGTCTGAGTCCGGCCGCAGCACCCCTAGATCCTCACGAAGGAGAGAAATGTCCCACGCCATCAGCACGCAGATCCAGCTCGCCCGCCGCCCCGAGGGGTGGCCGACCCACGACGACTTCCGCACCGTCGAGGTGGAGCTGAGCGATCCGGCGCCGGGGGAGGTGCGCGTGGCGAACGAGTTCGTCTCCGTCGACCCCTATATGCGCGGGCGGATGAACGACGTCCGCAGCTACGTCGCCCCCTACGCCCTCGACGAAGTCATCGCGGGTGGCGCCATCGGCCGGGTCGTCGCCTCTGCGGCGGACGACCTCCCCGTCGGCACCGTTGTGCTGCACCAGCACGGCTGGAGCGATGTCGTGCAGGCGGACGCGTCGACATTCCGGGCCGTGCCCGAGGTGCCCGGCATGCCGCTGTCGCTGCGCCTGCACATCCTCGGCATGACCGGCCTCACCGCGTACGTCGGGCTCACCGCGATCGCCGGACTCGCCCCGGGCGACACGGTGTTCGTCTCCGGGGCCGCCGGCGCCGTCGGCACGGCTGTCGGTCAGATCGCGAAGCTCCTCGGCGCCGGCCGTGTCATCGGCTCGGCAGGATCGGCCGAGAAGGTCGCCCTGCTGACCGAGAAGTACGGCTACGACGCGGCGTTCAACTACAAGGACGGCCCGGTGCGCGAGCAGCTCGCCGCCCTCGCGCCCGAGGGCGTGGACGTGTTCTTCGACAACGTCGGCGGCGACCACCTCGAAGCCGCGCTCGACGTGATGAACGACGGCGGCCGGATCGCGCTGTGCGGCGCCATCACGAGCTACAACACCACCGAGCCCGTGCCCGGGCCCGACAACATGGCGAACATCATCACGCGCGGCCTCCGCCTCCAGGGATTCACCCTCGCGAACTACCTGCACCTCTCGCCGGAGTTCAGCGAGAAGATGACGCGCTGGTTCGCGGAGGGCCGCATCGCCTACGACGAGACCATCGTCGATGGGATCGAGAACACGGTCGACGCGTTCCTCGACATGATGCGCGGAGCCAACACGGGGAAGATGCTCGTGCGGGTCGCACCCTCCGCCTGACGTCGGAGCGGGCCGCCCGCGCATTTGAGATATATTGCTTGAGACGTAGAACTTCACTCTCCATGACCCCCACTGGAGGCAGTGTGACACTCTCTGGCGGCCCCCTCGAACGCCGGTCGATGAGCGACGAGGCTTTCGTGCGCCTGCAGGATGCCATCATCAGCGGCGAACTCCAGCCCGGCGAGCGTCTGCGCGATTACGAACTCGCCGAACGCCTCGGCACCTCGAAGACGCCGATCCGTCATGCCCTCGACCGCCTGGCCGACAACGGCCTCGTCGAGATGCAGCGGAACCGGTACACCCGCGTGGCCCCGATCGATCTGGAGCGCGTGCGGAACGCGGTCGACCTGTTCGGCGACATCTGGATCGGCTCGGTCCGTCACGTCATGCCGGTCATCCAGGACGACGATGTGGCGTACCTCGTCGAGCTGGCCGACGACATGGCGGCGTCGGTGCAGGAGCGGGACATCATCGCGTTCGGGGCGGCGCTCCGCAGCGCGGCGACGGGCTTCGCCCGGATCGAGGGCAACGCCACGCGCGCCAACTCCATCGAGCGCCTCGGGCCGCAGATCCGTCGTTTCACCCAGCATGCGAAGGACGCCGTGGACTGGTCCGCCGTCGAGGAGTTCGTCGGCGCGATCCGCGAGGCGACGTCCGAACGGGACGCGGTCAAGACCCGGGCCGTCCTGGTGAGCTTCTTCGACGAGACGCTCCCCGCGATCATCGATCGGGCCGAGCAGTCGGGGCTGGCCGAGATCACGGAGTGATCCGCCGCTGACGAACGAGGGCGACCGCACACCGCGGTCGCCCTCGTCGCGTCCCGGAGCTACGGCGTGAGGCGATGGACGTCGCGCGGGAACAGCGTCACCTCACGCACGTTGGTCGCCTCGACCAGTCGGCCGACCCAGCGCTCCAGTCCGATCGCGAAGCCGCCGTGCGGAGGCATCCCGTGCGCGAACGCCTCCAGGTAGCCGGCGTACGCCGAGGGCGACTCGCCCCGAGCTTCGATCGCCGCGATGACCTCGCTGTGCCGATGCAGCCGCTGTCCGCCGGTCACGAGCTCCAGACCGCGGAACAGGAGGTCGAAGCTGTTGCTCCCCTCCGTGTCGTCGGGCTGCGGATGCGTGTAGAACGGGCGCTTGCGCATCGGGTATCCCTCGACGGCCAGCACGTCGCTGCCGAACTCCTCCTTCGCCCACGCCCCGAGCGCCCGCTCGTGTGCGGGGGAGAGGTCGGGCTCGTCGGCCGGAGCACCGACCCGGCGCAGCGCATCCCGGAAGTGCACGACGGGGATGTCCTCGGGGATGACGGGGAGCGTCACGTCGAGCAGCGCGAGTTCCTCCGCGGCGTCGGTGCGGATGCCGTCGAGCATGCCGCGCAGCACGTGGCCGAGGAGGCGCAGGACGTCGCGGTGGTCGCGGATGAACCCGAACTCGACGTCCAGCGACACGTACTCCGAGAGGTGCCGCACGGTGTCGTGCGGCTCGGCGCGGAAGACGGGACCCACCTCATAGACGCGCTCGAACACCCCCACGAGCTGCTGCTTGTAGAACTGCGGACTCTGCGCGAGATATCCGGTCCTGCCGAAGTAGTCGACCGGGAACACGTTCGCTCCCGACTCCGTCACGGTGTCGACGATCTTCGGGGTCTGCACCTCGGTGAAGTCCGCGGCGTCGAGCACCCGGCGGAACGCGCGCACGCTCGCCGCGGCGATCTGCCAGGTCGCGCGGCGTGCCGGATGGCGCCAAGTCACCGCGGCGTGGTCGAGCAGCGTCGGCAGGCTCGTTTCGAGTGTCGGACGCCACAGTGCCACGACCGGCGGTGCGGCCGGCTCCGACAGGCTCTCGATCTGCGGGTCGACGATCTCGACGCCGCCGGGGGCCTGCGGGTTCGCGGCGACGGTCCCCGTCACGCGGACGACCGTCTCCTCCGGAGGGAGGCCGCCGGCCGGAGCTTGCGCGGGGCGGACGACGACCTGTGCGAGTCCGGAACGGTCGCGGATGATCAGGAACGCGACGGTGGCGAGCTCCCTCCGGCGGTGGACGTGACCGAGCAGTGTGACACGGCGGTCGGGGACGGCCTCGGCGAGCTCCGCGGCGAGCGTGCGGGCGGGGTCGGGTGATCTCATTTCTCCTCCAGGTTGTGGGAGCCCTGGAGGTGTGGGCGGGGGCCAGATCGCGGTGCCACCACACCTTCGCCGGTGAGAAGCCGGCCTCTCGTCGGTACGCCGGACGCGCGGGGACCGCCTGCCCGGAGGCCGGAGGTCGTCACGCTCCGGCGGTCGCCGCGTCCAGTCTAGGGGCGCTCTCGGCAGATCCACAGAATCCCGCGGGCACCGTCTCGTACCCTGGATTATCCAAGGGGAGTACTCCGACACGGTCGGGTCGTCATTACGGATGCGTCTGCATCCCGGCCCACCGGTCCCGCTCAGCGGGATGGGGAAGACTTTGGCGCTGTTCCGTCACGCCCGAGTCTGGAGTACCCGTTGGAAATCACCCCCTTGATCTGGGTCATCACGATCGCGGTCACCATCGCGTTCTTCGTGTACGAGTTCTTCGCGCACGTCCGCAAGCCGCACGAGCCGAGCATCGGCGAGTCCGCACGCTGGTCGATCTTCTACATCAGCCTCGCGCTGCTCTTCGGCGTGGGCATCGGCATGGTGTCCGGCTGGACGTACGGCGGCGAGTACTTCGCCGGCTACCTCACCGAGAAGGCGCTGTCGATCGACAACCTCTTCGTGTTCCTCATCGTGATGACGGGCTTCGCGGTGCCGAAGATCTATCAGCAGAAGGTGCTGATGATCGGCATCGTGATCGCGCTGATCCTCCGCGGCATCTTCATCGCGGTCGGCGCGACCCTCATCGAGAACTTCTCCTGGATCTTCTACGTCTTCGGCGCGCTGCTGCTCTTCCTCGCGTACCGCCAGGCCTTCAGCAGCCACGAGAGCAACCCTGCGAACGGTCGCTTCATGACCTTCGTCCGCCGCCACCTCCCCGTCAGCGAGGAGTACAACGGCGACAAGCTCACGGTCGTCCAGAAGGGCAAGCGCTACGTCACGCCGATGCTTCTGACGATCATCGCGATCGGCTTCATCGACCTCGTCTTCGCCGTCGACTCGATCCCCGCCATCTACGGCCTCACCGACGAGGCGTACATCGTGTTCACCGCGAACGCCTTCGCCCTGATGGGTCTGCGTCAGCTCTACTTCCTCATCGGCGGTCTGCTCGAGCGCCTGGTCTACCTGGCTCAGGGCCTCGCCGTCATCCTCGCGTTCATCGGTGTGAAGCTCGTGCTGCACGCCCTGCACGTCAACGAGGTGCCGTTCATCAACGGCGGCGAGCCGATGCTGTGGGCACCCGAGATCCCGATCTGGTTCTCGCTGCTGTTCATCGCCGCGACCATCGCGGTCGCCACCGTCGCGAGCCTGATGAAGACGCGCCGGCACCGCAACACCCTCTCTTCCCCGACCGATTCCACCCCCACCATCGACAAGGAGCACTCTTGAGCGCGCAGCGCTGTTCTGACTCTTCGGACTCTGACAGTACGAGCACCCGGTTCATCCCGGGTGCTCACCCCGCCACCGAGGAGGTCGCCCGCTGATGGGCGATCTGCTCTGGAACATCGCCCTCGTCCTGCTCTTCGTGCTGATCGGCGGTGTCTTCGCTGCGACGGAGATGGCGCTGGTCACGCTCCGTGAGAGCCAGCTCAACGCGATCGCCGCACGCGGACGTCGCGGGGCGAAGGTCGCCGCTTTGGCCCGCAACCCCAACACCTTCCTCTCGGCGGTGCAGATCGGTGTGACCGTCGCGGGCTTCGCGTCCGCCGCGTACGGCGCGACCTCGATCGCCCCGTCCGTCGCGCCGCTGCTGGAGGGCTGGGGCGTCGCACCTCCGCTCGCGATGACCCTCGCCACGATCGTGCTGACGCTCATCATCGCGTACCTGTCGCTCGTGCTCGGCGAGCTCGTGCCGAAGCGGCTCGCGATCCAGCGCAACGCGCAGTTCGCGTATGCGGTGGCGCCGGCCCTGAACGGCTTCGCGACCGTCATGCGCCCGGTGATCTGGCTGCTGTCCGTCTCGACGAACGCGCTCGTCCGCGTGCTCGGCGGCGATCCGCACAAGACGAGCGACGAGCTCACCGATGAGGAGGTGCGCGATATCGTGGCGACCCACCAGGGCCTGCCTGACGACGAGCGCCGCATCCTCGACGACGTGCTCTCGCTGCGTGGGCGCCAGGTGAGCGAGGTCATGCGCCCGCGACCGGAGGTCGTGGCGCTGGACGAGGCTGCCACGGTCGGGGCGGCGGTGGAGCAGGTGCGCGAGCTGCCCTACTCCCGGTACCCGGTGTCGCAGACGTCGATCGACGACATCACCGGCTTCGTGCACGTACGTGACCTCTTCGAGGCGGCGGCGGACGACCCGGAGCGCCCGCTGCAGGGGCTCGTCCGCGACATCCCCTACATCCCGTCCACGGCAGGCGTGCTGCCGACTCTGACCCGCATGCGGGCGGAGGGACACCACATCGCGGTCGTCGTGGACGAGTACGGTGGCACCGACGGTCTGGTCACGCTGGAGGACCTCGTGGAGGAGGTCGTCGGTGAGATCTTCGACGAGTACGACGCCGAGGTGTTCCTCTCCGCCGACGACGGGCTGGACGGGCGCCTCAACCTGCAGGACTTCGAGGAGGCGACGGGGCTCGCGATGCCGCGCGGTTCCTCCGACACCATCGCCGGATTCGTCACGGAGCAGCTCGGACGGCTCGCCGTGGTCGGCGACACCGTCGAGGTCCCAGGTGCGACGATCCAGGTGGTCGAGATCGATCGCCGCCGCATCGCGCGGGTGCGGGTCTCGATGCAGACCGATCCGGCAGCGGGACGAGGCGCCGAGGACTGATGCGCGACCGGGTGGCGGGGTGCGTCAGTCGCGCGCCCCGCTGCCCAGCTCGCGCAGTCCGTCGTGGAGGACCTCGGTGAGGAGCCGCGCGTAGCGGCCATCCGGATCGAGGTCGGGATCGAACACGGTGATGCTGGCTCCGATCGCCCGCGGGGCGAGGGCGCGCAGGAGAGCGGTGAGCTCCGCCGCGTCGAGACCGCCGGGGTCAGGGCTGTCGACAGCAGGCATCACCGACGGGTCCAGCACATCGACGTCGAGCTGCAGCCAGTAGCGGCCGCCCGCGGACGCCGCGGTCTCGGCGGCGACCGCATCCGCGCCTCGCGCCAGCACATCGGCCGCAGGTGTGACGCGTGCGAGGAGGCTGCGGACCTCCGCCTGCTCCTCGTCATCATCACGGTGTCCGATGTGGGCCGTGCTAGCGGGGGAGAAGTACGGCGCGAGCCCCTCGATGTCGGCGATGGACGGCCAGTGCGCGCCGACGGCGGCCGCCAGCGCTTCGCCCGCCACGCTCGCGCACTCGTCGCTGTTGCCCGGGTGGCGGAAGTCGGTGTGTCCGTCGATGTGCACCAGGCCGGCCCCGCCGCGGCGCTTCACCGCGATCCCGGCGGCGACGAGGATGCCGCAGTCGCCGCCGATCACGAGCGGCGCTCGCCTCTCATCGAGGATCTCGCCGATACGCGATGCCAGTCGGAGGGAGTGGTCGACGAAAGCGGCCTCGTTGCGCACCCGGTCGGCGGGCCGGGTCGCGTCGTCGTCCACGTAGCGCCCGGCCAGCACGATGCCGCCGTCAGTCGCGCCCCGGTCGGTGAAGCGCCGGAACAGCCCCGCTTCGCGGAACGCTTCCGGCGCCTTCGCGGAGCCGGGCACGCTGCCGGGCTCCGGTGGGCGCAGGCCGAGGTTGCTGGGGGCGGACAGCAGCGTGATCATGCGCTCATCCTGCCCCGGGCGTCCGACATCGCCGTCGATCAGCGGATGGCGTAGACGGCGCTGCCGACGATCACCGCGATGACGGTCGTCCAGCCGATGATCGCGACGGCCTGCCACACGAGGATGCGCCCCTTGCCGATGCCGGACGCGGCCAACATGGTGGCGGTGAAGTGGGTCGGCAGCAGCAGCGGTCCGAGCAGGCTCACCCCGGGGACGCCGTAGCGCTCGAAAGCGCGCTGGAACTTCTCGCGGCGGGCGGACCCGCGTCCGGTCTCCGCCGGGACGCCGTCGGCCTCCAGGCTCGTGCCGCCGCCCACCGTCACCGGCTGCTTCGCCCGCGAGCGGTCCACGATGGCCCGGCGGGCGCCCGCGCTGGCGAGCACCAGGATCGCGACGCAGAGGAAGTTGCCGACCATCGCGGCGATGGCGGCGACCACGGGCGGGATGCCTCCGAGGATTCCGATGCTCGCGGCGCCCTCGCCCTCGACGAAGGGGACCGCCCCGGCGAGGGCGACGATGAGCGGCTGGACGAGGTCGGGGACCTGGGCGACGAGGTTCTGGAAGGTCTCGATGAGGTTCATGGGGGAAGCTCCGGGTGTCGGTGCGGACGGTCTCTCCGTCGCGATGACCCCAGTCCAGTCGAAGCGGCCCCGGCGCGGCAGTGCCGCCGCGTCACCGCTCTCCATGCGGTTCGCACCGGATCCCGTGACATGTGTCACGCCTCTATCGTGGGGAGCGTGAGCAGTCCTTCCCCCGCCCTCTCCGATCCCGGCCCCGGTGCCCGCCAGCTCGCGCGGGGAATCACCGCCACCTGGTGGTACACGGTGGGCGGGGTGATCTTCATCGAGCTCATGCTGGTGGCGGCCTGGCTCGGCATCGCCGTGGCGCTGGATCGCTCGGGCGTCGCGCTGCTCGTCGTGGGAGTCGGGGGCGTGCTCTGGGCGGCGTCGACCGTCCCGCTGCTGGTCGACTACCGTCATCGCGTCGATGTCGGCCCGGGAGTGAACTGGGCCCGCCTGGCCGCCCCGACCGTCGTCGCCCTGGTATACGGGGGCGCGGCGGGGGCTCTCGTCGGCAGTTGGCAGCTCGCCGCGATGCCGGTGGTGCAGGTCTTCGTGCTGCTGAGCTGGCCGCGCGGGATCCGGGTGCGGGTGGCCGTGGCGGCGACGGTCGTGCTCGTGGCTCTCGCGCTGGTCGACTCGACGACGACCTTCGGCGACGGCGTGCCCTGGTTCGTGCCGGTCATCTACGGAGTCATGCTCCCCGGGATGACCGTGAGCTCGCTGTGGTGGTGGGACGTGCTCGTGACCCTCGACCGGGCGCGCGCCTCGGAGGCGCGACTGGCCGCCACGCAGGAGCGCTTGCGTGTGGCCACCGACGTGCACGACCTCCAGGGGCATCACCTCCAGGTGATCGCCCTGCAGCTCGAGCTGGCGGAGCGCCTGCTCCCGACCGACCAGGAGGCGGGGATGGAGCAGCTCCGCGCCGCGCGGGCGAGTGTGGACGACGCACGACAGGGCACCAGAGACCTCGCCACACGGTTCCGGTCGGTGCCCCTCGGCGATGAGCTGGCCAACGCCCGGGATCTGCTCGAGGCGGCAGGGCTCACCGTGGACGCCCGGATCCACCCCGATGCGGATGCGGCACCCGCAGCCGACCTCGGTCCCGTGATCCGGGAGACGACCACGAACGTCTTGCGGCACGGACGCGGTGATCACGCGCGCCTGATCCTGGACCGGACGGCGGATGCCTGGCGATACGAGGTCGCTAACGACGCGGACCCCGCGTCCGAGGACGGGGCGGGCGGCTCCGGGCTCGACGGTGTCCGCCGGCGGATCGGCGAGGCGGGCGGCACGTACGAGCAGCGGAGGGACGCCGACGAGTTCGTCGTGACGGTCACCGTGCCAGCGCAGGCGGAGATCGTCCGATGATCCGGGTGCTGCTCGCCGACGACGAGGGGATGATCCGCTCCGCGCTCGCCGCTCTGCTGCGCCTCGAGGATGACATCGACGTCGTCGCGGAATGCGCGGACGGCGAGGAGGCCGTCGCCGCCGCCACCCGGCTCGAACCCGACGTGTGCGTGCTCGATCTGGAGATGCCGGGGCTCGACGGCGTGCAGGTCGCCGAGAGACTCAACCGGACGATCGCGACCCGCTGCATCGTCGTCACCCGGCACGCGCGTCCAGGGGTGCTCCGGCGGGCGCTCGCCTCCGGCGTCTCGGGTTTCGTGCCCAAGTCGCGGGGCGCGGACGAGCTCGCCGCGATCATCCGCCGCGTCGCGGCCGGCGCCCGGTACGTCGATCCGGAGATCGCCGCGGATGCGCTGAGCGACGAGCGCTCGCCGCTCACGGACCGCGAACTGGACGTGCTCCGCGCCGGGCGCCGAGGGGAGACCACGGGACAGATCGCGCGGGCGCTGGCGCTGGCGCCGGGGACGGTGCGCAACCACATCTCCGTCATCCTCGGGAAGCTCTCGGTGAGCACCCGTCAGCAGGCCGTGCTCGTCGCCGAGGAGCGCGGCTGGATCTGAGCGCTATGCTGACGGACATGGGAACAATATGCGCTGCGCCCGTGATGGGGCGCACCCTCGTGTTCCGCGACCGCCGCTCCTGACGGCGCGCTCGCTTTCCGCACGGCTCTGCGCGCCGTCCACCGAGATGTCATCGCACCTCGGGACGGGCGAATCACCGACGTCTCCCGCGTCCTCCCCTCCTTCGAGGTGCTCCGATTCTTCCTCTGGAGCGCACTCATGCCTCGATCCGTCCATGGCGGCCGTCACGAACTCGGCCAGAACTTCCTCACCCACCGTCCGACGCTGGCTCGCATCACGACCCTCGTCGCGCGGACGTCCGGCCCCATCCTGGAACTCGGATGCGGGGACGGCGCGCTCACGCGCTCCCTCGCCCGACTGAACCGACCCCTCACGGCCATCGATATCGACGAGCACCGTGTGCAGCAGTTGCGTCGGACGCTGCCCGGCGTGCGCGTCGAGGTCGCCGACGCCACCCGCCATCCGCTGGACGCGGAGGTCGTCGTCGGCAACATCCCCTTTCACGTGACCACCCCGATCCTGCGACGGCTGCTGTCGAGCGGGCAGTGGAGGCAGGCCGTGCTGCTCACCCAGTGGGAGGTGGCACGCAAACGCGCCGGCGTGGGCGGCAGCACGATGATGACGGCGCAGTCGGCGCCGTGGTTCACCTTCTCCTTGGAGGGTCGCGTACCGGCGTGGGGTTTCTCACCGCAGCCGAGCGTGGACGGGGGAGTGCTCTCGGTCGCGCGGCGCGGTTCGGCACTGGTTCCGGTGTCCGAGCGGAGGCCGTATGAGGCCTTCGTGCGGGCGGTGTTCACCGGCCGCGGGTCCTCTCTCACTGCGGTGGTGGCGTCCGCCGCCCAGATCCCGAGCTCCCGCGCACGACGTGCCGTGGCGGACGCCGGGGCCGACGGACGGCGCCTTGCTCGCGATCTGCGCCCCGAGCACTGGGCCGCGCTCTGGCAGCACGTCTCGCGACCATGAGCGCGCACTCCTGTCATCCCGTCAACTCGATGCGGAACGGCCTGCGAGAATGGAGGCGCCGAGTCCCGAGCCGAGGAGCACACGTGCCGTTCATCTCCACCCGCGGCGGCATGCAGCCGCAGTCGTTCAGCGAGACGCTGCTGGAGGGCCTGGCGCCCGACGGCGGTCTGGCCGTTCCCGATGTCATGCCGGAGGTCGACGGCGAGACGCTCGAGCGCTGGAGGGCGCTGACCTATCCGCAGCTCGCGACCGAGGTCCTCGGACTCTTCGCGACCGACATCCCGCGAGAGGACCTCGCGCGGATGACGGCGGCGGCGTACGCGGACTTCCCGGACGGCGTGGTCCCGCTTCGTCGCGTGGACGACGACCTCACGCTGGTCGGCCTCTCCGAAGGCCCGACGCTGGCGTTCAAGGACATGGCCATGCAGTTCCTCGGGCAGGTGCTGGAGTACACGCTCGAGCGCCACGGCTCGGTCCTCAACATCCTCGGCGCGACCTCGGGCGACACCGGCTCGGCCGCGGAGCACGCGCTGCGCGGCAAGGAGCGCGTCGCGGTGTTCATGCTCTCGCCGCAGGGCCGGATGAGCGCGTTCCAGCGGGCGCAGATGTTCTCGCTCGACGACGCGAACGTGCACAACATCGCGGTGGAGGGCGTCTTCGACGACTGCCAGAACCTCGTGAAGAAGCTCGCCGGCGACCTCGACTTCAAGCGCGCCCAGCACCTGGGCGCCGTGAACTCGATCAACCTCGCCCGCATCACCGCGCAGACTGTCTACTACTTCTGGGCATGGCTGCGGGCGACCGACGCCGGCGGGTGGACCGAGGTGTCGTTCACCGTCCCCTCGGGGAACTTCGGCAACATCCTCTCCGGATTCTTCGCGAAGCAGATGGGATTGCCGATCCGGCGCCTCGTGCTCGCCGCGAACGAGAACAACGTGCTCGACGAGTTCTTCCGCACGGGGGTGTACCGCCCGCGTAGCGCCGCGCAGACCCTGGCGACCTCGAGCCCGTCGATGGACATCTCGAAGGCGTCGAACCTCGAGCGGTTCATCTTCGAACTCGTGGACCGCGACCCCGCGCGCGTCGTCGGCGCCTGGGACGACCTGGAGGCGCAGGGCTTCTTCGACTTCTCGGCCGAGCAGGCGCGCTTCACCGAGGAGTTCGGCATCGTGAGCGGCACCTCGACGCACGAGGACCGGCTCGCGACGATCCGGGACGTCTACGAGACCTCCGGCGAGGTGATCGACCCGCACACCGCCGACGGGGTGAAGGTCGCGCGGGAGTACGTGGAGCCCGGAGTGCCGATGCTCGTGCTGGAGACGGCCAAGCCCGAGAAGTTCGCCGAGACCATCCACGAGGCCATCGGGGTCGAGCTGGCGTACGCGCCCGAGCTCCGTGCCATGCTCGACGCCCCCCAGCACGTGACCGAGATGGCCGACGACGAGGACTCTCTCCGCGCCTTCATCGAGGAGAACGCCCTGCACTGATCCGCGAGACCCCGCTTTCGCGCCGAAACCCCCTGTCCCCGACGCCGGAGACAGGGGGTTTCGACGTGAAGCCGGGGTCTCGGCGAAAGGGAGGGGGAAGAGAGGGGCGAGGGGAGGGGGTGGGCAGTGTGCACAGGAAGAAGGGAGATCAGGGCGGAGTGCACATGTCGGGAAGGTGGCGGGGTGAGTACCGTGGCGGGCAACCCGTATCCTCCTCCCGAAGGAACCCCCATGGCACGCACGGCGCACGCAGACGACTTCGCGCTCTCCCGAGTGACTCCCGAGGCCCGCAAACCCTGGTTCGGAATCGCCGTTCAGCGATTCGGGCAGGTCTCGGCCCTCTCGCAGTTCCTCCTCGGCGCGACCCTCGGTTACAGCATGACCTTCGGCGAGGCCGTCCTCGCCTTCCTCTTCGGCTCGCTCATCCTCGAAGTGATCATGTGCGTCGTCGGCTTCATCGGCCAGCGCGAGGGTTTGAACACGGCGCTCCTCGCCCGCTGGACCGGCTTCGGCGAGATCGGCGCCTCGCTCGTCGGCCTCGCGATCGGCATCAGCCTCATCGGCTGGTTCGGCATCCAGTCCGCGATCTCCGCGCAGTCGCTCGACGCGCTCATGCCCGGCGCGCTGCCGGTCTGGGCCTGGAGCCTCATCTTCGGCCTCGCCGTCACCGCGATCGTCGCCTTCGGCTTCGTCGGCATGCAGTGGCTCGCCAACATCACGGTGCCGCTGTTCCTCATCCTCGTGGGCTGGTCCGTCATCTCCGAGCTCACGCGGCACGACATCGGCGAACTGCTCACCGGCCCGGCACCCGGCCCGACCATGAGCGTCTGGGCGGGAACCGGCATCGTCGCCGGGGGCCTCATCGTCGGCGCCATCATCACCGGCGACATGACCCGGTTCAACCGCTCGCGGGCCGACGTCGTCAAGCAGACGGTGCTCGGCGTCTCCCTCGGCGAATTCGTGATCGGACTCGCGGGCGTCCTCCTCGCCCACGCGGCGGCGACCGGCGACATCGTCGCGATCGTGACCTCGTCCGTCGGCTTCATCGGTCTGTTCATCGTCCTCACCGGCACGCTGAAGATCAACGACTGGAACCTGTACTCCTCCACTCTCGGCCTGGTGAACTTCATCTCCACGGCCTTCGGCAAGAACCTCCACCGTGTCACCACCACGATCGTCCTCGGAGTGGTCGGCTCGGTGCTGGCCGCCGTCGGCATCCTCGGTCAGTTCACCGAGTTCCTCGTCGTGCTCAGCGTCGCCTTCCCGCCGATCGCCGGGATCATGGTCGCGGAGTACTACGTGGTGCGCCGCTGGCGTCCCGAGCTCGACGCGACCCGTGCCGCGGGGACCCTGCCCGCCACCGCCCCGAGGATCGTCCCGGCCACGATCGTCGTCTGGCTGGTCTCCTCGCTGGTCGGCTACTTCGTGACCTGGGGCATCCCGTCGCTGCTCAGCCTCTTCCTGTCGATGGTGCTCTACATCGTCGCCGGCAAGCTCGGCTGGGTGCGCGGCGTCGGCGTCGCGACCACCCGGCAGGCGAGCCCCGTCGACAGCACCCCCGCCGCGGTCTGAGCAGATGCGCCGGAAAAGAACCACCTCCACGAAAGCGAGCACCATGCACATCGGTATCGACGTCGGCGGCACCAACACCGACGCCGTCCTCATGGACGGCACCCGCACCCTGGCCGGGGTGAAGCACTCCACGACCCCGGACGTGACGAGCGGGATCGTCCAGGCCATCGAAGACCTCCGTGCGGGGCACTCCTTCGAGGGGGCCGACATCGACGCGGTGATGATCGGCACGACGCACTTCATCAATGCGCTCGTGCAGGCGAGCCGACTCGCTCCGGTCGCGGCCCTTCGACTCGGCCTGCCCGCGACGCGGGCCCTGCCGCCGCTGATCGACTGGCCGGAGGTTCTCGTCGCGGCCACCCGGGCGCGCAGCTACCTGGCGCACGGCGGCTACGAGTTCGACGGCCGTCCGATCTCGCCGCTCGACCCCGATGAGATCCGCGCGCACGCCGAGGACATGAAGGCGCACGGCATCCGGTCCGTCGCCATCTCGTCGGTGTTCAGCCCGGTCAACCACGACCTCGAAGTGCAGGCGGCCGAGATCGTCGCCTCGGTGCTGGGGGAGGACGCCGCCATCTCGCTCTCGCACGAGATCGGCCGCATCGGGCTGCTGGAGCGCGAGAACGCGACGATCATCAACGCCGCCCTCCGGGAGCTCGCGTCGGAGATCGTCGACGGGCTCACCTCGGCGGTCCGCGCGCAGGGCATCGAGGCGCCGATCTTCCTCAGCCAGAACGACGGCACGCTGATGGACGAGGACTACGTGCGCCGGTACCCGGTCGCCACGTTCGCGTCCGGACCGACGAACTCGATGCGTGGAGCCGCGGCCACGAGCGGACTCGTCGACTGCGCCGTCATCGACGTGGGCGGCACCACCGCCGACATCGGCCTGCTCATCAACGGCTTCCCGCGGGAGACGGCGAACGAGGTGAAGGTCGCCGGCATCCGCACGAACTTCCGGATGCCGGACGTGCTCTCCCTCGGCATCGGTGGCGGCAGCATCGTCGACGAGGAGACCGCCGAGGTCGGCCCGGCCTCGGTCGGCTACACGCTGACGACGGAGGCGCTGGTCTTCGGCGGCTCGACCCTCACGGCCACCGACATCGCGGTCGCCGCCGGTCGCGCGCAGGTGGGAGACCCCGCCAAGGTCGCGCACCTGGACCCCGCTTTCGTGGAGCGGGTGCTCGCCCGGATCGCGGAGCGGGTGGCGGAGGCGGTGGACCGCATGCGCACGTCGCCCGAACCCATCGCGGTCGTGGCGGTCGGTGGCGGGTCCATCCTGCTGCCCGACGAGCTGCCGCTGTTCGGCACCGTGCATCGGCCGGAGAACTATGCGGTCGCCAACGCCATCGGCGCCTCGATCGCGCAGGTCGGTGGCGAGATCGACAAGGTCTACGCGATCGAGCCCGGTCGTCGCGATGAGACCATCGCCGAGGTGCGCGCGGAGGCCGTCGACAAGGCCATCGCGGCCGGTGCCAAGCCCGCGACCGTGACGATCATCGACTTCGACGAGGTCCCCATCCCGTATCTTCCCGGCAACGCCACGCGCATCCGCGTGAAGGCCGTCGGCGACCTCGACATGGGGGCCTGACATGAGCACCACGATCACCGCGGCCGACATCGACGGCCTCGCCCGCGGCGCGGCCGTGCTCGGCACCGGCGGGGGTGGCGACCCGTACATCGGCGCCCTCCTCGCCCGCCAGGCCCTCGCCTCCGGAGACGTCACGGTCGTGGCGCTCGACGAGGTGCCGGACGACGCCCTGGTGCTGTTCGTCGCGATGATGGGCGCGCCCACCGTCATGGTCGAGAAGCTGCCGAGCCTCGCGGAGGTCATCGAGCCGGTCAAGGCGCTCGGCGTCCACCTCGGCCGCCCGGTCACGCACATCGCCTGTGCCGAGGTCGGCGGGGTGAACTCGACGATCCCGATCGCCGCCGCCGCCGCGCTCGGGCTTCCGCTCGTCGATGCGGACGGCATGGGGCGCGCGTTCCCCGAACTGCAGATGGTGCTCCCGACGCTCTACGGCGTGACGGCCTCGCCGCTCGCCTTCAGCGACGAGAAGGGGAACACGGGCGTGCTGCAGACCGCCGACAACTCCTGGACCGAGCGCATCGCCCGTGTCGCGTGCGTCGAGATGGGCTGCTCCGTCATGATCTCCGGCTTCTCGATGTCTGGTGCCGCCGCACGTCAGTCGCTGGTGGCGGGATCGCTGTCCCGGTGCATCGACATCGGTCAGCGGATCGCGGAGGCCCGCGAGGCGAAGACCGACCCGGTCGCCGCTGTCGTGGAGCTTCTCGGCGGTCGCGAGCTGTTCGGCGGCAAGGTCGCCGACGTGAACCGGGCCACGACCACCGGCTTCGCGCGCGGCAGGGCACGGATCGATGGAGACGGCGGCACCTCGCTGACGCTGCAGTTCCAGAACGAGCACCTCGTCGCCGAAGCGGACGGACGGGTGCTGGCGACCACTCCGGACCTCATCATGGTCCTCGACGGCGAGTCGGGGGAGCCTGTCACGACCGAGGGGCTGCGCTACGGACAGCGCGTCCGCGTGATCGCCGCTCCGGCCGACGAGCGCTGGCACTCGGATGCGGCTCTCGCGATGGTCGGCCCGGGGTACTTCGGCTACGACATCCCGGCGCATCGCTTCGACGGCACGGTCTCCGCCGGAGACGCCGCGGCAGGGGCCGCCGCATGAGCTGGGAGCTGACGGCGGCGGACCTGCCCGACCTCGCCCGCGGTGCGACGCTGCTCGGCACCGGCGGCGGGGGCGACCCCTACATCGGCAAGATGCTGGTGGAGCGGGTGCTCGGCGACGGGACCATCACGATCCTCGATCCGGACGACCTCGCCGATGACCTCTTCGTGATCCCGACCGCGCAGATGGGGGCGCCGACCGTGATGGTCGAGAAGATCCCCGCCGGCACCGAGCCCACCCTCGCGCTGCGCACCCTGGAGGACCACCTCGGACGTCGGGCCGATGCGACCATGCCCATCGAATGCGGCGGGATCAACTCGATGATCCCGCTCATCGTCGCCGCGGAGACCGGACTGCCGGTCGTCGACGCGGACGGCATGGGACGCGCCTTCCCCGAGCTGTCCATGGAGACCTTCGCGGTGTACGGCGTCCACGGCTCGCCGCTCGCCCTCGCCGGAGAGCGCGGGGAGCGGGTCGTCATCGACACCGGGGAGGACGACCGCCAGATGGAGTGGCTCGCCCGGGGCATCACCATCCGGCTGGGTGGCGTCGGTCACATCGCCGAGTACGCCATGAGCGGCGCCGACGTGCGACGCACAGCGGTGCCGCGGACCATCTCGATGGCCCTCGCGCTGGGTCGGGCGATCCGCCTCGCCCGGGAGGAGCACCGCTCGCCGTTCGAGGCCATCGCCGCGACGCTGTCGACGACGCTCTACCCGCATATGCGCGAGCTCTGCGTCGGGAAGGTGATGGACGTCGAACGACGGACCACCGAGGGTTTCGCGAAGGGGCGGGCGGTCATCGCTCCGCTCGGTGCCGCGGAGGACGACACGTTCGAGATCGCGTTCCAGAACGAGAACCTCACCGCGCGGCGGGCTGGACGGCTCGTCGCGATCGTCCCCGACCTCATCTGCGTCGTCGACCACGAGACGGCCGAGCCCATCACCACGGAGGGCCTCCGGTACGGTCAGCGCGTCCGGGTGCTCGGCATCTCGACGCCGGCGATGATGCGCACCCCCGAGGCGCTGGCCGCCTTCGGGCCGTCGGCCTTCGGCCTGACCGAGGAGTTCGCTCCCGTCGAGGGGATGGCCGCGTCCTAGGCTGGATCCCATGAGGCTGGAGCGGGACGACCTGGAGGCGCTCGCCCGCGGGTATGCCCTGCTCGGCTCCGGCGGCGGCGGTTCCACGACGATGCTCGAACTCATCCTCGACACCACCGCGGGATGGCCCCTCGAGGTCTCGCCCGTGGATGCGCTCGATCCCGGCACGCCCTGTCTCGGCGTGGCCTTCGTCGGGTCGACGATGCTGCTCGGCGAGCGGATGCCCGGCGACGCGCCCTTCGCCCCTCTGCTGCGGGCGGTGGAGCGGTGGCTCGGGCACCCCGTCCCGGCCGTGTGCTCCCTCGAGGGCGGCGGCATGAACGGCCTCGCGCCGCTCACCCTGGCCGGATCGCACACCGTGGTGGACGCCGACTGCACGGGGCGTGCGGTGCCGGGACTCGATCAGATGTCCCTGTTCGTCGACCGCGTGCCGGGACTGGTCTTCGCGTGCGAGACCGGCGCCGACGGGGTGGCGCTGGTGGAGGCGACGAGGGCCATCGATGCGGAGCGTGTCGTCCGTTCGGCCATCATCCAGGCCGGGGGTGTCGGCTGCGCCGTGCTCGCCGGCTTCACCGTCGGCGACCTGCGGGAGCACGCCATCGCCGACCACCTCGCCCGCGCGCTCGCCCTCGGTCGCAGCTTCCTGGCGGACCGGTCGGCGCCGCTGCCGGTCCTGGCCGACGTGCTCGGCGGGACGCTGCTCGCCGAGGGTCGCATCGTGGCCGGTGCGTCCTCCGGCACCGATCCGCACGTGAACGCGGTCGAGATCGCCGGACTCGGCGGAGCGGTGCATCGGATCGTCACCCGTTCCGAGACGCTGGCGGTGCTCACCGACGGCCTGCTCGTCGCCGCGGCCCCCGAGATCATCGTGCTCCTGGATGCCGTGTCCCGGGAGATCCTCGAGGTCACCGAACTCGCCCCCGGGCGCACGGTGGCGGCCGTCGCCCTTCCCGCGCCGGAGTGGTGGAACGCCCGCCCTGAGCGGCGGGCCCGGGTCGTGCCTTCCGCCTACGGGCTCGTCGATCTGGACGCCGCGTGAACGGCGCACTCGCCCTGGGGGCCCTTCTGGCGCAGGAGGAGAACGGCGTCCTCCGCCATGTCGCCGGCCCGCGCGACGTCGGGTGGGACGCGGTCGTGGTGGAGGCTGCGGAGTCCGACCTGCCGGACGAAGGGACCGCCCGGCTCGCCATCCTCACGGCGGGGGCACCGCTCGCCACCTGGCAGCAGGACGCGATGCTGCGCCGGGTCCGTGACCGCGGGTTCACCGGACTCGCGCTCCCCGGCGCCGCCGGTGTCGATCCCGGGGCGCTCCGCCTCGCGGACCGGATCGGTCTCGCTCTGCTCGACGTCGAGAGGCCGGTCCAGCTCGCCCGCGCCTGCTGGATGCTCATCGAGGCGAGAGACGCCCTCACGCTCACACGGGTGCGCAAGGTCGCGCAGTCCTTCGAATACGCCGCCGACGACCTCGGCGACCTGCTCGGACACCTCGCGGCGAACCTCGGTCTCGGCGTCGCCCTCGTCGACGCCGCGGGAGTGCTGCGTCAGGCCGGAGGACATCTGGGTGCCGACCTGCACGCGGCGATCCGCTTCGACTCGTGGAGCGATGGCGCCAGGGCGGGGGAGGGCGCGGCCGCCTCGGTGCGCGTGGACAGCCCCGGCCGGTCCGGTCTGCGCCTGGTCCTGTTCGGCGACGGCTTCGGAGAGGCGCAGCTGCAGTCGCTCCTGGTGGCCGCGGAGGTCGCAATGCCCGCGGTGGCCGCCCGCATCCTCATCGACGAGATCGCGGCCGTCAACGACGTCGCCGCGTCGTCCGGGCTGCTGCGGGACTTCGTCGAGCTCCGCGGAGCCGCCGATGCCGATGTCGAACGGCGCATGGCGGAGCGAGGGTGGCGCACCGGTGGGCATCACCTCGGGTTCCGCATGGTGGCGCGCAGCCGGGTGGAGCCGCTCGCGCTCCTTCGTGCGATCAGGCCTGGGCTCAGCGCGATCGACGCCGAGGCGCACGCGACCACCGCCGGTCGAGGCCTCAGCGGTTGGCTCTCCTTCGCCGAAGCCCCCGGTCCCGACCGCATCGAGCGGGCCGTGGCGGCGCTGCGCGACCTCCACCTCGCGGCCCTGCGCGACTTCGCGGTGGCGACCGGGGTGGGCTCGGCGCAGACCGGGCCGGAAGGACTGGCGGCGACCCTCGACGAGGCCGGCGACGCCGCACGGATCGCCGCGGCCCGGTCGGCGACCGGATGGTTCGTCCGCGTTGACAGCCTCGGGCTCGAACAGCTCCTGCTCGCCTGGACCGGGAACGACACCTTCGTCCCGGCCGCGCAGTCGCTGCTGGCACCCCTGGGGGAGGGGAACGGCGAGTTGCTCACGACGCTGTCGGCGTACCTCGACCATGAGTCAGGCATCGCGGCCACGGCGGCCGCTCTCGGGCTGCATCGCAACACGGTCGCCGTGCGGATCCGGCGGGTGCAGGAGCTCCTCGGGATCGACATGAGCGACCCCGAGGCGCGGCTGGCGTTGCACCTCGCGTGTCGCGCCGTGCTGCCGCGCTGAGCCCGGCGGTCACTCCGGGTCGCCGTGCAGCATCCAGGCGATCCCAAAGCGGTCGACGAGCATGCCGAACGTCCCACCCCACGGCGGCACGTCGAGCGGCATCGTGATCGTGGCGCCCTCGGAGAGCCGGTCCCACACCTGTCGGGTGACCTTCTGTGTATTGCCGCTCAGCGAGACGGAGATGCCCTGCGGTCTCTCGTAGGTCATGCCCTCCGGAGTATCCGAGGCCATGAGCACGAGACCGTCGGGGGTCGTGAGCTGCGCATGCATCACGAGATCCTTCTGGCTCGGATCCTGCACCATGTCGGGGAAGTCGCCGAAGACCGTGATGTCGAGGTCTCCGCCGAGGACTCCCCGGTAGAACTCCATGGCCTCGCGGGCCTCGGTGCGGAAGGACAGGTAGGGATTGAGGTTCGCCATGCGTGCTGCTCCTGGTCGCTCGACTGCTGGAAAGACCCCCGCCCCTCCTCAGTCTGCGCGCGCCGGCACCGCTTCGGCAAGCCATTCCGCGAACGTCTGCGTCCCGCGAATCGCGTCTGGTCCCGGCAGCGCCTTCCCCGCGCGCATCCCCGCCATCTGCGGACCTGGCACGTTCAGCGCCGGGATCCAGCCGCGGTACCCGATGCGTCGCGCGTACGCCCGCACCATGTCGGCGAGCTGCTCTTCGCGGGGGCCGGCGAGGTCGGGCACTCGGCCCCGCGCGTCCCCGGTCGCGAGCGCGACGAGCCGTTCCGCGACCTCTCGGGCCGCCACCGGCTGCGTGCGCGCACGCGGGGCGAGATGCAGCGGACCCGCCTTCGCGCGCGCGAACATCTGCGCGGCGAACTCGTGGAACTGCGTGGCTCGGAGGATCGTCGAGGGGACGGCGGACGCGGAGACCAGCTTCTCCTGGGCCACCTTGCCCGCGTAGTAGTCGTAGGGGATCCGGTCGATGCCGACGATGGAGAGCAGGACGACGTGTCCCACGCCGGCGTCCGCGGCGGCGGCGAGGAGGTTCCCGGTGGCGGCCGTGAAGAACTCGATCGCCGTGCTCGCCTTCAGCGTCTCGACGCTCACGACGTCGATCACGGCGTCGGCTCCGGTCAGCGCCGCCTCCAGCCCGCGCCCGCTGACCAGGTCGACGCCGTGCGAACGACTGAGCACGACGGCCTCATGACCCGCGCTCCGGACGGCCTCCACCGTGGGCGTGCCGACGACGCCGGTTCCTCCTGCGACGACGATCCTCATGCGTCGATCCTCACTCCCGATCCAGTCCGAAGGTGCGCTTCACGAGCGCCTGCACATCACGATCGAGCCCGTCGATACGGGCGTTGACGCCGTCGATGCGCGTGCCGACCGCGTCGAACCGGGTGTTGACCGCGTCGAAGCGCGCGGTCATCTCGTTGCGCAGGCCGCCGAGCTGACCGTTCATCTCGTTGCGCAGGCCGCCGATCTCGCTGCGCAGGACGCGGATGAACAGCGTCGAGACGACCGTGAGCATGCCCATCATCAGCGCCGTGAACGCGCCGATCATGGTCCAGACCTGTGCACCGTCCATGGTTTCCATCCCCTCATCGTGGCACCGGATCCTTCAGCCTGCCAGCATCCTGGCGGACGCCACGCCCGGCTACCCGCGCTCTGTGGAGACGCCGGGAATCGCGCGGATGGGGGAGGAAGGGCCGGGCGAGGATCCCTCTCACCCGGCCCTCGGTCAGTCACCCTTCACGTTGACGAGCTGCCGCAGCGTGTGCCGGATCCGCACCAGGCTCGCCGCATCCGCCATCACGCGATCGATGGGCTTGTACGCCTGCGGGATCTCGTCGATGAAGGCGTCGGTGTCGCGGAACTCGATGCCGGCCATCGCCTCGCGCAGCTGCGCATGCGTGAACGTCTTCCGGGCCGCGGACCGCGAGTACTCGCGCCCGGCGCCGTGCGGTGACGAGTTCAGCGACAGCGGGTCGCCGAGCCCTTCCACCACGTAGGACGCCGTGCCCATCGACCCGGGGATGAGTCCGGGCCGACCCGCATCCGCCTGGATCGCGCCCTTCCGGGACACCCAGACGCGCTTCCCGAAGTGCATCTCCGACTCCGTGAAGTTGTGGTGGCAGTTGATCCGCTCCTCCTCCTCGACCGGGGTGCCGAGGAACTCGGAGAGCTGCCGGATGACGCGGTCCATCATCTCCTCGCGGTTCAGCAGCGCGAAGTGCTGCGCCCACCTGAGCTCCCGGATGTAGCGGGTGAACTCCGGCGTGCCCTCGACGAGGTAGGCCAGGTCGGGGTCGGGGAGATCGATCCACCATTGCTTCGCCAGACGCTGTGCGACGGCGATGTGGTGCCCGGCGATCCTGTTGCCCACGCCGCGGGAACCGGAATGCAGGAACAGCCAGACCCGGTCGAGTTCATCCGCCGACACCTCGATGAAGTGGTTTCCCGACCCGAGGGTGCCGAGCTGGAGCCGCCAGTTCTTCGCGTAGCCCTCGGGGTCGAACTCGGCCGCGGTGGCCCGCTCCTCCAGCTCGACCACGCGAGGAGCGGCCGTCCCCACGACCTTGTTGTTGTAGCGCCCGGCGGACAGCGGGACCGCGCGCTCGATCTGCTCCCGGAGCGCGGCGAGGTCGCGCCCGTCGAGGTCGTCCTTCGTGAACGGCGTGCGGACGGCGATCATGCCGCAGCCGATGTCGACGCCGACGGCGGCGGGGATGATCGCGCCGAGCGTCGGGATGACCGACCCGACGGTCGCCCCCTTGCCGAGGTGCGCATCCGGCATCAGCGCCAGGTGCGGGTGAATGAACGGCATGCGTGAGGTGGTGCGCGCCTGATCGAGGGTCTTCTCATCGATCAGGGACGCCCACGACAGCAGCCGTGCGGAGAGCCTCTCCATGATTCCTTTCCTTGTGGTGATGTCCAGCTCACAGGTCAGGGGAGTCTTCCGACGGAAAACGCCCCGGACCTGACGGTGCGGGGCGTTGCGAGAGCGGATGCTGTCACACGGCGCGCGCCGGAGGGTACGACTCGTCGCGGTCATTGCGCTTCTGCGGAAGCGGCAATGCCGTGATCGGGTGGAGATTCCGCGGGGCGGTCATCCGTCGTCTCCTCGGCTGGTGTGCGGCGCCGGTCGGCACAGCCTTGCCACCCTAGGCGGCGACACGCCCGGGCGTCAAGCGTCCCTCGGCGGGTTGTACATGAACTCGAGCCGGATGCCGTCGGCGTCCTCGACGAAGGAGGCGTAGTACCGGTCGCTGTACCGCGGATATTCCTTCGGGTCCCGCACGGCGGTCCAGCCGGATTCGAGCGCGAGATCGTGGAGCCTGTCGACCTCGGCGCGCGACGGCACCGCGAAGGCCATGTGCTGCCAGCCCACGCGGCCGTGCCGGTGGGGGGTGGAGTCGTCGTCCCAGGTGTAGAGGATGATCTCGGTCTCGTCGCCGGTGTGCCAGGAGATCGAGTGATCGTCCTCGCCGCCGAGTTCGTAGCCGAGCGCGGCGAGCACGGGATGGAACTGCGCCCGTCCGCGTTCGAGGTCGGCGACGGTGATGCCCAGGTGATCGAGGAGAGCCATGCGCCCAGTCTGTCAGCGCATCGACCCGGTGTCAGTGGGGAGCGTGGTAT
Organism: Microbacterium meiriae; assembly: GCF_032364335.1. NCBI lineage: Bacteria > Bacillati > Actinomycetota > Actinomycetes > Micrococcales > Microbacteriaceae > Microbacterium > Microbacterium meiriae. The sequence goes on from NZ_CP133984.1 coordinate 732,860, forward strand.
TCGGCCTCGCCGCGCTTCCAGTAGCCCTTCACGACGGCGTTCGCGTTGTCCACGCCCCAGCGTGCCAGCAGGGCCCGACCGGGCTTCACGATGGACTGCTCGGCGGCGATGAAGACGAACGGGTCGGGTCCGACGACCTCGTCCTCGGTGAGCGCGTCGAGGAAGGAGATCAGCGCAGAGCCGGCGGGAGCGGCGCCGCGGTGCAGCCACTCGACAGCCACCGGAGCTTCGAGAGCGACCTCGCCGGCTGCCGACGTGGTCTCGATGACGATGCGTGCCGGCGTGCCCTCGGGGACGAGGGCGGCGAAACGGCGGATCGCGGGGATGGCCGTCTCGTCACCGACGAGGAGCCACGATCCCGGCTCTCCGGTGAGGACGGCGGCGCCGCGCGGCCCGCCGACGCCGATGGTCGACCCCAGCGGGGCGTTCGCGGCCCACGGTGCGGCCACGCCCTGATCGCCGTGCACGGCGAACTCGACATCGAGCCAGTCATCACCCCACGCGAGGGGCGTGTACTCGCGGCTCGGGGCGGCGCGCAGCTCCTCCACCGAGCCCACGGGGCCGCTCGGGAAGAAGAGCCGCATGTGGTCGTCTGAGCCCGGGGAGTCGAAGCCGGCGAGGTCGGGGCCGGACAGCCGGACGCGCACGAAATCCGGAGCGAGCCATTCGCGGGCGCTCAGCGTGACGTTGCGGAAGCGCAGCTCGAGGCCGCGACGCTCGATCGAGAAACCGGATTTCGTATCGCTCATAAAGTAAGGCTAACCTAAAAACCGACGCGGTCGGCTCGCCCGCCCGTCGGACCGGCGCCCCACGAGGGTGCACACATCCCCGCAGAACAGGAGTCTCTCCATGTCCGTGCCCAGAACCCTCACCGCCACGAGCGTCGCTCTCGTCGGCCTGCTCGCCCTCTCCGGCTGCGCGTCCGGCGGCGAAGCCGAACCCGAAGCGACGACCGCGGGATCGGGGACCGTGACCATCGAGGACAACACCGGCACGCATGAGATCACCACGCCGCCGACCTCGGTCGTCGCTCTGGACAACCGGACCTTCCAGACCCTGTCCGACTGGGGTGTCGAGCTCTCCGCCGGCGCGGTCTCCCTGATGCCGGAGACCGTCTCGTACGCGAAGGACGAGGACATCGTCGACATCGGCCTGCACACCGAGCCCGACCTCGAGGCCATCGTCGCCGCCGACCCCGACCTCATCATCAGCGGTCAGCGCTTCACTCAGCACAACGAGGCCATCGCGGAGCTGGTCCCGGACGCGACGATCATCGACCTGGAGCCCCGAGACGGCGAGCCCTTCGATGAGGAGCTCAAGCGGCAGACGACCGTCCTGGGCGAGATCTTCGGCACGCAGGACGAGGCCCAGAAGCTCGTCGAGGAGTTCGACGCCGCGGTGGACCGCGCGAAGGCGGCCTACGACGACGCCGACACCGTCATGGCCGTGAACACCTCGGGCGGCCAGATCGGCTACCTCGCCCCGACCGTCGGCCGCTCGCTCGGCCCGATCTACGACATGCTCGGCCTCACTCCGGCACTGCAGGTCGACGATGCGAGCGACGACCACCAGGGCGACGAGATCTCGGTCGAGGCCATCGCCGCCTCCAACCCCGACTGGATCCTGGTTCTCGACCGCGACGCCGTGTTCGCCGCGGAGACGCCGGACTACGTGCAGGCGGCGGAGATCATCGAGAACTCCGAAGCGCTCGCCGGCGTCACGGCGGTGAAGGACGATCAGATCGTCTACATGCCCACGGACACCTACCTCAACGAGAGCATCCAGACGTACACGACGTTCCTCAACGACCTCGCCGACGCGCTCGAGAAGAGCGCCGACAAGTAAGGGCTGGGCGGCGGCGTCCCGACCGGGGCGCCGCCGCCGGCATCCCCCCATGACCTCTCCTCTCCTCACCTCGACACCGCGATCGTCCGCACGGCTGTTCGATCCGAAGCTGCTCATCGGCGTCCTCGTCGTGGCGGTGCTCCTGGCGATCTCGCTCTTCACGGGCGTGTACGACATCGCCGGCGCGGACGACGGCGCGCAGATGTTCCAGATCACCCGCGTCCCCCGGACGATCGCGCTCGTGCTCGCCGGCGCGGCGATGGCGATGGCCGGTCTCGTGATGCAGCTTCTCACCCAGAACCGCTTCGTCGAGCCGACCACCACCGGGACCACCGAGTGGGCGGGACTCGGGCTCCTCACCGTCATGGTGCTCGTACCGCAGCCGTCCCTGCCGCTGCGTATGGCCGGCGCCGTGCTCGCCGCCTTCGTCGGCACGATGGTGTTCTTCGCGTTCCTCCGCCGGGTGGCGTTGAAGTCGTCGCTCATCGTGCCCATCGTCGGCATCATGCTGGGCGCCGTGGTCGGCGCGATCACGACCTACTTCGCCCTCGTCACGAACTCCCTGCAGATCATCGGTGTCTGGTTCGCGGGCAGCTTCACCTCGGTCATGCGCGGACAGTACGAGATGCTGTGGATCGTCGCGATCATCGGCGTCATCGTCTTCCTCGTGGCCGACCGACTGACCATCGCAGGGCTGGGGGAGGAGATCGCCACCAACGTCGGGGTGAACTACAACCGGATGATCCTGCTCGGCACCGCGCTGATCGCGGTGACGACCGGTGTGGTCACCGTCGTCGTCGGCAACCTGCCCTTCCTGGGGCTGATCGTTCCGAACATCGTCTCGATGGTCCGTGGCGACGACCTGCGCAGCAACCTGCCGTGGGTGTGCCTGCTCGGCATCGCGATCGTCACCGTCTGCGACATCATCGGCCGGACGATCATCATGCCGTTCGAGGTGCCGGTGTCGCTGATCCTCGGTGTCGTCGGCGCCGTCGTGTTCGTGCTCCTCCTCCTGCGGCAGCGTCGTCGTGGCTGAGGCGACGATGACGGCGACGACGGCCCCGCGGACGCCGCGCTCGGCCGGGGCGTTCACGACCGTGCGGGCGCGTCGCCGCTACATCGTCGTGCTCGTGGTGCTCGGCGTGCTCGCCCTCGGTTCCGCGTTCGGTCTCCTCGCCTGGGACAACCCGCTGCCCGTCGGCACGCCCGGGTTCTGGCGCATCGCCCAGCACCGCGCGACCGCCGTGGTCGTGATGGCGCTCGTCGCCGTCGCCCAGGCCGTCGCCACGGTCAGCTTCCAGACGGTCACGAACAACCGGATCATCACTCCCTCGATCATGGGCTTCGAGTCGCTGTACCGTGTCGTCCAGACGACGACCGTGTACCTCTTCGGCGTCGCGGGGCTGGTGGCGATCCAGGGCGTCGGCCAGTTCGCCCTCCAGGTGCTCATCATGGTCGCGCTCGCCGTCCTCCTCTACGGGTGGCTCCTGTCCGGGCGCTACGGCAACCTCCAGATCATGCTGCTCGTGGGCATCGTGATCGGGGGCGGCCTCGGGGCGATCGCCACATTCATGCAGCGGCTGCTCACCCCCAGCGAGTTCGATGTGCTCGCCGCCCGGCTGTTCGGCAACGTCTCCAACGCCGATCCCTCGTATCTCCCGCTCGCGATCCCGCTCGTGATCGCGGCCTCGACCCTCCTGTGGCTGCGGTCCCGGCGTCTGAACGTGCTCGCGCTCGGCCCCGATGCCGCACGATCGCTCGGCCTCGACCACCGGCGGGAGCAGTTCCTCGTCCTGACCCTCGTCGCCGTGCTGATGGCCACCTCCACAGCCCTCGTGGGGCCGACGACCTTCCTCGGCTTCCTCGTGGCGACGCTCGCGTACCAGTTCGCCGACACGCACGACCATCGGCTGATCTTCCCGGTCGCCGTCCTCACCGCGTTCTCGATCCTGGCGGGGGCGTACTTCGTCATGAAGAACGTCTTCTACGCGCAGGGCATGGTCTCGATCCTCATCGAGATCGTGGGTGGCACCGTGTTCCTCATCGTCATCCTCCGAAAGGGCAGACTGTGATCGCACTCGACGGCGTCCGCCGTGACTACAGCAGCGAGGTCGCGATCGGCCCCGTCGACCTCCGCATCCCCACCGGCGGGATCACCGCCCTCATCGGGCCGAACGGTGCGGGCAAGTCGACGCTCCTGACCATGATCGGCCGGCTGAACGGGATGGACGCCGGGGCCATCGAGATCGCGGGCCTCGACGTCGCCTCCACGAAGTCGAAGGACCTGGCCAAGGTGGTCTCGATCCTCCGCCAGGAGAACCACTTCGTGACCAGGCTCACCGTGCGGCAGCTCGTGGGTTTCGGCCGCTTCCCGCACTCCCAGGGCCGGTTGACGAGAGCCGACGAGGAGGTCATCAGCCAGGCGATCGACTTCCTCGATCTGGGGGCGCTCGAGGGGCGCTACCTCGACGAGCTCTCCGGCGGGCAGCGGCAGCGGGCTTACGTGGCCATGGTGCTCGCGCAGGACACGGAGTTCGTGCTGCTCGACGAGCCCCTCAACAACCTCGACATGCGGCACGCCGTGCAGATGATGAAGCACCTGCGGCGCGCGGCGGAGGAGCTCGGGCGGACGATCGTCATCGTGTTGCACGACATCAACTTCGCCGGACACTACGCCGACCACATCTGCGCCATGAAGGACGGTCGGGTGGTGGAGTTCGGCCCGCCGGCGGCGATCATGACGGACGACGTGCTGAGCCGCGTGTTCGACACCCCCGTGCAGGTCGTGGACGGACCCTCGGGCCCCCTCGCCGTCTATTACTGACGCGGGCCGGCGATCCGAGGGGCCCGGAGGTCGTCGTTCTCCACGATCACCGCGGCGTGCCGCTCCGGGTCGTCCTCTCGCAGGTACATCCGCTGACCCTCGACGTAGCGTCGGTTGCTCGCCGCCTCCGGGGCCGGATCCGAGCCGTCGCGTCGTGCCATGCGCGCGGCGGAGACGGCGAAGTCCACACGGAGGAAGACCGAGAAGTCCCACACCGCACGGAGCTCCCGCCGATGCAGGAAGATCCCGTCGACGACGATCACCGACGGCGCGGCGAGATGGCGTACCGGCCCATCGAGCAGTTCGTCGCTGTCGAGGTCATGTGACGCCGTGAGATACGGTCCATGGCCGGCCCGGAGTGGGGCGATCACATGGCGATCGAAGGCCGCGTAGTCGTAGGAGTCGAGGAAGAAGCCCTGCGGGGAATGCCGGCCTCGCCGATGGCGCTCCGTTCTGCGCCGGTGGAACCCGTCGATGGAGATCCGCACCGTGGGGTGCCGCGGCGCGAGGAGTTCGGCGATCTCGTCGGCGAACACCGTCTTCCCCGAGCCGTCCACGCCGTCGATGCCGACGAACACGTTGCGGCGGAGATCCTCCGGCCGCGGAATCACCGACACCACGGCCGTGAGCACGGCCCGACGGCCGGCGCTGGACTGCCGCTCCATGGCGTCAGAGCTCGACGCCGTGGTCCTCGTCGTTCACGCCCGCGTTGTGACCGCGGCGGGACTCGTAGCCGAGGAACCAGCCGAACCACACGATCGCGGCGAGCAGCACGCCCAGCCACACGTTCTGGAAGATGAGGCCGAGGACGACACCGGCGATCAGCAGGCCGACCGTGACGAAGATGCGCAGGGCGGTACGGGACATGCGCTCAGCATACGTCGGTCGCTCCGGGAACGGGCCGGTCAGCGTCGGCGGTGGTCTTCCGGGGCGAGCCGGGGTCCGCGCCGCGCCTCGCCGACGCCGCTCGCGAAGATGAGTCGTATGACGCGCTGCCGGTGACCGGCCCAGGGAGCGAGCAGTTCGACCATGCCGGCGTCATCCGTGCGGTGCCCCGTCAGGGCATGCCCGACCTCGTGCGCCAGATGGTAGTCGCCCACGCTGACGGCATCGGGGTCGCCCAGGGCGCGGATGCGCGTCTCCGCAGCGGTCCAGACGCCGACTCCGGGCAGGCTCGTGAGGACGCGGTCACGGTCAGGGCCGGTCGTGGCCGCTCGGACGGCATCGGCGATGCGGTCGCCGCGCTCCGCCGCCCGCACGATGGTCTTCGACTGCGGCGGCTCCACTCCGGCGCGGTGCCACGCCCAGGACGGGATGCGTCGCCACTGCGCCGCCGTGGGAGCGACGGCCATCGGTCGCGGCGTCGGCCCCGGCGCCGGGTCGCCGAAGCGCGACACGAGGTATCGCCAGGCGCCGAAGGCCTGCATGGAGGTGACCTTCTGCTCCAGGATGCCGCAGGCGAGGGCATCGAAGACCTCATCCGTGCGTGCGAGCCGGATGCCGGGGTGTCGTCGGGCCGCCTCGGCGATGAGGGGGTGCAGGGAGGGATCGAAGCCGGTCGGGTCGTCGCCGGCACCGCACAGTGCCGGCACGAGGGCGAGTGCGTGCTCGGCGCCCGGACCCCAGGCGGTCGCCGTGACCTCGTTCCCCGACATCCGCAGGGCCAACGTCGACGGACCCTGTGGCGTGCGGACCGCGCGCCAGATGACGGGGCCGTCGAAGACCGTCGTCGGATCGGTGCCGCCGCGGCGCAGCATGCCGACGGTACGCCGGAGATCGAGCGGGTGCGGCGGGCGGTACGTCGTCTCCCGCGGAGCATCCGCGCGGACGGCGCCCGCCGTCGCGGGGGCGGCGGCGAGGGTCATGCGCCCACCCTACGCGCGGCTCCTGACACCGGCCTCCGGGTCGAGCAGGAGCGGGTCAGAAGCGGTCCGGCGACGGGGTTCCGTGGCCGTAACGGATGACGACGTCGGCGTGACGGTCGAAGCGGTAGCCGATGCCGCGCACGGTACGGACGATGTCCTCGTAGCGGCCGAGCTTCGCCCGCAGCCGGCGCACGTGCACGTCGATCGTGCGCTCGCCAGGGGTCTCGTCGTCCTGGGCCTGCCAGAGGGCGGCGACGAGCTCGCTGCGCTCGATCGTGCGGCCCTCGCGGAGGACGAGGTACTGCAGCAGCTCGAACTCCTTGTAGGTGAAGGCGGCGGACTCGCCGTCGATGAGCACGCGCTTGCGGGAGATGTCGACGGTGACGCCGGACTCCTCGGGCGTGGTCTCCTCCTCGGCGGCGGCCTTGGTGCGGGCGATCGCGCCGGGCTCCTGCAGGGCGAGACGCACGACGTCGAGGTCGCGGCCGCCGGAGCCGTGCGGGGCGAGGGCGACGGTGGCGTGGGTCTCGGCGCCGGGCGCGAGCTCGGCAAGCGTGCGGCGGAGGGCGTCGACGAGCAGCGGAAGGCTCACACCGGCTTCGGCGGCCTTGATCTCGTCCAGGCCGACGTAGAGGGCGAAGCCGCGGGGCGAGCGGACGGCGGGGAGGTCGGCGCCGGCCGGGGCCAGCGGAGCCGACGACTCGGCGGGTCGGACGGTGCGGTTCGGGGCGGTGACGGCGGGACGCTCGAGAAGGGCGGAGTTCGACATGATGATGGGTCCTCAGGACGTGAGCCCGACGGGAGGGGGCTCGGATGCGTTGCACGAATGACCGGCGGAGCCGGGGAAGCGAGCACGGGTGTGTGCTCGGGACACTGCTCTCGCAGATGGCGAGGAGTCAGGTCAGACGAGGTGGCTGTTCGTTCAGCGACACATTCGGCAACACATGTCAACGCGACCGGGCATCATCATCCCGGCAGTCCCGTTCGCCTCCTGGGCGGACAAAGGGCGTGCGTTGATGGTCATGGGGGGATTATGTCCGATCGTGACGGGACATGTCAAAACGCCCGGGCGCGTCGCAAGAGGCGTAACGTGACACGGATGACGATCTCGCACACCGTCGGCGGCTTCATCCTGACCGACGAGAAGGACGCATCGCGGTACACCCTCACGCGCGACGGGAAGCTCGTCAGCGTGCTCGACTACCGGGACGACGGCCACACCGTCGCGCTCACCCGGGCCTACACGGTCCCGGCATTCCGCGGAAACGGATACGCCGGGAAGGTGGTCGAGGGGGCCGTGGCCGACATCGCGGAGCGCGGCGACCGCAAGGTGGACGCCGTCTGCTGGTACGTGGCGGAGTGGTTCACAGCCCACCCCGAGCAGTCCGGACTCCTCCGCTCACGCTGACGCTCCGGCTGTATGACGAACTGTTACGGCCGCCGCCTGCGAGGATGAGGACATGAGACTCGCCGAAGCCCTGGCCGCCCGCGCCGACCTGCAGCGCCGCATCGAGCAGCTGCGGGCGCGCATCGTCGCGAACGCCCGGTACCAGGAGGGTGAGGAGCCTGCGGAGGACGCGGCGGCGTTGATCGAGGAGGCCGATGACGCACTGACTCGGCTGCAGAGCCTCATCCGCCGCATCAACGTCACGAACTCCCGCCTCGACCTCGGCGCGGACGGCACGATGACCGACGCGCTCGCCGCGCGGGACGTGCTGCGCCTGCGCCACTCGGTGCTCGCCGACGCGGCGGCCGCCGCGTCCGGGGCGAGCGAGCAGTACCTGCGTCAGATGCGCTCGGAGCTGAGGCAGGTGTCGGCGCTGCCGGTCGCCGCGCTCCGGGCCCGGGCGGACGCCGTCGCCCAGGAGCTCCGTGCGCTCGACAACCGGATCCAGCAGGCGAACTGGTCGCACGACCTCGAGGAGGAGAGCGGAAGTCGGTAGTCGCGACGGAGCGGGCACAACCCTCAGCCGGCGGGGCAAGCCGGCACCTGTGGGCGGAGGGCAGCCCTGATCTCGCATCGCGCAGCCCCGCACGTCGCACAGGTGAAGATGCACGGTGCATCTCGCATCACCACGTGCCGGTCGTCGCGACGAGGGTGGGTCAGGGGACCTTCCGCCTTCTCCTCGGCCGTCGGGAGACGGCGGTCCCGGCACGCCTCGGACGGAATGTCCGAGGGGCTTCGTACCGTGGGGGTATGCGGATCCTGCACACCTCGGACTGGCACATCGGCCGGACGTTCCATGGCAACTCGACCATGGACGCGCTGGCCGAGGTGCTCACCGCCCTGACCGCGCAGGTCAGGGAGCACGAGGTCGACGTCGTGATCGTCGCGGGCGACGTGTTCGACTCCGCCACGCCCTCGGCCGCCGCCTATACGCTGCTCGGAGACGCCCTCGTCGATCTGCATGAGACGGGTGCACGGGTGGTCGTCACCAGCGGGAACCACGATTCCGCCGCGCGGCTGGGGTTCCAGGCCCGGCTGCTGCGCGACGGCATCCACGTGCTCACCGACCCCCTCGCGGTCGGTACCCCCGTCACGATCGACGACGCTCACGGTCCGGTGCATTTCTTCGGGATCCCGTATCTGGAGCCCGCGATCGTCCGCCAGCACTGGCCGGAGGGCGACGCCGAGGGACGGCAGCTGCGCACGCAGGCGCAGACCATGACGCACGCGATGACCCTCGTCCGCGCGGGCATGCAGGAGCACGCGGGTCGGTCGATCGCGATCGCCCACTGCTTCGCCGCGGGGGTGGAGCCGACGGAGGGTCTGGAGCGCGAGGTGCGACAGGGCGGCCTCGACGTCGTGCCGCTCCGGGCGTTCGACGGCCCCGACTACGTCGCACTGGGTCATATCCACGGTCGTCAGCAGGTCAGCGAGCGGGTGCGATACGCCGGCGCTCCGCTGCACTACAGCTTCGGCGAGCAGCACAAGCCGCGCGGCTCCTGGCTCGTCGACCTCGATGCCGACGGGCTCGCGGGCGTCGAGTGGCTGGAGCTGCCGGTTCCGCGGCGCCTGGTCACCCTGACCGGCGCCTTCGAGGAGATCCTCTCCGCAGAGAACATCGCCGCGCACGCCGACGCCTGGGTGTGCGCCGTCTACACCGACGCCGTACCGCAGACCGAACCCATGCGACGGCTGCGCGAGGCGTACCCGCACTGCGCCATGGTGCAGCATCAGCCCGCGACGGTCGGGGAGGAGCGTGAGCGGTCGTACGGCGAGCGGCTGCGCTCCGCGGTGACCGACGCCGACCGGATCGAGGCGTTCCTCGAGCATGTGCGGGCGGGCCAGGGAGCGACCGAGGTCGAACGCGAGCTGATCCGCGAGGTGCTCGACGACCGGGTCCGCGCGGAAGCCCTCGTCTAGTGCGGCTGCATCGGCTGGAGGTCGAGGGTTTCGGGCCGTTCCGCGCGCGTCAGACCGTGGACTTCGACGCCTTCGCCGACGACGGGATCTTCCTCATCGCCGGCCGCACCGGAGCGGGGAAGTCGAGCATCCTGGACGCGGTCTGCTTCGGGCTGTACGGCGGGGTGCCGCGGTACGACGGCGGGGAGAAGAGGCTCCGCAGCGATCACAGCGAACCGGACGATCCCTCCGAGGTGGTCGTCGAGTTCAGCACGCCGTCCGGTCGCTACCGGGTCACGCGTTCGCCCGAGTACCTCCGGCCGGCTCGGCGCGGCGGAGGCCTGACCAAGCAGGCGGCGGCGGTCTCCTTGGAGGAGCTCACGGACGACGGCTGGGTGGGTCGCGCGGCGCGGGCGGTCGACGTGGCGCACGAGCTCGATGACATCCTCCAGCTCAGCCGCGAGCAGTTCCTGCAGGTGATCCTCCTCGCGCAGAACCGCTTCTCGGAGTTCCTCCTGGCGGGCAGCCGGGACCGGCAGGCGCTGCTGCGCCGGCTCTTCGGCACCGAGCGTTTCGAAGACGTGCAGGCGCGGTTCGACGAGCGGCGGCGCCACGCTGAGCAGGGGCTCGGCGCGCGCCTGGCCACCGTCTCCGCGCGGCTGGACGAAGCGGAGCGCCTGGTGGCGGATGCCGATCTCGGGCGGGACGGCGGTGGCGACGAGGGCGGCATCGCGTCGGAGGTGCAGGGCGCTGGCACCACGACCGCCGATCGCCTGGCGGAGCTCGAACGGGCGCAGGCGCGCGCTGCGTATCGGGCGGAACGGCGCGCCGCCGATCGCCTGGAGGCGGAGAAGCGGTTCGAGGTCGCCGATGCTGCTCTGGCTGCGGCGCGCGAGGATCAACGCGCGCAGAAGGAGCGAGACCGTGCCCGCGCGGCGATGGCCCGTCTGGATGCCGAGGAAGCGGCGGTCGCCGCGGCGAAGGCGGAGCTCGCCAGGGCGCGGGCAGCCGAGGTGCTCCGTTCCTCGATCGCCGCGGCCACACGCGCGGCGGCGGCAGCGGACGAGGCGGCCGCCACGGAGGAACGGGCACGCGCGGCCTGGGCCCGGCTCGGCGTCGAGACCGACGACCTCGACGCGTGGATCGCGGAACGGACGCGTGAGTCCGGGATCTGGGAGCGCGCCGTCACGCTGGAGGCACAGGCGCCGTCCCGCGCCACCGAGCGCGGGACGGCGGAAGCGGCTGTCGTCGCCGCCGAGCGCCGGTGCGAGGACGGGCAGGCGGAGCGCGCTGCCCTCCCCGGGCGGATCGCGGCCGCAACCCTGGAACGGGACGACGCCCGTCGACTCGCCGACCGCATCGCGGAATGGGAGAGCGTGCGCATCGCCGCGGCCGTTCGCCGCGAAGCCGCGGTAGAGGCGGAGACCCTGCAACAGGAGTGCACCTCCGCCGAGCGGGTCCTCGCCGAGGCGACGTCTGCACAGGCCGCCGCACAGTCGGCTCTCGCTGACCTGCGGCAGCGCCGGATCGACGGCATGGCGGGGGAGCTGGCCTCCGCCCTCGTCGACGATCACCCCTGCCCGGTGTGCGGTGCGCGAGAGCACCCGGCCCCGGCAGACCACGGCGCGACGGTCTCCGCGGAGGACATCGCGGCCGCGGAGGTCCGGAGGGACGAGGCGGCGCGGCGCGAGCAGCAGGCGGCGTCGACCTGCACGACGTTACAGGTCCGACTCGCCGCGGCCACGGCGCGCGCGGACGGACGGGACGTCGAGACGGCGGGAGCCGAGCTCGATGCCGCCCTTGCCGCGGAGAAGGAAGCCCTCGCCGCCGCCGAGACCGCGCGGCGACGCGATGTCGTCCTCGCCGAGCTCCGTGAGCAGCAGGACGCCCTGGAGCTCCGCCGTGTCCAGGATGAGGCGGCCCTGGCCGCAGCCCGCGAGCAGCTGGCTCTGGTGGTCCAGCGAGACGATGACGCCCGCAGGGCGATCGACGAGGCGCGAGGGAGCTACGCGTCGGTCGCCGAGCGGACGGCGGAGACGACCGCCCACCTCGCCGTGGCCCGACGCCTCCTGGACGCCGAGGCCGAACGTGCGCGGAGACAGCAGGCGGCGACGGAGGCGGCCGCCGAGAGGGACGCGGCACTCGATGCCTCCGAGTTCTCCGACGTCACGGCCGTCGTGGAGGCGTTGCGCCCGCCGGCGGTGCAGGCGGAGCTCGATGAGCGGGTGACGACGCACGCGGTGCAGCGGGAGAAGGAGCGTGCACTTCTCTTCGACCTCGAACTGCGGACCCTGCCGGAGGAGCCGATCGACCTCGCGCCGATCGAGCAGGCGGCGCTCGATGCGAGGGCGGCGTGGACCGCCGCCGTCGACGAGGCCACGAGGACGGCGGGCGACGCTGCGCGGCTGACCGGCCTCATCGACGCCGCGAAGGACGAGCACGCCCGCACGGCAGAGGACGCGGCGGCGTTCGAGGTGCTCCAGGCCCTCGCCGACACCATCGCCGGACGCGGAGCGAACACACGCAAGATGACGCTGGAGACCTTCGTGCTGGCGGCAGAGCTCGAAGAGATCGTCGACGCCGCGAACCGCCGCCTCCACGACATGTCGGAAGGACGCTACCGGCTGCAGCACTCCGATGCCCTGGCGGCACGCGGTGCCGCGTCCGGACTGGGCATCGTGGTCGCCGACGCGTTCACCGGGCAGACCCGCCCGCCACAGTCGCTGTCCGGCGGCGAGACGTTCCTCACGTCCCTGGCGCTCGCCCTCGGGCTGGCCGAGGTCGTGACGGCCCGCGCCGGCGGCATCCGCCTGGACACGCTCTTCATCGATGAGGGATTCGGCTCGCTCGACGGCGACACACTCGACGTCGCGATGCGCACGCTCGACGAACTCCGGCAGGGCGGGCGCACGGTCGGGGTCATCAGCCACGTCGAGGCCATGCAGGAACAGATCCCGGCTCAGCTCACCGTCCGCGCGCTGCCGAACGGGCCGAGCGTCATCGAGATGCGCTGAGCTCAGACCCCGTATTCGGCGCGGATGACTTCGCGCAGCTCGATGCTGCATCGGGCGATGGCCTCGCGGAAGTCGGCCAGGGCGCCGTCCTCGGCTTGGTCGGAGACGGCGCGGAAGGCGCGGATGGGCACGCCGAACTGCCCCGCGACCCAGATGTACGCGTAGGTCTCCATGTCCACCAGTGCGGCGCCCATCGGCCGGATCACCGCCGTGACCTCGGCGTCGTTCACGAAGTGGTCACCCGTGGCGATCACGACGCCCTCGCGGCCCGTGGTCACCTGCGGCGGAAGCGAGACGTGCCGTCCGACGACGCCGTCGAGATCGATCACGTCGTGCTGCACCGCCGTCGCGATCTCGTGCACCGCGTACGGACGCCCCTTCTCGATGGAGCCCGCGGTGCCGACGACGACGACCTCGTCGTAGGTCTTCGCGTCGAGGGCCCGGGTCAGCGCGTACGTCGCCGGCAGCTTGCCCGGGCCGGTGACCAGACGGTCGAAGCCGTCGAGCTCCTCGGGGAAGGCGGACAGTTCGGACGCGAGGGCGGCGACGAGGAGCTTCACCGCTTCAGTCTCTCAGGTCGCGGCTGGATACCGCGTCCTGGCGCAGTGGCGTGACCCGCAGGAAACACGGAAGGGCGATACTGGAGTGAACCGATGAGCGGAGGACAACGTGTCGTTGCAGAAGCAGATCGCGGAAGACCTGGGCGCCCGGCCCGACATCGACCCCGAAGCGGAGGTGGAGCGTCGCGTCGGCTTCCTCGCGGACTACCTGCGCACGACGGGCGCGAAGGGCTTCGTCCTCGGCATCTCCGGCGGACAGGACTCGACGCTCGCGGGGCGCCTCGCCCAGCTCGCGGTGGAGCGCGTGCGTGCCGAGGGCGGGGAGGCGACCTTCCTCGCGGTGCGCCTGCCCTATCGCGTGCAGCACGACGCCGACGACGCGCAGGCCGCGCTGGACTTCATCGCGCCGGACTCGTCGATCGAGGTGAACATCCAGAACGGGGTCGAGGGCGTCGAGAAGGACATCGATTCCGCCGTCTCCAGCGACATCTCCGACTTCAACCGCGGGAACATCAAGGCCCGCCTCCGCATGGTCACCCAGTACGCGCTCGCCGGGCACGAGGGTCTGATCGTGATCGGCACCGACCATGCCGCCGAAGCCATCACGGGCTTCTACACGAAGTTCGGCGACGGCGCGGCCGACGTCCTCCCGCTCGCCGGGCTCACGAAGCGACAGGGTCGCGCCCTGCTCCAGTTCCTCGACGCCCCGGAGCGCCTGGCCTTCAAGGTGCCGACGGCCGACCTCCTCGACGACCAGCCGGGGCGCACCGACGAGGACGAGCTCGGGCTGACGTACGAGCAGATCGACGACTTCCTCGAGGGCCGGGAGGTCGACCCCGAGGTCGCCGGGCGCATCGAGGCGCGGTATCTCGCGACTCAGCACAAGCGTCATCTGCCCGTGACGCCCGACGACACCTGGTGGCGCTGACCCGGGGCGCCTCACGCGGGACCGCCCGCTTTTCGCCGTGTCGGATGCCGCGGATAGTGTCGAAGCAGCCGACAGAACGGGAGAATCGTGCGGATCGACACAGAGGCGCAGCGGGTCATCTGGAGCGCGAGCGACCTCAAGGCGGCCGCCGAGTGCGAGTTCGCCTGGTCCCGCGCGATCGATGCGAAGCTCGGTCGAGTCCCCGCGGTGGAGGAGCCGGAGGACGCGACGCTCCTCCGCGCGGCCCAGCTCGGAGACGTGCACGAGCAGAACGTGCTCGAGCGCTACATCCGGGAGCTCGGCGACGAGCGGGTGCATCGGATCGCCAAGGTCTCGTCGAGCGATCCTGATGCGCTGGCTGCCGCCGTCGACGAGACGTTGAGCGCTCTGCGCTCGGACGCGCTGGTCGTCTTCCAGGCGGCCTTCGCCACCGACGAGTTCGTCGGGTTCGCCGACTTCCTCCGCCGCGATGCGGACGGGCGTTGGCGCGTGCAGGACTCGAAGCTCGCCCGCAAGGCCCGGGTGACCGCACTCATGCAGCTCGCGGCATATGTCGACCAGCTCGACCGGCTCGGCATCCCGCGTGCGGACGAGGTCGACCTCATCCACGGCGACAACAGCGTCAGCACGCATGCGGTCGACGACCTCCTCCCACTGTTCCGCGTGCGCCGGGCGCGGCTGCGCGCTCTGATCGCGGACCGCGCCGTGGCCGACGGCGCGGCCGGGGCGCCGCTCGCGTGGGGCGACGACCGCGGCGATCTGCGCGTGGTCGCCTGCGGACGTTGCGCCACGTGCGAGGAACAGGTGCTGGCCCATCGCGACCTCCTCATGGTGGCCCGCATGCGGCCGGTGCAGCGGGCCCGTCTGCGCGCCGCCGGGATCCTCACCATCGACGACCTGGCCGCGGCGACCCAGGCACCGGAGGGCATGAACGTCGACACGTTCGAGAACCTCCGCGCCCAGGCACGCGTGCAGCTGCGGGCGGATGCCGAGGGGGCGGCGACGTACGACGTGCACTATGCCGCGGCGATCCACACCCTCCCTGTGCCCAGCCACGGGGACATCTTCTTCGACTTCGAGGGCGATCCGCTGTACACCGAGCCCGCTCCCGACGGCGAGGCCGAGTGGGGCATCGACTATCTGTTCGGCTGGGTCGACAACGCCGACCAGTACACCGCGCTCTGGGCGCACTCGTTCGCGGAGGAGCGTCGGGCGCTGGAGACCTTCCTCGACTTCGTGAAGGTGCGTCGCGCCGCCCACCCCGGCATGCACATCTATCACTACGCCCCCTACGAGACCTCCCACCTGGTCGCGATGGCCGCCCGCCATGGGGTGCGCGAGGGTGAGGTGGACCGCCTGCTCCGCGAGGGCGTGTTCGTCGACCTGTACCCGCTGGTGCTGCGCACAGTGCGGGTCGGTTCGCGGTCCTACTCCATCAAGAAGCTCGAGCCCCTCTACATGGGGGAGGACGTGCGCACGAGCGACGTCCAGAAGGGCGACGATTCCATCGTGCAGTACGTCGCGGCGCGGGAGCTCGCGGCAGCGGGGGCGCAGGCCGAGGCCGACGCGGTGCTCGCCGACCTCGCGGACTACAACCGCTACGACTGCGTCTCCACCCGGCGGCTGCGCAACTGGCTCATCGACATCGCCCGCGCGGAGGGGGTCACGCCGGCCCCGCCGGACGACGCGGACGAGGTCATCTACGAGCCGTCGCCGCGTTCGCTCGCGCTGCTCGGCGACGCGGAGCGTGCGGTGGAGGTCGGTGGCGATGGGCTCGTGCACCGGCTCGCGGCGGCCGCCATCGACTACTTCCCACGCGAGGCGAAGAGCTTCTGGGTCGCGCACTTCCAGCGGCTGCGGGAGCCGGTCACGATGTGGGACGGCACCCGCGATGTGGTGAAGGTCGATGCGACCCGCTCGCGGGTCCGCCGGGACTGGAGCATCGGCGAGGGCCGCAGAGTCCTGTCGCGCGAGCTGGAGATCCGCGGCGAGGTGTCCCCTGGCACGACGCTCGGTCCGGGTGCCCAGCCGTTCGCGCTCTACGACGTCCCGGCGCCGTTCGACACCGATGTCCCGTCGCGCGCGGTGCACGTGCCGCACGGGGTCACGGTCGTCGAGGTGCTGGACGACGGCTATCTCGTGGCGGAGTCCGCGGTCCAGGGGCAGACCTGGGATGACCTCCCCGTCGCCCTCACCCCCGCCGCGCCGCCACGGGTGGTGTCGCTGCAGCAGGCGATCGACGAATGGGCCGATGCGGTGCACGCGGCCGCTCCGGACTTCCCCCAGGACGCGGCGACCGACATCCTCCGCCGCCTCCCTCCGCGCACCGTGTCGGGGAACGCGCTCCCGGCCGCCGGCGACGACCCGATCGACGCGATCGTCCGCGGGATCCTGGACCTCGACCGCAGCTATCTCGCCGTACAGGGGCCTCCAGGCACGGGGAAGACCTACACGGGCTCCCAGGTGATCGCCCGGCTCGTCACAGAGCACGGCTTCCGGATCGGCGTCGTCGCGCAGTCCCACGCGATCATCGAGACGCTGCTGGAGCGCGTCGTCGCCGACGGTGTCGCCCCGGGTCAAGTGGCGAAGTGCCCCAAGGACGCGAACGCCGATCCCGGGTACACGGTGATCCCGAAGACCGGCATGGCCGCCTTCCTCGCGGAGCACGCAGACGGGGGCGCCGTCGTGGGCGGTACCGCCTGGGACTTCAGCAACACGCAGCGGGTGGCCAGGGGAGAGCTCGACCTGCTCGTGATCGACGAGGCCGGGCAGTTCTCGCTCGCCTCGACGATCGCGGTCGCCACGGGCGCGCAGAGGCTCCTCCTCCTCGGCGACCCGCAGCAGCTGCCCCAGGTCAGCCAGGGCGCCCACCCGGAGCCGGTGGACACGTCCGCGCTCGGCTGGGTGATGGACGGCGACCCCGTCGTGCGCCCGGAGTACGGCTACTTCCTCGCGCGCTCCTGGCGGATGCACCCGCACGTCGCGGCTCCGGTGTCGAAGCTCGCCTATGCCGGGAAGCTCGCCTCCGCCCCCGGTACCGAGCGGCGCGCGGTCGAGGGCATCGACCCGGGCCTCCACGTGGTGCCGCTGCGCCACCGCGGCAACGCGACCCAGTCGCCGGAGGAAGCAGAGGAGGTCGTGCGCATCGTCCGCGACCTCGTGGGCCGCGCCTTCCACGACAACGATGCGGCGGGCACCGTGCGGCCACTGACGCCGGAGGACATCATCGTCGTGGCGCCGTACAACGCGCAGCGGCAGCTCGTGCACGACGCGCTCGCCGCGGCGGGTTTCGGCGGCGTCCCGGTGGGCACGGTCGACAACTTCCAGGGCAAGGAGGCCGTCGTCTCGATCACGACGCTCGCGGCGTCGAGTGGCCGGGACGCTCCCCGGGGCCCGGAGTTCCTGCTGCTGCAGAACCGGCTCAACGTGGCGATCTCCCGGGCGCAGGTCGTGGCCTACCTCATCCACTCGCCGGCGCTGCTCGACGACCTGCCGTACACGCCCGAGGGCGTCGCCCGGCTCAGTGCCTTCGCCCGCCTGGTGGGGGCCGCGGAGGAGGAGGGTTCATGACGACGGTTCCTGCACCGGCCGCCGACGGCACGCCGACCGAGGCGGACATCCTCCGTGCAGCCGCCGCGTGGGCCTGGTTTCCGCGCGGCAGCGAGCATGTCCGCGGCGACCTGCTCCTCGTGCGGTACCCGGAGCGGTTCGGGGGCGGCGTCCGCGGCTCGCAGGTGACGTCCGCGCGCCCCGCCGCCGAGGTGCTGGACGGGGCGCTGGAGCGCACCAGAGCCTGGGGCGAGAGCGTGTTCACGTTCTGGACGAATCCCGCCGACGACCCCGACCTCGAAGAGGAGCTCCGACGCCGCGGTGCCGTGCACTTCGACACCGTCACCGTGTTCGCGCGTCCGACCAGCGGGGCCGCGGTCGGCGTGCCGCCCGGGGTCTCCGCCGAGGTCGTGCGGACCGTGGATCAGCTCCGCGAGGTCGATGCGATCAACGTCCCGGTCTGGGAGCAGCAGCCCCTCGACGACGACGGTCTGCGTGCCGAGTTCGCCGAGCTGACCGAGGCTCTCGATGCCGGTACCGGTTTCCGGGTGCTCGGGCGCATCGACGGACGCGCGGTGAGCACGGGGGGATGCACCATCGTCGACGGGTTCACTCGACTGTGGGGAGCGGCGACGCTCGAAGCCGATCGTGGTCGCGGCGTCTATAGAGCGGTCCTCGCGGAACGCCTGCGGCAGAGCGCCGCGCGCGGTGCGAGGACTGCGCTCGTCAAGGGCCGTGTCTCGACATCGGCGCCGATCCTCGCGAGAGCCGGCTTCACGCGCTACGGCGACGAACGCGGCTACCGCCTGGCCCTCTGACGTGGGAGCGGCGGCGACGGCCTCAGACGGTGCCGTACAGGCGGTCTCCCGCGTCGCCGAGACCGGGCACGATGTACCCCTTCTCGTCGAGGCGCTCGTCGAGCGCTCCGAGGACGAGGGTCACATCGCGGTCGCCGGCCATCGCCTCGATCGCCGCCACACCCTCCGGAGTGCCGAGCAGGCAGATCGCGGTGACGTCCTTCGCACCGCGATCGAACAGGAACTGGATCGCGGCGGCGAGCGAGCCGCCCGTCGCCAGCATCGGGTCGATCGCGAAGCACTGGCGGTCGGAGAGGTCGTCCGGAAGGCGCTCGGCATAGGTGGTGGGCTCGAAGGTCTCCTCGTCGCGGACCATGCCGAGGAAGCCGACCTCCGCGGTGGGGAGGAGCTTGACGAGGCCTTCGAGCATGCCGAGACCGGCGCGCAGGATGGGGACGACGATGGGTCGCGGCTCCGAGATCTTCACGCCCGTGGTCGTGGTGACCGGCGTCGTGATCTCGATGGGAGTGACCTTCACATTCCGGGTCGCCTCGTACGCGAGGAGCGTCACGAGCTCTTCGGTCAGCTGGCGGAATACCGGCGACGGGGTGCGCGCGTCGCGCAGCACCGAGAGTTTGTGGGTGATGAGAGGGTGGTCGGCGACGTGAACACGCATGGATACAGGCTAATGCGCCCCGCGTCCGCGCACGACATCGGGTGCCGTGGCGGACACCGCGCGCTGTCGTAGGCTCGGGGCATGACCCCCGCCGACCGCCGTGCGATGCAGCGTGCCCTCGAGCTCGCCGCCGAGGCCGCGGACGCCGCGGAGATCCCGGTCGGCGCCGTCGTCCTCGATGCCGAGGGGCATGTCTTGGCCGAAGGGCGGAACACCCGCGAGACCACGCACGATCCGACCGGGCACGCCGAGATCGAAGCCATCCGGGCTGCGGCGGCGCTCCAGGGATCGTGGAATCTCGACGGCTGCACGCTCGTCGTCACCCTCGAGCCCTGCGTGATGTGTGCCGGCGCGATCCTGCAGGCACGCATCGGCCGCGTGGTCTTCGGCGCGTGGGATGACAAGGCGGGAGCAGCCGGATCGATGTACGACGTGCTGCGCGACCGGCGCCTGCCCTACCGCGCCGAGGTGATCGGCGGCGTGGACGAGCACGCGTCCATCGCGCTGCTCCGGGCCTTCTTCGAGGACCGTCGCTGAACGCTCAGTCCGACGACTTGAGGACGAAGACGTCGGTCGAGGGTTCCGGATCGATCGCGGGACGGTAGACGTCCGGCTCGATGTAGACGACCCGGGCGACCGGCACGGCGGCCCGGATGCGGGCCTCGATCTCGTCGATGTCGTCGGCGACCTCGCGCAGCGGCTTGTCGGCGCTGAGCGCGATCTTCGCGGCGACCATCAGCTCGTCGGGCCCCAGGTAGAGGGTCTTCATGTGGATGATCTTCTCGATCTCCGGGCCGTCGTTGATCGCGTCCACGATCCGGTCGTAGTCGGCGGGGGTCGCTCCCTCGCCGACGAGCAGACTCTTGGTCTCCACCCCCAGCACGATCGCGATGAGCACGAGCAAGACGCCGATCATCACCGTGCCGAGGGCGTCGAAGACGGGGTTGCCGGTGAGGAGCGTGAGACCGACGCCGAGCAGGGCGAAGGTGAGTCCGGTGAGGGCACCCACGTCCTCGAGGAGGACGACGGGGAGCTCCGGCGCCTTGGACCGTCGTACGAAGGAGAACCACGACTGCCCCTTCTCGCGCACGACGTTGCTCTCGCGCACGGCGGTGCGGAGCGAGAACGACTCCAGGCCGATCGCGATGAACAGCACGACGAGGGGGAGCCACCACCAGGTCTGATCGATCTCATGCGGATGGGTCAGCTTGTCCACACCCTCGTAGATCGCGAAGAGCCCGCCGACGGAGAAGAGGATGATCGACACGACGAAGGCGTAGACGTAGCGCTCGCGGCCGTAGCCGAACGGGTGCGAACGGTCCGCATGGCGCTTCGCCTTGCGCCCGCCGAGCATCAGCAGCAGCTGGTTGCCGGAGTCGGCGACGGAGTGGATCGCCTCCGCGAGCATCGATGCCGAGCCGGAGAGAGCCCACGCGAGGAACTTCGCGAGGGCGATGCCCAGGTTCGCCAGGAACGCCGCGACGATGGCCTTGCTGCCTCCGGATGCACTCATGCGACGAGTCTAGGACGGCAACCCGGCCGCCACAGGAGCGCCCGCCGTAGGATGACGACATGGCTGATGCGCTCCCGTCCCTCGCGTTCCTCGGTGCCGGATCGATGGGGGGAGCGATCCTCCGCGGCGTGCTCGCCTCGGGCGTCCCCGTGCAGGGAGGGATCACGGCCACGAACCGCACGCCGGAGAAGGCGGCGGCGTTCGCGGGCATCGAGGGCGTCACGAGCATCGCGCTGTCCGAGCAACCGGAGGGCAACGCCGAGGCCGTGGCCGGCGCACGGGTGGTCCTGGTCGGGGTGAAGCCGGCGATGGTCCCCGACCTCCTCCGCGAGATCGCGCCGCACCTGGCCGCGGAGACCGTCGTGGTGAGCCTCGCCGCGGGTGTCACGCTGCAGACCTTCGCCGACGTCCTCGGTGCCGAGGCCCGCGTCATCCGCTCCATGCCGAACACCCCGTCGACGATCCGCAAGGGGGTCACCGGTCTCGCTGCCGGTGCCGCGGCGACCCCCGACGATCTCGCTCTCGTGCGTCGTCTGTTCGAGACGGTGGGGGCGGTGGTGGAGGTCCCCGAGTCGCAGATCGATGCGCTCTCGACGATCTCCGGCTCCGGTCCCGCCTACGTCTTCCTCCTCATCGAACAGTTCACCGAGGCTGCGCGGGGGATGGGCTTCTCCGACGCCGACGCGCGGCTCCTGGCCGAGCAGACCTTCATCGGCGCGACCGCGCTGCTGGACTCGACGGGGGAGGACCCCGCGGAGCTGCGCCGCCGGGTGACGAGCCCGAAGGGGACGACGGAGCGCGCGGTCGCCGTGCTCCAGGACGCGCACCTGTCCGACACCTTCGCCGCCGCTGCTGCCGCCGCCCTCGCTCGCGCGAAGGAGCTCGCCGCCGGCGCCTGATCCCCGCCTGTTCTCGCGCGCTTCCATCCTGCAGGAGCAGGCGATCACGCGAGTTCAGGCAGCCAGCACTCCTGGAGCCTGAACCCGCGCGAGGGCCTGTTGTGGCGAGGGCGGCGGGGAGCAGGCGACCACGGGAGTTCAGGCGGCCAGTGTTCCTGGAGCCTGAACTCGCGCGAGTGCCTGTTGCGGGCCAGGTGTCGTGCGGCTACGCGTCGCTGGCGACCTCGGTGAGCACCTCGGGCCACCGGCGCTGCAGGGTCCGACCGCCGAGCACCGTGCCGCCCCAGAGCGCAGCGCCCCCGAGCACGACGGCGGCCGCGAGGCTCGCCCAGCCCAGGGGCGGGATCCAGATCGACGCGATCGCGAAGCCGAGGGCGGGGCCGCCGAGCAGCAGCGTGATCGGGGACATGATGAGCATCGCCAGGAAGGACTGCGCGCCGCCGGAGGACCCGCGTCCGAACGGGTTGGCCTCGGGTGCCGGAGCACGTCCTGGCAGGAACGCCCCCACCCAGGACCCCGCTCCCGCCGACACTGCCATGAGCCCGAGAGCAGCGCCCAGGCTACCCGGAAGCAGATCCGCACGCCCGGCCAGCAGGCAGCTCGCGACGCAGAGGAGGACCGTGATCGGCACCGCGATCAGCGCGAATCCGAGCAGCCGTCCGGCGCGGTCGGCCGTGCCGCTCACGCCCGTGAGGATGTGCAGCGCGACGGCATCGTTGTCGTAGGCGATCGCCATCTGCACGATGCTCCCGGCGAGGAGAGCGTTGATCGCCGGAATGAGGGTGATCGCGGGCGCGAAGCCGGCACTGTCCTGCTGCAGTCCGTTCATGAGCGCGAGTCCGAGGAAGATCGCCGGAAGCAGCAGGAGCATCACGATGTTGACGACCTG
This sequence comes from Microbacterium meiriae, assembly GCF_032364335.1. Lineage (NCBI taxonomy): Bacteria > Bacillati > Actinomycetota > Actinomycetes > Micrococcales > Microbacteriaceae > Microbacterium > Microbacterium meiriae. The sequence continues at coordinate 755,565 of NZ_CP133984.1, forward strand.
ACGCGGATCGCGGCGGAAGTAACGGAGCGTCCGTCCCGCGATGGCACCGACGGGGCCCGCGGGGAGCAGGCGGTCGAGCAGGCCGCCCGAGCGCACGCGTCCGCCGCCGCTCGACTGCAGCGGCGCGACCAGGCGCGCATCGAGCATCCGGCGCGCGGCGACCCAGAAGACGACGAGGGTGCCGGCGGCGACGAGCAGTCGCAGGAGGGCGGTGAGCACGTCGCCCTGGGCCACCGCGGCCGGGACCCCGAAGACGGCCGCCACCGGCGTCCACGCGGCGATCTCGGCGACCGTCGTGAAGGCGCCGCCGACGTCGCGCACGGTCGACAGCGCCTGCAGCCCGATGTTCAGGAGGAGGCCGGAGGAGGCCAGCAGCACGACGCCGAGGGTGAGGACGAGGTCGCGCGTCCGCCGACGGGCGAGCCACCCCGCGAGCAGACCGCTGACGACGCGGGCGCCGAGGACGCAGGTCGCGAGGGCCACCGGGACCATGAGCACCGCGACGAGGAGGGCCGGCACGCTGACCGACCATCCCACGAGCATCAGCAGCAGGGCCAAGGCGGTGCCGATGCCGCCGATCGTCGTCATCCCCGCCACGACCAGTCCGGGGAGGAGGGTGCGGGCGGTCACCGGGAGCAGGGCGAAGCGCTCGGGTGCCAGCGAGTCGTCCGCACTGACGAGGATCGACCCGATCCACCACCCGAGCACGACGATGGCACCCGTGAGGACCATCGCGGTCACGGCGGCGTCGGGCGCTCCTACCCGCAGGGCGATCAGCCCGACGGTGAGCAGTCCGAGCATGCTCAGCGCGATGAGACCCACGATCGCGAGGGTCACGATCATCCAGGGGTTGCGCCTGAGCTGATGTCCGAGCTGTCGCAGCCGCAGGCCTACGAGGAGCGCAACCACGCGAGCGTCTCCGTTCCGAGGTCGTGCGCGCCCACGAGGGTGAGGAAGCGCTCCTGCAGCGTGAGCCCGGCGCGCACCTCGTCGAGCGCACCGTGTGCCAGCAGGCGGCCCTCGGCGACGATGGCGACGCGGTCGCACAGCGACTCGACGAGCTCCATGACGTGGCTGGAGAGGACGACCGTGCCGCCGCCGTCCACGAAGGAGCGGAGGATCTGCCTGATCGTCTGCCCGGAGACCGGGTCGACCGCCTCGAGCGGTTCGTCGAGGATCAGCAGCCGGGGCGCGTGGATGAGCGCGCAGGCCAGGCCGATCTTCTTCTTCATGCCGGCCGAGTAGTCGACGACGAGCGTGTCGCGGGCCTCCGTCAGGCCGAGCGCGTCGAGGAGCTCACCGGAGCGGGAGACGACCTCCGCCTCCGGCATCCCGCGCAGCAGGCCGGTGTACCGCAGCAGCTCGGCGCCGGTGAGGCGGTCGAGCATCCGGATGCCGTCGGGGAGCACCCCCATCCGCGCTTTCGCGGCGGCCGGATCCTGCCAGACGTCGGCGCCGAGCACCCAGGCGGTCCCGGCGTCCGGACGCAGGAGCCCCGTGGTCATGGCGAGCGTCGTCGTCTTGCCCGCACCGTTCGGGCCGAGCAGCCCCAGCATCGAACCCGCGGGGACGTCGAGCGACAGCGCGTCGACGGCGACCTTCTGCCCGAACTGCTTGCGGAGCCCACGGAGGGCGAGGACGGGCGGTGCGGGGGCGTGATCGCTCATGCCCCCATCCCACCACGGCGGCCGTGGCGGGCGCATCCGTCGCGGGGAGGACTCGCTCAGCGGTCGAGGGCGGCGAAACGCTCGATGTCGCTGTTGGTCCCGGAGACGATGATGAGGTCGTGGTTGGTGACGATGGTGTTGGCCTCGGCGTACCGGAACGGCTTGCCAGGGCTCTTCACGCCGACGACCGTGACCTTGTACTTCGAGCGCACACCGGATTCGTTCAGGCCGACCCCGCGGATGAACTTCGGCGGGTACATCTTGGCCAGGACGAAGTCGTCGTCGAAGCGGATGAAGTCGAGCATGCGCCCGCTCACGAGGTGCGCGACGCGCTCGCCGGCCTCGCGCTCGGGGTAGATGACGTGGTTGGCGCCCACCCGGGCGAGGATCTTGCCGTGCGACTGGGAGACCGCCTTGGCCCAGATCTGCGGCACCTTGAGGTCGACGAGATTGGCCGTGATGAGCACCGACGCCTCGATCGAGGAGCCGACGGCGACGACCGCGACCTGGAAGTCCTGGGCGCCGATCTGACGGAGCGCGTCGATGTTGCGCGCATCGGCCTGCACGGTGTGCGTGACGCGGTCCGACCACTTCTGCACGAGCTCGAGGTTGTCGTCGATCGCGAGCACCTCGCGGTCGAGGCGGTCGAGTTCGCCGGCGCAGGCGGCGCCGAACCGGCCGAGACCGATGACGAGGACGGGAGCGTCCCCCCGAAGGACTTCAACCAACGATCGGCCTTTCCACGGGCAGTGAGTAGTACTGCGTGCGCGATGTCGCGGCGACTGCCGCAGCGAGAGTCACTGTACCAACGCGGCCCATGAAGATCGTCGCGGCCATGACGTACGAGGCGGAATCCGGCAGCTCCCCGGTGAGGCCGGTGGAGAGCCCGACGGTGCCGAATGCGGAGATGACGTCGAAGAGCACGTGGCTGATGTCGGCCTTGGTGATCTGCGCGATCACGATGGTCGACAGGGCGACGATCGTGGCACCCCAGGCGACGACGCTGAGGGCGACGCGCTGCACGTCGCTGGGGATGCGGCGGCCGAACGCCTCGACGGACTGGCGGCCCTTCGCTTCGGACCAGACGGCGATCGCGAGGACCGCGAGCGTGGTCACCTTGATGCCGCCCGCCGTCGACGCGGACCCGCCGCCGACGAACATGAGCATGCTGGCAGCGAGCAGCGACGAGCCGTTGAGGTCGTCCATCTCGATGACGTTGAAGCCGCCGGAGCGGGTCATCGCGGAGAGGAAGAACGCCTGGAAGGTCGTGTCGGCGGCGTCCATCGAGCCGAAGGTCTTCGGGTTGTTGTACTCGAGGATCAGGAAGGCGGCGGCGCCCAGGATGAACAGCAGCACGGTGGTGACGATGGTCAGCTTCGAGTGCAGCGACCAGCGCTTGACGTGCCAGACGTGCTTCGCGAGCGTGTAGATCACCGGGAAGCCGATGCTCCCGAGGAACACGCCGACCATGAGGAGTGACAGCACGAGGTAGTCGTCGGCGAAGACGGCCACCCCGCCGTCGTTCGGCGCGAAGCCGGTGTTGGTGAAGGCCATCGCCGAGAAGTACGGGGCCTCCCAGAGCGCGGCGATCGGGTCCACCCCCGCCATCACCAGCGCCGGGTAGAGGAGGGCGGCGAGGGCCGCTTCGATGAAGAGGGCCGAGAGGGCGACCGTGGTGAGCAGCTGGCCCACCTCGCCCAGGCGCACCGTCTGGCTCTCGTTGACCACGCCGCCGTGCGCCCGAAGCGGGTTCGTGTCGCCCGCCGCCATGAGCTTCGCGCGCAGCCCGAGGCGCTTCGAGATGAGCATCCCCATGAGGGAGGCGAGGGTCAGCACGCCGAGGGCGCCGATGTTGACGCCGATGAACACGACGACGTGTCCGAAGGGCGACCAGTGGTTGGCCATGTCGACGGTCGCGAGGCCCGTCACGCAGATCGTGGAGACGGCGGTGAACAGCGCGTCGCTGAGCGGTGTCACCGTGCCGCTGGCGGAGGCGATCGGCAGCGAGAACAGCACCGTGAACACGAGGATCAGCAGCGCGAAGACGGCGATCGCGAACCGGGAGGGCGACGAGGTGATGAGGTGCTTCACCCGGCCGGCGGCTCCGGGGAGACCGGTGCGAGGAGACGACGCCGAAACGATGCCCGACATCGCTGCCCCCTTCTTCTGCGCCGTCCGTTCCCCGGCGGCAGCACGGCGCCTCTCGCCGAGCCTTCGTCATGGTACTCCGTGCCGGGGCGCACTACCCTGATCACATGACGGACATCTTCGACGTGATCGCAGACGGTACGAGGCGCGACATCCTCCAGCTCCTGCTCCGCCGCACGTCCGAAGGCGAGTCCGGCACGAGCGTGAGCCAGATCGTCGCCGACCTCGGCATCAGCCAGCCCACGGTCTCCAAGCACCTCAAGGTGCTCCGCGACGCCGAGCTCGTGACCGTCCGCGAGGACGGGCAGCGTCGCTTCTACAGCCTTTCCGTCGCGCCGCTCGAAGCCGTCGACGACTGGCTGGTCCCGTTCCTCGTCGACGCGTTCGGCGACACCGCGCCGGACATCGCATACCCGGGCGCTCCGATCCCCGACGGTGCTGCACACGCGGCCGAGGTCGTCGGGCGTGCAGCGGCATCCGCCAAGCACGTGGTCGCCAACGCGCTGAAGCGCCTCGGCGCCTGACCCGACGCCCCGCCCGGACGGAGAACCGCCCCCGACGGCAGGGGGGATGCCGTCGGGGGCGGTGTGCGGACCCCAGATCCGCGCGGACTCGGCAGGTGCCGGCACGGGTCCTGCACTCGACACTGGCAGGGCTGTCTGAGCGATCGGGCAATGCGGGCTATGCGCGGGCTGGACGTCGGCGTGCCGGTGGGGCAGGGCGGGTCACGCACCGTTCCGGAGGAGCCCGTCAGGCAGGATGGGCACATGACGGACGAGTACCGCGCGCACTTCGACTTCGCGATCACCTTCGCCAACGGCGGCGGGCTGCAGGGACAGGGGTTCCGACTCGATCTGCCGCGGAAGGACATGACGGCCGAGGAGGTCTCGAGCCTGCTCGTGTCGCACCTCGGTCTGACGCTCGTGGGCGGGGTCGAGCTCCGGGACCTGCGGATCGTCGCCGAGCCGCACCGGGGCAGCCGCGGCGTCGCGGCACCGGCTCCTGCAGATCGCGCCGACCGCGTCGTCGACCTGAGCCACCCGATCGCCGAGGGCATGGTCACGTATCCCGGGCTGCCCGCGCCGAGCATCACCCCGCACCTCACCCGCGCGGCCTCTCGCGAGCGCTACGCGCCGGGGACGGAGTTCGCGATGGACGTGATCACGATGATCGGCAACACGGGGACCTACCTCGACTCCCCGTTCCACCGCTATGCGGACGGCGCGGACCTGGCGGCGCTCGACCTCGACACCCTCGTGGATCTCCCCGCCGAGGTCTTCCACCTCCGCGACGCCTGGACGCCGGAGCGGCGGGGCATCAGGGCGGCGACGCTCGCCGATCGCGAGCTCCGCGGCAGCGCGGTGCTCCTGGACACCGGCTGGAGCCGGCTGTTCGGCACGCCCGATTACGGCACCGGCGCGCCCTTCCTCACCGAGGACGCCGCGCGATTCCTCGTCGACGCCGGGGTGCGCCTCGTCGGCATCGACGCGCTCAACATCGACGACACGGAGAGCGGAGGGGAGCGGCCCGCGCACAGCATCCTCCTCGCAGCGGGCGTGCACGTCGTCGAGCACCTCACCGCTCTTGACCGCCTCCCCGCGCGCGGGGCGCGGTTCACCGCGGCCCCTCCGGCGATCCGCGGGTTCGGCACGTTCCCGGTCCGGGCGTTCGCGACCATGCCGATATCTCACTGATCACAGCAGTCACGCGGGTTTACACGCGTCCCAGCGACCCCATAGAGTGTGCTCATCGAGAAAGGGGTACGTGGGATGCCCGAGGTTCCAGACGTCCGATTCCTGACGGTGGCCGAAGTCGCCGAGCTCATGCGCGTGTCCAAGATGACCGTGTACCGGCTCGTGCACGCCGGTGACCTTCCCGCCATCCGGTTCGGACGGAGCTACCGCGTGCCGGAGTCCGCCGTCGCGGAGGCTCTGCAGCGGCCCATCGCCGACGCCGGCTGACGGAGGGCGCGGGGCACCCTCCTGAGTTTGCTAGGATGATCCGAGGCATTTTTCGTGCTCGTACCCGGGTGTCCGATTCCGGCGACACCCAGCCCCTGACTTAGTGAGGTTTCCGTGGGTTCTGTCATCAAGAAGCGCCGCAAGCGCATGGCGAAGAAGAAGCACCGCAAGCTGCTTCGCAAGACTCGCCACCAGCGCCGCAACAAGAAGTAAGCGGCCAGACACCGAGCGCCTGTCTTCGGACGGGCGCTTTGTGTCTCTGCGCGCCGTTCCGCACCGCCGAGAGGATGTCATGAAGTCGATCACCGTCGCCGAACTCGCCGAGCGCTCCGGCACGCCCCTCATCGATGTCCGGGAGGTGAACGAGTTCCAGGCAGGACACGTCCCCGGCGCCGTGAACATCCCGATGTCCGAGATCGGCAACCGCCTGGAAGAGCTTCCCGCGGAGTCGTTCGACGTGATCTGCCAGGCCGGCGGCCGCTCGGCCCGTGTGGTCGAAGCGCTCGAGGTCCGCGGCTACGACGCCACCAACGTCGAGGGCGGCACCGGCGAGTGGATCGCGCAGGGACGCGAGGTCGAGGTCCCGTCGTCGTGACGACGCTGACCCTCATCGGCAAGCCCGACTGCCATCTGTGCGCCGTGGCCTCCGAGGTCGTCGACGCGGTCGTCGCCGAGCTGCCGGACGCCGCCGCGGAGCGCATCCAGATCGTCGAGGCGTCGATCCAGGACGACCCCGCCCTGTACGAGCAGTGGTGGGAGAAGATCCCGGTCGTCCTCATCGACGGGCGACTGCACGCGCACTGGCGCGTGTCCCCCGACCGCCTGCGTGAGGCGCTGGAAGAAGCCGTCGACGCGGAGGCCCGCGCCGACCAGAAGGAGCTGCGATGACCATCCGCCATGTCGTGACCTGGAAGCTGGCCGCGGAGGACGCGGGGGAGCGGAAGGCTCAGGCGGCTGAGGTCGCCCGGCGTCTGAACGCCCTCGACGGCGTCGTACCGCAGTTGCGCAGCATCTGGGCCGGCGCGAACGACGTGTACCCCGACGCCAACTGGGACGTCACCCTGGTCGCCGACTTCGACTCCGTCGCGGACCTCGAGCAGTATCAGGTGCACCCCGCGCACGAGGAGGTCGCCGGGTACATCCGCTCGGTCGTCGCCGGTCGCGTGGCGGTCGACGCCGAGGTCTGAGCGTCGAGGCTCGTCCCCGCGGCACCGAAACACAAACGTGATGCGGCGCGAGGGGATGTCATTGGTCACGCGACGAGCCGCATGTTTAGATGAACTCCTACCCGTCCGTGGGCGCACCCGCCCCCCGACTCTCAGGAGCCGACATGTCCCGTCGTAACCTCTTCGCCGGCCTCGCGATCGCGGCCACCGCCACCCTCGCGCTCGCCGGATGCGCCACCGGCTCCTCCGATGCGGGCAGCAGTGGCGAGCCCGCCGCGGGCGACGAGTACGGCCTCGTCGAGGCGGGCACGCTCACCGTCTGCTCCGACATCCCCTACCCGCCGTTCGAGTTCGAGGGTGACGACGGCGAGTACACCGGCTTCGACATCGACCTCCTCGGCGCGATCGCCGAGCAGCTCGACCTCGAGCTCTCGGTGCAGGATGTGGGCTTCGACGCGTTGCAGTCCGGCACGACCCTCGCCGCCGGTACCTGCGACGTCGGCGCCTCGGCCATGACGATCACCGACGAGCGCAAGGCCAACATCGACTTCTCGGACCCGTACTACGACTCGCTGCAGTCGCTCCTCGTGCGCACCGATTCCGGCATCACGTCCATCGACGACCTCGACGGCAAGAACGTCGGCGTGCAGCAGGGTACGACGGGTGAGGCCTACGCGACCGAGAACGCTAAGGGCGCGCAGCTCGTCCAGTACCCGTCGGACGGCGAGCTGTGGCCGGCCATCCAGGCGGGGCAGATCGACGCGATCCTGCAGGACCAGCCCGTCAACCTCGAGCACGAGAAGGCCGACTCCGCGTACGAGATCGTCGAGACCTACGAGACCGACGAGTCCTACGGCTTCGCGTTCGCGAAGGGTGAGAAGGACGAGCTCCTCGACGCCGTGAACGGTGCGCTCAAGGATCTGAGGGACAACGGCGAGTACCAGAAGATCTACGACCAGTACTTCACGGCGAACTGAGCCGGGGAACACGGAGGTCGGGAGGACCTTGACAATGGCGTTGAGGCGCACCACCAAGCAGAAGCTCTACCGGTACACCGTCTATGCGGTGCTGATCGCGATCGCCGTCTGGGTCGCCTTCAGCACCGACTGGTCCCGGCTCGGGCAGCTCTTCTTCAACCCCGAGGTCGCAGCCAAGATGCTGCCGGGGATCATCACGACCGCGCTCGTCAACACGCTGTGGTTCACGGCGGTGGCGTTCGCCGGCGGCCTTCTCCTCGGCGTGATCCTCGCGCTGATGAAGCTGTCCGAGATCGGTCCGTTCCGGTGGATCGCGACCGTCTGGATCGAACTGTTCCGCGGGCTCCCCGCCCTGCTCACGATCTTCGCCATCGGGTTCATCGTGCCGATCGCGCTCGGCGTGCGGGCGCAGGAGCTCGGCGGTCCCGTGGTGCTCGGCCTGATCGGTCTCGTGCTCGTGGCGTCGGCGTACATGGCCGAGACCATCCGCGCGGGACTCCAGGCGGTGCCGAAGGGGCAGACCGAGGCCGCGCGATCGCTCGGCATGTCGCCCATGAAGACGACCTTCTGGATCGTCGTGCCGCAGGGCTTCCGCATCATCATCCCGCCGCTGACGAACGAGTTCGTGCTGCTGCTGAAGGACACATCGCTGCTGTTCGTCGTCGGCACGTTCATCTGGTCGAAGGAACTCACGACCTTCGCCCGTGACGCCAGCACGCAGAACGCCAACGGAACGCCGCTGATCATGGCGGCGATCCTCTACCTGATCGTGACGATCCCGCTCACGCGTTTCAGCGCGTGGCTGGAGCGTCGGATGGCGAGGACACGATGAGCACCGACCTGATCGACGTGCAGGCCCCCGCGATCGCGATCCAGGACCTGCACAAGAGCTTCGGCGACAACGAGGTGCTCAAGGGCATCGACCTGACGGTGCTCGCCGGCGAGGTCGTCTGCGTGATCGGCCCGTCCGGGTCGGGCAAGTCGACGTTGCTCCGCTCCGTGAACCTCCTGGAGGAGCCCACGGGCGGCAAGGTGCTCATCGAGGGCATCGACATCACCGATCCCGACATCGACATCGACCGCGTGCGCACCCGCATCGGGATGGTGTTCCAGAGCTTCAACCTGTTCCCGCACCTCAGCGTGCTCGGCAACCTCACGATCGCGCAGCAGCGGGTCAAGAAACGCTCGAAGGCCGAAGCGGAGAAGGTGGCCCGCGCCATGCTCGAGCGCGTCGGGCTCGCGGAGAAGGCCGACGCGTACCCCGGGCACCTGTCCGGCGGACAGCAGCAGCGGGTGGCCATCGCGCGGGCGCTGTGCATGAACCCCGACATGATGCTGTTCGACGAGCCCACGTCGGCCCTCGACCCCGAGCTCGTCGGCGAGGTCCTGCAGGTCATGCGGTCGCTGGCCGATGAGGGCATGACGATGCTCGTCGTCACGCATGAGATGGGCTTCGCGCGCGAGGTCGGCTCGCGGCTGATCTTCATGGACGGCGGACAGATCGTCGAGGAGGGCGACCCCCGCGAGGTGCTGGCGAATCCGCAGCACCAGCGCACGAAGGACTTCCTCTCCCGCGTCCTGTAGTTCTCCCCTCCGTGGTGCCGCCGAGACCCCGGGGATTCGCCGAGACCCCCGGCTGCAGACGTCTGCAGCCGGGGGTTTCGACGTGAACCCGGGGTCTCGGGTCAGCCGCGCGGACGCGCGACCACCGGGACAGGGGTCACCGCGATCCGGACGCGGTCGCCGAACGACGGGTGCACGGTGGGTGCGTGCTGCACGCGGACGAGCTCGCCCGACTCGGTGCGCACGAGGGTTCTCCGCATGCTGCCGAGGAACGTGCTCTCCTCCACGAGGGCATCTGTGGCGGCATCCTCCGCGGAGGTGAAGCGCACGTTCTCCGGGCGGAGGTACACGTCGACGGGGCCATCGGCGGGGGTCTGCAAGGGAAGACGCTGCCCCCACACGACGACGTGATCGCCCTCGGCGACCCCGGACACGACGCTGGAGAGGCCCACGAACGCGGCGACCTCGGCGCTCGCGGGGGTGGTGTACAGCTCCTCCGGGGAGCCGATCTGCTCGATGCGACCCGCGTTCATGACCGCGATCCGGTCGGACACCGCGAGGGCCTCCTCCTGATCGTGCGTGACGAACACGGTCGTGATGCCGAGCCGCAGCTGAATGCGCCGGATCTCGTCACGGAGCTGCACGCGCACCTTCGCGTCGAGTGCCGACAGCGGCTCGTCGAGCAGCAGCACCCGAGGCTCCGTGACGAGGGCGCGAGCCAGGGCCACCCGCTGCTGCTGCCCGCCGGAGAGCTGATGCGGGAACCGGTCGGCCAGGTCGGCCAGACCCACGAGGGCGAGCGCGTCGAGGGCCCGTCGCGCCGCCTCACCCTTGCCGACACCCCGACGACGGAGCCCGAAGGCCGTGTTGTCGACGACGCGGAGGTGCGGGAACAGCGAGTACGACTGGAACACCATCCCGATGTCGCGCCGGTTGGTCGGCACACGCGAGACATCTCCGCCGCCGAGGAGGACGGTCCCCTCGTCGGCGCCCTCGAGTCCGGCGAGCACGCGGAGCAGGGTGGTCTTCCCGCAGCCGGACGGACCGAGCAGCGAGACGAACTCCCCGGGAGCGATGTCGAGGTCGACGCCGTGCAGCACCCTCGTGCCGCCGTAGCTCTTCACGATGCCCTGCAGCTCGACCCGCGTACCCTCGCCGGCCTGGGCGAGCAGCAGGTTGTCCTTGGTGCGCGGGAGCGCGTGATCGAGGGTCATGAGCGGGCCTTTCGCGGACCGCGGGCGACGCGGCCGATGAGCAGGAGCAGGAGGAAGACGAACAGCAGGGCGAGCAGCGTGAAGATCGCGGGCGCGAACGGGTCCTGCTTCTGCACCACGACCATCGCCGTCTGGAAGACCTGTCGGTTGAGCAGGGACGCGATCGTGAACTCCCCGAGAACCACCGCGATGGAGATCAGCGCGGCGGCGAGCAGTCCCTGTCGGAGGTTCGGCGCGAGGACGCGGAGCACGACCGTCGGCCACCCCGCCCCGAGCGAGCGTGCTGCCTCGGACAGCGTGCGCAGATCGGCGGCATCGATGGACGCCTGGATCGAGCGGAACGCGAAGGGGAGGACTGTGACGCCGTAGGCGAAGGCGAGGGTCCAGGTGCCGGTGCCGAGGGTCCGACCGATCTGCAGGTAGATCGGCGCGAGGCCCACCACGAGGACGATCGCGGGGATCGAGATCGGGAGGAGCGCGACGAACTCGAAGGCCGCCTTCATTCTGGGGAAGCGCAGGTTCACGAGGATCATCGTGGGGGCCAGGAGGAACAGCACGATCGCCACGGTCACCACCGCGAGGACCAGCGAGTTGCCGAGCCCCGTCCAGATGGGCTTCAGACTCGCCGACGCCGCGGGGTCGACGAGGGCGGCCCAGTGCGCGAAGGAGAGGCCGTCCGTGCCGCGCAGCGTGAAGAGGAACGTCGACACGAGAGGCACAGCGAAGAACGCGCCGACCACGATGCCGATCACCGCACGGGTCGCGCGGGAGGGGGCGAGGCCGTTCATGCCTGCCACCGCGCGGCACGTCGCTGGATGACCGAGTACAGCGCCATCACGATGCCGACCACGACGATCATGCCGAGGGCGAGAGCGCCCGCGAGATTCTCCCGGCCGAGCAGGGTCTCGCTCGTGAGCGCCGTGCGGATCTGCAGCGGGACGATCTGCGAGCCCTGACTCGCGAGCGCCGCGGCCGTGGCGTAGGAGGAGAACGCGTTCGCGAAGAGCAGCAGCAGGCTCGCGAGGAACGACGGCGCCAGCACCGGGAGGCCGATCCGCAGCCAGAAGCTCGCCCTGCTGCCCCCGAGTGTGAGGTTCGCCTCGACCCACTGCGGCTTCAAGGCGGCGAGGGCGGGGAGGAAGGTGATGACCATGAGCGGCACCTGGAAGTAGATGTACGGGAGGATGAGGCCGGGCAGCTCGTACAGCCAGGTGCCCTCGGCGAAGATATCGATGCCGAACGTGTCGCGGAGGAAGACGGTGACCACGCCCTGGATGCCGATCATGGCGATGAAGGCGAAGGCGAGCATGACGCCGCCGAACTGCGCGAGGACCCCGGCGGCCGCGTCCACGGATCGCCGCACGACGCCGTCCGGGTTCATGCCGAGCAACGCATAGGAGACCAGGGCGCCGACGGTGGCGCCGACCGCCGCGGTGAGCAGGGAGAGCCCCGCCGAGTTCGCGAAGGTCGTGAGCACGACGGGGTCGCCGAGGGCGGCGACGTTCGTCCAGGTGAAAGCGCCGTCGCCGTCGAAGAACCCGGAGCCGATCGCGAGCACGGTGGGCAGGGCGAGGAACAGCAGCACGTAGGCGGCGAAGGGCACGAGCCCCAGCCACGCCGTGGACGGCGCAGACCGCCGGGCCCGCGCGTGCGACGCGGGTCCGGCGGCGGTGACGGGGGCGGACGCCGCGGCATCCACCCCCGGTGCGACGAGAGAGGTCACTGGACCGCCGCTGCCCACTTCTCGCCGAGCAGCGTGCCGGCGTTCTCGGACTGCTCCTCGGTCGGCACGACGGTCTCCTCCGGAGCCTCCGGGAGAGCCGCCGCGAGCTTCTCGTCGATCGTGCCCGCCTCGGTCATCGCCTCCATGCGCACCGGACGGGCGCCGCCCTTCAGCCACAGGTTCTGCACCTCGTCGCTGTAGAGGAACTCCTGCCACAGACGCGCGGCCGCCGGGTTCGGCGCGTCGACGTTGATGGCCTGGTTGTAGTAGCCCGCGTAGCCGGTGCCGTCGAAGACCTCGACCTTCCAGTTCGGGTTGTCGGCCGTGTGCGCGGCGTTCAGGTAGTCCCAGTCGAAGACGACCGGGGTCTCGCCGCTGGCGACGGTCGCGGTCGTGACGTCGACCTTGAGCAGGTTCCCGGCCTTCTGCAGGTCGGCGAAGAAGTCGATGCCCGGCTGGAAGTCGTCGAGCGTGCCGTCCGACTGCACCGTCGCCAGGCCCACGGCGGCGAAGGCGGCGCCGGCCTGCGTCGGGTCGCCGTTGATGGCCACGGCACCCTTGTAGTCGGCGGAGAGCAGGTCGGACAGCTCGGCCGGCGCCTCGAACTTCGAGGAGTCGTAGCCGATCGACATGTACCCGCCGTAGTCGCCGACGAAGAGGCCGGTGGGCTCCTTCAGCTCGTCGGGGATGTCGTCCCAGGTCTGGACCTTGTAAGGAGCGAAGGCATCGGTGTTCTGCAGAGCGACGGTGAGGCCGAGGTCGAAGACGTCGGGGGCGGTGTCGAGGCCCTTGTTCGTCTCGGCGGTCTGGATCTCCTCGGCGCTGGAGACGTCGGGCGACGCCTCGTTGATGGTGATCTCGGGGTACTTCTCGGCGAAGAGGTCGAGGATCTCGCCGTAGTTCGCCCAGTCGCGCGGGAGGGCGATGACGTTGAGCTGACCCTCCTCCTTCGCGGCGGCCTCGAGGTCGGCGAACGAGCCGAAGTCCTCGACCGACGTCGCGCTCGCCGCGTCCACGGCCTCGTCGCCGGCGGCCGGGGCGTCGGTCGCCGAGGCGCAGGAGGTCAGTGCGATGACGGCCGTGGTGGCCAGGGCGATGCCGGCGCCGATGCGTGCGCGGCGGATGGAGCGTGCCATGAGTGTCCTCTCGGTGTCCGGCGCTGCAGGCCGGTGTCGGGTTGCGAGAGGACACTATGAGTCCGAGGTAGCCGCGGGGAGCGGCGCGGGTGAACGGTCGGTGTCGGGCGGGTGGCGCAGGAATGCGCCTGGGGATCAGTCGTGCCGGACCGTGTACTTGAAGCCGCGGTGCGAGCCCACGTAGCCGAGGCGCTCGTAGAACCGGTGTGCGTCGGTGCGGGCGGCGTCGGAGGTGAGCTGCACCATGGCCGCGCCGAGGGCGGGCGCCGCGGCATCGCCGACCCACCGCATGACCGCGGAGCCGATGCCGGACGAGCGCAGGTCGCTGCGTACCCGGACCGCCTCGACGAGCAGCCGCCGTGCGCCGCGGCGCGCCATGCCGGGGATCGACGTGAGCTGGAGGGTGCCGACCACGGCGCCGTCGAGCTCGACCACGAGGAGGTCGTTCGAAGAGTCGGTCAGGATCTCGCGAAGGCCGCGCTCGTACGCCGGGCGGTCCTCGTCGGAGGCCACGTCGCCGCGGGCGGCGCTGATCGGGTCGTCGGCGAGCAGGGCGATGACGGCGTCGGCGTCGGCCTCGGTCGCCCTCCGGAGCACGGCGTCCCCGCTCCTCGACGCGAACGGGTGCGGCAGCGGGAGAGCGGGAAGCATGACCCCAGTCTGCCAGCGGCGCGGATGCGGGACGGTGCCCGCGGGTCTGGAATCATGGCGGGGTGGATATCGGCAGCCTCCTCGGACTCGAGCAGCTCACCTGGGGGATGCTGATCCTCATCATCGTGGCGGCGTTCAGTGCCGGGTGGATCGACGCGGTCGTCGGCGGAGGAGGACTGCTGCAGCTTCCGGCACTGCTCCTCATCCCCGGCATCGCCCCGGTCCAGGCGCTCGCGACGAACAAGCTCGCCTCCGTGTTCGGGACCGCGACCAGCAGCATCACCTACTACCGCCGTGCCAAGCCCGACCTCCGCACGGCCCTGCCGATGGCGGTGATCGCGTTGATCGGCTCGTTCGGCGGCGCGGCGGTCGCGACGGTGCTGCCCCCGGCCGCCTTCAAGCCCATCATCGTGATCGCGCTGCTGGCGGTCGCCCTGTTCACGGCGCTCCGTCCGCAGCTCGGGGCGGCGACGCAGCTGCGCTTCCACGGACACAAGCACCACATCATGGCCGGGCTCGCCGGGCTCGGCATCGGGTTCTACGACGGGATGATCGGTCCGGGGACGGGCACCTTCCTCGTGATCACCCTCGTCGCGCTGCTGGGGTACGACTTCCTGCAGGCGAGCGCGAAGGCCAAGATCGTGAATCTCGCGACGAACGCGGGGGCGCTGCTCCTCTTCATCCCGCACGGCTCGGTGCTGTGGCTGCTCGGGGGCATCCTCGCGGTCGCGAACGTCGCCGGCAGCTACCTGGGCTCGCGGATGGCCATCTCCCGCGGCACGACGTTCATCCGCGTGGTGTTCCTCGTCGTGGTGGTGGCTCTCATCGCGAAGCTCGGTGTCGACGTGTGGAACGAGAACCTCGCCCCCCTCTTCGCGTAGCCCCCCTTCTTCTTTTTCTTCGCCGAGACCCCGGGTACGCGACGAGACCCCGGGCTGCCAGCGGCAGTGTCCCGGGGTCTCGGCGGTAAGACGGGGTCTCGGGGGGTCAGGCCTCGTCCTCGGGGGTGAAGTCCACACCGGCCTCGGCGCGCTGCTCGGGGGTGATCGGCGCGGGAGCGGAGGTGAGGGGATCGAAGCCGTTGCCGGACTTCGGGAAGGCGATGACGTCGCGGATCGACTCGGTCTTCGTCAGGTGCTGGAGCACGCGGTCCATGCCGAGCGCGATGCCGCCGTGCGGGGGAGCGCCGAACTTGAACGCGTCGAGGAGGAAGCCGAACTGCTCCTGCGCGACCTCGTCGCTGATGCCCATGACCTCGAAGACCCGCTTCTGCACGTCCTCGCGGTGGATGCGGATGGACCCGCCGCCGAGCTCCGAGCCGTTGCACACGATGTCGTACGCGTAGGCGAGGGCCGATCCGGGGTCGGTGTCGAACGTGTCCTCGAACTCGGGCTTCGGGCCCGTGAACGCGTGGTGCACGGCCGTCCAGGCGCCAGCGCCCACTGCCACGTCTCCGGAGGCCACTGCGTCGGCGGCCGGCTCGAACATGGGAGCGTCGACGACCCAGGTGAAGGCGAACTCGTCCGGGTTCAGGTAGCCGAGGCGACGGCCGATCTCGACCCGCGCGGCGCCGAGCAGCGCCCGGCTCTCCTTGGTGGCACCGGCGGCGAAGAACACGCAGTCGCCCGGCTCGGCGCCGACGAACTCCGCCAGTCCCGCCTGCTCGGCCTCGGACAGGTTCTTCGCGGCGGGGCCGCCCAGGGTGCCGTCCTCGTTGAACAGCACGTAGGCGAGACCGCGCGCGCCGCGCTGCTTGGCCCAGTCCTGCCACGCGTCGAGTTGCTTGCGCGGCTGGCTGGCACCGCCGGGCATGCGCACCGCGCCGACGTACTCGGCCTGGAACACGCGGAACGGGGTGTTCTTGAAGTAGTCCGTCGCCTCGACGAGCTCGAGCCCGAAGCGGAGGTCGGGCTTGTCGGAGCCGTACTTCGCCATGGCGTCGGCGTATGTCATCCGCGGCAGCGGGGTCTGCACCTCGACGCCGATCGTCTTCCACATCGCCACGATGAGCGACTCCATGAGGGCGATCACGTCCTCCTGGTCGACGAAGCTCATCTCGATATCGAGCTGCGTGAACTCGGGCTGACGGTCGGCGCGGAAGTCCTCGTCGCGGTAGCAGCGGGCGATCTGGAAGTACTTCTCCACACCGCCGACCATGAGCAGCTGCTTGAAGAGCTGCGGGGACTGCGGCAGGGCGTACCAGCTGCCCGGGTGCAGACGGGCGGGGACGACGAAGTCGCGGGCGCCCTCCGGCGTGGAACGGGTGAGGGTCGGGGTCTCGACCTCGGTGAAGTCCTCGGCGTGCAGCACGTCGCGGATCGCCTTGTAGACGTCGGACCGCAGGCGCAGCGCGGAGGCGGCGGCCGGGCGGCGGAGGTCGAGGTAGCGATACTTCAGGCGCGCCTCCTCGCCGACCGTCTCGGTGTCGGCCAGAGCGGTCGAGACCTGGAACGGCAGCGGCGCCGACTCGTTCAGCACCTCGACCTCGGCCGCGATGACCTCGATCTCGCCGGAGGGGAGGTTCGGGTTCGCGTTGCCCTCAGGGCGTCGCGACACCTCGCCGGTGACCTTGAGGACGAACTCGTTGCGCAGCGGGTGGGCGATCTCCTCGTCGCGGATGACGACCTGGGCGATGCCCGACGCGTCCCGCAGATCGATGAAAGCGACGCCTCCGTGGTCACGACGACGATCGACCCACCCGGTGAGGGTGACGGTCTGACCGATGTTCTCGGCGCGCAGGGAGCCTGCGGAGTGGGTTCGCAGCACGGAGGATTCCTCCTGATCCGGGGAAAGATGAACCCGCCCAGTCTACGCGGGCGTCCCGGCCCTTCCCGGCCGGGTCGCCTGCGCGGAGCAGCGGCACCTCAGTAGGATCGCCACGACGAAAGGCGCACCCCATGAACCTCTCCATCTCGGACGGCAACGGCCTTCCCGACCTGTTCGGCGCGATCTTCTCCGGCACGACAGGGCTCATCGCCCTCATCTTCTATATCCTCGTCGTGGTCGGCCTGTGGAAGGTGTTCACGAAGGCGGGCTACCCCGGAATCCTCGCGATCATCCCGATCGTGAATGTCGTGTTCCTCGTGAAGATCGCCGGGATGTCGGGCTGGTTCGCCCTGCTCTACCTCGTGCCGATCGCGAACTTCATCCTCGGGGTCATCGTCGCATTTAAGCTCGGCGCGCGCTTCGGCAAGGGCGGGGTGTTCTCCTTCTTCCTGTTGTTCCTCTTCCCCTACATCGGCTATCTGGTCCTCGGCTTCGGCGAGTCCCGCTACCGCGAGGTCTGACGTGGCGGCATCACTTCTGCACCTCGTTCGCCACGGTGAGGTGCACAACCCGTCCCGCGTGCTCTACGGACGGTTGCCCGACTACCACCTCAGCACCGCGGGGGAGGAGATGGCGCAGGCGGCGGCGGAGTATGTGGCCGGGCTCGGCGATCCGGTGACCGCGCTGTTCGTGTCGCCTCTGGAGCGCGCGCAGGAGTCGGCCGCCCCCTTCGCGGAGGTGTTCGACCTCGAACCCGAGACGGACATCCGCCTGATCGAGCCGACGAACGTGTTCGAGGGCACCCGGATGCGGCGGTCGCTGATGAATCCGGTGAACTGGTGGCACCTGCGTCAGCCGTCGCTGCCCAGCTGGGGGGAGCCGTACGCCTTGATCGCGGAGCGCATGCTCGGCGTGATGGATGAGGCATGGACGGCCGCGGCCGAGATCCCGACCGCGGGGGACATCGTGATGGTGTCGCATCAGGCGCCGATCTGGATCACGCACCTCCGCGTGGCCGGCCTCCCGCTGCAGCATGACCCGCGGACCCGCCGCTGCGCCCTGTCGAGTGTGACCTCGTTCGAACGCGTGGGCGACGTCTGGCGCGAGGTCTCCTACGCCGAGCCCGCCGCGACCGGCGGTGCTGTCGACGTCGGGGCCGTCTGATCCCCTGTTCGAATCGCCTGACTGGCCCCATTCGGCCCGGAGATGGGACCAATCGGGCGATTCGAAGTCAGAGGGACTGGATCACCCCCACCGCGGCGAGCTGACCCGCGGCGGCGGCGAGCAGGACCGAGGCCATCGGGCCGGGGAGGGTCGCGCGATGGGCGAGGTCGCCCGCCGCAAGGACCCCAGGACGCGACGTCCTCCCGAACTCATCGATCTCGATGGACCCCGACTCCAGCATCCGCAGCCCGAGGTCGGCGGCGAAGGGTGCCCGGTGTCGCATCGTGCCGGAGGCCACGAACACGCCCGCGACGTCGAGGTCGCCCTCGGCGCTGCGCACCCGCACCCCGTCTCCGTGCGCGGCGACAGCCTCGACCGGAGCGGAGGCCACCCGTACCCCGAGCTCCTCCAGCGCGGTACGGTCCTCCGCGGCGAACGGCTCTCCCACCGGGACCACCGTGATCTCGCCGACGATCCGGCCGAGCAACCCGATCAGATGGGCCACCCGGGGTGCCGCGCCGAGGATCGCGATCGGCTTCCCGGCGTGCTCGTGTCCGTCGCAGAACGGGCAGCTGAAGACCCGGACGCCCCACAGCTCGGCGAGACCCCGCACCGGCGGGAGATCGTCCGCGACGCCGGTCGCCAGGATCACCCGTCGTGCGTCGGTCACCGACCCGTCGGCGAGGCTCACCGAGAACCCCGTCTCCGCGTCGCCGGAGATCCGCTGCGCCGCGACGTCCCGCACCTCGACGTCCGCATAGGCCGCGAGCTCGGCCCGGGCCTGGGTGCGGAGGTCCGCCGGGGCCTTCCCATCGGCACCGATCATGTTGTGCATGTGCTGCACGGTGCCATTGCGGTACTCGCCGGAGTCCAGCAGGAGCACCGGCCGATGCATCCGTCCGAGGGTGAGCGCCGCCTGGAGTCCGGCGGGGCCGGCACCGATCACGATCGCGTCGTACATGGGGGTTCCCTTCTCGCGTCTTGCGTTCGGCACCAGTCTGTGACTTCATGTCAACATGAAGTCAAGCGACCTGCATCCCTGGTCCGTCGGCGAGGTCGCCGCGCGTTTCGACCTGCCGACGAACGTCCTGCGGCACTGGGAGACGGTCGGCCTGCTGCGGCCACCCCGGGACGCGGCGGGCCGGCGTCGCTACGGCGAGGACGAGGTCGTGCGCATCGCCGTCATCCAGCGCAGCAAGGCCGCCGGCATGAGCCTCGACCAGATCGCCGTGCTCCTCGACGACGGCAGCGCGGGCCGGCATCAGGTGCTGCAGCAGCATCTCGACGACCTCGACAGGCGGATGGAGGAGATGCGCCGATCCCGGGAAATGACGGAGCACGCCATGGGGTGCCGGGCGCACGACATCGCGACCTGTCCGCGGTTCCGCGCCGGGGTGGACGACGTGCTCGCGCGCTTCTGACTCCCCCCGGGGGTACCCGGCCGATGCATAGGAAGCTCTGCGTAAACTCGGAGACGTGTCCCGCGCTTCCAGGATTCACCCGATCCGCAACGGCCGCCCCTCCCGTCTTCGGCCCCTCGGCCGCCTGGGCGGAGCCGCGCTCGCTGCGGTGCTCGCCGTCGGTTTGAGCGCCTGCGCCCCCGACGCCGTGAGCGAGTCGTTCCTGAGCGGCGAGAACACCGGGTACGTCGCCGCCGACGGCGCGATCGTCGAGATCCCCGTCGCCGAGCGTGGCGAGCCGGTCGAGTTCGCCGGAGTCACGGAGCACGGCGAGGACTTCGACAGTGCCGACATCGCAGGACAGGTCGCGGTCGTCAACTTCTGGTACGCCGGCTGCGCCCCGTGCCGCGTCGAGGCCCCCGACCTGGAGGCCGTCTGGCAGGAGCACAGCGACGCGGACGTCCAGTTCATCGGCATCAACACGCGGGATCAGGCCGACACCGCGGCCGCGTTCGCCGACGAGTTCGGGATCACGTACCCGAGCCTCATCGACGTCGACACCGCCGAAGCCAAGCTCGCCTTCGCGAAGGTCGTGCCGATCTCGGCGACCCCCACCACGCTCGTGCTCGACAAGCAGGGGCGCGTCGCCGCGAAGATCATCGGTCCGATCGACGGCACCTCCGTCCTCTCCACGCTCGTCAAGGACGCGCTCGCGGAGGACTCCTGATGTCCACGAGGTCGTCGTGAATCCGGGGACGATCATCGACTCCGGGGCCCTCTGGCTGGCGATCCCGGTGGCCATGGTCGCGGGCCTCGTCTCCTTCCTCTCACCGTGCGTGCTCCCGCTCGTGCCGGGCTACCTCGGCTTCCTCGGTGGAGCCGTGGCGCCGCGGGGATCGTCGACGACCGGCAGCACCACCCAGACCGCCACCCGAAGCCGCCTCGTGCTCGGTGTGCTGCTGTTCATCCTCGGCTTCACCGTGGTGTTCATCCTCTACACGGTGCTCGGCGGCACTGCTGGCGTGTTCCTGCTCCAGTGGGGCGACCTCATCACCCGCATCCTCGGCGTCGTCATCATCGCGATGGGCCTGGTCTTCCTCGGGCTCTTCGGGTTCGCGCAGAAGGAGCTCCGCTTCCACGTCGACTCGAAGGCCGGGATGGTCGGTGCCCCGCTCCTCGGCGTCGCGCTCGGCATCGGCTGGGCGCCCTGCATGGGCCCCACGCTCGCCGCCATCCTCGCGCTCTCCTTCAACGCGGGCGACCCCGTGCGCGCGGGCTTCCTCGGCCTCGCGTACTCCCTCGGCCTCGGCATCCCGTTCCTGCTCGTGGCGCTCGGCTTCGGCTGGGCGACCAAGGCCATCGGGTTCCTGCGCCGCCACATCCGGGTCGTGAACATCCTCGGCGGCGTGCTGCTGATCCTGCTCGGCGTCCTGATGGTCACCGGCCTGTGGACCGACATCATGTCCCGACTGACGGCGGTGATCGGCAGTGTCGACCTCCCGCTCTGACCGCTCCGAGACGACCATGACGAAGAACAAGAGTGCCGTGACGAACGACTCCAGCGATCCGCTCCGCCCGTCCGATCACGTCGACGGCGACGACACGATCACCCAGCCGCGCCTCGGATTTGTCGGCTGGCTGCGGTGGGGGTGGCGTCAGCTCACCTCCATGCGCACGGCGCTCGTCCTGCTGCTCGTGCTGGCGATCGCGGCCATCCCCGGGTCGATCTTCCCGCAGCGGATGGCCGACCCGAACGGCGTGACGCAGTGGGAGCGCGACAACCCCGATCTGTTCCCGGTGCTCGACGGGCTCAAGCTCTTCGACGTGTACCTGTCGCCCTGGTTCTCGGCGATCTACCTGCTGCTGTTCACCTCGCTCGTCGGCTGCGTCATCCCGCGCATCAAGCACCACGCCAAGGCGCTGCAGGCCCGCCCGCCGCGCACGCCCGCGCGACTGCGACGCCTGGAGGACTACCGCGCCGTCACCCGCGACACGGTCGCCGACTCCGGCACCCGCACCGGAGACGCCGCCGCGGAGGCCGCCGCCTCGATCGACGTCGCCACGAAGCAGCTCAAGGCGCTCGGCTACCGCGTGGAGCGCTACGACCGCGGCCGCACGTACTCGGTGTCGGCCGAGCGCGGCTACTGGCGGGAGACGGGCAACCTGCTCTTCCACCTCGCCCTCGTCGGCGTGCTCGTGACGATCGGCGTCGGCGGCGGCTTCGCCTACACGGGGCAGCGCGTGCTCGTCGAGGGGGAGACCTTCGCCAACACGCTGCTCGACTACGACTCCATGAACCGCGGGCGCTTCGTGGCCGACGACTCCTTCGCGCCGTACTCGATGCGGCTCGACTCCTTCGACGTCACGTATCAGCCGTTCGGCGAGCCGGGCTCCGGCCAGGCGGGCAACTTCACCGCGAACATGACCATCCAGGAGAACGGCGAGGAGCGCGAGGGCGCCGTCAAGGTCAACGAGCCCCTGGGCGTGGCCGACGACGACGTGTTCCTGCTCGGCAACGGGTACGCCCCGACGGTGACGGTGCGCGACCCCGAGGGAAACGTGGTGTTCCACAACAGCACGCCCTTCCTCCCGCAGGACAACAACATGACCTCGCTCGGAGTGCTCAAGGTCCCGGACGGCCTGGCCGAGCAGGTGGGCCTCGTCGGCTTCTTCTACCCGACCACGGGCGTGCTCGACACGGGCGCCTTCTTCTCGGCGTACCCCGACCTCACGAACCCGACGCTCACGCTCGACGTGTACACGGGTGACCTCGGGATCAACGACGGTGTGCCGCGCTCGGTCTACGTGCTCGACACCTCCGACATGACCAAGCTCACCGGACGCAGCACCGACGTCGAGTCGATCGAGCTGTCCCCGGGTGAGACCGCGCAGCTGCCGAACGGCCTCGGCTCGGTGACCTTCGACGACGAGTCGCCGGAGGGCGCCACCGACACCTCGGAGTCCGTCAAGCGCTTCGCCTCCCTGCAGATCCACCGCGACGAGTCCGGGGTGTTCGTGCTCGGCTTCGCGCTGCTCGCCCTCGGCGGCCTCATGCTCGCCCTGTTCGTGCCGCGTCGGCGCGTGTGGGTGAAGGCCACCGCGACGGACGGCGCGGTCGACCTCGAGTACGCGGCCCTGGCTCGAGGGGAAGACCCCACGCTCGCCCGCGCCGTGGACGACCTCCGCGCCGGTCACGCCCGACTGCTCGACGCCGCGGGAGGCACGACCGCCCGCACCCCTGAAGACGCCGACGAGGATGCCGCGGACGCCGCCGCGGACCCTGCGGCCCCGGCACCCGGAAAGTAGACTGACACCATGCTCGAGCTCACCGTGATCTCGCCCGTTCTGCTGTGGACGGCGATCGCGATCTACGCGGCGGCCTTCGTGGCCTACGCCTTCGATCTCGCGCGCCGCTCGCAGGCGACGGCCGACGCCCACACCGTCCGCGAGGGCGAGCTCGTGGCCGCCGGTCGTTCCGGGAGCGTCTCCGCGCCCCTCGATGCGACCGGAGCGCCGACGTCGGCACCGCAGCGGTTCGTCATGGCGCGGATCGGCACCTCACTCACCGTGCTCGGCTTCGTGTTCCACCTCGCGGCGACCCTGACCCGAGGCATCGCCGCGGGACGGGTGCCGTGGGCGAACCTCTACGAGTTCGCGATGGTGGGCACGCTGCTCATCATCGCCGTCTATCTCGTGGTGCTCACCCGTCTCGACCTGCGCTTCCTCGGCACGTTCATCACGGGCCTGGTCGTGGTCCTCCTGGGCCTCGGCGCGACGAACTTCTACGTCGAGGTCTCCCCGCTGATGGACCCGCTGAAGAGCGTGTGGCTGATCATCCACGTGTTCGTCGCCTCGCTCGCGACAGCGTTCTTCGCCCTCGCCTTCGCGCTCTCGGTGATCCAGCTCATGCAGGCCCGGCGCGAGCGGCTGCTCGGTGAGGGGGCGGCCAAGACCGGCCCCGGCTTCCTGCGCACGTTCCCGCCGGCGGAGCGCCTGGAGAGCCTGGCGTACCTGTTCACGATCATCGGCTTCATCCTCTGGACCTTCACCCTCATCGCCGGGTCCATCTGGGCGTACTACGCGTGGAGCCGCTTCTGGGGCTTCGACGTGAAGGAGACCTGGACCTTCGTGATCTGGGTGCTCTACGCCGGGTACATCCACGCCAGGGCGACCCGCGGCTGGCGCGGCAACCCTTCGGCCTGGCTGTCGATCGTCGGCTTCACCGCTGTGATCTTCAATTTCACCATCGTCAACGTCTTCTTCAAGGGCCTGCACGCCTACTCCGGCCTGAGCTGAACCGGCCGAGCACAGCTGCGGAGATCGCGAGGGACACACCGACGGGCGGACCTCGGTCGCGGTGTGTCGTCCGGCATCTCCGAAGTCGTGCCCGCCGGAGCAGGGCTCAGCCGCCGAGGGGGATGACCTCGGCGTGCTCGACGCCGCCCTCGTACCAGACGAACTCGGCCTCGGTGACGACCTCCGTCGGCGAGGGTGTGAGAGGACGGACCTCGGTGGCGGCGAGCTGCTGCCATGTCTCAGGGTCCAGCGTCTTGCCGTAGAGCACCGAGAGGTGGAACGTCCAGTCCTCGACGGAGAGCTCGTCGAGGCGACGGAAGTCCGTCGGCCGGAGCACCTCCGTCAGCGAGGCGTATGCGTGCACGAGCGCGGGGGTGCGGGCGAGGCGCAGGATCAGGATCTGCCACGGCGCGGGGAAGACGTCCACGGCGTCGGCGGTGAGTTCGAGAGGACTCTGTTCCGCGGCCCAGGCGCGGATCAGGGCCCGCAGCTCCTCCCGGCGCTCCGGCTCGAAGAAGCCGCGAAGCGTCACGTGCTCCGTGTGCGGATGCCGCAGGGGCGTCCCCAGGCGATCGAGCGCGCCTTCCTGGATGGCCCGGTATTCCGCGGCGACGGCTCCGGTCGGCCGGAGGACGAGATACTGCTGTCCTTCGAGGCTCGCGAGCTGGTCCGGAGTGTCCATGAACGGTCGGCGCATGGCACGAGGGTACGGGGTGTCGTCGTCGCGTCCGTGCACTGTTTCGGAGAACGGACGCGACACGCCGTCGGCAGGAGGTGTCCGGCGGCGTGTCGTCCGTGATCTCCGAAGTTGGGCCCGGGGTCAGGCGGTGACGACGGCCTGGGCCGTGGTCGTGCGGCGGACCGCGACGACCACCGTCGTGGCGACGAGCGACAGCACGCCCCAGACGACGAGGGCGGCGACCGCCGCACCGCTCGCCTCCACGAGACCCGCGAAGGCCGGTGCGGTCGGGAGGGCGGCCCCGATGCTCGCGAGCCCGTCGGGCACGGTCGAGATGAGTCCCGTCGCCACGGCGATGACGCCGATCAGCGCGGCGATCCAGCGTCCGATGCCGCCGAACACCGCCACGAGGGCCTGGTTCACGGCCGCGAACACCACCCCGGCGAGGACGGCGGTGCCCGCGAACGCCCACCATGCCGCAACGTCATAGTCCGCCACGGTCTGCACGATGAGGGAGACGAGCAGACCCTGCGCGGCGCCGATCGCCGCGGCCGGCCAGAAGGCACGGAGGGTGAGGGAGGCGGACGAACGTCGCGACGTGAGCGTGCGTGCCGTGTGGGCACGGAGGACCAGGAACGACGCGAGACCGCCGAACCACAGCACCACCGCGGTGAGCAGCGGGATCGCGGTGGGACCGAAGAGCGAGCCCATCGAGGAGTCGGTCGCCACGGGATCGGCGATCACCGAGGCCAGCGACGTCGACTCCTCGTCGCTGAAGGACGGGAGGGAGTCCGCCGCGGTGCGCAGCCCGCCCGCGAGGTCGCCGGTGCCGGTCGCGAGGGTGTCGAGGCCGGTGGCGAGCTCCGTGCTGCCGTCGGCGAGTTGCGTCGCCCCGTCGGCGAGCTGCGCCGCGCCGGACGACAGTGCCCGCGCCCCCGCCGCGGACTGATCCACGCCCTCGCTCGCGAGGCGGTTGAGCCCGCCGGCGAGCTCTGTCGCCCCGGCGCCCGCCTCGGACAGGCTCGAGACGACAGAGTCGAGTGTTCCAGGGATTGCGGCGACGCCGGGAGCCGCATTCGTCAGGAACCCTGCCGCGGTTCCCGCGGACTCGGCCACGGCCCTGGAGCTCTCCACTGCGTCACCGAGGCTCGCGCACAGCTCGGCGCCCGAGACCGCTGGATCGCACGACGACGCGAGGGATTCGAGGTCCGTGAGGAGAGTAGTCGCCTGTGCACTCGCTGCCTGGGCCGATCTGGTGCCAGTCTGCACGGCACCCATCGCCGCCTTGAGCCCGGCAACATTGGGCTGCAGCTCGGTCGCCCCGGAGCTGAGTCCCGCACCGATGGTGCCGGCGCCGGTCGCCGCCTGCCGGGTCTGCCCCGCGATCGTGTCGAGGCCGGATGCGAGGGTGGAGGCCCCCGTGCCCAGCTCGCCGGCACCGGCGGCGAGCTGCGTCGCGCCCTCCGGGAGGGCGGCGGCGCCGGTGGCCGCGTCGCGGGCGCCCTTCGCCAGCTCCAGGGCCCCGTCCGCCGCATCGCCGATCTGGTCGCCGATGGTGGTGAAGCCGACGAGGATGTTCTCGGTCGTCGCCTCGGACAGCATGGTGCCGAGCGTCGAGGCCGCCACGTCGGCGATCTGTCCGGTGATGAGGTCGTCGGCCACGAGGCCGTCGTCGGGCGTCGTCACCTGGATCGTCGCCTGCTCCGCGTCCCCGCCGCCGTCGGCGACCGCCTGGCCCGCGGAGGTCGCCGCGGCCGAGAAGTCTTCGGGGATCGTGATGACGGCCTGGTACGAGCCGTCGGCGAGTCCGTCGGCGGCGTCCTCCTCGTTGGAGATGACCCACGTGAGATTCGAGTCGAGGTCGTCCGACCCCTCGACGAGCCCGGAGGCGAGCTGGCGTCCCAGGGGAGTGGTCTGGCCGTCGATCTCGACGGGTTCGTCGAGGTTCACGATGGCCGCGGTCATGGAGTCGAGACGCTCGGTCGGGTTGTAGAGCGCCGCCATGAGGATGCCGCCGACCGCTGCCGGCAGCAGCAGGACACCGAGGATGGTGAGCCAGGTGATGGGCTTGCGCGAGCGGGCACGCTCGAGGGGGAGGGTCATGCGGGCACCTCGGTCGTTTCTGCGGCGCTCGGGCGGGGCGCGCGCGTGTCGAGAACGTCGGCGGACGGCCATCCGGCCTCCGCGAGAAGGGAGCGGGCCGCGTCGGGGTCGGCGGCCGTGGCGAACACGGCGAGATCACGACGGGACTTCGCATCGCGCAGCATCGCGGCCACCTGGTCGCGCTCGCCGCCGCGAAGCCGGTCCGCACCGTCGATCACCACGAGCTCGGAACGACCGCGGAGGGCTTCGCGGAGATCGGCGAGGACGGATCCGTCGTCCTCCGCGAGCACACAACCCACGTGCGAGCGGACCCAGGCCGCACGACCGGGGAGCAGGTGCCCGGCGACGCGGAGGCGCCCGTCGGCCGGAGCGATCCGGGCGCCGATCGTGAGCGCGAGGGCGCGCAGAGTCCCGGCGTCCGTGCCGCTCACGACGAGGGCCTCGCCGGGCGCGAGTCGCAACGTCAGCCCCTCCGCCGCGGAGATACCGG
Source organism: Microbacterium meiriae (assembly GCF_032364335.1). Taxonomy (NCBI): domain Bacteria; kingdom Bacillati; phylum Actinomycetota; class Actinomycetes; order Micrococcales; family Microbacteriaceae; genus Microbacterium; species Microbacterium meiriae. Next base: position 782,669 of record NZ_CP133984.1, read on the forward strand.
CGCCGAGCTCCAGGTGGTCCGCGGCGACGAGCGACCCGTCTCCCGGCCAGGCTTCGAGGTGCCGTTCGCGTTCCACCGCCTCGCCCTCGATGTCCACCCGAGGAAGGATCCGCTCCAGCCACGACGGGATCTCCCAGGCGCGCTCGCCGAGGATCGCCATCAGCGCCGGGATCAGCGTCATCCGCACGAGGAAGGCGTCGAAGGCGATGCCGGCGGCGAGTCCGAGGGCGATGGGTTTGAGGGAGGAGTCGCCCTCGGGTACGAAGGCCACGAACACCGCGAACATGATGAGGCCGGCCGCGGTGACGACCTTCGCCGACCCGGTGAACCCGCTCCGCACGGCGCGCAGGGCCGCCGCACGCCGGGTGGCGCGGTTCACCGACCCCGCACCCCGGCGCAGGTCGGGATCGTGCACGAAGTCCTCGCGCATCCGCGACACCAGGAACACCTGGTAGTCCATCGCCAGGCCGAAGAGCACGCCCATGAGGATGATCGGCATGAAGCTGATGATCGGTCCGACCTTCGCCACATGCAGGACGTCGGCGAACCAGCCCCACTCGAAGACCGCCCCGACGACACCGAAGGCAGCGACGATCGACAGCAGGTAGCCGGCCGCGGCGGTGATCGGCACCCAGAGGGAACGGAACACGATGGTGAGGAGGATCAGCGAGAGTCCGATCACGAAGATCCCGAACGGCAGCAGAGCCGCGCCGAGCTGATCGGAGATGTCGATGCCGACGGCGGTGAAGCCGGTGACCTTGAGGTCGATGCCGAACTCGTCCAGCCACTCGTCGTGGTGGCTGCGGAGCTCGCGCACGAGGTCGGCCGTCGCGGGGTCGTCGGGAGCCGTCTCCGGGATGATCTGCACGATGCCGGTGTCGGCGGTCTCGTTCGGCGTCGCGAGGGCGACCTCCTTCACGCCGGGAACCTCGGCCACCGCATCTCCGAGGTCTTCCATGAGACCGAGCGGGTCGGTGGAGGTGACGATGGTGCCGGTGAGGATGAGGGGGCCGTTGAAGCCGGGACCGAACTGCTCGCCGACGAGGTCGTAGTTCTGTCGCGCCTCGGAGTCCTTCGGCAGGACGCCGGCGTTCGGCAGGGCGAGGTCGAGGCTGAGGGCGGGGACGGCGACGATGCCGAGTCCGAGGACGACCGCGAGGGAGACGAGGACGGGGTGCTTCGTCACGCCCTCCACCCACCGACGGCTGCCGCGGGGCTTCGTGGCGGCGTCCTTCGCGGCCGCCTTCTTCGTGGGCTTCGTGCGTTTCGGCCGTCCGGCCACGCGCCCCTTGAGGAAGCCGAGCAGGGCGGGGGTCAGCGTCACGGCGATCGCGACGGCGACAGCGACGGCGACCGACGCGGCCACGCCCATCGTCGTGAGGAACGGGATCCCGGCGAAGCCGAGGCCGGTCAGCGCGATGAGCACGGTGACGCCCGCGAAGACGACCGCCGAGCCGGCCGTGCCGACCGCTCGCGCGGCCGATTCCTCGGGCTCCACACCCTCTCGGACCTGGTCCTGGTGGCGAGCGACGATGAAGAGCGCGTAGTCGATGCCGACCGCGAGTCCGAGCATCAGGGCGAGCAGCGGCGTGGTGGAGGAGACGGTCGCGAAGGCGGTCGCCGTGAAGATCCCGGCCATGGAGATGCCGACGCCGAGGATCGCGGTGAGCAGGGGGAGTCCGGCGACGACGAACGACCGGAATGTGACGATGAGCACGAGGAGCGCGATGAGCAGGCCCACGGCCTCGGTGAGCGTGACGCCGGGGATCGAGATCGCGAAGAGGTCTCCGCCGAGCGAGGCCTGCGCGCCGTCGGGAAGCTCTGCCGCCAGCCCGTCCACCGTGAAGCGCAGGGCGTCCTTGGTCTCCTCGGAGACGTCGGTGGACTCGCCGTCGAACTGCAGGCGCACGATGGCGGCCGTGTCGTCGTCGTTGATCATGCCGTTGACCATCTCGTCGTACGGCGAAGTGGCGGCGAGGACGTCGTCGAGGTCGCCGAGCTCCGACACGGCGTCCTCGATGGGCTCGCGGTACTCGTCATCGGTGATCTCATCGCCGTCCGCAGCCACGACGATGAACTGCGCGTTCGTGCCGCTCACCTGCGGGAAGGAGCGGGAGAGCTGCTCGAGCCCGGCCTGGGACTCGGTCCCGGGGATGGAGAACGTGTTGTCGGTGCCCGCACCGAGGAACACGGCTCCGGCTCCGGCGATGCCGAGGGCGAGCAGCCAGGAGACGAGGACGCGCCACGGGTGGCGGAAGGACCAGCGTCCGAGGGACGAGAGCAGTGTGGACACGCGAATCTCCGTGGGGTGCCGGGTGGATACACAGGTGTATCCGATACATAGATGTATCGTAAGGTCATCCGCCATCCGGAGTCTGTGCACCGGGTGTGAATAGTCGAGAGGGAAGGCCAGGAGGTTCCGATGTCGTCACCCGCCACCCGCAGCCGGGAGAACACCAAGGCGCGTCTGCTCGAGGCCGCCGCGCAGGTGTTCGCCGAGGTCGGTCTGGACGGCGCCTCGGTTGAGGCGGTTTGCGAGCGCGCCGGCTTCACGCGCGGGGCGTTCTACTCGAACTTCGACTCGAAGGACGAACTGTTCCTGACCCTCGCGGCCGGCGTCGCCGACGCGAGGGTGGCGGCCGTGCGGACTCGCGTGGAGCAGATGCGGGCGGACGGGGAGCTCGCCGACGACTGCGACCCGACAGATCTCGTCCAGCAGATCATGGAGCTCGGCAGCGACGACCGTCTGGGCGTGATGCTGATGAGCGAGATCCGCATCCGGGCCCTGCGCGATCCGCAGTTCGGCGAGGCCTACCTCGCCCAGGAGCGCGAGATGGTGGCGAGCATCGCACGCATCGTGGAGGACATCGTGGAGGCGGCGGGGACGCTGCGCCTCCGGCTGCCCGCGACCGATGCGGCGCGCATGCTGATGATCCTCTGGGAGGGCATGACCGTCCGCGGCGCCATGGCCGGCCGCGACGACGCGGCGCTGCGGCACTCCGGGGGCGAGGAACTCGGGCGGCTCGTGGAACTCCTCGTCGAGTCCTAGGCGCTGCGGTTCGCGAGCAGCTCGTGGTGGCAGCGGGCGAGGCGGGCCAGCCACCACTCCCGGCGTTCGTCCGCGGCGGCGAGGCGCGTGAGGGCTGCCGGGTCGGGGGACAGGCGTCCGACCGGGATCGCCCCGTCGACGGGGCGGAGGTCGGCGACGTCGTCCTGGAACAGTGAGGCCGTGCCCAGACCGCAGTCGTAGTCGAGGGTCGGGAGGGCGGCGGCCAGGGCGGCTCCCTGCGTCAGGCCGATCGCGGTGTCCAGGGCACTGGAGACGACCGCGGGCAGGCCGGCCGCGGTGACGATCTGCAATGCGTGGGTGAGCCCGCCCAGCGGCTGCGCTTTGATGACGACGATGTCCGCGGCTCCCGCGCGCGCCACGGCGAGGGGGTCTCCGGACTTCCGAATGCTCTCGTCCGCCGCGACCGGGATCCCCATGTAGGCGATCCGCCGTCGGAGCTCGACGAGCTCGGGCACCGAGGCGCACGGCTGCTCGACGTACTCCAGATCGAACGCCGCGAGCGCGTGCACGGCGTGCTCGGCCTCGTCGACGTTCCACAGACCGTTGGCGTCGATCCGGATGCGTCCCTCCGGCCCGAGTGCGTCACGGACGGCACGGACCCGGTCGAGGTCGTCCGCCAGTGTCTGGCCGGGCTCGGCGACCTTGACCTTCGCGGTCCGGCATCCGGAGAAGCGCGCCAGGACCTCGGGCACGCGGGCGGCGTCGACAGCCGGCACCGTGGCGTTGACGCCGACGCGGTCGCGCAGCGGTGCGGGTTGGGGTGCGTAGGCGTAGTCGATCGCGGCGGCCAGCCAGGTCGCCGCCTCGGCGTCGTCGTATTCGACGAACGGGGAGAACTCGGCCCAGCCCTCCGGCCCTTCGAACAACAGGGCCTCCCGTGTGTCGACGCCGCGGAAGCGGGTCTGCATCGGCAGGGCGACGACGCGGGCGGAATCGAGGAGCTCCGTGACGGCGGGGATCATGACTTCATTGTGCGCCACCTCCGCCGCGATGATGTCGCACGCGAGTATCTTCCACGACGCTGAACGGCACGCAGAGCACCGCGTGACCCCAGGGAAAGGCCGCGCCGACGCTCGGATTCTCAGGGGCGACCGCCGCGCCGAAGCGGTGGGCACGCCGTCTCCCCCCGCCGGGTGCCTGCAGGTCCGGTCCCGCTTCGCCACGACGTCCTCTTGTTCCGATGGTTCGACGACGCGTAACCAACAGATAGTGCGGTAAATGTTGGTAAACTGAGGGAATGGCAACAGGAGCTGCACCCGCACCCATTACGATCGAAGCCGTCTCCCACGAGACCTTCGAGTGGGTGCCGCGCGCCCCTGCGATGTTCTCCCGCGCCGAGGTGTCGCGCCAGACGGGTCCGTACGACGCCACCGTCACGTCGCCGATCGCTCAGTGGCATCCCCTACTTTCCGGTGAAGACTCGGCCGACGTCGAGGATGCCACGCGCCAACTGGTCGAGTTCGATCAGCACGCGCAGAAGAAGCTCGGCATGGACAACCCCGCCCTCGGCCCGATGACGGCGATCCTGCTACGCACAGAGTCGGCGTCGAGCTCGCAGATCGAGCAGCTGACGACCTCGGCGAAGCAACTCGCTCTGGCCGAGATCGAAGAGGGCGACAAGGCGAACGCGCTGACGGTCATAGGTAACGTCCGCGCCATGGAAGCCGCGCTCCGGATGGCCGACGACATCAACGAGGACTCCATCCTCGCCATGCACCGCGCGCTGCTGACGCATCAGCGCGGTCTCGAGCACGAAGCCGGCCGCTACCGCCGGGAGCAGGTCTGGATTGGGACCGGGAACGCCGGCCCCCGCTTCGCAAAGTTCGTCGCCCCACATCATGACCGCATCCCCGGTGCGATCGCGGATCTGGTTTCCTTCATCGACCGTCAAGATGTGTCGGTTCTGGTGCAGGTGGCCGTCGCGCACGCCCAGTTCGAGACCATCCATCCCTTCGTTGACGGCAACGGTCGCACCGGGCGCGCCCTGGCGCAGTCGATCCTGCGCAACAAGAAGCTCGTCGGGTCCACCGCGGTGCCGATCTCCGCGGGACTTCTCGTGGATACCGAGCGCTACTTCGCAGCCCTCGGAGCGTTCCGCGACGGGGACGCCGGCCCGATCGTCCGCGAGTTCGCGATGGCCAGCCGCATCGCTGCGAAGACGGGCACCGGGCTCGTCGACGACCTGGTGGAGCAGCTCGACGAGTCACGTCAGAAGATGGAGGGCATCCGTGCGGATGCCGCGGCGTGGAAGGTGCTCCCCTACCTCGTCGGCCAGCCCGCCGTGAACACGAAGTACCTCATGGCGGAGCTCGGTCTCGGGGAGATGGCGGCGCTGCGCGCGCTCGACGCGCTGACGGAGCGAGGAGTCCTGACCGAGACCTCGGGAAAGAGTCGCAACCGCGTCTGGCAGCATCGCGGCATCTTCGGCGTGCTTGACGCCTATGCCGCGGAGATCCGCCGCATGACGATCCGCTGAATCGAGAGGCAGCTGGGCGCGGAACCGCCCTTTGCCGGTGGGCCCACGACCACACGTCGTTGGTGCACGTGCTGTGGGCGTGCAGAATCGCTGGCTTGCCGCTCAGCTTCACGACGCGGCGACGCAAGACCGGGGAGGGCGCCACCCCCGCTCAGGCGACTGTGAGGCGTTGTGGGCGGGGAGCGAAGTGGACGGGTGAAGGGTGGATCGCACGAATAAGTGTCCTTGACGATAGTGTGTGCCGCACAGTAATGTGATCGACATGAACGAGACGCTCGACACGCACCTGCAGGAACTGCGCCGGGGCACGGTGGTCCTGGCATGCCTGCAGCTGCTGCGCACGCCGGAGTACGGGTACGCGCTGCTCGAGCAGCTCGAGAGCCGGGGCTTCGCCACCGATGCGAACACGCTCTATCCGCTGCTCCGTCGTCTGGAGAAGCAGGAATACCTGACGAGCGAGTGGAACACCGACGAGGCCCGTCCTCGCAAGTTCTACCGCACCTCGGAGGCCGGCATCCGGCTGGCCGACACCCTCACCGACGAATGGCGCGCGCTCACCGGCGCGATCGCCTCCCTCACCCCCGAGGAGAACTGACATGACCACGAGCACGCTCACCGAGCGTTACATCAGCGCCACGATCCGCAGCCTCGCACCGGAGGCGCAGGACGAGGTCCGCGCCGAGCTCGAAGCCGCCATCGCCGACGCCGTCGACGCGAGGCGGGAACAGGGCGAGAGCCCGGAGGAAGCGGAACGGGCCGTCCTCACCGACCTCGGCGACCCGGGCATCCTCGCCGCCGGATACGCCGACCGGCCGCTGCACCTCATCGGCCCCCGGTACTACCTCACTTGGTGGCGGCTGCTGAAGCTGCTCCTGTTCATCGTGCCGCCGTTCGCGGCCGTCGGGGTCGCGATCGGACAGCTGATCAACGGTGCCGGCCCCGGAGAGGTCATCGGCGCGGTCGTCTCCGTCACGCTGTCGGTGATCGTGCACCTGTGCTTCTGGGTCACGCTCGTCTTCGTCGTGCTGGAGCGCACCGGTGCGGACACCGGGGTGCGATGGGACGTCGATCAGCTCCCCGAGCCCACGGAGCACGGGGCCGCCCGCGCCGACGTGATCGCCTCGCTCGTGTTCCTCCTCGCCGGCATCGGTGCGATCGTGTGGGACGCCACGCTCGGGTTCTTCCCGACCGGCGGCGACCCGATCCCGATCCTGGCGCCCGCGCTCTGGCCGGTGGGCATCGGCATCCTCCTCGCGCTCATGATCGCCGAGGCCGGACTGGCCGTCGCCGTGTACGCGCGCCGCCGGTGGACCGTCGCCGCCGCCGTCGTGAACACCGTCCTCGCGGTCGCCTTCGCGGTGTGGGCGCTCACCCTGCTCCTGCGGGGCGAACTGCTGAACCCGGCCTTCCTGGAGTTGGTGTTCACGGGCAACGGGGTGGATGCCGACACGATGCGCGTCCTCACGGTGATCACGGGTGTCTGCCTCGTGGCCTTCCCGGCCTGGGACATCGTCGACGGGTGGATGAAGACGGCGCGTGCCCGGGGAATAGGCTGAAGACCGTGACCGATGCCTTCGTCTCCGACCTGTTCGATCCCGCCGAGTGGGAACTCGCGCCCGGCGCCGAGCACTACACCGACATCACCGCGCACGTGAGCCGCGACGGCGGGGTCGCCCGCATCGCCTTCCACCGGCCCGAGGTGCGCAACGCCTTCCGACCGCACACGGTCGACGAGCTCTACCGCGCCCTGGACATCGCGCGGCAGGACGCGCGCATCGGGGCGGTGCTGCTGACCGGCAACGGACCGAGCCCGAAGGACGGCGGCTGGGCGTTCTGCTCCGGCGGCGATCAGCGCATCCGCGGCCGCGACGGGTACAAGTACTCGGATGCGGAGACCGCCGTCGTCAGCGGAGCGTCCGCTGCGGCTGTCGGGCGGCTGCACATCCTCGAGGTGCAGCGGCTCATCCGGTTCATGCCCAAGGTCGTCATCGCCGTGGTCCCCGGGTGGGCGGCCGGCGGCGGCCACTCGCTGCACGTGGTGTGCGACCTGACCATCGCATCGGCCGAGCACGCGCGCTTCAAGCAGACGGACGCCGACGTCGGCAGCTTCGACGCCGGGTACGGCTCCGCCTACATGGCCCGGCAGACGGGGCAGAAGTTCGCGCGGGAGGTGTTCTTCCTCGCCGAGGAGTACTCGGCGCAGCGGGCCTACGAGGCGGGCGCCGTGAACCGCGTGGTGCCGCACGCCGAGCTCGAGCGTGAGGCGCTGAAGATGGCGCGCACCGTGCTGACGAAGTCGCCGACGGCGATCCGGATGCTCAAGTTCGCCTTCAACGCGGTCGACGACGGCCTCGTCGGCCAGCAGGTGTTCGCGGGAGAGGCCACCCGTCTCGCCTACGGCACCGACGAGGCGGTGGAGGGCCGGGACTCCTTCCTCGAGAAGCGCGCCCCGGACTGGTCGTCCTTCCCCTGGCACTACTGAGTCCGCACGAGAGACGGAGCCGACCGTGACCGCGCTGATCCCAACCGACGCCGAGGACACCACGCTGCTGCGGGAGGCGCTGCTCCGGGCGCTCGACGAGGGACCGGCTCTCGGGTTCGGCATGCTCGCCGACGCTCCGGCGGAGGTGGACGACGGCATCGCCGCAGTGATCGCGACCTCCGGATCCAGCGGCGTCCCGAAGCGGGTGGCGCTGAGCGGCGAGGCTTTGCGGGCGAGCGCGGAGGCCACCGCCGCCCGGATCGGCAGCGGGCGCTGGCTGCTCGCCCTGCCGGCCGGTTATGTCGCGGGGCTGCAGGTGATGGTGCGGTCGATCCTCGCGGGCACGGAGCCGACCCGGATCGAGGGGCGGTTCACGCCGCACGCGTTCGCCGAGGCCACGCGGCGCATGCTGCACGCCACGACCGCCGGTGTCGTCCCCGCGCTCTACACCTCCCTCGTCCCGGCGCAGATCGCGACGCTGCTCGACGCGACAGGGGAGCCGGGGGTGCTCGCGGCACTGCGGGCCTATGAGGCGATCCTCGTCGGCGGGCAGGCGCTCCCGGATCCGCTGCGGGAGCGGGCGGCCGACCTCGGGGTCCGTCTCGTGCGGACCTACGGCTCGACGGAGACCAGTGGCGGCTGCGTGTACGACGGCGTCCCGCTCGACACCGTGCACGTCCGCGCCGTCGACGGGGAGCTGCGGATCGCCGGCCCCCTGCTCGCGGAGGGGTATCTCGGGGACCCGGCGCTGACCGCGCGCACGTTCGCCAGGGACGAGCACGGCATCCGCTGGTACCGGACGGGAGACCTCGGTCTCGTCGAGAACGGTGTGGTCCGCGTGCACGGCCGCGCCGACAACGTGATCGTGTCCGGCGGCATCAACATCTCGCTGGACCGGGTGGAGCGGATCGTGCGCTCGGTGCCCGGGCTGCATCAGGCCGTGGTCGTGGGCGTCGACGACGAGCGCTGGGGGGAGGCCTCGGTCATCGTCGCGGCGCGCGGGGAGGCCCTGCGGCGCAGCGAGTCCGAGCAGCTCGCCCAGGCCAGGGAGGCGGTGGCCAGGGAAGTCGGCGCCCACGCCCGTCCGTCCCGTCTGATCCTCGTGGACGAGCTCGACGTCCTCTCCTCAGGCAAGCCCGACCGCGAGGCGATCCGCCGCATGGTCGCCTCCCTCTGACCCGTCGACCCACCCCTTTCGCGCCGTCCCGGCCCCATACGGGCGTTCGGAAGGGGCCGGGACACACGCAGAGGGGTGGGTCGACAGGAGTGCCAGACTGAGCGCATGGCCTCGTACACGCATGGACACCACGAATCCGTCCTCCGCTCGCACAGTGTGCGGGACATCGCGAACTCGGCGGCGTACCTGCGACCGCACCTCACGGCCGAGACCCGGCTCCTCGACGTGGGGGCGGGGCCCGGATCGATCACGGTGGACTTCGCGGGAGTGGTCGCGCACGTCACCGCGACCGAGATCGACGACGCCGCGCTGTCCCTCTCCCGGGACCTCGCCGCGGCGCAGGGAGTCGCGAACATCGCCTTCTCCATCGAGGACGTGCACGCGCTGAGCTTCGCAGACGACTCCTTCGACGTCGTGCACGCGCACCAGGTGCTGCAGCACGTCGCCGATCCGGTGCAGGCGCTGCGGGAGATGCGTCGGGTCGCGAAGCCCGGGGGACTGGTCGCCGCTCGCGACGCCGACTACGCGGGCTTCCTGTGGTTCCCTGTCCTGCCGGAGCTCGACCGCTGGCTCGCGCTGTACCGCGCCGCCGCCCGGACGAACGGCGGAGAGCCGGACGCCGGGCGCCGCCTGCTGTCCTGGGCGCGGGCGGCGGGCTTCGAGGACGTCTCGGCGACCGCGTCGACCTGGTGCTTCGCGACCCCGTCCGAGCGCGCCTGGTGGGGCGGGATGTGGGCCGACCGCATCCTGGAGTCGGCGCTCGCGCGGCAGCTCGTGGACCAGGGCATGGCCACGCGCGCCGATCTGCAGGAGATCAGCGACGCCTGGAAGCGCTGGGCCGACGACGGCGACGGCTGGTTCCTCGTGCCGCACGGGGAGATCCTCGCCCGCGCCTGACGGATACATCCCGCGACGGATGCCGGTCCCCGGGCGCTCGCGTAGCGTGGGGGAGTGATCCGTCCGCTGTCCCGTACCGGCCTCGTCCTCGACATCGTCGGGGCGGTGCTGCTGTTCGCGCTCCTGACGCCGCTCGGGGTCGTGTTCTACGCCCCGCAGCCGGAGCTGGCCGGCTCGTCCGCGGTGAACGTCATCGGGCTGATCTCGTCGTCGGTGTTCCTGTTCGGCGGGGTGGCGATCGGACGCCTCGCTCCCGGTCTCGCGCTCGCCGCCGCCTGGGCCGGAGCCATCGTGCAGATGCTCGCCGGCTTCGGACCGCTGCCGACCGACTTCGCGATCCTCCTCGTGCTGTACGCGACGTCCGCGTGGGGGTCGCGCCGCGTGCTCTGGTGGGGGTTCGGCTCCGTCATCGTGGGCGGCATCGTCGCTTCGCTGTACCTGGTCTTCGTCGGGGGCGTCGCGTTCGGCTCCGGCAGCGGGTGGGAGCTCGTGACCGGCGGCACTCTGCTCGTGGCAGCCTCGATCATGGCGCTCGGGTTCGCGTGGGTGTGCGGCCTCCTCTGGCGGGTCGTGCTGCGCAACCGGCGCACGCGCTCGGCGCAGCTGCAGGCCGAGGCCCTAGCCGCCGAGGAGCAGGAGCGGGTGCGCATCGCGCGGGACATGCATGATGTGGTCGCCCACTCGCTCGCGGTCGTCATCGCTCAGGCCGACGGCGCGCGCTACGCCGCGGCGGTGAAGCCCGAGATCGCGACGGAGGCCCTCGGCACGATCGCGCAGACCGCCCGCGGAGCCCTGAGCGATGTGCGGATGCTCCTCACCCAGCTCCGCCATCGGCAGGGGGACGGTCCGCAGCCGACCCTCGCCGACCTCGAGTCGCTGTTCGCCCAGGTACGCCAGGCCGGCATCGAGCCGCGGGTCACGGTCGACCCGATGCCTCCGGGGGAGCCACCGGGGGCGATCCAACTCGCCGTCTACCGGATCCTCCAGGAGGCGTTGACGAACGCGATCCGCCACGGCGACGGCGCGGTGGACGTGCATCTCGCGTGGCTCCCTGATCGCGTGGACATCGAGGTGCGCAACGCCATCTCGCCGGAGTCGACGCCGGGCGCGCCCGGGGGACACGGTCTGATCGGCATGCGCGAGCGGGCGCAGCTCGTGGGCGGTAGTCTGCAAGCCGAGCGCCGTGGTGCGCAGTTCGTCGTCCAGAGCAGCCTTCCGATCGGAGCCCCGCAGTGATCAGAGTCGTGCTCGTCGACGACCAGGCGCTGTTCCGTGCCGGTATCCGCATGCTCGTGGCCTCCCAGCCGGACCTCGAGGTCGTGGGGGAGGCGGGGAACGGGCAGGAGGCGCTCGCCGTGGTCGCCGCGACCCGGCCCGACGTGGTCCTCATGGACATCCGGATGCCGGTGATGGACGGGCTGACCGCGACCGCCGAGATCCTGTCCCGTCCGGAGCCCCCGCGCATCGTCATGCTCACCACGTTCGACCTCGACGAGGCGGCGGCGCGGGCGATCCGGCAGGGGGCGAGCGGCTTCCTCCTCAAAGACGCCGATCCGGAGTTCCTGCTCGCGGCGATCCGGACGGTGCATGCGGGGTCGAGCGTCATCGCGGCGTCGGCGACCCGCGAGCTGTTCGAGCACTTCGCGGAGGCTCCGAAGCCGGTACCCCCGCAGTATGCCGAGTTGACGGAGCGGGAGCGGGAGATCTTCGCGCTCGCCGCCCGGGGCCTCTCGAACGCCGAGATCGCCGCGCGGGAGTTCCTCAGCGAGGCCACGGTGAAGACGCACATCAGCCGCATCCTCACGAAGCTCGCGCTCCGCGACCGTGTGCAGCTCGTCGTGTTCGCGTTCGAGCACGGCCTCGCCTGACGTCGACCCACCCCCTTCTGTTCGGCCCGGCCCTTTGCGGCGGGCCGTAGAGGGGTGGGTCGAACGCACGGGGGTGGGTCGAGGGGAGGGGGATCATCCTCCCGATGTATCGGGATGCTCCCGGAGGGCGACGCGGGGGGACCGGGCGCGGAAATAGCGTCGGAAGCATGGAGATCACGACCACCGACCTCGGGCTCGCCGCCCGCGTCCAGCACCTGAAGAAGACCTACGGTTCGGGCGAGGGCACCGTCCGCGCGCTCGACGATGTGAGCGTCGGCATCCGCCGCGGACAGTTCACCGCCATCATGGGCCCGTCCGGATCCGGCAAGTCCACCCTCATGCACATCATGGCCGGCCTCGACAGCCCGACGGAGGGGCGGGCGTGGATCGGCGACACCGAGATCACCGGCCTCGGCGACCTCGACCTGACGATCCTGCGCCGCCGCCGCGTCGGGTTCATCTTCCAGGCGTTCAACCTCGTCCCCACGCTCGACGCCCTCGGCAACATCCTGCTGCCGTTCGAGCTCGACGGCCGTCGGCCCAGCGCCATCGAGCGGGCACGGATCGACGGTCTCATCGAGACGCTCGGCCTCGGCAAGCGCCTCGGGCACCGGCCGCACCAGCTCTCGGGCGGACAGCAGCAGCGCGTCGCGATCGCCCGCGCCCTCGCCACCGCCCCCGACCTGGTGTTCGCGGACGAGCCCACGGGCAACCTCGACTCCCAGACCGGACGGGAGGTGCTGCGCCTGCTCGCCTCCGCCAGCCGGGAGCACGGCCAGTCCATCGCGATGGTCACGCACGACGCGATCGCGGCCAGCCATGCCGATCGGGTGCTCTACCTCGGCGATGGGCGCATCGTCGCAGACCACCCGCGGCAGACCGCGGAGCAGATCTCCGCCTACATGCTCGCCGCGGAGGTGTCGGCATGACCGCGCTCACCACGGTCGTCCCGGAGACGCGGACGACCGGACCCCGGCTGGCCTGGCTCCGCGACCGCGGCATGGGCGCGAGCGTCCTCGTCGCCGCGCTGTCGTCGGCGTTCGGGGTGTTCCTCGTCGAGATCACGGCCTACATCGGCGCCGTCCTCCAGGCCGATCCGTTCATCGGCGACAGCGGCACGCTCGCGGTCGTCGTCGCGATCCTGTCGGTGCTGCTCACGGCGGTGGCGATGTACGTGGCGGCGATCGTCACGGCGAACACGTTCTCGACGATCATCGCGGGACGCACGCGGCAGATCGCGCTGATGCGTCTCATCGGGGCGACGGCGCGATCGCAGCGGGCGCAGGTCGGCCGGCAGGGCCTCGTCGTCGGGCTCCTCGGAGCAGGGCTCGGGCTGCTCGCCGGCCTCCTCCTCTCCGCGGCCGCCGTGCAGCTCGGTGGACAGCTCGTCGCCACCGCGCCGTCGTCCTTCTCGCTCGCGCAGCCCGCTCTCGCCCTTCCGGCGGTCGGCGTCGCGCTCACCACGTGGGCCGCCGCATGGGTGGGCTCCCGCCGCGTCCTCGCGGTGACCCCCCTGCAGGCTCTGGGCGGCGCGGTGGAGCGCACGCGCGACGAGGTCTCCGGGCGGAAGGGCCGCCATGTCGGGGCCTGGGTGCTGTTGATCTCCGGCGCTGCTCTGCTCGCGGGCGGGGTCGTCCTCGGCCTCGTCACGCCGCTCGGGGTCGTGGTCGCGTTCTTCGGCGGCATCCTCTCCTTCACCGGGCTGGCCCTGGGGTCCGTGCTGTTCATGCCGCCGGTGCTCCGGCTCGTGGGGCGGATGTTCGGGTCGAGCGCGACCGCCCGTCTCGCGGCCGAGAACGCCCTGCGGTACCCGGAGCGGTCGTCGCGGATGGCCATCGGCGTCGTCATGGGCGTGACCCTGGTGACGATGTTCGCGGTGGCGCTGGAGTCGTCGAAGCGCCTCATGACGAGCCAGACCACGGAGGAGATCCCGGCCGAGTTCTTCGCGCCCTACGACGCCTTCGCGGCGATCATGATGGTGCTCGTCGCGGTCTCCGCGGTGATCGCGGCGGTCGGCCTCGTCAACCTCCTCACCATCGGCGTCGTGCAGCGTCGTCGCGAGCTGGGGCTGCTGCGCTCGATCGGCCTGTCCAACCGGCAGGTGCGCCGCATGGTGCTGCTGGAGGCGACGCACATCACGGTGGCAGCCACCCTCACCGGGCTCGTGCTCGGGGTGCTCTACGGGTGGATCGCGGCCCAGTCGCTGCTGGGCTCCGTGCCGGTCCTGCCGGAGTTCACGCCCGCAGGGCTGATCGCTCCGCAGGTGCCGTGGCTCCCCGTGGTGATCATCGTCGCCGCGACGGCGCTCCTCACCCTCGTGGCCGCCGCGACGCCCACCCGGTTGGCGACCAGGGTGGCTCCGGTCGAGGCGCTCGCCGCCGACTGACGGCTCTAGGCTGGACGGATGCCGTCGCCGTTCGATCAGTCCCCGTACCAGGTCCGACTCGACTGGGGGGTGTCAGGGCTCGCCCGCCTCGCCCCGGCCGACGTCGTCGTGGTGATCGACGTCCTCCGGTTCTCCTCGACGGTCGTCGACGCGGTGGCCGCGGGAACGGACGTCGACCTCTCGACAGCCCTCGGATGGTCGCGGAACGGGGCGGCGGTGGCCGATGCCGCCGCCTCGACCGGGGCCACCGTCCTGCTGGGCGCGATCCGCAACGCCGGTGCCGTGGCCAGGGCCGTGCAGGTCGAGCAGGAGCGCCGGCAGGGCCGCACCTCGGTGGCACTCATCCCGGCGGGGGAGCTCGACGCCGCGGGGGAGCTGCGCGTCGCGGTGGAGGACCAGCTCGGGGCCGGCGCGATCGCCGCGGCTCTGACCGACCTCGGCATCGACCACACGGCGCCGGACGCGGCCGTGGCAGCGGAGGGCTTCCGTGCCCTGCGGCGCGCGGTGAAGCACCTGATCGGGGCGACGGGTTCCGGACGCGAGCTGCAGGCCGGCGTCCCGGCCACCGATCGGATCCGGGCCGCCGGACTGGAGCCGACCAGCACCGCCGACGCGGCCGTCCTCGATGCCGCGGACACCGTCCCCGTCCTGCGCGACGGGCGGTTCACGCGCTACGAGTGAGCGCGCCTTCCGCGTAGGGTCGAGGAATGAGGTTCCTCCCCGCTCTCCTCGTCGACGCCGTCCTCGTCCTCGTCTTCGCCGCCATCGGCCGGGCCTCCCACCAGGAGGACCCGGCAGGGTTCCTTCTCACGGCCTGGCCCTTCCTCGTCGCCCTGCTGCTCGGGCACGCTGTCGCGGCGCTGCTCCCCGGGCGCCCGCGTCGGCCGTGGTCGCTGCCGTGGGGCGCGGTGGTCTGGGCGGTGACGGTCGTCGGCGGCATGCTGCTGCGGCTGCTCAGCGGAGACACCGCGGAGCTGCCCTTCATCATCGTGGCGACGCTCGTGCTCGGCGTGTTCCTGCTCGGCTGGCGTGGGCTCACCGCGCTCGTCCGTCGCCGACGCGTGACCGCGGCGGCTGCGACGGCGGAGGACTCCGCCGTGCCCGCTCCGGAGGCCGCACCGGTCGCCGAAGAGGTGGCGCCGGAGGATGAGGCGCACACGCCCGATGAGGAGAACCGATCCGCCTCCGATGAGCAGGCCCGTCCCGGCGGCCCGTCGGCCTGACACGGTTCCGCTCGCGCCGCTCCGGCAGGACTCAGCGCGGCGCCTGCGCCGCGAGCCGGGCGTCGGTGGTGATCTCACGACGCGTCCAGGCGAACAGATGTTGCGCGTCGAATGTGCGGGAGCACCGGGCGCAGGACGTGGCTCGCGTCGGGCGCCGGTGACGGTACGTGACGTGTCCGGCCGGGCATCGCCCCACCCAGGGGGCGAGCTCGACCGCGGTCTCCCCGTGATGCGTCGTACCGCCGACGTAGCCCAGGTCGCGCGCCACGCGCTTCCACGCCGGACCGTGCGCCGCCTTGTGCCCGGCGAGCGCGTGCGCGACCTCGTGCAGCAGCACCTGATGGATGTCGTCGTCCTCGAAACGGGCGGCGAGGTACCGCGACACGGTGATGCGCTTGCGCGTGTAGTCGCATTGCCCGGCGCGACGCTTGGCATGGTCGAAGTCGAACGACCAACTGTCGTCGAGATGCAACCGGATCAGTGCCTCGCCCCAGACGCGCACGCGGTCAAGTTCCGCCATGCGCTCAGGCTAAGGCATGCCGCGGACACTCAGGCGCATCGGCGTCAGCCCGCGACGAGCTGCGCCGGACGACGACGCTCCACGGCCTCGATGGCCAGCAGCACCGTCTCGAGCTCGCGGTCCTCGGCGCCGGACTCGCGCCGCAGGAACAGCGACTGCTTGAAGCTCTCCCGCGCGGTCTCGTAGTCTCCCGCGTCGTAGGCGTTCTTGCCGTGGTGCTGGTAGGCGAACGCGGCGATCGACAGCCAACGCTGGCCCTCGGCCTCCGTGGCGCAGGTGGCCAGCTCCTGCTCGGCGGCGGCGTGGGCCCCGCGGTACTGCAGGATCGTGGCGTGGAGCACGCGGGCGCGGAGCACGTCCTTGCGCGTGCCAGCCATGCGGGCCTGCCGCACGGCCTCGTCGGCGAGGACGAGGGCGTCGTCGAGGCGACCGAGCACCTTCAGCAGCCACACGCGCTCGAGCAGGGCGGGAAGGCTCCGCTGCTCCTCGATCTCGTCCAGGCGGGCGGCGCACTCATCGAGGTCGACGCGTTCGCGGAGGCTCTCCTGGTCGTATCCCCGGATCAAACTCATTGCTCTCCTTCCGCGCGTCCCCGCGACTGTCCCCGTCCAGTCTGCCTGCCGCTTCCGCGCTCCTCGGGGCGGCGCGCCCGGTCAGCGCAGGAACAGCGACGCATCCGGGCGCGGGGAGGCGACCGCGTCGGCATCGGTGACGATGCGGGCCCCCTGGAGGAAGGCGCGGGCCTCGTCCCCCTGGGCGATCTTCGCGGGGTGCGGGCCGGCGGCCAGTATCCGCGGCAGCCACTCCGTCGGTAGCGGCGCGGCGGATGCCGCCACCACGAGATTGCCGAAGCGGCGGCCCTTGAGCACCTGGGTGTCGGCGAGGATGCCGATCTCCGGAAGGACCTCGGCGATCGTCGCGGCCTGTCGACGGGCGAACGCGAGACCGGGGCCGTCGGCGACGTTGACCAGCAGCACCCCGCCGGGCGCGAGCAGCGCGGCGAGCTCGCGGTAGAACTCCACGCTCGTGAGGTGGGCGGGGGTCTGCGCGCCCGAGTACACGTCGGAGACGACGAGATCGCAGGCGGCGTGCAGGGCGGCCGGGAGCTTGCGGACTCCCTCCCTGGCATCGCCGATGCGCAGGCGGATCGCCGCCCCCTTCGGCAGCGGGAGGTGCTCGCGGACGAGCTGGACGAGCGGGGCCTCCAGCTCGATGACCTGCTGGCGGGACCCCGGCCGCGTCGCGTCGATGTAGCGGGGGATCGTCAGTGCGCCGGCGCCGAGGTGGACGGCAGTGAGCGGTCCGGGGCGGAGCTGGTCGATCACGGCGCCCATCCGCACGATGTACTCGAAGTGCAGGTGGGTGGGGTCGTCCAGATCGACATGGGACTGCGGGGTGTCATCGACCACGAGCTCGAAGCCGCTCGTGAACTCGGAGGGGAGGATGCGGGCGATGCCGCCGTGGTCGAGACGGGTCTGCGGGTGCTCGGCATCCCGTGATCGCGTCCGTCCCATGTCGTCGAGCCTACGCCGCGCCCGCCTCGGGTCAGCGCTGGTTGCCCACCGCGCAGGTCTCCTGCTCGAGGGTCTGGCCCGAGACCTCCGGCGGGAGGGTCGCGCGGGCATCCGGCGTTGCGGTCGCCTCGGGACCGGGATCCGTCTCCGGGGCCGTCGGCGCCGTGGGAGCGGGGGTGACGAGCTCCACGCCGCGGTGCGTCGTCACGTCTCCGGTGAGCTGCAGCGGTTTGCCGGCCCGCACCGCATCCCAGAGCGCGGCGGCGGCGTCCTCGTCGGGCACGACCTTGTCATCGTCGAACGGGTCGACGACGTTCGGGTACTGCACGAAGGCGAAGTCGCCGAACCTCACGTCCTTGAGAGCGAGGGCGAGCTGCGCCAGCCGCAGCGGGTCGGCGAGCTCGTCGCTGGGGTCGATGTTGTCGGCGATGGCGTTCGTCAGCCGCAGGACCTTGGGGATGTCGGTCAGCGTCTCCTCGCTCAGCACCTTCTTGGCCAGTCGCGACATGTACTGCTGCTGATTGGAGATGCGGGCGAGGTCGCTCTCGTCCCCCACGCCGTGCCGGGTGCGGATGAACTGGAGCGCCTCCACGCCCGAGACCGTCCGCATGCCCGCCGGCCAGTCGATGCCCGTGTGGCGGTCGCGGATGCCGTCGCCGGCGATGCAGACCTCGACCCCGCCTATCGCATCGGTGACGGCCATGACGCCGTCGAAGCTGATCTTGGCGGCGAACTCCACGGGGATGTCACCCAGTTCGCTCACGGTCTTCGCGATACAGGAGAGGCCGGCGTGCTCGAACAGCGAGTTCATCGATGCCTTCTCCATCGCCGACGCGACGGAGCCGTCCTCGCGGGTGCACTCCGGCACGGGCACGCCGAGGTCGCGGGGAAGGGAGACGACGGTCACGTTCCGCGGGGCGGCGGAGACGTGCACGAGGAGGTTCACGTCGTTCCGACTGAGGCCGTCCGCCTCGGCGCAGCGCTCATCGAAGAGCGCGGTGGCCTTCGGGCCGCATTCGTCCGTGCCCACGATGAGGATGCTGAAGGCCTTGTCGTCGGGATACGCGCCGAGGGTGGGCGGGTCGACCTGCGGTGCACCCTCCAGGGTGACGGCCCCGTCGCCCACGCGGTTGAAGACGTCCCAGACGAGGAACCCGGCGACCGCCGCGGTCGAGACGAGCACCACGGCGAGTCCGATCCCGAGCCCGCGGAGCACGCGGGACGCGCGTCCGCGTGCAGGGTGCGGGGCATGCCGGGGGAGTGGGCGGCGGTCGGCGTCAGATCCACGTCGGGGCATGCGGGGAGCCTACCCCGGAGGCCTGATGTTACGGCGGTGTGACGATTCTGGGAGGAACTTGCAGGGAATTAGTTAGTCGTGAATACTTTTTCCTATCCCCGGTACGCACCCGATGCACACCTGGACTTTCAAAGAGGAGATCCCCCCATGCACAAGCGCATTCTTCCGGCGGTGGCGCTCGGCGCCGTCGCCACGATCGCTCTGGCCGGCTGTGCCGGCGGCAGCGGTGACAACGGCTCGACCAACGGCGAGGGCCAGGAGCTGACCGTCTGGATCATGAAGGGGACCAACCCCGACGCGACCGCCTTCTACGACAAGGTCTCGGAGGCCTTCGAGGAGGAGACCGGTGCGAAGGTCACCATCGAGGAGATCCAGTGGGCCGACGCCCACGACCGCTTCGTGACCTCGATCGCCGGGAGCACGACCCCGGACATCGCCGAGACCGGCACCACCTGGACCGCGGAGTTCGCCGACGCCGGCGCGCTCCTCCCGCTCGACGAGTACGTCGACGCCGAGGACGGCCTCCGCGACGACCTCGTCGAGGGCCTCGCCGTCGCCGGCACCTACGAGGACGAGCTGTACGGCATGCCGTGGTACGCCGGCGTCCGCTCCATCGTCTACCGCACCGACGTGTTCGAGGAGCTCGGTCTCGAGGCTCCGAAGACCTGGGACGACATCGTCGCCGCGGGTGAGGCCATCAAGGCCGCCAAGCCCGACATGCTGCCCTTCCCCGTCGCGGGCGACGCCGAGTTCCAGGTCTACCCCTGGGTCTGGGGCGCCGGCGGCGAGATCGCCACGAAGGACGGCGACACCTGGACCAGCGAGCTCGACAGCGCCGAGTCGCAGGCCGGCATCGAGTTCTACACGGGTCTGGCCACCGAGCACGGCTTCTCGTCGGCCGGTGCGACCACGTGGAAGGAGACCGACCTCCGGGACGCCTTCACGCAGGGCAACGTCGCGATGATGCTCTCCGGCTCCTGGACGCCGAACGCCCTCATCGAGGCCAACCCCGAGCTCGAGGGCAAGATCGGCGCCGCCGTGATCCCCGGCCAGGACGGCGGCATCGCGCCCTCCGTGCTCGGCGGCTCGCACCTGTCGGTGTTCAACACCACGAAGAACGCCGACCTCGCGTGGGAGTTCGTCAAGCTCATGACCACCGGTGAGTTCGCCGAGCAGTGGTCCGACGAGACCGGCTACTTCCCGGGCGTCCAGTCCGCGATGGAGGAGGCCCTCGCCTCGACCGACCCGCTCGTCGCACCGTTCGCCGAGCAGATGGTCGACGGCGGCGCGTCCGTCCCGGTCACGCCGAACTTCGGCGCCGTGCAGGCGAAGAAGACCACCAACGCCATGATCCAGGCCATCCTCAGCGGGCAGAAGGACGTCGCGACCGCGACGAAGGACGCCGCTGCCGAGATGACCGAACTGCTCAACCAGTAAGGAACCATTCCTTCCATGTCGATGGTGCAAGCGCCACTGCCGGCCACGAAGGCGGAGCCCTCCTCCGCCTCCGTGGCCGGCGGCCGGAAGCGTCGGGGTCTCTCGATCGTCACGGCCCGCCCCTGGCTCCTCCTCGCCCCCGGGCTGATCATCCTCGCGGGGCTGATGCTCTGGCCGCTCGTGCAGGTGTTCCTCTACTCGCTGCAGGACTACGGTCTGCGCGAGATCAACACCGGTGAGAGCAACTGGATCGGGCTGGACAACTACGCCGAGGCGCTCACCAATCCGACCCTGTGGACGGTGGTGCTCCCCAACACGGTCGGCTTCGCGGCCGTCGCGGTGTTCACCACCGTCGCACTCGGAACCCTCGTGGCGCTGCTCCTGGCGCGGCTGGGCACCGTGTGGCGCACCATCGTCTCCAGCTGCATCATGGTCGCGTGGGCGATGCCCGCCGTGACCGGCACGTACGTCTGGACCTTCATCTTCGATGCCGACCGCGGCATCTTCAACAGCGTCCTGCAGGACCTCGGCCTCATCGACGGTCAGGTCAACTGGTTCACCAACCAGTGGTCGTTCTACGCGATCGTGCTGCTGAACGTCGTCCACCACGGCTTCCCGTTCGTGGCCATCACCGTGCTCGCCGGCCTCCTGGGCGTCTCGAAGGAGATGCTCGAGGCCGCGGCGCTCGACGGGGCCGGCGCGTGGCGCCGCTTCTGGAAGATCATCTTCCCGACGCTCAAGCCCGTCTTCTCCGTCGTCATCATCCTGTCGACGATCTGGGACTTCAAGGTCTTCGCGCAGGTCTACCTCATGCCCGGAGGCAGCGGCGGCAACCGTCAGGTGCTCAACCTCGGCGTCTGGTCGTACGTGGAGTCGTTCGGTCAGAACCGCTACGGGTTCGGCGCCGCGCTCGCGGTGCTGCTGACCCTCGTGCTGATCGGCATCACGATCGTCTACATCCGCTCGCTCATGAAGGAGGACGAGCTGTGAACCCCCGCCCCAGGCTCCGGTCGCGCATCGGACTCGGCATCGGCGTCGCCGCCGTCCTCATCTTCACGCTGTTCCCCGTCTACTGGATGGTCTCCAGCGCGTTCGACGGCAAGGCCTCCAGCGGTGGGCAGTCGCTCCTCCCGCAGGAGTTCACGTGGGACAACTTCGCCTTCGTGCTCACCGAGGGCGGCTTCGGCACCTACCTGCGCAACTCCGCCATCGTGGCCCTCGTCACGGTGCTCGTCAGCGCGATCGTCTGCCTGCTCGCGGCGGTCGCCGTCGCGCGCTTCCGCTTCAAGTTCCGCACCACGGTCCTGATGATGATCCTCGTGGTGCAGATGGTGCCGCTCGAGGCGCTGGTCATCCCGCTGTTCCTCCAGGTGAAGAGCCTCGGTCTGCTCAACAGCATCATCGGCCTCATGGTGGTCTACGTTGCGCTGTCGCTCGCGTTCGGCATCTGGATGCTGCGCGGCTTCGTCGCGGCCGTCCCAGTCGAGCTCGAGGAGGCCGCCTACATCGACGGCGCGAGCTGGTGGCGGATGTTCCGCTCCATCCTGCTGCCCCTGGTGATGCCCGGCCTCGTCGCGACGAGCATCTTCAGCTTCATCACGGCGTGGAACGAGTTCATCTTCGCCATGACGATCCTCGGCGCGCAGACCGACCAGTACACGGTCTCGATCGGGCTCAAGTCGTTCTTCGGCCTGTACTCGAACGACTGGGGCAGCATCATGGCCGCCTCCACGATCATCACCGTGCCCGTCATGATCTTCTTCGTCATCGTGCAGCGCCGGCTCTCCGCCGGCATGGTCGCGGGAGCGGTGAAGGGATGACCGACGAGCTCGAGCGCCTCGCGAACGGCGTGCTCTGGCCCGGGTTCCTCGGCACCACGGCGCCCGCCTGGCTCGTGGAGGAGCTGCGCGACGGCCTGGCCGGAGTCGTGTACTTCGGACAGAACGTGGGAGAGGGACTGCCCGCGCTGAGTGCGCAGATCCTCGACGCGAACCCGGACGCCCTGATCGGCGTGGACGAGGAGGGCGGCAGCGTCACGCGTCTGGAGTCCGGGAGCGGCTCGACCCTTCCCGGCGCCGCGCAGCTCGGTGCCCTCGACGACGTGGTCGCGTCGGAGCGGACCGGCGCGGAGCTCGCCCGTCGCGTGCGCGCCGTCGGTGCGAACGTGGTGCTCGGTCCGGTCGCCGACGTCAACACCGACCCGCGCAACCCCGTCATCGGCGTGCGCTCGTTCGGATCCGACGAGGCGCTGGTGACGCGCCACGTCGTCGCCACGGTCGACGGCATCCAGGACGGCGGCGTCGCCGCGTGCGTCAAGCACTTCCCCGGTCACGGCGACACCCACCTCGACTCGCACCACGCGCTTCCCGAGATCGCGCTCGACGTGGCCGAGTACGAGCGTGTGCACCTCGAACCGTTCCGGGCGGCCGTCGAGGCGGGCGTCGACGCGATCATGACCGCGCACATCGTCGTCCCCGCGTGGGGCGCGCAGCCGGCGACCCTCAACCCGCGTGTGCTCGGCATGCTGCGGGAGTGGGGCTTCCGGGGCGTCATCATCACCGATGCGCTGGACATGGCCGCGATCCGCGAGACCGTCGGGCTGGGAGGAGGCGCCGCCCTCGCTCTGGCCGCCGGCGCGGATCTCCTGTGCATCGGAAACCCGACCAACCCCGGCGACGCCGCCCTTCCCGACCAGGACCGCCGCGACTTCCTCGCCGCCCGCGACGGGATCGTGGCCGCGCTGCGTGACGGCTCGCTCTCCCGGGAGCGCGTCGAGGAGGCCGCCGCGCGGGTGTCGGCCCTCGCCACCCGGCTGCGCACGAGCGACACCTCGGACGAGGAGATCGCCGCGTTCGACGCCGCCGAGATCGTCCGTCGGTCCGTGTCCCTCGCCGGCGACACCCCCGAGGCCGCCGACGCCCTGGCGGTGATCGACGCCCGACGTCGCTCGACGCTCGCGGTGGACAGCGCCGCCTCCTACGTGGCCGATGCGCTCGCGGGAGACGGCGTCCGGGTGCGGCTCGACGTGGCCGCGCGCACCGTGGACGAGCAGGACGCCGTGATCGACGAGGTCGCCGCGGCGACAGGCACGACGGTCGTCCTCGTGGACCGGCCGGATGCGGAGCCGGCGCAGCGCGCACTCATCGAGCGGGCCGCGCTCCGGGATCCGGGAGCTGTCGTGGTGAACGTCGGCCTGCCCGTACAGGAGCCGCTGCCGCTGCCCACCATCGAGGTCGGTGCCGCCAGCCGGCTCGGCGCTCAGACCGCGCGGGACGCGCTCCTCGGCCGCTTCGTGCCCCGACAGAGGACGACCGCCGCCGGTTGAGACGGGATCAGCGCATGGACGACGACGTTCTGGCCGTGGTGCGACGCTCCCTCCCCAAGCTCAGCGCGGCGGAGGGACGTGTCGCCGAGAGAATCCTCGGGGACCCCACCCTCGTGGTGGACCTCGCGATCAACGACCTCGCACAGCTCTGCCAGACCTCGCTCTCGACCGTCGCCCGGTTCGCGCAGTCGTTGGGCTACAGCGGCTATCGGGAACTCCGGGTGGCCGTCGCCCGCGCGGTCACCCTCGCACAGGCGCAGCAGGCCCGCTTCGGACTCGATTCCACGGCGATCGACCGGGACGACGGGCCGGCCGCGATCGCCGCGAAGCTCGCCGTGCAGGAGATCGACGCGATCGAGAAGACGGCACGGGCCCTGGACGCGGACGCCCTCGACCGAGTCGCGCGGGCGGTGGTCGTCGCCCGGCACATCGACCTGTTCGGGCAGGCGGCGTCGTCGCTGACCGCTCAGGATCTCCAGCTCAAGCTGTCCCGGATCGGCTGCTCGGTGACCCACTCGGCCGATCCGCACCTCGCGATCACCGCGGCCTCGTTGCGGTCGTCCGCCGACGTGGCGATCGCCTTCTCACACGGCGGCGAGACGGCCGAGACGGTCCGCGCCCTGGAGGTCGCGCGGGCCACGGGTGCGCTCGCGGTGGCGGTGACGAGCGCTGCGGACTCCCCGCTCGCGGCCATCGCCGACGTCGTGCTCCTCAGCCAGGCCCAGGAGTCGCCGTTCCGGATGGCCGCCATGTCGAGCCGCATCGCGCAGCTCGCGCTCATCGATGTGCTCTTCGTGCGGATCGTGCAGCACCGGGGCGAGCACGTCGCGGTGTCGCTGCAGCGCACGCACGACGCGGTCCCGCCGCGGCGTGGACGTCACGCGGACTGAGGTCGCCCGGTCAGTCGACGTGGTCCCGCGTGCTGGTGATCGCGCGCGTCGCGATGCGGTGGGCGCGGGCCAGGCTCCCACCCAGGGTCAGACCGGTCAGGACGCCCGCGAGGAAGCCCGCGGCGAACGCGTCGCCCGCTCCGATCGTCTCCACGACCGGTACGTCGAGGGCGTCGCTGGCCGCGCGCTCCGCGCCGTCGAACGCGACGGCACCGGCGGGGTCGGTCACGACCAGGTACCGCGGCTCGGGGAACAGCGTCCGCAGGTCGTCCGGCGCGCTCGTCCCGAACACGGCCTCGGCATCCGGCCGGGTGCAGAAGACGATGTCGGCGCGGTGGGCGAGGTCGGTGAGCAGTGCCCGCCCCTCGTCCTCCCGGTCGCGCCACAGCGCAGGGCGCCAGTTCAGATCGAAGCTGACGAGGCGGGCGGGGCGGGGAGCCGCCACCAGGGACTCCTGGGCGGCGCGTGCAGAGGGCGAGAGTGCCGGCGTGATGCCGGAGGTGTGCACGAGGGCCGCCGCGGCGAGCAGGTCCACCGCCACGGGCGACTCCAGCGACGCCGGCGACAGCGCCGCCGCGGCCGACCCGGCACGGTAGTAGTGCATCGTCCCCTCCACGGCGCCGTCCGCCCGCGGTGAGAGCTCCTTGACGTAGAGTCCCGTCGGTGCGACCGGGTCGACCTCCACGGCCCGATCGTCCACGCCGTGCGCACGGAGCTCGGCGGTGAGGAAGCGTCCGAAGCCGTCGTCGCCGACGCGGGACACGACCGCGGTGCGGATGCCGGCGGAGGCCAGCGCGATCGCGGTGTTCCACTCGGCCCCGGCGAGGGAGCGGTGGAACGTGCGGCAGGTCTCGAGCGGTCCGGCGGTGGCGGCGACGAGGGCGACCAGGCCCTCGCCCAGGCACACGACGCGGGGAGTGGTGTCCGGCACGTTCTGGACATTACCGGATCACGGGCGGCACCGCGTCGATACCGGATCGCAACCTCGGACTCTTGGCATCGGCCGGACCGCTGGGTACCTTCGAGGAATCACCGTCTCCGCGGCGACGATGCCCGGAGACGCGCAAGGAAGCGCCCGACAGGGAAGGTCATACACACATGCACCAGTCAGCCATGCCTCGGCGAGGACTCGCCGCCGTCACCGGAGCGACCATCGCCGCTCTCGCACTCGCCGGATGCGTCGCCAGCGAGCGCGGGGACAACGGGTCGGAAGGATCGGGTGACGTCGACGGCACCTTCGTCTTCGCCGCCTCGTCGGATCCCGCGAGCCTCGACCCGGCGTTCGCGCAGGACGGCGAGACCTTCCGTGTCTCGCGCCAGATCTTCGAGGGTCTGGTGGGCACGGAGCCCGGCACGGCCGACCCGGCACCGCTGCTGGCGGAGTCGTGGGAGTCGTCCGAGGACGGCATGTCCCACACCTTCGCGCTGAAGGAGGGTGTGACCTTCCAGGACGGCACCCCGTTCAACGCCGAGGCCGTCTGTGCCAACTTCGACCGCTGGTACAACTGGACCGGTCTCGCCGCCTCCGAGGCCTTCGGGTACTACTACAACAAGCTCTTCAAGGGCTACGCCTCCAACCCGGAGGACGCGGTCTACAAGTCGTGCACGCCGGACGGCGACAACTCCGTCACCATCGAGCTGAACAAGCCGTTCGCCGGCTTCATCGCCTCGCTGTCGCTGCCGGCCTTCGGCATGCAGAGCCCCTCGGCGATGCAGGAATTCGGCGCCGACGAGGTCGGCGGCACCGCCGAGGCCCCGCAGCTCTCCGAGTACGCCATGGGACACCCGGTCGGCACCGGCCCCTACCAGTTCGAGGAGTGGGCACCGGGCGAGCAGGTCACGCTCAAGGCCTACGACGACTACTGGGGCGAGGCCGGCCAGATCGACGAGATCATCTTCCGCACCATCGACGACCCGACGGCCCGTCGCCAGGCGCTCGAGTCGGGTTCCATCGACGGCTACGACCTCGTGGGCCCCGCCGACACGAAGGCGCTGGAGGAGGACGACTTCACCATGGTGTCGCGTCCCCCGTTCACGATCCTCTACCTCGCCTTCAACCAGGCGATCCCGGAGCTGCAGGACCCGAAGGTGCGTGAGGCGCTGTCCTACGCGATCGACAAGGACGCCCTGATCAGCCAGGTCCTCCCGGAGGGCACCGAGAAGGCGACGCAGTTCGTCCCGCCGGTGGTCAACGGCTACAACGACGAGGTCACGACCTACGACTACGACCCGGAGAAGGCCAAGGAGCTCCTCGCGGAGGCGGGCTACGACGAGGCGAACCCGCTGGCGCTGGACTTCAACTACCCGGTCAACGTCTCGCGTCCGTACATGCCGGACCCCGAGCAGATCTACACCGTCCTGTCGTCGCAGCTCTCCGAGGTCGGCGTGGAGACCACCCCGGTCTCCGAGGAGTGGGTCGAGTACCTCGACCGCACCACCGGCACCGCCGACCACGGCATCCACCTGCTGGGCTGGACCGGCGACTACAACGACACCGACAACTTCGTCGGCGTCTTCTTCGGCCAGAAGAGCTCCGAGTGGGGCTTCGACAACCCGGAGCTGTTCCAGGCGCTGACCGAAGCACGCGGGGTCTCCAACCTCGACGACCAGACGGCGCTGTACGAGGACATCAACGAGATGGTCGCGGAGTTCATCCCCGGCGTCCCGCTCGCGCACCCGGCGCCGACGCTCGCCTTCGACCCGCGCGTCGAGAGCTACCCCGCCAGCCCGGTGAACGACGAGGTCTTCACGGACATCGTCCTCACGAAGTAGGCCTGACCATTTGATATGCCGAGCCCCGGTTCCGCTCCTGCGGAACCGGGGCACGGCGTACCTTCTGATCGACGGAGAACTCTGTGCTGCGCACCATCGGCAGGCGACTGCTGTTCCTCATCCCCACCCTGTTCGGGCTCAGCATCCTGCTGTTCGCCTGGGTCAGGGCCCTCCCCGGCGGCCCCGCGGTCGCCCTCCTCGGCGAGAAGGCCACCCCGGAGGCCATCGCCAGGGTCAACGAGCTCTACGGCTTCAACAAGCCCCTCATCGAGCAGTACTTCATCTGGGTCACCCGGCTGCTGCAGGGCGACTTCGGTACGTCCATCCAGACCAACCGGCCGGTCACGGAGGAGTTCCTCCGCCGATTCCCCGCGACGATCGAGTTGAGCGTCGCGGCGCTCATCTTCGCGATAGGGGTCGGCATCCCGCTCGGATACTGGGCGGCCCGTCGCCACGGAAAGTTCACCGATCACGCGTCGGTCGTGCTGAGCCTCATCGGCATCACCATCCCGGTGTTCTTCCTCGCCTTCATCCTCAAGTACGTCTTCGCCGTGCAGCTGGGCTGGCTGCCCTCGGACGGTCGGCAGGATCCACGGATCGATGCGACCCATCCCACGGGCTTCTACGTCTGGGACGGCATCATCACGGGGGAGTTCGACGCCGCGTGGGATGCGATCCTCCATCTGATCCTCCCGGCACTCGCCCTCGGCACCATCCCGCTCGCGATCATCGTCCGCATCACCAGGGCGAGCGTGCTGGAGGTGCAGAACGCCGACTACGTGCGCACGGGACGGGCGAAGGGCGTGGGCTCGGCGACGCTGCGCAGCCGGTTCATCCTCCGCAACGCCATGCTGCCGGTCATCACGACGATCGGCCTGCAGACCGGACTGCTCATCTCCGGGGCGGTGCTCACCGAGACGGTCTTCGCCTTCCCCGGCATCGGGTCGTTCCTCGCGCGGGCCATCTTCACGCGCGACTTCCCGGTGCTGCAGGGGTTCATCATCTTCATCGCGATCGCCTACGCCCTCATCAACCTGGCCGTGGACGTGTCGTACAGCTTCATCGATCCGAGAGTGAGGGTGCAGTGATGTCCTCCTCCCTCATCCGAAAGGAGGCGCTCGCATGAGCATCGCCCTCCCACCCGCACAGGGGCCGTCCGCCGAGAGCGGTGGCAGCATCGACACCGTCGCGATCGCCCAGGCCGACCTCAAGGACGGCGGCGGCGGCTTCTGGCGCGACGTCTTCCGCCGGCTCCGGCACAACCCGACGGCGTGGATCGGCGCGGTCATCGTGCTCCTCTTCCTGCTCGTCGCGGTGCTCGCGCCGGTCCTCGCTCCGTATCCCGAGACCGCGCTCCCGGGCGCGAAGGAGATCACGCCCACGCACATCCCCGGCCCGGGGGAGCTGCCGCAGTTCCCGCTCGGTCTGGACCGGTTCGGCGGCGACGTGCTGTCGAAGCTCATCTGGGGCGCGCAGGCGTCGCTGCTGATCGGCGTCGTCTCCACCGCGATGGGCCTCGTCGGCGGCATGATCCTCGGACTCCTCGCCGGCACGTTCGGCGGCTGGGTCGACACGGTCATCATGCGCGTCGTCGACATCATCCTCTCGGTGCCGAACCTCCTGCTGGCCGTGTCGATCGCCGCGATCCTCGGACAGACGCCGTACGCCGTGATGATCGCCATCGGGGCCTCCCAGGTGCCGATCTTCGCGCGCCTGCTGCGGGCGTCCATGCTCCAGCAGCGCTCCAGCGACTACGTGCTCTCGGCGCAGACCCTCGGTCTCGGCCGCGGCCGGATCACGATGTCGCACGTCCTCCCGAACGCGATCGGGCCCGTGATCGTGCAGGGCACCCTGACCCTCGCGACCGCCGTGATCGATGCGGCGGCGCTGTCGTTCCTCGGTCTCGGCGGCGGCGGGCCTGCGACCGCCGAGTGGGGCCGCATGCTCACGTACGCACAGGCCGAGCTGGCGATCGCCCCGTGGCTGGCGTTCCTCCCCGGCATCTGCATCGCCGTCACCGCGCTGGGCTTCACCCTGCTCGGCGAGGCGCTGCGTGAGGCCATGGACCCGAGGACGAGGGCACGATGAACATCCATGACGAGGGCGCCGTGCGCGCCGCGAAGGAGAACGGCATGGCGGACGAGCCCCTGCTGTCGGTCGAGGGCCTGGCGGTGGACTTCGCCACCATGGACGGCGTCGTGCACGCCGTCGAGGGCGTCGACCTCGAGATCCGCCCCGGGGAGACCGTGGCGATCGTCGGCGAGTCCGGTTCCGGCAAGTCGACCACCGCGATGGCGATCATCGGGCTGCTCGCGGGCGGAGGGAAGGTGGCCGCCGGCAGCATCAGACTCGACGGGAGGGACATCTCCCGCGCCTCCGAGAACGAGTTGCGGTCGATCCGCGGACGGGACATCGGCCTCGTGCCGCAGGACCCCATGTCCAACCTCAACCCGGTCGCGAAGATCGGCACCCAGGTCGCCGAGACGCTGCTCGCCCACGGCCTCGCCACCCGGCAGAACGTGCAGTCCAAGGTCGTCGAGGCGCTCACCGCCGCCGGCCTCCCCGATCCGGAGAGCCGTGCGAAGCAGTACCCGCACGAGTTCTCCGGCGGCATGCGGCAGCGGGCGCTCATCGCGATCGGGCTGGCGTGCAAGCCGCGGCTGCTCATCGCGGACGAGCCCACCAGCGCCCTGGACGTGACGGTGCAGCAGACCATCCTCGACCAGATCGGCGAGATGACCAGGGAGCTCGGCACCGCCGTGCTCCTCATCACGCACGACCTCGGGCTCGCCGCCGAGCGGGCCGAGCGGGTGATCGTGATGCACCGCGGCAAGGTCGTCGAGCAGGGTCCCGCGCGGCAGATCCTCGAGGATCCGCAGCACCCGTACACCCAGTCGCTCGTGAAGGCGGCGCCGTCGGTCGCGGTGGCACGGCTGCGCCCGGAAGCCTTCGTGCAGGGCGCTTCGACAGGCTCAGCGACCCAGGAGGAGGCTGGGTCAGCGACCCAGGAGGGCGCTTCGACAGGCTCAGCGACCCAGGAGAAGGCTGGGTCCCTGAGCTCGTCGAAGGGCAACATCGTCGAGATCGAGAACCTCACGAAGGTGTACCCCGTGCGTGGCAAGCACGAGGACTTCGTCGCCGTCGACGACGTCTCGCTCGCGATCCCGCGCGGAGAGACCGTCGCGATCGTGGGGGAGTCCGGATCGGGCAAGACCACGACCGCGCGCATGCTGCTCAAGGTGATCGAGCCCACGAGCGGCCTCATCCGCTACGAGGGCAAGGACATCTCGACCCTGAGCCGCGCGGAGACGAAGGACTTCCGGCAGCGGGTGCAGCCCATCTTCCAGGATCCGTACTCCAGCCTGAACCCCATGTTCACGATCGAGCGGCTGATCGCGGAGCCGCTGGAGTTCTACAAGCGGGGGAGCGGAGCGGACCGGCGCAAGCGCGTGCGGCAGCTCCTGGACGACGTCGCGCTGCCGCAGTCGATGCTGCGGCGCTACCCGTCCGAGCTCTCCGGCGGGCAGCGTCAGCGCGTGGCGATCGCGCGGGCACTGGCCCTGTCGCCTGACCTCATCGTGTGCGACGAGCCCGTGTCGGCGCTCGATGTGCTCGTGCAGGACCAGATCCTGCGGCTGCTGGGCGACCTGCAGCGGGAGTACGGCCTGAGCTACCTGTTCATCTCGCACGACCTCGCGGTGGTGCGGCTCATCAGCGACTACGTGTGCGTGATGAAGGACGGGAAGCTCGTGGAGGCCGCGACGTCGGAGGAGATCTTCACCAACCCTCGCGACCCCTACACGCGCCGCCTCCTCGCCTCGATCCCCGGCAACGAGCTCAACATCGCGTCCTGACCCGAGACCCCGGTTTCGCGTCGAAACCCCGCCCTGCCCCCGCGGCGAGGGCGGGGTTTCGACGCGAAGGCGGGGTCTCGGCCGTCCCATTACCGCAGCAAGGAAGATTGGTCAAGGATTGCGCTTGCCATGTCGTGAGATCGCGTCTATAGTTGGTAGTTGCGCTCGCTTCTCCCTGCCCTCATATGGTGGTCGGCATCTCGTGAGCTTCTGAGCGCACTCCACCTGACGACAAAGGAATCGAGAAGCCCTGCGGGGCTCACGGAGGTTATTCCCTTGGCTGCTGCTCCCAACGCATCCACATCCACCACCACCAAGAACGGACGCGGAGCTTCCCGTCTCTCGTTCGCCAAGATCTCCGACACGCTGACGGTCCCGGACCTTCTCGCCCTGCAGACCGAGTCCTTCGGTTGGCTGGTCGGCAACGACGCCTGGAAGGCGCGCGTGGCCGAGGCCAAGGCCGCCGGTCGCACCGACGTGAACGAGAACAGCGGTCTGGGCGAGATCTTCGAGGAGATCTCCCCGATCGAGGACCTCGGCGAGACGATGCAGCTGTCGTTCACGAACCCGTACCTCGAGCCCGAGAAGTACTCCATCGAGGAGTGCAAGGAGCGCGGCAAGACGTACGCGGCCCCGCTCTACGTCGAGGCCGAGTTCATGAACCACCTCACGGGTGAGATCAAGACCCAGACGGTCTTCATGGGCGACTTCCCGCTGCAGACCGACAAGGGCACGTTCATCATCAACGGCTCCGAGCGCGTCGTCGTCTCGCAGCTCGTGCGCTCGCCGGGTGTCTACTTCGACAAGACCCCCGACAAGACGTCCGACAAGGACATCGTGTCGGCGCGCGTCATCCCGAGCCGCGGCGCGTGGCTCGAGTTCGAGATCGACAAGCGCGACCAGGTCGGCGTCCGCGTCGACCGCAAGCGCAAGCAGTCCGTCACGGTCTTCCTCAAGGCGCTGGGCATGACCAGCGAGGAGATCCTCGCGGAGTTCGCCGGCTACACCTCGATCGAGGAGACGCTCGCGAAGGACACCATCGTCACCAAGGAAGACGCGCTGCGCGACATCTACCGCAAGCTGCGTCCGGGCGAGCAGGTCGCCGCCGAGGCCGCCCGCGCGCTGCTCGACAACTTCTACTTCAACCCGAAGCGCTACGACCTCGCCAAGGTCGGCCGGTACAAGATCAACCACAAGCTGGGTCTCGACACCCCGCTGACGGAGTCGGTGCTGACGGTGCAGGACATCGTCGCCACCATCAAGTACCTCGTGCGTCTGCACGCGGGCACCGAGGAGACCTTCGAGGGCATCCGCGGCGGCAAGAAGACCGAGATCCGTCTCGCGACCGACGACATCGACAACTTCGGCAACCGTCGCATCCGCGCGGTCGGCGAGCTGATCCAGAACCAGGTCCGCACCGGTCTGTCCCGCATGGAGCGCGTCGTCCGCGAGCGCATGACCACGCAGGACATCGAAGCCATCACGCCGCAGACCCTGATCAACGTGCGTCCCGTCGTCGCCGCGATCAAGGAGTTCTTCGGAACCTCGCAGCTGTCGCAGTTCATGGACCAGAACAACCCGCTCGCGGGTCTGACCAACAAGCGTCGTCTGTCGGCTCTGGGCCCCGGTGGTCTGAGCCGCGACCGCGCCGGCGTCGAGGTCCGTGACGTCCACCCCTCGCACTACGGCCGCATGTGCCCGATCGAGACCCCGGAAGGCCCGAACATCGGCCTGATCGGTGCGCTCGCGACCTTCGCGCGCATCAACTCGTTCGGCTTCATCGAGACCCCGTACCGCAAGGTCGTCGACGGTGTCGTGACCGACCAGATCGACTACCTGACCGCCTCCGAGGAGGTCGACTACAACATCGCGCAGGCCAACGCGCCGCTCGATGCGAAGGGTCGCTTCCGCGAGAGCCACGTGCTCGCGCGCCCGAAGGGCGGCAGCGGTGAGGTCGATCTGTTCCTCCCGGAGGAGATCGGCTACATCGACGTCTCGCCGCGCCAGATGGTGTCGGTCGCGACCTCGCTCGTGCCCTTCCTCGAGCACGACGACGCGCAGCGCGCGCTCATGGGCGCCAACATGCAGCGTCAGGCCGTGCCGCTGCTCCGCAGCGACTCGCCGCTCGTCGGAACCGGTATGGAGGGCTACACCGCCATCGACGCCGGTGACGTGATCACCGCCGAGAAGGCCGGTGTCGTCTCCGAGGTCTCCGCGGACCGCGTCGTGGTCATGCTCGACGAGGGCGGCACGCAGGAGTACCACCTGCGCAAGTTCGACCGCTCGAACCAGGGCACCTCCTACAACCAGAAGGTCGTCGTCAACGCCGGTGAGCGCGTCGAGGTCGGAGAGGTCATCGCCGATGGCCCCGCCACCGAGAACGGCGAGCTGGCCCTCGGAAAGAACCTCCTCGTCGCGTTCATGACGTGGGAGGGCTACAACTTCGAGGACGCCATCATCCTGAGCCAGGACCTGGTGAAGGACGACACCCTCTCCTCGATCCACATCGAGGAGTACGAGGTCGACGCCCGCGACACGAAGCTCGGCAAGGAGGAGATCACCCGTGACCTCCCCAACGTCAGCCCGGAGCTGCTGAAGGACCTCGACGAGCGCGGCATCATCCGCATCGGCGCCGAGGTCCGCCCCGGCGACATCCTCGTCGGCAAGGTCACGCCGAAGGGCGAGACCGAGCTGTCGGCCGAGGAGCGCCTGCTCCGCGCGATCTTCAACGAGAAGAGCCGCGAGGTCCGCGACACGTCCCTGAAGGTGCCGCACGGCGAGCAGGGCACGATCATCGCGGTCAAGGAGTTCAACGCCGAGGACGGCGACGACGAGCTCGGCTCCGGCGTCAACCGCCGCGTCGTGGTCTACATCGCCCAGAAGCGCAAGATCACCGAGGGTGACAAGCTCGCCGGCCGCCACGGCAACAAGGGTGTCATCGCGAAGATCCTCCCCATCGAGGACATGCCGTTCCTCTCGGATGGCACGCCGGTCGACATCGTCCTCAACCCGCTCGGCATCCCGGGTCGAATGAACTTCGGCCAGGTGCTCGAGACCCACCTCGGGTGGATCGCGAAGCAGGGCTGGAAGGTCGAGGGCACCCCGGAGTGGGCCGCCAAGCTGCCGCAGCAGGCCTTCGAGGCCGCGCCGGGCACCAAGGTCGCCACCCCGGTGTTCGACGGTGCCAGCGAGGAGGAGATCTCCGGTCTGCTCGACTCGACGCTCCCGACCCGTGACGGCCTGCGCCTGATCGACTCGAGCGGCAAGACGCAGCTGTTCGACGGCCGCTCCGGCGAGCCGTTCCCGGCGCCGATCTCCGTGGGCTACATGTACATCCTGAAGCTCCACCACCTGGTGGACGACAAGATCCACGCCCGCTCCACCGGTCCGTACTCGATGATCACCCAGCAGCCGCTCGGTGGTAAGGCGCAGTTCGGTGGACAGCGCTTCGGTGAGATGGAGGTGTGGGCCCTCGAGGCCTACGGTGCGGCGTACGCCCTCCAGGAGCTCCTCACGATCAAGTCCGACGACATCCTCGGCCGCGTCAAGGTGTACGAGGCGATCGTCAAGGGCGAGAACATCCAGGAGCCCGGCATCCCCGAGTCGTTCAAGGTGCTCATGAAGGAGATGCAGTCGCTCTGCCTGAACGTCGAGGTCCTCTCGGCCGACGGCACGCTGGTCAACCTCCGCGACACCGACGACGAGGCGTTCCGCGCCGCAGAGGAACTCGGTATCAACATCTCCAGCCGCTTCGAGGCCGCCTCGATCGACGAGATCTAACCCTTCGACGGGCTCAGGGACCCAGGTTCCTGGGATCAGGACCCACCGGGTCGCTGAGCCCGTCGAAGCCCAGACTTCTCAAACAGAATTTCCGACACAGGAGAACTAGTGCTCGAGTCCACAACTTTCGATGAGCTTCGCATCGGCCTGGCGACCGCAGACCACATCCGCGCGTGGTCCTACGGCGAGGTCAAGAAGCCCGAAACCATCAACTACCGCACCCTCAAGCCGGAGAAGGACGGTCTCTTCGGAGAGCAGATCTTCGGCCCGTCCCGTGACTGGGAGTGCGCCTGCGGCAAGTACAAGCGCGTCCGCTTCAAGGGCATCGTCTGCGAGCGCTGCGGCGTGGAGGTCACCAAGAGCTCCGTCCGTCGTGAGCGCATGGGTCACATCGAGCTCGCCGCTCCCGTCACCCACATCTGGTACTTCAAGGGCGTGCCCTCGCGCCTCGGCTACCTGCTGGACATGGCGCCGAAGGACCTCGAGAAGGTCATCTACTTCGCCGCGTACATGGTCATCTCGGTCGACGAGGATGCCCGTCACCGCGACCTGGGCACCCAGGAGAACAACATCCGTCTCGAGCTGAAGACGCTCGGCGACCGCCGCGACTCGAAGATCGCGGAGCGCCTGGCGAAGCTGGAGGAGGAGCTCGCGGCCCTCGAGGCCGAGGGTGCCAAGGCCGACGCCAAGAAGAAGGTCAAGGACGCCGCCGAGAAGGAGATGTCGCTCATCCGCAAGGGTGCCGACGAGGCGATCCTGAAGCTGGAGCGCGTGTGGGAGGACTTCCGCACGCTTGAGGTCGGTGCCCTGCGCCCGGAGGACGACGTCTTCCACGAGCTGCAGGACCGCTTCGGCCAGTACTTCGAGGCCTACATGGGTGCCGAGGCGATCCAGCGTCGCCTGGCCGCTTTCGACCTGGCCGCCGAGGCCGAGAACCTGCGTCTGCAGATCTCGGAGGGCAAGGGCCAGCGCAAGATCCGTGCGATCAAGCGCCTCAAGGTCGTCAGCTCGTTCCTCGAGACCGGCATGAGCCCGGCCGCGATGGTTCTCGACGTCGTCCCGGTCATCCCGCCGGAGCTGCGTCCGATGGTCCAGCTCGACGGTGGCCGCTTCGCGACCTCCGACCTGAACGACCTGTACCGCCGCGTGATCAACCGCAACAACCGTCTCCGTCGCCTGATCGACCTCGGTGCCCCCGAGATCATCGTCAACAACGAGAAGCGGATGCTGCAGGAGGCCGTCGACGCCCTGTTCGACAACGGCCGCCGCGGTCGCCCCGTCACCGGTACCGGCAACCGCGCCCTGAAGTCCCTGAGCGACATGCTCAAGGGAAAGCAGGGTCGCTTCCGCCAGAACCTGCTCGGCAAGCGCGTCGACTACTCGGGCCGTTCGGTCATCGTCGTCGGCCCGCAGCTGAAGCTGCACCAGTGCGGTCTGCCCAAGCAGATGGCGCTCGAGCTCTTCAAGCCGTTCGTCATCAAGCGCCTGATCGACCTCGGTCACTCGCAGAACATCAAGGCCGCGAAGCGCGCCGTCGAGCGCACCCGTCCCGAGGTCTGGGACGTGCTCGAGGAGATCATCCGCGAGCGTCCGGTGCTGCTGAACCGTGCACCCACCCTGCACCGTCTCGGCATCCAGGCGTTCGAGCCGCAGCTCGTCGAGGGCAAGGCCATCCAGCTGCACCCGCTCGTCTGCGCGGCGTTCAACGCCGACTTCGACGGTGACCAGATGGCCGTGCACCTGCCGCTGTCGGTCGAGGCTCAGGCCGAGGCCCGCGTGCTGATGCTCGCGTCGAACAACATCCTGAAGCCGTCGGACGGCCGTCCGGTGACCCTGCCCTCGCAGGACATGATCATCGGTCTGCACCACCTGACGACGGTCAAGGCCGGCGCCAAGGGCGAGGGTCGTGCGTTCGGCTCCGTCGGCGAGGCACAGCTCGCGTACGACGAGGGCACGCTCGACCTGCAGGCGAAGGTCCGCATCCGCATCCCGGGTCTGGCCTTCCTCGAGGGCGAGGCTCCCGAGGGCTACGAGAAGCACGGCCTGGTCGACGCTTCGCTGGGTCAGGCGATCTTCAACGACGCGCTCCCGAAGGGCTACCCCTTCGTGCGCGAGCAGGCCGACAAGGGCAAGCTGTCGCAGATCGTCAACAAGCTGGCCGAGGAGTACCCCAAGGTCGAGACGGCCGCCACGCTGGACCGCATCAAGGATGCCGGTTTCTACTGGGCGACCCGTTCGGGTGTGACCGTCGCGCTGAGCGACATCCTCACCCCGCCGAACAAGGCGGAGATCGTCGCGGGCTACGAGAAGCAGGCCGCGAAGGTCCAGTCCCAGTACGAGAAGGGCCTCACGACCGACGCCGAGCGTCGTCAGGAGCTCATCAAGATCTGGACCGAGGCGACCGACGAGGTGCAGGCCGCGATGAAGGCGCACTTCCCTGAGGACAACACCATCAACCGCATGGTGTCCTCCGGCGCCCGTGGTAACTGGCTGCAGATCCGGAACATCGCCGGTATGCGTGGTCTGGTGAACAACCCCAAGGGTGAGATCATCCCGCGTCCGATCATCTCCTCGTACCGCGAGGGTCTGTCGGTGGCGGAGTACTTCATCGCGACGCACGGTACCCGTAAGGGTCTGGCCGACACCGCTCTGCGTACCGCCGACTCGGGTTACCTGACCCGTCGTCTGGTGGACGTCTCGCAGGACGTCATCATCCGCGAAGAGGACTGCGGCACGTCGAAGGGCCTCGAACTCCCGATCGCCGCTCCGAACTCGCAGGGTGAGCTGGTGCGCGACGCGAACGTCGAGAACTCGGTGTTCGCCCGCACGCTGGCCTCCGACGTGGTGAGCGAGTCGGGCGAGGTTCTCGCTTCGGCCGGCGACGACGTGGGCGACGTGCTCATCGACAAGCTCGTCGGACTCGGTGTCGAGACCATCAAGGTCCGTTCGGTCCTGACGTGCGACTCCGCCGTCGGTGTGTGCGCGCAGTGCTACGGCCGTTCGCTCGCGACCGGCAAGACCGTGGACATCGGCGAGGCCGTCGGCATCATCGCGGCCCAGTCGATCGGTGAGCCCGGTACCCAGCTGACGATGCGTACCTTCCACACCGGTGGTTCGGCGTCGGCGGATGACATCACGCAGGGTCTGCCCCGTGTGCAGGAGCTGTTCGAGGCGCGTACCCCCAAGGGCGCATCGCCGATCGCGGAGGCCGACGGCCGCATCACGATCGACGAGACCGAGAAGGCCAAGAAGGTCATCCTCACGCCCGACAACGGCGACGAGCCCGTCGTCTACCCGGTGCTGAAGCGTGCCACCCTCCTCGTCGAGGACGGCCAGCACGTCTCGGTCGGTCAGCCCCTGCAGGTCGGCACGCTCGACCCCAAGGAGGTCATGCGTGTCATGGGTGCCCGCGAGGTGCAGAAGTACCTCGTCGGCGGCGTTCAGGGCGTCTACCGCTCGCAGGGTGTGCCGATCCACGACAAGCACATCGAGGTCATCGTCCGCCAGATGCTCCGCAAGGTCACCGTCGTCGATCACGCCGACACGACGCTGCTGCCGGGTGAGATGGTCGACCTGAAGCGCTACCAGCAGATCAACCGCGAGGCCGTGGCCGAGGGCAAGCGCCCCGCGTCCGGTCGCCCGGAGCTGATGGGTATCACGAAGGCGTCGCTCGCGACCGAGTCGTGGCTGTCCGCTGCGTCCTTCCAGGAGACGACTCGCGTGCTCACGCAGGCCGCCATGGAGGGCAAGCGCGACCCGCTGGTCGGTCTCAAGGAGAACGTCATCATCGGAAAGCTCATCCCCGCCGGAACCGGTCTGTCGAAGTACCGCGACGTCACGGTCGAGGCCACCGAGGAAGCCAAGAGCGAGCGCTACCCGAACCGGATCTTCGCATCCGACGGCGCGTACGCGGACGGCGACTTCGGCTACGTCGACTTCGACGCGTTCTCGACGGACGACATCACCCCCGGTACCTACAACTGAGGTGTGAGTGAGTGAACGAAGGCCCCGGGGTTCTCCCCGGGGCCTTCGTCGTCCCTCGGCCCGTTCGGGTGTGCACAACTCAGGAGATCCGGGACGGCAGGCCGCCGTCGGCTGCTCGTGACGGCATGGAGGCCCAGGTCTCCTGAGCTGTGCACACGGTTCGGCGCTGCTTCGGGGCGCGGGCGTCGCGGTAGGGTCGGCGAGTGAGCACTGAGACTTCCCCCGGCGGCGCGGCCGTCGTCATCGGAGACGCCCTGATCGACGAGATCCGGGATGACAGCGGCGTCCGTGAGTTCGTCGGCGGAGCCGCCCTGAACGTGGCGGTCGGGCTGCGCCGGCTCGGCATCCCCACGACCCTCATCGCGATGGTGGGGGAGGATGTCGCGGGCGCGCACATCCGCGAGTACCTGGCCGATCACGGCGTACGGCTGATCGCGAGCGCGGCGCCGCACGGGTCGTCGCGGGCCGTCGTGACCCGGGCCGCGAACGGCGAGCCGAGTTACGTCTTCAATCGCGCGGCCCAGGAGCGGACCATCCGGTACTCGGACGAGGCGAGGGCCGCCATCGGCGACGCGGACATCGTCGCCGTGAGCTGCTTCCCCTTCGATGCCCCCGAGGAGGTCGACGCCCTCGCGACCGCAGTGGAGAGCGCGCGGCTGGCGATCGACCCGAACCCGCGCACCGGCATGCTGTCGGACCGCGAGGAGTTCGTCCGCGGCTTCGAGCGGCTGGCTTCGAGGGCCGAGCTGGTGAAGGTCGGTGCCGACGACGCTGCCGTGCTCTACGACGGCGACCTCGACGCCCTGCGCGCGCGGCTCCGGAGCCTCGGAGTCACCGCTGTGCTCGCGACGGCCGGGGCAGACGGCGCGGTGCTCGAGTCGGACGGCGGGTCGGTCTCGGCTCCCATCTCGGCGCTCCCTGGTCGCGTGGTCGACACCGTGGGGGCTGGGGATGCGACTCTCGCCGCCGTCGCCGCCGGGCTGGTGGACGGCGGCCCGAAGGCGGCCGAGGAGTGGACGGCCCTGCTCACGCGCGCGATGGACGTGGCCGCCGCGACCTGCCGCGCCGAGGGCGGGCTGCTGCGCACGCCGGAGTCGCTGGCTGCCGCCGACCGCGGCGTGTACGGGAGCTGACGCCTCGATTTCTCGCGCCCGCATCCGACAGGTATGATTGTTCTTCGTGCCCCCGGTTGGCTGTTCAAGTCGGACGGGTGCGCTCTGGCGAGTTACCCAAGTGGCCAAAGGGATCTGACTGTAAATCAGCCGTCTTCGACTTCGGGGGTTCGAATCCCTCACTCGCCACCACGGAAGCCCCCGCTCGCGGGGGCTTCTCGCGTTCCCGGCCTCACCTCCGCGCCGAGTTCCTAGACTGGAGCGATGCGACCTCTCACCGAAGCCGACGTCCGGGCCTCGTTCGTGAACGCGGACGCCGACGAGCTGCGCGTCATGGAGATGCCGCACGACTTCCTCCTCGTGGACTGGGACTACCTGGACTTCTTCGCCTGGCGCGATCCGAGTGCCGGCAAGCGCGGCTACGTCCTGATCCCGCACGAGGGGCGCGTGGTCGGCGTGGTGCTGCGGGCGTCGGAACCAGGGCGCGGGCGCTCCGGCATGTGCAACATCTGCCACACGATGCAGCCGGGCAACCAGGTGGCGTTGTTCGCCGCCCGGCGGACGGGGGAGGCGGGGGAGCGCGGCGACTCGGTCGGCACCTACATCTGCGCCGATCTGTCCTGCCACGAGAACGTGCGCCTGGCGCATCCGCTCGCGCCGAACGAGATCCGGGCGGCGGGACAGGTCGACTTCCGGCTCGACGGCACCCGGCGGCGGATGGAGCGGT
This sequence comes from Microbacterium meiriae, assembly GCF_032364335.1. Taxonomy (NCBI): domain Bacteria; kingdom Bacillati; phylum Actinomycetota; class Actinomycetes; order Micrococcales; family Microbacteriaceae; genus Microbacterium; species Microbacterium meiriae. The sequence continues at coordinate 823,460 of NZ_CP133984.1, forward strand.
TCGTCGCTCGCGTCTGGGACGGCTCCTGAGCGCGACTAGCCTGGAGGCATCCGCCTGTGCTCGAAGGAGAAGCCATGAGTGATGCCGTCCTGTTCGCCGTCGACGAGGGGATGGCGCGGCTGACGCTGAACCGTCCGACCCGCCTCAACGCCTTCAACGCCGATCTGGCGTACGCCTGGCGGGATGCGACCGTCGAGGCGACATCGCGGGACGACGTGCAGGCCATCCTCATCGACGCGGCGGGACCGGCGTTCTGCGCGGGCGGCGACGTGATCGACATGGCGACGACCATGGGGTCGTCCGGGGCGGAGATCACCGCGCTGGCCGAGGTCATCAACACCGGGATCCGCGCGCTCACAGAGTCGAGCGTGCCCGTGGTCGCCGCCGCGCACGGGACGACGGCCGGCGGCGGACTCGGCATCCTGCTCGCCACGGACTACGCGGTGGTGGGCTCGCGGTCGCAGCTCGGAAGCCTGTACGCGAACATCGGCCTCACGCCCGACCTCTCCGTGTCGGCGCAGCTCGCGCGGGCCGTCGGCCAGCGCCGCGCCCTCCAGCTGGTGCTGCAGGACCGGCTGCTCAGCGCCGCGGAGGCCCTCGACTGGGGGCTGGTGGCCGAGGTCGTGGAGGGCGAGGACGGCAGGGCGGAAGCCGATCGGGTCCGTGCGCGGGCCGAGGAGGTCGCGCGGTTCTGGCTCGCCGGGGCCGCCGACGCGTACGGACACGCGAAGCGGCTGGTGCGGTCGCAGCCGGAGCGCACGTTCGCCGAGCAGTTGAGCGAGGAGGCCCGGTCCATCGGCGCCGCCCTGGAGACCCCGGACGCGCAGGCGCGGGTCGCGGCCTTCGCTGCGGCATCCGCGAAGAAGGCCGGCTGACCCCTCCTCCCCAGAGCGCGATCGCGTCCCGATCTTCCGCGCGCCTGAGGGAAGCCGGAACAAGCGGGCCTGCGCGTGGCAGGATGAAGGCATCGCCGCTCGACGAGAGGATCCCCATGTCCCATCCGGACACCGCACGGCTGCAGCCGCAGGGTGACAAGAAGAACATGTCGCTGCTCATCAGGGGGTCGCTGTGGGTCGCCATCGGCGCCCTCATCGCCGCCGCACTGGTCTGCGTCGTGTGGGTCCTGGTCGGTGATCAGAACGGCCTCATCGGTCGTGCCTTCCTCACGATCCTCCTGCTCGCCGCCTTCGCCGGAATCGCCATCCTCGAGGCGGGCCTCGCGCCGAACCGGCCGGACTGGCTCCAGCTCGCCAGCATGGTCACCTGGGTCGTCGCGCTCCTCGTCGGCCTCGTGAAGATCTGGCTTCCGGAAGACGGCCTCTATTTCGGCGCGGAGCGGTTCTTCCAGCTGCTGCTGGTGATCGGGATCCTTCAGCTCGCACTGCTCCACGTGCGGCTGTTCACCCGTGCCGCGCAGCGACACGTCACGACCTTCACGAAGGTGATCCACATCGTGACGATCGTCTTCCTCGGTGCCCTCGTCGCGCTGCTGGTGTTCTTCCTCGCGTTCCCGAACACCTTCGACTACACCGAGCTGTACTGGCGCATCGTCGTCGCCCTCACGATCCTCGTCGCCGTCGGCACCACGCTGATTCCGCTGCTGAACGCCCTGTTCGCGCCGAAGAAGGCGCCCGCCGCCCGTCCCGTCGCTTCCGCCCCATCCTGGCCGACCTACGCCGATGGGATCACGCCGCTCCCGGTCCTCCCGGACGGCAGCCCGGACTGGAACGCCTACTACACGGGGTACCCCTCGACGGCCCCTCCGGCACTGGGTCAGGCGCCCGCCACGGCGTTCCCCGTGGCGACGCCGCCCCTCGCGCCGACGACTCCGGCCCTTCCCGACTTCGGCGCTCCTCCCGCTCCGGGACCCGTGCCGCCCGCGCCTGACCGACCCGCTCCGCCGCAGCCGGCGTCGGCACCCGCTCAGCCGGCGCCTCCGCAGCCGGCCCCGCCGCAGCCCGCGTCGCCCGCCCAGGGTGAGGCCCCGGCCTTCCCGCCGCCGCCGCCCGCCCCCTCGCACCCGGCGCCGTGATCGACGCTGTCGAGCTCAGCGCCCTGGCGGCCGAGATCGCCGAGGAGGCGGGAGCTCTCGCCCGGACCCGTCGACGGGAGGGTGTACGCCTCGCCGCGACCAAGTCGACGCTCGCCGACATCGTCACGGACGCCGACCGCGAAGTCGAGGAGCTGATCCGCGAGCGCCTGCGCGCGGCGCGACCGGCGGACGGCTTCCTCGGTGAGGAGTCGGGCGCGGCCACCGGCGACAGCGGGATCACCTGGGTGGTCGACCCCATCGACGGCACGGTGAACTACGCCTACGGCATCCCGGCGTACAACGTGAGCATCGCAGCCGTCAGCGGTCCGCCGGAGCCGGACGAGTGGGAGGCGCTGGCCGCCGCCGTGCACGCGCCCGCCGTGGGGGAGACCTTCACGGCTGCTCGCGGCCACGGGGCCTGGTCGGACGGCGTCCGGCTCGCGGTCACCGAGGTGACCGACGCCGGCGCGCTCCTGGCGACCGGATTCGGCTACGACCCGACGACCCACGACGGCGACCTCGCGACGGTCCGGCGGGTGATGCCGATCGCCCGTGATCTCCGTCGCATGGGGTCGGCGGCCCTGGATCTGGCCTATGTGGCGGCCGGCCGACTGGACGGATACTTCGAGCGCGGGCTCAAGCCGTGGGACCATGCCGCGGGCGCGCTGCTCGTCCAGGAGGCGGGTGGCCGGGTCAGCCGGATCGATCGGGAATCGCCGCGGCCTTTTTTGATCGCGGGCGGCGTGACCCTGCACGACCGACTCCGCGCTATCCTCGATGAGGAAAAACCCTGACCGATCCATGGCATTCACAGGTCGATCGGGGTAGTGTTTACCCGATCGTTACTTTCACCACCCGAAGGTGAGAGTTGTCATTGCGCCCCCGAGCATCACGAACGACCGAGAGATTAGCTTTGCCCTTCGAGAACCCCCAGGCTGCCGCTGCGCCCACGCGCCGGTCCAGCCGCCCTCGCACTGCGGCCTCCGAGGCCTCGGCGAGCGGGTCGACGGCACCCCTCGCTGACGCGGAGACCGTGATCGCCCTCGCTGCTGTCATCCCGCTCTCCCGTCGCGCCGCGCGTCAGCGTCAGGCCGACGTCCCTCCGGTGCCCGCCGCGCCGGAGGAGCCCTTCATTGCTGCGGCTCCCGCGCCTGCCATCGCCGATGTCCCCGCGGTGCCCGTCGTCGCGGAGATCGTCGAGAAGGCCGAGGACACCGTTCCGGTCGAGGACATCGCCCCGGCGTCGGAGCCCTTCGTCGCCGAAGCCGACGCCGAGGGTGACGCCTTCGAGCGCGCCTCCCGCGCCTTCCGCACCACCGGCTCCATCCCGACGTCGTCGGCGTCCCGCCGTTCGGCCTTCGCTGCGAATGTCGCATCACAGACCGCGCCGAAGATCGACACCGCAGGCCTCGCGGCCGTCGGCCCTCGCCGCACGCGCAGCATCCGCAAGGCCCTCACGGCCGGTGCCACCGTCGGAGCAATGGGTCTCGCCGGCCTCCTGGCCGTGTCCATGACGCTTCCTGCGGAGGCGGTCGCCGCCGCCCAGGGCGGCTCCCTCGCCTCGACCTCCCTCGTCACCGCGGCGGCTGCTGACGCAGCTGGCTCGGCGGACGACGAGATCCAGGCCTTCGTCGCACCATCCGGCGTGCAGAACGAGCCGCTCTCGCGCGCCGACAACTTCAGCACGGTCTCGCTCGTCGAGGTCGCCGCCGAGCAGGGAATCAACTACTCCGGTGAGATCTTCACGAACGACCCGGATGCCGCCATCCAGTGGCCGTTCCTCGTCGGCGTGGGCATGAGCTACGGCTACGGCATGCGCAGCGGCCGCCTCCACGAGGGCATCGACTTCGTGCCGGGCAACGGCGCGCCCATCCAGGCCATCGCCGACGGCACCGTCCGCATCGCGACCGAGCAGGGTGCCGCCTACGGTGTCACGGTCTACATCGACCACGTCATCGACGGCTCCGTCATCACGAGCCACTACTCGCATATGCAGTACGGCTCGCTGCAGGTCAAGGCGGGCGACAAGGTCAAGGTGGGCGACATCGTGGGCAAGACCGGCAACACCGGCCGCTCCTACGGCGCGCACCTGCACTTCGAGCTCATCGTGAACGGGACGACCATCGACCCGATGCCGTGGCTCAAGAAGAACGCCGGACGCACGTCTCTCACCTCGGAGGAGTGACCGTCTCGATTTCATGAGGACGCCACAGTGATGGTATTCTCGTGTGGTTGCCCCGCGAGGGGCAGCACGCCCCGATAGCTCAGTGGCAGAGCACTTCCATGGTAAGGAAGGGGTCGTCAGTTCAATCCTGACTCGGGGCTCGGAGTTCGCATCTGCGATGCGGATGCCGTGCGGCAGGGTAGCTCAGTTGGTGAGAGCGCACGACTCATAATCGTGAGGTCGCGGGTTCAAGCCCCGCTCCTGCTACAGAATGTGACACCTAGGTGGACCCGATAGTGTCCCCGATCAGCGAAAAGCAGCAATCAGGCCGCACTCATGTAGGCCCGAAGCAACGTCCTAGTCACGCCAAGCTCCGAGATGATCTCGTGCTCATCCGAAGCCCACTCGTAGAGTTCCGCGAGCTCGTTTGGGCAGATGAGGTTCTTCGCGGCGTACTGATCCGCCTGCCGTTCGTGCTTCGGCCGATCATCACGGTGGGCTAAGACTCCATGCCCGATCTCGTGGGCCAGAGTGAGCCTCTGGTCGCGCGCGCGCAGGCGATCACTGATGATGATCTCGCCGTACTCTGGGAACCAAATCCCGTTGGCGGTGCGGAGCCGGCGCACGAACACGGGGATGCCGAGTAGCTCGGCGTGTTCCCACGGATCGTAGTCGCGCCCTCTAGGGATGCTCAGGCTCGTCGTGGCCAAGATCGGGGTGCGTGTTGGCTGCGGCTTCTCCATCGAATGCATCCAACTCCTCCTCCGTCATTTCCGATGGTCGCTTCTTGCGCGCCTGTTCAGCGATCGTACGGATACCCTCCGACGCCAAGCGTTCTTCATGGGCGACGTCCGCCATCGCTTCCTCGAGCACATCTCCGGGCTTCACTCCAATGGCAGTGGAGAGGATGACCAGATCGGTAGCAGTGATCGGCGCGCGGGCCTTCAGCTTTTTCTGCAGCGTCCAGATAGACATCTGAGCCCGCTCCGCCACTACGTCCTGTGTGAGTCGCTTCTTCATGTACGCGCCGGTCAGAACGTCCGAGATTGCGCGGCTGATCGGTGAAATCTGTTCGGCCATGCCTCAACCGTAGAACAGTTCACCAGGCTCTTCGGCCAAAAAGTTGTCCCCAACGGTTGACACCTGGCGCTACCGCCAGGTAGCCTGGCGACATGGACAGGAACCGGGTCACCCTCGCAATCGCGAGAAGAGTCAACCTCGCTATTCGCGAGGCCGGCTGCGACGTCCACAGTGTCGCACAAGCCGCCGACATCACCACCATCGAGCTGTCTGCACGCCTTCAAGGGCGCGCGGAGTTTCAGCCCGATGAGTTGGTGCGTGTCGGCGGCTTTTTGCGTATCCCCGCAGAACGATTCATGGAGGAGGCCGCGTGAACGCGGAAAGCAAGATCGACAGCAGGAAGCCGACTGTGCTCACCGTCGCGGAGTCCGCCGCGGAAGTTCGCCTTTCGATCGATTCGATCCAGAAGGCCATCAAGTCGAACGAGCTTCCCGTGAAGTACTACGGCACCAAGCCGCTCGTGAAGTTCGATGAGCTGATGCGCTGGTTCGACAACCTGCCCGACGAGAAGCAGGGGCGTGTGGCGTGAAAACTGTAGATGCAGTGACCCCGGTTGGTTCCCGGTCGAGGAGAGCATCATGAGTGCGTCATCGTTTGCGAAGCGGCTCAAGGCTGCTCGTCGTTCAGCAGGCGTTTCTGCGCAGGCGCTCTCCGACGCCACTGGTGTCACACGATCCGTGATCGCGAACATCGAGTCAGGGCGCAAAAAGTCGATCACGGTCGACGAGATCGTTGCTTTTTCAGCGGCGCTGGGTATCACTCCGGGCGGCCTCGATGAGCGTCTGGAATCTTCGGAATCTAGGGCGCGGCGGAATGAGTACCGCGCTTCCCTCAAGGCGCAGATTTCACGGCTTCAAGCGGAACTTGACGAGGTGTCGTCATGAGCGGCCTGCGTGCGGCGCGTGAGCTGGCCGACATGTCACAGACGGAACTCGCGCGCCGGATGGCCGCTAAGGGATTCAACTGGTCGCAGATGACCGTCTCTCGACGCGAAGAGAACGAGAGCACCCTCCGCTGGCATGAGGGTGTGGCGCTTCGGGAAATCGTTGGATACCCATCGCTAGCGGACCCCCGCTCTCGCGACTCGTCCAAGTTCGACCCCGACTACTCGCCGGAGGTCTTCGAAGCAATGTATTCCCTCCTCTCAGAGGCGGCCGGCAGCCCGATGCGCGCGGTGCGCTTAGCGGTCTCACGTCTGCTCTCCACCACCGGCTGATCCCCGTCATCTGATCCGGCTGGTAGGTCGCACTGATCTACCCGTCACTCAGTGCACCCGAAAAGAGGGCGCACGCACAACTTAATCCCGCCCCCATCCCGCGTTACACCGACCGGCTAAGGGGAGATCGGGCGAACTCAATAGAGGTAAGCGTCAAGCCGATGGTCGGCCACCAAGGGGTGGTTCCGCGGATGGTGTGAGGTCCATTCCTTGGTTGGGGTGGCGGCTCGGTCTCGTGAGGGCCGGGTGTGGAGTAAAAGGTTTCCACGATTGGCCCGCACGACTATCACCGTTTGGTGTTCGGGCCGTCAGAACTGTTCGTGCGCTTAGGTCGGCGCATAGGCGGGCAGATGGGGAACCTGGCGCGCGACTGGCAGGCACCGATGTTCGAGTCATCGGCGCGCACGGTGGTCCCGGATGAGATAGGCCGGAAGACGCCAATTCGGGGAAGTCCATCCCCCGCAACCGCAAGTGGGTGCATGTCACAAAGAACGGCTTGACATGACGACCTTGCGGAAACGGACAGCCGCCGAGTGTAAAGGCATCGCCCTCGTTCAAGTCGGGGCGGCGGCACGGAAAGGAGCGGGAAATGAACAACTACTCGCAAGACATCTTTGGAGCCCACGGGCTGTGCTACAAGTCAGGCCCGGACGAGTCCCCACGCTGGTGGTTTGACGCTGGAGTTCTGTGCGAGCACCCCGAATGGCATGCAGAAGCCGGGGGAGACTCACGATGACGATCAAACTGACCCCGACGGGTTTGCGCGCCGGCGAGCAGTACTACTCGCTGGAACTAGGCACTGGGGAGTTCCGATACCTGGCGGGCGTGCTTCGACAATTTGGGTTCTACGACCGGGGAGCAATGGCTATCGCGCGAGAGATCGACCGCGTGATCGGGTCGACGCATACCCTCCCAAAGATCCTCCCGCGAAGCATCCGAGAAGACATGGCGCAGGAGATAGCTGAGGCGATCGACGACTCCTGCGCGGGGGGAGGGGCCGGGCTTGATGCCAACGAGCTTGAACGGGTTACCGAGCATGTAACTGCCGCGTTACTGGCATCGGATGTGATCCGGCAGATCAGGCCGGAAGCGTGCGATCACAGCGCCAAATAGCAGCTTCCGCCCGTGCGTGCGCTCGCAGATCGGCGCACGGGCACTTGGTCTGGCGGTTTCTTGAGTGGTTGCAGTGGCGTGGTGGCCGTTGCGAACTCCCGCAGACCTGGGGGCTGGTGTTGGTAGCGCCGGCCCCCTTCTCTTTTCCCTGCACCGCTGGGGTGGTTGTGGGGTTGTGCGTGGTGTGGGGCTGCGTGCGTGGGTGGGGGTTCGGGTGCATGGGGTTACCCGGACCTCCGCCGGAATATGGCACAGGACACATAAAGGAGAATGACATGAGCCTGTTCAGCAGCCGCGAACCGTTCAACGAAGACCCGCTGCCGTGGGTTCATCCGGTTCAGAACTGGCGCGCACCGGAGCAGATGATCAATTGGCTTGATCGTCGTGCGCGAACGGATTTCGACGTTCCGCAGCACAATCCGACGAACCCGATCCTTGTCGCGTTTCGTGAGTCATTGCCTTGCGACTACACGGCCGCAGAGTTCTCCGAGATCATCTCGGACGGGTACTTGGCTGAGTTGCGTGGCTGGTCGACAGCGGAAGTCGATCAGGCGCTCCGCGTTCTGAACCGTCTCGCCGTTCTCGAACAGGTGGCGCTCTGATGTTCTCCGTCGTTCGTCGTTTGCTCATGTTGCGTCGGGATAGGCGTTTGCGGGTTGCGGGGTTCCTGGTCGAAACGGCCGCCTACCAACGCGCACTACACAAGGAAGGCCACTAGGCATGTTCAAGGCAAGCAACGGGTACACGCTTGATGTCGGGGCTGGGAGCATCGAGGTTTTCAACAGGGCAGGCGAAACGCGTCACGTCCTCGGCAAATACTCGATGGACTCCCTGCGTGAGTTCTTCCGGCATGAGCGCGACGAAGAACTCGGACGGTGGCGCTGGCCCGACAACCCCGACTTTGTCGTGTACCCGCGCGGAGAAAGCGGGGTCCATGTACTCGACGAGGGGTCAGGCATCGGTGCGGCCCGCTTCATCCAACGCAACGGCGACCCACACAACCCCACCGCTGAATACCAAGCCGCGTACGCGTACTTCGAGGCGCACCCGGAGCGGAAGCCCTGGCACGACGCGAAGACTGGCGAAATCTGGGTCATCACCGTTGAGGGCGAAGAGTCCGCGTGGACAGTGAACAACGAAGACCGCTTCGAGAACCCGGACTCGACCTACGAACTCACGAACCCGCACATCACCGCGGCTCGGCGTCTCTGGCCGGAGTCGGACTGATGTTCACGGTTGAGGGGTGTGAGAAGTGTGTCCTGGCGAACGCTCATGGTGGGCCGGCACACAACAACCAGACGTCACGGTGCCAGTACCTCAGATTCGGGTACACGGTGCCCCATTGCACGTGCTCAGGCTGCTGGTAGGAGGCGCGATGAGGTTGCGACAGAGGGTTCGTGTTCACGCGGAGAACTTCACCACGCACACGGCCGTGAACGGTGACCGGCTTACTCGCGCTGATATCACCCTGTACCTGGGCGGCGTCGTGATGTGGGAGGCGGCGAGGTACTTGCTGCGTGTGGATCGGGTGGTGCAGTGATGGATGACCTGACGGAACGGGTGGCAAAGGCGATGTATGAGGCCCCCGCACCCGACGAACCCGACGCCCCGGTATCCCCGTGGCCACCGAGACACCCGGACGACCTCGCATGGTGGATCACCCGCGCACAGGCCGCCATCAACACGATCGCAGGACCCGTGTGGGCGGAGGGCGCGTTGTGGGCTGCCGTGGAATGCGGTGCGATCCGAGACGAAACCGAACGCTGGCTGGCACCCGGCTACAACCCGTACACGACCAAAGGAGAACCATGATGAGCCGCGATGACCCGCGCCGAGACGGATCCCTTGACCAACGGCTCAGTTACTGGGAAGAGCGGCTGGCTAACGCGAAGAGGCTGGGGCGACCCAAGCACATCGCCAAGGTGCAAGAACGAGTTGACGCCCTGTCGCTTCTCGTAACCGTTTCAAAGGAGAACCGTGATGCCCAACCCCGATGACGCGATTGAACGTGCACTCACAGACGGACAACAGTTCAACACCATGCTCCGTATCGGACTCATGGACATGTGGGACCAGATCGAACGCATCCTCAAACGGCCCGTCCGATTCCTCACCGAACAACAGAGAGAAGCACTCCGATGAAGATGACGTACACCGACGCACAGATGCTCTACATGATCTGTCTCGCGCTCGAGGAAGGCCTCGACGGCATCAAGCACGCCGAAGACCTGAACCACCTGCTGGTTCAGATGATCGCCGAACACTGGGGCATGTCTGACGCGGATGACCCCCTTGAGCGAATCGAACAGGCGTTTGAGGAGCTGGATCCGTACATCCCGGAGCATCTCAAATGATGGCGCTTAGGTTTGCGGCGTTCACACTCGCCGCCCTCTGTCTCGGGTGTATCGCGTTCACCCCCAACAGCCCCGCAACCATCTGGTTGACGGGGCTCTTCTTTACCTTCTTCGCCATCGTCTGCCTGACATGCCGCGAACCCAAAACCAGGAGACGACCATGAGTGATCCGTACTGGCCATGGTGGGCCGTGATCGTGTTCTTCATGAGCGGTGCGTTCAGCGCATGGATCATGACGATCTCGAACCGACCCAAGGAAGTCGACTGCCCAAACTGCGATGCGCACTTGAGGGTCAGCGACCTTCGCGCGCACTGGAAAGTGTGCATGTCATGACTCTTGATGAGGCTCTGGACCGGTTGGCGCAGGAACAGGCATACCTCAACCACGCCCAACACGGCAACAACCCCACAGCCATCGCACTCGCACAATCACACGTCCGCTACTGGGAATCCGTAGTGGCACAGAAACGACTCCAAGACCAAGGAGGCTGGCGACCATGAACGCCAAATGCAGGTGCGGATTCCTTGGATTGCCAAGGACAGGACCGTATGCGGACCAGGAGCACAAGCCCTGGTGTCCCGCTAGACCGAACGGATAGAGGACGACCATGACTAGTCGTGTTCGTGTTGCGCACACCGAATCCGGATGCTGGGCCGTCTACCGCGGAACCACCGCCATCGACATCTACCCACCCTTCATGTGGGCCTACGCATACCGGGCAGCACTCAACGAAGCCATCTACCAGAACCTCAGCATCACCGGAATCGAGATCAACCCATGATCGACCACCACATGCCCGACGAGATCTACCACGCGCGCCCCGAGCTATCCAGCACCGGGGCGCGTTCCCTTCTCCCCGAGTTCAAAGGATCGCCGGCAAAGTACATCTGGGAGAAGCAGCACCCCAGAACGTCACGCTCGTTCGACATCGGACACGCCGTCCACGCGAAGGTGCTCGGAACCGGGTTGCAGGCCATCGCATACCCCGAAGACCTCCTCGCAACCAACGGCGCCGCATCAACCAAAGCCGCGAAGGACTGGGCTGCCGAACAGCGCGAAAACGGGTTCGTGCCGATGAAGTCCGTCGAGGTGAACGTAATCAACCGCATCACTGAATCCGTTCTCGCCGAACGTGAAGCCAGAAAGATCCTCGAGATGCCTCACCGGGAGACATCCATATTTGCGCGCTCCCCGGAAGGCGTCGACTGCCGCGCACGATTCGATGTCTACGGCGTGGACCCGACCACCGGTCGAACAGCCGGCGCCGATCTCAAGACCGCCGACGACATCACGCCCCACGGATTCAACCGCCACGTCGTCGAGTACGGGTACTTCGTGCAAGAGGCCTGGTACCGCGACGTACACCGCTTTGAAACCGGCGAAGAGCTCGACTCGTTCAAGTTCATCGTCGCCGAGACCAAGGGGCCATACCAGGTCGCCGTCTACCCGCTCGACGTCATGTACCTCGAGATCGGCCGCAAACTCGCCCGTGAAGCACGCGACACCTACCAGCGGTGCGTCGAAACGGGGGAGTGGCCCGGCATCGAAGGTGAACTACTCGCCCCGCCCAGCTGGCTCATCTACGAGCACGAAGACGAAATGGAGATCGCGTGATGGACATCAGCGCGAGCACGACCCCACGCAGTGACCAGCAGAACTATGACGACTACATCAGCGGCCCGAAGGTCGTCACGGTCGCTGAGGTCAAGCAGGGGAGCTCTGAGCAGCCCGTCGAAGTCCACCTCGTGGAGTTCCCTGGGCGACCATACAAGCCGTCCAAGTCGATGCGTCGCGTGCTGGTCGCAGCATGGGGCGCTGAGGCAGCGAACTACGCGGGTCGAAAGATCAAGCTCTACGGCGATCCCGATGTCACGTTCGGCAGAGACAAAGTCGGCGGCATCAAGATAGCCGCCCTCAGCCACATCGACAAGCCGTTGTCGATCGCTCTCACGGTGACTCGTGGGAAGAGGGCACCGTTCACCGTGCAGCCGCTCGCCGACACCCCCGTGGACCCGGCGGTGGTTGATGCTGCACACGCCGCCATCAACCAGGCAACCACGACCCAGAAACTCGACGAGATCGCCGCACACGCAACACGCATCGGCATCCACAAACACCTGAAAGACGCGATCGAGACGCGACGGGCAGAGCTCGAGAAGTAAACAAAATCAATACGAAACGGGGCGCGCAACCGATCACGGATGCGCGCCCTCACTGCACCCCAGGAGACACCCGTGACCACCTCATTCCAGGTGCATGGAACACCAGCACCACAAGGCTCCAAAACCCGCACCAGATACGGCATGTTCGAGTCATCCAAGAGGGTCAAGCCGTGGCGTGAAGCAGTAACCACAGCCGCAACCGGGCTCGAACCGATCGCGCCCCCGTACGACGTCAAGGTGTTCTTCTTCATCCCAACACCCAAGAAGACCAACGCGGACTACCCAGTAGCGCCAACTGTCGGCGACCTCGACAAGCTACTCCGAGCCACCTTCGACGGACTCACAGCGTCCGGCATCATCACCGACGACCGACACATCGTCACCACCGAAGCCGCCAAAAACTGGGCAGGCACAGACGGACCCGGCGCCGTCATCATCATCAAATCACTGGCAGGGACAGCATGACGATCCGTGTGTATACGGAGGGCAACCTGACCCCGGAAACGTGGATGGAAGCTGAAGAGTGGCGCCCAGTTGTCGGCTTTGAAAGTGCCTACATGGTGAGCAGTCGCGGTCGAGTCAAGTCTCTCACTAGAACGGTGCACAGGATTGGCCGCGGTCCGTTTCCGGTGCTAGGGCGAATCCTCAAACCCTGGCCTTCTCCTCACGGGTACCCGCTCGTCAACCTGAGTTTCAACGGGCGCCGGCGGTGCTATCCGGTACACGTTCTCGTATGTGAGGCGTGGCATGGTCCCAGGCCGCCGGGTATGTTGGCCCGCCATCTGGACGACGTCCCCGACCATATCTGGCCAGAGAACATTGCCTGGGGTACGCCCCTCGACAACGCACAAGATGCAATACGCAACGGGAGGAATGTGCTTCTCAAGCGAGTCGAGTGCAAGCGCGGCCATCCATACGACGATCGCAATACCTACTTCGACCGACGTGGACACCGCCGCTGTCGGGCGTGCGCGGCGCAGTACTTCCGCGAAAGGCGCGCTCGGATCAAAGAGGAGCGGAAGGAAAGGGGAAGCTAATGATCCGCGTATACACCGACGATCATGTTCGCCCGGAGAGCTGGATGCGCGGGGCGATGTGCGCCCAGATCGGTGGAGACGACTGGTTCCCGAAGCACGGTGACCTGCCCACCGCAGAGCGCGCGAAACGTATCTGCCGCGAAGCATGCCCCGTGCAAGCCCAATGCCTAGAGTTCGCGTTGCGGACAGGGCAGTCGACCGGCATTTGGGCGGGGTACTCCGCGAAGTCGTTGCAAGCGATCAGGAGAAGGGGCGCCGCATGAGTTACGTGACAGCACCGGGCGCGATCCCGACCACGTACGCCCGTGAACAGCCCGCGTGTGGTCGCTGCCCACGATGCCACCCCGGCAAAAACTGGGGTGGCGACGAAGCATGCCGCATCAACACCTGCACATGCCACAAGAGGGGAGAGGTGATGACTTGAGCTGGTTCAAAGTAGACGACGGGTTCTGGTCGCACCCGAAGACCCTGGCTCTGTCGCCGGATGCTGTTGCGCTCTGGGTTAGAGCCGGCTCATGGTCGTGCCAGCAGTTGACGGACGGGGTGATCGAGGACTACACGCTCCCAATGTTTGGCCCGGTTGCTTCGGCGGCGGAGGAGCTTGTTGAGGTCGGTTACTGGTATCGGCATGACGGGGCTTACGAGTTCCACGATTGGGCTGAGTATCAGGAGGCCTCTGAGGCCGTGAAGGAGCGCCGGAAGAAGAACGCCGAGAAGATGCGGCGTTGGCGTGAGGCGAAGGCCGCGAAGCAGGAGAGTGACGAGGTTAGTGACCCGGTTACGTTACCGGTTACGAACCCGGTTAGTAACGCTCTCCCCGACCCGACCCGACCCGACCCGACCTCTTCTATCTCTGACGAGATAGAAGAGTCTTCTTTGTCCGACGCTGACGCGTCCGACCGGGGAACCCTCATCCCTGAAACCTGGCGCCCCAACCAAACCCACATCGACAAAGCCAAGTCGTTACACCTGGATGTGAAGGCCGAGTATCAGCGGTTCCGTTCCAACGCGGAACGGACGCAACGCAGGTTGAAGAACTGGAACACGGGTTTCACGAATTGGCTGCGGAAAGCGGCTGAGTTCAACCAGCAGCGTCAGGGGACAACGGCGCCGTCATCGAGACAGTCGCCCACGGATCGTATCGCCGCCATCCTCGCGATCGGCGAGCAAGGAGAAATAGAAGCATGAACGAAGCAGTGAGGGCAGAAGCCCTAAACCGCTACTCGCACAAGAACGTCAGGGACAGATACGACGCTGACCTACTCATGGCCGGGTTCAGTGACGGAGCCAAGTGGGCTATAGAGCATGGGGTGGACTTCTGCTACGAGTGCAATCGCACAACTTTGTGGAGCGGCGAGACCTGCACGGGTTGTGGCCGTGAATGGGGGCATGACCTGTGACTACGCCGTACTACGAGGACGACCTCGTGACCCTGTACCACGGGAGTTGCCTAGAGATCCTGGATTGGCTTTCCGCTGACGTCTTGGTGACAGATCCCCCATACGGGACTCAGTTCAGCAAGGACAACCCGAAGGGTGGGTATGGCCGACGCCAGAACGCCGGTCTCGGCCCGGAAGGGTTCGTTATCGCGAACGACGGGACAACCGAGACTCGTGACGCGGCACTCAAACTCTGGGGAGACCGCCCGGCGCTCCTCTTCGGTTCACCGCGCCTGCCGGACCCGCCGATGAAGGTTGCCGACCGCCTCGTATGGGACAAGAAGCGACCGGGGATGAATGGTGGGCCGTGGCGCTACCGGCACGAGTCCATCTATGTCACTGAAGGGTTCGTGCGTACGTCAGACGCATCGGTGTCGATCCTCACCGCGTTTCCCGAACAGTCTGACCACATACATGCCAAGCCGCTCCCGCTCATGGAAGCGCTCGTCGAGTCGGCGCCTCGGGGAGTGATCGCGGACCCTTTCGCTGGGTCTTGTTCCACCCTCGTGGCTGCGCGGAACCTTGGCCGGAAGGGCGTCGGAGTCGAATTGGAGGAAAGATATTGCGAAATGTTAGCGAAACGCCTGTCGAAGCAGACGTTGTTCGACGGCGCATTCTGACCGCAGAAGATGTCCAAGACCTCTCCGAAGCCCACCGGCTCGGGGAGGTTCGTTGTTCCGGCTGGTGGTCGTACGACAGGGGAAGTGAGTGAACGCTTTCGAGATGAAGCGTCTGCTGGCGAAGATCAGCCTTGGTGACAACAGGCAGGTCGACCAGCTCGTGATCGATGACTGGATGGAAACGATCGGGCACCTCGACTACCCGGCAGCGTATGAGGCGGTTGTTGCTCATAGGCGGGATTCGACGGAGTATCTGCAACCCGCGCACATCGCCCAGCTTGTTCGCTGGCGTGCACCACAGGCGGCGGTGACGATGAGCCCGGAAGCGCCGACGTCGTGTACACAGTCGGCGCATCGGTGGTTGCCGGATGGGACGTGCGTGTTCTGCACGGGGCGGAGGGATCGATGAGTGGTCCGGTGTCTGCGTGTCCGAGGTGTGGGTTGCGTCGTGAGGCGAGAACGTCGGCGGCGTTGTGTGCGTCGTGCCGGTCGGTCCTCACACCCGAAGAACGAAAACTATGGAGGAAACCATGACCGACATCCGGTTGCGAGAGTTCCACGGCGACGGAGTGTGGCGAGATGACACGGGCACAATCTGGGTTCGGCAATCCGAGCTTGTTGACGCGGTGCGGGCTGGTGTCGTAGCCGAGGAACCGGAATGGGAGTACGGCGTCAAGTTCGACTGGAAGCCCGAGCCTTCCTACGTCGGGTCACATGACAATTGCCGCTACTTCATGGATCAGCCCAATGATTCTCTCGAAAAGCACGCCCACCCCGAAGACACAAAGACGCTCCTGCGGCGTCGCAAGGCCGGCCCGTGGGTGCCGATGAAGCAGGAAGGAGCCGACCAGTGAAGCTCGCTTTGAACATCCCCGATCGTGAGTGGTTCGAGCTCGCAGGCAGGGCGGACAGGGCCAACACACGCCTCGACGACCTGATCGTGTCAGCAGTACGAGGGCTACTTGAGGATTCGCCACGGCGGACTGCGATGGCGGACAGGGTGCACGACCTCGTTGTGCAGGGTGTGCCCGACCCGGTGATCGCACACAGGTTGCAGGTGCCGGTTGAGCATGTGCGGGGGTTGCGGCGGTCTCACGGGTTGCGGCCCGTGAAGTTCCGTCGTGAGGAATGGGAACAGGAACTAGCCGCATGACCGACGACCTCAAAGAAACCAGGTACACCCACTGGGTAGGTGGATCGCCGCCGACCAGCCTGCACGCAAACGGCCCCTCGTCCTTCGAACACAAGACAGGCGACGCCATGGCCATCACGTGCAAGCTCTGCCGAACCCTGCTCGAGCGCGATTGGAGCACCTATGACTGAGGTTGTTGTGTACACCCAACCCAACTGTCAACCCTGCAAAGCCACACTCCGCAGGTTCAACGCGGCAGGCATCGAGGTGAAGGAGGTCGCCGCGGACGACTACAGGCCCCTGTTGAAAGCAATGGGCCACATGTCTGCCCCCGTCGTCATGGACGGGGTGCGCCACTGGTCGGGATATCGCCCTGACCTCATCGACGACACCATCAACACAAGGAGAACAGCAAATGGCTGATGTTCAGGTCCGATCCGCATTCGTCGACAAGGTACTCGTCGGCACAGACGGCGCATGGGGACTCAAAACCAGCGAACCCCACTCCCGCAAAAACGACAACGGCGGGTACGACACCACCGGTCGCACCTTCCGCACCATCCGCGGCAAGAACATCGACTGGACCCAGTTCCAGGAGAAGGACCGCATCTCGTTCTTCGGCCGTGAAGAGACCGTCGAACGTGAACACGAGGGCAAGAAGTATTACGACCTGCTCGTGTGGGTTGACGGGGTGACGGTGCTGCGGAACACGGGCCAGTCTCGTCCGGCGCCCACACCCGAACCCTGGCAAACACCGGGCGCATCCACACAGACCGACGCATGGACGACACAGGGGAGCTTCGGCGATGACACACCCTTCTGACCTGATCGCACATCGATGCGAGGACTGCCAGACGTGCGGTGTGCACGGGGGAAGCCACCTGAAGTGCTGCGGGTGCTATGACGGCGTGTGCTGTCAGGACCCGAAGGCTGAACCGTCTGACGCGCAGGTGAGCGCGGCCCTTGAGTCGTACTGGGGCTACCCAGACGGATACTCTCGCGGCCAGTTCGAGAAGATGCGCGCCGCTCTGCGTGCCGCTTGGGGTGTCCGATGACCTTGCCGCCGTTGTGGCGTTGTCCGTCGTGTCCGGTCATCCTTGTCGGCCCACAGATCGACGGCGCACGAGAACACACACTTGAACACGAAAGCGAGAACCCATGACTGACCTTCTCGATGCCGTGGATGACCTCACCCTCCCACGGCCCGTCAAAGTCACCACCGACGACGGACACACCTGGGCAACCGAAGACGCACTCCTCGTCCAACTCGAAGAAGCCATCCACTCAACCATGTCCAGAACCGGTGGCAGAGGCGGGGGAGACTCACGCATGATCCTCGACGCCGACGCCCTCATGCGGTTCTCGATGATCAGCGCTGCCATCACAGACTGGTGCCGCATGGTCCGCGCCCATGTCTCCCGCAACACCATCAACGACCTACGCGCATGGTACATCGCCTACACGGCAACACCAGGGGAACGCATGGACGAGTTCTACATCACCCAGTTGCGGAAGTGGGCTGACCTCATCCGGGGGAAACTCAACCCGCGAGAGACGATCGAGTTCACTGACCCGTGCCCCGAATGCCACGAGAAGGACTGGGTGAACGAAGACGGCGAACTCATCCCCAACCCAGTCGTCATCGACTACGACAAGACCGGTGACGTGCTCAACAGTGCACGCGGGTCATGTCGGGCATGCGGTGCGACCTGGCAAGGAGTGTGGGAACTGCGGGGGATGAGACACGCCGCCGACGAAATGACCGCACATGGTAGCGAATAGCCGTCAAATGCTGTAGCATAGACAACGCAGGGCAGTAGTGCGTCTACTCCCACCCAAAACCGCCCACCGTATCCCAATACACGGTGGGCTTTGTTGTTCCTCCCGGTCGGCTCATGGAATGACCCGTGGCGAATGGTCGGTCGAGGACAAGCCGGGTCGACGCCGGCGAAAACAGGTTGCGTGAGGCAACCCGACAAACACACGACAGCCCCCACCGACCCATAGCCCCACGCTTACAGGTCAAAGCGCGCACCCCGTCGTGTCAAACGCTCGAGTCCGGGTAAAGCCGCGGCGAGCACCTATGGTCCTAGGTGTTACGGAAGCATGGCGGTCTCATAATCGTGAGGTCGCGGGTTCAAGCCCCGCTCCTGCTACAGATGAAAACCCCCGGAACATTCCGGGGGTTTTGTCGTCTCCGACCTCAGTGCCGGGATACCGTCCTCACCCTGCGCGGAGCGTCCTAGAGTGTGTGACGCGTCGGCCTCCCAGCCGGCCACCGAGATGGCGGGCATCGAGGGACGAGGTCTGCCGTGTCTGCGCCCGATCGCCGTGCGAGCATCGTGTTCCGGGACGCCCGGCGCGCCCTGGAGGAAGCCGTCGCGGACGGGCGCGGTCATTCCCTCGGGCTCGAAACGCTCGCGCCGCAAGAGTCCTGGGACCTGCTGGTCGCCGAAGGGTACGGGCGCGCGTTGCTGACCGGCGCCCTCGCCGGGGCACTCGCCGGGCTGCTGCGACACGGCGTGACCGTCGCCGACGTGCTGAGCTGTCCTGCGGTCCCTCTCGGGGTCGAGCTCGGGACGAGATCCCTCCGGCTCGTCATGGGGTGGCTCGCGGACGGCGTGGCCGAGATGGACGATGCCGTCGTGTCGCGGACGATGGTGGCCGGCGTCGCCGACGATCTCATCGGTGCCTCCGACGCGGCCCTGGCCGTCGGCGATGCGCACCGGGTGGCCGTGCTGGTCTTCGCGATCGCGGCGGTCGGCACCCACGCGGTCTGGCGTGCGGTGTGATCCGGGCGGTCAGCGCTGCGGGGCGAAGGTGTCGGGTGCGGAAGCCCCGACCCGACCGCGGATGAAGATCATCAGCACGAGACCCGCGACGATCACGACGATGTTGCCGAGCCCCGCGACCGCGGTGAGCCCGCCTTCGGTGGGGTACAGCGTCTGCAGGAAGATACTCGGATCGGTGCTGGCGTGCAGGAGGATCGGGGCGATGATCGTCCCGGTGACCCGGAGCGCGAGGTACATGCAGATCCCGAACGCGAACGTGTAGACGAGCTGGAAGAGGGTCGGGAGCAGATCCTGGCCCGTCAGGAGATTCCCCGCGTGCAGAGCGGCGAAGATCGCGGCGGAGACGACCGCGACGACGAGCTCGCGCGCCCCCGCGTCCCGCATCATCTTCACGACGAGGCCGCGCGTGAGCACCTCTTCCGCGAAGCCGATGGCGAGTCCCGCGAGCAGCCAGGTCGCGACGACATCACGTCCGACGCTGCCGTCCTCGATCGTGAGGAAGCGGAGGACGTTGAACAGCAGGACCGCGACGATCGCGATCCACATCCACCCCGCTCCCCGGATGGGCTGGGGTCCGAACACGGGTCGCCACCACCCGACCGAGGCGATGAACGCGACCAGCAGGAGGCCCCCGACGAGGATCGGCAGGACGTCGTAGACGAGGACGCCGGCTGCACTCGCCGGATCGTCGACCTGCGCGGCCAGCGGGAGGAGGGCCAGCGAGAGCAGCTGATAGAGCCCGTAGTACACGGCCGCGAGCAGGAGGGCGCGCCACCAGCCTCCGCGATCCCAGAAGCGCTGCCAGGCGGAACGGTGCGGTGCGGCGTCGATCACGGGTGCTCCTCGAGAAGGGAGGGAGAGGGGGCGAACAGCTTCAGTCTGATGGCTCCGCCCCCGGCGAGTGGGCGTGCGGCGGCGACACGCCGTGTCAACCCCCTCGGCCGCGTCGGCGCCCCCGCGCAGACTGGCCGTCCGGATCCCCAACATCAGGAGGCGCCATGTCCGACACGTCGAACAGCCAGGACAATCAGGAGGAGATCGAGGCCATCGGCGTCGACCCCGACTTCGTCACCACCGATCACGACCCCGAGCCTGACGACCTTCCCGCGACCGGCGGTGGGGAGGACGACGACGACGACGTCGACGTCGCCGACCTCCCCTAGCGCGGGCTACCTGCCCGTGGACGCCGAGCCGGTCTCTCCCGGCTCGGCGTCCGCGCGTCCGGCATCGACGCGTCCGGCGGTGCGCAGCTCGGCCTCGAGGCGCTCGGCCTCCTCGCCGCTGATCGCCTCGCCGCGCGCGACGAGACCCGCCTGATCCGACAGCGGGATCTGCTTGAGGAACAGCGACAGGATGAGCGCGAGCGCGATGAAGGGCACGAGGTACCAGAACACCGGGGCGAGGGCGTCCGCATACGCCGTGACGATGCCGTCGCGGACCTCGTCCGGCAGGCTGTTCAGCGTGGCGGGGTCGATCGTGGACGCGGCCTCGGAGGCGGACTCGGGGGACGCCCCGGCGCCGGCGAACACGCCGAGCAGGTTCTCCGTCAGACGTGTGGTGAAGATCGTGCCGAACACCGCCGTCCCCAGCGAGGCGCCGACCTCGCGGAAGTAGTTGTTCGTGCTCGTGGCGGTGCCGATCTCGCCCGCCGGGACGGCGTTCTGCACGACGAGCACGACGACCTGCATGATGAGGCCGAGCCCGGCGCCGAAGACGAACAGGAATGCGCAGATCAACCAGATCGGCGTCTCCGCCGACAGCGTGGTCATGGCGACCATCGCGATACCGGTGATGATCGTGCCGAGGATCGGATAGATCCTGTACTTCCCGGTCTTCGAGATCGCGAGGCCGGAGAAGATCGAGGTCCCCATGAGGCCGACCATCATCGGGATCATCAGCAGCCCGGAGGCGGCGGCGGAGGTGCCGGACGACATCTGCAGGAACGTCGGGACGAAGCCGATCGCGGCGAACATGCCGATGCCGAGGACGAGGCCGATCGCCGTGGCGTTCACGAAGATCGGGTTGCGGAAGAGGCTGAGCGGGATGATCGGGTCCTGCACCCGGGACTCGGTGATGACGAACGCCGTCGCCGACACCACGAGCCCGGCGCCCCAGGCCCAGGTCGCGAGCGAGTCCCAGCCGAACGCGGCGTCGCCGCCGAAGTCGGTGAAGAAGATGAGGCAGGTCGTCGCCGCCGACAGGAAGAGCACGCCGAGGATGTCGATCGGCTTCTCCGCCTTCTTGCTGGGGAGCTTCAGAGCCACGAGGGCGATGAGGAACGCGGCGATGCCGACCGGGATGTTGATGTAGAACGCCCACTGCCAGGTCATGTGGTCGACGAAGAAACCGCCGAGGAGCGGTCCGGCGACGGCGGAGAGGCCGAACACCGCGCCGAGCGGACCCATGTACTTGCCGCGCTCGTTGGCGGGCACGATGTCGGCGATGATCGCCTGCGACAGGATCATGAGCCCGCCGCCGCCGAGACCCTGGAGGGCACGGAAGACGACGAACATCCAGAAGTCCGTCGCGAACGCGCAGCCCACCGAGGCCAGTGTGAACAGGGCGATGGCGACGAGGAAGAGTGACCGTCGTCCCAGCACGTCGCCGAACTTGCCGTAGATGGGCATGACGATGGTGGTGGCGAGCAGGTAGGCGGTGGTGATCCAGACCTGATGGTCGACGCCGCCGAGCTGGCCGACGATCGTGGGCATCGCCGTCGACACGATGGTCTGGTCGAGGCTCGCGAGCAGCATGCCCGCGATCAGGGCGCTGAAGATGATCCAGATGCGGCGCTTCGTGAGGAGGAAGGGCGCATCCGCGGTGACGGTGGCGGACATCAGTGGGCTTTCTGTGAAGGGGAGTAGAGGTCGCGCGCGAGGCGCAGTCGGCGGGCGATGAGGTCGGCGAACGGCTCGGTGGAGTGGTGGTGCAGCAGCTGCTCCATGCAGAGGCGGACGAGCGCGCCGACGGAGTGGACGAGCACTTCGGCGCGGAGCTCCGCGTCCGTGGCACCGCCGATGCGGCGCGCGACGAGGGCGATGTCGCGCCGCTCGTGCTTCTCCTGCTGCTCGAACGCCGCGCGCAGCAGTCGCGGCTCCTGCTCGATGACGGCGAACAGCTCGGCGGCGTGCTCGATCGGATCGAAGAGGGCGAAGCGCTCGACGGTGAGCTGCACGAAGTCGTCCAGGAGATCGCCGTCGCGCTCGAGGAAGACCGCTTCGAGCTCCTCCTGGCGGGAGTCGATCACGGCGAACCCGAAGACGGCGTTCTCCTTGCTCTCGAAGTAGTTGAAGAACGTGCGCCGGGAGACTCCGGCGTCGGCGCACAGCTCTTCGACCGTGAAGCCGGCGAAGCCCCGCTCGGCCGTCAGGCGGCGTGCGGCCTGGGTGAGGGCCCGCGTGGTCTGCCGCTTGCGTTGCTCCCTCGTGGATTCTGCACTGTTCTCCATAGAGTGCAACTTTGCACTCTGAACCTTGGAGTGCACTGAAAGTCGCCGCCGAGGAAGGCCCGGAGATTCGTTCCGAGAAGTTTGTGACATTCTGTGCTCCTCGACCGTCTTAGTGGTGTCGTGAGAACACGGCCCGCGCGGAAACCGCGTGGACACACGGATGAAGGAGCTCGAGATGGCGAACGTGACTGGGGGCACCCAGCCCAAGGCTCAGGTCGTCCCGGCGTCGCAGGGGGCGGCGGGGAAGACGACGATCGAGGATGCGGTGGTCGCGAAGATCGCCGGCATCGCGGCGCGGGAGGTCGACGGCGTCTACGCGCTCGGCGGTGGCGCCGCGCGCATGATGGGTGCGATCCGCGACGCCCTCAACACGACCGACCTCGCGCAGGGGATCAGCGTCGAGGTCGGCGAGACGCAGGTGGCCGTCGACGTGACGATCGTGGCGGAGTACCCGGTGTCCCTGCAGAAGGTGGCCGACCAGGTGCGGGCCGCGATCCACCGGGCCATGGTGGAGCTGGTGGGCATGGACGTCGCCGAGGTCAACGTGACCGTCAACGACGTGCACATCCCCTCGGAGGACGACGATGAGGCCCCGGAGGCGCGGGTCCAGTGAACGCCTCGGTGATCGGCGGAGCTGCGGCGACGGTGCTCGCGCTGACCTGGATCGTCTGGGGGTTCTGGGCGTTCCTGCTCGTCACCCTCGCGATGCTCGTCGGCGCCGTCGTCGGCCGCATCGTCGACGGTCGCCTGGACGTGCGGGCGCTCGCCGACGTGGTGCGCGGGCGGCGATCGTCCTCATGAGCGTGGCACAGACGGACGGGCCGACGACCGTGGCGGGGGCCACGGTCGTCGAAGCCCGCGCGTTGCACCGGCTCGCTCTGGGGATCGTCCGGGATGCCGCTCGGGTCGGTACCGACGACGTGAGCGTTCAGCTGGCGGACCGTCGCGGCGATCTGCGGGTGTCCGTGAAGGTTCCGGTCGTCCTCGGACGCCTCGGAAGCGATCCCGTGAGTGTGCGGGCGGACGCCGTCCGCGATGCCGTGGTACGCGGTATGCGGGACCTTGCCGCCCGCCGCGTGGGAGCGGTGGACGTGCGCTTCGCCGGAGTCCGGCGCGAGATCGGGAGGAGAGTGGCATGACGGTGGACACGGCGACATCACGGCGGCTGCTCCGTCGAGAGGCGAGGGCGACTCGTCGGGGGCCCGCCATCGCGCTCGCGGTCGTGCTGACGGCGATCCTCCTCGCTCTGCTGGCCGGAGCGATCGCCTGGGCCATCGACGCGGCGTTCCGCGCGCAGGTCAGCGCCTGGTTCGCGCCCGTCGCCTCGGTCGCGCAGACGCCGTCGGCCCTGATCGCGGTCGGGGTCGCGCTTCTCCTCCTGGCGTTGCTCCTCTTCGCGCTCGCTGTGCTTCCGGGCCGGCGTGCGCGCCGTACACGTCTCGACACGCGGGCAGCGCTCGTGATCGACGACGGCGTGCTCGCCGACGCCATCGCGGACGGGGTCGCGCGCCGGATCGGGGTGCCGCGCGGGCAGGTGGGCGTGACCGTGGCCCGACGCGCGGCGCTGATCCGGGTCACTCCGACGAGCGGGGTGCCGGTGGATGCGGCTGCCGCCGAGGAGGCAGCGGCCCGGGTGCTGGACGAGGTCGGCTTCCGGCTCTCGCCGCGGGTGCAGGTGGGACGGGAAGGAGTGATCGCATGACGTCGGCAGGGACGGCGGCGAACCGCGCGGTCCTCCTCGGGGGAGCGGCAGTGCTTCTGAGCGGGGGCGTCGTCCTCCTCGCCGGGGGGCTGCGGGGCGCGGGGATGCTCCCGCCACCCGTCGAGGAGGGGCTCGCGCAGGCGGACGGCCTCATGGCGTGGTCGGGGGCGTGGGGCCTCGACCTCCCCGGCGCGGGCTTCGTGCCGCTGTGGGCGATCGCGGGGGTCGTCGCCGCCGTGCTGCTTCTGGTCGTGCTCGTGGCGTTCCTGCTCACGCGCCGGCCGCGACGTGAACGCACCGTTCTCCGCCTCGTCGGCGAGCGCGGCACGACCGCCGTCGACCGGAGCGTGGCGGAGGACCTGCTCGCGGCGCCCCTCGCGGAGCGCGGGGATGTGCTCGCGGCCCGGGTGATGACCCGGAGAGTCGGGCGAGGGATCGCTCTCGGCCTCGTGGTGACCCCGCGCCCCGGTGCGGCTCTGGGTGGGCTGCTCGCGGCCGTCGATGACGTGGTGCAGGAGTGGGACGCCCTCACCGGTACCCGCATGCCGCTCGTCGTGCACATCGCCGACCGCGGGTGGCGGGAACTCTTCCGGTCGCGGCAGCGGATGCGTCGTTCGCTCGCGGCGGGACGGACCGCGGCGCCGGAGGGCCGGAACGCCGCACGGACATCGACCCCGACCGTCGGGGTCGTGTGAGGAAAGGAGACGCCATGAGCGCGGAGAACAAGATCAAGGCCGCAGCCGAGAAGGTGGCGGGCAAGGCCAAGGAGGTCGTCGGCGAGGTCACCGACAACGACAAGCTCGTCGCCGAGGGCAAGGCCGAGCAGGCCAAGGGCGATGTCAGGAACGCGGCCGAGGATGTCAAGGACACGTTCACCAAGTGACGGAGGGGGAGGAGACGCCCGTGCGGGCGTCTCCTCCGCCTGCGCGCATCGGGTCGTCACGATCCGACGCGGCGCGGGCTCCGAACGCCCGGGGAACCGTGAACGAGGGGTGGGGGAATGGCAGCCGACCGCTGGGGTGAGGCGCTGGAGCAGGCTGGGGACCGCATCGTCGCCGGCCGTGCGATGGATGGGGACGTCGCCGCATTCGCGGTGCTCGTGCGCAGGTACACGCCGATGATGAGGGCCTACACGCACAGGATGCTGAACGCATCGGCGGAGGTCGACGACATCGTGCAGGATGCGTTCGTGACCGCGTGGCAGCGGTTCGGTGAGCTGGAGGACCCCGCCAAGGTGAAGAGCTGGCTCATGCGGATCGTGAGTCGCAAGGCGGTGGACCGGCTGCGGCAGACGCGGCCGGCCCTCGACGTGGACGAGATCGACCGGCCCGCGCCGCCGCAGGCGTCGCCCGCCGCGGTCGTCGAAGCGCGAGCGGGTGTCGCGGCCCTCGGTGCCGCTCTGCGCGAGCTCCCCGAGGCCCAGCGCGAGTGCTGGGTGCTGCGGGAGCTGGGCGGCTACAGCTACGACGAGATCGCCGAGGAGCTCGGCATCCCCGTCAGCACGGTGCGCGGACTGCTGTCCCGCGCGCGACGATTCCTGATCACACGGATGGAGGCGTGGCGATGACCGATCACCACGAGGACGACCAGCTGCGCCGCCTCGGTCTCGAGCCCGCCGACCTGGACGGGCACACGATCGAGGACCTCAGCGATTACCTGGACGCCGGACGCACCCCGCGGAACCCCGCGATCGAGGAGTCTCCGGGATGCCAGCTCGCGCTCGACGCCCTGGAGAGGCTGCGCGGCCTCGGCAGCGAGCTGATGGATGACGACGCGGCCTCTGCCGCGCCGGTGGACGAGAGCTGGGTGGACCGGATCCTCAGCGGCATCGCGATGGATGCCCAGGCAGGACGCCGTATCCCGTTCGCCTCCGACGATCCGGCCGTGGAGCTGGCGATCACCGAGGGTGCCGTGCGCGGACTGGTCCGTGCCGCGGAGGAGGCCGTCCCCGGGGTTCTGGTCGGCCGGTGCCGACTGGACGGCGACGTGACCGAGCCCGGAGCGCCGGTACGGGTGATGATCGACGCGAGCGTGCGCCTGGGCGACCCTCTCCGCAGCGTCGCCGACCGGCTGCGCGCCGAGGTGGATGTCCGGGTTCGTCGTCACACCGAGCTGCAGGTCATGGCGATCGACGTCGCGATCACCGACGTCAGGGAGGGGGCATGATGGCCGACGCCGAGCTGACGAAGGAGGAGCGCGCGGACCTCGCGATCCGGATCGAGACCGCCCTGCGCGCCTGCTCGGGGGTGCGCGGTGTGTACCGCTCCGGATCGCTCGTCTCGAACCTCGTGCGTGCGGGGGCGGCCGCCTGGGGCGTCGAGCGCGGTGCCGACCCGATCGTGTCCGTCACCGCGGCGCCGGAGGGCGTGGCGGTCGAGGCCGCGATCGGGGTCGACGGGCGGGTGAGCAGCGTCGCGACCCTGCGGCACGCCCGCGAGACCGTGGATGCCGTGCTGTACGCGGACGGCCTGCGGCGGGACAGGCTCACGCTGACCGTCGCCTATGTGCAGAGCGCCGGCGAGCCGGTGTCGGGGGAGCGCCGCCGCCCGTGACGGCGGCCGGCGGCGCTCCTCACCTCACACCAGGGCGCGGAGGCCTTCGACGAGCGGTGTCGTCGGGCGGCCGATGAGGCGGCGGAGCGTGCCGTCGGTGTCTGCCAGTGCGCCGTCGCGGATACCGGCGTCGAGGGCGACGACGAAGTCGGCGGTGCCCTCATCGAGCCCGGCGGCGCGCAGCGCGGCGAGCTGCTCGTCCGCGGAGAGCGGGAGGAAGGTGACCTCGCGGCCGGTGACCTCGGTCATCGCGGCGGCAAGGTCGGCGTAGGTCCACGCGACGTCTCCGCCGAGCTCGTAGACGGCGCCGATGTGTCCGTCCTCCGTGGCCACGGCCGCGGCGGCCTCGGCGTAGTCCTTCCGGCTGGCGGAGGCGACGCGGCCGTCTCCGGTGCCGGCGCTGAGGGTGCCGGTCTCGGCGGCGCGGGCGAGGTCCGCGGCGTAGTTCTCGGTGTACCAGTTGTTGCGGAGGATCACCGCGGGGAGGCTTGCGGCCGCGATGAGCTCCTCAGTGGCCTTGTGCTCGGGAGCCAGGACGAGGGTGCTCGTGGTGGCGTTCGGCGCGCTCGTGTAGATGAACTTCGACACGCCGGCGTCCTTCGCGGCGTCGATCACCGCCCGATGCTGCGCGACGCGCTGGCCCACCTCGGAGCCCGAGACGAGCACGACGGTGTCCACGCCGTCGAGCGCCGCGGCGACCGATTCCGGGTCGGTGTAGTCGAGACGGACGACGGGCACGCCGAGGTCGGCACCCTTGGCGAGGTCGCGGGCGCCGGCGCGGATCGCCTGCGGCTCGACACCGCGCTCCAGGAGGGCGGCGACGATGAGGCGGCCGAGGTGACCGGTCGAACCGGTGACGAGGATGGTCATGGGAGTCCTTTCGTAGCTGACTCCCCGGACAACCCCGATAGCCGTCGTGAGCATTCCTTTCAGCAGGTACCCACTTTTCGGTAAGGTACCCACATGACGGTGAGTTTTGCGCAGATCCGCGATTCGCAGCCGGCCCTCTTCGATCAGGGGTGCGGCACGCGCGTCGTCCTGGACCACATCATGAGCAAGTGGGGCGTTCTGGTTCTCTCGTGTCTCTCCGACGACACCCACCGCTGGGGAGAGCTGCGCCGACAGGTGGACGGCATCAGCGAGAAGATGCTCGCCTCCACCCTGCGCACGCTCACCGACGACGGCCTGGTGCACCGGGAATCGCTGCCGACGGTGCCGCCGCACGTCGAGTACAGCCTCACGCCGCTGGGGCGCGACCTGATGGAGCGGATGCTGCCCCTGATGGAGTGGGTGGCGGCGCACGCCGACGGAATGCTCACTCGCGACTGACCCACGGAATCCTTCGCATATCCCCACACGACGCGTGGAATCCGTCGCCGAAACAAAAGGATTGACGGGATACCGCGGCCCGCCGTACTGTTCTGAGCATGGCAACGACGCCCATCCACCTTGAACGACCCGACGGCAAGGGCCTGGCTGCAGGCACCCTCGGCCTGTGGGGATCCACCGTCATCGGTCTGGCCTCCACGGCCCCCGTCTACTCGCTCGTCGCGACGCTCGGCTTCGTCGTGCTCGCGGTGGGCGCCCAAGCACCGATCGCCTTCATCATCGCCTTCGTGCCGATGCTGCTGATCGCCTTCGCCTACCGGGAGCTCAACAACGCCGTCCCCGACTGCGGCACCACCTTCACCTGGGGCACCAAGGCCTTCGGCCCCTGGGTGGGATGGATGGGCGGCTGGGGCGTCGCGGTCGCCGGCATGGTCGTGCTCGCGAACCTGGCGCAGATCGCCTCCGTCTACTTCTGGTCGCTGATCGGACAGGACCTCGAGAACAACGACTGGCGCGTCGTCGTCGTCGCCGTGCTCTTCATCGCGGCCATGACCTGGGTGAGCTGGCGCGGCGTGGAGATCGGCGAGCGCATCCAGAACGTGCTCCTCGCGATCCAGTACCTGGCGCTGGCGATCTTCGTCGTCGCCGCCCTCTGGCAGTTCTTCACCGGCGACGCCCCCGACGCCACGCCGTTCGCGTGGGAGTGGCTGAACCCGTTCGGCTTCACCGACTGGTCGGGCTTCACGGAGGCCATCCTCCTGGCGCTCTTCATCTACTGGGGGTGGGACACCTGCCTCGCCCTCAACGAGGAGACCAAGGACCCGAAGCGCATCCCCGGCCGTGCCGCCGTCCTCACCTGCGTCATCCTGCTCGTGACGTACGTCGCCGTGACGATCGCCGCCATGATGTACGCCGGGCTCGGCGAGGACGGCACGGGACTCGGCAACGAGGCCAACGCCGACGACTTCTTCCTCGCCATCAAGGACGGCCTGCTCGGCCCGTTCGGGTGGGTGCTCGTGGTCGCGGTCATCATCTCGGCGATCTCGTCCACCCAGACGACGATCCTCCCGACCGCCCGCGGCACGCTCGCGATGGGCGTGTACCGCGCGCTCCCGGCGAAGTTCAAGGACGTGCACCCCGTCTACAAGACGCCGTCGTTCTCGACGATCGTCATGGGTGTGGTGGCCTCTCTCTACTACGTGGGCATGACCCTCATCAGCGACAACATCCTCCAGGACTCGATCCTGTCGCTCGGACTCGCGATCGCGTTCTACTACGCGATCACCGGCTTCGCCTGTGTCTGGTACTTCCGCGCCGATCTGCGGCGCTCCGCTCGCGACCTGTTCTTCAAGGGGATCTTCCCGCTGGTCGGCGCCCTGCTGCTCACCGGGGCGTTCGTCCAGTCGGCGATCGACATGTGGGACGTCGACTACGGCTACACCGTGCTCTTCGGCATCGGCGGGACGTTCGTGATCGGCATCGGGTCGCTGGCGATCGGCCTGGTCCTGATGTTCCTCTGGTACCTCTTCCCGCGGTCGAAGCGGTTCTTCCGGGGCGAGAGCCTGAACCGGGAGACCCAGGTGATGGTTCCCGAGGAGCCGGGCGCGCTGATCCGATCGGTCGACGGCGGCATCTGACGCACGGGGTGCGCACGCGGCTGTCCTAGGCTGGCCTCGTGCGCATCCGGCTCGACATCGCCTACGACGGCACCCATTTCCGCGGGTGGGCCACGCAGCCCACGCTCCGCACGGTGCAGGGGACGCTGGAGGCGGCGCTCGCCCGGATCGTCGGCTCCGACGTGCGGTTCGTCGTCGCCGGGCGGACGGACGCCGGCGTGCATGCGAGCGGACAGGTCGCGCACGTGGATCTCGACGAGGCGCAGTGGGCGCGGATCGAGGCGCGCCACGGCCGCGCCGCCGAGGACCCGGCCGGCAGCATCGCGGCGCGGATGCGCGGGGTGCTCGGCGCCTACCCCGACGTGACGGTCACCCGGTCCTCGCTCGCCCCCGAGGGGTTCGACGCGCGATTCTCGGCCGTCTGGCGCCGCTACCGCTACCGGCTCGCCGACGACCTCGCCGGATACGACCCGCTGCGGCGGCTCGACACCACCACCATCCGGGGGCGGCTGGACGCGGAGGCGATGGACGCCGCGGCGCAGACGCTCATCGGCCTCCACGACTTCGCCGCCTACTGCAAACCCCGTGAGGAGGCCACGACCATCCGTACGCTGCTCGATTACCGGTGGCAGCGGGACGCGGACGGGGTGCTCGTCGCGGAGGTCAAGGCCGACGCGTTCTGCCACAGCATGGTGCGGGCCCTCGTCGGCGCCTGTGCGGCTGTGGGGGAGGGGCGCCTGGACGTCGGTGATCTCGTCGTGCTCCGCGATGCGCTCACGCGGACGAGTGAGTTCAAGGTCCTCGCCGCCCGCGGGCTGACCCTCACGGAGGTCGGCTACCCGGCCGAGGAGCTCCTGGCCACCAGAGCCGCCCAGACCAGGGCCCGACGCGACCGCGAGAGCGACTGATCGCCGGAATCGGGAGCCGGGGCACAGATGGGGCGGGTAGCGTGGGGACGATCATGAAGGTCATCTCCTACAACCTGCGCAAGCACCGCGCCGCCGGCGAGCTCGCGGCGCTCGTCGATGAGCATGATCCCGACATCCTCTGCCTCCAGGAGTGCGATGTCCCGGAGCTTCCGGATCGGATCGGCGGTCTCGTGCTGGCGGACGCGACGCAGGGCAACAGGCTCGGCCTCGCCCTCTTCTATCGCGAGAGCACCTACCGTCTGCTCGGCATCCGCACCCTCGGCCTGAAGAAGTCGCTGCATGACCGCATCGCCAAACCCGCGCATGAGCGCGTCCTCGGCGCCCGCCTGCGCGACATCGACGACGGCGGCGAGTTCATCGTGGCGTCCTTCCACGCCGCGCCCCTGACGGCGTTGAACTCACTGCGCCGGCACCAGATCCGCGCGGCGCTCGCCGAGCTCGCGACGCTCGGCGAGGGGCTGCCGCAGCTCATGGTGGGGGACTACAACTACCCCGTCTTCAAGGAGAACCTCGGTCAGGCGGTGCGCGATCAGGGATACGCGCTGTCCCTCAGCGACGACCACACCTACACGCGGTACCGGGTCTTCCGCGGGCACTACGACTTCGCGACCTCGTCCGGCTTCGAGATCGAGCGCATCACCACGCTGCCGCAGCGCTCCAGCGACCACCGCCCGATCCTCGTGACGGTCCGTCCGAACTGACACCCGTGCCGGGCGGGTTTGGGGAATGCCGTTCCGGTGGCGTATGCTGACTCTTTGGTGCCCTTCCCTGCCTGCGGGGAAGATGCACATCCGAACGTGAGCCCTCCACTGGCGTGTTCCTCCCCGTAGGGAACGAACCACCCCGGAGTGGGATTCACGAACACCTCCGTTCGACAAGAAAGCAGCACTATCGTGACGCGCACTTACACCCCCAAGGCTGGCGAAGTCCAGCGCGACTGGGTCGTCATCGACGCCACCGACGTCGTTCTCGGCCGCCTGGCCTCGCACGCGGCGACGCTTCTGCGTGGCAAGCACAAGCCGACCTTCGCCAACCACATCGACTCGGGTGACTTCGTCATCATCGTGAACGCCGACAAGGTCGCGCTCACCGGTCAGAAGCTCCAGAAGAAGCTGGCCTACCGCCACTCCGGCTACCCGGGCGGCCTGAAGTCGGTCACCTACGCCGAGCTTCTCGAGAAGAACCCGGTCCGCGCCGTGGAGAAGGCCATCCGTGGCATGCTCCCGAAGAACAGCCTGGGCCGCCAGCAGCTGTCGAAGCTGAAGGTGTACACCGGTGCCGAGCACCCGCACGCCGCGCAGCAGCCCCAGCCGTACACCCTCGACCAGGTCGCCCAGTAAGCGCCGTACAGACTAAGGACATACTCGTGGCTGACATCCAGGACTCCACCGAAAACCTCCAGAACTTCTCGACGTCGACCCCGGAGACCGACGCGGTCGAGGCGGCTCCCCGCCCCGTGCTGAGCGTCCCCGGCGCCGCTGTCGGCCGTCGCAAGCAGGCCATCGCCCGCGTGCGTCTGGTCCCCGGCTCGGGCACCATCACGGTCAACGGCCGTACGCTCGAGGACTACTTCCCGAACAAGCTGCACCAGCAGCTGATCAACGACCCGTTCACCGCGCTGAACCTCGCCGGTGCGTACGACGTGATCGCCCGCATCTCGGGTGGTGGCGACTCCGGCCAGGCCGGCGCTCTGCGTCTCGGCATCGCGCGTGCCCTCAACGGCATCGACGCGGAGAATAACCGTCCGACCCTGAAGAAGGCCGGCTTCCTCTCGCGCGACGCTCGCGTCAAGGAGCGCAAGAAGGCCGGACTCAAGAAGGCCCGTAAGGCGCCTCAGTACTCGAAGCGTTAAGGTCCACTGCTCCGATGCCGATCTTTGGCACGGACGGCGTGCGAGGACTCGCCAATGGCATCCTCACCGCCGACCTGGCGCTCACCCTGGCCCAGGCGACTGCTGTCGTCCTGGGCCAGGGCCGTACGGCGGAGGCTCGCAAAGCCGAAGGCAAGCGACTCACCGCCGTCGTCGCCCGTGACCCCCGGGTCTCCGGGCACTTCCTGACCGCTGCCGTCGCCGCGGGCCTCGCCTCTTCCGGAGTCGACGTCCTCGAGGCCGGGGTCATCCCCACGCCGGCTCTGGCGTTCCTCGTGGCGGATCGCGATGCGGACTTCGGCGTGATGATCTCCGCCTCGCACAATGCGGCGCCCGACAACGGGATCAAGATCTTCGCCCGTGGCGGACGCAAGCTCCCCGACGTCGTCGAGCAGCGCATCGAGGAAGCCATGCATGGCGAGATGCTGCGCCCGACCGGTGCCGGCGTCGGCCGCATCGACCGCTTCTCCGATGCGGAGGACCGCTACGTCGTCCACCTGCTCGGCTCGCTGCCGCACCGCCTCGAGGGCGTCCACGTCGTGCTCGACTGCGCCCATGGCGCCGCTTCCGGGGTGTCTCCCGAGACGTTCCGCGACGCCGGTGCCGAGGTCACCGTGATCGGTGCCGACCCCGACGGCTGGAACATCAACGACGGCGTCGGCTCCACCCACCTCGACAACCTGGCCGAAGCCGTCGTCCGGCTCGGCGCCGACGTGGGCATCGCCCATGACGGCGACGCCGACCGCTGCCTCGCGGTGGACGCGCAGGGCAACGTCGTGGACGGCGATCAGATCATGGCGATCCTGGCGCTGTCGATGAAGGAGCGCGGCCGTCTCACCGACGACACGCTCGTCGCGACGGTCATGAGCAATCTGGGTCTGCACGTCGCGATGCGCGAACACGGCATCACGGTGCGCCAGACGGCCGTCGGCGACCGCTACGTGCTCGAGGACATGAACGAGGGCGGGTACGCGCTCGGCGGCGAGCAGTCCGGCCACGTCATCATGAGCGAGTACGCGACCACGGGGGACGGCCTGCTCACAGGTCTCCATCTCGTGGCCGAGATGGCGCGGCAGGGCAAGTCCCTCGCAGAGCTCGCATCGGTCATGACGGTCTACCCGCAGCTGCTGATCAACGTCCGCGACGTCGACAAGGATCGCGTCGCCGAGGACGAGGTCGTGCAGCAGGCGGTGCGCGATGTCGAGGCTGAACTCGGCGACACCGGGCGCGTGCTGCTGCGCAAGTCCGGCACCGAGCCGCTCGTGCGGGTCATGGTCGAGGCCGCCGACTCCGAGTCGGCCCGGACCTACGCGGAACGTCTCGCGGCGGTCGTGCAGGAGCGCCTCGCGCTCTAGGACCGCCGTCTCCGAACCGGTCGGTCGCCTCGGCGGCCGACCGGTTCGTCGTCTCCGGAGGCCGCGTTCAGCGGGCGGCGCAGAGGCGGCTCGTCGTCCCCTCGGCCAGCGTCGCCGTGGCGCAGTCATCGAGGGTGAGTCGTGGTACCTCGGTCATCGACGGCGCATCCTGAAGCCCCAGATGCGCGCCGGTGAGCACCACCAGAGGCACCGCCCACCCCCAGCGCTCCGCCGCGACCCACTCGGCGTCGTTCTCCTCGATCCAGGCCTGCAGCGGCTCGACGTCGGCCCGCTGCTGGGCGAGCGTCAGCCCGGGGGACGTGACGGTGCCTGCGACGTGCAGCACCGCGCCCGCCGCGACGATCATCGCGACCAGGGCCGCCGCGACGGTCCCGCCGAGCCGCCACGCGCGTCGCTCGGGAAGCCGCGCGACCGACCAGACCGCGACGGCGGCGAGGACCGGGAAGAAGGCGAGGATCCCCGGCGCGGGGTGCCGGACCCACAGCGGCAGACGCGAGGCGGTCGCCCACCAGGTCACGAAGGCGAGGGCGCCGACGACAGCCGCGAGAGCGTAGGCGATGACCACACGTTCCTCTTCCGTCGCGATGCGCCAGCGACGGGCGACGCCGAGCGTCACCAGAGCGAGGGTGAGGACAGCGCCGAGGAGCGCGGCGGCGGGCGGCAGCGACCAGGAGTCGGCGAGCGTGCCGAGCTTCTGCAGCACCGTCGTCGCGGCGTCGGCCTGGCCGCCGCTGCGCACGAAGCGGACGAACGCGCGCAGGTGCTCCACGAATCCGGCCGGGCCGAGAGCGAGGAGCGCCCCCAGCTCGAACAGGGCCGTCGGCACCGCCGAGAGGAGGAGCGGCAGCCAGGCGCGGCGCAGGGCGTCGCGGACGCGTGCCCATCCGTGGCCATCGGCGAGGACCCACAGCGCGACGGCGTAGGCAGGGAGGGCGAGCGCGGCGATGAGCTTGGCCTGCACTGCGAGACCGACGAGAAGCCCCGCGAGCCAGGCCCGTCGCGGGAGCACGGCGAGAGCCCAGACCAGGAGCGCCGCGGCGGGGATCTCGCCCAGCAGGTCGGCAGGCCCCTGGATGGGGGAGACGCCGGCGCCGGCGGTGAACGCCAGGGGGACCGCGACGGCGAGAAGTGCCGCCCACCGCCCGCCGATACGACGGCCGAGGACCGCGAGTCCAGCGAGGAGCAGCAGCCAGAAGGCGAGCGGCACGAGTCGGGCCGCCAGAACCGGGTCCATGCCGGTCGCCAGGAGCGCCGCGACTGGGAGGAGCACGACGGGCCCGGTGGAGATGCGGGGGTCGAACGGCGTGATCGTCGAGCCGGACAGGGCGCCGTCACTGGCGTATCCGAGCCCGGCGAGGAGGTTGCGGGGCACGGTCAGATTGAACGCCTCGTCCTCCCAGAAACGGGACACCGTGAGGCTGTGCCAGGCGAGGGCGACGTGGCCGATCACGAGGGCGGCGGCCGCCACCCAGAAGAGGGCCGTGCGCAGCCGGCTCATCGGCGCACGGGCTCCGGACGACGGACGGCCCGGAGCGGAGCGGACGGACGCAGCGAGAGGAGCCAGGCCTCGCTGAGGGCGGAGCGCACGAAGACGCGCAGGCGCTTCGGTGGCAGGGGGAGCCCGCCGCCACGGCCCCACATGGTGCCGGTGCTGGATGCACCGCGGCGCGGGATGCTGGCGACGCGGACGTAGCGCACGCGGAAACCGCCCCGCGCCTCGGCGAGCGAGAAGTGTACGTGCGGCACCGTCGCGTCCGCGGGCACCGCCTCGACCAGGACTCGCAGAGCCTCGGGACGGTAGGCGCGCAGGGGCGTGTTCACGTCCGGGATGCGGCGACCCGCTGCGACGGCGATGAGGAGGCCGACCGCGCCGGTGAGCGTCTTGCGGTACCAGGGATCGGTGCGTCCGTCGCGCACGCCGTGCACGACGTCGGCCTGCTCGTCGGTGAGCGCACGCAGCAGCCGGGGGAAGTCGGCGCCGTGGAACTGCCCGTCACCGTCGACGTGCACGAGCGCGTCCGGGTCGGCGGCGAGTCCGGCGCGATAGGCCGCGAGGGCGGTCGGACCGTGGCCGCGGTTGGTCGCCTGCACGACGACGGTGGCGTCGGCGACGTCGTCGAACACGGTCGCGGTGGCGTCCGTCGAACGATCGTCGGCG
This sequence comes from Microbacterium meiriae, assembly GCF_032364335.1. Lineage (NCBI taxonomy): Bacteria > Bacillati > Actinomycetota > Actinomycetes > Micrococcales > Microbacteriaceae > Microbacterium > Microbacterium meiriae. The sequence goes on from NZ_CP133984.1 coordinate 859,582, forward strand.
ATGTGGAAGGAGACCTCGTCGGCCAGAGGCTCGACCGCCGACCGGATCTCGTCGATGAAGCCCCGGATGCCCTCCACCTCGTTGTAGGCGGGCATGACGATGGCGAGGTGGCGGAGAGTCACGGAGTCCTTGCGGTGGCGGGCTGCAGAGGTGTCAGCCAGTAGCCTAGTTGAGCCATGAATCCTCCCTCCCGACTGCGTCGCCTCGCCGGCGTGGGCAGCCGCTTCCTCGTGGTCGGGGCGCTGAGCACCCTGATCGAGGTCGGCGTCTTCAACCTCCTCGTCTACGCCTGGGGGTGGGACGTCGTCGCCGCGAAGATCGTGGCCTCGCTCGTCGCCCTCATCAACGCGTACATCGGCAACCGCGAGTGGACCTTCCGCCACCGCGATCGCCGGGGACGGGCCGCGGAGGTCGCCCTGTTCCTCGCGACCAACGCCGTGTGCACCGCGCTCGGGGCCGCGCTCGTGTGGGTCGGCGTCGAAGCGGTCGGCGGCATCCTCGGCCGCACGCCCGGAGCCGTGGCGGTCAACCTCGTGAACCTCGTCAGCATCGTCATCGTCGTGCTGCTGCGCTTCGTGCTCTACCACTCGATCGTCTTCCGGGTCACGTCGCCGAAGGCCTGAGCGGCCGACGGGGGTCGGCGTCAGGCACGGGCGGTGGTGCGCTTCTTCGGGGCGCTCTTCCTGCCCCACCCGCGTCCGAACTTCGCGGTAACCCTGGTGGAGGGGCTGCCGTCGAGCTCGTGGGTCGAGCCGTAGGTGTACGCCCCGTAGCCGTAGCTGTCCGGTCCCTTCGTCGGGAGCATGGTGACCACGACGCCCAGCATCTGCACGCCGGCGTTCTCGAGAGCGCGGACGGCGCCCGAGAGCTCCTGCTTCTTGGTCTTCCCCGAGGCGGCGGCGAGGATGACACCGCGCGTCTTGGTCCCCAGGACCGCCGCGTCGGTCACCAGGAGCAGCGGCGGGGCGTCGATCAGGACATAGTCGAAGTACTCGCCCAGCGCCTGGAGCACGTCGTCCATCGCCGACGAACCGAGCAGCTCACTGGGGTTCGGCGGAACCTGTCCGCTGGGGAGGACGTAGAGGTCGTTGCGACCCCACTTCTGGAGGGCGTCCGCCACGTCCATCCGGCCGATCAGCACATCGGTGAGACCGGCGCCACCCTCGAGGCCCATGTAGTCGGCGACGCGGGGAAGGCGGAGGTCGCCGTCGAGGAGGGCGACGCGCGCGCCGGTCTCCGCGAGGGCGATCGCCAGGTTCGCGGTCGTAGTCGACTTGCCCTCGCCGGGGCCCGCGCTGGAGACGACGAAGATGCGCGGTCCGCTGTCGAGGTTCAGGAACTGCAGGTTCGTCCGCAGGCTCCGGAAGGACTCCGCGCGGGGGCTTCGCGGATCGGCGTGCACGATCAACGGACGCTTCGGTGCCTCCGGGTCGAAGGCGATGCCGCCGAGCACCGGGCGGTCGGTGAGCGCCTCGATGTCATGCAGGGTGTGGATGCGGTTGTCAAGCACGGTGCGCAGCATGGCGATGCCGACGCCCAGCGCGAGGCCGATGACGCCCCCGAGCAGGATGAGCATGCGCGTGTTCGGGCTCACGGGGGAGGTGGGGACCGCGGCCGGCTCGGTCACGGTGATCTGCACGGGGCTCACCGCGCCCTCGGCGGCCGGCTGCTCCAGTGTGTTCTGCACCGCGTTCTGGAAGCTCGCCGCCACGGCGTCGGCGATCTCCGCCGCTCTGGCCGCGTTCCCGTCGGCGACGCTGACGTCGATGAGGACGGTGTTCAGCGGCGTCGTCGCCGTGATGCGACGGCCCAGGCTCGAGACGGTCTCGTCGAGATCCAGTTCCTCGATGACCGGGTCGAGCACGAGGGCCGTGCCCACCACGTCGACGTAGCTGGTCACCATCTGCCGCGCGAACGTCGTGCCTTGCACGAGGTCGCCGGTCGCTGCACCCTCCGTGCGCACCGAGACGTACAGCTGCGTCGAGGCGACGTAGGAGGGCTGCTGGAGTGCTGCGTACCCGGCACCGCCCACGACGCCGAGGACGAGCAGGATCAGGATCATGATCCAGTTGCGGTGCAGGATGCGCACATAGTCGCGAAGTTCCACGCGGCAGTTCTTTCTGTTGCTGGGCAGCTCCCGGTCGTCGGTGAGCCGCGGAGTCAGATCCCGATGTTCTCACACAACGCGGGCGTCGCGCCGCGCGTCTGCGTCATCGCGGAACACCTGCCTGCGCGGCGGCCTGCGCGGCGGGATCCCGCCGACGGGTCGGGGCCTTCGTGAGGACGGTCCCGAGGACCGTGGCGCCGACCGCTTCGATGCTCTTGGCGGCAGCGGAAATACGCCCGGACGGAGTGCTGCCGGACGCGGCGACGAGGATCGCTCCGGTGGTGACGCGGGCGATGACCGCGGCGTCCGTCACGAGGAGCAGGGGCGGTGCATCGATGACGACCACGTCGAAGGCGGTGGAGGCCGCCTGCACGAGCTCCTCCATCGCCGATGACCCGAGCAGCTCCGCCGGATTCGGAGGCACGGTGCCGGCCGGCAGCACGAACAGTGCGCTGCGTCCCCACCGCTGGATGACGTCGTTCAGCCGCACGCGGCCGACCAGGACATCACTGAGGCCGACGCCGCCTTCGATCCCGAAGTAGTCCGCCACGCGTGGGAGCCGGAGATCCGCATCGATGAGAGCCACGCGATGCCCGGCATCGGCGAAGGCGAGGGCGAGGTTGGCCGCCGTCGTGGACTTGCCCTCTCCCGGGCCGGAACTCGTGATGACGAAGACGCCGCGGTTCTCGCGGAACAGGAAGTGCACGTTCGTGCGGAGGGCGCGGTAGGCCTCGGCACGCGCGCTCTGGGGCGCCGAGCTGATCGCGAGGGGTCGCTCCTCGGTGCCGGTGTCGAAGGGGATGCGCCCGAGGAGGGGAACGGGCACGGCCGCCTCGATGTCCGCCTGCGTGCGTACGCGCTGATCGAGCAGCGAACGAAGGAGCGCCGCTGCCAGGCCGAGGCCGAGCCCCACGACCGCTCCGATCGTCAGCGACAGCGGCATGTTCGGCGCGACGGGTGTCGTGGGCACCTGGGCTGCCTGCAGGGTGACGACGCGGATGGAGAACGGGGTCTCCTGGCCACGGTTCTCGAGGGTGTCGGCCACCACGGCGGTGAAGCTCTCCGCGATGCCGTTCGCGATCCGGGCCGCCTGGCCGGGGTTCGTGTCACCGACCTGGACGGTCACGATCGAGCTGTTCAGTTCCGAGGAGACCGCGGTGGCGGCGGCGATGTCCGAGGGCGACGCCGACAGGCCGAGGTCCTCGATCACGCGGTCGAGCACGAGTGAGCTCGTGACTACGTCACGGTAGGTCTGGATGATCTGTGTGGCGTAGCCGGTGGCCTGCGCGCGCTCCGTGGGTGAGGCCGTCTCCGACAGCTGCACCGTCACCATCATCTGGGTCGACGCCTCGAAGCGCTGCGGGGTGAGCATCGCCACCACCGCGCCCACCGAGAGCCCGATGAGCAGCCCGGACAGGATGACGACGATCTGCCGTCGGACGATCCGGAGATAGTCCTGGAGCTGCATCGGTCTCCCCGCGTGGTCAGGCCGGATGGGCGGTATGTTCTCTTGAGACTACCGATTCCCTGAAGGCGGCATGACGGCTCTCGACGAACTCTTCCCGGACGGTCCGCGCGCGGACCGTGAGAGCTCGGCCGTGCGCGAGGCGGCGTCCGGTGCACGGTTGCGCGAGCTCGTCGGGGATCCGCGCTCCCGCGCGCCCCGCGCCGCCGGCGTGACGGACACGCGGGAGCTCGCGCGCCGGGCGGAGGCCGCGGCCCGCAGTGCGGTGCCCTTCGCCGCCGCCGCCCCCACGGTTCCCCGGGAGGCCCCGCGCCGCCGTCGGCGGCTCGATCCGCTCTCGGCCTCCGCCGCCGCGCTCGCCGTCGTCGCGGTCATCGGCGCGGTCACGGTCGGCGGGATCCAGGCCGCCACGGCCAGCCCGGCAGCCAGCGCGCTCGAATCCCTCCGAGCCGACGAGGCGACCATCCAGAACACGCATCAGGCGCTCACGGCGACGCGGGACGGCATCGTCGCCGACATCGGAACCCAGACCGCGGAAGCGACGGCGCTGCGCGCTGCTCTGCTCGACACCGCCACCGTCCCCGACCCGCTCTCGTCGGAGGGCGCCGTGGTCGACGTGACCGACCCCGCGCTCCGGCAGGCGGCGGTGGCGGCGCTCGACACGTACCTCGCCGGTCTCGCCGCCGTCGAGGTCCCCGAGGCGCCCGCCGAATACCGCCGCGGAGACGTGGACGAGGATTCCCTCGTCGAGGTCGGCGGTGCCATCGACGCGGCCCAGGAGCGCCTGGAGGCCCTTGATCGCGAGACGGCCGAGATGCGAACGGTGCGGGGGACGCTCGACGCGTTCCGGCCCGCCACCGCGCCGGCTCTGGCCGCTTTCGCCGGCTCGTTCGTGCCCTCCGCGGAATCGGCGACGGCGGACCGGCTGGGTGCCGAGGAGCCCTTCCGCGTGGCCGTGACCCAGACGGCCGCCGCGGCGGCCGCCGCGGACCCGTGGACCGCTGACGCGCAGACGGCGTACGCGGCCTATCGTGATGCCTTCCGAGCCCTCGTCGACGACCAGTTGCGGGCCGAGCGCGAGGAGGCCGACCGGCGCGCGGCGGAGCAGCAGCAGCAGCCGAGCTTCCCCCAGAACCCGTCGGACGGGGGCACCACTCCGCCCGACCCGATCGAGTCTCCTGCGCCCACCGACCCGGACACGCAGGACGGCGAAGGCACCCCATAACGCACAGACCTTCTCGTTTCCTGTGAGACCATGGCGTACAGGTGGAGAAAAATGCGGGGGAGCAGACTGTCGTGAGCGACGCATACACGATCGGTGACGAGGCCGAGGAGCCCCGTGCGCCGTCACAGGCATCGGTGAAGCAACGGCGGCGGCGCTGGTTCGCCGCGCTGGTCGACGGGGCGTGCTGGAGCTTCGGGGTCGTCCTCGCCGTCGCGCTCCGCTTCGAGTTCCAGATGGACGCTCAGGGGTGGATCGCGACTCTGGTCCTCGCCGTCCTCGCCGGCGCGATCCAGATCCTCATCGGCTACCTGGCGGCGCTGTATCGCGGGCGCTTCACGTACGGCTCCTTCGACGAGGTCCGCGCCCTGGCGTTCATCGTCATCGTGGAAGCGCTGCTCCTGTCGCTCGTCGTCATCCCGCTCGGGCCGGTGATCGGCATTCCCCGCGGCACCCTGATCCTCGCGTTCCCCTTCGTGCTGCTGCTCATGTTCGGGGTGCGGTACGTGGCGCGGCTCGTCGTCGAGCGTTCACGCAAGCCCGGGGTGGACGCGGAACCGGCGCTCATCATCGGCGCCGGATTCGTCGCCGACAAGCTCCTCGCGAACATGACCACGGACCCGCTGTCGCCGATCCGGCCCGTCGGACTCCTGGAAGACGACCCGGACAAGCGGAACCTGCGGCTGCGCGGCGTCCCAGTGATCGGCACCACGCGGGACATCGCCGCCGCGCGCGCCCGCACCGGGGCGACGCTCGCCGTGATCGCCATCGCCCGTGCCGACAGCTCCCTGTTGCGCACGCTCACCGATCGTGCCGAGGCGGCGGGCCTGCGTGTGGCGGTGACCCCCAGCATCGAGATGATGACCTCGGGCACACGGGCGCTCACCGACGTCCGCGACATCAGCATCGAGGACCTCATCGGCCGCCACCCCGTGGACACCAACGTCGAGCTCATCGCCGGCTACATCACCGGCCGTCGCGTGCTCGTGACCGGCGCCGGAGGGTCGATCGGCGCGGAGCTGTGCCGGCAGCTGGCCAAGTTCGGTCCCAGCGAGCTCATCATGCTCGACCGCGATGAGACAGGGCTGCAGTTCGCCCAGCTCGGTACCGCCGGTCACGGGCTGCTCGACACGAACGACGTCGTGCTCGCCGACATCCGGGAGACCGCGACACTCGACCGGATCTTCGACGACCGCCGGCCGGAGGTCGTCTTCCACGCCGCCGCGTTGAAGCATCTGCCGATGCTCGAGCAGTACCCGGACGAGGCGTGGAAGACGAACGTCATCGGCACGCTCAACGTCATCACCGCGTCGCGACGGGCGGGGGTGACGACCTTCGTCAACGTCTCCACCGACAAAGCGGCCAACCCCACCAGCGTGCTCGGCCACTCCAAGCGCGTCGCGGAGAAGCTCACCGCCTGGGCGGGCGAGGAGACCGGCATGCGGTATCTCTCCGTGCGCTTCGGCAACGTCATCGGCAGCCGCGGTTCGATGCTCCCGACGTTCCAGCGCCTGATCGCGGAGGGACGGCCCATCACCGTCACGCACCCGCAGGCGACGCGATACTTCATGACCATCCCCGAGGCCTGCCAGCTCGTCGTGCAGGCGGGCGGCATCGGACGTGCGGGGGAGGTGCTCATCCTCGACATGGGTGAGCCCGTGTCGATCCTCGAGGTCGCGAAGCGGATGATCGCCATGTCCGGCAAGAACATCGAGATCGTCTTCACGGGCCTGCGCGCGGGCGAGAAGCTGCACGAGGAGCTCGTCGGCTCCCGGGAGAACCTCGAGCGTCCGTTCCACCCCAAGATCTCCCACACGCGTGCCGACACGATCAGACCCGACCGCCTCGACAAGGAAGGCTGGATGCGCCGGATGTTCGCGACCCCCCGCGAGAACGACACGGTCACGATCACCCCGGTGAAGGTCGGCGAGGTGGCGGAGCGATGAGCGATCGCATCTTCATGTCCTCCCCGGATGTCGGCGCGGCGGAGGAGGCGGCCGTCATCGCCGCGATGCGCTCCGGGTGGATCGCGCCCCTCGGGCCGGACGTGGACGCGTTCGAACAGGAGCTGGCGGCGCGCGTCGGCGTTGCGCACGGCGTCGCGCTGAGCTCGGGCACCGCGGGACTGCACCTGGGCCTGCTCACGCTCGGGGTGAAGCCGGGCGATGTGGTCCTCACCTCGTCGATGACCTTCGCCGCCACCGCGAACGCGATCACCTACACCGGCGCCGAGCCCTACTTCATCGACGCCGATCCGCAGACCGGGAACATGGACCCGGCGCTGCTGCGGGAGGCGCTGATCGAGCTCGGCGGGGCGGGCGAGAGCGCGGCCGCCATCGTCCCCGTCGACCTCCTCGGCAAGGCCGTCGACTACACCGCGATCCTGGCGGTCGCGGACGAGTTCGGTGTGCCCGTGCTCGCGGACGCCGCAGAGTCGTTGGGGGCCGTACACGCCGGGCGCCCGGCCGGGAGCTTCGGACGCGCGTCGGTGGTGTCGTTCAACGGCAACAAGATCATGACCACGTCCGGCGGCGGCATGCTGCTGACCGACGACGAGGGCTTCGCACAGCACGTGCGGTACCTCGCGACCCAGGCGCGGCAGCCGGTCGTGCATTACGAGCACACCGACATCGGCTTCAACTATCGGATGAGCAATCTCCTGGCGGCGCTGGGACGGGCGCAGCTCGCCCGGCTCGACGCGATGATCGCGCGGAGGCGGGAGATGCGCGAGCTCTACAAGCGCCTGTTCGCGGACGTCGACGGCGTCGAGGTGTTCGGTGCGGAAGGCGACGAGGACGACAACGTCTGGCTGACCTCGATCCTCGTCGACTCCGCCGTGGCGGGATGGGAGCCGTCCGCGCTCGCCGCCGCGCTCGCCGAGGACGACATCGAGAGCCGCCCGCTGTGGAAGCCGATGCATGCGCAGCCCGTCTTCGCGGGGGCACGCCGACGGACCTCCGGTGCGTCCGACTCTCTGTTCGCGCGCGGACTGACGCTGCCGAGCGGCTCCGCGCTCACCGACGACCAGCGCGCGCGGGTGACCACCGCGATCCGCGGTTTCCTTGACCGATGAGCGGCGGTTTCCGGGCGTACGACATCGTGAAGCGCGGCCTCGACATCCTCGTCGCGGGGGTTGCGCTTGTTCTGCTGTCGCCCGTGATCGTCGCGACGGCGGTTCTGGTCGCCGTCCGGCTCGGACGGCCGGTGCTGTTCGCGCAGCCCCGCCCCGGCCGACATGGCCGCATCTTCACGCTGTACAAGTTCCGCTCCATGCGAGCGGTGGACCCGGCGCGCGGCTGGGTGAGCGACGCCGACCGCCTTACCCCGTTCGGGATGCGCCTCCGGGCGACCAGCCTTGACGAACTGCCCAGCCTGTGGAGCGTGCTGCGCGGTGACATGAGCATCGTCGGGCCGCGTCCGCTGCTGGTCGAGTACCTCGATCGCTATACGCCGGAGCAGGCGCGACGACACGAGGTGCGGCCGGGGATCACCGGGCTCGCCCAGGTCACCGGGCGCAACGCGGTGACCTGGGAGCAGCGCTTCGCGCAGGACGTGCGGTATGTGGATAGACGCAGCGCCGGACTGGATCTGCGCATCGTGATCGCTACGATCGGCGCGGTGATCGCCCGTGAGGGGATCTCCGCGGAGGGGCATGTGACGATGACGAGGTTCGGTGAGGAGAATGACTGAGCGCGTCGTCGTCGTCGGCGCCGGAGGATTCGGCCGGGAGACGCTCGACGTCGTCGCCGCCCTGATCGCGGGCGGTGCCGCGCTGGAGCTCGTCGGCGTGATCGACCCCGGTGCCCGCGACCTCGACCGCGAGCGGCTCGCGGCGCGCGATGTCTCCCTGCTCGGCACGTTCGAGGAGTGGCGAGAGGGGGCGCGTGGCGACGAGCGCTTCGTCGTCGGCATCGGTGCGCCTGCGGTGCGCCGGAAGGTCGCAGCCTCCCTGCATGATGCCGGCTTCCGCGCCGCCACTCTCATCCACCCGTCGGCCGTCATCGGCACCCGGACGCGAATCGGCGAGGGCGTCGTCATCGCGGCGGGGGTGCAGGTGTCGACGAACGTCGACATCGGCGCCCACGTCCACCTCAACCCGGCCAGCGTCATCGGTCACGATGCCGCGCTCGCCGGCTTCGTCTCCGTGAACCCCGGGGCGATCGTCTCGGGGAACGTCGCCATCGAGACGGGCGTCCTGCTCGGCGCCGGCTCCGTCGTCCTCCAGGGACTCAAGGTGGGGGCTGACGCGACGGTCGGGGCCGCGGCCTGCGTGACCAAGGACGTCGCTCCGGCGGCGACGGTCGTCGGGGTGCCCGCGCGCCCGCTGATGAGTGGGGGTCCGGAATGAGGGTGCTGATCGTCTCGCAGTACTACCCGCCGGAAGCCGTGCCCCTCCCAGCCGATCTGGCGCAGGGCCTCGCGGCACGGGGGCACCAGGTAAAGGTGCTGACGGGATACCCGAACTACCCGTCGGGGCGGATCTTCCCCGGTTATCGCCAGCGCTGGCGCCAGACGGAGCAGGACGGGGTCGTCGCGGTGCACCGGGTCCCGCTCTTCGCCGACCATTCGCCGAACGCCGTCAGACGCATGATCAACTACCTGTCCTTCGCGGTGAGCTCGGCGACCGCGGTCCGCCTCGCGCGCGGCGCGGATGTGGTCTACGTCTACGCCACCCAGATGACGGCGGGCTTCGGGCCGTGGCTCTGGCGGGCGACGGGTGGCGCCCCGTACGTGCTGCACGTGCAGGACCTCTGGCCGGACTCTATCGTCGGCTCCTCGTTCGTGGCCAGTGGCCGTGCATCCCGCCTGGTGTCCGGTGTGCTCGATCCCTGGCTCCGCAGCGCGTATCGGCGGGCCGCCGGCGTGATCGGCATCGCACCGACCATGGTCTCCACGCTCATCGCCCGGGGAGTGCCGAAGGACAGCGCCCACCTCGTGTACAACTGGGCCGACGCCGGCGAGCCGGTGACCACCACGCTGCCTCCGGCGGAGAGCCCGCGCGCCGAAATCATCTACGCGGGCAACGTCGGTGACATGCAGGATCTCGACACCGTCGTGCGGGCGGCCCACGCCGCCGCGGATGCGGGCGTGCGGCTGACGATCGTCGGCGACGGGGTGGCCAAGCCCGCCCTCCGTGCGCTCGTCGATTCGCTCGGCGCCGGGAACGTGCGCTTCCTCGACCCCGTCGCCCGGGAGCGGATGCGTGAGGTCTACGCCCGCGCCGACTACGCGCTGGTCTCCCTCAAGGACCGACCGGTCTTCCGCGGCACCATCCCCTCCAAACTCCAGGCCGTCCTCTCGGCCGGGCTCCCTGTCGTGACGACGGTGCAGGGTGACGTCCGGGCGCTCGTGGACGACGCGTCGGCAGGGCTGACTGCGGACGCCGAGGACGTAGGGTCGGTGGAGGCGGTATTCCGCGCGGCGGCGGCACTTCCGGCTGACGATCGCGACGCCATGGGGCGACGCGGACGCGAGCTGTACGACACGCAGTTCTCCCGGGACTCCGGGATCTCCAGCATCGAAGGGCTCCTCACGGCAGCCGCGAAGGGAACGAGCAGACGATGAGCCACTCATACGACGGCGCCCGCGTCCTGGTCACGGGCGGAACGGGCTCGTTCGGCCACACGGTGGCCAGGAAACTCCTCGAACGGGACGTCGCCGAGATCCGCATCTTCAGCAGGGACGAGGCGAAGCAGGACCTCATGCGCCACGAGGTCAGGGACGGACGCCTGCGGTTCTACGTCGGGGACGTGCGCGACTACGACAGCGTCGAGCGGGCGACCAGGGACGTCGACTTCATCTTCCACGCCGCGGCTCTCAAGCAGGTGCCGTCGTGCGAGTTCTTCCCCATGGAGGCTGTCCGCACCAACGTGCACGGAAGTGAGAACGTGGTGCGCGCCGCCGACCGCAACGGCGTCTCCTCCGTCGTCGCGCTGAGCACCGACAAGGCCGTGTACCCGGTGAACGCGATGGGCATGTCCAAAGCGCTCATGGAGAAGGTGGCGCAGTCGCACGGTCTCAACAACCCCAACACCGCGACGACGGTCTCGTGCGTGCGCTACGGCAACGTGATGTACTCCCGCGGCTCGGTGATCCCGCTGTTCATCCGCCAGCTCAAGTCCGGCGGGAACATTACGATCACCAACCCCGACATGACCCGTTTCATGATGTCGCTGGCGCACTCGGTCGACCTGGTGGAGTTCGCGTTCCGGAACGCCCAGCAGGGCGACCTCTTCGTGCGGAAGGCCAAGGCGACGTCCATCGGCACGCTCGCCCAGGCCGTGCTGAACCTCTTCCGCTCCGACGCGAAGATCGAGATCATCGGCACCCGCCACGCGGAGAAGCTCTCCGAGGCGCTCGCGACGCGGGAGGAGCTGTCCCGGGCCCGGGACATGGGCGAGTACTTCCGGGTGGTCGCCGACAACCGCGACCTGAACTACAGCGTGTACTTCGAGGAGGGCGACCCGACGCAGAACCGCTTCGAGGACTACGACTCGCACACCGTCGAGCAGATGTCGGTCACCGAGGTGGAGGCGCTGCTGCTCACGCTGCCCGAGGTGCGTGCGGAGCTCCGTGCCGCAGGCCTCCCCGACGGATCGGACGCGGTGTGAGCCGTTTCGCGGTCACCGGCGCCCGGGGCTTCCTCGGGTGGCATCTCCGTGCCGCGCTCCAGGAGGAGAGCGTCGCCGTCGCGGGCATCCCGCTCGGCGACGCGTACGACGAGGGAGAGGCCGCATCGGCGCTCGCCGGCGCGGACCGGGTCATCCATATCGCTGGGGTGAACCGCGGCACCGACGAGGAGGTGCTCGAGGGCAACGTCGCCTTCGCCACGCAGCTGGCGTCGGCGCTCCGCGCCACCCGCACGCCTCCCCGCGTGGTCGTGTTCGCGAACTCGATCCAGGCGGGTAACGGATCGGTGTACGGGGAGGCGAAGGCACGCGCGGCCGGGATCCTCGCCGACGCGGCGTCCGACGTCGGCGCCGAATTCCTCGATGTGCTGCTCCCGAACCTCTTCGGCGAGCACGGACGCCCGTTCTACAACGCCGTCACCGCAACCTTCAGCCACCTCATCGCCCAGGGGGACACCCCCCGGATCGAGACCGACCGCGAGCTCGAGCTCCTGCATGCGCAGGACGCCGCCGACGTGCTGCGTGGCGCCGTCCCGCTCTCGGGGATGCCGGCGCTCCAGCGTCGCGAGACGGTGTCCGGCCTGCTCGGACGCCTGCAGCGGTACGCCGCACTCTATGGCCGAGGGGAGATCCCCGACGTGTCCGACCCGTTCGACCGCGACCTCTTCAACACCTACCGCTCGTACACGTTCCCCGCGCAGGCACCCCTCGACCTGACGCGGCACGCCGACGCCCGGGGATCCTTCTTCGAGATCATCCGCTCGCACGGTGGACCGGGGCAGTCGTCGTTCTCTACGACCGTCCCCGGCGTCACCCGCGGAGACCACTTCCACCGCCGCAAGATCGAGCGTTTCACGGTGCTCCAGGGGCGGGCCCGCATCTCGCTGCGCCGCCTGTACTCTGAGGAGGTCGTGTCGTTCGAGGTGTCGGGCGAGGCGCCGGGAGCGGTGGACATGCCGACGATGTGGGCGCACAACATCACCAACATCGGCGACGACGTGCTCTACACGTCGTTCTGGACGAACGACATCTTCGACCCCGCCCACCCCGACACGATTGCCGAGGCAGTGTGACATGGCCGACAAGCTCAAGGTGATGACCGTCGTCGGGACCCGTCCCGAGATCATCCGGCTCTCCGCGACGATCAAACTGCTGGACGAGCACACCGACCAGGTGCTCGTGCACACGGGGCAGAACTACGACTACGAGCTGAACGAGGTGTTCTTCGAGGATCTCGGGCTGCGTCGTCCCGACCACTTCCTGGAGGCGGACACCTCGTCGCTCGGCACCGCACTGGGCTCCATCCTCACGAAGACTGAGGAGGTGCTCCGCGCCGAGCGCCCGGATGCCTTCCTGGTCCTCGGCGACACCAACAGCTGCATCTCCGCAGTGATCGCCAAGCGGATGAAGATCCCGGTGTTCCACATGGAGGCCGGTAACCGCTCCTTCGACGAGAACGTGCCGGAGGAGACGAATCGCCGTCTCGTCGACCATGTCGCTGACTACAACCTCGTGTACACCGAGCACGCGCGCCGCAACCTGCTGGCCGAAGGACTGCACCCGTCCCGCATCCTCCTCACGGGGTCGCCCATGCGCGAGGTGCTGGAGCAGAACCGGGCGCAGATCGACGCGAGTGATGCGGTCGCGCAGGCCGGACTCCGCACGGGGGAGTACTTCCTGGTGAGCCTCCATCGCGAGGAGAACGTCGACAACCCGGAGCGCCTCGCATCCGCGATCGCCGCGCTCCAGGCGCTGCGCGACGAGTACGGCCTTCCCGTGCTCGTGTCGACCCATCCGCGCACACGCAAGCGGATCGAAGCCCTCGACGACGCGACGGCGATCGACGGCATCACGTTCCATCCGCCGTTCGGTTTCCACGACTACGTGAAGCTGCAGCAGGACGCGAAGCTCGTGCTCTCCGACAGCGGAACGATCAGCGAGGAGTCCAGCCTGCTGGGCTTCCCGGCGGTCACGTTGCGCGACTTCATCGAGCGGCCGGAGGCGGTCGACACGGGGGCGATCATTATCGCAGGGGTGTCCCCGGAAGACGTGCTGCGGGCCGTGGCGGCACGGCTCGCTGCCGCCGGGGCAGACATCGCGACGATCCCTGCCGGCTATGAGGTCGCGAACACCGCCTGGCGAGCGTCTTCGTTCATCCTGTCTACCGCGCACTCCCACCGGCAGCGGCTGGGGCTCCGATGAGGGCGTCATCGCGCGACCATGACGGACGCGCGGAGGCGCTTGGACCCGGCAAGGTCGAGCCAAGGGACGATGGGCATGTGAGCCCCGCGCCGAAAGCGGATCACGTGGTCGGTGTTCTCACGACCTTCTATGAGCCCGCGGTTAATGGCGGTGGCCCGATCCGAACACTGAGCGCCCTGATCGACAGCGCGCCGGACAACTATCACGTCCGCGTTGTGACGTCTGACACAGATCTCGGTGCGACGAAACCCCTCGCGGTCGTGACGGATGCGTGGAGGCCTCGTGGTCGGGCGTTGGTGCGATACGCATCCTCGAGCAGCCCCTGGTCCTACATTCGGTCTCTACGGTCTCTCCGTGCGGAGAGACCGGAAGTCGTGTACCTCAACAGCTTCTTCGCCTTCAAGTTCTCCATCATCCCCGCGGTGCTCCATCGGCTCGGCTGGTTCAAAGGTAGCGTCTTGCTGATAGCGCCCCGTGGCGAGTTCGGCGTCGGTGCGCTCGGCCTCAAGAGTGTGAAGAAGCGCCTCTACCTCGCCTTCGCACCGTGGCTCTTCGAGAGATCGGGTGTCTACTGGCATGCTTCGACCGAGGACGAAGCCCGCGACATCCGAGGTGTCCTACCCAAGGTTCGACGGGTCTTGGTCCGCGAGGACGAAACGGCGCTCCCGCCCGAACCCGATCCGGGGAGGGAGCGCACCGGGGACAAGCTGCGGCTGGTCTTTCTCGGGCGCATCGTTCCGGTGAAGGGCCTTGAGACGCTCCTCCGAGGCCTCGCGCTCGTCGAGCACGAAGTCGATCTCGACGTGATGGGTCCGGCCGAGGACGCGGCTTACGCCCGGCGTTGTCGCGACATTGCGGCGGCGCTTCCGCCGCAGGTGCGTGTTCGCTTTCGCGGATCGATGAGTCACGACGCCATCCTCGAGGAGCTGGGGAATTATGACGTGATGGTGCTGCCCACCCGCGGGGAGAACTTCGGGCATGTCGTGGCGGAAGGTCTCTCGAAGTCGCTACCCGTGTTCTGTTCGTCGCATACCCCCTGGTCGCCGTTCCTGCACAGTGGAGGTGGCCGCGTCGTGTCTCCGAATATTCCTTCCGAGTGGGCTCGTCAACTCACCGAGGTGGCTGCGTTCGACCGCGATCGGCTGCAGGCGATGAAGGTGGAAGCAGGCAACGCCTACCGGCGATGGCGGCACAAACAGGAGAGCCCCTCGATTTTCTTGCTCTTGGACGAAGCACGTCGAGCGGACGATTCGAAGGGGTGCGAATGAGCAGGGTCGCCGTGATCCACATTCCTTACGAACTCAAAGCTGACGCCAATATCGCCCCGCAGCTGAGGCCTCGCCGAATGATCGAAGCGTTCCGAGCGGTCGGGTTCACCGTAATCGTCGTGGATGGCGCTCCGCGCCGACGACGCGCGCTCATGAAGCGAGTGCTCCGCGACTTCGACTCCCACTCGCTGAATGTGGACTTCGTGTACTCCGAATCTGCAGGGTGGCCGAATGCGGTGTCTGACGGCCGCAAAGGGTCGTTCCATCCCTATCTCGACGAGAGGTTCCTGAGAGGTCTCAGGGCGCGAGGTGTTCCGGTCGGCGTGTTCTATCGGGATGCCTACCACCGCTCGGACCAGTTCTATCAAGTCCCGCGGTGGAAGCGACCGTTGCGACACGCGCTACGGTTCTTGGCTGAGCGCGATCTGCGCAGGTACAACGCCTACGTCTCCCTCCTCTATCTTCCGTCGAAGGAGATGGCCGCCCACATCCCGGAGTACAAGGGGAAGATCGAGGCGCTTCCGCCGGGCGCGAAGCCGCGCAGCGGCGACGGTCGCGGGGCGCCGGACAGCCCGCAAGCAACGCCCCTGACTTTGCTGTATGTGGGTGGTCTTGGTGCCTTATACAAGATTCATAACCTACTCGAGGCCGTGAGCCGGACTCCCTCGATTGAACTCGTGATCTGCACGAGGGAGGCAGATTGGGCGTCCGTTGAATCCGAGTATCAGCCGTACCTCGGGCCGCGGATATCCGTAGTGCACAAATCGGGAATGGACCTCGAGGAACTCTATCGTCGCGCCGACGTCGCGATGCTGATGGTCGAACCGCACCCCTACAGAGAATTCGCCGTTCCCGTCAAGCTCTACGAGTACATCGGATCTGGCCTTCCGATCATGGCCTCAGCAGGAACATTGGTCGGGCGGTACGTGGAGGAATCCGGCCTCGGATGGGTCGTGCCGTACTCGACAGACCGCATCGCCGACATATTGGCATACTTGGCGACGGCACAAGGGGAGGCAGACCGGGTAGCGGCCAGAGCCCGAGTGCAGAGACACGCGTTGGGGGTCACCTGGGAAGCACGCGCTCGGCAAGTGGTGATCGATCTCGCGGACGAACACAGCAGGGCGTCCTCCGTCATGCAGGATGCAGTTCACAACGAAACACCCCAAGATAGGCTCTGACTTGACTCTGCTCGATCCGCTATTACAGAAGGTACCGTTTCAGTGAAGACGAGCGCACCGGCAGCCACTCTCGGAAAGGGAAGCGGGCCGACGAGGCCTCCCGGCTACCGGATTTCCGCGTGGACTGTCTTGTGGACAGCGCTGGGCGTCCTGGCCAACGTACCTGCAGCGCTCGGTCTTTCGGCTACCGCACAGGTCTTGGTTGGGTCGGCCGGTCTCGCTCACTCGGCCGTGTACTTCTGGCGCGATGGTGGGCGACGCATCACGGCTCCGGGTGTTTATCTAATTGGGAGCGCGCTCTTCGCCTTCTACCCCGGGATCGCCATGGTGCTCGATGGAAAGTACTACCCGCCATCAGCGTCATTGGTTGCGACCAATATCGCGTTTTGGGTCCAGCTAGTACTCGTTCACCTCTTCTGGGAGCCGCGCCCGGCGAAAAGTACCCCTGTCACCTTCACTGACGATAATAGGATTGTGAGGCGCGGAGCTTCGATCGCGGTAGTCCTTATCGCAACAGGGTTCTGGGCCGTTCGCAGTTTCCCAAGCGATACCGCAGGCATCTTCGGAACCGCTGCGGTCTTCGTCGGGATTGTGTTGCTGGCTGTCTCCTTATTCCTCCGGTCTGGAAGAGTGGGGTTCGCCTCATACATTCTGGTTGGTGTGGCGTTCATGCTGTTCGCCGTCTTTCTCTCGGGCGGTTTCGGCCGTTTGATCCTTGGTTCCCTGGGAATCGCGGTCGTTATTGCGGCCGCCCCGAGATGGCGAGGTTTGCCCAAGATCGGCCTCCTTGCGGGCCTCGCGCCCGTCCTGGTTTATCTTGCGGCCGACCGAGTGCAGTTCACCGCCGGACTCAACCCAAATCAGTCATCCTCTGTCACCGGCTTCGAGTCTGTGATCAGCCCCTTCGTGCGTTTCTCGCAGACCCTCCTCCTCGAAACCACCAACGATATCCCGCACTCGTGGGGATCGTCGTTCTTTACCGCGCTCGTCGCCCTGGTTCCGCGACAGCTGTGGCCAGAGAAGCCCGTTGGATTTGGAGCGGAGGTGGCGATGTTCTTCAGCCCGGGCCTTGCCGGTACCGGCCATTCAGAACTCGTTCTCTTTTATGGCGAGTGGGTGTGGGCTTTCGGGTTTCTCGGGCTGTTCGCCATGGTTCCCGCGATTGGGTGGATCGTGCGCTCGTTGGACACCGCGATGATCAATGCCTTGGCGCCGCAGCGCGTCACGGTTAGGTCGCTTCTCATCGCGACGATGACCGTAATCCTCGTCGCGTCGATAGTCGATCTCTTCTGGGGTGGCGCATTCACCTATACCGCTCGCGTCGGCCCGCGGGTGTTGGTGATCGGATTGTTACTAGTCTTCACCATGTCTCTTCGGAGCGGAGACTCCAAGCGGGGCACCGACGAGGTCCACGGTCCCACCTCGAAGCCAGCAGCGTCCCGAGCGCGAGCGACCGTTCTTGCACAGCAGCGCCGGTAGCCGATTCAAACCTGGGTGGTCGGCGTTGCAGCCGTCCAGGCTTCGAGCTCTCGTGATTTGCGCCTGCAACGCTTTCGTTGGGGGCGATCATGCTCCTTGGGCGGCCGCGCCGGGGGCGAAATACAATGAGTGTGTTGTCACGACCGAGGCAGCGAGCAGCTTGTCTATCACCCGCCCTGAACTGACTAGCGTACCAACGGCCCTGTCGATTTCTGGCGTGATCTGCGACGAGCGCTCGAGTTGGGAATCTATCATTTCGCGTATACGCGGATTGGTCGCGTACCAGTAGTCAAAAGGATTCATGCTGTTTGGGGACTGCGCCGACGCCACCAAGCCTGCTTGTGCAAGCGCGCCCCGAACCGTTCTTTGCAGACGTCGGCGTACGCGACCCGCGTGCCAGCGCGCACGCCCGACTCTGCTCATGTGCGATGGAATGACTCGGGTGGAGCGGAGTTCGATCGCCTCGCGGTAGCGGCTAGACACCCAATCTCCGTATAGTCCATGCTTCACGCGCCAGCCCGACGGCAGGGAGAAGCAAAGATTGAGGAAGTCCACATCGATGAACGGCGAGACGGCGTATGTGTGCTCCTTGCGAGTAGCGTGGGTGCTGAGCGCGCCGAGGAATCCACGTGTTTCCATGAGATAGTCCTCCTGGTGTACCCAGCGTTCCGAAACTATCGACTGAAAGTCGAACTCAAGCGTGTCCGAATAACGTTCGCTGCCGACGGACGGCGGCTGGTCCGGGGCAGAAGTTGTGGAGAAGGTACCGAGGACGACATCGCCGAGCTGTCCCGTGTGCTCGAGTCCGAAGTGCTCGAAGCTCAACGTCTCCAGGAAACGCTTTCCCCCGGTTATGCCCGCATAGAATGCGGCTGAACCATTGAGGCGGAGTATCTGCTCGGCGTCGGCGAGATAGTTGCCGGAGTCGAGCGGCATCACCAGAACATCGTTACCGAGTTGCTTCGCCACCGACAGCGCCATCCGAAGCTCATCAGATCCGGGCTGCGCGAAGCACATATTGACGAGCGATGAGTAACCAAGCCGACGGGCAACCCAGTTGACCATCCGGCTGTCGAGGCCGCCAGAGACGTCGACGAGGTGGGATGTATACCCATACTCCAGATCCTTCTCGAAGCAACGTGCGACGGCCTTCTGGAAAGCCTTGTCGATCGTATCCACCGCTTCTCGCCGCGTTCCGATGAAAGGCGGCGCGTCCCTCAGGCTGAAGTAGGTCGCTGTCGTTCTTGAATGTGTCCGCTGGTTGAGAGCTGACACCCGGCCGGGAAGAACCCGCTTGACCTGTTCTGTGAAGGTGGTCTCGTCGAGCATGTAGCCAAAGGAGAGCATGTACCGTGCGGCCATCGCATCGAAAGTCGTCTCCATGTTGTTTTCGCCGGCGACCATCATCACGAGATCGAAACTGTTCGACGCGACCACTGTGTCTGGCGCGGGGCCTTTATAGATATAGGCCGCAGTGTCGCCCGTCTGATTCGCGAAAGTGTGGAGTGTGTTAGCAGTGCGATCAAGAATAGAGCCGCTGAAGGGGCCGCGCAACCGCTTCAAGGTTTCGTTCACTCCGTGCTTTTTCAACATACTCGCTAGAAGCGTAGGAACGTCGTCGACGCTCTCGTCCTTGAATAGCTCAAGCTTGTTCAGCAGTACGCCTTCGAGGACGATTACGTAGTCCGGGGTCGCGCTGAACGCCTTATCCCCTTGGAAGCGTCCGTCCACTCTTCGATGAAACGCTAAGCCGTCATGAATCATCAATTCGAAGTTCGAATCTACTGGGCGGCGCAGCTCCGCACCAGTTACAAGCCAATCGTTCGTCAATACGAAACCTTAAATTGTTCGATTACAGGCGACAGGGCGCCACAGCGCCTGGGCTCGACAGTATCACCGCCACGAAGCCGACGATCCCCTCCGCCTCGGTTCAGGGGAGGTCCACCCTGAGTGGCCCGACCAACGAGGTCATGATGTCTGTCATGCCACCCCAACCTGGGTACACCGATTAGGTCTCTGCCGCCCGACTCTTGGTGGCGGCGCGCTTCGCCAGCCGGAGAGCGATGGCGATGTAGGCGATCGACGAAACCGCCTGTACTCCGCTCATGAGCCAGATCGCTAAGAGGACGTCTTCGCGGAAGAGATAGACGGTGAACAACGACAGTGCGCTGTAGATGATCGAGTACATCAGCCCGACGTGCTCTTTTCTCAGCACGATGAACACAGTGGAAATGGGGGCGGATGCAAGGATTCCATAGAGCGCGGGGACCAATGCCTGAGCGTACTCTCCGGCCTCCGCCCACTGCTCGCCGAGAAATATCGGAAACAAGGCGGGGCTGAGCCATAGGATCAGCCCGAACGGGATCGCGCCGAATGCGAGCGCCTTCGCAACGCTTGCGCGGGCCGTCCGATACAGGTCGTCACGCGCAGTTGCTGCCAGTCGAGGAAAGTACACCTGGCTGATCGCTGACCCAACGAGACCAACCGGCAGCTGAACGAGTCTCCAGGCCTGAGAGTACTGGCCTAAGGCGCTCACTGAGAATTGGCCGATCAGCAGATTGAGCCCATTGAGTCGAAACGAATCGACGAACGTCTGCGGCATCAGTAGCGCGGGCAGTCGACGATACTTGCGAAGGAGATAACTCCACCGCCGGTCAGAGTGTATCTTCAGTATGCGTTTGCCCGAGGCGTCGACGAGGGTCAACAGCAAGGCCGCAACAGTCTGACCGACGAGCAGGCCTAGCGTCAGCCCGAGGCCGGAAGGCGGCACGACGTAGCACAGCAAAGCTTGCGCGGCACCAGTTACGCCGCTTTGAACGATCCGATTCGCCCCAATCGCACCGAATCTTCCCGCGCGGGTCAACCACTGAGTGAGAAGGCTGGTATACCCAATCAAGAAAACTGCTGGCCCAAGCAGTAGTGCGAGCCACACCCACCGCGAAGGCAGGAAGCTCGGTATCAATGTCGACGCCGAGCCTATTAACGTGATGCCGACCGTCACGGCGAGCAGAAGCCGTAGTCCAAGGTGGGCGATGGCGTCGGCTTCCCGATTAGATCGGGGTAGCACTATGGCCATCTCGTATCGCGCGGTTCCTATAATTCCTGCCAGCGCCGTGATCGAGACGAATATGGCATATTCACCAAAGGAAACTGGGCCGTACTGTCGGGCCAATAATGGCAGGAGAGCGATGGTGACGAGCTGCCCAGTCACCGCCGAGGATATCAAAGTGGTTATGCTGCGTCCGACGCGCTGCCTGGGTCGTTCCGCCATCTATGCTGTCCTCCACGCCGCACAAAGGAGCGTCCCCGGCTCGGGCCATGATAGGTCGTAACGTCCCCCCCTGTCGACTTTGCTGATTTTCGGCTCGGGGATCGAACGCGAGGTCGGCACACACCGCAGGACGGCGTCCGCTCTCATAGAGTGGACGCCATGAGGCGATCGGCACCGAATGACCTGGGCAACGACGCTTCATCGCTGATCTTGTTCACTCAGATCTTTCCGTTCGGGCGCGGCGAAGAGTTTCTTGAGGCGGAGATCGTCCAGCTTGTCGAAGTGTTCGACCGGGTGGTCGTCGTTCCCACCCTATGGGCCTCCGGTATACGGCAGACGCGCCAGCTTCCGGCAGGAGCATCCGTGGTGACCGGTCGAGCCACTGGGGGCTCCCTCGCCGCTGCGGTCGTGCGCTTCTGTGCTCGTCATCCCCTCCAGGCCCTCCGCTCGTTCCGACGAGCGATGTCAGCCGGCCCGAATCCGCGCTTCATCATGGAGGATTGGAAGTTCGACGTGCGAGCGCTGGAGATCGCAGAGCGCGTGGTGCCTCAGATCGCAAACCTCGTGAGCACGGATGCCGATATCGCGTTCTACGCGTTCTGGCTGCACATGCCGGCCCGCGTGGCGATCGAGACGATAAGACTGATGGGTCTCGATGAGATCCCGATCGTGAGTCGGGCCAACGGATTCGACTTGTATGTCGAACGCGCTCCGCATCATCACCTCCCGCAACGAGAGCTTCTCCTGTCGGAGCTCAATCATGTCTTCGCCGCCTCCGAATCTGCCGAGCGGTACCTGCGCGAGCGCTACCCGGAGCATCGCATGAAGTACTCGACCGACCGCATAGGCACGACACCCGCGATCGGCGCGGGCAACGCTAACAGGTCTAGCCTGCATCTGGTCTCCTGCTCTTACATCGCGCCCGTGAAGCGTCTCCGCATGCTCATCGACGATCTGGCCGAAGCGCAGAAGGCAACCGGCCTGCAGCTCACATGGACTCATATCGGCTCGGGAACCGGCGATCATACGAAGGACGTGATGGCTCACGCGGAGAACGTCCTCGCCCCGGGGTCGTACCGGTTCGCAGGCCACATGGAGAGCCGGCAACTTCGCGAGTGGTACGCGGAGAATCCTGCCGCCGCGTTTCTGCAAATGTCGGAATCGGAAGGCGGTCTCGCTGCCTCCATCCAAGAAGCCCTCGCTCAGGGCCTTCCCGTCATCGCGACCAACGTGGGCGGGGTCGGTGTGCTCAGGAAGGACCCGGATCTCTTCCCAGGCCTCTTGGATCCGTCGCACACGCCCAACGACTTCGTCGATCGTCTCCAAGAACTTCTCGGATCAGACGATGCGACCTACGCCCGGTATGTCAGAGCGAGCATGGACTATTGGCGGGCTCACTGCTCCGCCGAAGTGCTCTCGAGAGCACTGGCGCATCGGCTGCGGCGAATTGCCCGTCGTCCGTCGCAAAACCCGCAGGGACGGTACCGAGCGTGACGTGAGCTCGGCGTCGACACCTCGGACTCGCGGTCGCGGTACGGAATCTCGCTCGACTACTCGGAGTTTCACATCCGAGTACGATTGAATGGGCCCGATGTCTTCTTCAACACGTTCCCGCGCCAGCCTTCGTGACGCCAACCTCCGTCGACGGCGGCGGCGCCCTCGACGGGCGCTCATCGTCTGGTCGATCGTTGGCGTCTTGGTCCTGCTGATCGCAGCTCTTACTGCTCTCACTGTGATCGTCGGATCGAAAGCTTTGGCAGTGCGGGACGCGCTGACCGGCGCCGTGCCTGTCGCGAAGGGACTGCCGGACATGGTCGTTGCCGGAGATATGCCCGGAGCCGTCGCGCAAGCCGGTGCCCTGAAGGAGATGTCGCGCGCGGCTGCAGCGGAGACGAAAGGCATCGAGTGGAAGATCGCGGAGAGCTTTCCGTTCGTCGGCGACGACCTCCAGGCAGTGCGCTCAGCGGCGGAGAGCGTCGACGAGATCGCTGACTTCGCTGTCGACTATCTTCCGAGGCTGGACATCAACGCGTTCCGTCCCGTCAACGGCGCAGTTGACCTGAACGCGCTTCACCAGCTCGAGGAAGTTGTGTCCGCCGGCGCTGCCGTTTTCTCGAACGTCGCCGACAGGATTGACGAGACAGACCGAGGCGCACTCCTGCCGCAGGTTAGCGGTGCGATCGAAACCCTTGACGATGCCGTAAGCGGAGTAGATGAGACGCTGGGCAGCTTCGCGCCGATCCTGGAGATCCTGCCCGCCGCCTTGGGTGAGGGCGGAACGCGTACCTACCTCCTCATGTTCCAGGGCAACTCTGAACTTCGTGCCTCTGGAGGCAACCCGGCAGCACTCGCGCTCGTGACGGCGACGGACGGCCGTATTGAGATGACAACGCAGGCGACGAGCGTCCAGTTCGCTAACGCGCGTCCCGAGAGCATCGCGCCGCTCGACGGTGAGACATCGTCACTGTATAGCGACATCATCGGCCGCTGGATTCCGAACATGACGGCAACCCCGGACTTCCCGACGACTGTCGAAATCATGCGCGCATGGTGGGCCGACGAGGGCCTCCCTCCGTTCGATGACGTCATCTCTACCGATCCGGTCGCGCTCAGCTATATCCTGCGTGCCACAGGGCCCATTCCCCTCGCTACGGGCGAGACACTGACGAGCGAGAACGCGGTGTCCCTGTTGCTCAACGAGGTCTATTACCAGTACGGCGAGTACGTGCCGGGGAAGGTCCTCGACGCCTCCCCTCAGGACGCATTCTTCGCCGCAGCGGCGGCGCAAATCTTCAGCACACTGACGGCCGGTGTCAACAGTCCGATGGCGTTCCTCGACGCGCTGCGTCAGGCATCTGACGAAAGCCGATTGAAGATCTGGTCGTCGAACGAGAAGATTCAGTCGATGATGGCGGACACGAAGCTCGCTGGAACCCTCCCAAAGTCGAACGAGAACAAGACCGTGGCCGGGGTCTACTTCAACGACACGACGGGTGCCAAGACCGACTACTACGCGGACGCGACCATCGTCTCCAACACGGATCAGTGCACCGCGGCCGGCCAGCCGACATTCACTCAGGAAATCACGTTCGCCAACAACATCACGCCCGAACAGGCCCAAGACCTGCCGTTCTTCATCACCGGTCCGCATTACCGTCCGGGGGATATCGCGACCGACGTTGTCGTTTACACGCCCGTTGGCGCCTCGGTGGAGTCCTGGAACGTAGAGGGCGCCGCGAGGGCCAGTCTCGTGTCTGAGGGGCAGCACCTTGGACGCGACGCAATCCGGCTCAGCGTGCTCACCCCGCCGCAGACCGCCGCGACGATCACCGTCACGATGAAGGGCGCTGAAGGCACCACAGGGGCCGATTACGGGCCGTACGATGTCTGGACCACGCCGATGGTGCGCGAGACCCCGGTCACCCTGGAGACGCCCGGCTGCTAGCGAAGCGCCGCCTGGACGATCCGCTCGACCTCGCTCAGCGCGGGGGCGAGCTGCGCACCCGAGAGCGCGTAGGTCTCCCGCGAACGGCGGTACGGATCGATGACGTCGTCGTCCTCCGGCCGTGCGGGGGTGAGGCCGCGCTGATCCCCGACGGCGCGGAGCACGGCGGCGAACCGGTCGCGCAGCGCTCCGTCCCCCCGGGCGGCGTCCTGGACCTCGTCGGTGCTCAGCGTGGAGGCGAGCCGTGCGAACTCGCGCAGCGTGAACGTGCGTCGGAGAGCACCCGGCACCATCTTCACGACGGTGGAGCGGTGCTCGCGCGCCATCGTCAGCACGAGGTCGGCGCCTGTGATGTAGGGCTCGACGAGGTAGCGGGCGCGGTGAGCGGCGGCGATCGCCGGATCGGCCCCGCCGAGCGTCGCGAGTTCGAGGGCTTCCTCCGGCATGCCGTGCCCGTCGAGCGCGTGCGTCCCGGCGCTGTGCACGCGGACGCCCAGCGGCTCGAGGCGCTGTCGGAGCAGCACCTCGGCGAGCGGAGAGCGGCAGATGTTCCCGGTGCACACCGTCAGGATGGTCAGCGTCTCGCCGGCAGGGGCGATCGGGCTGACGTCGTTCTCGGCGGCGGGGGTGGGCGCGGGTCGGTCCTGCTGCTCGCGCCACTCTCGGCGGCTCATGCCGGCCGGCGGGCCGTCGAGGGGAGGGAGGGTCACGAAGCCAGCCTAGGGTCCCTCGGTCCGTCCGGACCGCGTGACAACAGGGCCAGCAGCAGAGTCGCCACGACGGCTCCGAGGAAGGTGCCGGTGGTGTTGGCGATCACATCGCTGAGCGTGGGGAACCGGGACGGCATCAAGCCCTGCACCGACTCGATCACGACGCTCAGCAGACCACCGGCGAGCGTGACCTGCCAGAGTCGAAGCCGTGGCCAGGCGAAGGGCAGCAACAGCCCGACAGGGACGAAGAGGGCGACGTTGGCCAGGATCTCCAGCACCACGGCGCTCGGCTGGTAGGGCGCGATGCCGGCTTCCGCGACCCAGCGGGCCATCACGCCCACGAGACCCGTGACCTTGGACGACACGGCCGCGGGCAGCCAGACGGTGAAGCCCACGAACAGCAGGTAGCCGACCAGGGCGACGCGGGCTGCCACCCTGCCGCGCGGGGCACGGGGGGCGAGGGTCGGGGTCATGGCGTCATGCTATCCGCGCCGCCGGAGCAGCCCTCTCAGGATCGCGACCCGAGCTGCTCGATGTACCGCAGCAGCACTCCTTCGCGCAGCGCCCACGGCGACACCTCCAGCTCCTCCACCCCCAGTGCGCTCATCGCAGCATGCAGCGACACCGCGGCCGCCACGATCTGGAACGTCCGGTCGGGCGTGATCCCCGGGAGCTCCTGGCGCGCCGAGGCGGGAAGGCGCGCGAGCCGCGGGATCCACGACCCGAGCGCCTCGCGGGGGAGCAGCATCCGCTCGATCCCGGACCAGCCGGGGACGGGATAGCCGACCAATCGTGCGAGCGAACGGATCGCCTTGGAGGACCCCACGACGTGGTCCGGACGGGGGAGGGCATGGAACCGGGGGACGACCGCGTCGAGAGTCGCTGCGGCGTGTGCCCGCAGCCGCTCCACATCGTCCTCACCCGGCGGATCCTGCGGGAGGAACTGCACCGTCATGCGCCCGGCTCCGAGCGGCACGGAGGCGGCAACGTCCGGCACCTCCTCGGCGCCCGCGGCGATCTCCAGGGAGCCGCCGCCGATGTCGAGGAGCAGCAGCTGGCCGGCGGACCACCCGAACCAGCGCCGCACCGCGAGGAAGGTGAGCGCGGCCTCGGTCTCCCCGTCGAGCACCTGGAGCGGCTGACCAAGGACGGCCTCGACGCGGGCGATCACCTCGGCGCCGTTGCGGGCATCGCGCACGGCGCTCGTGGCCGTGGCGAGGAGCGCGTCCACGCGTTCCGCCTCCGCCACCCGGCGCGCCTGCGCGACAGCGGTCTCCAGGGCCTGCACGCCGTCCTCCGCGATCGCCCCGTCCGGGGTGAGGTACCGCATGAGGCGCAGCACGGTCCGGTCGCTCGTGGTCGCGAGCGGTCGTCCACCCGGGCGCACGTCGGCGGCGAGCATGTGGACGGTGTTGGATCCGATGTCGAGGACTCCCAGGCGCACGGGATGAGGATACTCGCGCGCGGTTACGATGGACGACGTGACCACCGCCGACCCCACACTGCCGCTGTCGCCGTACCGGGAGATCGGGCGCGCGGAGTGGGCGCGTCTCGCCGCCGGACTCGACCAGCCCCTGACCGAGACCGAGGTCGTGGAGCTGCGGGGGATCGGCGATCGCCTCGACCTCACCGAGGTCCGTGAGGTGTACCTCCCGCTGAGCCGGCTGCTGAGCCTGTACGCGAGCGCGACGAAGCAGCTCGGTGCGGCCACCTCGTCGTTCCTCCAGGAGGACGACACGACCACGCCCTTCGTCGTCGGTGTCGCCGGCTCCGTGGCCGTGGGCAAGTCGACCATCGCCCGGCTCCTCCGCGAGCTGATGAGCCGGTGGCCGGGGACGCCGCGCGTGGAGCTGGTGACGACGGACGGCTTCCTCTACCCGAACGCCGAGCTGGAGCGCCGGGGCCTCATGGACCGCAAGGGCTTCCCGGAGTCGTACGACCGCCGGGCGCTGATCGAGTTCCTCACGGAGGTCAAGAGCGGAGCGCCCGAGGTGCGGGCGCCGTTCTACTCCCACATGCGCTACGACATCGTGCCGGACGCGCACGTCGTGGTGCGCCGCCCCGACGTCGTGATCGTCGAGGGGCTCAACGTCCTGCAGCCTCCGCCCGCGCCGAACGACGTCGCCGTCAGCGACCTCTTCGACTTCTCGATCTTCGTGGACGCCGACACCGCGCACATCGAGAAGTGGTACGTCGACCGGTTCCTCGCGCTGCGGCAGGGGGCCTTCAGCAACCCCTCGTCCTACTTCAACGTGTTCGCGCACCTCACCGACGAGGAGGCGATCACCACCGCACTGGGATATTGGAACGAGATCAACATGCCGAACCTCGTCGAGAACGTCATGCCCACGCGGCACCGCGCGCGGCTGGTTCTGCGCAAGGGCGCGGATCACGACGTGGAGAGCGTGCTGCTGCGCAAGCTCTGAGGCGCCCTGGCGGGCGTCCTATTGTTCGGACGACTCGCAAAAATTCCCGCTTACCCTTATCCCCATGTGTGGAATCGTCGGATACGTGGGCCCGCGGCCCAGCCAGGACATCCTTCTCGCCGGCCTCGCCCGGCTCGAGTACCGCGGCTATGACTCCGCGGGCATCGCCGTGATCGACGGCGACGGAACGCTGGGCATGCGCAAGAAGGCGGGCAAGCTCGCCATGCTGCGCGACTCGCTCGGCGATGCACCCCTCGCCGACGGCACGACCGGCATCGGTCACACCCGGTGGGCCACGCACGGCGGCCCGACCGACGTCAACGCGCACCCGCACCTCGCCGACGACGACAAGCTCGCGGTGATCCACAACGGCATCATCGAGAACTTCGCCGCGCTGCGCGACGAACTCCTCGCCGACGGCGTCGCCTTCCGCAGCGAGACCGACACCGAGGTGGCCGCGGCTCTGCTCGGCCGCGAGTACGCTGGCAACGGGGGCGACCTCGCGCTCGCGTTCCGCGCCGTCGTCAACCGCCTCGAGGGCGCCTTCACGCTCCTCGCGATGCACCAGGACCACCCGGGTCTCGTCGTCGGCGCTCGCCGCAACTCGCCGCTCGTGATCGGCCTGGGCGAGGGGGAGAACTTCCTCGGCTCCGACGTCGCCGCCTTCGTGGAGCACACCCGCAAGGCCCTCGCGATCGGTCAGGACCAGATCGTCTCGATCACCCCCGACGCGGTGACCGTGACCGACTTCGCCGGCACGCCCGTCGCCGCCGAGCCGTTCGACGTCTCGTGGGACGCCGCCGCCGCCGAGAAGGGCGGATGGTCGAGCTTCATGGCCAAGGAGGTCGCGGAGCAGCCGGAAGCCGTCGCGAACACGATCCGCGGCCGCATCCGCGACGGTCAGGTCGTCATCCCGGAGCTGGACGGTCTCGACGACCTGTTCGTCGGCATCAACCGCGTCATCATCACCGCGTGCGGCACCGCGTCCTACGCGGCCCTCGTCGGCAAGTACGCGATCGAGCAGTGGGCGCGCGTGGCGGTCGACGTCGAGCTCGCCCACGAGTTCCGGTACCGCGACCCCGTCATCGGCGCGGACACCCTCGTCGTCTCGATCAGCCAGTCCGGCGAGACCATGGACACCCTCATGGCCGTGAAGTACGCCCGGGAGCGCGGTGCCCGCACGCTGTCCGTCTGCAACACGCAGGGGGCGACGATCCCGCGCGAGTCCGACGCCGTCGTCTACACGCACGCCGGCCCGGAGGTCGCCGTCGCCTCGACCAAGGCGTTCTCCGCCCAGATCACGGCCCTGCTCCTGCTCGGCCTGCACATGGGACGCGTCCGCGGCGTCGTGGCCGACGCCTCGACCGATGTCGAGGAGCTCGCCGCGCTGCCGGAGAAGGTCGCGAAGGTGCTGGAGAGCGAGCACGAGCACGTGACCCAGCTCGCGGGCTGGATGGCCGACACCCGTTCGGTGCTGTTCCTCGGTCGCCACGTGGGCTACCCGATCGCGCTCGAGGGTGCGCTCAAGCTCAAGGAGATCTCCTACATCCATGCGGAGGGCTTCGCCGCCGGCGAGCTCAAGCACGGTCCGATCGCGCTGATCGAGCCGGGCCAGCCCGTGTTCGTGCTCGTGCCGTCGCCGCGGCACTCGGCACTCGTGCACTCCAAGGTCGTCTCCAACATCCAGGAGATCCGCGCCCGCGGTGCCCGCGTGATCGTGGTGGCGGAGGAGGGCGACGCCGCCGTGCTGCCCTTCGCCGACGAGGTCATCCACATCCCGCTCGCCGGCCCGATGTTCGAGCCGCTGCTGGCCGTCGTCCCGCTGCAGATCTTCGCGATGGCGCTGGCGACCGCGAAGGGCCTCGACGTGGACCAGCCGCGCAACCTCGCGAAGTCCGTCACGGTGGAGTGACCGCCGACCCACCCTGTTCTGTTCGCCCCACCCCTCTGCGTGCGCACGCAGAGGGGTGGGGCGTTCGTAACGGGGTGGGTGGGGAAGCCCGAGTAGGCTGAACGCGTGATCATCGGCACCGGCATCGACCTCGTGGACATCCCGCGGTTCGAGCGCACGATGACCAGGACGCCTCGTCTGCGGGAGCGGCTGTTCGCCCCGTCCGAACGGGAGCTCCGGCTGCCGTCCCTGGCCGCGCGGTACGCCGCGAAGGAAGCGCTGATCAAGGCCCTCGGCGGCTCCGACGGCGTGCACTGGACCGAGATCGAGATCGCCTCCGAGCCCTCAGGACGGCCGCATTTCGTGCTGTCCGGATCCACCGCCGCGGTGGTCGAGGAACGCGGCATCCTCACGCTGCACCTCACCCTCACCCACGACGCCGGTCTCGCCGCCGCGTTCGTCGTCGCCGAAGGAGCCCCGCTGTGACCGTCCCGTTCCGCGAGGCGACGATCGACCTGGATGCGATCGCCGACAACGTGCGGCACTTCCGTCGCCTGACCGGCGTGGAGGTGCTCGTCGTCGTGAAGGCGAACGCGTACGGCCACGGTGCCACCGCGGCCGCCGTGGCGGCTCTCTCCGCCGGCGCCACCCGCCTCGGCGTGGCCGAGATTCCGGAGGCACTGGAGCTGCGGCGTCAGGGCGTGCACGCCCCGATCGTGGCCTGGCTGCACGCTCCGGGGGAGCGCTTCGTCCAGGCGGCCGCCGAGGGGATCGAGCTCGGCATCTCGTCATACGACCAGCTGCAGGCGGCGGCCGCCGCCGCATCCGGAGACGGCCCGGTCGCCGTGCACCTGAAGCTCGAGACCGGGTTGTCGCGCAACGGCATCGCCCCCGACGACTGGGGGACGGTGCTCGCGGAGGCCGCCCGCCTGGAGCGCATCGGACGGGTCAGGGTCGTGGGACTCTTCAGCCACCTCTCCAACGCCTCGCCCGCCGACGACCGTGCCGCGCTCGCCCGATTCGAGGAAGGGGTGGCGCAGGCCGCCGCGCTCGGCGTGCGACCCGAGATCCGACACATCGCCGCCACGGCCGCCGCCATCGACCTTCCCGAGACGCGACTGGACGCCGTCCGCATCGGCATCGGCACCTACGGCCTCTCGCCCTTCGACGACCGCTCCTCGGCGGAACTGGGCCTGCGTCCGGCCATGACCCTTCGTGGGGCGGTCGCCGCCGTGCGGCGCGTTCCCGCCGGCACCGGCGTCTCCTACGACTACGCGCACCGCACGGACCGGGAGACCACCCTGGCGCTCGTGCCGCTGGGGTATGCCGACGGCGTCCCCCGCAGCGCCTCGGGGCGACTGCCCGTGTCCATCGGAGGGCGGCGCTACACGAACGTGGGACGGATCGCGATGGATCAGTTCGTCGTGGACGTCGGCGACGCCCCGGTCGCGGTCGGCGACGAGGTCACTCTCTTCGGGGACCCGACCCTCGGCGTGCCCTCGGCCGCGGACTGGGCGGAGGCCGCCGGCACCATCGGCTACGAGATCGTCACCCGCATCGGTCACCGGGTGCCGCGGAGGACGACGTGAGCCTGGACCCGGCGTTCCTCGGACGCCGGCAGATCGCCACCTCCGACGAGATGGAGCAGCTCGGGCTGCGCATCGGCGAGCAGCTCGAACCGGGCGACCTGCTCATCCTCACCGGACCCCTGGGGGCGGGCAAGACCACGTTCACCCGGGGTCTGGCCGAGGGACTCGGTGTGCGGGGACCCGTGCAGAGCCCGACCTTCGTGATCGCCCGCACCCACCCGTCCCTGGTCGGCCGAGCGCCGCTCGTGCACGTGGACGCGTACCGCCTCGGCTCCGCCGCCGAACTCGACGACCTCGACCTCGATCTGGAGCGGTCGGTCGTGGTCGTGGAGTGGGGCCGCGGCATGGCGGAGGAGCTCGCCGACGCCTGGTGGGACGTCGAGATCGAACGCCCCGTCGGAGCCGGCGACGACGAGGACGACCTCGACCCCTCGGAGCTGGATGCCGACGCGCCGCGCTTCGTCACGATCGCCCGCGAGGAGCGCGCGTGACGGGGGAGACGCCGCTGGTCGCGGTCATCATCGAAGACGACCCCGGTGTGCGGTCGCTCCTGGACGAGGTGTTCCTCGCCGCGGGCTTCCGCACCGTGCTGGCGGGTTCCGGTCCGGACGGTCTCGCGGCAGTGGCGGCGCACCACCCGATCATCACCACCCTCGACATCAACCTCCCCGGCATCGACGGGTTCGAGGTCGCGCGACGCATCCGACGGGTCAGCGACACCTTCATCATCATGCTGTCCGCCCTCGCCGAGGAGTCGGACGTGGTGCTGGGCCTCACCTCCGGTGCCGACGAATACCTCGTCAAGCCCTTCCGGCCGCGCGAGCTGCGGGCACGGATCGAGGCGCTCCTCCGCCGTACCCGCCTGTCCGCGGCGGACAAGGGGACGCCCGCGGCCGCGAGCGCACCGCCGCCCCGGGTCACCGTCTCGACGGCCTCCGCGGCGTCGAGCGCGTCCCTGCCGGTCATCGCCGCCGCCGACGCCACCGTCGCCACCTGGCGAGGGCTCGTGCACCGCGACCTCAGCCTCGACCTCGACACGCGTCTCGTGCTCGTCTCCCAGCGCCCCGTCGAACTCACCCCCACCGAGTTCGACCTGCTCGCCGCGCTCCTCGAGGCCGGCCGCAGAGTCTGCAGCAAAGCCGACCTCGCACGAGGGCTGCGCGGGCTCTCCGGAGATGCGTTCGACCGGGTGAGCGAGCCGGACAAACGGGCCATCGAGACGCACATGGCCAATCTGCGCCGGAAGCTCGGTGACAACCCGAACGCCCCGCGCTACATCGAGACGGTGCGCGGCGTCGGCTACCGTCTGACCTCCGACGACCGGCCCGTCTGAGGAGAGGGGTCGAGGCCGCGGCTCCCCCACCGCGGCCCCGGATGCCTGCGAATCCCCACTCGCGCGGCCCCAGCTTCTGCGAAATCCCCAGTCGCAGCGTCGGCTCCCACTCAGAATCGTAGGACGGGAAGGCCGCCTGAAGAGCGCGAAGTGACGATCTTTGAGTAATCTTGCGTGAATGCTGAGGATCGACCGGGAGGCGGGCCTTGATGATCCGCACGGTCTCGATCTGGCGGTGGCAGCTGGTGTTCACCGCGAGCATCGTCGCCATCGTGGTGATGGTCGCGGGCTTCAAGCCGCAGACCCTCGCGATCCCGCTGTTCATCGGGGGGATCGGCCTCATCGTGGTCACCACCCTCGTGGCGCTCATGGTGCCCTGGCGGCGCTTGCCGCGCACGGCGGTGACGATCCTCCCGCTGCTGGACGTGCTCGGGGTGGGACTGACGACGAACGTGCCGGATCTCCGGCTCGGCTTCCTCTGGGTGTTCCCGGTGGTCTGGCTGGCGACCTACTTCTCGATGCCCTGGGTGTTCGTCGGCATCGTCCTCAGCGGCGGCTGCCTCGTGTTCTTCGCGGACCGCTCCGGGCCGCCGGAGGACGTGCTGCTCCGGGTGCTCACCGTCGTCATCACCCTGAGCTTCCTCGGCGTGACCGTCCGTATCGGTGCCCAGCGCTCCGGTGCGGCGCGGCGGCTCCTGCAGCGCCGTTCCGAGCAGGTGAACAGGGCGGCGGAGCGGGCCGAGACGAACCAGGAGCGCGTCACGCAGGTCATCGACGCGCTGGGCATCGCGCTGGTGGTGGTCACCTCCGCGGGCCGCGTCCTGCAGATGAACGACGCCTACCGCGCCCTGTACGGCCGCGACCGCTTCGGCACAGCGCTCCCGTCGGCCTCCGTCGAGTACGACGCGCGGCGCGGAACGGCTCTGACGCCGGAGCGCACCACGCTGGCACGAGCCGCCGCGGGGGAGCAGATGCGGGAGGAGCGGGTGTGGCTGTACGACGGTGCAGGGCAGTGGCATGCCCTGGCCGTGACCACCCAGCCCATCGCAAGTGCCCGGGAGGGGGAGAGCATCACCCTCGTCGTCATCGATGACGTCACCGCCCTCCTCGAGGCCGCCGAGGAGCGTCGGGCGCTGACCGCCGTGATCTCCCACGAGCTGCGCAACCCGCTCACGGCGATCATCGGCCATGTCGAGCTCCTCCGGGAGCGCGACGACCTCCCCGGCCGGGTGCCGGCGCAGATCGAGGTCATCGCGGACGCCGGGGAGCGGCTGCAGGATCTCGTCACGAGCATGCAGGCTCAGACGGGGCGGATCTCGCACGATCCCTTCGAGCCGGTGGACCTGCGCGTGGTCGTGGAGGAGTCCGCCGCATCGTTCGCGCCCCTGATGGGCGCCGCGCGCCAGGAACTCGTGCTCGATGGGGCGGAGCGGGTGGTGATCACGGGAGACGCGTTCCGGTTGCGTCAGGTGGTGGACAACCTCCTGGGCAACGCCGCCAAGTACACGGAGGGAGGCGGTCGCATCACGGTACGGCTGGTGGAGTCCGACGGCCATGCGGAGGTCACGGTGGCGGACACGGGGATCGGCATCTCCGAGGACGAGCTGCCGCGGCTGTTCGAGCCGTACTTCCGCGCCGACAGTGCCGTGCGCGGCGGCATCCCCGGTACCGGGCTCGGCATGGGCATCGCGCGGGACATCGTGGTCGCACACGGCGGCGTCATCCTCGTGTCGAGCGAGGTGGACGTCGGCACCACCGTCACCGTCCGTTTCCCCCGACGAACGAAAGAGGACCCCGTATGACACCGCTCGTGCCCGTGAGCGTCGATGTCACCACGAGCATGGTGGCGGTGGTGACCGTGCTCACCGCGGTCGTCGTCGGTCTCGCGACCCTCGCCCGACCGAGCAGGGCGACCATCGTCTGGGGGGTCGCCTTCGGTATCGGGATGCTCGGCGCCTACCTGTGGCTGGCCGGGCACCACACCGGCAGCCCTGTGCTGCGGGCGGCCGCGTCCGCCATCGTCGTCTGCTTCGTGCCGCTGGTGTGGATCGGCGTGCGGATGCATTTCGAGCGCACGGCACCCTGGCTTCCGGTCATCGTCGCGCTCGTCGGGGTGCCCGCAGCCCTGATCCTGACGGCGGGCACGCGCTGGTATCTGCCGGTGTTCCACGTCGTCTTCCTGGCGATGGCGGTCTTCGCCGGGCTGCTCGCCTGGGAGCTGACGCGCGGGCAGCCGGCGACGCGGGACATCGTCCTGCCGCTCGCGCTCGCCGCGTGCGGCTTCGTGGTGGTCGCCGTCGTCAGCGCGGGATCCGCCCTCGTCTCCGGGGGCGTGAGCACCGAGGAGCAGCTCAGCGCGCTCCGCGGAGTGAACGCCCTCGGGACGATCGTCATGAGCACCTGCGCGGCGTTCACGCTCGTGCTCCTCGTGCGGGTGGAGAGCGCGCCGCCGGGGACCGACGGCGCCGCGAACCGTGCCAGGGATCGTCTGCGCAAGGCGGCAGCGCAGAAGGACCCCGCGTGGTCGGTCCTCGACGTCCGCCTGGACGATCCCGCCGACCTCCGCGAGGCGTCGAGCAGCGCCGGGTTCCGACGCATCGCTGACCGGTTCCACGCGGACATCTGCGACGCGCTCCCGGCGACCGCCGATGCGGAACGGGTCGCCGACGACCGCGCGATCGTCCTCATCCACGGCAGCGACGAGGCGGTGCGCTTCCATCTGCGGGCGATCCTGGGATCCGTGTCGATCATCGACCTGGACGCGCCGGCGACCGGCATCCGTTCCTCCGCGAGCATCGGCTGGGCGACGGCATCCGTCGCCGGGTACGACTACGACGCTCTCGTCGCGGCGGCGGCATCGGCGGCGTGCCGGGCGCGCGATGCCGGTGGGGATCAGTGGAAGCGGGCGCAGGAGTCGGACCTGGCCGCTGTCTGACCCGCCGCTAGGGGGTCTGCTTCTCGCGCCCGCGCGCGAGTGCCGCGGTGATGGCGTCCGCGGCGCTCGCGTCGGTGTCGGCGGCGGCGGAGACGTTCTCGGCGACGACGGCCTCGATGATCTCGGTGCGCTGGATGCGGGTCTCCCGCGGGGCCTTGACGCCGATGCGCACGCTGTCGCCCTTGATGTCGAGCAGCGTGACCTCGATCTCGCCGTCGATGCGTACGCTCTCACCGATCCGCCTCGTCAACACCAGCATTCGTTCAGCCTACTGGTGCGGCGGGGGCGGCCCCGAGCGACGCGGTGGAGGAGTCCCGGACCACCCCGATCGTCTCGATCGTGAGGGCGGCCGCGGTCGCCTCGCTGTAGGAGAGCACGGGGAGGCCGTCGGTCTGCGCCGACACCAGCCGCCGCACGGCGGGGCGCAGCGACGGTGCGCACACGAGCACCGGCTCTCCGCCGTCCGTCTGCGCGGCCACGGCCTGCTTCACCGACGCGATCACCGCTTCCATCCGCGGTGGATCGAAGACGATCTGAGAGCCCTCGTCGCCGGGGCGGAGGCTCTCCAGCATCGCCTGCTCCAGCAGCGGGGCGATCATCACGACCCGGAGCGTGCCGTCCTCGGCGAAGCGGGAGGCGATGGCAGGCCCCAGCGCGGCGCGGGCGGCCTCGATCAGCCCCTCCGGATCGGTGGAGACCTTGGCACGGAGCGCGAGCGCCTCGTAGATGCGGCTGAGGTCGTTGATGGGCACGCGCTCGGCGAGCAGGCCCTGCAGCACCCGCTGCACCTCCGCGAGCGAGAGCAGGGCGGGCGTGAGCTCCTCGACCGCCGACGGGGAGACCTGCTTCAGGGCGTCGGTGAGCTGGCGGACGTCCTCCCGCGTGAGCAGACGGGCGGCGTGCGTCTGGATCACGCTCGACAGATGGGTGATGATGACGCTCGCCCTGTCGATCACCGTGGCCCCGGCGAACTCCGCGCTGTGACGCAT
The DNA here is from genome assembly GCF_032364335.1 of Microbacterium meiriae. Lineage (NCBI taxonomy): Bacteria > Bacillati > Actinomycetota > Actinomycetes > Micrococcales > Microbacteriaceae > Microbacterium > Microbacterium meiriae. Next base: position 895,724 of record NZ_CP133984.1, read on the forward strand.
CTCCATCGGGATCCACTTGCCCTCGAGACCGAACACCGGGTCCAGAGCGGCGGTCCCCGGCAGGCTGTCCAACCCCTGCCCGAGGGCCAGGACCGACCCGGTGGGCGCGGTGCCGCGTCCGGTCTCGACACCGGCGATGCGGATGACGTACGTCGCCTGGGGGAGTTCGATGCTGTCCCTCGTGCGCACGGGCGGGGTGACCAGACCGAGGTCGAGTGCGATGCGGCGCCGCAGCGCCTTCACCCGGGCGAGGAGGTCGTCGGGGCCGCCGGTGACCAGGTCGACGATGTCGGGGGCGAGCAGGATCTCCAGAGGATGCACCCGCATGCGCTCGATGAGCTCCTCGGGCTGGTCCACCGGCGCGGGAGCCGGGGCCTGTGCGGCCTCCGCCTCCTCGCGCTTGCGGGTCGCGGTGATGCGCTGCGCGATGAGGAGCAGCAGGGCGCCGATCACCAGGAAGGGGAGCATCGGCATGTGCGGGATGAGCGACATGACGATGGCCGCGCATCCCGCGATGATGAGGGCGTTGCGCGACTGGCCGAGCTGCGTGGACGCGGCCGATCCCATCTCGGCCTCGGCGGTCGAGCGGGTGACGATCATGCCGGTCGAGACCGCCATGAGCAGGGCGGGGATCTGCGTGACGAGGCCGTCGCCGATCGTGAGCAGGCTGTAGGTGCTCACCGCCTGGTCGATCGACATGCCGTGCTGCACGAGGCCGATCGCGATGCCGCCGACGAGGTTGATGATGATGATGACGAGTCCGGCGATCGCGTCGCCCTTGACGAACTTCGAGGCGCCGTCCATCGCCCCGTAGAAGTCGGACTCGGCCGCCACCTCCGCCCGGCGTTCGCGGGCCTCGGTGTCGCTGATGAGGCCGGCGTTGAGATCGGCGTCGATGGCCATCTGCTTGCCCGGCATCGCGTCGAGCGTGAACCGGGCGCCCACCTCGGCCACGCGCTCTGCACCCTTGGTCACCACGACGAACTGGATGACGACGAGGATGAGGAAGACCACGGCGCCGATGATGAGCGAGCCGCCCACCGCGATCGCCCCGAACGCCTCGATCACCTGTCCCGCATATGCCTCGCCGAGGACGAGGCGGGTGGAGGCGACGTTCAGCCCCAGCCGGAACAGCGTCGCCACGAGCAGCAGCGAGGGGAACACCGAGAAGTCGAGCGGCTTCTTCACGAACATCGACGTCAGCAGGATGACCAGCGCGAACATGATGTTGAGGATGATCAGCACGTCGAGCAGGAACGGCGGCACCGGGACGACGAGCAGCATGATGATGCCGACGACGCCGATCGGCACCCCGAGCGTGATGAGCAGCTTCTTCATACGGTCCTCCGATACGGGAGAGAGTGGATGCCGCGGGCGGCGCCTCGGCGCCGGAGCGCGTCGACGAACACGAGCACGCGTGCCACGGCGTTGTAGAGGTCTTCGGGGATCTCCTGACCCAGCTCGCACGCGGCGTGCAGGGCTCGGGCGAGGGTGACGTCACGGACGAGGGGGACGCCGGACTCGAGCGCCTTCTCGCGGATGCGCTCGGCGATGACCCCGCTGCCCTTCGCCACGACCTTCGGCGCGGACGTGCCGGGGTCGTACTCCAAGGCGATGGCGATGTGCGTGGGGTTGACGACCACGACGTCGGAGCCGGCGACCGCGGCGATCATGCGGTTGCGGCTCACCGCGAGCTGGCGCGACCGGCGCTGCTGACGGATGAGCGGATCGCCCTCGGAGTTCTTGTTCTCGTCGCGCACCTCGCGCTTGGTCATGCGGGTGTGCTTGCGGTTCCGGCGCATCACCACGAACAGGTCGATGGCCGCGAGCACCAGGCCCACCGCGATCGCGGTCTGCAGCAGCGCGGCGGTCCCGTCCGCCGCGGTGCCGAGCAGCCGGGAGATGGAGTGGGCGCCGCTCGCGGTGAGCACGGGCATGAGGCCGGCGATGACGACCCACAGGGCGAGGGCGATGGCGGCCGTCTTCAGCAGGGCCTTCGCCCCCTCCCAAAGGGCCTGCAGGCCGAACACCCGCCGGACCCCGGAGACGAGGTTGAACTGCTCGTAACGCCCGGACAGCTTCCGCAGATGCACGCCGCCCTGCACCACCGCACCGAACAGCGTCACGATCGCGACCGCGGCGAGCAGCGCCCCCAGGGTCGGCAGCACCGAGGCGAGGGCCCGCCCGAGGGCCGCGAGGGCGGCGTCCGGTGAGGGCGCCTGCATGAGCGAGGTGAGGGAGATGAGCTGCTCGGTGCCGGCGCCTGTCCCCGCGGCGATGGCGGCGGGCATCATGACGGCGGCGGCACCGATGCCGAGCCACGCCGTCAGGTCCTGGCTCCGGGCGATCCTGCCCTTCTGCCTGGCCTCGCGGAGGTGCTTCTCGGTGGCCTTCTCGCTGCGCTCGCCGCTGTCCGCCCCGCTCACGGCGTCACCCCCTGCATCATGCGGAAGGCCTGGGTGGCGAGGGCGTCGACGATGCCGGGGAACGCGACGTACACGGCACCGGCGAGCAGGAGGGTCAGCAGGATCTTGACCGGGAAGCCCATCGCGAAGGCGTTGAGTGCCGGCGCCACGCGCGTGATGAGCCCGAGCCCGACATCGGCGAGGAAGAGCACCAGCACCAGAGGGCCGGCGATCTGCACGGCCGCCAGCACCATCTGGGACACCCCGTCGACGAGCAGCTCGGTCGGTCCCGCCACCCGGAAGACGCCGTCGACCGGAACGGCGTCGAAGCTGCGGGCGAGCCCGGCGAGGATGAGCTGATAGCCGCCGGAGGCGAAGAGCAGCGTGAGCGCCGTCAGGTGGAACAGCCGGGTGAACTGCGCGCCGTTGACCATCGCCGCCGGGTCGAAGGCCTGGGCGAGCTGGAACCCGCCGAACACGTCGATCAGGCTGCCCGCGGCCTGCACCGCGGAGAAGCAGAGCAGCACGAGGAAGCCCAGCAGGGCACCGGTGAGGAGCTGGATCACGAGCGCGCCGAGGAACGGCCCCGTGTCGAGGCTCTCGTAGCCCGGGGCGACCGCGGCACCCACCGCGAGGGACAGTCCGATCGAGAGCATCGCCTTCACCCGCACCGGGATCGCCCGGTACGAGAACGGCGGGGCGATCATGATGAACGCCGTGATCCGCACGGCGGCGAGCAGCGTGGCCTCCAGCCACGCGAAGTCGATCGGGATGAACACGGGCTCATCCGCTCAGCAGAGACGGGATGCGGGCGAACATCTCGTTCGTGAAGGCGATGATCTCGGCGATCATCCAGTTCCCGGCGATGAGCAGGGCGATGCCGACGGCGACGATCTTCGGCACGAACGACAGCGTCACCTCCTGCACCTGGGTGATGGACTGCAGCAGCGAGATCGCGAAGCCCACCACGAGCGCCGTGATCAGCATCGGTGCGGCGAGCTTGGCCGCGATCAGCAGCCCCTGGGCGCCGATGTCGAGGACGGCCTCGGGGCTCATCCCACACCTCCGTAGCTCTCCAGGAGGGCTTTGATGATGAGCCCCCAGCCGTCGACGAGGATGAACAGCAGGATCTTGAACGGCAGCGAGATCATGACCGGCGGGAGCATCATCATGCCCATCGACATCAGCGCCGCGGCCACCACGAGGTCGATCACGAGGAACGGCACAAAGATCACGAAGCCGATGATGAACGCGGCCCGGAGCTCCGAGATCATGAACGCGGGGATGAGCGTGTACATCGGCACGCTCGCGGGGTCCTCCGGGTTGTCCTGCGCGGCCATACGGGTCATCAGCGCGAGGTCCTCCTCGCGCGTGTAGTGCAGCATCCACTCCCGCAGCGGGCCCTGCCCGACGTCGACGGCCTGTGTGAACGTGAGCGCGCCGTCGATGTACGGCTGGACGGCCAGCGTGTTGATCTCGGTCAGGACCGGCCACATGATGAACAGCGACAGGAAGAGCGACAGCCCGGCCAGCACCTGGTTCGGCGGGATGGTGGGGAGGGACAGCGCGTTCCTGGTCATGGCGAGCACCACGAAGATCTTCGTGAACGACGTCATCATCAAAAGCAGTGCGGGAGCCACCGACAGCAGCGTGATCCCCAGGAGGGTGAGGATCGATCCGGACGGCCCGCCGTCGATCCCGTTGATGTCGATCGTCACGCCCTCCCCGTCGTCCGGGGTGATCTCGGCGTGCGCGGCGCCGCCGGTGACGACGACGAGGACCAGGGCCAGGAGGATCGCGCCCGCGACGACGACGAGGAGCCGCGAGGCGCGAGCGCGATCGACGGCACGGCTCGCGCTCATCGGGCGCGCCGGAGGGCCTCGGCGGTCTGCCGCCAGGTATCGGGGGAGAGGATGGAACCGCGGAGCGGGTCGTTGCGGTGCCGTACGCGGCGACGGAGCTCCGGTGCGGCGGTGCCCGCTGCCGGGTTGCCGGTGAGGGCGGCCGCGGCGAGGATGCGGTCGAACTCGGCGTCGTCGCTCACCGGATCGCGCTCGGACGCGGATGTCGTCTCCGAGGTGTCCCGGAGCTCGGGTCGGACGGGGAGACGGTCGACCACGCTCACGCCGTGCTCGGTGACCCCGAGCACGTAGCGCGCGTCGTCGGTCTGCACGACCACGAGCTGCGCCTTCGGGCCGATGCCCTGGCGTCCGAGCACCGTGATCGCCTCCGCGTCACGGCGCCGCGCCTGGGTCTTCGACACCCGGCGCTGCAGGAACCAGAGCAGCCCGAGCACTGCGGCGAGCGACAGCCCGACCCGCAGCGCGAGCAGGAGGTCGTCCAGGGTCAGGCCTCGACGTTCTCGAGGATGCGGGTGATCCGCACCGCGTAGTCCTGATCCACGACGACGACCTCGCCGTGTGCGATCGTGCGTCCGTTGAGCTTGACGTCCGCCGGGGCTCCCGCGGAGCGGTCGAGCTCCACGATGCGACCCGGCTCGAGGTCGAGCACGTCGCGGACCGCCATGCGGGTGCGGCCGATCTCCACCGTGAGCTCCATCTCGACGCCCGCGATGCGGTGCAGGCGGCCGTCGGCTCCCGTCGGACGCGCCGGGCGATGCGTGATCCGCACCGCGAGTCGGCCGATGGTCCGCTCGGTGTGGTCCACGAGGTCGAAGAGCTGGGTCTGCGGGTCGGCGAAGACGGCCGAGGCGTCGCCGACCGCCGCCTCGCCCAGCAGCCCAGGGCCGAGGGCGGTCGCGGCGGCCTCGAGCGCATCCAGGAGCCGGTCCGTGAGCGGACGGTCCCCGAGGCCGTCGACCAGCACGTCGGCGTCGAGGAGCTGCACGGCGAGCTGCGCGCTCGCCTCTCCGACGAACTGCGCCACGACGGCCTCCCCGGTATCCCCGGACGCCTGGGAGGCGCGGGCGGTGACCGGTGCGGCGGTGGGCAGTCGCGCCGCGAACGCGGCGGCGACGGCGGACTCGTAGGCGGTGGTGCTGATCACGCGGACTCCTGAGCGGGGGCGGTTTCGGGGACGGTGGCGGTCACGACGCAGGCGAGGCGGGCACCGGCACTGCCGACGGCCGCCGTCGCGACGGTCTGATCGCCGACGGTGAGGAGCATCGGACGGTCGGCGGCATGCGGCAGGGGCAGCAGATCCCCGACGGCGAGGTCGAGCACCTCACGGGGCAGCACGGTCCGCGGTGCCAGCCGGAGCGCGATCTCGACCGGAGTCGATTCCACCTGGCGGCGCACGAGACCGGGGGTCTCGGAGCGGTCGGCGTCGGAGGCGCGCACCGCGAAGCCGGCGAGCACCGAGGCGGGGAGCATGATGCTGGCGGGGACGGTCCGGCCGCCGTGGCGCATCGACAGACGCGCCACGATCACCGGCTCCCCGGCGGCGGCGACCTGAGCGAACTGGGAGCTGTACTGGATGCCGGCGACGGCGACCCCGGTGGGCAGCAGTCCGTCGAGGCTGCCGGTGAGGTGATCGATCGCGTCGCCGATCAACGACCGGATCAGCGCCTGCTCGATCGGGGTGAACGTGCGGTCCTCGGCGGTGGCGGTGACCCGGCCGCCGACCATCTGCACGATCCAGGAGGTCGCGGTCGGGATCGGCACCTGCACGATCAGGCGCTCGTCGGAATCCGGCAGCGCGCACACGATCATGGTCGTGGTCGTGGGCAGCGACTGCGCGTACTCGCCGTACGTGAGCATGCCCACGTGCTCGACGGCGATGGTCGCGCGCACGTGGATCTTGCCCGAGAGCTGGGCCGACCATTGCCGGGCGAACGTCTCGAAGGCGAGCTCCAGGGTGCGGGCGTGCTCGCGCGACAGCGTCGCCGCCCGGCCGAAGTCGTAGACCTCGACGTCGGCGGTCGCCGTTTCCGCGCGCACTCGCGAGCGCACGCCGTCATCCATCACCACGAACCCGACTATCGGGCGGTGATCGGCGTGCGTTAGGGGCAGGTCAGGGGGAGGTCTGCGCAGCGCCCGCGGCAGGGATCAGCGCTCGCACCTCCTCGCTGGCGTCGGAGAGGATGACGATGTCCACGCGGCGGTTCTCGGCGAGCTGCTCGGGGGTGCTCCCGGCGGCCACCGGACGGGTGTCGCCGAAGCCCACGGATTTGAGGTGTGCGGGGGGCAGGCCGGCTGCCTCCACGAGATAGCGCAGCACCTGGGTCGAGCGTCCGGCCGAGAGCTCCCAGTTGGTCGGGAAGGGTGCGACCGAGCCGCGGGCGTCGGCGTGCCCCTCCACCGAGATCTCGTTCGGCGCGGAGACGAGGACCGAACCCAGAGCGTCCAGCACCTGCGTCGCGGCCGGACTGAGATCCGTGCTGTTGGTGGTGAAGAAGGTCTCCGCGCTCACCAATCCGATGGTCAGCCCGCGCTCATCGATCGTGAAGGTGACGTCGGTCTCCAGTCCCCGCTCCGCGAGGACCTGACGCAGCCGCTCGCGCAGGGCGGACAGCTCGTCGAACTCGCGCTCCGCGGCCTCCAGGCCCGTGTCGGCGAAGTCCTGGCCCTCGTCGTCGATCAGCTCCGGAGGCACGACCACGCCGCTGGTCACGTCGACGTCGTCCGAGGGCTCCTGGCCGAAACCCGTCGCGAGCGAGGCGCTGAGGGCCTCGAACTTCTCCTGATCGACCGTCGACATCGCGAACAGCACGATGAACATGCACATGAGCACCGTCACCATGTCCAGGTAGGACGCCATCCAGCGTTCGTCCGGTCCGCTGTGCTCGGACTCCTGGACACGGCGTCGGGTGCGCACGCTCATGAGAAGAGGTCCTCGTGCGCCTCCGTCTCCGCGGGCTGCTCGCGGCGGCGGGAGCGGCCGGGGGACCGGTCGGAGACGAGCGCGCTCAGACGTTCGCGGACGTGGGCGGGGGCGGCACCGGCCTGCACGGCGAGCATGCCCTCCATCAGCACCGTCATGCGTTCGAGCTCCAGCTCGCCGAGGCGCTGCAGCCGGCCGCCGATCGGCAGCCAGATGAAGTTCGCCGACAGCAGGCCCCATAGCGTGGCGACGAAGGCCGCGGCGATCATCGGGCCGAGCGTGTCCGGCTTGTCGAGCTTCTCCAGCACGTGGGTGAGGCTGACCACCGTGCCGATGATGCCCACCGTGGGAGCGAACCCGCCGAGGGTCATGTAGAAGCGCGAGGCGGTGCGGTTCCGGGCGGCGGTGGACGTGAGCTCGTCCTCGAGGAGCACCCGCAGGTCCTCCGCGTCCGTGCCGTCGGCGATGCTCTGCAGGGCCTGCCGCAGGAACGGGTCCTTCTCCTCGTCCAGACCCTGCTCCAGCGCGAGCAGGCCCTCGGAGCGGGCCTTCTCCGCGTAGCCGACCACGGTGTCGATCGTGCTCTGCGCGGTGCGCCGCTCGCCGCGGAAGGCGCGGGGGAGGGACTTCACGGCGTGCAGGGCGTCGCGCAGCGTGCCGCTGGCGAGCCCGACCGCGATCGTGGCGCCGAAGACGAGCACCATGGGAGCCGGGAGCAGGAGCGACCCGACCGTCGCGCCCTCCAGGTTGATCATGGCGATCAGGGCGCCGAACGCGAGGACGAGCCCGAGGATGAGAGACGGATCCATCAGGCGTCCCCTCCCGTCACGTCAGCGCCGGGCAGGGGGTCCTCGGTGCCGGCCGCGACCAGCGCGGCGGCGGTCGCGAGGACACCGGCGCGGAACCGGGTGATGCGGGCGATCACGTCGTCCATCGTCTCCGTGACGACGAAGGTCGCGCCGTCGACCATCGTGATCGTCGTGTCCGGCGTGGCCTGGACACGTTCGATCAGGTCGGGGTTCACCGCGAACCGGGAACGGTTCAGGCGCGTGAGGACGATCATGGGCTCCATCCTGGAAAAGCTCGCCCCGCCCGGAAGCGGGGAACCGACGGCCCGTCCTGGGCTGTCGGAGGGGACTGTCGGCCGGGCGCTGCGCGTCGTTAGCGCCGGTGCCCGAGCGGACGGGGATCTTCCTCACGACGGGCGCGTCGTCGCCGATAGGGATCAGGGGCGGGGGACGATGAGCAGCGGGCGAAGGGAGCCTTGTGCGGGATCGGAACGTGGAGAAGGCCGCGGCGACGGCGGCCGAAGAATGCGGCTGCGCGCCGACGGCGGCCGAGCGGGGCGCGCTGTGGCGCCAGCCGGTCAGCCGCCGCAGCGCCTTCGGGATCGGGGCGCTGGGCGTGGTCGCGCTCGCCGCCTTCGGCGTCGGGTCCGGCGTCACCGCCGCGCACGCGGCGTCCTACCCGAGCTGGGACGACGTCCAGCGGGCGAAGAACAACGAGGCGGCCAAGGCCGGTGAGGTCACCCGGATCCAGGGGTTGATCCAGTCCCTCGAGCGCAAGGTCGCCGAGACCCAGGCGGCGGCGCAGGTCGCGTCGGACGAGTTCTACGAGGCCCAGCAGGCGTACTTCGCGGCCATCACGGAGGCGGAGACCCTGCAGGCTCAGGCCGACGAGCAGTCGGCGCTCGCGGAGGAGACGGCGAAGAAAGCCGGTCAGGTCGCCGCCCAGCTGTACCGCAGCGGCGGGGACGACACCGCTCTGGAGCTGTTCTTCGCAGGGTCAGGCGCCAACGCCGACGAACTCCTGTCGCGCCTCGGCACGATGAACAAGTTCCTCGAGTACAACCAGACCACCTACGACAACGCCGTCTCGGCGCGCGACACCGCCCAGGCGCTGACGGCGCAGGCCGACGTCGCCCGGGACGAGCGCGACCGCCTGCAGCAGGTCGCCGAGCAGAAGATGGTCGCGGCGCAGCAGGCCGCGGACGCCGCGCAGGCCGCACTCGACGAGCAGGCGGCGAACCTCGAGACCCTCAAGGCGCAGCTGGCCGCCCTCAAGGACACCACGACCAAGACGGTCGCGGGATACCAGGCGGGCGTCGAGGCGCGGCGGCGGGAAGAGGAAGCCCGCCGCAAGCGCGAGGCTGCTGCGGCGGCCGCGGCGGCGGCAGCTGCCGCTCGGGGGACCAGTGGCGGTGGTGGCGGTGGCGGCGGCGGTGGTGGCGGCGGCTCCGCGGGCAACGGTGGCTGGGTCCGCCCGCACGGCGGCGCGCGCAGCTCGAGCTACGGCCCGCGCACCCCCATCTGCGGTCCTCAGGGCTGCTCGTCGAGTTTCCACTACGGTGCGGACCTCGCCAACGGCTGCGGCGCCGCGATCTACGCCGCGAACTCCGGCACGGTCGACTATGCCGGACCGAACGGGAACTACGGCAACTACATCCGCATCCAGCACGGCGGCGGCATCAGCACGGGATACGCCCACATCAAGCCGGGCGGCATCAACGTGCGCAGCGGACAGTGGGTGCGCTCCGGCCAGGTCATCGCCTATGCCGGTGACACCGGGCGATCGTTCGGATGCCACCTCCACTTCGAGGTCTACATCAACGGCGGGTACACGAACCCGGTGCGCTTCATGGAGCAGCGCGGCATCTACGTCTGACGCGCCCGAAACCCCGTGTTGTCGCCGAGGCCCCGCCGTATCCACGTGAATACGGCGGGGCCTCGGCGCGAAAGCGGGGTCTCGGGACGGATCAGCGCTTGAGGTTGGTGAGCTCCTGGAGGACCTCGTCGCTGGTGGTGATGATGCGGGCGTTCGCCTGGAAACCGCGCTGCGCGACGATGAGGTTCGTGAACTCCTGGGAGAGGTCGACGTTCGACATCTCCAGAGCACCGCTGATGATGCCGCCGAGGCCGCCGGTGCCGGGCTGTCCGAGCTCGGCCTGACCCGAGTTGCCGCTCGGACGGAACTGCGACGAGCCGACCTTCTCCAGACCCCCGGGGTTGACGAAGCCGGCGAGCGCGATGCGGGCCAGCACCTGGGTGTCGCCGTTGCTGAACGTGCCGACGAGGCTGCCGTCGTTCGTCAGGGCGTAGGAGCTCAGCGTGCCGGCCGGCTTGCCGTTCTGCTCCTTGATGGCGATGTCGCTGACGTCGGCGAAACCGGTCACCCCGGACAGGTCGACGGTGACGCCGCCGGACACGATGCTGCCGGCGCCGTTCTGCACGCCGTTGGTGAAGGTCAGCGCGGTGCTCGCGCCCGCGCCGTCCGTGACATCCCACCCGGTCGCGCTGCGCGTGAAGGTCAGTCGCAGGGTCAAGGCGGAGCCGTCGGCGCCGTACGTCTTGATGTCGCGCACGAGCGTCTCGCCGACCGGGGCGCCGGAGGGCAGGTTGCCCGTGGCCCGTGCGGTGGTGGTGGCCGCGGCCGGGCTGAGGGCGCCGACCGGGAGGGTGATGTCGCCGATGCCCTGGCCGGGGACGATCGCGCCGTTGCGCGCCGTCCACCCCTGGACGAGCGCGCCGCCGGCGCCGACCAGACGGCCGCTCGCGTCGAAGGTGAAGCCGCCGTTGCGGGTGTACAGCGTCTCGCCACCGGAGCGGACGACGAAGAACCCGTCGCCCGAGATCATCAGGTCGGTGGGAACGCCGGTCGGCTGCGGGGCGCCGCCGGCGAAGTTGGTGCTGATGCCGGCGACCTGCACGCCGAGCCCGACCTGGGCCGGGTTCTGTCCGCCCGTCGCCTGCTGCGGCAGCATCGAGTTGCGCAGCAGCTGCGAGAGGGAGTCCTGGAACTGCACGGACGAGGCCTTGAAGCCGGTCGTGTTGACGTTGGCGATGTTGTTGCCCGTGACGTCGAGCATGGTCTGGTGCGAGCGGAGTCCGGAGATTCCGGAGAAGAGGGAACGGAGCATGGTGATGCCTTTCTGGGGAGCGGGGTCAGGCAGCGGTGCCGGGGACGAGGGAAACGCCGGAGACGGCGTCGAGGGGGATCGACTTCTCTCCGATGGTCACGGTGGGGATGGCTCCCGCATAGGAGACCGCGGTGACGATGCCCTTCTGGGTGACACCGTCGGCGTCGACGTACTGCGCCTCCTGCCCGAGGAGGGCGGCGGCGGTCTGCCGCATGCTGAGCGCGAAGCTCTCGGTGCTCGTCGAGGCGAGCGCCGTCAGCTGCTCCATGGAGGCGAGCTGCGTGGTCTGCGAGATCATCTCGTTCGTGTTCATGGGGGAGCTCGGGTCCTGGTTGGTGAGCTGGGTCACGAGCAGCTTGAGGAACACCTCGGAGTCGAGCGTCTTCTTGCGCTCGGTCGCCGGGGTCGTGCTGCCGGTCTGCACACCGGACGTCGGCGTGGCACCCGGCGGGAGGGTGCCGGTGATGGAGTCGACCGTGGTCATGGAGTCCTCTCTGGTCAGGCGTAGACGTCGATGCCGCCGAGCGGAGCGACGGGCGGTGCGGGAGGGGGCGGGGGTGGAACTTCTGCCGGCGTCGGCGGGACGGCGGAGGCGCGCGCGGTCGCCTGGTGCCGTTGGGCATCGGCGCCGCCGTTCCCGGTCTGACCGCCCGTCCCTCCGTGCTGCGGCGAGGAGGGCGAGCCGTCCGACGTGGTGAGGCTGAGGGTCGCCTGCGGAGCGGCGATCGCGAGATCACGGCGGAGGTCGCCGAGGATGGCGCGCAGCGCGTCCCGCCCGAGCTCGCCGGGGGCGTGCAGCTCGATGCGGATCGTGGACCCGGCGATGAGGGCGCGCACGGTCACGGGGCCGAGGTTCTCCGGCGAGACGGTCAGCGTGATCCGGTGATCTCCGTCCGGGGCCTGGGCGAGGGACACCACGGGGGCCGCCACCTGCGGGAGGAGAGCCGGGCGGGCCGGCGCGGCGACCGCGCTCGGCGGTGCCGCGGGGGCGAGAGCGGTGGCGACGACCGGGCTCGGGGCGGCAGCGGACCCCGCGGCCACGGGATCGACGCTCGGCGGGGCCGCGGCCGGCGGGGCGACCGATGCGGGGATCGAGGGTGCCGCCGGTACCGGGACCGCGTCGTCGGCGGTCGTCGCCTCTGCAGCGGAGGTCGAGGGCACGGTCGACGTGCGAGCCGGCGCGGCTGCGGAGACTCGGGGCAGGGAGAGGTCGGTTCCGGTGGCCGTCCCGTTCCCGACGGCGGTGCCGGGGGGCGCGACTTCTCCGGTGTCTCGACCCGGGGTGGGGGGCCGCAGGCCCGGTCGGACGGTCGCCGGGTCCGGAGACGGTGCGACCGGCGGCGCCGACGTCGGGAGGAGCGGGACCGCCACGGCGTCCCCGGCGTCGGACGGCGAGGCGGAGGAGGGGGTACCCACGGTCTCCCCGGAGGCGGGCGTCGCCGCGGCGCCGGCCGTGCCCTCGCCGGGTACGAGGAGGGCGTCCTGCCCGGCGGCGGACGGGAGGGGCGGGGGCGAGACCGCCGTGGGTGTCTCCGTCGTCGCCGGAGGTGCGTCCGATTCGGCGGAGAGGGCTGGCACGAGTGGCGCGCCGGCACCCGCGGGCGTCGGCGGGGCGGGGAGCAGCGGTGAGACGGTCGCTGCGCCCTCGACCGGAACGGTGGCCGCAGGCTCGGCCTCGGTCGTGGTCTCCGCGGCGCTGCCGGGGTCGTCGGTCGCACCGGGACCGGGGGATGCCGTCTCCCGCACCGCATCGCGCACAGCCTCGGCGAACGCGGTCGCACCGGGTGAGCCGGTGCGTGCGGCTGGGGCGGAGGGACGCACGGGGCGGGCATCCAGGGCGGTGAGGAGGTCGAGCGCGGTCATGCCGTCTCCTCCGTCCGCGAGCGCGCGGCGATCTCGTCGAGCTCCGCCTGCTCGGCGTGCAGGTCGGCCGTCCGCATGGCTACCGCGTGGTTGTCCGCGAGTCGTTCGAGGCCGCGGAGCGTGCGCCGGGCGTCCGCGTGCGCGGACCGCGCCTCCGCGACCGTCTCCTGCTGGAGGTCGGCCAGCGCGGTGAGGTCGGCGAGCAGCGCCCGCCCGGAGACCCGGGCCGCGGCGAGCGCAGCGAGGGTGCGCACGTCGACGGCCTCCGTGTCGGTACCGGCCAGGTGTGCGCGCAGGGCCCGGTCCCTGGCCTCGGTGTGCTGCGCGTCGATGACCGCGCGCGAGAGGCGCTGCGCGGCGGCGCGCTCCTGGATCTCCCGCACGCGCAGGAGACCGGCGAGAGAGAACCCTCTGCTCATGACACCCCCTCGAAGGCGGAGACGAGGCCGTCCAGCCGCGCCCAGGACTCCTCGATCGCGCTCGTCTCGTCGAGCGGCTGGGTGAGGAAGGCCGAGATGGCGCGCTCGTGTGCGATCGCCGCGTCGATGCGGGCATCGGCACCGGCGTGGTAGGCGCCGATGTCGATGAGGTCGTTCGCCCGGCGTCGGGCCGCGAGCACGGCGCGGAGGGTGGCCGCCTGTGCACGGCGCTCCGGACTCGTGATCTTGCCGGCCACGCGGGACACGGACCCGAGGACGTCGATCGCGGGGTGGTGGCCGGCGAGGGCGAGCGCGCGATCCAGCACGACGTGGCCGTCGAGGATGGAGCGGACCGTGTCGGCGATGGGCTCGTTGTGATCGTCGCCGTCGACGAGCACGGTGTAGATGCCGGTGATGGACCCGGCGCGGTCGGTGCCGGCGCGCTCCAGCAACCCGGCGAGGAGGGAGAAGGTGGACGGCGGGTAGCCGCGGGTGGCCGGCGGCTCACCCGCGGAGAGCCCGATCTCGCGCTGGGCCATCGCGACCCGGGTCAGCGAGTCCATCATGAGGATCGCGTGGGCGCCCTCGTCACGGAAGGCTTCCGCGATCCGGGTGGCGGTGAACGCGGCACGGATGCGGGCCATGGCCGGCTGGTCCGAGGTCGAGACGATGACGACGGAGCGGGCGAGTCCCTCCGGCCCCAGATCGTCCTCGATGAACTCCCGCACCTCGCGACCGCGCTCGCCGACGAGGGCGATCACGGTGACCTCGGCCGCGGTGCCGCGGGCGATCATCGACAGCAGCGACGACTTCCCGACCCCTGACCCCGCGAACAGGCCGACGCGCTGTCCGCGGCCGACGCTGACGAGGGTGTCGAGGGCGCGCACGCCGAGGGGGAGCGCGGTGTCGATGCGGTCGCGCTCCATGATCGAGGGGGTGTCGTGATCCAGGCTCACGTGCGGCGCCGCGAGCGGACCCTTCCCGTCGATGGGGCGTCCGAGCCCGTCCAGGACCCGGCCGAGCAGCGCCGATCCGGTGGGAACCCTCACCGGGCCGCCGCGGCCGCGCACGGGGGCGCCGACGGTGAGCCCGGCGACCGAGGCGAGCGGCATGCAGCGCAGCCCGTCCTCCCCGGTCGCGACGACCTCGGCGTCGATGCCGTCGAGCGTCACCACGTCCCCCACGGCGCCGTCGAGTCCGCGGACCTGCACGCTGAGGCCGCGGACCTGCGAGACCTCGCCGATCCGTTCCGGACGCGCCGCCTCGAGCACCGCCGTCCAAGCGCTCACGGCGCGGCCTCCGCCACCGCGCGGCGCGCCCGGTCGAGGGCGGTCCCCACCCTGGCGTCGATGACACCGTGCTCCAGCACGGCCACGGCGTCGCCGCGGGTGAGGGTCTCGTCGGGCACCAGCGTGAGTCCGGAGATGTCGTCGCCGGCCTCCGCGGAGAGGACGCGGAGGTCGTCCGGGTGCAGACGGAGGCGACGTACGGCGGCCGCATCGGTCGCGCTCAGGGCGCGGCGGGCCGCGGCGGCGGCCGACGCTCCTGCGTCGCTCAGCTCCGCGGCGATGATCAGTTCCGCGAGGTCGATCGCATGGGAGTGCACCTGGCTCGTCGCAGCGGACTCCAGCTCCGCCTCTCGGGCGGCGAGGGACCGCGCGGCGGCGTGCAGGGCGGCGACGGCGGCGGCGACGTCCGCGGCGCGGGCGCGCTCCCGTTCGGCCAGCTCGGCCTCGGCGACGCGACGGGCGGCGTCGGCGTCGGCCGCGCCCGCCCGGAAGCCCGCGGCGTGTCCCTCCGCGTACCCGCGGCGGCGGGCGCGCTCCTGTTCCGTACGGTGGTCGGAGCCGCCGAGCCGGGGGAAGGCAGCGGGGGCGAAGGCGTCAGTAGACATATTCGTCCTCGTCCGCCCGCTGCACGGTGATGTCTCCCGCGGCCTCCAGGGCACGGATCGTCCGGACGATCTCGGCCCGCGCCTCCTCGACCTGGGAGACGCGCACCGGGCCCAGCGTCCGGGCCTCCTCGTCGAGGTTCTCGCGGTTGCGCTCGGACACGTTGCGGCGGATGAGGTCGACGATCGGCTGCTGCGCCCCCTTGAGGGCGAGAGCCAGGGAGCGGATGTCCATGCCCCGCAGCACGCGCTGGGTGTCCCGGTCGTCGAGCTTGACGATGTCCGCGAAGGTGAACATGCGCGAGCGGATGTCCTCGGCGAGGGCGCTGTCGCGGTCCTCGATGCTGGCCAGCAGCGCCTTCTCGATCGTCGCTCCCGACCGCCCGATGATCTCCACGAGCGGCTCGACGCCGCCGAGCACCTCGGGACTGTCCCGCGAGGCGAGGCTGCCGGTCCGGGCCTTGAGGGCGTCGGCGACGATGACGATGGCCTCCTGCGAGGCGGTGCCCATGGTGGCGATGGCCTGGGCGACGTCGGTCCGCGCCGGATCGGGCAGCGCGGCGAGGACGGCGGCGGCCTGTTCGGCGGGGAGATGGGCGAGCACCAGGGCGACGGTCTGCGGCAGCTCCCCGTCGAGGAGCGTGGCGAGGTGGGCGGCGTCGGCGGAGGCGAGGAAGTCGAACGACGCGCTCATCGACGTCGAGCCGACCCGGCCGAGCACGGCTGCCGCCCGCTCGGAGCCGAACGAGGCCTCCAGCAGGCCTGCGGCGATGTCGCGTCCGCCGCGCGCCGGCGGGAGGTGCCCCGCGGCGATGCGATGGAACTGCCCCAGCGCCTGGACCGTGGTCTCCGCGTCGAGATCCTGCAGCCCGATGATCTCGGCGGCCACGGCCTCGGCCTCCGCCTCGGAGAGGTGCTTCATGACCTCGACGGCCTGCGCGCGGTCGAGGTTCATCAGGACGATCGCGGCCGTCTGCCGATCCGTCAGTCCGCTCATACCCGCGACCTGTCGTCGATGAGGGTGCGCAGCAGCTCCGCGGTGCGCTGCGGATCCTGACGGGTGAGCGCGGCGATCTCGGCGCGGCGGCGCTCGAGGCTGATCTGCGTGGGCTCGGGCTCGGGATCCGGGTCGAGGTCGGGTACCGGCTCGAGGAAGGCGAGCGGCGTGGTCGGCGCCTCCAGCACGGCCGTCGGCGCGTCCGCCGAGAGCGCGGACAGCTCGACAGGACGATCGCCGAAGAGCTGGTCGAACTCCTCCACGCCGCGCGCCTTCCGCCGGGAGCGGACGATGAGGGCGGCGATCGCGGCGATGAGCGGGATGGCGATGGCGGCCGCGATGATGACGGTGTTCAGGAGGGCGGCCTGACGGGCACCCTCTTCGGCCTCCTTCGCCGCCTGCAGCGCGGCCTGCGCGGCCTCGGCATCGGTCTGGCTGAAGGCGACGAGTTCGACGGCGAGCTCGTCGCCGCGGGTGCGGTCGATGCCGGCGGCGGTGGCCACGAGGTCGCTGAGCTGGGCGGAGCTGAGGTCGCCCCCGGCCCCGGCGTCCACGGCGACCGACACGGACTGCCGCAGCAGGGTGCCGGCGGGAGTGGAGGTGCTCTCCGTGGCCTTGTTGACGGCGTTGGTGCGCGTCTCCTCGGTGTTCGTGTAGGTGCCGTCGCCGTTCCCGTTCGGCACGGCGATGTTGTCCGGACCCAGGACCCCGGCCTCGGAGGTCGATCCGTTGCTGTTCTGCTCACGGACCTCCTCGGTGAGCGGGGGAGCGCCCTCGGCCGGGGTGTAGGTCTCCTCGACGCGTTCGTTCACCGAGCGGTCGATCTCGGCGACGACGGTCACGGTCGCATTCCCCGGGCCGACCACGGTGTCGAGCATCTGCTGCACGCTCGCGGCCACGCGGGCCTCGTAGTCGCTCGCCTGCTGATCGAGTCCGCCGGTGGCCCCGCCGCCCACGGTCGAGAGCGTGCGCCCGGTCTGATCGACCACGGCGACATTCTCCGGCTTCATGCCGCTGACGGCCGCCGAGGTGAGGTGCACGATGGCCTCGACCTGCTTCTGGTCGAGCGTCGTGCGTCCGGCGGTCTCCACGAACACGGAGGCGGTCGCATCGACGGTCTCCGACACGAAGACGCTCTCCTCCGGGATGGCGAGCTGCACCGACGCGGCGGAGACGCCGTCGATGGCGGAGATCGTCGCGGCGAGCTCGCCCTCGATCGCGCGCTTGTAGGTGACCGACTGCTGGAACTCGCTCGTGGTGACACCCATGTCGTCCAGCAGCGAGTATCCGGCCGACCCGGCGCTCGGCAGCCCGGCGGAGGCGGCGGCGAGCCGCTGGTCGTACACGTCCTTCTCGGGGACGAGCACCGTGGCGCCGCCGTCGGCGAGCTCGTAGGGCACGGAGGCGGAGCGCAGCTGCTCCACCACGGCGTTCGCGTCCGAGGCGTTCAATCCCGAGAACAGCGGGGTGTAGGTGGGGCGGCTGAGCCAGCTGGACAGCGCGATGATGCCGAGCGCGAGCACCGCGATGCCGATGATGGCGATGGTCCGCTGCGCGAGCGAGAATCCGGCGACCACCCGCCGCATCCGCTGGAACGCCCCGGTCACTGCCGGGGGCATCAGGCCTGCATCCGCATGATCTCGTTGAACGCGTCGACGCCCTTGTTGCGGACGGCGGCGACGAGTTCGAGGGTGACGGCGGCGCGCGAGGACGCGATCATCGCCGCATGGATGTCGTCGAGGTCCCCGGTCACGGCCGCGACCTTGAGGGTGTCGGACTCGGACTGCAGCGAGCGCAGCTCGTCGATCGCTCCGGTGACGCTGTTCGCGAAGGCCGTGTCGTCGCCCGTCTTCGCGCCCGTGACGGGCGAGGTGGTCATGCCGAGGGACGAGGCGACGGCCTCGATGCCGGCCACGGCGCTCACGCGTTCCGTCCGATCTGCAGCGCCGCCTCGTACGAGTTGCGGGCGCGGTCCACGATCGCCGCGCTCGCCTGGTATCCGCGCTGCGCGAGGATCAGCTGGCTCATCTGGTCTCCCAGGTCGATGTCGGGGTAGCGCACGTAGCCGTCGGCGTCGGCAAGCGGGTGGTCGGGCTGGTGCACGAGCCGGCCCTCCGCATCGCCCTGGACGGTCCCGGCGACGTAGACGCCGGGGGACTGGTCGCTGGTCTGGGCCAGGATGTAGCGTGCCCGGAACGCCGCGCCGTCGGTGGGTGTCGCCGTGTTGATGTTGGCGATGTTGTCGCTGATGGCGTCGAGCCACTTCCGGTGCACGGTCAGCCCCGTGCCGGCGATCCCGATGGCGTCGAAGGTCATGACGTCCTCATCGCGGTGCGCATCGAGGAGAACGACCCGTTCACGGCCTGCGTGGCGAACTGGTAGCGCAACATGGTGTCGATGCTGGAGAGGGTCTCGGTGTCGAGGTTCACGTTGTTGCCGTTCAAGCGCGTCGGCTCGAGCGAGGTCCCGACCGTGGCGGACACGTCCCCGTCGCCGGCGGCGATCGAGTCGGCGAGTGCCGCCTCGAACTGCACACGCTTGGCGTGGTAGTCGGGGGTGTTGATGTTGGCGATGTTGTCGGCGATGGCTCGCTGGCGCAGCGAGAGGCCGTTCAGCGCACTCGTCAGTGCGGTGATGGTCACAGAGTCGAACACGAACCGGCTCCCCGTGTGTGGGCGAAGTGGCCGTTCCCTGGCCGAGTCTTGCGAGCCATCCGTGCTCTCGGGAGACTGTCGGCCGTCCGTGCGGTTTCGTTAGGAGGGTCGCTCACCCGTCCACATCGAGGTAGGCGGGAGCATCCGGCGGGCGGGGTGCCGGAACCCGCCGGACGGCGCCGAGGTGCTGTCGCAGCCCGTCGAGCTCCGACCGGGCGCGTTCCATGGCGGCGTGCTGCCGGTCGATCACGGCGCGGGCGCGGTCGGCGAGGTGCGGCGGGAGCGGCGAGGACGGCGGCGCCCAGGGGATGATGTCATGCACCTCGACGGCTCCGGCCGGCGCGGTGAGGATCCGGTCGGCGTCCGCCTCGAGCCGGTCGAGCAGCGCGGCCCAGTCCTCGTCCGTCATGCGCGGCCCTCCGCGACGGCCAGGGCGGCGGTGTGCCAGGCGTCGCGCAGCGGCACGACGAGCTCGCGGCAGGCATGGGTGCGCTCCGGGTCGCGGCCGATGTTGGCGCCGATCAGCGTCTGCGACAGGAACACGTACAGCGAGCGCAGTCCGGCGCTGCCGCTCCATCCGTCGGTGAGGGAGGACGACAGCTCGGCCACGATCGCCTGCGCGTGCTGGAGCTGGGTGTTGGCCTCGGCCCAGTCGGCCGCCCGCTGCGCCGTCTCCGCGCGCTCGATGTCGAGCAGGAGCCGGTCGTAGAGCATCGTGACCAGGCGCTCCGGCGGGGCGGACAGGATGGCGTCCTCGCGGTACCGCTGCTGGGCGCGCAGGGCGGCGTTCATGCTCACGAGTCCGACCCGGAACGGCTGCTCGGCAGCGAGTTGATCTGCGAGGCGAGGTAGGAGGACTGCGACTGCATCTGCGACAGCATCACCTCGAGGCGGGCGTAGGTGCGCTCCAGCGAGGCCTTGCGCTGCGCGAGGCGCACGTCCCAGCGCTCCATCTGCTCGCCGAGGCTCTTGACCTCGCTCTCCTGGCCCGTGATCCGCGAGGTGAGCAGCCCGTCGTACTTGTCCGAGTAGGACGTCGCCGTCTGCTCCACACGCGCCGCGACCGCGGAGAAGAGAGCGCCGACGGCCGCGGGGTCCTTCGCCAGCGCCTCGGAGAACTTCTCCTCGTCGAAGGTGAGCTTGCCGTACATGTCGGTCGAGATGCCGACCGTGGAGGGGGAGACCCCGTCCACCGGGTGCTGGATGGCGTCGGCGAGGGCGGTCCGCAGGCCGCGGATGGTGCTGTCGCCGGTGAAGACGCCGAGCGTCGTCTTCTCGCCCTGTCCCGCGGCGACCGTGGCCTTCGAGCCGTTGTCGATGCGGGTGAAGATGTCGGTGAGGAGCGCGATGAACTCGCCGGAGGCCTTGGCCCTGGCCTCGCTGTCGACGGCGACGGTCACGGTGACGGGGCTCGTCGAGACGGTGGAGACCGTGACGTCGACGCCCTCGAAGAGATCGGTGAAGGTGTTGCCGGACGAGGTGATGACCTGTTCGGCCGCGGTGCCGGCCCAGAGGCGCAGCTGCGCGTCCGTGCCCGTGGCGATGACGGCGGCCCCGGGCTCCGTGGACACGTCCGTGGCGGTGCCTGCGGTGACGGCGGCGAGGTCTCCCGCGTAGACGCGGAAGCGTCCCGCCTCGCCGGGCTCCTCGGCCCGGAGCTGCAGGCGGTAGACGGGGGTGCCGTCGGCATCCTTTCCGGCGGGGACGGCGATGGCGAGGACGCCCGTGTCTGCGTCGTTGATGGCCTGGGCTATGTCCTGCATCGAGGTGGAGTCGGCCTGCACCTGCACGCGCTTCCCCGTGGCGTCCTCGAGGGTCAGCACGGGCGGGTCCGCGGGCCAGCGGGAAGCGGCGGCGGAGACGACGGTGTGCGCCTGGGCGACGCGGTCGACGACGATGTCGGTCGACACGGGCGCGGCGCCGGTGCGCAGGGCGACCTTCACCGATTCCGACGACGAGGTGCCGGTGAAGCGGTCGAGACCGCCAGGCGCTGCGGCCTTCTCGGCGGCGGCGGCGAGGTTCTGCACGGCGGTATTCAGGGTGCGCAGCTGTGTCATGACGACGTTCTTGTCGTCGATCTTGGCCTTGAGCAGCGTGCGGGGGATGGCGTGCACGTCCATCAGCGCCTTGATGACCTCGGTGGTCTTCAGCCCCGACACGAGGCCGTCGAGCGAGAGCGACATGCGGCTTCCCTTCTGTGTGCGGCGGGGCCCGGGCGACGGCCGAAGCCGTCACCCGGACCCCCGGAGTGATTCCGTGCGGCGGCGCGGGTCAGCGCAGCAGCTGGAGCACGCCCTGGTTGGCCTGGTTGGCCTGGGCCAGCATGGCCGTTCCCGCCTGCGACAGGATGTTCGCGGACGTGAACTTGACCATCTCGGACGCCATGTCGGTGTCGCGGATGCGGCTCTCGGCGGCGGCGAGGTTCTCGGCCGACACGTTGAGGCTGTTGATGGTCGACTCGAAGCGGTTCTGCAGCGCACCGTAGCCGGCACGTGCGGTCGAGACCGCCTGGATCTGCGTGTCGATGCCCGCCAGAGCCGCGCCGTACGTCGCCGCGTCCGTCATGCCGGCCGCGAGCGTCTTGATGTCGGCGCCGAGCGTGGCGAAGTTGGTCAGGCCCACCGAGATCTGGTCCTCGACGGCGACCGCGCCCGCACCCACCTGGAACGTCAGCGTCGCGCCGCCCGAGAGCAGCTTGATGCCGTTGAAGTTCGTGCTCGACGCGATCCGGGTGAGCTCGTCGCCCAGGGCGGAGATCTCGGTCTGGATGGCCTCGCGCGACTTCGCGTTGTTCGAGTCGTTCGCGCCCTGGTTGGTCAGGTCGCGCACGCGCTGCAGGATGGAGTGCACCTCGGTCAGGGCGCCTTCTGCGGTCTGGATGACCGAGATGCCGTCCTGGGCGTTGCGAGCCGCGACGTTCAGGCCGTTGACCTGCGAACGCAGGCCCTCGGAGATCGCGAGGCCGGCGGCGTCGTCCGCTGCGCGGTTGATGCGCAGACCGCTCGAGAGCTTCTCGAGCGACTTCGACAGGTCGTTCTGCGTGTTGGACAGGTTGCGGTAGGCGTTGAGCGCGCCCACGTTGGTGTTGATCTGCATACCCATGAGGGTTTCCTCCGTGATGTGTTGTACGGGAGACCATCCGTGGTCTCCTGCCCTGACCTATCGGCGGAGGATGCGGACGCGTTAGGCGGGGGCGGCGGCGCGGAAGACGTCGCCGATCCGGACGCCGGCGGCTTCGGCGATGCGGCCGAAATACGCGTCGCGTGCGGCAGGCGAGACGCGGGTGGTGGTCGTGGTCTCGGTGCCGCCCTCGGCGAAGTACCGGTCGAGGGCGTCGCGGAGCAGGCGCACGGCCTCCGACCGCTGCTGCGAGACGGCCGAGTGGGTCACGCCCAGCTCCTCGGCGATCTCCTTCACGGGCCGCTCCTCGATGTAGACGGCCACGATGATGCGCCGCATGCGCTCGGGGAGGGCGCCGATGGCGTGTTCGAGCACCTCACGCCGTTCGCCGACCATCGCCGACTCCTCCGGCAGCGGGATGTCGGCGACGAGATCGCGCGTGGCGGGGTCGTCCAGCGGGGCGACGGTGCGTGCGGCGTCCGCGAGGGCCTCGACGACCACCTCCTTGGGGGAGCCCATGGCGGTGGCGATCTCGGTGGCGGTCGCCGTGCGGCCGAACGCGGCGGTGAGGGTCTCGCGGACGGCGACCGTCTCCTTGATGCGCTTGCGGATGCCGCGGGACGCCCAGTCCATGGCGCGCATCTCGTCGGCGAACGCGCCGAGGATGCGTCGACGGGCGTAGGCGCCGAAGGGGACGCCGAGCGCGGGGTCGTACGCGTCGGCGGCGGTCACGAGGGCGAGCGCGCCGACGGCGGCGAGCTCTTCGCGGGGGATATGGGTAGCCCGAGCATGGGTGTCTGCAGCGAGGTAGCCGACCAGGGGGAGGTTGGCCTCGACGAGGCGGTTGCGCTCAGCGCGCGACGACATGGGGGATGATCCACCTCTCTGGATGCACTCCGGAAGCTCATGGCGAGGGATAGATGGCCATATCACAAGGTCCGAGATATGTCCATGGGGAGCACTAACCGCCGCCAATGCACATAGTAACCTTAGGGGCGCGGCGGCCGATAGAGATTTATGAACCGTTAACAGGCGGGCCGATCGCACCCGCGTGGGGCGGGGGATCGCTGGGGACAAAGGGGATCATGGGAGCCAACGAACTATCGATGCAGCTCTGGCGCGAGCGCGAGCTGCTCGAGATGCTGCTTTTCAAGCTCGACGAGCAGCAGCTGCTGCTCGCCGCCGGCCGGTCGCACTGGATCCAGTTCGCGGCCAGGGAGATCGATCAGGTGCTCGACCGCCTCCGCGCGGCGAGCCTGGCCAGGGCCGTCGAGGTCGCCGGTGTCGCCGAGGAGTGGGGGGCTCCTCAGGACGCGACGATCGGTCAGCTCATCGAGCACGCTCCGGACGGAGCCTGGGGCGATGTCTTCACCGACCACATGCGTGCGCTGGTGAAGCTGACAGCGGAGGTCGAGCAGATGCGCGATGCCGCCGCGGAGCAGCTCAGCGGAGTGCTCCGCGCCACGCAGGAGACCATCGCCGCTCTCGGCCAGGAGAGCGGCGAATACACCACCCGCGGCGACCGCGCCCGCGAGGACGCCGCCCGCATCATCGACACCGAGATGTGACCGAGAGGGATTCATGTCGACCTTCAGTGGACTGACCACCGCCGCCAGCGGCCTCGCCGCCGCACGGCGGGGCATGGACGTGGTCGGGCAGAACATCGCCAACCAGAAGACCGAGGGGTACACGCGGCAGCGCGTCGAGACCTCCTCGATCGCGGCCGTCGCGCAGACGGGCCGCTTCAGCATGGGTGCCCTCCCCGGACACGGCGTCTCGATCGACGGGGTGTCCCGCCTCGGTGACGCGCTGCTCGACGCCCGGGTCCGCGACACCCTCGGCGCTTCCGGCTACTGGGCCACCCGCGCGCTGGCAGCGACGACTGCCGAGTCGGCCCTCGCGGAGCCGACCGACAAGGGCCTCGCCAACCGGCTGACGAGCTTCTGGGCGGGCTGGCAGGACCTCGCCAACACCCCGGATTCGGGTGCGGCGGCCGCGAGCATCCTGGAGTCGGCGAAGGAGCTCGCCGCCCATATCTCCGGCGGCTACCGCACGGTCGCCGCGCAGTGGACGGCCGCCCGCGGGACCGCCGAGCGCACCGTCAGCCAGGTCAACGCCGCCGCCGACCAGATCGCGGTGCTGAACAGCGAGATCCGGGAGGCGCTGGCCTCGGGGCGATCGGCCAACGAGCTCACCGACCGCCGCAACCTGCTCGCGGAGGACGTGGCCCGGCTCGCCGGCGCGACGGCCACCGTGGAGACGGACGGCACGCTCACGGTCCGCCTCGGCGGCAACGCCCTGGTCTCCGGCGGCGACGCCCGTCACATCGCGCTGACCGGCTCGGCGACGATCGACGGCGCTCCGCGCGTCGGGGTCGCCTGGGAGTCGGTGCCGGATCTTCCCCTCGTCGTCGACGGGGGAGAGCTGGGCGGCTCCCTCGCGGTGCTCGCCCCAGCCGCGGACGGCGGGATGCTGGCGCAGCTCGCCGCGACCTACGACCGCGTCGCCACGGCGCTCGCGGAGTCGCTCAACGCCCAGCACCGCGCCGGTGTCACGGCGTCCGGACAGCCGGGCGGCGACTTCTTCACCCTCCCGGCCACCGGCTCCGCCGCGCTCGGGATGCAGGTGGCCGTCACCACGGCGGCCGACCTCGCCCTCGCCGCCCCCGGGGCCGGAGCCAAGGACGCGACCAACGCCGACCTCATCTCCCAGATCGGGCAGCGCGCGACCTCTCCGGACGCGCTGTGGACCGATCAGGTGACCCGCTTCGGCGTCGCCACCGCGGCCGACGTGCAGCGCGCGAAGGTGTCGGATGCGGCGGCTGTCGGCGCCGTCGGTGCGCAGCAGTCCGTCGCGGCCGTGGACGGCGACGAGGAGACGATCAGCCTCCTCACGTATCAGACCGCCTACCAGGCGGCGGCCCGCGTGCTCACCGCCGTCGACGAGGCCCTCGACGTCCTCATCAACCGCACGGGCGTCGTCGGACGCTGATCGGAGAAGCTCCATGATCTCTCGCGTGACCCAGACCACGATGACGCAGACGGCGATGCGCCAGCTGCAGTCGAACCTCTCCGAACTCGCCCGTCTGCAGGAGCAGGCCACGTCGCAGAAGGCGTTCGCCGCCCCCTCAGACGACCCGGCAGCGGCGGCGGCCGCCCTCGCCCTGCACGCCGAGCAGCGGCGCACCGAGCAGTACGCGCGCAACATCGACGACGGTCTGGCCTGGGTGACTGCCGCCGATACGGCGATCACCTCCAGCACGTCCCTGCTCTCGCGGGTGCGGGACCTCACCGCGCAAGGGGCCAACGACGGGGCGCTGGACGCCACGGCGAAGGAGGCCCTCGCGGTGGAACTGGAGGGCATCCGCGACGAGCTGCTCGCGCAGGCAAACACCCGGCTGCTCGGCCGGTCCGTCTTCGCCGGCACGTCGGACACCGCGGCCTTCGGGTCCGACTACTCCTACAGCGGTGTCGCCGGCTCCGAGGTCACCCGCCGCGTGTCCGATGCGGCGGCCGTCCGCGTCGACACGGACGGTGCGGCGGTGTTCGGCACCGGAGACGACTCGGTGTTCGCCCTCGTCGACCGCATCGTCGCCGATCTCCGCTCCGGCACCAACGTGGGGCCTCGACTCGGGGAGATCGACGACCGCCGCACGGCGATGCTGGGCGTGCAGGGCGCGGTCGGCACCAGACAGGCTCAGATCGAACGCGCCAAGGAGGCGGCAGTGCAGAATTCCGTGTCCCTCGAGTCCCGCCGCGCCGCGGTCGAGGATGTCGACTCGGTCGAGGTGCTCATCCGCCTGCAGGCGCAGGAGCTCGTCTACCGCTCGGCGCTCGCCGTCAACGCGCGCGTGCTGCAGCCGACGCTGATGGACTTCCTGCGATGACCGCCGTGCTCACCTTCACGGCCCCACCGCCCGGGCTGGCTCCGCACGTGGACTTCGCCCTCGCACCCGTCGATGGTGCGGACGGGCTCTTCGCGATGCGGGCGGTCGAGGACGACGCCCTGCGGCTCTACCTCGTCGACCCGAACACGGTCCTGGCGGAGTACGCGCCGACCCTCACGGACGCCCAGGTGGCCGACCTCGCTCTCGCTTCGGCGGACGACGCCTTCGTGCTCGTGGTGGCCCACCCGGGCGCCGACGGGGTCAGCGTCAACCTGCTGGCGCCGGTCGTCGTGAACCGGGCGACGGGAGCGGCGACCCAGGTCATCCTCGAAGGCCAGGACTACCCCGTGCGGGCGCCGCTGGGCTGACCCGCGCGGGTGCCGGGGCGCCGGGCGTGACGGGCGGGGTGACGACTACCCTGGAGACGTGATCCTCGCCGTCGACACGTCCCTTGGCACCGCCGTCGCCCTCATCGACCCGGATGGGACGTCTCGTGCCGAGGCCGGTACCGCCGATCCGCTGGGCCACGCCGAGGTGATCGGCGACCTGGTCCACGACGTGCTCCGGGAGGGGGGAGCCGACGGCATCACTCACGTCGTCGCCGGCATGGGCCCCGGTCCGTTCACCGGGCTGCGCATCGGCATCGCGACCGCCAGGGCGTTCGCCCTCGGGCGCGGCGTCCCGCTGGTGCCGGTGCCGAGCCATACGGCGGCCGCGCTGACGATCCAGTCCACGGTGACCGGGCCGTTCGCCGTCGTCACCGACGCCCGCCGCCGCGAGGTCGCCGTCACCGTGTTCGACGGACAGGACGAGGACGGGATCCCGCGCACGATCGCCAACACGGTGCTCGTGCGGGCCGCCGACGCCGACGATCATCTCGCCGGTC
This sequence comes from Microbacterium meiriae, assembly GCF_032364335.1. NCBI lineage: Bacteria > Bacillati > Actinomycetota > Actinomycetes > Micrococcales > Microbacteriaceae > Microbacterium > Microbacterium meiriae. The sequence goes on from NZ_CP133984.1 coordinate 922,543, forward strand.
TCCGCCGGGTCGACGTGACGACGCTGTCCGCGGCCGACCTCGCCAGGGTGGGAGCGCGCGCACTCGCCGCCGGGCGGGTCCTCGCGGGGGACGAGCCGCTCTACCTGCGGCACCCGGATGTGTCCCTGCCCGGCGCCCCGAAGAAGGTGGGCGCATGACCCTCCGGGATGCGCGGCCGGACGATCTCGACGCGATCATGGCCATCGAGCAGCGCTCGTTCCCGACCGATGCGTGGAGCCGGGAGACCATGGCGAGCGAGCTGGCGAGCCCGCACGGTCGCTACCTCGTCGACGAGGGGGACGGGGCGATCGTCGGCTACGGCGGCGTCCGGGCGCTCCAGGGCGGTGCGGACGCCGACATCCAGACCATCGCCCTCCTCGCCGAGGTCCGGGGTCAGGGCCGCGGGCGCGCGCTGCTGCGTGCGCTGCTGCAGGCGGCCGCCGACCGTGGGGCGCATGAGGTGTTCCTCGAGGTGCGCGCCGACAACCCTCCGGCCGAAGGACTGTATCGCGCGGAGGGCTTCGAGGAGATCGGCAGGCGCCCCCGCTACTATCAGCCGGATGACGTGGACGCGATCGTGATGCGTCTGGATCTGCGCCGCCACCCGGCGCCCGCCGACACGCCGGAGGAGGCGACCGCATGAGTGAGCCCCTGGTGCTCGGCATCGAGACGAGCTGCGACGAGACCGGCATCGGCATCGTGCGCGGTCGTACGCTGCTGTCCAACACGATCGCCTCCAGCATGGACGAGCACGCCCGGTACGGCGGCGTCGTGCCGGAGGTCGCCGCCCGCGCGCATCTCGAGGCCCTCCAGCCGACCATCGACGCCGCGCTCGCCGAGGCCGGCGTCCGTCTCGCCGACCTCGATGCGGTGGCCGTGACCAGCGGTCCGGGCCTCGCGGGAGCGCTCATGGTCGGTGTGGGGGCGGCGAAGGGACTCGCGGTCGCCCTGGACAAGCCGCTGTATGCGGTCAATCACCTCGTCGGTCACATCGCGGCCGACATCCTGACGCCGGACTCGGCGCCGCTGGAGTATCCGACGATCGCGCTGCTGGTCTCCGGCGGCCACACCTCCCTGCTCCACGTGCGCGACCTCACGACCGACGTGGAGCTGCTCGGCGAGACCGTGGACGACGCCGCGGGCGAGGCTTTCGACAAGGTCGCCCGACTGCTGTCCCTGCCCTACCCCGGCGGCCCCGAGATCGACAGGGCCGCGGTGGGCGGAAACTCGGACGCCATCCGCTTCCCGCGCGGGCTGTCGCGCGCCTCCGACCTCGCGAAGCATCGCTACGACTTCTCGTTCTCCGGGCTGAAGACCGCGGTCGCCCGCAGGATCGAGCGCTTCGAGGCCGAGAACGCCGAGGCGGGTGCCGACGCCCGGGACCTCCCGATCGCCGACGTCGCCGCCAGTTTCCGGGAGGCCGTCGTCGACGTCCTGGTCACCAAGGCGCTCAACGCGTGCGCCGACCTCGGAGTGCCGCGGCTGCTCCTGGGCGGCGGTGTGATCGCGAACCGTCGTCTCCGCGACGTCGCCCTCGCCAGGGCCGCCGAGGCCGGCGTCACCGTGCGCATCCCTCCGCTGTCGCTCTGCACGGACAACGGCGCCATGATCGCGGCGCTGGCCGCTGAGCTCATCGCGTCCGGGCGCCCCGCATCGACCCTCGGCTTCGGCGCCGACTCGACCCTGCCGGTCACCGAGATCCAGGTCGCGGAGGCGGTGCCGGCGTGACCGGGCTCGCGCAGGAGCCGGAGTCGGACGGGGCCACGCCCCGTGCGCGGGTCGAGCGCGCGAGCGGGCAGGTCGAACGCCCGGCAGGGACGGCGCGCCTTCCCGGAGCGCCGCGCGAGGGCTACACGAAGCTGCCGACCGGTCCGGTCGGCATCGAGCCGGTCGTGGTGAGCGGGCCCGACCTCGACCACGGAGAGGACGAGGGCTGGGAGCCGGCGGTCGAGCCCGCCGTCGTCGACGACACCCGCCTGGCCCCGTGGGCGCTGCTGGCGGCGATCGTCGCCCTCGGCGCGTCGTTCTTCGTTGGGTGGGGCATCCCGGTCGCGATCGTCGCGGTGATCGCCGCCATCATGTCCCTCCGGCGCCCCGTGGAGAACCGGGCGATCGCGCGCTGGGCCCTCGTGCTCGGCCTGTGCGCGACCGTGTACAGCCTGGGATGGCTGGTCTGGGCGGGGATGCAGTTCGAGAGACTCGGCTAGGCGGGCTGGCCATGACGGACGACGACGACGTCGAGGAGCGCAGGGCCCTGCAGCGCAAGGCTTTCGGCCCGGGCGGAGGCCTCACGGACGCGGAGGCCGCGCGCCTGCGACAGCTCGACGCCGCCCGGCGACGCCCGTCGCCGGGACCGTCGCCGTCCCTCGGCTCCTTCGCCGCTGCAGAGGACGACGACGAGCCGTCGGCCGGAGACGACGCGCCCGTGGAGCCGGACGAGGAGTCCGCGGACGTCGTCACCGCTCAGAGCGACGTTCCGGCTCAGAGGCGGCGGCGCCGTTCCCTCGGCATGCTCGCGCTCGGCGCGGTCGTCGTGCTCCTCCTCGGGGTCGGCGTGGGATGGCTGGCGTTCGGCCGGAGCGGCGGCACAGCGGTCGCCCTCAGCGCCGAGCAGCAGGGATGGCAGTCCGATCTCGTCGCGTCCGGACGATTCGACCCGGGCTCGGTGCGCGCGCTCGCGACGGAGGACGACGCGGTCATCTGGGTGGCGACGCAGAACGGGGGTGCGAGCATCTGCCTGGTCCTGGGCGCAGGGGAGAGCACGACGCCGAGCTGCAATCAGCGGGAAGCGGTGCAGGAGGACGGCCTCTGGGGCGAGGTGACGACCCAGCGCGACGACGAGTACACGCGCCAGGTCATGGCCCATCTGCTCCTCACACCCGACGGTGAACCGGCGGTGAGCGTCGACGTCTCGGAGTACGGCTCCGGCGAGGGCGGCCCCACCTATGCGAACGAGGCGGAGACACGGACCGCCGAGCGCCTGGCCGATGACGGCTTCGACCCGAACTCGATCTGGGTCGCCGGGTACGACCGCGACGTCCCGATCTGGACGGCCTCCGAAGGGGAGACGGGTCGGCAGTGCCTCATCTACGACGGGGCGACGGCCGACGCGCCGCGGGCCTGTGAGACGACGGAGACGCTGCAGGAGCACGACGGTCGGCTGCGGTTGCAGGTGACCGACGCGGAGACCGGCGGAATGACGACCTACGAGCTGCCGACCGCCGGTTTCGGGTCGTTCGTGATCATCCGAGAGGGGGGCGACGTCGGTGCGGGAGGAGACTGACCGGCAGGGCTCCGCTGCGGCGGAGGAGCGCCGAGCACTGGAGCGCGCGGCCTATGGCCGCGACGGCGGACTCGACGCCGCCGGTGCCCGACGCCTGCGCGAGCTCCAGGAGGAGCATCGACGGCAGGAGCTTCCGGCGGAGGAACGGCCGACGACAGCCTCCGAGGCGCTCCCGGTGGCGGAAGACGAGGGGCGGGAGTCCGATCCGCCGCCGGCTTCCGACGCATCTCCGCTCGCCGCGGCCGGAGCACCACCCGCACCCGTCGAGACGGGCGCGCCGATGCGGGCGCGCGGAATCGTGCCGATGCTCGTGGCGGCAGCGACCCTCCTGGCGATCGGCGTCGGGGCGGGGTGGGCGCTGTTCGCCCCGCGGTCGGAGGCGTTCCCCTTGACCGAGACGCAGGAGCAGCGACGGATCGAACTCGCCGGGGAGGACTACGACCCCGGCTCCGTGCGTCCGGTGGCGGAGGCGGAGGGCGCGCTCGCCTGGTTCGCCACGCAGGATGACGGGGCCACCCGGTGCCTGATCCTCGACGTGGGCGAGGACTCCCAATCCACCTGTCTGGCAGCGGAGGAGGAGCTGGGACCGGGCCTGTACGCCGCCCTCCCCGTGGCGGCCTCCGATGCCGGTGGCGACGAGGACTCGTTCACCACCGACAGCGTGACGGCGGTGATGCTGTTCTCCACCGCGGACGAGCCGATGGTGAGCATCCAGCGGTGGGGCGGAAGCTCCACGCTCTTCGCCCAGTTCGGGGAGGAGCAGCGCCCGAGGGTGAAGGAACTCATCCGCGACGGTTATGACCTCAACCTCACCCTCCTCGGCTCGTTCCGCGAGCAGCCGGTGTGGCTGGGCGACCGCCGTACGGCGACCGGCCCGGCCCAGCGCTGCCTGATCGTCGACGCCGACGGTTCGCGGCAGTGCGCCACCCTCGACGAGGCGCTCCAGTCCGGGCTGCGCGTGCAGCTCCTCGACGTGGATCAGGAGACGGGAGAGCTGCTGTCGGCATCCGTGGTCGAGGTGGCCTTCACCCGCTGGCAGATGCCCTACCTCACGGTGACCTCGGGCCCGGCCGTGGTCGACGAGGCGACGGGCGAGTCGTATCTCGTGACCACCGGGCCGCCGGGGGATCCGATCCGCGTCGACATCCCTGGCCGTGACCCGGACGACTGATCGCTCTCAGTCCGTGGCGGGCACCCGGTCGGCGAGGATCGCGCGACGCTGATCGCCGAAGCGGGCGAGGATCAGGGTCGCCTCGGCGTCGCCGCGCAGGGTCAGCTTGCGCCGGAAGGCCGCGGGGTCGACGTCGACCCCGCGCTTCTTGATCTCGATGCGGCCGATGCCGTGCGTCTTCAGGGCCGCGTTGATCGTCTTCGGCGTGATCGGCAGCGTCTCCCTGACGCGGAAGGACTGCACGAACGGGCTCGTCAGTGCGGCATCGGAGGTGAGGTAGGCGATGCGCGGGTCGAGCATCCCCGCATCGAGGCTGCGGGCGACGTCGCCGATGAGGCGCGCCCGGATGACGGCGCCGTCCGGCTCGTGGAGGAAGGCCCCGAGCGGTCGGACCGGAGCGTCCTCGGCATCGGCCGGGCCGGTGAGCTCGTGCGAGCGCTCGCCGCGGATCACCAGGGCCGAGCGCCGGACCCCTTCCCTGGCCAGCTCCCTGGACCAGACGACGAGCTCCACGACGCTGCCGTCGGCACTGACCCACTGCGTCTCCGCGTCCGCGGGCAGGGCGTCGCGGTCGTGGGCGGGGCCGAGTTTGATCCCCGTGGGGCGCTGCGCGGCGACGGCGAACGCCCAGTCGAGGGACGGCGAGTAGTCGTCAGCGGAGACGCGCCGGGTCTCGCTGTGTCCAGAGGTGCGGCGGGCAGGATCCATCCAGATCGCCTGGCCGGGGACCGGCTCTCCGAGCGCGTCCTCCGCCGTGGCGTGCCGGACCGTGGCGTCGTCGCCGAACGGGGCGAGGTTGTAGGCGGCGAGGGCCGCGGTCACCTCGTCGGCGTCCACCGCATGGACCGCCAGTCCCGCGCCGGCGAACGCGAGGGCGTCGCCGCCGATCCCGCAGCCGAGGTCCGCGACGCTCGTGAGGCCGGCTCGGCGGATCCGCTGGGCGTGGCGGGCGGCCACGCCGAGGCGGGTGGCCTGCTCGAGGCCCGCGCGGGTGAAGAGCATGCGGGCGGCGAAGGGGCCGAACTTCGCCGCGGCCCTGGCGCGCAGGTGCGCCTGCCCGACGACGGCGGAGACGAGGGCGGGGGAGTGTCCCGCAGCACGCAGTCGGGAGACGGCTGCGGCCGCCTCGGCGGTGGAGGTGACCGGCCCGAGCGCGTCGAGCAGCTCGAGGCCGGCGGGGGTCAGCAGGGCGCGCAGCTCGGACATCTCCACCCTCCCAGCCTAGGACCCGCGTGACGTGTGACCCGGGTTGGCACTCGCATTGCATGAGTGCCAGCCGACCGCCTACACTGGCATTAGCACTCTCGGGTTGAGAGTGCGAACGAGTCTTTCGTGTCAGCGTCAAGAAAGAAGAGGTAGACCGTGTCGGTTTCCATCAAGCCGCTCGAGGACCGCATCGTCATCAAGCAGGTCGAGGCCGAGCAGACCACCGCGAGTGGCCTGGTCATCCCCGACACCGCCAAGGAGAAGCCCCAGGAGGGCGAGGTCGTGGCGGTCGGCCCCGGCCGCATCGACGACAACGGCAACCGCGTTCCGCTCGACGTCGCCGTCGGCGACCGCGTGCTCTACAGCAAGTACGGCGGCACCGAGGTGAAGTTCGGCGCGGACGAGTTCCTCGTCCTGTCGGCTCGCGACGTCCTGGCGGTCGTCGTCCGCTGATCGCACACTCGGTTCCCTCTGCACGGCGGACGGGAACCCGGTCCGAAGAGGGCCCGGATGCTTCGGCATCCGGGCCCTCTTCCGCGTCCGGAGCGGCGCGGCCCTCGTCCTCGCGGGCATAGGGTTGTGCGGTGACCCCCGAGACGACCCGCGCCACCCGGACGGCGGGCGTCGCCTACGCCGGGAGCGCATACCTCCTGTGGGGCGTGCTGCCGCTCTACTTCCTCCTGCTGCAGCCCACCGGGCCGTGGGAGGTGGTCGCCTGGCGGGTGCTGCTCTCCTTCGTCTTCTGTCTTCTGCTGCTCACCGTCACGAGGGGATGGCCCGCCTTCCTCGCGATCGTCCGGAGTCCGCGACTGCTCGGGTGGACGGCCCTCGCCGGCCTGCTCATCTACGTCAACTGGCAGGTCTTCGTCCTCGGCACGTTGAGCGAGAACGTGGTGGAGACGGCGCTCGGCTACTTCATCAACCCGATCACCACCGTGCTGCTCGGCGTCTTCGTCCTCAAGGAGCGCCTCCGCCGTCTGCAGTGGGCGGCGGTCGGGATCGCGGCCGTCGCGGTCGTCGTCATCATCGTGGCGTACGGCCACGTCCCCTGGATCGCCCTGACCCTCACCGCTTCCTTCGGTCTGTACGGGCTCATCAAGAAGAAGATCGGCCCTGCCGTCGACGCGGTCAGCGGGTTGACGCTCGAGTCGTTCTGGCTGATCCCCATCGCGGTGGTGCAGCTCGTGATCGTGGCGACGACGCCCGTCGGCCTGACGATGGGGACCGCGGGCTGGCCGCACGCCGTGCTGCTCGCCTTCGCGGGGGTGGCCACGGCTGTCCCCCTGCTGCTGTTCGCGGCCGGCACGCGTCGCGTCGACCTCACGATCATCGGGATGCTGCAGTTCCTCACCCCGGTCCTGCAGTTCGTGATCGGGGTCGTCGTGCTGCACGAGCCGATGCCGCCGGAGCGCTGGATCGGGTTCCTCCTGGTGTGGGTCGCGATCGCGGTCTTCGTCGTCGATCTGCTCCTCGCCGCGCGTCGCGGCCGTCGTGCCACCCGCGCCGCGGCGCTCTGATCGGTCCTGCCCGCGCCCCGAAACGGCGGCCCTGGATCGTTAACGCACCGAGATACTTGCCCCTCCTGCGCGCGGGGCGCACGCCCTAGTGTTAGAGCACCCGACTGTGGTCATCATCCACGTTCGTTTACGCAAGGGAGCATCATGAACGCACTGAAGGGCTCGCGCAGCGCGAGGATCTTCGCCGGGATCGCGCTGGTCAGCGCCTCCGCCCTCATCATCGCGGGCTGCAGCAGCACGCCCGATGCGGAGCCGTCGGACGGGGGCGGCGACAAGCCCGCCGCCGACCTGACGCTCAAGCTCGGTTCGCTGCTGCCCGCCACCGGTACGCTCGCGTTCCTGGGCGCGCCGATGGAGGCCGGCGTCCAGCTCGCCGTCAACCAGATCAACGAGGCCGACGCCGGCATCACGATCGACCTCAGCACGGGCGACGAGGGCGACCTCGACAACAAGGCCTACGAGACCTCCATCACCAACCTGCGCAACGGCGACATCACCGCCATGATCGGCGCGGCGTCCTCCAGCGTCACCAAGCTCATCCTCGACGGCAACGCGGGTGCGGACATCCTCACGGTGTCCCCGTCCAACACCTCGCCGGACTTCACGGGCATCAACCCGCTGTACTTCCGCACCGCACCGAGCGACAACCTCCAGGGCGAGGTCCTCGGCAACGAGATCGCCGAGGACGGCCACAAGACGCTGGGCATCATCTACCAGAACGACCCGTACGGCACGGGCCTGTTCGAGGCGATCAAGGCCACGTTCGAGAGCACCGGCGGCGAGGTCGTCGCCGATGCGTCGTACAACCAGGGTGACGGTCAGTTCAACGCGCAGGTCTCGGAGATCGCCGCGGCGAACCCGGACGCCGTCGCTGTCGTCTCCTACGACCAGTTCGCCACCATCGCGCCGCTGCTGGGCAACGCCGGGGTCGACACGGGCTCGCTGTACCTCGTCGACGGCAACCTCAAGGACTGGGGCGCCGACATCCCGGTCAGCCTCGAGGGCTCGAAGGGCACCCGCGCCGGCGCCGAGCTGCCGCAGGACTTCCTCGACCAGCTGAACGAGGTCTGGACGGCCGAGGGCAACGACCCGATCGACGCCGTGACCTACTCGGCCGAGGCGTACGACGCCGTGGTCCTCATCGCTCTGGCGGCGCTGAAGGCCGGCTCGGTCGAGGGCCCGGACATCGCGGCGGAGATGATCACCGTCTCCGGCGGCGACGGCGACGGCGAGAAGTGCGACAACTTCGCCGACTGCGCCGCGATCATCAACGACGGCGGCACGCCGGACTACGACGGCCTCTCCGGCGAGATCACGTTCGACGAGAACAACGACCCGAAGGGTGCCGCGATCGGCGTCTACGAGTTCGACGCCGAGAACGTCACTTCGCGCATCAAGTAAACACCGCACGATGAAGGCCCCGGATGCTTCGGCATCCGGGGCCTTCCTCGTGCGGCGCGGGGTCTCAGGCGGCGTCGGTCCCGAGGGTGCCGAGGTAGAGGCCGATGACCTTCGGATCGTTCAGCAGCTCCCGACCGGTGCCCTCGTAGGCGTCCTTCCCCTGGTCGAGCACGTAGCCGCGGTCGCAGATCTGCAGGCACCGACGGGCGTTCTGCTCGACCATGATCGTCGTCACGCCCGCCTTGTTGATGTCGGAGACGCGGATGAAGGCGTCGTCCTGCCGCACGGGGGAGAGGCCGGCGGACGGCTCGTCCAGCAGCAGCACGGACGGGTCCATCATGAGCGCGCGGGACATGGCGACCATCTGGCGCTCGCCGCCGGAGAGCGAGCCCGCACGCTGCTTCAGGCGCTTGCCGATCTCCGCGAAGATGCTGCTGACGAACTCGAGCCGCTCCGCGAAGATCTTCGGGTTCTGGTAGAGCCCCATCTCCAGGTTCTCCTGGATGGTGAGCGACGGGAACACGTTGTTCGTCTGCGGCACGAAGGCGACACCGCGGCGCACGAGCTTGTCGGCCTTGAGGCCGACGATGCTCTCGCCCTTGACGGTGATGTCGCCCTCGCGGACGTTCACCATGCCGAAGATCGCCTTGAGGAGCGTCGACTTCCCGGCGCCGTTCGGGCCGATGATGCCGATGAGCTCGCCCTGGCGGGCGACGAGGTTCGCGCCGTTGAGGATGTTCACTCCCGGCAGGTAGCCGGCGTGCACGTCCTTCAGCTCGACGATGACGTCGCCGGTCTCGGGGGTGCCCTCGGCGGGGATCGCGGTGCTCATGCCTTGTCCTCCTCGGCGGCGTCCTCGGCCTCGACCTCGGCCTCGACCTCCGTCTCGATCTGCTCGCGGATGCGCTCCGCGTCGGCGTCCGAGATCACCGGGAGGCGGCCGGTGACGGCGCCGAGGTCCACGTCCTGATGAGCGCCCAAGTAGGCGTCCACGACCGCGGGGTCCTCCATGACGGTCTCCGGAGGCCCCTCGGCCACCACGCGCCCCTCGGCCATCACGACGACCCAGTCGGCGATGTGGCGCACCATGTGCATGTCGTGCTCCACGAAGAGCACCGTCATCCCGAGGTCCTTGAGGTCGAGGATGTGGTCGAGGAGCGACTGCGTGAGAGCGGGGTTCACCCCGGCCATCGGCTCGTCCAGCATCACCAGGTTCGGGTCGCTCATGAGCGCCCGCGCCATCTCCAGGAGCTTGCGCTGACCGCCGGAGAGGGAGGCGGCGAAGTCCTGCTCCTTGGCGTCGAGCTTGAAGCGCACGAGGAGCTCGTGGGCCCGCTGCTCGATCTCCTGCTCCTGCGCGCGCCAGAGGAAGGGGAAGAGCCCGGCCCAGAAGCCCTCGCCGCGCTGGTCCTTCGCGCCGAGCTTCATGTTCTCCAGCACGGTCAGCAGCGACAGCGACTTGGTGAGCTGGAATGTGCGCACCTGACCCATCCGGGCGACCTTGAACGACGGGATGCCGGAGAGGCTCTTGCCGTCGTACGACCAGGTACCGCTGTTGGGCTTGTCGAACCCGCAGAGGAGGTTGAACAGTGTGGTCTTCCCGGCGCCGTTGGGGCCGATGAGTGCCGTGATGGCGCCACGCGGGATCTCGAGGTGATCGACGTCGACGGCGGTCAGTCCGCCGAAGCGCCGCTGCACCGCGTCCACGACGAGGATCGGGTCGACCTTCTTGACTCCGGGGGCGGCGGGACCCGCGGCGAGGCCGGTGGTCTTGGCGCGGGGAGCGCTCTTCGCGGGCGTGACGGCCGCGTCGTTCTCACTTGACAAAGGTCATCTCCCTCTTGTTCCCCAGGATGCCCTGCGGGCGGAACACGACGATGAGCATCAGCACGATGCCGATGAGGATGTAGCGCACCACGTCGGCCTGTGCGCTCGTCATGGGCAGGTAGCCGGCCGTGGCCATCGCCGGGAGGAGCGCGCCGAGGAAGGCGAACACCACCCAGAAGAGCACGGCGCCGAGCGTCGGGCCGAAGACCGTCGCCGCACCGCCGAGGAGCAGGATCGTCCACAGGAAGAACGTCAGCGACGTCGAGTAGCTGCCGGGGATGACCGCCGAGGGCAGGACGAAGACGATGCCGCCGAGCGCACCGATCACACCACCCACCACGAGCGCCTGCATCTTGTACGCGAAGACGTTCTTACCGAGCGACCGCACGGCGTCCTCGTCCTCGCGGATGCCCTTGAGCACGCGGCCCCACGGGCTGCGCATGAGCGCCCAGACCACGAGGATCGTCAGAGCGAGGGTGAGCAGACCGAACACCCGCACCCAGAGGTCGTTCGCGTTGTACGTCCACGGGCCGAAGCCGTACGTCCCCGGAGGGAACGGGTTGGCGTCGCGGAAGCTCTGGTGGTAGCCGGAGAGCCCGCCGGCGGAGTTCGTCCAGTCCTTGAACAGCTCCGTGACGAACATCAGGCGCACGACCTCCGCGGCCGCGATGGTCGCGATGGCGAGGTAGTCGGCGCGCAGACGCAGCGTCGGGATTCCCAGCAGCAGGGCGAAGAGCGCTCCGCCGGTGATGCCGACGAGCACGCCCAGCCACCACGGGAAGCCGAAGGTGAGGATCGAGATCGCGTAGCCGTAGCCGCCGATCGCCATGAAGGCCGCCATGCCGAAGTTGAGCAGACCCGTGTAGCCGAAGTGCACAGCGAGGCCGGTGGCCGCGAGCGCGTAGGCGATCGTCGTCGGGCTGAACAGGTAGGAGGCGGTGTTGCCGAAGATGCTTCCGAAGTCCATGCGTCAGCCCAACCTTTCCTTGCGTCCGAGGATGCCCTGCGGTCGCACGAGCAGGATGATGATCAGCGCGACGAGGGCGCTGGCGTACTTGAGGTCGGTCGGCACCCCGAGGAGCGTGGACACCTCGACCGCGAGGCCGACGATGATCGAGCCGATCAGGGCACCGATCGCCGAGCCGAGCCCGCCGAGCGTGATGGCGCAGAACATCAGCAGCAGCATCTGCATACCCATGTCCCACTTCACGCCGGGGCGGAAGTACGCCCAGAGGATCCCGGAGATCGCGGCCAGGGTGCCGGCGAGGATCCAGACGATGCGGATGACCTTGTCCACGTCGATGCCGGAGGCGGCGGCGAGCTGCGGGTTGTCGGAGATCGCCCTCGTCGCCTTGCCGGTGCGGGTGCGGGTGAGGAAGAATGCGACGCCGAGGATCACGATGATGCTGGTCGCCATGCCGATCAGGTCGATGTACGACAGGGAGATCGGCCCGAGACGGATGGGCTCCGGGCTGGAACCGGGCAGCTGATAGGTGTTGCCGCCGATGATGTACTGCAGACCGTAGCGGAGGGCCAGCGAGAGGCCGATGCTGACGATCATGAGCTGGACGACGCCCAGACCCCGGCGCCGCAGCGGCTTCCAGATGCCGGCGTCCAGAGCCCAGCCGAGCGCCGCACCGCCGATGACCGCGGCGATGATGCCGGCCCACAGCGGGAGCTGCCAGAACGAGGTGACGACGAGCGTGACCACCGCGCCCCAGCTCACCATCTCGCCGTGCGCGAAGTTCGACAGCCGGGTCGTGCCGTAGATCAGCGCGGCGCCCATCGAGGCGAGCCCCAGCAGCAGACCGAAGTTCAGACCGCCCACCATGCGCGACAGGAGCTGGTCGAGGAAGGAGACGGTGACCCGCTCGCCCTCGCCCAGGAAGAAGTTCACGATCTTCGTGCCCGTGAGCCCGAACTCCAGCTCGAACGAGGCGGTCGTGCCCGAGACGGGCTGGATCCCCTCGGGGAGCTGCGTCGCGTCGACGATCACGCCGTCCGGAAGCGTGGACTCGTCGACCGTCAGGGTGTACGTCTCCTTCTCCGGCACGTACAGGCGCCACTTGCCCTCGGCGTCGGTCTCGGTCTCGGCGTCGAAGCCGTTGCCCTCGATCGTCATCACGACGCCCTCGACGGGCTCGTCGCCGTCGGTGACGACGCCGGCGAAGTAGAAGTCGGTGACCTCCTGGCCGTCGTCCGTCGTCTCCGCGGATGCGGCTGAGGGAGGGAGGAGGAGCGATGCCGCGAGCGCCATCAGGATTCCGAAGAAGGCGAAGGCCCAAGGGCGCTTTCGCGGTCCGGCGAGTGCTGTGGGTCCCACGCAACCTCCACTGTGAGTGCTGTCTCCGCGGACTCGGGTCGAACCGCGGGGATGGACGACGCACTTGAGCGTAATGGGCGATCGGCGATTCACCTATCGTCCGGGCCAACGGTCCGGTAACGACAGGGCTCTGGGAATGTTCTCGGGCGTGTCTCGCTTAGAATCTCCATACGGGTCACGCCCGCGCACCGGCCGACGTCGACCCCCCATTCGCACCCGGATCCGCGCCACTCGCGCAGGAGGAGATTCCATGGACCAGCACGATCCCTTCGGCTTCGTCGGACTGACCTACGATGACGTGCTGCTGCTCCCCGGGCACACCGACGTCATCCCCAGCGAGGCCGACACGTCGTCCCGGATCACGCGGCGGATCTCCGTCGCGACGCCGCTCCTCTCCAGCGCGATGGACACCGTGACCGAGTCCCGCATGGCGATCGCCATGGCGCGGGAGGGTGGCATCGGCATCCTGCACCGCAACCTCTCGATCGCCGACCAGGCCGCGCACGTCGACCGCGTGAAGCGGAGCGAGTCCGGCATGATCACCGACCCCATCACCACGACGCAGGACGCGACCGTGGAGGAGGTCGACGCGCTGTGCGCCAAGTACCGGATCTCCGGTCTCCCGGTCGTGGACGACGAGGGTCGTCTGGTCGGCATCATCACGAACCGGGACATGCGCTTCGTCTCCGGCTTCGAGCGCCAGAGCACGTTCGTGAAGGATGTCATGACGAGGGAGAACCTCGTCACCGCCCCGGTGGGCGTCGCGGCAGGCGAGGTCATCGCGCTGTTCGCGAAGCACCGCGTCGAGAAGCTGCCCCTCATCGACGAGGACGGCAAGCTCGCCGGCCTCATCACCATCAAGGACTTCGACAAGAGCGAGAAGTACCCGCTCGCCACCAAGGACGACCAGGGCCGCCTGCGGGTGGGCGCGGCGATCGGTTTCTTCGGCGACGCCTGGGAGCGCGCCGAGGCCCTCCGCGACGCCGGCGTCGACGTGCTCGTCGTCGACACCGCCAACGGGCAGTCCCAGGGCGTGATCGACCTCGTCAAGCGCCTCAAGGCCGACGAGTCGTTCGCGCACATCGACGTCATCGGCGGCAACGTCGCCACCCGCGAGGGCGCGCAGGCGCTGGTGGACGCCGGTGTCGACGCGGTCAAGGTGGGCGTGGGTCCCGGCTCGATCTGCACGACGCGCGTGGTCGCCGGTGTCGGCGTGCCGCAGGTGACGGCCGTCTACGAGGCGTCGCTCGCGGCGCGTCCGGCCGGCGTCCCGGTGATCGCCGACGGCGGCCTGCAGTACTCGGGCGACATCGCGAAGGCCCTGGTCGCCGGCGCCGACGCCGTGATGCTCGGCTCGCTGCTCGCCGGCACGGACGAGTCGCCGGGCGAGATCGTCTTCCAGTCGGGCAAGCAGTTCAAGCAGTACCGCGGGATGGGATCGCTCGGCGCCATGCAGACGCGCGGCAAGCAGACCTCGTACTCGAAGGACCGCTACTTCCAGGCCGACGTGCCCAGTGACGACAAGCTGATCCCGGAGGGCATCGAGGGCCAGGTCCCGTACCGCGGCCCGCTCTCCGCCGTCGCCTACCAGCTCGTCGGCGGGCTGCGGCAGTCGATGTTCTACGTCGGTGCGCGCACCATCGAGGAGCTCAAGCAGCGCGGCAAGTTCGTGCGCATCACCTCGGCGGGACTCAAGGAGTCGCACCCGCACGATGTGCAGATCGTCGTCGAGGCGCCGAACTACAAGAAGTGACAGCGGCCCCCGGGAAGGGGGACGCACGAGGGGCCGGATGCGCTGCATCCGGCCCCTCGTCGTCCGCGGTGCGGTCAGCCGCAGCGGTAGGTGACGCCGCCGACGTCCCACACCCCGGGTCCGAGCTCGGCGCACGTTCCGATCACGCCGGCCAGCACGGTCACCAGCAGGACGATCCCGATGATCGCGAAGATCGTCAGGATGGCGCCGACGATGATGCCGGCGATCGCGATGCCCTTGGGGGCCTTCGCCTTGCTGAGCTGCACGGCGGCGATGATGCTGAGGATGAGGCCGACCGGCGGCAGCAGGAACGCCAGCACGAGGCCGATGATCGACAGCACCCGCCCGGGCGGCGAGGTCGGCACGTCCTGCGCGTGGGGGGCGCCGGGCGGGGGAGCGGAGGCCGCGGGATACGGCGAGGGCGCGCCGCCGGGCGGCGGCGGGTTGTAGGGCGGCGGGGCGTCGGGCGACGGTGCGTCGGTCATGATCTCTCCTCGGTTCCGGTCGTAGCCCAGAGCGTAGCGACGGAGGGACGGGCATGCCATCCCTCTTCCGGGCCCCGCGCGCCGCGCGTACGGTGCCGGTATGTGCCGAAACATCGTGCCTCTGAACAACCTCGAGCCCGCAGCCACGGATGAGGAGTGCCAGGAGGCCGCGCTCCAGTTCGTCCGCAAGATCTCCGGGACGACGGCGCCCTCGCGCGCGAACCGCGAGGTGTTCGATCGCGCGGTGGCCGAGATCGCCGTGGCCACGCGGCGGCTGCTCGACGATCTCGTGACCTCGGCACCGCCCAAGAACCGCGAGGAGCAGGCGGCGAAGAGGCGGGCGCGATCGGCGGAGCGCTACGAGGCGATCCGGGTCTATCAGGAGGAGAAGCGGGCGGCGCGCGCGGGCTGACGCGCTGCGGGCCGGGGGTGGAGCCCTGTGCCAGAATCGACGTACCCCGCTCGACTTTCCCTGCGGCCCGGTGATGAAGGCACCGAGCTCGCACCGCCGAATCCCCCCGGCAGGGAATCTCCCCAAGGAGAGCTGTACATGGCTGAGGTCCCCCCTCGCATCCTCGTCGTCGACGACGACCACGACGTCGCCCTGCTCGTCAAGACCGTCCTGGAACGGCGTGCAGGCTGCGTCGTCGATCTCGCGGACGACGGCCGGTCGGCGCTCGAGAAGGCCGCGGCGGTGAAACCCGACGTCGTCGTGACCGACATCGAGATGCCGGGGCTCAGCGGCCTGGAGCTGCTCGCGGAACTGCGGCGCCTCATGCCGACCGTGCCGGTCGTCGTGATGACCGCGCACGTCTCGGTCGAGTACGCCGTGTCGGCGCTCCGGGCGCAGGCCGACGAGTTCCTCACCAAGCCGCTCGACAATGCCCGACTCGTGGAGTCGGTCGCCCGGCTCGTCGAGGAGTCCCGGCGCCGGAAGGCGGAGGCGAAGACCGGCGAGGTCGTCCTCGCGATCGGGGCGCACCCGGACGACGTCGAGATCGGCGTCGGCGGCATCCTCGCGGCGCACGCGGCCGCCGGCGATCAGATCACGATCCTCACGCTCTCCCGCGGAGCGCGCGGCGGTGACGCGGACAGTCGCCAGCATGAGTCGCTCGCCGCGGCCGAGCAGGTGGGGGCGCGTCTGTTCGTCAAAGACCTCATCGACACCGAGATCTCGGGTGGGGGATCGACCGTCCGCCTCATCGAGGAGGTCGTGCAGGAGATCCAGCCGACCATCGTCTACACGCACTCGCACCACGACCGCCACCAGGATCACCGCGCGGTGAACGAGGCGACGATCGTCGCGACCCGCCGCGTCGGCACGGTCGCCTGCTACCAGAGCCCTTCCGCGACCATCGACTACCGGCCCACGCGCTTCGTCCGCATCGACCGCTTCCTGGATGACAAGCTGCGGCTGCTGGAGTGCTTCCAGTCCCAGACCGCGGCGAACCGGGAGTATCTCGCGCCGGAGTTCGTCACCGCCACCGCACGCTACTGGTCGCGGTTCGGCGGCGGCGAGGCGGTCGAGCCGCTGGAGGTCGTGCGCGAGACCGCCGAGTTCATCGGCGCCCATGAACTGAGTCGACGGGAGAGCTGATGACGAAGCGCGTACTGGTCACCGGAGCCGGAGGCCCCGCCGGCGTCGCCGTGATCCGCTCCCTGCTGCGACGGCCCGATCTGACGGTCTTCGCGGCCGACATGGACGGATGGGCGAGCGGCATCTACCTCGTCCCACCGGCGCAACGCCGTCTGGTTCCCCCGGGGCGTGACGAGGACTTCGTGCCGGCGATCGCGCGGATGGTCGCGGAGGACGGTCTCGACCTCGTGATCTCGACCGTCGACGTGGAGCTGATCGCCCTCGCGGACCGCCGCGATGAGCTGGCCCCCGCGGTCCTCGCCGCGCCGCCCGCCGACACGCTGCACACGGCCCTCGACAAGCTCGCCCTCGCGGAGCGCTGCGCGCCGACCGGTCGCGTGCCGCGCACCGTGCTCGCCGGGCCGGATGCCGCGGAAGTCGCGTGGGAGTTCCCGGTGTTCGCCAAGCCCCGCCAGGGTGCGGGCAGTCGCGGTGTGCGCCTCGTCCCGGACGCCGAGGCGCTCGCCGCCCTCCCCACCGATGAGGGGCTGATCGTGCAGGACTTCCTCCCGGGCGAGGAGTACTCGGTCGATGTGATCGCCGACGCGTCCGGCGGTGTGGTCGCGGCGGTCCCGCGCACCCGCGCCCGTGTGGACTCGGGGGTCGCCATCGCCGGCCGCACCCTCCGCGATCCCGAGCTCGAGGAGACCGCCGCCGCCATCGCGCGGGCGATCGGCCTCGTCGGCGTCGCCAACGTGCAGCTCCGTCGCGACCGGGACGGGCGGGCCGTGCTGCTCGAGGTCAACCCGCGCTTCCCCGGGGCGCTCCCGCTGACGATCGCCGCCGGAGTCGACATCCCGTCGCTCGTCGCCGACCTCTTCCTCGGCCGGGAGATCCCGGTGCAGGTGCCCTTCCGCGAGGTCGCATCGGTGCGCTTCCTGGAGGACGTGATCGTCGAGGTCGACGACGTGCTCGTGTCGGCGCACGCCGGTCACCAGGAGGAACTGTGAGCCATCCCGCCCTGCGCGGAGACCACCACGTCCACTCCACGTTCTCCGATGACGCGGTCTCCACGCTGGAGGAGAACGTCGCCGCCGCTGCGGCCGTCGGTCTCGAGACGGTCCGCCTCGTCGACCACGTACGGCAGAGCACGACCTGGGTGCCGGAGTACCTCGCCGCGGTCCGTCGGCTGCGCGTTCCGGACGGACTCACGGTGCTCACGGGCGTCGAGGCGAAGATCCTCGACGCCTCGGGGGAACTCGACATCCCGGTGCTGCCTGAGGGCATCGACCGGATCCTCATCGCCGACCATCAGTTCCCCGGCGTGGACGGGCCGCTCGGTCCCACCGCCGTCCGCGAGCGCATCGCCGCGGGGTGGGCGCCGGCCGACGTCCTCGACCAGTTCACGGACGCGGTCATCGCGACCATGCGACGCCATCCAGGCAACCAGCTCGCGCACTGCTTCTCGATCCTGCCGAAGATCGGTCTCGCGGAGGAGGAGCTCGGAGCCGAGCGCCTCGAGGCCTGGGCTCGCGCCGCCGCGGAGACGGACACCCTCGTCGAGGTCAACGAGAAGTGGGTGTGCCCCGGCGCGGAGGCGCTGACCGCGCTGGAGCGCGCGGGCGCCGGGATCGTCGCGTCCACCGACAGCCACGTGGCCGCAGACGTCGGCCGGTACTCCCGCATCCTCCCGCTGCTCGACGGGACGGAAGGACGCTGATGCCCGAGCTGACCTGGATCGAGACGGTCGTCGTCGTCATCCTCCTCCTCTGCGTGCTGATCGGCACGCTCCCGGTCGTCAACACCGGGCTGCAGTTCCTCATGCTGCCGCTGCACGCCTTCCGCAATCACTACGGCAAGGCCGCGCCGTACCACCCGAACGTGGCCGTGGTCATCCCGGCGTGGAACGAAGGGCTCGTCATCGGCCCCGCGATCGAGCGTCTGCTCCAGCTCGAGTACCCGGCCGAGCGCCTCCGCGTCTTCGTCGTCGACGACGCATCCACGGACGACACCCCGGCGATCGTGCAGCAGAAGGCGGCGACCTACCCGGGACGGGTCGTCCACCTGCGGCGCGAGAAGGGTGGCGAGGGCAAGGCGCACACGCTGAACCACGGCCTCGACGTCGTGCTCGCCGACCCGTGGACCGAAGCGGTGCTCATCATGGACGCCGACGTGATCTTCGCGCGGGACTCCCTGCGCAAGCTCACCCGGCACCTCGCGGACGAGGAGGTCGGGGCCGTCACGGCCTACATCGCGGAGGGCAGCAGGGACCGCAACTACCTCACCCGGTTCATCGCGATCGAGTACGTCATCGGGCAGCTCTCGGCACGGCGCACGCAGAACGTGGGCGGTGCGATCGCCTGTCTCGCCGGGGGAGCGCAGCTGCACTCCCGCGCGAACCTCGAGGCGATCGGCGGACGCATCCCAACGGGCACGCTCGCCGAGGACACCATGACCACCTTCGAGAGCCAGCTCCACGGCCGTCGGATGGTGTTCGAGCCGCATGCCGTGGTGCTCGCCGAGGAGCCGCGGACGATCGACAGCCTGTGGAAGCAGCGGCTGCGCTGGGCGCGCGGCAACGTGCAGCTCACCTCGATCTACAAGAAGCTCTGGTTCCGACCGAGCCGCGACCACAACCTGGGCAGCATCCCCTTCGGGCTGGCCTGGTTCACGATCCTGCTGATGCCGGCGCTCCTGCTCCTCGCCGCCACCGCGATGATCGTCCTCCTGCTCCTGCACAGCGACGTCGCGGAGTTCGTGTTCCGGTTCATGTGGATCGCCGCGGCGGCCATCTACATCTTCTCGATGCTCTACTCCGTCCAGCTCGATCCGCGCATCGGGCGGCAGTCCTGGCGCGAGGCGATCATGTTCCCGGGGCTCGGGGCGCTGATCCTCATGGCCCTGGCGCTGTTCCCCTGGGCCCTGGACGGCCTCATCGGCGCGGCCGGGCAGGAGTCGACGGAGCAGACGCGTGTGCTGTGGCTGCTGGCGTTCGCCCTCTGGGGGCCGGTGTCGATGCTCGGCATCTGGCTCGCGCGGGCGGTCGAGCCGCTTCCGGCCGGACGCTTCTTCGCGGGCCTGCTGCTCTACGTCTGCGGCTACGGATCACTGCTGTGCGCGATCACCGCCGACTCGTACCTCAAGGAGTGGCGTCGCGCGGATGCCTCCTGGATCAAGACCGAGAAGATCGGACGGGTCGACTCATGACCGACGCACCATCGCACGACGCCGAGGTGGAGGAGATCGCCGCAGACGCCCGCAAGGAGCGCCGGCTCATCCCGCAGGCGCTGCTCTCCCTCGCCGTCGTGGTCGTGATCGTCGTGGTCCGAGAGCTGCTCCTGCGATGACCGGACGACCGCTCGCCCTGGTCGTCGAGGACGCTCCGGACCAGGCGACCCTCCTGGGTCGATACCTCGACCGCGAGGGCTTCGACGTGTTCGTCGCGCCCGATGCGGAGTCTGCCATCGCCGCCTTCCCGGACATCGACCCCCAGGTCGCCGTCCTGGACCTGCTGCTCCCCGGCATCTCCGGTCAGGCGTGCTGCCGGCTGATCCACGAACGCTACCCGGAATGCTTCCTCATCGTCAGCTCGGTGCTGGACGTCGCGGAGTATCCACCGGCTGACGCCGCGCTGCCGAAGCCCATCACGGGGGCGGACCTGCATCGGGCCGTGGAGCGGGTGCCGCGATGAGGGCCACGCCGCTGGAGCGTGCCGAGAACCGCTGGTACCGGGTCGTCGACAACCCGAGCCCGATCGTCAAGCAGGTCCCGACTCTCGTCGCCGCCGCGATCGCGGGCGTGATGACGTGGGCCATCCCCAGCCTGCCGTTCACCGATGTGGCCCTCGCGCTGTCCGGCCTCGCGGTCGTGCTCGTCGCGACGCTCCACGCCGGGGTGCTCAGCGCGATGCACATCCGCGAGGGCTGGATCGTGCTGCTGGTGCCGATGGTCGACATCCTGGGACTGGGCCTCTTCCGTGCAGGGACGGGAGGCGCGGCCTCGCTCTTCGGATCGCTCGTGCTGCTCCCGGTGATCTGGATCGCGGCGGCGCCGGGGATCCGCTGGGTCTTCGTCGTCGGCGCGTTCACGTCGTTCGCGCTGCTGATCCCCTACGTCGTCGAACCGCCGACGAACGCGGTGGTGTGGCTCCGCGGCGTCGTCGGTCCGCTCGTCTTCGCGGCCGTCGCGGCCGTGGTGAACGAGCTCTCCCGGCAGCAGCGGCTGCGGGTGCAGCAGGCGGAGGAACTGGTCACGGAGCGGACCAAGGCGCTGTCCGAGAACGTCTCGATGATCGTGCAGCTTCGTCAGAAGGAGCACGAGTACCGCGTGCTGCTCGACTCGTTCGAGGGCCTGTGGGCGTCGATCACCGCGCAGGCCGTGATCGGCACCGATCGCGAGGGGCGCGTCACGGCGTGGAACCCCGGGGCCGTCCGCCTGCTCGGGCTCTCCCATGACGAGGCTCTCGACGACGTGCGCGTCGACCGCTTCTTCTCGCCGTCGGCGCTGAGGATGCTCGCCGAGGACACCGCGTCGCGCGAAGACGTCTCGGGGGTGCCGGCGGGGCAGGGCGGGGCGCCCGACCGCGCAGGAGTGCCGGACGGGCTCCGCGAGCTCTTCGCCCACGCGGACGCCGGCCATACCGTCGACGGCGACATCGAGGTGAGGACCGCGGGCGGCACGACGGTGCCGGCGCGGGTGACCGTCACCCCGCACAAGGATCCGTCCGGCGCGCAGCAGGGATACCTGTTCGTGCTCACGGACGAGACCAGAGCCGTCGAGGTCGCGCGCATGAAGGACGAGTTCGTGGGGATGATCTCCCATGAGCTCCGGACGCCGCTGAGTGCGATCATCGGCTTCCTCGACCTGTTGCAGAACGACCCCGGTCAGCCCCTGACCGAGGACCAGCAGGAGTTCGTCGGCATCATCGAGCGCAACGCGAAGCGACTGCTGAACCTCGTCGGCGATCTGCTCTTCACGGCGCAGGTGGAGTCGGGGCGGTTCCCCCTGGAACGGGACCAGGCCGACGTCGCGGAGCTCGTGCGCTCGGCGGTCGCCTCGGCGGGGCCGCATGCGCAACGCGAGGGGATCGAACTGGAGCTGCAGGTCGGTGACGAGCCGATCCCGCTGCTGGTCGATCCCGGACGCCTCGGGCAGGCGGTGGACAACCTCCTCTCGAACGCCATCAAGTTCACCCCGCGCGGGGGTCGAGTGACGGCAGCCGTGCGTCGCCTCGACGGCGGGGTGCAGGTCGCCATCGCCGACACCGGGGTCGGGATCCCGCAGGACGAGCAGCGCATGCTCTTCACGCGCTTCTTCCGCGCCTCGACGGCCACGCGCAACGCCGTGCCGGGGGTAGGGCTGGGTCTCACGATCACGCGCGCGATCGTGCTGGCCCACGGCGGGTCGATGGACGTGACCAGCGAGGAGGGGGTCGGCACCGAGTTCCGGTTCGTGCTCCCGGCGGCTCCGAAGACCGAGGTGCTGCAGACCCTCAGCCGCGCGGACTGACACATCGGTGGGGGAGCGGTACGGTGGGCGTCATGACCGCCACCTTCACTGCTTCGCTGGATGACCACGGGCACCTGGTCATTCCCGGCGAGTTGCGCGCGCGGCAGCGTTGGAACGAGGGCGTCACTCTGCTGATGATCGAGGAGGACCGCGGCGGCGTCGTCCTCCTCGCACGGGAGCAGGCGCGGACACTTGTCCGTGCGCAGCTCACCGGTGCCAGTCTGGCGAACGCGCTCCACGATGAGCGTCGAGCGGCCGCAGCGCAGGAAGATGCGGCTTGACGGGCCCGGAAGGCTCGTCCCGGTCGTCGCGAAGCCGCGCGGACTGATAGCCTGGTCGGCTCGCTGTCCGCGGGCGGAAGGACGGCCACGCCTGTGGGGTACATCGACGCATCCGGGATCTCACTGACGCTTCCCGACGGCAGACCGCTTCTCGACGAGGTGTCGTTCCGGGTCGGGGCGGGATCGACCAGCGCTCTGATCGGGCCGAACGGGGCGGGGAAGACGACGCTGCTGCGGATCATCCGCGGCGAGCAGCCGGCCGACGACGGGGTGGTGACCATCGACGGCGGACTCGGCGTCATGGACCAGTTCGTCGGGCACGGCGAGCCGGGCCAGACCGTGCACGAGCTGCTCGTGCGGGTGGCCCCCACCCGCCTTCGGGGTGCCGCGGAGGCGCTGGAGGCGGCGGAGAACGCGCTCATCGACCGCGACGAGCACGACACCCAGATGGCCTACGCCTCCGCCATCGCCGAGTACGCGGACGCCGGCGGATACGAGCACGAGACCGTGTGGGATCAGTGCACCGTGGCAGCGCTCGGCGTGCCGTTCGAGCGGGCACGGTACCGCGAGCTCACCTCCCTCTCCGGCGGAGAGCAGAAACGGCTCGCCCTGGAGGCGCTGCTCCGTGGCCCCGATGAGGTGCTCCTGCTCGACGAGCCGGACAACTACCTCGACGTGCCGACCAAGCGGTGGCTCGAGGAGCGGCTGCGCGCCACGGACAAGACCGTGCTGCTGGTGTCGCACGACCGCGAGCTCCTCGCCAGAGCCGCCGATCGGCTGATCACGCTGGAACCCGGTGCGGCGGGGTCGACCGCCTGGGTGCACGGCGGGAGCTTCGCGACCTACCATCAGGCGCGCGCCGATCGGATGGACCGGCTCGACGAGCTGCGCCGGCGGTGGGACGAGCAGCATGAGAAGCTCCGCATCCTGGTGGCGAACCTCAAGGTCAAGGCGTCCGCGAACGACGGCTTCGCGTCCCGGTATCAGGCGGCGCAGACGCGACTGCGGAAGTTCGAGGAGGCGGGCCCGCCCGAGGAGCGGCCCCCGGCGCAAGAGTTCGACATGCGCCTCCGCGGGGCCAGGACCGGGAAGCGGGCGGTCGTGGCTGACCGACTCGAGCTGACCGGTCTCATGCGGCCCTTCGACACCGAGATCTGGTACGGCGACCGGGTGGGCGTGCTCGGGTCGAACGGCTCAGGCAAATCGCACTTCCTGCGACTGATGGCCCGCGGTGGTACCGACCCGGATCCGTCCCTGGGGCATGTGACCGCGGTCGCGGAGGAGCTCCGCCCCGTCGAGCACACCGGACGCGCGGTGCTGGGCGCCCGCGTGGTACCGGGGCTCTTCGCGCAGACCCACGCGCACCCGGAGTTCGTCGGCCGCACGCTGCTGGAGATCCTGCATCGGGGGGACGACCTCCGCGACGGCATGCCCCGGGACGCGGCGAGCTCGGCCCTGGACAGGTACGGCCTCGTCCGCCAGGCCCAGCAGCCGTTCGAATCGCTCTCCGGCGGACAGCAGGCGCGGTTCCAGGTGCTCCTGCTCGAGCTGTCCGGCGCGACCCTCCTCCTCCTCGACGAGCCCACCGACAACCTCGACCTGGAGTCGGCCGAGGCGCTGGAGGAGGCGCTCGGACGCTTCGAGGGCACCGTGGTCGCGGTCACCCACGACCGATGGTTCGCTCGCTCCTTCGACCGGTTCCTCGTGTTCGGCACGGACGGCGAGGTCTACGAATCCGACGAGCCGGTCTGGGACGAGCGGCGGGTGGCGCGTGCGCGCTGACCGCCGCGGAGGCCGCCGGGCGCCGGGTAGGCTGGACGGGTGACCATGGAGATCGAGCTCGGCCGAGGAAAGCGCGCGCGTCGCGCGTACACGTTCGACGACATCGCGGTGGTGCCCTCGCGGCGCACGCGGAACCCCGAGGACGTGTCCACCGCATGGACGATCGACGCCTTCGGCTTCGAGATCCCGGTGCTCGGGGCGCCGATGGACTCGGTCGTCAGCCCGCGCACCGCGATCATGCTCGGGCAGCTCGGCGGCCTGGGGGTGCTCGACCTCGAGGGGCTCTGGACCCGGTACGAGGACCCGGAGCCGCTCCTCGCCGAGATCGCCGGCCTCGCGGAGGACCGCGCGACCGTGCGCATGCAGGAGCTCTACTCGGAGCCCATCAAGCCCGAGCTCATCACCCGCCGACTCGCCGAGATCCGCGAAGCCGGCGTCACCGTCGCCGGCTCCCTCACCCCGCAGCGCACGCAGGAGTTCTACGACACCGTCGCCGCGGCCGGCGTCGACCTGTTCGTCATCCGGGGCACGACCGTCTCCGCCGAGCACGTGTCGAGCGTGGCGGAGCCGCTGAACCTCAAGAAGTTCATCTACGACCTCGACGTGCCGGTGATCGTGGGCGGAGCCGCGACCTACACGGCGGCCCTGCACCTCATGCGCACCGGTGCCGCCGGCGTGCTCGTGGGCTTCGGCGGCGGCGCGGCGTCCACCACCCGTGCCACCCTCGGCATCCACGCGCCCATGGCCACCGCGGTGTCCGATGTGGCCGCGGCTCGCCGCGACTACCTCGACGAGTCCGGTGGGCGCTATGTCCACGTGATCGCCGACGGCGGCGTCGGCACCTCCGGCGACATCGTGAAGGCGCTCGCCATGGGCGCAGACGCCGTCATGCTCGGGGTCGCTCTGGCTCGCGCGACGGACGCTCCCGGCCAGGGATTCCACTGGGGTCCCGAGGCGCACCACCCGAAGCTGCCCCGCGGACGACGCGTCGAGGTCGGCGGGATCGGCACGCTGGAGGAGATCCTCTACGGTCCGGCGCCGGTCGCCGACGGCACCGCGAACCTCATCGGCGCGCTGCGCAAGTCGATGGCCACCACCGGGTACTCCGATCTCAAGGAGTTCCAGCGGGTGGAGGTCGTGCTGGCCCCGTACGAGGCCTGAGGTCTCCGCATCACCGTGACCGCACCTGCTCCCTTCCCGCCGACCCTTCGTGAGGTCATGCTGCGGGGACGCTGGATCGCGATGCTGTTGCTGTGCCTCGTCGTCGCCGGGGTGTTCGCCTGGCTCGGCCAATGGCAGCTGGAGCGGGCGATCGAGACCGATCCACCGGCGCCGGGGGCGACCGAGCAGGTCCGGCCGCTGGACGAGGTCGTGCAGCCGGGGGAGTACCTCCCCGAGCCCCTCGTCGGGCAGCGCGTGGAGACGGAGGGCGTCTGGGTCCCCGGGGACTTCCTCGTCGTGGGTAGCCGCTTCAACGACGGCGCCGAGGGGTACTGGGTCACCGGACAGCTCCGGGTCGACGAGCGCGTCTCGCTGGCGGTGGCCATCGGCTGGGCGCCGGATCGCGAGGCCGCCGACGCCGCCGTGGAGCGTCTGGAAGCCGAGGCGGACGGCGGCGTGGTCGAGGTCGCCGGTCGCGTCATCTCGGATGAGGGTCCGTCGGTGCCTCCGCGCTCCGATCCGGAGCAGATGGACCGGATGTCCCCGGCCGCTCTGTTGAGCCGCTGGCACGACATCGAGCAGCTCGACGTCTACCGTCCGTATCTCGCCTCCACGACCGCCACGGCAGGGCTCGACGACATCGCCTCGCCCGCGCCGGAGGAGCAGTCCCCGGTCAACTGGCTCAACGTCTTCTATGCCGCCGAGTGGGTCATCTTCGCGGGCTTCGCGTTCTACCTCTGGTACCGCCTGGCGAAGGACGCCTGGGAGCGCGAGGTGGAGGAGTTCGAGGACGCTGAGGGGTCAGCGGCCGTCTGACGGCCACTGCGCATCCGCGCGACGAACGCTGCGCTTCTGCGCGCCGCAGGGCCGGCGTGTGAACCTTCGTCAGGGGGCGTCGCGGCCATTCGGTGAGCGCTGGATGACCAATGGGAAAACTCCGTTGAGGATGTCCGAACCGCTCCGTATGCTCGCTCCATGTGCGCACGCTGGGAGTTCCCGATGTGTGCGATGACAGCGTCCTGAGCAGCGCCGGAACACGATCGAGGAGACAGCACCGATGATGTCCGCTCCTGAGCACGGGGAGACCCTGACCCCCGTCTCGCACCGCAGAATCCGAGGGCGCGTGGGCGCTCTCGCCGCGACGTGCGTCGCCGCCCTGAGCCTCGGCTCGCTGGTGGCCGCGCCCGCATCGGCGAACACCGAGGGCACCGGGGTGGTGATCAACGAGGCCTATCTGTCCGGCGGCAGCGCCGGGGCGGCGTTCACGAACAAGTTCGTGGAGCTCTACAACCCGACGGCGGCGCCCGTCACGCTCGACGGCATGTCCCTGCAGTACCGCTCCGCGGCCGGGACCGGCGCCTTCAACGGCGTCGCACCGCTGAAGGGGACGATCCCGGCGGGCGGCTACTTCCTCGTGCAGGCGAACAGCAACGGCACCAACGGCGCCGCGCTGCCCACTCCCGACGCCACCACGACGCTGAGCCCGAGCGGCACCAACGGCACCCTGGCGCTCGTCGAGGGCACCGCGGCGGTGACCCTCACCCCCGGCTCGACCGTCGGCGTGGACGGGGTGATCGACCTCCTCGGCTACGGCACCTCGAACACCTTCGAGACGGCGGCGGCCACCGCCCCCACCAGCAACACCGACGTCCGGTCGCTGAATCGCACGGACGGTGCGGACGCGGACGACAACAAGGCCGACTTCGCACTGTCGGCGACCATCACCCCGCAGAACTCCGGCGGCACGGATCCCGGCACCGACCCGGGCGAGGAGCCGGGGACGGAGCCGAAGGCCGCCACCATCGCGGAGGTCCAGGGCACCGGCGACGTCTCGCCGCTCGCCGGACAGCGCGTCCGCGTCGAGGGCGTCGTCACGGCGGACCACCGGACCGGCGGCTACAAGGGCATCGTGATCCAGACGCAGGGCTCGGGCGGCGAGACCGACGCGACCCCGGGCGCCTCGGACGGCGTGTTCGTGTTCCTGAACGCCCTCGCGCCCACGCTCGAGATCGGCGACCTCGTCTCGGTGACCGGCACGGTGAGCGAGTACTACGGTCAGACCCAGATCGCCCCTGCCGCGGTCGCGGACGTCTCGGTGGTCACGGCCGGCGTGGGCGTGCCCGCGCTCACACCGCTCCCCGACACCGTCCGTGGTGCCGACCGCGAGCAGTACGAGAACATGTACGTCGCCCCGACCGGCACGTACCGGCTCGCGTCGAGCCACCAGCTCTACAACTACGGGGCGCTGTGGCTGAACGCCGGCGACGACCTCAACGTCAAGAGCACCGAGACCACGCGTCCCGGGGCCGACGCGGCCGCCATCGCGGCCGAGAACCGCGCCAACCGCATCCTGCTCGACGACGCCTGGTCCATCCAGGTGACCAACAACGGCCACCCGGGCCAGCAGCCGTACTTCACGGAGGACACGGTGGTCCGCAACGGCGACACCGTCGACTTCGGGTCCAACGGCTACGTGCTCCAGTGGGGCTTCGACGACTGGCGTCTGCAGCCGGTGGTCCCGATCGACGACGCCTCCCCCGCGGAGCGCAAGGTCACCTTCGAGGCGACGAACCCGCGCCCCGCGGAGGCCCCGGAGGTGGGCGGTGATGCGCAGGTGGCGTCGTTCAACGTCTACAACTACTTCACGACGCTGAAGAGCGAGAACGCCGACGCCCGCGGCGCGGCGAACGCGGCCCAGTTCGCCATCCAGAAGTCCAAGATCGTCTCGGCCATCAACGGCCTCGACGCGGAGATCGTGGCGCTGATGGAGATCGAGAACTCGGTCAAGCTGGGCAAGCCCGTCGACACCGCCCTCAAGGACCTCGTCGCCGGCCTCAACGCCGACGCGGGCTCCGACGTGTGGGACTACGTGCGCACGCCCGAGGCTCTGCAGGACCCGGCGACCACGGACTACATCACCAACGCGATCATCTTCAAGAAGGACGCCGTGAGCACGGTGGGCGACAGCGCGACCGTCACCGACGAGTCCGTGTGGGGCAACGCCCGCGAGCCGATCGCCCAGGCGTTCGACATCGACGGCCGGGTCGTCACCGTCGTCGCCAACCACCTGAAGTCGAAGTCCCCGCCGCAGGGCGCCGGGGCCGAGCCCGCCGACGGTCAGGGCTTCTTCAACGCCGACCGGGTGAAGCAGGCGCAGGCCGTCCTCGACTTCACCGACGAGCTGGCCGAGAGCAGCGGCAGCAGCGACATGCTGCTGATCGGCGACTTCAACGCCTACGGGCAGGAAGACCCGATCGACGTGTTCACCTCGCAGGGGTGGAGCGACGTCGCCGCCGACAAGGCCGCAGGTCAGTACACCTACACGTTCGACGGCGAGCTCGGCTCGCTCGACCACGTGATCGCCTCGCCCTCGCTCGTCCCGTCGATCACGGGCGCCGGTGTATGGGGAATCAACTCGCCGGAGTGGAGCGACCGCGGCTATGCGTTCGGCGCCGCCGAGGAGGGCACCCCCTACCGGTCGAGCGACCACGACCCGATCCTCGTCGGCGTCTCCTCGGAGATCCCGCCGGTGAGCATCGACGTGGTGACGGTGAACGACTTCCACGGCCGTATCGAGGCGGACGGGGCGGCGGCAGGAGCTGCCGTGCTCGCCGGCGCGGTGCAGCAGTTCCGTGCGGCGAACCCGAACACGATCTTCGCCGGAGCCGGCGACCTGATCGGGGCGTCGACGTTCACGTCGTTCATCAACGACGACAACCCCACGATCGACGCGCTCAACGCCGCCGGTCTGGACGTGAGCGCGGCGGGCAACCACGAGTTCGACCAGGGCTGGGAAGACCTGCGCGACCGGGTGCAGGAGCGCGCGGACTGGGAGTACATCTCCTCGAACGTCTTCCTCACCGAGACCGGTGAGCCCGCGTTGGCCCCGGCCTGGGTCAAGGAGCTCGACGGCGTGCGCGTCGGATTCGTGGGCGCCGTCACGGAAGACCTCGACTCGCTCGTCTCGCCCGAGGGCATCGCTGATCTCGAGGTGCGCAGCATCGTCGACTCCGTGAACGCCGTGGCCGACGACCTGCGCGACGGGGACCCCGCCAACGGCGAGGCGGACGTGGTGATCCTGCTCGTGCACGAAGGCGCGGAGAGCACCGCGCTGTCCGCGATCACCGAGGACTCGCCGCTGGGCGAGATCGTCTACGGGGTCGACGACGACGTGGACGCGATCGTCTCGGCGCACACGCACCTCGCCTACAACCATGTCATCGATGGCCGGCCGGTCGTCTCGGCGGGGCAGTACGGCGAGAACCTCGGCCTCATGAACATCCAGGTCGACCCGAAGACGAAGGAGCTGCTCTCGATCACCAACGAGATCAAGCCCCTCACGGCTGCGGGCAAGCCGCTGTACCCGGCGGTGCCGGAGGTGCAGGCGATCGTCGACAAGGCGAAGGCGGAGGCCGACGTGCTGGGCGCCGTGAAGGTCGGCGACATCACCGCCGACTTCAACCGTGCGCGGCAGACCAACGGCTCGGAGAACCGCGGTGGCGAGTCCACCATCGGCAACTTCGTCGCCGACGTGCAGAAGTGGTCCACGGGTGCGGACATCGCTCTCATGAACCCGGGCGGCATCCGTGCCAACCTGACCTACGCGTCGAGCAACGCCGACGATCCGAACGGCAACGTCACCTACCGGGAGGCGGCGACCGTCCAGCCGTTCGCCAACACGCTGGTCACGCTGACCCTCACCGGCACGCAGCTGAAGGGGGTGCTGGAGGAGCAGTGGCAGCCGGCCGGATCGGCGCGACCGTTCCTCAAGCTCGGCGTCTCCGAGGGGCTGGTCTACACCTACGACCCGACGGCGGCCGCGGGTTCGCGGATCACCTCGATCACGCTGAACGGCACGGCGATCGACCCGAACGGGGAGTACACGGTGGCGGCGAACTCCTTCCTCGCTGCGGGCGGCGACAACTTCGCCACCTTCAAGGAGGGCGCGGGCAAGCGGGACACCGGCAAGATCGACCTGCAGTCCATGGTCGACTGGTTCGACGCGAACAAGACGGCCTCGCCCGACCTCGCCCAGCGTGCGGTCGGCGTGACGGTCAGCCCGGCGGACGCCGACGGCTACCGCGCGGGCGACCAGGTGACCGTCTCCCTCTCCTCGCTGGCCTTCAGCGGGGGCGAGGCAGCTCCGGGAGCGGTCACCCTGTCGCTCGGTGACACGCAGCTCGCGGCCGGCACGGTCGACCCGACCATCGTGGACACCACGGACGAGGGCGGGCGTGCCACCCTCACCTTCACGGTGCCGTCCGGGGTGTTCGGCGAGCAGCAGCTCACGGTCGAGGTCCCGGCGACGGGCACCACGGTGCAGGTGCCGTTCACGATCGCCGGCGAGGAGGAGTTCGCGGGGACCATCGCGCTCGGCTCCTCGAAGGTGGCCGCGGGCAAGAAGCTCGCGATCACCGGCGAGGGCTACCAGCCCGGCGAAACCGTGACGGTGGAGCTCCGCCCGAAGAAGGGCCAGGGCGTCGAGGTCGGCACGGTGCAGGTCCGCCAGGACGGCACGTTCAGCACCTCGGTGACGGTGCCGAAGAACGCCCAGCCCGGGAAGTACACCGTCGCGGTGGCGCAGGCGGACGGGGACGAGGCTACGGCCACCGTGACCGTCAACCGGGCCGGCGGTATCGGCGGGATCATCAAGGACATCGTCGACTGGCTGTGGGACCTCCTGACCGGATGGTTCTGACGCCGATCGGCGGATGACGTGGCGGAGGCCGTCGGGGCGACCCGGCGGCCTCCGTCGTTTCGGCGGGGTCGGGGTGGCGCGCCCCGCCGACTAGACTGGGGGCATGCCCGAACCGAAAGTCGCCAGCTTTCCGGCGATCCGCGGTGCGCTGAAGTTCTACCAGATCGCGTCGATCATCACGGGAGTCATGCTGCTCCTGCTGCTCGCCGAGATGGTGCTGAAGTACACGCCGATCCACCTCGAGCTCTTCGCCGGAGGGTCGGGCGGCCCGCTCTGGTTCGCCGGCGTCATCGCCGGACCGGACTGCCAGTGGTGGTCGCTGTTCGCGCCGTGGACGAACTCCTGCGAGATGACCTCCCTCGGGGACGGCTTCAACATCTCGCTGTTCATCCTCGTCGCCCACGGCTGGTTCTACGTCGTCTACCTCTTCGCGTGCTTCCGCATGTGGAGTCTGATGCGCTGGCGGTTCCCGCGGTTCATCCTGCTCGCGCTCGGCGGCGTCGTGCCGCTGCTGTCGTTCTTCATGGAGGCGGTCGTCGCCCGTGAAGTCAAGACCTATCTCGCCACCAGGGAGGCCGCCGAGGCCTCCGCGATCGCCCCGGAAGGTGTCCGTTGACCGAACAGTCCGAGACCCAGCAGCGCCCCGCGCTCGTCGTCGACTTCGGCGCCCAGTACGCGCAGCTCATCGCCCGCCGCGTGCGCGAGGCCGGGGTCTACAGTGAGATCGTGCCGCACACCGCCACGGCGGAGGAGATCGCCGCGAAGAACCCCGTCGCGATCATCCTCTCCGGTGGTCCGTCCTCGGTGTACGAGGAGGGTGCGCCGAAGCTCGACCCGTCGGTCTTCGACCTCGGCGTCCCCACGCTCGGCATCTGCTACGGCTTCCAGTACATGGCCCAGACCCTCGGCGGCGAGGTCGCGCACACCGGCCTCCGCGAGTACGGCGCGACCGATGCCGTCATCTCCGGTGACGGCGGCACGCTGCTCAGCGGGCAGCCGACCGAGCAGAACGTGTGGATGAGTCACGGCGACCAGGTCGCGAAGGCCCCGGAGGGCTTCGAGGTGCTCGCGACGACGGAGGCCACGAAGGTCGCCGCCTTCGCGAACGAGGAGCGCGGTTTCTACGGCGTGCAGTGGCACCCCGAGGTCAAGCACTCCGACCACGGTCAGCGTGTGCTCGAGAACTTCCTCCACAAGGGTGCCGGTCTGGCATCCGACTGGAACCCCGACAACGTGATCGCCGAGCAGGTCGAGCGCATCCGCGAGCAGGTCGGCGACGCCCGGGTCATCTCGGCGCTGTCCGGCGGCGTGGACTCCGCCGTGTCGACCGCCCTCGTGCACAAGGCGATCGGCGACCAGCTCACCGCGGTTTTCGTCGACCACGGCCTCCTCCGCAAGGGCGAGCGCGAGCAGGTCGAGAAGGACTACGTCGAGTCCACCGGCGTGCGGCTCATCACGGTCGACGCCGCCGAGACCTTCCTCGGTCACCTCCAGGGCGTGACCGATCCGGAGGAGAAGCGCAAGATCATCGGGCGCGAGTTCATCCGGGCGTTCGAGAAGGTGCAGCTCGACCTCGTCGAGGAGGCGAAGGCCGACGGCGGCGCCCCGGTGAAGTTCCTCGTGCAGGGCACGCTCTACCCGGACGTCGTGGAGTCGGGTGGCGGTGCGGGCACCGCCAACATCAAATCGCACCACAACGTGGGCGGGCTGCCGGACGACCTCGACTTCGAGCTCATCGAGCCGCTGCGGGCCCTCTTCAAGGACGAGGTCCGCGCGATCGGTCGCGAGCTCGGCATCCCCGAGGCGATCGTCGGCCGCCAGCCGTTTCCGGGGCCCGGCCTCGGCATCCGGATCATCGGTGAGGTCACCGCTGACCGTCTCGAGATTCTGCGTGAGGCCGACGCCATCGCCCGCGAGGAGCTGACCAAGGCCGGCCTCGATCAGGAGATCTGGCAGTGCCCCGTCGTGCTCCTCGCCGATGTGCGCTCGGTGGGCGTGCAGGGGGACGGCCGCACCTACGGGCACCCGATCGTGCTGCGTCCGGTCTCCAGCGAGGACGCGATGACGGCAGACTGGACGCGCCTGCCGTACGACGTGCTGTCGAAGATCTCGAACCGGATCACGAACGGCGTCCGTGACGTCAACCGCGTCGTGCTCGACGTCACGTCGAAGCCGCCGGGGACGATCGAGTGGGAGTAGGGGGCACGATGCCCCCGGTCTCGGCGCCCGCCCTCCCGGACGCCGAGTACCTGGTGCTGTCCAGCCGCCTCATCCCGGGGCTGGACGGCGGGTACACGATCGCCACGCTCGCGCGCGCCCGGCTGTTGGCCGCCGCAGGGGCGGGGGAGGGCGCGGGTCCGCAGCTGCTGACCTTCGACCCGGGGACGGCGGCCGAGCACGCCGAGCACCGTCGCGTGTTCACCGAGCGCGGTGCGCTCACCGCCCGCGATCGCCTGCGGAACCTCTTCGACGAGGCGGTCGCGCCGGAGGGCGGAGCCGCCTCCTGGCTGCGAGACGCGGCCGACGCTGCGGTGACGGCCGACCCCGACGTGGAGTACCGGGTGCTCGCGGACGCCGAGGGGCGCCCCTTCGCGGCGCTCCCGGTGATCCCGGGCAACCCCGACTGGCACCTGACGGATGAACCGGTGCTGGTGTACGACGGCGGCGGCGTGGTCGTCGGTGCGCTGCACGGTTTCCGCGGACTCTACGGTGCCTGGCTCGGGCACGTCACCGCGGCGGTGGGGGACCGTCCGATCGTCGTGATCTGCGAGTCCCGCCAGCTCGGTGAGCTGATCGCCGATTGGGTCGACCCGCGCGTCCGCATCCTGCACCCCATCCACACCATGCACGTGGAGGCGCCCTACACGCCCGACGCGACCCTCAACACGCTCTGGACGCGCTGGTTCCGGCTGGCCGACCGCTTCGACGCGGTCATCTGGCCGACGGCCACGCAGCGCGACGACGTCGTGGCCCGGTTCGGCGACACCGCGAACCATGTCGTGGTGCCGAATCCCATCGCGCCGGTCGAGCGGAGGGACGACCTGCGCGAGGAGGGCCTCGTGGTCGTGCTGGGGCGGCTCGCGGCCGGCAAGCGCATCGACCATTCCATCCGTGCCTTCATCGAGGTGGACGTGCCGGGCTCCCGGATGGAGATCTGGGGCACGGGAGCAGAGCAGGAGCGGCTGGCGGCACTGATCGCCGAGCTCGACGCCGCGGACCGCGTGCGTCTCTGTGGCTACACCGCGGATCCGGCCACCGTTCTCGATCGGGCATCCGTGCTCGTCACCTCCACGGCGTTCGAAGGGCAGCCGCTGGGCATCGTCGAGGCCCTCCTGCACGGCACGCCCGTGGTGTCCTACGACGTGCGGTACGGCATCCGCGATGTTCTCGGTGCGGGCGGCGGGGTTCTCGTCCCCGCGGGCGACGTGGAGGCGCTGGGGGAGGCGCTCCGGGAGCTGCTGACCGACCAGGACCGTCTGGCGGCGCTGCGTGCCGAGGCGCCGGCCGTCGCGGCGGCGTGGAGTCCCGAGCGCTCGATGGAGGCGCTGGCCACGACCATCGCCGCCGTCGTGCAGGCTCCGTCCCGGCGCCGCTGAACGCGACCGTCGCGACCGCCGGGAGGTCGCGAGCGGCCCCCCGGCGGTCGATGGCGTCATCGCGTGCGGCGCCCGTGTGCGGCCACGACCGTGGTGACGGCGCCGGCGGCCAGTAGCAGGCCGCCCAGCACCAGAGCGACGATGGGGGCGTCGCCACCCGTCGCCGCGAGATCACCGCGCTCGCCACGCGTGGCCCCGCCCCCGGGTGCCGTGACGCCGTCCTCACCCGCAGCGCCCGGGTTCGACGGGCTGCCGGGGTCCGTCGGTCCGGTCGGATCCGTCGGAGTCCCCGGGTCGGTCGGGTCCACCGGCTCGTCCACGGCGACAGCCACCGGCGCACTCTCGACGGCGGCGGCATCCAGCGCGGTCACCACCCAGGTCTCCGTCGCAGCGCGCGCGGCGGTGGGGGCATCGTCGGCGGGGAGGGGGAAGCGGAACGACGCCGCGCCGCCTGCCCAGACCGTGTCCACCAGCGCGCCCGGCGTGGCGACGATCTGCGCCGGATCACCGGTTCCGCGATAGATCGCATACTGGCGGGCCTCCTGCGCGTCCCCGGCTTGCCAGCGGAGCTCGCCGTCGATGACCTCGGGGGCCGCCGGGGTGGCCACCTGTCCGTCCGAGAGCCAGGGCTTGGCCGGAACGAGCGTGGGGTGGGCGAAGGCCTCGCCCTCGAGGAGCTCGATCGCGGTGTTCTTGGCCTGGTGCTTGGGCTGCTGATCAGCGGGGAGAGAGCTCAGATCGCTGGCCTTCATGTCGTTGTAGCTGAACAGGACGCTGCCCTCGATGCCGTCGAGCTTCTGGTTGTACCGGATCTGGTTCGGCACCTCCTCCGGGTTCATCCAGGCCTGCTCCCAGCCGCCGTTGTTGACGTGCTTGTAGAGCGCATGCCCCACGTAGACCTGGGTGCGACTGCCCGCTGCGACGTCGCTCCACCACTGCGCGAGCTCCCCGTAGGGGGCGGCGGCCTGATCGAAGCTCCAGTAGATCTGCGGCACGATGTAGTCGATCAGCTCGTTCTGCACCCACCCGCGGGTGTCGGCGAAGACCGCCTGGCTGTACGTCTGCGACGAGCTGGTCGGCGTGTGGGATCCGGCCGGGTCCAGCGCCTCGTGCTCCCAGATCCCGAACGGGCTGATGCCGAGCTGCACGGCGGTGCCGCGGGCCGCGTTGCCGGCATCGATCGCGTCGCCGACGAGGGTGATGAGACCCGTGATGTTGTCGCGCCGCCACGCCTCGATGCCGTCCACGGTGTCGGGGTAGCCCGCCGTGAGGCCGAACTCCTCGAAGGTCGCGCGGTCCTCGCCCTGCGCGCCGAAGAACACGTTCTGGCCGTCGACGGTGATCCGGTACGGGTAGAAGTAGTCGTCGAAGTGGATGGCGTCGACGTCGTAGTTCTCCGTGATCTCGGCGACGGTGGCCGCGACGTACGCGGGGACCTCGGGCTGGCCCGGGTCCAGGAACAGCTTCTCCTCGAACGACAGCACCCAGTCGGGGTGCTGCACGGCGAAGTTGTCGTCGGCGAGGATGCCGGCGTCGTTGAGCGCCGCGATGTACTGCGGGATCGAGAGCGCCTTCACCTCGTCCGCGGTGAGCCCGAGTGCGGTGAGGATCGCGGGAGACGTCATCTTGGTGTTGGTCACACGGTAGGGGTTCAGCCAGGCGTGGAACTCCATGCCGCGCGCGTGCGTGGCCTCCACCATGCGCTGCAGCGGGTCGTACCCGGGATCGGCGCCCTGGGTGCCGGTGAGGAACTCGGACCACGGGTTGAGCGCCGAGGGGTAGTAGGCGTCCAGCAGCGGACGCACCTGGAAGATCACGGCGTTCATGTTCCAGGAGGCGAAGTCGTCGAGCACCGTCGCGTAGCGGGCGTCGAAGTCCGCCGCATCCGTGGGCTTGCCGAAGTTCAGGTTGCCTATCGTGCCGACCCAGGCGCTGGAGAAGCGGCGGTTCTCCGGCGTCAGCGTCGTGGGGATGGCGACCTGCTCTCCGGATCCCGGATAGGTGTACACGGGCTCCGTGCTGTAGCCATAGGCGCCGGAGGTGTCCTTGACGTACCGGGTCAACGGCTCCTCGTCGGGGGCCGCTCCGGCGGTGGTGGGGAGCGCCAGCAGGAGCAGGGCGGCAGCGGCGGCGGCCGCGATGCGTCTCTTCATCGAGTCTCGTCCGATCTGGAAAACAATTTCCATTGAAAGGGTGTGAACTGAAACTCTATGCCTTCAGTGCGTCCTCGAGAAGTCAACGAAAGAAGTTCCACCCCGATGTCGATCTCCGCTGTTCCCGTTCGACGTCTGTGATGAGAGGGTCGAGGAACGGCCCTTCGGAACAAGGAGAACATCATGAAGTTCATGCTCATCATGCGCGCGACCGACGACGCGGTGGCGGCCTACCAGGAGATGCCCTTCGAGCAGGTCATCGAGGCCATGGGCCGGTACAACGAGTCGATGATGAAGGCGGGCGTCCTCGTCGCCGGCGAGGGCCTGACCGACGCGGCGGAGGGCTTCGTCGTCGACTTCAGCGCCGAGAAGCCGCTCCTCACGGACGGCCCCTACGGGGAGACGAAGGAGCTCTTCAACGGCTTCTGGATCATCGAGGTCTCTTCGCGCGAGGAGGCCGCCGAGTGGGCGAGCCGGGCGCCGCTGGGGCCGGGGTCGTT
Organism: Microbacterium meiriae; assembly: GCF_032364335.1. Classification (NCBI taxonomy): domain Bacteria; kingdom Bacillati; phylum Actinomycetota; class Actinomycetes; order Micrococcales; family Microbacteriaceae; genus Microbacterium; species Microbacterium meiriae. The sequence goes on from NZ_CP133984.1 coordinate 959,764, forward strand.
CCTCGAGGTGCGCCGGGTGACCGGCCCCGAGGACTTCCCCGCCGACAACGAGTGGATCGAGAAGGAGGCGGGCTGGCGGGAGGAGCAGGCTCGCCGTACCGAGCAGGCGTGAGGCCGCTCCGCTGATGGACGGCTCCTCGGACCCGGGGACCACCTCGGCCGCCTCTGCGCAGGAGGCGGCCGAGCGGGCTGTCGCAGCGGTGTGGCGCATCGAGTCCGCGCGCATCGTCGGCACGCTGACGCGGATGGTCGGCGACTTCGGCCTGGCGGAGGATCTCGCGCAGGAGGCCCTGGTCGCCGCGCTGCGGCAGTGGCCCGTCGAAGGGGTCCCGCGCAACGCCGCGGCGTGGCTCACGGCCGTGGCGAAGCGGAAGGCGGTGGACGGGTGGCGCCGCCGCGAGCGGCTGGACGATCGTCTCGCTCTGATCGCGCACGAGCTCGAACAGGAGCAGGCGCAGGTGCCGGACCTGCCGTGGGATCCGGACGCGGTGGACGACGACGTGCTGCGCCTCCTCTTCATCGCGTGCCACCCGGTGCTCTCGCGGGAGGCGCAGGTCGCCCTGACGTTGCGGGTCGTCGGCGGTCTGTCGACCGGGGAGATCGCCCGCGCCTTCCTCATCCCCACCGCCACGGTGCAGCAGCGGATCGTGCGCGCGAAGAAGACGCTGGCGGCCGCGCACGCGCCGTTCGAGGTGCCACCGCGGGACGAGCATCCGGCGCGGCTCGGTGCGGTCCTCGGGGTGCTCTACCTCATCTTCAACGAGGCGCACGCAGCCAGCAGCGGTCCGGAGTGGATGCGGCCGGAGCTGAGCGACGAGGCCATCCGGCTCGCCAGGGTGCTCGCCGCGCTGCAGCCTCGGGAGCCGGAGGTGCACGGCCTGCTCGCGCTCCTGGAGCTCACGGCCGCCCGCTTCCCGGCGCGTACCGACCGGAACGGGGACCCGGTGCTGCTCGCCGATCAGGACCGCGGGCGCTGGGACCGCAGCCGGATCGCGCGGGGGAGAGCGGCTCTGGCGACGGCGGACGGACTCGGCCGCGGTCGCGGGGCGTACGGTCTGCAGGCAGCCATCGCCGAGTGCCATGCCGTCGCGCCGTCCGTGGAGGAGACGGACTGGGATCGCATCGTCGTGCTCTACGAGGCGCTGGGCCGGCTCACCCCGTCTCCGGTGGTGGAGCTGAACCGCGCGGCCGCCGTGGCCATGGCGACCGGGCCCGCCTCCGCTCTGCGGCTGCTCGATGAGCTGAGCGCGTCCGGGGTGCTGCGCGGGTACCATCTCCTCCCGGCCACGCGCGGCGAGCTGCTGCGTCGGCTCGGCAGGGAGAGTGAGGCGCGCAGCGAGTTCGCGGTGGCCGCAGGGCTGGCCGGCAACGACCGCGAACGCCGACTCCTGGAGCGCAAGGCACGTGCAGCCGAGGGCTGACCGGCAGCGGCACGAAAAAGACCCGCCCCTCACGGATGCTCTCGCAGCCGTGAGGGACGGGCGTGGGTGACGCGGAGCGCGTCGAGTGGGGTCTGCGTCAGTCGTTGACCCGCTGGCTGCGGCCCGCGATGAGGCCGTAGATCAGCAGCACGATGATCGAACCGCCGATGGCCAGGAGCCAGGTGCCGAGGTCCCAGAACTCCGTGAGCGGACGGTTGAGGATCAGGCTGCCGAGCCAGCCGCCGAGCAGGGCGCCGACGACGCCGAGCAGCAGGGTGATGAACCATCCGCCGCCCTGCTTGCCGGGCAGGATCAGCTTCGCGATGGCTCCGGCGATGAGGCCGAGAAGAAGAAAGCCGAGAAAACTCATGGTCAGCTCCTTGGGTCAGGAGCCCCGGGGTGCCGGGGCTTCGTGGTATCCACTGTGGCGCGTCGCCGGACCGCGTGCCAACCCCTTGCGCGCACCGTCCCGAATATGGCAAAGGCCCGCCTCCGCAGGGAGACGGGCCTTTCGTGGTGCCGTATTGCGTCAGTTGTTGCCGCGGGCGATCGCGATGATCCGCAGGATCTCGACGTAGAGCCAGACGACCGTGACCATGATGCCGAAGCCGCCGAGCCAGCCGTACTTGCGGGGAGCGCCGTTGCGCACGCCCTGCTGGATCTGGTCGAAGTCGAGCACCAGCGAGTAGGCCGCCATGATCACGACGAGGACGCCGATGATGAGGCCGAGCGGGATGCCCATGATCTCGGCGCTGAACAGACCGAAGGCGTTGTCGTTGATCCCGGTCCACATGAGGACGAGGTTCAGGAGCGAGAAGACCAGGTAGCCGATCATCGCGATCATGAAGATCTTGGTCGCCTTCTTCGAGGCGCGGATCTTGCCGCTCGCGAAGAGGGCGAGGGTCACGCCGACGACCGAGACGGTCGCGAGCGTCGCCTGGAAGACGATGCCGGGCCAGCGGACCTCGAAGAATGCCGAGATGCCGCCGATGAAGAGGCCCTCGAAGGCCGCGTAGGCGAAGATCAGCGCGGGGCGGACCTTCTTGCGCGAGGTGAAGGTGATGACCATCGCCAGCACGAAGCCGCCGAGCGCCCCGAGGGCCCAGGGCAGCACGTTGACGGCGGCGGGGTTGTACGGGTCGTACCGCGGCACGTCGAGGCCGCCGAGCGTCAGCACCCAGCCGACGGCGGCGGTCACGAGGAGGATGCCGAACAGGCCGGCGGTCTTCCACACGGTGTCCTCGACGGACATCCGGTCGGTCTCGAGGGCGCCGGCCGCGGGGGCGGCGTACATGCCCTCGAGCTGCGCGTTGGCGGCGGCATCCATCGCACCGTGCTGGAGCGACGCGGCCTGTGCGCCCTGCGCACCCTGGGGGGCACCCGGGTAGGTCGCGACGTTGCGCGGGTCCTGCTGCTGGAACGCAGGATTGTTGAAGGCGAAGTTGCTCATCAGGTGGGCCTCACTCCAAAGGGGGGTCGTAGGTCGCTTTCCTCCACGATACCCGGGCGGCGACACTCCCGGGGTGCCTTACGCTGTGAGCGTGCCCAGCAAATCCCCGCTCGTCATCGGGCATCGCGGCGCTCCCGGCTACCGCCCCGAGCACACCCGCTCGTCCTACGAGCTCGCCCTCGCGATGGGGGTCGACGCCGTCGAGCCGGATGTGGTCGCCACCAAGGACGGCGTGCTTGTCGTGCGGCACGAGAACGAGATCTCCGGCACCACCGACGTCGCCGATCACCCGGAGTTCGCCGACCGCCGGACGACGAGGCGCGTGGACGGCGCCGCGCTGACCGGCTGGTTCACCGAGGACTTCACCTGGGAGGAACTGTCCACGCTGCGGTGCCGGGAGCGGCTGCCGAAGATCCGGTCGTCCAGCGCCTCCTTCGACGGCGCGGAGCCGATCCTGCGTCTGCGCGACGTGCTCGACCTGGTGCGGGCGGCCGCGGCCGCTCAGGGGCGGGAGATCGGCGTCGTGCTCGAGGTCAAACACGCCACCCACTTCGCGAGCATCGGGCTCGACCTCGCGCCGCTCATCGCGCAGGAGCTGCGGGATGCGCGGTGGGCGGCGGGGGGGCTGCCGCTCATCGTGGAGAGCTTCGAATCGACCGTGCTCGGACAGCTCCGTGCCGAGGGCGTCGACGCGAGCTTCGTCTACCTCATCGAGGCGGCGGGACAGCCGTATGATCTCCTCGTCGCGGAGGGAGCAACCGCCCTGAGTTACCCGGAGACGGTGGTGCCCGAGAACCTCGACCGTCTGGTCGGGCGAGTCGACGGGATCAGCGTCGACAAGAAGATGCTCCTCGTGCCGGGGACGACGCTGGTGGCCGACGCCCATGCCCGCGGTCTGACCGTCTTCACCTGGACCTGTCGGCCGGAGAACACCTTCCTCGCGGCGCCGCACCGCGGGCAGGGAGGCAAGAGCGCGTTCGGGGACTACGAGGCCGAGTGGGCCGTGATCGCGCGGCAGGGCGTGGACGGCGTCTTCGTCGACCACCCCGACCTCGGCGTCGCCGTCTTCCGCGCCTGAGCCACGGCGCTAGAGCGTGCGGTCGAACGCGCCTTGACGGGTGGAGACGATCTCCTTGCCGAGCGGCATGAGCGAGACCGGGACCATCTTGAAGTCGGCGATGCCCATCGGGATGCCGATGATGGTGACGCACAGCGCCAGCCCCGAGACGATGTGACCGAGCGCGAGCCACCATCCCGCGAGGATGACCCAGAGCACGTTCCCGAGGAACGAACCCACGCCGGCCGTCGGCTTGCTGACGACCTCGCGGCCGAAGGGCCAGATGGCGTAGGCGGCGATGCGGAACGACGCGATGGCCCACGGGATCGTGATGATCGGGATGCACAGCAGCAGGCCGGCCAGCACGTAGCCGAGGAAGAGCGCCCAGCCCGCGAGGATGACCCAGATGATGTTGAGGATCGTGCGCATACTGCGATTGTGTCACCCGCGGGGCGGCGCGGCTGGGCATCAGCCCGGAGGTCCCCGGCGCTTGCGCCCGGCGATGCCAGACTGACCGCATGACCGGAATAGTGGTGGACGACGTCAGTAGAGCGTTCGGGGACGTGCAGGCCGTGCGAGGGGCCACGCTGCGCGCAGAGGCGGGAAGGGTGACGGGCCTGGTGGGCCCGAATGGGGCGGGCAAGACGACCCTGCTCCTGATGCTCGCCTCGCTGCTCGCCCCCGACAGCGGCTCGATCCGCATCGGCGGCATCGACCCCGAGGCCGATCCGCTCGCCGCCCGTCGGGTGCTGGGGTGGATGCCGGACGCGCTCGGCGCCTGGCCCTCGCTCACGGCCCGCGAGACGATCGTGACCACCGCTCGGCTCTACGGGATCGACCGCCCGGACGCGGAACGGCGGGCGCAGCACCTCCTCGGCCTGGTCGGTCTCGGGGAGCTCGCGGATTCGGCGGCGAAGGTGCTCTCCCGCGGGCAGAAGCAGAAGCTCGGCCTCGCCCGTGCCCTGGTCCACGACCCGCAGGTGCTGCTCCTCGACGAACCGGCCTCCGGCCTCGATCCCGAGGCCCGCGTGCAGCTGCGGGTGCTGTTGCGCCGCTTCGCGGCCGAGGGACGCACGGTCCTGATCTCCAGCCATGTCCTGTCCGAGCTCGAGGAGGTCGTGGACGACGCGGTCTTCCTCGTGGGCGGGGCGGTCGTGGACGCCGCTCCGGCACAGAGCACGGTCCGCGCCTGGCGGGTGCGGCTCGCCGGTGCGACACCCGCGCGCCTGACCGCGGACACCTGGCAGGTCGCGTCGACTCTCGGGCTGGCTCCCGAGTCCCTCGTCGTGGACCGTGGGGCCGTCCTCGTCGGCTTCCCGGGCGAGGACGCCGCAGCCCAGTCGCTGCGTCACCTCGTGGAGGCGGGTCTCCCGGTCGCGGAGTTCGCGCCCGCGCAGAGCGACCTGGAGCACACCTTCCTCGCGCTCCGGAACCCGCAGCCGCCCGCGGCGACGACCCCACCCCCGCCGCCTGCGGCACCCCACGGAACGGAGGCGGGAGCATGAGCCTCGCGAACATCGGCGTCATCGCGCGCCTGGAACTGACCCAGCGGCTGCGGAGCGTCGGCTGGTACGTGCTCCTCGGCGTCTTCGCGCTGGTGCTCCTCGGCGTCACCGGCCTGTCGTTCGCCGTGTACTCCTGGGGGGAGGACGTCGGGGCCGGCGTGTCGTCCATCGTCGTCAACGTGGTCCTGCTGCTCGTCGTGCTCGTCTCGCCGACGCTCAGCGGCAACGCCATCAACGGCGACCGGGAGGCGGCCACGCTCGCGCCGATCCAGGTCACCGCGGCGTCGACCGGCGACATCATGCTGGGAAAGCTCCTCGCGGCGATCGCGACGGGTGGCGCGTTCCTGCTGGTGGCCGTTCCGTTCCTCGCGGCGTCGCTGCTGGCGGGTGGAACCGATCCGATCGTGCTGTTCGTGGCGCTGCTCGTCCTCGCCGCCGAGATCATCATCGTCGCCGCGATCGGCGTGGGGCTGAGCGGCCTCATCGCCCGACCGCTGTTCTCCGTCGCGTCCACCTACCTCGTGGTGTCGGCGCTCGTCATCGGCACGATCATCGTCTTCGCACTCGGCGGCCTGGCCGTGCGCAGCGAGGCGACCACCTACAGCCGCCCCTACGACAGCAACGGCAACGTGGACTGCGAGAGCTGGGACAGCTACACGTACGAGGCGCCGCGGTTCGACCTCGTGTGGTGGGCGCTCGCCGCCAACCCGTTCGTCGTGCTCGCCGACGCGACCCCCACCGAGTTCAACACGAGCGGGTACCCGGTCGATCTGTACGGGCAGATCAAGTGGGGTGTCCGCAGCGCGCAGCTCTCGCCGCTGGAGCAGCGATGGGACGACTGCGATCCGGAGAGCGGTTCCCAGACGGCCGAGCAGGTGATCGACGAGACCGTGCCCAGCTGGTTCGTGGGGCTCGGGGTGCAGGTCGTGCTCGCCGGGGCGCTGTTCGCGGGAGCGTGGGCACGGACGCGGACGCCGGCGCGGCGGCTGCCGCCCGGCACGCGCATCGCCTGACCGGAAGCGGACCGCCGTCCGGCTCGGAGGGGTGCGCGTCGTCCGCGTACCCCTCCGCCGGGGCCCTCGATGTCGGTGCCGCCGCCTAGACTCGAGAGGTCATGACCGAAGCCCCTCTCATCGTCCCCGGATCCGTCGGCCCGCAGTCCTCCGGCGCCCCCGCGCAGGACGACCTCCTCGCCGGCCTCAACCCCCAGCAGCTCGAGGCCGTCACCTATCGCGGCCCCGCGCTGCTCATCGTCGCCGGCGCCGGTTCGGGCAAGACGAGCGTGCTCACGCGCCGCATCGCCTCGCTCCTGCGCAGCCGGGAGGCGTGGCCGAGCCAGATCCTCGCCATCACCTTCACCAACAAGGCCGCCGGCGAGATGCGCGAGCGCGTCGAAGGGCTCATCGGGGACGCCGCGCGCGGCATGTGGATCTCCACGTTCCACTCCGCGTGCGTCCGGATCCTCCGCCGCGAGGCGCAGCAGTTCGGGTTCACGAAGAACTTCACCATCTACGATTCCGGCGACTCCCGCGCCCTCCTCAAGCGCCTGGTCAAGGAGCATGAGGCCGACGCCTACGGCCTCACCCCGGCGGCGGTCCAGGGGCGCATCTCCAAGCTCAAGAACGAGCTCTCCGACGCCGAGGCCTACGCACGCCAGGCCAACATGAGCGACCCGGCCGAGCGCGTCTTCGTCGAGGTCTTCGCCGACTACCAGCGGCAGCTCCAGAAGGCCAACGCCTTCGACTTCGACGACCTCATCGGCCAGACGGTCTACCTGTTCCGGGCGTTCCCCCAGGTCGCCGACACCTACCGCCGCCGGTTCCGCCACATCCTCGTCGACGAGTACCAGGACACCAACCACGCGCAGTACGCGCTCATCCACGAGCTCACCCGTCCGGTGTCCGGCGTCGGCGCGACACCAGAGCCGTATGCCGCCAACGGCATGATGATCTTCGAGCCCGACCCCGAGCCGGCACCGGGAGCCGGTGAGGCCGGGGCGTCGCTGACCGTGGTCGGCGACTCGGATCAGTCGATCTACGCCTTCCGCGGCGCGGACATCCGCAACATCAGCGAGTTCGAGCGCGACTTCCCGGGGGCGAAGGTCGTCCTCCTCGAGCAGAACTACCGCTCGACGCAGAACATCCTCTCCGCCGCGAACGCCGTCATCGGCAACAACTTCGACCGCAAGGACAAGAAGCTCTGGAGCGACCGCGGCGAGGGCGACAGGATCATCGGCTTCACCGGCTACTCGCAGCACGACGAGGCCCAGTTCGTCGCCGACGAGATCGAGGCCCTGCACCGCAAGGGCATGCCGTACTCGGAGATGGCCGTCTTCTACCGCACGAACTCGCAGTCCCGCGCGCTGGAGGAGATCTTCATCCGCTCGGCCGTGCCGTACAAGATCATGGGCGGCACCAAGTTCTACGAGCGCGCCGAGATCAAGGACGCCCTGGCCTACCTCGTGGCGGTCGCCAATCCCGCCGATGAGATGGCCGTGCGCCGCATCCTCAACAAGCCGCGGCGCGGCATCGGCGACGTCACAGAGACCGCCATCGCCCGTTTCGCCGAGGAGCACGGCATCTCCTTCCGCGATGCCCTGTCGCTGCCGGGGCAGCTCGGTGTGGGCCCGAAGATCCAGGCCGCCGTCGCCCAGCTCGATGCGGTTCTCGCCGAGGCGACGGCGATCATGCTCCCGCCGACGGGGGAGGTGCCGCCGCCCACCTCCGTGGCCGACGGGCTCAGCCTCCTGCTGTCCAAGAGCGGGTACCTCGACGCCCTGCGCGCCAGCCGCGACCCGCAGGACGAGGCCCGCGTGGAGAACCTCGACGAGTTCGTGGCCGTGACCCGCGACTTCGCGCGCAACAACCCCGAGGGCACCATCACCGACTTCCTCACCGAGGTCGCGCTGGTCTCCGACGCGGACGACCTCGACGACGAGTCCGGGTCGGTCTCGCTCATGACGATGCACACCGCCAAGGGCCTGGAGTACGACGCGGTCTTCGTGACCGGCGTCGAGGAGGACCTCATCCCGCACCGCATCTCGGCGGGAGAGCCCGGCGGACCGCAGGAGGAGCGACGCCTGTTCTACGTGGGCATCACCCGCGCCCGCAAGCGCCTGCACCTGTCCCTGGCGATGACCCGCGCGCAGTTCGGCGAGGTGACGGTCGCGATGCCCAGCCGGTTCCTGCAGGAGATCCCGGCCTCCCTCATCGACTGGCGGCAGTCCCCGGGCGACGTCAACTCCCGCGGGGGCATGCAGTCCCGCGCGTTGAACGCCCGCCGCTCCGGGGGCTCTGGCGACCGCTTCGGCGTCAAGGCCCTGCCCCGCGACTCCCTCAAGCCGCTCTCGACGGCGATGGACAAGATCCCCAACCGCGTCACCGCCAAGATGCGCGACAACGGCGACCTCGAGCTCGCCGCCGGTGACCGCATCCGGCACGACGACTTCGGCGAGGGTCGGGTCGATGCCGTCACCGGCGAGGGGGCCAAGCGCATCGCCCACGTCCGGTTCGACACGGCGGGGCAGAAGAAGCTGCTCATCAAGGTCGCACCGATCCAGAAGCTCTGACGTCGCGGCGAAGGGGGCGGGGAGACACGGTTAGGCTGGCTCCCATGGCCCTCTTCTCCCGCCGCAAGAAGTCCGGCGACGACGCCGTCGCTCCCGCCCCCTCCGCCGCTCCGGCAGCCGACACCGAGGAGGACGCGAGCATGACGACCGAGGAGTCGGAGGCGTCGACGGCCGAGGCATCGCCCGCCGTCGGCATCTCCGTCCAGGCGTTCCGCGGAGTCGGCGCCGAAGCCGGACCCGAGGTCGCCCTTCCGGATCCGGATGCCGCGACAGCACCGGCGCCCGCTGCCGCAGCGACACCGCCGCGCCCGGCGGAGGAGCCCGCTGCGCCGGCTGCCGAGCGGAAGCTCCCGCTCGCTCCTGCGCTCCCGCCCGAGCAGACCGAGACCGTGGCAGGGATGAAGGACAACGTCCTCCTGCGCGAGTCCCTGGCGCAGATCGAGGCGGGCGCCTCCAACGAGCAGCTCCTCGGAGTGCTCCGCCAGGCTCTGCAGAGCCACCTCTACATCCGCGTGAGCGGTGATGCCCGCGCGCAGATCAGCGAGGGCAAGCCGCTGGCCGTCGCCGTGGTCCGCGACGGAGAGCGGCAGTTCATGCTGGCATTCAGCTCGGCGGCCGCCGTCCGCGACTCCGTCCAGCTCGAAGCAGACCCGTCCGCCACGTCCGCGGTCGCCCAGCCGACGACCTCGGTCATGCAGCAGGTCGTCTCCGGCGACTTCGCGGGTCTCATCATCGACAACGCCTCGGCGCCGCATCGTGTGGTGTTCCCCACTGAGCTCCTGCAGAAGACGCTCGAGCAGGCCGACGTCGACATGACCGTGAAGTCGCTGCTCGCCGCTCCGCGGGAGCAGGACTCGCCCGCCAAGGTGGGCGAGGCCCTCGCCACGACGCGCATGTGGGTGGCCGTGAACGACGGATCCGGCACCGGTCAGGTCGGCATCGCCGAGGCTCAGACAGCCGACGGTCGGCGCTTCCTCCAGCTCTTCTCGCACCCGCTGGAGGTCATCGCGCTGGGCCGCGGCGACCGCCCGCTGCCCTTCGAGCCTGACCAGCTCGCGAAGGTGCTGTCGAGCCACTCCGAGATGGCCGGCGTCATCATCGACTCCGCAGGACCCTCGATGGTGGTGGAGCGCGACGCCCTCGCCCCGGTGCTCGTGCGCGCGGTGCGGATCGAGGACTGACGGCACGGGTCCACCGGGGGCCTGCCGGGGGTTCCGTGCGTCGTGACCGCCCCCTAGGGTCGGAGCATGGCCTCTGAACGCGTGACCCTGACCGTCGCCGACACCGACGGAGAGCGTGAGGTCGCGCTCTCCAGCCCGAATCGGATCGTCTGGCCCGACCTCGGTATCACCAAGGCGGAACTCGCCGAGTACGTGCAGCTCGTGTCTGTGCCGTTCCTCTCGGCGAACGGCAACCGCCCGGTGTCCCTGGAGCGCTTCCGCGACGGCGTCGGCGCTGCCGGCGGTCCGCGTCTCGAGGGGTTCTTCTCGAAGAACCCGCCGAAGGGCACTCCGGACTTCGTCGACGCCGTCACGGTCACCTACAACAGCGGCCGCCGTCACCCGCAGATCGTCCTGAACCGCACGAGCGCGATCGTGTGGGCGGTGCAGATGAACACCATCGTCTTCCACCCGTGGGCATCGCTGGCGACCGACTCCGACAACCCGGTCGAGCTGCGGATCGACCTCGATCCCCAGCCGGGCACCGGGTTCGCCGAGGCCGTCCCCGCCGCCCACGCTCTGCGGGAGGTGTTGCGGGAGGCCGGGCTGGAGGCGTTCGCGAAGACGAGCGGCAACCGCGGCCTGCACGTCTTCGCCCCGATCGAGCCGACCCACGAGTTCCTCGACGTGCGGCACGCCGTGATCGCCGCCGGCCGGGAGCTCGAACGCCGGATGCCGGATCGCGTCACGACGAACTGGTGGAAGGAAGAGCGGGGCGAGCGCCTCTTCGTCGACTTCAACCAGGCCAACCGCGACCGCACGATGGCCGGCGCCTACAGTCCGCGCGCCCTCCCCGGTGCGACCGTCGCGACGCCTGTGCACTGGGACGAGCTCGACGATCTCGACCCCAGGACGTTCACCGTCCGGAGCGTCCCGCAGCGGCTCGAAGAGGTCGGCGACCCCTGGGCCGACATGCAGGCGAAGCCCGGGCGCATCGACACGCTGCTGGAGTGGTGGGAGCGCGACACGGCGGACGGCCTCGGGGAGTTGCCCTTCCCACCGGAGTTCCCGAAGATGCCGGGAGAGCCGCCGCGCGTGCAGCCGAGCAAGAAGAACGCCGCGAACTGGGATGCCGACGGCAACCCCGTCGACGACTGAGCGCGCTCAGCTCAGGACGTCGGCGAGGTCGTAGCCGTCGACGGTGTCGAGCTGGTCGTACGTGCAGGAGCGGGCTTCCCGGTCCGGCCTCCATCGCTCGAACTGCACGGTGTGGCGGAAGCGGGCGCCCTCGAGCTGGTCGTACCGCACCTCCAGCACCCGCTCGGGGCGCAGGCGCACGAACGACACGTCCTTCGATCCGCTGAACCGCGACCGCTCACCCTCACCCGTCACGGCGGCGCCGTCCTCGTCGCGCTCGACCAGCGGCGCGAGCTCCTCCACGAGCTGCTTCCGCTTCGCGTCACTCCACGCCGCGACGCCGCCGACCTGGCGCAGGGTCCCGTCGGCGTCGTAGAGCCCGACGAGCAGCGAGCCGACCCCGGTGCCGGACTTGTGGATGCGGTAGCCGAGGGCGACGACGTCGGCGGTCCGCGCATGCTTGATCTTGAACAGGGTGCGCTTCCCCGGCGCGTACGGCTGGGCCAGCGGCTTCGCCACGACGCCGTCGAGCCCCGCGCCCTCGAACTCCTCGAGCCAGCGGACGGCCGCGTCCCGATCGCGGGTGGTCCTGGTCAGGTGCAGCGGGTGCTCCACGGACTCCATGAGTGTCTCCAGCCGGGCCCGGCGCGTCTCGAACGACTGGGCCCGCAGGTCGTCCTCCCCGGAGGCGAGCAGATCGAAGGCGATGAACATGGCCGGGGTCTCCGTGGCGAGCTTCGCGACCCGGGAGGCCGCCGGGTGGATGCGCTGACTGAGGGCCTCCCAGTCCAGACGCTGCGCGCCGTGCGGACCCGTGGCCACGACGATCTCGCCGTCGAGCAGGCAGGGCACGGGCAGCAGCTGCGGGATCGCGTCGACGAGCTCCGGGAAGTAGCGCGTCAGGGGCTTCGCGCCGCGGGACCCGATCTCGACCTTCTCGCCGTCCCAGGCGACGAGCCCGCGGAACCCGTCCCACTTCGGCTCGTAGAGCAGGCCGCCCGGCGTCTTGTCGGGGTCGGGAACGGCCGCGACGGCTTTGGCGAGCATGGGGGCCGGGATCTCGTAGCGCATGCACCCATCCTGGACCGGGCGGCGAGCGGGGGAAAGGGCCGGGTCAGCCGAACAGGTCGTCGAGCTCCGCGGGCGTGCCGGCGTCGCGGAGCACGGTGTGTGCCGCGTGCCATCCCGCCATGCCGTTGACCGCGGGGCCGGGCGGAGTCGAGGCCGACGCGAGGTACACGCCGCGCATCGGCGTCCGCCACGGGGTGGGGGAGAGGACGGGGCGGCGCAGGGCCTGACGCATGTCGAAGACGCCGCCGGAGATGTCGCCGCCGATCTCGGCCGGGTTGATCGCCTCGCGCGAGGATGCCGGCACCGCATGGTGGGCGAGGATCCGGTCGCGGAATCCCGGCGCGAAGCGCTCGACCTGTGCGGTGATGAGTTCGGTCGGGTCGAGGTCGGAGCCGTTCGGCACGTGGATGTACGCCCAGAGCACGGCCTTGCCGTCGGGCGCTCTGGTCGGGTCGAAGAGCGAGGGCTGGACCGCCAGCACGTACGGACGCTCGGACACGTGGCCGACCGCGACCGCGTTCTCGCTGTTCCACACCTCCTCCCTCGTCCCGGCGACGTGCACGGTCGGGGCGCTCCGCACGTGCTCGTTCGCCCACGGGACGGGTCCATCGAGCGCGAAATCGACCTTCGCCGCCGCGGCGCCGTAGCGGTAGCCGCGGAGGGCGCGGGCGTACGAGGCCGGGATGTCAGGGTGGGTGAGTGCGAGCCGGGGAGAGGTGTTGAGCAGCAGCACGTCACCGCGGTCGGGGTCGCCCGCGTCCAGGTCCGCGAGGTCGGTGACGCGGGCGCCCGTCTCGATCGTGCCGCCATGGGCCTCGAGATCGGCGATGAGGGCGTCCGCGATCACCTGCGAGCCGCCGCGGGGGTACGGCCAGCCGCCGGCGTGGGCGAGCCCGGCCAGCAGCAGACCCGCCGCGGCGCCGGCGAGCGTGGGCTGCGGGGAGTTCGCGTGCGCGACCACTCCGGCCATGAGCGCGGCCGCTTCCTCCGTGCGGAAGGCGGCCCGCGCGAGGGGCGTGCCCTGGTCGAGCATGCGGATGGCGTAGCGGACGGCGGTGATCGGGTCCTGCGGGAGGCGGAGGAGCTGGTTCCCGGTGAAGTCCGTGACGCCGTCGATGTGCGTGCTGAGGGGGCGGAGCCGGCGCAGCCAGGCGCCCCCGTCGATGCCGAGGTCGGCGGCGGTGCGCTCGATGTCGCGCCACGCGACGGCGGCACGACCGTCGTCCAGAGGATGGGCGAAGGAGATCTCGGGGCGGATCCACTCGATCCGCTCGTCGAGCCCGAACGCCTGGAAGAAGGGCGAGGCGACGGCCGCGGGGTGGACGGCCGAGCAGACGTCGTGACGGAAGCCGGGGAGGGTGGCCTCCCGAGTGCGCAGGCCCCCTCCGACCGTGTCCGCAGCCTCGAGCACGCGTACCCGGTAGCCGGCGCGGGCGAGGGAGACGGCGGCGGCGAGGCCGTTCGGGCCGGATCCGATGATCGTCGCGAGTGCCATGCGGCCAGTCTCGCACGCGAGTCCGCGGTCGGCGGAGGGGGTTGCGCCGTGCGATCCTGGAAGGGATGAATGAAGTCCAGGGCCCGACCCCCGCCGGCACCTCCCGTCCGTACCGCTCTCTTCCCGAGGCGCTCCGCGCGCACCGCATCGATCCGGTGAACCATGCGTTCATCACCGAGATCGTCGATTCCGCGGGGGTGACCTCTCTGATCGACCGCGGTCGCTACATCGAGGCGATCCGGCGCGAGGGCGCGGCGCTGCACATCGGCCGCACGTACACCAACGGATTCACGGAGGACGAGGTCGTCACCGTCGGCTCGACCCGCCTGCGGCTGCAGCCCAGCGAGGGGCGCGCGCCGTACTTCTACGTCACGCACCCGAGCGAGTTCGCCCCGCAGGCCCCCGTCAAGGCCAAGCGTTCCACGACGCCGGGCACCCCTTCGGCACCGCGCACCCCCGCGGCGCCGAAGCCCGTCGAGCGCGACTACGGCGTGTGCGACGTCTGCTTCATGGTGAAGACCCCCGCCGGCGGCTGCGGCTGCGACTGATGCCCGCGGCCTCCGCGTCGCACGGCGGCGTCTCCGTCCGCGAGGCGGAGTGGCCACAGGATGCGGCCTTCGTCGGTACGGCGGTTTCGACGTACCTCCGTCAGACGGAGCAGGAGAAGCACGACGTCCTGGGTGGTCCGGAGGAACCCGAGGGCGAACTCCCCGAGCGGTACCGGCCGGAGGTCCGTGACCCTGCGACCGCGTACGCCGATGGTCGGGTGCTCGTGGCGGAGATCGACGGGGCCCCGGCCGGCGTGGTGATCGCCCTGCCGTATGCCGGTCACACCGAGATCAAGCGGCTCTGGGCTGACCCCGCCGTGCGCGGCCGAGGTGTCGGTTCCGCGCTGCTCGACGCCGTCCTGGCGGAGGCCGAGGGTGCGGTGCGGCTGTCGGTGTGGGAGTGGCGCGACGCCGCGATCCGGCTCTACACGTCCCGCGGCTTCCGCCCCGTCGACCCCTGGGACGATCGCGACCGCCTCCTCTGCTTCGAATCGCTCACTTCGCTGCATCCGGCCGCCGAATCCAGCGAAGTGAGCGATTCGAAAGGCTAGGCGAAGGCGCTCATCCCGGTGATGTCGCGACCGAGAAGGAGGGCCTGCACGGACTCGGTGCCCTCGTAGGTGTGGATGGCCTCGATGTCGGCCATGTGCTGCATGACGCCGTTCTCCAGGAGGATGCCGTTGCCTCCCAGGAGGTCACGCGCCGTCGCCGCGATCCGCCGGGCCGCCCGGGTGTTGTGGAACTTGGCGAGCGAGGCCTGGGTCGGACGCAGCGCTCCTGCCTGCTCGAGGTCCGCCATCCGGCGGCAGTAGAGCTGCATCGCCGTCAGGTCCTCCAGCATGTGCGTCAGCCGCTCCTGCACCATCTGGAACTTCGCGAGCGGCTTGCCGAACTGCACACGCTCCTTCGCGTAGGCCAGAGCCGCCTCGTAGCAGGCCGTCGCGTGGCCCAGCGCCGACCAGGCGACTCCGGACCGGGTGGCGTAGAGCACGGTCGAGGCGTCCTTGAAGCTCCTGGTCCCCGGCAGCACCGCGTCCAGCGGTACCCGCACGTCGTCCAGGCGGATGTGCGCCTGGTGGATCGCGCGGAGTGAGGCCTTCCCGCGGATCACGGTGCCGGTGTACCCGGGGGCGTCCTGCTCGACGAGGAAGCACCGCACCGCCCCGTGCTCGGCGGCGGACTCGTCGTCGACCCGTGCCCAGACGAAGGTGATGCCGCCCGAGGCGCCGTTGCCGATCCACTTCTTGGCGCCGCGGAGGACCCAGGAGTCGCCGTCGCGGCGGGCCACGGTCTCCAGCGAGACGGAGTCCGAGCCGTGGTCGGGCTCGGTCAGCGCGAAGGATCCGAGTACCGAGCCGTCGGCGAGTGCCGTGAGCCAGCGGTCCTGCTGGGCGGGCGAGCCAAACAGGGCGAGCGTCCGCAGCGCGAGGCCGCCCTGCACGGCGAGGATCGTGCCGAGGGAGCCGTCTCCGCGCGAGATCTCCATGTTGACCAGGCCGGCGGCGAGCGGGGAGAGCCGGGTGAGCGCGGGATGGTCGACGCCGTCGACGACGAGGTCCATCTCCCCCATGCGGCGTGCGGCGTCGAGCGGGTACTCGCCGCGGTCCCACGCCTCGGCCATCTGCGGGGCGACCTCGTCGACGTACGCCTTCGCGCGGTCCCAGGCTTCCCGGTCGGCGGCGGGGATGTCGGCGAAGACGGCGTAGTAGTCGCTGTCCTGCCGTCCGGTGATGTCGTAGGACGAGACGCGCTCGCCGGGGACGGGGGAGGCTTCCGTGCTCATGATGCTCCTTCGTGACACCAGGTATCGTACTCCTCGATACTCGGTATCACGACCTCTCCGGCGGGCTCAGTCGAGCTCGGAGCGCAGCCTCCGCGTGACCTCGGCGACGGGCATCGAACGCGGGAAGACCGCCACCACCATGTCGTCTGGAGCCCCCGCCGCGGTGTCCTCGCCGACGCCGTACCGTCGACGCGCATCCGCGAGCGCGGACTGGAGGGTGGACAGCGGCACCTTCTTGCGTCCGCGCAGGAGCTGTCGCAGCACGTGGTTGTGCACCGCCGTCACGAGCGCCGCGAAGCCCACCGCGTCCAGCGGATCCACTCCCGGCAGGGCGCTGCGCAGGTACTCGTCGAACAGCCGCTCGTAGCGGAACACGGTGATGATCTCGCGTTCACGGAGCACCGGCACCTCCCGCACGATCTGGTAGCGCCGTCGCGCGAGCTCCGGGTCGTTCGCGAAGTGCGTGAACACGGACTCCGATGCCGCGCAGACCGCGCCCCACGGATCGTCGTGCCCCTCGTCGAGGAACTCCCGGAGCTGCTCCAGCAGGACCTCGTGATCGGCGAAGACCACGTCCTCCTTGCCGCCGAACTGCCGGAAGAAGGTCGACCGGGAGACGCCGGCGGCCTTGGCGATCTGCTCCACGGACGTCTGGTCGAACCCCTGGGCGCTGAAGAGTTCGAGCGCGGCGGCGACGACGCCCCCGGTGCGCAGCTCTGCGGATTCCTGCATGGCGAAATCCTAGACCGCCGCGGCACCGGCGCCCGACGGCCCCGGCGAGAGTACTCCGCTGACGCGGTTCCAGAGCTGCACGCGATGGGCGAAGTCGGCCAGCGCCTCCTGCTCTGCGGCGAAGACGCGCAGCGACCCCTCGATCGGCTGCGCCCGCTCGTCCTGGATCCAGGTCTGGAAACCCTCTCTGCCGTACGACACCACGACGGTGTTCGTCTTGCCCCGGGGGTCGTCGAAGAAGCAGAAGCCGACGGAGCCACGCGCGCGGAGGTCGGCGAGGACGGTGTCGCGGTTCATGCGGATGCTCCGGGGACGGCCAGCTCCCGGACCAGGCCGAGACGCAGGTAGAACGTGAGGGGGAGGGGCAGCACGAGCTGGGTCGCGCCGCCGGGGTCGCCGAAGGCCGGGGCCACCGTGCCGCGGAAGATCGGGGCGTCCCAGCGGTAGTAGCCGATGTCCACGAGGTCGTCCAGGTCCCGTCGGAGGACGGCGTCCTCCGACCGCTCGTACGCCGCGCGGATGTGCACGCAGTCGCCGACGACGAGGAACTGGTGGTACGCCGCGGGGTTCTCGACCCAGGGCAGGGAGCGCTCCGGATAGGCGGACGGCCGGCCGTTCTCCACGAGGTAGACGTAGCGCGTGTTGACCGGCCCGTACATGTCCCACACCTCCGCGCCGCGGGGGAGAGGCTCGCGATCGATCGCGACGCCGTCGGGTCCGATCCACAGCTCCGTCATTCCCGGCCCTCGATCCGGCGGACGGCGTGCGCGTCGGCGGCCTTGTGGGCGCGCGCCATGCGGAGGAACTGGTCGAGCGCCTCGGTCTCCGACGCGAAGCGCGAGGGGCCGTAGAACCGGTCACCGCGCTCATCGGTGTCCCACACGATCCAGTCGTCCCCGTCGCGGTCGATCCAGGCCGACCGTTCCCTGCGGCCGGTGCGTCCGTACCAGTTGGCGGTCGCGGTGAGCTTCTCCTCCTGGATGATGCGCTGCGCCTCATCGGCGGTGAGGTCGTTCATATGGTCTCCTTCCGCGGCCCGACGGCAGTCAGGTCGGTCACGTCGTCTCCTTCAGCACGCCGAGCAGGAGGAGGTGCTCCACGGAGAGCGAGAGCTGCACCTGCACGCCGCCGCCGGTCGATCCGAAGCCGGGGGCGATGTCTCCTCGGTACCCTTGCGAGCCGAGGTACTCGGGCTTGAATCCGGCGGCCGCCAGGTCGTCCTTCACCTGCTGCGGTGCGCCGTCGTATGTCGCGCGGAGGTCGGACATGTCGCCCACGACCTCGTAGCGGTGGTAGTGGGCCGGGTTCTCCACATACGGCAGGGAGCGCTGATCGTACGTGTACGGGCCGCTCTCGGGCACCGGAGAGGTGTACCGGCCGTCGGGGGGACCGTAGCGGTCGAGCACGTCCCCGACCTGTGGAGTGTGCGGCTGCCGGATCGGTTGCCCATCGGCGTCCAGCACGTAGCCTCCGCCGGGGACCTGGCTCCAGTCGATGCTCCCGTCGGGCTGGAGCACCTCCGGCCCCTTCGGGATCTGGACGTCGGGCGGGAGCGTGCCGTTGTTCGCGAAGTCGGCGGCGTCGTCCGGGTAGTAGCGGTCGAGGTACGTCTGGATCTGCTCGTCGGTGAGCGTGCTCTGGTCGCGCACACGGGGGCCGTCAGGGGTGGACCCGTCGGGGGACGAGCCACCGGGGGACGAGCCGCCGGGCGAACTGCCGTCAGGGCTGTGCGGAGCACCGGGGCCGGACGGCCCGTGCCCCCCACCCGGGCCGCGCGAGAAGAGGTCGCCGAGGCGCTGGAACAGCGACTTGAGCTCGTCGAGGTGCTTCGTCAGGGCCGTCACGGCGTCGACGAGCTTGAGCACGGTGCCGGAGATCCGGGCCGTCATGGCCGAGACGCGGCTCGTGGCCTGCGCGATGACGTACGGGGTGGCGGTGCCCAGCGACACGACGAGCGTGCTGGCGTACGAGATGAGGGATCCGACCAGCTGCGACAGGGTGTCGCGGACCAGCTCATGCACGATCTGCACGAGCATGGACGCGGTCTCCATGCCGGTCCTCATCCCGCCGGCCCAGGCGGCGGCCGCGGAGATGTGGGCGGCGACGTCGGACTGCAGCCGCAGATACGCCGCGATCGCCTCGCCCGACATCGAGCTGACGTCGGAGAGGCGGGCGTCGAGGGTCTCGCCCGCGTGCTGCAGCTGCTGCGCGATGTTGCCCCAGGTCGCTGCGAAACCCGCCACCTCGCCGGCGTCACCGGTCAGGTCGTTGAGCCACCCCTTGAGGGGTTCGAGGTGGTCCATCAGCCACCCCAACCCGGCGGCGATCAGCGAGCCGAGCGGATCCATGGCCGTGGCCACGGTGTTCGCGAGGGCGGAGAAGGACGCGAGTCCTCCGGAGACCCAGTCGCCGCTCTCGATCGCGGTGACGAGGTCGTAGCCGTCCTCCAGGAGACCGGCTCCGCTGAACGGCGTCGTCGGGTCGATCGGTCCCGCTACCAGGGGGTTCGGCGGGGTCATCGGCGAGCGCCCTCCACGGACGACAGCAGCCCACGGATCGAATCGAGCTGACGCTGCTCTCCCTCGTCGAAGTCGTCCGCCAGGCCGCGGAGCTGCTCCTCGGACTTCTCCAGCATCGTCGCGGCGGCGGTGATCGCCCCGGCGGCGATCGACGAGACGATCTGCGCCGGGGGGACGAGGAAGGCGCACATCACGCCGAAGGCGCCGCCACCCACGTTCATCGAGCCGGCGGCGTTCTCGGCGAGCCGGACGTCCGCGGCGATCTGCGCGACGCGCTGGGCGTGCTGGCGGACGGTCTCGGTGTCGACGGCGATCAGCTCGGCCATCAGCGGTACTCGATCTGCGGTCGGCCGTCCTGACTCGGGTCGGGGAGCTCGGCGATCTCCTCACGCAGATGCGCGACCGCCGCGTCCTCCGCGCCGAAGGCCTCCGCCGCGATCTCGACCGCCCGTGCGCCCGCCGCCTTCTGCGCGGTGGCGGCGAGGGTGACGATGAGGGCGCCCAGGGCGGCGGGGGAGCGCTGCAGAGCGGCATCCGTGAGCGCGACGTCGGCGAGCCGCCCGGAGGCGTCCACCGTCACGGTGACGTCGCGGCCCGGAGAGGCCGCCCGCTCGCGCACGCCGGCGATGTCGTCGCGCACCTGCGCGGCCTGCGCGGCGCGACGCTCCGCATCCTTCACCTGCTGCTCGATGCGCGCGCGTGTCGCCACCGGATCCGACCAGTCGAAGGTGTCCGTCATCTCGTCTCCCCTGCCTCGACGCTCAAGAATCGTACCGGAGGCGTCGGCGCGTCGGGGAGGGCGTCGGGGCGTCGGAGCGTTCAGCCTGCGGTAGTAGGCTGGGGGACTGGTCGATGTCTCGACATCGAGAGAATCACCAGACCAGACCGCAGCCCAGTGAAGGAAGCACAGTGGATCTGTACGAGTACCAGGCACGAGACGTTTTCGAGAAGTACGGAGTGCCGGTCCTCGCCGGCATCGTCGCGGACACCCCCGAGGAGGTGAAGGCGGCTGCCGAGAAGATCGGCGGTGTCGTGGTCGTCAAGGCCCAGGTCAAGACCGGAGGCCGCGGCAAGGCCGGCGGCGTCAAGGTCGCCAAGACCCCCGATGAGGCATACGAAGCCGCGAAGGCCATCCTCGGGCTCGACATCAAGGGCCACGTCGTCAAGCGCGTCATGGTCGCGCAGGGTGCCCGCATCGCCGAGGAGTTCTACTTCTCCGTGCTGCTCGACCGCGCCAACCGCTCCTACCTCTCCCTGTGCTCCGTCGAGGGCGGCATGGAGATCGAGCAGCTCGCCGTCGAGAAGCCCGAGGCGCTCGCCCGCGTCGAGGTCAACCCGCTGACCGGCATCGACAAGGAGAAGGCGGTCGAGATCGCTCGCGCCGCGAACTTCCCGGAGGACCTCGTCGAGAAGGTCTCCGATGTGTTCGTGAAGCTGTACGACGTCTACAAGGGTGAGGACGCGACGCTCGTCGAGGTCAACCCGCTCGTCCGCACCGAGGACGGCGACATCATCGCGCTCGACGGCAAGGTCACGCTCGACGACAACGCCTCCGAGATCCGCCACCCCGAGCACGAGGCGCTCGAGGACAAGGACGCCGCCGACCCGCTCGAGGCCAAGGCCAAGGCGTCCGGCCTCAACTACGTCAAGCTCGACGGCGAGGTCGGCATCATCGGCAACGGCGCGGGTCTGGTCATGTCGACGCTCGACGTGGTCGCCTACGCCGGAGAGAACCACAACGGCGTGAAGCCCGCCAACTTCCTCGACATCGGCGGCGGCGCCTCGGCCGAGGTCATGGCCGCCGGTCTCGACGTCATCCTCGGCGACCCGCAGGTCAAGAGCGTGTTCGTCAACGTGTTCGGCGGCATCACGGCGTGCGACGCCGTCGCCAACGGCATCAAGGGTGCCCTGGAGACGCTGGGCGACACGGCCTCCAAGCCGCTCGTCGTCCGCCTGGACGGCAACCGCGTGGACGAGGGTCGTGCGATCCTCGCCGACTACGCGCACCCGCTCGTGACCCTGGCCGCGACGATGGACGAGGGCGCCGACAAGGCCGCCGAGCTCGCCAACGCCTGACGCTTCGACAGGATTTAAGGAACAGAACATGTCGATCTACCTCAACAAGGACTCCAAGGTCATCGTCCAGGGCATCACCGGCGGCGAGGGCACCAAGCACACCGCGCTCATGCTCAAGGCCGGCACGCAGGTCGTCGGCGGCGTGAACGCCCGCAAGGCCGGCACCACGGTCTCGCACACGGACAAGGACGGCAACGCCGTCGAGCTCCCCGTCTTCGCCTCGGTCGCCGAGGCCATGAAGGAGACCGGCGCCGACGTGTCGATCGCCTTCGTCCCCGGCGCCTTCACGAAGGACGCGATGATCGAGGCCATCGACGCCGAGATCCCGCTGCTCGTCGTCATCACCGAGGGCGTCCCCGTGGGCGACTCGGCCGAGGCCTGGGCCTACGCGCAGAGCAAGGGCAACAAGACCCGCATCATCGGGCCGAACTGCCCCGGCATCATCACCCCCGGTGAGGCGCTCGTCGGCATCACGCCCGCGAACATCACCGGCAAGGGCCCGATCGGCCTCGTGTCGAAGTCGGGCACCCTGACCTACCAGATGATGTTCGAGCTGCGCGACCTGGGCTTCTCGACCGCCATCGGCATCGGCGGCGACCCGGTCATCGGCACCACGCACATCGACGCGCTCGCCGCGTTCGAGGCCGACCCCGAGACAAAGGCCATCGTCATGATCGGCGAGATCGGCGGCGACGCCGAGGAGCGTGCGGCCGAGTACATCAAGGCGAACGTCACCAAGCCGGTCGTCGGCTACGTCGCGGGCTTCACGGCTCCCGAGGGCAAGACCATGGGTCACGCCGGTGCGATCGTCTCCGGCTCGGCCGGTACCGCGCAGGCGAAGAAGGAGGCCCTCGAGGCCGCCGGCGTCAAGGTCGGCAAGACGCCGTCCGAGACCGCCGCTCTCATGCGCGAGATCATCGAGTCGCTCTGATCTGAGCTACGCTTGACCTGAAGGCCCCGGGCTCCACCCCGGGGCCTTCGTCATACCCTCACCTCCCTCGAATCACGCACATGGCCCCATTCCGTGTCGGAATGGGGCCATGTGCGCGACTCGGAGCGGGGCTAGATCCCGACGCCGAAGAGGGCCTCGATGGGACCGCGGGCGAAGAAGATCAGGAAGCCGGCGCCGACCACCCACAGCAGCGGGCTGATGGTCTTGGCCTTGCCGGAGAAGGCGTGGATGAGCACCCAGCTCACGAAGCCCGCCCCGATGCCGTTGGCGATCGAGTACGTCAGCGGCATGACCGAGACCGTGAGGAACACCGGCAGGAGCACCCGGAAGTCGCCGAAGTCGATGTGCCGGATCTGGGCCATCATCATGGCACCCACGATGATGAGCGCCGCGGCGGCGATCTCCGTCGGGACGATCGAGGTCAGCGGGGTCAGGAACATCGCGATGAGGAAGACGATGCCCGTCACGACGTTCGCG
The DNA here is from genome assembly GCF_032364335.1 of Microbacterium meiriae. Lineage (NCBI taxonomy): Bacteria > Bacillati > Actinomycetota > Actinomycetes > Micrococcales > Microbacteriaceae > Microbacterium > Microbacterium meiriae. The sequence goes on from NZ_CP133984.1 coordinate 982,715, forward strand.
AGTCCCGTCCTGGCACCCTCGCCGATACCCGCGCCGGACTCGATGAAGACCGTGCTGGAGGACGACGAGGTCGCACCACCGGCGATCGCCCCGACACCCTCGACCACGAGGGCCGACTTGATGCGCGGGAAGTCGCCGTTGTCGTCGGCCAGGTTGGCCTCCTTGGCCAGGCCCGTCATCGTGCCCATGGCGTCGAAGAAGTTCGTGAAGAGGAGCGTGAACACGATCATCACGAGGGCGACGAGGCTGACCTTGCCGAGGTCGAACGAGAAGTCGACGGCGCCGATGAGGCTCAGGTCGGGGACGCTGACGGGGGAGCCGTTCAGCGCCGGGACGGTGAGGCCCCAGCCGCCGGGATTCACGACATTGCCGTCGTCATCGACGCCGCGGGCGCCGATGTGCCAGATGGCCTCGACGATGACCGCGAGCACGGTGCCGCCGATGAGGCCGATGAGCATCCCGCCCTTGATGCGGAGCGCGACGAGGATGCCCGTGAGGAGCAGGGTGATCACGAACAGCAGGCTCGGCACGGTCGCGACCGACCCGTTGACACCGAGGCCGACGGGCGGCGACGAGGCGCCGGTCGCCGTGACGAAGCCCGAGTTCACGAAGCCGATGAAGGCGATGAACAGGCCGATGCCGACCGTGATCGCGATCTTCAGCTGGAAGGGCACGGCGTCGAAGATCGCCTTCCGCAGCCCGGTGGCGGCGAGGAGCACGATCACGACACCGTTGATCATCACGAGCGCCATCGCCTCGGGCCAGGTGACCTGGCCGACGACGGAGAACGCGACGAAGGCGTTGATGCCGAGGCCGGCGGCGAAGCCGAACGGCAGGCGGGTGACGACACCGAAGAGGATCGTCATGACGCCGGCGGTCAGGGCCGTCGCGGCACCGACGGCGTTGAAGTCGAGCATGTCGCCGGCGACGTCCGGCTTTCCGGAGAGGATGATCGGGTTCAGGATCACGATGTAGGCCATCGTGACGAACGTCACGAGGCCTCCACGGATCTCGGTGCCGATCGTCGATCCGCGCTTGCTGATCTCGAAGAAGCGGTCCAGGGTACCGGTGGGTTCGGTGGACGCCGGGGCGGGTGGGGCAGTAGTCATCGGGAAACCTCCGGAGAAACGCTACCGTGTCGTCCGCCTCGCGCGCGCCCACGGGGGCCGGACCGGAAGTCGTCGTAGTCTCGAAGGCGCTATGCAACGCCTCCTCGTCGCGCTCCTCGCCGCCCTCGACGCCGCCATCGCGGCCGCCGTCGGGCTGGCCGTGCTGCTGGCGCCGTTGACGCTCCTGTGGACGCTCGCGTTCGGTGTCACCGCGGACTGGGGGGCGCTGTGGCCGCTCACCGGAACGCTGTGGGAGTTCGGGCACGGTGTCCCTCTGGAGATCACGATCCCGGACGCCCTGCTCGTCACCCTGGCGATCCCGGCCGACGCCGCGCGCTTCGCCGTCTCGGTCACGCCGCTGGCGTTCCTGCTGCTCACTCTGCTCTTCGCGGCGCGCTCCGGCGCCCGGGCCGCACGATCCGGCGCGTGGGTGCTGGGATCCCTGTCGGGGACGGTCGTGTTCGCCGTGATCTCGACGGTCGTCGCCCTCACGTCCGCGCTGGGCGCCGCTCGCGTCCCGCTGGCTCTCGCGATCCTGCTGCCCCCCGCCGTCTACCTCGTGGGCGCCGTATGCGGCGCCGTCCGCGTGGCGTGGGAGGACGGCGACGGCGGCGTGCTGGACCGCATCCACGATGTGCTGGACGCCAGGGAGGACTGGGCGCCGGTACCGTCCGCGGTCGTGCGCGGGGCGGCGTTCGCGCTCGTCGGTGTGCTGGGGGCTGCCGCGTTGGCCGTCGCCCTGTCGGTCCTGACGCGCGGTGGCGAGGTCGTCGCGCTGTTCCAGGCGGCGCGGGTCGATGCCCTCGGGGCGACCGTGCTGACCCTCGGGCAGCTGGCCTACCTTCCGACACTCGTGGTGTGGGCGGCCTCCTGGCTCGCCGGCCCCGGGTTCGCCGTCGGCGCGGGCACCGCGGTGTCGCCGGCGGGGACGCAGCTCGGCGTCGTCCCGGGTATCCCCGCCTTCGGTCTGCTGCCGGAGAACACCTCGATGTGGATGCTCATCGTCATCCTGATCCCGGTGGCCGCCGGGGCGTTCGCCGGGTGGGCCGTGCGCTCGCGCCTCGTCTGGGAGGGGACCCCGCTCGGGCTCCTGCAGCGGTCGGTGATCGCTGTCGGGATCGCCGCAGTCTCGGCCGGCGTGGCCGCGCTCGCCGCCGCCTTCGCGAACGGCTCGATGGGCCCGGGGCGACTCGAGGTCGTGGGACCGGCGGTGCTGCCGTTCGCGTTGTCGCTGGGAGCGGAGGTGCTCGTCGGCGCCGCGATCCTCCTGCTGTCGCCGCGCAACCGCGACGAGCTCGCGGAAGAGCGCACGGACCGCTGGATCGAGGAGATGTCCACGCTGGGCTCCGAGGACCACGCCGACGACGACCGTCGCTAGGCGTCCCGACCCCTCTACGGACCGGGTCGGAGCGTCGCCGGCACGCCGGTAGACTGGGCGCGTGCTCACGGTCGCCGTACTCATCTCGGGCGCCGGCTCGAACCTTCGCGCCCTCCTCGAGGCCGCTCGTCACCCCGATTTCCCGGCGCGTGTCGTCGTGGTCGGGGCGGACCGCGAAGCCGACGGGCTGGCCCACGCCGAGGAGTTCGGCATCCCCAGCTTCACCGTGCCGTGGCACGAGCACGAGAGCCGCGAGGCGTGGGGCGAGGAGCTGGGTCGTCAGCTCGCCGTCTGGACGCCGGACCTCGTGGTGCTCAGCGGACTCATGCGCCTGCTGCCGTCCTCGCTCGTCGCCGCCTACGCACCCCGGATCATCAACACCCACCCCGCGTACCTCCCGGAGTTCCCCGGAGCCCACGGCGTCCGCGACGCCCTCGCCGCCGGGGTCCGCGAGACCGGCGCCAGCGTGATCGTCGTGGACGACGGCGTCGACACCGGCCCCATCCTCGCCCAGGAGCGCGTGCCGATCAGGGCCGACGACACCGAGCACACCCTGCACGAGCGCATCAAGCCGGTCGAGCGCCGGCTCCTCATCGATGTCGTCCGGCGCATCGCGACCGGCGACCTCGCCCTGACTTCCGCCCCCTGACCCCCGACGCCCCCGCACGAAGGAGCCCATCATGGCCGGCCCCCGCCACGACCCCACGCTCTACCGCGATCGCGACACGGTGCCGATCCGGCGCGCCCTCGTCTCGGTCAGCGACAAGACCGACCTGCTCGTGCTCGCCGCCGCGCTCGCGGAGGCGGGCGTCGAGATCGTCTCGACGGGCTCCACGGCGTCCACCATCCGCGACGCCGGCTTCGAGGTGACGGACGTGGCCGCAGTCACGGGTGTCGCCGAGATGCTCGACGGCCGCGTCAAGACCCTGCACCCGAAGGTGCACGGCGGCCTGCTCGCCGACCTGCGCCTGGAGGACCACGAGCGTCAGCTCGCCGACCTCGACATCGCGCCGTTCGAGCTCGTCGTGGTCAACCTCTATCCGTTCGTGGAGACCGTGGCCTCCGGTGCCGAGGGCGACGACGTGGTGGAGCAGATCGACATCGGCGGCCCCGCCATGGTGCGCGCGGCCGCGAAGAACCACGCCAACGTCGCGATCGTCGTGTCGCCGCAGTCCTACCCCGCGATCGTCGCGGCCGTGGAGCAGGGGGGCACCTCGCTCGCCCAGCGCCGGGAGCTCGCGGCGCGGGCCTTCGCGCACACCGCGGCCTACGACACGGCCGTCGCGCAGTGGTTCGCCGAGGGGACCCTCAACGAGCCGGGCGACCTTCCGGCGCATCTGACGATCCAGGCCGAGCGGCTCGCGACGCTCCGCTACGGCGAGAACTCCCACCAGCGCGGCGCCATCTACACCCGCGCCGGCGGCCACGGCATCGCCCAGGCCACGCAGCTGCAGGGCAAGGAGATGTCGTACAACAACTACGTCGACGCCGACGCGGCCCTGCGCGCCGCCTACGACATGGTCAAGCCCGCGGTCGCCATCATCAAGCACGCGAACCCCTGCGGGATCGCCACGACCGCCCCGAACGCCCTCGACCCGATCGCCAGCGCGCACCTCCGCGCCCACGAGTGCGACCCCGTGTCGGCGTACGGCGGCGTGATCGCCGCGAACGGCACCGTGACGCTGAAGATGGCCGAGAACCTGAAGGACATCTTCACCGAGGTCATTGTGGCGCCGTCGTTCGAGCCCGCGGCCCTCGAGGTCTTCAAGGCGAAGAAGAACCTGCGCCTGCTGCAGCTCCCCGAGGACTGGCAGCAGGAGCGCATGGACGTGCGGCTCGTGTCCGGTGGTCTGCTGCTCCAGGACGCGGACCGCTTCCCGGACGACATCGTCTCGGTCGCGAAGAACTGGGAGCTCGTGTCGGGGGAGCGTCCGAGTGACGAGGAGATGGAGAACCTGATCTTCGCGTGGAAGGCCTGCCGGGCCGTGAAGTCGAACGCGATCGTCCTGGCGAAGGACAATGCGACGGTCGGCGTCGGCATGGGCCAGGTCAACCGCGTCGACTCGTGCCGCCTCGCGGTGGAGCGGGCGGGAGATCGTGCCGCCGGATCGGTCGCGTCGTCCGATGCGTTCTTCCCCTTCGCGGACGGTGCCCAGGTGCTCATCGACGCGGGTGTCACGGCGATCGTGCAGCCCGGTGGGTCCGTTCGTGACGAAGAGGTCGTGGATGCCGCGCGCAAGGCCGGCGTCACGATGTTCTTCACGGGGGAGCGTCACTTCTTCCACTGACCGAGACCCCGGTCTTCCGTCGAGACCCCGGTGTGCGCACGTCTGCACGCCGGGGTCTCGGCGCGTCGGCGGGGTTTCGGCGCGTCACCGCGATGTCCGATTTCCGCCAGCCGTAGCCCTGCGGGGGTGAGAGAGTGGAGGACATGAGCCTCCCCGTGACCGCGTTCGACGAGCGTTACCGAGCCATCAGCGCCCGGGACACCCGCTTCGACGGCCAGTTCGTCACCGCCGTGCGCTCGACCGGGATCTACTGCCGTCCGAGCTGCCCCGCCCGCACCCCCAAGCCGCAGAACGTGACCTTCTATCCGACCAGTGCCGCGGCGCACGAGGCGGGCTACCGCGCGTGCAAACGCTGCCTGCCGGAGGCCGCCCCCGGGTCGCCCGCGTGGGACGTCCGCGGAGACACCGCCGCTCGCGCCATGCGGCTGATCGCGTCCGGCGTGGTCGAGCGCGAGGGCGTGCCAGGACTCGCGTCACGACTCGGCTACTCGAGCCGTCACCTCACGCGGCTGCTGACGACCGAGCTCGGCGCCGGACCTCTGGCACTGGCGAGAGCGCACCGCGCCCACACCGCCCGGATGCTGCTCGTGGGGACGGACATGCCCATCGCCGACGTCGCCTTCGCCGCCGGCTTCCACAGCATCCGCCAGTGCAACGACACGATACGCGAGGTGTTCGGCCTCACGCCCGGAGAGCTGCGCGCCCGCCGCCGCACGCCGTCCGCGTCCGTGCCGGGAACGATCGACCTGGTCCTGCCGTACCGGGGTCCCCTGGATGCGGCCGGGATCTTCGCGTGGATGGCGGCGCGGGCGGTGACCGGGGTCGAGGAGGCCACGGCCACGGCGTTCTCCCGACACCTCCGGATGCCCGGGGGCCCTGCGTGGTTCGAGGTGCGTCAGGAGGAGACGGAGCGGCTGCACCTCCGGGCTCGGGTCGCGCAGCTCGGCGACCTCGCGCCGCTGGTGGCGACCGCGCGTCGGATCTTCGACCTCGACGCCGACCCCCTGGCGATCGACGAGGCCCTGGCGGCGCACCCGCCCCTCGCCCCCCTCGTCGCACGCACCCCCGGTATCCGCGTGCCCGGAGCGGCCGATCCGCACGAGATGCTCATCCGCGCGATGATCGGGCAGCAGATCACGGTCGTCGCCGCCCGCACCGCGCTCACCGCCCTCACCGACGCGCTGGGGGAGCGGACGCCCGACGGCCTCCTGTTCCCGACGATGTCGGCCATCGCGGCTCACGGCGCCGAGGTGCTGCGGGGGCCTGCCGCCCGGATCCGCGCCCTCACCGGAGCCGCCGCCGCCCTCGCGGACGGGAGCCTGACCCTCACGGTCGGCGACGACGGCCCCACGCAGCGCGCGGCCCTGCTGGCGATGCCCGGCATCGGTCCCTGGACCGCCGACTACGTGCGGATGCGGGTGCTCGGCGATCCGGACGTGCTGCTGCCCGGTGACGTCGCCCTCCGCGCCGGAGCCGCGGCCGCCGGTCTCCCGGCCGAACCGAAGACCCTCACCGCCTGGGCGGAGCGCACGGCGCCGTGGCGGAGCTACCTCAGCGCGCATCTGTGGCGTGCCGCCCCGGTCCGCCCCGCCGGTCCGCGGAGCAGGACCGCCACCCGGCCCGCCCGCGGCCCCGAATCCGACACCGAGGAGACCTCATGACCGCACTCATCCAGACCCTCGACACCGCCGACGGTCCTTTCACGATCCTCGCCGACGAGCGCCAGAGGGTCCTCGTGTCGGGGTGGACCGATGACGTCGAGGCGATCCTCGGACGCCTGCCGTCCCGAAGCCGTCCCGACGCCGTGCGGGAGACCGAGACGGACGCGGCGGGCGCCGTCCGCGCGTACTATGCCGGCGACGTCACGGCGATCGACGCGGTCCCGGTCGCGCAGACCGGCACCGCCCTGCAGCTCGCCGGATGGGCGGCGCTCCGCGGCATCGCCCCGGGGGAACCCCTGACGTACACGGGCTTCGCGGCCCGGCTCGGCAATCCGCGTGCGGTGCGGGCCGCCGCGTCGATCTGCGCCCGCAACGCCCCGGCCCTGTTCGTGCCCTGTCACCGGGTGCTCCGCACGGACGGCTCTCTCGGCGGCTTCGCCTGGGGCCTGCCCGTGAAGGAGAGGCTCCTGGCGCGCGAACGCACCGCGCGCTGACCTCTCGGTTCGAAGAGCCCGCTCCCCGGAGAGCGGGCTCTTCGTCGTCTCGGGAATTCCTCTTGCGCTCAGCTGGTTCACAGGAATAGGCTGATGGGCTGTCGCGCCAACCGGACGACCTCGCCGAGCCCTGAGGAGGACACCATGACCACGATCGCCACCGCGCGGATCGCCACCCTCGGCTCGACCCCGGCGCGCCCGCTCTCCTAGAGCCCCCGCCCTCTTCTGCACCGGATGCCGGGCTCCGTGAGCCCGCTCTCGCATCCGTCCTTTCACTCTTCTCACCCTCGACTCCTCTGAGAGACATGTCTTCCACGTCTTCCGCGCAGAAACCGTCCCCCTCGTCCTCCCTCTCCACGCCCGCCGCGCTGTGGCGGCTCAAGCCGTTCGTGAAGCCGGTCATCTGGCGTCTCGCCGGCGGTGCCGCCAGCGCGCTCGCGGCCGCGCTCATCGCGCTGATGATCCCCATCGTGCTCGAACAGATCATCGGCGGGCCGGTGCAGTCCGGAGCCCTCGACGCGATCGTCTGGGGCGCGCTCGCCGTGTTCGCCCTCGGCCTCGGCGAGGCGCTCATGGTCTGGCTCCGCCGGCAGTTCGTGCTGTTCCCGGCCACGCAGGTCGAGTACCGCATGCGCACCGAGCTCTACTCGCGCCTGCAGACCCTCCCGGTCGCCTTCCACGACCGGTGGCAGTCCGGCCAGCTGCTCAGCCGCATGATGCAGGACATCGGCCTCATCCGCCGGTGGCTCGCCTTCGGCCTCGTGCTTCTCGTCGTGAACGTGCTGACGATCCTCATCGGCTCCGTCCTGCTGTTCCGCTGGCACTGGCTGCTGGGCACGATCTTCCTGGTGACGGCGATCCCGCTGTGGATCCGCGGCTACCTGTTCGAGAAGCGCTACGGCGCCCTCACGCGGCGCAGCCAGGACCAGGCGGGCGACCTCGCCACGAGCGTCGAGGAGAGCGTGCACGGCATCCGGGTGCTCAAGGCGTTCGGACGGGGCACGCACGCCCTCCGCCGCTTCAGCCGTCAGGCCGAGACGCTGCGCGAGACCGAGATGAGCAAGGCCCGAGCCATCGCCTCGATCTGGTTCTGGCTCGACCTCATGCCGCAGATCGCCTTCGGCCTGAGCCTGATGTCCGGCATCTGGCTCATCTCGCAGGACGCGATCACCTCGGCGGAGCTCTTCGCCTTCTTCGCGATGGCCGTCGTGCTGCGCTGGCCGATCGAGTCGATCGGCTTCCTCTTCTCGTTCATGCTGGACGCGCGCACGGCGACGGACCGCGTGTTCGACATCTTCTCGGAGACGAACACCATCACCGACCCCGCGAACCCCGTGCACATCGAGAACCCGCGCGGCGAGCTCGCGTTCGAGAACGCGCACTTCCGCTACCAGGACGCGGCCCCCGACGAGCGGGACCTGCTCGACGGCATTGACCTCGTGCTCCGACCGGGGGAGACCATGGCGCTGGTCGGGCTCACCGGCAGCGGCAAGACCACGTTGACGACCCTGCCGACGCGGCTCTACGACGTGACGGGAGGGCGGGTCACGCTCGACGGCGTCGACGTGCGCGACCTGACGCTCGCCGAGCTGCGCGAGCACATCGCGATGGCGTTCGAGGACGCGACGCTCTTCTCCGCCTCGGTCCGCGAGAACGTCCTGCTCGGGCGCGCCGACCTCGACGTGCACAGCCCCGAAGCCGAGCGCGTCCTGCGCGAGGCGCTCGACGTCGCGCAGGCCGCCTTCGTCGACACGCTCCCCGAGGGCGTCGAGACGGTCATCGGCGAAGAGGGACTGAGCCTGTCCGGCGGACAGCGCCAGCGGCTCGCCCTCGCCCGAGCGGTGGCCGCCAAGCCGCGGGTGCTCGTCCTGGACGACCCGCTGTCGGCGCTGGACGTCGACACCGAGGCCCTCGTGGAGGAGGCGCTGCGGCACGTGCTCGCCGACACCACGGCGATGATCGTCGCACACCGTCCGTCCACCGTGGCCCTCGCCGATCGCGTGGCGCTGCTGGAGGACGGCCGGATCACCGCGGTCGGCACGCACACCGAGCTGCTGAAGACGAGCCGGCACTACCGGCACGTCATCTCCAGCTTGGAGGCCGAGGAGGCGGCTCGCACCGGCGCGATCCCGATCATCCGCGACGAGCAGTCGGAGATCCACGACACCGTGCAGGACGGCATCCGCCAGGAGGCCGACGATGAGGCGCCGGGAAGCGCCTCCCGATTCGCAGGAGAGGAGGTGCAGCGATGAGCTCCCTCACCGGAACCCAGGACGAGGACCGCTCCCGCCTCACCACGGAGGAGAGCAGGGCGATCCGCCGTCGCTCGCTGCGGCTGCTCGGCTCGCTCGTGCGCCCGCTCAAGCCGCAGATCGTGCTCGCCGCCACGGTGCTCGTCATCTCGACGGCGCTGCAGGTGGCCGGGCCGATCCTCATCAGCATCGGCCTCGACCGCGCGCTGCCGGCGGTGCTCGACGATGCCGACTGGATGCCCACCTTCGTCGTCGGCGGGATCTATCTGCTCGCCGGCGCTCTGGCCGCCGTGCTCATCGCCTGGTACGTCATCATCGCGGCGAAGCTGACCCAGGCCGTCCTGCTGGACCTGCGCAAGCGCATCTTCCTGCACACCCAGCGTCTGAGCCTGGAGTTCCACGAGTCGTACACCTCGGGGCGGATCATCTCGCGGCAGACGAGCGACCTGGACTCCATCAAGGAGCTTCTCGACGGCGGGTTGAACGAGCTCGTCTCCGGCGTGCTCTTCGGTGTCTTCACGTTCATCGCCCTGTGCGTGTGGGACTGGCAGTCCGGCCTGATCCTCGCGATCGGCGGCGTGCCGCTGTTCTTCCTCATGCGCTGGTTCTACTCGCGCTCCCAGCTCGTGTACCGCGAGTCCCGGGTGATCAGCGCGAAGGTGATCGTGCAGTTCGTGGAGACCATGACGGGCATCCGCGCGGTCAAGGCCTTCCGGAAGGAGCCGCGCAACGACGAGGCCTTCCAGGGCGTGGCCGGCGAGTACCGGGACGTGAACCGCCGCTCGATGCTGCTGTTCGGCACGTTCGAGCCGGGGCTCATGGGCGTCGCGGCGCTCGTCCTGGGCGTGGTCGTGCTGTGGGGCGGCATCCGGGTCTCGGAGGGGGCCCTGACGGTCGGCGTGCTGCTGTCCGCCGTGCTCTACGTGCGCAACTTCTTCGCTCCGATGCAGGAGATCGCGATGTTCCTCAACTCCTACCAGTCCGCCACCGCGGCGCTGGAGAAGGTGTCGGGCGTCCTGGAGGAGGTGCCGACGGTGCCGGACCCCGAGAAGCCGGTGGACCTCTGGGAGTCCCGGGGGCACATCCGCTTCGACGAGGTCACGTTCGCGTACAACGAGGACAAGACGATCCTGCCGAACTTCTCGCTCGACATCCCCGCCGGGCAGACGATCGCGCTGGTCGGGACGACGGGGGCGGGCAAGTCCACGCTGGCCAAGCTCATCTCCCGGTTCTACGACCCGTCCGCGGGGACGGTGACCCTCGACGGCGTCGATCTGCGGTCGCTGCACCCGAAGGACCTCCGCCGCGCGATCGTCATGGTCACGCAGGAGGCGTACCTGTTCAGCGGGACCGTCGCCGACAACATCGCGCTCGGGCGCCCGGACGCGACTCTGGACGAGATCCGCGAGGCGGCGCGGGCGGTGGGCGCCGACGCGTTCATCTCGGCGCTGCCGGACGGGTACGACACCGACGTGAACAAGCGCGGTGGTCGTGTCTCGGCAGGGCAGCGACAGCTCATCTCGTTCGCCCGCGCCTTCCTCGCCGACCCGGCGGTGCTGATCCTCGACGAGGCGACGGCCTCGCTGGACATCCCGTCCGAGCGGCTGATCCAGGACGCGCTGCAGACGCTGCTGGCCGACCGGACGGCGATCATCATCGCGCACCGGCTGTCGACGGTGGCGATCGCTGACCGTGTGCTCGTGATGGAGCACGGCCGGATCATCGAGGACGACACCCCCGCCGCCCTGATCGGCGGCACCGGGAAGTTCGCCCAGCTGCACGCGGCCTGGCAGGAGACGCTCGTCTGACGTCCTGACGTGACAGTGGCCCCGGCATCCGTACGGATGCCGGGGCTTCCTCGTCCGGGCGCGGGTGCGCCGGGATCGGTAGCATCGAGGGATGGACCCCTTCCTCCTCGTCGCGGAGTGGTGGTGGCTCGCGCCGACCGCCGCCGCCGGGGTGACCGCGGGCGCGATCGGCGTCCGTCGGCGCAACACCCGCAGCGGCCGCCGGCTGGAGTACGACGCGGCCCGCCACGACCTCCGCGAGGCCCAGCAGCGCGCGGTGGTGCGACGGACGGCCCTGAAGGTGGCACGGGCCGACCTCGCCCGGGTCTCCGCCGAGCGGGCCGCGCAGCGGGCGAGCGCGGAGCAGGTGTCCGGCGCCCGACGCATGCTCAAGGAGCGTGAGCGCGACGCCAGGGCCGCGGCAGCCGACGTCCGCGCCCGGCGGGTCAGGGTGAACGCCGCTCGCGCCGCGATCCCCGCCGGCTCCGCGCCGCGGCCGCTGGAGCGCCTGTATGCGGAGCACGACGCGGTGACCGCGCGGTGGATGCGGTATGAGACAGACCCCGCGTTGCAGATCACCTATCCCGAGATGACGGACGTGAAGCGTCCGGAGACGGCCGCCTACCTGCGGGCCGCCGGTGCCGCGGTCGAGGCGCGTCGGCAGACGACGGGCCGGGTGACCGCCGCCGAGTACGCGGCGTACCGCGACGCTGTCGCGGAGCTGGAGCGGGCGTTCGAGGCCGCCGAGCACGCGGCGAAGGTCCAGACGGGCGAGGCACCTCCCACCGCGGCCTGGCAGGACGCCGCGCAGGACATGCTGCACCGCTCCGCGGAGGCCATCGACCGCGCAGCAGGTGCTGCCGCCTCAGCGCTCGCCGCGTGGAACAGTCGCCGGGGCAAGGGCACGCCTCCGGACGGCAGCGGTCAGCGCTGAGGAGGATCGAGGTCGAGCCGTCCGGCGGGATCCGAGGGCGACGGAGTCTCGATGGGGGAGGGGATTCGAGACCCCGCCGCCGGTCTCAGGAGGGGACGCGGATCTCGGCGATGACCTCGCCGTAGGCCGTCTCCCCGACGGGGGTGAAGCCGACGCGACGGAAGAAGGCCTCCGGGCCGTCCTCGCCCGCTTCGTAGATCACGTTGACGTGGTCGACGCCGCGGGTGCGCGCTTCGTCGATGAGGTTCTCGACGGCGAAGCGGCCGATGCCGCGACCCTGGTCGTCCGCGTCGACGTTGATGCGCCACAGCACGGAGCGGAAGTGCTCCTCCGGGGCCTCGTCGTCGAAGTTGGCGCTGACGAAGCCCACGACCTCGTTGCGGTCCAGGATCACCCGCTGCCAGGAGGTCTGCGGGTTGATGACGGTGGCCGCGATGCCGTACGAGACGGGCGCGAGGAACTGCTCCTGTCCGGGCTTGAGCGACAGGTTGTTCACGGCGACGATCGTCGCGGCGGAGAGTTCGACCATGCGCAGTTCGGACATGCCCCCAGGCTAGCCCCTCCGCTCACCGCATTCATCACTCGGGCGGACTTTTCACGGACCGGTCACGTGCCGGACCCCGTCGCCGGGAGCGCCGCTTCGGGGCGAGGGCCGCTCAGGTATCTTGGTATCGAGACAAATAGCCCTCGTGAACGGAGAACCTCCCGGTGACCGACGACGCCATCATCTACACCTACACCGACGAGGCACCGGCGCTGGCCACCGCCTCGTTCCTGCCGATCATCCAGGCCTACACGGGCCAGGCGGGCATCGAATTCGAGACGCGGGACATCTCTCTGGCCGGCCGCATCCTCGCCGCCTTCCCCCAGAAGCTCACCCCGGAGCAGCAGGTCGGCGACGCGCTGGCCGAACTCGGCGGCCTCGCCACGCTCCCCGAGGCGAACATCATCAAGCTGCCGAACATCTCCGCGTCGATCCCGCAGCTCAAGGCCGCCATCGCGGAACTGCAGCAGCAGGGCTACGACGTCCCCGACTTCCCGGACGAGCCCTCGTCGCTGGAGGAGAAGGACGTCCGCGCCCGCTACGACCGCATCAAGGGCTCCGCAGTGAACCCCGTGCTGCGCGAGGGCAACAGCGACCGTCGCGCACCGCTCGCGGTGAAGAACTACGCCAAGAAGCACCCGCACCGCAACAAGCCGTTCGCCGAGGGCTCGAAGACCCGCGTCGCGACCCTCGGCCACGACGACTTCAAGCACAACGAGCGCTCGTGGGTCGCCGCTCACGACGACGTCCTCTCCTTCCGCCACACGGCGAAGGACGGCACCGTCACGGTCCTCAAGGAAGGACTCAAGGTCCTCCCGCGCGAGATCATCGACGCGACGTTCCTCTCCGCGAAGGAGCTGGACGCCTTCCTCGCGGACACCCTCGCGGAGGCCAAGGCCGACGACGTGCTCTACTCGGTGCACCTCAAGGCGACGATGATGAAGGTCAGCGACCCGATCATCTTCGGCCACGTGGTGAAGGCGTTCTTCAAGGATGTCTTCGACCAGTACGGCACGCAGCTCGCCGAGGCCGGACTGAGCGCGAACGACGGCCTCGGCTCCATCCTCGCGGGCCTGGCGAACGTCACCGGTGGCGAGGAGATCGCTGCGGCGTTCGACAAGGCCATCGCCGAGGGGCCGCGTCTGTCGTACGTGAACTCCGACAAGGGGATCACCAACCTCCACGTGCCGAGCGATGTCATCGTCGACGCGTCCATGCCGGCGCTCGTCCGCAACGGCGGCAAGCTCTGGGGCAAGGACGGCGAGGAGGCCGACACGATCGCGGTCATCCCCGACTCGTCCTACGCGAGCGTCTACCAGGCGGTGATCGACGATGTGATCGCGAACGGCCCGCTCGACCCGGCCACCATCGGCACCGTGCCGAACGTGGGTCTCATGGCGCAGGCGGCCGAGGAATACGGCAGCCACGACAAGACGTTCGAGATCGCGGCGGACGGCATCGTCCAGGTGCTGGACAGCGAAGGCACCGTCCTCATCGAGCACGAGGTCGGCAAGGGCGACATCTGGCGCGCGACGCAGACCAAGCACATCCCGGTCATGGACTGGGTCAAGCTCGCCGTCGGCCGTGCCCGTGCGACCGGCGTGCCCGCGGTGTTCTGGCTCGACGCGAACCGCTCGCACGATGCCCAGATCATCGCGAAGGTGCACCAGGGCCTCGCCACGCTCGACACCAAGGGCCTGACGATCACGATCCTCGCGCCGGAGGAGGCGACGCGGTACACGCTGGCGCGCATGCGTCACGGTCTCGACACCATCTCGGTGACGGGCAACGTGCTGCGCGACTACCTCACCGACCTGTTCCCGATCCTCGAGGTCGGCACGAGCGCCAAGATGCTCTCGATCGTGCCGCTGCTCGCCGGCGGTGGACTGTTCGAGACCGGTGCCGGTGGCTCCGCTCCGAAGCACGTGCAGCAGCTGGTCGAGCAGAACTACCTCCGCTGGGACTCGCTGGGCGAGTTCTTCGCGCTCGCCGCCTCGCTCGAGCACTTCGCCGACCGCACGGGCAACGAGAAGGCCCGCGTGCTCGCCGAGACGCTGGACGCCGCGACCGGTACCTTCCTCGAGGAGGACCGCTCGCCGGGCCGCGCGCTCGGCACGATCGACAACCGCGGCAGCCACTTCTACCTGGGGCTGTACTGGGCGCAGGAGCTGGCGAAGCAGACGAAGGATCCGGAGCTCGCCGCGGCCTTCGCCCCGGTCGCCGAGAAGCTCGCAGCGAACGAGGAGGCCATCGTCTCCGAGCTCAACGCGGTGCAGGGCAAGCCCGTGGACATCGGCGGGTACTACCGCCCGGACGAGAAGCTCGTAGCGGCGGTCATGCGCCCGTCCACGACGCTCAACGAGATCGTCGACGCCCTGCGCTGAGACGACGGAAGGGGGCGGATGCTGCGGCATCCGCCCCCTTCTCGCTGTCCGCCCTCCGCCAGGCCCGAGCACGACTGCGGAGCGCGACCGCGACACGCTGGGAGAGGGGACGCCTCGACGGCGTGTCGTTCCGCCTCTCCGAAGCTGTGCTCGGCACGCGAACCGGATCAGTTGTAGACGGAGACCTCGAGGCCCACGGGGGACCAGTCGTAGACGTACTTGGCGAGGTCGATCGGCAGGTTGACGCAGCCGTGGCTCATCCGGTTGCCGAAGTTGTTGTGCCAGTAGGTGCCGTGGAAGCCGATGTTCGGGGCGAACCACGTGATCCAGGGCACGTCCTCGGTGCAGTACGGCGCACCCTCGTAGCAGCCCATGTCCTGCATCGACGTGTGCGCGAAGACCTTGAAGTTGCCGGTCGGCGTCGGCGTACCGGGCAGGCCCGTCGAGACCGCCCAGGACTGCACGACCTTGTCGTTCTCGAAGAGGTAGGCGCGCTGCGTGCTGAGGTTGATCTCCGCACGGCGGAACAGGTTCGTCGTCTCGAACGGCGTCTCGGTCACGGAGAGCGCGAAGGTGCCGTCGCCCGCGGCGAGCTGCGTCGCGAAGTCGTCGGCGATGCCGTCGGTGTCTCCCAGGGCGCGTCCGGTGGCGCCCTCCTTCTCGGCGCGCAGCACATTCCCCGCGGAGTCGACGATGTTGGTCGCGTTCACGGGCGCGCGGTCCACGGCGGCGGGCAGCGTGTCGACGGTGGTCTGGATCGCCGCCGGATCCGCCTCGATGCGGAGCTGGCCGTCTTCGTCGACCACGGTCAGCCAGGACGCGGCGACCGCGGGGGAGACCGGGACGGTGCGCTCCTTGCCGACGTAGAAGCCGATGGTGGACAGCATGGTGTTGAGGGTGGTGGCGGTGGCCGTCGCGTCGTCGTCGGACACGGCGGGCAGGGCTTCGACAGGGCCGCCCGGGTACTCGAAGGTCGTGCGTCCGTCGCCGACAGCCTCGACGAAAGCAGCGTTCAGATCGGCCACGTCGACACCGGTGCCGGGAACGGACGGAGTGACGGTGTAGGTGCCCTTCGCGGCGTCGAACACCACGGCGGCGTCGACCGGGTCGACGAAGCTCCCGGGGACGGCCGCCCGGAGCGCGGCGGATGCGGTCTCCTGGTCGAGGACGATGTCCGCGGGCACGGGGTCGCCCATCCAGGCGCCGAGATTCCACATCGGATGCGCCGAGAACGCGGCATCGGCGAGGGCCGTGGCGTCGGCGGTCGCCCCCAGGTCAGCGCCGGTGAGCACGGCGTCGTCGCCGTCGCCCGTGAGGGTGACCTCGGTCTGGGCGAGGTGCGTGCTGATCGTCTCGGCGGCGGCACCGGGAGTCATCCAGCCCACCGGGATGCCCGCGACGGTGGTGCCGGGGGCGATGAGGATCATCGAGGCGGCGCCGGCGCCGAGCGCGACCACGCCGAGGCCGAGACCGATCCACAGGCCGAGGCGGCGTTTCTTCGGGGCCGGCTCGACGGGAGCCCAGGCCAGGGGCTGCTCGCCGGTCTGCGGCGGGGCCGTGTCGGTCGCCGCCTCCGGCGTCAGGACGCTCGTCGGGGTCGCATGGTCGGGCTGTGCCCCCGTCGCAGTGCCCGGCGTGGAAATCAGATCGGTCACGAACTACACCCCCCGCAGTCTCGACGTGTCCTGTCGTCCATGGTACGGGATGGCTGGTAACGGGGAGGCAACGGTCCTGATAGGGTGCCTCCCCGTTCGCCAGGGGTGTCGGGGTGTCAGCCGATGACGGCGAGCCCGTCGATCTCGACGAGCATCTCCTCGCGGGGAAGACCGGTGAAGACGGTGGTGCGCGAGGGCAGCACGCCGCTGGTCGTGTGGGCCTCGACGAACGCGCCGTAGGCCTCGTTCATGATCGGGAAGTCCTCGCGCGTGGTGAGGTACACGCGCAGCATCACGACATCGTCGAACGTGGCGCCGGAGGCCTCCACGATGGCCTTGACGTTCTCGAGCGTGCGGGTGGTCTGCGCCGCGACATCACCGGGGTACAGGTACTCGTTGGTCTGCGGGTCGACGGGGCCCTGGCCGGAGACCTGGACGATCGGGCCCTTGCGGACGCCCTGGGAGAACGTGTGCGCGGGAGCGGGGGCGGCGTCGGTGGAAACTCGTGTCTTCGCGGTCATGCCGCCAGCCTAGTAGCCTTGTTAGATGCCTCTACAAATTCCGGATCCCGTCCTCGGCGCCTGGGCGAAGGGGTTCCCGGCGCACGCCGCCGGGCTGCGTCTGTCGGAGGTCGGCGGTGCGGGGCTGCGCCTCTCGGACCTCGGCACGCCGGTGCTCACGGTGCATGCCGACGCGATCGCACACAACGAGGACACCGTGTTCGGCTGGGCGGGGCGAGAGGGCGTCCGCCTCGCCCCGCACGGCAAGACCACCATGGCGCCCGCGCTGTGGCAGCGCTTGCTGGACGCCGGGGCCTGGGGGATCTCCGTGGCGACGCCGTGGCAGGCCCGCGTCGCCGTCGACGCCGGTGTCCCGACGGTGCTCATCGCCAACGGGGTGACCGACGGCGCTGCGGCCCGTGAGCTCGGGGCGCTGCTCGCGGCCGACGAAGGCCTGCGGATCCTGTGCGGGGCGGACTCCCTCGCCGGCGTGGCGATCCTCGCCGATGCCCTCGCGGACGCCCCGCGTCCGCTGGACGTGCTCGTGGAGCTCGGCGGTGCGCAGGGGCGCACGGGTGCGCGGACCGTGGCGGAGGGCGAGCGCATCGCCGCGGCGATCATGGCCGCCCCCGGTCTCCGCCTCGCCGGAGTGACGGGCTACGAAGGCCCCTTCGGCCCCGATCGCTCCGCGGCGTCGGTCGCCGCGGTGGACGGCTTCCTGGCCACCCTCGTCGAACTGCATCGCCGACTGGAGTACCCCGACGGCGTCCGCCCCGTGCTCAGCGCGGGCGGCAGCTCCTTCCCCGATCGCGCCGCCGCGGTCCTCGGCGCCGCGGGAGCGGACGCCGAGGTCGTGCTGCGCTCCGGTGCCTTCCAGATCCACGACGACGGCTTCTACTCCCGCATGTCGCCGTTCGGTCCGCTCACGGACACCGCCCCGCTGCGCTCCGCGATGCACGCGTGGTCGCGGGTGGTCTCGCAGCCCGAACCCGGCCTCGCCCTGCTCGACGCCGGGCGGCGGGACGTGCCGTTCGACATCGACCTCCCGGCGCCGCAGTCGGTCGCCGGCACCGTGACGGCCCTGAACGACCAGCACGCCTTCCTCCGGCCGGCCGACGGGGCGACCGTCGCCGTCGGCGAGGTCGTGCGCCTCGGCCTCTCGCACCCGTGCACCGCGTTCGACAAGTGGCGCGTCGTCGCCGTGATCGACGACCCCGACGCCGCGGACCCGCGGGTGATCGGGGCGGTGGCGACATGCTTCTGAGCGCGGAGAAGGCGGCGGCGGGCCTCGTGCGCGTCTACCGGCGGGCGACCGTCGTCGACGGCACCGGCGCCCCGCGCTTCGTCGCGGACGTCGCGGTGGAGGGGGCCAGGGTCGTCGCCGTCATCTGCGACGGCGACGGGACGACGCTGGAGCTGCCGGACGACGCGGTCGAGGTCGACGCGTCCGGCCTCGTCCTGGCGCCCGGTTTCATCGACATGCACGCGCACAGCGACCTCGCGGTGCTCCAGGGCGCCGCGCACGACGCCAAGATCCGTCAGGGGGTCACGACAGAGGTGCTCGGCCAGGACGGCCTGGGCTACGCGCCGCTGGACGAGGCGACCGCCGCCGTCATCCCCGCCCAGATCGCGGGCTGGAACGGGCGGCCGGCGGAGGTCCCGTGGCGGTCGATGGACGATTTCCTGGAGGCGATCGACGTCGCCGCGGTGGCCAACGCCGCGGTGCTGGTGCCGCAGGGCAACCTCCGGATGATGGTGGTCGGGCACGATGACCGTCGGGCGACCCCCGCCGAGATCGTGGCGATGGCCGACCTCCTCGGCCAGGCCCTGGATGCCGGGGCCTTCGGCATGTCGAGCGGCCTGACCTACACCCCGGGGATGTACGCCGACGTCGCCGAGCTGGAGGCGCTCTGCCGAGTGGTCGCGGAGCGCGGCGGCTACTGGGCGCCGCACACCCGCAGCTACGGGCGGGCGGCGCTGGATGCGTATCGCGAGGCGATCGAGATCGGCCGCCGTACCGGGTGTCCCGTCCATCTCACGCACGCGACCATGAACTTCGCGCCGAACCGCGGGCGCGCCGCGGAGCTGCTGGCGCTCGTCGACGAGGCGACGGCCGACGGCGTCGACGTGACGCTGGACACCTACCCGTACCTCCCGGGGGCGACCACTCTCGCGGCGCTCCTGCCGAGCAGGCTGGCGGCGACCGGCGACCTGCTGGGCGTCCTGGCCGGCCTGGATGCGGAGGGGCGCGAGGCCGTCCGCGTCGAGCTGGAGGAGATCGGCTGCGACGGGTTCCACGGCGAGGTGGCGGACTGGTCGGTGATCCAGATCTCGGGGACGGGCACCCCCGCTCTGGCCGGCCTCGTCGGCCGCACGATCGCCGCCATCGCGGCGGAGACCGGGCAGCGCGCCGTGGACGTCGTGATCGACACGATCCTCGCCGATGCGGGCGCCACCGGCGTGCTCATGCACATCGGCGACGAGGACAACGTCCGCGCCATCATGCGGCACCCGCGGCACTCCGGAGGCAGCGACGGCATCCTCATCGGTGCCCGGCCGCACCCGCGCGGCCGCGGCACATTCCCTCGCTACCTCGGTCACTACGTCAGGGACCTGGGGGTGCTGAGCCTCGAGGAGGCCGTCCGCCATCTCTCCGGCAACCCGGCCGCCCGCTTGGGCCTCGACCGCGGTGACGCGCCGCGCGGTGTGCTCCGCGAGGGCGCCACCGCCGACCTGGTGCTGTTCGACCCGGAGACGATCGCGGCCGGAGCCACGTTCGACGACCCGCACGGTGCGCCGCAGGGCGTGCGCGAGGTTCTCGTCGGCGGTGTGCCGGTCGTCATCGACGGCGACCCCACCGGTGCGGTCGCAGGCCGCGCGCTGCGGATGCCCCCCTCGGCGCCGCGCGCGACGGTGCCGCACGTCGTCGCAGAGATCGACTCCCTGGCTCCGGGCTTCCGATGGACCCCGTCGACGCCGATCGAGGCGGCACCGGAGCTGGCCGCGGCCGTCGCACGACTCGGCGGCGGGGGAGCGGACGACACGCTGCCCGCCATCCGCCTCGTGATCGATCCGGAGCTGGGCGCCGCGGCATCCGCGGCAGGGCGCCATGGCCCCGAGGCCTTCCGCGTGACCGTGACGGCCGCGGGGATCGAGATCGCGGGGGCGACGCCGGAGGGGGTCTTCCGCGGCGCGACCACGCTCCGTCAGCTCCGCGACCCGGACCACGACCCCGCTCTCCCCGCGACGATCCCGGCAGGGCGCTGGGAGGGCTCTCCCGCCTACGCCTGGCGTGGAGCGATGCTCGACGTGGCGCGTCACTTCCGCCCTGCGGAAGACGTACGTCGTCTCATCGACCTGCTCGCCGATCACCACCTCAGCATCCTGCACCTGCACCTGACGGACGATCAGGGCTGGCGCTTCGAGGTGCCGGGGTATCCGCGCCTGACCGAGGTCGGTGCGCGGCGCGAGGCCACGCAACGCGGCCACGGCCCTGAGGCCACGGTCGAGCCCGGCGTGCACGAGGGCTTCTACACGACCGCCGAGCTGCGCGACCTCGTGCGGTATGCGGCCGACCGCTTCGTCACTCTCGTGCCCGAGGTGGAGCTGCCGGGACACATCCAGGCCGCGCTCGCCGCCTACCCGGAGCTGGGCAACCTCGACGTCGGGACGCCGCCCACCGGGCCGTGGGAGCGTTTCGGCGTGAACGCGCGCACCCTCGCGCCGACCGAGGAGGCGCTGGCCTTCGGCCGTGCCGCCATCGATGCGCTGTGCGATGCGTTCCCGTCCGCGTGGATCGGGATCGGCGGCGACGAGGTCCCGGTGACCGAGTGGGCCGACAGCGCCACGGCCGCCGCGCGGATGCGGGAGCTCGGGCTGGCCACCGCGCACGACGTGCAGCCCTGGTTCACGGCGCACTTCGTCGCGCACGTCCGCCGCAGGGGACGGACGGCACTCGCCTGGGACGAGGTGCTGGAGGGCGAGGTCCCGGAGGGCGTGCGCATCCTCGCCTGGCGAGGGCCGGTCGCCATGCGCGAGGCGCTGCGGCGGGGGATCCCCGTTGTCGGGTGCCCGGATCTCGAGGTGTACCTCGACTACCCGCAGTCCGAATCGGCTGAGGAGCCCATCCGCGTCGGGCCCCCGCTGACCATCGAGCGCGCGTACTCGTTCGAGGTCGTCGACGGCGCGGTCGGCGGGCAGGCGAACATCTGGACGGAGCACCTGCCGAGCAGGGACCGGGTCGACTTCGCGATGTTCCCGCGCCTCGCCGCGATCGCGGAGCGGTTGTGGGACGGGGGAGAGCCCGCGCCCTTCGCCCACTTCGCCCGGCGGCTGCCCACGCATCTGCGGCGCCTCGCCGCGGTCGGCGTGCGGTATCGTCCGCTGGACGGGCCGTCGCCCGAGCAGCGGCGACCGGGGGTTCCCGGCAAACCCATGACCGTCGAGACCCGGGAGGGGATCGTCGCCGGGCTCGTCGAGCGGCTGCTCCGGATGGCGGCGGACGACGAACCACCGCGGTCGGCATGATGTCACGTTTCGGTAACCCTGCCCGCGGAATCGCGCGGAACAGTTGCACAAATCCTGTTCGTAAGGTCTACTAACAAACATGTCCGTTTCGGATGATCAGCGCCCCGCGGCGACGACTGACTTCGTCGCCGCGAACGCGCACGCCTTCGGCCCCGCGCGGCATCTCCGCTCGCGCACCAAGGTGCTCCCCGAGCACGCCCGCGGACACAACCGCGCGCTCGTGCTGCAGACGCTGTATCACTCGGGGGCGATGAGTCGCGCTGACCTCTCCCGCGAGACCGGCCTCACACGCGTCACGATCTCGGATCTGGTCGCGGAGTTCATCGCCGACGGCATCGTCGTCGAGATCGGCGTGCGCGAGGCCGTCGGCCCCGGCAAGCCGCCCATCCTCATCGACATCGATCGGGTGGGGCATCAGATCATCGGGCTCGACCTCTCCGGTCCGACCGCCTTCGAGGGCGCCGTCCTCAGCCTGGACGGCGACGTGCTGGAGCGGCGGCAGGTGCCGCGTCCGGAGACGCCGGACGGCGATGCCGCGTATGAGGCTCTCCGCGGCCTCGCGCAGACCCTCGTCGAGATCGCCACGCAGCCGGTGCTCGGCGTCGGCATCGGCACCCCGGGCGTCGTGCGCCCCGACGGCCTCGTCCTCAGCTCGCCCAACCTCGGCTGGACGGACTTCCCGCTGGAGGCGAAGCTCAGCGCCGACCTCGACCTGCCGGTGCTCGCACGGAACGACGCCAATGCCGCGGTCCTCGCCGAGTACACGTTCGGCGAGGCGGAGGCCGACTTCATGCTGATCAAGATCGGTCGAGGCGTGGGTGCTGGGCTGATCACCGGAAGCCAGCCGCTCCTCGGCAGCCGTTTCGCCGCCGGGGAGATCGGTCACGTCGTCGTCGGCACGGACGGCGGCCCTCGCTGCGCCTGCGGCAAGATCGGCTGCCTGGAGGCATGGCTGAGCGTGAGTCGCATGCAGGAGGCGCTCGACGCCGACCCGGCCGCGCGCGAGGAGATCCTCCGCGACTCCGGGACGCGCATGGCGATCGCGATCGCCCCGATCGTCGCCGCCCTGGACCTGTCCGAGGTCGTGCTCTCCGGGCCCGCCGAGCTGCTGGACGGCACGCTCATCGACGCGGCCGTCGAGACGCTGCACGCGCGGACGCTCGAGGGCGTCTTCGAGGACGTCATGGTGCGGCTCACCCGTCAGGACGACATCGTGCTCCGCGGTGCCGCCGTCATGGTCCTCTCCGGGCAGCTGGGGGTGTCGTGACATCCGCGACCATGATCGGGAACGGCATCCGATGATCGTCCCCGCCTCCGCCGACCGCGCCGGTCGGCCCCTTCGCGTGGGCCTGGACGTCGGCGGCACGAAGATCGACGCCGTCGCCGTCGATCCGGCAGGGACGATCCTCGCCCGCCTCCGCCGCCCGACCGGGTGGGGAGAGGACGCCGTCGTCGACAGCATCGTGTCGACCGTCGCCGCCCTTGCCGAGGAGAGCGGACTGCCGCTGTCCGCGGTCGGATCCGCCGGCATCGGCATCCCCGGCCTCGTCGATGCGGAGACCGGCCGCGTGCTGCACGCCGTGAATCTCGGGGTGGAGTCGCTCGACCTCGCGGCGCGCGCCGAGCAGGCGCTCGGCGTTCCCTTCCGGGTGGAGAACGATGTGAAGGCCGCCGCGCTCGGCGCCGCGGTCCTGAGCGACGTCGCCGGCTCCATGGCCTATCTGAACCTCGGCACCGGCGTCGCCGCCGGCATCGTGGTGGACGGCCGCATCTGGCGCGGCGCACGCGGGACCGCCGGCGAGGTCGGACACCTCTCCGTCGATCCCCGCGGCCGGCTGTGCGGGTGCGGGCAGCGCGGCTGCGTGGAGACCTTCTGCGGCGGTGGGGCGCTGGCCAAGGCGTGGGGACGTCCCGGTGCGCTGCCCGTCAAGGACATCGTCGAGGCGGCCGACGCGGGCGATCCGCACGCCCAGGCCCTGCAGGCGGACCTCTTCTTCGGGGCCGCGGCGGCCGTGCGCGTGCTCGTGCTGTCGGCCGACGTCGAGACCGTGGTCATCGGCGGGGGACTCACCGCTCTCGGCGGCCGGCTGGCGGCGGGGGTCCGTGCCGCCCTGCACGCCGGTGCCGAGGCGTCACCGTTCCTGAAGTCCCTGCGGCTGGATGAGAGAATCGAACTGCTCCCCGCGGGTTCCCCCGCCGCCGCTTTCGGCGCCGCTCTGGTGGGCGCATCCATTTCTGAGAAGGAGATCGTTCCGCATGGCTGAGGTCGTCATCGTCGAGAATGCCGAGGCCGCCGGCGCCCTGGTCGCCACCGAGATCGTCGAGCTCATCGACAGCCGTCGGGACGCCGTCCTGGGGCTCGCGACCGGATCGACGCCGCTGCCGGTCTATCAGGCTCTCCGCAGCCGCCTCGCGGGACGCGACGTGTCGCAGGTGCGCGGCTTCGCGCTCGACGAGTACGTCGGCATCGACCCGTCCCACCCGGAGAGCTACCGCTCCGTGATCACCCGTGAGGTGGTGGAGCCGCTCGGCCTCGACCCGGAGCGCATCCACGTGCCGAACGGCGCGCAGGCCACCATCCAGCACGCCGGTGAGGACTACGACGCGGCCATCGCGGCGGCCGGCGGCGTCGACCTGCAGATCCTCGGCATCGGCACGGACGGCCACATCGGGTTCAACGAGCCCGGGTCCTCTTTCGCGTCCCGGACGCGGGTGAAGACCCTCACCGAGCAGACGCGCGAGGACAACGCCCGTTTCTTCGACTCCATCGACGACGTGCCGATGCATTGCATCACGCAGGGCCTCGGCACCATCCTCGAGGCCCGCCACCTCGTGCTGCTGGCATTCGGCGCCGGCAAGGCGGAGGCGGTGGCCGGCGCGGTCGAGGGGCCGCTCACGGCGCTGCTGCCCGGATCGGCCATCCAGTTGCACCCGCACGCCACTGTCGTCGTGGACGAAGCCGCCGCGTCGAAGCTGCAGCTCGCGGACTACTACCGCTACACGTTCGCGAACAAGCCCTCCTGGCAGGGCATCTGACCCGGACGGGCTAGCGCGCTGCGGCGGGCCAGGCGAGCGGCAGCAGGTGCTCGACGCTCAGCGGGGCCAGCGGAAGCGTCGCGACGTCCGCCGGGGTGATCCAGCGCAGTTCGGCGAGCTCGGCCTGCACCCGGACCCCGTCGGGATCGATCGAGGCCGAGAACGCGTCGGCCACGACGCGGTGCCCCGGCTCGTTGGCGGCCGCCGACACGAAGCGCCCCAGCGGCCGGAGGTCGGTCTCCGCGAGCTCGAGACCGAGCTCCTCGTGCAGCTCCCGGATGAGGGTCTCGGCGGGGGACTCGCCCGCTTCCGGCTTCCCTCCCGGCTGCATGAAGCGCGTCGTGCCGTGCTTGCGGACGACCAGGACGCGGCCCTCCGCATCGACGATCACGGCCGCGCTCACGTGGATGTCAGGCATCGGGGGAGAAGACCTTTCCGGGGTTGAGGATGCCGAGCGGATCGAACACGGCCGCGATGTCGCGCTGAAGGCGCCACTGGTCCTCGCCGAGTTCGTCGGCCAGCCATCGTCTCTTGAGGACGCCGATGCCGTGCTCGCCGGTAAGGGTTCCGCCCAGCCGGATCGCGGCGCGGAAGAGCTCATCGGCCGCCTCCCACACCTGGGCCGGGGTCTCCGGGCCCTCGAAGATGAAGTTCGGATGCAGATTGCCGTCGCCCGCGTGTGCGACCGTCGGGATCACCATGTCGAACTCCCGCTCGATCCGTGCGATCTCGTCGAACATGGCCGGCATGGCGCTCCTCGGCACGGAGACGTCCTCGATGAGGGTGGTCCCGAGCGACGCCATCGCGGCGTGCATGGATCGCCGGACCGCGAGCAGCCGATCGCCCTCGACGGGGTCGTGCGAGACCACGGGGACGCCCTCGTGGGCGCTCAGGATCGCGGCGATGGCCTCCGCCTCCGCGCGGGCGGCGGGGCCGTCGGTCTGGATCGTCAGCTGCGCGGCCCCCGGCGTCGGTGCCGGGAGCCCGAGGAGGGCATGGACGGCGGTGAGACTGGCGGCATCCATGAGCTCCATGATCGCCGGCTGGATTCCCGCAGCGGTCACGGCGGCAGAACCCGCGGCCGCGGCTCGCACGCCGGGGAAGGTCGCGGTCACCGTGCAGGTCTCGCCCGGCACCAGTCTGCGCAGCTTGAGCGTCGCCCTGACGACGACGCCGAGCGTTCCCTCCGATCCCACCACGAGAGCGGTGAGGTCGAGCCCGGTCACGCCCTTCACGCTGCGGTGGCCGAGGTGCAGCAGGCGACCGTCCGCGAGCACGAGGTCGACGCCGAGGACCGCATCCCGCACGACACCGTACTTCGCGCAGAGGAGTCCGCCGGCTCCGGTCGCGATGTTGCCACCCACCGTCGAGATGTCGCGGCTGGCGGGGTCAGGGGCCCACCAGAGGCCGTGCGCGGCCAGGTGCGCGTTGAGGTCGGCGTTGAGGATCCCGGGTTCGACCACGGCGAGGAGGTCGTCCGGTCGCACCTCGAGGACGGCGTCCATCCGGCGGAGGGAGAGGACGATCTCGCCGTCACCCGCATTCGCGGCGCCGGCGAGCCCCGTCGCGGCGCCGCGCACGACGACGGGAGTGCGCGTGGCGGTGGCGATCCGCATCGTCTGCTGCACGTCGTCCACGCTCTCGGCATGGACGACGGCCAGCGGGAGGCCCACCGCGGCATGACCGGAACGGTCGGACCTGGCGTCCTGCCTCGCCTGCTCCCTGACGTCCACGCGCGCCCCGAGGGCGTCGCGGAGCAGCGAGACGACGCTCACGACCGTGCGCTCATGCCAGGGCGCGGCGTCCGCTGAGGACGCCCGCGACGACGGCGACCAGGGCGAAGGCGGTGCCGATCAGGGCCTGGCCCATGGACCACCAGGCGATGGTCACGCCCACGTAGATGAACAGTTCGACGACCGCCCGGAGGAAGGGGTGCACGCGAAGAACCGGCCGCGGCGAGAGGAAGAGCGCCCACAGCAGCAGGGTGACCACGGGGGCGCCGACGCCGATGACGATGCTCCACGGCAGGTCCCAGCTGGCGAACCCCCACAGGGCGAGCGAGGCGATCGCCACGATGAGGACGACGACGCGCACGATGTCGAGGGCCGTGATGGCCGGACGGTCGACGCCGGCGACGGGGGCGGAATCCGGGGTCATGCGTCCAGTCTATTCCGCGACCGGAGCGTCCTCGGTCGGAGCCGGGGCCTCCGTGGCCGGGGCCTCCTCGGCCGGTGCGGCCGGTGCAGCGTCGGCGGCCGGCGCAGCTTCGGGGGCCGGCGCGGGCTCCGCCGGCGCGGGCTCCACGGGTGCGGGAGCTGCCTCGACCTCGTCGGCGGGTGTCGCGGTGTCCTCAGAGACGGCGGGCGCCGGGGCCTCGACCGGAGCGGTCACCGGCTCGGCCTCGTCGATGACGACCGCCGTCTGCTCGACAGGCGCAGCCGCCGCAGCGCGCTCATCGGCCGCCGCGTCCTGGGGCTGCAAGGCGTAGAGCGTGGTGACGGCCGACGGGGCGTCCGCGCCGGAGGGGAGGACGTAGCGGAAGGTCACGGGCACGAGACTGGCGAACAGGAACTGGTCCAGCGAGGCGCGGAGTTCGAGGGTGCCGGTGCCGTCCTCGCCGAGGACGACGCTGCCGGCGTCTGCGGTGCCGAGGAGAGCCTGCACGATCGTGCCCGGAGCTCCGGCGATCGGCACGAGGTAGTACCAGTGCAGGTCTTCGCCGAGCCAGTAGTCGGCGGGGCTCCAGGTGGGCGGCTCCGTCGGGATCGTAGGATCCACGGGATCCACGGGGTCCACGGGGTCCACGGGGTCGACCGGGTCGACGGGGTCCACGGGGTCGACCGGCTCCACCGGATCGACCGGATCGACAGGGTCCACGGGATCGACGGGGTCCACGGGATCGATCGGGTCCACCGGAGCGACGGGCGGCTGCGTGGCCTCGGGAAGCGCCGCGGGGACATCCGGGACGGCGGGTGCCGTGTCGGGCCCGGCCTCCGAGGAGACGGGCGGCGCCGCCTCCTCCTCGGCAGGAGGTGCAGGCGTCTCGTCGTTCTCCGGCGTCTCGATCACGACGGGCTCGTCGAGGTTCAGCGAGGAGTCCGGGGCGATGTCGGTCGCGATCGACGACGGGTCGGTGTCCGAGGCGCTGGGCAGGGAGGTCGCCGGGTTCGCGCCCGCGAGTCCGGGGACGATGGCCGCTGCGGCGACCACTCCGGCCACCACGAGGGCTGCCGACCCGGCGCCGACGACGGCGCCCATGCCCGTGAAGACGCCGCCCGTGCTCGCGCCCGAGCCGGCGCCGCCGGCCGAGGCCGCTCCTGAGCCGGCTGCGCCCGCGCCGGAGGTGGCCGCCGCGGCCTGGCCGATGCCGCCGTCACCGACGAACACCGCGCCCGGGATGGTGGACGACATCCCCGCCACGGCCAGGACCGGCGCACCGCCCTGCAGGGCAGCGAGGTACCCGGAGGCCCCGGTGGCGCCGAGGACGAGCGGGAGCAGGACGAGGGCGAGACGCTTGGAGACGTCCTTGGCCTCGGCGGCGACGATCATGCAGCGGGCACACTCGTCGAGGTGCAGCTCGAGGCGACGGTGGTCGCGGGTCGCGAGGTTGCCGCGCGAGTAGGCGCCGAGGTGCTCGATCGTCCACTGGCACTCGGAGCCGGGGCTCGCGCTCCGCAGGTGCGCCTGGATCCACGCCTCGCGGAGCCCCTCACGCGCACGGAACGCGAGCTGCGACACCGCGCCGGCCTTCATCCCGAGGAGCGGAGCCACCTCCTGCGGCTTCATCTGCTCGATCTCGGTGTACCAGAGCACTTCCTGCCACCGCGACGGGAGGCTGCGGAAGGCCTGCGCGGTGAGGCTGCGGTCGAGGGCCTCGTTCGTGGCGTGCTCGGTGCTGTCCGGATCGGCCACCGTGTCGAGCTCGTCGATCGCGGTCTCGCGACGTGCTCGTCCCCACGCCGCGGCGGTGTTGCGGATGCTGGTGAAGAGGTAGGCGCGGAACGAGCCGTTGGGGCCGCCGCCCTTGAGGATCGCCTGGTAGATGCGGGTGTAGGACTCCTGCACCAGATCGTCGGGATCGATCGACGAGGTCACCGATCGCGCGACGGCCATGCCGGACGGGTAGTGCCGCCTCCAGAGTTCCCCGAATGCCCCCTTGTCGCCGGAGCGGACACGGAGGATCAGGTCGGCGTCGCCGATGGTCTCGTCTGGTGTGGTGTTCTCTCGGTGCACAGTCATCCATCTGGTCCCGGGGCACACAGCCGTCCCCAGGAGGAGAGACGCGGGAAGGCGTCTTTCATTACGCGGTCAGACCATTCTCTCGCGAAATGGGTGCCGTGGCCACCCCCGGGACGGACTCCGAGCAGATGCTCGGGGACGCTTCCGCGGCCCCGGCGATGACGCCCGGCGAGAACTTTCTGAACTTTTTCCGAGAACCGCGTAATGAACCGAGCCGGCCCTCGTCTCATCCCGTAGAGACAGCCGAAATGGACTCCACCGGGGGGCGGAGTTCCGGCGCTGGTGCGGGGGGTACTGCACCAGTGGGCGGGTCGGGATCCTCGGGGGAGGAGCTCCCGGCCCCGCCCGCTCGAACGGGAGGGAAAGGGCCGCCGATCTGGGGAGAACGGCGGCCCTCCACTCTCACCTTGCGAGACGCACGTCACTGATCTGGGGAGTCCGGTGACATCGTCTCGTCCGATCGACCGGAGACCGCAGCGCTGCGCGTCGCGCGGAGCGCTGTCTTCCTAGGCGGGCAGCGCCGGTCCCGTCCAGACCCGCGCGACGCGCAGCCCCGCGTCCAGCAGCACGGCATCGCCGAGCAGGCCGGGGCGCAGCGCACCGAGGTGGGCGTCGCGTCCGATCGCGCGGGCCGGCGTCTCCGTGAGCGCCCGCACGACCTCCGCAAGGGGCACGCCCGCCGCCACGGCCCGCTGCAGCGCGACGTCCTGGGTCAGGGTGGAGCCGGCGATCGAGCCGGTGTCGTCGGCGCGGGCCACGCCGTTCTCGACGGTGACCTTCACCGCACCGAGGTCGTACTTGCCGTCGGCGCTTCCGGCCGCGGCCATGGCGTCGGTGATGAGCGCCACGCGGTGCGGCGCCACGTCGAACACGAGCTTGACGACGTGCGGGTCGAGGTGGACGTCGTCGGCGATGGCCTCCAGGATCACCCGGTGATCCGCGGCCGCGGCGAGCACCGGGCCGGGGGCGCGGTGGTGGATCCCCGGCATCGCGTTGAAGGCGTGGGTCAGCAGCGAGGCGCCGGCCTCGAAGGCGGCGACGGCCATGGCGGCGTCGGCGTCGGTGTGCCCCACCGCCGCCGCGGCACCCGCCGCGACGATCTGACGGACGGCGTCGATCCCGCCGGGGAGCTCCGGCGCGATGGTGACCTGTCGGACGGTGCCTTCTCCGGCCTCCAGCAGGCGGGCCACGTCGGCCGCGACGGGGTGCCGCAGCAGCGAGGGCTCATGGGCGCCGTGGTGACCGGGGTCGAGGAACGGGCCCTCCAGGTGCGAGCCGAGCACGTCCGCATCGGTCCTGGTCAGGGCGGCGATCAGGGCGACGCTGCGGGCGAGGTCGTTGATCGTGCCGGTGACGAGCGAGATGACGGCCCTGGTGGTGCCGTGCTCGCGGTGCAGATCCCGTCCGGTCCGGATGGCGTCCACGCCGTCGTCGTACGCCGCGCCCGCTCCGCCGTGACCGTGGATGTCGACGAAGCCCGGCGTGAGCAGTGCGCCCGCTCCTGCCACGGCCGCGCCGTCCACGACCTCGGTCGCCGGCTCCCAGTCCGTCCCCGTGCCCCGCGCGACGACGACGCCGTCCTCGATGCGCACCCACGCGTCCTCGACGATCTCCCCGCGGTCGACGAGGCGGACGGAGTGGATGACCAGGGAACCGGTCGCGGAGGAGAGGGTCTTCAACGGGCGCTCCAGGGGATCTCGGGGGCGGGGTGGAAATCGACCCCCTCAGCCTTCCACAGCGGCGCGAGGGCGCCGACCCGGGCGCGGAAGGACTCCCACGTGCGTCCCACGCCCTCGCGCGGCGACCAGGCGATCTCGGCCTGGGCGGCGGCACGAGGGAACACGAGCCGCTCCACCTCGTCGAGCGTGCGGGTGGTCTCGGACCACAGCGGAGCCTCGATGCCGAGGATCGCCTCGTCCGGCACGGCGAGCACGGCGGTCGGCTCCCACTCGTACGCGCGACGGACGTCGATGATCGCGGCCCAGGTGAGGCCGAGCGGGAAGTCGGCGGTGTACTTCATGTCGAGGTAGGTCGCATCCGCCGCCGACATGATGAGGGCTCCGCCGCGCTCGACGAAGTGCGCGGCCTCCTCGGCGTGCGTGCCCGTCGGCGTCGTCATGCCCCAGTACTGGCCGATCGTGCCGCGGGCGATGCCGGCCGCCGAGCCCATCTCGTGCCACGCGATCGGGGTCTTGCCCTCCTCGACGACGATCGCCGTCGCGCGCTCCGCGAAGAGGTCGAAGTCGGCCTGGGGCGTGCCGAGGGACTCGTCGCCGCCGATGTGGATGTAGGGCCCCGGGGTCATCTCGGCAAGCTCGCGGACCACGTCGCGGACGAACCGATACGTCGCCTCCTCGTGGATGCGCACGCTGGAGTGCCCGACGCCCCAGCCCAGGTAGGGCTCGCCGGCCACGGGGAGCGGCTGGCCGAGCTGCTCGGACTGGGCGATCAGCGCGTCGTTCAGGACCGGGGCCTCGACGAGCTCGGGGTAGGCGACGCCGATCGCGTGGGTGTGGCCGGGAAGGTCGATCTCGGGGATGACGATCATGTGGCGCGCGGCCGCGTACGCCACGATCTCGCGGTAGTCGTCCTTGGTGTAGAAGCCGCCGGGGGCGCCGTCGGCGGCGGTGGCGGCGGCCCGCTCGGTGAGCAGCGGCCAGGAGTCGATGTGCACGCGCCAGCCCTGGTCGTCGGTGAGGTGCAGGTGCAGGTGGTTGAACTTCAGCGCGCTCGTGCTGTCGATGAATCTCTTCACGTCGTCGACGCCGAAGAAGTGCCGCGCCACGTCGAGCATCACGCCCCGGCGGGCGAAGCGCGGGGCGTCCGCGATGTCGGCGCGGAGCAGCGCCCAACCGGCGTCGTCCTCCCGGAGCAGCTGCAGCAGCGTCTGGACCCCGTAGAAGAGCCCCGCCTCGTCGGCGCCGATGAGGATGGCGCGGTCGCCGACCTCGAGCGTGTAGCCCTCCGGCGCGGACGAGGCCGCGTCGACGAAGAGCTCGATCTCGGCGGGGCCGGAGTCCACCGCGGTGAGGCGGAGGCCGGTGCGGCGTTCGACGGCGTCGATCAGCTGTCCGGCGGCGGGGGAGGAGCCGAGCACGCGCGTCGTCGCGGCGAGCGGCAGACGTCCCTCCCTGGCCTTCGCGGACACCGGAGCGGGGACGAGGGGCAGATCAAGAGGTAGGACCATGAACAAAACCTAGCCGCCGAAACGCCGCAAGGGAACAGGGGGATCGAAACGATTCTGCAGGCGGTGGGCACGACGGCCGAAACGACCGCGTGCGCGGCGTCGCGCATCGGCTATGCTCGTAACCGTCGCGACTGGCGTCTGGGTGGACAACCACCGGGGAGCGACTGACCACGGAATTCGACCGCGCGCCTGGGCCGATAGGAACACCCTTTTCGAATCCGTCGTCAAAAGGAGCACGTCATGACCGACCGTTACTTCAACGCCCCGCTGTCCGAGGTCGACCCGGAGATCGCCGAGGTCCTCGATCGCGAGCTGAAGCGTCAGCAGACCTTCCTCGAGATGATCGCCTCGGAGAACTTCGTCCCCGTCTCGGTCCTGCAGTCGCAGGGCTCCGTGCTCACCAACAAGTACGCCGAGGGCTACCCCGGCCGTCGCTACTACGGCGGCTGCGAGGAGGTCGACGTCGCGGAGGAGCTCGCCATCTCCCGCGCCAAGAGCCTGTTCGGTGCCGAGTTCGCGAACGTCCAGCCGCACTCCGGTGCGTCCGCGAACGCCGCGGTCCTGCACGCCATCGCCCGCCCCGGCGACACCCTGCTCGGCCTCTCACTCGACCAGGGCGGCCACCTCACGCACGGCATGAAGATCAACTTCTCCGGCCGCCTGTACGACATCGTGGCCTACGGGGTCGACGCCGAGACCTCGACGATCGACATGGACGAGGTCCGCCGCCTCGCCATCGAGCACAAGCCCAAGGTCATCATCGCCGGGTGGTCCGCCTACCCGCGCACGATGGACTTCGCCGCGTTCCGCGCCATCGCCGACGAGGTGGGCGCGATCCTCTGGGTCGACATGGCGCACTTCGCCGGCCTCGTCGCCGCCGGCCTACACCCCAACCCGGTGCCGCACGCGCACGTCGTGTCCTCCACCGTGCACAAGACCATCGGCGGCCCCCGCTCGGGCTTCATCCTCACCAACGACGCCGACCTCGCCAAGAAGATCAACACCGCGGTCTTCCCCGGTCAGCAGGGCGGTCCGCTCATGCACGTGATCGCGGCGAAGGCGACCGCCTTCAAGCTCGCCGGCACGCCGGAGTTCAAGGAGCGCCAGGAGCGCGTGCTGCGCGGGGCGAAGCTCATCGCCGAGCGCCTGTCGCAGCAGGACGTGAAGGACGCCGGCATCGCGGTGCGCTCGGGCGGGACGGACGTGCACCTCGTGCTCGTCGACCTCCGCGACGCCGAGATCGACGGCAAGCAGGCAGAGGACCTCCTGCACGACATCCACATCACCGTGAACCGCAACGCCGTGCCGAACGACCCGCGTCCGCCGATGGTGACCTCGGGCCTCCGCATCGGCACGCCCGCGCTCGCGACCCGTGGTTTCGGCGACGCCGAGTTCACGGAGGTGGCCGACATCATCGCCCTCGCGCTGCTCCCCGGTGCCGACATCGAGGCGCTCCGCGCCCGCGTGGACGCGCTCGCCGCGGCCTTCCCGCTCTACCCGGACCTGCAGCAGTGACCGCGGTCGTCCTCGACGGCAAGGCGGCGGCGGCCGACATCCGTGCCGAGCTGACGGAGCGGGTCGTGGCGCTGAAGGAGAAGGGCGTCACCCCCGGCATCGCCACGGTGCTGGTGGGGGCCGACCCCGCGTCGCAGCTCTACGTGGGCATGAAGCACCGGCAGTCCGAGGCGATCGGGATGAACTCGATCCAGCGCGAGCTGCCGGCCGACGCCACCCAGGCCGACGTCGAGGCGCTGATCGACGAGCTCAACGCCGATCCCGCCTGCCACGGGTACATCGTGCAGCTGCCGCTGCCGAAGCACCTGGACACCGACGCGATCCTGGAGCGGATCGATCCGGCGAAGGACGCGGACGGCCTGCACCCGACCAACCTCGGGCGCCTCGTCCTCAACGTCAACGCGCCGATCCACACGCCGCTGCCGTGCACCCCGCGCGGGGTCATCGAGCTGCTGCTGCGCAACGACTACGACCTCAAGGGCAAGCACGTCGTGGTCGTCGGTCGCGGTGTCACGATCGGGCGCTCGATCGGGCTGCTGCTGACCCGTCGCGACCTCAACGCCACGGTCACGCTGACGCACACCGGCACGGTCGACATGCCGCGCTACCTGCGGGAGGCCGACGTGATCGTCGCGGCCGCGGGGGTCAAGCACCTCATCCGCGCCGAGGACGTCAAGCCCGGAGCCGCGGTGCTGGACGTCGGCGTGACCCGGGAGACGGACCCGGAGACCGGGAAGAACGTCGTCTTCGGCGACGTCGCTCCCGAGGTCGCCGACGTCGCCGGGTACCTGTCGCCGAATCCGGGAGGGGTGGGGCCGATGACCGTCGCCCTGCTCATGACCAACGTCGTCGAGGCGGCCGAGCGGACGGTCTGACCTCCGCGCCGCGTCGCAGATTCACGCGAACGCCGCAGGGATCCCGGTGATCCCTGCGGCGTTCGTGCGTTTCTGCGGACTCAGACCTGGCCGTGCAGCGAACTCTCCACGCCGCTGATCCGGGCCTGCTCGTCGAAGCGGATCGTCGCGGTGCCCGAGGCATCCGTCACCGTGGCGCCGGAGAACGACTCGTCCGTCCAGGTGAGGGTCCACCCGGCGAGGCGGGCGAGGTCCCAGACGGCCGTGCGGGCGTCGGGTAGGGGCGTCTGCGCGAGGGTGCGGGGGAGGGCGACCACCGTGTCGGCGACGGTGAGCGGGGCCAGCGGCGCGTCGAGCAGGAACACCGCGCGGGTGCCGCCGTCGACGGGTGCCGAGTAGTACGGGGAGCGTCCGGTGAGCTCGACCGCGACGCCGCCGATCGTGTGCGCCGCGCGGGCGATCCAGTCCGCATCGCCCGAGGCATCGGCCGGGAACGGGACCTCGGGGGTGGTGAGCTCGGCGATCCCGTGCTGCTCGCCGTAGGCGCGGAGCTGTGCCGCGACGCCCTGGGGGTCGCCCTGCGGGTGTGCCCACGCCCACAGCAGCGAGCGCGGACCGGGGGCGATCGTGGCGATGAGGTGCGCGCGGGTCACGAGCTGCCGGGTCGGGTCGGCGTTCGCGGTGAAGGCCAGGGTCCCCGCTGCGAGATCGGCGTCCCACCGGTGCTCGCCGAGTGCGTCGGCGGCCGCGGAGAGGGCGTCCTGGCGGAGCGCGGTGAAGAGGGCGGCACGGTCGGCGAGGGGCTGCAGCGGGGGGAAGGTCATGCTCACAGTCTCGCCGGGATTGCTATGAATCCGCCACTCCCGCGCGCTCCGTGACGGCCGCCGCGGGGCGCCCCATCCGCCACACCGCGGGGACGAGCAGCGTCACCAGGGCGATCGCCGCGTAGAGGACGGCGGAGGTGGTGAGCACGGTGGCCGGTTCCGCGTGCGTCACCAGCCAGCCGTACACGAGCGTGCCGATGGGCATCACGACGAAGCTGCCGAGCATGTCGTAGCTCGCGACCCGCGAGAGCTTCTCGCCGGGGATGTTCTCCATCATCGCGAGGTTCCAGCCGGTCGCGAAGACCTCGGCCCCGGCCCCGGCGACGAACGCGGCCATCGCGAGCAGGACCACGGCCGGGTGCACGCCGAGGAGGGTGAGCGGCAGGGCGAACACCGCCATCCCGATCATCCCGTAGCGCAGGGGGCGGCGGAGGGGGAACCACATCAGCAGCAGGGTCATCACCAGGACCCCCGCGCCCTCCGCGCTCACGACCCACCCCCAGCCGGAGATGCCGAGGCGATCGTCGTTCTTCGCGATGTAGGGCCCGACGACGCCCCAGGCGCCGACGTGGATCGCGTTCATGATCATGAAGGCCAGCACGATCGTCCACAGCCAGGAGCGGCTCCAGAACTCGCGCCAGCCCACCCGGAGGTCGTGGAACATCGTGGTGCCGCCGGAGGCCGCAGGCGGCGGGAGCTTCACGAGAGCGAGGACCGGGATCGCGAGCAGCCAGCCGGCCGCCTGCACGACCATGGCCCACGCGGGTCCCGCGGTCGCGACCAGGACGCCCGCGATGACCGGCCCGCCGATCGTGACGGCCGAGCGGACGAACGACAGCATCGCGTTCGCCTGCTGGAGGTGCGCGGGAGTGGTCAGCTGCGGGATGATGCCCTGCATCGCCGGGAGCACGAACGCGGACGAGGCGCCGTTGATCGCGGACAGCACCGCGAGGAGCGGGACCGTAGCCGTGCCGGTGAACAGCAGAGCGGCCATCGCCCCGACCGACAGGATGTCCACGACGTAGCAGGACTGGATGATGAGGGCGCGGGGGAGGCGGTCGGCGACGACCCCTCCGAACAGGACGAACACGATGTTGCTGATCGTGAAGGCCGCGAGCACGATCGAGAGCGAGCGGGCGTCGTTGTCGATCTCGAGCACCGCGAACGCCAGGGCGATGGCCGACATCGAGCCGGTGACGAGCGTCAGGGCGCGCGCGAGGAAGAACCACCGGAAGTTGCGGTCCTGCATCGCCGCCAGTCTGTGCACCGGCTCATCCTTCCCGGCCGCTTCGAATCGCGCAAATGGCCCCATTCCGGCCGCGGATGGAGCCAGGTGCGCGACTCGAAGTCAGTAGCTGGGGCGGCCGGGGGCGTCGGAGCGGGGGAGGAAGCGGGCGGCGAGGGCCTCGGAGGCACGGGCGAGGAGGGCGACGTCGGCGCCGACGGCCACGAAGTCGGCACCCGCCGCGAGATATGCGTCGGCGGCGGAGGGGTCGAAGGCGTTCACGCCCACCGGCTTCCCGGCGGCGCGGACCGCGGCGAACACCGACTCGACGGCGGCGACCACGTCCGGATGCGTCTGCTGTCCGAGCAGGCCCATCGACGCGGACAGGTCGGAGGGGCCGACGAACACCGCGTCCACTCCGTCCACCGCGGCGATGTCGGCGGCGGCCTCGACCCCCGCGGCCGTCTCGATCTGCACCGTCAGCGACACGTGCTGCGCGGACTCCTGCAGGTACCGGTCGACGCGGTTCCAGCGGGCGCTGCGGGCCAAGGCGCTGCCGACCCCGCGGACGCCCTCGGGGGGATACCGCGTCGCGGCCACGGCGGCCCTGGCCTCGTCGGCGGACGACACCATGGGCACGATGAGGTTCTGCGCGCCGAGGTCGAGCACCTGCTTGATCGCGACCGCATCGTTGAAGGGCACCCGGACGAGCGGGGTGACCGGGTAGGCCGCGACCGCCTGGAGCTGGGTCAGCACGGACTCGAGCGTGTTCGCCGAGTGCTCCATGTCGATGAGCAGCCAGTCCAGCCCGGACCCCGCGGCGACCTCGGCGAGCAGCGGGCTGCCGGAGCACACCCACATGCCGACGAAGGGGCGGTCGGACGCGGCGAGCTGCTCACGGAAGGACGGATCTAGACGAAGCGGCATGTGATGGTCCCCATCGGTCCGTAGTCGCACAGCACCTCGTCGCCGCGCGACACCCACATCGGGCGTGTGAACGATCCTGCCAGGATGATCTCGCCCGCCTCCAGACGCGCGCCGTGCTGATGGAACTTGTTCGCGAGCCAGGCGACTCCGGTGGCGGGGTGGCCGAGCACACCTGCGGCGACACCGGTCTCCTCGATCTCCCCGTTGCGGGAGAGCACGCCGGGGACCCACCGCAGGTCGATCTCGTCCGGGCGCTTGCGCACCGTCCCCAGCACCATCGCCCCGTAGGCCGCGTTGTCGCTGATGGTGTCGACGATCGTGCGGCCCTCGAGCTCGATGTGCGAGTTCAGCACCTCGAGGGCCGGCACGGCGTAGTCGATCGCGGCGAGGGCGTCGTCCAGCGTGCAGTCGGGGCCCTCCAGGGGCTCCTTGAGCACGAAGGCGAGTTCGACCTCGATGCGGACGTTGGAGAAGTGATCGGTGGGGATCTCCGCGCCGGACTCGTACACGGTGTCGTCGAACATGACGCCGTAGTCAGGTTCGGTGATCCCCGTCGCCTGCTGCATGGCCTTCGACGTCAGACCGATCTTGCGGCCCACGAGCCGACGTCCGGCCGCGACCTGCGAGTCCCGCCACACGCCCTGGATGGCGTACGAGTCCTCCACGGTCGCCTCGGGGTATCGCGCGGTGATGCGCGGGATCACCCCGTGGGTGCGGTCGGCCTCGGCGAGCTCCGCCGCGATCTGCGCGATCGTCTCCTCAGACAGCATCCGTGACTCCTAGAGCTGGTGGCCGAGCTTGTACTCGCCCTGCTTGTACTCGGGCATCGAGGTCTCGCCCTCGTCCGCGCGGGTGTAGGAGAAGCCGTCGGCGCCGATCGTCACGGCCATCTCGCTGGAGTCCGTGCGGGCGATCACCGGCTGCGGGTTGCCGTCGAGGTCGAGCACGAGCGAGGCGTCGGTGTACCAGGAGGGGACGACGGGGGTACCCCACCAGTCACGGCGCTGGTTGTCGTGCACGTCCCAGGTGACGACCGGGTTGTCGGGGTCACCGGTGTAGTAGTCCTGCGTGTAGATCTCCACGCGGTGGCCATCGGGGTCGCGCAGATAGAGGTAGAACGCGTTGGAGACGCCGTGCCGGCCGGGGCCACGCTCGATGGCGTCGGAGCGGCGCAGCGCCCCGAGCTTGTCGCAGATGGCGAGGATGTTGTGCTTCTCGTGCGTGGCGAAGGCGACGTGGTGCATGCGCGGACCGTCGCCGCCCGTCGCCGCGGTGTCGTGCACGGTGGGCTTGCGGCGCATCCACGCGGCGTACACGGTGCCCTCGTCGTCCTGGATGTCCTCGGTCACACGGAAACCGAGGTCCTGGTAGTGGCGCACCGCGCGCGGCACGTCAGGGGTGACCTGGTTGAAATGGTCGAGGCGCACGAGCTCGCCGGGGGTGTGCAGGTCGTACCGCCAGGACAGGCGCTCCACGTGCTCGGTGGCGTAGAAGAACTCGTACGGGAAGCCGAGCGGGTCGACGACGCGCACCGAGTCGCCGATGCCCTTCACGAAGCCGTTCTCCTGCCGACGGACGTCGCAGCCGAGCTCCGTGTAGAACTCCACGGCACGGTCGAGGTCCTCCGCGGCGCGCACCCGATACGAGAACGCGGCGACTGCGGCGATCGGCCCCTGACGCAGCACGAGGTTGTGGTGGATGAACTCCTCGGTCGAGCGCAGGTAGATCGCCTCGTCGTCCTCCTCGGTCACGTACAGGCCCAGGATGTCGACGTAGAACTGGCGCGAGGCGGCCAGGTCGGTCACGACGAGCTCCATGTACGCGCACCGCAGGATGTCCGGCGGGGTGCTCTTCGGCGTCGCGACGGGGTTGTCGCTCTGGATCGGTGCCTCCTGGCTCACGTAGTAGCCGGAGGAGGTGAGGGTCTTGGCGGTCTTGTCGGTCATGTCAGCGTCCTTGCTTGTGTCCGGGGGGCGTCAGTTCTTGCCGAACGTCGGGTTGTGCGGGGTCGAGGCGAGCGTGATGTGCACGCTCTGCTGGTCGGTGTAGAAGTCGATGGAGCGGTAGCCGCCCTCGTGGCCGAGGCCCGACGCCTTCACGCCGCCGAAGGGCGTGCGCAGGTCGCGGACGTTGTTGCTGTTCAGCCACACCATCCCGGCCTCGACGGACTGCGCGAACGTGTGGGCGCGCTTGAGGTCGTTCGTCCAGATGTAGGCCGCGAGGCCGTACTTCGTGTTGTTCGCGAGCGCCAGCGCCTCCTCGTCGGAGTCGAACGGGGTGATCGCGACGACCGGGCCGAAGATCTCCTCCTGGAAGATGCGGGCGTCGGGGGCCACGTCGGCGAACACCGTCGGGGCGACGAAGTTCCCCTCCTCGAAGCCCTCGGGGCGACCGCCGCCGGCGACGAGGCGGCCCTCGGTCTTGCCGATCTCGACGTAGGACATCACCTTGTCGTAGTGCTCGGGGTGCACGAGCGCGCCGACCTCGGTCTCGGGGTCGTGCGGGTAGCCGACCTTGACGCGCTGCGCCTGCGCGGCATAGCGCTCCACGAACTCGTCGTAGATCGAGCGCTCCACGATGATGCGGGACCCGGCGGTGCAGCGCTCGCCGTTGAGGGAGAAGACGCCGAAGATCGTGGCGTCGACGGCGGCCTCCAGGTCGGCGTCCGCGAAGACCACGGCGGGCGACTTGCCGCCGAGCTCCATCGACAGGCCCTTGAGGAACGGGGCGGCGTTGCCGAAGATGATCTGTCCCGTGCGGCTCTCGCCGGTGAAGGAGATGAGCGGCACGTCGGGGTGCTTCACCAGGGCGTCGCCGGCGTCTTCACCGAGGCCGTTGACGAGGTTGAAGACGCCCTGCGGGAGCCCCGCCTCCTCGAAGATGCCCGCCCACAGCGAGGCGGAGAGGGGCGTGAACTCGGCCGGCTTGAGGACGACCGTGTTGCCGGTCGCGAGCGCGGGCCCGAGCTTCCACGACTCCAGCATGAACGGCGTGTTCCAGGGGGTGATGAGTCCCGCGACACCGATCGGCTTGCGGTTGACGTAGTTCATCTGCTTGCCGGGCACCTTGAAGGCGTCGTCGGCCTGCGCGACGATCAGGTCGGCGAAGAAGCGGAAGTTCTCGGCGGCGCGGCGGGCCTGGCCCAGGGCCTGCGTGATCGGCAGGCCGGAGTCGTAGGACTCCAGCTCCGCGAGGCGGGCGTCGCGCGACTCCACGATGTCGGCGATCCGGTGCAGCACGCGCGAGCGCTCGCGGGGGAGCATCCGGGGCCATGGACCCTCGTCGAAGGCGCGCTTGGCGGCGGCGACGGCCCGCTCGATGTCGGCCTTCTTGCCGGCGGCTGCCGTCGTGTACGTCTGGTTCGTCACCGGGTCGAGCACGTCGAACGTGTCGCCGTCGATCGAGTCGACGAAGGCGCCGTCGATGTAGTGCTGGATGTGGTCGGGCAGGTCGGCGGGGATACGGGAGTCGGTCATGATGCTTCTCCTTCGGCGGGGACGGAACGGGTGTGCAGGGCGTCGAGGAACGCGTCCCTCGTGCGCCACCGGTGGTTGCGGGCGGCGAGCTCGATCTCCAGCGGCTCGGCGCCGTCGCGGATGAGCTCGAGGATCTGGGTGTGCTCGTCGACCGAGTGGTGGGCGCGGCCGGGCACGTAGGCGAAGGTCGAGTCGCGGATGCCGGACAGCCGGGCCCAGCCGCGGTGCACGAGGTCGAGCAGGTGCGGGTTGGGGCAGGGCTCGAACAGCACAGAGTGGAACTGTCTGTTCAGCTCGGTGAACGTGTGCGGGTCGAAGTGGTCGAGCAGGCGGCTCATGCGCTCGTTGACCTCCGCGGCCTGCGCGAGCGCGTCCGCGTCGAGCAGGGGAGCGGACAGCGCGGTCGCCGCACCCTCGACGAGTCCGAGCGTCTGCATGGTGTGCGCGTACTCGCCCTCGTCCACGAGGGTCACCCGGGCGCCGACGTTGCGCTCGAAGGTCACGAGCCCCTCGGCCTCCAGGCGGCGGATCGCCTCGCGCACCGGGACCACGCTCATGCCCAGCTCCTCGGCGATCGGCCCGAGGACCAGACGGTAGCCGGGACCGTAGGTGTGCGCCGAGATGCGCGCGCGGATCCAGGCGTACGCCTGCTCCGACTTGCTGGCGCTCTCGACCGTGCTCACTTCCGCTCCGCTCCGGTGCCGGTCGCCTGCTCGTAGCGGGCGCGCCATTCGGCGTTCATCGGGAACAGGCCGTCGACCGGGTGTCCGGCGGCGACCTGCTCGGCGATCCAGGCGTCCTCGATCTCCTGGGCCACGGCGTCGGCGGCGACCTCGGCGGCGAGAGCCGGCGGGATCACGATCACACCGTCGCTGTCGCCGACGATGATGTCGCCGGGCTGCACGGTGGCACCGCCGCACGAGATCGTCACGTCGACGTCCCACGGCACGTGCTTGCGGCCGAGTACGGACGGGTGCGCGCCCTGGGAGAAGACCGGCAGCCCGATCTCGGCGACGGCCTGGAAGTCGCGGACGCCGCCGTCGGTCACCACGCCCGCCGCACCGCGGGTCTGCGCGCGCAGGGCGAGGATGTCGCCGAGCGTGCCGGTGGTCGCGTCGCCGCGGGCCTCGATGACGATGATCTCGCCCTCGGCCACGGCGTCGAACGCGCGCTTCTGGGCGTTGTACCCGCCGCCGTGGCTCCGGAAGAGATCCTCGCGGAACGGCACGAAGCGCAGGGTCTTCGCGGTGCCGACGATCTTCGTGTCCGGGAGGTTCGCAGAGACACCGTCGATGAAGCAGGAGTGGTGTCCGCGCTTGCGCAGCTGTGCCGAGAGGCCGGCAGTGGGGGCTTCGAGAAGCTGGGCGCGGAGCTCGGGGGTGAGCGTGGGCGCGGTGTCCTCGGCGGGCAGGCCCGCGGCCTCGCGGGAGCCCCAGGCCTCGGTGCGCTGGAGGTCGTCGACGGCGGGGAGCGAACCGAGGTCGCCGTCGAAGGGGACATCGCCCTGCGTGACCGTCGTGATCAGGCGGCCGGACGTGGGAGCGCCGGGGGCGTCCGGGGCGTCGACCTCGATCTCGACCACGTCGCCGGGGACGATGACCGAGGATCCTGCGGGAGTGCCGGTGAGGATCACGTCGCCGGTCTCCAGCGTGAAGTGCTGGGAGAGGTCGGCGACGAGCTGGGCCAGCGGGAAGATGAGGCCCGCGGTGGTGTCGTCCTGACGGAGCTCGCCGTTCACCCAGGCGCGCACGCGGAGGGCCGCCGGGTCGACCGTGCGGGCGTCGATGAGCTCCGGGCCGAGCGGGGTGTACCCGTCGCCGCCCTTGGAGCGGACGTTGGAGCCCTTGTCGTTCGCGCGCAGATCGTAGAGGCCGAGGTCGTTCGAGGCGGTCACCCACTGCACGTGATCCCACGCGTCGGCGAGGGGGACCCGACGGGCCGGGGCGCCGATGATCAGCGCGATCTCCCCCTCGAACGCGAGCAGCTCGGTGCCGGCGGGGCGCTCGACGGTGCCGCCGGAGACGCCGACCGAGCTGGCCGGCTTGAAGAAGTAGGAGGGGTGGGCGGGGCGTCGACCACGCTGGTCGGCCCGCGAGGCGTAGCTCAGGTGGATCGCGATGATCTTCCCAGGGCGGGCGATGGTGTCCGTCACGGATGCGCCTCCTCGCGCTCGTCAGGACGCGTTGTGCGTCGTATCCGAAATCATATATCATCGTCTCACCCCTCGGCAAGCAAATCGGATTCACGTCCGTGCGCGCCGTGACAACGCGGTCACAAGCACAAAGGAGACACCCCATGAGCGGGCAGTCACAGGATGGGTTCACACCCACCGGAACCATCGCGACGGCGGCCGACCGGCGTCGTGTCGTCTTCGCCACCGTCGTCGGGACCACCGTCGAGTGGTACGACTTCTTCATCTACGCCACGGCGGTCGGGCTCGTCTTCGGACAGCTCTTCTTCGCGCCGCTCGGCGCCAACAGCGCTCTCGTCGGCTTCGCCACGGTCGGTGTGAGCTTCCTCTTCCGTCCCCTCGGCGCGTTCCTCGCGGGCCACTACGGCGACAAGCTCGGCCGCAAGGCGGTGCTGATGTGGACGCTGATCCTCATGGGCGCCGCGACCGCCCTGATCGGTCTGCTCCCCACGTACGAGACCATCGGCGTGATGGCGCCGATCCTCCTCGTGCTGCTGCGCATCGTGCAGGGCATCTCGGCCGGCGGCGAGTGGGGCGGCGCGGTGCTGATGGCCGTCGAGCACGCCCCTCGCAAGAAGCGCGGCATCTTCGGCGCCTCCCCGCAGATCGGCGTGCCGCTCGGCCTGCTGCTGGCGTCGGGCGTCATGGCGCTGATGACCGCGATCGCTCCGGGAGACCAGTTCCTCGCCTGGGGCTGGCGCGTGCCGTTCCTGCTCAGCGTCGTGCTGATCCTCGTGGGCTACTACGTCCGCCGTCGCGTGGAGGAGAGCCCGGTGTTCGCCGAGCTCGCCGAGCGCAAGGAGAAGGCGAAGATGCCGATCGTGCAGCTCTTCCGCAAGCACCTGCTGCTCGTCATCATCGCGGCCCTCGTCTTCGCCGGGAACAACGCCGTGGGCTACATGACCACCGGCGGCTACATCCAGGGCTACGCCACGAACCCCGACGGACCCATCGGGCTCGAGCGCGGGCCGGTGCTGTGGGCCGTCACCGGATCGGCCGTGACCTGGCTGCTGACCACGCTGCTGGCCGGCTGGGTGTCGGATCGCATCGGCCGTCGCACGACCTACCTCATCGGCTGGGTGCTCCAGCTCGTCGGCGTGTTCACGCTGTTCCCGCTCGTCAACACCGGCGAGGTGGGGCTGCTGTTCGCGGGCCTCGCGATCCTCACGATCGGCCTCGGCTTCACCTACGGGCCGCAGGCGGCGCTGTACACCGAGCTGTTCCCCGCGAGCATCCGGTTCTCCGGTGTCTCCATCTCCTACGCGATCGGCGCGATCGCCGGTGGCGCCTTCG
This sequence comes from Microbacterium meiriae, assembly GCF_032364335.1. Taxonomy (NCBI): domain Bacteria; kingdom Bacillati; phylum Actinomycetota; class Actinomycetes; order Micrococcales; family Microbacteriaceae; genus Microbacterium; species Microbacterium meiriae. The sequence continues at coordinate 1,026,995 of NZ_CP133984.1, forward strand.
CGCCCCTCATCGCCACGGCGATCGTGAAGGAGACCGGATCGACGGACGCCGTCACCTGGTACCTCGCGGGCATGACGCTGCTCGGTCTCGTCGCCACGCTCCTGCTGCGCGACCGGTCGGGCATCCCGCTCGGTCCGGACCACGAGGAGGAGCAGTCCGTCAGCCCGATCCGCGGGCTCGCGAAGGTCTGACCCGGCGATCCGAGAGCGCACGTCCCTGAGGGGCGTGCGCTCTCGTGCGTTCCGGCTCAGCCCTCGAGGGCTTCGCGGATGAGGTCGGCGGAACGCTGGAGTCGCGCGGCGATCTCCCCGTCGTCGAGATCGGTCGCGACGTGCACGACCGCGATCGCCGCGGGACGCTGGCCGCGCAGGCGCAGCGGAACGGCGACCGACTGCACGGTGGGGATGACCTCGTCGTGGCTCGTGGCGTATCCGCGCGCGGCGGCGGTGTCGATGTCGGCGCGCAGGGCGGGGGAGATGTCGGCGGGCACCTCCGCCGGGTCGAGCTGCGCGAGGATCGCCTTCCCTGGAGCGCCGACCGTGACGGAGTGCCGCGCGCCGGGGCGCTGGGCGACGCTCGCGACGGCGTGCCGCGGTTCGACGCTGGCGAGGGTGATGCACTCGGCGCCGTCGAGGACGGCGAGGAAGCAGGTCATGCCGAGCTCGTTCGCGATGGCGGTCAGCTCCGGCAACGCCTCTGCCTGGAGGTCGTGGGCCACGCCGGCGGCGAGAGCGGCCATGCGGGCGCCGAGGCTCACGGCGCCGCTCGCATCGCGGGTCACGAGACCGTGATCCTCGAGCGTGCGCAGGAGACGGTACGCGATGGACCGGTGCACGTCGAGGCGCCCCGCGATGTCGTCGATGGTCAGCGCGCCGCGGGCGTCGGCGAGCACCTCGAGGATGCGGATGCCGCGACTGAGCGTCTGCGACGCGGGGGCGGCGGGGCGCTCGGGCATGGCTCTCCTTGCGATGCGCGAGGCACCGGTCTAGGCTGTGTTCAATAGTAGAACACTGTGTTCGAATATAGAACACCGTGTTCCTGGGCGCAACACCCGACGAAGACGTCCGGAAGGAATCGACGACGATGCAGTTCCACCACCACGGCTATGTGTCCGGAGACCCGCGCGTGCAGGACGCCGCCGGCACCGGGATCGACCGCCCCGCCGCCCTGCCCGACGAAGTCGACGTCCTCATCGTCGGCTCCGGCCCCGCGGGCATGCTGCTCGCGGCGCAGATGTCGCAGTACCCCGACATCACCACCCGCATCATCGAGAAGCGCGAGGGCCGCCTCGTCCTCGGGCAGGCCGACGGCATCCAGCCCCGCAGCGTGGAGACCTTCCAGGCCTTCGGCTTCGCCGAGCGCATCATCGCCGAGGCCTACAACATCGGCTGGATGAACTTCTGGGGCCCCGACCCGGAGCACCCCGATCAGATCGTGCGGACCACCCGCACCGCCGACTACGCCTACGACATCTGCGAGTTCCCGCACCTCATCGTCAACCAGGCGCGCGTGCTCGACTACTTCGCCGAGGCGGCGGCCGACGGTCCCGGCCGGATCGTGCCGGACTACGGCGTGGAGTTCCTCGGGCTCACCGTGCACGAGGAGGGCGAGTACCCGGTCGAGGTGCACGTTCGGCACGTCGGTGACGCAGAGGAGCGCGTGGTCCGGGCGAAGTACGTGGTGGGCTGCGACGGCGCCAGGAGCGGCGTGCGGCAGGCGATCGGCCGCACGCACGCGGGAGCGAGCGCCGCACACGCCTGGGGTGTCATGGACGTGCTCGTCAACACCGACTTCCCGGACTGGCGCACCAAGTGCGCGATCAACTCCAAGGCCGGCAACATCCTGCACATCCCGCGGGAGGGCGGCTACCTCAGCCGCATGTACATCGATCTCGGCGAGGTCGCCGCGGACGACGACCACCGCGTGCGCCAGACGCCCATCGAGGAGATCATCCGGCGCGCCAACGCGATCCTCCACCCCTACACGCTCGATGTGAAGCAGGTGGCCTGGCACAGCGTCTACGAAGTGGGCCACCGTGTGACGGACGGCTTCGACGACGTCGACCCCGGCGTCGATCGCAGCCCGCGGGTCTTCCTCACCGGCGACGCCTGCCACACGCACAGCGCCAAGGCCGGCCAGGGCATGAACGTGTCGATGCAGGATGGCTTCAATCTCGGCTGGAAGCTCGGTTCCGTGCTGAGCGGCCGTGCCCCCGAGGCGCTGCTCGCCACGTACGGCGCCGAGCGTCGTCCCGTCGCGCAGCAGCTCATCGACTTCGACCGCGAGTGGTCCAGCCTCATGGCCCGCAAGCCGGAGGAGATCTCCGACCCGAACGAGCTGGCCACGTACTACCTCGCGACGGCCGAGTTCCCCTCCGGTTTCATGACCCAGTACACGTCCTCCATGATCACCGGCACCGACGCCCATCAGGAGCTCGCGGTCGGCTACCCGCTGGGCAAGCGCTTCAAGTCGGCGGAGGTCGTGCGGGTCGGGGACGGCAACGTCGTCCACCTCGGGCACCATGCGAAGGCCGACGGCCGCTGGCGGGTCTACGCCTTCGGCGACCGGACCGGGGAGGCGCTCGCCGCGTGGGCGGAGGAGGCGGCGCCGGTGTTCGCGCGGTTCACCCCGGCTGACGCCGACGCCGACGCCGTGTTCGACGTGAAGGCCGTGTACCAGCAGCCCTTCGAGGAGGTCGAGGTCACGACGACGCCCGAGCTCTTCCAGCCGAAGACCGGCCCGCTCGGACTCACCGACTGGGAGAAGGTCTACGCCGCGGGCCCGAGCAAGTGGTGCGAGACGGACATCTTCGAGGCGCGGGAGCTGTCCCGTGACGGTGTCGTGATCGTCGTGCGTCCGGACCAGTACGTCGCCGCGATCCTCCCGCTGGACGGCGTGGGCGAGTTGGCGGAGTTCCTGGACGGAGCGCTGCTGCCGGCGCGCTGACCCTCGGCGCACCTCCGGCCCTGGCGGGTGTCGGAGGCCGCGCGTACTGTGAGGGCCGACGGGTGACGGAGCCCGACAGGAGGAGTGCGTGATGGACTGGAAGATCGAACTCATCTTCGTCCCGGTCAGCGATGTCGACCGGGCGAAGGACTTCTACGTGAAGATCGGTTTCAACGCCGACCACGACCATGTGCCGTACGAGGGGCTGCGCTTCGTGCAGATGACGCCGCCGGGATCGGCCTGCTCGATCGCCTTCGGCACGGGGCTGACCACCGGCTTGGAGCCGGGGCAGCAGAACACCATCCAGGTGGTCGTCCCCGACGCCGACGAGGCTCTCGCGCACCTACGCGGCCTCGGCGTGGAGGCGGAGGGCGTGGACGAGCAGGACTGGGGGCGCTTCGTGCGCTTCGACGACCCCGATGGCAACACCTGGACCCTGCAGGAGCTCCCGGACTACAGCGCCCAGGGGTGACGACTCGGGGACTGGTTCGGGCTCCGGGGTCCGGTTCGGGTTCCGGGGTCCGGTTCCGGGGTCTGGTTCGGGTTCCGATTTGGGTTCCAGGGTCTGGTTCGGGGTTCCGGGTTCCGATTCGGGTTCCGGGGTTCGGTTCGGGGTTCCGGGGTTCGGTTCGGGGTTCCGGGGTTCGGTTCGGGTTCCGGATGCACGATGGCGGGGCGGGTGCACGACCAGGGGCTGAGGTTGGTCGTGCAGGCGGAATCGGCTCGTGCAGATGTTCCGGTGCCCGGGGAGGCGGGGCTCGAGTCGGATGACGGGTGCGCGACGCGGGTGCGGGTGCACGACCCGGGGAGGGTTTTGGTCGTGCAGACGGAGCCGGGTCGTGCAGACGGAGCCGGGTCGTGCAGGTGAGACCGTGCCGTAGGAGCGAGGTCTCGGGTGCTGTGACGGATACACGATCCGGGAACGGATGCACGGCCGGGCGAGGGCTGTGGTCGCGCAGACGGAACCGCGTCGTGCGGGTGACCGCGCGTGCCTCGTGCTCGGTCTCTCGAGTCCGAGGAGTCCGCGGCCGGGGTCAGGGGAGGCGGGTGGCTCCGCCCGAGACGACGAGGCCGCCGGAGGCCGGTATCGCGACGCGGAGTTCGCTCGGGCGACCGACGTGGGCCCCCTGATGGATGCGGACGGTGTCGCTCGGATAGCCCTGGGCGCGGAGGTAGGCGCCGACCGAAGCGGCCGCGGACCCTGTCGCCGGATCCTCCGTGATGCGCCCGACGGGGAAGAGGTTGCGGGCCTGGATCTCGGCTGGATCCTCGGCGTGCAGCACCGTCACCGTGCCGTGCCAGCCCCGCGCGCGCATGAGAGTGGCGACCTCGGCGGGGGAGAAACGGAACTGGTGGAAGAGCTCCCGGTCGGCGACGAAGACGATCGGATGCCAGTTGCCCGCGAACGCCTCGCGGACCGGGAAGCGCGGGTCGACATCGGCCGGCTCCATCCCCAGCAGCGCGAGGAGGCGGTCACGCACGACGGGGTCGAGGTCGCGCACCTCCGGCTCGACGCTCGTGAACGACACCGTGACCCGGCCGTCCGCGTCCGCGAAGGACTCCATCGACACGTCTCCGGCCGCGGTCTCGAACACGACCGCCCCGGGACCCTGCCGTTCGGCGAGGGCGACCGCGGTCGCCACCGTCGCATGACCGCAGAACGGCACCTCCGCGGCAGGCGACCAGTACCGCACCCGGAAGCGGGAGCCGTCCGCCGCGGCGTCCTGCACGAACGCGGTCTCCGAGTAGCCGACCTCGGCCGCGATCCGCTGCATGTCCGCCTCATCGAGCCCGTCCGCCGCGAGCACGACGCCCGCGGGGTTGCCGCCGTCCGGGGTCGCGGCGAAGGCGCTGTAGCGCAGGACCTCGGGAGCATCCGTCATCCCGGGAGCCTATCGGCCCGCGCGGGTCAGGAGTTCACGCGGATGATCTCCTGCTGGTACGGCGCGATCACGTCGCCGGAGATCCGGAGGTCGAGGACGAGGAAGCGCCGGGTCGCCGGGTCCTCCTCGGCCCAGGTGGCGAGGCGATCCAGGTCGTGGAGCGTCCGCACGACGACACCCTCCGCGCCGACCGCGGCTCCGAACGCGGCGAAGTCGACCTCGGGAATGCGCATCGGCCCCTCGGCCAAGCCCTTCAGCCCGTAGAGGTTGACCTCGGCACCGTACGCCGCGTCGTTCCAGACCACGGCCATGCCGCGTCCGCCCGCCGCCCGCACGGCCGATTCGAGGTCGGCGATCGCCATGAGCCCGCCGCCGTCGCCCGAGGTGAGCACGATGGTCGCGTCACGACGGGCGAGGGCCGCCCCCACCACGCTGGGCCAGCCCTGTCCGATCGACTGGAACGCGGTGCCGATCATCATCATCCGGTCCGGTGCGGCGACCGGCCAGTACATGTTCGCCCAGCCGATGAAGTGTCCGCCGTCCGACACCACGACGCGGTCCTCGGGGAGGAGCTCGGCGATCCGGCGTGCGGCGGAACGCGGGTCGAGGCGTCCGTCGGGTGCGAGGTCGTCCCCGGGCTGGTACGCGCGGGCCGCGGCGACATCGACCATCTCCCGCCAGGGTCGGGCGGACACAACTGCGGAGCCGGTGCCCGACACGCCGCCGGAGTCGGGGGTGGCCTCGGCGAGTCCTGCGCCATCTCCGAAGTCGTGCCCGGAGGAGAGGCGAGTGACGAGGGCCTCGGCGGCGAGACGGGCATCGGCGCGCACGAAGCCGCCGACATGCGCATGCGTGGCGGCCGGAGCGGTGTCGACCTGGAACACCCGGGTACCAGGGGCGAAGAGGTCGCCGAAGCGCATCGTGAACTGGTTCAGGCTCGCGCCGAAGACCACCGCGACATCGGCGGTCCGCACGAGCTCCATCGCCCCCTCGGCGCCGAAGCCACCGGTGACCCCGAGGTCGTACCGGGCGTCCGGGAAGATACCGCGGCCGAGGGCGGAGGAGGCGGTCAGTGCCCCGGTCTGCGCGGCGAGGGCGCCCAGAGCCTCGCCGGCGCCGGCGAGCCAGGCGCCCCGGCCGGCGAGGAGGAACGGACGCTCGGCGTCGCGCAGGGCGGCGGCGATCTCATCCAGCATGCCCTCGGCGAACGCGCCGCGCGGTGCGAGCGGCGCGGGGAGTCGGGGAGCCGGGGCCGCCGGTACCGCGCCCGCCTCGAGGGCTGCGACGTCGTAGGGGATCGCGAGCACCACGGGCACGCGATAGGTGAGGGCGTGCTCGACGGCGATGACGGTGGTCGCGGCGGCATCGGTCCGCCCGACGGTGTAGGTGCGGGCGCCCACCGCCGAGGCCAGCGCGATCTGGTCCACGTCCCACGGCCGCGGCCCCGAGGTCGGCTCGTCGCCCACCACGAGGACGAGCGGCACGTGCGCCTGCACGGCCTCGGCCAGCGCCGTGATCGTGTTCGTGAAGCCGGCGCCGTAGGTGGAGGTGCCCGCGGCGATGCGGCCGGAGGCGCGGAAGTGCGCGTCGGCCGCGACGACCGCGCCCTGCTCGTGGCGGACGGCGGTGAACGTGGCGTCGGTCTGCGTCTCGAGGGCGTCGAGGAAGTAGGCGTTGCCGTTGCCCATCACGCCGAAGACGGCATCGACGTGCTGGGCGAGGGTGAGGGCGACGTGCGCGGAGACGGAGGGCATGGAGAAGCCTTTCGAGACAGGGACGGAGAAGGGGGATCCGTATGTGTCTCGCCCTCGCGGCGATGCGAGGTGCTTCGTGCCTCTTTTTCAGGCACCGGCGGGGCCGGACCTGCTCAGTCTAGCGGCGGCTCGGGCGGAGCGGATGCGCGAGAATGGACCGATGACGGATGCATCGATCGAGCGCGAGACGCTCACCTGGGACGGCTTCGGCGTGGCGACGCGCGATCTGGCGCGGAACATCTCGGCGACGGGCTTCGAGCCGGAGGTCGTGGTGGCGATCGCCCGCGGCGGCCTGCTCCCGGCCGGGGCCATCGCGTACGGGCTCGGCGTGAAGAACTGCGGCGCGATCAACGTCGAGTTCTACACCGGCATCGGCACCGTGCTGGACGCCCCGGAGGTGCTGCCGCCGGAGCTCGACATGGCCTATCTCGACGGCCGCCGGGTGCTGCTCGTGGACGATGTCGCCGACTCCGGTCGCACGCTGGCGCTCGCGGTGCAGCTGCTGCAGGAGAAGGGCGCCGACGTGCGCTCCGTCACGATCTACACGAAGCCCTCGACGATCATCCAGCCGGACTTCGCGTGGAAGGACACCGACCTCTGGATCGACTTCCCCTGGTCGTTCCGCGGCACGGTGCGCCAGGAGGACGAAGGCCTCCCGCCCACGGCCTGATCAGGCGTCGTCCGTCGCGCCCCGCCGCAGGGCGAGGAGCGTCTGGATCGTGTCGGCCTCCGCAGCGGTCTTGTCCGGACGGTAGCCCTTGACCCGGGCGAACCGGAGGGCGAGGCCGCCGGGGTAGCGCGGGGACCGCTGCACGCCGTCGATCGCGATCTCGACCACGAGCTCCGGCCGGAGGAACACCGTCGACGCGGAGCGATGGGTCTCGTGCGCAGGGAACTCGTCGGTCTGCCACTGCAGCAGCGCATCCGTGAGGCCTTTGAAGGTCTTGCCCACCATGACGAAACCGCCGGGCTCACCGAAGTCGCCGTCCGGGTCGCGGGCGCCGAGGTGCAGGTTCGACAGCCATCCGCGCCGGCGCCCCGACCCCCACTCGGCCCCGAGCACGACGAGGTCGAACGTGAGCACGGGTTTCACCTTCACCCAGGACTTGCCCCGGCGGCCGGCGGTGTACGGCGCATCGATGCCCTTCACGAGCACACCCTCGTGGCCGGCCGCCAGCGCTTCCCGGGACAGACGCTCGGCTTCCTCCGCACTGTCGGTGACGATGCCGGGCATGCGCCACTCACCGGCGACCGCGGCCAGGACCTCCTGACGCACCGACAGCGGCTCGTCGAGCAGATCACGGCCGTCCACGTGCAGGACGTCGAAGAACCAGGGGCGCAGGGCGAGTTCCCGCGCGGCATCCGCACCGAACCGCGACATCGTCTCCTGGAACGGCCGGGGACCGCCGTCCTCGTCGAGCGCCAGCGTCTCGCCGTCGAGGATGACCTCCTGCGCGGGAAGACCGCGGACGACCTCGACGATCTCGGGCAGCCGGTGGGTGACGTCGGCGAGGCTCCGCGTGTAGATGCCGACCTCGTCGCCGCGGCGGTGCACCTGGATGCGCGCGCCGTCGAGCTTGTACTCGACCGAGGCGCGCCCGGTGATCTCCAGAGCGGCCGTGGGCGTCGGCGCCGTGGCCGCGAGCATCGGGAGCACGGGGCGACCCACCCGGAGCCCGACCTCGTCGAGTGCGCCCTCGGCGCCGGTGAGCGCGAGCAGCGCCGTCTCGCCGAGGTCGCCGGAGAGCATGGCGGCTCGTCGCACCGTGGCAGGCGGGGCCTCGGCGGCGCGGGCGATCGCGTCGAGGAGCACGCCGCTCAGCGCTCCGGTGCGGAGCTCCCCGAGCATCGCCCTGGTCAGGAAGTCCCATTCGGGAGCGGTGGCTCGGGCGGCGAGGTCGTGCAGCAGCTCGCTGCGCACGCCCGCCGAACCGGAGCCCGAGGTGTGCGCGAGGGTGTCGAAGGCGTGGTCGACCTCCGCGATGGTCAGCGTCGGTGTCGTGGTGTGCTCGATGGCGAGGGCCGTCAGCCCCCGCCACCCTACGCCGAGGCGACCCTGGCGGGGTGCCGCGAGGAGCAGCCCCACGAGAGGCGCGATGTCGTCGGCGTCGGCCCGGCGGAGCAGCGCCGCTATCGCCTCGACCTTGGCCAGGCGGGACGAGGTCGCGGCGACCTGGTCGGTGGTGGTGACGAGCTCCGAGAGCAGCATGCGGGCATCCTCCCACCGGGGTCGGACACTGCACGAGACGGTTGACACGGCGACCGGGCCGTGGCGTCAGCGCCCGCGGAACTCCGGCGTCCGCTTCTCCTGGAACGCGGCGAAGCCCTCCCGGTAGTCCTCGGTGTCGCACAGGGCGGCCTGGGCCGCGTTCTCGACCTCGATGGATTCCCAGAGGGTGAGGCGTTCGTCGCGGATGCGGGCGACGAGCTCCTTGCTCGCCCGGAAGGCGACCGTGGCGCCACGCGCGGCCTTCGTCGCGGCGGCCGTCGCGGCCGCGAGCACCTCGTCGTCGGGGAAGACCTGCGAGAAGAGGCCGGAGCGTACCGCCTCGGCGCCGCTCATGAGCCGACCCGTGTAGATGAGGTCGAGCGTCTTGTGCGGGCCGAGCCGGTCGAGGAACAGCGCGTGCCCGCCGGAGTCGAGGGTCGCGCCGAGCGCCGCGAACGGGGAGCCGATCTTCGCGGACTCGGCGACGTACACGACGTCCGTCGCGATGAGCAGGCCGAGTCCCACGCCGAGGCAGGCGCCGTGGGCGACGGCGAAGGTCGGCGCCGGGAAGCGGGACATCCGCTGCAGCAGAGGCGTCACGCGTCCGCCGAGGTAGTCGAGCACATCGTCGTCGCGCGGATCGACGGCGGAGATGTCCCGCCCGGCGCAGAACGCCCGCCCGTCACCACGGAGCAGCAGCGCCCGCACCCCGGCGGCCTCGGCCTCCCGGTACGCGGCGTCGAGCTCCGCGAGGGCGGCCTCGTCCAGGGCGTTGAGCTTCGCGGGGGCGTCGAGCACCACGGTGGCGACGTCGTCGGCGATGGCGAGATCGATCATGGGGTCTCCGGGTCAGACGTCGTAGTCCACGACCACGCGGTCGCTGGTCGGGTGGGACTGGCAGGTGAGCACGTAGCCGCGCTCCAGCTCGTCGGGCTCCAGGGCGTAGTTCTCGGTCATCGTGACGCTGCCCTCCAGCACGCGCGCCCGACAGGTGCCGCAGACGCCACCCGCGCACGCGAACGGGGCGTCCGGCCGCACCCGCAGTGCGGCGTTCAGCACCGACTCGCGCGCTGCGACGGGGCTTTCCACCGTCGACGAGGCGCCGTCGAGGTTCACCTCGATCCGCACGGTCTTCTCGCCCGAGCGCACCGTGACCGGCCGGGCGGCCCGCACCGGCTCGTCGCCGGTCGTGAACAGCTCGAAGCGCACGTGCTCGCGGGGCACGCCCACGTCGGCCAGCACCTCCCGGCACAGGTCGACGAGTGCGAGCGGTCCGCACAGGAACCACTCGTCCACGTCGGCCGGATCGATCAGCGCGTCGAGGATCGTCCGCAGCTTGGGCTCGTCGATGCGGCCGGACAGCACCGGCGCGGTCCGCTGCTCGCGGGACAGCACGTGGTGCAGCGTGAGCCGTGTCGGGTAGCGGTCCTTGAGGTCGGCGAGGTCCTCCAGGAACATCACGTCCAGCGTCGAGCGGTTCGTGTACAGGAGCGTGAACCGCGAGGTCTGCGAGCGGGAGAGCACGGTGTGCGCGAGGGCCATCAGCGGCGTGATCCCGGAGCCGGCCGCGATCCCGACGACGTGCTTCTCGTCCAGATCGTCGAGGCCGGAGGTGAAGGTGCCCTGGGGGCTCATGACGTCGATGCGGAAGCCCGGGTGCAGGCCGGTCTGGGCCCAGGTGGAGAACGTCCCGCCCTCGTCGCGCTTCACGGCGACGCTCAGGCGGGTGGGTGTCCCGTCGGTGCGATGCTCGGGCGCCCGGCACAGCGAGTACGAACGCCGCACCTCCACGCCGTCCAGCGTCGTGCGCAGCGCCACGTATTGCCCGGGGAGATGGTCGTAGTCGTCGGCGAGCTCCGCGGGCACCGTGAAGGTCACCTCGACGGAGTCCTCGGTGAGCGGCCGGACGTCCTCGACCTCGAGCGTGTGGAACCGGGCACGGCTGCGCGCCCGGGCGGGGGAGGCGGGAGAGGGCACCGGCGTCGTCGTCGGGGCCGGGGAGAACAGCGACATCAGTGCACCTTGAAGTGATCGAAGGGTTCCAGGCAGGCCCGGCACTCGTACAGTGCCTTGCACGAGGTCGACCCGAAGCGGGAGACCTCCCGGGTGTCGAGCGAGCCGCACCGCGGACAGCGCACGCTGAGGGCGAGTCGGATCGGACCTGCGGGCATCGCCGCGCGGCCACTGGGCGGCGCGATCCCGTACTCCCGGAGCTTCTGCTTCCCCGCGTCGCTCATCCAGTCCGTCGTCCACGCGGGGGAGAGCACGAGCCGCACCTCGACGTCGCCGAATCCTGCCGCCGTGAGCGCGAGCACGACGTCGTCGCGGATCGTGTCCATGGCCGGGCACCCGCTGTAGGTCGGCGTGATGTCGACGACCACGCGCTCGCCGCGGAGCTCGACCGCCCGCAGCACGCCGAGGTCCTCGATCGTGAGCACCGGCACCTCCGGGTCCGGCACGGCGGCGGCGATCCGCCAGGCCTGAGCCTCGACATCGGCGGTGGTCCGGGTCACCATGACGCCCCCGGATGCCGTCGCGCCAGCACCTGCATCTCGGCGAGGAGGTGACCGAAGGGGGTCGCGTGGGCGCCGTTCCGGCCGCCCGCGGACGACGCCGCCACCGGCGGCACCGCGAGCTCGGCCTCGGCGAACACGGTGGCGATGACCGCGTCGAACGGCGCGCGGAGCGTCGACGGTCGCACGGCGGCGTCGCCCAGCCGGTCGATCAGCGGTTCATCGCGGAACAGCTCGTCGACGTACGGCCACACATCCGCGAGGGCACGGATCATGCGGCGCCGCGACTCCTCCGTCCCGCCCGCCAGGCGCAGCACCCACTGCACGGCGTGGTCGCGGTGGTAGTCGACCTCCTTCAGCGCCTTCTCCGCGATCGCGGCGAGGGTGGGCTCGGAGCTCGCACGGAGCCCGGCATACAGCTCGACGAGGTAGACGGACGCGACGAGCTGGCGGGCGATGGTCTGCGCGAAGTCGCCGTTCGGCTGCTCCATGATCCAGGCGCTGCGGAACTCCGGCTCGTCGCGGAAGTAGGCGAGGTCGTCCTCGGAACGGCCGTCCCACGTCCCCGCGAAGTGCAGGAAGGAGCGGGCGTGGCCGAGCAGGTCGAGCGCGATGTTCCCGAGCGCCACGTCCTCCTCCAGCTCGGGGCCCCGGGAGATCCAGGCGCCGAGCTGCTGCGACAGGATGAGGGCGTCGTCGCCGAGCCACAGGGCGTACTCGGCGATGTCGGCGCTCGCCGCGGTCGTGCCGGCGCCCGCGAGCTCCTCGCTGAGCCGCAACTCGTCGACGGAGACGTCCCCGTGCGCATCCCCGTGGACGTCGCCGGCTTGCTGAGCGGAGCTGGGGCCCTGAGCGGAGCGGGGTCCCTGAGCGTGTCGAAGGGTCACAGGTGCGGCACCCCCTCGGACGCGGTGTAGTACACCGCATGCCGGTAGTTCTTACCCGCGGGACTCTCGAAGTACGCGCCCTTGGCGTCGGGGTCGCTCGTGGTGATCGCCTCGGCGGGGACCGCCCAGATCGACACGCCCTCGCCCCGGCGGGTGTAGAGGTCGCGGGCGTTGCGGATGGCCATGTCAGCATCGGGGGCGTGCAGCGAGCCGACGTGCACGTGGCTCAGCCCGCGGTTCGCCCGCACGAAGATCTCCCACAGCGGCCAGACCTCCCGTCCCTGGGTCCCTGAGCTCGTCGAAGGGTCGGCCCCGGGGGTCGCCATCACGCCACCGCCCCTTCAGGGGTCAGGCGGGAACGCTGCTTGCGGGCGTACTCCGCGGCGGCCTCCCGCACCCACGCGCCCTCGTCGTGCGCCGTGCGGCGGCGCTCCAGACGCTCGGCGTTGCACGGGCCGTTGCCGCGCAGCACCTGGAAGAACTCGTCCCAGTCGATCTCACCCATCTCGTAGCGACCGGTCTCCTCGTCGAACCGCAGGTCGGGATCGGGGAGGGTGACGCCGAGGATCTCGGCCTGGGGCACGAGCATGCTCACGAACCGCTGACGCAGCTCGTCGTTCGAGAAGCGCTTGATCTTCCACGCCATCGACTGGGCGGAGTTGGGGGACTGGTCGTCGGGCGGGCCGAACATCGCCAGGCTCGGCCAGTACCAGCGGTCGACCGCGTCCTGCGCCATCTGCCGCTGCTCGTCCGTACCGCGCATGAGCGAGAGCAGGATCTCGAACCCCTGGCGCTGGTGGAACGACTCCTCCTTGCAGATGCGCACCATCGCGCGGCCGTAGGGGCCGTAGGAGGCGCGGCACAGCGGCACCTGGTTGCAGATCGCGGCGCCGTCGACGAGCCAGCCGATCGCGCCCATGTCGGCCCAGGTCGGGGTGGGGTAGTTGAAGATCGACGAGTACTTCGCCTTTCCGGAGATGAGCTGGTCCATCATCTCGTCACGGGTGATGCCGAGGGTCTGCGCGGCGGAGTAGAGGTAGAGCCCGTGACCGGCCTCGTCCTGCACCTTCGCCATGAGGATCGCCTTGCGCTTGAGGCTCGGGGCGCGCGTGATCCAGTTGCCCTCGGGCTGCATGCCGATGATCTCGGAATGGGCGTGCTGGGAGATCTGCCGGATGAGGGTCTTGCGATAGGCCTCGGGCATCCAGTCGCGGGGCTCGATGCGCTGCTCGTTCGCGATCAGCTCGTCGAACAGGCGTTCCTCGGCGGAGGTCTCGCCGTCCACGAGGGACAGGTCTGCGGGACTGGTCATCATCGACTCCTCGGGCTCCGGTCCTTCTTTACTGACCGATCGTTAGGTAATTCTGACACACGCGACGGCCCGATTCAACAGGACGTGTCAGCGGGAGCGCGAGATCAGCGCCAGCAGGGCGCGGCCGTAGGCCTCCGCCGGGTCAGGGTGCTCGAACAGCAGGGGAGCACCGGCGAGCTCGATCTCGACGCGGAACGTGTCGGGGAGGCGGATGAGGGCACGGAACGTCCCGCGGAGCAGGTCGCGCAGCTGGTCCTCGCGCGGCAGCCACACCGCATCGGCGAGGGTCACGGCGTCGAGCGCCCACTCCGTCGTGCCGTTGAAGGCGAGATCCGTACCGGCCGGCGTCTGCCGCGCCTCGATGGTCATCGCGCTGACCGTGAAGACGTCGGCCTCCGCCTCCAGCTCCACCTCGTCCGGGAGGTCGAGCTGGAACCGGTCGCCCTCCGCGGGCTTCCAGGTCAGGCCGGCATCGCGGAGCGCGACGGCGAGTTCGCGGGTGATCATTCCTCCACGCTACGGGTTCCGCGCCGGTCGTCCACCGAGCGTGGGCGACGGGCAGAGTCCTGTCAGAGGCCTGCGGCAGAGTGGAGGCATGACCTCCTCGACTGCCGTGCCCCTCCGCGAGGCTGCCCGCGCCGCCCTCGGCGAACTCGTCGGCCGCCCCGACGTCGACTTCCACGACGGCCAGTTCGAGGCGATCGAGGCGCTGGTGGAGGGGCGTCGCCGCGCGCTGGTCGTGCAGCGCACCGGGTGGGGGAAGTCGGCGGTGTACTTCGTCGCGACCCTCCTGCGCCGCAGGCAGGGCACCGGCCCCACCGTGCTCGTCTCCCCGCTCCTGGCGCTCATGCGCGACCAGATCGCCGCGGCCGAGCGCGCAGGGGTGCGCGCGGTCGCCATCAACTCGACGAACGCGCACGAATGGGCGGAGGTGCAGGACAGCCTCGCTCGGGACGAGGTCGACGTGCTGCTCGTCTCCCCGGAGCGGCTGAACAACCCGGCCTTCCGCGAGGAGCAGCTGCCGACGCTGGTGGCGCGGCTCGGCATGCTCGTCGTCGACGAGGCGCACTGCATCAGCGACTGGGGGCACGATTTCCGCCCGGACTACCGCCGGCTCCGCGATCTCATCGCGCAGATGCCGGCGGACGTACCGGTCCTGGCGACGACCGCGACGGCGAACTCCCGCGTGGTGGCCGACGTCGCGGAGCAGCTCGGGGCGCTGCCTGGTGGCGCGGGCGGAGCGGAGGCGGTGCCCGTGCTCACGATCCGGGGGCCGCTCGCCCGCACCTCGCTGCGGCTCGGCGTGCTCCGCCTCAGGGACTCGGCGAGCCGCCTGGCCTGGCTGCTCAGTCACCTCGACGACCTCCCCGGCAGCGGGATCATCTACACGCTGACCGTGGCGGCGGCGGTCGACACCGCCCGATTCCTGCGCGACCACGGCCACGACGTGCGCGCCTACACCGGCCAGACCGATCCCGAGGAGCGCGCCGAGTCGGAGGGCATGCTCAAGCGCAACGAGGTGAAGGCGCTCGTCGCGACCAGCGCCCTCGGCATGGGGTTCGACAAGCCGGACCTCCGGTTCGTCGTGCATCTCGGTGCCCCGTCCTCGCCCGTCGCGTACTACCAGCAGGTCGGACGAGCCGGGCGGGCCAGCGAGAGCGCGGACGTGCTCCTGCTCCCCGGTGTCGAGGACCGCGAGATCTGGCACTACTTCGCGACCGCGTCGATGCCCGATCGGGAGCGCGCGGAACGGGTCATCGCGGCGCTCGGCGACAGCCCGATCTCCACGCCGGCGCTGGAGGCCGTCGTCGACATCCGTCGTACGCCCCTCGAGCTGCTGCTGAAGGTGCTCGACGTGGACGGTGCGGTGCGCCGCGTGCAGGGCGGCTGGGTCGCGACGGGACAGCCGTGGACGTACGACGCCGAGCGCTACGAGCGCATCGCCGCCGAACGGGTCGCGGAGCAGGAGCACATGCTCGAGTACGAACGGACCGACGGCTGTCGCATGGCCTTCCTGCAGCGGGCGCTCGACGACGACACCGCGGCCCCCTGCGGTCGCTGCGACAACTGCGCGGGCGTGTGGTTCCCGGCGGAGATCGCGCAGACGGCGAGTGCACAGGCGACGGAGTCCCTGGACCGGGTCGGTGTGCCGGTCGAGCCGCGCCGCGCGTGGCCGACCGGCGCCGACCGTCTGGGCGTGCCGGTGCGCGGTCGCATCCCCGCGGGGGAGCAGGCCGACGAGGGACGCGCCCTCGCCCGGCTCACCGACCTCGGCTGGGGCGGCGCGCTGCGCGAGATCTTCGCCGCGGGTGCCGCGGACGCGCCGATCAGCCCGCCGCTGCTGCAGGCCTGCGTGCGCGTGCTGGCCGGGTGGGACTGGGCGGAGCGGCCGATGGCTGTGGTCGCGATGCCGTCGCGCTCGCATCCGCAGCTCGTCGACTCCCTCGCCCGCGGGCTCTCGGAGATCGGGCGGCTGCCGTACCTCGGTGCTCTGGAGTGGCGGAACGGGGGTCCGTCGGGGCAGGCGGGCGGGAACAGCGTGTTCCGGCTCGCGGGGGTGTGGGATCGGTTCGACGCGGCGCATCTCGAGGTGCCCGTCGGTCCGGTGCTGCTCGTCGACGACCTCATCGACAGTCGCTGGACCCTGACGGTCGCGGCGCGCGCGGTGCGGCAGGCCGGAGCCACGGCCGTGCTGCCGTTCGCGCTCGGCCTGCGCGGCTGAGCACCGGTCCCCGAACCGACGCCGTCAGTCCTCGGCGGGGGCCACGGGTGGCGGCCAGGTCGTCGCGCCGAGTTCGCGGGAGATGTTCCGTGCCGTGTCCCGCAGCGCGTGCATGGTCGCGTCGGATGCGGGTGCCTCCGACGTCGGCAGCACGACGGCGACGGCGGCGACGATCGTGTTCGAGGCGTCGGCGATCGGGGCGGCGAGGGAGGATTCGCCGAGCACGGCTTCGTCCGTCTCAGCCGCCGTCCCGCGCTCCGCGATCCCCGGCAGCTCGAGGGTCAGTCGGGCGACGTCAGTGATGGTGTCGCCGGTGAGGCTGCGCAGGGGCTCCGCGAACACGCTCTGCTGGAAGCCCTGGTCGTAGGCGAGGAGCACCTTCCCCATGGCGGAGGCGTGCGCGGGGACGGCCATCCCCGTCTCCAGCATCTGCGGGCTGTCGTCTGGCCGGAGGTTGTGGTGGATCACGAGGACGTCCGTGAGGTGCGGCGCGCCGAGGCGCACGGACAGCTCGGTGCGCCGGGCCAGTTCCTGCGTCCAGCGCATCGCCCGCGCTCGCACATCCAGTGTGTCGAGGTACACGTTGCTCAGCCGCAGGAGGGTAGGGCCGAGCATGTAGCGCTGTCCGCCGCGCTCCTTCGCGACGAGGCCGTGCGCGCGCAGCGACTTCACCAGCCCGTGCACGGTCGACGGCGGAAGGCTCAGGGCCGCGGCGAGATCGGTGATACCGAGGTGGCGGGCGCCCTGGAGCAGGTCGAGGATCTTCGCCGCGCGGTCGATCGCCTGGATCATGCGTCCTCCTTCCGGTCGTCGTCGAGCCGGGTTTCCGGTCGCCGGATCGATCTTGACAACCCGGCAGGCTCCGAGCATATTCGACATTGACGAATCCTTTTCGGATTTTTGCTCGAGACTCACGCCGCATCAAAGGAGATCGCAGGATGAAGAAGCTCATCAACGCCCCGGAGGACGTCCTCGTCGAGTCCCTGAAGGGCGTCGCCGCCGCGCACCCCGAACTCTCGGTCGACCTGGAGAACCACGTCATCACCCGGGCTACACCGAAGGAACAGGGCAAGGTGGCCGTCGTCTCCGGAGGGGGATCCGGCCACGAACCGCTGCACGGCGGCTACGTCGGCACCGGCATGCTCGACGCGGCCGTCGCCGGCGAGGTCTTCACCTCGCCCACCCCCGACCGCGTGCAGGTGGCGACCCAGGCGGTCGACCGCGGCGCCGGCGTGCTGCACATCGTCAAGAACTACACGGGCGACGTGCTCAACTTCGAGATGGCCGCCGAGCTCGCGGCGATGGAGGGGATCGAGGTCGGCACGGTCGTCGTGGACGACGACGTGGCCGTGCAGGACTCGCTCTACACCGCCGGCCGTCGCGGCGTCGGCCTCACCGTCCTGCTGGAGAAGCTCGTAGGGGCCGCGGCGGAGGAGGGCCGCGACCTCGCGGCGGTCGTCGACCTCGCGAAGCGCATCAACGGGCAGGGGCGCTCGATGGGCATGGCCCTCACGAGCTGCACGGTGCCCGCGGCCGGGAAGCCCACCTTCGACCTCCCCGACGATCAGATGGAGATCGGCATCGGCATCCACGGCGAGCCGGGACGGCATCGTGAGCCGCTCGCGCCGGCGTCGGAGATCGCCCGGCAGCTCGTCGAGCCGATCCTCGGCGACCTCGACGCCACCGGACCCGCGATCGTGATGCTCAACGGCATGGGCGCCACGCCCCTGATCGAGCTCTACCTCATGTACGGCGAGGTCGCCGCGATCCTGGAGAAGTCCGGCGTGCAGATCGCGCGGAACCTGGTGGGCAACTACATCACCTCCCTCGACATGGCCGGGTGCTCCGTCACGGTGCTGAAGGCCGACGACGAGCTGCTGCGGCTGTGGGACGCCCCGGTGAACACCCCCGGCCTGCGGTGGGGCGCGTGATGGCGGCCGTCGGCACCGACGTCCTCGTCGACTGGATCTCCCGCTACCGCGAGGCCGTCACCGCGCAGCGCGACTGGCTCACGGAACTGGACTCCGCGATCGGGGACGCCGACCACGGCGCGAACATGGCGCGGGGCTTCACGGCGGTCGGGGAGAAGCTCGCGGCGACGACGCCCGCGACGATCGACGAACTCCTCAAGTCCGTCGGCATGACCCTGGTGAGCTCGGTGGGCGGTGCGAGTGGCCCCCTCTACGGCACCTTCTTCCTGCGCATGGGGATGTCGGCCGGTGCGGTGACGACATTGGACGGACCGGCGCTCGCCGCGGCACTGCGGGCGGGGCTCGAGGGCATCGTCGCGCGGGGCAAGCCCGAGGCCGGCGACAAGACGATGTTCGATGCGATGGCCCCCGCGGTCGACGCTTTCGATGCCGCCCTCGCCGGCGGAGCGGATACCGCGGCGGCGGCCAGGGCGGCCGCGGACGCCGCGGCCGCCGGTCGTGACGCCACGGTGCCCCTCGTCGCCCGGAAGGGCAGAGCGAGCTACCTCGGTGAACGCAGCGCCGGACATCTCGACCCGGGAGCCGCCTCGACGGCGCTCCTGTTCGAGACGCTCGCCGCGGCCCTCGCGGACGCCGGATGATCGGGATCGTCGCCGTCTCCCACAGCGCCCGGCTCGGGGAGGCGGCGCTCGAACTCGCCCTGCAGATGGTGCCGGGCGGCGGCGTGCAGGTCCGTGTGGCGGCCGGTGCGGGTGTGGACGCGGAGGGTGCGCCGATCCTCGGGACGGACGCCGTCGCGGTGTCGGCGGCGATCGACGAGCTCGCCCCCGACGTCGACGGCGTGCTCGTGCTGATGGATCTCGGGTCGGCCGTGCTGAGCGCCGAACTCGCGCTGGAGCTGCGCAGCAGCGACGTGCCGGTGCGGCTGGCTCCGGCACCGTTCGTCGAGGGGCTCCTCGCGGCGGTCGTGGCTGCGGCGGCAGGCGGCGACCTCGACGCGGTCGCCGACGAAGCCTCGTCCGCCCTCGCGGCGAAGACCGGCCAGCTCCTCCCGCCGGACGCGGAAGGCACGGCGGCAGTGGACTCCGCGCCGGTGTCGGCGGGGGACGCCTCCGCCT
This sequence comes from Microbacterium meiriae, assembly GCF_032364335.1. Lineage (NCBI taxonomy): Bacteria > Bacillati > Actinomycetota > Actinomycetes > Micrococcales > Microbacteriaceae > Microbacterium > Microbacterium meiriae. The sequence goes on from NZ_CP133984.1 coordinate 1,046,270, forward strand.
CGCCCGACGTGGCCGGGGAGACCGTGACGCATCGTGTGCGCGTGCGCAACCCTCTCGGCATCCATGCCCGCCCCGCCGCGCTGATCGCGGAGTCGGCGGCGGGTGCGGACGTGCGACTGCGGCGGCTACCGGACGGCCAGGAAGCCGCGGCCGGAAGCCTGACCCGGCTGCTCGCGCTCGGGGCGCGTCAGGGGACCGAGATCGAGCTCACCGGTCGGGGAGCGGACGCCGAGGCGGCGATCGACCGCCTGGTCTCGCTGTTCCAGGGTGGGTTCGGCGAGGGCGTCGAGACGGACGAGGGCGCCGCCGGCAGCCCCGCACCCGCGCCCGCGCCCGGCACGGCCGGGGACGCTCAGACGGGAACTGGGGCCGACCACGCGTCCGCGCCGCCGCCGCAGATCGTCTCCGGGACCGTGCTGCAGGGCCGTGGCGTCAGTCCCGGACGGGTGGCCGCGAGGGCGGTGTCCCTCGCACCGGCACTCCCGGAACCGGATGCCGAGACCGTCGTCCCGCCGGAGGGTCGGGAGGCCGAGGTCTCCACGATCGAATGGGCGGCGGTCGCCGTCGCCGATCAGCTGCGATCGCGCGCCGAGCGGGCGCGCGGAGAGGCGCGGGCGATCCTGGACGCGTCACGGCTCCTCGCCTCCGATCCGGAGCTCGTCGCCGAAGCCACCGCCCTCGTGCGCGCACAGGGGCGGACGGCGGCGCGAGCGGTCTGGGAGACCTCCGCGGCGCACGAAGCGGCACTCACGGCTCTCGGCGGGAGGATGGCGGAACGCGCCGCCGACATCCGTGACGTCCGCGACCGCATGATCGCCGAGATCCTCCGGGTGGACATGCCAGGGGTCCCCGAGCGTGACGAGCCGTTCGTGCTCGTCGCGACCGACCTCGCCCCCGCCGACACCGCGGCGCTGGAAGGGGGCAGCTGCGTCGCCCTCGTGACAGCGGACGGCGGGCCGACCTCGCACACGGCGATCATCGCGCGCGCGCTGGGACTGCCCGCCGTGGTCGGGGTGGCCGGAGCGACGGGGATCCCCGAGGGTGCCATGCTCCTCGTCGACGGCGCCCACGGCACCATCCACGTCGACCCGGACGAGGCGGAGATCGCCGAGGCACGGGCCGCGGCGGTCGTCGTCACCTTCGATGGACGGGGCCGTCTCGCCGACGGGACCCGCGTGCCGCTCCTGGCCAACGTCGGAGGGGCATCGGATGCAGGGAGCGCCGCGGCGGCGCACGCCGAGGGAGTCGGACTGTTCCGCACCGAGTTCTGCTTCCTCGACCGGACCGAAGCGCCGAGCATCGAGGAGCAGGTGGAGGCGTACCGCGGGGTCCTTCGCGCGTTCCCCGGACGCAAGGTGGTCGTGCGCACGCTGGATGCGGGGAGTGACAAGCCCCTGCCGTTCGCGAACGACGACGACGAAGACAACCCGGCGCTCGGCGTCCGGGGCCTGCGTCTCTCCCGTCGCCGGCCAGCGCTGCTCGACGACCAGCTCCGCGCGCTCGCCAGGGCTGCCGACGCGGAATCCGCGGACGTGGAGGTCATGGCGCCGATGGTCGCCACGGTCGACGAGGCGGCGGACTTCGCCGCGCGGTGTCGCGCCGCGGGGCTGGACAGAGCGGGGATCATGATCGAGACCCCGGCGGCGGCGCTGCTGGCCGCCGAGCTGTTCGAGGTCGTGGACTTCGTGAGCCTGGGAACCAACGATCTCGCGCAGTACACTCTGGCCGCCGACCGGCTGTCCAGCGCGCTCGCCGATCTCAACGACCCCTGGCAGCCGGCGGTGCTGCGGCTGATCGGGACGGTCGGGGCGGCGGGGCGAGCGGCGGGCAAGCCGGTCGGGATCTGCGGGGAGGCGGCCGGTGATCCTGCGCTCGCCCCCGTGCTCGTCGGGCTCGGAGCGACCTCGCTGTCGATGACGCCTCGCGCGCTCGGGCGGGTGGCGGCCGCGCTCGACGCGGTGGGCCCGGACGAGTGCCGGCGGGCGGCGGAGGGGGCGAGCCGCGCGGCGACCGCTGCGGAGGCGCGGCAGGCAGCAGCTCTCGTGCTCGGCGGAGGCGGCGCCGGCTGAGCCGCACGGCTCCTGCGGATGCGATCGGCATGGCTTGTATGCCTTCCACGGCATGACTATTGTCTCGTTCGCATATCGACCGTGTGCGGGCGGGTTCGGGGTGTCTCCCGACCGCTACTCTTCCCTCAGGGGGCGCCGTGTTCACGGCGCACATGATCATGCGGAGGGTTCATGTCGGCGACGGTGCGCGGCGGGCGGAAGATGCGAGGAGCGGCGCTCCTCGCGGCCGTGGTGGCGGGAGTGCTGGTCGTGCTCCCGGGGTGCGCGGCGACGCCGGAGGCGACACCCACGGCGACCGCATCACGGGCGCCGGAGACCCCGACGCCCACTCCTGATCCCTATCCCGGGCCCCTCCTCTTCGTCGGCGACGAGCTCGACGCCTTCGCGCTCACGCCGGCCGAGGTCGCCGACCTTCTTCCCTCCGCGCCTCCGGCGACGGAGGTCGAGGACACGCTCCTGCAGTATTCCGACGGCGGCGGGCCGGAGTTCACGCCGGCGGTCTGCGTGCTGCTGATCATGGAAGCCTCCATGGGCAGCATCGGCGCGCGTACTGTGCCGTGGGTGAACGCGGACGACACGGGCATGAGTGGGAAGCAGGAGATCCTGCAGTTCCCGTCTGACGACATCGCCGCGTCGCGCATGGACGAGCTCCTCGACACGGTCGAGCAGTGTGCGCAGTTCGATGCGCAGGGGACGGGGACCTTCGCCGCCGTCGCGGCGCCGGAGACGGACGGCGTCCGGGCCTTCGCCGGAACCCTGGAGATGGGCTCGGGGCAGAGCGCCTGGCGGGCGCACCACGGTTTCGCCGCGGTGGGGAACGTCATCGTGCACCTGTGGCAGCCGGCCAGGGACGGATCGGAGTTCGACGCCGAGCGTGCGGCGCTGCTCCTGCGCGACCGCGCGGGGGAAGCGAAGACCGCCTTCGTGGAGAAGCTGACCGCCACGCCGCCCGCGACGCCGACGCCGGAGACGGCCGATCCCGCCGCCCCGTGGAGCGAATGGGAGATGACCGCGACGGGCGTCGGACCGCTCCAGCTGGGTATGTCTCGCGAGGAGGCGTTGGCGGCGGTCCCTGGGGCGACCGCGCAGGCCGCCGGCGGCTCGAACACGCTGGTGCGCCTCACGAGTGGGGACGACGCGAGCACGCTCCTGCTGCAGTTCACGGACGATGGCACGACGGTCGCGGGGATCACCGCCGGCATCGCGAACGTGCAGGGCGACGTCGAGCCGGACGGTGCCGTCCTGGCCGCGACGGGCGGAGTCCGCATCGGCGCGCCGGTGACGGAGGCGGCCGCCGCATTCCCGGAGGGCACCTTCATCCGCATCGTCTCGTCGGGCGAGTACTTCTACCAGTCAGCGACGCGCGAAGGGGGTGTCATCCGCTTCCGCGCCGATCGGGATGCTGCGGACCCCGCGGCCGTCATCACCGGGGTGACCGTGGAGGACGCGACCCTCTGGCCGCCGCTCGCGATCGGGTGAACCGTCGACCGTCGTTCCGACCTCCTTGCGTTACTGACCGATCGTTCAGTTAGTATGGGCGGGCGGGACGAGGTCGTCCCGCCCGAGCGCGACGAGGAGGTCGGCGATGACGGAGACGACGACGGAGACGGCGGAGGCCGTCCGGCCGAATCGGGCCATGATGGCACGAGACCGGGCCTCGGCGATGCTCGGTCTGGTCGTGGAGCGTGACGACCCCGGGCACGCGGTCGTGTCGATGCGCGTCCGCGAGGACATGACCAACGGCTTCCGGATCACCCACGGCGGGCTCGTGTTCGCGCTCGCCGACACCGCCTTCGCGATCGCCTGCAACGAGGACGATCGGGTGACCGTCGCCGCCGGTGCCGACATCTCGTTCCTCAAGCCCACCGTCGCGGGGCAGACCCTCACCGCGACCGCCGTCCGCCGCACCCGTAGCGGTCGCTCCGGCCTCTACGACGTGACGGTCGTGGACGAGCACGGCGACGCGGTCGCCGAGTTCCGCGGCCGCTCCCGCACCACCTCTCGCACCTTCTGACCCCGCCCCCGTCCCGAGGAGTCCCCGTGTCGACGATGACCGCCCCCGCCTCCGCCCTCCGCCCGCCCGCGGCCGACGAGCTCGACCCCGAGGAGCGGATGAGCCGCGCCGAGATCGAGCAGCTCCAGCTCGAGCGCTTGCGGTGGACCGTGCAGCACGCCTACCGCAACGTCCCGCTCTACACGCGGAAGTTCGATGAGGCGGGCGTGCACCCCGACGACATCCGCACGCTCGACGACGTGCGCCGGCTGCCCTTCACCACCAAGGAGGACCTGCGCGAGACGTACCCGTTCGGGATGTTCGCGGTGCCGATGGCCGACGTCGCCCGCATCCACGCGTCCAGCGGCACCACGGGGCGCCCGACCGTCGTCGGCTACACGCGTGGCGACCTCGACCGCTGGGGGTCGCTCGTGGCCCGCTCGCTCCGGGCCAGCGGGATCCGGCGCGGCATGAAGGTGCACAACGCCTACGGCTACGGCCTCTTCACGGGCGGGCTCGGCGCGCATGCCGGGATCGAGGCGCTGGGAGCGACCGTGATCCCCATGTCGGGCGGGCAGACCGCGCGCCAGGTGCAGCTCATCCACGACTTCGAGCCGGACGCGATCCTGTGCACGCCGAGCTACCTGCTCACGATCGCCGACGCGATGGCCGCGCAGGGCATCGACCCGCGGTCCACCTCGCTCAAGGTCGCGGTGCTCGGCGCGGAGCCCTGGACCAACGAGATGCGGCACGAGCTGGAGCAGCGGCTCGGCATCGACGCCCTCGACATCTTCGGGCTCAGCGAGGTCATGGGGCCCGGCGTCGGCAACGAGTGCCTCGAGACCAAGGACGGCCCGCACCTGTGGGAGGACCACTTCCTGCCGGAGGTGATCGACAGCGACACCCTGGAGGCCCTGCCGGACGGCGAGCGGGGGGAGCTCGTCTTCACGTCGCTCACCAAGGAGGCCTTCCCCGTCATCCGGTACCGCACGCGGGACATCACCCGTCTGCTCCCGGGCACGGCGCGGCCGGGGATGCGGCGCATGGAGAAGGTCACCGGACGCAACGACGACATGATCATCCTGCGCGGCGTCAACCTCTTCCCGACGCAGATCGAGGAGCTGGTCCTCGGCATCGAGCAGCTCACCCCGCACTTCATCCTGGAGCTGACGAAGGAGGGCCGGATGGACGCCCTCACCGTGCGCATCGAGCGCCATCCCGACCTCTCCGTGGAGACGTGCGAGGCGGCGGCACAGGTGCTGGTGCAGCGCATCAAGGTGTTCATCGGCTCGTCGGTCGCCGTCCGCCTGGAGGAGCCGGGGGCACTGCCGCGTAGCGAGGGCAAGTACAAGCGCGTGTATGACCTGCGCTGACACGCGGGGGTCTCGGCGGCGACCTCCGCGATGAGCGCGGCGGGCGGTGCGAGACTGAGGGGGATGTCCGAGATGCAGACCACGCGGCGAGGCCGCCCCGGGTATGACCAGCAGGGGATCCTCGCCGTCGCGGTGGCCGCCTTCAACGAGCACGGCTACGACGCGACCTCGATCGGGATGCTCGCGGAGCGCCTCGGGCTGTCGAAGTCGGCGATCTACCATCATTTCGGGTCGAAGGACGAGATGCTCGACCGCGCCCTCGACAGCGCCCTCGGCGGGCTGGAGGCCGTGGTCGACGCGCCCCTCCCGGACAGCGGGGGAGCCGCCGATGCGGTCGCCCGCCTGGAGCACGTGCTCCGCGGGGCCGTCCATGTGCTCGTGGACCAGCTCCCCGCCGTGACGCTGCTGCTGCGCGTGCGTGGGAACACCGACGTCGAGCGCCGCGCCCTCACCCGGCGGCGGGCGTTCGACCGCCGCATCACGGCCCTCGTCGCGGAGGCGCAGGCCGAGGGCTCCCTGCGCTCCGACATCGATGCGGCCGTCGTCGCCCGCCTGACGTTCGGCATGATCAACTCGATCGTCGAGTGGTATCGCCCCGGCGGTCGCGAGGGCGCCGATCGTCTCGCGGACGACGTCGTCGCGATCGCCCTCGACGGCCTCCGCCACCCCTGACCCGCGAGACCCCGGCTTCGCGCCGAGGCCCCGCCCTCTCCGCGTGGGAAGGGCGGGGTCTCGACGAGTGCCCGGGGTCTCGGGGGACTATGCGGCGGGGGTGAGCTCCTTCGCGACGAGGGTCAGGACATCGTAGGTCGCGACGAGCTCGTCGTCCTGGTTCTTCAGGACCGCGTCCCAGCGCACCTCGCCGTACTCGTCGGTCTCCCGCGGCGTGATCTGCTTGGCGGTGAGCTCGACGCGGATCTCGTCGCCGGGGGAGACCGGGGTCACGAAGCGCAGGTTCTCCAGCCCGGAGTTCGCGAGCACGGGCCCGGGAGCCGGGTCGACGAAGAGCCCCGCCGCCCACGACACGAGCAGGTAGCCGTGGGCCACGCGTCCGGGGAAGAACGGGTTCGCCGCCGCCGACGCCTCGTCCATGTGCGCGTAGAACGTGTCGCCCGTGAACGCCGCGAACGTCTCGATGTCGTCGAGGCTGACGGTGCGTGAGGGACTGACGACCTGGTCCCCGATGCGCAGCTCCGCCAGCGACTTGCGGAAGGGGTGCACGCCGTCGCCGGCGTCGAACGGACGGGCCGAGGCCCCCTGGTGCCACACCCCGGTGAGCGCGGTCATCATCTCCGGGGAGCCCTGCACCGCCGTGCGCTGCATGTGGTGCAGCACCGCCCGGATGCCGCCGAGCTCCTCGCCGCCGCCGGCGCGGCCGGGGCCGCCGTGCACGAGGTTCGGGAGCGGGGAGCCGTGTCCGGTCGAGCTGCGGGCGTCGTCGCGGTCGAGGAAGAGCACGCGGCCGTTGTACGCCGCGATCCCCGCGGCCAGCGTCGTCGCGACCTCCGGGTCGTGCGTCGCGACGCTCGTCACGAGCGAGCCGCCGCCCCGGGCCACGAGCGCCGCCGCCTCGTCCAGCGTGCGGTAGCCGAGGATGCTGGAGACGGGGCCGAACGCCTCGATCTCGTTCACGGCGGGGCTCGTCGCATCGGTGAAGCGCAGGAGCATCGGCGCCACGAACGCGCCGTCCTCCGCCGGGCCCTCGCTGCCGTCCGCACGGCGGACCGTCGGGGCCTCGGGGGAGCCGATCACGAGCTCGCCGCCGCCCTCGCGGAGTCGCGCCACCTGCCGGAGCACCTCGTCGCGCTGGGCCGTCGAGGCGAGCGGTCCCATCGTCACGCCCTCGGCGCGCGGGTCGCCCACGACGATCCGCGCCGCGAGCCGGTCGCGCACGGCGGCGATCACGTCGTCCACCGCGTCCTCCGGCACGATCGCCCGCCGGATCGCGGTGCACTTCTGCCCGGCCTTCGACGTCATCTCCGCGACGAGCTGCTTCACGTAGGCGTCGAACTCCGGGGTGCCGGAGGCGGCGTCCGTGCCGAGGACCGAGGCGTTGATCGAGTCGGTCTCGCTGGTGAAGCGGACCCCGCCGGTCTGCACCGCGTCATGCGCCCGGAGCCGCTCGGCCGTCGACGCGGAACCGGTGAACGCGACGAGGTCGCCCAGGAGGAGGTGGTCGAAGAGGTCGGGCACGCTGCCGGACACGAGCTGCAGCGACCCCTCGGGCAGCAGACCGGACTCGACCATCACCCGCACCATGGCCTCGGTGAGGTACCCGGTGGGGGTGGCGGGCTTCACGACCGTGGGGACACCGGCGAGGAAGGCCGGCGCGAACTTCTCCAGCGAGCCCCACACGGGGAAGTTGAAGGCGTTGATCTGCACCGCCACCCCGGGCAGCCGGGTGTAGATGTGCCGACCGAGGAAGGAGCCGTCTCGCGAGAGGTTCTCCACGGCGCCGTCGACGTAGACCTTCGCGTTCGGCAGCTCGCGGCGGCCCTTGCTGGAGTACGCGAAGAGCACGCCGATGCCGCCGTCGATGTCGACCCAGGAGTCCTGCGCGGTGGCGCCGGTGCGGCTGGAGAGCGCGTACAGCTCCTCCTTGCGGGCGGTCAGCGCGAGCGCGAGCTGCTTGAGCAGCACGGCGCGCTGGTGGAACGTGAGCTCCCCGAGGGACGCCTGACCGGTGGTGCGGGCGAAGTCGAGCGCCGCGCCGAGGTCGAGACCGGCGGTGGAGACGCGGGCGACCGTCTCTCCGGTCGAGGCGTCGCGCACCTCGGTGGCGTCCGCATCGGAGGCGGGCGTCCACCAGGAGCCCTGCACGTAGCTGGGGAGGATCTCGGTCATCGGGGTTCCCTTCATCAGTCGTCCCATTCGTAGAAGCCGCGTCCGCTCTTGCGGCCGAGGTGTCCCTCGACGACGAGGCGGCGCAGCAGGGCCGGGGGTTCGAAGCGCGGGCCGAGGTGCGCCGCGAGGTACTCGGCGATGCCGAGCCGGACGTCCAGCCCGACGATGTCGGTGAGCCGGAGCGGCCCGACCGGGTGCTTGTAGCCGAGGGTCATGGCGGCGTCGATGTCGGCGGCGTCGGCGACGCCGTCCTCGAGCATCCGGATCGCCTCGAGGCCGAGGGCGACGCCGAGGCGGGAGGACGCGAAACCCGGGGCGTCGGCAACGACGATGGGCGTCTTGCCCAGCGCGCGCACCCAGGAAGCCGCGTCCGCGACGAGGTCCGGCGCGGTCGCGGCGCCGCGCACGACCTCCACGAGGGTGGAGGCGGGCACCGGGTTGAAGAAGTGCATCCCGAGGAAGCGGCCGGGGCGATCGAGCACGGCCGCGAGCTCGTCGATCGAGATGGACGAGGTATTGGACGCGAGGGCCGCATCGTCGGCGAGGTGCTGCTCGACGCGGGTGAGCGCCTCGATCTTCAGTGACAGCTCCTCCGGCACGGCCTCCACGACGAGGGTGCAGTCCGCGAACAGTGCGGCGTCGGTGCCGGTCGCGAAGCGGGCGCGATACGCCTCGGCGGTCTCGGTCGCGGTGCCGCGGGAGACCGAGGCGTCGATCGACCCGTGCACACGTGTAGCGGCGGCCGCGGCGGCGTCGTCGTCCCGCTCGACGACGGTGACGCGGGATCCGGCGAGGAGGAACGCGTGGGCGATGCCGGCGCCCATGCGTCCGCCACCCAGCACGCCGACGCGGGCCGGGGCTGCCGCTTCGGGGGAGGAGGGCGTGCTCATCGGTCTCTCCGTTCCAGGAAGGCGGTCATGCGACGGTGCTTCTCCGGGCTCTCGAAAAGCGCGGCCTGCTCCTCGAGGTCGGCCGCGGGGTGCTGGTCGCGCGGCGCCCGGAACACCCGCTTCGTCGCGATGGTCGCCGCGGGGTCGTTGCGGGCGATGCGGTCGGCGACCGCGTGGGCGGCGGCGAGGAGATCGGCGGGGTCGTGCAGCGAGGAGACGAGCCCGATGCGCAGGGCCTCCTCGGCGTGCACGGTGCGTCCCGTGAGCAGCAGTTCGATGGCACGGGCGTCGCCCACGATCTCCTTGAGCCGCCAGCTCGCTCCGGCGGCGGCGAGGATGCCCAGGCCGGTCTCCGGGTTGCCGATCTTCAGGGTCGGCGTCGCGAGGCGGATGTCGGCGGCATACGCGAGTTCCGCGCCACCGCCGAGCGCGTAGCCGTCGATCGCGGCGATCACCGGCATCGGCAGCTCCGCGACGCGGACGAACGCGTGGGCGTTGATGCCGCGACGGGCGTCGTCGGCGCGACGGTCCCGGAGCTCGGCGATGTCGGCTCCCGCCGCGAACACCCCGTCGGCGCCGGTGAGGATGAGCGTGCGCGGCGTCTCCTCCAGCTCGGCGCACAGCGCGTGCAGGGCGTCGATCGTGGCCTGGTCGATCGCGTTGCGCTTGTGCGGACGGTTCAGGGTCGCGACGACGCGGTCCGCGGTGCGGGTGACGAGCAGCGGCTCGTCCGCGCCCCTCACGCCTTCTCCAGGATCACGGCCGCGCCCTGGCCGACGCCGACGCACATCGTGGCGAGGCCGTAACGGGAGTCCTCGCGTTCCATGCGTCCCATCAGCGTCACGAGCAGGCGTGAGCCGGATGAGCCGAGCGGGTGGCCGAGGGCGATGGCTCCGCCGTCGGCGTTCACGCGGTCCTCGTCGAGGCCGAGCCGCCGGATGCAGGCGAGCGACTGCGAGGCGAACGCCTCGTTGAGCTCCACCGCACCGATGTCGTCGAGGGAGAGCCCCGAACGGCGCAGCGCCTTCTCCGTCGCGGGGACCGGTCCGAGTCCCATGATCTCCGGAGCCAGGGCGGCGGAGGTGCCGACGACGATCCGCGCGCGGGGCGTCAGTCCGTGGCGCTCGACGGCTTCGGCGCTCGCCACGAGCACGGCCGAGGCGCCGTCGTTGAGGGCGCTGGAATTGCCGGCCGTGACGACCTCTCCGCCCGCCACGACGGGGCGGAGGCGCGCGAGCACCTCGAGGGTCGTGTCCGGACGCGGGCCCTCGTCGACGAGCACCTCGCCGTCGCGGACCGGCACGCCGACGATCTCCGGGGCGAAGCGGCCCGCGGCGATCGCGGCGGCGGCGCGCTGCTGGGAGCGGACGGCGAAGGCGTCGGCCTCGGCGCGCGTAATGCCGTCGACGCGGGCCACCTCCTCCGCCGTCTCCGGCATGGTGAAGGTGGCCTTGTCCCGCGCGGCGAGCCGCGGGTTCGGGAAGCGCCAGCCGATGGAGGTGTCGAAGGCGGCTCCGGGCTTCGCCCACGCCTTCTCCGGCTTGGCCTGCACCCAGGGGGCGCGGGTCATGGACTCGACGCCTCCGGCGACGAGGAGATCGGCGTCGCCCGCGCGGATCGCCTGCGCGGCCATGGTCACCGCGGACATCCCGGAGGCGCACAGGCGGTTGACCGTGATGCCCGGCACGGTGTCGGGGAGACCGGCGAGGAGCACGGCCATCCGGGCCACGTTCCGGTTGTCCTCTCCGGCCTGGTTGGCGGCGCCGAGGATGACCTCGTCCAGCTCGGTACGCGCCGGGTCGAGCCCGGCGCGGCGCACGGCCTCGCCGACCACGAGCGCCGCGAGGTCGTCGGGACGGACGGCGGAGAGGGTGCCGCCGTAACGGCCGACCGGGGTGCGGACCCCTCCGACGAGGTAGGCCTCTGGCATGCGGATCTCCTGACTTCGTCGTCCTGGTGTGGTCCGGGAACGGCCGGTCGTGAATTACTGACCGATCGTAAGGTAATTATGGCACAGGCGCACGGCCGGCCGCGATCCCGGACCGGGCGTCAGACGCTGAGATCCACGCCCTTCGTCTCCTTCACCAGCGAGACGCCGATGAGCGAGATGATCGACGCGACTGCGATGTACACGCCGATCGTCCACGCGGCGTGGAACTGGTTCAGCAGCGCCTCCGCGATCATCGGTGCGAACGCGCCGCCGAGGATGGCCCCGAGGGCGTAGCCGATCGAGACGCCCGAGTACCGCACGTTCGCAGGGAACATCTCGGCGTACAGCGCCGCCTGCGGGCCGTACGAGAGTCCGAGTGCGAACGTCATGACGAACAGGGCCACGAAGTACCAGACGATGTTCGCCGTGTCGATGAGGAACCACATCGGGATCGCCCACACCGCAAGGGCGACGTACCCGATCTGGAACGTGCGGATCCGGCCGAGACGGTCGGAGAGCGCCCCGCCCCAGAGGGTGAAGATCAGCCACCCGAACGAGGCCAGCGTCGTCGCCAGCAGCACCGGCGGGCGCTCCATGCCGAGGCCCGTGACCGCGTACGTCGCGAAGAAGGCGATCAGCAGGTAACCCGCGGCGTTGTTCGCGATGAAGATGACGGCCGTGAGCACGACCTTCTTCGTGTGCGCGCGGAAGAGCTGTCCGAGCGGGGCCGAGGCCTCCTTGCGGCGGCGGCGGAGGTCTTCGAACACGGGGCTCTCGTCGACGGCGCGGCGGATGACGTAGCCGACCGCGATGAGCACGATGGAGAGCAGGAACGGGATACGCCAGCCCCACTCGAGGAAGGCCTCGGGGGACATCGAACTCGTGAGCGCCCACAGGGTGAAGGTGGCGAGGATCATGCCGACCGGCACGCCGATCTGCGGGAACGCGCCGAACAGGCCGCGTCGCGCCGACGGGGCGTGCTCGACGGCCATCAGGGCTGCGCCGCCCCATTCGCCGCCGGCCGAGAAGCCCTGCAGGATGCGCAGGAGGATCAGGAGGATCGGGGCGGCGACGCCGATAGCGGCGTACGTCGGCAGCAGGCCGATGAGGGACGTGGACAGTCCCATCATCACGAGGGTGAAGACGAGCATCTTCTTCCGGCCGAGCTTGTCGCCGAGGTGTCCGGCGACGATCGCACCGAGCGGGCGGAAGAGGAATGAGATGCCGATGGTCGCGAACGAGAGCACCTGGGCGAGCCCGGGGCTCGACTCCGCAATGGGAGCGAGGAAGAGCGGGGCGAGCACGAGGCCCGCCGCCTGGGCGTAGATGAAGAAGTCGTACCATTCGATCGACGTCCCCACGAGGGTGCCGGCGAGGACGCGCCGCTCCTCTGCGGGCATCCTTCCGGTCGACGAGGCGGCTGCGGTGGCTGAGGTCATGCGAACTCCGTTGTTCTGCGAGGGGGGGAGCACCGACGCGGGTACGTCGGCGATTACTTACCGAATGATCGGTCAGTAATCGCCGAGCGTAGCGTATCGGCGCTCCGCCCACGAGGGTTCGCCGGCCGGATCGACCTCAGACCCTCCCGAAGGCGCGGAGCGGATGCTCGATGAGCTCCACCACGCGGCGGAGGAATCCCGCCGCGTACCCGCCGTCGCAGACCCGGTGATCGAACACGAGGGAGAGCTGGACGATGCGACGCGGCACGATCGCCCCATCCACGACCCAGGGGCGCTCGATGATCCGGCCGATGCCGAGGATGGCGACGTCGGGGTGGTTGATGATCGCCGCCGAGCCGTCGACCCCGAGCCCGCCGTAGTTGTTGAGGGTGAAGGTGGATCCGCGGAGCCGCTCGGGCGGCAGGGTGCCGGCGCGCGCGGTGGCCGCGAGCTCGCGCAGGGCGGCGTCGAGGTCGGTGACAGTGAGCCGGTGCGCGTGCGGGACGACCGGGACGAGGAGGCCGCGTTCGGTGTCGGCGGCGACGCCGAGGTTCACGCCCTCGAACGAGATCAGCTCGGAGCCGTCGTCGCTGAGCCGCGAGGCGAGCACGGGGTAGTCCTCGAGCGCGAGGAGCACGAACCGCGCGAGCAGCGCCGTGATCGACGGGGCCTTCCCGCCGTCGGGAGCCATCTGAGCGCGGAGATTCCAGAGATCGGTGGCGTCGACGTCGACCCACACGGTGGCCTCGGGGATCTCGGACCGGCTGCGGGCGAGCCGGGCGCTCACGGTGCGACGCAGCGGGGAGAGGCGCTCCCTGCTGCGGACCGGGAGGCCGTCGATCTCGCCGGTGGGAGCGGTCGCGGAGGTCGGCGTCGGGGCCGCGGCGACGCCGTCCACGGCGTGGTCCACGGCGGTGCGGAGCACGTCGGCGCGGGTGATCGCCCCGTCCGCTCCGGTGGGGGAGATCGCGTGCACGTCGAGGCCCAGATCGCGGGCGAGGCGCCGCACGAGCGGCGAGCGTACGGCGACCGGCGCGGGTCGTGCGGCGTCGCGGGCGACCGGTGCGGCTGACTCCGGAGCGGTCGAGGCGGGTGCTGCGGGTGCGGGCGCTGTCGAGGCCGGCGCCGGCGTGGGGCGTGACGCCGCGGGGCGCCGTCGCCGACCCGTCGAGGCGGACGCGGAGGTGCCGTACCCGATGAGGACGTTGCCCGACCCCGCACGCTCCTCCTGCCGGTACGCCTCGTGCTCGGGCTGTGTGGCGGGGGCCTGCGGCGCGGACGCGGTCTCCTCGCTGCCGGGGTCGGCGACTTCCAGCACCGGGGCTCCGACGTCGATGGTGTCGCCGGGCGTGCCGTGCAGCGCCGTCACGACACCCGCGAACGGGGAGGGCAGTTCGACGACGCTCTTCGCGGTCTCGACCTCGGCGATGGCCTGGTCGGTCGTGATCGTGTCGCCGACGGCCACCAGCCACTGCACGAGGCCGGCCTCGGTCAGTCCCTCGCCGAGGTCGGGCAGGCGGAACACGCGGGCGGTGGTCTTCACAGGCGTGCTCATGCGTCGTCCTCCCAGTGCAGCGAGTCGATCGCGTCGAGCACGCGGTCGACGTCGGGCAGGTACCAGTGCTCGAACTTGGGGGGCGCGTAGGGGGTGTCGAACCCGGTCACCCGCCGCACGGGGGCCTCCAGGTACTCGAAGCAGCGCTCGAATACCCGGGCCTGGATCTCGGAGGCGACGCTGACGAAGCCCGGGGCCTCGGCGATCACGACCGCGCGTCCCGTGGACCGTACCGCCGCGGTGACCGTCTCGTCGTCGAAGGGGGAGAGGGAGCGCACGTCGACCACCTGCACGCTGCGTCCCTCGCCCGCGGCGACCTCCGCCGCCTCCAGCGCGAGCGGCACGGAGGCCCCGTACGCGAGGAGCGTCACATCGGTGCCGTCCCTGGCGATGCGCGCCGAGCCGATCTCCGCGGTCACCGCGGTGTCGACCTCGCCCTTCGACCAGTAGAGCTTCTTCGGTTCCAGGAAGACCACGGGGTCCGGCGAGGCGATGGCCGCGCGGAGCAGCGAGTAGGCGTCCTGCGGGGTGGACGGGCTCACGACCGTGAGGCCGGGCGTGTGCGCGTAGTACGCCTCGGACGAGTCGCAGTGGTGCTCGACGCCCCCGATGCCGCCGCCGAAGGGGATGCGGATCACGAGCGGCATGCGCATCCCGCCGCGGGTGCGGTTGCCGAGCTTCGCGACGTGGCTGACGATCTGCTCGAACGCGGGGAGGGCGAAGGCGTCGAACTGCATCTCGACCACAGGGCGCATCCCGTTCATCGCCATGCCGACGGCGGTGCCGATGATGCCGGACTCCGCGAGCGGGGTGTCGAAGCAGCGGTCCTCACCGAAGCGGGCGGTGAGCCCGTCGGTGATGCGGAACACGCCGCCCAGGGCTCCCACGTCCTCTCCGAACACGACCACGTCGGGGTCGGCGGCGAGGGCGTCCGCGAGGGCGCGGTTGAGGGCGGCGGCCATGGTCATGGTCGTGGTGGTGCCGACGGTCGTCGCGACCGGCGTCTCGTGCTCGGCGATGGTCATCGGGGGCCTCCGGTCGTCATCGTCTCGGCGGGGAGGGAGCGGGCGATCTCGTCCCGGAGGAGCTGCCACTGCTCCTCCCGCTGGGGCGAGCGGGTCGCGGTCACGAAGCGGAAGAGGTCTTCCGGGTCGAGCTCCGCATCGGTGTTCAGGGCGGTGCGCATGGCGGCGGCGATCTCCTCCGCGCTCGCGGCGAAGCGCGTCTCGGCCTCGTCGTCCAGCGTCCCCGTCGCGGTGAGGTGCGCGCGCAGGCGGAGCAGCGGATCGCGGGCGAGCCAGGCCTGCACCTCCTCGCGTTCGCGGTAGCGGGTGTCGTCGTCGGCGTTGGTGTGCGCCTGCATGCGGTACGTGTGGGCCTCGACGAGAGAGGGGCCGCCGCCGGCGCGGGCGCGGTCGACGGCCTCCGTGAGCACCGCGAGGACCGCAGCCACGTCGTTGCCGTCGACGCGCTGCCCCGGCATGCCGTAGCCGACCGCCTTGTGGGCGAGGGAGGGGGCGGCGGTCTGCCGGGAGAGGGGGACCGAGATCGCGAACTCGTTGTTCTGCACGAAGAACACGACCGGGACGTGGAAGACGGCGGCGAAGTTCATCGCCTCGTGGAAGTCGCCCTCGCTCGTCGCGCCGTCGCCGCAGAGCGCGAGCACCACGGTGTCCTCGCCGCGGTGCTTCGCCGCCTGCGCGAAGCCGACCGCGTGCAGGAGCTGGGTCGCGAGCGGGGTCGCCTGCGGGGCGACGCGGTGCGCGCGGACGTCGTAGCCCGAGTGCCAGTCGCCCTTGAGGAGCACCATCGCTTCCGCAGGTGCGACACCCCGGGCGATCACAGCGACCGAGTCGCGGTAGGTGGGGAAGAGCCAGTCGGTGTCGCCGAGCACCATCGCCGCCGCCACCTGGCAGGCCTCCTGGCCGTGCGACGACGGGTAGACCGCGAGGCGGCCCTGGCGCACGAGCGCGCCGGCCTGATCGTTGATGCGACGACCTTCGACGAGGCCGCGGTAGGCCGCCAGCAGGACGTCGGCGGCGGGGAGCGCGTAGGTCTCGTCGGGGAGGGTGGTCCCGTCCTCGGCGATCAGTCGTACCGCGGTGTCTCGCGGGAGCATGTCGTGGGGGTGCATCCGTCCGCCTTCCTTGCCGAACTCGATGAGGACAGCATGCCGCGCATGCGACACTCATCCAAGATCCGTAGGGTGATCGTGGACGATTGCGCTCCACATGTCAGAATGGCGTCCGAAGTGTCAGGATTTCCCGGACGCGAGAGGGGTGTCATGGCGGCGCTGGACGAGACGGATCGCGCGATCCTCGCGGAGCTGCGGCGGGATGCGCGGGCGTCCATGACCGCAATCGCCGAGGCGGTGCACATCTCGCGGGCGGGGGCGCATGCGCGGATCAAGCGCCTTACCGACGCCGGGGTGATCACGGGATACACCGTGCGCACCGACCCCGTGCTGCTGGGGCATCACGCGAGTGCCTATGTCACGCTCGCGATCGAGCAGGCCACCTGGCAGGAGGTGAGCGCGCGGCTCCGGGCGATCCCGGAGATCGAGCACATGGCGCTCGTCGGCGGCGACTTCGACGTGCTGCTGCTCGTGCGCGCGAACGACGCCCGCGACCTGCGCCGCATCGTCCTGGAGGACATCCAGGCGATCCCGTCGATCCGCTCGACGCGGACGATCCTGATCTTCGAGGACTCCGACCGGGCGTGACGTTCTCTCCCGCGGTCGAGGGTCGTCGGGGTGCGACGGGCGTCGGTGCCGCGGGTCGCGGGTGGGTGCGGGTTTCTTGCCGGCGGTACGGGGGTCTCGGTGGGTGCCGGGGCGTAGGTGCTGCCGGGGGTGCGGGGTCTTGCCGGGAAGCAGCGATTTTCGGCGGCGGCATGCTGTGCGGATGTTGTTGTGATGTGGCGGGTTGATCACGGGTCTGTTCGTGTGCAGGAGGAGTCCTTCGCGCGTACTGGAATATCGCTCTGAACAGGGGTAATCGGGTCTCCCAATGTCGGTGGCCCTCTGTTGAATCGTCGTATGGAAAGCACTCCGGCAGCGGTTCTCGACGACACGGTCGTCGCTCTCGACGCCGTGCTGCGATCCGGCACGGTGGGCGCTCTCGACGCGCGGGAGATGATGGACCTGCTGCGGGTCGCGGGCGAGATCCAGCGACGCGTGGAGGCTGTGATCGTGGACGCGGTGGCGAGCGCCGATCCGCGTCCGGCAGGGTCCGGGGAACCGGCGTTCTGCGGACGTTTCGGCTGCCGCTCGATGAATGAGCTGCTACAGCGTGTGCTCCGCACTGACGGCGCGTCCGCCGCGCGCCTCGTGAAGAGCGCGCGGTTGGTGCGGCGCGAGGTCGACCTCTCCTCCGGGGAGTGGCTGCCGGCGCGGTGGCCGGCGCTGCGCGAGGCCCTCCTCGACGGGGCGATCGGCGTGACCGGGTTGCTGGCCGCGACCGGGCCGATCGAGCAGGCCGGCCCTCGCGTGCGCCTCGCCGACCGCTGGGAGGCCGATGCGTATCTGGCGGAGGTCGCGCGGGGCGAGGAGAGTTGCGAGGGCGCCGAGAACAGTGATGATGACGAGACCGGGCCGGCACCGACGCCCGAGGACCTGAGGGTGCGGGCGCAGATGATCGTGCAGTACCTCGATCCGGACGGCGCGGAGCCCGCGGAAGACATCGCGCTGCGGGCCCGGGGCGTGGTGCTGGGCCGCGCCAAGGACGGCGTGATCCTGATCCGCGGCGCGCTGTTGCCCGAGGTCGCGGGGCAGCTGCAGCGGATCTGGGACGCGTACCTGAACCCGAAGGTCGACGGGCCGCCGCTTCCCGGCGTCCACTTCGTGCCGTCGGAAGTGCGTGACGACGCTGCTGGGGAGCAGCAGGTACCGGTCTCCCCGGATGACGATGTGCTTCCGTCCGGCGACGTCGGCGGGATGGTCGACGGGCGCACGCGGGCACAGAAGCAGCACGACGCGCTCGCGGCAGCCCTGGGGATCGCGGCCCGGCACGACGACATGCCGCGGCTGGGCGGTGCCGCCCCGACACTCGTGGTCACGGTCGCGGCCGAGGACTATGTCACGGGGCGCGGCTGGGCGCGTGTCGAGGGCGTCGAGACGCCGGTGTCGACGCGGGTGGCCGCACACACGGCGTGCGGAGGGACGGTCCAGCGCGTCGTGCTCGGCGCCGGAGGAAGGATCGTCGGGCTCGGGTCGAG
The DNA here is from genome assembly GCF_032364335.1 of Microbacterium meiriae. Classification (NCBI taxonomy): domain Bacteria; kingdom Bacillati; phylum Actinomycetota; class Actinomycetes; order Micrococcales; family Microbacteriaceae; genus Microbacterium; species Microbacterium meiriae. Next base: position 1,064,578 of record NZ_CP133984.1, read on the forward strand.
CGACCGGATCTTCACCCCCGCGCAGCGTCGCGCGATCGGCGTGCGGGACGGCGAGTGCCTGATCCCCGGGTGTCACGTCCCCGCCGACTGGTGCGAGATCCACCACGTCACGGAGCACGCTCGCGGGGGTCCGACCCACACCGACAACGGCGTCGCGCTGTGCTGGCACCATCACCGCACGTTGGACACCTCGGGCTGGCAGATCCGCATGCGAGGGGGAGTGCCGCAGGTGCGAGGGCCGGCCTGGTGGGATCCGAGACGACGATGGCGCACGCCGCGCCCGGCTTTTCCCGGCTCCCCGGACCGGACGGTGGCCCGATTCGCTCACGCGGGACCGGCTCGAGAACGCATCCTTCGCGCGGGGACATCTCCGGCGCGCTCCGCGACAAGTGCGGCGGGAAGGGCCGACCGAGAATGAGAAGAAGACCGGCGTCCGCGCCGTGACCCGCTCGAAGGAGAGACACCGATGTCCGATTCCGCCGTTCCCGTAGCCGTCGACTCCGGATCCACCGATTCTGCGGCGTCCGCCGCCGCGGCGCTGCTCGACCGTATCCAGCCCCCGCGCGGCGAGGGTCGCGAGATCCCCGATGCCGCGACGCGGGAGGTCATCGGACGCGCGCCCGTGGCCACGGTCGCCGACCTCGACGACGCCATCGCCCGCGCGAAGGCCGCGCAGCCCGCGTGGGAGGCGCTCGGACACGAGAAGCGGAGCGAACTGCTCCTGGCCGCGGCCGACGCCATCGACGCGAACGCCGAAGGGCTCGCCTACCTCCTGTCGCGGGAGCAGGGCAAGCCGCTGAACGGCCCCAACGCGCGGTTCGAGCTCGGGGCCTGCTCGGCCTGGCTGCGCACCAACGCCACCACCGTCCTCGAGCCGCAGGTGCTCGTCGACGACGAGACGCTGCACGCCGAGCTCGTCTACAAGGCGGCCGGCGTGGTCGGGGCCATCGGTCCGTGGAACTGGCCGCTCATGATCACGATCTGGCAGATCGGCCCGTCGCTGCGCATGGGCAACACGGTCGTCGCGAAGCCCAGCGAGTACACGCCGCTGAGCGTCCTGGCGATGCTCGCCGTCATGAACGACGTGCTGCCCGCCGACGTCCTCATCGGGGTCTCCGGAGACCGTGAGGTGGGTGCCCGCCTCGCCTCGCACCCCGACATCGCCAAGATCATGTTCACCGGCTCCACCGCGACCGGGCGCCGCATCATCGAGAGCTCCGCGGGCAACCTCGCCCGCCTCACGCTGGAGCTGGGCGGCAACGACGCGGGCATCGTGCTCCCCGGCACGGATCCGTCGGCCATCGCGGAAGACCTCTTCTGGGGCGCGTTCATCAACACCGGACAGACCTGCGCCGCCATGAAGCGCCTCTACGTGCACGACTCCGTGTACGACGAGGTCGTGGACGCTCTCGCCGCGATCGCCGAGCAGGTGCCGATGGGCAACGGCCTCGACGAGGTCAACGTGCTCGGACCGCTGCAGAACCGCCCGCAGTTCGACATCGTCAGCCGCCTCGTCGACGACGCGAAGAGCCGCGGCGCCCGGATCGTCACGGGCGGCGAGCCGGCCTCCGACCTCGGCGAGCTGTTCTACCGGCCGACCATCGTCGCCGATATCGACAACGACGCGGCGCTCGTCCAGGAGGAGCAGTTCGGCCCGGCCCTCCCCGTCATCCGGTACAGCGACGTCGACGAGGCCTTCGCGCTGGCGAACGCCCTCGATGTGGGCCTCGGAGCCTCGGTATGGGCGAGCGACCCGGAGGAGGCCCGCGCCGTCGCCGCGCGTATGCAGTCCGGCACGGTGTGGATCAACTCGCACGGCGGGCTGCACCCGATGGTGCCGTTCGGCGGGGTGAAGAGCTCGGGTTACGGGCTGGAGTTCGGCGTCGAGGGGCTCAAGTCCGTCGCGGTCACCCAGGTCGTCTCCGGACCCGCCCGGAAGGCCTGAGCGTGGCCGCGACGAACAGCGGCGCGGTGCGCTCCGCGATCGTCGTCGGAGCCGGTACGTCGGGCGCCATCGTCGCGCGGCGTCTCACCGACGCCGGTGTCGCGGTGACGCTCGTCGAGGCGGGTGGTTACGACACGAACCCGGCCATCCACGACCCCTCGCGGGCGGGCGAGCTCTGGCACTCCGCTGAGGACTGGGACTTCTTCACCGTGCCGCAGCCGCACGCGGCCGGTCGTCGTCTGCATCTGCCTCGCGGGAAGGTCACCGGCGGTTCGCACGCGCTGAACGCCATGATCTGGGTGCGCGGCGCGGCCTCCGACTACGACGCGTGGGAGGCGGCAGGGGCGACCGGATGGGGGTGGGCCGAGGTCGAGCCGATCTACGACGCGATCGAGAACGACCTGCTGCCCGTGACCGACGACTACGCGCTCTCGCCCATCCAGGCCTCGATCATCGATGCCGCGGTGGAGGAGGGGCTGCCGCGCAACCCGAACTACAACGGCGGCACGCTCGACGGGGTGTCGCAGGAGCAGGTCACGATCAGGGACGGCCGCCGCGTCAACACCTGGACCGCCTATGCGCAGCCCGTCGCCGACCGGATGACGATCCTCACCGGACGCGCCGTCCATTCCGTGATCGTGCGCGACGGGCGCGCGGTCGGCATCCGGCTCGGGGAGGGCGATGACACCGAGGAGGTGTTCGCGGACGAGGTCATCCTCTCCGCGGGAGCACTCGGCACGCCCGTCATCCTGCTCCGCTCGGGCATCGGTCCCGCTGCCGAGCTGAGTGCCCTCGGCATCCCCGTCGTGCTCGATGCCCCCGCCGTCGGCAAGAATCTGCACGACCACCTCCTGTCACCCGTGATCTTCGCGACCGAGAAGAAGCCCGTCGGCCCGCCGCAGCCGGGAGTGTCCGTCACGCAGAGCCACCTGTTCTGGCGCAGCCGCGACGGCCTCGCGCAGCCGGACACGCAGCCCATCCACTTCTCCGTGCCCATGTGGGGCGAGCTGGAGCCGCGCGGCACCGACGGGTTCACGCTCATGGCGGGCCTGGTGACGCCGTACAGCCGCGGCGAACTGCGCCTCACCGGCCCCGGCGTCGACGACCTGCCGCACATCGACCTGGCGGCGCTGGAGGATCAGCGCGACGCCGACGCCCTCGCGGCCTCCGTGCGCCAGTGCCGCCGCATCGGCACGCAGCCTGCGCTCGCCGAGGAGTGGGGAGCGGTCGAGGTCTACCCCGGCCTGGACGTGGCGGACGACGACGTGGAGGAGTGGGTGCGCCGCACGGCCATCACCTATCACCACCAGGTCGGCACCTGCCGCATGGGCTCCGACCCGGAGTCCGTGGTCGACCCGCAGCTCCGGGTGCGCGGGATCGAGGGGCTCCGGGTGATCGACGCCTCGGTCATGCCGACCGTGCCCACCGGCAACACCAACGCGCCCGCGGCCATGATCGGCGAACGCGGCGCGCGATTCATCCTCGCGGACTGAGGGAGGGCGGCGAGGGGACGCGGGGCGATCACGGCATCTGTCGCGATCGCCTCGCGCTCCTGCGCGTCAGCGCGTGAGCAGCGTCACGGCCACGAGCGCGAGGGCGACGATCCCGAACCCGGTCGCGAACACCGTCAGCGCGAGCGGGAGACCGCCGCCCGGCAGCGGGCCGCGCGCCCGCGCGGTGAGCACCGCGGTCGTCCGACGCTGCCGACGGCGCGCGGCGATCCAGAGCAGTGCCGCCGTGCCGACGCCCAGCACGCCAGGCACGAGGCCCCACCCCTCGGCGCCGCTCGGCAGCACGAGAGGGAAGACCCGCAGCGACAGCAGCGAGCCGACCGCGATCGCGAGGGCCGTGCGCCGCCAGGCCAGCTCCGTCCGCTCCGGCTGCAGCCCGGGGTCGTACAGATCGGGGGCAGGGGTGGCGGGCACCGGAGTATCGGGGGCGGTCATCGGCAGGCCTCGCTCAGCGCCACAGCACCCCGGCGAGGACGAGCAGCCCCGTCGTCACCACGACCACCGCGAGCACCACCGCCGACAGCGCGCCGGGCAGCGGTCGTCCCTGCCGGAGGGCGCGCTCCGCCCGCATCCACTCGAACCACGCGAGCGGCGCCACGGCCGTGCCGGCGATCATCAGCAGCAGCGAGGCCGCCAGCCGGAACCCGGGGTGCAGGTCGAGGCCGAGGACCTCGAGAGCGACGCCGCCCGCGATCAGCGCCAGGCCGGTCCGGGTCCAGGCCAGGAACGTGCGTTCGTTGGCGAGGGAGAACCGGGGGTCGGGCTCGTCCCCGACCCGATAGACGGAGGCGGGGAAGCGGCGCATGCGCCCATCGTACGGCGCGGCGCGGTCAGCGCTCGTGCACCGGGCGCCCGGCGAACCACGTCGAGACGACCTCGGTGTGCACGATCTCCTCCGCCGGTCCGCCGATCGCATCCCGTTCCAGGATCACGAAGTCGGCCGATTTGCCGGGGGTCAGGGACCCGGTCTCGGCGCCGAGCCCCATCGCCGTCGCGGCGTTGATCGTGAAGACCTCCAGCGCTTCCTCGGCCGAGATCGCCTGCTCCGGCCAGAGCGTGCCCGCGGCCCGACCGAGCGGATCGGCCCGTGTCACGAGCCCCTGCAGGCCCTCGAGCGTGTTCGGCGACTCGCTCACCGGCCAGTCCGAGCCGCCGGCCACGAGGGCCCCGGCGTCGAGGAGTGCGCGGTTGGGCTGCGAGTGCTCGGCACGCTCTCCCAGCACGTCCGCCAGCGCCTGGGGGATGACGCCCGGGTACCAGATGAACGGGGAGATGTCGGCGGAGACGTCCAGCGCCGCGAGTCGGGGGATGTCGCTCTCCGCGAGGAACTGCCCGTGCGCGATCTGCACCGGCGTCGTGAAGCCCTCCGCGCGCAGGCGCTCGGCGGCGTCCAGGACGAGGCGTGCCGACCCGTCGCCGGTGCAGTGCACCTTGGCCCCGAGACCGCGGGCGGCGACGGCCCGCAGCCAGTCGGTGAGCTCGTCGAGGGTCATGGTCGTCTCGCCGTGGAAGTGCGCCCCGTGCACCGGATCCGCCGGATACGGGTCGAGGAACGAGGCGGTGCGGGCGGGCGGGACGCCGTCGAGGAAGATCTTCACGAAGTCGGGACGGTGGTGCGGCGTGCGGAACTCCTCGCCGCGGTCGAGCAGGGGAGCGCCGATGGGGTCGAACCCGAAGATCTCGTCGTTGATGAGGAGCGAGGAGACCACCCAGGCGTGCAGCTCGTCGGCGCGGTCGAGTCCGGCGAGCGCGGCGAGGATGTCGACGGAGACCCCCGCGTCCTGGAACGCCGTGATCCCGAACGAGTTCAGCAGCTCGATCCCGCGACGGGAGGCGGCCGCGTGCTGCTCCGCGGTGAGTCCGCCGCTGCGGTCGTACGCCTCCTGCACCGGGATGCCGGCGGCTTCCAGGAGTACGCCGGTGGGGGTGCCGTCGGGGTCGAGCAGCGTCACCCCGGAGGTCGGGATGCTGTCCGCCGTGATGCCGGCCAGCTCCAGCGCCCGGGTGCTGGCCCAGCGGTTGTGGCGGGAGTCCTCCATGAGCGCCACCGGCCGTCCGCCCGCTGCCTCGTCGAGACGCAACCGCGTGGCGGTGTTGGCGAGGGTGGGAAGCAGGGTCGTGGCCACGGCGCCGCCGACGATCCAGGCGTCCTCGGGCAGGGTCTGCGCCTTCTCCCGCACCCGGTCCAGGATCTCGTCGAGCGTGAGGGAAGGGGCCAGCGACAGCTCGAACAGCTCGGTCCGTCCGGCGAGCGCGTGGTGGTTGTGCACGTCGACGAACCCGGGATAGACCGCCGCGTCGCCGACCTCGACCAGCCGCGTGCGACGGCCGCGGAACGCCTCCACGTCGGCGCGGTCGCCGACGGCGAGGATCCGTCCGTCTCGTACGGCGAAGGCCTCGGCACGCGGACGGGCGCGGTCCGACGTGCGGATCACGGAACCGGTGACGATGAGGTCGGCGACGTCGGTCATGTCAGGCATCTCCGAAGGTCGCGGGCTCGAGCGACGGCGTGTGGTGGGTGGTCGACAGCAGGCGGCCGTGTGCGCCGAACGTGAAGTGCGTCGGCACCTCACCGCTCTCGTCCAGTCCGAACAGCACGCCGTGGGAGCGGATCGCGTTCACGTCGCGGTGGTCGGCGATCGTCACCGAGGCGCACGGGATCACCTTCTCGCGCCACGCGAAGATGTAGATCCCGGGGCGCACCTCCCACACGCTGTTCTCGTCGGTGTCGGCGAGCCCGCGCTCCGGACCGGCCAGGCACTGCCACGAGTACCAGCGCGGGGAGAGGTAGACATGCTCGTAGGCGTGCTCCTCGCTGTAGACCCACTCGACGCGGCGGCCGATGAGCGTGGTCGTGGGTGCGGCCTCGGCACCGGTGACCGCGGCGCCCTCGATGGTACCGGGGGCGAAGTGGTGCTGCACGCGGGTGCGGCCCTGCTCGGGCGCGGGGAGGATCTCGGAGATCACCGCGAGGGAGCGTCCGTGCCGCAGATCGAGCACGAGCGAGACCGCCTCGTTCGGGAGGTAGCGGTGGTGGAACTGCACGAAGTAGAGCTCGTCGTCGACCTCGAACGCCTCGTAGTCGTCGGTGTCGGACGCGGCGTCCGTGGGGTCCTCGGCGCCGGGCTGGTACTCCCAGGCGACCGTCGAGTCGTCAAAGCGGTGGACGATGCGGGTGCCGCGGGCGTCGACGACAGCGATCTCGCGACCGCTGAGCGCGGTGCTGTGCGGGGCCTTGTTGGCGTCGAAACCGGGCGCGAGGCCTTCCAGTGGCAGCCAGGTGGAGGTGTCGGCGGGGTTGAGGGTCGTCATGGGGATTCCTTCCTTCGGGGAACGGGGTCGGCGCGGGCGTCAGCGGTCGCTGAACCGCTCCAGGTCGGTGGCGAGGCCGTCGTAGACGGCGGGCTTGGCGCGGCGGAGGTAGGCGGCGTAGACGATGCCGCCGATCAGCGCGAGCACGAGCAGGAGCGGCATCAGGCGGATCGCGAGCTCCTCGGAGCCGGCCACGATGTTGAAGTTCACGATCGCCAGGATCGAGATGGCCGCGATGCCGAGGAAGCCGATGCCCGGCGCGATGAACGTGCTCCACCACCGCGGGTCGTTCCGGCGCCGGAAGTACACGACGATCGAGATCGCCGCGAGCCCCTGCAGGATCAGCACGCTGAGGGTGCCGAAGCCGAGCATCGCGGGCACGAGCGTGACGATGGGGTCGGCGCCGGCGAGGGCGAACAGGATCGCCACGATCGCTGCGAAGCCGGCCTGCACGATGCCCGCGAGCTGCGGGGCACCGTTCGGGCGGGTGCGAGCGAGGGCCTGGGGGAGGATCTTCGCGCGACCCAGCGAGTACAGGTAGCGGGTGGCCGAGTTGTGGAACGCGAGCATCGCCGCGAACAGGCTCACCAGGAGCAGCACCATCATCACGGTCGTGAGCGGACCGCCCAGGTACTGCTGCGAGAGCGAGAAGATGAGGTCGCCCGTGGGCAGGTGCTCCAGGGCCGTGGCCTGCGCCTGTGCGACGCCGGTCGCGCTCACCACGGCCCAGGTCGTGACGCCGAGGATCACGCCGATCGCGATGATCGAGGTGTAGGTCGCCCGCGGGATCGTGCGCAGCGGCTGCTTGGCCTCCTCGCTGAAGAGCGCAGTGGCCTCGAACCCGAGGAAGCCGGTCGCCGCGAGCAGCAGGCCGATGGGCAGCGAGCCGGAGAACACGGCCTCCGGGCTGAACGCGGCGACGTCGTAGCCGGTCTGCACGAGCACCGAGATGTCGAACACGACGAGCATGAGCACCTCGAGCACGAGGCACACGCCGAGGATCTTCGAGCTGAAGTCGACGCCGATCCGCGCGAGGACGAAGCACACGACGATCGACAGCAGGCCCCAGACGAGCCAGTGCACGTCGAGACCGGTGAGGTCGCGGATGATCGTCTGCATGAAGAAGCCGCTGGTGCCGATCGTGCCGACGACGAAGAAGTTGTAGCCGAGCGTTGCGATGAGGCCCGCGACGAGTCCGCCGGTGCGGCCGAGGCCCTTCACGACGAAGGCGTAGAAGCCTCCCGCGTTCACGAGCTGCTTCGACATCTGGGCGTAGCCGATCGCGAACAGCAGCAGGATGGCCGCGACGAGGAAGAACGACATCGGGGTGCCGCCGCCGTTGCCCAGGGCGATGGCGAGGGAGGCGACGACGACGATCCCGGTCAGCGGCGCGACGGCGGCCAGGACGAGGAAGACGATGCCGGCGACGCCGAGGGCGCCGGGGCGGAGGGAGGTGTGGTGCGGCGTCGTGGGTGCGGAGATCTGCTCTGCCACGTCGGCTCCTTTGCTCGGGTGACGGCCGTGCGGACACGGCATCGACGACGAGGGGAATCGTCGATAGAGCGAGTCTGCTCGCCGCCTCGATCCGGCGCTTGACCGTGAGCGAAGGACGATGGTGCCACCGCGCACACCCCGCCGGTGGGCGTGCGGCCCCTTCGCCCCGCGGAGCAGGATGACCGGGACGACACCGCTGTCTCGTCGGCGCCGCGCGGCGCCGGGCCGCGGTCGGAGGACGCGATGGACCTGCAGCTCGACGGCACGACGGCCCTCGTCACGGGGGCCGCCAGCGGCATCGGCCGTGCCGTCGTCCGGGCGCTCGCCGGCGAAGGGGTGCGGGTCGCGCTGCTCGACCGGGACGCGGCTGCGCTCCGGGACGCCGCCGCGGTCGCCGGCGCCGATCCGGTGCTGCTCGCCGCCGACGTCACCGATGAGCAGCAGGTGGCCGCCGCGGTCGACGCCGGTATCCGCGCGCTGGGCGGTCTCGATGCGGTGGTCTGCTGCGCCGGGATCTCGGGCCCGGTCGGCACGCCGATCGAGGAGACCGCACTGGAGGAGTGGAACCGCGTCCTCGCCGTCAACGTCACCGGCGCGTTCCTCGTGCTCAAGCACGCGATCCCGGCGCTCCGGGAGTCCGCCGCGGGGTCCGTCGTGCTGCTTGCGAGCGACTCGGCCGTCGTGGCCTCGCCCGGCATGGCTCCCTACGCCGCATCGAAGGCGGCGCTCGTGCAGTTCGGGCGGGCGCTTTCGGTCGACCTCGCCGGCACCGGGGTGCGGGTGAACGCCGTGGCACCGTCCATCGTCGACACTCCGATGAGCCGCGGGGATCTCGGTTCGGAGGCCTTCGCCGACCCCGCCTTCCCCGTGCAGAGCGCCGACGAGGTCGCCGGGCACGTGACGTACCTCCTCTCCCCGAGGAGCCGGACCGTGAACGGCACCACCCTCCTCAGCGACTTCGGGTACACCGCCCGGTCGGGATTCCCCGCCTGACGCGACCGCGTCCGGCCCCACAGCGCACGCGCGCAGAACACACAGGAGCACACATGGCAACCGTGGTCGGATCAAGCGTCTCCGGACGCGTCGTCGTCATCACCGGAGGCGGCACGGGCATCGGCGCAGCGGTCGCGGAGCGGTTCGCGGCCGAGGGGGCGCACGTCGTCGTGGTGGGCCGCCGGCCGGAGCCGCTGCACGAGGTCGAGCGCGCGGTCGGAGCCCTGCCCGTCGTCGCCGATGCGGCGGACACCGCGTCGGCGCAGGCCGCGATCGCCGAGATCCTCGCGCGGTTCGGCCGGATCGACGTCCTCGTCGCGAACGCCGGGGGACACGGTTTCTCGCCGGTCGCCGAGACCGACGACGCGAGCTGGGACGCGGCGATCCGCGCCAACCTCACCACCGCGTTCGTGATGGCACGCGAGGCGCTGCCGCCGCTGATCGAGGCCAAGGGGCAGGTGGTGATCGTCTCGTCGCTGGCCGGACTCTTCGCGGGGCCGTCGGTGGCCGGATACACGGTCGGCAAGCACGCGCTCATCGGCCTCACGCGGACGCTCGCGCGCGACTACGGGCGCCACGGCGTCCGCGTCAACGCGATCTGCCCCGGGTGGGTGCAGACGCCGATGGCCGACGAGGAGATGGACGAGTTCGCCGCGCATGCCGGCCTCGGCTCCCGCGAGGAGGGGTACGCGACGGTCACCGCCGATGTGCCGCTGCGCCGCCCCGCGCGGCCCGCCGAGATCGCCTCGGTCGTCCGCTTCCTCGGGTCGGGGGAGTCGTCGTACATCACCGGCGCCGTGATCGTGGCGGACGGCGGGTCGCACGTGGTCGACGTGCCGACCATCGCCTTCGACCACGCCGGGATGTAGCGCGGGTCAGGGTCGAGCGGCGGCTGTCGCGCCTCAGTCGATGCGGAGCTCGAAGCCGTCCTCGGTCGGGACCACGGCGACGTGCGTGAGGTCGTCGACGTGCGCGGTCGGGGCGTGGGCTCCGGCGTGCGGGCCGATGCCGATCACGCGCATGCCCGCGGCGTGGGCGGCCTGGATGCCGGCGCCGGAGTCCTCGAACACGACGCAGTCCGCGGGGTCGATGCCGAGCGTGCGGGCGGCGAGGAGGAAGCCCTCCGGATCGGGCTTCGAGGCGGAGACGTTCTCCGCAGTGACGGCGAGCTCGGGGACCGTGAGCCCGGCCTGACCCATCCGCGCGGTCATGAGGGCGACGTTGGCCGAGGTGACCACCGCGTGCGGGAACGGCTGCAGCGCGGCGAGCAGGTCCTCGGCACCCGGGATGCCGATCACACCGTCCACGTCGGAGGCCTCGGTCGCGAGCATGACCTCGTTCTCGCGGAGGTTGATCGCGTGGTCGCGCTCGGGGAGCAGGATCGCCATGCTCTGATGTCCCTGCCGCCCGTGGACAGTGCGGAGCACGGTCTCCGGATCGATCCCGTGCGGCTCCGCCCAGGCGAGCCAGAGGCGCTCCACGACGGCGGTCGAGTCGACGAGGGTCCCGTCCATGTCGAGGAGGGCGGCGCGGGCGTGGAGGATCTCGGTCACTCCCTCAGGCTAACCCCCACGCCGCCGACCCACCCCCTTTCGCGCGCCCCGGCCCCCTGCGCACGTACGCAGGGGGCCGGGAGGAACGCAACGGGGTGGGTCGACGGGGAGTCAGCCCCCGAGGTAGGCGCGGTGGAGGAGGGCGGGGTCGTCTTGGAGGGCCTGCGGGGCGCCCTGGAACGACACGCGGCCGCCGGCGACGACCACCGCCTCCTGCGCGAGACCGAGCGCGAGCTGCGTGAACTGCTCCACCAGCAGCACCGCCACCCCGGACTCCGCGATCGACGACACGATCGGCATCAGGCGCAAGAACACCACCGGCGCGAGGCCCAGGGACATCTCGTCGATGAGCAGCACCCGGGGCTTCGCCGCGAACGCCCGTGCCAGCACCACCATCTGCTGCTCCCCACCCGACAGCAGCGCCGTGGGGGAGTCGATGCGCTTCTCCAACTCCGGGAACTGCGCCAGCACGGCCTCGATCTCCCCGGCGGTGCGTGCCGTGAGGGAGAGGTTCTCGCGCACGGTCAGCGACGGGAACACGGCCCGCCCCTGCTCGATGTGCACGATGCCGCGCCGGGCTCGCGCCACGCGGGAGAGCCGGTCGATCGGATCCCCGTCCAGCAGGATCGACCCGGCCGAGTGCGGTGTCACGCCGGACACCGCCTCGATCAGGCTCGTCTTGCCGGCGCCGTTCGGGCCGACCAGCGCCAGGACCTCGCCACCGACGACCCGCAGCGAGACGTCCGAGATGACCGGCCCGGCGCCGCGGCTCACCGTCACCCCGTCGAGCACCAGTGCGCTCATTTCAGCAGCTCCGTCTCTCCCATGTACGCCTTGACGACGTCGGGGTTCGCGAGGACCTCGGCCTGCGGGCCGCTCGCCAGGACGCGGCCGAAGTCGAGGACCGTGAGGGTCGGGCACACCGAGCGGACGAGGTCCAGATCGTGCTCGATGATGATGAGGGCCACGCCGTAGCGCCCGGGGAGCTCGCGGAGGCGAGCCGCGAGCGCCAGATGCTCCTCGTGCGAGAGGCCGGCGGCGGGTTCGTCGAGGATGAGCAGGCGCGGGCGGGCGGCGACGTTCGCCGCGACCTCCACGAGCCGCCGGGTGCCGACGTCGACGCTCGAGAGGCGCGCCCGGGCAGGCGGGCACCCGAAGAACGCGAGGACCTCGTCGATGTCCGCCGCGGCGAGGCGCCGCCGGGCCACGAAGCGCACATAGCCGCCCACCGTGAGCGCCGGAGGGACGCGGTCCTGCTGGAAGGTCCGTCGCAGTCCGAGGCGGGCGCGCCGGGTGGGGGAGAGCCCGGCGAGGTCGCGGTCGCCGAGGAGCACGCGGCCCTCGTGCTGGGGGAGGAACCCGCTGATGGCGTCGACGAAGGTCGACTTCCCGGCGCCGTTCGGACCGATGAGCCCCATGATCGAGGCGGCGGGCACGGTGAACGAGACGTCGTCGAGGGCCTTGAGCGCCCCGAACTGCACGGTCAGCCCGTCGACCGTGAGCACCGGGGCGCCGTCGAGGGCGGCCTCGTCGACGGTGGCCGTCGTGGTCGTGGTGATCGCCGTCGCATCGGTTCCCGCGTCCGGCGGGAGCGCCGTGAGCTCCGCGGTGGCCGTGCGCCGGTCGGCCCGCCGGTACAGGAGGTTGCGGATGCCCTGGCCGAGGTTCGTGCCGCTCGTGAGGGCCTGGACGCCCAGCACGCCGAACACGACGAAGCCCCAGTCCTGCGGCACGCCCCAGCGCTTGAGCAGCTCCGGCACGAGCACCCAGAGCAGTCCGCCGAAGATGGCCATGTCGATGAGGTGCGCGCCGGACATGATCGCCAGCACGTACAGGGCGAGGGACTGCAGTGGTGTGAAGCTCGAGGCGAAGGGGAGCTGCACCTGTCCGGCGAGCAGCCCGCCGGAGATGCCGCCGAGGGCCGCCGACACTGCGAACGCCGTGAGCTTCGCGGTGCGCACGCTCTGCCCGGCCGCGGCCGTGCCCCGCTCGGAGAATGCGACGGCCTTCCAGCTGGCGCCCCAGCGTCCGCGCTGCAGGAAGAACACCGCCAGGCCGCAGACGGCGAGCACGACGATGGAGAGGAAGAAGAACTCCCGGTCACTGCCGAACAGCGCGGGCCGCTCGATCGCGATGCCGTCCGCGGAGCCGGGGAACTGGATCTGCACGAGCGTGACGTCCGCCGCGGCCGCGAATCCGAGCGTCACGACGGCGAGGTTCACGCCGCGCAGCCGCAGGGCGGGGAGGCCGACGAGGATGCCGACGAGACCGGCCGCGACGCCGCCGAGCACGAGCCAGACGAGGAAGCCGCCGGGCGCCTGCATCACGTTCAGCAGGGAGACGATCCACGCCCCGACCGCGGCGAAGGTGAGCTGGCACAGGGCGATCATCCCGGCCGAGCCGGTGACGATGCCGAGGCCGAGGATCGCGATCGCGGCCGTGACGGCGCTGATCGCGAGGAAGACGAAGTAGCCGGGAAGGGCGGCGCTGAGGAGCGCGCCCACGCCGATGCCGACGACGGCGACGGCGAACGGCCAGGTGATCCGGAACCAGGGGCGGTCAGCGAGCGGCATCCCACACCTCCTTGCGTTGCGTCCACAGCAGCAGGACGACGATGAACAGGAACGGCAGGAAGTTGCGCACGAGCGCCACTTCGTCGATCTGCGCGACGAGTCCGCCGAGGACGCCGAGGAGCAGCCCGCCGACGACGGCGAGGTCGAGCCGGCGGAAGCCGCCCAGGAGCGCGGCCGCCGCTGCGGGGACGATGAGCATGGACAGGCTCGTGGCGTCGTTCGACTGGGAGGGCGCGACGATGATGATCGCGATGGCGCTGATGATCCCGGTGACGAACCAGACGGCGATCGACAGCGGCCGGGAGCGGATGCCGAGCAGCTCCGCCGTGGTCGGCCGCTCCGACAGCGCGCGCAGCTGGGTGCCGACCCTGGTGCGGCGCAGCACGATGCGGACGGCGACGGCGGTGACGACGGCCATCGCCACCGTCGCGACGGTGACCTGGCTGATGACCACGCCGCCGAAGGAGAACGCGGGGCCGGCGATGATCGGGGTGAACGGCTGCGGTTTGTTGCCGAACAGGATGAACGACAGCGAGATGAGCAGCAGGAGCGGGCCGACCGTCATGGCGGAGCGGGTCGTCGTCGAGGCCTCCGACAGCCACGTCGCGGCGATGAAGCCGATGGCCGCGGCGAGCAGGCCTGCGACGAGGACGCCGAGGATCGAGCCGAGCCAGATGGGCAGTCCGATCTCGCGCACGAACCACACGGCGGTGAACGCGCCGAACATGCCGGTCGCGGCCTGGGCGAAGTTCACGACGCGCACGAGGCGTGACATGAGGGTGAGGCAGACGCCGAGGACGGCGTAGAGGCCGCCGGCGGCGAGTCCGGCGATGGCGCCTTGGAGCATCAGGCGTCCTTTCTGGTGAGGGCCCTTCGACAGGCTCAGGGACCCGGCGTGGGTCGCTGAGCCTGTCGAAGCGCGGGGACCCGGCGTGGGTCGCTGAGCCTGTCGAAGCGCGGGGACTATTCGCCGATCCGGAGCCAGTCGTCGGCGACCTTCTCCCAGGCGTTCGTGCCCGACTTCAGGATGATCGGCCAGCCCGCGGTGTTCTGCGTGCCGAAGGCGTAGGGCGTGCCCACCATCGGGTTCTCGATCGGGTCCATTCCCTTGAGGGCCTCGGAGACGCTCTCCCGGGTGATGTCGCCGTCGATGCTCTTCAGCACCTCGATGAAGTACGTCGCCGCGAGGTAGCCACCCTGGCTGAACGAGGTGAGGGGGATGTCGTTCTCCTCCATCAGCGTCCGCCAGTCCGCGTTGATGTCGCTGTCGTCCGTGAACGGGTAGAACTCGGCGGGGACGTAGATGCCGGCGCCCGCGTCGTCGATCGCGTCGGCGAAGTTCTCGCTGTAGACGCTCGTGAGGTAGAGCCAGGTCACGTCGTCCCAGCCCTGCGCGTTCGCGGCCTTGACCTGTCCGATCGCGTCGGGCTCGACCGGGTTGATCGCGAGGGCCTTGCAGCCCTGGTCCCGCGCCTTGACGATGTAGGGCGTGTAGTCGGAGGCGCCGTACGGCACGGTGTCGTCGACGTACTTCGGCTCCTTGCCCGTGATCTCGGTCCATTTGTCGATCGCGGCCTGGTAGGTCGGGCGGGTGGAGCCGGCGATCTCCAGCAGGATGCAGATGTCGTCGAGTCCGAGCACCTCGGAGCCGTACTGCAGCGTGAGGGTCATGTCGTTGAACGGGCCGACGTTCGCCGGCGAGATGTTCTCGCTGTCGAAGCAGCCCGTGTCGACGCCGATGCCGGGCACCGACAGGATGCCCTCCTGCTCGTAGTACTTCGCGTTGATCTCGCACTCGATGAGGCTCGCGGAGCCCACGAGCGCGACGGCTTCGTCGCTGCCCACGATCTCCCGCGCCGAGGCGGTGGCCGTGGCGGGGTCGCCCTTGTCGTCGAGCATCTTGTACTCGATCGTGCGGCCGTCGAGGCCGCCGTCCTCGTTGAACGCGTCGAAGACGGCGGCAGCCGCCTGCGAGGCCTCCGGGAACGTCGCCGGGCCGCTGATCGTGTTCACGGAGCCGACGACGATGGGGGCACCGTCGCCCCCGGCTCCGTCGCCGCCGGCGCAGCCGGCGAGAGCGAGGGCGGCCACGGCGATGATCGCCGCGGCGCCGGATGCTCGTCTGTTCATGTGCTTCCTGCCTCTCCTGTTCGGGTCGTGCTGTCAGCTCGAAGGCTGGGTGTCGGTGCTCGTCGACGGCGCGCGCAGGGCGCGGTTCACGAGCTCCGTGTCGGTGAACTGCTCGAAGGCGACGATCTCGCCGCCCGCCACGCGCCAGACGTGGGCCACCCGGGCGGCGAAGAACCGCCCAGTGCGCTTGTAGGTGCCGGAGTAGGTGCCGATGCCGACCACGACGTCGCCGCCGTCGACGACCTCGTCGATCGCGACGGTGTAGTCGTCCCACTCCTCCTGGATGCGTCCGAAGACGTTCTCGGCGACCGCGTCCGGGCCGATGTACGTTCCGGCGTAGGGGAATCCGGCGGCCTCGGTCCATTCGATGTCGGCCGCGAAGGGCGCGAGCATGCCGTCCAGGTCGCCGCGGTCGTTGGCGGCGTAGTGGTCGCGGATCAGGTCTGCGTTGCTCATGTGCTCTCTTTCCGTGGTGGGTCGCTGCGCCCGTCTGGGTCCCTGAGCCTGTCGAAGGGTCGAAGGGTCGAAGGGTCAGGCGGGCTGTGCGTCGGGGTAGGCGACGGCGCCCAGCGGGTAGATGTGTCCGCCGGCGCGGGAGTGCTCGGACTCGCCGTCGCCGTTGAGTCCGAGGAAGATCCCCGTCGTCATGAGCTGGTAGCCGAGGTCGTGGAGCCAGACGCTCGCCACCGCGATCCGGAACTCGCGGAAGCAGAACAGGTACAGGCCGTCCGCGAACTTCCACACCGTGGAGAGGTCCATGTCGCCGTGACCGCGCTGGACGCCCTCCAGGCACTGCCACGCGTAGCGCTGGCTGGAGACGTAGACGTGCTCGTACAGGTGGTGGGGGCTGTAGCGGTAGATGTTCCGCTTGCCGATGAGGTCGCGGCTCGGACCGGGGACCTCGCCGGTCGCGGGGCCGGCATCGGTGGTCGCGGCCCAGAAGTCCTGCCCGACCTGCGGGGTGCCCTCGACGGCCTCGGCGGCGATGCGGGAGCGGATGACGGTGGCGCGGTGGGTCGTGGTGGAGAAGACGACGGTGAGGGCTTCGCGCTCGCGGGTCTCGAAGGGGATGTTCACGAAGACGACGTCGTCGCGCACGCGGACCGCGTCGTACGGGTCGCGACCGGAGGAGCCCAGGCCCTCCCAGGCCACGGAGTCCTCGTCGAAGCGGAGCGCGAGCGCGGTGTCGTCGTCGAGGGTGAGCGTGAGCGCGGTTCCGGCGAGCATCGTGTTCGGCAGGCGGAACGTGTCGATGCCCGCGGCGAACTCGTCGTACGTGCGCCATTCGTCCAGAGCGGGGTCGGCGGAGATGTCGGTCATGAGGGTCCTGACGTCGCACACGGCGGGGCCTCGTCGCCCCGGGCACCGCGTCGTCGCGATGCGCTTGCCTCATGCTCCGGCCGCACCGGGGGACCCCTCAAGCGCGCGGAGTCCATCCCGCACCGAGAGTCAACCGGCGTGCCCTCCCGGGCAAGCCCCGTCCCCGCGCAGCTCCGTCCCCGCGGTTCCGTCCCTGGATCCGCCCCTGGCCCCCGTGCGGGATCAAAACCGCCCCTGCCGGACGCGAGTGGGGTGCGTTCCTGATCCCGCACGGGCGTCCCGCCTGCGGCCGCCCCGGCGCGGGACGGAAAACGCCCCTGCCGGACGCGGGTGGGGCCCGTTCCTGATCCCGCACGCGGGCGCGGTGCCCTCTGGGGCGCGGGAGTCGTGCCCTCTGGGGCGGGAGTCGTGCCCTCCCGCGCACGGCGTGCCGCTCGTCGGTGCGGGATCGAAAGTGCCCCTGCCCGACGGGAGTGGGGTGCGTTCCTGATCCCGCACGCGGGGCGGGGGGATGGTGCGGGATCAGGAACGTGCGCGAGGCGAGCGCTGGCGGGGCGGTTTTGATCCCGCGCGCGACGGGGAGAACGGGAACAACAGGGTCAGTGGGTGGCGCGGTACTCGCTGGGGGAGACGCCGAAGGCGGTCTTGAACGCGCGGCTGAAATGCGCCGCGTCGACGAAGCCCCAGCGGGCGGCGATGGCGGCGACGGGGCGGTCGGCGAGCATCGGGTCGAGGAGGTCGCGGCGGCACTGCTCCAGGCGGCGGGTGCGGATCCACGTCGACACGGTCACCCCCTGCTCCTGGAACAGTCCGTGCAGGTGGCGGGTGGAGATGAAGTGCGCGGCGGCGATGGAGGCCGGTCCGAGGTCCGTGGAGGCGAGGTTGCGGTCGATGTGCGAGCGGATCCGCTGCATGAGGGCACGGTGCGGGTCGGCGGAGACCTGATCGAGACCGAGCTCCCGCGTGAAGACGGTGGTCACGAGGTCGAGGGCGCTGTGCGCGAGCCGGGCTCCCGTCGTGCCGGCGAGTTCGTCGAGGTTGCCGGCGAGCTGCGTCAGGTACGGCACGACCATGCCGCCGAGCCCTTCCTGACCCGAGATGCGGACGGCCGTGAGCTGCCCGATCATGTCCGGCGGGAGGCTGATCAGGTGCTTCGGGAACATGACGACCATGGTGCGGAAGTCCTGGTCGAAGACGAGGGAGTACGGCCGATCGGTGTCGTAGACGGCGAGGTCGCCGGGCTGCAGCACGGCCTCGCGGTCGTCCTGGATGAGCAGGCCCGTCCCGGCGAGCATCAGGCTCACCTTGAAGTACGAGCGGTCCCCGCGGGCGATGAGCTCGGTGGTGCGCTCGACGACGTGCGAGGTGGCACGGATGTCGTTGACGTGCACCTCGTCGACGGCGGCGCCGCGGATCACGCCGCGGAACTGGTCGGCGCCCGCGGTGGACACCTGCAGCGGGACGAACGACTCGGAGACGGCGGCGCGGAACTCGCTGATGTTGCGCGCGACGAGCGTGGACACCGATTCGGCGGGGGTGGTGAGGGCACCGTTCATGACTGATCACCTCGGGCTGGTGGGAACGACGACGTTGTATACGATCCGTTCCGTGATGCTACCACCGGCGACGATCCTGCGGGGGTGCCGTCTAGGATGTGGTCCGTGAACGGCGGGATGATGTCGACGGTGACGCAGCGGATCCGGCAGGTGCTCCGCCAGGTGCGCGGACCCGCCACCTCCGACGCGGTGTTCGAGGCGACCGCGCTGATCGTCGGTGCGGCGTTCCTCCTCGTCGGGTTCCTCGTGGCGTTGCCGGTGTTCTGGGGGCGGGAGCTCTCGATCAGCGGCACCGGCTCGATCGGTATGTTCGCGGCCTACGGCGGTGCGATCGCGGCGGCGCTCGCCTTCGCCCTGGGGCGGCTCGCTGTGCGGGTTCCGGAGCCCGACCCCACCCGCGCCAGGGACGGGTTCGCCGTCCCCGGCGACCGGCTCCGCTGGTACGACCTCGCCGCCATCGCCTTCGCGCACGCCGCGATCGCCTACCTCGGCTGGTTGGGGATCGCGCAGCTGCTGGAGCAGAGCTTCGTGGACGCCCCCGTCTTCGCGTTCCCCGGCGCGATCCTGGTCGCCGTGGCGTTCGCGCTCACGGGCTACGTCGCCTTCCTCAGCGCCGTCGCTCTGACGCCGACCGTGCTGTCGCTGGTCCTGGCGGTGTTCCTCGTCGTCGGGGCCTTCGCGGCGATGCTGGCCTCCAGTGACGTGCACTGGTGGCGCGACAACCTGTCGGCGCTGGGCATGAGCAGCAATAGCGCCTCGGTGGCCTTCAACGTGACCCTCGTCATCGCGGGGATCATGGTGACGACCATCTCGCGCTATGCGACGGCGGGGCTGCCCGTCGACGACCCGGTCGACCGCCGTGGCCGGACCATCGTGCGCGGCGGGCTCATCCTGATGGGCATCTTCCTCGCGTGCGTCGGGATCTTCCCCGTCGACGAGTTCTTCGGTCTGCACAACACCGTCGCGACGGGCATGGTGGTGGTGTTCGCGGTGGTCGTCGTCGGCCTGCCGTGGTTCGTGCGCAGCATCCCGCGCGTCTTCGTCGGCCTCGGCTGGACGTACGTGCTGGTCATCGTGCTGCTCGGCGCGTTCTTCGCTGTCGGCTACTACAACCTCACGGCGGTCGAGCTCATCGCGGCCGTGCTGATCTTCAGCTGGATCATCGTGTTCCTGCGCACGGCGGGGACGATGGGAAGCCACACGCCACGGACGGAGGCTCCGACGGTGCTGGACGCCCCTGTCTGCTGACGCACCGGCGCTCGGCGACGACGTCAGTCGCGGAGGAGGCGCGTCGCCTGACGCGTGCGCTGCAGGGCGTCGACGGTCTCGGCGTACCGCCGCTTGGCGACGCCGATGAACAGGCAGTCGACGAGGGTGAGCTGCGCGATCCGGCTCACCATCGCCCCGGCACGGAAGGTCGACTCGCGCACCTCGGTGAACAGGGCGTGGTCGGCGACCTGGGCGAGAGGGGAGTCCTTCACGGAGGTGACGGCGACGGTCGTCGCGCCGTTGGCGACGGCTGCTTCGAGGAACCGCACCGTCTCGATCGTCGACCCCGCGTGCGAGAACCCGATGGCGACGGTGGTGCTGACGGGCAGGACCGCGGCGGCGATCGCCTCGTGGGGGTCGGCGAGGACGTGGGCGTTGCGGCCGACGCGGAGGAGCTTGTGCGCGAGGTCCTCCGCGACGAACTGACTGGCGCCGATGCCGTAGAGCAGGATCCGGTCGGCGCCGTCGATGGCCGCGACAGCCGCCGCCAGCACGGCGAAGTCGAGCTGGCCGACGGTCTCCTCGATGGCGAGGAGCTCCAGGGCCGCGAGCTTGGAGACCGCCTCCTCGAGGGTGTCCTCGTCGGAGATCTCCGAGCCGTAGGCGCCGCGGGCGGAGAACTGCGCGGCCTCCTTGCCGAGCTCGGTGGCCAGGGCCATCCGCAGCGGCGCGTATCCGGTGAAGCCGATCGCGCGGCAGAACCGCACGACGGAGGCGACCGAGGTGCGGCACTCCTCGGCGAGCTCGCTGATCGTCTTGTCGATCACGAGGCTCGGGTTCTCCCGCACCGCGGCCGCGACGCGCGCCAGCGACGGGGGCAGGGTCGCAGCGGCGGCTTCGATCGTGGACTGGATGCTCACGGTATCCTCCGGAACGGCGGAACGGGATGGTAAATTCTTTTCAGCGAGTCTACGTGTTGTGTAGTCCCTTTTCTTTCTTTCCGCCGGATCCGAGGAGTGCCGATGAGCGAGACGACCGCCACCGTCGACCTCGGCAAGTCCCGCTGCCGCCTCGTCGTGCACGGCGCGACGGCCGGGGAGCGCTCCGGGATCGGAGCGCCGGGCCTCGCCGCGGCGGGCGGAGTGGAGGCGGCGCTCACCGCGATTCTCCCGCTGCTCGACGGTGTCGAGCGCATCGACACGCTCGGCGTGGGGGCGGCCGGCGCCTGGTTCGCCCCGGAGGCGGCCGCGGAACTCGCCGCCGCGCTCGCCGCACGGACCGGAGCGCGCGTGGCCGTGGCGTCGGACGTGGTCACCGCCCATGCGGGCGCTCTCGACGGCGCGGCCGGCGTGCTGCTCATCGCCGGCACCGGAGCCGTGGCCCTGGGCGTCGACCCTTCCGGTGCGCGTCTGGTCGACGGCTGGGGCCCCGAGCTGGGCGACTTCGGCAGCGGATCCTGGCTCGGCCGCGAGGCGTTGCGCGCCGTGCTCCGTGCCCAGGACGGGCTGGCCGCGCCCACCGCTCTCACCGCGGCGCTCGCCGCCCCCGTCGGCCCGCCCTCGGCCGTGCAGGCCTGGCTCGCCGCCGACGGTGCCCTCGCCCGCCGCCTCGCGACCCTCGCGCCCCTCGTACTCGCCGCCGCCGCAGACGACGACCCCGTCGCCCGCGGGATCGTCGAGGACGCCGTCAGGCTCCTCGCTGCGACGACCGCTGCGGCCGCCGGACCGACCGCGGACGTCGCACTGCACGGCGGCCTCACCGACCACGACGGATTCCGCGCCGCCCTCACACGCGCGCTCGAAGGGAGCGGCCGTCGGGTCGTCCCCGCGCGAGGCAGCGCCATGGACGGGGCCCTGCTGCTGACCCGTCGCCTCGACCTCCCCCATGAAAGGTTCGTGCACCGTGCCGAATGACCCCCGTCTGACCACCCTTCTCGCCGAGCTCGCGGGCCTGGACACCGAGGCCTCGTCCACCGAGCGGGGCGATCTCGACCTGCTGAGCACCACTGAACTCGTCGAGCGCATGAACGCCGAGGACCGTCGCGTGCCCGAGGCCGTGGCGGGTCGCACGGCGGAGATCGCGGCGGCGGTGGACGGCATCACGGAGCGCTTCCGACGCGGCGGTCGCCTCATCTACATCGGTGCGGGCACGGCAGGTCGCATCGGCGTGCTCGACGCGAGCGAGTGCCCGCCCACCTTCGGCACCGACCCGTCGATGGTGGTCGGACTCATCGCCGGCGGGGAGACGGCCATCCGCTCGGCGGTGGAGAACGCGGAGGACGATGATGAGGCCGCGGCTCTCGCCCTGCGTGACCTCGACCTCACCGAGCGGGACACGGTGGTGGGCATCTCGGCATCCGGCCGTACGCCCTACGTCATCGGCGGGCTGCGGTACGCCCGGGGCCTCGGCGCCCTCACGGTGGCGATCGCCTCGAACGCGGGGTCGGCGATCGGCGCGGAGGCCGACACCGCGATCGAGGTCGTCACGGGGCCGGAGTTCATCTCGGGCTCCACGCGGCTGAAGTCCGGCACGGCGCAGAAGCTTGTCGTGAACATGCTGACGACGCTCTCGATGATCAAGCTCGGCAAGACGTACCGCGGGGTCATGGTCGACCTGCTCGCGACGAACGAGAAGCTGCACGCGCGCTCGATCCGCACGGTGTCGCAGCTCGCGGGTGTGGACGTCGACGCCGCGTCCGCCGCGCTGCAGGCCGCGGACGGTTCCGTCAAGCTCGCGCTGCTCCTGCTCGCGACCGGCGCCTCCGCCGAGGCCGCCGCTGAGGCGCTGGCCGCGGCCGACGGCATCCTCCGCGACGCGATCGCGGCCCTCGCCTGACCCGCTCTCCCTCGGCAGGGATGAGAGACGCGCCTGACGGGAGCGATCGGCGCACCTTTTCGCACCCGCGACGGGCTGCCCGCTAGCGTGAGGGCATGCCCCTCGCTCTCGTCACCGGCGCCGCGCGCGCGAACAGCATCGCCGCGGGTATCGTCCCGCGGCTCCGTGCCGACGGCTGGACCGTCGTCACCAGCGACCTCGACGGCGCCGACCATCCGGCAGACCTCTCCACCGCGGACGGACCGGAGCGCCTGATCGCCGAGGTCGCGGAGGCGCACGGCCCGATCTCCGCGCTCGTCCTCAGCCACGCGCACGACCTCGAGTCCGGCGTGCTGGACACGACGGCTGAGAGCTTCGACCGGCACGTCGCCGTGAACGCGCGGGCGAGCCTGCTCCTCATCGCAGCCTTCGCCCGGCAGGCCGAGGAGGGCGGCGCGATCGTGGCGCTCACGAGCGATCACGTGACCGGGAACCTGCCCTACGGGGCCTCCAAGGGGGCGCTGGACCGGCTCGTCATCTCGGCCGCACGGGAGCTCGGTCCGCGCGGCATCTCCGCCAACGTCCTGAACCCCGGCCCCATCGACACCGGATGGATGGACGACGAGACGCGCGTCGGCCTCGCCGGGATGACACCGCTCGGTCGCCTCGGCACGCCGGGCGACATCGCCGCCGTCGTCTCGTTCCTCGTCTCGGATGAGGGGCGCTGGATATCCGGGTAGCTCCTCCAGGCCGACGGGGCCTTCTCCGCCCGCTACTGATCGCGCGGCGGAGCGGCCCCGGGTGCGCTCAGTGGACGCAGGCGCAGGAGTCGCCGCCGCAGCAGGAGTCCGTCGCCGTCGCGCCGCCGTGCGCCTGGGAGGACTCCGGCACGTCCATGGCGGGGTTCTGGTCGAGGAAACCGTAGGGCTTGAACCAGAATCCCGCGTAGTCCACGGGCATGATCGGCCAGTCCTCCGGGCGCGGGAAGTGCGTGAGCCCGAAGGTGTGCCACAGCACCATGTCCTCGCCGTCGATCCGGCGGTCGTCGGCCGTGTACTCCGGGAGGCCGGCGCCGCCCTGGTGCGCGTTGGGGTAGCGCCCGGCCGGCCAGATCTGCCCGTGCTCGTACCGGGTCGCCCAGAGGTGCTTCGTGGCGAAGGCCGCGCGCGCGGCGACGGAGGAGGCGGGGTCGGCCATCAGCAGGGCGGTCGGCTCCGGGACGAGGTGGTAGGCGGTCGGGCGGCCGACGTGGTTCGTCCGCGAGGCGCTCTGCACCTCCCACACCCGGGCGGCGGAGGAGTCGGCCTCGCGCTGAGCGGCGTGCTCGGTCTCCAGCACCGTCTCCGACCAGGTGAACGCGTTGCCGAACGGGTTGTCCGGCCCTATCGGCACCCGCTGCGCGTCCACCTCCACGAGCCGGTTGTCCTGGCCGTCGATAGCCACGTCGAGCCGCGCGCAGAACAGATGCTGGTGGACCGGGGCGAAGACGCCGGGGGCGAGCTCGGTGGCGTGCTTCTGACGGACGCCCGGCTCCCCGGCGCCGGCGAACACGATGCCCGTGGCCTTGGCGACGACCTCGATCGAGCCGTCCAGTCCGAAGTTCCAGTAGAAGCCGTAGTCGTAGTTGCCGATCGTGGAGAAGTACGAGACCACGAAGCGCCGTGAGCGCCGCACGTCGGACCGTCCCGAGAGGTCGGTGTGCTTCCAGAGGATGCCGAAGTCCTCCTCGTGCATGCAGATCACGTTCGGGATGCGCACCGGGTGGCCGTGGTCGTCGGCGACGTAGCCGTCGAGATACCGGATCACGCCGAGGCAGTCGCAGCCGAGCTCCAGGTGGTTGGCGTTCTTGCCGAGGAGGTACTCGCCCGCGTCGAAGTAGCTGATCCAGAAGCGCCCGGGGGCGGTGTCACCGTACGGCACGACCATCTCCGGCACGCTCGCCCGGTGCAGCACGGAGCGCCCCTGGAACGACACGTCGTGCAGGACGAGGCCTTCGCGGGCGTTGAAGCCCACGCGCATGGACCAGCCCTCCCACTCGACGAGCGATCCGGACACGGCGAAGCTCGGCCCGTCCGGCTGGGTGATCTCGATGGGCCGCAGCGTCGTCCGTGCCGCGCCCTGCACCTCCGGGTAGTAGTTGCCGTGCCCGGCGGGCACCGGCACGTCGCCCTCGTCCTCGACGCGGATCACGCTGTCCGTGGTGAGATCGATGTGCACGATCAGCCCCTCGACGGGGTGGGCCCACGGGGAATCCTGCTCGTCGTATCGGAGGAAGGTGAGGGACCGGATCACGCGGCGGCCCACCTCGTCGGCCCGGCCGGTGTAGCCCGGGGCCAGGGGGGAGCAGAAGGCGAGGGTCATGTGGTCCGCCAGGCCCCGCCGCCGCATGGCCGCCTGCCAGTCCGGGGACGCCTTGGCGATGGCCTCTGCCCGCTCGTACTCCTCGAACAGGTACTGCGGCTGGCCGTACGGCGGGGCGTCGTTCGGCACTCGCTCCTGCCGCACGACCTCGCCACGGGTGATCGAGACGATCACCTCGGTCGCGACGCCGGTGGCGGTGTCGAGCAGCGTCACGTCGACACGGCGGTCGATGGCGGAGCCGGGGCGCCAGGCCGCGAGCTCCTCCTTCGTGGCTTCGTCGGGGAGCAGCATCGGCACGCGGGTGGTCGCCGTCAGCAGGCCGGCCGCGTCGAGCACCGCGCGGGCGGCGGCGATCTCGGCACCGGTGAGCGGGTCGAGCGGGTGCGGGACGGTGATCGGCTCGAGGGAGACGGGCTGGCGGGAGTGCGGGGACATCGTTGACCTCACTATTTTCGAGCAAGTGCTCAAGAAACGGGTTGGCACGATGATACGACGGCGTGCACGGGTGCACAACCGTGGCGTGTGGGCGATGTCGAGGTCAGCGTCGCCAGGGGGCGAGGATGCTGTCGAGGACCGCGAAGTGCGCCGCCGCCGTCTGCGGCTCGGTGACCTCGACGACCTGCTGGCCGTAGGTGATCGAGCGCAGGAGGGCGAGGAGGTCGCCGGTGGGGGTGTCGGGGCGCAGCTCTCGGTCGCTCACCGCCTCCTCCAGCGCCTCGCGGATGCTGCCCTGCCACGTCGCGAGGGTCGGCGCTCCGGCGTCGGGAGTCGGCGCGAGAGTGGCCAGGCGCCCCCAGAAGCCGACGACCACGTGTGCCTCGGTGCGGGTGCGCTCGTCGACGGGGAGCACCTCGCCCATCAGGGCCCGCAGTCGGGTGAGGCCGCGGAGTCCGTCCGTCGCGGCGGCGATGCGCTCGTCGGTGCGACGGGTGACCTCGGCTGCTGCGGCGCGGACGACGTCGTCGAAGCCGTCGAAGTAGTGCCACAGGGAGCCGGTCGCGACGCCGAGCTCCTTCGCGACCGCCCGCGAGGACACGCTCTCATGACCGTCTCTGGCGGCGACGACGAGCAGTGCGTCGGCGATCTGACGGCGACGCTCATCATGGTCGACGATGCGGGGCACGTGCTCATTGTGTCGCATGAAGTGCGGCCTCGCTTTTTTGAGCGAACGATCAATATACTTCGGCTGTGGACCTCCTGCTCCCGGCAGCATCGTTGCTGATGGCGGCGGCGGCGCTCGTGTCGGCCGGCGCCTGCCTCGCTGCGCGGCGCGCCGTGCCGTGGCAGGGGCGCCAGGCCGCGGTGGTGATGGCGGCGGGGATGCTGCTGATGGCGACGGGCGGGACCGGGCCGCTGGGTGCCCTGCTGATCGGTGCCCTGCTGCTCGTGTCCGGCATGATCGGCACGATGGGCGTCCGCGGGGCGACGTCCGCGGCCCCCTGCTGTCACCGCGCTCTCGGATCGCTCGTGATGGCGATCTGCGCCTTCCACGGCGCGGCGGGATCGGTCGGTCAAGGCGTGGTGGCGTCCGCGGGGCACGGGGGTCATGGACTCGGCGGCGCGCTCGGCGCGCTCGTCCTCCTCGGCACTCTCAGCGTCGTCGCCTGGACGATCGCCGCAGGGTGGCGGACGACGGCGCATCGGGGCCGCGCCGCCCGGCTGCTCGCGGTGGAATCCTGGGCGATGGCGATCGGGGTCGTCGCGATGAGCATCGCGGGCTGACCGTCCGGTGCGAGGGTCTCACTCCCGCGCCGCGGGGCGGACGAAGGCCCAGGCGGCGATCGCCGCGACGGCGGCGGCCAGGGTCATGGTGACCGCCATCGTGACGGCGTTCGTGCCCCCGATCCCGGCGGCGAGCGGGGCGAGCACCGGGCCGAACAGGAACGACGACATGCCGAGCAGGGCGGACGCCGTCCCCGCCCTGGCGCCGTGATGCGCGAGGGCGAGTGTCTGGCCGTTCGGGCCGCCGAGCCCCGCGCACAGCATGAACCCGACGAGT
This sequence comes from Microbacterium meiriae, assembly GCF_032364335.1. NCBI lineage: Bacteria > Bacillati > Actinomycetota > Actinomycetes > Micrococcales > Microbacteriaceae > Microbacterium > Microbacterium meiriae. Next base: position 1,091,348 of record NZ_CP133984.1, read on the forward strand.
GCCGCCACCACGCCCGCCACCCCCGTCCCGCTGAGCGCCAGGACGAGGAAGGTCGTGGTCGCGACGAGTGTCGCCGTGACCCCGCCGAGGTACACGCGGAGGGGGCCGAAGCGGCGCACGACCAGGCGGCTCGACTGACTGCCGACGATGCTCGCCAGGGCGCCGGCGGCGAAGGCGAGACTGAAGCTCTGCGGGCTGAGGCCGAACTCGTCCTGCAGCACGAACGACGACATCGAGAGATAGGTGAAGAACGCCACGCCCGCACCGGCGGAGGCGCACAGGACCGCGGCGAAGAGCCGGTCGCCCAGCACGGCGCCGGCATGCGCCCGCAGCACGCGGAGGCCTCCGCCGTGGCGCGCCTCCGGTCGCAGCGTCTCCGGCAGGAGGAAGACGACCACGAGCAGCAGGATGACGCCGATCCCGCTGAGCACCCCGAAGATCCCGCGCCAGTCCATGATGCGGGCGAGCTGGCCGCCCACCACCGGCGCGATGATCGGCGCGGTGCCCGAGACGAGGAACAGCAGCGAGAGCATGCGGGAGAGCTCGATGCCCTCGAACTGGTCGCGGGCGATCGCCAGGCAGATCACGATGCCCGCCGATCCCGCCAGCCCCTGCAGGAAGCGGGCGACGAGCAGCAGCTCGATGGTCGGGGCGACCGCGCACACCGCGGAGAGTACCGCGAACGCCGCGACGCCGACCCGCAGCGGTAGACGTCTACCCAGCCGGTCGCTGAGGGGACCGGCCACGAGCTGCCCCAGGCCGAGGCCGATCATGCACGCCGACATGGTCACCTGCGCCAGGGCCTCGGTCGTGCCGAGCGACGCCGCGAGCTGGGGGAGCTGAGGGAGGTAGAGGTCCATCGACAGCGGACCGAAGGCTTCCAGCATGCCGAGCACCAGCATCGCCCGCAGCGTGCCCATCCGCGCGGGCTCACCGCGCGCCGGGAGACTCATCCGCCCAGGCGCAGCACGCGGCGCAGCCAGCTCTCCCGTGCGGCCACCGCGGCCTGCGACACCTCGGCCTCGGGGGAGAACCCGGAGAAGCCGTGGTAGCCGCCCGCCCAGACGTGCAGTTCCGCCTGCCCGCCCGTGGCCCAGATCCGCGACGCGTAGTCGACGGCCTCATCGCGGAAGGTCTCCGCGGCACCCACCTCGATGAACGCCGGAGCGAGTCCCGACAGATCCGTGGCCCGGGCCGGCGCCGTGTACGGCGACACGCGGTCGGTGAACCGGTCGGCTCCGGCGATCGCGTCCCACGCGGTGTCGTTGTTGTTCCGGTCCCAGGCGCCGAAGCCGTCGTACTGCCGGCTCGACGGGGTCTCGTTGCGGTCGTCGAGCATCGGGCAGCCGAGGAGTTGCCCGGCCAGCCGTGGTCCGCCGCGGTCGCGGGAGAGCAGCGCCACCGCCGCCGAGAGTCCGCCGCCGGCGCTCTGCCCGGACGCGATGACGCGGGAGGTGTCGATGCCGAGCTCGTCGGCGTGGGCGACCATCCACTCCAGTGCCGCGTAGCAGTCCTCCGCCTGCGCCGGTCCGGGGTGCTCCGGGGCGAGACGGTACTCGACCGCGACGCCGACGACACCGTGCCGCTCGGCGAGGTCGATGAGCTCGGCGGTGCCGAAGAAGCGCGTGCCGAGCACCATGCCGCCGCCGTGGATCGACAGCACCGCCGGTGCCGGGTCTGCGGGCGCCTGCGCCGGGCGCACGATGGTGATCTCGAGGTCCGGAGCCCCGACAGGGCCGGGGATGACCCGGTCCTCCCAGGTCACGGCGCGACCCTCCGCCTGCACGGCCATCGGCGGGATGATCGTGGCGAAGTGATCGCGGTTGGCGTGGATGGTGTCCGCGCGCAGCGGGATGACCTCGACGAGGTCGACGAAGGCGTCGAGTCCGGCGACGAGCTCCGGGTCGTAGGGCACCGGCTCCGGCGTGCTCATGCGGCGGTCCGCCAGATCCGTCGCAGCCAGGAGGCACGTGCGGCGAGGGCAGCGCGGGTGATCTCGGCGTCCGGCATGTACATGTCGAAGCCGTGGGCGCCGCCGCCCCACACGTGCAGCTCGGCCTGACCGCCGGTCTCCCAGATCCGGAGGGCGTACACGGTGTCCTCGTCGCGGAACATCTCCGCCTCGCCGACCTCGATGTAGGCGGGCGGAAGGCCGGAGACGTCTGTCGCCCGGCTCGGCGCGGCGTAGGCGGGAGCCTCGACGCTGAAGGCGAGCTCCTCGCCGAGGACGCACGACCAGGCGAGGAGGTTCATGTCGCGCTGCCAGGTGCCGATGCCGTCGTACTGCCGACTGGCCACCGTGGTGTTGGTGTTGTCGATCATGGGACACAGCAGCAGCTGCCCGGCCATGACGGGGCCCCGCCGATCACGCGCCAGCAGGGCGACGGCCGCGGTGAGGCCCCCGCCCGCGCTGCCGCCGCCCACGACGATGCGCGCGGGGTCGATGCCGAGCTCCGTGGCGTGGGTGTGCGTCCACACGAAGGCCGCGTAGCAGTCCTCCACGCCCGCGGGGTACGGGTCCTCCGGGGCGAGGCGGTACTCGACGTTCACGGCCACGACGCCGTGCTCCGCGACGATGTCGACGACGCGAGCCGTCTCCCAGGAGCGGTGGCCGACGATCATGCCGCCGCCGTGGATGTTCACGAAGCCGGGGAGCGTCGAGGTCTCCGAGCCGGCGGGGCGGAAGATCGTGCCCTCGATGTCCGGTGCTCCGGGCGGGCCGGGGATGACGCGGTCCTCCCAGGTGATGTCCCGGCCGGCGATCACGGCGTCGTTGTCCGGGAACATCCGGTTGACGCCGTCGCGCGGCAGGGTCTCGCGGGTGAGGGCGGGCTGCGGGTTCTTCGCGATCTCGTCGAGCACGGCCTGCACGTCGGGATCGAAGGGGACGGGGATGGTCATGGTTCTCCTCGGGTGGGACGGCGTCAGGGGCCTTCGGGGTCGACGACCCCGCGGTCGGCCCAGAAGGGCTCGACGAGACGGCGCAGCTCGGCGGCGCCGACGCGGTCGACGAGGGCGGCCGCGTCGAGGTTCGCCCGCAGCTGCGCGACGCGGGAGGCGCCGAACAGCGTCGTCGTCAGGGCGGGGTGGGTGAGGGTGAACGCGATGCCGAGCTGGGCGGGGGTCACGTCGAGGTCGTCGGCGACCGCCGTGAACGCGGGGGCGTCGGCGATGATCCGTTCGCGGATGCCGCCGGGGTCGCGCCCGATCTGCCGGTCGCCGTTCACCTTCCCGGCGAGGATCCCGCCCTCCAGGCAGTCCGAGGCCTGCAGCGTGAGGCCCTGCTCCCAGAGGCGCGCGAAGGGCTCGCCGTCCGGGATCGACCGCCGCGAGACGCTGTACTTGAGCTGCGCGATCTGCGGACCGGGAACGCCTTCCGCGGCGGCGAGGTCGATCAGGGCCTGGATGCTCGCCGCCGACCAGTTGTTCACGCCCCACGCGCGGATGAGGCCGGCGTCGGCGAGCGCGGCGAGGTCGAGCACGAGATCGCGCAGCTCGAGGTCGTCGCGGCGGAGGTCGCCGAGGATCACGAGGTCGGCGTGCTCGACTCCCACCCGCATCAGCGCGTTCTCGAGCTGTGGACGGAAGCCGTCGGCGCCGAAGGCCTCGAGCCAGAGCTTCGACGACAGCAGCCACTCCTCTCGGCGCAGCCCGGCCGCGCGCACCATCGCCGAGAAGATCACGTCGGTGAAGACGGGCGGGGCGCCAGGCGCGGAGTACACGCCCACGTCGAAGAGGTTCACGCCGCGGTCGGTGGCCTCGCGGAGGAGCGCCACCGCGTCGGCGAAGTCCATGCGGTCGTAGGTGTGCCAGGAGCCGAGGGAGAACAGGGAGGCGTGCAGGCCGCTGCGGCCGATCTCGCGGAGGGGGAGGGGAGTGGTCATGGTGCTCCTCAGAGGCTCGGGTCGATGACGGCCTTGACCTCATCGAGGTGGTGCATGTGGGCGATCTTCGCGGAGGCGTCGGCGAGCCCGACCGGGGCGCTGAACAGGTCGTCCCAGGGGAAGCGGTCGGCGAACGCCGTGAAGAAGTCGATCGCGCGGGCGTAGTCGGAGATGTCGCCGTTGAGCGAGCCGACGACCGTGAGCTCCTTGCCCATGATCGTGCTGAGGGCGAAGCCGTCTCCGGCCGGACCGGTCGAGCCCACGATCGCCACGGTGCCGCGTTGGGCGGCCATGCCGACGGCGTCCGGGCCGACGCTCGGGGCTCCGGCGAAGTCGAACACGTGGTCCGCCCCCTCGCCTCCGGTGAGCGCCAGGACCTGGTCGACGACGGGCCCGTCGCGGAAGTCCACGACGGCGTCGGCGCCGAAGCGGGCGGCGAGCTCCAGACGAGCCGCGGGTGCGCCGACGGTGATGACCTGCCCGGCACCCGCGATCCTCGCGACTGCGGTGGCGAAGATGCCGAGGGCGCCGGAGCCCTGCACCACCACGCGGGAGCCGGGACGGATCCGGCCGGCCCGCTCGAACGCGCGGAGGACGGTCTTCGCGGCGCAGCCCGCCATGGAGGCCCAGGTGTCTTTGACGGTCGCCGGGAGCAGGAGCGTGGCGGCACCCGGGGTCACGTACGCGTACTCGGAGAGCCCGGCCGTCGCGAACGGCGGAACGTCGGCGCGCTGGAGGAAGCCGTAGCCGCGGCGGGAGCACGCGACCGGCTCGCGCAGCACGACGCAGCCGTGGCACTCGCCGCAGGTGGACTCCGACCAACCGATCCGGTCGCCGGGGGAGAGCGGGCGGCCGAGCGCGTCGCGGGTGTCCGGCCCGGTGGCCACGATCTCGCCGACCATCTCGTGACCGAGGACCATGGGCAGCATGCCGGGGAACGACATCTTCCCTTCCCAGATCTCGATGTCCGTGCCGCACAGCGTCGTGCAGGCGATGCGGACGAGGGCGGCGCCGGGTTCGATCTCGGTGGGCAGCGGGAGGTCCTGCAGCGTGAGCGGCTCGCCGTGCGCGGTGAGCACCGCGGCGCGGGTGGTGGTGGGGAGGGTCATGGGTTCTCCAGTCGCGGGGCGGGTGGCGGGATCGAAAACGGTCCTCCGCGGTGCCAGGGAGGGGCGGGATCGATCCCGCACGGAGGGGGACGGGGGTCAGACCAGGAGCTGGCCGCCGTCGACGGGGACCGAGACCCCGGTGATGTGGCTGGCGGCCTCGCTCGCGAGGAAGAGCACGAGCGGGGTGACCTGGTCGACCTCGGCGATGGTGCCGAGCGGGATGCGCGATTCCCAGGCGGCGCGGGCATCGGGGTTCGAGGCGAAGTCGGCGGTCAGGGGCGTGAGCACGGGACCGGGGGCGACGGCGTTGACGCGCACCCCGGAGCCGGCGAGCTCGATGGCGGCCGTCCGGGTGAGCGCGTCGACCGCGGCCTTCGTGGCCTCGTAGTGTCCGAGGCCCGGGGTGGGTTGCCGGGCGCCGATGGAGGAGATGTTGACGATGGCCCCGTGGCCGGCGGCCGCGAGCAGCCCGCCGAAGACCCGCAGCATGAGGAACGTGCCGCGGACGTTGACGCGCAGGGCCGCGTCGACCGCGTCGACCGCGACCTCCTGGAGTGTGCCCCCACCGGCGACGACGCCGGCGTTGTTGACGAGGACGTCGAGCCCGCCGGCCTCCGCGAGCTGCGCGGCGGCGGTGGTGACCGCGCCCTCGTCGGCGATGTCGAGGGGGAGGGCGGTGGCGCCGATCTCGGCGGCGACGGCCCGGGCGGCTTCGAGGTTCACATCGCCGAGGAACACCTCGTCCCCGGCGGCGCGGAAGGCGCTGGCGATGCCGCGGCCGAGCCCGGAGGCTCCTCCGGTGACGAGGATGCGGCGCGGGGAAGCGGTCATGGTCGTCCTCACTGACGGTGTTCCGATGGGATTCCTCCGTTATATTCTACAGACATAGAAAAACACAACCCCGTGCCCCGAGACGGCGAAGGAGCCCTCATGCCCGATGTGACATACCCCCGCAAGCCGCTGTCTCCTCGGGGTGCGACGGTGCCGCCGCTCGCCCTCGGATCGTGGAACACCTGGGACCGTATGGGCTTCGACGATGCGGTGCAGCTCATCCAGCGGGCGGTCGACCTCGATGCCGGATTCTTCGACATCGCGTACTACAACATGGGGCCGCACGCCGAGAACTCCCGGACCGACATCCTCTTCGGAGAGGCCTTCCGGGCGAGCGGGGTGGACCGTGCCCAGGTCGTGCTGTGCGGCAAGCTCTGGCTCTGGGACTGGCCGCACCAGGGCTTCCGGGCACAGATCGAGGAGTCGCTCGAGCGGGCCGGCCTCGACCGCTTCGACACCCTCGTGGTGGGGGACTACCTGGACGCCCCGGACATGCCGCGACTCGTCGCCGACGTGAACGCCCTCATCGCCGACGACCTGGTCGACTCGTGGGGGATCAACAACTGGCGGATCGCGGACACCAGGGCGGCGCTCGCCGAGGCAACCGCTCAGGGGGTGGTCGGCCCCGCGTTCGCGCAGCTCAAGTACGGCATCGCGCGCCGGGCCATGGCGGAGGGCGACGCCTATGGACCCCTGTTCGCCGACGGAACCCTCGCGCTGCAGGCCTCCGACGTGTTCGAGGGCGGAATCCTCGCCACGGGACGGATGCCCCAGCGCAAGATCGGTGCCGATGTCGGGGGTATCCGCGAGCGGATCCTCGCCGTGTACCCCGAGGTCGCGCGGGTCGCGGGGGAGTTCGGGGTGACGCCGGCTGCCCTCGGCATCGCCTTCTGTCTGGCGAACCCCGCGACGGCCAACGTACTCTTCGGTGCCTCTCGCGTCGCGCAGCTCGAGGACAACCACGTCGCCCTCGCCCTCGCCCGAGACCACGGCGCCGAGGTCCGCGCCGCCCTCGCCGACTGCCGCGTCGACCACGCCGTCCGCCCCGACGGCACCTGGTGACCTTTCGTATCTCCCACCCGCACCTCCCCCCGCTTCCCCCTCCCGCTTCCCCGGCGTCCGGGATCACTTCCGCACCTCGCGCACGCCCCGCAGGCCCGTGTCTGATCCCGCTTCGCTCCGCCCGCGCGTCCCACTCCGCGTGCGGGATCAATTCCGCACCTCGCGCGCACCCCGCAAGCACGTTTCTGATCCCGCACTCGCTTGGCCCCCGTCCCATTCCGCCCCCCGCGTCCCACTCCGCGTGCGGGATCAGTTCCGCACCTCGCGCGCGCCCCACGGGCACGTTTCTGATCCCGCAGGGCGTGACGTTCTGTGCGCCGATTCGAAAACGCGCCGCGTGAGGAGGGCGTGCGGCCGATTCTGATCCCGCTTCTGGTGGCGGCTGTGTGGCGGTCGCCGGGCCCGCCGCTCGTGCGCGACCGGACCGCTCTCCGGAGCCCCGGATCAGAAGTGCTCCTCGTGTTCGCAGCAGATCGTAAGCGCTCCTCGCCTCCGTGCTGGATCGGAAGTGCCCCGCGCACGCTCCGGATCAGAAGTGCTCCTGGGGCCCGGGTGGGCGGTGCGTTCTTGATCCCGGGAAGGGGTGCGGGGCCCTCGGGAGCGGCAGTGTGGCCCGTTCGCGCCGTCGTTCACCCCGGTGCGGGATGAAAAGGGTGCCGAAGAGGCGTCGCCGAGGGGCGTTTCTGATCTGGCTGGAGGGGTGAGCGCGGTGGCGGGATCAGAAATGGGCCGCGCCGGGAGGACAGGGGTGCGTTATTGATCCCGGTACCCGCACCTGCACCCGCGGGGTGCGGGTGGGCAGGCACGGGACGGGGCGGGGTGTGCGCGGGGGAGCAAGGCGGGTGCGCGCTGAGACATCAGTCCGCGCGGCCAGAGGAAGAAACGCGCTTGCGCTCTTTTTCCACGCATGTAGACTAACCAGCACGACACATCGAAGTGGCGTCGGTCCCGGTCTCCGGTCAGCGGCTCTTCGAACCTTCTTCACCACCCCCTGCACCCGAGAGAAGGAACCATGAAACGAATGCCCCTCGCGGTCGCCGCCGCCGTCGCCGCGACCCTCGCACTCGCCGGCTGCAGCGGCGGCGGAGCGCCCTCGCCGTCCGAGGGCGGTGGCGCCGAAGGCCCCGACGCCCTCAACATCGGCAACTTCCTGGACGTCACGTCGTGGGATCCGTCCCTCGCCGACATCGGCTTCGACGGCCCCTATCTGTCCGCGGTGTACGACGCCCTGATCGCCCTCGACGCCGACGGCACCCCGATCCCGTCGCTCGCGACGAAGTGGACCGTGGCCGACGACGACCTCAGCATCGACCTCGACATCCGCACCGACGCCGTGTTCAGCGACGGCACCCCGGTCGACGCCGACGCCGTCGTCGCGAGCCTCGAGTACCTCAAGGCCGGCGCCCGGTCCGGTGAGGCCTACGTCAACGCGAAGGGCTTCGAGAAGGTCGATGACGACACCGTCCGCATCGCCCTCACGCAGCGCGACGACACGATCCTCTACCTGATGGGTCTCGGCCGCAGCTACGTCATGCCCCCGGCGTCCATCGAGGCGGGCACGCTCGGCAGCGATCCGATCGGCTCCGGCCCGTACGTGCTCGACAGCGACACCAGCGTCGCCGGCGCGGAATACCACTTCACGAAGACCGAGGACCACTGGGACGCGAAGACGTACCCGTTCTCCGAGCTCGCGATCTACCCGATCACCGACGCGACAGCACGCCACAACGCGATGCTCAGCGGTCAGATCAACGTGCAGTACGGCGACGTGGCGAACCTCGACCAGGCCGAGCAGCAGGGGTGGAACACCGCACAGCGGGTCTCCGGGTGGGCGGGACTCGTCATCACCGACCACACCGGCGCGAAGAGCGAGCCCCTCGGCACGCTCGAGGTCCGCCAGGCGCTGAACTACGCGTTCGACGGTGCGGCCGTCCTCGCGGCGGTCGGCAGCGGTGCGGGCGTGGCCACCAACCAGGTCTTCCCAGACGGCGGCGACATCAACGACCCCGAGCTCAACGATGCCTACGCGTTCAACATGGATAAGGCGAAGGAGCTCCTGGCCGACGCCGGCTACCCGGACGGCTTCGACATCTCGATGCCGATGTCCCCGATCTTCGAGATGTGGAAGCCGTCGGCCGAGCAGGCCCTCAACGAGCTCGGCATCACCGTCACCTGGGACAACATGCAGATGCCGGACTATCAGCTCAACGCCCCGAACTACCCGATGTTCATCTCCTTCCTCGCGATGGACGGCAACGACGTGGCCACCGTCTCCCGGCAGCTGACGAGCGTGCAGTGGTTCAACCCGGAGCCCGACTACGCGAAGAACGAGGTCATCGCCCCGCTCGTCGAGAAGGTGCAGACGGAGCGCGGCGACGCGCAGACCGCCGCCATCAAGGAGCTCAACGAGGCCCTCGTCGACCAGGCCTGGTGGTCGGTCTGGTACCAGGCGAACAACATCTACTACACGGCGCCCGGCATCCAGCTGCAGCCCGTCGTGGGGATGATGTTCCCGACGCTGCGGTACATCACGCAGGGCTGAACGCCCGTCGGGGCGGTCGCCACGCGGCCGCCCCGGCACCCCTTCCCCTCCTCCTCACCCTCGAGAGGCCCCCATGCTCCTCTTCACGGCGAAGCGGGTGCTGTCCGGCATCCTCCTGCTCGTCGCGGTCTCGATCGGCACGTTCTTCCTCGCCCACCTCGCGATCAGCGACCCGACCGCCTCGCTCCTCGGGACCACGGCGAGTCCCGCGCAGCAAGAGGCGCTGGCGGCGAAGATCGGACTCGACCGCCCCCTGATCGTCCAGTTCTGGGACTGGTTCTCCCACGCGGTCCTGCTCGACTTCGGCGTCTCGTGGCGCAACTTCCAGCCGGTCGGCGCGCAGCTCGCGGTGAAGGTCCCCGTCACTCTCTCCGTCGTGACCCTCGCGACCCTCATCACGGCGGTCATCGGCGTCGCCTTCGGCATGATCACCGGACTCCGCCCCGGCACCTGGTTCGACCGCATCATCAAGGGGATCTCCGTCGTCCTCTTCGCACTTCCCGGGTTCTGGGTGAGCCTGGTCCTGGTGATGTGGCTGGCGGTGCAACTCAAGTGGTTCCCCGCCGTGGGCTACGTCCCGCCGACGCAGTCCGTCGAAGGCTGGCTGCGCTCGATCACGCTGCCGGCGATCTCCCTCGCCCTGGGCGGCATCGTCGCCGTGTCGGAGCAGCTGCGCAACGCCGTGATCGCCCAGAGCCGCCAGGACTGGGTGCGCACCCTCCGCAGCCGCGGCCTGTCCGCCGCCCGGGTGAACCTGCACATCCTCCGCAACGCCTCGCCCGCCGCGCTCACGGTGATCGCCCTGATGTTCGTGGGCCTGCTTTCCGGCGCCATCGTGGTGGAGCAGATCTTCAGCCTTCCCGGTCTGGGCCAGCTCACGAACCAGTCGTCGCAGAACGGCGACATTCCCATGCTGCTCGGGATCACGGTGGTCTCCATCGTCTTCGTCGTCCTCATCAACCTCCTGCTCGACCTCGTGCTCGGCTGGATCAACCCGAAGGTGCGCGTCGCATGACCACGACAGACATCCGCGTCGCCTTCGACCGGGCCGCCCAGAAGCGCCGATCGAGCCTGTTCCGACGCTTCCTCCGCCACCCCGGCGGCTACATCCCGCTGGCGATCTTCCTGCTCATCGTGCTCGTCGGGGTGTTCGCGCCGTTGCTGGCGCCGATGGACCCGAACCTCGTCGACCTCGCGGCTGCCAAGGCCCCGCCGTCGCCGGAGCACCTGCTCGGCGGCGATTCCACGGGGCGCGACATCCTCAGCCGCCTCATCTACGGGACGAGGACGACACTGTGGGGTGCGCTCATCACGATCGTCACCGCGCTCGTCGTCGGGGTCCCGTCGGGTGTCGCAGCCGGGTACTTCGGCGGCGTCTTCGACCGGGTCGCGACCTGGATCAGCGACGCCCTCCAGTCGATCCCCGGGATGATCATCCTCCTCGTGGTCGCCGCCGGCAGCCGCAACAACTTCGAGCTGCTGATGGTCACCGTCGGTGTCTTCATGGTGCCGGGGTACTTCCGCATCGCGCGGTCGCAGACGCTCGCCGTCCGCGGCGAGGCGTACATCGACGCCGCCCGCGTGTCGGGCCTGTCGGACGCGCGCATCATCTTCCGGCACGTCATCACGGCCGTCTACCCGCCCGTCATCATCCAGACCGCGCTCACGGCCGGCATCGCGATGGGCATGCAGGCGGGGCTCCAGTTCCTCGGCATCGGCGACTCGAACGTGCCGAGCTGGGGCGCGATGATGCTCGAGGGCTTCCGGCTCATGCTCACCTACCCCCTCATGCTCCTGTGGCCCTCCGCCGCGCTCGGTCTCACGATCGCCGTCCTCGCGATCATGGGCTCCACGCTCGCCGAGCTCGTGCAGGTGCGCACGCCGCGTGCGGCCCGACGGCGGCGGCGCGGCGTGCTCGAGACCGCCGACGAGGTCGCCGCGGCTCCTGCGACGGGCAGCGTCCGCCATGAGGCCCCGAAGTCGGCCCTCCGCGTGGAGAACCTGCACGTCGTGCACGCGACGCCGACAGGGGAGACCGAGGTCGTGCACGGCGTGACCCTCGACGTCGCACCTGGGGAGGTCGTCGGAATCGTCGGCGAGTCCGGGTCCGGCAAGTCGCAGACCGTGTTCTCGGTGCTCGACCTGCTCCCCGCGACCGGCCGGGCGACCGCCGACGCGATCTGGGTCGGCGGCGCGGAGGTCACCCACGCGGCGCCGAAGGAGCGCCAGGCGCTGCTCGGCCGCACGATCGGCTACGTGCCGCAGGAGCCGATGAGCAACCTCGACCCCTCGTACACGATCGGGCATCAGCTCATCGAGCCGCTGCGTCGCACGCACGGGCTCGGCAAGACCGCCGCCCGGCAGCGCGCGCGGGAGGTGCTCCTGCGGGTCGGGCTGTCCGATCCCGATCGCGTGATGCGCAGCTACCCGCATCAGGTGTCCGGCGGCATGGCGCAGCGTGTGCTCATCGCCGGCGCGATCGCCGGTCGCCCCTCGCTCCTCGTCGCGGACGAGCCCACCACCGCCCTCGACGTGACCGTGCAGGCCGAGGTGCTCGAGCTCCTGCGGGAGCTACAGGCCGAGTACGGGATGGCGCTGCTGATCGTGACGCACAATTTCGGCGTCGTCGCCGACATCTGCGACCGCGTGATCGTCATGCGCGGCGGCGACATCGTGGAGTCGGGGCCCGTGGACGAGCTCTTCGCCGCGCCCACCCAGGAGTACACGCGCGAGCTCATCGCCGCGTCGCTCGATGATGCCGAAGGCCGAGCCGCGCTCGACAGCCGCCGGACGGAGGTCCCCGCATGAACGCCGTTCCGGTGAACCCCCTGCTGCAGGTCGACGACCTCGTGGTCGAGTACGGCCGCGGAAGACACGCCTTCCGCGCGCTGCACGGCGTCTCCCTCGACATCGCCCCCGGTGAGTGCCTCGGCCTGGTCGGCGAGTCCGGATCCGGGAAGTCGACCCTCGGCAAGGCCATCCTCGGCCTCGCCCCGGTGACCGCGGGCCGCATCCGCTTCGACGGCCGGGACATCGGCGGCCTCGGCGGCAAGGCACGACGGGCACTCGCCGACGACGTGCAGGTCGTGTTCCAGGACCCGTACGGCTCCCTCAACCCGGCATTGACCATCGGCGATATCCTCGCCGAGCCGCTGCTGACGACCGGCATCGGAGCGAAGGCGGCCGACACGCGCGTGCGCGACATGCTCGACCGCGTGCGCCTGCCTTCCACGAGCATGGACCGGTATCCGAGCGAGTTCTCCGGCGGGCAGCGGCAGCGCATCGCGATCGCCCGCGCCCTGGTCCGCGGACCCCGGCTGATCGTGTGCGACGAGCCGGTCAGCGCGCTCGACCTCACCACGCAGGCGACCATCCTCGACCTCTTCATCGAGTTGCAGCGCGACACCGGCGTGGCCTACCTCTTCGTCTCGCACGACCTCGGCGTCGTCCGGCGGGTCTGTCACCGGGTCGCCGTGATGTACCGGGGGGAGATCGTGGAGATCGGGGACGGCGAGCAGGTCACCCGCGCGCCGCGTCACCCGTACGCCGAGCGCCTGCGACTGGCCTCACCCGTCGCCGACCCGGTGGCGCAGCGGGAACGCCGGGCGCAATGGCTCGCTCTGCGGGAGGTGCCCGATGCGGCGGTACGGTAGCTCCAGGCCGGAACACGCCACACCCCGGACTCGGCCGGAAGGACGCCATGCCGAAGATCATCGACCACGACCAGCGGCGACGGGACATCGTCGAGGTGGCCAAGAGCATCATCCTGAAGGGTGGGTTCGAGGCGGCGACCATGCGCAGCATCGCCGCGGAGGCCGGCTTCGCGAACGGCGCGCTGAAGCACTACTTCCCCGGGAAGGAGAGCATCGTCGCGGCGACCTTCGAGACGATCCTGCAGCAGATGTCCGAGGGCGTGGAGGCCGCGGGGCAGGAACCGGTGGCGGCGGACGACGCGCTGCGAGGCTTCCTGCAGGCCACCGTGCCGCGCGACCCGGAGCAGATCGCCGCGGGTCGGGTGCTCCTGGCGCTCTGGGAGTACGCGATGGCGAACGAGTCGCTGGCCGAGCTCTACCGCGGACACCTGGGTTCGTGGCGATCCTCGCTCATCGCGCGCATGGAGGCGGCCCGCGACGAGGGATCGATCCGCGATCAGGACTACGGCCCGCTCGCCGACGAGTACATCTCCGCGGCGGTCGGGGCGACGGTCATCAACCTCATGTACCCGGACGGCGACCGCATCGCCGACTACGAGAACTACATCGACCGGTTCCTCGCGCGGCTGCGCTGAGGGCGAGGGGCCGGTCCCGAGAGGACGGCCCGTCATGACCCTTTCCCCCGAACGACCCGTGGTGTTCTTGCACGGCCTCGCCTCGCGCGGCACGCAGGACTGGCCGGAGAGCGAGTGGGCGGCGGTGCTCGGCGACCGACCGCGCCGCGTCCTCCACCTGCCGGCGCACGGCGACGCCCCCGGGCTCGGAGCCGTGCCGACCTCCGCGGTGCTCGACGCGCTCGCCGCAGCGATCGGCCCGGACGAGATCGACCTCGTCGGGTACTCGCTCGGTGCCCGGCTCGCGTGGGACCTCGCCCGGCACCCGGGTGTCGCGGTGCGGCGTCTCGTGCTCGGCGGCCTCAGTGCGGGGGAGCCCTTCGCGCTCGTCGACCTGTCCGCCGCTCGGGCCGCGATCGCCGGCGGACCGGCTCCCGTCGATCCGCTGACCGGAATGATCGTGCACATGGTGAGCCTGCCCGGCAACCGCCCGGACGATCTGCTCGACCTCATCGAGGGGCTCGCGACCGAGCCGTTCTCGCCCGAGGCCGGAGCGCCGGCGATGCCGGTGCTGCTCCTGGGCGGCACCGATGACCCGATGGCCGCGGGCATCGACGAGCTCACCGCGCGGCTGCCGGACGCCCGGGTGGGACGCGTCCCCGGGGATCACCTCGTGGCGCTGCACACCGCCGCGTTCCGCGACGCGGTGCGCGGGTTCCTCGCGGACTGATCTGCGAGACCCACGCCCGGCCGCTTCCTGTCCTTTATTTCCAACGTTCGTAGACATATCGAAAGGCATCCGCCATGACCGACACCCCCACTCCCGACGCCGCCCGCATCCTCGACATCGCCACCGGCTACATGGCCGCGAAGCAGCTCTTCCAGGCCAGCCGCATCGGCCTGTTCGCCGCCGTCGACGCAGGCGCCGACACCGCTGCGGCGATCGCCGAGCGCTGCGGGGTCAGCGAGCGGATCGCCCGGCTGCTCGCCGATGCCCTGGCGGCGAAGGGTCTCCTCGTCCGCACCGAGGGGCGCTACGCGCTGGCCCCCGACGCGTCCGCCTACCTCACCGGGGAGGACGCGGCGATCGACCTCGCCCCCTTCCTCACCTTCCTCGACGAGATCAGCTACCCGCACTGGCTGCAGTTCGCCCACACGGTCGACACCACCGAACCGGGCGACCTGCAGATGGATGACGCGCGGTGGGGGACGTTCATGGCGGGGGTGATGACGTACAACCGCCTGCACGCACAGGAGTTCGGCCGGCTCGTCGACCTCGCGGGTGCGACGAAGGCCCTGGATTTCGGCGGTCTGTCCGCCGAGTTCGCCCTCGCCGTCATGGCGCGCAACCCGCAGCTGCACACGACCTTCGTCTACGCTCCCGGGTTCGAGGATGGCGTGGCTGAGGCGGTCGAGGCGGCGGGTGTCGCCGACCGGGTCGCCGTCGAGGTCGGGGACACGGCGACCACGGCTCCCGAGGGCGCGTACGACGCGGTGTTCGCCAACCATGTCATCCACCGGTTCTCCGCGGAGGAGAACGCGCAGATCTTCCGCCGACTCCGTGCGGCGGCGGTCGAGGGGGCGACGCTGACGGTGCTCGACTTCTTCCTCGACGACGACGACGAGCAGCGCGCCCTGGATGCCCTGCACGCGGGGGAGTACCTCGTGATCGACGGCACGGTGGTGTACCCCGAGTCCGAGGTGCGCGGTTGGCTGTCGGATGCCGGGTGGGCGGTGCGCGACACCGTCGCCCTGCCGGGGAGCCCGCGCGTGCTCCTGGCCACCGCGGTCTGACGACCGCGGTTCGAGACTGGTCCGAGGGGGATCAGAGGCGGGCGGCATGCGTGAACATGCCGCCCGCCGTTTTCGTGGGTGAGTGGTCAGCCGCGCGCGAACACCGTGCGGCCGTCGACGATCGTGCGCTCGACCTGGAGGGCGGCGAACGGGCGCCCGGGGGTGCACGGGTCCTCGTCGACCACCGTGATGTCCGCGACCCTGCCGAGTTCGAGGGTTCCCTTCCAGGTCGCGGCACCGTCCTGGATCGCGGCGTCCGCCGTCATCGCGCGGAGCAGCCGGCGTCGGGTCCCGGCGTCGTCCGCCCGGCCGTCGGCGGCGAGGAGGGCGAGGGAGGCGTCGAGGCTGGGTCGCCAGTCCGGCGTGGCGATCGGGGCGTCGCTGGTCAGCGTGGTCAGCGCCCCGGAGGAGAGCATCTCGGCCAGGGGCCAGGCGGCCGCGACGCGGGCCTCGCCGAGCTGCACGGCCGCCCAGGAGTGCGTGTGCGCGGCGATGAGGGGCTGCACGGCGAACCCGACGCCGAGACGCTCCGCGCGGCAGATCTGGGCCGGCGTCGCGAGGTCGCCGTGCACGACGTGGTGGGGTGCCGGCGGCGGGGGAGTCTCGCCGACGCGTTCCAGTGCGGTGAGGAACTCTTCGATCGAGCGATCGCCGGTGGCGTGCACGGCGATCTGGAGTCCGCGACCGGCGGCCAGGGCGATCATCTGCTGGAAGGCGCTGAGCGGATCGGCGTCGCCGCGCGTGAGCAGGTGCCCGGTGGTGCCGTCGGGGTACGGGTCGGACGTCCACGCGGTGGCCATCGGTGGGATGCCGTCGGCGAAGATCTTCACGCCGGGGATCGCGAGCCAGCGCGGGTCGGTCCTCGGCGGCGGCACCGGGAGACCGGCGGCGAAGTCTTCCAGGGAACTCTCCCCGTCGATCGTCCCGAACAGGCGCAGCAGCGTGACGCGCGAGGTCTGGGCCCCCTCGCGGTGCAGCTCCACATAGGACTCGAGCATGTCGGTGCCGAAGCAGCCGGTCTCCCCGTCGTCCTCCCCGGGGCCGATGCCCGGCTCCGTGTAGCTCGTGATGCCGAGCTCCGCGAGCAGAGCCCAGGCGCGGCGCAGGGCGCTGCGTCGCTCACCGGCCGCGGTCACGAGGCGGCCGGTCGGCTGCTCCTCGGGCGGGGTGTCGGAGAAGAAGAGGTGCGGCCAGCGCGCGCCCAGCCACGCGGCGTGGAGGTGCGCGTCGTTGAGGCCGGGGATCGCGGTGCGGCCGTCGAGCTGCACGATCTCGCGGGCTGGGAGGGCTTCGGCCGCGGCATCGGTGGCGACGATCATCCCGTCGCGGACGGCGATCGCGGTGGCGACGGAATCGGTGGCGTCGAAGGTGTGGATGCGGCCACCGCGGAGGAGGAGGTCGGCGTCGTCGCCGAGGAGTGCGCTGCTCATTATTCCACCAGTGTAGACGTAAAACTCGCGCGTCCGGGGTGTCCCGCGCCGACCGATTCGGCGCGCGGTTCCGCGGCTTGTACCCTGGAGGCATCCCCCGAATACCCCGGCAACCTCGCGCGCGCCGGCGACCTCGGCGCGCGCTCACACATGCAAGGACGCAGATGAACGATTCCGCGGCACACCGCGACGAATGGACGGCGAGCGAAGAGCTGGCGGAGCGGATGATCCCGCTCATCGGGGCTCTCAAGCGCGAGCGCGACGTGGTCACCTCGCTGCACGGGCACCGCCTGCTCGGACTCTCGGCCACCGGCCTCGTCGAGGTGCACGAGCGCGTGGCCCAGCTCGGCCACGAGCGGCTCGAGGTCGAGGACAGCCTGGCGGTGCTCGAAGGCATCCACGCTCTCGCCCCCGGAGCCTCGTCGATCGATGTGGCCCGTCTCGTGGAGGGGTACGCGGGGAGCGGACGCCCGCTCGAGGAGTATCTGGCCGAGACCCTGGCCCCCGCCGTCGGCGCGGTCCCGGCACCGCCGACCGACGTGGTGCTCTACGGCTTCGGGCGCATCGGCCGGCTGCTGGCCCGCATCCTCATCGCGCACACCGGCGGCGGGAGCGGACTCCGGCTCCGCGCCATCGTCGTGCGCCGCGGCTCCGAGAACGACCTCGTCAAGCGCGCGTCGCTGCTGCTGCGCGACTCGGTGCACGGCCGCTTCGCGGGCTCGGTCACGGTGGATGAAGAGGCCGAGCAGATCATCGCGAACGGCACGCGCATCCAGGTCATCTACTCCGACGACCCGGCGGCGGTCGACTACACCGCCTACGGCATCGACGACGCGATCGTCGTCGACAACACGGGCCGCTGGCGCGACGAGGCCGGACTCTCCCAGCACCTCCGTGCGAAGGGCGTCGCCCGCGTGCTGCTGACCGCCCCCGGCAAGGGCCCGCTGAAGAACATCGTGCAGGGCATCAATGACGACACGATCACCGACGAGGACCGCATCGTCTCCGCGGCGTCGTGCACGACCAACGCCATCACCCCGGTGCTCGCCGCGATCGACGAGGCCTTCGGTGTGGTGAAAGGCCACGTCGAGACCGTGCACTCGTTCACGAACGACCAGAACCTCATCGACAACTTCCACAAGGGCGACCGTCGCGGCCGCTCCGCCGTGCTGAACATGGTGATCACCGAGACCGGCGCGGCGAAGGCCGTGGCCAAGGCGCTGCCCCAGCTCGAGGGACGGCTCACGGGCAGCGCGATCCGCGTCCCCACGCCGGATGTCTCGCTCGCGGTCCTGCACCTCACGCTGGAGCGCCCCGCCACCAAGGACCAGGTCAACGACTACCTTCGCCGCGTGTCGCTGCACTCGAAGCTCCGGCAGCAGATCGACTACGTGGAGAGTCCTGAGGTCGTCTCGACGGACTTCGTCGGCTCGCACCGCGCCGGCATCGTCGACGGTCTGGCCACGATCGCCGACGAGGACACCCTCATCCTCTACGTCTGGTACGACAACGAGTTCGGCTACTCCTGCCAGGTCATCCGGGTGCTGGAGACCATGGCGGGCTCGCATCCCGTCGTCCTCCCCACCCGCCGCGAAGTCACCCTCTGACCTCTCCCGTCGACCCACCCCCTTCCGCTCGACCCGGCCCCCTGCGTCCGCACGCACGGGGCCGGGGCACGCGAAAGGGGGTGGGTCGCGGCATGATGAGGGGCATGAAGACCTCACAGTGGCGGGAGGAGCGGCTGCGGTGGCAGGGGCTGACCGCGCCGGAGGCGGACGTGGCGGGGGCGGCGGGACGGCTGCTCGCGGTGCAGAGCCAGGATCTCACCGCCGGACGGTGGGCGCTGGCCGTGCGGACGAAGGGCGACGTGCGCCTGCGCGACGTCGACGCCGCGTTCGACCGCGGGGACCTCGTCCGGGCCTGGACCATGCGGGGGACGCTGCACACGATCCCCGCGCGCGACCTCGGCTGGGTGCTGGAGGTCACGGCCGCACGACAGCAGCAGCAGGCGGCCTCCCGACAGCGGCAGCTCGGCATCGACGACGCCATGATCGACGCGGTCGTCCGGGAGCTCACGCCGCGGCTCCGTGACGGCGGCCTCACCCGGAGCGAGATCTTCGCGGTGCTCGAGGGCATCGGCATCGACCCCTCGGGGCAGCGCGGCATCCACCTGCTGTTCGCGATGACGGTCTCCGGCGTGCTCGTGCAGGGGCCGGTCGTGCCGCGGGAGGGCATCACGCGGGAGCAGCGGTTCGTGCTCGCAGCGGACCACATCCGCGACCACGCCCGCCCGGACGACCCGCTGGCCGAGCTGTTCGTCCGCTACGTCGAAGGACACGGGCCCGCCGGGGTCGCGGACTTCGCGTGGTGGTCGGGCCTGACGCTCGGGCGGTCCCGGGAGGCGGCGGAGCGGGCGGCACCCCGGGTGACCGAGGTCGACGAGGGGGTCTTCGTCGGGAGTACCACGCCCCGGCGCGCGGCGGGCCGGCCGTCCGTGTTCGCCCTCGGTGCCTTCGACGAGTACTACATCTCTTATGCCGACCGCACCGTCGTGTGCGCTCCGGAACACCTCGCCGCCGTCGGGCCGGGGAAGAACGGGATGGTCCGGGCGACCGTGGTGGAGCACGGCCGCGTGATCGGCTGCTGGACCCACGCCGCCGCCGCGCACACCACCCCTCCGACTCTCTTCGAGCCCCCCGAGGACCCCGCCGCCGTCACCGCCGCGCTCGCCCGGTTCGCGGCCTTCATCGCCTGAGCCTCGTCGACCCACCCCTTTCCGTGCCTCCCGGCCCCCTACGGCAGCGCGTAACGGGCCGGGGCGCACGCAAGGGGGTGGGTCGGCGGGTCACTCACTGGCGTGGCGGCCGAGGAAGTTGTAGACCTCGTTGTCGTCCACGCCGGGGAACATGCCGCGGGGGAGCGGCGAGAACATGTGGGTGTGCACGCGGGCGCTCGGCCACGCCCGTCCCTTCCAGCGCTCCGTGAGCTCGGCCGACGGGCGGCGGCAGCACGCCTCGTCGGGGCAGGTCGACACCGCCCTGTCGTTCGTCTCGCGTCCCCGCCACCACCGGGCGTCGTCGAACGGCACGCCGACCGTGACGGAGAACTCGCCCTCGCTCGACGACCCGGTCTGCGTGGAGCACCAGAACGTGCCGGACGGGGTGTCCGTGTACTGGTGGTGCTCGACGGTGCGGTTCTGCTCCGTGAAGGCGGAGCGGGCCTGGAACTTCCGGCACACGCGCTGCCCCTCCACTGCTCCCGTCACGTCCATCGGCAGGGGCAGGTCGTCGTTCTCGTAGACCCGGGTGATGGCCCCCGTCGAGTCGACCCGCAGGAAGTGCAGCGACATGCCGAGGTGCTGCGTGAGCAGGTTCGTCATGCGCATGCCGGCGGCCTCGTGCGTCACGCCGAACCCGTCGCGGAAGTCCTCCACCGCGAGGTTGCGGTCCTTCTTCGCCTGCTGCAGGAAGGCCACCGCGGCGGTCTCCGGCATCAGGCAGCACGCGGCGAAGTAGTTGATCTCCAACCGCTGCTGCAGGAAGTCGGCGTAGTCCGTCGGCGGCGTGTGCCCGAGCAGTCGATGCGCCATGGCCTGCAGTGCCATCGACCGCAGGCCGTGTCCACCGGGGATCGAGGCGGGGGGCAGGTAGATGCGGCCGTTCTCGAGATCGGTGACCGAGCGCGTCGAGTGCGGCAGATCGTTGACGTAGATGAGTTCGAAGCCGAGCTTCTCGGCCATGATGCTCACGGTGCGGTGGGTCAGAGCGCCCTGCGAATGGCCGGCGGCCTTGAGCTGCTTCTCCGCGAGCTTCTCGATGTCCGGGAGGTAGTTGTTCTGCGCGCGCATCCGCAGTCGCAGCTCCGTGTTGGCGCGGCGGGCCTCCTCCGGGGTGGCGATGGCCTCGCGCTCGCGGCGCTGCAGCTCGCGGTGGAGGCCGAGGATGGACTCGATGGTCTCGTCGCTCATGCCCTTCGTGACGCGGACCGGGGAGACACCGAGCTGACGGAACACCGGGCTCTCCTGTGCCCGCTCCAGCTCGATCTCCAGAGCGGCACGCCGGTTCGGCGGCTCGCCGGAGATGAGGTCGGTCACCTCGGTGCCGGTGGCCTGGGCGATCGCCTGGAGGAGGGAGAGCTTGGGCTCGCGCTTGCCGTTCTCGATGAGGCTGAGCTGGGAGCCGGCGACGCCGACGAGGGCGCCGAGCTCGTCGAGGGTGTACCCCTTCTCCAGGCGGCGGTGCCGGATGCGGTGGCCGAGGGTCGTGAGGTGGATGCCGGAGGACGCCATTGTTTGAGTCTAGCGAAAGAACCGTGATTCTTATCGTTCGATTTGGCCGAAAGTCCGCGTCAAGGGCGAAGAAGATGGAAGCAACGCCCCACACTTCGAAGGAGCAGTCATGGCCATGGCCGAAGTCCTCACCCCTCGCACGTCCCCTGTCGCCCCGACGCGCACGTTCGGCACCGCCCCCTCCTACGACACCCCCGCAATGGCCGAGCTCGCCGCCTGGGTGGAAGAGATCCGCGCGCTCACGCAGCCGGACGCCGTGCACTGGGTGGACGGCTCGCGCGCCGAGAACGACTGGCTGCTGCGCGGACTCGTCGACGAGGGCAAGCTCATCAAGCTGAACCCCGAGTGGCGCCCCGGCTCGTACCTGGCGCGCTCGCACCCCAGCGACGTCGCCCGCACCGAAGCCCGCACCTTCATCGCCTCGGAGCGCGAGGAGGACGCCGGGCCCACCAACAACTGGGCCGACCCGGAAGAGATGCACGCGAAGATGGACGAGATCTTCGAGGGCTCGATGCGCGGCCGCACGATGTACGTCGTGCCGTTCTCGATGGGTCGCGTCGGCGGACCCCTGTCGCACATCGGCGTGCAGATCACCGACAGCGCCTACGCCGTCGCGTCGATCGGCATCATGACCCGCGTGGGCGACGAGGTCACCCGCCAGATCGCCGAGGGCGCGCCGTGGGTCAAGACGGTGCACTCCGTCGGTGCTCCGCTGGAGGCGGGCGAACCGGACGTCGAGTGGCCCTGCAACGACGACAAGTACATCGTGCACTTCCCGGAGACGCTCGAGGTCTACTCGTACGGCTCGGGCTACGGTGGCAACGCCATCCTGGCGAAGAAGTGCTTCGCGCTGCGCATCGCCTCGGTGATCGCGCGTGATGAGGGCTGGCTCGCCGAGCACATGCTCCTCATCCGCGTGATCGACCCGCGGGGCAAGGCCTACCACGTCGCGGCCGCGTTCCCGTCGGCCTGCGGCAAGACCAACCTCGCGATGCTCCGCCCGACGATCCCCGGCTGGAAGGTCGAGACCCTCGGTGACGACATCGCCTGGATCCGTCCCGGCGAGGACGGCCGCCTGTGGGCCATCAACCCCGAGGCCGGCTTCTTCGGCGTCGCGCCCGGAACGGGTGAGTCGACCAACGTCACCGCGGTCGAGACGCTGTGGGGCAACACGATCTTCACCAACGTCGCGCTCCGCCCCGACGGCGACGTGTGGTGGGAGGGCCTGACCGACGAGGCGCCCGCGAACCTCATCGACTGGGAGGGCAACGACTGGACGCCCGACTCCGGTCGTCCCGCGGCGCACCCCAACTCGCGCTTCACGGTGTCGGCGGCTCAGTGCCCGCAGATCTCCGAGGACTGGGAGGAGGCCGTGCCGCTCGACGTCATCCTCTTCGGCGGACGCCGCGCGAGCAACGTGCCGCTCGTGGTCGAGGCCACCGACTGGACGCACGGCGTCTTCCTCGGCTCGAACATCTCCTCCGAGCGCACGGCGGCGGCCGAGGGCACGGTCGGCGAGCTGCGCCGCGACCCGTTCGCGATGCTGCCGTTCTGCGGCTACAACATGGCCGACTACTTCGGTCACTGGCTCAAGGTCGGCCGGGGCCTGCGCTTCGACCGCGCGCCGCGCATCTTCCAGGTGAACTGGTTCCGCCGCGGTGCCGACGGCCGGTTCCTCTGGCCCGGGTTCGGCGACAACTCCCGCGTCGTCGACTGGATCATCCGCCGCGTGGCCGGTGACGTGCCGGCGGTGGACAGCCCCATCGGACGCCTGCCGCGCGTGGAGGACCTCAACCTCGACGGGCTCGACATCCCCGCGGAAGACCTCGACGAGCTCTTCTCTGTCGACCCCGAGGCGTGGAAGGCCGAGGCCGACCTCACGGAGGAGTTCTACGACACCTTCGGCGACCGGGTGCCCGCGGCCCTCCGCACGGAGCTCGCGTCGCTGCGCTACCGCCTCGCGAAGGCGTAGCCCCCAGACCGGTGCCGGTTCGGGGGAGCCGGCACCCTCGGCCTCCGGGTCGAGCCCTACCCGCGAAGGCGGGGCATCAGAGACGAACCCATGGCTGAGTGGTCTCCGACGCCCCGCCTTCGTGTGCCCACTCCCGCCGAGACCCCGGTTTCGGGTCGAGACCCCGCCCCGCATACATGCGGAAGGCGGGGTCTCGGCGGAAAGCCGGGGTCTCGGCGGTGTACAGGGGGGGACAGGGAGCTAGGCGAGGAGCTGGTGGCGGGCGAGGTCGCGGTAGAGCGGGGTCGACTCCACGAGCTCGGCGTGGGTGCCCTGTCCCACGACCACGCCGTCCTGCAGCACGACGATGAGGTCGCTGTCGACGACGGTGGACAGACGATGGGCGATCACGACGAGCGTGCGGTCTGTGGCGACCGCATCGATGGCCTCGCGCATGCGCTGCTCGTTCACGCCGTCGAGCGAGGAGGTCGACTCGTCCAGCAGCAGGATCGGGGCGTCGGTGAGGAGCGCCCTGGCGATCGCGAGTCGCTGCCGCTCGCCGCCGGAGAGCATCACGCCGTCCTCGCCGACCGGAGCGTCGACGCCGAGCGGGTTCCGTTCCAGCACGTCGCCGAGGTTCACGGCGCGGAGCACGCGGGCGCAGTCCTCGTCCGTGGCCGTCGGTGACGCGAGCCGCAGGTTCTCGGCGAGGGTGCCGGCCAGCGTCGGAGCGTCCTGCTCGACGTAGCCGAAGTGGGCACGGAGCTCATCCCGCGGATAGGTGCGGGTGTCGTGCCCCTTCAACCGGATGGATCCGCCCGTCGGGTCGTAGAAGCGCTCGATGAGGGAGAGGATCGTGCTCTTCCCCGCTCCGCTCGGACCGACCAGCGCCACGCGTGCCCCACGAGGGACCGCGAACGACACCCCGCGGAGCACCTCGTGGTCCTGCAGGTCGGGTGCGGCCTCGGTCTGCTCCAGGTGCGCATCGGCGAGCAGGGTCTGCGCCTCCCTCGCGGCGGCACGGCGGGCGGCGACGACGTTCTCCGGGTAGCGGAAGCGCACGTCGCGGAACTCCAGGGCGGGGGCGTCCGGAGCCGGTTCCTCGTCACGGGGCAGGGCCGCGGCGGTGGCCGCGTCGTCCTGGGTCTCGGTGGGGAGGTCGAGCACCTCCTGGATGCGGCCGAGCGCGCCGAGGGCCTGGTTGACGGAGGTGATCGCGCCGAACGTCGAGGCGAGGGGCATCACCAGCAGGAAGAGGAACATCACGAACGAGATGAGGGCCGCGATGGAGATGGCTCCGGCCGCGACGCGGAAGCCGCCCACGCCGAGCACGACGAGCAGGGAGAGCTGGAGGGCGATGCCGGCGACCGGCACCACGAGCGAGGAGATCTTCGCGATCCGCACGCCGATGCCGTACGCCTCGGAGGCCCGCTCCGTCACCGCCGCGGTCTCGCGTTCGGTCGCACCGGAGGCCCGGATGGTGCGGATGGAGCCGACGGCCCGCTCCACGCCCGAGGCCAGCTCGCCGACCTTCTCCTGCTGGGCCGTGGACGCCGTCCGGATCCGGCCGCTGAGGGCGACGACGACCACGACGGAGACGCCGATGACCAGGACGATGAGCAGGAGCAGAACGGGGTCGATGAGCAGCATCGCGATGAGCGCGCCCGCGAAGAGCACGACGTTGCCGACGGCGTCGGCGAGCCCCTGCGTGAGGACGGCGTAGAGGAGCGTGGTGTCGGTGCCGACGCGGGAGACGAGATCGCCGGTGCGCCGTGCGTCGAACTCGGACGTCGGCAGGTGCAGGATGCGGGCGATGAGCTTGCGGCGGCTGGAGTAGACGACCGCGGTGCCGGTGCGCTGCAGCAGATAGTGCTGGAACCCGGAGATGATCGACGACACGATCACGAAACCGACGAGCAGCCACACGAGGACGCCGATCGTGCCGTCGGATTGCACGGCCTCGATGACCTGTCCGACGAGAAGGGGCTGCACGAGCGAGGTCGCGGCGCCGAACACGCTGAGGACGGCGACGACGACGAGCGTGCGCTTGTGCTCGAAGAGGAAGGGGAGGAGCTGGCGGAAGGTGGCGCGCGGCCCGTCGGCCGGTGCGCCCCGTCCGCGTCGGCGTGCTGTCGCCGTGCGGGACATGGGGGACCTCGATCTGGAGATGGTACTTCGACCGTACTCGGGGCGCGGTCATTTCCTATGGGGTGGCTGTATGGGCTCAGGTGCGACCGAAACGGCGATGTGCCGCCTGCTTGGTGACGCCGAGGGCACTCGCGATCGCCTGCCACGAGTAGCCGCTCGTGCGAGCGCGACGGACCTGGGCCTCTTCGGCGCGCGCGAGCTCCTTGCGTAGCGCCGCCAGGCGGTGGAGCTCGGCGAGGGGTTCGCCGCCCTCGGCCGCGGCGATGGTGGTCGGTTGAGACATGGGGACCTCCTTCGCGTCAATATTCGTTGACGCTTGGGACGGTGTCAATAAGTGTTGACGTGCGCGTTGTCCACAGGGGCGCCCTTGTCCGCATGTGTGGCGCATGCGATGCTGACAGGATGGCTCGCATGCTGCAAGTGAGGAACCTGCCCGATGAGGTTCACGCCCGGCTCAAGGAGCGTGCCGCGGCAGAACGCATGAGCCTGTCGGACTACGTCGCGCGCGAGCTGGAAGACCTCGTCCGTTACCGCAGCAATGCGGAAGTCCTGGAGGCATCGCGGGCACGGGCGCGCGCCGCCGGTATCTCCCTGACGCGCGAGGGCATCCTCGCCGCCCGTGATCGCGAACGGGACGGGCGCAGGTGAGCGGGACGTCCGAGGCGGTCGTGCTCGATGCCTCGGCGGCGATCGAGGCACTGCTCGGCGAGGAGGAGTGGACGCACGGCGAGGAGTTCCATGCACACGCGGGTCTCGACATCGAGGTCCTGTCGGTGTTGCGTCGACTCACGATGCGGTCCTCGATGCCGGCACACGCCGCCCGTGAGGCCCTCGATGCGTTCGGGGCGTTGCAGATCACCCGCCATCCGCTGCGCCGGCTCATCCCACGGATCTGGTCGCTGCGCGATGACGTCACCGCGTACGACGCCGGTTATGTCGCGCTCGCCGAGGCCCTCGACGTCCCTCTGCTCACGGCCGATCGCCGGCTGGCGAAGACGGCGGCCCGATACTGCGACGTCGTGGTGCTGTGAGCCTCTGACCAGGCGAGAATACCCCACCCGCTCCGAGGCTAGGGTGAGCGGATGCCGGAGAAGTGGATACTGTTCGACGTCGGCGGCGTTCTCGAGGTCGTCGACGATGACGCCTGGCAGGACCAGTGGTGGGCGCGCTGGTGCCGTGAGGCTGACGTCACGCGCCAGGAGGCGGATGAGCGCCTGACGACGGCGGCGCTCCCGAGGATCGACCTCGAAGAGGGAGTGGCTGAGGCGTTCTGGGAGGGACTCGGGGCGGTGCTGCGTCTCGACAGTGACCGCCAGGCGCGGATGCGCGCGGAGTTCTGGGATTCCTACTGCGGTCATGCCGACGCGGAGCTGATCGCGCACGCCGCGACGCTGCGGGGAAGGGCGAGGGTGGCGATCCTCTCGAATTCGGCGGACGGCGCGCGCGAGGAGGAGGAACGGCGCTTCGGGTTCTCTGCGGTGTTCGATCCCATCTGCTACAGCCACGAGCTGGGAGTGGCGAAACCCGACGGCCGGGCGTACCGCAGTGCGCTCCAACGGATGGATGCGGCCCCGGTGGATGTCCTCTTCATCGATGACCACGTGGAGGCCGTCCGCGGCGCCCTTGAGATCGGAATGTCGGCGATCCTTCACCGGAGCACCCCGCAGACCGTAGCCGCGATCGAGCGGTTCCTCCGGGTCTGAGCGGAGCCGGACAGCGAACGGCGCCCGGTGTCCGAGGACACGGGCGCCGTTCGTCGTTCGGTCAGTGTCAGAGCTCGACGGCGGAGGCGAGACCGAGGTCGTCCTCGTAGTCGTGGTCCTTCGTCTCCGGAGTGAAGATGAGCGCGATGAAGGTCAGCACCGCCATCGACGACAGGTACAGTCCCACGAGCCAGGGCTCGCCGCCGACGGCCGCCCACAGGGCCACCGCGATGAACGGCGCCACGGCCGCACCGAGGATCGACGACACGTTGTACGCGATCGCCGAACCGGAGTAACGCACGTTCGTCGGGAACAGCTCCGGCAGGAGAGCCCCCATCGGCCCGAACGTCGTGCCCATGAGCATGAAGCCGAACACGAGGAAAGCCTGGGTGAGGGCCCCGGTGAACTTCGGGTCGGCCTGCGGCAGCAGGAAGAGGTTGAACGACAGACCGAAGACGACGATGAGTCCGGTGACCCACAGGAGCAGCTTGCGGCGCCCGATGGCGTCGGCGATCGGTCCGGACAGCAACGTGAAGATGCCGAAGAACACGACGCCGATGATCTGCATGAGTACGAAGTCGGTGTAGCCGAAGCCGAGGCCCGGGTAGAACTGCGCCGCGAACACACTCGGGTCGAAGTCCTTGCCGGTCGCCTCGGCCGCTGCCCGGGCGGCGGCCGACGCGGTCTCGAGGTCGGCGGCCTTCGTGCCGTAGGTGAGCGTGAAGTTCGTCATCAGGTAGAACAGCACGTACGTCGCCAGCATGATGAACGTGCCGAGGATGAGCTGCTTCCAGTGGTGCCGGAACACGGTCGCGAGCGGGAGCTTGCGGATCGCGCCGGTCTTCTCCGCCTTCTTGAACGTGTCCGACTCGACGAGGCGGAGCCGCACCCACAGACCGATGATGACCATGACGGCGGAGAACAGGAACGGCACGCGCCAGCCCCAGGAGAGGAAGGCCTCCGACTTCAGCGCCGAGTCCTCCGGGTGCGGGAGGGCGAAGTTGATGGCGAGGAAGATGCCGTTCGCGATGATGAAGCCGAGCGGCGCCCCGAGCTGCGGGAACGAGCCGTACCAGGCGCGCTTGCCCTTCGGGGCGTTCTCGGTGGCCACGAGCGCCGCGCCCGACCACTCGCCGCCCAGCGCGAAGCCCTGGGCGAGACGGAGGATCAGCAGGAGCAGCGGGGCGACCCAGCCGATCTGCTGGAACGTGGGCAGGAGGCCGATCACGAACGTCGCGATGCCCATGGTGAGGAGCGAGGCGACGAGGGTCGCCTTGCGCCCGAACTTGTCGCCGAAGTGCCCGAAGACGACGGCGCCGATCGGGCGGGCGACCATGGCCGCGCCGAAGACGGCGAACGACGACAGCAGCGACGCGGTGTCGTTCGTGCTCGGGAAGAAGAGTGTGGGGAAGACGAGCACGGCTGCCGTCGCATAGACGTAGAAGTCGTAGAACTCGATGGTGGTGCCGACGAGGCTCGCGGTGATGACGCGCGAGCGGGGGTTCGCGGGGGTGGTGGCGGTGCTCAAGGGGTCTCCGATCCTCCGCCGGTATACCGGCGGACTCGGGCGAGTCTACGCCTTCCTGGGAGTTCCCTGGACGTTGATGACGGACCGGGTCGAGGGCGTCGGTGCCCGCGCGTAGAGTCGGGGGAGACCGGCCGGAGGGGGATCATGACGACACGGATGCTGCTCCTCGCCGATACGCACGTCCCGAAGCGGGCGAAGCGGCTGCCGGACGCGGTGCTGCAGGCCATCGACGAGGCCGACGTCGTCGTGCACGCGGGGGACTGGGTCGATCTCCCCACCGTCGAGCTGCTCCGGTCCCGCGCGCGCGTGCTCCACGGTGTGCACGGCAACAACGACGGCCCCGAGATCCGCCGGGTGCTGCCGGAGATCGCGCGGTTCACCGTGGAGGACACCGCCGTCGCCGTCATCCACGAGACGGGCGCCGCGACCGGGCGGGAGAAGCGGACGGATCTCGCCTTCCCCGATGTCGACGTGCTGATCTTCGGACACTCGCACATCCCCTGGGACACCGTCACGCCGAACGGTCTGCGGCTGCTCAACCCGGGCTCTCCGACCGACCGGCGTCGACAGCCCGTGCACACGATGATGCGCGTCGTGGTCGACGGGCGCGATGTCGAGGCGACCCTCGTGCCGCTCCCATGACGGACGATGGCCCCGGCGAACCGCTCGCCTACCGCGCACCGATGCGCTCTCGCGACGATGCCGTCGCGCCGGGAGTCGCGGTCGAGCGTGCGCTCGCCGAGGGCGTCTGCGGCATGGGTGGGCGGCTCGACAGCACGCCCGGCTCTCTGACTGCGGCGCTCGCAGCCGTCGACGCCCGCCATGGAGAGCGGGCCGCGCGGCGGCTGGAGCGCTTCACGGCGCTTCCGACGGGAACCCTCGTCTGGACCAGGGACGTCGACGGACTCTTCTGGCTCGGGCGGCTGACGGGACCGTGGCGCTACGACGGCGATCCGGCCGCGGTGGCGGCAGACCTCGTGCACGTGCGCGCCTGCACCTGGTCGTCGAGCCCGGTGGCGGCTTCCGACGTCCCGTCGGGCGTCACCGCCACGTTCGCCCGCGGGGGACGCAACGGCCAGCGCATCCGTACGGATGGGGCCGGGGAGCAGTCATCCGCGCTCTGGGAGCGCAGCCTGCGCTGATCCGCGCGTCAGCGCCAGATCGCGGCGATGGCGGCGTTCACGGCCGTGAGGATGCCCACGAGCCAGAAGATCGCGGGCGGCACGACCTGGTCGCGCTTCTGGCGCGCCGTGCCGATGCCGAGCAGGGCGCCGATCACGAGGAGGATGACGAGCTTCGTGCCGATCTTGGCGTAGTTCATCTCGACGCCCTCCGGGAGGCCCCACGGGGCGGCGAGGGCGAGGCCGGCGACCGCGGCGATCGTCATGCCGATGGTCATCAGACGCGTGAACACCCGCTTGCCGCCGAACGCCTGCGCCGCCCAGGCCCCGAAGAGCACGGCGAAGCCGATGAGGTGGACGAAGAGCACGATGTGGCGCAGGGTCTCCATGCCCTCACCGTACGAGAGCGCGGCATTCCGCGCCACCAAGGCACGCCTGACCTCGCGCCCGCGATCGGGCGCAGAGCGTGAGCGTGCTCAGCCGCGCAGCTCGCGGATCACGAGGGCGGTGCGCAGCGCCGCGTCCGCGGCCTCCGCGCCCTTGTCCTCCTTCGAGCCCTCCAGGCCCGCGCGGTCCAGTCCCTGCTTCTCGTCGTCGAGCGTGAGCAGCCCGAACCCGACCGGCTTGCCGGCATCGAGGGAGACACGGGTGAGGCCGTCGGTCGCCGCGGCCGAGACGTACTCGAAGTGCGGCGTGCCGCCGCGGATGATGACCCCGAGGGCGACCACCGCATCCGCACCGCCCGCGAAGGCGGCCTGCGCGGCCACGGCGAGCTCGAACGAACCGGGCACCCGCACCAGGCGATGCGTCGCTCCGGCCTCGTCGAGCACCCGCTGGGCGCCGGCGATCAGGCCGTTCGAGATCACCTCGTGCCAGGTGCCGGCGATCACGACGACCTCCAGCCCCCGCCCGTCGATGGTCCCCGTCTTGGGTGCTCCGGCGCCGCTCATTCCTCGTCCTTTCCTGCCGCGAGGGCCTCGGCGAGCTCTGCTTCGCCGATGATGTGGCCCATGCGGTCGCGCTTGGTCTCCAGGTACTGGTGGTTGTTCGGACCCACGCCCACGATCAGCGGCACCTGCTCGACGACGTCGAGGCCGAGCTCACGCAGCTTGTTCACCTTGTCGGTGTTGTTGGTGAGCAACCGGACCTTCGAGACCCCCAGATCGGTGAGGATCCCGGCCGCCGCCGCGTAGTCGCGGGCGTCCGCCGGGAGGCCCAGTGCCAGGTTCGCATCGACGGTGTCCAGGCCGTCCTCCTGCAGGCTGTAGGCGCGCAGCTTGTTGATGAGACCGATGCCCCGGCCCTCGTGTCCCCGCATGTAGATGACGATGCCGCCCTCGCGGTCGATGGCGTCCAGCGCGGCATCCAGCTGCGGGCCGCACTCGCACTTCTGGGATCCGAACGCCTCGCCGGTCAGGCACTCCGAGTGCACGCGCACGAGGGCAGTCTCGGTCGGCTCGCCCGATACGACCGCGATGTGGTCGGTGCCGGTGACGCGGTCCTTGTAGGCCAGGAAGCGGAACGTGCCGTGGTCGGTGGGCACGGTGGCGTCGGCACGGAGGCTCACCCGGCGACCGCGCTGGGCGGCCGGGGTCGCCCCCTCCGGGTCGATCTCGTTGAGGTGTGCGATGAGCTGCTCGATCGTGATGACCGGCACGCCGTCGCGGGCGCCGAGTTCGAGGAGCCCGGGAAGCCGCATCATGCTGCCGTCCTCGGCGACGACCTCCGCGATCGCGCCGACGGGCCGGAGGCCGGCGAGCTTCATGAGCTCGACCGCGGCCTCGGTGTGACCGCTGCGCTCGCGCACGCCGCCGTCCACGGCCCGGAGCGGGAGCACATGGCCGGGGCGGATGATGCTCGTCGCCGTCGAGTCGGGGTTCGCCAGCACGTTGAGGGTGCGGGCGCGGTCGCTGGCGCTGATCCCGGTCGTCACCCCTTCCGCGGCGTCGACGCTGACGGTGTACGCGGTGGAGCGCGCGTCTTCGCTGGCCGCGACCATCGGCGGGAGGTTGAGGCTGTCCGCGAGGTCGGTGGGCATCGGCGCGCAGATGAACCCGGAGGACCAGCGCACGGTCCAGGCGACCCACTCGGGTGTGGCGAGTTCGGCGGAGAGGACGACGTCGCCCTCGTTCTCCCGATTCTCGTCGTCGGCCACGAGCACGGGGCGTCCTGCGCGCAGCGCCTCCAGGGCTTCGGGGATGGTTGCCAGGCTCATCGCGAGCCCCCTTCCGGTGCGGCGCGGAATGCGAGCAGCCGCTCGACGTGCCGCGCGAGGATGTCGGTCTCGAGGTTCACGCGGTCGCCGACCGCGCGGGTGCCGAGGGTGGTCGCCGCCAGGGTCTCCGGGATGAGCGACACCTCGAACCAGTGCCCGCCCCCGGTGCCCGAGCCCTCCTGGGTCCCTGAGCCCTCCCGGGTTCCTGAGCCCTCCTGGGTCCCTGAGCCTGTCGAAGGGGTCGAAGGGCTCACTGCGCTCACCGTCAGCGACGTGCCGTCGACGGAGATGGAGCCCTTATCGACGACGAGCGGCGCGAGGTCGTCGGGAAGGCTGATGCGCAGGACGCTCCACTGCGCGCCGGGGCGCACCTCGAGCACGGTGCCGGTGCCGTCGACGTGGCCCTGCACGATGTGCCCGCCGAGCCGCGCCCCCACGGGCATCGCCTTCTCGATGTTGACCCTGGTGCCGACGGTCGCCGCGCCGAGGGCCGCGACGTCGAGCGTCTGCTTCATGACGTCGGCGTCGAAGGTCTCGGCGGTGGAGCCGACGACGGTCAGGCAGACGCCGGAGACCGCGATCGACTCGCCGTGCACGGCGTCGGCAGCGGCCTTCGGGGCGCGCACCGTGAGGCGCCAGCCGTCGCCCGACTCCGCGATGGCGGTGATCTCGCCGATCTCCTCGATGATTCCGGTGAACATCAGAGGGTTCCCTCCTTCTCCGGGCCGGTGCGGTCCGGGTCGTCCGCGTCCGCAGGATGCGCGATCGCGAGCAGGTCTGCACCCAACGGCAGCCACTCGTCCACGACGAGGCGACGTGCCTGATCGATCGAGCGGACACCGACGTCGGTCACGGCCAGGCGGCTCCCGCCGAGCAGGACGGGGGCGACGTACGCGAGCACGCGGTCCGCGAGCCCGGCGGAGAGGAACGCGCTGGCGAGCGTCGGGCCGCCCTCCACGAACAGCGTCTGGATGCCGCGCGCATGCAGCTCGGCGAGGACCGCCGACAGGTCGTGCGTGTCGAAGAACAGCGGCGTGTGCGGATGACGATGCACCGCCGCATCCGCAGGGGTGGCCCTG
Organism: Microbacterium meiriae; assembly: GCF_032364335.1. NCBI lineage: Bacteria > Bacillati > Actinomycetota > Actinomycetes > Micrococcales > Microbacteriaceae > Microbacterium > Microbacterium meiriae. Next base: position 1,124,300 of record NZ_CP133984.1, read on the forward strand.
GTGCCGATCACGACCGGGACGGGCTGGTGCGTCAGGAGCTCGTCGCCGGCGCGGGCGGTGAGCGCGGGGTCGTCGGCGAGCACGGTGCCGGTACCCACCGCGATCGCGTCGGCCTGGGCGCGTCGCCGGTGCACGTCGGCGCGGGCCTCCGGGCCGGTGATCCACTGACTGGAACCGTCGTCCGCCGCAGCCCTGCCGTCGAGGCTCTGCGCCCACTTGACGGTCACGTGCGGACGGCCGAGGCGCGACGCGGTGAGCCAGTCGCCGATCACGGCGCGGGCCTCGGTGGCTCGCTCGCCGGACTCCACGCTCACGCCCGCGGCGCGCAGCCGCTCCGCGCCGCCGCCGGAGACCTCGCCGGGGTCGTCGAGCGCGTAGACGACCCGCGTCACGCCGGCCTCGATGAGCGCGAGCGCGCAGGGGCCGGTGCGACCGGTGTGGTTGCAGGGTTCCAGCGTCACGATCGCCGTCGCGCCCCGTGCAGCGCCCGGCGCGAGCTTCGAGAGGGCGTCGACCTCGGCGTGCGGGGTGCCGGAGCCCCGATGCCAGCCTTCGGCCAGCACCTCGCCGTCGGGGGAGAGGATCACGGCGCCCACCTGCGGGTTGACCCCGCGCGGGCCGCGGGTCGCGAGGGCGAGCGCACGATCCATCGCACGGCGCTCTGTCGCGGTCACTGCCATCCGTCGTCGTCCTCTCTGCGGCTCGGGGTCGCTGCAGGCTGGCGGAACGGACGCACGCGCGTGCGCCTCGTGCTGCCTCCCTTCCGGACTAGCGAGGTGTCCCTCGCATCACCGTCGGTTCCGGAATTCCACCGGATCGGCATCCCGATCACTCGGAACGCTCGCGGACTGTCACCGCCGGTTCGGATTCCCACCGACCCCGGAGCACGTTGCTGCTCTGAGTGTACTCAACGCGTCTGCGCCCGTTTCATTCCGTGGCAGGGGCCGTGCCCGGCCCTCACTTGAGCAGGCGGGACAGCCGCCGGTCGGCGAGGACCTTGCCGCCGGTCTGACAGGTGGGGCAGTACTCCAGCGAGCGGTCGGCGAAGAAGACGCTGCGCACCTCGTCGCCGCAGACCGGACACGCCTCGCCCCGGCGGGCGTGCACCCGCATGCCGCGGCGCTTGGCGTCCTTGAGGTCGGCCGGAGGTTTGCCCGCGGCAGCAGCGACGGCCTCGGCGAGGGTCTCCTGCATCGCCGCGAACAGCCGGTCGATCTCGGCGTCGTCCAGCGTGCCGGCGATGGCATACGGCGACATGCGGGCTGCATGCAGGATCTCGTCGGAGTAGGCGTTGCCGATACCCGCGATGACGCCCTGGTCGCGGAGCAGCCCCTTGATCTGCATCCGGCGGTCGTCGAGCAGCGCGGCGAAGGCGTCGCGGGTGAAGGACGGGTCGAGCGGATCGGGGCCGAGGCGGGCGATACCCGGCACCTCGGCGGGGTCGCGGACGACGTACACGGCGAGCGACTTCTTCGTCCCGGCCTCGGTCAGGTCGAAGCCACTGCCGTCGTCGAGGGCGATCCGCAGCGCGATGGGCGACTTGCCCGGCTTGAGGAGCGTGGTGGGCAGGGTGTCGTACCAGCGCAGCCATCCCGCCTTCGCCAGGTGGAAGACGAGGTGCAGCTCGGGCCCGCAGGACAGCACGACGAACTTGCCGCGGCGCTCCGCCCCGGTGATCGACGCGCCTTCCAGCGCCGAGATCGGCGGGTCGTAGGTCTTCAGCGCGGCGATCGCGGCCACGGAGGCACGGGTGATGGTGCGTCCGGTGGTGCGCTCGCCGAGGAACGCGACGAGTCCTTCGACCTCCGGCATCTCAGGCATGCAGCCATCCTGTCACCGGGGTCCGACGCTGTCACGCGTGGCGTGCGCTCAGAGCACCGGCCACTCCACCGGCGTCCGGTCGTCGTCGCGCAGCAGCCCCGCGAGCCAGCCGTCGTCCCGACCGCGCTGGCTGGTGAGGCCCTGACGCATGGTGCCCTCGAAGCGGAAGCCGAGGGCGCGGGCGGCGCGGGCGGAGGGGACGTTGCCCACGACGGCCTGCCAGCGGATTCGGGCGAGGCCGAGCTCCGCGAAACCCCAGTCGAGCACCGCGCGCGCGGCCTCGACGAGGTAGCCGCGGCCGCGTGCGTCGGCGACGACCCAGTAGCCGAGCTCGGCATGACCGCCGGCCGGATGCTCCCCGATGTGGTGGAGGCCGACCATGCCCACGAGGACGTCGTCGGCGTAGACACCCCAGACGGTCTGCGAGCCGTCCTCCCACCACTGCTCCACGAGGGCGACGAAGTCCTCCGCGTCCTGGCGGAAGTAGGGGGAGGGCACCGTCGTCCACCGCCCGATCTCGGGGTCCTGGCAGGCCTCGGTGATCGCGTCGACGTCGGCCTCCGTCGGAGCGTGGAGGACGAGTCGTGCGGTGGTGAGGGTGACCGGAGGCATCCCTCCAGCCTAAGACGCCCGACCCGGCCCCTTCGGTCCGCCCCGGCCCCTTCCGCGCGTCCGTAACGGGGTGGGAGGCACGGAAAGGGGCGGGACAGGGAGAGTCGACCGCAGTGTCCGTGGGCGCGATTAGGCTTGTCCGGTGACTGTTCCGGGGATTCTGCGCGCCTTGGAAGAGGCGTCTCTGTATCGTGACGCTCTCGCCTGGGCGCACACCGACGCCGACCTCGGCCTGGTCGACGGGCTCGACGCGCCCGTTCTCGCCGGTCTGCTCGCCAAGCGTGCGGCGGCCGGCCACCCGGCGGCGCTGCTCGCCGTGGTGCCCACGGGGCGTCGCGCGGAATCGGTGGCGCAGGCCCTGGAGACCTACGTCTCGGATGCCGAGGTGCTCACCTTCCCGGCCTGGGAGACGCTGCCGCACGAGCGCCTCAGCCCCAGCCCGGACACGGTCGGCCTGCGACTGCAGACCCTGCGCCGCGTCGCCGAATGGAGAGGCGAGCGCCCTCTCGTGGTCGTCGCCTCCGTGCGCGCCGCGCTCCAGCCCATCGCCGGGAACCTCGGCGACATCGTGCCGCTGGAGCTGACGGTGGGCAGCCGCGGCAACGAGCTCGACCACGTCGCCGAGCAGCTCGTGGAACGGGCCTACTCCCGCGTCGACATGGTGTCGCGACGGGGCGAGTTCGCCGTCCGTGGCGGCATCCTCGACGTCTTCCCTCCCACGTCCGAACACCCGTACCGCGTGGAGTTCTTCGGCGACGAGATCGATCAGATCCGCGCGTTCTCGGTGGCGGACCAGCGCTCGCTGCCCGGCGACGTGCCAGGCGTCGACCTCCCGCCCAGCCGCGAGCTCCTGCTCACCGCCGAGGTGCGGGAGCGGGCCAGGGCGCTCATCGGGGGCTTCCCCGCCATCAGCGGCATGCTCGAGAAGATGGCCGAGGGCATCCCGGTCGAGGGCATGGAGTCGCTGCTGCCCGCGGTCGCCGGTCCCCTCAAGTCGCTCGTCGAGTACCTGCCCGAGGGCACGGCGACCGCCGTCATCGACCCGGAGCGCTCGACCGCCCGCGCCCTCACCCTCGGCGAGACGAACCGCGAGTTCCTCGACGCCGCCTGGAGCGCGGCGACCTCGGGAGCCTCGGCCCCCATCGACCTCGGCGCCGGCGACTTCCTCACCATCGCCGATCTGCGCGAGGTCGTCCGCGACCGCGGCGGCGTGTGGTGGCGCCTGAGCCCCTTCGGGATCGGCGACGCGACCGCGGAGAGCGTCGAGGCGGCCACCGTCATCCCCTCCTTCCACGGCAACGTCGACGGCGCGATCGCCTTCGTGGAGGCGAAGGTCGCCGACGGCTGGCGGGTGGTCGTCCTCGCGACCGGTCACGGCCTCGTCGACCGCGCCCGCGACGTGCTCTCCGACCGCGGCATCGCGGCCCGGGTGGTGGAGTCGATCGCGGACGCACCGGACCCGGGGGTCGCGACCCTCACGGTGGGCGGGGTCGAGGCCGGCTTCCAGGTGCCCGAGGCGAAGCTCGCCGTCCTCACCGACAACGAGTTCTACGGCCGCACGATCGGCGGCGACCAGCGCGTCGTCAAGAAGCTCGCGTCCCGTCGGAAGAACGTCGTCGACCCGCTGCAGCTCAAGCAGGGCGACTTCGTGGTGCACGCCACACACGGCATCGGCCGGTTCGTCGAGATGACCCAGCGCGAGGTCTCCACCGGCGGCCGCAACGCCGCGAAGTCGATCCGCGATTACCTCGTGCTGGAGTACGCGCCGTCCAAGCGCGGCTACCCCGGCGACAAGCTGTACGTGCCCACCGACCAGCTCGACCTCCTGTCGAAGTACGTCGGCGGCGAGGCCCCGACGCTGTCGAAGATGGGCGGCAGCGACTGGGCGCAGGCCAAGGGCAAGGCGCGCAAGGCGGTCCGCGACATCGCCGTCGAGCTCGTCAAGCTCTACTCCGCCCGGATGAGCGCCAAGGGGTACGCCTTCGGCCCTGACACCCCCTGGCAGCGCGAGCTGGAGGAGGCGTTCCCGTTCGCGGAGACCCACGACCAGCTGCAGACCATCGACGAGATCAAGGCCGACATGGAGCGGCCGATCCCGATGGACCGGCTGCTCTCGGGCGACGTCGGCTTCGGCAAGACCGAGGTCGCGGTCCGGGCGGCGTTCAAGGCCATCCAGGACGGCAAGCAGGTGGCCATGCTCGTCCCGACGACCCTGCTCGTGAAGCAGCACCTCGAGACGTTCACGGAGCGCTTCGCCGGGTTCCCGGTCAAGGTGCGGCCGCTGTCGCGGTTCCAGACCGACAAGGAGGCGCGGCTCACCCTGCAGGGCCTGCTCGACGGCTCCGTGGACATGGTGATCGGCACGCACCGCATCCTCACGGACCAGGTGCTGTTCAAGGACCTCGGCCTCATGATCATCGACGAGGAGCAGCGGTTCGGCGTCGAGCACAAGGACGCGCTGAAGAAGATGAAGACCAACGTCGACATCCTCGCCATGAGCGCCACCCCGATCCCGCGCACCCTGGAGATGGCGGTCACCGGCATCCGCGAGATGTCGACCCTCGCCACGCCGCCGGAGGATCGGCACCCGATCCTCTCGTTCGTCGGCCCCCGCAGCGACAAGCAGATCGCCGCCGCCATCCGCCGCGAGATCCTTCGCGAGGGCCAGGTCTTCTTCGTGCACAACCGCGTGCAGTCGATCCAGCGCGTCGCGGCGGAGCTCGCCGAGCTGGTCCCCGAGGCACGGATCGCCGTCGCGCACGGCCAGATGGGCGAGCACGCGCTGGAGCAGGTCGTCGACGACTTCTGGGAGCGCAAGTTCGACGTCCTGGTGTCGACCACGATCATCGAGACCGGCCTCGACATCTCCAACGCGAACACGATCATCATCGACCGCGCCGACAAGTACGGTCTGAGCCAGCTCCACCAGCTCCGCGGACGCGTGGGTCGCGGACGGGAGCGCGCCTACGCGTACTTCCTCTACGACGACATGAAGCCGCTGAGCGAGACCGCGGCCGACCGGCTGCAGACCATCGCGGTCAACAACGACCTCGGCTCCGGTATGCAGGTCGCCCTCAAGGACCTCGAGCTGCGCGGTGCGGGCAACCTCCTCGGCGCCGAGCAGGCCGGACACATCGCGGGGGTCGGCTTCGACCTCTACCTGCGCATGATCGGCGAGGCCGTCGCGACCTTCCGGGGCGAGGAGGTCGAGACCGGGCAGGAGCTCCGACTCGAGCTGCCGCTCGACGCCCGCATCCCGGAGGACTACATCGACAGCGAACGCCTCCGGCTCGAGGCGTACCAGAAGCTCTCCGCCGCCTCAGCCGCGACCGCGAAGGACGACGCGATCGACCTCGTGGTGGAGGAGCTCGTCGACCGGTACGGCACGCCGCCGGACGAGGTCACCGGACTCGTGTCGATCGCGCGACTGCGGCGCCGGGCGGCCAGGGCCGGGCTCACCGATGTCGTGGCCATGGGCTCGAACCTGCGCCTCGCGCCCGCCCGCCTCGAGGACTCGATCAAGGTCCGGCTGCAGCGGCTCTATCCGAAGGCGAAGCTCGTCTCCGGCGGGGAGGCTCTCGTCGTGCCGATGCCCACGGTGCCCGCCGCGGTCGGCGTGGGCGTGGAGCCGCTGCCCGACGCGGAGCTGCTCGCCTGGGTCGACCAGCTGTTCACCGCCATCTTCCCCGAGCCCGCCAAGCCCGAGTGACCCGGCCGGCGGTCGCGGCCGCCTCCGCCGTGCACGACTGCGGAGCCCGCGGACGACACGCCGTCGCCGGCGGCTCGGGTCCGGCGTGTCGGTGATGATCTCCGAAGTCGTGCACGCCGCAGACGCCCGGGGCTAGTCTGGCCGCATGTTGTACGAGCACCTCGGGGCTCGCCCCCGCATCCACGACACCGCCGTCGTCGCTCCCACCGCCGTCATCTCCGGCGACGTGGAGCTCGGACCCGGCTGCCAGGTGCTGCACGGCGCCGTCATCACTGCGGAGGGCGGCCCCATCACCCTCGGGGCGCACGTCATCGTCATGGAGAACGCGCTGATCAGGGCGACCGCGGCCAACGCCGTGCACATCGGTGCGCACACCCTCGTCGGCACGCTGGCGAGCATCGCGGGGGCCACCGTGGGCGAGGAGGTGTTCTTCGCGTCCGGGGCCCGGGTCTTCAACGGGGCCCTCGTCGGGGACCGCTGCGAGGTGCGGGTCAACGCCATCGTGCATCGCCGTGCCGTGCTGCCGTCGGGGACGGTGGTGCCGATCGGGTGGGTCGCGGTCGGCGATCCGGTGCAGCTGCTCTCACCCGACAGGGACGCGGAGATCGCGGCGGCCCAGCCCGAGCTCGACTTCCCCGGACACGTCTTCGGCGTCGACCGGGACACTCCCGACCTCATGGTCCAGCTCACGGAGCGCTACGGCAGCTCCCTCGCGCGGCACGCCGACGACCGCCAGGTCTGACCGCACACCCTTCGAATCGTCCGATTGGTCGCATTCCGGCCGGATTCACGACCAATCAGGCGATTCGAACCGGGTCAGATGACGCCCTGGGCGAGCATCGCCGCAGCGACGCGCTCGAAGCCGGCGATGTTGGCGCCGGCCACGTAGTCGCCGGGGACTCCGTGACGCTCGGCGGCCTCGAAGGCGGCACGGTGGATGTCGCCCATGATCTCGCGGAGCTTGTTCTCACTGTCGCCGAAGCTCCAGCGCTGCCGCGAGGCGTTCTGGCTCATCTCCAGCGCGGAGGTCGCGACACCGCCCGCGTTCGCTGCCTTGCCCGGGGCGAACAGCACGCCCGCCTTCTGGAAGGCCTCGACGGCCTCGGGGACGCACGGCATGTTGGCGCCCTCGGACACGGCACGCACGCCGTTCGCGATGAGGGCCTCCGCGTCGGCGAGGCTGACCTCGTTCTGCGTGGCGGAGGGCACCGCGATGTCCACGGGCACCTCCCACACGCTGCCGCTCTCCACGAAGCGGGCGCTGGGGCGGCGGTTGGCGTACTCGACGATGCGGGCGCGCTCGACCTCCTTGAGCTGACGCAGCAGGTCGAGATCGATGCCCGCGTCGTCGACGACGTAGCCGGAGGAGTCGGACGCCGTGACCGCGGTCGCGCCGAGCTGGGCGGCCTTCTGGATCGCGTAGATCGCCACGTTGCCGGAGCCAGAGATGCCGACCCGCTTGCCGTCGAGGGAGTCGCCGTGCACGCCGAGCATCTCCTGCGCGAAGAACACCGCGCCGTAGCCCGTGGCCTCCGTCCGCACCTCGGCGCCGCCCCAGCCGGTGCCCTTGCCCGTGAACATGCCGGACTCGTGGCGGTTGGTGACCTTGCGGTACTGGCCGAAGAGGTAGCCGATCTCGCGGCCGCCGACGCCGATGTCACCCGCGGGGACGTCGGTGTGCTCGCCGAGGTGCCGGTAGAGCTCGTTCATGAAGGACTGGCAGAACCGCATGACCTCGGCGTCGGACTTCCCGTGCGGGTCGAAGTCGGAGCCGCCCTTGCCGCCGCCGATGCCCTGACCGGTGAGCGCGTTCTTGAAGATCTGCTCGAAGCCGAGGAACTTGATGATCGAGAGGTTGACCGACGGGTGGAACCGCAGGCCGCCCTTGTACGGGCCGAGCACGGAGGAGAACTGGATGCGGTACCCGCGGTTGACCTGCAGCTTTCCGGCATCGTCGACCCACGGCACGCGGAACATGATCTGCCGCTCCGGCTCGACCAGGCGCTCCAGGATCCCGCCGTCCACGTATTCCGGGTGGCGCTCCAGCACCGGGGCGATGGAGTGCAGCACCTCGTGGACGGCCTGGTGGAACTCCGGCTCGTGCGGGCTGCGTGCCAGCACCGTGTCGAAGACGGGCTGCACGGAGTCGGCGAGCGGGTGGAAGTCGGTGGGGGTGGTGACGGTCACGCGGGAGGGCTTTCTGATGGGGGATGGGGTGCGGGCGATCGTGTCGCGCGCGAAAGCAGAGCCGGGTGAGGCGGAGGTTTCACTCTAGCGTCGGCGACGAGGGCCTCCGCGCACGCGGCGGGAGGGCTCGGGTCACCCGGTGTTCTGCAGGCCGGCGGCGACCCCGCTGACGGACAGGAGGAGCAGGCGCTGCTGTTCGGCGTCGGCCCCCGATCCCTCCGGCTGCTCCGGCGCCGACCGGAGAGCGCGGAGCGCCCGCAGCTGCAGGAGCGAGAGGGCGTCGACGTACGGGCTGCGCAGCTGCACGGCCCGCTGCAGCACGGGCTTGTTCTCCAGCAGGCCCTCGCCACCGGTGAGGCGGATGACCCAGCGGCGGGTGAGCGCGAGCTCGTCGAGCACCAGGGCGGCGAGGTCGTCGCGGTCGCCGAGGGCGAGGTACTGCCGGGCGATGCGCTCGTCGGTCTTGGCGAGGCTCATCGCGACGTTGTCGACCATCGTGCGCAGCAGCGGCCACTCGCGGTAGGCCTCCGCCAGCAGCTCCTCGTCGCCGACGGCCTCGAGCGCGGTGCCGAGCCCGAACCAGCCCGCGAGGTTGATGCGGGCCTGCGTCCACGCGAACACCCAGGGGATGGCCCGGAGGTCCTCCAGCGACTCGACCGAGAGGCCGCGGCGGGCGGGTCGCGAGCCGAGCGCGAGCAGGCCGATCTCCTCCATCGGGGTCACGGTGGCGAACCACGGGGCGAAGCCCTCGGCCTTGACGAGCGCGAAGAACCGCTCGCGCGAGGCGGCGTCCATGGTCGCGGCGACATCGGCGTAGCGGGCTGCTGCGCTGCTGGTGCGTTCCTCGACCGTGGGGGACGAGGCGAGCAGCGTCGCCGCGGCGACCTGGTCGATGTGCCGCATCGCGATCGCGGGCTCGCCGTAGCGGGCGAAGATGACCTCGCCCTGCTCGGTGAGCTTGAACCGGCCGTCGACCGAGTGCGGGGGCTGCGCGAGGATCGCCGAGTTCGCGGGACCGCCGCCGCGGCCGAGCGCACCGCCGCGGCCGTGGAAGAGGGTCAGTTCGATGCCGGACTCCTGCGCCCAGCGGGCGATCTTCTCCTGCGCCGTGTACAGCGCCAGGTTCGCGGCGACGGGCCCGACGTCCTTGGAGGAGTCGGAGTAGCCGAGCATGACCTCCAGCCGGTTCCCTGTTGCGGCCATCCGCTCGCGGAACTCGGGGAAGGTGACGGCCTCGGCGAGGATCTCCGGGGCGGCCTGGAGGTCGGCGAAGGTCTCGAACAGGGGCACGACGTCGAGCACCGGGGCGTCGTCGCCGAGCGCGTGGCGGGCGAGGCGGTGCACGTTCGCGAGGTCGGAGGCCGCCTGTGTGAAGGAGACGACGTAGCGGCCCGCGGCGCGAAGCCCCCGGTCGCGCTGGATGTCCGCGATCGCGCGGAACACCTCCAGCACCTCCTCCGTCTGCGTGCTGATCGCCCCGCCGGCCTCCAACTCGGCCAGAGCCTTCGCGTGCACCTGGGAGTGCTGGCGCACCTCGAGCTCCGTGAGGTGGAAGCCGTAGGTCTCGACCTGCCAGATCAGGTGCTGCACGCCCCCGAAGGCGTGGCGGCGGGCTCCGGCGGCGACGAGGGAGGACTGCACGGCGCTCAGCTCCGCGAGCAGCTCTTCCGGACCGGTGTAGCCCTCGTCGTCTCCGCGGCGGGTGGCCGCCACGCGGCGGGCCATGACGAGGACGACGCGGCGGTGCGGCTCGTCGGGCGAGCGGGCTGCGAGTTCGTCGGCGACCGCCGGCTCTGCGGCCGCGAAACGCTCCCAGAGCGCGATGACGTCGGTGCTGGGCGGGGTGTCGTCGGCGGCGAGCGTGAGGGTGCGGCCGATCCGGTCGAGTGCCCGCTCGAGCCCACGGAGCACGTGGTCGGAGGCGATCTGCGACGCCTCACGGGTCACGGCGGCCGTGACGAACGGGTTGCCGTCGCGGTCGCCGCCGACCCAGGAGCCGATACGCACGAACGCGGGGACGACCGGAGCGCTGGCGCCGGACTCCTCACCGCGGAGGGCGTCGTCGATGCGGCGGTAGACATGCGGGACCGTGGTGAACAGCGTCTCGTCGAAGACGCCCATGACGGTGCGCACCTCGTCGGTCGGGGAGGGCTTCTGTGCCCGCAGCGGCGCCGTCCGCCAGAGGGTGTCGATCTCCTCGAGCATCCGGCGGCGGGCCCGGTGCTCCTCGGAGCCGCCGACGCTCGCCGCGTCGTGCTGGGTGAGCAGCTCGGAGAGGCGGCGGATGCTCGACGATACGGCGCGTCGACGGGCCTCGGTCGGGTGCGCCGTGAAGACCGGGTGGAAGCGCAGGCCGTCCAGACGCCGGCGGGCCTCGTCGTCGCCGACCTCCTCGCGCAACCGCGCGTACGCCCCCGCGACCGTGTCCGTCGCCTGGGTCCCTGAGCCTGTCGAAGGGCCCGAGCCTGTCGAAGGGCTCGGCTGTCCCGCCCGCTCCCGGAGCACGCGCACGCGCTGGTGCTCCTCGGCGAGGTTCACGAGGTGGAAGTAGCAGGTGAACGCCCTGGCGACCTCGTCGGCGCGGGCGATCGTGAAGGAGTCGGCGATCGCCGCGGCGCGGTCGAACGCGTCGGAGCTGTGGTCCTCGTAGGCCTGGATCGTCGCGAGGCGCAGGCGCTCGACGTCCTCGAAGAGGTCGTCGCCGCCGGCTTCGCGGAGCACCTGGCCGAGGAGCTGGCCCAGCATCCGCACGTCGGAGCGCATGGCATCGGGGATGCCGCGACCGGCTTCGAAACGACCGATCACGCGGATGGCCTCGGTGGGCGTCGGCTCGGAGAAAGCGGGGGAATCGGGGGTCACCCTCCGAGAGTAGCCGGGTGGATCGGGGTGTCCCGCACGCATGACGACCGTGTGACATCCCGGCCTACGATGGACGGGATGCGCATCACAGCGAACCCCCTCCGCGGGCAGCAGTTCCCCGCCGTCCTCCTGCTCGTGGCCGCCGGCCTCGGCCTCCTCTTCGCGAACCTGCCCACGCACGACGCGATCGCCGGACTGCTGGAGACGCATCTCGCGGTCCCGGGGACGGCGCTGGACCTCTCGATCGCGCACTGGGTGTCGGACGGCCTGCTCGCGATCTTCTTCCTCGTCGTGGCGATCGAGCTGCGGCACGAGCTCACCCACGGCGAGCTCGACTCCCCGCGGAAGGCTGTGCAGCCGGCCATCGCGGCGACCGGCGGCGTGCTCGTGCCGATCCTCGTGTACCTGCTGATCGCGGGCGGGCCGGAGACGGCGTCGGGCTGGCCGATCCCGACCGCCACCGACATCGCCTTCGCACTCGGCGTGCTGGCGATGTTCGGTCGCGGACTGCCCTCCCGGGTGCGGGTGTTCCTGCTGGCCCTTGCGATCCTCGACGACATCATCGGCATCATCTTCATCGCGGTGCTCTTCGCGCACGACGTGCAGTGGCTCCTCTTCGGTCTCGCGATCGTCGGGGTGGCCGTGTTCTGGTTGCTGAGCCGCCTGCTGCATGCCACCGGCCACACACTCGTCGCGGTCGCGATGGCCGTCGTCGGCGTCGTCACGTGGGGCCTCGTCGCCTCGTCCGGCATCCACGCGACCATCGCCGGCGTGATGCTCGGCCTCGTCATGGCGCCGGTACCCGCCGGACGCACCCGGCATGCGCTGGAGCCGACCGTGAACGGGGCGATCCTGCCGCTGTTCGCGTTCGTGGCGGCGTTCGTCGTGATCCCGGCGGTCTCGCCGACGGCTCTGTCCCCGGCGTTCTGGGCGATCGTCGTAGCGCTGCCGGTCGGGAAGATCATCGGCATCTCCCTGTTCGGCTGGCTCGCCATGCGCATCCGGCCGAAGGGCGCCGACCCGGCGCTGCCCTTCGCGGACATCGTCGCCGCTGGCGCCCTGGGCGGTATCGGATTCACCGTCTCGCTCCTGCTCGCGAATCTCGCGTTCGAGGGCGATGCGGTCATCCGGGACCAGGCGATCCTCGGCGTCCTCGTGGGCTCGCTGCTCGCGCTCATCCTGTCCGGCATCGTCGTCACCCTGCGCGCCCGGTGGTACCGTCGCGCTGCGCCCATCCCCGCGTGAGCCGGAGTCCGGAGGAAGCATGACCAGCGAGCAGCGAGGACCCGAGGGCATCGATGATCCCCTGCGTGCGGCCGCGGAGACCATGCGCACGGTGCGGGAGCGGTGCGTGTGGTCGCAGCGCATCACGCATCGCGATCTCGTGCCGTACCTCATCGAGGAGTCCCACGAGGTGATCGACGCGGTCGAGGACGGGTCTCGCGCCGACCTCCGCGAGGAACTCGGCGATCTGCTGTGGCAGGTGCTCTTCCACGCCGCCATCGCGGCGCAGGATCCGGACGACCCCTTCGACATCGACGATGTGGCCCGCACGCTCACCGAGAAGATGGTGCGGCGGCACCCGCACGTGTTCGGCGACGAGGTCGCGGAGACGCCGGAGGAGGTGCTCGTGCACTGGAACGCCGCCAAAGCGGCGGAGAAGCGCACCCGCCGCAGCGTGCTCGACGGGATCCCGCGCGCGATGCCGGCCCTCGCCCGCGCCCAGAAGATGTCGGGCCGTGCCGCCGGTGCCGGCGTGGTGCCCACGCATCCGTCCGCCATGCGCCCGTCTTCGGAGGAGGAACTCGGCGATGCCCTGCTCGCACTCGTGGACACCGCCAGGGCCGAGGGCTGGGACGCGGAGCGCGCGCTCCGGGAACGGCTGACGCGCCTGGAGGACGAGGTCCGCGCCGCCGAGGCCGGCTGACGCGACGCGGACACCGCCGCCGACCTGGGAAGATGGACGGGTGGCTACCGTGAACGCGCCGCGCGGTATGCGCGACTTCCTCCCCGCCGACAAGGCCCGCCGTGAGCGGGTGCTCTCCGTCATCCGCGACCGCTATCGCGCGCACGGATTCGATGAGATCGAGACCCCCGTGGTCGAGGAGTACGACCGGCTGCATGCCGGCATCGGCGGCGACAACGAGAAGCTGTCGTTCAACATCCTGCGCCGCGGCCTGGATGCGGAGGCCATCCGCGCCGCTGCCGATGACCCCGCCGAGCTCTCCGATCTCGGCCTGCGCTACGACCTGACGGTGCCGCTCGCCCGCTTCTACGCGAGCAACCGCGGGCAGCTCCCCGGTGTCTTCCGGTCCATCCAGATCGGGCCCGTGTGGCGGGCCGAGCGCCCGCAGAAGGGGCGCTACCGCCAGTTCGTCCAGTGCGACATCGACATCATCGGCGACGCGTCGGCGCGCGCGGAGGCCGAGCTGCTGGCGGCCTCGCTCGACGCCGTCGACGCGCTGGGTCTGGAGGGCGCGAGCGTGCGGATCAACGACCGCCGCGTCCTGGAGTGGATGCTCGAGCACTTCGGCTTCACCGAGGACGAGCGCCCGCAGGTGCTGATCACGATCGACAAGCTCGACAAGATCGGACCGGAGGGCGTGGCCGCCGAGCTCCGCGAGCGGGGGGCGACGGCCACGGCGGTCGACGCGTTCCAGGCCTTCCTCGGTCGCCCGCAGACGCTCGAGTACCACCCGTTCGGCGACAGCCAGATCCGCAAGGCGCTCCCGGACGGCGCGCCGGACGAGCTCGTCGCCCACCTCGTCGGCATCGGCGAGGCGGTCGCGGCGGGGCGCGGGCAGGACGACATCCCTCTCGTGTTCGACCCCTTCCTCGTGCGGGGCATGGGCTATTACACGGGGACCATCTTCGAGCTCGCGCACCCCTCCGTGACGTACTCGCTCGGCGGCGGTGGACGGTACGACGGCATGATCGGCCGGTTCCTGCAGCAGGAGGTCCCCGCGGTGGGCTTCTCCCTCGGCTTCGAGCGCCTGGTCGACCTCGTCTCGACGGATCCGGCGACCGCCGCGCAGGCCATCGTGCTCGTCCACGACGCCGCCGTCCCCGTGGCGGAGCTCGTGGCGCACAAGACGGCTCTCGTCGCCAAGGGCGCGCGGGTGCGACTCGAGCAGCGGACGAAGAACCTCAAGGCGCTGCTGGAACGGTCGGCGGCGGACGGGTACACGCACTTCGCGAGCGTGCGACCGGGAGACGACGAGCTCGAGGTCAAGACGCTGGCCTGAGTCGCCCCCGTCGGAAGACGCGTTCACCGGGCGTTCACGACGGTCGGCTCGAATCGGGCCGTGCGCCGCCTGCCTCTCCTCACCGTCATCGCGCTCGCCGCGGTCCTGCTCGTGGGCGCCCGCGCGGTCCTCGACCGGCAGGCCGCCGTCGCGCGCCGGCGCATCGGGAAGCCGCTGCGGGAGCAGTCGCTCGACGCCGACCGGGTCTGGCGCCCAGGGCTCGAGGGCGAGCCGCTCGACCTCCTGCTGCTGGGCGACTCCCTCGCCGCCGGGCTGGGAGCGGCACGGCGGAAGGAGACCCTCGGGGCGCGGCTCGCGAAGGCGACGGCACGCCGACTCGGGCGTCCGGTGCGGCTGCGCACCGCCGCGGTCGTGGGCGCGGAGTCGCGGGATCTCGCCGGGCAGATCTCCCGGCTCCCCACGGACTATCGCCCCGACGTCGCCGTGATCGTGGTCGGCGGAAACGACGTCACCCACCGCCTCCCGCCCGCGGAGTCGGCACGGCATCTGCGCGAGGCCATCGTCCGCCTGCACGCGCTCGGCGCCCGCGTCGTCGTCGGCACCTGCCCCGACCTCGGCGCCCTGCGTGCCGTGCCCCAGCCGCTGCGCCGCATCGCCTCCGGTCTGTCCCGGCGGCTGGCCGAGGTGCAGGCGGAGGCGGCAGGCCGAGAGGGCGCGGAGACGGTCGACCTGCGGCGCGCCGTGGGGCCGATGTTCTTCGACGAGCCCGAGGAGATGTTCAGCCTCGACCGCTTCCATCCGAGCGCCCTCGGCTACCGCCGCACCGCGGAGGCGCTGCTGCCCGCGGTCGAGCGCTCCGCCGTGGCCGCTTTCAGCTCTCGGCGCCCTCCGGTGCCGCAGTGAAGGAGGCAGCCCACGCGGCCACCCGTCGGGCGCTCTCCTCGTCGGACAGATCCTCCACGCGCGTCATGATCGACCACCGCACGCCGAACGGGTCGCGGATGCTCGCGTAGCGGTCGCCGGAGACGAACAGGGACGGCGCCTCGCGGACGGTCGCCCCCGCCGCGACGGCGCGCGCGACGACGGCGTCCACATCCGGGACGTAGAGGCCCATCGAATAGCAGTCGTCGTCGCCGGAGGGGGCGGGCACGAGGTGGTACTCGGGACTGGGTTCGCCGAGCTGCAGCCGGCCGAGTCCGAAGTCGAGGTCGGCGTGCGCGACGGTGCCGCCGAACTCCGTGACGTCGACCACGCGGGCGCCGAAGACGTCCCGGTAGAACTCGACGGCGCGGGCGGCGTCGGGGATCGCGAGGAAGGGGGTCAGCGAGGTCGCGCTGTGGGGGCGGCCGTCGGTCGTGTGCGCGCCGGTCACGCCGGCCGGAGGTGTCTGATCCGTCATGTCGCCACGGTAGGACGGGGAGGGCGACAGCCGCTTGAAGATCCGCGACACGTCCTCGACGACACGTCGGTGGCGCGCTCTACGCTGGGGGCCATGGTGGACCGGACGCGCGGAGTGCTCTACCCCGCGCGGCTGCCCGCGTTCCATCGGCTGCCCCCGCCCGAAGACGCCGCCGCGCTCGTCGCCTGGTTCTGGATCCCGGAGTGGAGCCTTCCGGAGGGCGAGGTGTCCCGGCAGGAGATCGTCGCGTATCCGGCCGTCAACCTCGTCGTCGCCCCCGAGGGCGTGTCGATCTCGGGCGCCACGACACGGGCGTCGACCAGGGAGCTGCGGGGGTCGGGGTGGGCTGTCGGCGCTCTCCTGCGCCCGGCGGCCGTCGTGGCCCTCACCGACGACCCGCCGGGTCTGATCGACGCGGAGCGGTCCTTCGACGCCCCCGATCTGCACGAGGGGGTGACGGCGGCGATGCGGTCACAGCCCGGGCGACGGGAGCGCGCCGTCGCGGTCTTCTCCGCGTGGCTGTCTCAGCGCGTCGGCCCGGTCGGCGCGGTGGGGCGGCAGGCCAACGCGATGCTCGACGTGCTGCTGGGGGAGGGGGCGGCGCTGACTCCGGAGGAGGCGGCGACCCGACTCGCGGTCTCGGTGCGCACGCTGCAGCGGCTCACGCACCGCACCGTCGGGCTCTCGCCGGGCGCGATCATCCGCCGCCGCCGGTTGCAGGAGGCGGCACAGCGTCTCCGCGAGGAGCCGGAGACGGATCTCACGTCGCTCGCCGCCGCGCTGGGGTACGCCGACCACGCCCATCTCACGCGCGACTTCGCGGCCGTCCTCGGTCTGCCACCCCGCGACTATCGCGCGGGTGTCTCCGGCTGAGACCGATCAGGGCCGCCCGCGCTGCGGCCACCGCATCCGCAGGGCCCGTCCGGCGATGCCGAGCAGCACGACGCCTGTGCCGAGGAGCGAGGCGAGGACGGGGAGCGTGCTCACCAGCACGAGACAGCCGAGCGCTCCTCCCACCTGCAGCATCCGCGGGTAGCGTCGGGCGGCCCCCTGCTGGCGGAACGCGGCGGCGTTCGCGATGAGGTAGTACAGCAGCACGCCGAAGGACGAGAACCCGATCACCTCCCGGAGGTCTCCCACGAGCACCAGCCCGATCACGATGACGGCGAGGGTGATCTCGGCACGGCGCGGCACCTGGTGCCGGTCGTCGATACGGGCGAGGACCCGAGGGAGATCGCCTTCCCGCGCCATGGCGAGCGTCGTGCGGCCGATGCCGGTGAGCAGGGCGAGCAGCGCGCCGAGGGAAGCGGCCGCCGCGGCGATCCGCACCACGGGGGCGAACGCCGACCAGCCGGCCGCGGTCAGGACGTCGGCCAGGGGCGCGGCCGCTCCCCGCGCGTCGCCGCCGAGGACGAGGAGCACCACGAGGCCCACGAGCGCGTAGACGACGACGGCACCGCCGAGAGCGAGCACGATCGCGCGCGGGATCGTCCGCGCGGGGTCCACCACCTCCTCACCCATCGTCGCGATCCGGGCGTAGCCCGCGAAGGCGAAGAAGAGCAGTCCGGCGCCCTGCAGCACCCCGTAGACGGTCGCGTCAGGCAGCGGTGCGGGCGAGGCGGTCGGGGCGGCGCCGAAGCCGACCGCCACCACGACCGCGAGCCCGAGGAGGGAGCACGCCACGAGGATGCGGGTCGCCAGCGCCGTCCGGGTCACGCCCAGGCAGTTCACGACCGCGAGGGCGGCGACGGCGATCACGGCGACGGGGGTCTGCCATCCCGCCGGCGCGGCGTAGGCGGCGAAGGTCATGGCCATGGCGGCGCAGCTCGCGATCTTGCCGATCACGAAGCTCCATCCGGCGACGAAGCCCCACCACGGTCCGATCTCCGCCCGCGCATAGGCGTACGTGCCGCCGGCGACCGGGTGCACGGCGGCGAGCTGCGCGGAGGCGGTGGCGTTCGCGTAGGCGACCGCGGCGGCGATCGCGAGGGCGACGAGCGTCGCGTTTCCGGCGACGTCGACGGCCGGACCCCAGACCGCGAACACGCCGGCGCCGATCATCGATCCGAGGCCGATCGCTACGGCGTCCGGCAGCGTCAGGCGGCGGGCGAGGGGCATCCGGTCATCGTCCCACGCCGGGGTGAACGGCGGGTGACGGGTCATCCCCGCGCGGCGGTGACGCGCTTCTTCTCGCGGATGTAGACCTCGCGGCGCACCTTCGCCACGACGTCCCCGTGGCGATCGGTGATGACGGTCTCGAACCACTCGAGCACCTTGGCCCCGCCGTGGGCGCGCTGTCGCAACTCCTCGGCCTTCTCCCGCGTCACCTCGAACTCCGCGGTCAGCACCCCACGCCCCGGCTTGAGGAACTCGATCTCGCCGCGCGTGTCCCATACGACGTAGTCCCGCCCGAGCTGGTGCATGACGAGCATGAAGAAGTAGGGGTCGGTCATCGCCGACATCGACCCGCCGAACGCGGTCTTCACATAGTTGCGGGTGAGGAGGTTCACGTGCAGCTCCACGGTCGCGCGCGTCCAGTCGTCGCTGAACCGGCGGACACGGATGCCGCTGCACAGGTTGGGGATCCAGAGGCTCATGCCGAGGGCGAGGCGGCGGGGCGTGATGCGCATGAGGTCAGTGTGGAGGATGCGCGCGGCTGCGACGAAGACGACTGGAGGGTTGGCACAGTTGTTCTAGTTCACATAGAATAACTAGAGAAGGGAGGCGCCATGCTCATCCGCGTCGATGTCGACAGTCCGCACGCGCTCTACGACCAGGTGGCCGCTTCGGTGCGCGCGGACATCCTCTCCGGCGCCCTCGCGCCCGGCGATCGTCTGCCGGCCGCCCGCGACGTGGCGGCCGCGCTCGACATCAACCAGCACACCGTCCTGCACGCCTACCAGCGCCTGCGCGACGAGGGCCTGGTCGACCTCCGGCGGGGCAGGGGCGCCGTGATCGCCGCCTCCGCCGCGCCCCTCGCGGAGCTCTCGCACGAGATCGACGGGCTGATCCGACGGGCCGCCGCCCTGGGGGTCTCCGCCGACACTCTCGCCGGAATCGTCCGCACGCACCGCGCAGAAGCCGAACCGCCCACTCCCGCCGCGACTCCCCAGGAGGCCCCCGATGACGACGCCTGACCCCACTCGCACCCCTCCGGCCACCCTGCGCCGCGCGCGACGGGCCTTCGTCCTCGTGGCGTCGGTCCTCCCCGTGCTCATCGTCGCGATCTCCGCTCTCGTGCTGATGACCTGGCTGCCGTCATTCCCCGCCGACGTCGCGATCCACTGGGGCGTCGACGGGGCGGACGGGTTCGGCCCGGCAACCATCTACCTCTGGGTGCTCCTCGGGGTCGGTCTCGGCATCCCGGTGCTCCTGACCATCACGACGCTCGTCGCCGTCGGGGCGCACTGGGGCGCCACCGCCCGGCTGCTCGGGGCGACCGCAGCCGGCATGTCGGCGTTCGCGGCCGTGATCTGCCTGGGTTCCCTCGCGATCCAGCGCGACCTGCCGCCCGCCGGTGACGTCCCTGGCATCGCGGGGGTGATGGGGCTGGCCTTCGCGGCCCTGCTCGGCGTGGGCGCGATGGCGTGGTTCGTGCAGCCGCGCGTCCGTGCGATCCCCGGCGCCGCCCTCACGCCGCGACACGACGTGCGGGTCGGCGAGGGGGAGCGCGTCGTGTGGGTGGGGACGACGACCATGCCCACCGGTGCTCTCGTCTTCCTGCTGCTCGTGCTGCTCGGGCTCGTGGCGCTCGCCGTGATCATGGTCGTCACCCGAACCCCGATGGCCTGGGTCTCGGCCCTGGTGGCGCTCGTCGTCGGATTCGCGCTGGCGGCGACCACGTCGTTCCGGGTGCGTGTCACGCCGGACGGCATCGACGCCCGCGCCGTGATCGGGTGGCCTCGCAGGACCATCCCGGTGGCGGAGATCGTCTCGGTCCGGGCCGTGCGCATCTCGCCCTTCGGGGAGTTCGGCGGCTGGGGCTGGCGTCTCGCCCCGGACGGCCGCAGCGGGATCGTGATGCGGCAGGGGCCGGCGATCGAGGTGCATCGCCGCGACCACGGTCCCTTCGTCATCACGATCGACGGCGCGGAGGAGGCGGCAGCGCTCCTGCAGACGTACGTGGACCGGTCTGCGGGGCCTGCAGTCTCCGGGGAGACGGAGAGGACGGAGCGATGACCACCACGACACCGACGCGTGTCCCGTGGCGCGCCGTCCTCATCTTCACCCTCACGGCCTGCGGGCTCGCCGCTCTCGTCTGCCTGCCCCTCTGGCTCGGCGACGGCCTCGCCGAGCCCTTCGCGGGGGCGATCCTTCCCGTGATGATGTTCACCCCGGCGGCCGCGGTGCTCGTCGTCATGCTCACCACGGGCGTGCCGGAGAAGGGCGTCCGCGCGCGCTTCCTCGGGATGTGGCCCCTGCGGCCCGCGAAGCGCGTCGTCGGGCTGCTGGTCGCGGCCTGGCTCGTGCCGCCGGTGCTCGTCGCCCTCGGCATCCTCCTCGCGGCCGTGCTCGGGTGGGTGCGGCTCGACCTCACCTTCTCGGCCTTCGCGGATCAGCTCGCCCAGGCTCTTCCCCCGGGGACGCCGGTGCCGCCGGTCGGCGTGGTCGTGTTCGCGCAGCTCGCGGCGATCCCCGTCGGCGCCCTCGTGAACAGCGTGCTCGCCTTCGGGGAGGAGCTCGGGTGGCGCGGCTGGCTGCTCCCGGCGCTTCGTCCGCTCGGCACCTGGCCGGCGCTCCTGCTCACCGGAGCGATCTGGGGGCTGTGGCACAGCCCCGTCATCCTGCTCGGCTACAACTTCGGCCGGACGGACGTCACCGGCGTGCTGTTCATGATCGGCGGCTGCGTGGCGTGGGGGGTGCTGTTCGGCTGGCTCCGGCTGCGCTCCGGCTCGCTGTGGCCGGCGGTCGTGGCGCATGGATCCCTCAACGCCGCCGCGGGCATGATCATGATCGTCGCCGCCGTGCAGCCCGACCTCGCCCTGGCCGGGCCGCTCGGCGTGGCGGGCTGGATCGTCGCCGCCGTCGTGGCCCTCGTCCTGGCGCTCACCGGGCAGTTCCGCCGTCAGCCGGAGCTCGCCGCGCCGCGGACCCCTCCGGCCCCGCCGACGCTTGACGGCCGACCGGCGCCGGGGGTTGGCTGAGCACATGGAATCCACTCCCGCCGCCTGGGCCCGCGCCGACACCTTCCTCGCCGACACGCTCGTGGGCACGGACCCGGCCCTGGAGGCGACGCTCGAGGCGCAGCGGGCCGCGGGGCTCCCCGAGATCGAGGTCGCCCCGGTCGCGGGGAAGCTGCTGAACCTCCTCGTGAGGATGAGCGGTGCGCGCCGCGTGCTGGAGATCGGCACCCTCGGCGGCTACTCGACGATCTGGATGGCGCGAGCGGTGGGACCGGACGGACGAGTGGTGACGATCGAGGCGGAGGCCGACAACGCCGCCGTCGCCCGCGCGAGCATCGATGCCGCCGGGGTGGGGGATCGGGTCGACATCCGGATCGGGCGCGGAGCCGACGTGCTCCCGACCCTCACCGGCGCCTTCGACCTGGTCTTCATCGACGCCGACAAGGAGTCGAACACCGTCTACCTGGACTGGGCCGCGAAGCTCGGTCACCCCGGCACCGTGGTCGTGCTCGACAACATCGGCCGCGACGGCGAGATCGTCCGCGACGACTCGATGGACTCCAAGGTCAACGGCACCCGCGCGGGCCTGCGGATGCTGGGGGAGGACCCGCGCTTCGACGCCACGGCGCTGCAGACGGTCGGGATCAAGGGGTGGGACGGCATCGCGCTCGCCCTCGTCGTGTGACTCCGGTGCATCGCCCCGCTTCATCTCCGGGAGCCGTCCGATGCCGGGGATAGACTGGGCGCGGATCGACGACGCTCCACACACCCTTCCATCCTGAACAAGGAGCACATCAGTGGCACTGATCGAGGCTGTAGGCGCACGCGAGATTCTCGACTCGCGCGGAAACCCGACCGTCGAGGTGGAGGTGCTCCTCGACGACGGCATCGTGCAGCGCGCGGCCGTCCCCTCCGGCGCCTCGACCGGCGCCTTCGAGGCATATGAGCTGCGCGACGGCGACAAGAGCCGCTACTCGGGCAAGGGCGTGCTCAAGGCCGTCGAGGCCGTCATCGACGAGCTCGGCCCGGCCATCGAGGGCGTGGAGGCGAGCGAGCAGCGCATCGTCGACGAGATCCTCATCGAGGTCGACGGCACGGACAACAAGAAGCGCGTCGGCGCCAACGCCATCCTCGGCGTGAGCCTCGCCGTGGCCAAGGCGGCCGCCGACTCCGCCGACCTGCCGCTGTTCCGCTACCTCGGCGGTCCCAACGCGCACGTGCTGCCCGTGCCGCTGTTCAACGTCATCAACGGCGGCGAGCACGCCGACAACGGCATCGACATGCAGGAGTTCTTCCTCGCGCCCATCGGCGCGGAGACCTACTCCGAGTCGCTGCGCTGGGGCGTGGAGACCTACCACGTGCTGCGTGCCGAGCTGAAGGCCGCGGGCTACGCGACCGGTCTCGGCGACGAGGGCGGCTTCGCCCCCGACCTGCCCAGCAACCGCGAGGGCCTCGACTTCCTCGTCAAGGCGATCGAGAAGGCGGGCTTCACCCCCGGCACCGACATCGCGCTCGGCCTCGACGTCGCTGCCACCGAGTTCTTCACCGACGGCGTCTACCGTCTCGACAACAAGGACTGGGACGCCGAGGCGCTCACCGAGTACTACGTCGGTCTCGTCAACGACTTCCCGATCGTCACGATCGAGGACGCCCTCGCGGAGGACGACTGGGACAACTGGAAGCACCTCACCGACGCCCTGGGCTCGAAGGTGCAGCTCGTCGGCGACGACCTGTTCGTCACGAACCCGCAGCGTCTGGCCGACGGCATCACGCGCGGCGTCGCCAACTCGCTCCTGGTGAAGGTCAACCAGATCGGCACGCTCACCGAGACGTTCGACGCGGTGAGCCTCGCGCAGCGCTCGGGCTACACCGCCATGCTCTCGCACCGTTCGGGTGAGACCGAGGACACGACGATCGCGGACCTCGTGGTCGCGACGAACGCCGGCCAGA
Source organism: Microbacterium meiriae (assembly GCF_032364335.1). NCBI lineage: Bacteria > Bacillati > Actinomycetota > Actinomycetes > Micrococcales > Microbacteriaceae > Microbacterium > Microbacterium meiriae. The sequence goes on from NZ_CP133984.1 coordinate 1,147,166, forward strand.
TCAAGGCGGGCGCCCCGGCGCGCAGCGAGCGCGTCGCGAAGTACAACCAGCTGCTGCGCATCGAGGAGGAGCTGGGCGACGCGGCGGTCTTCGCCGGCCGCTCGGCCTTCCCGCGCTACCGGGCCTGAGCGCCCGAGACAGCGACGCCGCTTCCGCGGCACGACCGCGCCGCCCGGAAGGCGGCAGAGACGAAGGAGGAGCCGTGGCACGACGACCGGCTCCTCCTTCGCCGTCTCCCGGGGCGGCCCCTGCCCGCCCCGCATCGTCCAGGTCGCGACGGCCCCGCGAGGCCGCCACGACCGCGCCACGCGTGGACGTGCGCGAGTGGGCATCCGGCATCCGGCTGTCCGCGTTCTCGGTGATCATGCTGTCCCTCGTCGTGCTGGGCGCCTGGGTGCTCGTCCCCACGCTCGGGACCTTCATCGACCAGCGGCAGAAGATCGCCGCGCTGGAGCAGTCCGTGCAGGTGAGCGAAGACGAGATCGCGGCGCTGACCGCGGAGCGGGAGCGGTGGGACGACCCCGCGTACATCACGACGCAGGCCCGTGAGCGGCTCTACTACGTCAAGCCGGGCGAGGTCGTGTACCTCATCGACAACGACCTCGATCCTTCCGCCCTCCCGCGGGAGCAGGAGCCGGTGAGCGACACGCTCGAGGAGAAGCCGGCCGACTGGATGCCGCAGCTGCTGCGCACCCTCGTCTCCGCGGGCCTGAGCGACACCGCTGCCACCGCCGGCTGAGGGTCCGGCTCCGAGCATCCTCCCGGACGGCTCCCCTACGCTGGTGGGGTGACCACTCCGCCGTTCCCCGCGCCCACTTCCGCCGAGCTCGCCGTCGTGTCGACCCAGCTCGGGCGGCCCGCCCGCGGAGTCGTCGGCATCGCGGCCCGTTGCCGGTGCGGCAACCCGACGGTGGTGGCCACCACTCCGCGCCTGCCGGACGGCACGCCGTTCCCCACCTTCTACTACCTGACGCACCCGGCCGCGACGGCGGCGATGTCCACGCTCGAGGCGAACCAGGTCATGCCCGAGCTGGCGGGGCTGCTCGCCGAGGATGAGACCGTGGCCGCGGCCTATCAGGCGGCGCACGAGGCCTATCTCGCGGACCGGGCGCAGTTCGGCGAGGTGCCCGAGATCGACGGGATCTCTGCCGGAGGCATGCCCACGCGGGTGAAGTGCCTGCACGCGCTCGCCGGGCACGCCCTGGCGGCGGGTGCCGGTGTGAACCCGATCGGCGACGCCGCGCTCGCCCGCAGCTCCTGGTCTCCCGAGGTGTGCCGCTGCGAGGAGCCCGGCGCCGCCCTCCGCGACGATCCGGCACGCTCGGCATGACGCGGCGGCGGGTGCTGCGCGGCGCCGTCGCCCTCGTGGCGGTGGCGGCATCCGTCCTGCTCCTCGGGTCGACCGCCACGCCGACCCCCACGCCGCCGCCGGTCGCCGACGACCCCGCCGACCCGATCCGCGCGGCGGAGTACTGGCTGGACGGCGCCGGCATCAGGGAGGCCTGGCAGACCACGCGCGGCGAGGGCGTGACCATCGCCGTCATCGACACGGGCATCGGCAAGGTGCCGCAGGTTTTCGGCGAGGCGGTCGTCGGCGGCACCGACGTGTCCGGAGCCGGCACCCCCGACGGCCGCACGCCGCTCGGTGCGGTGGACGGCAACCACGGATCCTGGGTCGCGTCGCTCGCGGCCGGGCGAGGCAAGCCCGACGGCACCGGGATGATCGGCGTCGCCCCGGAGGCGGACCTGCTCTCGGTCTCGGTCGGCTTCGGCGCCGCGGCGGCCGTGCCGTTCACCGAGCAGGTGGCCAAGGGCATCCGATGGGCGGTCGATCACGGCGCCGACATCATCAACCTGTCGTTCACGACGAACACCCTCGACTGGGACGAGAGCTGGGACGACGCGTTCCTCTACGCCTTCGAGCACGATGTCGTGGTCGTCGTCGCGGCCGGCAACCGGGGGAGCGGCACGAACATCATCGGCGCTCCCGCCACGATCCCCGGCGTGCTCACGGTCGGCGGTGTCGACCAGACCGGAACGGCCAGCATCGAGGCCTCGACCCAGGGCATCACCATCGGCATCTCGGCGCCGAGCGAGGGCCTGCTCGGCGTGTCCGCGGACGGCGAGGTCGTCTCCTGGAGCGGGACCAGCGGCGCTGCCCCCATCGTGGCCGGTGTCGCCGCACTCATCCGCTCGGCGCATCCCGACATCTCGGCCAACGACGTCATCAACCGCATCATCAAGACGGCGATGCCGGTGGCCGATGCGCAGAAGCCACGGGACCCGCTGTACGGTTTCGGGCTCGTGGACGCGGACGCGGCGATCTCGGCGAACATCCCGACCGTCAGCGAGAACCCGATGGGCGACCTGGCCGAATGGGTGCGGCTGTTCCGCCGCGCGGACAGCGCGCCGACCCCCGAGCCCACCCTCGCCCCCGTGGACATCCCGCCGCTGCCGGATGCGGATGCACCGACCGAGCCCGGTTCACCGCTGCTTCCCAGCGCCGATTCCCTGCGCTACGGTACCCTGCCGCTCATCGCCCTCACGGTCCCTGGTATCCTGGTAGCGCTTGGCGTCACCGCAGCTGCCCGGCGCATCCGATCGGCGCGCGTTCCCGTACGCCACAATCCCGACTCCGAGGAGTAGTTCTTCTGTGCCTCAGAACAGCACTGTGCCCAAGATCCTGATCGTCGGCGGAGGGTACGCGGGTTTCTACACCGCGTGGAAGCTCGAGAAGCACCTGCGCAAGGGCGAGGCCGATGTGACCATGGTCGACCCGCTGCCGTACATGACGTACCAGCCGTTCCTCCCCGAGGTCGCCGCCGGATCGATCGAGGCCCGGCATTCGGTCGTCGCGCACCGCCGTCACCTGAAGCGCACGCACGTGCTCACCGCCAAGGTCACGAACATCAACCACGCGCAGAAGGTGGCCACCATCACGCCGCCCGTCGGCGAGCCGTACGAGTTCGCGTACGACCAGATCGTCGTCACCGCGGGCGCCGTCTCGCGCACGTTCCCGATCCCGGGCATCGCCGACAACGCCATCGGGCTCAAGACGATCGAAGAGGCCGTCGCGATCCGCGACAAGGTCATGTCGAACTTCGACAAGGCCGCCTCCCTCCCGGCCGGCCCCGAGCGCGACCGCCTGCTGACCGTCGTCGTCGTCGGCGGTGGCTTCGCGGGTATCGAGGTCTTCGCGGAGCTCCGCTCGCTCGCCTCCTCGCTGGTGAGCAAGTACCCGCAGCTGAGCTTCGAGGACACGCACTTCCACCTCATCGAAGCCATGGGGCGCATCATGCCCGAGGTCTCGCTGAAGACGAGCGAGTGGGTTCTCAAGGACCTCGCCAAGCGCGGCGCGAACGTCCACCTCGACACACAGGTCACCGGTGCCATCGACGGCAACGTCGAACTCTCGACCGGCGAGGTCATCCCGACGGACGTCATCGTCTGGACCGCCGGTGTCATGGCCAACCCGACCGTCGTGCGCGGCGGCGATCTGCCGGTGGAGGAGCGCGGTCGCATCCAGACCCGTGCCGACCTCCGCGTCGGTACGCCCGAGGCGTTCGTCGAGGGCGCCTGGGCCGCCGGTGATGTCTCGGCCGTCCCCGACCTCTCGGGTGGCGGCGTGGGCGGCTTCTGCGTCCCGAACGCCCAGCACGCCGTGCGTCAGGCGAAGCTCCTGGCCAAGAACGTCGTCGCCGTGCTCCGCGGCGAGAGCCCCAAGGAGTACTTCCACAAGAACCTCGGCGCTGTCGCGGGCCTCGGTCTGTACAACGGCGTCTTCCAGTCCGGCAAGATCGCGCTCAAGGGCTTCATCGCCTGGCTCGCGCACCGCGGCTACCACGGCCTCGCGATGCCGACGTGGGAGCGCAAGTGGCGCGTGCTCTGGGGCTGGTGGAACAACCTGTGGCTGGGCCGTGACCTCGTGAACCTGCAGACGGTGCAGAACCCTCGCTACGTCTTCGAGGAGTTCGCCGCCCGCCCGCGTCCCGCCGCACCCGCGGACACTGCTCCGGCGTCTGGTGCCCCGGCGGCGAAGGCTCCGGCCGCCGAGAAGCCGGCCGCTGCCCCCGCGGCCGAGACGCCTGCAGAGATCAAGAAGCCGGCCGCGAAGCGGCCCGCAGCCAAGAAGGCTCCGGCCCCTTCGTCGAAGGACTCCGCGGAGACCGCCGCGGCGAAGTGACCACCCGGTTCTGAGGAGAAGGCCCTGAGCGCGTGAGCGCCGGGGCCTTCTTCCGTTCGCGGGGCGGCGAGAGTTGGCGACGTAACATCTCACATTGTACGCTCGCAGAGTGCTCGGGAAGGGCGTGTGCACGCACCCCCGGACGACGCTGGGAGGAGGTCCGGTGAGCGCGCACGGGGGAGAGTCGCCGACCGTCAGTGTGTCGATCCGGACGGCTGCGGGCGACGAGGAGCGGGCGGAGCGGCTCGCGGAACAGCTCGACGGCGCGCTCGTCCGCATCAGCCGCACGAACACGGAGGCGGGTGTCGGCGCCGAGGCCGGGGCGTGGCAGCCATGGACACGACGAGCCACCCACCATCTGGTACTCGACGCCGCGGTGCGCCCGCACCCGCGTCTCATCGCGCAGGTGCACGAGGCGATCGCCGGACGGCCCGGGGCGGCCCTGAGACTCTTCACCCCCGGAGACGGCTACGCCTCGCACGCCCTCCGGGTGGCGGCGTTCTCCGGCCGCCCGTGGCTCATGCCGCCCGGACCCGACCCGTCGGCGGTCGCCGTGGTGCTCCCGCTCCCCGAGGCCGCGGAGTTCGCGCGTTCCCTCCAGGTCGGCGAGGTCGCCCCTGCGGGAGTGCTGCTGCATCGGTTCGCGAGGGAACGCGGCCTCGCTCTGCTCGCCAGTACCGCCGATCTCGTGCAGCCCGACCGGCCGGGGACGCACGCTCCGGGCACCGCCTTCCTCCCCGCCGCGGTCGCTCCCGCGGACTGGTGGCAGCGCGAGACGCTCCTCGCGCCGCCCTCGATCCCGGTGGTGCATCTGCGGGATGGAGAGCCGCTCTCCTACGAGGCCGTGCCGGGCGCGGCGGACAGCTGGCGCCTTCGCGCGCGGCGAGACGTTCCGACGCCGCATGCCCGCCGATTCGCACGCATGATGCACGACCGCCTTCTCGGCACGGAGGTCGCTCGCAGCCACCTGCGCGCGGCCGCCGTGCTCCTCGGGGTGGCGGGAGTGCTGCGCGACCAGCTCGTCCTGGCATCGGATCGGGGGCGGCCGTCCGACGGCTTCGGCGCGGCGGCGGCACGGGAGGCGGCGGCGACCCTCGCCCTCGGGACGCTGCCGGAGGCGGTACCGGCCGCGGGGCGACCGGATGGCGCTGCGGAGCTCCGGGACGCGTTCCAGACGCTGTATGAGGAGATGACCGGGATCCTCGGCGGCTCCCTCCCCGTGCCGGAGCATGGAGCCGATCCATAGGCCGCCTCGCTAGCGTGTCGAAGGCAAGGGGAGTACTCCCGTCTGCAGCGACGTCGTCATGACGGGCATGTCATCGTGCCCCGGCCCGCTGGCCCGCGAGGGTGGAGGAGACCTTGGCACCCGAATCGCGGGCTGCCCGGAACCCTTGTCGTCGCCCGACGTCGCGGAGAACGGCGGCCCGTCCCACGAAGGGACCCCCATGTCGAAGCTCTCCCGCCTGATCCGCCTCGCCACCGATGCCATCGATGCGAAGGGCGGAAGCCCCGGTGCGCGTGCCGGCGACGGCACTCGCCCCTCGACGGACTGGAGCGGGATGATCCGGGGCGCGGTGGACGCCGTCCGAGCCCAGGACCCCCAGCCGCAGCGCCCGACCACGCCTCCTGCCGCCTCCTCGGCTGCGGACGCCCGTCCCGGTGGCGCACGAGCGTCCACCTCGGGCACGTACGCCCCACCCCCGGCCCCCGGTGCCGCCGGCGGGCGCGACGTCGCCGCGGCGGACCGTGCGGCCATCGCCCGCTACGACTACCTCCTGCAGACGGCCGACCCCCACTGGATCGAGCAGATCCATCGCGAGGCCTTCACGCGCCTCACGCCGACGCAGCGGGAGCACGTCGAGGCCCGCATGCGGGCCGAGCTCCCCACGGAAGAGCGGCCGCGCTCGTCCTCCCCTGACGACCTCGCCCGCGCGGCCGGACGGGCCGAGGCGATGCGACCGGGCCGTCTGCGCGGACTCCTCTCCCGTGTCCGCGGCGGCGGTGCGGGCGGGGCCGCGGTCGCTGCGGGCGGCGCGGCGGTCGGCGTGCTGGGCGTCGTGGCCGGCGGCGCCGTCGTGAGCACCGTGGCCGCACCGCTCCTGGAGCAGGCGGCGGGGCTCGGCGTGGACTTCGAGGCCCTGGCCTCCGGCGCCGACCTCGATGCTCTGGCCGGCGGCGCCGACGAGATCCTCGGCTCGGCCGGCGAGGCCGTGTCGGGGCTCGGCGAGGCGGCGACCGGTTGGGGGGAGCGGCTCGGTGATCTCGGCATCCCCGGGATCGGCGACATCCTCGGACGGTGACGGGTGCCCCCGCTGGGACTCGAACCCAGACTGAAGCGATTTTAAGTCGCCTGCCTCTGCCATTGGGCTACGGGGGCCGCGCGGCCAGCCTATCGTCGGCGGGGTCGTGACCCGGCGGGGCTCAGGCCATAGGGTGGGGGAGTGCTCGACCTCACCGACGAACTGAGCCCCGTCCCGGGCGGCCCCGCGGTCGCCCCCGAATGGGAGGACCCGGGCCGCTACTGGCCGCGCTTGTCGGCGGCGACCGGGCATCTTCCGGCGCCGGTCGCGGTGATCGATCGCGAGGCCCTCCGCTACAACGCGATGGACCTGCTCGTCCGTGCGGGCGGTCTGCCGATCCGGGTGGCGTCGAAGTCGGTGCGGGTGCGTGCGGTCCTCGATGCCGTGCTGCGCCTCCCGGGTTTCCGCGGCATCCTCGCGTTCACGCTGGAGGAGGCCCTCTGGCTCGCGGAGACGCACGACGACATCGTGCTGGGCTACCCGACGGTCGACCGGGCCGCCCTCGAACGGCTCTGCGCCGACGAACAGGCGGCGCAGCGCATCACCCTCATGATCGACGACCCGGTGCACCTCGATCTCGTCGACAGCGTTGCGGCTCCTTCGGCGCGGCCCGAGCTCCGGGTGGCGATCGACGTCGACGCGTCCTGGCGATCGGCGCTGCTCGGACACATCGGCGTCCGCCGCTCGGCCCTCTTCTCGGCCGGTGAGGTCGCGGCGTTCGCTCGGAAGGTCGCGGCGCGCCCCGGCTTCCGCCTCGTGGGGCTGCAGATGTACGACGCGCAGATCGCGGGACAGGGCGACGCCGGCCCCGATGGGCCGCTCATCCGTCGAGTCCAGGCCCGGTCGCGTGATGAGCTGCGGGAGCGGCGAGCGGCGATCGTCGAGGCGGTCGGCGCGGTGACGCCGCTCGAGTTCCTCAACGGCGGGGGGACCGGCTCCCTCGAGTTCAGCGGCAGCGACGAGTCCCTCACCGAGGCCAGCGCGGGCAGCGGCCTGCTCGGGGGACACCTGTTCGACGGGTACCGGTCCTTCCGGCCCGCACCGGCCGCCGCGTTCGCCTTCGACGTCGTGCGCCGTCCCGCGGTGGACATCGCCACCGTGCTGGGCGGCGGCTGGATCGCCTCCGGTCCCGCGGTCGCCTCGCGGCAGCCGCGCCCGGTGTGGCCGGCGAACCTCCGCACGCTTCCGCGGGAGGCGGCCGGAGAGGTGCAGACGCCGGTGCAGGGGCCGACCGCCGCGACCCTGGGCGTCGGCGATCGCGTCTGGTTCCGTCACGCCAAGAGCGGCGAACCGGCAGAGCGCATCGCCGCCTACCACCTCGTCTCCGGCGACGAGGTCGTCGACGAGCTGCCGACGTATCGCGGCGAGGGGAAGGCGTTCCTGTGACGAGGATCGGCGGCACCTGGCAGAACTGGGGCCGATCGGCGTCCGTCCGCCCGGTCCGGGTCGAGCGCCCGCGCAGCCCCGAAGGCGTGCAGCGCGCCGTGCGGGCAGCGGCGCGGCAGGGGCTGACGATCAAAGCGGTCGGCGCCGGTCACAGCTTCACCGGGATCGCCGTCGCGCCCGGTGTGCTCCTCGAACTCGACGATCTCCAGGGCCTCGTCTCGGCGGACGTCGCGAGCGGACACGTCACGCTCCTCGCCGGCACGCGGCTGCATCGCATCCCCGGGCTGCTCGCGCGCTACGGTCTCGCGATGGAGAACCTCGGCGACATCGACCGGCAATCCATCGCGGGCGCGATCTCCACGGGCACGCACGGGACCGGCGCCGGCTTCGGCGGTCTCGCCACGCAGGTGGTGGGGGTGACCCTCATCACCGCGGACGGGGAGTTCCTCCGCATCGATGAGGCGCACAGTCCCGAGCTGCTGCCGGCGGTCGCCCTGGGGCTGGGTGCGCTCGGCATCATCGTCGAGGTGACGCTGCAGTGCGTGCCGACGTTCGTGATGCATGCGATCGACGAGCCGGTGCCCCTGGACGATGTGCTCTCCACGATCGACGAGCGCGTCGCCGCGGCCGACCACTTCGAGTTCTACTGGTTCCCGCACACCGACGTGGCACTGACCAAGCGGCAATCGCGGCTGCCCGAGTCGACGCGGAGAAAGCCTCTGCCGATCGTGGGCCGGTGGGTGGACGAAACCCTTCTCGCCAACGGCGTGTACCGCGTCGTCTGCGCGGCGGGACAGGCCGTCCCGGCGATCACGCCGCCGTTCAACAGGCTCGCCGTGCGGCTCACCGGGGACCGCGAGTACACCGACCTGTCGAACCGCGTGCTCACCCAGAGTCGGACCGTGCGGTTCCGCGAGATGGAGTACGCGCTGCCGGCCGCCGAGGTCGTGCCGGCGTTCCGCGCCCTCCAGGAGCTCATCGCACAGCGCGGCTGGCGCATCGAATTCCCCGTGGAGGTGCGGTTCGCGGCGGCGGACGACCGCTGGCTCTCGACGGCGCACGACCGCGCGACCGCGTACATCGCGGTGCACCGGTACTGGCGGGCGGACCCGACCGTCTACTTCGGCGCGGTGGAGGAGATCATGCTGGCGCACGGCGGCCGCCCGCACTGGGGCAAGCTGCACACGCTGACGCACGAGACCCTGCGTGACCGGTATCCGCGCTTCGACGACTTCGTGGCAGTGCGCGACCGCCTCGATCCGGAGCGCCGGTTCACGAACCGGTACCTGGAGCGGGTTCTGGGCAGCTGATGCGCGGGCCGGCGAGCTGCCGAGTCCCCAGTCCACGTGCAGGCACCGCGTCTAGGATGAGAGAAACACGGGAAAGGGTGGGGCACTGATGGAATGGCTCGTGCCGGTACTGATCGTCGTCGGGGTGATCCTGCTCGTCGGCGTCTATCTCTGGGCGACGTACAACTCGCTGGTGCAGCTGAACGTCCGCGTGGACGAAGCCTGGAGCGGCATCACGGTCCAGCTCAAGCGCCGTGCCGACCTCATCCCGAATCTCATCGAGACGGTCAAGGGCTATGCCTCGCACGAGAAGGCGGTGTTCGAGAACGTCACCCGCGCCCGTGCCGAGACCCTCTCCGCCGGCAGCCCCGGTGAGGCGGGGATCGCCGAAGGGCACCTGCAGCAGGCGCTGCGCAGCCTCTTCGCCGTGGCCGAGGCCTACCCCCAGCTTCAGGCGAGCCAGAACTTCCTGCAGGTGCAGCAGGCCCTCGTCGACACCGAGGACAAGATCCAGGCCGCGCGGCGCTTCTACAACGGCGGGGTGAGGGAGCTGAACACGAAGATCAAGGTGTTCCCCAACAACCTCTTCGCCAAGGGGCTCGGCTTCACGGAGCGCGAGTTCTTCGAGGTCGCCGACAGCGGCGCCATCTCCGAGCCGCCGCGCGTGCAGTTCTGATCCTCGCCCTCACCACACGGTGAGGGCGAGTTCGTCTGCGGTGATCTCGACGCCTCCGCGCACGCTCCATGCGGTACTGCGATAGGTGACCGACCGCGTCGTCCCGTCCTGTCCGGTGCCGGTCACGGTCGCCTCGAGGACGCCGTCGTCGGCGGCGAACGTCGTCGGGGTGAGGGTCACCATCGGGAACCGCTCGACGAGGAAGGCGACATCGGAGACCTCTCGGAACTCCGTGCCCCAGGGGATCCGGATGCCGCAGTTCTCGGGAATCGCGCTTCCACCGGCCGTGCAGGTCTCCAGGTAGGCCTCGAGCTGCGACTGCGCGGCCTCGGTCGCCTCGGGGCGGAGCGCGGCGGTCACTGGCGCCGTGGCGTCGCCTCCGGGCAGCACGACGGCCTCGGTCGTCCCCGTCAGCAGCGCCAGGGGCGCGGCCGCCACGGGATACACGGCAGGCAGCAGCGCCGCATCCTCCGCCTCCGGGAGGACGGCGTCGCCGACCTGCACGGCCGTCCCGACCGTCGTCGTGGCGCGGAGCGTGCCGAGACCGGAGGCGTCGACGACCCAGCGCCCGTCCTCCTGATCCAGCCTCAGCCGTGCCTCGTGCTCGTCACCGTCGAGCCGGAACGTCACGGTCGCTGACACCTCGCCGTCGCGGTCGCGGACCCCCGTGACCTGAGCGTCCTCGATGGTCGAGGCGGCCCCGGCGAACGCGGCGAGGGCGCGGTCGGACACCGCCGTCCCGGTCGCCGTGACCGCCTCCGGATCGCCGGTCTCCAGTGCCCGGACGTAGTCCCGCGCGGCCTCCTCCGGTGTGGGCGAGCGGAGCGTGGAGACGCCCCACCACACCGCTGCGGCCACGGCGACGACCGCGACGAGACCCGCCAGGAGCCACCGGCGACGACGGGTCATGCGACACCCTCGCGTACGTGGATATGACGCTGCACCACGCCCGGCGCGGTCGAGGCGAGCGCCGCGTGGACGGCTGCGGTCGCGTCCCCCCACCCGGAGACCGACACCTGCTCGAGGCCCTGCCACTGCGCGGCCCGCAGGAGCTCCGCGGCGATCGGCTCGGCGTCACCAGGGCGTGCCTGCGGCTCCCACCACGCCGACTGCACCTGGAGGGTCGAGGCGCCGCGGTCCGCCTTGAGGTCGACCCGCGCCCCGATCCGGTCGCCCACGAGCACGGGCAGCGAGTAGTAGCCGTAGCGGCGCTTCGCGGCCGGCACGTAGATCTCGATGCGGTAATCGAGTTCGAACGCGCGCAAGGCGCGTTCCCGGAACCACACCACCGGATCGAACGGGGTCAGCAGGGCGGCGGTCTCGACCCGGCGTGGGAGCACGGCGGCCCGGTGCCGCCAGGCGGGGAGAGGTCTGCCACCACGCTCCCAGCCGCGGACGCTCACCGGCTGCACCTCTCCGGTGTCCACGAGGTCGGCGATCGCCGCCGTCACCGCAGCGCGGTCGCGGAGACGGTAGTAGTCCGCGAGATCGGCCGCGGTGCCGACGCCGCTGGAGCGCGCCGCACGCCGGACGAGCTCGCGGATGGCGTCCTCCCGCGGGATCTCCCGGGACCGGATGCCGTCCGGGATGACCTGCTCGGCGAGGGCGTACGTGCGTTCGAACCCCCGGCGCCCGCTCACGGCCACATCGCCCGTGCGCCACAGATGCTCGAGAGCGAGCTTGACCTCGTCCCAGTCCCACCAGGTGCCGCGCTCGCGCGGGGCATCGGCACGGAGGTCGACGGGGCGCAGGGGTCCGCGCGCGCGAAGCTCGTCCTGGACCCACTCCACCGTCCGGGCATTCGAGCGGAGCCAGGAGTCCTCCGCGGACCAGCGTCGCCGGAAGTCGTCCATGCGGAACCGCCACAGGGGCCAGTCGTCGACGGGGATGAAAGTCGCCTCATGAGCGAGATACTCCACGTAGTGGGTCGTGCGGGACAGGAAGAGGCGGTCGAGGAGCGCGGGATCATAGGCGCCGAGACGGGAGAACAGCGGGAGGTAGTGCGACCGGGCGAACACGTTGACGGAGTCGATCTGCAGCACGCCGAGCCGGTCCATCACGCGGTGCAGATGGCGCCCGGAGACGGTGGCCGGACGTGCGCGGGTGAAGCCCTGGGCGGCGAGGGCGATCCGGCGTGCCTGAGCGGGACTGAGGGTGTCGGTCACGCCGCCAGCGTATCCCCGGTATCCGACATCGTCGCCGCGCGCAAGATGCGTCGAACGGCATACGGCATGACCGTAGACTGAGGCGATGAGCGAGGACCAGCAACCCCGGCTGCGCGATCTGTTCCGTCCGCGCCCCGTGGTGACCGATCGGACCGTGACCACCGAAGCCGACGAAGCGGTGCCGCTGCCTCTGCGCATCACGGCGAGCTACGCCTGGCGCCTGCTGCTCATCGCAGCGGCCATCGGCGTCTTCATCTGGCTGGTGATGCTGCTCAAGCTCCTCGTCATCCCGCTCATGGTCGGGATCCTCATCACCGCCCTGCTGTGGCCGGCGTTCTCCTGGATGCTGCGCCACGGGTTCCCGCGCTGGCTCGCGATCGCCGTCTCGCTCATCGGCACCGCGGCGATCGTCACGGGACTCATGTGGCTCGTGGTGTGGCAGGTGCGCGCCCAGCTCCCCGACGTGCAGCAGCGCACGACCGAGGCCTTGGACCAGTTCCAGGTCTGGCTGCACGAGGGCCCGCTGAGTCTGTCGGACACGCAGATCGCGGACTATCTGCAGCAGGGCCTCGACTTCATCAGCGAGCAGGCACAGGTCCTCTGGACAGGGGCCCTCGCGATCGGGACCACCGTGGGGCACGTCGCCACGGGAGCGCTGCTGTCCCTGTTCATCCTCATCTGCCTCCTCGCGGACGGCGCCGGCATCTGGCGCTGGACGCTCCGGATCTTCCCCCGGAAGGCCCGTCCCGCTGTCGACGGTGCCGCGCGCAACGGCTGGACGACGATCGTCAACTACGCCAGGACGCAGCTGTTCGTGGCGACGATCGACGCGATCGGCATCGGCCTCGGTGCCTTCCTGCTCCAGGTCCCGCTCGCGCTGCCCGTCGCCGTCCTGGTGTTCCTCGGTTCGTTCATCCCGATCGTCGGTGCGGTCGTGACCGGTGCGGTCGCCGTGTTCCTCGCGCTCGTCTACAACGGCCCGTGGATCGCCCTCTGGATGCTCGTGGTCGTGCTGGCCGTGCAGCAGATCGAGGGTCACATCCTGCAGCCGATCATGATGGGCTCCGCCGTCAAGGTGCACCCGCTCGCCGTCGTCCTCGTGGTCGCGGGCGGCGCGATGATCGCGGGGATCCCCGGCGCCCTCTTCGCCGTCCCGCTGGCCGCGTTCGTGAACGTGGCGGCGGTGACCATCAGCTCGGGATCCTGGCGCACCGGCGTCGGGCCGAGCGGAGACCTGATCTGGAGCACAGTTCCGCGCGAGCGGAGACGGAGGAATCGATGAGCGCAGTCCCCAGCCTGACCGAGTTCCAGGACGCGGCTCGAAGTCTGGCTGAGGTGATCTCGCACACCCCGACCCTGCCCTCGCGGGCGCTGTCCGATGCGCTCGGCGCCCCGGTGCTGCTGAAGATGGAGAACCTGCAGCGCACGGGCTCCTTCAAGATCCGCGGTGCGGCCTACCGCCTCTCCCGGCTCAGCGCGGAGGAGCGCTCCCGCGGCGTCGTGGCGGCCTCGGCCGGGAACCACGCACAGGGCGTCGCCCTGGCCGCCCAGGCACTCGGGATCCCCGCGACGATCTTCATGCCGCTCGGGGTCCCGGTTCCGAAGCTCCTCGCCACACGCGGGTACGGCGCGGACGTGGTGCTCGAGGGGGAGACGGTCGCCACCTCGCTGCGCCTGGCCGCCGAGTTCTCGGAGCGCACCGGTGCCGTGCTCATCCATCCCTTCGATCACCGTGACATCGTCATCGGGCAGGGCACGCTCGGCCTGGAACTGCTGGAGGACGCGCCCGAGATCGACACCGTCGTCCTCGGGATCGGCGGCGGCGGGCTGATCGCCGGCGTCGCCGCAGCGGTGAAGGCCAAAGCCGCGGAACTCGGTCGCACGATCCGCGTGATCGGTGTGCAGGCGGAGAACGCGGCCGCCGTCCCGCCGTCGCTGGCGGCCGGGGAGCCGGTCGACATCGTCACGCGCCCCACCATCGCGGACGGCATCCTCGTCGCGCGACCGGGCGCCGTGCCGTTCGAGATCATCAAGGAGCTCGTCGACGAGGTCGTCACGGTCTCCGACGACGACCTCGCGCGCGCGATGCTCGTGCTCCTGGAACAGGCGAAAGTCGTGGTCGAGCCGGCCGGTGCGGCAGGCGTCGCCGCCATCCTCTCCGGACGCGTGTCGGCGACCGGCACGACGATGGCGGTGCTGTCCGGCGGCAACATCGACCCGCTCCTGCTGCAGCGGGTGGTGTCGCACGGCCTCGCGGCCTCCGGGCGGTACCTCACGATCCGCATCCCGCTACCCGACCGTCCGGGTCAGCTCGCCCGCGTGTCCGAGCTCATCGCGGAGGCGGGAGCGAACGTCATCGAGGCCATGCACACCCGTCACGGCCACGGACTCCAGATCAGCGAGGTCATCCTCGAACTGAGCGTGGAGACCCGCGGGGCGGAGCACTCGGCCCACACGCTGGACACCCTCCGTCGCGCCGGGTTCGCGCCCATCGTCGTCCCGGACTGAGTCCGCCCGATACGACGCACCCCCCGACCGTCGCGGTCGAGGGGGTGCGTCGTGAAGAAGAGGCGTCAGCCCGTGTAGGTCTCGACCTTCACGATCTCGACGCTGATCGAGCGGCCGTTCGGCGCCTCGTACGACGAGGACTCACCGACCTTGAGGCCGAGGATCGCCTGGCCCAGCGGGCTGGCCTCGCTGTAGACGTCGAGGTCGCTGCCGGCGGCGGCGATCTCGCGGCTGCCGAGGAGGAAGACCTCCTCGCCGCCCGCGACGACCGCGGTCACGACAGTGCCCGGCTCGACGATGCCGCGGCTGGCGGGAGCCTCGCCCACCTTCGCGGTCTTCAGCAGCGCCTCCAGGGTGCGGATGCGCGCCTCCTGCTTGCCCTGCTCGTCCTTCGCCGCGTGGTAGCCGCCGTTCTCCTTGAGGTCGCCCTCCTCGCGGGCCGCCTCGATGCGCTTGGCGATCTCGTCGCGGCCGACGGTGGAGAGGTGTTCCAGCTCGGCGACGAGCCGGTCGTAGGCTTCCTGCGTGAGGAAGGGGACCTGAGCATCGGTGGACATGACGAAGCTCCTTCTATCGGGATCCCGCCGAGATGCCGCGGGGGATATGCCAAGACGCCCCGGCACGGTGCCGGGGCGTCGTCTGTCTGGCATCAGTCTAGGCGACCCAGCAGGTGTTCACCAAACCTGTCGTGGCCTCCGCGACGGTCGGGATGCGCTCCGCACGGGTGAGCGAGTGGGCGTCTCCGGCCGGGATCTCCACGATCTTCCAGCCCACGACACCGAACTCCTCGTCGAGGGCTTCGAGCACGCAGACGACGTCCTTGCCCTGGACGCCGGTGACCTGGAAGCGGAGGTCGACGGCATGCTCGTCCACGAGTTCGAAGCCCAGATCGTCGGCATCGACGGAGCTCATCGACTGACTCACGGTGGACCAGGCGAGGGCGGCGAGGAGGAGCAGGGCGACGGCCCCGGCGAGGAACCACGGCCACCGGCGGCGGCGGGTGCGGCCATAGCGTTCGTCGAGCTGGAGGGCGGTCGTCACAGGTGGGGTCTTCCGGTCGTTAGGCTGGAGTTACCAGGTTATGCGACCTGCGTACGAAAGGCCGATTCATGCGCTTCCTCTCCGAGACTCCGATGCCGACACCGTCGATGACGGTGGCTCCGGAGTCGGTCACGCCGGGCTTCGCCGGCTTCGCGGTGATCGTCTTCGTGCTCATCGCCGTGATCCTGCTGATCTGGGACATGAACCGCCGGATCCGCCGGGTGCGGTACCGCGAAGAGGTCCGCGAGGAGCTCGACGCCGAAGAGGCCGCCCGCGCCGCCGAGAACGCCGCGGACGACGGTCGCACCGCACCGGAAGGTCCGGCCGCGTCCGATGAGGAGCCGCGCGAGCGCTGACCCCGGCTCAGGGCGCGCCGAGCGACGGCGACAGCGGGTGCAGGGCGATCAGCAGGCACGCCGTCCAGTGGCACAGGAACGCCAGAACAGTGCACACGTGGAAGATCTCGTGGAAGCCGAAGTGTCCGGGCCAGGGGTTCGGCTTCTTCAGCGCGTAGACGATGGCGCCGCCCGTGTAGAGCAGACCGCCGACGATCACGAGGACCATCATGGCGACGTTGGCGTCGAGCAGGTCGACGATGTACATCACCGCGGCCCAGCCGAGCAGCAGGTACAGCGCGACGTAGAGCCAGCGCGGCGCGTGGATCCAGAACACCCGGAAGAGGATGCCGAGCAGGGCTCCGCTCCAGACCAGCGTCAGCAGCAGGACGCCCTTCGCCGGCGGCAGCGCCAGGGTCGCGAGCGGCGTGTACGTGCCGGCGATGAGCAGCAGGATGTTCGCATGGTCGATCCGCTTGAGGATGCCCTTGACCCGCGGCCGCCAGTTGAAGCGGTGGTACACGGCCGAGTTCCCGAACAGCAGCAGCGAGGTGGCCATGAAGACCACCGCGGCCCACTTCGCCGCGGCGCCCTGCGACACGGCGACGAGGACGATGCCGGCGACGAGCGCGACGGGGAACGTGCCGGCGTGGATCCAGCCGCGCCATGTCGGTTTGATCTCGGTCGCCGCATCGGCGGCCGCCGCTTCGAGCAGCGGCAGCTGTGGGACGTCGGCGCCGGTCTGGTCGGAAGTGCTCACGTGCTCACTCTAAGCGGCTGCGCATGCCCCGCCCCGTACATGTCCCCAGGTTCTGCACCGGCGCGGAAGACCGGGGCAGGGTAGCGTAGGTGGGTGATGTCACGCGAGAGCCCGGGGCGGGGACCGCTGTACCGGCTGTACACCAGCCGGCTGCGTCGTCAGCTCGATCCGGCCTCCGTTCCGCACCATGTCGCGATGATGATCGACGGCAATCGCCGGTGGGCGCGGCAGCTCGGATTCGACACCCCGGCCGAAGGGCACCGTGCGGGGGCGGCCAAGATGCAGGAGTTCCTCGGCTGGTGCGATGAGCTCGGGGTACGGGTCGTCTCGCTCTACCTCCTGTCCAGCGACAACCTCCGCAAACGGGACTCGGCCGAGCTCGCCGACCTCATCGAGATCATCGCGGAACTCGCGGAGGCCCTCTCGCAGAAGGGGAACTGGCGGGTCAAGCACGTCGGCCGCTCCGACATCCTCCCCGTCGAACTGGCACGGGTGCTCGCCGACGCGGAGGAGCGGACGAAGGACCACACCGGACTGCACGTGAACCTCGCGGTCGGCTACGGCGGCCGGAACGAGATCGTCGACGCGGTGCGCAGCATCATCACGAAGCATGAGGCATCGGGTGGCACGCTGGAAGACCTCGCGGCGCACCTCACTCCGGAGATGATCGGGGAGCACCTCTACACGGGCGGCCAGCCCGACCCCGACCTCGTGATCCGCACGAGCGGCGAGCAGCGGCTGAGCGACTTCCTGCTGTGGCAGAGCGCGCACAGCGAGTTCTACTTCGTCGAGGCCCTGGGGCCGGACCTCCGCCAGGTCGACTTCCTCCGCGCGATCCGCGACTACGCCGACCGCGACCGCCGATTCGGACGCTGATCCGGGAACCGCGCGCGCGTGTCACAATGACGCAGTGAGCTCCTTCGACGACTACATCGGAACGTTCGACGCCGAGCCCGGGTACCTGAACTGGGCGGCGTTCGGCCCCGTGTCACCCTCGGTCCGTGCCGAGGTGTTCGCGGACGCGGACCTGCTCGGCAGCGGGCGGCCGTCGTCGCTGGCCCTCGTGGGAGAGCGGATCGGGCAGGCGCAGGAGGTCATCGCCGAACTCCTCGGCGCCGACGCCGCGGAGGTCACGCTGCAGCCGTCGTCGACGCACGGCCTCATGCACGCGCTCTACGGGGTCTCCGGCGCGGTCGTCGCGAGCACGGCGGAGTTCCCGAGTGTGAGCCTCACTCTGGAGCGCGCGGCGACCGCGTCCGGCCGCGCGGTCACACCACGGTGGATCACGCCCGAGGACGGACGGGTCACTCCCGACGCCGTCAGTGCTGTCCTCGACGACGAGGTCGTCGCCCTCGCCGTCAGCCACGTCGACTTCCGCACCGGCTACCGTGCCGACCTCGCCGCGCTGCGTGACGTCCTCGGCCCGGACCGCCTCCTCATCGTCGACGCCGTGCAGTCCTTCGGTGTGATCGACGCCGACTACAGCGTCGCGGACGTCGTCGTCGGGCACGGGTACAAGTGGCTGCGCGCGGGCCGGGGCACCGGGTTCGCCTGGTTCTCGCCGCAGGCGCGCGAGCGCATCGCGCCCGTGCTCTCCGGCATCACCGGGACGACGGCGAGCGGACTCTTCGTCGACGAGCTGCCCGCCCCGGCACCGGACGCGAAGGCGTACACGATCAGCGTGCCGGACACGCTCGCCGCCGGCCGGCTCTCAACCGGCGCACGTGATGTCAGGGACGCCGGCGTCGCGGCCATCGAAGAGCGGGTCTCCGCGCAGGTGGACGCGGTGATCGAGACCGCCGACCGCCATGGGATCGCCGTCGTCTCCCCGCGCGACCGCACCGAGCGCGCGGGGATCGTCGCCCTCGCACCGGAGGAACCCGCTCGGCTCGCGGCGGCCCTCGCGAACGCCGGACTGGTCGTCACGGCGCGTGGCGAGTCGATCCGCGTCGCACCGCACGCGGGCACCGACGCCGAGACCCTCGCACTGCTCGATGAGACCCTCGGCGCGTTCGGCAAGGAATCGTTCATCGTCCCGTAACGAATCGCTGGCGTGTCTTGTCCGTGGAAAACGCCCGGGCGGTCGTACCTTCAAGGCATCGGGCAAGGCGCCCGGTCGGGTCGGCCTCAGGTTCGCGACTCGTGACCCCCTGGTCGACTCGTTCGAATAGCCGGGAATCCCCGGGTCGGGAGTGGGTCGTGACCACACGTTCAGCGCAGCAGTCCACCAGCACCGCGCAGCAGTCCACCCGTCAGACGACGAGACAGGCCGCGGCCGTAGAACCCGATCAGGATCTGCGCACCTACGTCCTCGACACCTCGGTCCTGCTGAGCGATCCGCAGGCGCTCTTCCGCTTCGCGGAGCATTCCGTGGTGCTCCCGGTGGTCGTCATCACCGAACTCGAGGGCAAGCGGCACGACCCGGAGATCGGCTACTTCGCCCGCCAGGCGCTGCGTCACCTCGACGACCTCCGCGTCGAGCACGGCCGCCTCGACTTCCCGGTGGAGGTCGGCGAGGGCGGCACCCTCCGCGTGGAGCTCGGCAACGCCGACCTCTCGGTGCTCCCGGCCGGCATCCGCCTCAGTGACAACGACAGCCGCATCCTCTCCGTGGCGATGCACCTCGCGCAGGACGGCCAGGACGTGACCATCGTGTCGAAGGATCTCCCGATGCGGGTGAAGGCGGCGTCCCTCGGGCTGCGTGCCGAGGAGTATCTCGCGGAGCAGGCCGTCGACTCGGGCTGGACCGGCATCGCCACCCTCGACCTCTCCGGCGATGACATCAGCGACCTCTACGAGAGCGAGGTCGGGATCAGTGAGGACGTGCACGGGCTCCCCGTCAACACCGGCCTCATCATCCACTCCGAGCGCGGATCGGCCCTCGGCCGGGTCACCGGCGACGGCGAGTTCCGGCTCGTCCGCGGGGACCGGGACATCTTCGGCATGCACGGGCGCTCCGCCGAACAGCGCATCGCGATCGACCTGCTCCTCGACCCCGAGGTGGGCATCGTGTCGCTGGGCGGACGCGCGGGCACCGGCAAGTCCGCGCTGGCGCTGTGCGCGGGTCTGGAGGCCGTGCTGGAGAGGCAGCAGCAGAAGAAGATCATCGTGTTCCGTCCGCTGTTCGCCGTCGGAGGCCAGGAGCTCGGATACCTCCCGGGCGACCAGGGGGAGAAGATGAACCCCTGGGGCCAGGCGGTGTACGACACCCTCGGCTCCGTCGTCTCCGGGAACGTCATCGACGAGGTCGTGGAGCGCGGGTTGCTGGAGGTCATGCCGCTCACCCACATCCGCGGACGGTCCCTGCACGACGCCTTCGTGATCGTGGATGAGGCGCAGTCCCTGGAACGGAACGTGCTGCTCACGGTGCTCAGCCGGATGGGCCAGAACTCCCGAGTGATCCTCACCCACGACGTCGGGCAGCGCGACAACCTCCGGGTCGGTCGGCACGACGGCATCGCGAGCGTCATCGAGACCCTCAAGGGACACGGCCTCTTCGGACACGTCACGCTGACCCGCTCGGAGCGCTCCGCCATCGCCGCCCTCGTCACGGACCTCCTGGAGGGCGGCGAGCTCAGCTGACCCGATCCGTGCGGGCGGGCTCTGCACGACCCGGGCCCGCCCGCACGATCGCGTCCCGGCCGCACGATCTCGTCCCGCCTGTTGGCCCCACCGGCCTCTTCGATCGTGCACCCATGTCGGGCTCGTGCACCTGGAGGTCCAGACCCCACGTCACACGAGCCGGTGGATACACGGTCCCGTCGGGATACACGATCTCCCGGATGCACGATCGACGACAGTGGTGGGTCGATCAGGGGTGTTCCGTCGTGCAGGCGTACCCAGCTCGTGCATCCGTCCCGCGGGCCCTCGGACGTCGGTAGCGACACCTGCACGATCCTGCACCGTCGGCCGGCTGCCGGGGCCAGAGGGGTCGTGCACGCGGAACGGGGTCGTGCAGGTGGAACGGGGTCGTGCACGCGGAACGGGGTCGTGCAGGTGGAACGGGGCCGTACGGGCGGAACGGGGCCGTGCGGGCGGAACCGCGGTCAGACGCGGTCGCGGGCCCGGCGCAGAGCCCCTTCGATCGCAGCCTGAACCATGGGCCAGTCGTGCACGACCTGGGCGTAGTCGAAGCGCAGCGTCTCGTACCCGAGTCGCGATGCCGCAGCATCGCGGGAGAGATCGCGGTGACGCATCTCGGGAGCACCGTGGTGCTCGCGGCCGTCGACCTCGATGATGAGGCGACCGTCGACAACGAAATCGACGCGGCCGACACCGGGGATCGAGACCTGCGTCGCGAGGTGGACGCCGAGGATGTGGAGACGGAGGCGCAGGAGGGATTCCAGACCGCTGTCCGCGTCGGAACGGGCGAAGTCCACGAGCCAACGCGCGGACCGGGGCAGCGCGGCGCGGATCCGGGCTCGTGCGGTCCGCCCGATCAGTCCCTGCCGCCAGGCCGACTCGAAGGACACGAAGAAAGCCTCGTCACCCTCGCACACGTGCAGGTGCCGGAGCGCGTCCTCGACAGCCACGATGCCGAACCGGGTGCGCCCCTTGAAATGATGCGGGATGCACCTGCACTCGATGTGCGGGTGCGCGCGGCCGTTGCGACCGAGCCAGACGTGCGGCGCATCGCTCTCCGATAGCACCCAGACTCCGTGGGCACGTAGCGCGGGGCCGCAGCTGATGGCCCCTCCGTGGGCAGCCGCCGTGAGCACCGTCGCGTCGAGGTCGTGGGTTGCGAACACCCCCGCGCGGACCCGATGGATCCGGCCGGCGCGCACCGCGCGGGACAAGGCGGAGCGAGAGATTCCGAAAGCCCCGAGGTCGCGACCGCGGGCGATGCCTCCGAGACGGTGAAGGGTCGAGACGGGATCGAGCATTCGCCGATTCTGCGTCCTCCGGCGTCACGGCGGGGCCCGAAGGACGTCGTGGGGACGAGTCGGGGTGTCCGCGGATCCGTGGAGGAAGAGTCACCTGCACGATCCGGAGCCGCGGGTAGTCCTGATCCGGGGATTCCGTCGTGCAGACGGAACGTGGTCGTGCATCCGAGGTGGGAACGGGGCCGGGACGGGGCCGGAAACGACGGATGCCGCGGGGACCGAGGTCCTCGCGGCATCCGTCGTCGAGCGTGGATCAGCCCGGGTGGGTCATCGATAGCAGGTCGAGCTTCTCGTCCAGCTGCTCGAGGGTGAGCTCGCCGCGCTCGACGTAGCCGAGGTCGATCACGGCGTCGCGCACCGTGATGCCCTTGGCGACCGAGTGCTTGGCGATCTTCGCCGCGGCTTCGTAGCCGATGAGCTTGTTCAGGGGCGTCACGATCGACGGGCTCATACCCGCGAAGGCCGCGGCGCGGTCCAGGTTCGCCTGCAGGCCGTCGATCGTCTTGTCCGCGAGCACCCGCGAGGCGTTCGACAGCAGACGGATCGACTCGAGCACCGCGGTGCCCATGACCGGGATGGCGACGTTCAGCTCGAACGAGCCGGAGGCGCCGGCCCAGGCGACCGTGGCGTCGTTGCCGATGACCCGCGCGCACACCATGAGCACGGCCTCGGGCACGACGGGGTTGACCTTGCCCGGCATGATCGACGACCCCGGCTGGAGGTCGGGGATGTGCAGCTCGCCGAGACCGGTGTTGGGGCCGGAGCCCATCCAGCGCAGGTCGTTGTTGATCTTCGTGAGCGACACGGCGATCGTGCGGAGCGTGCCGGAGGCCTCGACGAGACCGTCGCGGTTCGCCTGCGCCTCGAAGTGGTCCTTCGCCTCGGTGATCGGCAGCTCGGTCTCGGCCGCGAGCAGCTCGATGACCTTCTGCGGGAATCCGAGGGGAGTGTTGATCCCGGTGCCGACGGCGGTGCCGCCCAGGGGCACCTCGGCCACGCGGGGGAGCGCCGACTGCACGCGCTCGATGCCCAGACGGATCTGGCGGGCGTAACCGCCGAACTCCTGGCCGAGCGTGACGGGCGTCGCGTCCATGAGGTGCGTGCGACCGGACTTGACCGCGTCCTTCCAGAGCTCCGCCTTGGCCTCGAGCGCGACCGCGAGGTGGTCGAGCGCGGGGATCAGGGTGTCGATGAGCGCCTGGGTGACGGCGATGTGCACCGAGGTCGGGAACACGTCGTTCGACGACTGCGAGGCGTTCACGTGGTCGTTGGGGTGCACGGTCGAGCCGAGGATGCGGCTCGCGAGCGTCGCCAGGACCTCGTTCATGTTCATGTTCGACGAGGTGCCGGAGCCGGTCTGGTAGGTGTCGACCGGGAACTCGCCGTCGTGTGCGCCGGATGCGACCTGGTCGGCGGCCTGCGCGATGGCATCGGCGATGGCGCCGTCGAGGGTGCCGAGCTCCTTGTTGGCCAGGGCGGCGGCCTTCTTGATACGCGCGAGTGCGGCGATCTGCGTCGACTCCAGGCCCTTGCCGGAGATCGGGAAGTTCTCCACGGCGCGCTGCGTCTGCGCCCCGTAGAGCGCGTTCACGGGCACTCGCACCTCACCCATGGTGTCGTGTTCGATGCGGTACTCGGTGTCGGTCATTCCGAACCCTCCTTGGTTGCGGGGTCGATCCCCTCGGCTTCGATGCCGACCGTGACGACGGGCGCTGCCTCGCCCTCGGCCAGACGATAGTTGGCGCCGACGATGCCGAGACGGCCTTCGGCGACGGCGTTGCTGATGATCTCGGACGACTGCAGCAGGTCGTTGACGGTGTTGCGCAGGTGCTCGCGGCCGACGAGCTCCGCATCGATGTCGGCCACCGTGCCGCCGCCGCTCTCCGCGAGGACCTTGCGGGCGGCAGGGACGATCGGCGCGATGAGCTTCCAGATGTGCGGGGGGAGCGGCTCGGCGTCGATGGCCGTGCCGTCGATGGCGGCACGCACCGCACCGCAGGAGTCGTGCGCGAGGACCACGATGAGCGGCACCTCGAGAACGGCGACCGCGTACTCCAGGCTCGCCACGATCGACTCGCCGATCACCTGTCCGGCGTTGCGCACGACGAACAGGTCGCCGAGGCCGAGGTCGAAGATGATCTCGGCGGCGAGACGGGAGTCCGAGCAGCCGAACAGCGTCGCGACGGGGTGCTGGGCCGCGGTGAGGTCCT
This sequence comes from Microbacterium meiriae, assembly GCF_032364335.1. Lineage (NCBI taxonomy): Bacteria > Bacillati > Actinomycetota > Actinomycetes > Micrococcales > Microbacteriaceae > Microbacterium > Microbacterium meiriae. The sequence continues at coordinate 1,170,902 of NZ_CP133984.1, forward strand.
TGCGACGGTCGACGTTCTGGTTCGGGTGCTGGGGCTCGTCGCGGACGAAGCGACGGTTGCCGTCCTGCATCTGCTTCCAGGCGGCGGCGGGGGTCAGCGGGTGGGTCATCGGGCCTCCGAGACGGTGCGGATCTGGGGGATGAGCGACTCCGCGAGATCGGCGGTGGAGTCCGCCGACCGGGAGCCGTAGAGGAGCACGTAGTCGTCGCCGGCCTGGGTGCCGAGGGCATAGGTGACGTTCGCTTCTGCGCCGGCGGAGCCGGGCTGGTAGACGTCCCACTCCCGGCCGCCGATGCGCACGGTGTCGGTCGGGGCGACGCCGTTCAGCCGCTGCGGGGCCCAGGAGGCATCGGCGTCGAACGCCTGGGCGAGCTTGATGAATCCGCGCTCATCCTGCGCCGCGGGCGCGAGGGTGACCTCCCAGACCACGGGGGCTCCGCTCTGGAGTTCCGCCGCGTTCACCCGCCAGAACTCGTCCGTCTCGGGAACGATCGCCGGGCTGCCCATGGACGACTCGACGTCGGCGGCGATGGCGGCCACGTCGATCGGCTTCGCCGCGACCGGCTCGCCGCGGGGAACGAGCGCGATGATCACGACGACGACCGCGAGGGTCACCACGAGGGCGGCGACGAGATTGCGGACCGTCTGGCTCGACCGATAGGCCTTGCTCGACGCGGCCTTGCGCGCGGCGGTCTCGTCAGGTGTCTCCGGCCGACCGAGGTCGGCGTTGATCGCGGGGCCCTTGCTCATGACGCGTCGCTCTCGTCGGCGGTGGCGGTGCGAGCGGCCTCGAGCCGGCGCTTCGCGCCGAGCAGCCACTCCTCACAACGGGCGGCCAGGGCCTCGCCGCGCTCCCAGAGTGCGAGCGAGTGCTCGAGGGTCGGTGCCCCCTGTTCGAGCTCGGCGACGACCCGCACGAGCTCGTCACGGGCCGCCTCGAACGACAGCGTGTCCACGGGGGTGTCGTTCACGGCGCTCACTCCTCCATCCTACGTCGTGCCTCGGACACCTCCCGCTCAGGCGTCCTCCGCGATCTCGCCCTCCGAGCGCACCGCCAACGACCCTCGGTCCACCGTGAGCGTCAGCGCACTGCCCGCGGGCGCATCGGCTGCATCGCGGAGGATGACACCGCCCTCGAGGTGTGCGATCGCGTAGCCGCGGGCCAGGGTCGCGGCGGGGGACAGGGCGCGCAGTGAGGCGCGCAACTCGCTGGTCCGGCGACCGGCGTCATCGAGCTGCCGGGTGACCGCGTCGCGGCCACGGGCGAGGAGCAGGAAGGTCTCCTGCGCGCGCGTGTCGATGATCGGAGCGGGCGAGCGCAGCACGGGACGGGACCGCAGCTGCTCCAGCTGGGCGATGTCGTGCGAGAGGCGCTGGGTGAGGCGCGTCGTGGCGCGGGACCGGAGCTGCGCGATGAGCGCGCGCTGCTCCCCGACGTCCGGAACGACGCGCTTGGCGGCGTCGGTCGGCGTCGACGCGCGCAGATCGGCGACGTCGTCGAGGAGGGGATGGTCGTTCTCATGGCCGATGGCGCTGACCACCGGCGTGGAGGCCGCCGCGACGGCGCGGACCAGGCGCTCGTCGCTGAAGCCGAGGAGGGTCTGCGGGTCGCCGCCGCCGCGCGCGATGATGATGACGTCGACCTCGGGGTCTGCGTCGAGACGGGCCAACGCGGCCAGGGTGTCCGGCACGCAGCGGTCGCCCTGCACGGCGGCGTACGCGGTCTTGAACCGTACCTGCGGCCAGCGCAGCTCGGCGTTGCGGTGCACGTCCTTCTCGGCGTCGGAGCGCTCGCCGGTGATGAGGCCGATGACGTGGGGGAGGAACGGCAGGCGCTTCTTGCGGGCGGGGTCGAAGAGGCCCTCCTGGCGGAGCTGCACGCGCAGCCGCTCCAGGCGTTCGAGCTGGTCGCCGAGCCCGACGTGCTTCATGGCGGAGACCGCGAAGCTGAAGTCGCCGGAGCGGACGAAGTAGTCGGCCTTGACGGCGGCGACGACGTGATCGCCCACACCCAGGTCGGCGGGGATGCGGCCGCGCACGCTCGACCAGACGCGGATGGAGATCTGCGCGTCGGAGCGGGTGTCCTTGAGGCGGGCGAAGACGTTCCCGGCGCGGACGTTCCACGAGGTGATCTCGCCCTCGACCCAGACCGTGTTCCAGCGGGCCACGAAGTCGCGGATGGTGGCGTTCAGTCGGGCCACGGACGTCGGCGCCTGGGCGGTGGAGTCGCGCGGGGCCACGGCATCCGCCGGCGGCGTCTCGCCCGGTCCTGTCGCCGCTTCGAAGACTGTCATCTGCTCCCGTTCCTGCCCGCGCGCTCACCGGCCCCGTCCAGCCGCGCGACGGTAGAATCGAGGGGTGACTTCGACTGCCGTTCATCTTCCCGCTCCTCGCATCCCACGAGTGCGCGCCGCGGCCGGGCGGCTTCAGGATAACCCGGTGCCCGGACACAAGCGCGTCCTGCTCGCCGCCCCCCGCGGATACTGTGCAGGGGTGGACCGCGCGGTGGTCGCTGTGGAGAAGGCGCTCGAGCGCTACGGCGCCCCCGTGTACGTCCGCAAGCAGATCGTGCACAACATCCACGTCGTGACGGAGCTGGAGGCCAAGGGGGCCGTCTTCGTCGAAGAGGTCGACGAGGTGCCCGAGGGGGCGCACGTCGTCTTCAGCGCGCACGGCGTCTCCCCGGCCGTCGTCAATGCCGCATCGGACCGCGGCCTGCACGCGATCGACGCGACCTGTCCGCTCGTCACCAAGGTCCACCGCGAGGCCGTGCGCTTCGCCCGGGACGACTTCGAGATCCTGCTCATCGGCCACGACGGCCACGAGGAGGTCGAGGGAACCGCGGGGGAGGCCCCGGACCACGTCACCGTCGTGAACTCGCCGGAAGAGGCCGACACCGTGCAGGTGAAGGACCCGTCGAAGGTCGTGTGGCTGTCGCAGACGACGCTCTCGGTCGACGAGACGATGGAGACGGTGAACAGGCTCCGCACCCGCTTCCCCGAGCTACACAACCCGCCGTCCGACGACATCTGCTACGCCACGCAGAACCGGCAGGTCGCCATCAAGAAGGTCGCCCAGGGCGCCGATCTCGTGATCGTGGTCGGATCGGCCAACTCGTCCAACAGCGTCCGGCTCGTCGAGGTCGCCCTCGAGTATGGCGCCAAGGCCGCCTACCGCGTGGACTACGCCGAGGAGATCCGCCAGGAGTGGCTCGACGGGGTGGAGACCGTGGGCGTCACCAGCGGTGCGTCGGTGCCCGAGGTTCTCGTGCGCGAGGTGCTCGACGCGATCGGCGATGCCGGGTACCGCGACGTGGAAGAGGTCAAGACGGCGGAGGAGGACCTCATGTTCTCGCTGCCGAAGGAGCTCCGTCAGGATGCCGCGGGTCAGCGCGACGCGCGCGCCCTCGGCGGCCGCGCCTCCGCTGGAGGGGGTGCGTAGCGGTGAACGCCGCGGAGGCGGAGCCGACCCTCATCGGGTCCGTGCAACGCGCGCTCCGCCTCGTCGACATCGTCGCCAACTCCCCACGGCCTCTTCCGGCCAAGATACTCTCGTCGATCACGGGACTCACGCCGGGAACGACCTACAACCTCGTGCGCACGCTGGTGCATGAGGGGTATCTGAGCGCAGAGCCGGACGGACTCGTGCTGGGAGGCCGATTTCCGTCGTTCCAGCAGCAGATCGACTCGCGCGGGGTGTTCCTGGCGCGGGTGCGCGCCGCGCTGCGCGCAGTGACGGAGGACGTCGGCGCCACGGCCTACCTCTCCCGATACGCGGACGGGGAGATGCACCTCGTCGACATCGTGGACTCCGTGCGGAATCCGCGCATCGAGCTCTGGGTGGGACTGCACGCCAGTGCCCACGCCACCGCGCTCGGCAAACAGATCCTCGCGGCGCTCTCCGAGGAGGATCGCCTGGACTACCTCTCCCGGCACCGGCTCGAAGAGCTCACGCCGCGGACGATCAGCGATCGGCGGACCCTCCTCACCCAGCTCGAGCAGACGCCGGGGTGGGTGGTCGACCGGGAGGAGTACGCGATCGGCGCGACGTGCGTCGCGGTGCCCGTCATCGCGCCCGGTGTCACGGCGTCGCTGGCGGTCTCCCTGCCCGCCGACCGGGCCGTCGTCAACCGCCGACTGGTGTCGAACCTGCAACGCACGGCGCGGCGGCTCTCGCTGCAGCTGGGGGCGGATGCCCTCGACACCGACGGGCCGGACGCGGAGTTCACCATCTGAATTCCGGGGCCTGGTGCGGGCATCGCGGGTTCCCTATGATCGAAGACGTAGTGGCTGACAACGCCCTACTGATCGCCTACGGCGTCCCCAGCGCCGGCGACCAACGGGATGAGGAGCGTCCCCAGCGCTCCACGTCCGCGGCCCCGAGAAGTCCCCACTTCTCCGGGGCCGCTATCGGTTGGGGCCCGGTTTCCTGAACGGCCCGCTGAGCCCCTGCCGATACCATGGCGGGATGACCGACCAGCGCCCCCGCTACGGGGAACTCGCCACGCCAGAGGAGCAGCGGAGGGCCGCGGGTCTTCCACCCCTGGCGGAGGTGGTCGCACCGACGGCGCCGTCCCCGGCGCCGGCGCCGTCGGCCGCACCGCAGACGTCCGCTCCGGCGCGCCCCCACCCTGTGGACCGGTTCGCGACGATCGCACTCCTCGCCTACGGCCTCGTCAACGTCGTGGTGACCGGTCTGTCCTACCTCGACATCGTTCCCGTCATGAACCAGACCATGGGCATGCTGGGCATCGAGGGCGAGTTCACGAATTACGCCGCGGGCCGCATGTGGGGGACCATGGCCGCCGTGGTGCTCGCTGTCGGCTGGTGCGTCACCGCGGCGCTGTCCATCCGCCGCCTGCGCCGTGGCCGCGTCACATGGTGGCTCCCGGTCGTCGGGGCGGTGGTCACGGTGGGCATCGCCGCCTTCTGTCTCGTCGTACCGATGATGGGCGATCCGGCCTTCATCGCCTACCTCGACCAGGCGACCGGGACCCGCTGACGCCGCGCGCAGACACGAAAGGGGCCCGGCATGATGCCGGGCCCCTTCGTGTGCGTGCGGACGGTCAGCTCTTCGACTGGCCGTACGAGCCGAGCTGACGGGTCGACTCGACCACGCGGGCGGCCATGGCCGTCTCGGCGATCTTGCCCCAGGCGCGCGGGTCGTACTGCTTCTTGTTGCCGACCTCGCCGTCGACCTTCAGCACGCCGTCGTAGTTCTTGAACATGTAGTCGGCGATGGCACGGGTGTAGGCGTACTGCGTGTCGGTGTCGATGTTCATCTTGATGACACCGTTGGCGACCGCGAGCGCGATCTCCTCGTCGGTCGAACCGGAGCCGCCGTGGAAGACGAGGTCGAGGGGCTTGGCGCCGGTGTTGTACTTCGCGGCGACCTCGGCCTGGATCTCGCCGAGCAGCTCGGGCCGCAGCTTCACGCCGCCCGGCTTGTACACGCCGTGCACGTTTCCGAAGGTGAGGGCGGCGATGTACCGGCCCTGCTCGCCGAGGCCCAGTGCCTGCACGGCCTGGTCCACGTCGGCGAAGGTCGTGTAGAGGGCCTCGTTCGAGCCCTCGTGCTGCACGCCGTCCTCCTCGCCGCCGACGACGCCGATCTCGACCTCGAGGATGGCGTTGATGGCCTTCATGCGGGGGAGCAGCTCCTTGGCGATCTCGATGTTCTCGGCGAGCGGGACCGCCGAGCCGTCCCACATGTGGGACTGGAAGATCGGGTTGCGGCCGGCCTTGACCTCTTCCTCCGAGGCGGCGATGAGCGGCTCGACGAAGCCCGCGAGGGCGTCCTTCGGGCAGTGGTCGGTGTGCAGGGCGACGGTGACCGGGTAGTTCTTGGCGACCTCGGTGGCGTAGCGGGCGAAGGCGAGGGCGCCGGTCGCGCGCGCCTTGACCGTGTGGCCGGCGAAGTAGTCGGCGCCACCGGTGGTGACCTGGATGATGCCGTCGGAGCCGGCCTCGGTCAGGCCCTGGAGGACGGCGTTGATCGTCTGCGAGCTCGAGACGTTGAACGCGGGGTACGCGAAGCCGCCTGCCTTCGCGCGGTCGAGCATGTCGGCGTACTGATCCGGGGTGGCGACGGGCATGAGAACTCCTGCGGTAGGTGAAGCCGGGACAGCTGCCACTCTATCGGGGCGGGTGTGCGGCGTCGGCAGGGCGAGGCACGCCGTGGCGGTGGGTCTCCTTCGTCGGTGTTAAGAACCGCGATTTCTTCATAGCCTGCGAGCGGAAAACGAGCCGATCGGTGCCCTCCTCGCGGCTAGGCTGGGAATCATGGTGAGTCTGACTGCCGACCTGAGTCCGCTGCGTCCCGACCGCAACCTCGCGATGGAGTTGGTGCGCGCGACCGAGGCGGCGGCGATCCGAGCCGTGCCGTTCATCGGCCGCGGTGCGAAGGAGGCCGCTGACGGTGCGGCCGTCGACGCCATGCGAGCCTTCCTCGGGACGGTCGACTTCCAGGGCCGCGTGGTGATCGGCGAGGGCGAGAAGGACAACGCCCCGATGCTCTTCAACGGCGAGGTCGTCGGGACCGGTCGCGGACCCCTCTGCGACATCGCGGTGGACCCCATCGACGGCACGTCGCTGACCGCCGCCGGGCGGCAGAACGCCCTCTCGGTGATCGCCGTGTCCGACCGCGACACGATGCTCGACGCCTCCAGCGTCTTCTACATGGACAAGCTCGTCACGGGGCCCGCCGGTGTCGGTGTGGTGGACATCCGTCTCCCCATCGGCGAGAACATCCGCAAGCTCGCCGGTGCGCTGGACAAGCCGGTGGACGAGATCGTCGTGTCGGTGCTCAACCGCCCCCGGCACGAGCAGCTCATCCAGGAGATCCGCGATGCCGGGGCCGGGACCCGCCTCATGAGCGACGGCGATGTCGCCGGCGGCATCAACGCCGCCCGGCACGACGCCCGTACCGACATGTGCGTGGGGGTCGGCGGCAGCCCCGAGGGCATCGTCACCGCGTGTGCGATCAAGGCCCTCGGCGGTCATATCCAGGGTCGGCTCTGGCCGCGGGACGACGACGAGCGCCAGCGCGGCATCGACGCGGGGCTCGACATGGACAAGGTCTACGAAGCCGACGACCTGGTGCAGGGGAACAACACGATCTTCGTCGCAACGGGTGTCACGGACGGCCAGCTCGTGGCCGGTGTGCGGCGCGAGCGCGGCTACGTCTACACCGAGAGCGTGGTCCTGCGAGGAGCCTCCGGAACTCTGCGCCGCATCGCGTCGGAGCACCTCGTCTCGAAGTGGCTGTGAGGCCTCTCCCGCGGTGATGATCGTGGGCAGGATTCCCGCCATCGTTACCGACCCGGTATCGCCTCCTCCACGGGTCGGCCCCGGTTCGGCGAGCCGTCGTGTCACAATTGTCACTGGGTTTGTCGCCGTCGACGGAGCCGCCAGGCACCGCAGGCACAGGAGGGCGAACGCATGACAACGCAGCACACGAGCGGCTCGAAGAGCGCCGCGCCGACCAAGATCATCACGACGAACACCGGACGCATCCTCCGGGTGAGCGCCGATGCCGAAGCGGCGGCCGTGGCCCCGCCGGCACCCGTCGCGCAGCCGGCCGTCGACCCGGCTCGGCGCGCCGACGTGCTGTTCCGCGTCCGCCGTGCCGAGGGGCACGAGGTCAGTGCCTGGTGGATGATCGGCGCCTTCCTCGCTACGAGCGGCCTCGTCATCCTGCTGCTCAGCGGCGTTCCCGGCGTCGCCTGACGCCCTCGCGGCCGGTCGATCCGGTCGCTCCCGCTGTCAGTCCTCCCGGTCGGGAAGCGCGGCGGCATGATCCAGACGCGCGCGGACCTCGCCGACATCAGCCTGCATCGCGTCGGCGGCGTCTTCGGCCTCGGTCGGGACCAGGAGCTCCGGCGCGGTGAAGCGCCGTCCGTCCGCGGTGATCGCCGGCACCGGTGCCAAGGCCTCCGCATCGACGCCGGGGAACTGGCGGGCGGTGACGAGAACCCGGGACTCCAGCGATCCGGCGAAGCGGTTGTAGCTGTCGACCGTGCGCTCGATCGCCCGACGGAGGTCGTCGGCATGACCCGCGAGCGTGCCGAGGCGCTCGTACAGCTGTGTGCCGAGTGCCAGCAGTGACCGGGCCTCGGTGGACACCTCCTGTTGGGTCCACGTGTAGGCGACCGTCTTGAGGACCGCCCAGAGGTTCACGGGGGAGGCGAGCGCCACGCGGCGGCTGAAGGCGTAGTCGAGCAGCGTCGGGTCCTCGTCGATGGCGGCGGCCAGCAGCGACTCGCTCGGCAGGAAGCAGATGACGAACTCCGGGCTCGCGTCGAGGCCTGACCAGTAGGCCTTCTTGGCGAGGGCGTCGACGTGCGCGCGGACCGCACGGACGTGTTTCTGCATGTGGGCACGACGCTGCGGTTCGTGGGCGTCGCCTGCGGGCAGCGCCGACGCCTCGAGATAGGCGTCGAGCGGCACCTTCGCGTCCACGGCGATCGACGTGCCGCCCGGCAGGCGGACCACCATGTCGGGGCGCCCCTGGCCGCGGTCGGAGGTGATCGTCGCCTGCAGGTCGAAGTCGACGTGCCTGGTCAGCCCCGCGGCCTCGACGACGCGTCGCAGCTGGGTCTCGCCCCAGACGCCGCGCGTGGAGGTGGATCGCAGCGCGCCGGCGAGCGACTCGGTGGTGGCACGGAGCGCTTCATCGGACTCCTGGGCGCGCCGGAGCTGCTCGGCGAGCGTGCCGAACTGCGCCTGCCGCTCGCTCTCGATCGCGGCGACCTTGGACTGCATCTGCTGGAGGCTCTCGCGCACCGGCGCCAGAGCCTGCAGCACGGCGTTCTGCTGCTGGACGCGCTGCGCTTCCGCGCGCTGCTCCGAGCGGGCGTGTTCGACCGCGTCCCGGTAGAGGTCGTACTGGCGGTCGCGGTCGTCTCGCGCGGCCGCGAGCTCAGCCTGCATGCGCGCGATGTCGGCGGCGCTCCGTCCGGCTCGGAGGAACCAGCCGAGAGCGACACCCGCGGCGAGGGCCACGAGCAGGAGAACGATCGACAGGGCATCCATGGCTCCATGATGCCGAGGGCCTCCGACATCGCCGGGAGGCGGCGAGGCGCGTCAGGCGACGGCGCGCTCCAGCGCCGGCACGGCGGGCTCGGTGACGCGCAGACCGAGGGCGTCGGCGAGCCCGAAGACGTCGAAGGCGCCGGCGCGGGCGGCCGCGTCGACGATGATCTGTGCGCAAGCGAGCGCATCCGCGAGCGCGTCGTGATGCGAGAACTCCGCGTACCCGGCCGCCGCGGCGGCGAGCGGAAGGCGGTACGAGTCGAGCTGATAGGTCTTCCGCGCCACCTGAAGGCTGCACAGCGAACGGTACGGCGGGCAGATCTGGCCCGTGACCTCCGTCGCCCGACGCAACACGTTGAGGTCGAAGCCGGCGTTGTGGGCCACGAGCACGTCGGCTCCGGCGAAGGCGCAGAGCCGGTCGAACTGGTCGACCCACGTGGCCGCCGAGAGCACGTGCTCGGGGCGGATGCCGTGGATGCGGACGTTCCACTCCTGGAACTCGTCGTGCCCGGGCGGAGGCTGGATCAGCCAGTTCGCGGTGGCGACGACCTTCCCGTCCCGCACCCGCACGAGTCCCACGGAACACGCGGATGCCGGGCTGGAGTTCGCGGTCTCGAAGTCGATCGCAGTGAAGTCCAGTGGCACGTCCTCACTCTCTCCCGGGCCTCCGACGTCGCTGTGCAGGCTCGCCGTATGCTGGCCACATGGCGGACGAACTGGCGAGGTCCTTCGGTGCGGCGGCCGGAAGCTACGAGGCCGGACGGCCCGAGTACCCGTTCGAGGCGGTCGCCTGGATGTTGGAACCGATGGCGGACGGTGCGCGTCGGGTCGCCGACGTCGGCGCCGGGACCGGCAAGCTCACGCGGGCGCTCGTCGCGGCTGCGGACGCCGAGGTCGTGGCGATCGACCCGGACCCCGCGATGCTCGCCGCGCTTCGCGAGGCCGTACCAGGGGTCCCCACGTTCGTCGGGACCGCCGAGGAGCTCCCACTGCCGGACGCGAGCGTGGACGCCGTGGTGCTCGGCCAGGCATGGCACTGGGTCGAGCCCGTCGCCGCATCCGCGGAGATCGGTCGTGCGGTGCGGCCGGGCGGTGTACTGGGACTCGTCTGGAATCTCCGCGACGAGCGCGTGGACTGGGTGCGGCGGCTCACCGACATCATGCATGGCAGCAATGCCGAGATCATGCTCGCGGCCGGCGACCCCGTGGTGGCGGAGCCGTTCGGCTCCTTGGCCCAGGAACGCTGGGAGTGGTCGCGCCCCATGACGCGGGAGCTCCTGCACCGCATGGCCGCGTCACGCAGCGCCGTGATCACCGCCGACGAGGCCGAGAAGGACCGGATCCGTGGCGAGATGGACGCGCTGTTCGACGAGCTCGGCCTGCACGGGGACGACACGGTCGAGGTGCCGTACGTGACGAGGGCGTTCCGCGCGACCCGCGGCTGAACAGGCACCCGCGCCGCATCAGGCGCTTTTCGCGCACTCCCGCCTGATCCCGCGTGAGCGCTTGCCCTCCGCGGGGGTGAGGCGGGGGAGGGCGGCGTAGGTAGACTCATACCCCGTGGCTCTCACTATCGGAATCGTCCGTGGCGGCAACGTCTAAGTGGGGCAAACGGCCATCTGATTCAGGCGCTCGCGGTTACGCCGCCAGAATGCTCACTCCTCGATGGAGCAGCGAGTGCCGGTGCCAAACCACCCATCTGTGTTCCAGTGCCACTCGTCAGGTGTATAGCTGTCGAAGTGGATCTTTACCGATGCGAAGACGGACGCACCGATGACGAGCGAGTCCCAATCTTGAGCAGGCGGGGCGAAGTGCACCACGGCGCCCTCGGAGGAGGCGGCGAGGGCCTCGGTCGGCTGCAACTCGATGGCCTCGTCTTCGTCTTCGGAGGCATAGAAGTAGGCGTCCCAGTCATCCGCGTCCGGCCTGCAGGTGACGTAGTCTAGTGAGCCATCCGAGTTGACTCGCACAGCGGAGGCATCCGTGACAGTGCAGCCCGCGAGGGCGAGCGCACCACTGACCGCGCCGGATGCAACGGCGAGTCCTCTGCGCTTTTGCATGAAGATCACGGTACCCGGGCCGACGTCACCTCCCGTCTGCCGATGCTCGATCGTTACGACGTAAGGCCAGTCGGCGCTCAGTGCTTGTCCCGCGAACCCGTCAGAGACCCGCGGCATGACCTCGTAAACTGAGGATCACCATGCCAAACTTATCGATCGGTATCGTCGGCCTGCCCAACGTCGGCAAGTCCACCCTCTTCAACGCCCTCACCAAGAACGACGTGCTCGCGGCGAACTACCCGTTCGCGACGATCGAGCCGAACGTCGGCGTGGTGAACCTGCCCGACCCGCGGCTCGAGAAGCTCGCCGAGATCTTCGGGAGCGAGCGCATCCTGCCCGCCGCCGTGTCGTTCGTCGACATCGCGGGCATCGTCCGAGGGGCGAGTGAGGGGGAGGGGCTGGGCAACCAGTTCCTCGCGAACATCCGGGAGGCCGACGCGATCGCCCAGGTCGTGCGTGGGTTCTCCGACGACGACGTCGTGCACGTCGACGGTGCCGTGAACCCGGCGTCGGACATGGAGACCATCAACGCGGAGCTCATGCTCGCCGACCTGCAGACCGTCGAGAAGGCCATCACGCGGTACGAGAAGGAGGTGCGGGGCAAGAAGATCGACCCGTCGGTTCTCGAAGCCGCGAAGGCCGCCAAGGAAGCGCTGGAGCGCGGGATTCTGCTCTCCACCAGCGGCCTCGATCTCGAGCCGATCCGCGAACTCGGACTCCTGACGGTCAAGCCCGTCATCTTCGTCTTCAATGTCGACGAGTCCGTGCTGACCGACGACGCGCGCAAGGCCGAGCTCGCCGCCCTCGTCGCGCCGGCGCAGGCGATCTTCCTCGACGCGAAGATCGAGTCCGAACTCAAGGACCTCGACCCCGAGGACGCCGCCGAGCTCCTCGCTTCGACGGGGCAGGACGAGTCGGGCCTCGACCAGCTCGCCCGCATCGGCTTCGACACGCTCGGCCTGCAGACCTACCTCACCGCAGGTCCGAAGGAAGCCCGCGCCTGGACCATCCCCAAGGGGTCGAAGGCTCCGCAGGCCGCCGGCGTCATCCACACCGACTTCGAGAAGGGCTTCATCAAGGCCGAGATCGTGTCGTTCGACGACCTCGTCGAGACCGGTTCCGTGCAGGAGGCCCGTGCCAAGGGCAAGGCGCGCCTGGAGGGCAAGGACTACGTCATGCAGGACGGCGACGTCGTGGAGTTCCGCTTCAACAACTGAGGCAGCCGGGCCGGGCGAACACCGCTCAGCCATCGAACCGCCCCGGCGAGCGGCTCGAGCTGTCAGCAGCGGACCGGGACGCGGCGAGGCGCCCAGGGTCAGAGGGCTGATCGGGAGAGAGCACGGACCGACGCGCGCGGTCGGAGGCCCACCGTGATGAGGTGGATCGCGAACCAGATCTCGAAGGCGAAGATCGGCAGGGCGCAGAGCCCGGCGACCGTCCCACCCTGCGGGATCATGTCGAACAGCTGTGCGGAGTTGCTCGCGAGTACCAGTGTGCCGCCGATGAGACCGAGCGCCGCCAGCGCGCGCGGGACGAGGCCGGTGGTGAACAGCAGCCACCCCAGGATGATCGTGTTCGCGCTGATCACCAGCCCCTGACCGACGAGGAAGGCGGCAGTGTGGAGCGCGACGAGTGTCTCCGCCATCGGTCCGGTCGCGGTCGTCGCCTGCAGCGCGAGCATCGGGAGTGTACCTGCCGCGATGAGGGCGGCTTCGAGGGCTCGCAGCGCAGCGAAGGCGGCCGCCCGGGCGGTACCGACCTGGCCCAGCAGGAGCCACAGGAGGATGCCGGTTCCGAGACATCCGCCGGCGAGGAGGAGCTCCACAGCGACGCCTCCGGTCAGTGCGCCCCCCGCGTATGCCGCGACCGCTGCGATCGAGGTGGCGTGGGTAACGAGGTAAAGGATGCCCGCGATGCGAGCGTATGTGCGGGAGCGGTCGGGCATGACATTCCTTGAGCTAGAGGTATACGCCGTACACCGACGCGCTCCTCACCCTAGGTATACGCTGTAGACGTGTCAAGTTCTCCCGTCCGCCGCCCGCTCGACCGCGAGCAGGTCCTGGCTGCGGCCGCCGCCCTGGCGGACGAAATCGGTCTCGAGCGCACGAGCATGAGGCGGGTCGCGGACGAGCTCGGGGTCACCGCGATGGCGCTCTACAAGCACGTCGCGAATCGCGAGGAGCTGATCGACGGCATGCTCGACAGGCTCGTGGCGAGCATCGGCGTCCCGGCGGGTGGTCTTCCATGGCAGGACGCGCTCCGGGAGCGCATCGGCTCGGCCCGCATGGTGATGGGCGCGCACCCATGGGCGCAGGCGGCGATCGAGACCAGGGCGGCGGCGACACCGACGGTGCTGGGGTACATGGACTCGCTCATGAACATCATGTTCGACGGGGGGCTGTCCGCGGACCTCGTGCATCACGCCATGCATGCGTTGAGCACGCGGATGTGGGGGATCACGCGGGACGTGCTGCCCACCCCCGAGGTCCCGGCGGATCCTGCGGTGCGTGCCCGGGCTCTTTCGGAGTTCGCCGTCTCATACCCCGCGATCGTGAGGATGGCGACGACCGCCCCGCACGCCGGCGCCGCGTGTGACGACGACGCGGAGTTCGCCTTCGCGCTGGACCTCCTGATCGACGGATTCGCGCGACTGCATGAGCAGGGGTGGAGTTCCGCTCGCTGAACGCCCCGCTAGTGCCGGACCCCGGCTCCGGGCCCGTGGCGATCCTCGAACTCACGGAGCGCGCGCCTTGCGCGGCGGGTCTCGACGATACCGACGATGATCCCCGCGGTGAACACGATGATGCTGAGAACGCGCCACAACCCGGCGGGCGCGTCGAGGAGGAAAGCGACCGTCCAGCCGACCGTCATCACCGAGGAGAACACGATCGCGTAGACGCCCCAGTTCCGCCGCCGCTCCAGCGCCATGCGCTGCTGGATGAGCGACGGCTCCGGTCCGCCCGCGGGCCGGCTCATACCCGGAGCGAGGCGCCCTCGCCGCTGCCGGCAGGGATCGGGACCGCAGCGCCGGAGCGGGTGCGGAACCACAGGGTGAGTTCGAACAAGGCGCGCTCCATGGTGGAGGAGTCCGCGCCGTCGACGAGGTCGTCGAAGGAGTCGCGGAAGCCTGTGGGGGCGGCCGCGCTCCCACCGCGGAACGACCGGTAGCCCATCGACCAGTCGGAGAAGAGCCGGGTGGTGATCGGCGTCTCCAGGAGGATGCGCATCGCGCGGTGACGCGGATCGTCCGCGATCGTGTCGACGAGTCGGCGTACGGCCTCGACCGGTCCTTCGAGGACCTGGAGGAAGCGTCCCTGACGGAACAGGAGGAGACCGGTGATGTCGCGGGCCGCATTCGACCGACGGCACTGCTCCAGAAGCTGCTCCAGGGCGGTCTCACGGAACGGCTGCGCCGCCGTGCTGGTGTAGACGAGGCGGAGCAACCCGTCGGTCATGGCCGCCGTCACCCCTGCACCAGCTCCGGGGTTCCGAGGGCGGCATCGCCCTCCGAGGGGCCGGCGTGGGCGACGACCTCCGTGGTCGCGTCGCTCAACGTGGAGTGCAGGCCGAGCGGCTGCGCGGACGCGGAGAACGCGGCGAAGCGGCCGTCCGGCTGACGGTCGACGTAGCCGAGGAAGTCTCCGCCGCGGCTTCCGACGTGGAAGCCGTCCTCGACGCACGCCCAGAGGACATCCGATGCGGGGTGGGGGGAATCAGGCACGGCTCCACCCTACGGTGGACGGCCGACATCGCCGCGGGCCTTGCGCGCACCCGCCTCGATATGGCACACGGACCCGGCGCGGCCTCAGTCGCCGGCGCGCGGGCGTCCCGGTTCCCGCCAGCGCGGCGGCACAGGTGCCGGGGTGAGCGGCTCGACGCGGTCCGGCGTCGGCAGGCACACGGGAACCCCGGCGTGCAGGACGAGCTCCTCGTCGGCGTGCCGGATCGTCACCGGCTCCCCGGCGCTCAGTCGATAGGTCGTCTCCGTCGGTGCGATGTCGACGTGCAGGATGCAGCCGTGCAGCCGGACTCCGAACGCGAGGCGGGTGACGCCGTCCGGAAGCTGCGGCCGGAAGGACAGGCCGTGGTCTCCCTCCCGCATACCCCCGTAGCCGGCCGTCACGCACGTCCAGATGCCGGCGAGTGCCGCGATGTGCAGCCCCTCGTCGGTGTTGCCGTGGAGGTCGTCCAGGTCGAGGGCCGCGAGCTCGGCCAGATAGGCCGATGCCAGTTCGAGATGCCCGACCTCGGCGGCGATCACGGCCTGAGCGGCCGCGGAGAGCGAGGAGTCTCGCACGGTCAGGGCGTCGTAATAGGCGAACGCCCTGGCCTTCTCCTCCCAGGTGAACTCCTCGTGGGAGGTGTAGAGCGCCAGCACGAGGTCGGCCTGCTTCAGCACCTGCTTGCGGTAGATGTCGAAATACGGGAAGTGGCTGTGCAGCGGATACTCGTCGGGCGCCGTGGCGTCGAAGTCCCACCGGGCGTGCGCGGTAAAGCCCGCCGACTGCGGGTGCACCTGTCGCTCTTCGTCGTAGAGCACGGTCATGGCGGCGGCCGCGGCCTCCCAGGCAGCGACCTCCTCCTCGTCCGCTCCCAGCGCCGCGGCGACCTCCGGGTGCCGTCGGGCGGCAGCCGCCGCCCCGCGGAGGTTCCGGCGCGCCGAGAGGTTCGTGTAGACGTTGTCGTCGACGACGGCGGTGTACTCGTCCGGGCCGGTGACGCCGTCGATGTGGAAGCCGCCGTCGTCGCCCCAGCGCCCGAGGGACAGCCAGAGGCGCGCCGTCTCGACGAGGATCTCCGTGCCCGCCTCCCGCTCGAAGTCCTGGTCACCCGTCGTGCGGACGTAGTGCATCACGGCACCTGCGACGGCGGCGTTGATGTGGAAGGCCGCCGTGCTCGCGGGCCAGTAGCCGGAGCTCTCCCGGCCGTCGATCGTGCGCCAGGCGAAGGACGCGCCGCGCACGCCGAGCGTGCGCGCCCGCTCCCTGGCGTGATCGAGCGTCGCATGACGCCAGCGCAGTGCCTGGAGCGCGGCATCGGGAGCGGTCGAGGTGAGCACGGGGAGCACGAACGCCTCGAAGTCCCAGAACGTGTGGCCCTCGTAACCGGAGCCGGTGAGGCCCTTGCCCGGCACGGATCGGGCTTCGGCTCTCGCCGACGCCTGGAACACCTGGAACAGCGCGAAGCGCACGGCCTGCTGCAGCCGCGCATCGCCATCGATACGGACATCACCGCACTCCCAGTACCGATCGAGGACCGCGCGCTGACCCGCCATCAGCGCCTCCCAGCCCAGACGAGCGGCTTCCTCCACGGCCTCCTCCGCGCGGTCCCGCAGCGTCTGCGGCGCGAGGGTGGCCGACCACTCGTGTCCGATGAGCTTGACGACCTCGAGCTCCTCGCCGGGCGCGAGGTCCACGCGGATGCGCGTGCGTGCCAGGTCGTCGTCGACCTCGGTCGTCACCTCCGGAGCGCCCTCTCCGGAGACGCGCACGATGTGGTCAGCGCTCACCGCGACGCGCAGGCCGCTGCGCCGGGTGCGATGCAGCAGCGTGCTCCGCGCGCCGCGCTCCGACCCCGCGACGGCTTCCAGCGGACGTGCGAGGAGCTCCTGCACGCGCGGGTCGTCGTGGGTCGTGGGAAGCGGTTCGTTCGCGAGCAGCTCGGACAGCACGGTGATCGCGAGGGCGCCGTCGACCGCTGTCACGCGGTAGCGCACGGCGGCCAGCGACCGGTGCTCGAGGGAGACCAGACGGGTCGAGGTGATGTGCACGCGACGGCCCTCCGCCGATTCCCAGTCGACCTCCCGGTGCAGGGTGCCGTCGCGGAGGTCGAGGCGGCGGGTGTGCGTGCGCACCGTCCCGTGCTCGACGTCGAACGGCTCGTCGCCGACCAGCAGGCGGATGAGCTGCCCGTTCGGGACATTGATCACCGTCTGTCCGGTCTCGGGGTACCCGTACCCGTCCTCGGCATACGGCATCGGGTGCTCTTCGAACACGCCGTTGAGGTAGCTTCCCGCGACGCCTCGCGGGTCACCCTCGTCGAGGTTCCCGCGCCAGCCGACGTGGCCGTTGGAGAGACCGAAGACGGACTCCTCCTGCGCGAGATGGGCGGTGTCGACGCTCTCGATGCCGACGGCCCACGGTTCGATGGTGAAGCGCGCCGTCATCGGCGCGCCCGACCCTCGGGGCGCCCGTCCGAGGAGGAGGTGAGGATGCCGAGGAGCATGGAGTTCCCTTCTGCCGGAGACCGTGTGCCTCGACGGTATCCGTGCCCACGCGCCGGCACGAGGGAGTTGCGCGGCGCCGAGCCGGTCGGGTAGGTGCTCAGCGGCGCGAGCGGCGCCAGGGCACCAGTACCGCGCCGAGGACGCCCGCGACCGCCACGGTCCGCCACCCGGGGTGCACACGCAGCCAGGTCGTGATGCTGCCCCTTCCGCGGTGCGGCAGCCCGCCCCGCTGATCGGTGTCGCGGAGCGGACCGACGAGGTTCCCGAACTGCGCAGGGGCGGTCTCGTTCGTGCGCATCATCCGGGACCCGAACCGGCCGAGCGCCGCATCGAGAAGACCGGGCGCGATCCGCTGGACCCCGGTGAGCAGCAGGGCGCCACCGCCGACGTGGATCGTGCGGGCCGGATGGACGGCGGCGTAGACGATCGCCCGCGCGACGGACCGGGCGCGGTAGTGCGGATGCGGTCCGCTCGGGCGATACGTCATGCGGCTGCGGGCGTGGCGGTAGATCGGGGTGTCGATGACGGCGGGACGGACGACGGTGATCGTGACGGGCGCGCGCTCGGCGCGCAGTTCGCGGCGGAGGGCGTCGACCGCTCCTTCCACCGCATGCTTCGAGGCGGCGTAGGCCCCGTGCAGCGGCATCGCCGCCACCGCCTCGGCCGAGCTCACCACGACGATGGTCCCGCGCGAGTGCCGGAGCGCCGGCAGCGCCGCCTGGAGGCCGTTGAGCTGTCCGACGACGTTGATGTCGAGGACCCTTCGGAGCTCCTCGGGGGTGGTGTCGGCGACGGGGGCGTAGAGGAGCACCCCCGCGTTGCCCACCCAGGTATCGATCCGGCCGAACGCATGCGTGATCTGGTCGACTGCGTCCTGCACCGCCCGGCGGTCGGAGACGTCGCACACGACGCCGCGGACGTCCCCGCCCTCCGCGGCGATCTCCTCGACCGTCTCGGTCAGCGCCTGCTCACCGCGGGCGAGCAGGACGACGGATGCCCCCGCTCGGGCGAAGCCGAAGGCCGCCTCCCGGCCGATGCCGCGGGAGCCGCCGGTGACCACCACCACCTGGGCGTCGAGCGGCGGCCGCCGTGCGCGTGTGCGCGGCGACCGCCCCTTCCGCAAGACCGAGGACGGCATCTCACTCCTTGTGGAGCGCGTCCTGCGCCGCGCCGGCGACCTTCTCCACCAGGTTGGGCAGCTCGGTGGTGCCGTAGAAACGTGCGTCCGGGTGGGTGGGCGGAGGCATCTCCGCCGTGGTCGTCGGGCCCTCGTGGTAGCTGAACTCGCCGTGTCCGTCCGGCGTGGGGCCGGATGCCCAGGTGCCTTCCGCGGCGGCAGGGCCGTCGCTGAAGTTGAGGTACTGGTACGACACGTCGCGGTGCTCCTTGGAGAGCGGGAAGTTGCTCGGCACGGGGAGCTTCTCGGCGCCCTCGGCCTTCAGCTCCTCGGCCGCGGCGAGCCACTGGTTCTGGTGCATCGTGTCGCGCGCCAGCAGGAAGCTCAGCAGATCCCGCACGCCGTGGTCGTCGGTCATGTGGTAGAGCCGGGCGACCTGCACCCTGCCCTGCATCTCGGCGTTCGCGTTGGCCATGAAGTCGGCGAGGAGGTTGCCGCTGGCGGTGATGTACGAGCCCTGCCAGGGGTTGCCGTTGCTGTCGACCGGACGCGCGCCGGCACCGGCGACGATGCCCTGCTGCACATCCGTGCCGCCCACGATGGCGGCGACCGTCGGGTCATCCTGCACGGCGTCCTCCGTGATGCCGAGCGGGGACTTCTCGAGGAGCTGCGCGATCATGACCGCGAGCATCTCGACGTGCCCCATCTCCTCGGCGCCGATGCCGAAGACGAGGTCGCGGTACTTGCCGGGGATGTGCATGTTCCACGCCTGGAACTGGTACTGCAGCGCGACGGTGATCTCGCCGTACTGCCCGCCGAGGACCTCTTGCAGCTTGCGGGCGTAGACGGCGTCCGGGGCCTCGGGCGTCGCGGAGAATTGGAGCTCCTGTCGATGGAAGAACATATCGAGCCTTTCTCTTCTGGGGATGGGCTGGCCATGCAACGCCCGGTCGGCCGATCCACGCAGGGCCTTTCCAAACCCCGACGCGCCTGGGACAATCACTCTCGGCCCGCGTGAGATCGGACCTCGCCGCGGTGTTAGCCGGTCGGCGCCGACGCCGTCAACCCCCGCCCGTATCCCCGGTCCTCCGGGCAGTCTGTTCCCATGACGGAGGAGACGGCGGCAGCGCAGGACGCGATCGACGCCTTCCTCGAGTCCCACCTCGATGAGATGGTCGAGCGGCTGTCGGCCTGGGTCGAGATCCCCTCCGTCTCGGCGGACCCCGAGCGTCGGATGGACGGGGTGCGATCCGCGCATTGGATCGCCGCAGAGCTGCGCGACGCGGGCTTCACGACGTCGCTGCTCCCGGCGGGCGATGCGGTGACCGTGTTCGCCGAGCGCGAGGGCGCGCCGGGGTCACCCACGGTCCTCGTCTACACGCACCACGACGTCCGCCACGCCAAGCCGGAGGAGTGGAACGAGACGGCGCCGTTCGCGCCGGTGCTCCGAGAAGGGCGGCTCTACGGGCGCGGCGCGTCGGACGCGAAGGGCCAGGCCCTCGCGCACGTCTGGGCGCACCGGGCGGTCGAGGCCGTGGACGGCGTCGGAGCCGGGGTGCACCTCAAGCTGCTCATCGACGGCGAGGAGGAGATCGGCTCCCCGCACCTCAAGGACCTCCTGGAGGCCGACCCCGACCGGTTCGCGTGCGACCTCGTCGTCTTCTCGGACACCCTGCAGTGGGAGGTCGACTCCCCGGCTCCGGTCACCTCGATGCGGGGGACGCTCACCGCGACGCTCACGGTGCAGGGGCCCGACCGGGACGTGCACAGCGGTGCCGCCTCCGGCGTGACGGTGAATCCCGCCCTCGTGCTCTCCCGCGTGCTCGCGCAGCTGCACGACGAGGACGGGGGGATCGCCATCCCCGGATTCCATGACGGCGTGGCCCCGCTCAGCGACGAGCGCGCTGCGGAACTGGACGCGTTGCCGTTCGACCCCGAGGACTGGACGCGGCGTACCGAGACCAGGGTCATCGTGGGGGAGGAGGGCTTCACCCCGAAGGAGCGCCTCTGGGTGCGCCCGGCCATCGAGGTGATCTCGCTGCTCGCCGGAGACCCGGAGGGCATCGAGCGCTCCGTGATCCCGCGGGAGGCCATGGCCTCGCTGAGCATCCGAACCGTCGCCGATCAGCGCAACCACGACGTCGCCGACGCGCTCCGCGCCTTCATCGCCGACGTCATGCCCTCCGAGGCGACGTATCGCCTCGAGGTCGACGAGGACATCGCGCAGGAACCGTATGTCTCTCCTCCCGGACCCTATCGGGACGCCCTGGAGCGGGCCCTCGCCCGCGGTTACGGTCGCGCGGTGCGGGGGAGGATGGGCAACGCCGGGGGAGGGCCGGCCGAGCTGCTGTCCCGGGAACTCGGCGCCCCGGTCGTCTTCCTCGGCACGGGGCTGCCCGAGGACCACTGGCATGCGAGCGACGAGAGCATCGATCTGCGCATGCTGGTCCGCGGCGCTGCGACCCTCGCGCATCTGTGGCGCGAGCTGGCCGCCGCCTCATGACTCCGCCGGGGGATGCGAGGAGGAGGCTCGTCCCCCGGCGGGCTACGCTGGACCCAGGCGCCACCGCCCGGTGCCCGGTCGCAGGAGCCCGGCGCGGACGGCGCCTGCGAACCTGACACCGACGGCTTGAGGAGAACGACGCCGATGACCGACACCCAGATCTTCGAGCCCGAGGGCCGCGCCATCCCCTTCGTCGACGAAGGCGATGGTCCGGTCAAGCTGGTGCTCATCCAGGAGCGCGGCCTGGCCGCCGACGTGCTCGGAGTGGTCGGTCACTACCTTGCGGAGGAGGCCGGATTCCACGTGGTGCGGATCGGCCATCGCGCGGATGACGGAGAGGCCTCGGTCGAGGACCGCGTCGCGGACGCGCTCGCCGTCATCGACCACATCGGCCTCGGCGACACGTGGATCGGCGGGCACGGCTTCGGCGGCACGATCGCGCGGTCGTTCGCGCTCGTTCACCCGGAGCGCGTGAACGGTCTGGCCCTCCTCGGCGTGGAGGACGTGGACACCCCCCTCGCCCCGGTCATCCCGGTGCTGCTGATCCAGGGGACGGCCGACGAGGTCACCCCGCCCGCGAACGCCGAGAGCCTGCGCGCCACGGCTCCGGAACGCGCCAGCATCAAGGTCGTCGAGGGCGGGGATCACCTCTTCCCGATGACGCACCCCATCGAGACGGCTGTCGTGCTCGAGGAGTATCTCGACTGGGACTGAGCCCGACCCTGTACACACGCGAACGCCGCGGCCGGATCGGCCGCGGCGTTCGAAGTCTGAGCTCTCAGGCGACCTGAGGGAGCACGGCGAAGGAGACGGAGCCCTCGTCGTCCACGCCCGCGTCGAGCACCTTGTCGTCCAGGGCGGAGGCGGCGGCCTCGTCGAGGAACAGGCGGGTGCCCGACAGCTCGACGACCTGATCGGCGGGCTCCGGGTCGGCGGTCACGGCGACGGCGAGACGGGCCGCGCCCGTGTCGTCCTGCGCCTCGGCGGTATGGATGCGCAGCCCAGCGGCCGGCGCGTCGTTCTGACGACTCACGAGGGTCGACACGATGGCGGTGGCGTTGTCGGTGAGGGTGAGCATGAGCTCTCCTTTCCGGTTGGGGCATGACGCGGTCGCGACATGTCCGGACTACGATTCCGCATCGTCCGGATCCGCTCGACCCCCTTGCGCCTGCGGGGGTGGTGCCTTTAGCCTCGCAGCCGCTTGCGGAGGAACACCTGAGCGGTGCCGTCGCCCTGCGGCACCCGCTCGCGCTCCTCGTAGCCGCAGGACTCGTACAGCCGGATGTTCGCCTCGCTGAGGCTTCCGGTGAAGAGCTCGGACTCGCGGGCGTCCGAGGCCTTCTCCGCCGCGTCGAGGAGCTTCCTCCCGATGCCCTCGCCCTGCATGTCGGGGGCGATCGCGATCCGCCCGATCAGGAGCAGGTCGTCGTCCTCGACGAACCGGATCGCGCCGACCAGGCGGCCGTCGATCCGGGCGCCGAGTCCGCTCTCCGAGGTGAGCTCTGCCTCCATCTCGGCGAGCGTCTGCGTCAGCGGCGGCATGTCGACGCTGCCGTAGATCGCCGCCTCGGACACGAAGGCCGCCCGCTGGATCGTGAGCACCTCTCCGGCATCCGCCGCGGTGAGAGGCGCGATGACCACCTCGGGACGATCCTCCTGTGCTGCTGTTCCCACTGTTCCGCCTCTCTCGATGGCCCTGTCGCCTCCCTCACGTTCGGGGGTCCGCCCGGTGGGTGTCAACCCCCTCGAATCGGCTGTGCCGCGGGGTTACCGTGACAGCAGGAGGTCACACCATGGCAGACACGAAGACCAAGAAGACCGGCAGCTCCAGCAGCAAGAGCGGAGCGACGAAGGCGGGCGTCAAGACCACGCGCCAGCAGAACGCGGAGAAGGGGTTCACCGCATCCCCGACCCTCGCGGCGAACCTGCAGGCGGTGCTCGTCGACCTTCTCGAACTCTCGCTGCAGGGCAAGCAGGCCCACTGGAACGTCGTCGGACGGAACTTCCGCGACACCCATCGTCAGCTCGACGAGATCATCGAGGACGCCCGGACGTTCAGCGACACCATCGCGGAGCGCATGCGCGCCCTGCACGCCGTGCCTGACGGGCGCAGCGCCACGATCGCGAAGACGACGACGCTCCCCGAGTTCCCGACCGGTGAGGTGTCGACGACGGAGACCATCGACCTCGTCACCGCGCGCCTCGAAGCCGCAGTCGGGACGATGCGCGATGTGCATGACGCCGTCGACGAGGAAGACCCCACGTCCGCGGATCTGCTGCACGCCGTGATCGAGCGCCTGGAGCAGTTCGCGTGGATGGTGAGCGCGGAGAACCGCAGCCCCGCCGGCCGCTGATCAGCCCGCTGTCCGACCGCCGCCCCCGTCGCGCTCATGCCGACGAGGGTGGCGGTCCTTCGTCTGCTCCGACCCGCGCGCGGGCGCGCCGCAGCAGGCCGGGCAGCGCCATCCACAGCCCGACCACGAGCACGAGCGAGGCGATCAGCGCGACGATCCCGGCGGTGCGGCTGACCGTGAAGTCCACGATGAGGGTGGTGACCCCGATCGTGAGGGCGCCGATCACGAAGAGGTCGATCTTCACCAGGCGCGCCGCCGTCCGGACGAGCTCAGGCTTCAGCCGGCTGCCGAACAGGGCACGATGGATGCCGACGGGGGCGAGGGCGAGGATGGTGGCGACCGCCGCGAGGGCCACGAGCACGACATACAGGTCGCGCTGGAATTCGTCCATATCGGTGAAGCGCGGCTGGAACGCCACCGCGAGGAGGAAGCCGGTGAGGATCTGCGTGCCGGTCTGCATCACCCGCAGCTCCTGCAGCAGCTCCTCCCAGTTGCGGTCCGCGCGCTCGTTCGGGGTCTCGTCGCGGCCGTCATCGCGGTCGTCGCGCTCGTCGGCGCCGCCACGGGGTTCTGCTGTCATGGCGATAGTCTCGTGGGCACGATCCGCCGCTGTCCAGAACCTTGCGCGGCCGGATGGACAGGCCTCAGGAAAGGACCCGAGATGACCCTTCCCCCGATCGACGAATGGTGGCCCGAGCTGTCCGACGATGCGCGTCGCGCGGTCATCGACAGCGGGTCGCGGCATCTCGACGAGGACGTCCGTGAGGAGATCCGGGAGATCACCGGAGCGGTGGTGGGGATGATCGAGTCGCTGTCCGACGACGACCTCGCGTACGCCCGAGACCACGCACCCGACGAGGACTGAGACGTCAGCCCTCCGGCTGCTCGGCGGTCTCCTCGCGCAGCCGCGGCTCCGTGCGACGCTCGGGGCGCACGCCGTGCTTGTCGGCGTAGAACGCGCGGATCCGGTCCATGTCGGCGGCCACGTCGCCCGTGAGGTCGATCGTCGGCCCGAGGCCCGTCGTCATCGTGTGGCGGTCGACGAAGCCGAGAGTGACCGGCATGCCAGTGGCTCGCGCGATCCGGTAGAAGCCGCTCTTCCAGTACTCGTTGCCGCCCCGTGTGCCGTCGGGGGTGACGACGAGGCCGAACACCGTCCCGGCGTGCACCTGGTCCACGACCTCGCCGACGACGCGCGCCGGATCCGTGCGATCGACGGCGATGCCCCCGAGACCGCGCATGATCGGCCCCCGCCAGCCGCGGAACAGGCTCTTCTTGCCCAGCCAGTGCACGTCGATGCCGAGGCGCCACGCGATCGCGAGCATGAGCACGAAATCCCAGTTCGAGGTGTGCGGGGCGCCGATGAGGACGGTCGGTCGCGTGGGCGCGGCGTCGGCGACGAGGGTCCATCGGCTGACGGCCCAGTACACGCGGGCGAGGAATCGTCGGAGCATCCGTCCAGATTAGGCGGAACGGCCTATCGATCGCCTGGCGGCGGCGCCCCGGTGGTCCGCACGAGAGCCGCGGTGAGCGCCGGGTCCAGCCCAGGGACGTCCTCGACGGGAACGGCCAGCGCGAGCAGAGCCCTGCTGAAGTAGTTGCGCGCCGCCGCCGCCAGGGTGATGTCCACGATCTGCCGGTCGCTGAACCCCCGGTCTCGCAGCTCCTGCGCATCGGCGTCGGTCATCGCCCCCGGATCGGTCGACAGCCGCGTGGCGAAGCGGATCACGGCCTGCTCCTGCTCCGTGAAACCGCGGTCGTCTCCCGCGGCGAAGGCGGCGAGTCCTTCCTCGTCGACGACGCCGGCGCGCAGGGAACGGCGGCCGTGGGCGAGCAGACAGTGCGCGGATCCGAGGGCCCGCGCCGCCCCCAAGGTCGCGGCCTCGTAGATCGGCACGCCGATCGACGGGACGACCGCGCGGACGAGGGCTTCGAAGGCGGCGTGGGCGTCGGGGTTCACGGCCATGGCCTTGGTGTGAGCGAACACGATGCCGTCGTCGGCGAGGTCGCTCTCGTACATCGCGGCGACGTGGCCGGTCGCGGTGGCCCGTTCGGGAGGGTGGATGATCATGGCGCCTCCTCGGCTCCGGGGCGCGCGGCGAGGGCGCGCACCCCTCGCCGGGAACGATACGCCGCTCTCAGGCCGCAGAGAAGAGCGTGCGGCGCCCGGAGCTCCTGGCAGGCGTACGATCGAGGGATGACCGAATCGAAGCAGGAGAACACCGGGCAGGACGCGCCGCTCGGGCTGCAGCCGCTGCCGGGTGCGATCGAGCTGCTCGAGGGCGATGCCGCCGGCTACTGCAGCAACGGCGTCTGCCACATCCCCGCCCCCAAGGAGCGGTGAGCAGCAGACGCCGTCGGTGTGGCTGCGCGGTCAGTGACCGCCGTGCGCCGCGTCGCCGATGTCGTCGGCGGGCTTGCGCACCAGCGGGCTGAGCGCGACCGCCGCGAGCGAGATGATCGCCGCGATGAGGAAGGCCGTCCGCGCTCCGGGGGCACCGGCCACGGCCCGCGACAGGCCCTCGTCCTCGCCGGCGTGCAGGATCGCCGAGTACGTGACCGTGAGCAGGGCGACGCCGGCCGCCCCGCCGACCTGCTGCAGCGTGTTGAGCACCGCCGAGCCGTGCGAGTACAGCGAGCGGTGCAACGACCCGAGCGACGAGGAGAACAGCGGCGTGAACGACATCGCGAGGCCGACCGACATGGCCGCCTGCACGATGATCAGCAGCCACCACACGGTGTGCTCTCCGACCGTCGAATAGAAGAACAGCGCCGCCGAGACGAGGATCGTCCCGGGGATGAGCAGCGGACGGGTGCCCTTCGCGTCGTAGACGCGGCCCATGATCGGACCGAGCAGGCCCATCAGCACCGAACCGGGGAGCAGGATGAGGCCCGACTCCAGCGCGGTCAGTCCGGCCACGTTCTGCAGGTACTGCGGCAGCAGCGTCAGGGTGCCGAACATCGACAACGCCAGGATCGTCATGATGATGACGGCCAGCGAGAAGTTCGCCGAGCGGAACACGCGCAGGTCGAGCAGGGCGTCGTCGACGCGCTGCAGCACGATCTGACGCCAGACGAACAGGGCGAGCGAGACGGCGCCGACGACCAGAGCGATGACGCCGGTCGTGCCGCCCGATCCGCCCTCGCCGCCGAACTGGCTGAGGCCGAAGACGATGCCGCCGAAGCCGAGCGCCGCGAGCGGGATGGACAGCACGTCGAGCGGAGCCTTGCGGGTCTCGCCGAGGTTGGTCATCCACTTCGCGCCCATGGCGAGCGAGATCAGGGCGATGGGCAGCACGATGGCGAACAGCGCGCGCCAGTTGAACGCGTCGAGCACGGCCCCCGCGAGCGTCGGACCGATCGCGGGCGCGAGCGAGATGACGAGACCGACGCGGCCCATCATGCGACCGCGGGACTGCGCGGGCACGACGTTCATGATCGTCGTCATCAGCAGCGGCATCATGATCCCCGTGCCGGCGGCCTGGATCACGCGGCCCACGAGCAGCACCGAGAAGCCGGGCGCGACGAAAGCCACGAGCGTGCCGAGCGAGAACGCCGTCATCGCGGCGATGAAGACCTGCCGGGTCGTGAAGCGCTGCAGGATGAAGCCGGTGGTCGGGATGACCACCGCCATCGTGAGCATGAACGCGCTCGTCAGCCACTGGCCGAGCTCGGGCGGGATGCCGAGATCGGTGTTCAGGTGCGGGATCGCGATGCCCATCGTCGTCTCGTTGAGGATGGCGACGAAGGCGGCGACGAGCAGCAGCCAGATGACCCGCATGTCCTTGCGCGGGATCTCCCCGTGCGATGCGGGGGGCGTCGTGATGGAGCCGGTATCGACGGCAGACATGGGCGGCCTCCAGGGCATCGGAAGAAAAAGAGATGTGCGAGAGTTCGCGAGAGTCATTCAGCGTAACGGGTCGGTGGGACATTTCATTCCGATCCCTGCGATATCCGCCCTGAGCGGAGACGGCGGCCCGCGGTGTCCGCCGTCCTGAGTACGCTGGCGCCATGAGCATGGGCGGGATGGGCGGTGGTCCGCGGGGCGGTTTCCGCGGCGTGGACGAGGACGCCCAGCGTCGGCTCAACGCGGAGGCCCCGAAGATCGACGGGCTCGGCACCCGGGTCGTCGCTCTGTTCAGCGCCTACCGATGGCGCATCCTCTTCACCGGTGTCCTCGTCGTCGTCGGCGCGGGTATCGCGGTCATCCCGCCGCTCCTCGTGCAGCGCATCTTCGACGACGCCCTGTTCCCCGTCGACGGCGGCGGTCCGCACCTCTCGCTCCTCGGCGTCCTCGTCGGGGTGATGGTCGGCCTCTTCCTCTTCTCCGCGGTGCTCGGCGTCGCGCAGACCTGGCTCACGGCCACGGTCGGCAACAGCGTCACGGGCGATCTCCGGGTGCGGCTGTTCGAGCACCTGCAGGCCATGGAGCTCGGCTTCTTCACCCGGACGAAGACCGGGGTGATCCAGTCCCGGCTCCAGAACGACGTCGGCGGCGTCTCCGGCGTGCTCACGAACACCGTCACCAGCATCCTCGGCAACGCCGTCACGGTGATCGCCTCCCTCGTCGCGATGATCCTCATCGACTGGCGCCTCACCCTCATCGCGGTCGTGCTGATGCCCTTCCTCGTGCTCGTGCAGCGACGCGTGGGGCAGGTGCGGGCGCGCATCGCGGGGGAGACCCAGGAGTCGCTGTCCGAGTTGACCTCCATCACCCAGGAGACCCTGAGCGTCTCGGGCATGCTGCTGTCCAAGGCGTTCAACCGCCAGCGCACCGAGTCCGAGCGCTACCAGCAGGAGAACCGCAACCAGGTCCGGCTGCAGGTGCGCCGGGCCATGAGCGGTCAGGGTTTCTTCGCGGTCGTGCAGGTCATCATGGCGAGCGTGCCGGCCGTCATCTATCTGGTGTCCGGCTACCTCATCGCGGGCGGAACGGGAGCGATCACCGCGGGTACGGTCGTGGCCTTCACGACGGTCCAGGCGCGGCTGCTCATGCCGCTCATGGGGCTCATGCGGGTCTCGCTCGATCTGCAGACCTCGTCCGCGCTGTTCGCCCGCATCTTCGAGTACCTCGACCTCGTACCGGAGATCACCGACGCCCCCGACGCGATCACCGTCGCCCAGGCCCCTGGGCCGCGCGGACGCGTCGAGTTCCAGGACGTCGTGTTCCGCTATCCGGATGCCGCGGCCGACTCGCGCCCCACGCTGCACGGCGTCTCGTTCGTGGCGGAGCCCGGGCAGCACATCGCCTTCGTCGGCCCGTCCGGCGCCGGCAAGACCACGATCCTCTACCTTGCGCCTCGGCTGTACGAGGCGAAGGGCGGCGCGGTGCTGTTCGCAGGGGCGGACGTGCGCACGCTCACGCAGGAGTCGATCATCGACGACGTGGGCATCGTCTCCCAGGAGACCTACCTGTTCCACGCGACGATCCGGGAGAACCTCCGCTATGCAAAGCCCGATGCGACCGACGACGAACTGGTCGCCGCCTGCACCGCGGCCAACATCCACCACATCATCGCGGGCTTCGAGAAGGGCTACGACACGGTCGTGGGGGAGCGCGGATACCGGCTCTCCGGCGGAGAGAAACAGCGGATCGCGATCGCCCGCGTGCTCCTGAAGGACCCGCCGGTGCTCCTGCTCGACGAGGCGACCTCCGCCCTGGACACCGTGTCCGAGCGCGTGGTGCAGGAAGCCCTCGACGAGGCGGCCAAGGGGCGCACGACCCTGTCGATTGCGCACCGCCTCTCGACGGTCATGGGGGCGGACGTCATCCATGTGCTGGAGGCCGGTCGCATCGTGGAGTCCGGCACCCACGCGGAGCTCCTCGCGCAGGGCGGCCTCTACGCCGAGCTGGCGGCACAGCAGGTGGCCGCGTCGCGTGTGCTGAACGCCGAGATCGAAGCAGAAGCCGAGGAGGAGGCCGCGATCCGTGGCGGTGTCGAGGAGGGCGTCGATGCGGCGCTCGCCGGGCGCCGTGCGGACCGCGAGCCGGAGGACTCCGCGGCGGCCGACGCCGTCGTGGCGCTCACGACCGGCGTACCGCTGCCGACGGCATCCAGCGCCGACGCCCGACCGCGCCCGACCGACGGCTGACGGCTTCGCGGGTCAGTGGACGGAGAGCCCGCCGTCGACGAACAGCGACTGGCCGGTGACGTACGCCGAGCCGGGACCCGCGAGGAAGACCGCGGCCGCGGCGAAGTCCTCCGGGAGGCCGTTGCGTCCGACCATCGTCCGGGCCGCGAGGGCCGCGATCGTGGCGGGATCCTCCTGCAGGCGGGCGTTCAGGGGAGTGAGGACGAATCCCGGGACGAGGGTGTTGCTCGTCACGCCGGTACCACCCCAGGCCTCGGCCTCCGAGCGCATGAGCGACTCGACCGCGCCCTTGGAGGCGCCGTACACCCCGCTGCCCACGAATGCCCGGTGCGCCTGCTGCGAGCTGATGTGGATGAGCCGCCCGTACCCGCGCGCAGCCATGCCCTGCGCCCAGCGCTGACCGAGGAGGAACGGGGCGAGCGCGTTGACGGTCATCGTCGCGTCCCAGTCCGCCTCGGTGATCTCGGCGTAGGGCGGACGGATGTTGATGCCGGCGGAGTTGACGAGGATGTCCGGCTCGCCGAAGGGGACGGCCGCGGCCTCCGCGACCGCGTGGATGCCGTCGCGGGAGCCCAGATCGCCGACGACGCCCGCGGCCCGGCACCCCTGCGCGTTCAGCTCCTCGACGGTCTCCGCGATGCGCTCCGCGCCGCGGGCGACGATCACCGTGGCCGCGCCGGCGCGGGCGAGCGCCGTCGCGATGCCGCGACCGATGCCCGAGCTGCCGCCGGTCACGACGGCGGTGCGGCCGTCGAGCGCGAAGAGCGAGGAGAGGTAGTCGGTCATGCGGGGGTCCTTCCGGCGGGGCTCACCACGCGAGCCCGTCGGCGAGGGTGGGGTCGGGGCGGGCGTCGGCGAATTCGGGAAGGGCGCGCAGTTCGGCCAGGAACGCGGACACCTCCGCCGCGTAGGCGGGATCCGGGTGCGTGTCCGCGATCTCCCGGAGCGGAGCGACGTCCATCGCGAGGATGAGGTCGAGTCGAGCGGTCACGGCGGCGTGCGCGCCCGCCGCCTGCAGGACACGGATGCCGCCGCGGAGCGCAGCGAGGTAGTCGCGGAGCACGGGCAGCTGCGCCTTGCTCTGGGTGATCGAGGTGCCGTCCGCTCGGACGCGCCAGCGCACCACGACGTCAGGCAGCACGTCGAAGGCGCGCGCCCGGGTGTACATCGTCTGCGCGACGACCTGGTCCTCGTAGGCGACCCCCTCGGGGAACCGCAGGTCGGACCACATCTCGGTGCGGCTCACCTTGGACCACGCGACGATGTTCGACACGGCCTGCGGGTGCTCCGCGAGGGTGGTGCCGAGACGGCGAGGAGAGGTCGCCGCGGCCACCCACGGCTGTACGCGGCCGGGCACGTACCCTCGCCCCTGGGGACGCAGCCGCACGTAGGCACCGGCGGCGAAGTCGCTCTCCGTGCGTTCGAGCGTGCCCACGAGCGTCGAGAGAGCGTCCGGCATCAGCTCGTCATCCGCATCGAGGAAGCCCGTGAAGGGCGTGTCGACCCGTGCGAGGCCGACATTGCGCGCGGCGCCGAGCCCGACGGAAGCCTCATGCCGGATCAGGGTGAAGCGGGGATCCGTCGCGGCGGCGTCGGCGAAGATCGCTCCCGTGTCGTCGGTGGAGCCGTCGTCGATGAGAATCGCACGCCACCGCTCGTCCGTCTGCGCACGGAGGGAGTCGAGGGCGGCGGGGGCGAACGCGGCGATGTCGCGTGCGGGCACGATCAGCGTCACGATCGGGGCGGGGGCGGTCACTCCGCCGAGTCTAGGGCCGTCCGTCAGCCGCGGACCGCGTCGACCGCTTCCGCGACGAGTGCGGCGAGACGCTCCGGAGCGTCCGCAGGGAGGGCCGAGCGCCCGAAGGTGAAGCGCACGGCCGTCTGGGCGACCTCCGGGGCGATGCCGCACGCGAGCAGCACGGGGGAGGGCTCGTCGCTGCCGGCGGCGCAGGCGGAGCCGCTGGACGAGATCACCCCGCGGCGCTCCAGCTCCAGCAGCACCGCCTCGCCGCTCACGCCGGCGATCGTGAAGCTCGCCGTCGCGGGGAGCCGCTGCGTGGGATGCCCCGTGAGTGCGGCCACGGGCACGCGGCGCTGCACCTCGGCGATGAAACGCGCCGTCGCGGCCTCCACCAGGGTCGCGGTGTCTTCGCGCTCCCGCTCGGCGAGCTCGAGTGCCGTCGCCAGCCCCACCGCTCCCGCGACGTCGACGGTGCCGGATCGCCGTCCGCGCTCCTGGCCGCCGCCGTGCAGGAGCGGTTCCAGAGGGAGGCGTCCGCGGACGACGAGCGCCCCGGTGCCCTTGGGAGCGCCGAGCTTGTGCCCGGCGATCGACACCGCGTCGGCATGCAGCTCGTGCAGCGGCAGCCAGCCGGCCGACTGCACGGCGTCGACGTGGAGGGGCACGCGGCGGGCGTGGACGACCTCGCGGAGCGCCGCGATGTCCTGGACGGTGCCGATCTCGTTGTTCGCGTGTCCGAGGGACACGACGGCCGTGTCGTCGGTGAGCGCCGTGTCGAGGGCGTCCGGCGTGATCCGTCCGGTGCCGTCGACGGCGGGCATCGCGACCGTCACCCCGTGGAACCGCGCGAGGTACGCCGCCGACTCCCGGATCGACTCGTGCTCGATGGGGGACACGACGACGCGCCGCCGGCCGGAGGCGAGCGCTCCCAGGGCGAGTCCCTTCACAGCGAGGTTGTTCGCCTCCGTGCCGCCGCCGGTGAAGACGACATCCCCTGCCCGCGTCCCGAACACGCGGGCCACCCGGGCGCGGGCGTCCTCCAGCGCGCGCGCCGCGGTCTCGCCCGCGGTGTGGTGACTGGCGGGGTTGCCGAACACCTCGGTGAGGAAGGGCTCCATGGCCGCCCGCACCTCGGGGCGTACCGGAGACGTCGCGGCGTGGTCGAGGTACAGCACGGACTCAGTCGATCCGGAGGTCGAGTCCGAGGTCCAGCGCCCGCGCGGAGTGCGTGAGGGCTCCGACCGAGATCACATCCACCCCGGTCTCGGCGATGGCGCGGACGGTGGTCAACTCGACGCCGCCCGAGGCCTCCACGATGGCGCGCTCGCCGATGAGCGCCACGCCGGCGCGCAGATCGTCGAGGGAGAAATTGTCCAGGAGCACGGTATGGGCGCCGCCGTCGAGCACCGCAGGGATCTGGTCGAGACGGTCGACCTCGACGACGACGTGGGCGGTGTGCGGCAGCCGCGAGAGTGCCTCGCGGAGAGCCGTCGCGAGATCGAGCCCGGACCTCTGGAGCACTGCGAGGTGGTTGTCCTTCGCCATGACCGCGTCGGAGAGCGAGTACCGATGGTTCCGCCCGCCGCCGGACACGACCGCGTGCCGCTCGAACGCCCGCAGACCGGGCGTGGTCTTGCGGGTGTCGGCGATGCGCGCCCGCGTTCCCTCGACTTCGCGGACGTAGGCGGCGGTGAGCGTCGCGATGCCCGACATCCGCTGCGCGAAGTTCAACGCGACGCGTTCGGCGGTGAGCACAGCGCGGGCCGGCCCTGTCACGGTGGCCAGCACGTCGGAAGCCGTGAAGGCATCGCCGTCGCCCACGTGCAGGTCGACCGTGACGTCCGGGTCGGTGAGGAGGAACGCGGCGGCGAACACCTCGCCGCCGCTGAAGACCCCGTCCTCGCGGGCGACGAGGTCGGCCGTGGCCGTCGTCTCCGCGGGGAGCAGGGTGGTGCTGGTGAGGTCGCCCCAGGGGGCGTCCTCCTCGAGCGCGGCTCCGACGACGCGGTGCAGGGTGGCGTGGGTGAGCATCAGGCGGTCTCCAGGATCGACGGGCGTGCCATGGTCGGTGCGTCGGGGGCGGGATCGTCGCGGTGATGGGCGCCGACCGAGACCGGGCGTGCCAGGGCGGCACGGAGGGTGGCGTCGGCGACCAGCAGCAGATTCCGGTCCTCGTGCGTGCGGACGTCGACCGCAGGAGGCAACCCGACGGCCCACCCGCGCACGATGCGGAGAGCGCGCTGCAGGCCGGATCCGTTCCGGCGCAGGCCGACCTCGTCCCACAGCAGCCGCTGCAGAGCCGCGCGGTCGAACGGGGGGAGGGGCTCCGGTGCGACATCCGCGTCCGCCGCGTCTGTCGCGTCCGTCGGTGACGGACACGGGGTGATGTCGACGGCAGCGGTGGGCCATGGCTCGTCCAGCGCGGCGGCGGCCCTGGCCCCGAACACGGCTCCTTCGAGAAGCGAGTTGGAGGCGAGCCGGTTGGCTCCGTGCACTCCTGTCCGGGCGGTCTCGCCGACGGCGTACAGCCCCGGGATCGTGGTGCGTCCGTGCCGGTCGGTGACGACGCCGCCCATGAGGTAGTGCGCGGCGGGGGTCACCGGCAGCGGCTCCCGGGACCAGTCGAAACCGCGGTCGCGCGTCACACGGTCGATGGTCGGGAAGCGGCGGGCGAGTGCGTCGGCCCCCAGCCCGGTGGCATCGAGGTGCACGGGCGTCCCCTGCCGGGCTGCCTGACCGGCGATGGCCCGGGCGACGACGTCGCGCGGGGCGAGCTCCCCGTCGGGGTGGCTGTCGAACACGAACCGTCGTCCGTCGCTGTCGCGGAGCACGGCCCCCTCACCGCGGACGGCTTCGGACAGGAGGAAGACCGGGACGCCGGGGAGGGTGGTCGGGTGGAACTGCACGAACTCCAGGTCGGCGATGGCGGCGCCGGCGCGCAGAGCCGCCGCGATGCCGTCGCCGGTCGTCTCGATCGGATTGGTCGTGTGCGCGTAGAGCTGCCCTGCCCCGCCCGTGGCGAGGATCACGGCGTCGGCCCGGATCTCGACCGCGCCGCCGTCGCGGAGGACCGTGATCCCGCGGATCCGTCCCGCCTCGACGATCAGATCGAGGAGCATCGTCCGCTCGCGGACGGAGATCGGCGTGCGCTGGACGGCCGCGCACAGCGCCACGGAGATCGCGGCCCCGGTCGCGTCGCCCCCGGCGTGGAGGACGCGGGCATGGGTGTGCGCCGCCTCCCGCCCACGGGCGAGGGCACCATCCGGCGCCCGGTCGAAGGCGACGCCGCGGGCCAGGAGCTCGGCGATCCGGGCGGCGCCGTCCGCCACGAGGGCGTCGACGGCGGCCGGATCGCACAGACCCGCTCCGGCGCTGATCGTGTCGGCGGCATGCGCCGCCGGTCCGTCGCCCGGCCCGTAGCCGCCGGCCACACCGCCCTGCGCGAGCGGCGTGCATCCGCCCCCGAGCGCGCTCTTCGTCACGAGCGTCACGGCATGCCCGAGCTCGTGCGCGTGCAGCGCGGCGGTGAGTCCGGCGATCCCGGAGCCGACGACGACGACGTTCATCGTGCCCCGGCGGCCACCGGCGGCTTGGCGGCGAGCATCCGCTCGAGCGCGAGGCGAGCCGGGGCGGCGACGTCGGGGGAGACCGTGATGCGGTTCGGGGTGCGGCCGGCGACCAGCTCCTCCAGGACCCACGCGAGGTAGCCGGGGTGGATGCGGTACATGGTCGAGCACGGGCAGACGACCGGGTCGAGGCAGAAGATCCGGTGCTGCGGGTACTGCGCGGCCAGGCGGCGCACGAGGTTGATCTCGGTCCCGACCGCGAACGTCGTCGGCTCCGTGGCCTCCGCGATGGCGCGGCGGATGTACTCCGTGGAGCCGGCCTCGTCGGCCGCGTCGACGACCTCCATCGGGCACTCCGGGTGCACGATCACGCGGACTCCGGGGTGCTCGGCGCGGGCCTGGTCGATCTGCGCCACGGTGAAGCGTCGATGCACGGAGCAGAAGCCGTGCCAGAGGATCACCTGCGCGTCGACCAGGTCCTCCGGGGTCGAGCCGCCGAGCGCCCGCCGCGGGTTCCACATCGGCATCCGGTCGAGCGGCACGCCCATGGCCTTCGCGGTGTTCCGACCCAGATGCTGGTCGGGGAAGAAGAGCACGCGACGGCCGCGGGCGAAGGCCCACTCCAGCACGGTGGCGGCGTTGGATGAGGTGCACACGATGCCGCCGTGCCGACCGACGAAGCCCTTGATCGCCGCGGAGGAGTTCATGTAGGTGACGGGGATCACCGGCACGCGGCCGTCGGCGTCCGGGGTGTCGAGGTCGCCCAGCACGTCGGCGAGCTGCTCCCAGCACTCCTCCACCTGGTCGATGTCGGCCATGTCCGCCATCGAGCACCCGGCGGCGAGGTTCGGCAGGATCACGGCCTGGTCGGGCCGCGACAGGAGGTCGGCGGTCTCGGCCATGAAGTGCACGCCGCAGAAGACGATCGCCTCCGCATCCGGCCGCATCGTGGCGGCGGTGGCGAGCTGGAACGAGTCACCCACCTCGTCCGCATGGGTCACGACCTCCTCGCGCTGGTAGAAGTGGCCGAGGATCACCACCCGGTCTCCGAGGGTCGCCTTGGCCGCCTCGATGCGCCGGTGGAGCTCGGCTTCGTCCGCCTCGCGGTAGGCGGCGGGGAGCTCCCCCTGCCGGGGAGCCCCGGTCGGGATGACGTCGCCCATGGAGGATCCGGGCCCGTACCCGGGGCGCGTGTCGAAGTCCCACGGGCCGACGGCGAGGTCGGTGGTGCAGGTGGCGTCGGTGGAGGTCCCGCCGACGATGGCCTGGATCGCGTGATCGACGGACGGGTCGGCCGCAGGGACCACGGGGGTCGGGACGAAGGTGATGCTCATCGGGTTCTCGTTTCCTCGGGGCGGAGCGGGCCGCGGTCGGCCAGCTCGACGTCGGTGTCGTCGCGGTACAGGCGGGCCGGGCGGTGGCTGCCCGTGCGGAAGCGGTCGGTGCGGGTGAGGTTGCCCGCGGCCTCGACCTGCCGCCGGAAGTTCGCAGGGTCCAGTGGGCGCCCGAGGATCGACTCGTACGCCTCCCGCAGCTCGGCGAGCGTGAACTCGGCGGGCAGGAAGCCCTGGGCCACGCGGCTGTAGCCGACCTTGTTGCGGAGGCGCCAGAGCGCGTATTCGATGATCTCGTGATGATCGAAGGCGAGTGCGGGCAGGCCGTCGACATCGAACCACTCCACGTTCTCCGGCGCGCGACCGGATGCCCGATGCGCGGTGATCTGGGCTTCGACGTCGTCCTGACGCAGCAGTGCCCAGTACACGATCGAGACGACCCGCGTGGGGGAGCGGTCGACGGCGCCGAAGGCGTAGAGCTGCTCCAGGTAGGTGGGCGCAAGGCCCGTCGTCTCGGCGAGGGTGCGGGCCGCGGCGTCGACCGGCGACTCCTCGGGGGTGAGCCACCCGCCGGGAAGCGCCCATCGCTCTGCGAACGGCTCGCGGGTACGGCGGACGAGGGGGAGTGCGAGAACGGGAGGACCGTCGTCACCGCGGCGCAGCGTGAGGATCACCGTCGAGACGGCGACGCGGATGTCCGCACTTCGAGTCATATGCACCTTAACCTCCGTAGACGATCTTAGTGTCACGACGACCTTTAGTGCGCGCGCATGACGCGGAAAGGTGTCGAGTCCGAAACGTTATCTCCTGCCCGCAGGAAGGCTTGTTCCCCCGGAGCGGGTTTGTTAGGTTACTGTCCTAACAAACCCCTTCGAGGGCGGCCCGCAGGCCACCTCCCGGGGTTCCCGTGAACCCCGCCCGGGGTTCGGCTCCAACCGGAGAATCCCTCCTGCAGTGCAGCACCGAGAGGAAATGAAGAATGATCCGTAACGGAAAGCGCAAGATCGCGCTCACGGCGGTCGCGGGGGCCTCGGTCCTCGCCCTGGGCCTGACGGCCTGTGGTGGCGGCGGCGGTGACGGCGACGAGGGCGGCAACGCGTCCAGCGACCGTGCCCTCCGCGTCTGGGCTGGCAGCACGACGCCGATCACGACGAACTACAACCCGTTCGCCCCGAACGTGCTCCACGGCGCACTCGGCCCGATCTACGAGCCGCTGTTCTTCTACAACAAGACCAAGGACGAGGAGCCCATCGGCCTCATCGGCGAGTCCTTCGAGTACAACGAAGACGGCACGCAGATCACGGTAAAGATCAAGCCCGACCTGAAGTGGAGCGACGGCGAGCCGCTCACGGCCGCGGACGTGGCCTTCACCTTCCTGTACGAGGCGAACAACCCCGAGGGCAACCAGCTGGTCTCCGCCGAGGCCACCGACGACACCACGGTCGTGCTCACCTACGGCATCGCGCAGTACACCACGGAGTTCCAGCGGATGGGGTCGAGCTACATCCTCCCCGAGCACATCTGGAAGGACGTCGACGACTTCGCGAACTTCACGAACGAGGAGCCGGTCGGGTCGGGCCCGTACGTCGTGGACAAGACCACGAGCGAGTCCTACACGCTGGTCGCCAACGAGAACTACCGCGGCGCCGACGAGCTGGCCATCAAGAAGGTCCAGTACATCGCGGTCGACAACAACCAGACCGCGCAGGATCTCGTGACGGCGGGTGAGCTGGACTGGACCGGCATGTTCATCCCGAACCCGGACGACGCGACCGCCAACGGCAAGATCGAGTGGATCAACACTCCGCAGGACCCGACCGTCCTCTACACCTGCTCGAACGCCGAGCTCGGCTGCACGGGCCCGCAGACGGACGTGGCGGTCCGGCAGGCGCTGAACGTCGCCGTCGACCGCGCCACCATCAAGGATAAGGCGTTCGTCGGTCTCACCGCCGACGTCTCGCCCGCCTACACGCTGCTCCCGCGCGATGAGAAGTGGCTCACCGACGACGCGTACGAGGTCAGCCCGCAGGAGGCCAACGTCGAGGAGGCCGCGTCCATCCTCGAGGCTGCCGGCTACACCAAGGGCTCCTCCGGGATCTACGAGAAGGACGGCGCGCCCGTCGAGCTCAGCCTGATCTCGGTCGACGGCTGGACGGACTACAACGACGCCGCGAAGCTCATCGCCGAGCAGGCCGAGGCCGCGGGCATCAAGATCACCGCGTCGACCGTGCAGTGGCAGGAGTTCGTCGACGCCCGCCAGTCCGGCGAGTTCCAGCTGATCGTCGGCGGCGTGGTCGGCACGACCATCGCCGACCCGTTCCAGATCTACCGCGACTGGTTCGGTGGCACCGAGGTGCAGTCCACCAGCCCCGTCGGCACCGAGATCCCCCCGGGGCGCTGGAACTTCAGCCGCTACAACAACCCGACCGTCGATGCGGCCATCCAGCAGGCCATCAGCACCGAGGACGAGGCGGAGCGCAAGGAGCTCTACGCCACGATCCAGGACGCGATCGTCAATGACGTGCCCTACATCCCGCTCGTGATCAACGCCACGCAGACCTTCTACAACACGAAGGACTACACCGGTTGGCCGACCGAGGAGAACCTCTACGCGTTCCCGCCCTCCTGGGGTGCGATCGCGGCCGGGTACGTGCTGACGCAGATCAAGCCCGCCGGCTGAGTCTCGAGAGGAGCAGGGGAAGCAGGAAGTCAGGACAGGTGACATGAAGTTCTATGCACGAAGGATCGGGTTCTACGCGTTCACGCTGTGGGCCGCGATCTCCATCAACTTCCTGCTTCCCCGGCTCATGCCGGGGGATCCCGCCGACATCATGATCGCGAAGATGCAGCGGGCCGGCGGAGAGGTCTCCGAGACCACCATCCGCAACATCAAGCTCCTGCTCGGCGGTGATGATGCGTCCCTCTGGGAGCAGTACCTCGCCTACTGGGGACGCATGCTCCGCGGCGATCTCGGGGTGTCGGTGACCAAGTTCCCCACCCCGGTGGCGGAGCTGATCGCCGGCGCCCTGCCGTGGACGCTGGTGCTCGTCGGCACCGCCACAGTCATCTCCTTCCTGCTCGGCGTCGTTCTCGGCGCGTGGGCCGGGTGGAAGCGCGGCACCTGGGTCGACCACCTCATCCCGGCGACCACCGTCCTGCAGTCCATCCCGTACTTCTGGCTCGCGCTCGTCCTCATCGCCGTCTTCGCCGTCGGTCTGGGATGGTTCCCGATGTTCGGCGGGTATGACGTCTTCGACTTCCCGGACGGCCCGGAGCCGACCTGGGCGTTCTTCACCGACGCCGTCACCCACTCGCTCCTTCCCGCGATCACGATCGTGATCAGCTCGGTGGGCGGC
Organism: Microbacterium meiriae; assembly: GCF_032364335.1. NCBI lineage: Bacteria > Bacillati > Actinomycetota > Actinomycetes > Micrococcales > Microbacteriaceae > Microbacterium > Microbacterium meiriae. The sequence continues at coordinate 1,210,284 of NZ_CP133984.1, forward strand.
TGGATGTTCGGCATGCGCAACATGATGGTCTCCACGCTCGCCGAGGACTACGTCCTCACCGCTGAGGCGAAGGGACTGCGGCCGCGGCGCATCATGACGACGTACGCCGCGCGGAACGCCGCCATCCCGTCGATCGCAGGCTTCTCGATCACCCTCGGCTTCGTCGTCGCCGGCTCCATCGTCATGGAGCAGGTGTTCACCTACCCGGGTGTCGGCAAGCTCATGTTCCAGGCCGTCACCAACAACGACTACGCGCTGATGCAGGGGCTGTTCCTCGTGATCACCCTCACGGTGCTCGTCGCCAACTTCTTCATGGACCTCGTCTATGGCTTCATCGACCCGAGGGCTCGCCAGAATGTCTGACACGAAGAACCCGCTCCTCGTGGAGGAGTCGCCCACCGTCGCCCCCGAGGGCACCGTCGCTCTGGCCACCCAGCGTCAGGAACGCAGACGTCGCCGCATCCTGCCCAGCACCTCGCCGAAGTTCATCGTCGGTGCCGTGCTCGTGCTCGCCATCGTGCTCTTCGCGATCATCGCGCCGTTCTTCACGCAGAACCCGCGCAGCACCGACAACCCCGCCCTCGCCGCGCCGTCGGCGGAGCACTGGCTGGGCACGACCAAGCTCGGCAACGACGTGCTCGCGCAGCTCGCGATCGGAGCGCAGGGGTCGCTGCTCATCGGCGTCACGGCCGGCGGCATCGCCATCGTGCTCTCGCTCCTCTTCGGTGTCCTGGCCGGGTACCTCGGCGGCTGGCGGGAGGACGTCCTCGCGCTCCTGACCAACGTCATGATCGTGATCCCCGGACTGCCGCTGGTCATGGTGATCGCGTCGTTCGTGCCGCAGCGCAGCTGGCAGCTCGTCGCCTTCGTCCTCGGCATCACCTCCTGGGCCGGAGCGGCGTACGTGCTGCGGCTGCAGACCCGCTCGCTCCGCACCCGCGACTACGTGTACGCGTCGAAGGTGGCAGGCGAGAAGTCCCTCCGGGTGATCCTCGTCGAGATCATGCCGAACCTGCTCCCGCTGCTGACCGCGCAGTTCCTGTTCGCGATCATCTTCGCCATCCTCGGCGAGGCGGGGCTCTCCTACCTGGGCCTCGGCCCGAACTCCTCGATCACCTGGGGCTCGATCCTCAACGACGCCCAGTCTGGTCAGGCCCTCGGCCGCGGTGCCTGGTGGTGGTTCGTGCCGCCGGGCATCATGATCGCGATCCTCGGCGCGGGACTCGCGCTGATCAACTTCGCCATCGACGAGGTCATCAACCCGAAGCTGCGCAACGCGCCCGATGCGGCCCGTCGTCTGCGCAAGGCCGCGAAGGAGAAGGGGGTCACCGCATGAGCGACGCCGTGCTCACCGCCAGGAACGTCTCGATCGAGTACGAGGTCGATCCGCCCGTCAAGGCGGTCCGGGATGTCTCGCTGACCCTCCACCGGGGCGAGATCCTCGGTCTCGCGGGGGAGTCGGGCTGCGGGAAGACCACTCTCGCGTACGGGATGAACCGGCTGCTCAAGGCGCCGGCCCTGATGACCGACGGCGAGATCGTGTTCCACGACCGCGACGGCCACGACATCGACGTCGTCGGACTCGACGGCGACGGGCTGCGCGCATTCCGCTGGGACAAGATCTCGATGGTCTTCCAGGGGGCGATGAACTCCCTCAACCCCGTCATCTCGGTCCGCGCGCAGATCTTCGACATCTTCGACACCCACCGCCCCGGCATGTCCAAGAAGGCCAAGCAGGAGCGCGCCGAGGAGCTGCTCACGCTCGTCGGCGTCGACCCCGGGCGGCTGACGAGCTTCCCGCACGAGCTCTCCGGCGGCATGCGCCAGCGCATGATGATCGCGATGGCGCTGGCACTCGACCCGCAGGTCATGATCATGGACGAGCCCACCACGGCGCTCGACGTGGTCGTGCAGCGCGGCATCATCCGGGAGATCATGCGTCTGCGGGAGAAGCTCGGGTTCGCCGTGATCTTCATCACCCACGACCTGCCCATGCTCATCGAGATCAGCGACCGCATCGCCGTCATGCTGCAGGGACGGATCGTCGAGCAGGGCACGGCCGAGGAGATCTACCGCAACCCGCAGCACGAGTACACCCAGCGGCTGCTGTCGAGCTTCCCGTCCCTCACGGGCGAGCGGGGCGACTTCGTCCGCAGCGGCGGCGTGAACCAGGAGGTCATCCGATGAGCGTGGACGGGACGAGGCGTGCGGGCACCCTCGAGGCGAGGAACCTCGTCAAGGACTTCCACCTGCGGTCGGGGTTCCGCACGAGTGTGCTGCACGCGGTGAAGGACGTGTCGTTCACCCTGGAGGCGGGGCGGACCACGGCCCTCGTCGGCGAGTCCGGGTCGGGGAAATCCACCATCGCCCGGATGCTGATGAAGCTGGAGACGCCGACCTCGGGGAGCATCCTCCTGGACGGCGAGGAATCCGGCACGCGGGGCTCGGCCCTGGAGCGCTACCGGTCGGACGTGCAGATGGTCTTCCAGGACCCGTTCGCCTCGCTGAATCCCTTCCACACGATCGTGCACCACCTGGAGCGTCCGATCCGGCTGCACCACCCGAAGCTCGACAGCCGCGAGGTGCGGGCGCGGGCGATCGAGCTGCTGGAGCGCGTGCGGCTCACTCCGGGGGAGAGCTTCGCCGAACGGCGCCCGCACGAGCTCTCCGGTGGGCAGCGGCAGCGCGTGGCGATCGCGCGGGCCCTCGCCCCCGGTGCCCGGTTCATCGTGGCGGACGAGCCGGTGTCGATGCTCGACGTGTCGATCCGGCTCGGCGTGCTCAACCTGCTCGCCGAGCTGCAGCGCGAGGAGAACCTCGGCGTCCTCTACATCACACACGATCTGGCGACCGCGCGGCACTTCTCCGACGACATCATGGTGCTCTTCCAGGGCGATGTCGTGGAGCGGGGAACGGCCGACGAGGTGATCCTGAACCCGCAGCACGAGTACACCAAGACGCTTCTGGCGGCGGCACCCGAACCGGAGAACCTCGGCAGGCTCCGTGACGAGGTCAGGGCGGAGCTCGCCCTGGGCTCCTGAGGGGGCGGGGGAGACCGCTAGACTGAACCCACAATCGAAGACAGGCCGAACGACCGACGCGGGAGAGCCCCGGCGCATGCAGCCGGGCACCGAAGGAGCAAGCCTCCCCGCCAATCTCTCAGGTACGCGTACCGCGGAGGTCCGGCCGCTCTGAAAAGCGATCCCGAGCACCGGGGGATCCGCCGACGGTGAAAGCCCTGTGCACGCGCGCGGGCGAAGCTCTCAGGCCCATGACAGAGGGGGAGTTCCCAGGGACGACGTCGTCGTCCCGCCCGACCCAGCCCGGGAGAACTCCATGTCCGACCCCCGCTACACCCCGTTGCGCGAGCGCCATGAGGCGCTCGGCGCCTCCTTCACCGATTTCGGCGGCTGGCAGATGCCGGTGCGCTACACGTCCGACCTCGCCGAACACCACGCGGTGCGGCAGGCGGCGGGCGTCTTCGACATCTCGCATATGGCGGAGTTCACGGTTCGCGGCACCGGTGCCGCGGCGTTCCTCGACTACGCCCTCGCCGGACGGCTGTCCGCGCTCGCGGTCGGCAAGGCGAAGTACTCGCTGCTGCTGACGCCTCAGGGCGGCATCGTCGACGATGTGATCGTCTACCGCCTGGCTGACGACGACTTCCTCATCATCTCCAACGCGGGCAACCGCGAGGCCGTGCGTCAGGCACTCACCGAGCGGGTGGCGGACGCCGACGCGGGCCCCGTGGAGGTCGCGGACGTCTCGGACGACTACGCGCTGATCGCCGTGCAGGGCCCTCGGGCCGAGGAGATCCTCGCGGCGACGGAGGGCATCGCCGACGTCAGCGTCCCGTGGGCGGAGCAGAAGTACTACGCGTGGGCGACCGCGTCATTCGCGGGGGAGCCGCTGCTCCTCGCCCGCACCGGCTACACCGGAGAGGACGGCTTCGAGCTCCTCGTCCCGGCCGCCCACGCGACCGCGCTGTGGGACGCGGTGCTCGACGCCGGTACTCCGCACGGTCTGGTTCCCGCCGGCCTCGCCGCCCGCGACACGCTCCGGCTGGAGGCCGGCATGCCGCTGTACGGCCATGAGCTCAGCCTCGCCACCGCACCCGCCCAGGCCGGCCTCGGCCGCGTCGTGGTCGCCGCGAAGGAGCGTTTCGTCGGCAAGGACGCGCCGGCGCCCGCCGACGACGCCCGTATCCTGGTCGGCCTGACGGCGGAGGGGCGACGCGCCGGCCGTGCCGGCTACGCGGTCGTCGACGCCGACGGCACCCCGATCGGAGAGATCACCAGCGGCGCCCTGAGCCCGACGCTCGGCCACCCCATCGCGATGGCCTTCGTCGACCCTTCTTCCGCAGAGGAGGGAACCGCAGTATTCCTTGATGTGCGGGGGACCCGCATCCCCGCGACCGTGACCGCCCTGCCTTTCTACCGGAGGACAAAATGACCGACCTCAGCGCACTCCGCTACACCGACGAGCACGAGTGGATCGCCGGTGATGGCGACACCGTCACCATCGGCATCACCGACTACGCCGCCGAGAAGTTGGGGGACGTCGTCTTCGTCGAACTCCCCGCCGTCGGCACCGAGCTGACCGCCGGCTCCGTCGTCGGCGAGATCGAGTCCACCAAGTCGGTCGGGGAGCTCTACGCCCCGGTCGCCGGCACGGTCGTCGAGATCAACGACGCCGTCGTCGACGACCCCTCGCTCGTCAACGCCGAGCCGTTCGAGGGCGGCTGGCTGCTCAAGGTGTCCGTCGCCGCCGGCGCGCTGGACGGACTGCTGGACCGCGACGCCTACGTCGCACTCACGGAGGGCTGATCCGGAAGTGGTTGCATTCGCCGATCGTCACATCGGACCGACCGAGGCCGCCCAGCGCACGATGCTCGACGCGCTCGGTCTCGGCTCCGTCGACAGCGGGACGCTGAGCCCGGTCGAGGAGCTCATGCGTCAGGCCGTCCCCGCCTCGATCTACACGGGACCGGAGGACGCGGTCGCCGACTCCCGCATCCCGGTCGCCGCGTCGGAGACCGAGGCGCTGGCCGAGCTGCGTGCCCTCGCCGGGCGCAACACCGTGAACCGCTCGATGATCGGCCTCGGTTACTACGGCACCGTCACGCCGCAGGTCATCCAGCGCAACGTCCTCGAGAACCCGTCCTGGTACACGGCCTACACGCCGTACCAGCCCGAGATCTCGCAGGGGCGCCTGGAAGCGCTGATCAACTTCCAGACGATGGTGGCCGAGCTCACCGGCCTCACCACCGCGAACGCGTCGATGCTCGACGAGTCCACCGCGGTCGTGGAGGCGATGCTGCTCGCGCGCCGGGCATCGAAGACCGCGTCGAACGTGTTCGCAGTGGACGCGGATGCGCTGCCCCAGACGAAGGCCATGCTCGCGTCCCGCGCCGAGGCGCTCGGCATCGAGCTCGTCACGGTCGACTTCGCGGCGGGGGAGGAGCTCCCCGCCGAGCTCTTCGGCGTCTTCGTGCAGTATCCGGGGGCTTCGGGCCGCGTGTGGGATCCGTCCGCGGTGTTTGACGCCGCGCACGTCGCCGGCGCGCTCGCCGTCGCGGCCGCCGACCTGCTCGCGCTGACGCTCCTCACCGCGCCCGGCACCCTCGGGGCCGACGTGGCCGTGGGTACGACGCAGCGCTTCGGTGTGCCGATGGGCTTCGGTGGCCCGCACGCCGGCTACATGGCCGTGCGCGCAGGCCTGGAGCGGCAGCTGCCCGGACGCCTCGTCGGCGTCTCCGTCGACGCCGAAGGCAAGCCGGCCTACCGCCTCTCGCTGCAGACCCGCGAGCAGCACATCCGCCGCGAGAAGGCGACGTCGAACATCTGCACCGCCCAGGTGCTCCTCGCCGTGATGGCGTCGATGTACGCGGTCTACCACGGCCCGGACGGGCTTCGACAGATCGCCCGCGATGTGACCGCCAAGGCGACCCTGCTGCGCGAGTGGCTCGTCGAGGCCGGCGCCGAGGTCGTCCACGAGCACTTCTTCGACACACTGACCGTGCGCGTCCCCGGCCGGGCGGCGGAGTACGCGGACCAGGCACGGGGCGGCTACGGCATCCTCCTGCGGGTCGCCGACGTCGACACGATCGGCATCGCGGTCGACGAGACGACCACGGTGGCCGAGCTGCACCAGGTCGCGCAGGTCTTCGGAGGGAAGCAGGAGCGCGCCTTCGGCTTCGGCCTCGGCGACGCGGACGCGCTGCCGGACGCCCTCCGCCGCGCGGACGAGTACCTCACGCACCCGGTGTTCCGCAGCCACCGCAGCGAGACCGCCATGATGCGGTACCTGAAGAGCCTGTCCGACCGGGACTACGCGCTCGACCGCGGCATGATCCCGCTCGGCTCGTGCACCATGAAGCTCAACGCCGCCACGGAGATGGCCGCCATCACGTGGCCGGAGTTCGCGGGCATCCACCCGTTCGCCCCGGAGGCCGACGTGCGCGGCTACCTGGAGCTCATCGACCAGCTCGAGAGCTGGCTCGCCGAGATCACCGGGTACGACGCGGTGTCGCTGCAGCCGAACGCCGGATCCCAGGGGGAGCTCGCCGGCCTCCTCGCGATCCGCGGCTACCACCGCGCGAACGGCGACGACCACCGCATCGTGTGCCTCATCCCGTCCTCCGCCCACGGCACGAACGCGGCCTCCGCCGTGCTCGCGGGCATGAAGGTCGTCGTGGTGGCGAGCGATGCGCTCGGCAACGTCGACCTGGACGACCTGCGCGCGAAGATCGCCCAGCACGCCGACGACCTGGCGGCGCTGATGATCACGTACCCGTCCACGCACGGCGTGTACGAGGAGCAGGTCGTCGAGATCACCGGGGCGGTGCACGCGGCCGGCGGTCAGGTGTACGTCGACGGCGCGAACCTCAACGCGCTCCTCGGCTACGCCCGCTTCGGCGACCTGGGCGGCGACGTCTCGCACCTCAACCTGCACAAGACGTTCGCCATCCCGCACGGCGGCGGCGGCCCGGGCATCGGTCCGGTCGCGGCGAAGGCGCACCTCGCGCCGCACCTGCCGTCGCACCCGCTCGCGCAGCGCGCCGAGCACTTCGGCGGCCACACGTTCGAGGGCGCCGTGATCTCCGCGGCACCGTACGGCTCCGCGGGCATCCTCCCGATCTCGTGGGCGTACGTGCGCATGATGGGGGCCGAGGGGCTCCGGCGCGCGACCGCCGCGGCGGTCCTCTCGGCGAACTACATCGCCGAGCGCCTCGGCGGCCACTTCCCGGTGCTCTACACGGGGGAGAACGGTCGGGTCGCGCACGAGTGCATCCTCGACCTGCGTCCGCTCAAGGAGGCCACCGGCATCTCCGTCGACGACGTCGCCAAGCGCCTGATCGACTACGGGTTCCACGCCCCGACCATGTCGTTCCCGGTCGCCGGCACCCTCATGGTGGAGCCCACCGAGTCGGAGGACCTCGACGAGATCGAGCGGTTCATCGAGGCGATGATCATGATCAAGGCCGAGGCGGACGCCGTCGCCGCGGGGCGCTGGCCCGCAGACGACAACCCGCTCGTGCACGCCCCGCACACCGCGGTCTCGCTCATCGCGGGAGAGTGGGCGCACGCCTACACCCGCGAGGAGGCCGCCTATCCGGTGCGCTCGCTGGTGGCGGCGAAGTACTGGCCGCCGGTCCGCCGGATCGACCAGGCGTACGGCGACCGCAACCTCGTCTGCGCCTGCCCGCCGATCGAGGCCTTCGCCTGACACGGACCCGCACGACGAACGGCGCCGCGCCCGCCTCCCGGCGGCGCGGCGCCGTTCGCGTTACGCCATGTTTCCGTCATGTGACAGATGGTCACCACTCAGTAACGGTTCGTTAGCCGAACGTCCTGGACGCGCGACCCCCGGGTTACGCTCAGGTATCCCTGCGCGCTCGATGATGAGCCGCGCAGAATTCCCACGTCCACAGGAGGACAAAAGTGAAGCGCAACAAGATCGCCCTCGCGGGCAGCGCACTGTTCGTGATCGGCGCCCTGACTCTCGCCGGCTGCGCGAGCGGCGGCGGCAACGACTCCACGGAGGAGACGCCCTCGGGTGACCCGACCGCGGTGATCTCGGTCAACAACACCGAGCCGCAGAACCCCCTCATCCCGACCAACACGAACGAGGTCGGCGGCGGCCTGGTGCTGCAGAGCATCTTCGCGGGCCTGGTGTACTACGACGCCGAGGGCGCCGTGCACAACGATCTCGCCGAGTCGATCGAGACCGACGACGCGCAGACCTACACGATCAAGATCAAGGCCGACCAGACCTTCGCCAACGGCGACCCGGTCGATGCCGAGTCCTTCGTCAAGGCGTGGAACTACGGTGCCGCTCTCGACAACAAGCAGCTTTCGAGCTACTTCTTCGAGTCCATCGAGGGTTTCTCGTACGACGAGAACGTTCCGGAGCTGTCCGGCCTCGAGGTCGTCGACGACCTGACCTTCACGGTCAAGCTGAAGCAGCCGGAGTCCGACTTCCCGCTGCGCCTGGGTTACACCGCGTTCTTCCCGCTGCCGGCCTCGGCCTGGGACGACCTCGAGGCCTTCGGTGAGAACCCCGTCGGCAACGGCCCGTACGTCTTCGCGGAAGAGGGCGCCTGGAAGCACAACGAGAGCATCGAGCTCGTCAAGAACGAGGACTACACCGGCCCGCGCGAGGCGCAGAACGGTGGCGTCGACATGAAGCTCTACGCCAGCACCGAGGCGGCGTACGCCGACCTGCAGGGTGGCGACCTCGACATCATCCAGGAGATCCCGGACACCGCTCTCCAGACCTTCGAGACCGACTTCCCGGACCGCACGGTGAACCAGCCGGCCGCGGCGAACGCCACCATCACCATCCCGGAGCGCCTCGAGCACTGGAGCGGTGAAGAGGGGCAGCTGCGTCGCGCCGCGATCTCGCACGCGATCAACCGTGAAGAGATCACCGACGTGGTCTTCAGCGGCACGCGCACGCCGATGAAGGACTTCACGTCGCCCGTCATCGACGGCTACTCCGAGGACATCCCCGGCTCCGACGTGCTCGACTTCGATGCCGACAAGGCGAAGGAGCTGTGGGCCGAGGCTGACGCCATCGCACCGTGGACGGGATCCTTCCAGATCCAGTACAACGCTGACGGCCCCAACCAGGGCTGGGTCGACGCGGTTGCGAACCAGATCAAGAACAACCTCGGCATCGAGGCCTCGGGAAACCCGATTCCGACCTTCGCCGAGCACCGGACCCTGATCACGGAGGACAAGACGCAGACCGCGTTCCGGACCGGATGGCAGTTCGACTACCCGTCGATGTTCAACGGCCTTGGCCCGCTCTTCGGCACCGGCGCCGGCTCGAACGACGGCGACTACTCGAACCCGGAGTTCGACAAGCTCCTCGATGAGGGCTCTGCGGCCCCGGACGTCGAGGCGGGCATCGCCAAGTTCCAGGAGGCGCAGGAGATCCTCTTCCAGGACCTCCCCGCCATCCCGCTCTGGTACACCAACGCCATGGGCGCCTGGGGCGACTCGGTCGAGAACGTCGAATTCGGATGGGACACCTGGCCGATCCTCTACCAGGTCACCAAGGACGGCGAGTAAGTCTGACAGCACGAACCTGTGAGGCGGTGACGGTCTTCCGTCGCCGCCTCACAGGCTGTGTTCGTCATACTGACTTCGCCTCCTGATTACAGGACAGACGCATGTTCGGCTATATCGTCAGACGTCTCCTGCAGGTCATTCCGGTCTTCTTCGGAGCGACTCTGCTCATCTACTTCCTCGTGTTCGCCATGCCCGGTGACCCGATCCTCGGCCTCTTCGGTGACCGCACCCCGAACCCTGCGATCGTGGAGCAGCTCCGCGAGCAGTACCACCTGAACGATCCGTTCCTGGTGCAGTACTGGTACTACATCACGGGTGTGTTCCAGGGCGATCTGGGCAACACGTTCTCGGGCCGGTCGGTCTCGGAGGTGCTCGCGGAGACCCTCCCGGTCACCGGCCGTCTCGCCGTCATGGCCATCGCCATCGAGTTCACGCTCGCGATCATCATCGGCACCGTCTCGGCGCTGCGCAAGGGCAAGGTCTTCGACCATACGATGCTCATGGTCGCGCTCATCGCGATCGCGATCCCGATCTTCGTCGTGGCCTTCCTCGCGCAGTACTTCCTCGCCATCAAGCTCGGCTGGTTCAAGCCGACCGTCGGAGCCGACAACGACTGGGGCGGGCTGTGGTTGCCCGCGCTGGTGCTCGGCTTCAGCCTCTATGCCGTGAGCATGCGGCTCATGCGAAGCTCCGTGATCGACACGCTCAACCAGGATTGGGTGCGCACCGCGTACAGCAAGGGCCTTTCGCGAGGCCGAGTGATCCCGGTGCACGTGCTGCGCAACTCGCTGATCCCGGTCATCACGAACTCGGCCACCAACTTCGGTGTGCTGCTCGTCGGTGCCACGGTGACCGAGGGCATCTTCAACGTCCCCGGCGTCGGCAACACCCTCTACCAGGCCGCGATCCGCAATGAGGGCCCCACCGTGGTCTCCTTCGTCACCGTGTTCGTGATCCTCTACGTCCTGGTCAACCTCGTCATCGACCTGCTCTACGGTCTTCTCGACCCAAGGATCCGTTATGCCTGACCCCACAACGCACACTCACTACGTCGCGCCGGTCGAAACGCAGACAATCGACGTCGATGCGGTGCGCGTCGCCGAGAAGCCGCGCAACCTGTGGCGAGACGCGTGGACCGACCTGCGGCGTCGACCCCTGTTCTGGTTCTCGGTCGTGCTCGCGCTCGTCTTCATCCTGATGGCCGCGTGGCCGACGCTGTTCACCTCTGTCCCGCCGGACAGCAACTGCCAGCTCGCGAACAGCAACGGCGGCCCCACGGAGGGACACCCCCTGGGATTCACGTTCCAGGGATGCGACATCTACTCGCGGATCGTCTGGGGTGCGCAGACCTCGCTCTCCGTCGGACTGCTCGCTACGGCGATCGGCTCGATCGTCGGCCTCATCATGGGGGCACTCGCCGGGTTCTACGGCGGATGGCTGGACTCCCTGCTGTCGCGCATCGGCGACATCTTCTTCGCCATCCCCTACATCCTCGCCGCCGTCGTCGTCATGACGGTGTTCTCGCAGTATCGGTCCGTTCCGGTGCTCGCGCTCGCGATCGGTGGTTTCGCGTGGGCGTCCACAGCGCGCGTGGTGAGGGCCGAGGTGTTGAGGGTCCGGCAGGGGGACTTCATCGTGGCCGCGCAAGCGGTCGGGCTGTCGAAGTTCCGCACTCTTCTGGTGCACGTGATCCCGAACTCGCTGGCTCCGCTGCTGGTCGTGTCGACGCTCGCGCTCGCGGCCTCGATCGTCGCGGAGGCGACACTGTCGTTCCTCGGCGTCGGGCTGGGCGGCACGGTCATGTCCTGGGGCAATGACATCAGTGCGGCGCAATCGTCGCTCCGGGTCGCGCCGATGGCGCTCATCTATCCGTCGATCGCGCTCACCCTCGCGGTGCTCGCCTTCGTCACCCTCGGCGAACTCATCCGAGACGCCATCGATCCGAGAGCGAGGGCACGACGATGAACGATCGTGAAACCGCACGCGTCCCGCTGCTGAGCGTTCGCGACCTGAAGGTGGCATTCCGCACACAGGAGGGCGACCGCGAGGTCCTGCACGGAGCGAGCTTCGACATCTTCCCGGGTGAGACCGTCGCCATCGTGGGCGAGTCTGGTTCGGGCAAGTCCACCACGGCGAGCGCCATCGTGAACCTCCTGCCCGGAACCGGTGTCGTCACCGGAGGATCGATCACTCTCGACGGCCGGGAGCTGACGAAGCTCGGTCGCCGGGAGATGGAGGCCGTCCGCGGTCGCGAGATCGGCTTCGTCCCGCAGGACCCGATGTCCAACCTCAATCCGGTGTGGAGCATCGGCTTCCAGGTGAAGGAGGCGATCCGCGCGAACGGCATCGCCCGCGGCCGCGAGGCCGTGAAGGCGCGGACCATCGAGGTGCTGAAGCAGGCAGGGCTGGCCGATGCCGAGAGGCGTCTGCACCAGTACCCTCACCAGTTCTCCGGCGGTATGCGTCAGCGGGCGTTGATCGGGATCGGCCTCGCGGCCGACCCCAAACTGCTCATCGCCGACGAGCCCACCTCGGCGCTGGATGTCACGGTGCAGCGCGTCATCCTCGATCACATGGCGACGCTCACGCGCGACAAGGGCACCTCGGTGCTCCTGATCACGCATGACCTCGGCCTCGCGGCCGAGCGTGCGGAGAAGATCATCGTGATGAGCAACGGCAACATCGTGGAGGCCGGGCCGAGCCGGCAGATCCTGGAGAACCCGCAGCATCCGTACACCCAGCGACTGGTCGGGGCTGCGCCCAGCGTGGCGTCGCAGCGTATCCAGGCGGTCGTGGAGGACCGGGGCATCGAGACGCTCGACGACCTCGCCGCCATCCCGCCGACGGTGCGCGTCGCCGGGCTCACTAAGGACTACAAGATCCGTCAGGGGAACTTCCGCAGCGAAGCCTTCCGGGCGGTCGACGATGTCTCCTTCGAGATCCTGCGGGGGAAGACCCTCGCGCTCGTGGGCGAGTCGGGGTCCGGTAAGTCGACCGTGGCGAAGATGGTGCTGAAGCTCGAGGAGCCCACGAGTGGCACCATCGAGATCGACGGCCAGGATGTGTCACGCCTCTCGAACACGCAGGCGTTCGGGTTGCGTCGTCGCATGCAGCCGGTGTTCCAGGACCCCTACGGCTCGCTCGATCCGCTGCGCAACATCGGGAACACGATCTCGGAGCCGCTGCAGATCCACGGTGTGGGCGACCGCACCGCGCAGCGCGAGCGCGTCGAGGAGCTCCTCGACCAGGTGGCACTGCCCCGTGCGCTGGCCACCCGCTACCCGAACGAGCTGTCGGGCGGTCAGCGGCAGCGCGTCGCGATCGCGCGCGCTCTCGCCCTCAAGCCCGACATCGTCGTGCTCGACGAGGCGGTGTCGGCGCTCGACGTGCTCGTGCAGGATCAGATCCTGAAGCTGCTCGCCGAGCTCCAATCCGAGCTGAACCTCACCTACCTCTTCATCACGCACGACCTCGCGGTCGTCCGGGTCTCCAGCGACCTGGTCTGCGTCATGGAGAAGGGCAAGGTCGTCGAGCAGGGCACGGTCGACGAGATCTTCGCGAACCCGCAGCAGGAGTACACGGACCGCCTTCTCAAGGCGATCCCTGGCGCATCGATCCCGCTCGGCGGCCGCTGAGGTGGCGTCTCCCGGACACCCCGAGGGCGCACGGACCTTCCGTGCGCCCTCGGGCACCGTCGTCTTCGTGCTCAGCATCCTGCTCGTGCTGTTCCTGCTGGGCGACACCGTCGTCAACGGCAGCATCGTGCAGGCGCTGCTCGTGGCGCCCTGGCTGCTGCTCGGCCTGTGGATCGTGTACGAGACGGCCTTCGTCTCCTTCGTCCGCGTGGATCAGGAGGGGGCCGTGGTGCAGAACCTGCTGCGTCGCACGACCTTCGGCTGGGCGCACGTGCAGGACATCGACATGCGGTGGCAGCTCGAGTTCGCGCTGGACGACGGCCGCACCCTGAGCTGCTGGGGCGGACCGGCCAAGGCACGTCCGCCTCGTCGCTCCCGCGAGGAGGACGCCGAGCCGAAGGTGCCGTCCGCGCTCCGGGTGCTCACGGGCATCCGCGATCTGTGGAGCGCGGCGACTCCGACAGCGGACGCACCGATCCGACGCAGCTGGGACGGCCCGGCCCTCATCGCCCTCGCGGTGATCGTGCTGTGGGCCGTCGCGGCGCTCGTCGTCGTCAACCTCGGCTGAGCGGGCCTCAGCCGGGAAGACCGAACAGGGCGGGCCAGGTGGCCGCGGCCCAGGGGTAGCCGACGAAGGCCGCCGCGTCGATGAGGAAGTGCGCCACCAGGAACGGCAGCAGTCGACCGGTGCGGTGGTAGAGCCACCCGAACAGCAGCCCCATCGCGAGGTTGCCGATGAAGGCGCCGGGTCCTTGATAGAGGTGGTACGTCGCGCGGAGCACCGAGGTCGAGACGATGATCGTCCATGGCGACCACCCCAGCTGCCGCAGGCGGGCGAACAGGTACCCGAGCACGACGAACTCCTCCTGCAGCGACGCGCGCGCGGCGGCGAGCAGCAGGATCGGCACGGTCCACCAATGGGCGTCCAGGCCCGCGGGGTTCACGGCGACGAAGAGTCCGAGGGCCCGGCCGCCGAAGTAGAGCGCCAGTCCCGGCACGCCGATCGCGAGGACGAGGAGCGCGCCGCGGCCGATGTCGCCCGCCACCCGGGTGCCGTCGAGTCCCAGCCGCTCCAGGTGGGGGCGGCGGCGCTGCCACAACAGGAAGCAGACGAGGAGCACAGGCACCAGCCCGAAGCCGATCGACAGCACCTGATAGATGAGGTCGAACACCTCCCGGTCGCTGCGGGAGGGGTTGAGGGTGGCCGTCTGATCCGCGAGGGGCGTGCCGTCCGTGAGCCGGTAGGCGAGCTGCACGATCGCGTAGATCGCGGACTGACCGAGACCCATGGCCAGCACGATGGCGATCTCCCACCACAGCCGCCCTGAGCCTTCGCGCGGCTCGTCGCTCCGCCTCGGCGCGGTCGAGGACGTCTGCGGGACCGGGGGAGTCGGGTCGGGAGGGGTCACGGGACGATGGTACGACGTGCGTTCAGGAACCCGATCCGCGCGTACGTTATCCTGGAACGTCGGCTTCCCGGCGCAACCCCACACTCTTTGAGGACCCTTGTATGGCGCACGCCCTCCGCTCTGACCTCCGCAACGTCGCAATCGTCGCCCACGTCGACCACGGCAAGACCACGCTCGTCGACGCGATGCTCCGGCAGACGGGCTCCTTCGGCGACCACTCGCACGTGGAGGAGCGCGCGATGGACTCCAACGACCTGGAGCGCGAGAAGGGCATCACGATCCTCGCCAAGAACACGGCGATCACCTACAAGGGCAAGCACGCCGGCGGCAAGGAGATCACGATCAACGTGATCGACACCCCCGGCCACGCCGACTTCGGTGGTGAGGTCGAGCGCGGCCTGTCGATGGTCGACGGCGTCGTGCTTCTCGTGGATGCGAGCGAGGGCCCGCTGCCGCAGACCCGCTTCGTGCTGCGCAAGGCGCTCGAGGCGAAGCTCCCCGTCATCCTCCTGGTCAACAAGACCGACCGTCCGGACGCCCGGATCGCCGAGGTCGAGGAGGAGGCGCACGACCTGCTGCTGGGTCTCGCCTCCGACCTCGTCGACGACGTGCCGGACCTCGACGTCGACGCACTGCTCGACGTGCCGGTGGTCTACGCGTCCGGTCGCGCCGGCGCTGCGTCGCGGAACCGTCCGGCCGACGGAGCGCTGCCCGACAACGACGACCTCGAGCCCCTGTTCGAAGCGATCCTCGAGCACGTCCCGGCCCCGGCCTACGACGACGAGGCGCCGCTGCAGGCCTGGGTCACGAACCTCGACTCCAGCCCGTTCCTCGGTCGTCTGGCCCTGCTGCGCGTCTTCAACGGCACGCTCAAGAAGGGCCAGACGGTGGCCTGGGTGCGTGCCGACGGCACCACGAGCAACGCCCGCATCACCGAGCTGCTCAAGACCCGCGCTCTCGAGCGCTACCCCGCCGAGTCCGCCGGCCCCGGCGACATCGTCGCGATCGCCGGCTTCGAGAACATCACCATCGGTGAGACCATCGCCGACCCGGAAGACGTGCGACCGCTTCCTGCGATCACGGTCGACGACCCCGCCATCTCCATGACGATCGGGACCAACACCTCGCCGCTCATGGGCAAGGTGAAGGGGCACAAGCTCACGGCGCGCATGGTCAAGGACCGTCTCGACAAGGAGCTCATCGGAAACGTCTCGCTCAAGGTCGTCGACATCGGGCGCCCGGATGCGTGGGAGGTGCAGGGCCGCGGCGAGCTGGCCCTCGCCATCCTCGTCGAGAACATGCGTCGTGAGGGCTTCGAGCTCACCGTGGGCAAGCCGCAGGTGGTCACCAAGAAGATCGACGGCAAGACCTATGAGCCGTTCGAGCACCTGACCATCGACACGCCGGAGGAGCACCTCGGCGCGATCACGCAGCTCCTCGCGAACCGCAAGGGCCGCATGGAGAACATGACCAACCACGGCACCGGCTGGGTGCGCATGGAGTTCATCGTCCCGTCGCGCGGTCTGATCGGCTTCCGCAGCGAGTTCCTCACCACGACCCGCGGCACCGGCATCGCGAACGCGATCTCGCACGGCTACGAGCCGTGGGCCGGTTCCATCACGACGCGCCAGAACGGCTCGATCGTCGCCGACCGCCAGGGTGTCGTCACCCCGTTCGCGATGATCGCCCTGCAGGAGCGCATGTCGTTCTTCGTGCAGCCCACGCAGGAGGTCTACGAGGGCATGGTCATCGGCGAGAACTCCCGCGCCGACGACATGGACGTGAACATCACCAAGGAGAAGAAGCTCACCAACATGCGTGCGGCCAGCTCCGACACGTTCGAGTCGATGACGCCCCCGCGCGTGCTGACCCTCGAGGAGAGCCTCGAGTTCGCCCGTGACGACGAATGCGTCGAGGTCACGCCCGAGGTCGTCCGCATCCGCAAGGTGATCCTCGACCAGACCGTCCGTGGTCGCGAGGCCTCGCGCCTCAAGCGTCAGGACGCGAACGCCTGATCGTCTCGCACTCCTCTCGAGAGGGCCCCACGCCGCCATCTGGCCGCGTGGGGCCCTCTCTCATGAAAATCCCAGGTGAGGGCTAGTTTTCGTTCAGGTTGATGACGCAGACTCGTTCACTTGCGCCCGGGGCGAGCTCCCGATGAGTCCCCTGAAAGGGCGTACGACGACCCGAAAGTCACAGCCTTGCTTCAGAAGACCCGTGCGCTTCGGCGCGCCTCCGACGCGGCAGCCGCCCGCGCCACTGTCACCCGTACACCCCTGATCGCCCTCGGTGCCGCCACGGCCGCGCTCGTCGGCATCACCCTCAGCGTCGGCCTCGCCTCCGCCCCGGCAGCCGGGGCCGAGCGCTCCGACACCGCCTCTGCCGTCACGAGCCAGAACCTGGGCTCCGAGCCGCTCACCCGCATCGCCGACAAGGCCGTCATGACGGTCTCGGACGGAACCGACGCGGTCGCCGCGGCGAAGAGCCTGACCGCGGAGGTCGCCGAGTCGGGCCTCGACGTGAGCGCCGCGGCGCCCGTCGACACCACCGCGCTCGAAGACGACCTGGAGACCCTCGCCGACCGATCCACGCTGCCGCTGGTCCTGATCACCGTGACGGCCGAGCAGGCCGAGGCGGAGACCGAGAAGGTCGTGACCGCCACGGCTGACCTCCAGAAGGCCTTCACTGCCGCGCAGGAGAAGAAGGCGGCCGACGACGCGGCCCGCGCGGCCGAGGAGAAGGCGGCGGCTGCGGCGGCTGCGCTCGCCTCCGCGAACACCCCGGACGGCGCTCGGGCCACGGCGCAGCAGATGATGGCGGACCGCTACGGCTGGGGTGGCGACCAGTTCTCCTGCCTGAACTCGCTGTGGAACAAGGAGTCCGGCTGGAACTACCAGGCGTACAACAACGACGGGGGAGCGACCGGCATCCCGCAGGCGCTGCCCGGCAGCAAGATGGCCACGGCGGGCGCCGACTGGCAGACGAACGCCGCCACCCAGATCGCCTGGGGCCTGAAGTACATCGCCGACGCCTACGGCACCCCGTGCAGCGCCTGGGGACACTCCCAGGCCATGAACTGGTACTGAGCCGCAGAGCCGGCTCCTCGCGGAGGATCTGCCCCTAGCCGTCACCCGACACGGGCGCTACCGTGTCAGGGAGACGGCTGGGGGCGTCGCGATTCCGAGGAGGAGTGGTGCTCGATCCCACCGTCTGGCTCGATGTCCCTCAGGAGGTCTCCACGGGCACGCTGCCCGGGTGGGAGCGGGTGGACGAGCTCGTCCGCGAGGCCCACGCCCGGTACGCGGACGAGGTGTCCGGCCGGGTGGCGGACTACATCCCCGTGCTCGCCGCGGTCGATCCGGAGCTCTTCGGGCTCGCGGTGATCGAGGTGGGCGGCGGCATCCACGACGCCGGAGACGCCCTGCACCCGTTCTCCATCCAGTCGATCTCGAAGATGTTCGTCTATGCGCTGGCCATCCAGGAGCACGGCCACGAGCGGGTCCGCGAGATCGTGGGTGTGAACAACACCGGGCTCGCCTTCAACTCGGTCGTGGCGCTGGAGCTCAACGACGGGCATCCGCGCAACCCGATGGTCAACGCCGGGGCGATCGCCACCACGGCGCTCATGCCGGGCGCCACGGCGGTGGAGCAGTGGGAGCGTGTCCGCGAGGGGCTGTCCGCCTTCGCCGGACGCCCCCTGAGCCTGGACGGCGAGGTCTACGCGTCCGAGGCGGGGTCGAACGAGCGCAACCGGGCCCTGGGCTGGTTGCTGCGCAGCTACGGCCGGCTCGCCGGCGACCCCGATGAGATCGTCGACGTCTACACCCGGCAGTGTGCGCTGGCGGTCACCGCGCACGACCTCGCCGTCATGGGGGCCACGCTCGCCGACGGCGGAGTGAACCCGGTGACGGGGGAGCGGGTGGTCTCCGCGGACGTCTGCCGTGACACACTGGCCGTCGTCGCGGCGAGCGGGCTGTACGAGCGGTCGGGCGACTGGCTGTTCGAGATCGGTCTGCCCGCCAAGTCGGGTGTCGCCGGCGGCCTCGTCGCGGTCTCTCCTGGCAAGGGCGCCGTCGCCGGGTTCTCGCCCCGCCTGGACGAGGCGGGCAACTCGATCCGGTCGCAGATGGCGATCGGACACCTGTCGCGGTCGCTCGGGCTGAACCTCTTCGCCTCCGCGCCCGCGCGTGAGCATGCCGGCGGGGCGGGCGCCTCGTCGTCGGAAGGAGAGCGCTCATGACCCGCACCGCCCCCGCACCCGCGAAGACGTCCTGGCTGCCGATGGTCAGCCTGTTCCTCGCGCAGGTGCTCATGTCCTTCAATGTCGCGGCGCTGCCGATCTCGCTCGGCGGCATGGTGGCCGACTTCGGCGTGCCGCCGACCATCGCGAGCACGACGATCGTGATGTACGGCCTCGCCGTGGCCGCGCTCGTGATGACCGGTGCCAAACTCGGGCAGCGCGTCGGCTGGGTGCTGATCTTCCGCGTCGTCGTCGCGCTCTTCGCCGGGTCCGCCGTGATGATGCTCCTCGCCCCGACCGTCTGGTGGGCCATCGCCGGGCAGGCTGTCGCGGGTGCGGCCGCCGCGATCATCGTCCCCTCGATCGTGGCCCTGATCGCCGAGAACTACCGGGGACCGCAGCAGGCCACCGCGATCGGAGCGATCGGCTCGGCACGCGCGATCTCCGGCGTCAGCGCCTTCCTCATCGGAGGGACGCTCGGCACCCTCGTCGGGTGGCGTCCGCTGTTCGTCATCGTGCTGGCGATCGCCGTGGCGGTCTTCGCCCTGAGCTTCACGCTGCGCGGCGACCGCGGGGACGCGGCGATCCGCATCGATCTCGTCGCCGCCCTCCTCATCGGCGCGGCGATCGTGCTGCTCACCCTCGGGTTCAACAACCTGAACAGCTGGGGAGCACTCGCGGCGGCGCCGTCCGCGCCGTTCTCCGTCCTCGGACTCTCGCCCGCCCCGATCTTCATCGTCCTGGGCATCATCCTGGGCCAGGGGTTCTTCCTGTGGACCCGGCGGAGGATGGCCGAGGGGAAGGTGCCGCTGATCGACCTGACCGTGCTGGGCTCGTCGCGGGAGCGCGCCGCGGTGTACGCCATGTTCATCGTCGTCGCCCTCGAGGCCTGCGTGAACTTCACGGTGCCGATGTACATCCAGATCGTCCAGGGACGCACGCCGTTCGATACGGCCCTGGCGATGATGCCGTTCAACCTCACGGTGTTCATCACGGCGACGCTCGTCGTGCGCTTCTACAAGCGATACCCGCCGCGGACGATCGGCGTGTTCGGGTTCATCCTCACCACGGCGGCGCTCGTCTGGCTGTCGGTCGTCGTGACGAACAACTGGGAGACGGTGCCGACCATCGCCGGGCTCGTCGTGTTCGGCATCGGCCAAGGTGCCCTCGTCACTCTGGTGTTCAACGTGCTGGTGACGGCGGCGCCGCCGGAGCTCGCCGGCGACGTCGGGTCGCTGCGCGGCACCACGCAGAACCTGGCCTCCGCCGTGGGGACCGCGCTCGCCGGGGCGCTGCTGGTGTCCCTGCTCGCGCTCAACGTCGGCCGCGCGGTCGTGGAGCATCCCGAGCTGCCGCCGTCGCTGGTGTCGCAGGTCGATCTGAACGAGGTGAACTTCATCAGCAACGACGAGCTGCGTGCGGTGCTGGAGACCACGGACGCGACGCCGGAACAGGTCGACGCCGCGGTCGCCGTGAACGAGGAGTCGCGGCTGCGCACGCTCAAGCTCGGCCTTCTGATCCTCGCCGCGGTGAGCGCGCTCGCGATCCTGCCCGCGTCGCGCCTGCCGCAGTACCGACCGCACGAGATCCCCGACCCGTCGCCGACGGGCCCAGGGGAGTGAACCTCAGCGCAGCTCGGAGATGAGGACGGCGCTCGTGCCGGGCTCGACCGCCTCGAAGACGTGCGCGACGTCGCCGGCATAGGTCAGATAGTCGCCGGGGTTCAGCACCACGGCATCGTCGGGGGGACCGACCCGTGCCTGCCCGGCGATGAGGATCACGTGCTCGACCGTGCCCGCGTGATGGGGGTCGGACCGGCGGGGGTCGCCGGGCTCCGCCTGGATCAGGTAGACGTCTCTCCGGGCACCCGGAGGGCTCGCGGAGAGCAGGGTGGCGCTGTAAGCCGCGGCGGAGGACGGCACGCCCGCGAGGTCGTCGGCGCGGATGAGGGTCGGGGCGTTGGCCTGCTGGTCGACGAGCACCGCGAAGGGCACGCCGAGCGCGACGCCCAGCGCCCACAGCGTCTCCACGCTCGGATTGCCGGCACCGCTCTCGAGCTGCGAGACCGTGGCCTTCGAGATCCCGGCCCGCCGGGCGAGTTCGGAGACGGACAGGTTCGCGGCCTCGCGCTCGCGGCGGAGCGTGCGGGCGATGCGGGTGCGGAGATCCTCCATGTGTTCATCATGGCAAACGATCGTTCGCTTGACTATACGGATCGCCATGTTCAGAATGATGATCGTGTGTTCAGTGAAGCGAACGTCGCGGTGGAGCGGGACCCCGTGACCGCTGAGCGTGAGGTGTGGCGCGAGGCGCTCGGCGTCGTGCTCGCCACGAGCGCCTACGGCATCTCCTTCGGCGCGCTCGCCGTCGCCGCGGGACTCGACGTCTGGCAGACGTGCGTGCTCAGCCTCCTGATGTTCACCGGGGGATCGCAGTTCGCGTTCGTGGGGGTGTTCGCCGCCGGTGGCCTGGCCGCCCTGCCTTCGGCGATCGCATCGGCGGCACTCCTCGGCGTGCGCAACGTCGCCTACGGGATGCGCATGTCGCCGCTCATCGGGGGCGGACCGGCACGGCGAGCGGCCGCCGCGCACTTCACCATCGACGAGTCCACCGCCGTGGCGATCGCGCAGGACGATCCGCGCCTGCGCCGGGTGGGCTTCTGGGTCACGGGGGTCGGCATCTTCCTCGGCTGGAACCTCACCACCCTCGTCGGCGCGCTGGTCGGCGACGTGCTCGGCGACCCGAAGGCCTGGGGGCTGGATGCCGCGGCGGCTGCGGCCTTCCTCGCCCTGCTGTGGCCGCGTCTGCGTCAGCGGCAGGCCGTCGCCGTCGGGATCGCGGCCGCCGTGATCGCGGCAGCCCTCACGCCGTTCCTCATGCCGGGGCTCCCGGTGCTCGTCGCCGCTGTCGTCGCGATCGTCGTCGGGTGGTTCAACTGGCTCGGGACACCGCGTCCCGCGAGCGTCGGCGAAGGGGAGGGGGGCGCATGAGCCTCTGGAGCGCCATCCTCCTCGCCGCCCTGATCTGCCTCGCGCTGAAGGCCGTGGGCTATCTCGTGCCGCCGAAGGTGCTCGAGGCGCCGCGCCCCGCCCGCACCTCCGACCTCCTCACCGTCGCGCTGCTCGCCGCCCTCGTCGCGGTGCAGTCCCTCGGTGACGGGCAGGCGATCACCGTGGACGCGCGCGTGCCCGCCCTGCTCGTCGCGGCGGGACTGCTCTGGCTGCGGCAGTCGTTCCTCGTGGTGGTGGCGTCCGCCGCCCTCGTCGCCGCGCTGCTGCGGCTGTCCGGTCTCGCCGCCTGAGCCGTCGTCTCGCCGGGCACGGCCCGGGTAGGATCGGGGGGTGCGCGGGAAGTGGTTGTCGAGGGTGCTGTCCTGGGTGGCCGCTGCCCTGGTGGGCGGGGTCTACGGCGTCGCGGGAACCATCGCGCACAGCGTCATGTGGGGGCCGATCCCGATCGGCCTGATCGTCGCCGCTGTCGCATGTGCCGCGATCCTCATCGCCGTGCGGGCGCTCACCCACGACCGGGGGGCCGCGGTCGCCGCCGGTCTCGGGATGCTGGCCATGATCGTGCTCATCTCGGGCGTCGGTCCCGGTGGCTCCGTCGTCGTGCAGGACACCCTCGCCGGGCGCATCTGGACCTATCTCGCCGCCGGCATCGTGCTGCTCGTCATCGCGTGGCCGTCGTTCTCCCGGCAGCCGGTCCGCCCCGCCACGCCCTCCGCGGAGGAACCCGAGGTCCACGGGTCGTAGACTGAGGGGGTGACGTATGTGATCGCCCTCCCGTGCGTCGATGTCAAGGATCGCGCCTGCATCGACGAGTGCCCCGTTGACTGCATCTACGAGGGCGAACGGTCGCTCTACATCCACCCGGACGAGTGCGTGGACTGCGGGGCGTGCGAGCCGGTGTGCCCCGTCGAGGCGATCTACTACGAGGACGACCTCCCCGACGAGTGGCAGGACTACTACAAGGCCAACGTCGAGTTCTTCGACGAGATCGGCTCGCCCGGCGGCGCCGCCAAGGTCGGCGTCTACCCGTTCGACCACCCGATCATCGCCGCGCTCCCGCCGCAGGGCGAGTAGGCACGCTCCGTGAGCGTCCGCGACCTCGCCGACTACCCCTGGGACGCCGTGGTCCCCTACCGCGAGCGCGCCGCCCGGTACCCGGACGGTCTCGTCGACCTCTCCGTCGGCTCGCCGGTCGATCCCACGCCGGAGGTCGTCCGTCAGGCACTCGCCGAGGCGACCGACGCCCATGCATATCCGCAGACCGTCGGCACCCCCGCGCTCCGGGAGGCGATCGTCGACTGGTACGCCCGCCGCCGCGGCGTCCCGGACCTCCGGGTCGACAACGTGCTGCCGACGATCGGCTCCAAGGAGCTCGTCGCGCTCCTGCCCACGCTGCTGGGGCTCGGTGCCGGAGACATCGTCGTGCATCCCCGCGTCGCCTACCCGACGTACGAGGTCGGCGCGCGGGTGGCGGGGGCGACGCCCCTCGCGGCCGACGACCCGGCGGAGTGGCCGGAGGGCGCCAAGCTCATCTGGATCAACACCCCCGGCAACCCGGACGGCCGCACGTGGACCGTCGACGAGCTCGCCGTGGCCGTGCAGCGGGCGCGGGAGCTCGGCGCCGTGCTGGCGAGCGACGAGTGCTATGCCGAGCTCGGCTGGGACGGCCCCTGGGCGGACGAGCCCATCCCGTCCGTGCTCGACCCCCGGGTGACCGGCGGCACACGGGCGAACCTCCTCAGCGTCTATTCGTTGAGCAAGCAGTCCAACCTCGCGGGATACCGCGCGGCCTTCGTCGCCGGATGCGCCCGCGTGGTCGGCGAGCTCCTCACCGCGCGCAAGCATCTCGGCCTCATGCCGCCTGCGCCCGTCCAGCAGGCGATGGTCGTCGCCCTCGGTGACGAGGCGCACGTCGTGGCGCAGAAGGAGCTCTACCGTGAGCGACGCGCCCTGCTGCTCCCCGCCGTCGAGGCGGCCGGCTTCCGCATCGACGGGTCGCAGGCCGGGCTCTATCTCTGGGCGACGGAGGGACGCGACGCCTGGGAGTCGATGGCGCGTCTCGCCGACCTCGGGATCCTCGCCGGACCAGGGCACTTCTACGGAGCGTCGTCCCCCGAGCATGTGCGACTGTCGCTGACGGCGCCGACGGACCTCGTCGCCGAGGCGGCTCGGCGTCTGCGCGGAGCGGATCTGTAGGAACCCTCCCTGCTGTGCCGATCCCTTTGGCGGTTGTCACAGTAGGCCTGTGTGACGACTAGGCTGTAAAGGCGATTCGGTCGGCACCCGGCCAGGCGCTCAGCGCCCGAGAGATCGCCAGTTCCGGCTTGATCAAGAACTTGCTGACGCCCGCGACGCCGGGGCGATCAGACAGAAGGAGGAGGTCCGCGTGAGCGCTGCGGCAGACCAGACGGCGAAGCTGACGATCGGCGACACCACCGCCGAATTCCCCCTGGTCCGCGGCACCGCGGGCCACGACAGCATCGACTTCTCGACGCTGACCCGTCAGACCGGCCTCACGGGGCTCGACTACGGCTTCGTCAACACGGCCTCCACCAAGTCGGACATCACGTTCATCGACGGTGACAAGGGCATCCTGCGGTACCGCGGCTATCCGATCGAGCAGCTCGCCGGCAGCACCAGCTACCTCGAGGTCGCCTGGCTGCTCATCTACGGAGAGCTGCCGTCCGCCACGGAGCTGGCCGAGTTCGACGAGAAGATCCGTCGCCACACACTGCTGCACGAAGATCTCAAGCGCTTCTTCTCCGCGCTGCCGCACACCGCGCACCCCATGTCGGTGCTGTCGTCCGCCGTCGCCGCTCTGTCGACGTACTACGAGGGCCAGACCGACCCGCACAACCCCGAGCACGTCGAGCTGAACACCATCCGCATGCTCGCCAAGCTCCCGGTGATCGCCGCCTACGCGCACAAGAAGAGCGTCGGCCAGGCGTTCCTCTACCCGGACAACTCGCTCGGCTTCGTGGAGAACTTCCTGAAGCTGAACTTCGGCGTGAACTCCGAGCCGTACGAGATCAACCCGACCATGGTGAAGGCCCTCGAACTGCTGCTCATCCTGCACGAGGACCACGAGCAGAACGCCTCGACCTCCACCGTCCGTCTCGTCGGCTCGACCGGTGCCAACCAGTTCGCCTCCGTCTCGGCCGGCATCCAGGCCCTGTCCGGACCCCTGCACGGCGGTGCGAACGAGGCCGTCCTCACCATGCTCGGGCAGATCCGCGACTCGGGTCAGAGTGTCTCCCGGTTCGTCGAGCGGGTGAAGAACAAGGAAGAGGGCGTGAAGCTGATGGGCTTCGGGCACCGGGTCTACAAGAACTACGACCCGCGCGCCAAGCTCGTCAAGGAGGCCGCAGACGAGGTGCTGAGCTCGCTCGGCGTCACGGATCCGCTCCTGGACCTCGCGAAGGAGCTCGAGGAGATCGCCCTCGCCGACGACTACTTCCGTGAGCGGCGCCTGTATCCGAACGTCGACTTCTACACCGGCGTGATCTACAAGGCGATGGGATTCCCCACGCGCATGTTCACCGTCCTCTTCGCGATCGGCCGTCTTCCCGGCTGGCTCGCCCAGTGGCGCGAGCTGCAGCTCGACCCGCAGACCAAGATCGGCCGCCCGCAGCAGCTCTACACCGGGTCGCCGGAGCGCGCGTTCCCGACGCGCTGAGCGCTGCGCCGCAGACGCTGAAGGCCCCCTCGCACCGGAGTGCGAGGGGGCCTTCGCTGTTGTCAGGCACGAGCCGGGATCAGCGTCCCTGGGCTCCACGCGTGCCCTGACGGCCCTGGCCGCCCTGACGCTGCGAGCCCGACGCGCCGCCCTGGCCCGCGGCGCGGGGACGACGACGGCGGCGGGACGGCGGGGTGGTCGCGGTGCTTCTCTCGCCACCCGCCGGCCGCTGCTTCGCGGAGCGCTGCTGCTGCTGCGGCTGCGGGGGCGCGGGCCGCACGTGCGGTGCCCGCTCCGGGACGAGCTCGGTGACGGCATCGGTGGTGAGGTTCTCCAGCGGTGCCGTGATCGCGGCCTTGCGCAGGAGATCCTTCACGTCGCGGCGCTGCTCGGGCAGGACGACGGTGACGACGGTGCCGGCCGCGCCGGCCCGAGCCGTGCGTCCGGAACGGTGCAGGTACGCCTTGTGCTCGACGGGCGGGTCGACATGGACGACGAGGTCGACGTTGTCGACGTGCACACCGCGGGCCGCGACGTCGGTCGCGACGAGGACGCGGACGCCGCCGTCCTCAGGAGCGGCGGAGAAGGCGCCGAGGTTGCGCTCGCGCGCGTTCTGGGAGAGGTTGCCGTGCAGGTCGACGGCCGGGATGCCGGCGGCGGTGAGCTGCTTGGCGAGCTTCTTCGCCTGGTGCTTGGTGCGCGTGAAGAGGATGCGGCGGCCCGTGCCGGAGGCGAGGTCGCGCACCAGCACGGTCTTGTTCTCCGGGGAGTCGACGACGAGCACCCGGTGGGTCATCTCGCCGACGGGCACGCTCGCCTCGTCGACCTCGTGGCTGACGGCGTTCGTCAGGAAGCGACGGGCGAGGGTGTCGATGCCGCGATCCAGCGTCGCGCTGAACAGCAGGCGCTGACCGTCGGCGGGGGTCGCCGAGAGGATGCGGGTGACGCCGGGGAGGAAGCCGAGGTCGGCCATGTGGTCGGCCTCGTCGAGCACGGTGACCTCGATCGCGCTGAGACGCACGATCTGCTGCTTCATGAGGTCTTCCAGACGGCCGGGGCAGGCGACGACGATGTCGACGCCGCCCTGCAGCGCCTGCTCCTGCGGACGCTGGCTGACGCCGCCGAACACGGTGGTGACGCGCAGCCCGACGGCCTCGGCCAGGGGGGCGACGGTCGCGGCGATCTGGGTGGCCAGCTCGCGGGTGGGGGCGAGCACGAGGCCGCGCGGCAGGCCGGAGCGGCGCTTGTGGCCGGAGGCAGCCAGGCGGGCGACGAGCGGGAGCGCGAAGGCGATGGTCTTGCCGCTGCCCGTGCGTCCGCGGCCGAGGAGGTCACGGCCGGCGAGCGAATCGGGCAGGGTGTCGCGCTGGATGGCGAACGCCTCGGTCTTTCCGGAGGCGGCGAGAACGGTGGCGAGCTCGGCGGGAACGCCGAGATCGAGGAAGGAAGACATGCAGAGAACTCCGTCAGCGCACGAGAACGGCGCGGGATAGTGGGGTGAGGTGGGCGAAGACGCAGCGAGTGCGCGTCCGTTCGCCGTGCGAATGGCCAGTTCGGGCTGGAGAGGGGAGCGCGGGCGCTCGCTTCGGTCCTCGGAGACCCCTAGACGACGACGATGCTGACCGGCCGGCGGCGCGGGCAACGGACCCAGCCTACCAGCGCGGACCGGCCGAAGGCTGCAGGTGAGCTGTCAGGCGTGGAGGGCTTCGTTGAGCGTGACGCCGACGCCGCTCCGCCGGACCGCCTCGACAGCCCCGGAGAGCGAATTGCGGCGGAAGAGGAGCCCGTCCTGGCCGGAGAGCTCCGCGCCCTTGACGGTCTTCCGCCCGCCGTCCGCCGTCACAGGGCCGTCGGCGAGCACGATCTTCGTGCCGGCGGTGACGTAGAGCCCCGCCTCCACGACGCAGTCGTCGCCGAGGGAGATGCCGATGCCGGCGTTCGCGCCGAGCAGCGTGCGGGCGCCGATTGACACGCGGTGCGACCCGCCGCCGGAGAGCGTGCCCATGATCGAGGCACCGCCGCCGATGTCGCTGCCGTCGCCGACAACGACGCCCTGCGAGATGCGACCCTCCACCATCGAGGCGCCGAGGGTGCCGGCGTTGAAGTTCACGAAGCCCTCGTGCATGACGGTGGTGCCCGGGGAGAGGTGGGCGCCCAGCCGCACGCGCGAGGCGTCGGCGATGCGCACCCCGGCGGGCTGCACGTAGTCGGTGAGGCGGGGGAACTTGTCCAGGCCCTGGATCTGGATCCCGGCGCGCTGGAGCTGCGGGCGCAGGCGCGCCGCGTCGTCGGGGCGCATCGGGCCGGCATTCGTCCAGGCGACGTTCGGCAGATGACCGAAGATGCCGTCGAGAGTGAGGTCGTTCGGGCGCACGACAAGGTGCGACAGGGCGTGCAGGCGCAGATACGCGTCCGCGGTGGAGGCCGGGGTCGCGTCCAGATCGATCGTGAGCTCGACGACCGCGAGGGTGACGTCGCGGCGCTCGTCCCGTCCGGCGTACGCGTCGAGCGCGGTGCGGGCGGTGGCGATCTCGGCCGGGGACGGCGCGGACGAGCGGACCTCCGGGTACCACGCGTCGAGGACCGTGCCGTCGTTCGCGGTGGTCGTCAGGCCGAGTCCCCAGACAGATCGTGCGTCGCTCATGCCTCCACGGTAGCGCGCCGGCGACGGTGACCACGCCCGCATGACGGGCATCAGTAGGCTGGGGGCATGGTGCTCGATCTGACCGCGTCCTCCGCCGACATCACCCGCGCGATCTGCGATGTCCCGAGCGTCTCCGGCGATGAGAAGACCCTGGCCGACCTGATCGAGGAGGCCGTGTCCGGTCTGCCGCACCTGGACGTCATCCGCCACGGCAACACGGTGGTCGCCCGCACGGATCTCGGCCGAGCGCAGCGCGTGGCGATCGCCGGGCACATCGACACCGTGCCCCTCAACGACAACCTGCCCACGCGCGACGTCGAGATCGACGGCGTGCCGCATCTGTGGGGAAGGGGCACCGTCGACATGAAAGCCGGGGTCGCGGTGCAGCTCAAGCTCGCCGCCGAGCTCACCGACCCCGCGATCGACGTGACCTGGATGTGGTACGACAACGAGGAGGTCGCGGCCTCCCTGAACGGCCTCGGGCTTCTCGCCGCGGCACGGCCCGACCTGTTCCAGGCCGACTTCGCCATCCTCGGGGAGCCGTCGAACGGACAGGTCGAGGGTGGGTGCAACGGCACGCTGCGGGCGATCGTGCGGACCACGGGCGTCCGCGCCCACAGTGCCAGGGCCTGGATCGGCGAGAACGCGATCCATCGCGCGGCCCCCATCCTCACTCGGCTGTCCGAGTACCGGGCGCGCGAGGTGATGGTCGAGGGCCTGCTCTACCGGGAGGGGCTCAGCGCGGTCCGCATCGCAGGAGGGGTCGCGGGCAACGTCATCCCGGACGCCTGCGAGGTCGAGGTCAACTACCGCTTCGCGCCGAACAAGTCCGCGGCCGACGCCGAGGCCCACGTCCGGGCGGTCCTCGCCGGATTCGACGTCGAGATCACGGATGCCGCCGAGGGCGCGCGCCCCGGTCTGGACGCCGACATCGCGCGTCGCTTCGTCGCGGCCGTCGGCGCGGAGCCGCAGCCGAAGTACGGGTGGACCGACGTGGCCCGCTTCTCGGCCCTCGGCATCCCGGCCGTGAACTACGGGCCCGGTGACCCGCATCTCGCCCATCACGACGAGGAGCGCGTGCCGCTCGCCCAGATCGACGCCGTCGAGCGGGGTCTGCGCGCATGGCTCACGTCGCACTGACGCTCACGCGTCGCTGGGCGCGGATGCCGCTCGCCCTGCGCATCGGCATCGTCTACGTCCTCGCACGGGTCGTGACGACCGGATTCCTCATCGCCGCGGCCTCCC
This sequence comes from Microbacterium meiriae, assembly GCF_032364335.1. Lineage (NCBI taxonomy): Bacteria > Bacillati > Actinomycetota > Actinomycetes > Micrococcales > Microbacteriaceae > Microbacterium > Microbacterium meiriae. Next base: position 1,239,719 of record NZ_CP133984.1, read on the forward strand.
TGTCCACGGTGTTCTCCCGCTTCGGCGACGACGCCGGACTCGTCGACTTCGTCCTCGGATGGGATGCGCAGTGGTACTGGCAGGTGGCCGTGCACGGCTATCCCTCGGACCTCCCGCTGACCGACGACGGGCAGGTGGCCGAGAATGCCTGGGCGTTCATGCCGGTGTTCGCGTACGCCGCGAAGGCGTTGGGCTTCGTGCTGGGTTCCTGGGCGGCCGGCGCCCTCGTGCTCTCGCTCGGAGCCGGCTACCTGGCCTGTCTCGCCCTGCATCGGCTGCTCCGCGACCGCGTCGGGAACGCGGCCGCGTTGTGGGCCGTCGTCTTCTTCGCATCCGGTCCGCTCGCCGCCCTGTTCCAGGTCGGTTACGCCGAGACGCTCTTCCTGCTGCTGCTGTTCCTCGCCCTGGACGCGACGATCCGGCGGAACTACGCCTGGCTGTACGTGCTGATCCCCGTTCTGGGGTTCACCCGTCCCGGCGTGCTCGCCTTCGCGCTGTACCTCGGCCTGCACGGGATCCTTCGCTGGAGGCACCGCCGCACCGATCCGCTGGGCGCCAGGGAAGTGGTGCACATCGTGACCCTCGGCGCGCTGGCGACGGCCACCGGATTCGCCTGGCAGCTGATCGCGGGCGTCGTGACCGGCGACCCCGGCGCCTACCTCGCCACGGAGCTCGCGTGGCGTCGGCACTGGATCGTCGGCGGCGTCGAGGGCTTCGTGCCCTTCGAGGGATGGGTGCAGGCGTCGCACTTCTGGTTCGAGCTCTGGGGTCTGCCATCGGGATGGGGGCCGGTCGCCCTCGTCGTGCTCGTGGTCGCCGCGGCCGCTGCGCTGCTGATGTCCCCGCAGGTGCGCGCGCTCGGCCCCGATCTGCGTCTCTGGAGCGCGAGCTATCTGCTCTACCTGCTCGCGGTGTTCTTCCCGCAGTCGAGCACGTTCCGGCTGCTGCTGCCGCTCAGCCCGGCGTGGGGAGCGGTCGCGGTACCGCGCTCCCGTGCCTGGCGGCTCGGCGTACTCGCGCTGTGCTTGCTGGGTCAGTGGGTCTGGATCTATCACGTGTATGCCCTCGGCAGTACGTTCTGGCAGGTGCCCTGACGACGCGGCGACGCGGATTGTGTCCGGTGACGTCCACGGCGCGGCCGCACCCGATAAACTCGTCCCATACCACCGGAGGAAAGGGAGCCACGATGGCAGCGATGAAGCCGAGGACCGGAGACGGACCCATGGAGGCCGTGAAAGAGGGACGACTCATCATCGTGCGTGTTCCGCTCGAAGGAGGAGGCCGCCTGGTCGTCTCCGTGAACGACGCCGAGGCCAAGGAGCTTCACGACGTGCTCGGTGCCGTCGTGGCCCCGGCCTGATCGAATCTGGTCCGCTGCGGCGGAACCGAGAGGGCGATGGATCCGCGGATCCCTCGCCCTCTTCGCGTGAGCGGCGTCCGATCAGGCGCGGTCGTCGAGGCGGATCAGCTGCAGCAGACCCTCGCCCGCGGGGGAGACGGTCGCCAGCACCGCAGACGACTCCTGGGTCTCCTGCACGAGCGACCGGTAGGCGGATGTGATGTCGTCGCGCTGGACGGGGTCGGCCACGCGGCCCCCGGCGAGGATGCGGGGCACGAGCACCAGGCCGCCCGTGCGGGCGAGGCGGAGGCCGTGCGAGACGTACTCGATGACGTTCTCGGGGTCGGCGTCCACGAAGACGATGTCGTACGACGCCTCGTTCATCCGGGGGAGCACGTCGATCGCGCGACCGGCGATGAACCGGGCACGAGTGGCGGGCACCTTCGCGTCCGCGAACGCCTGGCGGGCGGCGGCGAGGTGCTCGGGCTCGTTGTCGATCGAGGTCAGCACCGCGGTCGGCGCGCCGCGCAGCAGCCAGAGTCCGGAGACGCCGGCGCCGGTGCCGATCTCGACGATGGAGCGGGCGGTGCCTGCGGCGGCGAGCACGGCGATCTGCGAGCCGACGACCGCGCTGATCGGGGAAGCCCCCAGCTCCACGGCGTGGGCGCGAGCGCGGGCGATGGTCTCCGGCTCGACGATGGACTCCCGAAGGAAGCGCGCGTTGGCGTCGTGCTCGCTCATGACCTGCCTCTCCTGCGTGCATGGCTGATGTGTCCAGGGTATTCGCTCACCGCGCGCAGAGCCTGCAGGCGCGGCGGTAGCCTGGTCACATGACGTTCGGCCTCACCTTCGAGAAGCTGCTGCTCATCGGCCTGATCGCCGTGCTGATCATCGGCCCCGAGCGTCTGCCGCGTGCCGCGGAGGGCTTCGCGCGCATCGTGCGCAAGGCCGGTGAATACCTCCGCGACACGAAGTCCCGCGTGCGCGAGGAGATGGGTCCGGAGCTCGACGACGTGGACTGGCGCAAGCTCGACCCGCGGCAGTACGACCCTCGGCGCATCATCCGCGACGCTCTCCTAGAGGAGCCGGAGCCCGCGACCCCCGCGCAGGCGACGGCGACGATCGCGGAGCCGGTGGCCCCGCGCACGGCGCCGCCGACCTTCAGCGCGGAGAACCGTCCGCCGTTCGACACCGAGGCGACCTGAGCCGCCCGGGTCACGAGATCCGCGTCCGCAGCGTCGCCAACTCCTCGTCGCTGAAGAGGGAACGCGGAATGGCGGTGGCGACGGAGGCGTCGCGGACTTTGAAGATCACCGCGTCCCGGCCGACGCGCAGGCTCTGGAACGTGCGGTAGGGGATCTCGGAACGGCGGCGATCGCTGCCCAGCTGCAGACGATCCTCGTCGAGCGCGACCCACACCACGCTCTCCACCGGCATCGCGGCGCGCACGGCCCGACGGGCGCTCGAGGTGGTGAGGATCACCGCATACGCTCCCAGAGCGATGGTCACCGCGGGCATCCAGGCGACGAGCGCGCTCACCTCCTCTCCGGCGGCGAGACGGTCGTTGAGGGTGAGGACGGAGAGCACGAGGCCCGCCGCCAGCGCGACCCACATCACGATCGCGACAGGCCTGGTCAGCGCGTAGACGGCCGCGTCTCTGGCCATCCTCCGCAGAAGCCCTTCATCCACGGTCACGGAGCGATGCGGCATCCGTCCATCCTCCCACGCGCCCTCACCCGATCGACATGGGCAGCGTTCGGCCGGCCAGGCCTCGCCCTCGACGCGCGAGCGCCTCCGCCAGCGCGCGGATCGCCCCCGCGGCGGCATCGTCCGGCGCAGAGGTGACGACCGGAACGCCCTCGTCCCCGCCCTGGCGGAGGGCCGGGCTGAGCGGGATGGAGGCCAGCAGCGGCACCGCAGCGTCGGGCACGGACAGGGCCTCCGCGACAGATGCGCCGCCGCCGGCCCCGAAGAGATCGACGACGGTGCCGTCGGGGAGCGTGTATGCGGCCATGTTCTCGACCACGCCGATCACGCGCTGTCCGGTCTGGCGTGCCACGAGCCCGCTGCGGATGGCCACGTCGGAGGCCGCCGCCTGGGGTGTGGTGACCACGAGCACCTCGGCGTGGGGGAGGAGCTGCCCGATCGAGATGGCGATGTCCCCGGTGCCAGGGGGCATGTCGATGAGCAGGACGTCGAGGTCGCCGAAGAAGACGTCGGTGAGGAACTGCGAGACCGTGCGGTGCAGCATCGGTCCGCGCCAGGCCACCACGGACTCCCCGTCGCGCAGGAACATCCCGATCGAGATGGTCTTCACCCCGTGGGCCACCGGCGGCAGCATGAGGTCGTCGATGCGCGTCGGCTGCGTGCCGGAGGGGATCCCGAGCAGTCCGGGGATCGAGAAGCCGTGCACGTCCGCATCCACCAGGCCGACGGCGAGGCCCTGGTCGGCGAGGGCGACCGCGAGGTTCGCGGTGACCGTCGACTTGCCGACGCCGCCCTTCCCGCTGGAGACGAGGATCACGCGGGTGAGCGAGTCGGGCCCGAACGGCATGTGCCGCGCCGGGCGGCCGGCGCGGAGCCGTTCGGTGAGGGCCTTGCGCTCGGCAGGCGTCATCACGCCCACCTCGACCGCGACGTCCGTGATGCCGGGGACCGCGGCGGCGGCGCCGCGCACGTCGCGCTCGATGCGGTCGGCGGCGGGGCATCCGACGATCGTCAGCACGATGCCCACACGCGCGACCCCGTCCTCGACCGAGATGTCGCGCACCATGTCGAGGTCGCCGATCGGTCGCCGCAGCTCCGGGTCGGTCACCGCCGCCACTGCGGCTCTGACGTTCTCGGCCGCGGTCATGAGGCGGTGCCGCCCGCGGACTTCTCCTCGGTGTCGCCCAGCTCAGCCAGCAGGGCACGGAGCTCCTGCCGCAGCACGTCGCGGGTGACCACCTGCGCGTTGCGCTCCTCCAGCGACATCCGCAGCGCGACGATCTCGCGGGCCAGGTACTCGGTGTCCGCGAGGTTCCGCTCGGCGCGCTGCCGGTCCTGCTCGATCTGCACGCGGTCGCGGTCGTCCTGGCGGTTCTGCGCGAGGAGGATGAGCGGCGCGGCGTACGACGCCTGCAGCGACAGCATGAGGGTGAGCGCGGTGAAGCCGAGCGCGGCGTCGTCGAAGCGGACCTCGCGCGGCATCAGCGTGTTCCAGCCGATCCAGAGGATGCAGAAGAGACTGAGGATGACGAGGAACGCGGGAGTTCCCATCGCGCGGGCGACCCACTCCGTGAAGCGGCCGAAGCGGTCGCGCGAGGTGGAAAGGGGGCGGGTGCTCGTCCGTCCTGGCGCGTCGAGGCGGGCGGCCCGCTCCTTGCGCGCCATCAGTGCGCCTCCGTCACGGGCGGCGCCACGTCGTCGCTGTCGTGGGTGCGCCAGTCGTCCGGCAGCAGGTAGTCGAGGACGTCGTCGATGCTGATCGCGCCGACGAGGCGGTGCGCGGCGTCGATGACCGGCAGCGAGACGAGGTCGTAGCTGGCGAGCATGCGGGCGACCTCGGCCGCGGAGGCGGTGACCGGCACCGGCTCGAGGCTGTCGTCGAGGATGGCGCCGAGACGCTCGTGCGGCGGGTAGCGCAGCATCCGCTGGAAGTGCACGAGCCCGAGCAGGCGGCCGGTGGGGGTCTCGAACGGCGGGAGCGTGACGAACACGGCCGCGGCGAGGGCCGGATGCAGCTCGTGACGGCGGATGAGCGCCAGCGCCTCGGCGACCGTGGCGTCGGCGGAGAGGATGATCGGCTCCGGGGTCATCAGACCGCCCGCCGTGTCCGGGCCGTAGCGCAGGAGCATCCGCACGTCCTCCGCCCTCTCCGGCTCCATCCGCTGGAGCAGCTCCTCCAGCTGGGTGGGTGGGAGCTGGGCCAGGAGGTCGGCGGCGTCGTCCGGCTCCATCTGGTCGAGGATGTCGGCCGCGCGCTCCTCGCCGAGGCGGTCGAGGATGTGCACCTGCTCGTCCTCGGGCATCTCCTCGAGGGCGTCGGCGAGGCGGTCGTCGGAGAGCTCCTCCGCCACCTCGATCATCCGCTGCTGCGGGAGGTCGAGGAGCGTGTTGGCGAGGTCGGCGGCGTGCAGCTCGGAGTAGGAGGCGACGAGCTGCTCGGCGGACTGGGACTCGCCCGGCGCCTGTTCCTCGGTCACCTCGCTCCAGGCGGCGAACGTCGTCGGGCCCTTGGCGAACGGCGACGCGCCGGTCTTCGGGCGACGCAGGAAGAGCTGGCTGATCGCCCACTCGCCGAGGCGGTTGGGTTCGATCGCCACGTCCTCGATCACGGCCGTGCCGCTGCCGTCGGTGAGGCTCACCCGTCGGCCCAGCATCTCGGCGAGGACGCGCACTTCGCCGGCGCGCGGGGAGAAGCGGCGCACGTTGATGAGGCCGGTGGTGATGACCTGCCCGGACCGGATGGACGTCACCCGGCCGATCGAGAGGAACACGTGCCGGCGGCCGGGGATCTCCACGACCAGCCCGATGACACGCGGGGCCGCGGTACTTCGATAGACGACGACGACATCCCGGACCTTGCCGAGGCGGTCGCCGACGGGATCGAAGACGGCGCACCCTGCCAGGCGCGCGGCGAAAACCCGTTGTGTGCTCACTCGACCAGCGTAGCCCGCGGCGTGCCGGGGCGGCGGCTGCGGCGGTCGCTCGGCCGGCCGCGGGGCACGACGTGGAAGAATAGCCGGATGAGCATGCTGAATCGCCCCGCGAGCGGCACGGACACCGGTGAGATCGTCGCCTCCATGCGCGACTACGAGAGCGCGCAGAAGGCGGTGTCGAAGCTGATCGCCGGAGAGGTCCCCGCGCGCGACATCGCGATCGTCGGGCAGAGCGTGCGGACGGTCGAGCGGGTGACCGGACGACTCGGCTACGCCGCCGCCGCGCGCTCGGGAGCGATCAACGGGGTGCTCATCGGACTCTTCCTGTCGGCGATCCTCGTCCTGGGTAACCCCGAGGTGCCGATCCAGCTGTTCGTCGGCTTCGTCCTCATCGGCGTCGCGGTGGGCATGCTGCTCAGCCTCATCACCTACGCCATCGTGCGCCGCCGCCGGGACTTCGCGAGCGTGACGCAGTTCGCCGCGGATCACTACGAGGTGACCGTGCAGCCCGGCTCGCTGGCGAAGGCGCGGCAGGTCCTCGGCGCGCAGCGGGTCGCCCCCGTGCGTCCTCCGGTGAACCTGGACGAGCCGCCGAAGTACGGCGAGCGGATCCCGCAGGGCGCTCCGGCTCCCGCTCCTGAGCCTGCTCCCGAGCCCGCTCCCGCTCCCGCTCCCGACCCGGCACCGGCTCCCGCTCCCGAGCCTGCCCCCGCTCCGGAGCCGGCACCGGCTCCCGAGCCGGGTCTTCCGCCGCGGCCGGCCGACCCGGAGACGGGCACCCCCGGGTCCGTGCGGTGACCACGGGGACCACCGCCCTGCGCATCGAGGTCGCTCTGCCCGCCGGGGCGACCACGGTGTCCGCCGAGTGGACGCCGGGTACCCGTGATGACGTCGTCCTGATCGCGCACGGGGCGGGGGCCGCGAAGGACCACCCGTTCCTCGTCGGGTTCGACCGCGCACTCGCGGCGCTCGGGTACTCGACTCTGCGCTTCAACTTCCCGTACATCGAGCAGGGGCGTCGCATGCCCGGTCCTGCCGCCCACGCGGTCGCGACCTGGGAGGCCGCGGTCGCCGAGTCCCGCGCGCGGGCGCCACGATCCGCCGTGTGGGCCACCGGGAAGTCCTACGGCGGCCGCATGGCGTCCATGGCCGTCGCCGAGGGCCTTGCCGTGGACGGCCTCGTCTACCTCGGCTATCCGCTGCATCCGCCGGGCCGCCCGGATAAGCCCCGCATCGCCCACCTGCCATCGATCACCGTCCCGCAGCTCTTCGTGGAGGGCACCGCGGACCCGTTCATCCAGCCGATCGCCCAGCTCGACGAGGCCGTCGCCGGCTGTCAGGACGCGCGGGTGCACTGGGTCGAGGGCGGCGGGCACTCCTTCGAGGTGAAGGGGCGGAGGCGTCCGCCGGCGGAGGTCGCTGCGGACCTCGCACCGGTGGTCGACGCCTTCGTCACCGGGCAGCGGGACTGAGCGGGGCGGCCGCCCCGCTCCCGCCCGTCGTCAGCCCTGCAGACGCGCCATCCACGCCTCGACCTCGTCGGCCGTGCGGGGGATGCCCGCGGAGAGATTGACCGGGCCGTCCTCGGTCATCAGGATGTCGTCCTCGATCCGGACGCCGATCCCGCGCAGCTCGGCGGGAACCGTGAGGTCGTCGATCTGGAAGTACAGTCCCGGCTCGATCGTGAAGACCATGCCGGGCGTGAGGATGCCGTCGTAGTACATCTCGCGGCGCGCCTGCGCGCAGTCGTGCACGTCGATGCCGAGATGGTGCGACGTGCCGTGCACCATGTAGCGACGGTGCTGGCCGCCCTTGTCCGCGTCCAGGGCTTCCTCCGCGGTGACGGGGAGGAGGCCCCACTCCGCGGTGCGCTCAGCGATCACGGCCATGGCCGCCGCGTGCACGTCGCGGAAGCGGACGCCGACCTTCGCCGCCGCGAGAGCCGCGTCCGCGGCCTCGCGCACCGTCTCGTAGACCCGGCGCTGCACCTCGGTGAACGTTCCGGACACCGGGAGCGTGCGGGTGATGTCGGCGGTATAGAGGCTGTCGGCCTCCACACCCGCATCGACGAGGATGAGGTCTCCTGGCACGACGGCGCCGTCGTTGCGCGTCCAGTGCAGGTAGCAGGCGTGCGGTCCGGACGCGGCGATCGTGTCATAGCCTTCGCCGTTGCCGTCCTCGCGGGCGCGGCGGTGGAAGACGCCTTCGACGACGCGCTCGCCACGGGCATGTGCCACCGCGGCGGGGAGCTCGCGGATGATGTCGTCGAAGCCCTGCGCCGTGATCTCCACGGCCCGGCGCATCTCGGCGATCTCGAAGTCGTCCTTGATGAGGCGCAGCTCCGAGACGACACGGGTGAGGGTCTCGTCCTCCTCGAGGACCAGCTCGCCCTCGACCGGGGCGAACTCGTGCAGGTGCGCCGTGGCCAGCTGCAGGTCGGCGGCGACACCGGCGAGCGACGGACGCGGCCCGATCCAGAACTCGCCGACCGTGGCGTCGGCGTAGAACTCCGTCGTGGTGCGGTCGGCGCGCTCGCGGAAGTACAGCGTGACGTCATGCCCGTCGTCGGTCGGCTCGAAGACGAGGACCGAGTCCGGTTCGGCGTCGGACGCCCAGCCGGTGAGGTGCGCGAAGGCGGAGTGCGCGCGGAAGACGTAGTCGGTGTCGTTGCTGCGCTGCTTGAGCGAACCGGCGGGGATCACGAGCCGCTTGCCGGGGAACGCGGCCGAGACGGCAGCGCGGCGGCGCTCGGCGTACGGAGCCTGGGCGCGCGGCGCGGGCAGCGTCTCCGGACGCTCGGCCCACCCGGTGGAGATGGTGTCGAGGAAGCCCTGCGGGAAGGGCTGCTTGCGATTGGTCGAGCTGTTCTCGACGGGGGTTTCGACGGTCTCGTCAGCGATCGTGTCGTTTTCTCCGGTGCTCATCCGTCCAGTCTCTCACCTGGAGGCCGCGCAGCGTGATCAGCCGGCCGGCTCGAGCTGCACGATGAGGGCGCGGTGGTCGCTCCCGCCGGCATCCTCGAGGACGGCAGAACCGGTGGGGCGCCAGTTGGCGGACGCCATCACGTGATCGATGGGGGCACCGGCGAGGGCGGGGAACGAGCTCGGCCAGGTGCCGGACATCCCGTTGCCGGTCCGGGAGGCGACGTCCCGGCAGTAGCCGATGTCGCCGCCGTCGACGCCGAGGGAGGCCATGTGATCCACGGTCGCGTTGAAGTCTCCGGCGAGGATGAAGTCACCCGCAGGGCACTGGTCGGCGATCCACTGCAGATCGCTCTGCCATTGCTGCATCTCCTCCATGCGCGGCGCGACGGCGTGCACGGCGACGATCGTGGGGCCGTCCCCGTCGATCGGCATGAGCACGGCGCTCGGCACAGATCCGGTGTTGTTGCTTCCGTCCTTGGAGGACTCGATCACGGAGTACTCGCCGAGCTCGGGAGCGACCAGGACCGTGGTCTGCCACGACTGCGGTCCGTCCTCCACGTCCGGGCGGAACTGCACATGGTGCACCCACATCGGGTGACCCTGCTCGCGCAGCATGAGCGCGATCCGCTCGCCGACCTCTTCGGTGGTCTCCGGCAGCGCCACCACGTCGGCCTCCTGCTCGAGGATCTCCTGAGCGATCTGCTCGGCCGAGACAGCCTCTCCCGCCGTGTTCCAGGTGAGCACCCGCAGACTCGTGTCCGTCCGCTCAGGGAGGGCCGCCACCCCGAAGCCGCGGGTCGCTCCGATCGCACCCGTCGCCGCAGCACCGAGGAGGGCGACGATCAGGACCGAGGCCGCGAACCCTCGCAGCGGTCGGGCGAGGAGCAGCAGCAGCGCCAGCACCGCGATGACCAGGAACCCGCCGAGCACGAGGCCGCGGGCGGCGACGAGCTGAGCGAACGGGTAGGTCTGCTCGAGGTGGAAGAACTGCGGCCACACCACGATCGCCGACGCGATCGCGAAGAGCACGGTGAGCAGGATCCCCAGGAGACGAAACATCCCCTCCAGCCTAGAAGCGCCGCCTGTGAAGTCCCTGCCTCGCATCGCCGGTCCGTCCACGCGATCCGGGTCCGGGTTTCCGCGCCACGCGCGTCGGCGCTCGGTACGCTCGGAGGATGCCCGTTCCGCCCGCCGGTCCTGCCGACCTGCACCTGCACTCCAACCACTCCGACGGCACCGAGTCGCCCGCCGAGGTCATGAGGCAGGCGCATCGGCACGGCGTACGGACCGCCGCGCTCACGGACCACGACCGCACCACGGGCTGGACGGAGGCCGGCGACGCCGCCGTCGCCCTCGGCATGACCTTCCTCCCCGGGATGGAGCTCTCCGCCAAGCACGAGTGGCGCAGTGTGCACGTGCTGGGCTACCTCTTCGATCCGGAGGATGCGGCGCTGCAGGCGGAGACCGACCGGATCCGGAACGACAGGATCGGACGAGCGGAGCGCATCGTCCGCAACATCGGCCGCGATTACGACCTGCACTGGGACGACGTCCTCGCCCAGACGACGCTCGACGCGACGGTCGGCCGGCCCCACATCGCGGACGCGCTGGTGGCGCGCGGCATCGTTCGGGATCGGGGCGAGGCCTTCGACGGCATCCTCCATCCGCGGGAGGGCTACTACGAGCCGCACTACGCCCCGGACCCGCTCACCGCCGTGAGACTGCTCACCGAGGCGGGCGGCGTGGCGATCATCGCGCACCCTGTGACGGCGGGCCGTGATCGGATGATGCCGGTGCCGTACATCGAGCGTCTGATCGACGCGGGGCTGGCCGGATTCGAGGTGGACCACCGGGAGAACACCGCCGCCGGCAAGCGGCTGCTGCGCGAACTGGCAGCCCGGCACGACCTCATCGTCACCGGGTCCAGCGATTACCACGGCACCGGAAAACCGAACGTGCCGGGGGAGAACACCACCGCGGCGGACATGGTCGCCCGGATCATCGATCGCGCCTCCGGCTCCGGCCCGCGGCGTCCCTGACCCCGGCGGACTGTCGGCGGTCTCCCGGCATTCTGTCGAGGCGGACCGATACGGTCCGAGGCATGCAACGTGCCACCTCCCTGGAGCGCCGCGTCGACGCGATCGCTCGCCGACTCCTCCGTGCGGTGCCGACATCGGGCTTCCGCGCCGGGCTGGCCGAGTTCCTCGTCTTCGTGCTGAAGCAGGCCTGGGCCTGCGTGTTCGGTGCGGCGCTGCTGGTGGTGATCGTCGCCGCCCGCCTCTGGTACCCCGACGACGCCGCGCTCGCCCGCAACGATGCGCTGACGATCGCGGCCGTGCTCATCCAGGTGGCCATGCTCGTGTTCCGCCTCGAGAGCGGGCGGGAGCTCTGGGTGATCGTGCTCTTCCACATCACCGGCACGGCGATGGAGCTGTTCAAGACCGACGTCGGTTCCTGGGCGTATGCCGAGGACGGCATCCTCAGCATCGGGGGAGTCCCGCTGTTCAGCGGGTTCATGTACGCGGCGGTCGGCTCCTACATGGTGCGCGTGTACCGGCTGTTCGACCTCGGGTTCACCCGCTACCCGCGCCGGTGGTTGACGGCCGTCCTGGCCGCCGCCATCTACGTCAACTTCTTCACCCACCACTGGTGGTGGGATGCCAGGTGGCTGCTCCTCGCCGGGGTGGTGGTGCTGTGGCTGCCCACCGTCATGCACGCCCGCGTATGGCGCCGCACCATCCGGCTGCCGCTCCTCGCGGTCTTCGCCGGGGTGGCGGTGTTCATCTACCTGGCCGAGAACATCGGCACGTGGGCAGGCGCGTGGGCGTATCCCGACCAGGCGGCGGGGTGGCAGCCCGTGTCCCTGAGCAAGCTCAGCTCCTGGTTCCTGCTGATGATCATCTCGGTGGTGCTCGTCGCCTGGGTCTACCCGCCGCAGGTTCCGGCCGACCTCCTGCACGACGAAGGGCGCCCCACGGCAGACCGTGCGGGCGCCCCTCGGACGACGATGACGCGGATCAGGCGCCGGTGACGGGTGCCGCCCCGGTGCCGGAGCCGCCGCGACGACGGCGGCGACGGCGGGCGGGGGCGGGCTTGCCGTCGTGGTGCTCCTTGCCGGCGCCGTCGTGGGTGCCGGCACCCTCGGCGCCGCGGTCGGCGGTCTGCGCGGCGGAACCCTCGCCGGACGACCCTTCGGGCGTGCCCTCCGCGAACGTGGAGCCGACAGACGACGAGCCGGTGCGGCGGCGGCGACGGCGGCGCGTGCCGCCCTCTCCGGTGCCCTCTTCGGCGGCGTCCGCGGCGCGCTCCGGACGACGGGTGCGCTCCGTCTTGACCGCTTCCTTCTTCGGCGCGCTCACGAGCCGCCCCTTCGTCCCCTCGGGGATGTCGAGGTCGGTGTACAGGTGCGGGCTCGACGAGTAGGTCTCGACCGGTTCGGGCTGACCGAACTCGAGCGCGCGGTTGATGAGGGCCCACTTGTGCAGGTCCTCCCAGTCCACGAACGTCACCGCGATCCCGGTCTTGCCCGCGCGGCCCGTGCGTCCCGCGCGGTGGAGGTAGGTCTTCTCCTCGTCGGGGATGGTGTGGTTGATGACGTGGGTGACGTCGTCGACGTCGATACCGCGGGCCGCCACGTCCGTCGCCACGAGGACGTCCTTCTTGCCGGCCTTGAACGCGGCCATGGAGCGCTCACGCTGGTCCTGTCCCATGTCGCCGTGGACGCCGCCCACGTTGAAGCCGCGGTCGCTCAGCTCGTCCACCAGACGCTGCGCTGCGCGCTTCGTGCGCGTGAAGATGACCGTCTTCCCCCGGCCCTCGGCCTGCAGGATGCGAGCGATGACCTCGTCCTTGTCCAGCGAGTGGGCGCGGTAGACGAGGTGCTTGATGTTCGCCTGCGTCAGGCCCTCGTCCGGGTCGTTGGCGCGGATGTGGATCGGGTTGGTCATGAACCGCCGTGCCAGCGCGACGATCGGACCGGGCATGGTCGCGGAGAACAGCTGCGTGTGCCGCACCGCGGGGACCTTCTGGAAGATCTTCTCGATGTCGGCGAGGAAGCCGAGGTCGAGCATCTTGTCGGCCTCGTCGAGCACGACCTCGGTCGCGTTCGAGAGGTCGAGGAGGCGCTGGCCGGCGAGGTCGATGAGACGCCCCGGCGTGCCGACGACGATCTGCGCTCCGGCCTTGAGCTGGTCGATCTGCCCTTCGTACGCCTTGCCGCCGTAGATGGCGACGACGCTGGTGGAGCGGTTGCTCGTGAGCAGATCGATGTCCTCGTAGACCTGCACCGCGAGCTCGCGGGTCGGGACGACGATGAGGGCCTTGACCCCGTGCTCCGGATCCTTCCCGAGGCGCTGCACGACCGGGATGCCGAAGCCGAAGGTCTTGCCGGTACCGGTCTTCGCCTGTCCGATGATGTCCTGCCCCGGGAGCCCGAGGGGGATGGTCTGCTCCTGGATCGGGAAGGCATCGACGATGCCCTTCGCGGCCAGTGCGTCGACGATGTCCTGATCGATGCCGAGTTCGGCGAAAGTTGTCACTGTTGTTCAGATGCCTGTCCGGCGACCATGCGCGATCGCCTCGTAAACGGAGCCACGCCGTCTCGTGTGCCACAGGCGCGGGGCCCCGCTCCGACGGCGGGGACACGCCCAGCCTACCGGAGGGGCGGCTCCGGGCAGGGAGGACGTCTTCTGCCGAGTATTGTGAACGACGTGGCCGACTCGGGAGGAACACCTCGTGGTTAAGTGGTTCTGGCAGCGCGACGCCGCGCCGCGACGCACCCTGGCGCTGCGCAGCCGCGGCGAGCAGAGCGATGCGACGCGTGTCGACTTCGCGGAGCTGGCGCCGGAGCTCGACCGATTCCTCGGCCAGGCGGCCTACCTCCAGCTCGGCTACTTCGAGACGCTGACGCGGCTCATCCGCGCGACTCCCGAGCTGGCCGAGAAGGAGTCGCTGTCCCGGGCCGCCGGTGCGGCGCTCACCAAGCACCGGGGCATCGTCGACATCATCGCGGCGCGCGGTCAGGACCCGACGCAGCTCATGCTCCCGTTCCGCGAGCACCTGGACGCGTTCCGGCGCAAGACCATCGGGGCGCGCCCGCGCGAGACCCTGCTCGCGGTCTACATCACGGCGGGCATGCTCGACGACTTCTATCTCGCGCTCGCTTCGAGCTACGGCGAGACGGGGCGGCGGGTCGCGGAGATCCTGCGCGAGGACGACGCGCGCCACGAGATCGTCGCGATCATCCAGGAGACGATCGAGAGCGACGAGGAGTGGCGCTCGCTGCTGTCCATGTGGGCGCGGCGTCTCGTGGGCGACACGATCCTCGTCTGTCGCGCGGCTCTGCGTCCCGAACTCCTCGCCGTGGAGGAGGCCCGCATCGAGCCGGTGTACACCGAGCTGATGGGGGCGCACGCCCGGCGCATGGACGCGATGGGCCTCGCGTCCTAGCTCAGATCCCGAGCGCGGCTCTCCGCTGCTCGTCGCCGCGTCGACGCGCTGCTGTGAGAGCCGCGGCGGCGAGCGCCGCGACCGCGGCGGCTCCGAGGGTGCTCGCCAGCCACAGCCAGACGCTGTCCTCGCCCACGCCGGACCACTGCAGAGCCGTGTAGACGATCGCCGAGACGGCCGTCGCGATCGCCGGGGCGAGTGCGACGCCGCGCCGTTCGCGACCGCCGATCAGGAAGTGCGCGGCGATGCCGAGCACGCAGGCGCCGACGAGGGCGAGGAGGATGTACATGCGCGGGTCAGGCGACGAAGCCCACGCGACGCGACTCCTCGGTGCCCAGCTCGATGTAGGCGAGGTTCGCGGTCGGCACGATGTAGGAGTTGCCCTTCACGTCGGCGAAGCTCAGGTGCGAGGCGCTCTGCTCGAGCGCGGCGGAGACCTGGGTGCGGACCTCGTCCGCCGTGGCAGCGGTGTCGAAGCTCAGCTCGCGGCCGGTGTTGATGATGCCGATGCGGATTTCCACGGGTGCTCCTTGCAGGTCGTCGGACTCGGCCAACTCTATCGCGCACCGAGCGGGGGAGACCGGCGGCGACGGTCGTTTCGCCCTGAGCGCACAACCCGCGAGGAGGTTCGCCCTCGACGCCGATGTCCGCGCCTCCCGATAGCGTGGAGGGATGATGTCGGATGCCGCGCAGCAAGCCGTGATCACGGCGCCGCCGACCGCGTCGGGCGTCGTGATCGGTGCCCCCGGCACCGGTAAGACGCGCACGCTCGTCGACCGTGTGGTGCAGCTCCTCGAGGTCGAAGGGCTGCGGCCGGAAGAGGTGCTGGCGCTCACGCCGAGCCGACAGGCGGCCACCGCGCTGCGCGACCGGATCGGCGTGCGCATCGGCCAGGCGACGCCGGGACCGCTGGCCCGGTCGCTCGGGTCGTTCGCGTTCCAGCTCGTCCGCGGCGCGATGGTGAGGGAGGGCGCTGAGCCGCCGGCTCTGCTCACCGGCGCCGATCAGGACCGCATCATCGCCGAACTGCTCGCCGGCGATGCCGAAGACGCCCGCATCGCCTGGCCTCCGGCGCTCAGCGAGCCCGTCCGCGCCTCGAAGGGCTTCCGCTCCGAACTCCGCGCCTTCCTCGCGGAGTGCACGGAGCTGGGGGCGAGCCCGGCCGAACTGCGCGCCACCGGCGATGCGGTGTGGACGGCGGCGGCCGACTTCGTGGAGGAGTACCGCGCGGTGCTCGATGCCCTACGGGCCGCGCACCGCGACGCCGCCGATCTGCTCAGCGAGGCAGCGGGGATCCTCCGCACGGCTGACAGCGCGACCCTCGGGCCGCTGTCGCCCCTGCGGGTGGTGCTCATCGACGACGCCCAGGAGCTGACGCGCGGAGGCATCGGCGTGGTGCAGGCGCTCCTCGACCGGGGCATCGCGGTCCACGCATTCGGCGACCCCGACATCTCCTCCGGTGCCTTCCGCGGAGCCAGCCCCGAGCTTTTCGCGCAACTCGCCGGCGCGCTCACCACCGTGCACGTGCTCGACGGCGCCCACCGTCAGCGCCCGCTGCTGACCGCGTTGACGCGCACGGTGACGCAGGCGATCGGCGTCTCGGGACGCGTCGAGCATCGGCGCGCCCCGGCGCCCACCGCGGGAGACGACAGCGCGGAGGTCTCGACCTTCCTCGCGCCGTCGCCCTACGAGGAGTTCGACCGCATCGCGGGAGTCATGCGCGACTGGCATCTGAGCGCCGGCATCCCGTGGGAGCGGATGGCGGTCATCGCCCACGACACCCGTCAGGTCACAGCCTTGGAGACCGAGCTGGCCGCGCGCGAGATCCCGACGAGGGCCGCCGGGGTGCAGCGCCCGCTCGGGAGCGAGGGGATCGTGCGCGACATCGTCGGCATCGTGCGGCTCGCGCTGACTCCGGACGAGGACCGCACCGTGCAGGCCTGGGAGGAGGCGCTGCGGACGCCGTTCGGTGGAATGGACGCGATCGCGCTCCGTCGGCTGCGCGCGCGGCTCCGCCACCTCGAACTCGGTCAGGGCGGGTCGACTCCCGCGCGCGAGCTGCTGCGCGCGGCGATGTCGGCGCCGGCCACCCTCACGCTCATCGATGCACCGGAGTCGCGGACCGCCGAGCGCTTCGCCGAGACGGTCGCCGGCGTCGCTCGTGCGGCGGCGGAGGGGGAGACGATCCACGACCTCCTGTGGCGCATCTGGGAGCAGGCCAGGGCCGTCGACGGGCGGCGGCTGCAGGTCGCGTGGCGGGAGATCTCGCTGCTGCCGACCGGAGCCGAGACGGCGCGATCGCTGGATGCTCTCGTGGCTCTGTTCGACGCGGCCAAGCGCTTCGTCGAGCGCACCCCCGACGAGCGTCCCGAGGTCTTCGTGCGCGACATCCTCGACAGCGAGGTGCCGGAGGACACGCTGTCGTCGCCGGACCGGCCGGGGACGGTCACCCTGCTCACACCGGCCACCGCGCTCGGCACGGAGTTCGACGCGGTGGTCGTCGCCGGTGTGCAGGACGGCGTCTGGCCCAACGTACGGCTGCGTGGCGGGCTGCTCCAGACCTGGCGGCTCGCCGACGCGCTGACCGCGGCGCGCTCCGGCCTCCCGGCGGAGGTCCCGGGCGTGCTCGACCGGCGTCGGGCGGCGCTCCACGACGAGTTGCGGCTGTTCGTGCGGGCACTCTCGCGGGCGCGCCATCGCCTCCTCATCACCGCGGTGGACGATGACGACCTGTCGCCCAGCGCCTTCTTCGGATTCCTTCCCCCTCCGGAGCCGCCGGAGCGTCATGTCTCCGCGGAGCACCCGCTCACGCTGCGCGGGCTGGTCGCGCGGCACCGTCGGGTGCTCACCACGACACACGCCGAACCCGCGAGGCGCGAGGCGGCCGCCCAACTCGCCATCCTCGCCCGGGAGGGCGTGCCGGGAGCGCATCCGCACGACTGGTACGGCGTCACGGCGCCCTCGACGGCGGCGCCGCTGCGCGATCTCGCTGCGAGCGGAGCCCGGGTGTCGCCCTCGGCGGTGGAGTCGTACGAGGAATGCGGGCTCAACTGGGTCGTCTCGGCTCTCGGCGGCGACACCGTCATGCCGCCGACGGCGGGCATCGGCACGATCGTCCACGAGGCGATGGAGCGCGTGCCGGACGGCGACCTCGCGCGCATGCGGGAGATCGTCGAGGAGCATTGGCCGGAGCTCGACTTCGAGACGGCCTGGATCGGGCGCAAGGAGCGTCGTCGCGCCGACCTGTTCGTCGACCGGCTGCACAGCTACCTCGGTGAGGTGACGAGGGACGGCGGGCGCGTCCTCGGCAGCGAGGTGGAGTTCCGGTTCGCCGTCGACGTGTCCGGCGAGACCGCCGAGCCGAGCGTGCACCCGGTGGGGGAGGACCGCGGTCACCGCGCCATCGTGCACGGCTACATCGACCGGGTCGAGGCGTATCCGCCCGGCGCGGGCGAACACGGACCGGCGCGCGGCCGCGGCTGGCAGTCGATGGCCGGTGGGCCGGAGGGGACCACGGTGGTCGTCGACCTCAAGACCGGGAAGACCGATCCGGAGGCGGACGGGGGCGTCGTCGACCATGCCCAGCTCGCGGCCTATCAGATCGCTGTGCAGGAGGGGCTCGTGCCCGGTGCCGCGCCCGGTTCGCTCGGGGGCGCGCGTCTGGTGATCGTCTCCAAGACCCTGGCGAAGAGCGACTACCGCGTCGCGCACCAGCACGCCTTGGACGCCGAGGCCCGGTCGCAGTTCCTGCACCGGGTCGCCGAGGTCGCCCGCGGCATGTCGGCGGCGAGCTTCACGGCCCAGGTGGAGGCCCACTGCGCCGACACGCAGCGCCGGGTCCATCCCTGCCGCATCCACACCGTGCCGGCGGTGAGCGCATGACCGCAGGAGCCCCGGACGCCGTGCTCTCGGCGACCGACATCGCCGCCGCGCTCGGACTGCCGACCCCGACGCCTGCGCAGCAGCAGGTGATCGAGGCGCCGCTGGAGCCGGCACTGGTCGTCGCCGGGGCGGGCAGCGGCAAGACGGAGACCATGTCGGCCCGCGTGGTCTGGCTCGTCGCGAACGGGCTCGTCCGCCGGGACGAGGTCCTCGGCCTCACGTTCACCCGCAAGGCGGCGGGGGAGCTCGCGGAGCGCATCGGCGCCCGCCTCGCCGTCGTCGACGAGTACGGTCGGCGGGGCCTGCTCCCGCATCTCCCGGAGATCGTCGCCGGAGGGGCACTGCGTCGAGTGGCGGAGGCCGCGCCGGGGCGGCAGCGCGAACTCGTGCGCAGCCATGTCCTCGACGAGCTCGCCCAGCACTACGGCACGGCCGGGGAGCCCGGGGCGCTCCGCACCGCCGACGACCTCCTCATCCGTCCCCGCGTCTCGACCTACAACGCCTTCGCCGACGGCATCGTGCGCGAGCACGCCGCACGCATCGGCCGGGATCCCGATGTGGCGATGCTCAGCCAGGCGGCGTCCTGGATGCTGGCGCGGGAGGTCGTGCTCCGCAGCGATCTGCCGGAGCTGGAGGAGGTCGACTACGCCCTCGGAACAGTCATCGACGCCGTGCAGCGGCTCGCCGGCGCGGCGCTCGACCATCGCGTCGACCTCGCCGAGGCCGAGCGTCTCGCGGCAGCACAGGCCGCGGCGTTCGAGCCCTACCGCTCCCATGCCGATGTCGAGAAGGCGGCGGTCAACCTGCGCACCCTCCCGACTCTGACCAGCCTCGTGCGCGACTACATCGCCGAGAAGGACCGGCGCGGCGTGCTCGACTTCGCCGACCAGGTGTCCGGAGCGTACGACATCGTCGAGTCCGCGCCGGACGTCCGCGCCGAGCTCCGGGAGCAGCACCGGGTCGTGCTGCTCGACGAGTACCAGGACACCTCGGTGATCCAGACGCGCTTCCTCGCGGAGCTGTTCCGCGACACGGCCGTGATGGCCGTCGGCGATCCGCACCAGTCGATCTACGGGTGGCGCGGAGCCAGCGCCGACAACCTTTACGCATTCCCCCGATCCTTCTCGAGCACGGGGGATGTGCGCACCTACAGCCTCATGACGAGCTGGCGCAACGACCGCCGGATCCTCGACGTCGCCAACCGGGTGCTGGAGCCCCTGCAGCGCCCCGGACTCGACGTGCCGCCGCTGGAGCCGCGGCCGGGCGCGGGGGAGGGCACGGTCGCCGTGCGCTACCCGTTCACCGTCGACGACGAGGCCGCCGAGGTCGCGGCCTGGTTCGCCGAACGTCGCGCCGCCCACGAGGAGACCTCGACCTCCCCGCACACCGGCGCCATCCTGTTCCGGTCCAAACGCCACATGCAGACCTTCGCCGGCGCGCTCGCCGCGCGAGGGATCCCGCACCGCATCCTCGGACTCGGGGGCCTGCTCGCCACGCCCGAGGTCGTCGACGTGGTCTCGACCCTGCGGGTGGTGCACGACCCGACGGCCGGTTCGGCGCTGATCCGGCTCCTGACGGGCCCGCGCTTCGGCGTCGGGGTGGCGGATATGGCGGCGCTGTACGAGCTGGGACGCGCGCTCGCGGAGCGCGACACCGCCCTCATGCCCCTACCGGAAGAGGTGCGGGCGCGGCTGCGCTCCTCCCGCGGTGCCGACGAGGCCGTCTCCATCGTGGACGCGGTCGACATAGTGCGCGCGGTCCGCGACGACTATCGCCTGCTGGAGGGCATCACCCCGGAGGGCCGCTCACGGATCCGCGCCGCGGGGGAGATGCTGGAGCGCCTGCGTCGCGCGTCGTCCCAGCCGATCCCGGAACTCATCCGGCTCATCGAGCTGGAGCTGCGATTGGATATCGAGCTCGCCGCCAACGAGACCCGGGGACCCGCGCGGGTCGCAGCCACCCAGCTGCGGGCGTTCGCCGACGAGGTGCGCGCGTTCCTCGCCGCCGACGAGCGCGGCACGATCGGCAGCCTGCTGGCCTGGCTCGACAAGGCGGAGAGCACCGACGAACTCATGCCCCGACCGGAGCCCCCGGAGCCCGGGGTCGTGCAACTGCTCACGATCCACGGGTCCAAGGGCCTGGAGTGGGACGCCGTCGCGGTCGTGCGCCTCGTCGTCGACGAGCTGCCGGGGCGGGTGTCCGACACCTCGGGATGGTTCGGGTTCGGCGTCGTGCCGTTCGCGCTGCGCGGAGACCGCGACGCGCTCCCGCGTTTCGTCTGGGACCCGGAGGAGGCGATGGAGGGCGAGGCCGACCCCGGCAAGCGGCAGAAGCTCGCACAGGCGTCGCTGTCGGGCGGGGCGACGAAAGCGAACCCCCACGGTGGCGCGCTCAAGCGCTTCAAGGACGCCTACCGGGAGTATCAGCGCCAGGAGGAGCGTCGCCTCGCCTACGTGGCGATCACTCGCGCCAAGAGCGACCTGCTGCTGAGCGGCGCCCACTGGGCGGGTCAGAAGGCGCCGCGCACGCCGAGTCCGTACCTCCTGGAGGCCATCGACGTCCTCGGGCTCGACGCGATCCCTCCGGTCGACCCGGACGAGAACCCGTACGACGGTCCCGGCGCCACGCTGCACTGGCCGCTCGACCCGCTCGGCGGACGGCGCCCCGTGGTGAGCGCCGCGGCGGCGGTCGTCGAGGAGGCCCTCCAGGGCGACACCCTCGAGCCGACCGAGGAGTTGCGCCGGCTCCTCGACGAGCGAGCCGCCCGCCAGCGCGGGACGGACGCGGAGGCACCCACGCGAGTGCCCGCCTCCCGGTTCAAGGACTACGTCACGGACTACACCGGGACCCTGTCCTCGCTCGTGCGCCCGATGCCCGAACGCCCGTACCGCCAGACCCGTCTGGGGACCCTGTTCCACGCGTGGGTCGAGCAGCGCTCCGAGCTCGTCGGTGTCGGAACCCGGGTGGACGAGGCGCTCTGGGAGGTCGACGAGGACGAGCCCGAGGACGACGGTGCACCGGGTGCTCCGGCATCCGGTGCCGCTGCGGACGCCGCCGACCTCGCCGCACTGCAGGAGACCTTCGAGCGGAGCGAGTGGGGGCCGTTGCAGCCGCTCGCCGTGGAGATCGAGATCGACTTCGCGCTGGGAGCCGGTCTCCCCGGAGTGCGCCCCGACGCGACGGAAGCCCACATCGTCATCTGCAAGCTCGACGCGGTGTACCGACGCGCCGACCGCGGCGGACGGATCGAGATCGTCGACTGGAAGACCGGGCGGGCACCACGCACACCGCAGGAGCGCGAGGAGCGCATGCTGCAGCTGGCCCTCTACCGGCTCGCGTACCACCGGCGTTTCGGCGTCCCGCTCGAGGAGATCGACGTGGCGCTGTACTACGTGGCCGACGACCTCGTCATCCGCGGGGACCGCGTCTACTCCGAGGAGGAGCTCTTCCAGCGCTGGAGCGCCGCCCGCGCCGCGCGCTGAGCCTCTTCGGAATCGTCGTCGTCCGCCGAGGGGGAGGAGGGGAAGGAAGTCTCGACCCGTCCGCTTCCGCGCGTCTCGGCGAACGCGTGCGCGACGCCGGAGAGGTCCTCGGTCTCGATGCTCGCCACGGCGGCACGATGTTCCGCGTCGGACTGCGACGGCGCGCCCGCGGGCTCGCCCGCCCCCGCCACCGACGACCCGGTGCGCGCGGCGTCGAGGTCCACGTCGTCCGCCTCCGCCGCCCAGAGCTCTTCCGGGTTGTAGGCATCGGTCTGCATCGAGGTGTCCACCTCGGGAGCGGCCGCCACCGGCACGCGGTCGAGCGCGTCCATCGCCGAGTCCACGTCCGAGCGGCGATCACCGGGCACGCCGAGATCGTCGTGGCGCAGGCCGTCGGCGAGAGCCTCCAGCAGCGCGGCCGCGTCCTCCACGATGTCCTCGCGCCGCAGCGCGTCCCCGTGGACGAGCCAGCGGGCGAACTCCAGCTCGGCGAGCAGCCGCGCACGGATCTCGAGACCGGCGTCGGGAGTTCGATCCATCGCACGGGCGTACGCGCCGTGCACGTCGGCCGCGGCGTCGGGCGCGGCCGACAGCCAGGACAGGTCGAGCGCCGGATCGCCGACCGCGAGACCGTGCCAGCCGATCACGCCGGTGACCTCGGGGCCGCGCTCGGGATGATCGTCGAAGAGGAACGACGTGGCCTGCGCGCCGCCGAGCACGACCGTCGACTCGAAGCGCCAGAGGTCGTCGTCGGCGACGGCCTCCCGCCACCGCACCGTGAGGCGGGCGGGGACGCGTCCCGTGGCTGCGGCGGTGTCGACGAGCCGCTCCAGCTCGGCGCGGCTCTCCTCCGCACTGCGCATCACGAGTCCGGCACCGCGGACGACCGACGTCGGCAGCGCGTGCACGGCGGCGATCGCGGCCCCCATGGACTCCGCGGCGCCGCGTCCGGCGGGAACCATCGACGCCTCGATCTGGAAGCCGGGGAGCAGTTCGGTCACGAGCGCTCGGCCCTCGCCCACCCTCGTCTCGCCGATGTATCCGGGAGCGCGGAACGGGAGCATGGCGCGCGCGCCGTCGGTGAGGGCGCGGAGCGCGAGGGCTTCGGCCGCCAGCTCGCGCGCGGCGTCATCATCGTCCGCCACGCGGATCGCGAGCTCCCGGCCGTCGGCGAGGGAGGCGACGGCGGAGTCGAAGCGCCCGTCGCCGTTCGCGGTGAGCGCCCGGGTGCCCGTGACCTCCGCGCCGGGAAGTGCGGCCGTCACCGCCGCGGCTAGAGTGAATGGAGAGCGTCCCATGCCCCCAGGGTAGGTCGGCTCAGGGGCGGTCCCGCCTCCGCCACGCCCGTGAGAGAGGGAGTCGATGAGCATTCCGCGCCCGTTCTTCGACCGCGCCGCCGAACTCCGCGAGGAGGAGGGCGTGATCGAGCGTCTCCGCGGCCTCGCGGCCTCGCGCGTCATCGTCGTCCGGGAGGGGCGTGTGCGCGTCGCGGCCTCGGCGCTGCTGCGCGTCTCGGCGGACGACGTCACGGACGGGACATGGGCGCTGCTCGGTCGGGAAGCCGACGGCTCCGCGCTCCTGCTCGCCGCGCTGCCGCCGGAGACCGATGCTCTCGACACGGCGCCGGACGAGATCTGGCTCGGCCTCCGCGACCTCGGCGGGCGCCTGGACGCCGGGGAGTCCGAGGTGCTCGTCGCCGCGGTCGCGCTGGCCGGCTGGCTCCGCGACGCCCCGTTCTGCCCCACCTGCGGCGGAGGGACGGAGCTGCGCAACGCGGGCTGGTCGCGGCGGTGCCTGGTCTGCGGCCGCGAGCACTTCCCGCGGACCGACCCCGCGGTGATCGTCGCCGTCGAGAGCGCGGACGGCGAGCGGTTGCTGCTCGGTGCCAATGCGAACTGGGGCGGTCGCATGTACTCCTGCTTCGCCGGTTTCACGGAGGCGGGCGAATCCCTCGAGGCCACCGTGCACCGGGAGATCGAGGAGGAGTCCGGCGTGCGCCTCTCGACGCTGCGCTACATCTCCTCGCAGGCGTGGCCCTTCCCCCGCTCGCTCATGGTCGGGTTCCGCGCCGCGGTCGAAGACGAAGCCGCGGCCAGACCCGACGGCGAGGAGATCATCGACGTGCGCTGGTTCACGCGGGAGGAGATCGGCTCCGCGCTCGCCGGGGACGGTCCCGTCGGGTTGCCGGGACCCGCCTCGATCGCGCGCGCTCTCATCGTCGACTGGTTCGAGGAGCGCCCGTGAGCGCACTCGATGCCCTCGACGAGCGGCAGCGAGCGGCGGCTTCGGTCCTGCGGGGGCCGGTGGCGGTGCTCGCGGGTGCCGGAACCGGGAAGACCAGGGTCATCACGCACCGCATCGCGCACGGGGTGGACACCGGTGCCTACTCGCCGTCCCGGGTGATGGCGGTGACGTTCACCGCGAAGGCCGCCGGTGAGCTCCGCGGACGCCTCCGTGCACTGGGCGTCGAAGGCGTCGCCGCCCGCACCTTCCACGCGGCCGCGCTCGCCCAGCTCAACTTCTTCTGGCCCACGCTGGCGGGGGCCCCCGCGCCGTCGATCATCGACAACAAGGTGCGCATGCTCGGTCAGGCCGCCGATGCCCTCCGCCTGCGTCCCCGCACGGCGACCCTGCGCGACATCGCCTCGGAGATCGAGTGGCGGAAGGTGTCGATGATCTCGATCGACCGGTACGCCGAGCTGGGCCGTCCGATCACCGGGATCGACCCCACCCAGCTCGTGGAGCTGATGCGCGGCTACGAGGCGCTGAAGGACGAGCGTCATCAGCTCGACTTCGAGGACGTGCTGCTCGCCTGTGCGGGGATGCTGGAGACCGAGCCACGGGTCGCAGCCGCCGTTCACGAGCAGTACCGGCACTTCACCGTGGACGAGTTCCAGGACGTGTCGCCGCTCCAGAACCGGCTCCTGGAGCTGTGGCTGGGCGATCGGCACGACATCTGCGTGGTGGGCGACGCCAGCCAGACGATCTACTCGTTCGCGGGGGCGGAGCAGCGGTTCCTCCTCGAGTTCGAAAGGCGGCACCCCGATGCAACGGTCATCCGGCTGGAGACGAACTACCGGTCCCAGGCCCCCATCCTGACGGCGGCGAACGCGCTGATGCACGGTCGCCCCGGGGCGCTGGAGCTGGTCCCCGCGCGGGAGCACTTCACCGCCGAGCCGCCGACGGTCACGGCGTACGACTCGGAGTCGGAGGAGGCCGCGGGGATCGCGGCCGGTGTCGCGGCCCGTATCGCCGACGGCGCCTCCCCGTCCGAGATCGCCGTGCTGTATCGGGCCCATGCGCAGTCCGCGGTGCTCCAGCAGGCGCTCGCCGCCGAGGGGATCGCCACCTCGGTGCTCGGCGGCACGCGATTCTTCGCCATGCCGGAGGTACGCCAGGCGATCCTCGCGCTCCGTGCGGCGGCGGTCGCGCCGACCGAGCACGGATTCCTGCCAGGGGTGCGGCGGGTGCTTCGCGAGCTGGGACTCACCGAGGAGCCGCCGGCCGCCGGGGGAGCTCAGCGCGACGGCTGGGAGGCGCGACGGGCCATCCTGCGGCTCGCGGAGGATGCCGGTCCGGAAGCGACCCTGCGATCGTTCAGCGACGAGCTCATGGCCCGCGCGAAGGATCAGCACGAGCCGACGATGCGGACGGTGACACTGTCGACGCTGCATGCGGCCAAGGGCCTCGAATGGCCGCACGTCTACCTCGCGGGGTGGGCGGAGGGGTCGCTGCCCATCTCGTATGCCACGACGTTCGAGGCCGTGGACGAGGAGCGTCGCCTCGCCTACGTGGGGGTCACGCGGGCTGCGCGCACGCTGGAGCTGTCCTGGGCACGATCGGCGGGGCGCGGCGAACGGGCGCCCTCGCGGTTCCTGGCGGAGATGGGGACGACGGGTCGCGGCACAGGCATTCTGCGCGAAATCGCACCGAACGCCACCCGATCACGCCGTCCGCGCTGATCCGGGCGATGCGGGCGGCCTCGGGGTCCGCGAGGAGACGCGCAGCGACCGCTCCGGCCGCAGCCACCCTGGCGAGTGTGATGCGCCCGGGGTCGCGGCCGACGAGCTGACCGTGGAGCAGCGGCCAGGCAGGGTCCCGAGCGGTGTCCTCGGCATCCCTGCAGGTCAGACACGGCGTGAGCCCCGGCACGACCAGCGGTCCCACGGTGATGCGCGCCGGCTCGACGGCGATCGGCAGGTGCGGGGAGTCCGTGCGCAGGAACGGCGCGAACTGCACGGCGGCCGCCGCACCGGGAACGAGGACGACGGCGACCACCGTCGATGCCGGCGCCGAGGTCGTCGCGAGCGACACCCCTTCGTCGGCGAGCGCCTCGCACAGCCGCCCTTCGGCGCGGGTGTCGGTGAGCCCGAGCGTGGACACCCGGGCGGCGAGCGGGCGGGCGGGCTCGTCCTGCAGCGCCGGTTCGACGATGGCCAGCAGCCGTCTGGCCTCCTCCCGCGGCGCTCCCGCGCGGTGCGCGATGACATCGAAGGCGCTGCGTCGGAACCCTCGGCGCATGCGGCTGAGGAGCCGTTCGACCCAGGGCGCGGACGCCGGGACCCGGATGGCGGGATCGTCGCCGACCTGGAGGGTCATCCCGTCGCGCCAGAGCAGCGGGAATGCGGGGTCGAGACGGGTCAGGGTCGTCGGGGTGAGCGGCACCCCTCGATTCTGCGGAGCATCGTGGAGCCGCAGGCCGATTCGGGGGATCGGTGGAGAAGTCGGCGGTCCGCCCGTGGTCGGGGAGGGAGAGTGATCGTCCGTCCCCGACCCGGATGGCCGGACTCAGACCGGGCGCTCGCCCTCCGGAGTGTCGTCGTCGCCGTCGGTGCGCGGATCCGTGTCGCCGTCCTCGGCGGGCGCCTCCGCGGAGAAGTCGTCGCCGTCCAGCAGGCGGGCGAGCGCCTCATCGAATTCGTCGGCCTCGGGCTGCTCCCCGCGCTCCGCGGCCTGCAGACGCGCGATCAGGGCCGTCGGGTCGTCGATGTCCTCGGCGGTGGGCATGAGGTCCGGGTAGTCCCAGAGGGAGTCCCGGGCGGCGACGCCGACCGCGTCCGTGACCGCCCGCCACATGGCCGAGGCCTCGCGGATGCGTCGCGGTCGGAGCTTGAGCCCGACCAGCGCACCCAGAGCGTCCTCCGCGGGGCCGCCGACGGCACGGCGACGACGGGCCGCCTCGGCGATCCGGCCGCCGTCCGGCAGTCGGGAGGTGGCCTCCGCCGTGACGACGTCGACCCACCCGTCGATCGTCGCGATGAGGTTCTCCAGGCGGGCGAGGGCCTCGCGCTGCGCCTCGGTCTGGGTCGGGAGCAAGGCTCCGCCCTCGATCGCCGCGCGCAGCTCCTCGGGGTTCGAGGGGTCGAGGCGGCTCGCCACGTCCTCCAGGGCATCGACATCCACCGTCACGCCGCGGGCGAAGTCGGTGATCTGCGCCATCACGTGCAGGTGCAGCCACTTGGCGTGCCGATACAGGCGGGCGTAGGCGAGCTCGCGCGTCGCGACGTAGAGGGCGATCTGGTCTGCCGGGATCTCGAGCCCCTCGCCGAACGCGGTGAGGTTCTGCGGGATCACGGCGGCCGTACCCGCGGGGAGTACCGGGATGCCCACGTCGCCCCCGGAGACGACCTCGAGGGAGAGGTTGCCGAGGACCTGACCGAACTGGGCGGCGAACACCGATCCGCCGAGGCCCCGCATCAAGCGTCCCGCGCCCTGCACCACGCCGCGCATCTCCTCGGGCACCTGGGTGTCGAGGGCGGACGTCAGCGCGTCGGCGATGCTCGTCGAGACGGGGCCGGCGATCTCCTTCCACACCGGAAGGGTCCTCTCGACCCACTCGCCGCGGGTCATCGCGACCGGCGGCTCTGCGAGCTCGGAGATGGTGGTCGCCTCGCTCAGCCAGAGACCGGCGAGTGCGAACGAGTCGGCGAGGGAGGAGCGGGAGCCGTCGCCGATGCCCTGACCCTCGCGGTTGGCGATGTGCAGAGCCTGCCGAAGCGAGTTCTCCCACGGATCACCGCCGAAGGCGCCCTGGAGCTGCGACATGATCGTCTGCATCATCGCCGGGTCGAAGGCGAAGCCGTCCATCCCCTGGAAGGCGCCGCGCAGCGCCTCGGGGTCGATGTCTCCACCGCCCTGGTTCGAGAGCATCCGTCGCAGGAACTCCTGGAAGTCCTCCGGGTTCGGTTCGTTGTCTGCCATGTCGCTCGCCCTCTCAGCACGTCTGAAGCCGTGGCATCTACGCTAGTCACAGGTTTCAGTGCGCGTCCCCGAAGCGGGCAGATCGCTGTACGCCGCTCGCGAACGACGGAGGATTGCTGTGGAACGACCGCGTGCAGGGAAGCTCGGACTCGGGGTCTGGGCGCTGGTGGTCGCGCTCGCCGCGCTCGCCGTCCTCACCTTCCTGCCCTCGCCGTACGTGATCCAGCGTCCGGGCCCGGTGTACGACACCCTCGGTACCGCGAAGAACGCGGACGGCGAGCAGGTCCCGCTCATCAGCGTGGAGGGGACCGAGACGTACGAGACGGGCGGCACGCTCGACCTGACGACCGTCCAGGTCGTCGGCAACAGGGAGCGCACGCCGAGCTGGTTCGAGCTCGCGCTCGCCTGGACGGACGCCTCGCGCGCCGTCGTGCCGCTGGACGCGGTGTTCCCCGAGGGCGTCACGACCGAGCAGCGCGACGAGCGCAACGCGATGCTCATGGTCGACTCGCAGCACGAGGCGACGGCCGCCGCGCTGAACGAGCTCGGCTACGACACCGGAGCCGAGGTCGTGGTGGTCGACGCGGTCGAGGGCTCTCCTGCCGACGGCCTGCTCGAGGCGGACGACGTGATCACGGCGATCGACGGCACGCCCGTGACCTCGGCGACCGCGCTGCGCGAGGCCATCCAGGAGGCGGGCGGGGATCCGGTCGCGCTCACGGTGCGCCGCGACGGCGCGGAGCAGACGGTCGAGATCACGCCGGAGGAGCAGACCCAGGACGGCACGACGACGTGGCTGATCGGCATCACGCTGCGCACCGGTTACGACTTCGAGGTCGACGTCACGATCCAGCTCGACAACGTCGGCGGCCCCAGCGCGGGCATGATGTTCGCCCTCGGGATCATCGACACCCTGACCCCGGGCGAGCTGAACGGCGGCAAGGAGGTCGCGGGCACCGGGACGATCGACGCCGAGGGGACCGTCGGACCGATCGGCGGCATCCGCCAGAAGCTCTACGGCGCCCGTGACGCCGGCGCGAACTACTTCCTCGCACCGGAGGCGAACTGCGACGAGGTCGTGGGGCATGTGCCGGACGGCCTGCAGGTCATCCGCACCGCGACCCTCGACGAATCCCTCGCGGCGCTCGAGGTCATCGCGGAGGACGGCGACGTCGACGCGCTGCCGACCTGCGACGTTCCCGCCACCTGAGCCCGCACGGTCGTGACCCCGCCGTGACCGGTGTGACAGCCCGCCCACAGCGAGCGGTGCCTAGGATGGAGGGGTGACCTCGACCCCAGCCCAGCCCCCGGCCACGCCTCGAACCTCCCGACGCATCCTCGGAATCTCCCTGGTGATCATCGCCGCGCTCATCGCGGCGTTCTTCGTCTTCGCGTCGCTCTACACCGAATTCCTCTGGTTCGACCAGGTCGGGTTCACCGGCGTGCTCACCACGCAGTGGATCGCGACGGCGGTGATGTTCGTCATCGGCTTCCTCGGCATGGCGGTTCCGCTGTTCGTCGTCATCCAGCTCGCCTACCGGCTCCGTCCGGTCTACGTGCGGCTGAGCTCCCAGCTCGACCGCTACCAGGAGGTCATCGAGCCGCTGCGCCGCCTCGCGATGTGGGGCATGCCGATCTTCTTCGGCCTCTTCGCGGGCTTCGCGGCGGCCGGCAACTGGAAGACCGTGTGGCTGTGGGCCAACGGCGTCGCCACCGGTGAGGTCGACCCGCAGTTCGGCGTCGACACCGGTTTCTACATGTTCGCGATGCCGTTCTACTCGATCCTCCTCGCGTTCGTCTCGGCGGTCCTGCTGCTGAGCCTTCTCGTCACCGCGCTCGTGTCCTACCTCTACGGCTCCGTGCGCATCGGCCAGGGCGAGCTGCGCATCTCGAAGCCGGCCCGCATCCAGCTCGCGGTCATCGCAGGGCTGTACCTGCTCGTGCAGGCGGCGAGCCTGTGGCTGGACCGCTACAAGACCCTCGTCGAACCGGACGACCGGATCACCGGTGCCGCCTACACGGGCGCCAACGCGACCATCCCCGGCCTCGGCATCCTCGCGATCATCGCCGCCGTCGTCGCCATCCTGTTCTTCATCACGGCCGTCATCGGCCGCTGGCGCTTCCCCCTCGCGGCGACCGCGCTGCTGATCGTGGCCTCGCTGGTCATCGGCATCGGCTACCCGTGGGTGGTCACGACCTTCCAGGTGAAGCCGAACCAGAACGCCTATCAGGCCGAGTACTACCAGCGGAACATCGACGGCACGAAGGAGGCCTACGGCGTCGCCGACCTGGAGACCACGGCCTTCGAGGCTGAGACGGACGCCGAGGCCGGTCAGCTCCGCGCCGACGCGGAGACCACGGCGTCGATCCGCATCATGGACCCGAAGGTCATCCCGCCGACGGTCCGCCAGCTCGAGCAGTACCGCGGCTACTACCAGTTCCAGACGACCATGGACGTCGACCGCTACGAGATCGACGGCGTGAAGCAGGACACGGTCGTCTCCGTCCGCGACCTCGACATGTCGGGTCTGGGCGACGGTGACAACTGGAACAACCGCGTCGCGGTCTACACGCACGGCTATGGTCTCGTCGCCGCGGCCGGAAACCAGCGCACGACGGACGGCGAGCCCGTCTTCCTCGAGCGCGGCATCCCGACCTCGGGCTTCCTGTCCGAGCAGGGCGACTTCGAGCCGCGGGTCTACTTCGGCGAGAATTCCCCGGAGTACTCCATCGTGGGCGCCCCCGAGGGGGCCGACCCGGTCGAGATCGACTACCCGCGGGGCAAGGACGGTTCGAGCGAGACGAAGACCACGTTCTCCGGGAACGGCGGACCGAAGATCGGCGACAGCTTCACCAAGCTGCTCTACGCGCTGAAGTTCCAGTCGGAGCAGATCCTCTTCTCCAACCTCGTCAACGACGACTCGCAGATCCTCTACGACCGCGACCCGAAGACCCGCGTGCAGAAGGTCGCGCCGTACCTCGAGCTCGACAGCGACCCGTACCCGAGCGTCGTGGACGGCCGCATCGTCTGGATCGTGGACGGGTACACGACGAGCTCGACCTACCCGTACTCGACGAGCGTGAGCCTGTCCGACGCGATCGCCGACTCGAACGTGCCGACGCCGTCGCTCGCGATCGACGACATCAACTACATCCGCAACTCGGTCAAGGCCACGGTCGACGCCTACGACGGCTCGGTCACGTTGTACGCCTGGGACGAGGAGGACCCGGTCCTGAAGACCTGGCAGAAGGTCTACCCGTCCACCCTCAAGCCGATCAGCGAGATGTCCGGCGAGCTCATGAGCCACGTCCGGTACCCGACCGATCTGTTCAAGGTGCAGCGCGACATCCTCGGCATCTACCACGTCGACAAGGCCGGCTCGTTCGCCCAGCAGGACAACCGCTGGCAGACGCCGAACGACCCGCGCAGCGACGCGATGCTGCAGCCGCCGTACTACCTGACCATGCAGATGCCAGGGCAGGAGGAACCGCGGTTCTCGATGTTCTCGACGTTCATCCCCGCCTCACAGGGCGCGGGCGGCAGCCGCGACGTGTTGATGGGCTACCTGGCCGTCGACTCGGATGCGGGCGCCGAGAAGGGCGTCAAGGCCGAGGGGTACGGGCAGCTGCGCATGCTGGAGATCGACACCGACACCACGGTGCCCGGTCCCGGCCAGGTGCAGAACACCTACAACTCGGACACGGCCGTGGTGCCGCAGCTCAACCTGCTCCAGCAGGGGGAGTCCGAGGTCATCTACGGCAACCTGCTGACCCTGCCCGTCGGTGGCGGTCTGCTCTACGTCCAGCCGGTCTACGTGCAGTCGTCCGAGGGGACGCAGCTTCCGCGTCTGCAGAAGGTGCTCGTCGCCTTCGGTGACCGGGTGGCCTTCGAGAACACCCTCACCGAGGCGCTGGACACGCTGTTCGGCGGCGACTCCGGCGCGACCGGTGGCGATGACGAGGTCGAACCCACCGACCCGGAGGCGACCGATCCCGACACGGGGGAGACGCCGACCACGCCGACGCCGACGGATGAGCAGGCCGACGCCCTGGCGAAGGCGCAGCAGGCGCTCCTCGACCGCCAGGCGGCCCTCACCGAGGGTGACCTGGAGAAGTTCGGTGAGGCGGACAAGCGGCTCACCGCGGCCGTCGAGAAGCTCCTGGAGCTGGAGGCCGCCGCAGAGTAATCTCGCCACGCACACGGAAGGGCACCCCCACGGGGTGCCCTTTCGCATTCCCCGCCACTCCCGCGTCCCTGACGCGCGTCCGCCGCATCAGGCGCTCGCGCCGTTTCACGCGACATCCTGCAGGCGTGCCTGCTGTCGCGCGGGTGCCTGCGTGCGCGCGTGGCGCGCCGGGACAGGCGTTCTCGCGGCAGCAGGCGGGCGCGCGAGGTCAGGCGCCCTCCTGGTAGGAAGCCTGATCTGGCGCGAGTGCCGGTCACGGCGGAGGGTTTTGTCCGGGACGAACCGTCGCGCGAGGAGGGGCTGGCATGGGAGGGTGGAGGCAAACAGGGAGGTCGCCGTGGCTGAGCGCATCGTTGTAGGAGTGGTGGACACGTCGGCGGGACGACGAGCACTGGAGTGGGCCGCGCATCGCGCACGGTCGCGGAAGGCCACTCTGCTCCTCGCGAGCGTCGTCGGGGGAGCGGTCGGGGCCGTCGGGGAGGGCCCTGTGGTGGATGCGGCGATCGCGGCGGCGCGGAGTCTGCTGGAGGAGCACGCGGAGACGCTGAAGGCCCAGGGCCTGGACGTCGACATCGTCGTGCTCCGCGGCGACCCGGTCCGCCAGCTCGTCTCGACCACCGCGGGCGCGAACCTCCTGGTGATCGGAAGCGACTTCCGACCCGATGACGCGGACAGCCCGCGGCGCGGGGCGCACGGGCTGCGCATCGTCGCCGACTCGTCCTGCCCCGTCGTGGTGATCCCGGATATCGAGGCGGGAGACCGCCGCGGTGTCGTCGTCGGAGTGGACGGGTCGCCGATCTCGGAAGCCGCCGTCGCCTTCGCGGCTGCCGAAGCCGACCGCCTCGGCGAGCCCCTCATCGCGGTGACGGTATGGACGCCCGTGCCCCTTCCGCGCGGAGCGAGGTCGTATCCCGAGCAGTACCTCTCCTCCATGCAGGAGCTGGCCGAAGAGACTCTCGCCGTCGCTCTCGCCGGGCTGCGCCAGACGTATCCGGATCTCGAGCTGCAGCCCCGGGTCGAGCGCGGGTACCCGTCCGAGGTCATCAACCGGGCGGCCGCCGCCGCGAGCCTCGCCGTGGTGGGCTCACACGGGCGGGGGGCCGTCGCCCGGTTCCTGCTCGGGTCGATCAGCCACGAGGTCCTCGCGGCGCTCGTCGCGCCCACCGCCGTCGTCCGCTGACTGGCGGGACGGCATCCGCGGCCTAGAGCGGGCTGGTCAGCACCTCGTGAAGCACGCGTCGGCTGTCGTCTCCGCCCGGTCCTGACCCGCTCGAGAGCGTCACCAGGGCTTTCCAGAGCGCCCAGCCGCGAGCCCGTCCCCACGTCGCGTCGTCGAGTCCGACAGCGTCGCGGAACGCGTCACGCGCGTCCCCCTCGAAGTACGTCCACGCCATGACGAGGTCGCAGGCAGGATCGCCGACGCCGCAGGTGCCGAAATCGATCATCGCCGACAGGCTGCCGTCGCTGATGAGGAGGTTCCCGACGGCGACATCGCCGTGGAACCAGACGGGCGAGGACTCCCAGACGCTGCTCGTCGCCGCGAGCCAGACGCTCCGGCAGTTCTCCGTGTCCACGGTGCCGTCCAGCCGCTGCAGCGCGGCGTGGACGTCATCGCTGTAGACGCTCGGATGCGAACCGCGGAAGAACGAGTGCCGGCCGGCGGCCTGCCCCGCGTGCACGGGGAGAGACCTCAGGACGCGGAGGAGGCCCCCGAGATCGACGGCGAGGCGGACACGATCGAGCCCCGCGACGCGGTCGACGGTGTCGCCGTCGAGCCACCGGCGGATGGACCACGGAAACGGATAGCCGCGGCCGGGTTCGCCGAGCGCAACGACGGAGGGAACGGCGACCGGGAGCCGTCCGGCGAGGAACTCGAGCGCTCTGCTCTCCTTCTGCACGGCCGTCGCGTAGGACTCGGCAACGGGAAGGCGAACCGACAGATCCTCACCCAGGCGGAAAGTCCTGTTGTCCCACCCCTGACGCGCCACGGCGCGGACGGGCAGGTGCGCCCAGCGGGGGAACTGCTCTTCGACGAGCTCAGCTACCACGGCTGCATCGATGTCGACTGGTCGGCTCACCCCTCGATACTCCCAGAGGTCGGCTCCCGCCACATGCGAAAGGCCCTCTGGCCTGGGATTACTCCCGGCCAGAGGGCCTTCCATTTGTTGCGGGGACAGGATTTGAACCTGCGACCTCCGGGTTATGAGCCCGGCGAGCTACCGAACTGCTCCACCCCGCGGCACAAGAGATAACTTATCACGGATCTGGAGAGGCGTCGAATCGAGCGCGGCAGCGACGGGTGCGAGAGGATGGCGTCATGCCTGAGAACGCCGCCGTCCCCGTCGCCGTGTGCCAGTTCGCTCCCACCGATTCGCGCGAGGCCAACAGGGAGCGGATCGCCGAGCTCGCGACGGACGCCGCCCGACTGGGGGCGAAGCTCATCGTGTTCCCGGAGTACTCGAGCTTCTTCGTCGATCCGATGGACGAACGCCTCGCGGCGAATGCGGAGGGTCTCGACGGTGAGTTCGTGACCGGACTGATCGGCCTGGCCGCGGAGCTCGCCGTCGTCATCGTCGCGGGCGTCACGGAGAAGGCCTCGGACGAGGGGCGCGTGCGCAACACGGTCGTCGCCGTGCGCGGCGACGGCATCCTCGCGGTCTACCGCAAGCAGCACCTGTACGACGCGTTCGGGCAGAGCGAGTCGGACTGGGTGGAGCCGGGGGAGATCGGCGAGCCCGCGGTCTTCGAACTCGGAGGTCTGCGCTTCGGGCTGATGACCTGTTACGACCTGCGGTTCCCCGAGCTGTCGCGGTGCCTCGCGGTCGCCGGTGCCGACGCGCTCGTGGTGCCGGCGGAATGGGTGCGCGGGCCGCTCAAGGAGCACCACTGGACCACGCTGCTCGCCGCGCGGGCCATCGAGAACACGGTGTTCGTCATCGCCGCCGACCACCCGGCGCCGATCGGCGTGGGGCACTCGCGCATCGTGGACCCGCAGGGCGTCGTCCGCGCGGGGGTCGGGCCCGAGCCGGGGGTGGCACTCGGAGTGGTCGACCGAGCGGCGATCACCAGGGTCCGGGAGACGAACCCCTCGCTGCGTGCACGGCGTTACGACGTGGTCCCGCGCTGACCGACCCGCTTCAGGCGCGCAGACCGGAGAGACGGGCGGCCGCCTCCTCCAGCACATCGACGCGTTTGCACGCCGCGAAGCGGACGAGGCCCGCGTACGTCGGGCGTCGCGCGGGGGACACGAAGGCGGTGAGGGGGATCGCCACGACCCCGGCCCGTTCCGGAAGCGCGCGGCAGAAGGCCGCCGCATCGGCGCCGCCGAGAGCCGTCGCGTCGGCCACCGTGAAGTAGCCGCCCTGTGGGGCATGGACGGTGAAGCCGGCCGCGCGCAGACCGTCGCCGAGGATCGCGTGCTTGCGGGCGAGCAGGGAGGCGGCATCGGCGAAGAACGCATCGTCGAGGCGCAGGCCCACGGCCACGGCGGGCTGGAAAGGCGCGCCGTTGACGTAGGTGAGGTACTGCTTCACCGTCAGCACGGCCGTGATGAGCGCGGCGGGGCCGTGCACCCAGCCGATCTTCCACCCCGTGGTCGAGAAGGTCTTCCCGGCCGAGGAGATGGTCAGCGTCCGCTCCGCAGCGCCGGGCAGCGTGGCGATGGGCACGTGCGGGCCGCGGAAGGTGAGGTGCTCGTAGACCTCGTCGGTGACGATCACGGCCTCGTGCTTCTCGGCCAGACGCACGACCTCCCGGCGGACCTCCTCGTCGAAGACCGCTCCCGTGGGGTTGTGCGGGTCGTTGACGAGGATGATCCGCGTCCGATCCGTGACCGCCTCCGCGAGCTGCTGCAGGTCGGGCTGGAAGTCCGGCGCCCGCAGCGGCACGGTCCGGAGCCGAGCGCCCGCGAGCGCGACCGCCGCGGCGTACGAGTCGTAGTAGGGCTCGAAGACGACGACCTCGTCCTCCGGCCCGTCGATGAGCGCGAGCAGGGTCGCCGTCAGCGCCTCGGTGGCCCCGGCTGTCACGATGACCTCGGTGTCCGGGTCGACGGCGAGCCCGTAGAACCGCTGCTGATGCTCGGCGATCGCCTGCAGGAGATCGGGGAAGCCGCGCCCCGGCGGGTACTGGTTGACGCCCTCGGCGATCGCTGCGCGTGCGGCGGCGAGGACCACCTCCGGGCCGTCCTCGTCCGGGAAGCCCTGCCCCAGATTGATGGAGCCGGTTCTGACCGCCGCGGCGGACATCTCTGCGAAGATGGTGGGCGCGACGGTACCGTCCGCGTCGAGCAGACCGGCACCGGCCGCCGTGCGACGCCATGCGCCGGGGATGACACTCATGAAGAACAGGCTAAGGCCATAGCTGAAACTCAAGCTCGGCATAAGGAACGCACAGGGATGCGGGGCATCCTGGAGGAGCGTTGAAGGAGCACACCATGAACCAGGACAACCCGCAGGACCGCCCGGCACCGGCGTCGGACGACGCCATGTCGGCCGGACACACCCCCCAGACCCCTCAGACCCCCGAGGCCGCGCCGAGCGCGCCGTCTCCGGCCGCCGACGGCACCCTCACGGGCACCTCGGCCGCTTCCGCCCCGGTCGCCCCGCAGGGCCACCACATGCCGCCGACGTTCGCGTCGCACGCCGCCGGTGCCCCGACTGTGGCACCCGTGCCGCACGGGCTGGCCGCGCCCGGTCCCGCCGCGGCGGGCGTCCCCGGCGCCGCATTCGGCGTCCCGGCGCACGACACCCGGCCGCTCGACGGCACGGTGCCGCCGGCCGAGGGCACCCCGACCGCGACGAAGGAGAAGTCGCGCGGCGGCACCCGCGTCGCGGCGTTCATCGTCGCAGCCGCCCTCGTCGGCGGCGTCGCCGGCTTCGGCGGCGGCGCGCTGCTCACCGGGCTGCAGGACTCCCCGTCCTCCGGCACGGCGCAGGGACCGCAGACCGTCACGGTCAACAACCCCGGCTCGGTCAACGAGACCACCGCGGTCGCGACCGAGGCGCTTCCCTCCGTCGTCACCATCGAGGTGGCCGGGTCGCAGGAGGCCGGCAGCGGCTCGGGCGTCATCATCAGCAAGGACGGCTACGTCCTCACCAACACCCACGTCGTGACCCTCGGCGGCGCGGCGGCTGATCCGACGATCCGCGTCACGACCTCCGACGGCCGCATCTACGAGGCGACCGTGGTCGGCACCGACCCGATCTACGACCTCGCGGTGATCAAGCTCACGGACGCCGAGGGCCTGACTCCGATCGAGTTCGCCGACTCGTCGAAGCTCAACGTCGGCGATACCGCCGTGGCGCTCGGCGCCCCGCTGGGCCTGGCCAACTCGGTCACCACCGGCATCGTGAGCGCGCTGAACCGCAGCATCCAGATCGCCTCCTCCGCGCTGCCCGACTCCTCTTCCGAGGACGCCCCGCAGGAGCAGGCACCGGAGGACGGCCAGGGCGAGGGGCCCTTCCAGTTCGATCTGCCCGGCAACAGCGGGCAGCAGGCCACCGAGTCGATCTCGATCGCCGTGATCCAGACCGACGCGGCGATCAACCACGGCAACTCCGGAGGTGCCCTCGTCAACAGCAAGGGCGAGCTGATCGGCATCAACGTCGCGATCGCGAGCTCGGGCAACTCGGAGGAGTCGGGTTCGATCGGCATCGGCTTCGCCATCCCGTCCAACATCGCCCAGCGCGTCGCCGATGAGATCATCGCCGATGGCGCGGCCACGCACGGCCTCCTGGGCGCCTCGGTCCGGGATGCCTCCGGCGTCGAGGGCGCGACGGTGGCCGGCGCCTACATCGCCGAGGTCACCGACGGGGGCGCCGCCGAGGCCGCCGGTCTCCAGGCCGGTGACGTCGTGACGCGTTTCAACGGCGTCCCGATCACGAGCGCGACCGATCTCACGGCGCAGGTGCGCGCAGCGGCCGCCGACAGCAAGGCCGACGTGACCTACGTCCGCGACGGCAAGGAGAGCGACATCGAGGTGACGCTCGGCACGCTCGCCGGCTGATCCCCACGTCAGAGAAGGACGCCACCTGCGCGATAGGCTCGCCGGGTGGCGTCCTTCTCTTTCGGCACCGGCAACGCGGCCAAGCTGCTCCGGATCCCGCTGTACGCCCTCGGCCGTCTCGGCACCCTTCTCGTGCCGCGCGGTCCGCGCTGGGTCTTCGGGTGCGGCGCCGGCGTCGGGGACGGCGCCCTCGCCCTGCAGCGGTACGCAGCGGAGGCGGGCCATGACACCCTGTGGCTGGCCGGGTCCCCGCGCGAAGCGGCGGACGCCGCGGCCCTCGGTCTGCGGAGTGTGCCACGGGGCGGTCTGCGCGGCTGGTGGGCGACCGCGCGCGCCGGGGTGCTGATCGTGACCCACGGCCTCGGCGACGTGAACCGCTACGGCAACGGCGGCGCGTTCGTGGTGCAACTCTGGCACGGCATCCCGCTCAAACGCATCGGCCTCGACTCTCCCGCCACGACCCAGGTGCCGGCCGTGCCCGGTGCGCCGGTCCTGCGTCGGCTCGTCGGTTGGATGTACCGGGGTGCCGCGCAGCGCATCCGGGTCCTCCCTGCCGCCTCGCACCGCGCCAGAGCACGCCTCGAGTCCGCGTTCGGGCTGGGCGATGATCGCGTGGTGGTGACCGGGGAGCCGCGCGTCGACGTGCTCTCGAGCGGTTCGCCCGAGGAACGCCGCGCCCATGCACGGGGGCTGCTCGCCGAGGCCGTGGGCGGGATCGGCGACACCGACCGGATCGTCCTCTACGCGCCGACCTGGCGCGACGGCGCTCCCGACCCGTCCGTCCCGACGGCCGAGGAATGGGTGCGGATCATCCGGGTGCTCGAAGACCACGACGCCGTCCTCCTCGTGCGCTCCCACCCCCTCGGCGACGGCAGCTACGCGCCGCCGGTGCCGACGACGCGGGTGCGGGCGCTGCCCAGCACGGTCGTCAGCGATGTGACGCCGGTGCTGCCCGCCGTCGACATCCTCATCACGGACTACTCGTCGCTCGCGTACGACGTGGGGCTCCTCGCCCTGCCGGTCGTCTTCCTCGCACCGGATGTCGCCGAGTACGCCCGCACCCGCGGCTTCTACGGCCGCTTCGAGGAGGTCGCCGCGTCCGGCGTCGCCACGGGGTGGGAAGACGCCCTCGTCCGGCTGGCGTCGCTGCTCGGCGATGCGGCCGCGTTCGACGAGGCCGCCGAGCGTTCCGCTACGCTCAGCGCGGAGATGCACGCGTTCCGTGACGGTCAGAACACTCGTCGGGTATACCGGGCGATCCGTGCGCGGGGGGTCCCCGCGCCGAAGGGAGCAGCATGACGACGGCCCGCAT
This sequence comes from Microbacterium meiriae, assembly GCF_032364335.1. Lineage (NCBI taxonomy): Bacteria > Bacillati > Actinomycetota > Actinomycetes > Micrococcales > Microbacteriaceae > Microbacterium > Microbacterium meiriae. The sequence continues at coordinate 1,279,141 of NZ_CP133984.1, forward strand.
CGATGACACGGCACAGGCGCTGGTCATCGCAGGGACCGGGCAGCGTCCGGAGAGCGCCGAGCTCACCGGACCGCGGGCGCGGGTGAAGGCCCGCCTCACCGGTGGGGGGAAGACCTGGAAGGCGACGTTCGCGCTCCGCGCGTCGCGATGGGGCGGTCCGGAGCTGCCTCTGCCGTCCGGGGAGTACGACCTGCGGATCGACGGCGTCGATCTGGCCGAGCTGCGTCTCGCGCCGGTGCTCCTCCCGGGGGTGCGGATCGCCGTCGACGGTGCCGTCGTCCACATCGCGGCGCCCGTGGACCCCGTGTACGACACCGCCGAGGGGCGTTCCACGCTCGAGGAGCGCTACGTGGCGCAGGCAGGCGGCACCGAGAACGCCGTGTTCTTCGAGAGCTTCTACGGCCGGAGCGTCGGCTGCAACCCGCGCGCCATCGATCGGGAGCTCGCACGGCGCGCGCCGGGAGTGCGCCGGTATTGGAGCGTCGCCGACCTGTCGGTCGAGGTGCCGGACGGAGCGATCGCCGTGATCGAGGGCAGCCCGGAATGGTGGCACGCCCGCGGGGCCGCGCGCCTGCTCGTCGTGAACGACTGGCTGCGACGGCGCTTCGCGCGGAAGCCCGGGCAGAAGGTGCTGCAGACCTGGCACGGCACGCCCCTCAAGCGCCTGGCGCTGCACCGCCCCGGGTTCGATCCCCGGCGGATGGCGGCGGTGGTCAAGGAGTCCCGGCGGTGGGACGTGCTGCTCGCGCAGAACACGTACGCCGCGCGGATCCTGCGCAAGGCTTATGCGTTCTTCGGGCGGCCGATCTGGGTCGACGGCTATCCGCGCAACGATGCGCTGCGTACCGGGGACCCGGTCGCCGTCCGCGCGGCGCTCGGCATCGGGGCCGACGAGCGCGTCCTCCTCTACGCGCCGACCTGGCGCGACGACCGGGCGGAGATGGTCGACTTCGTCGATCCCGAACTCCTCGCGCGGCAGACGAACGCCGTCGTGCTGGTGCGCGGCCACTCGCGCACGCTGGGCGAGGGCAGGGATCGCGCCGGCGCCCGGGTGATCGATGTGACGGGCTACCCCGAGACGTCGCAGCTCCTGCTCGCCGCCGACGCCCTCGTCACGGACTACTCCTCCGTCATGTTCGACTTCTCGGTGACCGGCAAGCCGATGTACTTCCTCGTGCCCGACCTCGACCACTACCGCGGTCAGCTCCGCGGCTTCTACTTCGATCTGGCGGAGCGGGCGCCGGGGCCCTTGCTCGGTACGCAGGACGAACTCGTGGCCGCGCTGGAGGACGCCGGGCACCGGGAGCGGTACGCCGAGCGCTATGCCGCCTGGCAACGGCAGTTCAACACCCTCGACGACGGTCGGGCCGCGCAGCGGGTGGTCGACCGGATCCTCGACCTCGGATTCGTCACGCCGTAGTCGTCGGACGTCAGGGCAGGGGGGTGTTCCGCGTGCCGAGCCGGGACGCGTCCACCGTGTCGCCGGCTCCGCGCAGCACGCCGCCGAGGAAGCCGAGACCCCAGGAGAGGTGCATCGTGGGCAGCACGAGGAGCGTCCACAGGCGTTGCCGCACGCCGCCCCCGCCCGGAGCGAGGGCCACGCCGACCACGAGCAGCACGTAGAGCGCGAGCGGGACGTAGACGAGGCACGAGGCGATGAGGGAGACGGTGCCGGACAGCACACCGGTGAGCTGCAAGGCTCCGAGGACCACGGCGAGCGCGACGAACAGCAGCAGAACCGGCGGCGCGAAGTAGCGAAGACCGTTACGGCGACCGAAGCGCCGCACCAGCTCCCCTCGCCAGGCGCCGGTCGCGCGGAACTGCCTGGCCAGGCGCAGCCAGCTCTCGCGGGGCCAGTAGGTCACCGACAGCTCGGGGTCGAACCACACGCGGTGCCCGGCCTGGCGGATGCGCAGGTTCAGCTCCCAGTCCTCGCCGCGGCGGATCGTCTCGTCGAACAGACCGACCTCGTCGAGGACATCCCGACGGATCACGCCGAGGTAGGCGGACTCCGCCTCTCCTTCCACGCGTCCGCCGTGATACGCCCCGCCGCCGAGGCCGACGGGGGAGTTGTACAGCCGGGCGACGGCCTTCTGGAAGGGCGTCCGGCCCTCGGCGTGCATGACGCCGCCGACGTTGGCGGCCCCCGTGCGCTGCAGGGTCTGCAGGGCCCTGGCCGCGTAGCCGGGAGCGAGCTCGGAGTGGGCATCGACCCGGATGACCGTGGGGTAGCGGCTGGCCCGGATCGCGGCGTTGAGGCCGACCGGGATGTGCGCGGCCGGGTTGTCGACGAGACGGATCCGGTCGTCGGCCGCGGCCAGTCGGCGGGCGAGGGCGGTGGTGCCGTCCGATGACGGTCCCAGCGCGAGGATGAGCTCGGCGGGGACGCCGACCTCCTGGGCGAGCACCGACGCGACGGCGTGCTCCAGGTAGGCGCGTTCGTTGAGCACCGGCATCACGAAGGACACCCCGGTGACGGGGGTGGGGGATCCGTTGGCTGGCACACGTCGATCATGTCACGCCGCTCCTGCCGCTCTCTCTCAGGCGGCGTCCGCCTGTCCGCCGCCGCGGATGCCGGGACAGGACGAACTATCCTGGAGGGATGGGTGCACTGTCTGACGCGAAGAAGGCCTACCGTCTCCTGCAGCGGGCGCTCGCTTCGCGCTCGGCGGTGCAGCGCGTCCGCCGCCGGCTGGCGGATCAGGTGCCGTACCCGGCCGAGCACTTCCAGGTCGCGGTGTACTTCGCGGACGGCGCCGTGAACATGTACCAGATGCGGCAGTGGTACCGCCCGCTGGCCGCGCTCGCCGAGCGGTGGCCCGTCGTGGTGCTGGCACGCCAGGCGACCGGCGCGGAGAAGCTCCTCGAGGAGGACGGCCCGCCCGTCGCCTTCGTGCCGAAGGTGCGCGATCTCGAGCGCTTCCTGGCCACGCAGGACATCCGCGTGGTGCTGTACGTGAACCAGAACACCCGCAACTTCCAGATGTTCCGGTACGGCCGCCGGTGGCACGTGTTCATCAACCACGGCGAGTCCGACAAGATGTACATGACCACGAATCAGTACAAGGCCTACGATTACGCCTTCGTCGCCGGTCAGGCGGCGAGGGACCGGCTGTCGCGGACGCTGTGGGACTACGACGTGGAGAGCCGGACGATCGAGATCGGACGCCCCCAGGCGGACCACTACTCCGGCTCGCTCCCGTACACACCGGACGACCGTCTCGTCGTGCTGTACGCGCCTACCTGGGAGGGAGACCGGCCCAGCGCGCACTACGGCTCCATCGCCTCGCACGGCGAGCGCCTCGTGGCGCGACTCCTCGCAACGGGGGAGCACCGTGTCATCTACCGTCCGCACCCGCGAAGCGGTGTCGTCGACGAGGCCTACGGGGCGGCGCACAGGCGCATCATCGCGGCCATCGCCGCCGCGAACGCGGCCGATCCGACCGCCCAGCACGTGTATGACGACGGTCCGGAGCTCGGATGGCAGCTGGCCGCCGCCGACGTCGCCGTCGTGGACATCTCGGCCATGGTGTACGACCGCCTCGCGGCGGGAAAGCCGCTCATGATCACGCGACCGGTCGACGAGGAGGCCGCCGTCGACACCACCGGCTACCTCTCGGACTGCGAGTGGCTGTCCGCAGAGGCGGCGGACGACATCGTCGCCGAGGTGGAGCGCGTGCGGCAGGACGAGGCGGCCGTCGCGCGGCTGCAGATGTGGGTGCGCCACTACTTCGGCGACACCACCCCCGGTGTCGCGACGCAGAAGTTCCACGCGGCCGTCGACCGTCTCATGGGGGAGTGGGAGCGGTGGCGCGACCGCGAGATCGGCGCCGTCCGCGGTGACGCGGACGATGACGACGACGAAGCCGACGACGAGGACGTATGAGCGGCGACCTCCCGCGCTCCGCCGCGCTCGCACCGCGTCTCGAGGTCGTCGACGCGGCGGGGTCGACGAACGCCGACCTCCGTGGACACGCCGACGACGCCGACGGCTGGCCGCACCTCTCGGTCCTCCTGACCCGGCACCAGACCGCCGGACGGGGGCGACTGGATCGCCGGTGGGTGGCCCCGGCGGGGTCGGCGCTCGCGGTGAGCGTCCTCCTCCGCGATCTGCCCGCCGAGCCCGCGGTGCGAGGCTGGATCCCGCTCGCCGCCGGAGCGGCCATGACCGAGGCCGTCGCCGCGCAGCTGCCCGCCGCCACCGTCGCCCTCAAGTGGCCGAACGACGTCCTCGTCGACGGCCGCAAGATCTGCGGCATCCTCGCCGAGGCGACCCCGCACGCTGTCATCGTCGGCGCGGGGGTCAACACGTCCATGACCGCGACGCAGCTTCCGGTGCCCACGGCCACCTCGTTCGCGGTGCACGGCGTGGTCGTCGACGAGGACGAGCTGCTCCGCTCCTACCTCTCGGCGCTCGACGGTCACCTGACCGCGCTCACCGCGGCGGACGACGCGATCGCGAGCGGTCTCCATGCGGCGGTCGCCGCATGGTGCGCGACGGTGGGACAGGCCGTGCGGGTCTCGCTCCCCGGCGGCTCCCTGCTCGACGGCACGGCCGTCGGCATCGACGCCGAGGGACGCCTGCGCGTCGAGGCGGAGGGCACCGTGCACGCGGTCTCGGCCGGCGACGTCGTGCACGTCCGCCCCGCGTGAGGCGGGGACACGCCGCCGCACGGACGTTGTTGTCGGCGATCCCGGGCACAATGGGGGTGTGACCCAGCCCGTGACGCTCGGCGGACGCCCGCTGATGCCGCCGCCCGGCACTCCCGCCGAGGAGTTGCTGATCGCGCGCTTCCGCGGCCACGCGCGTCGGCTCTTCTGGTCGGCGCTCGTGCTCATCGCCGTCTTCGGGGCCACCGCCTACTTCTACGGCAACCTGCCGGCCGGCTTCGAGGACTGGATGCTGCTCGCGGCTGCCGGGACCGTCGTCCTCGTCGCCGTCGTGATCCCCTTCATCGTCTGGTATTCCCGGACGACGACGATCACGACGCGTCGCGTCATCGCCGCCCAGGGCCTGGGTGCGCGCAACCGCCGCGAGATGTCGCACGCACGCGGTTACACGATAGGCGTCCGTCGCGGCCCGCTGCAGCGGATGTGGGGCTGCGGGACCATCACGCTCTCGAACGGCGTGGACGCGCCCCTGCGTCTGGTGAACGTGCCGAACGTCACCCTCGTGCACGAGACCCTCGCCGACCAGATCGAGGTCGGTCAGATCCTGGCCCACCGCGACGCCCAGGCGAGCGGCGACGACTTCGCCTGAGCTCGGCCGACGTGCCCGGTCCGTCCGGGGCGCACCTGCGTTCCCCGGGCGCTCGCGCGTGCGGAAGAATGGGCATGACGAATGGAGGCGGCACATGGCGCTGCGCGTGGGCGTGATCGGCGGAGGACAGCTGGCACGGATGATGATCGCTCCGGCGGTCGAGCTCGGTCTCGATCTGCGGGTGCTCGCCGAAGAGGAGGGTATGGCCGCGGGCCTCGCCGCCACAGCGGTGGGTGACTACCGTGACCTCGAGACCGTGCGTGCCTTCGCCGCCGACGTCGACGTCATCACGTTCGACCACGAGCATGTGCCGCAGGACGTGCTCCGCGCTCTCGTCGCCGAGGGCGTCGCCGTGCACCCCGGCCCGGATGCGCTCCAGTTCGCCCAGGACAAGCTCGTCATGCGCTCCCGGCTGGCGGAGCTCGGCGTGCCGCAGCCCGAGTGGGCTCCGGTCCGCTCCGCTGACGACCTGCAGCGCTTCCTCGACGAGCACGACGGTGCCGCGGTGGTCAAGACGCCGCGGGGCGGATACGACGGCAAGGGTGTGCGGGTGGTGCGCTCGGGCGCCGAAGCGCAGGACTGGCTCGATGCGCTGCAGGGCTCCGACGCCCTGCTCGTCGAGGAGCTCGTCCCCTTCGTCCGCGAGCTCGCCCAGCAGGTCGCACGCCGACCCGGGGGAGAGATGATCCCGTATCCGGTCGTCGAGACGGTGCAGCGCGACGGCGTCTGCGCCGAGGTGATCGCCCCGGCGCCCGCGGCGACCGAGCGTCTCGCCGAGGTCGCTGAGGACATCGGCCGTCGTATCGCGGAGGGCCTGGGCGTGACCGGGATGCTCGCGGTCGAGCTCTTCGAGACGGACGACGAGCGCATCCTCGTGAACGAGCTCGCCATGCGACCGCACAACAGCGGACATTGGAGCCAGGACGGAGCCGTCACCGGACAGTTCGAGCAGCATCTGCGTGCCGTGGCGGATCTGCCCCTGGGGAACACCCAGCCCCGCGCGGCCTGGTCGGTCATGGTGAACATCCTCGGCGGCCCGACGGACGGCACTCTCGGAGACCGTTTCGAGGCGGCGATGACCGCGCACCCCGATGCCAAGATCCACACGTACGGCAAGGCGCCGCGGCCCGGCCGCAAGGTGGGGCACGTGAACGTCGCCGGGGACGACCTCGACGACGCGGTGTACGAGGCCAGGGCTGCCGCAGCGGCCTTCGCCTGAGGATTCCCGCGGCGGCGCACGGAAAAGACGTGTGCCGCTCGGGGGTTCTCCCAGCGCGAGACCGTAGCCTGATCTGGTGACCGAGCCACTGCACTCCTCCGCCGCTCCTCTGGTCGGCGTCGTCATGGGATCCGACTCCGACTGGCGCGTCATGAGCGACGCGTCCCAAGCGCTCACCGACTTCGGGATCCCTCACGAGGTCGAGGTGGTCTCGGCCCACCGTACGCCGGACAAGCTCATGTCGTACGCGCGTGAGGCCCGGTCTCGTGGCCTGCGCGTCATCATCGCGGGCGCCGGCGGTGCCGCCCACCTGCCCGGCATGCTCGCGTCGATGACGGCGCTCCCGGTCATCGGCGTCCCCGTGCCGCTCGCGTACCTGGACGGCATGGACTCCCTGCTGTCGATCGTGCAGATGCCCGCGGGTATCCCGGTCGCGACGGTGTCGATCGGCGGCGCGCGCAACGCCGGCCTGCTCGCGGTCCGGATCCTCGCTGCGGCGGACGACGATCTGGCGGACCGCGTCGAGGCCTACGCCGCCGACCTCGAGGCGCAGGTCGAGGAGAAGAACGATCGGCTGAAGGGCTCGCTGTGACCCTTGCGCCCCCGCGCGCGACACGACGTCCGCTCATCGAGACGCGGCCGCTGCGACACCCGGACCCGGCCGATCCGGGACTCATGTCGAAGCGCGCCTGGTGGCTCGTCGGGCTCAATCTCCTCGCCCCGGGCTCCGCGCAGGTGCTCGCGGGCAATCGCCGCCTGGGCAGGTTCGGACTCGGCGTCACGCTGACGACGTGGGTCCTGGCCGTCGTCGCCCTCGCCCTCGCCCTGTTCGCGCGCCCCGTCTTCCTCTGGCTCACGATCGGCGGCGGCTTCGTGTCGGCGGTACTGCTCACCCTCGTGCAGGTGCTGCTCGTGGGTGTCGTGGTGCTCTGGATCGTCCTCACCTTCGACACGCTCCGGCTCGTCCGTCTGGTCAAGGTCCCCGCGCCGTCGCGCTTCGTCCTCCCGGTCGTCGCCCTCCTCCTGTTGGGGCTGGTCGGCGGCATGACCGGGTACGCGGCCACGGCGGTGGGCTCGGTGCGGGGCAGCGTCGGGGCCATCTTCGGGCAGAGCGGGCCGAGCCTGCCGCCCAGCGACGGCTACTACAACATCCTGCTGCTCGGCGCGGACAGTGGAGACGGTCGCGACTCGATGCGGTTCGACAGCATCTCCGTCGTCTCCGTCAATGCCGAGACCGGCGCGGTCACCATCACCGGCATCCCCCGTGAGCTCCCGCATGCGCCGTTCAGCGACGGCAGCCCGATGCAGGAGCTGTATCCCGACGGCTTCCAGGGACAGGGCTCGTCCACCTGCGGCTGGAACGGCTGGATGAACCATGTGCGCAACGCCGCGGAGGTGTGCCGGGAGGACAAGGGGACCGGGCTCTATCCGGACGCGGAGGCCACGGGCTCGGCACCGGGCATCGAGGCGACCAAGGACGCCGCGGAGGGCGTGCTCGGCATCGAGATCCCGTACTACGTGTTCGTCGACATGCACGGCTTCGCCGACCTCGTGGACGCCCTCGGCGGCGTGGACATCACCGTCACCGAGCGCCTCCCCAAGGGCGGTCCGCCCGAGGGGTGGTCCGGGACCGACGTGAACGAGTGGGCGATCGGGTGGATCGAGCCCGGGCAGCAGCACATGGATGGCGACACCGCGCAGTGGTACGCCCGCTCGAGGTACACGACCAGCGACTGGGACCGCATGAAGCGGCAGCGCGAGCTGCAGGAGGCGATCCTCGCCCAGTTCACGCCGCAGACCGTTCTCACGCGTTTCAACGAGGTGGCTGCCGCGGGCACGGCGCTCATCGACACCGATCTTCCGCAGGGCAAGCTGCCGGAGTTCTTCGATCTCATGCTCAAGGCCAAGGAGCAGCCGGTCCAGACGGTCGAACTGACGCCGGAGAACGGTGTCGACGAGTTCGACCCGAACTACGACTTCATCCACGAGCTCATGCAGCAGAAACTGCATCCGCCGACGGAGACCCCTACCCCCGCCCCGTGAGTCCGCGGGGGACGACGCAGCCCACGGGCGATGTTCCCGGGAACATCGCCCGTGGGCCGTCCGGTGCATGACCGGATTCGCCAGACGACGGTGATCGGAGGGGGAGGGATCACCGTCGTCCAGCCGGCCACCGCACAAGGCGGCGACCTGGCTCAGGCGCGCGTGCGGCGCGCGACTCAGGCGCGCTTGCGGCGCGCGGCTCCGACGGCGACGAGGCCACCACCGGCGACCAGAGCGACTGTGGCGCCGCCGACGATCCACGGCGACACCGATCCGCCGGTGAGGGCGAGCTCCGTGCCGCCCGTGAGCGGCAGCTCGGTCCCGGCGGGAGCAACGGTGCCGGGGTCGTGGTCGCAGCTGGCGGCAGCGGCGTTCCCGTGCGAGACCGTCACCGTGGCGGTGTATGCCCGAGAACCGGCGAAGTCGAGGGCGTAGGCCCCCTGCCCGTCGGAGGGCGGGCGGAACGTGACCCTCAGGCTGCCGTCGGATGCGGCGGTGTTGCCCGAGATGGCGGCGGCGCCGGCGTTCTGCCCCGAGACGGACACTCCGACGGTCTCCGAGGGCTCGAAGTACCCGGCGCCGAAGGCGACGGTCGAGACCTCACAGGTGTCGATGATCGCGTCGCCCACCTTCGCGCCCGGAGGCGAGGGGTAGGAGTCGCTCGGTGCCGCAGAGGCGACGGTCGGCGCGGCCAAGATGAGCGCGCCAGCGGTAAGGCTGATGGCAGCCAGTTTCTTCAGCATGATTTCTCCCCAGAATTTCACGCGGAATCGCCTCCGGACACACCCCTGCGTCCGACTGCGCGAGATCCTCTGCCCCCACGGCAGGTTCACGGACCCCGGTTATTCCCCAGTGAGATGACAGTACCTCATCCGTCGGCGATTGTCACGAGCCGCACTGCAGGGTGTCGCGGGTCAGCTTCGGACCCACGATCAGCGGGGTGTGCTCCACCTCGGTGAGGCGTGCTCCGGCGCCGTCGCCCTGGAACTCCACGGTGATCGTCGTGGAGGCGCCGGGGGCGAGGAGCACCTCGTGCTGCACGACGGAGCGATCGCCGATGGTCGTCGTCTGCACGCCCTCTTCCGAGCCGTCCCGGTCGATGTGCGACGGCAGGGCGCCTTCCGGACCGTAGACGGCGATCAGAGTGCGCACGCTGCCGGCCGGCACGCCGTACACGCCGTCGCCGGTGACGTACGGGGGCAGGGAGGTGGCGGCGTCGGCGGGGGCCGTGTTCGACCACGTGACGCGCACCTGGGTCGTCGGCACCCCTGCGCAGGTGCCCACCGCCGTCGCGATGGACGCGCGGGTGTAATAGTCCATCTTCCCGCCGGTGCCGTCGTTCATCAGGACGCCGACCACCGCGGCGTCCTCGTCATCCTGCGGCATGGCGCCGCCGAGCGCGCTGGCGGCGAGGAGCGACTCCTCCGCCTCATGCGCGCTCCAGATCCGGATGCGGCCTTCGCCGGCGGCGTCGGCGAGCGCGCGGACGAGCGCCTGCGGCTCGGCATGGGACAGAGCAGCCGAGAACAGTCCGCCGGCGGCCTGCGCGAAGATCGCGTCCTGAGCCGCGGGATCGGGGATCGCTGCGTAGATCTCGGAGAGGAGCAGGTCGGTCACGGTCTCCGCGGTCGCCGTGAACGGCCCGAAGGACAGGTCTCCGGTGGCCCGCATGAGGTGCGCGGCCACCACGGCGTCCACCGCGATCACCCCGTCGACCTTTCCCCCGTACCGCCCTTCCCACCGGGCGGCGATGGTCTGCCCGGCCTCCCGGAAATCGGGGATGCTGGTGATGTTCTGCAGATAGCGGCCGGGGCGGTCCTCGAAGAGCGCGACGGTGGTGTCGCTGAGCGGCAGCGCCGTGTCCAGCGGGGGGAAGTCGCGCGTCGACGCCTGCCGCTGCAGCGTGACCTTGCCGTTCTCCGCGCGCAGGAGCGCGATCGATCCGATGATGCCGCCCGACGACCGCAGCTCGGCGTTGTTCTGCATCGCGAGCACGTAGGTGCGCGGGCCCTCACCGCCGAGCATGGTCGGCAGCAGAACCGAGGCGCCGTGCAGCGCCCCGACCGCCGTCGCGGCCTGGGTGACGGCCCCGCGCATCTCCCGGACGGCGTCGGCAAGAGGGGGGAGGGTGGCGTCGGCATCGATGCGCCGCGCCCGCTCCTCCGCGGCAGCCAAGGCCGAGCTCGCGGTGCCGAGTGGCTTCTCGACGGTCGCGAAGGGGGCGAGGTCGATCGCCCCGCCCGAGAAGCCGAGGCTCGTGATGTCGACGTCGGCGGCGACGTCGAGCAGCGGACCGAGCGCGTCCGTGGAGACGTCGTCGGCGATCTCGGCGACATCGCTCACCGCGCGGAAGTTGGGCCCGATCCAGGGCAGCACCCCGAAAGCCTGCCAGACCGGGTCCCCGGTCAGCGACCGGGCCGACTCCGCGTTGCGGGAGATGCGGTCGGCGATCGGGGCTGCCCCGTCGAGATCTCCGTCGGCGATGGACTGCTTGAGCTGACTGGTCGCCTTCGCGATCTGCTGCAGGTTGTCGACCGCGCCGATGCCGCGCACCGTGACCCAGCCCAGTGCGAGGACGAGGAGCACGAGGACGAGGCCGACGGTCCACCCGACCCATCGGCGGCGGACGGGAAGGCGACCATCGCTCACCCTGGCATTCAAGCACGGCGAAGCTGCCGGGCGCGCTCCCGATGCTGTGGGAACGCTGAGTAGCGGTGCGGACAGGTGATGCGCTCCCGGGGTCGTCGGCATCCCGCGGCTAGCCTGATCGCATGGGTGCTCGACTGCGTGTTGTTCTGGATCAGCTCGTGCACGTCGTGGACCCCGATCAGGCGACGGCATCGCGAGATCTCGCCGCCGGGCTCGTCCAGACGGCGCCGCCGAACTGCACGGTCGATGCGATCGTCCCCTCGGGGGCAGAGGTGCCGCTCCGCGGGATCGGAGAAGTGCGCACGCTCGCGGTCGGACGGCGCGAGCTCGCCGCGTCCTGGCAACTCGGCATCGCCCCTGGCGTCGGCGGCGGCCTCATCCACGCGCCGACGCTGCTCGCCCCACTGGTCCGCCACGACCGGGTGCACGACAACGATCAGACCACCGTCACGCTGTGGGACCTGCGGGCCTGGGAGGCGCCGTCTCAGCTGTCGCGCGGTGCCGTCGCCTGGCAACGAGGCATGCTCCGACGTGCCGTGAAACACGCAGATGCCGTGGTCGTTCCGTCCCACTCCATGGCGGAGCGCCTGTCCGGTCTCGCGAAGCTCGGTGACCGCATCCGCGTCATCGCCGGCGCGCCACCTCAGGACCTCCTGCGTCCCGCGGACGTCGCCTCGCGTCGGGACGACCTCGGTGTCCCCGCGGACTACCTCGTCCTCTCCGGGCCGGAGGACGCGCTGGCCGCCGGCTTCCGCGGCGCCGTCGCGGCGAACCTCGACGCCGTGGTGATCGGGGCGGCCGAGGGGGCGGAACCGCGAATCGCCGAGATCGCCGCCGCCGCCGGGCTGCCCGAGCGGCGCGCGCACATCCGGGGGACGCTCGAGGTCCCGGATCGCGCCGCCGTCGTCGCCGGGGCCCGCGTCTTCGTGTCGACCGATGCCGTCTCCGGGTGGCCGTGGCGCGCTGTGGAGGCGATGTCGCTCGGCGTCCCCGTGGTCGCCGTGGAGTCCGGGTGTCATCACGACGTCATCGCCGACGGGGGAGCGGTGGTCGCCGAGGAGGAGCTGCCGGAGGCGGTCGAGGACGCGGCGGGCGCCGGAAGGGAGCGCCTGCGCGTGCTCGCCTCCGACCGGTCGCGGGCCTTCTCGTGGGCGAGTGCGGCGGAGCGCGTGTGGAGTCTGCACGCTGACCTCTGAGCACCTGAACGCCAGCTTCGCATCCGCGCGACACGCCGAGAGCTGATCGCGATTCCGTGGCAACAGTGGCATCATCCCGCAACTTCCGTCACACTGGTCACATGTCTCGACGTGCCCCACGCTCTCGAAACACCACGAAGGTCACCCGCCTTCTCACCTGTTTCCTCGCTGCCTCCGCCCTGGTGATCGGCACGGTGGTCCCCGCCACCGCCGCCTCCGCCGCGACCTCCGTCGCCCCGACCGTCGCGCGCGCCGCCGCCGATCCTGCGCCGACCGGGCTGGCCAAGACCTCCCTTGTCGGGTTCACCCCGGGCAATATCATCAGCGACGCCACCTTCACGAACTCGGGCACCATGACCGAGGCGCAGATCCAGGCTTTCTTCAACAGCAAGGTCTCGCGGTGTCTCGGCGGGCGTGATGAGAACAACGAGGCGATCGTGTGCCTCAAAGACTTCCGGATGGACACCGTCACCCGTCCCGGCGACCAGTACTGCAGCGGGTACTCGGGGGCGGCGAACGAGTCGGCGGCGCGCATCATCTACCGCGTGGCCCAGGCCTGCGACATCAACCCCCAGGTGCTCATCGTCATGCTTCAGAAGGAGCAGGGTCTGGTGACTCACACCTGGCCCAGCGCCTGGCGCTACCGGATCGCGCTCGGACAGGGCTGCCCGGACACCGCACCGTGCGATCCGAACTACATCGGGTTCTTCCATCAGATCTACGGGGCGGCGCGCCAGATGCAGATCTACATGGAAGGCAAGTGGTTCCAGTGGTACGCGCCGGGGCGGACCTGGAACATCCTCTGGCACCCGAACTCCTCGTGCGGTTCGGCGCCCGTCCGGATCGCGAACAAGGCGACGTCGGCGCTCTACTACTACACGCCCTACCAGCCGAATTCGGCGGCGCTCAAGGCGGGCTACGGCAGCGGCAACAGCTGCTCCTCCTACGGCAACCGAAACTTCTACAACTACTTCACGGACTGGTTCGGATCCACGCAGGCCGTGGACCCCCTGTTCGCCATCAACCAGCTCTACACCAAGCTCGGCGGCGCCGGCGGTGTCTTGGGAACGGCGGGCTCGAAGCCCTCCTGCACGGCCTCGACGACCCGATGCACCTGGAACTATGCCAAGGGGCTCATCACCTGGACCCGCGCGCTCGGAGCATTGACGGTCTACGGCGACGTCTACACCGCATATGCCGCCCAGGGCGGTCTCGGCGGCAAGCTGGGCTATCCGGCCGTGACCCCCAAGGCGGTCACGGATCGGAACGGCAACGGCATCTCCCAGCAGTTCAACAAGGGATGGATCCATTCCTCAGACAAGGGGACGTTCGCGTCGTCGTCCACGGTCATGACGGCCTACAGCGGGGCTGGGTGGTTGCGCGGAACTCTCGGGTGGCCGACGAGCGCTGAGAGCTGCGCATCCGGCCGGTGCCTGCAGACCTTCGCCGGCGGCGTGATCCGGTACGACACCGGGAAGGCCGCCTACGTCGTTCCGCCTGTCGAAGACGCCAACATCCGGGCCGTCTACACGGCACAGGGCGGATCGACGGGCGCCCTCGGCTACGCCGCGGCGGCCACTCAGACCGTGGTCGACCCGAACGGCAACGGCACGGCGCAGCGCTTCGACGGTGGGTGGGTCCATTCCTCCGCCGCGGGCACGTTCGCCTCGTCGACGACGATCATGACCGCCTACAGCAAGGCGGGCTGGGTCCGTGGCGCGTTCGGCTGGCCCACCGGGCCGGAGAAGTGTGCGGGAGACGTCTGCACGCAGCCGTTCCAGCGCGGCGCACTCCAGTACACGAAGGGCGGGGCGGCCGGCCCCGCGGCGAGCGTCACCAACTCCGCGATCAAGGCGGTGTACGACGCGACGGGCGGCGTGAACGGTCCCCTCGGCTACCCGCTGAAGTCCGTCCAGACGGTGACCGATAAGAACGGCAACGGGTTCGCTCAGCAGTTCGCAGGGGGGTGGATACACTCCAGCGCTCGAGGGACGTTCGCCAGCTCAGCGGCGATCATGTCGCTGTACTCGGCGGCAGGATGGGTCCGCGGCAACCTCGGATGGCCCACCGGCGCGGAGAAGTGCACTGATCTCGGGTGCTCGCAGACCTTCGCCAAGGGCGCCCTGACGGCGCCGAGCGCCGGTTCGGACGGAGCCAAGGTCACCGCGGCGATTCGGACCCTGCACGACGCCATCGGCGGCGCGACGGGGTGGATCGGTGCTCCGGCCGCCCTCGTGCAGCACGTCACGGATCCACAGGGCAACGGCGACGCGCAGAAGTTCGCCAAGGGATGGATCCACTCGTCGGCGAAGGGGACGTTCTCGTCTTCGTCGACCGTCATGGCGGGCTACAGCGCGGCAGGGTGGCTGCGCGGGCCGCTCGGGTGGCCCGTCGCGGAGGAGAAGACCGTCACGGACCCGAACGGCAACGGGCTCACCCAGCAGTTCGCCGGCGGCTGGGTGCACTCCTCGGCAGCCGGATCGTTCGCCTCCTCGTCGGCGATCATGTCGGCGTACAGTGCGGCGGGTTGGCTCCGCGGATCACTCGGATGGCCGACCGGCGCGGAGACGGCCGTGACCGACAAGAACGGCAACGGGCTCTCCCAGAAGTTCGCCGGCGGCTGGATCCACTCGTCTTCGCACGGGTCCTTCTCGTCCTCTGCGACGGTGATGAAGGCATACAGCGCCGCCGGCTGGCTCCGGGGTCCGTTGGGCTGGCCGACCGGTCCCGAGACGTGCGTGAACGGCTCGTGCGGGCAGCCGTTCATGGGCGGCTCGATCCGCTACGAGTCGGGCTCGCCTGCGGTCGCGATCCTGACCAATCAGAACGCGGCGATCCAGAAGGCGTATCAGGCCGCCGGTGGTGCCGACGGACCGATGGGCCATCCGCTCGCTGCGCTCCAGACCGTGACCGACAAGAACGGCAACGGCTTCGCCCAGAAGTTCACAGGCGGCTGGATCCACTCGTCCGCGGCGGGCACGTACACGTCGTCCACGGCGGTGATGGATGCCTACAGCGACGCCGGCTGGCTCCGCGGCGCGCTCGGGTGGCCGGCAGGCGCGGAGACGTGCGCGGGGGACGTCTGCCAGCAGGCTTTCGGCGGTGGCACCATCCGCCTCACGGGAACGAAGGACGACGTGTTCCTCACGAACAGGAACGCGGCGATCCAGAATCTCTATACGTCCATGGGCGGTGCGAAGAGTTCGCTCGGCTACGCCTCGTCTCACCTGCAGGTCATCTCGGACCCCAACGGCAACGGCTTCGGGCAGGCCTTCACGGGCGGATGGATCCATTCCTCGGATCGCGGCACGTTCGCGACCTCCGCGGCGATGATGAAGCTCTACAGCGCTCGAGGATGGATCCGCGGAGACCTCGGATGGCCGACCGGCCCGGAGACCTGCACGGCGACCACCTGTACGCAGACCTTCGCCAACGGCACGCTTTCGTTCACCAGGTGAGGAGGAGGCGGTCCGATAGACTGGTGATATGAAGGTACTGCTCACAGGAGCTGACGGATTCATCGGATCGCACCTGGCGGAGCAGCTCGTCAGGGACGGACATGAGGTGCGGGCACTCGTCCTGTACAACTCGTTCGACTCGCGCGGATGGCTCGACGGGCTCACCCCCGAGGTGGCCGCGGAGATCGAGTTCCTTCCCGGTGATATCCGCGATCCGGCACTGATGATGTCGGCGGTGCGGGATCGTGATGCCGTCCTGCACCTCGCCGCGCTCATCGCCATCCCGTATTCGTACGCAGCGCCGGATCTGTACGTCCAGACGAACATCCAGGGCACGCTCAACCTGCTCAACGCCGCGCGCGCCGCCGACGTGAGCCGGTTCATCCACACGTCGACGAGCGAGGTCTACGGCACCGCTCGGTACGTACCGATGGATGAGGGGCACCCGCTCCAGGGACAGTCTCCGTACTCGGCATCCAAGATCGCGGCGGACCAGATGGTCAATGCGTACCATGCGTCCTTCGGTCTGCCGACGGTGACGATCCGTCCGTTCAACACTTTCGGACCTCGGCAGTCCGCGCGTGCGGTGATCCCCGCGATCATCAGCCAGCTCGCCGCGGGCAAGCGGGAGGTGCAGCTCGGCGCGCTGACCCCGACGAGGGACTTCACGTTCGTGCCCGACACCGTGTCGGGCTTCACCACGGCGCTCACCAGCACTGCGGCCGTCGGCGAGGTCCTCAACCTCGGTGTCGGTTTCGAGGTGTCCATCGGTGAGACCTTCGATCTCATCGCCGAGGTCATGGGCGTGGACGCCGTGGCCACGGAGGACCCGGCACGCCTGCGCCCGGCGAACTCCGAGGTGGAGCGGTTGTTCTCGGACAACTCGAAGGCGAGGGCGCTCCTCGGCTGGGCTCCGCGCTACGAGGGCAGGGACGGGTTCCGCGAGGGCCTGCGCGTCACGGCGGAGTGGTTCACCGACCCGGCGAACCTGGCTCGATACCGCACCGACGCCTACATCGTATGAACATCGCCGCGGAGATCGTCCACGGGCTGCGACGGGTCGTCGGCGACGACGAGTTCGTCGGTCTGCACATCCCCGACATCAGCGACCTCGAGAAGCGGCGTGTGATGGAGTGCCTCGACTCGACCTACGTGTCCAGCGTGGGACGGTTCGTGGGGGAGTTCGAAGACGCCGTCGCCGAGTACACAGGGGCGGGGCACGGCATCGCGGTGTCCAACGGGACCTCGGCGCTGCAGGTCGCGCTGCAGCTCGCGGGCGTCCGTCGCGGAGACGACGTCCTCGTCCCGGCGCTGTCGTTCATCGCCACGGCCAACGCCGTCATGCACGCCGGCGGCCAGCCGTACTTCCTCGACAGCGACGAGGACACTCTCGGCCTCTCGGTCGAGGCGGTGGCGTCCGTGCTCCGGAGTGCGCGGACCGGTTCGGAGGGGCTGATCAATCCCGTCACCGGCAACCGCATCGGCGCGATCGTGCCGATGCACACCCTCGGACATCCGATGCGCATCGGCGAGCTCGTCGCACTCGCGGACGAGTACGGCGTGCCGGTCGTGGAGGACGCGGCGGAATCGCTCGGGAGCCGAGTCGGAGAGAAGCACACCGGCACATTCGGCAGAGTGGGAATCCTCAGCTTCAACGGCAACAAGATCCTCACCACGGGCGGCGGCGGGATGATCCTCACCGACGACGACGAGCTCGCGCGACGTGCGAAGCACCTCACCACGACCGCGAAGCGGCCGCACCGGTGGGAGTTCGAGCACGACGAGGTCGCCTTCAACTACCGGATGCCGAACCTCAACGCCGCTCTCGGCGTCGCTCAGCTGGAACGCCTCCCGGCCTTCGTCGACGCCAAACGTCGGCTCGCAGCGCAGTACAGTGCGGTGTTCGCCGCGCTCGATGGCGTCACCTTCCTGGAGGAGCCGCCGGGCACGAGCAGCAACTACTGGCTCTGCGCGATCCGACTCGGTCACGGGGCCGGAACCCGCGACGAGGTGTTGGAAGCGACGAACGCGGCCGGGTTGCAGTGTCGTCCCTTCTGGAACCTGCTTCCGAGCCAGGCCCCGTACCGGGATCTTCCGCACGGCGGCTTCCCGGTGGCGGAGGCTCTGCACACGAGCGTCGTCTGCATCCCCAGCTCCCCGGCCCTGGCCGACGCATGAGGAAGGTCGCCGTCCTCACCGGTACCCGCGCCGACTATGGGTTGTTGCGCGGCCTGCTGCGGCAGGTCGTCCGGGACCCCGAACTGGAGCTGCAGCTCCTCGTGACGGGGACGCACCTCCGGGACGAATTCGGGCGAACCGAGCGTGAGATCGAGAAGGACGGATTCCAGATCGCGGCTTCCGTGCCGCTCTGGTCGGGAGACGACAGCCGCATGGCGGTCGCCTCCGACGTCGGTGCAGGACTCCCGCGGTTCGCCGAGGCGCTCAGCGCGCTCGCGCCGGATGTGCTCGTCGTTCTCGGCGACCGGCTGGAGGCGTTCGCCGCCGCCACCGCTGCGACGATCCTGTCGATCCCGATCGCCCACATCCACGGCGGTGAGGTGACCGAGGGAGCGATGGACGAGGCGCTCCGGCACTCCATCACGAAGATGTCCTACCTGCACTTCACCTCGACGGAGGATCACCGTCGCCGCGTCATCCAGCTCGGGGAGGAACCGGAGCGGGTGCACTTCCTCGGAGCGCCGATCGTCGACACCCTGGCCGACATGGATGTGCAGCCACGGCCGGAGGTCGAGAGCGAGTTCGGCATCCGTCTTCCGCAGCCGACCGCTCTGGTCACCTTCCATCCGGCGGTGATGGACGTCGCGCCGCCGGAACAGCTCGTCGAGGAGCTGCTCGCCGGGCTCCTCGCCGTGGACGGACTGCACGTCGTGATCACGGGCTCGAACTCCGACATCGGAACGGCCGACGTGCGTGCACGTATCGACACGTTCGTCGCCGAGAACGGCGACCGCGTGGACTTCGTCGAATCGTTCGGTCAGCGTGGTTACCTCAGCGCCATGGCGGCTGCCGCGGTGGTCGCAGGGAACTCCTCCAGCACGGTGCTCGAGGCCCCGGTCCTCGGGATCCCCTCGGTCTTGGTCGGCGATCGGCAGAAGGGACGCCCGTTGTCCCCGAGCATCGCCACGCCGGAGCCGCGGAGGGAGGCCATCGCTGCGGCGCTCCACGCCGCCCTGGAGGGCCGCTCCGGAGCTCCGGAAGCGGCGATCTTCGGCCGTCCCGGTTTCGCACAGCGTGCGGCGACGGTGCTGCGTCAGAGCGCACTCCCGCGTCCGCCGCGAAAGACCTTCCACGACCTCTCGAAGGAGTCCATCTCATGACCGCACCCGTGTTCGTGATCGCCGAGGCCGGGGTGAACCACAATGGTTCGATCGAGACGGCAGAGGAGCTCGTCGACCTCGCTGCGTCGGCCGGCGCCGATGCGGTGAAGTTCCAGACGTTCTCCGCCGACGACCTCGCGCTCGAGTCGGCCGAGCTGGCCGACTATCAGCGCACCTCCGACGAGGACCATCGATCGCAACATGATCTGCTGCGGAGGCTCGAGCTGACGCACGACGAATTCCGACGTCTGCGGAATCGCTGCGAGGAGCGCGGCATTCAGTTCCTCTCCACCGCCTTCGACCTGCGGGGACTGGATTTCCTCGTGGACGAGCTGCGGATCCCACTCGTCAAGATCGCCTCCGGCGACCTCACCTTCGCTCCGCTGCTCGTGGCGGCCGGGCGCACCGGCTTGCCGGTCATCCTCTCCACGGGAATGGCCGACCTCGAGGAGATCATGCGCGCGCTGCGCTTCCTCGCCGCCGGGCTCCAGCAGCACGATGGCATGCTGGATCGGGCCGCACGGCTGACGCCCGATGTCCTCGAGGACGCCTGGCGGCGTCGGAACGAGGTCCGGGACTTCGCGGCACACGTCACGATCTTGCACTGCACGACCGAGTATCCCGCGGCCGACTCTCACCTCAACCTGCGGGCGATGCAGACGATCGCCGCGGAATTCGGACATCGAGTGGGCTACTCGGATCACTCGCTGGGGTCTCTCGCCTCGGTGCTCGCCGTCGGCATGGGCGCGACCGTGCTCGAGAAGCACTTCACCTTCGACGTCACCGCCGAGGGACCCGACCACGCGGCCTCCCTGGATCCCGCCGGTCTTCGCGACTACGTCGCGGATGTGCGCCGTGTGCCCGTCATGCTCGGATCCGCCGAGAAGCGGTGCCAGCCGGTGGAGGAGGGCAACCGGGCGGTCGTCCGACGCAGCCTCGTGGCGGTGCGGGACCTCGCGGCCGGCGAGGTGATCGGCGAAGACGACATCGCCTGCTTCCGTCCGGCATCCGGTCGAACCTCCTTCGATTTCTGGGAGGTCGTCGGGACGACGGCGACGCGGTCCTACACGCGTGGTGATCTCATCGATGCGTGATCTCCTGCTGCTCGGGGCTGGCGGGCACGCCCGGTCCGTCCTCGCCGCGCTGCGCGGCGCGGATGCCGTCGTGAGAGGAGCACTCGCTCCGTCCCCTCCGATGCACCCGCTCGGCGTGCCCTACCTCGGCGACGACAGTCTGCTGGCGTCCTTCGACCCGGACGACGTGGCGGTACTCAACGGTCTCGGTCCGGTGGTCGCGCGTGCCCGTCTGCACGCGCTGGCGGTGTCGCTCGGCTTCATGGTCGCCGACGTCATCCACCCGCGTGCCATGGTGGACGCCGGAGCCACCGTGGCGGCGGGCGCGCAGATCTTCGCCGGGGCCATCGTCAACACCGGAGCGGTCATCGGCGCCGGGGCGCTCGTGAACTCGGGAGCGGTCGTCGAGCACGACTCCGTGGTGGGGGATGGCAGCCACATCGCGCCGGGAGCCGTGCTCGCCGGCGGCGTGCGGATCGGCGACGCCGCCCACATCGGGCTCGGCTCGCGGGTCATCGAGGGCGTCACGGTAGGGTCGGGATGTGTGGTGGGGGCGGGAGCGGTGGTGGTCCGCGACGTCCCTGCAGGAACGATGGTCGTCGGTGTCCCGGCACGACCCATCACCGACAGGAGGGTGCCCCGTGACGGTTGATCGACACATGCTCGTCGTCTCACCCGACGCCAGTATCCGGACGGCTCTGGAGCGGATCGACCGAGGGGCGTTGCAAGTGGTCTTCGTGGAGGACGACGGGGGCCGACTGATCGGTGCGTTGAGCGATGGGGACGTCCGCCGCGGTCTCATCGCGGGTTCCGGGCTGGACGACGCCGTGGCGACGGTCATGAACCGGAAGCCGGCGACGGTCGGCCCGGACGCGACGCAGGACGACATCGATGCCCTCAAGGCGCAACGAGGCATCCGTGTGATCGCTGTGGTGGACCCGCGGGGACACATGATCGACATCATCGGCGAGCACGAGCGGATCGGGACGCCACTCGACATCCCCGCCGTCCTGATGGCGGGCGGGCGGGGGCAGCGGTTGTATCCGCTCACCAAGGACATCCCCAAGCCCCTCGTGCCGCTCGGCGAGACACCGATGATCGACATCATCCTGGAGCGGCTGCGCGACCAGGGGTTCCGACGCATCCACGTGTCGGTCAATCACCTCGGTCATCTCATCGAGGAGCACCTCGGCGACGGGACGGCGCACGGCCTTGAGATCAGTTTCCTCCACGAACCCGCTCCGCTCGGTACCGCCGGAGCGCTGGCGCAGCTGCGGGGCCACATGCAGACCCCGTTCGTGGTGATGAACTCCGATCTGCTCACGCAGGTCGATCTTCGGCGTATGCTCGCCTTCCATCGTTCCCTCGGTGCCGCCGCGACTATCGGGGCACGCGAGTACGGCTTCGAGATCCCCTACGGCGTGATCCGGCGCGACGGCGACAGTGTCGTCGAACTGGCGGAGAAGCCGTATCACAGCGAGCTGGTGAGTGCGGGGATCTACGTCCTGGAGCCGGACGCCCTGGATGCGCTGGGAGAGGACGAGTACTGCGACATGCCCACCCTGTTGGCGCGCCTGATGGACGGCGGCCAGCGGGTCGGGGCGTTCGAGATCCACGAGGAGTGGATCGACGTCGGACGTCCCGAAGACCTCGAGCGCGCCAGGCAGGCGTGGGAACGGAACGGCCGATGAGGATCTGCACGATCACAGTGCGAGCAGGATCGAAGGGCGTCCCGGGGAAGAACCTGCGTGTCGTCGCGGGTCGACCTCTCTTCGGGCACTCGGTCGCACAGGCGGTGGCGACCGGTCTCTTCGACGAGATCGTCGTCTCCAGCGATTCGGAGGAGATCCTCTCCCAGGCGCCGGCCTTCGGTGCGACGGGCGTGGTCCGCCGCCCTGCGGAGATGGCGACGGACACCGCGGGGAAGGTCCCGGCGATCGCGCACGCCGTGCGCACCACAGAGGAGCGCACGGGGGTTCGATACGACGTCTGCGTCGACCTCGACGCCACAAGTCCCCTGCGGACGATCGACGACATCCGCGACGCGGTCGCGCTGTTCGAGAGGGCGGAGCCGGAGTCGCTCATCACCGGTGCCGAAGCGCGCCGCAATCCGTACTTCAATCTCGTCGAGGAACAGCCGGACGGCACCGTCGCCGTGAGCAAGACCCCGGACGACGCGGTGCTGCGTCGCCAGGACGCGCCCCGCTGTTTCGATATGAACGGCTCCATCTACGTGTGGCGCCGGTCGTCCCTCCTGGACGATCAGGTCGTCTTCTTCCCCTCGACGATCCTCTTCGAGATGCCGGCCGAGCGTTCGATCGACGTCGACAGCGAGTTCGACTTCCGGATCGTGGAATGGCTCATGGGGCAGCGGGGCGACCTGTGAGCCAGGACGCCCGCGACATGGATGCGCGCACATCCCCGGCGGTGCGCGCGCTGCTCGAGCTCGAGGACGGGATGCCGGACAGTCTGCTCGAGGTGTTGCCGGGATCGACGGTGCCCTTCTGGGCGCAGGTGCGAGTGCAGATCGCCTGGGCACTCGCCGAGCAGGACACTGGCAGCGTCGCCGTGACCTCCACATCCACCTGGACACGCGGTGCCGAAGCCCGGCGTGTTCTCCGAGGGTACGTGCCGAGCCGTTGGGACGCCGTGCGTCGTGCACGGCCGCATGACGTCCTCTTCTACGTGTCTGGGGCCACGCTCGCTGCGGAGGGGAATCGAGCGCGCAACTGGCTCGTGGATGACTTCGCCGAAGCCACTCCCGGAGCCGTCGTCGTTCAGCTCCGTCCGCTTCCCTCTCCGCTCGGACCGCCCTCGTTCCGGCCGACCCTGAGCATGGAGGGTTCCGTGGCGCGCTCCCGGTGGCGCGAGCGGGGCAATCCGGTCCCGCCCTCCACCGTCACCAGTGCGATGACCCTGCTCTCGGACTTCGCGCAGCGACTGAGGCAACCTGCGGACGCCTTCGCAGCCATCGGGGCACGCGCCATGCGTGATGCACGGCTCCGTCCGTTCCAGCTCGCCGAGCTCGAGCGCATGCTGGACCGGGTGCGTCCTCGCGTCGTCTTCTACGACAACGGCTCCTACACCTACAACGGCGAGTCGGTCGGGCTGATGAAGGACGCGGGTGCGTATGTCGTGGAACCGCAGCACGGTTGGATCGGGCCGTCCCACGCCGCCTACAACTTCGGTCGGGTCTTCGCCCATCCCACTCTGGCTCGCGCGGTCCCGGACGAGCTGCTGACCTTCGGCGACTACTGGTCCCGCTCGGTCCGCCACCCCGGAGTGGTGACGGCGGTGGGCAAGCCCCATCTCGAACGGTTGACCGCTTCGGCCCCGGAACGGCGGCCGAAGCGGGTCCTCGTGGTGTCATCGCGCAGCGACCCGGCCGCGACCGACGCCTTCGTGACGACACTGCACGCGTCCGTGGGCGGCGAGTGGGCGGTGGCTTTCCGCCCGCATCCCGGAGAGCGCAGCGACATCGAAGAGCGTTACCCGAATATCGCGGCGAATCCCCGGATCGAGATCGATGTGACTCCGGACGTGTACGAGTCCCTGAAGACGACCGCGGTGGTGGTCGGCGAGGCGAGCACCGTGCTTTTCGAGGCGCGTGCCTTCGGCTGCCTCGTGATCCCTCGCGACAGCGCGTTCGCGGAGACCGTCATCGGTGACGCTTTCGGGGAGCGGATCCGCGGAGTGGAGGAGGTCACGGAACGCCTGCGAGGCCTGACGGATGGCGAAGCCCGCGTCGGGGAAGCGGACCCGGACATCTGGGCGCCGGGGGCTGTGGAGACCTACCGGCGCTGGCTCTCGGATCGGGCGGCGACGTGAGCTCCGACGGCCTCCGCGTGCGCGTGGCTGGAGGGGGCTTCCAGCGTGCCTGACCTAGAATTGCTTCGTTCCGCGGCGGTATCCGTCGCCGCGTCCTGAATGAGTGGGCCTGTGACCGTTACCCGAGATCTCTTCGCCGCCGTCCCGCGCAACCAGTTCGACACGCCTGGAAAGAGCCGGGGCCTGATCGACGTGGTGCGCTGGCGGTATCTTCTGCGCCTGCTCGTCCGTACCGGCGTGACCACGCGGTACCGCAACTCCGTCCTCGGATGGACGTGGTCATATGTCCGGCCAGGGGCGCAGTTCCTCGTCTTCTGGGTCGTTCTCGGTCTCTTCCTCAGTCTCGACCGTGGCATCCCCAACTACGCGGTGTACCTGTTCTCCGGCATCATCGTCATCAACCTGTTCTCCGAGGCGTTCAAGAACGCGACGACATCGATCGTGGGGAATGCCCCGCTGGTGCGGAAGGTCTTCCTGCCGAGACAGCTCTTCGCCGTCTCGGCGACGATCGTGGCGCTCGTCCATTTCCTGCCGCAGATGGCTCTCCTGCTGGTGGTGTGCCTGTTCCTCGGATGGCTGACTCAGATCTCGGTCCTGGGTCTCCTCGCGATGGTCGCGGCCGTGGTGATCGTGATGGTCTTCAGCCTCGGTCTCGGCCTGCTCTTCGGGGCGCTCAACGTCCGGTACCGCGACGCCGAGAACATCGTCGAGCTCTTCCTCCTCCTCGCGACCTGGGCATCCCCGGTCCTCTACAGCTGGACGCAGGTGCAGGACGCGGTGGTGAACACGCTGGGGTGGCCGCAGTGGGTCGTCGAGATCTATCTTCTGAACCCCATCACCCAGGCGGTGGAGCTGTTCCACTACGCGTTCTGGCGGCCCGTGACGGAAGGCGTCGTGACGGCGACGGGGGAGACGATGGCATCGCTGCCCCCCGGCCTGGCGTGGAACACGCTCTTCGCGTTCCTCATCGCCGCCGCAACGCTTCTGATCGGCCAGGCGGTCTTCCGTCGGCTCGAGGGAAGGTTCGCCCAGGATCTATGACAATGCAGACCACGCATCGCCCGAGCATCATCGTCGACGGAGCTCGGAAGCGGTTCACGCTCAACCACGCGTTCTCGCTGAAGGACACGGTGGTGTCCTGGATCAAGCGTCGCAAACTCACGAGCGCATTCGAGGCCCTCAAGGGCGTCGATCTCGTGATCGACGAGGGCCAGTCGGTGGCCATCCTCGGTTTCAACGGCTCGGGGAAGTCGACACTTCTCAAGCTCATCTCCGGGGTCATGGAGCCGGATGAGGGCGAGGTCCTCACCCGGGGGCGGGTCGCGGGCCTCATCGAGGTCGGCGCCGGCTTCCACCCGGAGCTCTCGGGGCGGGAGAACGTGTTCCTCAATGCCGCGATCCTCGGGATGAAGAAGCACGAGATCGAGGCGAGATACGACGAGATCGTCGCCTTCAGCGAGATCGAGCAGTTCATCGACCAGGAGGTGAAGCACTACTCGTCGGGCATGTTCATGCGCCTGGCCTTCTCCGTCGCGATCCATGTGGAACTGGATGTGTTGCTCGTCGACGAGATCCTGTCCGTCGGAGACGCGCCCTTCCGTGAGAAGTGCCGCCTGAAGTTCGAGGAGCTCATCGCCGCCGGGAAGACGCTGGTGGTGGTCAGCCACGACATGGAGATGGTGCGGGAACTCTGCACCCGCGGTGTCGTCATCAGCAAGGGCCAGGTTGTCTACGACGGAGACATCGAAGGCGCCATCGCCCTGGTGGACGCGTGAACGCCTGGCTCGCACAGACGCCGGTGCTGGTCACGGCACTTGCTCTGCTCGTGATCCCCGGCCTTCCCGTCGGCCTCTTGCTCCGCGGCGTCTCTGCCGTCGTCCGCCTCGGCATGTCGATCGGCGTGTCGCTGGGCATCGTGGCCGCGTCGTCGCTCGTCGCTCCGGTTCTCGGGATGCGGTGGGGTCTCCTTCCGGTCGGGATCGTCAGCGCCGTGGTCTGGGCGGTGGCCGCGACATTGCGTCTCCTGGGTCGCCGATCAGCGACAGTCCCGGCCGGCCGGACGGGCGGCGCCGTGTGGCTCGCGATCGCAGCGGCCTTCGCCGGATGGGTGGTCATCCTCGTCGTCGGCATCGGAAGCCCGAACGACCCCTCGCAGCTCTACGATGGTCTGTTCCACCTGAATGCCGTCGAGTTCGTGGCGGCGACGGGCGACGCGTCGCCCCTGCACATGACGATGGTGCTTCCCGGCCACAGCACGTCGTTCTACCCGACTCTGTGGCACGCCCTCACGAGTCTGGTCCTGCCGGTCGCCGGTGGTGTGGTCCCCGCGACGAACGTCGTGACCATCGCGGTCATCGCTCTCGTCTGGCCGGTCGCGCTGGCCACCGTCACCCGAGTCGTCTTCCCCTCGTGGCCCGCCGCAGCGATCTGGGCACCGCTGGTGGGTTTCGCGTTCAGCGTCTTCCCTCTGGGATTCCTGAACTGGGGAGTCCTCTATCCGAACCTGATCGGCACGGCCCTGATCCCGATCCTGATCGCGGCGGTGCTCCTCGCGTTCGCGCCGGCGATTCCCTGGCCGGGACGCACCCTGCGCCTCCTGGTGGCGCTTGCCGTGGCGGCAGGAACAGGGCTCGGGCATCCGTCTGCCCTCCTCGGCGCTCTGGTGCTTCTGCTTCCGTTCGTCCTCTGGCGCGCGTGGGAGGCCGCTCGCCGCGGGGGAGCGGCGACCCGCGTGGTCGTCGGCCTGAGCGTCGCCGTGGGATCCGTGGCCTTCGTGGCTCTCTGGAGCAAGGCGAACGTCACCACTCACGAGTGGCTGCCGACCCAGACGATCGCGCAAGCCTCAGGGGAAGTCCTCTTCCTCAGCCCCGTGGGCCGTAGCACCGGGCTTCTCCTCGGCATCCTGGTCCTTCTCGGGGTCTGGCGTGCCGCCAGAGAACGCCTGTGGTGGGTGCTCGTCTCCTATCTCGTCAGCGCCGTGCTCTACCTCGCCTCGGCGTGGCTTCCCGTGCTGCCCCTGCGCAGCTTCCTCGTCGGGATCTGGTACGACGACACCACCCGGGTAGCCGCGCTGTTGGCGATCTGGGGACTTCCGTTGGCGGCCCTCGGGATGTCGCTCGTCGTCGACCGGCTCCACGCCCTCTGGCGTGCGGGACGACGCGTCACGGCCATCGTCCTCATCGGCGTCATCGCTCTCCTCGCGGCCACTCACCTGCTCGCCCTGCGCAACGATCTGCGCTACATGCGCGACGTCAGCTATCGCTTCGACGGCGCGTCCCAAGGACTCTCTCCGGACGAGGCAGCCCTGTTCGAGCGCCTGGAGGCAGAGCTTCCGGAGGACGCGCTGGTCATCGGAGACCCGCTCACGGGAGCGGGACTGCTTTTCGCCTACACAGGGCATGACGTCGTCTTCCCGCACGTGACCGGCCGCTACGGCACGGATGCGGCGCTGCTGGCGCGGACTCTGGTGGAGGGAGACGCCGCCGTCTGCGATGCGATTGAGAACCTCGGCGTGACGCATGCGCTCGACTTCGGCGACACCGTGCTCTTCCAGAACCACTACACCACGTACGACGGTCTGCACGATCTGGATGAGGCGTCGATCCTCACCGAGGTGGATCGAGTGGGGGATGCAACGCTCTACGAGGTCACGGGTTGCGACTAGCGTCCCTCTCGTGCTCCTCCGCCTCGAGCAGCGAGATCTTACGAGCGAGCAGGGTGAGCTGACGCTGCAGAGCGATGTTCCGCCGGTACTGGGAGTACACGAAGGCGAGGAACATCACGATGAGTCCGTACAGGACGAGGTCGGTACCGCGGCCGACCCCGACGAGCTGAGCGAGCCAGCTGAGCCACTGCGGGAACAGCACGGACAACACGGCGACGACGACGAAGAGCCCCATGAGGAGCCGCCGGATAGCCAGGTGGCTGTCGGCGCCGGTGCGGCGCATCATGAAGACCGCGAGGATGACGATCGCGGCGATGAGAAGGACCTGGATCCACATGATCAGCGCACCACCAGGTCGACAAGGATGTTCACGGAGTTCAGCACGCTCTGGCCCTTCGCCTTCGAATAGTCGGTGTAGAGGAGTTCGACGGGGTACTCCTTCCAGGGCAGACGGGTCCGCCCCAGCTCGAGCACGATCTCGGTGGCGTGCGCCATGCGGTCCTGCTTGAGCTCGATGCCTTGGGCCGCGTCCCGGCGGATCACGCGCAATCCGTTGTGCGCGTCCGTCAGCTTCAGACTCGTGGTGAGGTTCGTGACCCACACGGCGGTCTTCAGGATGACCTTCTTCATCCATCCGGGATTCGTCCGGTCGTCGAGGAACCGGGAGCCGAACACGATGGCGACATCCTCGTCCCTGGCGAGCTGGAGCATGCCGAGCGCGTCCTCCACGCGATGCTGGCCGTCAGCGTCGAAGGTCACGATGTAGTCGCACTCGGGGTGCGCCAGGGCGAAGTCGATGCCCGTCTGGAGAGCCGCCCCCTGGCCGAGATTGACCGGGTGCTGCACGAGGTGAGCCCCTGCCGCGGCAGCCTCCGCCGCCGAGCCGTCGCTGGAGCCGTCGTCGACGCAGACGATGTGGGCGAAGTGAGGCTTGAGACTCTCGATCACGCCGCCGATGACGGTCGCTTCGTTGTAGAGGGGGATGACGACCCAGGCGCGGGGATCGGCGGGGGAAGGCGCGGGGACGCTCGAGGACATGGTTCTATTGTGTCAGGTGTCGATTCGGGCGCCGGTCCACCGAGCAGCAGGGGCAGGATGTCGAGGAGACGACGCGCCGTCATCGCGACACGGCTGTACACGCCGGAGGTGACCGCCGCCAGCTTCCGGATGGAGGCGCTCGCCCATGCCCTGGCCGCCGATTCCGATGTCACCGTGCTGAGCACGAAGCCCCCGCGCGACACCGTCGTCGCCGACGCGCCCGGGGTGGTCGTGCGTCGTGCGCCGGTGCTGCGAGACCGCAGCGGGGCCATCCGCGGGTACGTCCCGTACCTGTCCTTCGACGTCCCCCTCTTCTTCCGGCTGCTCGTCCGCCGCAGCGACGTGGTGGTCGCCGAGGCGCCGCCGACCACCGGGTTCGCGGCGGCGATCGCCGCCTTCCTCACCCGTCGCCCGCTGGTCTACTATCCCGGCGACGTGTGGACGGATGCGGTCGCGTCGATGGACGCCCCCGGTCCGGTGGTGGCGGTCATGCGGTTCGTCGAGCGCTTCGTCCTGCGCCGCGCGACGCGCTCGCTGGCCGTCTCGGACGAGGTCGCCGAGCGGCTCGCCGCGATCGGCGGGCGACCGGAGCGCGTCGTGACGGTCGGCAACGGGATCGACACCACGGTGTTCCGTCCGGACGTCGTGCCGCACGAGGCGGAGCGGCCCTACTTCGTCTACACCGGCACGATGTCGGAGTGGCAGCAGCCTGACGTCTTCATCCGTGCGCTCGCTCTGCTTCCCGACGAGGACATCGAGCTCCGCTTCTTCGGTCAGGGAGCGGTGGAGGAGGAGCTGAAGGAGCTCGCCGCGCAGCTCGTGCCCGGCCGGGTGCACTTCGGGGGACTGGTCGGGCCCGCGACCTCGGCTTCCTGGATCCGGGGGGCGGTCGGCGCGCTGGTGAGCATCGTCCCCGGCATCGGCTACGACTTCGCCCGACCGACCAAGACGTACGCGGCGGCAGCGGTCGGGACCCCGGTGCTCTTCACCGGCGCAGAGACGGGCGGCGAGGTCGTGCGTGCGGGCGGACTCGGCGAAGCCGTCGGATTCGACCCGGAGGAGGTGGCCGCGGCCATGCGGCGGTTGCTCGATGAGTGGGCCTCGGGCGAGACCGAGGGCGCGAGGGCGGGTCGTGCCGCATGGGCGGTCGACAACGCCTCGCTCGCCACCGTCGGTGCCCGCGCCGCAGACGTCGTTCGCGGCGCGCGTCGAGGTTCGCGGAGCAACGCCAAGTAGAATCTCGTCAGTGCTGCCTCATCGCGCAGCGTGCAAGGAGCCCCGTGACTGAAACCTCCCGCGTGCGGATCGTCGATTCCGCCGATGTGTCCGCCGACGCCGTCATCGGCGACGGATCCTCCATCTGGCACCTCGCCCAGGTCCGCGAGCAGGCCCGCCTCGGCGAGAACTGCATCGTCGGACGCGGCGCGTACATCGGTACCGGTGTGGAGATGGGCGACAACTGCAAGGTGCAGAACTACGCCCTGGTCTACGAGCCCGCCAAACTCGGCGACGGCGTCTTCATCGGGCCCGCCGTCGTGCTCACCAACGACACCTACCCCCGCGCGATCAACGCCGACGGGAGCCTCAAGAGCGCCCACGACTGGGAGCCGGTCGGGGTCACGATCGAGCGCGGCGCGTCGATCGGCGCCCGCGCGACCTGTGTCGCCCCGGTGACGATCGGCGCCTGGGCGACGGTCGCGGCCGGCGCCGTGGTCGTCAAGGACGTCCCGGCGCACGCCCTCGTCGCCGGCGTCCCCGCCCGGCGCATCGGCTGGGTCGGCGAGGCGGGCGTCCCGCTCACCCGTGGCGACGACGAGAACACCTGGGTGTGCCCCGCGACCGGGGCACGCTTCATCGAGACCGACGGAACACTGACCAAGGAGACCGTGTGAGCGAGTTCATTCCCCCCGCCAAGCCCCTCATCGGCGACGAAGAGCGCGAAGCCGTCGACCGCGTCCTGCGCAGCGGCATGGTCGCGCAGGGACCCGAGGTCGCCGCCTTCGAGCAGGAGTTCTCCGCGCACTTCGTGCCCGGTCGCCCGTCCGTGGCGGTCAACTCCGGTACCGCGGGTCTGCACCTCGGTCTGCTCGCCGCCGGAGTAGGCCCCGGCGACGAGGTCATCGTGCCGTCCTTCACCTTCGCCGCGACCGGCAACTCGGTGGCGCTCACCGGGGGCACCCCGGTCTTCGTCGACATCGAGCCGGATACGTTCTCCCTGGACCCCGAGGCCGTCGCCGCCGCGATCACGCCGAAGACCAAGGGCATCCTTCCCGTGCACCTCTACGGGCACCCGGCCCGGATGCGCGAGCTCGAGGCCCTGGCCGCCGAGCGCGGCGTCGCCCTGTATGAGGACGCGGCCCAGGCGCACGGCGCGTCGCTGGACGGCCGTCCCGTCGGCTCGTTCGGCGAGTTCGCCATGTTCAGTCTCTATCCGACGAAGAACATGACCAGCGGCGAGGGCGGCATGGTGACCACGGCGACCGACGAGATCGCCCGTCAGGTCAAGCTGCTGCGCAATCAGGGCATGGAGCGGCAGTACGAGAACGAGATCGTGGGCTTCAACGCCCGCATGACCGACATCCACGCCGCGATCGGTCGTGTGCAGCTGACCAAGGTGGACGGCTGGACGAAGACCCGTCAGCAGAACGCCGCCTTCCTCGACGCGAACCTGCAGGGCGTCGTCGTCCCGCCGGTCGCCGACGGCGCCGTGCACGTGTACCACCAGTACACGATCCGCGTCCCCGAGGATCGGGACGGCTTCGTCGCCGCCCTGAAGAACGAGTACAACGTCGGCGCCGGCGTGTACTACCCGATCCCGAACCACCGCCTCCCGTCTCTGACGCACTTCGCGCCCGGTCTCGACTTGCCGGAGACGGAGCGCGCCGCGCGCGAGGTCGCCTCGCTGCCCGTGCACCCGTCGCTCAGCCAGGGCGACCTCGAGCGCATCGTCGCCGCCGTGAACGCCGTCGCGAAGGCGGGTGCCTGATGGCAGACCTGCGCGCCGGTCTCCTCGGCGTCGGGATGATGGGCCGCCACCATGCCCGCGTGCTGCGCGAGCTGGACGGTGTGGAGCTCGTCGCGATCGCCGATCCCGGCGGCGACCCGCACGGGGTGGCGGGGGACCTGGAGATCCTCCCCGACATCGACGCGCTCATCGACGCCGGCGTCGACATCGCCGTCGTCGCGGTGCCCACGAGGTTCCACGAGGACGCGGCGCTCAAGCTCGCGGCCGCGGGCGTCCACACCCTCGTCGAGAAGCCGATCGCGCACACGGTCGACGCCGGTCAGCGCATGGTCGACGCCTTCGCCGCGGCGGGCCTGGTCGGAGCGGTCGGGCACATCGAGCGCTTCAACCCGGCCGTGCAGGAGCTGCGCCGCCGGATCGAGGGGGGCGAGCTCGGCGCCGTGTATCAGGTGGTCACGCGTCGGCAGGGTCCCTTCCCGTCGCGGATCGCGGACGTCGGGGTGGCGAAGGACCTGGCCTCCCACGACGTCGACCTCACGGCCTGGGTCGTGCAGAGCGACTATGAGCGCGTGTTCGCGCAGACCGCCTTCAAGAGCGGTCGCGAGCACGAGGACATGATCACCATCACGGGCCGCACGGCCAACGGCGTGATCGTGAACAACATCGTCAACTGGCTGAGCCCGATGAAGGAGCGCGTCACCGTCGTCACAGGGGAGAAGGGCGCGTTCGTCGCGGACACCTCCACCGGTGACCTCACCTTCTACGCCAACGGCACGATCCCCCTCGAATGGGAGTCCGTGTCCTCCTTCCGCGGGGTCTCGGAAGGAGACGTCACGCGCTACGCGTTCGCCAAGCGCGAGCCGCTGCGCGTCGAGCATGAGGCCTTCCGCGATGCCGTGCTCGGGCAGCAGACCGACGTCGTCACCATGGAGCAGGGACTGCGGACGCTGACCGTCGTGGAGGCCGCTCTGAGCTCCGCGCGCAGCGGTGATGCCGTCGTCATCTGAGCCATGATCCAACTCTTCCGGACGCTTCGTCGTCTCCTCCCGTTCCTGCCGCCCTCGGCGAGAAAGTTCCTCGGCATCTTCGCCGTGGTGACCTCGGTCCTCGCGCTGGTCGATGTCGTCGCGCTCATGCTGCTCGCGCTCACTCTCGCGGCCAGCGTGACGAGAACGGACATCGTGCTCCCCGTCCTCGGAACGGTTCAGGCCGACCAGGTCCTCTGGCTCATCCTCGTCCTCGCAGTGATCGTGGTGGCCAAGTCGGCGGCGAATGTGTGGCTGCAATGGATTGCGACGCGGCGATTCGCCTCCTACGAGCTCGCGGTAGGCCAGGAGTTGTTCGGGGCATACATTCGTTCGTCGTGGACGGATCGCATCTCACGCAACAGCGCACAGATCGTGCAGATGTCGGACACCGGCATCGCCAGCGTGATCGCCGGATTCCTGCTGCCCGCCACCACGCTCCCCGGCCTCCTGGTGACTTCAGTGGGCGTGGTCACCGTGATCGTCGTCGCCCAGCCTGTGACCGCCCTCGTCACCATCGTGTATCTCGGCGGGATCGCCGTCCTGCAGTACCTGGTCCTGAGCGGGAAGACCCGCCAGGCTGCCCGTGTCGCACGGAACTCGTCGCTTCGCGTCGCCACCTTGATATCCGGGATGGTGGCGTCACTGAAGGAGATCACGCTCCGGGGCAAGGCGGACGAAGTAAGCGAGGTGATTCGCGTGAATCGCCAACGCACGGCGCAGGCGCGCGCGAATGCGGGGTTCCTCTCCGCTGTCCCTCGGTTCATCTTCGACGCCGCCATCATCGGCGGGTTCGTGATCGTCGGTGGAGCGGCCTTCCTCGTCGGTGGAATCGATCAGGCGATCTC
Source organism: Microbacterium meiriae (assembly GCF_032364335.1). Taxonomy (NCBI): domain Bacteria; kingdom Bacillati; phylum Actinomycetota; class Actinomycetes; order Micrococcales; family Microbacteriaceae; genus Microbacterium; species Microbacterium meiriae. The sequence continues at coordinate 1,312,745 of NZ_CP133984.1, forward strand.
CGCTGTGGCTCTCTTCGGAATCGCCGGCTTCCGTCTCGTGCCTTCCCTCACGGGCTTCCAATCCGTCATCACCCGAACGATCACGTCGACCCCCTACGTGGACGCCGTCATCGCCGACGTGGAGGCGTCGAAGAAGTTCCTGGCAGACCGCGAACAGCTGGGCAAGGAACCCTTGCCGGGAGCACCACGGCTCCTCCAGCTCTCCGGAGTCGGGTTCACGTTCCCGGGCAGCGACGTGGCAGCGGTCCGCGATGTCGGCGTCCGCATCCCGATCGGGACGACCGTCGGGATCGCGGGTGCGTCAGGCGCGGGCAAATCGACCCTCGTGGACCTGCTCCTGGGGCTGCTGACTCCCACCGAGGGATCGATCACCATCGACGACAAGCCTCTCGAGGACGTGCTAGAGGCATGGCGGTCCCACGTGGGTTATGTCCCCCAGGAAGTCACCCTGTTCGATGGCACGATCGCGCAGAACATCGCGCTCACCTGGGGTGATGACGTCGACCTCGTGCGTGTCGAGGATGCCGCTCGTCGCGCACAGCTCTGGAGCGTGATCGAGCAGCGTGCCGACGGCCTCCAGGCGCGCGTGGGGGAGCGGGGTCTCACGCTCTCGGGCGGACAGCGTCAGCGGCTGGGCATCGCGCGTGCACTCTACTGCGATCCGTTGGTCCTCGTCCTCGATGAAGCGACCAGCGCGCTGGACACCAAGACCGAGGCAGACGTCTCCGCAGCGATCCGCGACCTCAGGGGCGATGTCACCGTGATCGCGGTGGCACACCGTCTGAGCACGATCATGGAATCGGATCAGATCCTCTTCATGCAGGACGGGACGGTCGCGGCACAGGGCACTTTCGCCGAGGTCGTCGCCGCCAACCCCGCCTTCGCCGCTCAGGCGAAGCTGGCGGGGCTCGCCTGAGAGAGGACGCCATGAGCCTGCGCAACAACGCTGTCGAAGCGGTCCGTGCCGTCACCGGACTCATCCCCGATTCCCTGCTCGCCCGGATCATGCCCGGGACTCTCGGTTGGGATCAGGGAAGGATGCAGGTCGCGTATGCTCCCGAGGCGGAGGTGCGTCTGCTGATCGCACCCACGAACTCGGCCGGCCAGGCGCACCAGTGGGCGGACGCTGTGGAGTCCCATCTCCCGGGCGTGGGCGCAGTGAACTACATGACGTCGAACGAGCGCACGGACAGATTCGGCTTCCCGTCAGACGTAACCGTGCCCGACTCGGGATACCTCTTCGCGCACGGATGGCAATCGCGCCAGAGGCGTGCCATCGTCGACGGGTTCACGCACGTCCTCGTGGAGTCCGGACGGCACCTCTTCGGCCCCCGGCCCTGGCGGACTCCGCTGGACGTCATGGATGACATCGCCGCCCGGGGCGTACAGGTCGGCATGCTGTGGCATGGCAGTGACATCCGGGTACCGAGCGCGCACGCCGCCTGGGAGACCGATTCCCCCTTCGGGGCGCGAGGACGATATCCCCGTACGGCGACGGCCACACTCCAGGCCAATGCGGAGCGTCGACGGCAGATGATCCTCGACTCTGCGTATCCGTCGTTCGTCTCGACGCCGGGGCTGCTCGACGTCCCCAGGTCGCAGTGGCTACCCGTTGTCGTCGAGCCCTCGCGGTGGAGGACCGACTCGGAACCGCTGCGCCACGACGTCCCGGTCGTCGCCTACGTACCGAGCAACTCCGCGATGAAGGGCGACGAATCCGTCGACGGCCAACTGGAGGAGCTGGCCGCCGAAGGACTTATCCGCTACACGAAGCTCGAGGGCGTAGCGTCGGCGGACATGCCGGAGGTCTACGGCTCCGCCGACATCGTCCTGGATCAATTCCGTCTCGGAGACTACGGGGTGGCGGCCTGTGAGGCCATGGCCGCCGGGCGCGTGGTGATCGGTCATGTGCATGAGGATGTCCGTGCGGCGGTCCGCCTCCACACCGGCGTCGACCTGCCCATCGTCGAGTCCCGGTTCGACCGTGTCGGTGACACGATTCGCGGGATCCTCGCCGACCCGCACTCGGCGCGTCGCCTCGCTGCGGACGGGCGACGCTTTGTGGAGCAGGTACATGATGGCCGGAGATCCGCGGCTGTGCTGGCGACGTTCCTCGGGATCACCGATCCCGCGGACCGAAAGGAGAACCGTGGCGTCTGAGACCCCCCGCCCTCGCATCCTGTGCATATCTTTCTCCGAGGTGGTGGCCGATTCCCGCGTCCTCCGGCAACTCGACGTTCTGGCCGAGTTCGGTGACGTCACGACCCTCTGCTACGGAGATCGACCAGCGGGCGCCGTCGCGCACATCGAGATTCCCCGACAGCTGCCTTCGCTCCCGCAGACGCCGTCCGGGGTCCTGAAGCTCGCGCTGCGACGCTACCGTTCGGTGGAGGTCGAAGCACCGGCGCTGAAGGAGGCGCTTCGACTCCTGGATGACCGCGAGTTCGACATCGTCGTCGCCAACGAAGCGCGCGCGCTTCCCCTGGCGTTCCGCGTCCAGGGTGCACCGCGCATCTGGTGCGACCTCCACGAGTGGGCGCCGGAGGAACGCACCCATGTCCTCTCCTGGCGGCTTCTGATCTCGCCATTCATGCGGTGGGTGTGCGCGGAGTATCTCCCGCGGGTCGACGCGGCCACCACGATCAACGACTCGATCGCCGGGATGTATGCGGACGCGTTCGAAGTCACTCCGGAGATCGTCCGCAATGCCATCGCCCATCGGCCCGATCTGCAGCCCTCACCGGTTCGCAAGGGTCTCGTGCGCCTCGTCCACAGCGGCGGCGCCGTGCCGGGGAGGAACATCGAGGCGATCATCGATGCTGTAGACGAACTGGGGGACGGCTATTCCCTGGACCTGTACCTGATCCCTTCTCGGCAGGGGGATTCCTACTGGAGGGATCTTCAGACGCGCATCGCCGCCAGCCCTCGCACGACCCTGCATGCCCCCGTGCCACCTGACAAGCTGCCGGAGACCCTCAACCCCTTCGACTTGGGTGTCTTCATCCTCCCGCCCCTCACGCCGAACCACCGCTACATGCTTCCCAACAAGTTCTTCGACTTCGTGCAAGCCCGACTGGGTGTGGTGTTCGGCCCGTCGGTCGAGACGGATCGCCTCATCGAGAACGAGCATCTGGGACTGGTCACCGGCGGGTATTCGGGAAGCGATGTCGCCGCATCGATCCGAAAGGTGACTTCGGACGACATCGAGGCATTCAAGCGGTCCGCGGACGCGGCGTCGCGCACGCTCTCCTCAGAGCGAGATGTCGCGGTCGAGCGGGCGATCCTCTCCCGGTTGGCAGCGCCGCGGGGCTGACCCGACTATCGCCTCCGTGCGTGGTCAGACTGCCCGGCGTCGCGAGGTGAGCAGAGCGCGGGCGGGGGCGAGGCCGAAGACGCCTCGCGTTCCGGCGGGCGCCCACCCGTGCAGGGCCTTCCAGGCCGCGAGCACGCTGTCCCTTTCCAGCGCGACGATAAGGTCCGCCTGTGCGACCGCTCGTCGCAGCTCCGCGCTCCGACGAGCGGCGGCCGCGAAACGTCGGCTCCCGTCGAGGGGGCTCAGTCGCTTGATGTTGCGCCCCACCACCGATGCCTCCAGCGTTCTGGCGAGCCGACTGCGGGAAGGAAGCGCCGCCGCTCCGAGCCGGATGAGCGTGGCAGCGTCCTGGGCGTCGCTCGCGACAGCGGTGACGAGCGTCACACGGTCACGATCCCGGTCCAGCGGCAGCGACTCCAGGGCCGAGGCGAACGAGCCGCCGGGGGAGAGGAGCAGGATGTTCATCGTCCGACCTTCCCGGCGGCGATACGCTCCGTCCAGGCCTCGATGCGAGGCGTCAGCTGCGCGGCACGGGAGTACCGCTGAGAATACGTGCGTGCCGCCGTCCGGTCGTCGTCGCTCTGCCTCGCCGCGTGTTCGGCCGTCGCGACGAACGCGTCGGCGATCGCATCGGCCGTCATCGCGGCGGAACCGTACCACCCGGGGTAGTCGGCGAGCGTGCGGGACGTCTCGTTCTCCGGGTCGTGCACGGAGACGATCGGCAGCCCGGTCGAGGCGTACTCGTACACCTTGCCCCCGGTGATGAAGCGCCCCGCGCCGAACGTCAGGACGAGGGCGTCGAACGTCGCGTACGTCGCGGCGATGTCGGCTCGCCCCACCGGCCCGAGGTACCTGATGTGGTTCTCCTCGAAACGCTCCATCGCCTGCACCATGTTGGCGCCGGGGACACCGAAGTGGTCCAGGTATCCGTAAAGGTCCATCCGCGCGTCGCGCACGAGCGTGCTCCGTTCCCGAGCGAGGGCCCAGCCGTCGATGAGTTCCTGCAGAGGGATCGCGCCGGAGATCGTGCCGATGTAGCCGAAGACCAGCCCGTCATCCCGGCCGTCGCGAGGAGGGAAAGCCAGCGGGTTGTCATAGCCGTTCTCCACGACCAGGAACCGCTCGGAGAACTCGGGATACTGCTCGGCATACCAGTCGCGGATCGGACTGTTGACGAACCAGACTTCCGCGGCGTCCTCGATCAGCGTGCGCTCCCATCGGCCGGCGCGGCTGCGAGGCTCGATCACTCGCCGCCCGGAGTAGATGTCGACAGCCCACGCGTCCCGGTGGTCCATGACGGCGGGGACGCCGAATTCCGTGCTCAGTACGTGACCAGGGATGAAATCGACGTTCGGGTTCGCTGTGCCGATGGTGAGGTCGACGGGTGATTCGTGATGGATCCGCCGAGCAGCCTCCTCCAGGACCGGACGCCACCCGCCGTAGTTGCGTTCCGGGAAGGAACGCTGACCGCGCCAGGACTGAATGGTGTTCCAGATCTCGGGAGCATGCGCGCGCAGCCACGACCATCCGCCGAGGTCGTTCGCGAAGGCACCGGAGGTGAACGGAACACGGATGATCTCGATGGCCGGGTCGACCTGGGCCTCGAGCGTCAGATCGACCCCTGTGGACATCTCGAACACTTCGCGCGGAACGGTCAGTACCGTGACCTTCCACCCTGCTCGAGCGAAGGCGTTCGCAGTCGCCCATGCTCGATAGACACCGCTCCCACGCGAGGGAGGGTATCCCCATGCGACGTACAGCAGGTGCGGCGTCTTCGTGGTCACTGGCGCTCCTCGATCACGGGTTCCTCAGTCGGCCGTCGGTCGTTCCGGCGCATGGCGCGCTGCTCGACCTTCTTGTTCTGCCACGCGCGAAGACGCTTCTCGACCGGGCGCTCGATGAAGGAGTGCAGAGCCCATGCCGCGATGATCGAGGATCCGAGAAGGACGAGGATCCAGATCACGCCGGCGACTCCGTGCTGAGGACCCAGAGAGCCCAGCACGATGTAGATCAGGGTGGCGTGGATCAGATAGAACGCATAAGACCACTCGCCGAGGAGCACCAGGGGGCGCGAACGCGCGATCCGCGTCCTCCCTGCGAGATCCGCGGCGGCGAAGGCGCAGATCAGCAGAGCGAAGAGAGCTGTCATGATCTCGCTGACGAACGAGGCGAGCACATCGTGAACAGGGGTCAGCTGCGGCACCCTCTGGAGGATCTGGAGCCCGATGAGGAAGGCGGCGAGAAGCGTGATGGGCAGGAAAACCGGTATCCGTGGCCGCCACCCCAGACGGATTGACCAGGCAAGGCACATCCCGATGACGAACTCGTTGAGCCGCAGGATGGGCCAGGGCAAGCCGGCGAGCCACCCGGCGGGATCGAGGATGATCAGCGCACGGGCTCCCACACTGAGGGCGAGGACGCCCACCGCCGCCCACAGCGCAGCGCGGCTCGAGAGGAGTCTGAGGACGCGCGTGATGAAGGGGTGCATCGCGTAGAAGAACATCTCGGCCGTGAGCGTCCACGCAGCGGGGTTCCCCGCGAAGAGCACCGCCGAGTCACGGGACCAGCCTTGAAGGAGCAGCACGCACAGGACCAGGACAGCAATGTCGAAGGGCTTCACCCAGGTCTGTTGCGGGTCCGGAGAGAAGCTGTAGAACACCGGGATCGCCACGATAAGCGTGACGATGTGCAGCGGATAGATGCGGGCGAAGCGTCGCCAGTAGAAGGTCCCGATGCCGACCGTCGGACGCCAAGACCAGGTGAGCACGAATCCCGAAAGGATGAAGAAGAACGCCACGCCGAAGTTGCCGTACCTCGCGACGTCGCCGATCACCCCCGGGAGGGGGACGACGTTGCGGACATGGAAGAAGAAGACGGCGAGCGCGGCCCACCACCGCAGGCTGGTCAGTGAGTCCAGTCGGGGCGTCCGCGCCTGGGTGACGGTAGCGCTGACCATAGGCTCCCCATTGTAGATGCGCGGAGCCGTCAGAGTGGCAGGTAGAGTCGGCGATCGTGAAGATCGTCAGCGTCGTCGGCGCCCGCCCGCAGTTCGTGAAGCTCGCTCCCATCCACAAGGCGGCGCTCGCCGCCGGAGTGGAGCACGTGATCGTGCACACCGGTCAGCACTACGATCCGATGCTCTCCGATGTGTTCTTCGACGACCTGGGGATAGGCGCACCGGATGTGCACCTGGGAGTGGGGAGCGGTTCCCATGGCGTGCAGACGGGGGCGATGCTCGCCGCACTCGACGCCGTCTTCGACGAGCACCGGCCGGATTGGGTCCTGGTCTACGGGGACACGAACTCCACTGTCGCGGCCGCCCTGAGCGCCGTGAAGATGCACATCCCGGTCGCGCATCTCGAAGCCGGTCTGCGGAGCTTCAACCGCCGGATGCCCGAGGAGCACAACCGTGTGATGACGGACCACGCCGCTGACCTGCTGCTGGCCCCGACGCAGGTCGCCGTCGGCCATCTGCACGACGAAGGCCTCGCCGCGCGTACCGTGCTGGTCGGCGATGTCATGACCGACGTCCTGTTCGAAGTGCGGGACCAGGTGGCGGGACAAGGCTCGGCCTTGCGCGACGAACTCGGCCTGACGCGAGGCGGATACTACGTCGCGACGATCCATCGTGCGGAGAACACCGATGACCCGGCACGTCTGGCGGAAGTCGCCGCGGGGCTCGCCGGGCTCGACAAACCCGTCATTCTCCTTGCACATCCGCGTGTCGTCGCCAAGGCGGCCGCGCACGGTGTCGCCCTCACGCAGGGGTCCCTGATCGCACACCCGCCGCTCGCATACCCGGATCTCATCGCCGCCGCGTTGTGGAGCGGCGGGGTCGTGACTGATTCCGGGGGGCTCCAGAAGGAGGCTTTCCTTCTCGGGGTGCCCTGCACGACGGTTCGCACCGAGACGGAATGGGTGGAGACGGTCGAGCTGGGCTGGAACGTGCTCGCGAACACGGCGGAGGAGATCGCAGCCGGCGTGACTCGTCCTCGCCCGCAGGAGACCACGGCGGCGCCATACGGCGACGGCCACGCGGCCACGCGCGTCATCGAGGCTCTGCGTTCTCACGGCGCCGACATCTGACGAGGGACTCGTCGCTGGGAGTCCGCCCATGCTGCGCCCCATAGACTGGACCCCATGCGTATCGCCGTCGTGGCCCTCGGAAAGATCGGGCTTCCCCTCGCCGTCCAGTTCGCCTCCTCCGGTCACGATGTGATCGGCGTCGATGTCAACCAGAAGGCGGTCGACATCATCAACGCCGGGCAGGAGCCGTTCCCCGGTGAGGCCCACCTGGCGGAGAAGCTGCAGGAGCTCGTCCCCTCCGGCCGTCTGCGCGCCACGACCGATTACGCCGAGGCGATCCCGGGAGCCGACGCCGTCGTGCTCGTCGCACCCGTGTTCGTGAACGACGAGACGTGGGAGCCGGACTTCCAGTACATGGACTCGGCGACGCGCTCGCTCGCCGAGCACCTCACGCCCGGCACGCTGGTGTCGTACGAGACGACGCTGCCCGTGGGGACGACCCGGAACCGCTGGAAGCCCATGCTCGAAGAGGGTTCGGGCCTGACGGAGGGCACGGACTTCTTCCTCGCGTACTCGCCGGAGCGCGTGCTCACCGGGCGCGTCTTCGCCGATCTGCGCAAGTACCCGAAGCTCATCGGCGCGCTCTCGGAGGAGGGGAACCGCCGGGCTCGCGAGTTCTACGAGGCGGTCCTGCAGTTCGACGAGCGTCCCGATCTCCCTCGCCCCAACGGCGTGTGGGACCTCGGGACGACGGAGGCCTCCGAGATGGCGAAGCTCGCCGAGACGACGTACCGCGACGTGAACATCGGTCTGGCCAACCAGTTCGGCCTGTTCGCCGCTGCGCACGGCATCGACGTCTACAAGGTGATCGAGGCCTGCAACTCGCAGCCGTACAGCCACATCCACCGCCCCGGCATCGCCGTCGGTGGACACTGCATCCCGGTCTACCCCCGCCTGTACCTGTCCACCGACCCCGACGCCGACATCGTACGCGTCGCGCGCCAGCTCAACGCGTCCATGCCGGAGCGCCTGGTGGCGCAGGCGGAAGGCATCCTCGGCGACCTGAGCGGTCTGCGGGCGGTCGTGCTCGGGGCCGCCTATCGCGGCGGCGTCAAGGAGACGGCGTTCTCCGGCGTGTTCCCGACCGTCGAGGCGCTGCGCGCCCGCGGAGCCGAGGTCGTCGTGCACGACCCGCTGTACACCGACGAGGAACTGCGGCGACTCGGGTTCGAGCCGTACGACCTCGGTGGACCCGTCGACCTCGCCATCCTGCAGACGGACCACGCCGACTATCGTGAGCTCAGCCCGGCCCAGCTGCCGGGAGTGAAGCTGCTCGTGGACGGTCGCGCGGCCACGGACGCCGCGCTGTGGTCCGGAACGCCGCGGCTCGTGGTGGGGACGGCAGCCTGATGGATCTTCTCGTCGTCGGGTCGGGTTTCTTCGGCCTCACCATCGCCGAGCGCGCCGCGGAAGCGGGCCGCACGGTGACCGTCATCGACCGCCGCTCGCACATCGGCGGCAACGCCTACAGCGAGGCGGAGCCCGAGACCGGGATCGAGGTGCATCGCTACGGTGCGCACCTGTTCCACACGTCGAACGCGACGGTGTGGGAGTACGTGAACCGCTTCACGTCGTTCACGAACTACGTGCACCGCGTCTACACGACCCACAAGGGCGTCGTCTTCCCGATGCCGGTGAACCTGGGGACGATCAACCAGTTCTTCCAGGCCGCGTACACGCCGGACCAGGCTCGCGCTCTCGTCAAGGAGCAGGCGGGCGAGTTCGATGCGAAGTCCGCGACGAACTTCGAGGAGAAGGGCATCGCCCTCGTCGGCCGCCCGCTGTTCGAGGCGTTCTTCCGCGACTACACCGCGAAGCAGTGGCAGACGGACCCGCAGAAGCTCTCCGGCGACATCATCAGCCGGCTCCCGGTGCGTTACACCTACGACAACCGGTACTTCAACGACACCTGGGAGGGCCTGCCCACGGACGGGTACACGGCGTGGCTCGAGCGCATGGCCGACCACCCCCGCATCGAGGTGAAGCTGGACGTCGACTACTTCGACGAGTCCCAGCCGCTGAACAAGAAGGCGACCGTCGGTCAGGTCTCGGTGGTCTACACCGGTCCCGTCGACCGCTACTTCGACTACGCCGAGGGGGCGCTGAGCTGGCGCACGCTCGACTTCGAGCAGGAGGTGCTGGACGTCCGCGACTTCCAGGGCACCAGCGTCATGAACTACCCGGATATGGACGTGCCGTACACGCGCATCCACGAGTTCAAGCACTTCCACCCGGAGCGCAAGGACGTCTACGAGTCCGAGAAGACCGTGATCATGCGGGAGTTCTCCCGGTTCGCCGAGCGCGCGGACGAGCCGTACTACCCGGTGAACACCCCGGCCGACCGCGAGGGCCTGCTGGCGTACCGCGAGCTCGCGAAGGGGGAGAAGGACGTCCACTTCGGCGGTCGCCTCGGCACGTACCAGTACCTCGACATGCATATGGCCATCGGGTCGGCGCTGTCGCTCTGGAACAACACTCTCTCCTAGACTCGGAATCGTGAGTCACGCTGCTGTCGGGGCGCCCGGGACGCCCCGGCGCTATCTGCATTCGCTCTGGCTGTTGTCCGCGCGCGACCTCAAGGTCCGGTATGCGACCAGCTTCCTCGGTTACGTGTGGTCGGTTCTCGACCCGCTGGTGATGAGTGCGATCTACTGGTTCGTGTTCACGCAGGTGTTCAGCCGCGACGTCGGCGAGCAGCCGTACATCATCTTCCTCATCAGTGCGCTGCTGCCGTGGGTGTGGTTCAACAGCTCGGTGTCGGACTTCACCCGGGCGTTCAAGAAGGACGCCCGCCTCGTCCGCTCGACGTCGATCCCTCGTTCCATCTGGGTGAACCGCATCGTGCTCAGCAAGGGCATGGAGTTCCTGTTCTCGCTGCCGGTGCTGGTGCTGTTCATCGTCGTCAACCTCTTGTTCGAGAGCCACGCCGACCAGGTCGTGCAGATCGGCTGGGGCGTGCTGTGGGTGCCGGTGGCCATCCTCATGCAGACCGTGCTGCTCGTCGGGCTCGGCCTGCTCGTCGCTCCGCTGTGCGTGCTCTACACCGACCTCGAGCGCACCACCGCCCTCATCCTGCGCGCGATGTTCTACGCGACACCGATCATCTACAACGTCACGGACCTGCCCGGCATCTTCCAGACCCTCGGCGCCTTCAATCCGCTCGCGGGGATCTTCATGCTGTACCGCATGCCGTTCTTCCCCGATCAGTGGAACCCGTTCACGCTCACCGTCAGCGCCGTGATGTGTCTGCTCATCCTCGCTCTCGGCGTCTGGGCGTTCCGGCGTCTCGAGCGCCCCGTCCTGAAGGAGCTGTGATGGACGCCGCGATCGACGTGCAGGGCCTCGGCGTCCGCTTCCGCCGCAACAGGCGCGGGCAGCGGAACTTCAAGGACCTCTTCGCGGGGGCGTCCCGGCGCTCGCGTCCCGGGGAGTTCTGGGCGCTGCGCGACGTCTCCTTCACCGTGCAGCCGGGCGAGTCCATCGGCGTCGTCGGTCGGAACGGGCAGGGGAAGTCGACGCTGCTCCGCCTCGTGGCCGGCGTCCTCCTGCCCGACGAGGGCACGGTGAGCGTCAACGGCGGCGTCGCCCCCCTCATCGAGATCACCGGTGGGTTCGTCGGTGACCTCACGGTCCGGGAGAACGTCCGCCTGACCGCCGGACTGCACGGCATGTCGAAGGACGAGGTCGCTCGCCGGTACGACGACATCATCGCCTTCGCCGAACTCGCCGGATTCGAGGAGACGCCCTACAAGCATCTCTCGAACGGCATGAAGGTGCGTCTGGCGTTCTCCGTCGTCTCCCAGCTCGACGAACCCATCCTGCTCGTCGACGAGGTGCTCGCCGTGGGCGACAAAGCCTTCAGGGAGAAGTGCTACAAGCGCATCGACGAGCTGCTCTCGGACGGCCGCACGCTGTTCTTCGTCAGTCACAACGAGCGCGACCTGCGCCGGTTCTGCACGAGGGGACTGTACCTGGACCGTGGCACGCTCGCCCTGGACGCCCCGATCAAAGACGTCCTGGACCGCTACAACGCGGACTACTCCGTCTGAGACGACGCGCCGACGCGGAACCTCAGAGGCCGACGAGGTCGCGCAGGTCCGCCGCGGCGGAGCGTGCGCTGTCGATGGCTCCTGACACTCCGGATCCGCTCTCGATCGCCGCGCGCAGCGCCACGAGGCGCTGCGCGTAGGTCTCCACGCCGGAGCGCCAGGAGTCCTGGATGGACGACGGCGGCAGGGCGTCGCCCAGGCGTTGCGCGTCCTGCTGGAGCGAATCGACGACGGGTAGCGCGTCCTGGCCGCTCGCTCCGGCGATGATGTCGAGTCCCCGGTCGGCGGAGTTCAGCCACCCGGACACCTTGTCGCGGAAGACCTCGACCGTCGGGTCGCCGACCGGGGGCGCGGTCGTGATCGGAGTCGGCTCCGGGGTCGCGGACCCGGTGGGAGTGGGTGCGGGAGTGGGGGTCTCCGACGGGGTGGCCGTCGGAGACGCGCTCGCGCTCTCGACGGGCTCAGGGGCACCGTCGCGAGGCAGCAGGAAGAACAGCAGCAGTCCGACGATCGCGAGCGCCGCGACGCTCAGTCCCACGATCAGCCACACCCGACCGGTGCGCTTCGGCGCGGGGGGAAGCGGGGCCCACCGTACCTCGGGCTGCGGCTCGTCCATGTCAGGCCTCCAGAGGGCTCATCGGCTCCCAGGTGCGATCGCGACCGATGCGGCCGCCGTCCCTGAGCCCGCGGAACAGGTTGCTCGTGCCGCGGACGGTGCGCTCCACGAAGACGAGCCGGATCAGCTCCTTGAAGAACGTCGCCGTCGTCCCGAGACCGAACAGCACGGGGTTGTAGACGCCGTGCACCCGGTAGTACTGCTTGATGAAGGCCCGGTTGCGCATGATGTAGTAACGGTAGGCGTTGCTCGAGGCGTTCATGTGCCGGATGCCCATGTCCCACTGCCGGATCTCGCGGGTGCGACGCAGCACGAACTCGTCGACGATGACCGCGGTGGTCAGGCGCGAGGCCAGCCACCCGTACATCTGGTCGTCCCAGTAGATGAAGAAGCGGGGGTCGGGGAGGCCGATCTGCTTCACGATCGAGCGGTGGATGAACATCCCCTCGAAGCAGCCGCTGTTCATCTCCTTGTAGCCGGAGGAATCGAAGCCTGCAGGGGCGAAGGGGATCGGGATGCCCATGCGCTCCGCGATGCGGTACTGCCAGTAGAACTCGCTGCCGTCGTAGTCGTAGCGCCGTCCCTGGATGCTCTTGAAGCGCGGTGCCCAGGCGCCCATCCGGGCGAGACCGTCCGGGAGCACTTCGACGTCGTCGTCCATCATCCAGATCCACTGGGCGCCGAGGTCGTACGCCGTGCGCATGCCCTCGCTGAAACCCCCGGAGCCCCCCGTGTTGACGTCGAGACGGCGATACACGAGCTCGGTGCCGATGTCTTCTCGGAAGGACTCGACGACGTCGGTCGTATCGTCCGAGGAGGCGTTGTCGATCACGATCACGTGACCCGGCTTCGGGTCCATCGCGGTGATGCTGGTGAGCAGGCCGGTCAGCAGGTGCGAGCGGTTGTACGTGACGATGACGATCGCGGCGGAGGCGGGATCGAAGGCAGGGGCGTCGGTGGTCATGCCTTCTCCTCGAAGACCTGCTGCCAGGATTCGGCGGAGACCAGGTCCGGCAGGGCATCACGGTACTGACGCTGCAGTTCGGGCCATCGACGTCGCAGCTGAGCGTGCAGGCGCACGGATTCGCGCAGCATGCGGCGGTACTTGGCGCGGTCGCGTGTGTATATGTTCTTCCCGGAGCCGTCGGCGGCGCTCACGAGAGCGCTGTCATACAGCGGGAGGCGCCACCAGTGCGCGTCGCCCTTGCCGAACTCCACCTCCGGCTGAGCGATGTTCGCCGGGTCAGGGCGGTGCACCCAGTGCGAGAGCAGCGTCTTCAGCGTGAAGATCCGCAGTCGCAGGCCGGTCGGACTGTCGAACTCGTTCTTCGGCAGCCGCTTGTAGACCTGTCGTCCGCGGCGCGAGTGCAGCACGCGCGCAGGATCGCGATGGACCACCGTCTCCGGGTATTCCGCGGCCAGGCCGCGTGCGGCCGGCATCGCCGTGGCCAGGTTGCGGCGCATGTGGTCGGGTCCGGAGAGCACGTCGCGGAGGGCGCGATTGCGCAGCGCCACCGGGTAGTACTGCATCATCATGAGGTGCTTCAGATCGACGCGCCGGCTGTGCACGATGAGGCGGCCGCCTCGGGGTGCTCCGGAGTGCAGGAGCCCGGCGACGATCCGGTTGCGGGCGTGGAAGTAGGCCTGCCAGTCGATCGAGTCGTCCTTGTTCACCCAGGAGACGTGCCAGAGCGCGACGCCGGGCATCGACACGGTCGGGAAGCCCGCCTCGCCGGCACGCAGGCAGAACTCGGCGTCGTCCCACTTGATGAAGGCGGGAAGGGACAGCCCGACCTTGCGCACCGCGTCGAGCGGGATGAGGCACATCCACCAGCCGTTGTAGTCGGCGTCCATCCGCATGTGCAGCAGCGGCGACTGGCGCAGGTTGGCGACGCCGAAGTCGTGCGGCATCTTCTCCTGGTAGAGGTTGCGCCACATGAAGGGCGCCTCGTCGACGACCTCCGCCCAGCCGTGCAGCTTCGGGCGGTCGAGGAGATCGAACATGTGTCCGCCGACGAGCACGGGTGTCGTCGCGAACTGACCGAAGACGATGGAGCGCCGCAGGGACTCCGGCTCGATGCGCACGTCGTCGTCCAGCAGCTGCACGAAGTCGCTCTCGGGGCGCTGCAGGGACTCGTGCATCGCTCGGGCGAAGCCGCCCGATCCGCCGAGGTTGCCCTGGCGGATGACCTGCAGGGTCTCGCCCAGGCGCTCGGCGACCTCGGCGTAGCCGTCCTGGTCCGCGACCAGCTGCGTGCCCTGGTCGACGAGGAAGATGCGGTCGACGAACTCCAGCGCATCGGGGGAGGAGGCGAGTGCCCTCAGGGTCTCGACGCAGTAGTCGGGCTTGTTGTAGGTCGTGATGCCGAGCGAGGCCTTCCCGGTGCGGGCTGGCTCCTGCTCGGTGGTCCACTTCGCGCCCTCGAGCACGGCCGGCTTCTCGTCGGCGACGATGTCGAACCAGATCCAGCCGCCGTCGCTGTACTGGGTGAGGTCGAGGTCGAACGAGGTCGTCGCCTCGCCGGTGACCTCGCGAGTGGCCACGCGCTGGCGGACCCCGCCGCCGTTCGAGCGGTAGACGAGGATCGTCGCCGGTCCCGTGGTGCGGACCGTGAGCTGCACCTCGCGGACGCTCGTCCAGTGCTGCCAGTACGACGCCGGGAAGGCGTTGAAGTAGGTGCCGAGGGAGACGCGCCGACCGGCCACGATCCGGGCACGGTGCCGGCCCAGGATGTTCCCCAGGTGTGCGCGGCTGGAGACCCGGACCGGTTCCTCCTCGATCACCGACCATGTCTCCGGATCGGCGTACAGCGGGAGCAGATCGGGGTCGCGATCGAGCGGGAAGACGACGTTCTGAAGGACGTGGGCCACAGGGAGGTTCTCCGTTGTTGGTGCCGCGGCCGCTGCCGGAGGGCAGCGCGCGACTCGACGAGCAGTGAGTAGCCTACCGGTGGTCGCCTTCGGATCTGCGGAGAGCCGACCCCCTGCGCTCGGCGCGGCTGGCTAGACTGACCGCGATGAAGGTACTGATCACCGGCGGGGCCGGCTACATCGGATCGACCGTGGCGACGGCGTGCATCGAGGCCGGGATCGAGGTCGTGGTGCTCGACGATCTGTCCACCGGGCTGGCGGCCTTCGGGGAGGGGCGCCACCTCTACGTCGGCGACATCGCCGACGCCGCCGTCCTCGACCGGCTGCTGAGCGAGCACCCGGACATCGATGCCGTCGTGCACTGCGCCGCGCGCATCGTCGTGCCGGAGTCCGTGGCCGATCCGCTCGGCTATTACGACAGCAACGTCGGCAAGACGATCACGCTGCTCCGGCGCCTCCGCGATGCGGGCATCCCGCGCATCGTGTTCAGCTCCTCCGCCTCGATCTACGCGGGGGAGACCGGCGACGGGGTCGACGAGAGCGGGCGTCTCGCCCCCTCGAGCCCCTACGCGACCACGAAGGCCATGGTCGAGCAGATCCTGTCCGATGCCGCCGCCGCCGGAGACTTCCGGGCCATCGCGCTCCGCTACTTCAACCCGATCGGTGCCGACCCGAAGCTGCGGACCGGACTGCAGAACCCCACGCCGTCGCACGCGCTCGGCAAGATCATGCAGGCACGCGCGGCCGGTGAGCCGTTCACGATCACCGGCACGGATTGGGCCACCCGCGATGGGTCGGGCCTGCGGGACTACATCCACGTCTGGGATCTCGCGCTCGCACACGTCGCGGCGGTGACCCGTTTCGACGACGTCGCGACGCCGGAGCAGCCGTACCAGGTGATCAACCTCGGCACCGGAGACGGTGTCACGGTCCGGGAACTCGTGCAGGCGTTCGAGCGCGTGACCGGGGCACCGCTGCCTGTGGTCGAGACCGATCGCCGGCCCGGCGACCAGGCCGGGGCCTTCGCGATCGTGGATCGGGCGCGCGAGGTGCTGGGGTGGCGTGCGGAGCGCTCTGTCGACGACGGCGTGCGCGACGCGCTCGCCTGGGCGGAGAAGCTCCCCACCGTCCGCTGACCGCCCGCCGAGCTCACTCCTGTGGGCGCAGGGTGGGAATGGTTCCCGTGTGCGCCGCGTCGATGTTCTCGCGCCACGACCGGGACTGACCGGCGCGCAGGGCGCACAGCGCGAGCATGAACCACCCGGCGCCGACGAGGGTGAAGCTCTCGAACATCGAGTCCACCGCGAGGGTCACGAGCGTGATCGGGGTCCAGGCGTAGACGACCGAGCGGCGGACGCTCGCGACCAGCCAGGAGCGGATCAACGCGATCCCGCCGAGCAGCAGGAACAGCACCAGCCCCGCCGCGCCGAGTTGCAGCAGCACGTCGAAGAAGGCGTTCAGCGCGCTCTGGTGCCGGTCGTCGAGCTGGAAGTTGATGAACGTGAAGGGGTATTCGCCTCGAGCCCAGTCGCCGAACCACCCCCACCCGGTGATGGGCTTCACGGCGACGAAGTCGAGGATCATGTTCCACAGCTCGGCCCGCATGGAGAAGTCGGAGCCGGCGTCGAGCAGCGCGATGATCTGGTGACGCAGGGCGAACGCGACGGTGAGGGCGAGAGCGACCAGGACCCCCAGCGCCCATTGCACCAGGTTCCGACGCGCCGGAGCGGTGTGGCGGACGATGGTGAGCGCGACGGTCACGATCCCCACGGCGACCGCCAGCACGAGCACCGTCGGTGAGGACGACAGGAAGGCCAGGCCGCCGGCCAGGGCGACGGAGACCACGGCGAGCGGGGGGTCGACGGACTGGGTGCGCCACTCGATGACGAACGTGATCAGGGCGAGCACCGCGATGAAGCCGAGCATGTTGCGGCTGCCGAACAGCCCCTGGACCGGACCGCCGGCGGCGAGGTTGCCCTGGACGTCCAGGAACGCGAACGGGAGGTCGAGGAGCACCCCGGAGAGGATCTCCACGCCGAGGGAGACGCCGAGGAGCACGCGCAGGGTGTCGCCGAGTGCACGGACGGTCTGGAGCGTGTCGCGGATGTGCCCGATGGTGATGGCCAGGAACGCGTACCCGAAGAGCGACAGCCAGCCCAGCACGGTGTCGGAGCGGTCGGTCGTCCACACCAGGCTCACGAGCGCCCACGCGAGGAACGCCAGCAGGGAGGAGGGCGCGATGCGCAGCGGGGACAGCTCCTCCCTGCGCACCCAGAGGATCGCGGCTCCCAGGAGGCACAGGGCGGTGATGACGGTGGCGAGGGTGACCGGCGACGTCATCCGTCCGATGGCGAACGAGCCGAACACGGCGGTCAGTGCCGCGAGCGTGAAGGCCCTGGCCATCTCGGCCGAGCCGAGGAGACGGGCGAGCGGATGCACCGTCACGGCACCCGCCGCGTCGCCGTGCCGCGCTCGAAGACGAGGTCGCGCTCGCCGACGCCCACCAGCGGCACCGACTTGAGCTTGAACGACAGCAGCACTAGGAGCAGCCAGCCCCACAGCATGATCGGCGTGGACTCGGTGAGGCCCTGCACCAGGAGGACGACGGTGAACAGGCTCGGCAGCAGCGTCAGCGGGGAGTAGGGGCGGTGGGCATCGAGGTCCCACCGCGGGCGATCGACGGCGAAGAACCAGGAGCGCCACAGCAGGCTGCCGTACGCCACGGCCATCAGCACGAGTCCGAGGACGCCGAGCTGCAGCAGCACGTCCAGCCACATGTTGTGGGCGTGGAACACGGTGATCCCGTGGTCGACGATCCAGCCGTCGAAGGCCGGGTCCGTGGGGACCCACGGGCTGGAGAAGCCGTTGCCGATGATCGGGTGCTCCCCGACGCGTTCCAGGACCGCTGCCCAGATCTTGTTCGAGCGGCCGGTGAGATCCGCGCTGCGGCCGAGGAGACCGAGGAGGGGCTCGCGCAGCAGCCACACGGCGAGGGCCAGGGCGGCGGTGGAGCCGATCGCGACGACGTAGATCCGGGTGCGGGCGGTCGGCGACGCTGCGCGGCGCATCAGCAGGGCGACGATGAGGACCACGGCGGCCGCACCGGCGCACGCGAGCGCGGTCGCGGAAGCCGTGCGGAAGAGGAAGTATGCCGCGAGGATCATCCACAGCGCGAGTGTCGTCCGCCAGCGGGCCTTCGCCGCAAAGAGCACGCCGAACGTGATCAGCGCGAACAGCGAGACGATGCCGAGCAGATTCGCGTTGCCGAGGATGCCCTGGATGCGTCCCCCGTCGAAGAGGTTGTCGCGGACCCAGTACCACTGGGGATCGATCTTCCCTGCGGGGATGTCCGCGAAGTTCGGCAGGAGAGGGCCGTGCAGGACCAGCGACACCCACAGCTCGAGTGCGAGGGAGAGCCCGAGGATCCACTTGAAGGCGGACGACAGGGCGCGCACGATCTCATGCCAGGTGAGCACGTGCGCGATGAACAGGCCGTTCACCGTGACAGCGGCCAGGAGCATGCCCGTGGCGACGGTGGGAACCCGCCACTGGGACCAGGCGACGGAGAGGAGGGCGAGCGCGGTGTAGCCGACGGCCGCCCAGGGGAGCCGGCGCCAGCGGAAGGGCTGCGGGCGGTTCCTCGCGAGCATCGGGACGCCGATCGCGAGAGTGGCCGCGCTGAAGAGCGCGAGCACGATCGCGGCGCCGATCTCGCCGAGCAGGTTGTACACCGCCGAGTGCGCGAACGCCACGAAGAGGACGGCGATGACGTATCCGCGCAGCAGGAGGTGCCCCGTGGACTCGCGCTCGGGCGCGGTGGGCGGGGCTGCCACCGGGTGCTTGGTGTACTGGGCCATCGCGACTCAGGCTACCGCGACGGGCCCGGATCCGACCTGTCCGTCGCACCGGGCTCTACGCTGGGGGCATGCTGCGCAGCCTCACCAACGTGCCCCGCGACTATGCCTGGGGATCGCCGTCCCTCCTCGCCGAGCTCGAAGGGCGCACCCCGACGGGTGCGCCCGAGGCCGAGGTGTGGTTCGGCGACCACCCGGGAGACCCCGCCGACCTCGCGGACGGGGGGACGCTGGACACGGTGACGGGCGGCACGCTGCCGTACCTGCTCAAGCTCCTCGCGGCCGCGCGGCCGTTGTCGATCCAGGTGCACCCGACCAGAGAGCAGGCCCAGGACGGCTGGGCCAGGGAGAGCGCGCTGCCGCTGGACGACCCGCGGCGGAACTACCGCGACGCCAACCACAAGCCGGAGCTCATCGTCGCCCTGAGCGACCGCTTCGAGTCGCTCAGCGGCCTGCGTCCGATCGCGGACACGCTGCGCCTCCTCGATGCCCTCGAGGACGGTCCGGGGGTGCGGTCCCTGCGGGAGCGGCTCTCGGGTGAGGGCGACCCGCTCGGCGACGCCATCGGCTGGCTGCTCGGAGGAGGAGCGCATCAGGAGGTCGAGGAGATCATCGGCGCCGTCGTCGACGCCGCTGACGGCGCCGCAGGGGAGGAGTTCCCGGCACTGCGTGCGGTGGCCGCGATCGCCGAGAGCTCGCCGGGTGACCCGGGGGTCGTCGTCGCCCTGCTCATGAACCATCTCGTGCTGCGCCGCGGCGAGGGCGTCTTCCTGCGCGCGGGGCTGCTGCACGCCTATCTCTCCGGCCTCGGCGTGGAGATCATGGCAGCGAGCGACAACGTGCTCCGCGGCGGTCTGACGCCCAAGCGCATCGATGTGCCCGAGCTGCTCGCCGTCCTGGACACCACGCCCGGCGAGGTCCCGGTCCTGCGGCCCACGGGCGACGAGGCCGTGACGACGTACCCGGTGCCCGTGCCCGACTTCGCCCTCCGACGGGTCAGGATCGACGACACGGCGGTCACCCTGGACGTGTCCGGCCCGACCATGGTGCTGGCGACAGCCGGCTCCGTCCGGGTGACGGCGGAGTCGGGAGCGGAAGTCTCCGTCCCGATCGGCACGGTGGCGTTCGCCGACGCCGACGAGCGCTCCCTCACGCTGTCCGGGGCGGGCGAGGTCTTCGTCGCGACCCCCGGCCGCTGAGGGGTCGAGCGCAGGCGCGCGACACGCCGGTGGAAGCTCATGAACCTTCAAGAAACGCTTGAGGGTTTACGATCCGCGACTTGACCCGAGCGAATGACACGGGTGTAATTAGGTGAGCACGGCCCGCCAGGGGGGCGGTTTCTGAAGGGTTGGAGGTCGAGATGACGGGTTACCGTTCCGATGTGCCGGAGAACTGGTTCGTCGATCCGGTCAACCTCGGTGTTCCCGGGGTCCGCCGGTCCGACCCGGACGACGACAACGCCCTTGCCTGGCAGAGCGACGCGCTCTGCTCCCAGACCGACCCCGAGGCCTTCTTCCCGGAGAAGGGCGGCTCCACGCGGGATGCCAAGCGCATCTGCACGGCGTGCGACGTGCGTGGCGAGTGCCTCGAATACGCGCTGGCCAACGATGAGCGCTTCGGCATCTGGGGCGGGCTCTCCGAGCGCGAGCGGCGCAAGCTCAAGCGGCGCGCCAGCTGACGCCTCCACGGCGCGGCTTCGTGGGCGCGCCGGGAGCGGTGCGCTTCCTGGACAGACGCCCCGCATAGGCTGACCACGTCATGCCAGCCCGAGTTCATGCCCTCATCGTCGCGCGCCCCGGCCCCTCCGCCCGCGCCCAGCTCCTCCGCACGCTCGACGCCGTCCGTTCCCAGTCGCTCCCGCCCGCGGCCGTCACGCTGATCATCTGCGGCGACGCCACCACAGCACGGGAGAGCGACGCCGTCGCCGCCACCGTCGAGGGCATCATCGAGGCGCGGTCGTCGACCTCGTTCGCCGAGGCCCTCGAGCTGGCGCGCCCACGCGTCCTCGACGGATCGGCGATCTGGATCCTCGCGCAGGACACCGCGCCGCACCCGCGGGCGCTGGAACGGCTCACGGGCATGTTGGAGCGTTCCCCGTCCGCGGCGATCGTCGCTCCGAAGCTCGTGGCCACCGACAACGAGCGCGAGATCGTCTCCCTCGGCGTGAGCATGACCACCTTCGGCCGCTCTGTCGAGCTGGCCGCCGGGGAGCTGGACCAGGGACAGCACGACCGGATGGACGACGCCCTCGGGGCGGACATCCGCGGCCTGCTCATCCGCGGCGAGGTGCGCGACGCGCTGCGGCCGGACCCCGCCCTCGGCGGTGCCGACGAGGGCCTCGACCTCGGCGTCCGCGCACGACTCGGAGGCGGGCGTGTGGTGCTCGCCCCGGCTGCGAGGGTCTCCGCGGCCCCGGATGGCCCGGCGGCGCTGCCGGCAGGACGAGCCCGGAGGGCATTCGTCACCCGTCTCGCCCAGCTGCATCGGCGCCTCGCCTATGCGCCCGCGGCCGCCGTGCCGCTGCACTGGCTGACCTTCCTGCCACTCGCGCTGTGGCGTTCCCTGACCCATCTCATCGGCAAGCGGCCCGAGGCGGTGCTCCCGGAGTGGGGCGCGGCTCTCCTCGCGATGACCCGCTTCGGCGCCGTGGCGCGATCGCGCGCCCGTATCCGCTCGTTCCGATCCTCCACCTGGGCGAGCATCGCCCCGTTGCGGGTCACCCCCGTGCAGCTGCGGCGTCGGCTCGACGACGGTCATGGCAGCGAACACGGTGCCGTCAGCGAGCTCCGCTTCTTCTCCGGGGGTGGGGCCTGGGCGGTGCTGGCCGCGCTCGTCGTGAGCATCGCCTCCTTCACCAGCCTCCTCGCCTGGCCGGCGCTGGGGGGCGGGGGCCTCCTGCCCCTGCGCGAGACCGTCGGCGCGCTATGGCAGGACGCAGCGTGGGGGATGCGCGGGCTCGGCATCGACCTCGTCGGCCCTGCGGACCCGTTCGCCGCGATCATCGCGGTGCTGGGCTCGCTGTGGCCCGGGGCGCCGTCCTTCGCGATGGTGCTGCTGTGGATCCTCGCACTGCCGCTCGCTGTCCTCGGGGGATGGTTCGCCGCGACCCGCGTCACCGACCGAGCCGGCCTGCGCATCTTCGCCGGTATCGCGTGGGCGCTCGCGCCGACGTTCCTCACCGCACTCGTGGACGGTCGGCCTTCCGCCGTGCTCGTCCACCTGCTGCTCCCGTGGCTGTTCCACTCGGCGGTGGTCGCCCACCGTTCCTGGGGCGCGGCCGGAAGCGCGTCCCTGCTCCTGGCGGCGGTCGTCGCCTGCGCGCCGGTCCTCGCTCCGGCGCTCGCGGTGCTGTGGGTCGTGGCTCTGGGGATCGTGCTGGGAACGGCGCAGTTCCGCGGGGCCGGCCGCCTGCTCTGGCTCCCGCTGCCGACCGCGGCGCTGTTCGCTCCTCTGATCTTCTGGCAGCTCGCCCACGGCACGGCCCTCGGTCTGCTCGCCGATCCCGGACGGACGTGGCTCGGGCCGCAGGCGGCCGCCGACGCCGCCGGTCGCCTGGCGATCGCCGGTGGCTTCCCCACGAGCGATCTGGCAGGGTGGGCGACCGTCCTTCCCGGCACCTGGGCGGCGCTGCTGTGCGCGCCGCTCGCGCTGCTCGCACTGGGATCCGCCGTCTCGCCCCGGTGGCGTGCGGGGATCACCCTGCTGGTCGTCGCGCTCAGCGGCCTCGCCACGGCGTTCCTCGCCGTCGGTGTCAGCGTCGCCTCCGCAGGAGCGACCGCGGTCCCGCTCTGGCCGGGCACCGGTCTGAGCCTCGCCTGGATCGGCGTCGTCGGCGCGGCGACGATCACGCTGGACACGGCGCTCACGCTTCCCCGACTGCGCGTGGCCGCCACGGGACTGGCCGCCCTCGCGCTGGTGGTGTGCGCGGTCCCCGCCCTCACCGCGTTCCACGGCGACCGTTCCGCGCTGACCAACGGCCCCGAATCCACGCTGCCCGCCTACGTGCGTGCGCAGGCGGCCGGGGACCGTCCGATCTCCACTCTCATCCTCACGCCGCAGAACGACGGCGGTCTCGCCGTCGAGGTGGTGCGCGGCGCGAGCGAGACCCTGGGAGCGCAGACGACGATGCTCTCCACGGCGGTCGAACCGCAGGGGACGGACCTCGCCGTCCTCGCCGTCGATCTCATCTCCGCCCGCGACTTCGACGCGCCGGCGCAGCTCCTCGCGCAGGGGATCAGCTACGTCCTCCTCGCCGAGGTACCGGGCGAAGGGGATCGCGCACGCACCCTGCGCACGGCCTCCGTCGCCGCGATCGACCAGCGGGCGGGCCTCGTGCAGGCCGGTTCGACGGACCGCGGGGTCCTCTGGCGCCTCGAGGGCGAGCCGGCGGAGCCGGCAGCGCTGAGCGCGACGCAGGAGGGGACCGCCAGGGTCGTCGTGACGCTGCAGCTCCTCGTCGTGCTCGCCGCGCTGCTCCTGTCCATCCCGACGCGCGCGTCGCGTCGGGCCGCCAGAGCGCAGTCGAGGATCGTCGGCAGGGCGCCGGAGGAACCTCTGGTCCTGCCACGCCACGCGGAGGACTCGGTGCCGGACGCGGCCGTCGTGCCGCCGGTCGGTACCGTCGAGGACCCGCAGGACGAACCCGCGCTCGCCGACGAGGCACTCGCCCCGATCGCCGACGCCGAACCCGCTGACGACGGTGCAGACCCCCGCCCGACGGCGGACGGCGAGGAGGACCGGCCGGATGTCCCGTCCGCCGACCACCAGGGAAGCACCAGCTCCGAGGAGGACCACCGATGACGGGCACTCGCGCGTTCCGCGTCGCTGCGACCAGCGCACGGGTCGTCACCGGCGTCGTGGTCGCCGCCGCCTGTGTGCTGGGCGTCGCGACCGCCGTGCACGCCCCCTGGCCGACTGTCACGCACGAGCCGGCGCAGGAGCGGGTGACCCCGCTCCCCGGAGACAGCGTCCTGGTGTGCGCGGGCGACTTCCGCGCGCTCGGTCGCAACACGGCCGCGCCGTCGGAGATGCGCCGGGCGGCGACCCCCGAGCTCACAGCGGGAGGCACGAACGGCGTCCCGTCGCAGACGGGGCTCGCGGTGCCGGACCTCGTGGACGGGCAGGAGGTGCCGGTGCTCACCGGACCCGTCGAGGGGCGGTCAGCACCGCTCATCGCCGGCGCCGAGTCGTCGACTCTCGCCGCGGAGGACCTCGCCGGCTTCGCCGCCTCACCCTGCGGAGTGCCTCGGCTCGAGTCGTGGCTCGTCGGCGGGTCCGTGGGCACCGGAGCCGAGGACGTCGTCCTCCTCGCGAACACAGCCGACGTCCCCGCGACCGTGACGCTCGCGGTCTACGGATCGGCCCGCGGCGGACGGACGGTCATCGTCCCGCCGCGCACGCAGACGGCACTGCCGCTGACGTCCATCGCTGCGGGCAACGACGTCCCCGTCGTCAAGGTGAGTGCGGTCGGAGCGCCCGTCCGCGCCGTTCTGCAGTCGGCGCTGATGCAGGTGCTCGACCCGGTCGGGGCCGACCAGCAGGAAGCGGTGTCGGGCCCGCAGCAGCACGTCGTGCTCCCCGGTGTGCAGGCCTTCGCGGCAGCAGGGGACCAGGGCGACATGACGGTGCTGCGTCTGCTCGCGCCCGGAGCGGACGCGCTCGCCGAGGTCCGTGTGACCGCCGAGGGCGGTGGTGCCGGTCTGGACGCGTTCACGGTGCCGCTCACCGCCGACGAGCCCGCGCAGGTCTCGCTCAGCGGTCTCGAGCCGGGGACCTACACCGTGGAGATCGAGTCCGATGCCCCCGTCGTCGCCGGGGTGCGGCAGCAGGACGGCTTCGGAGCGGACTCCGATTTCGCGTGGGTCACCCCCGCACCGGAGATCGACGCGGAGGTCGCCTTCGCCGTGCCGTCCGGTCCGTCCCCGCGGCTGCAGCTGGCCAACACGTCCGACGAGGAGACCACCGTCTCCCTCTCGACCATCGACGGGGGCTCGCCGCAGGAGATCGTCATCCCGGCGGGGGAGACCCGTGGCCTCGACGTCGCAGCGGACACGACCTACGTGCTCCGTCCGGAGGGAGAGGTGCACGCCGCCGTCGCGATGACGGCGCCCGGCGCCCTTGCCGTGGTTCCGGTCCCGCCCTCGCCGGGGGTCGAGGCGACGATCACCGTCTACCCCTGACGGGCGGGGTCAGCGGTCGTGGCCCAGATCCCACGGCTCCCGGCCGACGTACTCCGCCGCCGCACGGAAGACGGCACTCTCGATCGCCATCCGTCGATGCGCGGCGTCGTCGTGTCCCGGCGGGAGCAGCCGCTCGATCGGGATCCGGAAGAGGACGATCCTCCGCTGATCGCGGTCGAGGTGCCAGCGCGGCACCTCGCCGTCGGCGTCATACGTCGGCAGCGCGCCGATCTCGAATCGGACGTCCTGGAGTTCCGGCCACGTCCCGCGCAGGAACTCGACCGCTGTGCCCACGGTGAGGTCGAAGCGATCGATGCGCCCGTCCAACGGAGCAAGCGGCGGCTTCACGACTTCGCTGCGTCCGAGACGACCGTGCCGGCCGTGCCTGGCACCGCGGCGAGCGGCGGCGGCGGGGACGGAACGGCGACGGGGCATGCCGAAAAGTCTAGGCGCTGTGGCGGCTCCCGGCGCGGCAGCCCCGCCGCAGCCGGGAGGCGCCGTACGCTGACGGAGATGGACGGACGACTGTGCTCGAAGGTCGGCTGCGCGCGCGAGGCCGTGGCCACCCTCACGTATGACTACGGGGATCAGATGGCCGCGCTCGGGCCGCTCGGTGCGGCGAACGATCCGCAGGCGCACGACCTCTGTGCGCCGCATGCGGACCGCCTCTCCGTCCCTGCGGGATGGCTGGTCGTCCGCCACGAGGCCCTGCGCGCCTGACCGACGCGACCGGCGAGGTGGTCAGGCGCCCAGACGGCGACCCGTCAGTCGCTCCGCACGTCGATCCGCGTTGTCCAGCGCGCGGCGTTCGCGCTCGCGCCGGAGGACGGTGACGCCGACCAGCACGAGCTCGGGCGGCGCCGCCGGTACGGGGGAGATGAAGGGTGCGGCCTCGGCGAGCAGGTCGCGGGCCACGCGTTCCCGAGCAGCCGGGAGCATGCGCGGGGCGCTCACGAGGAACTGGGAGATGCGGCGGGCGAGCCGATCAGGAAGCCGCGCCACGTCGGCGACCTGCGCCCATGCCGTCAGCGCCGGAGGCAGCGTCGGCGCGAGCGTGACCAGCTGCGGGGTGCGCACCCGCTGGCTGTACGTGCCGGCGACGAGGTCGCCGAGGCGCTGGGAACGCGCCGTGAAGGCCCCGACCAGGACGGCGAGGCCGCCGAAGGTGAGATAGATCTCGAGGACGCCGAGCAGGGCGCGGATGAACGCGTGGCGGAACCCGGCCGCTCCGCCGTCCATCCGTACGATCCTGCCGCCGACGGCGAGCTTTCCGAGGCTGCGTCCCTTCAGCGCCACCTCCATCGTGATCGGCAGGATCACGAAGCTGATGACGAGGGAGGCCACGAGGGCGATGCGGTCGGTGGCGGTGTCGAGCACGCCGATGTCGAGAAGCCAGA
The DNA here is from genome assembly GCF_032364335.1 of Microbacterium meiriae. Classification (NCBI taxonomy): domain Bacteria; kingdom Bacillati; phylum Actinomycetota; class Actinomycetes; order Micrococcales; family Microbacteriaceae; genus Microbacterium; species Microbacterium meiriae. The sequence continues at coordinate 1,339,110 of NZ_CP133984.1, forward strand.
TGCGAAGGAAGATCGACCCGACGAAGACGGCGTAGCCCAGCAGCATGTCGATGACGGCCCCGGCCGCCCGGAGGAGGAACCCCACCGGCTGGACGTCGATCGCGACCGCCTCGCCGGAGAGCACCTCGTCGGAGACGTCGATCTGCGCGGACATGAGTACAGTAAATCAGGTGGATGCCGATGCCCTCACCGATGCGCGCCGGTCCGAATGGGAACGGCTGGACACCCTCAGCCGGGCCCGCCTGGACGGTGCCGGTGTCGACGAGCTCATCGTGCGCTACCGTGCCGCATCGGCCGACCTCGCGGAACTGAAGACGTCGGTCGGGGAGTCCCCGCAGGGCGCCTACCTCTCCACGATCCTCGTGCGTGCGCGGCTCCGGCTCACGGGGGCCGCGGACAGCATCCTCACCCAGACGTCGCGGTTCTTCCGCCTCCAGCTCCCCGCGGCGCTCTACCGCCTGCGTCGGACGACCCTGGTCATCGCGCTCGCCTTCGTGGCGGTCGCCGTCGGCACGGCCGCGTGGATCGCCGGTGACCCGGCGCTCGTCGCCACGCTCGGTCCACCGGACGCCTTGGAGCAGTACGCCGACGAGAGCTTCACCGGGTATTACACCGAGAACCCGGCAGCGGTGTTCATGGGGATGGTCTGGACGAACAATGCCTGGATCGCGATGCAGTGCGTGCTGTTCGGGGTGACCGGCATCTGGCCCGTCTACATGCTCGTGCAGAACGCCATGGGGCTGGGCACGTCGGGGGCGATCATGGCGATCCACGACAAGGCCGACCTCATGGTCCTGTACATCCTTCCCCACGGCATGCTGGAGATGACGTGCATCTTCGTCGCCGCGGCCGCCGGCCTGCACATGTTCTGGGCCTGGGTCGCGCCGGGCCACCGCACCCGCGGCGAGGCGCTCGCGGAGGAGGGCAGGGCGCTGGCCACCGTCGCCCTCGGGCTCGTCTTCGCGCTCTTCCTCTCCGGGCTGGTCGAGGGGTTCGTCACCGGATGGGCACTGCCCTGGCCGGTCAAGATCGGCATCGGTGCCGCGGCCCTCGCGGTCTTCCTCATCTACATGCTCGTGATCGGCCGACGCGCCTATCGCCGCGGCGAGACCGGTGACCTCGTCGAGTACGAGTCCGGTACGCCGCGGCTCGTGGCGGGCTGAGGCACGGCGACCGCCGTCAGAGCCGCCCCGCCGCCTTGAGCTCGAGGTAGCGGTCGGCGATCCGCGGCGGGAGGTCCTCGGGGTCCGCGGCGATGGCTTCGCCACCGGCTCGGCGGATCGCGTCCGCGACGTTCTCGGCGTCCCGGAGCGTGCGCTCGGCGGCGGCGGCGAGATAGACGTCCTCCCGGGACTCCCGCGCGCGGGTGAGGGCGGCGACGCCGTCGTCCGTCACCGATCCGACCAGCACCGTCATGGCCCGTGAGGCGTCGGGGAAGGCGCCGAGGAAGCCCCGTGCCGACTCGGCGGCGTCCTGCGCCGTGAGCACGACGAGAAGAGAGGGACGCGTGGTCAGCGTCCGCACCGCCGCGAAGGCCCCATGCCAATCGGTGTCGACGAGGCGGGCGTGCACCGGAGCCATGGCGTCGGTGAGAGCCGGCAGGAGCGCCGCGCCGTCCACCCCGGTCACCCGTGCCCTGGTCACCCTGTCGTGCATGAGCAGGTGCACGTGGTCGCCTGCCCGTGCCGCGAGCGCGGAGAGCAGGAGCGCGGCCTCCAGCGCCGCGTCGAGTCGTGTGCCGTCGCCCACCCGGGCTGCGGCCGTGCGCCCGGTGTCGACGATGAGGACCACATGCCGGTCGCGCTCGGGGCGCCAGGTGCGCAGCATCGTCGTCCCCGCTCGTGCCGTCGCCCGCCAGTCGATGGAGCGGACGTCGTCCCCTCGCACATACTCGCGCAGGGAGTCGAACTCGGTGCCCTGTCCCCGGACCTGGATGCTGGTGTTCCCGTCGAGCTCCCGCAGCCGCGCCAGCCGCGAAGGCAGATGCTTGCGCGAGGAGAAGGCGGGCAGCACACGGATCGCGCCGCGGACCGGGTGCTGTGCCTGTCGGCCGGCGATCCCCAGGGGACCGCGGGAACGAAGCACGACGAAGGCGCTGACGAGCTCGCCACGGCGTCTGGGGCGGAGAGGGATGTCCACGCGCCGCCGTTCCCCGGGCGGAATGCGCAGGTGCTGCCGTTCCGACGGCGCTCCCGCGGTGGGCTGCCACGCGTCGCGGAGCAGGACGTCGAGCGTCCGCGTCCCCCGGTTCTGCACCGCCACGCTGACCGGCACCTGCTCGCCGAGCCGGGCGCGCGACGGGACGCGACGGGTGACGGTCGCCGCGCGCGGGTCGCCGGCCAGGACGACGTCGACGGCCACGAGGAGGAGGCACAGCCCGATCCACCCGCCCAGCACCGCATACGGCGGAAACCCCGCCAGCCCGGTGAGGACCAGCGGCACGATGCCGACGGCGAGGGCGACGGCGAGACGGCCCGAGACGAACACCTAGATCGGCACCCGGGTCTGCTGCACCACGGATGTCAGCACGGCGTCCGCGGACACGCCCTCCATCTGCGCGTCAGGACGGAGCTGGAGACGATGCCGCCAGACCGGGACGAGCATCGTCTGCACGTGGTCCGGCGTCACGGCGGTGGAGGCGTTGAGCCAGGCCCAGGCCTTGGCCGCGGCGAGCAGTCCCGTCGAGGCGCGGGGGCTCGCCCCGAGCTCGACGGAGGGGGAGTGGCGGGTCGCGCGGGCCAGGTCGACCACGTAGCCGAGCACGTCGTCGGTCACCTCGACCCGGGCGGCGGCCCGCTGGGCTGCGCGGATCTCGTCGGCGCCGATCACGGCCTCCACACCCGTGAGCTCGCGCGGCGAGAAGCCGTGTGCATGGCGCCGGAGCACGGACACCTCGGCATCGCGTTCCGGCATGCCGACGACGAGCTTCATCAGGAAGCGGTCGAGTTGGGCTTCGGGCAGAGAGTACGTCCCCTCGTGCTCGACGGGGTTCTGCGTCGCGGCGACGAGGAACGGGTCGGGCAGCGCGCGACTGACGCCGTCCGCGGAGACCTGTCGCTCCTCCATCGCCTCCAGGAGCGCCGCCTGGGTCTTCGGGGGCGTGCGGTTGATCTCGTCCGCAAGCAGGATGTGCGTGAACACGGGTCCCGCGCGGAAGTCGAACTCCCCGGTCCTGGCGTCGTAGACGAGGGACCCCGTGACGTCGCCGGGCATCAGGTCGGGCGTGAACTGGACGCGTTTGGTGTCGAGCCCGAGAGCCCGGGCGAACGACCGCACGACCAGGGTCTTCGCCACGCCGGGAACACCCTCCAGCAGCACATGGCCGCGCGCCAGGAGCGACACGAGCAGGCCGGTGACCGTGCCGGCCTGGCCGACCACCGCCTTGTCGACCTCGGTGCGGACGCGGTGCATGGCCTGTCGCAGCGCGGCGTCGTCGGCGGGACTGTTCTCGTCGGTCACGGGGTCTCCTCGGCTTCGGTCGGGAAAGGGGTGTGGGGCGGACGGATGGTCATGTGCCGCTCCGCGGGGACTGCGCGCTCGTCTCCACGGCGGTCTCGAGCTCGTCGAGGCGACGGGCGAGCGCGACGAGGGCGGCGTCGTCGGTGGGCGGAGGTCCCGACAGCAGGCTCTGCAGCGTGCCGCGCGGGATCCGGAGACGGTCGGCGGCGGCGTCGGCGATCTCGTCCGCGTCCGCGCGCACAGCCAACCCGAGTCGTCGGGCCAGTCGCCTCCGGGTGCCCTCCCGCAGCGCGTCCGCGGCGTGCGGGGCGTCCGCGGCCCTGGCCGTCAGTCGCGCACGTCCGTGCATCGTCTCCGACGCGCGGACGGTCACCGGAAGGGTCTCGGCCACGAGCGGGCCGAAACGTCGGCCGCGGGCGAGCGCGACGGCCAGGCCCGCGGCGAGCAGCAGCAGGATCGCCGGGGTGACCCAGTCCGGGGTGAGGCTCCCGAGCGTGTCGGGGGTGGTGCCCTCGATGTCGGTGTCCTCGAACGACGGGACGTACCAGACGACCCGGTCGGTCTGCCCGAGCAGGGCGAGTCCGAGCGCGGCGTTGCCGTCCTCGGCGAGGGCCGCGTTGCTGAACAGCTTCACACCCTCGACCACCGCGCGGTACCCATCCCTCTCGTCGACGAGCACGGCCGCGGCATCGTCCTCGCCGAAGCACCCGGTCACGTCGTCTGCGGGGGAGAAGAGCCGATCAGGGCGGATGGCGCCGACTTCGGCGAACTCGGGGACCGCGCAGGTGGCTGTTCTCGGCGCGGCCGAACCCGACGCGTTCTCGCCGATCGCGAGTTCGGCCAGCAGATGCGTGCCTGTGGAGAGGAAGACGACGCGGTCGGCCGGCGCGAGGAGATCCGCCAGGGCGTCGTCGGAGAGCGTGTAGGGGTTGGTCAGGGCCAGCGTGGTGTCCTCGTCGAGGGCGGCGGCTGCCGCGGTCCGCGAGCGGACGACCTCGACCTCGACTCCCTGGTCCCGCAGCAGCTCGGCCAGGGCCAGGGCGCCGGTGCCGGACCGGCTCTCCGGATCGAGGGTGCCCCGCGCGCCGGGGCCGCTCGCCGCGAGTTGGGAGGCTGCGAGGGCGACCGCGACCACGAGCGCCGCGACGAGGAGCCACCCGAGGAGAGAGGCGGTCCGACGCCGCGGGCGCTCGGCGGTGGTGTCGACGGCGATCTCGTCCGATGCGATCGTCGTCACGCGGGCACCCCCTCGGGGCGGTGGGCGCGGAGGCGCTCGTCCATCGCGGCGAGGTGCCGGTAGTCGTCCTCCGTGGCGGGATGCCGTAGGTAGCGCACGTCGTCGAAGGACGCGGCGGCCCGCCGCAGGGCGTCCGCCTCGTCGGTGAAGACCGCGCTCGCGGAGCGGGCGAGGGACTGCGCCGTCGCTCCGGGCGCCGGATCGATGAGGTCGCGCTCGAGCAGGCTGCGGGCGATCGCGCGGTAGCGGAGCACGACCGCGGCGTCCCAGTCGCTCTGGCGTGCGCTGCGCTCGGCGTCGGCGCGGAGCTGTGCCGCGCTGCGGTCGTCGGCGGCGCCGAGGAGGTCGCCGTGCGCGCGCCGGATCGCTCTCGAGCGTCGGGGGCGTCCCCACACGATCAGCGCGGTGACCAGAGCCGCGGCGATGAGCACCGTGACCACGATGAGTGCGGTCGGGCCGACGCTCGCCCCGTTCTCCCCGCTGAAGAGATCGGCGAGGAAGCGCATCACGTCGCGGGCGAGCAGGTCGAACCACGTGGGCTTCGCGTCCGCGTACCGCGGATTGGACAGCTCCTCCTCGGCCCAGCGTCGCGCTTCGTCCCCGTCCGGGACGAAGACGTCGTCGAACCGTCGCATCATGACGGCGGGGTGCTGCCCGGCGCCGTCCATCCGGCTGCGTCCTCGGCGGACGGCGGGGCGGGAGGGGCCGGTGCGGGCGGCGGCGGAGGGGCGAACGCGGTCGGCGCGGGAGAGGTCGGGAGAGGACCCGCCGCCCCCGGGAACGGCATCGGCGCCACGGGGGGCCCGCCATACGCCGGGGAGCCGTAGCCCTGGGACATCATCACGTGCTCCGGCACCTGCCGGGGCGGGGGAGCGCTGGTGACCGCACGGGCGGGATCGATCGCGAACGGGTCGCCGAGCTGGTCTTCCGGCACACCGAGGTCGCGGCGCTCCACGTGGGAGAGGAGCGTCTGGTCGAGTCCCTCGTAGCGCATCCGGCAGTCGAGGTAGACGAGCACGCCGCCGGTGCTCTGCACGACGATGGTGATCGCCTGCAGGATCAGCAGCAGCACCTGCGGGGCGAGGAGGGCGAAGACGTACGCGATGACGGCGCTCGGCTCGCTGGACCCGGTCGGAGCGATGACCGTCCCGAGGAACGAGGAGAACATGGCGGTCGGGATGCTGACCACCTGCATCGCCAGGCCCATGATGAGGCTGATGAGGAAGGTCACGCCGAACGCGACCCAGAACCGGCCGCGGGTCAGGCGCCACGACCGCACGAACGCCTCCCGGAAGCGGGCCCGCTCCAGCACGAGGATCGACGGGACGAGCAGCAGCTTGGTCGACAGCCAGACCGTGAGCGGGATCGCCGCCAGGGCCAGGAGCACCACGACGAGCACGACGATGCCGATCATCTCCGGGGTGCCCCCGAGACCGCCGGCGATGAGAGCGGCGATGACGGCCGCGACGATCGCGAGGCCGCCGAAGAGCGCGAGCACGGAGAGGGAGGCGAAGCCGGCGAGCCGCCAGAAGGCCGGGGCCATGCGGCGCCACAGCATCCGCAGCGTGGCCTTGACGCCGACCGTCGCGTAGCCGACCTCGGCGGCCACCACCCCCTGCATGATCGCGGTGAACGCGACGGAGGCGAGCCCGACGACGAGGCCGGCGATGAGGTTGATGGCGATCGTGCCGGCGAACACGGCCTCGAAGTCGGGGGAGGAGGGGGAGACCGTCTCCAGCCGGGAGAACGTCGAGAACAGGACGAGCCCCATCACCCCGGCGGTGGCGACGACGACGATGAGCTGGATGACGACGGCGAACCCGAACAGGACCTTCGGGTTGTGCCGCAGCGCCGCGAAGGCCTTGCCCAGCAGCATGCCGAACGTCAGCGGATGAAGGGGGATGATGCCCTTCCGGGGAGCTGGGGTCCACGTCTGGCCGCTCACGGGCCTCCCTCCGTCGTGCGCTCCCATCGTGTCATATCCGGGCACTGAGGCGCAGACCTGCGGAGGGCGGGACTCGGTGCCATAAGGTAACAGTTATGACCTCACGCATCCTTGTGGTCGACGACGACACCGCGCTCGCCGAGATGATCGGCATCGTGCTGCGCACCGAGGGATTCGAGCCGGTGTTCTGCGCGGACGGTGCGCGCGCGGTCGACGAGTGGCGCGCGCAGCGCCCCGACCTGGTGCTCCTGGACCTGATGCTCCCCGGAATGGACGGCATCGAGATCTGCACGCGCATCCGCGCCGAGTCGGGCGTGCCGATCATCATGCTGACGGCGCGCAGCGACACGGCGGACGTCGTCCGCGGCCTCGAGGTCGGCGCCGACGACTACATGGTCAAGCCGTTCAACCCGAAGGAGCTCGTGGCCCGCATCCGCACCCGGCTGCGCCCGACGCCGCAGGCCTCCAGCGAGCAGCTGCGGATCGGCGATCTCACCGTCGACGTGGACGCGCACGAGGTGCGCCGCGGGACGACCCCGATCGCCCTCACGCCGCTCGAGTTCCAGCTCCTCGTGGCCCTCGCCTCCAAGCCGCAGCAGGTGTTCTCCCGCGAGATGCTCCTCGAACAGGTCTGGGGCTACCACTACAAGGCGGACACCCGGCTCGTGAACGTTCACGTGCAGCGGCTGCGGGCGAAGGTCGAGCTCGACCCGGACAACCCCAAGATCGTCATGACGGTCCGCGGCGTCGGCTACCGCGCCGGCAGCGTCACCTAGGGACCCCATGGCCGCGACGACTGCGACCACGGCCGTCGCCGTCCTCCGCGACTGGCGCGGCTGGCCGGACGTGCTGGCGGCGCTGTGGCGGCGCTCGCTCCGGTTCCGCACCCTCGCGATCACCCTCGTCGCCACGTCGCTGGCGATCCTCATCACGTGCGTCACGATGGCGCTGGTCATCCAGAACGACCTCTTCGTGTCGCGGAAGAATGTGGCCCTGGAGGACGCACGGCGCGCGGTGGACCAGGCGCAGTCCCTCCTGGACGTGGCGGAGGTGGGCGATGACCCCGCCGCGCTCACCGATCTGTGGAACGGCATCCCCGACACCCTCTCGCGCACGTCGAGCGCCGACCTGCTCGCCGGCTTCAAGATCCAGGACGGCTCGGGGACGGTCCGGCTCAACGGCTTCACCGCCGGGCTCACGCCGGATCTGCTGAGCCCCGAGCTGCAGGCCAGGGTCCGCGAGTTCGACGACCGGCAGGCCTGGCAGTCCGTCGCCCTGCCCACGGAGGACGGCGGCGTCGTGCCGGGCATCGTCGTGGGGCAGCAGCTCCAGGTGCCGCAGGCCGGGACCTTCGAGATCTACTTCGCCTACGACCTCGCCGACGCCGACCAGACCCTCGTGTTCGTGCAGCGCACCCTCTGGATCGCCGGCATCGGGCTGGTCGCCATCGTCGCGGCCATCTCCTGGATCGTGCTGCGGACCGTGTCCACCCCGATCGTCCAGGCGGCCGAGACGAGTGCGCGGCTCGCGGCGGGCGATCTCGGCGTGCGGCTGGAGGTGCACGGCGAGGACGAGCTCGCGACGCTGGGGCGCTCCTTCAATGCCATGGCCGACAGCATCGAGGCGCAGATCAAGGAGCTCGGCGAGCTCTCCATGGTGCAGCAGCGCTTCGTGTCCGACGTCTCGCACGAGCTCAGGACCCCGCTGACGACAATCCGCCTCGCCGCCGACATGCTCAACGACCAGCGCGACGAGTTCGACCCCACGACCGCCCGCACCGCCGAGCTCCTGCACGCGCAGGTGCAGCGGTTCGACACGCTGCTGGCCGACCTGTTGGAGATCAGTCGGTACGACGCGGGGTCCGTGCAGCTCGAGCTGGAGGCGACGAGTCTCGCCCAACTCGCAGAGGACATCATCGAGCAGATGCGACCTCTTGCGGAAGGGCATGGCACGGAGATCCGCTTGGTGGCGCCCGGCGGCTACTCGCCGGTGGATATGGACCCGCGTCGTGTGCGGCGCGTGCTGCGGAACCTGATCGGCAACGCGATCGAGCACGGAGAAGGGCGTCCGGTCGTCGTCACGGTCGACAGCAACCAGCACGCGGTGGCCGCGGGCGTGCGCGACTTCGGGCTCGGGATGGACCCCGGAGACGCGGAACGCGTGTTCGATCGCTTCTGGCGCGCCGACCCGTCGCGGCAGCGCACCATCGGGGGCACGGGGCTCGGCCTGTCGATCGCCCTCGGCGACGCCACCCTGCACGGCGGCACCCTCGCCGTGTGGTCGGAGCTGGGGGTGGGCTCGCACTTCGTGCTGACCATTCCCCGCCACGACCGGGTGCTGGACGGCCCGAGCCCGATCCCGGTGGAGCCGCAGGAGCCCCTCACAGAACTCGGCGACGCGACGCAGCCGATCTCGATCGCCGAGACCTATTCCGATCTGCTCGACGGGAAGGACCAGTCATGAGCCCGCGCGCGAGGAGCCGATTCGTCCGTGGCGCCGCACTGGCGCTGGTCGCACTGCTGCTTCCCGCGTGCGCCGGCCTGCCGACGAGCGGCGACGTCGCGGTCGGTCTCCAGCTGGGGGAGTCCCCGGACGACGTCGACGTGCTCCCCGTGGCTTCCGGTCCCGTCGCGGGGGCGGGCCCCGAGGAGATCGTCGAGGGGTTCCTCGAAGCCGGCATCACGACATCGGACAACTGGGCGACGGCTCGGGAGTTCCTGGCGCCTTCTCTGCAGCGCAGCTGGCGACCATCGGCGGGGGTCTCCATCGACGCCGGTCCCGAGGCCCGCACCCTCAGCTCGAACGTCCCCGACGACCAGGTGGAGGACGCTGAGGAGGCCGAGGTGCAGGTCCTCCTCGAGCTGGTCGCCAGCGTGGACGACTCCGGGGCGTACAGCGGTGCCCCCGGCGACTCGAGCGTGCCGTTCGCGCTCGCGAGGGGGGAGGACGGCGAGTGGCGGATCACCGAGGCGCCCGACGGCGTGGTGATCGACCAGAGCCGGTTCCCGAACGTGTTCGAGGGGTACTCGTTGCAATGGTTCGACGCGCGCTGGTCCCGACTCGTCCCGGATATGCGGTGGTTCCCGCGACGCCAGAGCCCGGCGACGACCGTGACGCAGGCCCTCGTCAGCGGCACTCCGGCGGAGTGGCTCGATCCGGCCGTGCAGACGGCGTTCCCCGCCGACGTCCAACTGGCACAGGACGCCGTGCTCATCACGGGGCAGGCGGCCGAGGTGGCGCTGACCCGGCCCGCGGCGAGCCTGGACGGGACCACGCTGGCCCGGATGCGCACCCAGCTGCAGGCCACGCTGAAGGCCGCGGGCGTGAACGTCACGCAGGTGCGTTTCAGCGTCGACGGCCGCGCGCTCGACGCGGGGGTCGTCGATGTCATCAGCACCCCGTCGGAGCCGGGGACGCTCGTGCTGAAGGACGGCAGGTTCGGTCGCATCGTCGGTGACGAGATCGCGTCGATCCCCGGGATCAGCGCGCAGATCCAGGCGGTCACGCAGCCGATCGAGGCGATCGACGTGGCCGCGGACGACGCGACCGCAGCGCTGCAGCTCGACGACGGCCACGTGTACCTCGCCACCGAGGACGGACGCAACGAGCTGGATGCCCGGCCCGGCCTCGTGCAGCCGTCCCTCGACCCCTACGGCTACGTGTGGTCGGTGCCCGCGTCAGCCCCGCAGGCGCTGCTCGCGGTCGGCCCGGACGTCGTCGGACATGAGGTCGCCGGCGCGTGGCCGAACGCCTCGTCCATCTCCGATCTGCGGGTCGCCGCCGACGGCGCCAGGCTCGCGGCTGTCGTCCGGGTCGGCGGCCAGCTCTGGGTGGTCGTCGCGGCGGTCGTCCGGGACGGCGCCGGTGTGCCCACAGAGCTCGGTGAGGTGCGACAGCTGCTCCAGCTCACCGAGCCGTCGACGGGGCTCGTCTGGCTGGGGCCCGATCGGCTGGCCGTGCTCACCGACTCCACGACGCCCCGTCTGATCGTGCAGCCGGTCGGCGGACCGGGCTCGGCCGAGAGTGCACCCAGCAATGCGGCGTCAATCGCCGGTGCCCGCACTCCGGCGGGTGTGCGCATCCTGGACACCTCGGGGCAGCTGTTCGCGCACGCGGGATCGGCGTGGCGGGAGGTGGCGGAAAGCGTCTCCGTCCTGGCCACACGAACCGGCGAATGACCTATCCTGCACGGAACGGCCTCGGCGCCGATCGAGTCCCGCCCCAAGGGGATGGCTCTCAGGAGCACGCGCCTGACGGCAGGATCTCGGCATGGGGTTCAGGACACGGGTGGGCGCGCTCGCCGCGGAGACCGGGGGGCTGCTGCTCGCGGCGAGTTGTGCCGGATGCGACCGGCCCGGCATCGTGCTCTGCGACAGCTGCCGGGTCGCGCTCACTCCGAGGCCGCGCGACGTGCGGACCCCGGGCGGGTTGCGGGTCCGCGCCGCCCTCGACCTGGACGGTCCGGCCGCTTCCTGCATCCGGCGTCTGAAAGGAGCGGGGCAGACCGCGTTGGGACGACCGCTGGGCGCCGCCCTCTCCGCCGTCCTCCTCCCCGCGGTCGGACCGGGAGTCTGGGTGATCCCCGTCCCTACCTCGCGGGCAGCCTTCCGTCGGCGCGGCTACCGCGTCCCTGAGCTCCTCGTCCGGTCCGCCGGTGCGGAGCCGCAGCGCGTCCTCGCTCTCACCCGTCAGGTGCGGGACCAGCGCGAGCTGTCTGCCGTCGCGAGGGCCGACAATCTCCGGGACGCGATGCGCGCACGCCGACGAGGGCTCGGTGCACCCGCGATCGTGGTGGACGACGTCGTGACCACGGGGGCCACGCTCGACGAGGCCAGCCGCGCCCTCGTCGCCGCCGGATTCGTCGTCGCCGGGGTCGTCGCGCTCGCCGCCACGCCGATGTCGTCCGGATCCGGATGAGGTTCATTGCAGACTCACCGGAGACACAGGGCGTCGGGCCGTGACATCGGCCGCGGGTCGGACTACGGTGGGGTGTCACAAGGCGACCACGGTCCGCCCTTGGCCGGGTGGACCGGGACAAGGAGGCAGCAATGGAAACGAGCATCGTGGGCGTCGGAGTGGGCATCACCGATCGCTTCCGCACCGTCGTCGAAGAGAAGATCGCCAAGATCCAGACACTCGCCGCCAAGGCGCAACGCCTGGACGTGAAGGTCACGCACCGGGTCTACCGCAACGGTCGGATCCCGGACGAGACGGTCGAGTTGACGCTGGTCGGGAAGGGCCCCGTGGTCCGTGCCGAAGCCGTCGACGGCGACAAGTTCGTGGCGCTCGACCTCGCGATCGACAAGATGACCGAGCAGCTGCGCCGCGCGAAGGAGAAGCGCGTCGACGGACGACAGCATCCGCGAGGCCCGCACTTCGAGAAGGGCAGCGGCTCGCTCGAGGGCATCGACGTGCAACCCGCCTCCGCCGAGGTGCTGCACGCCGTGGCGACGGGGAGCATCCCCGTGCAGAGCGAGGAGGAGGAGGACTACTCCCCGGTCGTCATCCGCACGAAGAGCTTCGAGGCGGAGTGGATGACGGTGGAGGAGGCCGTCGACCGGATGGAGCTCGTCGGGCACGACTTCTTCCTCTTCGTCGACGCGCGCACCGACCACCCGAGCGTGGTCTACCGCCGCAAGGGCTGGGACTACGGTGTCATCGCCCTCAGCACGCAGGCTCCGCCCGCCGAGGCGCTCGCCTCCTGACAGGACCGAGAACGGCCCGATCCCTGCGGGGATCGGGCCGTTCTCGTGTGAAGCTCGGCAGGCGTCAGTCGAAGATGCCGTCCAGGAGGCTGCCGATGACGAGGCCCCCGAGGAGGCCGGAGGCGATGTCGCCGCCGCCCATGCCGCCACCGCGGCGCGGGCCGCCGCCCCAGCCGCCGCCCCAGTCCTGATCCTGCGGGCGGGACGAGTCGATGTCGCGCTGCGCGAGCTGGAGCGCCTCCGCGGCGAGGTACGCGACGCGACGTGCTTGGGTGAGGGCCGCCTCGCGCGTCTCCTCGGCGGGCAGGAGTCCCGGGAGATCGACGCGGAGACGCTCGGCCTCGGCGAGACGGGTACGGGCATCGGCGCCGATCCATCCGCGGTGGCCGGCGATGAGGCCGCGAGCGACGCCCAGCTGCCGGTCGGCGTCATCCATCGCGTGCTGCACCTGCGCGATGGACGGCAGGGGGTTCTCGGCGCGGTGTCGCGCCGTGGCGATGGCGTGGTCGAGGCCCGCGTTCGCTTCGCGCAGTTGGGAGAGCTCGGCGAACGGGTCGTTGGGCTGCCCGGAGGGGGTGAGCGCGGCCAGAGCCGCCTGCAGCCGCGCGACGGCTTCTGCCACGGCGGGCGTGGAAGGAGCTGTCCGCGCGGCGATGAGGTCGTTGCGGGAGTCGGCGATGACCTCGGCCAGCGTCGACTCGGCGCGCAGCGCCTCGATCTCGAAGTCCTCGACGGCATCGAGCAGGGCGCCGGCGCGGCGCGTCGCCTCGGTGGCCGTCTCCAGCGCGAGGTTCGCCTCCTCGTTCTGCTTCGCGGCACGCCGGCGCTCCGAGATGTCGGCGCTGTGGGTGGCGAAGCGGATCAGCTGCTCCGCCTCGGCGGCGCTCGCGGTGATCTGATGCATGGCGGAGTCGGCGTAGCGGGCGGACAGCCGGGACACGGTCTCGTCCGTCTGCGGGATACGGGCACTCAGGGCCTCGGCGTCGGCGCGTACCTGTGCGATGATCTCGGGCGCTCGCCGCACCTTCGCGACCGACTCCGCGAGCACGGTGGTCTTCTCGTCGAGCAGGTCCTGGGCCCATTCGCAGAGCTGCAGGATGCGCGCGTTGCGGGTGCGCAGCTCCTCGTCGGTGTCCGGGATCTCGTCGTGGTTGAGCTGGTGGAGCTGGAACGCCTCCCGCAGGTGCGTCCGGACCGACAGCAGCGCGGCCTTGAGGTCGGACGTCAGGGACTCGCCGAGCTCGGCCTCCGCGAAGACGAGCTCGTCGGAGGTGGTGCGGATCCGCTCGTCGGCGGCGACGAGTGCCTGCTCCGCGCGTCGGGCGAGGTCCGCGTCCTGCGCGGCGAGTTCTTCCTGTTCGCGTTTGCGTCTACCCCAAAATCCAGCCATGTGCTGATCCTAGTTTCCCCGGCACCCGCGCGGGCTGAGCATCCGCTTCAGGCGAACGGCCCGCCGCGGAGCTCAGGCGGGCACCGCGACGGCGTCCTCGTCGCCGACGGCCAACGGCGTCGCCTTCGCCGGACGTCCCCTCTTGGGCCGTTCGGTGGTCAGTTCCAGCGCCATCTCGGGGTGCGGGTGCTGCGCGAGCCGGGCCTCCGCCTGATCGAGCCAGCGGAGCTCGGCTTCCGCCGCGCAGATGAGGGAGTCGAGGACGAGCGACCACGCGAGGTCCTCGGGGCTGCCCGCCGCGAGCCCGGGGGAGGGCGTGCGGCGCAGCTCGTCCAGCCGCTGCTGCGAGGCGTCCCGCTGGCTGCGGAGGATGGTCGCGGCATCCACTCCGGGCAGCGTGGCGGCGACCGCGAGTTTCACGGCGAGCTCCTCGCGCGTCGCCGGCGCGCGGAGCACCGGGGCGGCGAGCCAGCGCGCCGCCTCGGCCGAGCCCGCTGCGGTGATGTGCCAGTAGACATGGCCGTGGTCGTCGGCCTCCCCGCGCTGGACGAGGCCGTCGCGCTCGAGTCGCTCCAGGGTGTTGTAGATCTGGCCGACGTTGAGGGGCCAGGTCGACCCGGTCCGGCGGTCGAACTCGTGGCGCAGCTGGTAGCCGTAACAGGGGCCCTGATCGAGGATGGCGAGCAGGCTCTGGCGTACGGACATGGCCGGTCTCCCGAGGGTGGTGGATGGAAAGCAGTGCCGAGTATATGCATACCCGGCAATTTCTCTGACGCGGCGCGGCGGCCGCCCTTGCAGGCGACGTGGAGGTCACAGCCCGGTAACATGGCAAAGCATGCCTGTCGCTCGCCTCGCGACGACCGGCGAATGACCCAATGACAGGGAGATGACATCCGTGGCGAATCCTCTTGAGAAGCTGCTGCGTGCAGGTGAGGGGCGGATCATCCGCCGTCTGAACCAGGTGGTGAAGGCGGTGAACGCCCTCGAGGAGGACATCTCCCAGCTCACGGACGATGAGCTGCGCAACGAGACCGCCGAGCTGCGCGCCCGGTACGAGAAGGGCGAGACGCTCGACCAGCTCATGCCGGAGGCGTTCGCCGCGGTGCGCGAAGCCGCGAAGCGAACGCTCGGCATGCGCGCGTACGACGTGCAGATCATGGGTGGCGCGGCCCTGCACCTCGGCAACATCGCGGAGATGAAGACCGGTGAGGGCAAGACCCTCGTCGCGACCTTCCCCGCCTACCTGAACGCGATCGCGGGCGAGGGCGTGCACGTCATCACCGTGAACGACTTCCTCGCGAGCTACCAGGCGGAGCTCATGGGTCGTGTCTACCGCGCGCTCGGCATGACGACGGGCATCATCGTGTCCGGGCAGACGCCCGCCGTGCGCCGGGAGCAGTACGCCGCCGACATCACCTACGGGACGAACAACGAGTTCGGCTTCGACTACCTCCGCGACAACATGGCCTGGCGCAAGGAGGACCTCGTCCAGCGCGAGCACTTCTTCGCGATCGTCGACGAGGTGGACTCCATCCTCATCGACGAGGCGCGCACGCCTCTGATCATCTCCGGGCCGTCGTCCGGTGAGGCGAACCGCTGGTTCGCCGAGTTCGCCAAGATCGCGCGCACGCTCGTCGCCGGCGAGGACTACGAGGTCGACGAGAAGAAGCGCACCGTCGGCGTCCTGGAGCCCGGCATCGAGAAGGTCGAGGACTACCTCGGCATCGACAACCTCTACGAGTCGGCAAACACGCCGCTGATCTCGTTCCTGAACAACTCCATCAAGGCGCTCGCGCTCTTCAAGAAGGACACCGACTACGTCGTCATGAACGACGAGGTCATGATCGTCGACGAGCACACCGGCCGTATCCTCGTCGGCCGCCGCTACAACGAGGGCATCCACCAGGCGATCGAGGCGAAGGAGGGCGTGCCGGTCAAGGCCGAGAACCAGACCCTCGCCACCGTCACGCTGCAGAACTACTTCCGCCTCTACGACAAGCTCGCCGGCATGACCGGTACGGCCGAGACCGAGGCCGCCGAGTTCATGTCGACGTACAAGCTCGGCGTCATCCCGATCCCCACGAACAGGCCGATGATCCGCAAGGACCAGCCGGATCTCGTGTACAAGAACGAGGCGGCGAAGTTCGCGCAGGTCGTCGAGGACATCGCGGAGCGCCACGCGAGTGGTCAGCCCGTGCTCGTGGGCACCACCAGCGTCGAGAAGAGCGAATACCTGTCGCGGCTGCTCGCGAAGAAGGGCGTCAAGCACGAGGTCCTCAACGCGAAGAACCACGCGCGCGAGGCGGAGATCGTCGCCCGCGCCGGTCGGCTCGGTGCCGTGACGGTCGCGACGAACATGGCCGGTCGAGGCACGGACATCATGCTCGGTGGTAACGCCGAGTTCCTCGCGGTGCAGGAGCTGAAGGCGAAGGGGCTCGACCCGGTGGAGACGCCGGAGGAGTACGAGGTCGCCTGGGACGAGACCTACGAGGCGATGAAGAAGGTCGTCGAGGAGGAGGCCGAGAAGGTCATCGAGGCCGGTGGCCTCTATGTGCTCGGCACCGAGCGCCACGAATCGCGCCGCATCGACAACCAGCTGCGCGGTCGTTCCGGCCGTCAGGGCGACCCGGGCGAGAGCCGCTTCTACCTGAGCCTCACCGACGACCTCATGCGTCTGTTCCAGTCGGGTGCCGCCGAGGCGATCCTGGCCCGCACGAACTTCCCGGACGATGTGCCGATCGAGTCGGGCCTCGTGTCCCGCGCGATCCGCAGCGCGCAGTCGCAGGTCGAGGCCCGCAACGCCGAGATGCGCAAGAACGTCCTCAAGTACGACGACGTCCTCAACCGTCAGCGTGAGGCGATCTACGCCGACCGTCGACAGATCCTCCAGGGCGACGACATCGCCGACCGGGTGCAGCACTTCATCGAGGACGCGATCAGCGGCGTCGTGCGCGACCACACCGGCGAGGGACACAACGAGAGCTGGGACTTCGACGCCCTCTGGACCGAGCTGAAGACGCTCTACCCGGTGAGCGTCACGATCGACGAGGTCGTCTCCGAGGCCGCAGGCCGCAAGGGTGGCATCACCGCCGAGGGTCTCACGCGCGAGCTGCTCTCGGACGCGAAGATCGCGTATGAGAAGCGCGAGGAGTCGCTCGGCGAGGCCGCGACCCGCGAGCTCGAGCGTCGCGTGGTCCTGCAGGTGCTCGACCGCCGCTGGCGCGACCACCTGTACGAGATGGACTACCTCAAGGACGGCATCGGCCTGCGGGCGATGGCGCAGCGTGACCCGCTCATCGAGTACCAGCGCGAGGGCTACGCGATGTTCCAGTCGATGATGGGCCAGATCAAGGAGGAGTCGGTCGGCTACCTCTACAACCTCGAGGTCGAGGTCCGTCGCGCGGGCGACGCCGAGACCGCGGAGGTCGAGGCGAAGGGCCTCGCCAACGACGGCGGAGAGCAGCGGCTGGAGTACTCGGCCGCCAACGACGCCGGAGAGGTCGAGGTCCGCAACGACCGGGGCCAGGTGCAGCAGGCCGCGACCGACCGGATGCGTCAGGCCGCCGCGCGCGCTCAGGCACCGCAGGCGGCCGAGCCCGAGGAGGCTCCGCGCGGGGCCTTCGGGCAGCGCACGGAGCAGAGCGCCCCGGCCGCGGGCAACCGCGAGCAGCGCCGCGCGCAGAGCAAGAAGAAGAAGTAGCCCCCGGGTGAGAAGGAGGGCCAGTCCGTGCGGATTGGCCCTCCTTTCGTCCCTGTAGGCTTGATCGATGACACCATCGCGCACCTTCGACCAGTCGTCGAAGCTCAAGAACGTCCTGTACGAGATCCGCGGAAACGCCCTCGTCGAGGCGGCGCGACTGGAGGCAGAGGGCCACCGGATCCTCAAGCTGAACACCGGCAATCCGGCGATCTTCGGGTTCGACGCCCCGCATCAGATCGTGCACGACATGCTCGCCGCGCTCCCCACGGCCCACGGCTACAGCGACAGCAAGGGCATCATCTCGGCTCGCCGCGCCGTCGTGAGCCGGTACGAGGAGATCGACGGGTTCCCCCGTTTCGATCCGGACGACGTCTACCTCGGCAACGGCGTCTCCGAGCTGATCACCATGACCATGCAGGCGCTGCTGGACGAGGGGGACGAGGTCCTCATCCCCGCCCCCGACTACCCGCTCTGGACGGCCATGACGAGCCTCGCCGGCGGCACCCCCGTGCACTACCTCTGCGACGAGGACGACGACTGGCAGCCCGACCTCGAGGACATCCGGTCGAAGATCACCCCGCGCACCAAAGCGCTCGTGATCATCAACCCGAACAACCCCACCGGCGTGGTCTACTCGCGGCAGGTGCTGGAGGGACTCGTGCAGATCGCGCGGGAGCACCAGCTCCTTATCCTCTCCGACGAGATCTACGACCGGATCCTCTTCGACGACGCGGTGCACATCCCGACGGCGACTCTCGCCCCTGATCTGCTCTGCCTCACCTTCAACGGACTGTCCAAGACCTACCGCGTCGCCGGCTACCGCTCCGGGTGGATGGTCGTCACGGGTCCCCAGGACCATGCCAAGGGGTTCATCGAGGGGATCACCCTGCTGGCGTCGACCCGGCTCTGCCCGAACGTCCCTGCCCAGCATGCCGTGCAGGCGGCGCTGTCCGGAGTCCAGTCGATCGACGCCCTCATCGCCCCGACGGGGCGTCTTCACGAGCAGCGCGACATCGCCTGGGAAGGGTTGGAGGCCATTCCCGGCGTCTCCTGCGTGAAGCCCCAGGGCGCTCTCTACGCGTTCCCCCGACTGGACCCGGACGTGCACGAGATCCGTGACGACGCCAAGCTCGTCTACGACCTGCTCGTCTCGGAGCACATCCTCCTCGTGCAGGGCACCGGGTTCAACTGGCCGACGCCTGATCACCTGCGGCTCGTGACCCTGCCAGAGCCGCGAGTGCTGAGCGAAGCCGTCGAGCGCCTCGGGAACTTCCTGTCGAGCTACCGCCAGTAGTCGCCGGAGGGGCGGACGGCTCGAGACCGGCCGCGAGCCGACGGATGGCAGCGACGAGCGCCGACCGCGGCGCGACGTCCGAGATCGGCCGGGCATGGAGGAGAGCCGCGTCGACGGCGCGCCGATCCAGGGGAAGGAAGACGATGTCGGTGAGCCCGGCGAACCGCTCCAACGTGCGACGGATCTGACTCCGGGCATCGAGGCCGAGGGGGCCGGGTCGGACCTGGTTCACGACCACCGTCACCGGCGTCTGGCCCACGAGGCGCCGGAGCTCGGCGTGGTCGCGGAGGAATCGGCTGATCCCCAACGGATCCGCTGCCGCCACCGCCACGACCCGGTCCGCCTCGCTCAGCGCTGCGACGGTCGCCGCGTGCCGCCGCGGGCCGACCACGTCGTAGGTCGCCTCCTCGTCCGCGTCGACGGCGGCCGCGACGTCCACGACGGTCTCCTCCGTCCATGTCCGGCAGAGGGAGAGCGTCGCCCGGACTCGCGCATCGGACAGTTCCGGCCAGCGGTTGGGGCGGTTGAGCCCGGCCAGCACATCGACCTCGGCACCTCCGGCTGCGAGGCGGGTGGAGAGGCGGGTCAGTTCCGCCGGATCCAGCGCGCCGGCCTCGGCGCGACGGCAGGCGGCGGCGAGGCCTGGGGCGTCATCGTCCATCCCGAGGAGCAGCGCGAGAGCGGGGGCCACGGTGTCCGCATCGACCAGCGCCGTCCGGCGTCCGCGGCGCGCCAGCTCCACGGCGAGCTGGACGGCGACCGTCGACCGCCCCGGCGCCCCGTGCGGACCCCAGACGGCGATGACCCGGGACGGAGCCGACGGATCCGGGGCGACGGGCTGAAGGTCGGCGGACAGTGCCGACGCGATCTCCCACCCCGCTGCATCCGCGCGCAGGGGAGGGGCGAGGCCCATCCGTATCGCGGCGCGACCGTCCGCGCCTCCGAGTGTGAGGACGCGGATGCCGGCGCGGTCGCACGTGGACAGCAGGTCGGTGGTCAGCACAGCCCTGCTCGCGGGAACGACGACGGCCTCCACCTCCGGATGCAGACGAGATGTGATCATCGCCGCGGAGGCGGAGGGGATGCTGGCGGCCGAGACGCCCTCCCACTCCAGCTCGGCGACCAGCTCGTCGGCCCGCGGCGCGGCCACCGCGATGAGGACGACGCTCACGACCCTGCCCCGACCGGGACCACGGAGAGTGCCGCACCGCCGGTGACCGCGGCGAGCACCGCCGCGACATCGCTCCGGTCGATCACGATCTCCAGCTCCGCGGTGGTGTCCGCCAGGAGCCCCTCCCGCTCGAGGACGGTACGCACGACGACGTCTCCGACGAGGATGCGGGGCTCGTCATAGGAACGCCCGTCCTCGCGCAGGGGCGCCTGCCAGATCTCGACCTCGGTTCCGGCCTCCACGTCTTCGGGAAGGCCCACGCTGCTCGCGACGACGACCGTCGTCGTGCGGCTGTCCACTGCCGTCGTCGTCGCCGTCCTGGGCACCAGCTCGCCCTCCGACAGCGTCCGGGCCGCGACCTGGCCCGTGTCGAGCTGGCCTGGCCGGAGGTACTCGTCGGACACGGCCCCCAGCGCCACATCGACGGTCGCGAAGTCGGAGGCGCGGAGGACTTCTCCGCGGACGATCGTGCGCTGCGCCTGAAGCACCGGCGTCGCCTGATCGGATGAGGTGAGCACGAACCAGACGCCGGCCATCGACGCCAGGACGAGCACGATGCCCACCGCGAAGCGGGCATCTCCGCGGAAGCGACGAGGGGAACGGGAGAGCGGGGCCATGGCGATATGGTCACAGAAGCGGCCACCAGGGCCGTCGAGTTATCCACAAGCTCTCGCCACCCCGCACCTCCTCCGCCCTGCGCGCCCAGAATGAGGGCATGACACCCCCGCACCCGCACACCCCCCGTTTCCTCGCGCCTGCGCAGGTGGCAGAGCTGCTGAGCATCGATGTGGACGAGGTGATCGCGCTCGTCCATGCCGGAGACCTTCGCGGCGCCCCCCTCGGTGCGCCCGCGCGCTGGCGCATCGAGGAGTCGAGCATCGAGGAGTACCTGGCCGCGCAGGTGGAGGAGGCGCGGCGGATGGCCCTGTGGCGGCAGTCGCAGGCCGCGAGCTTCCCCGAGCTGTGGGGACCCGCCGCGTCCCGGCGTCCCTGATCGTCAGAGAGTCGGAGCTCCCTGCACGCGGATCGCGGCGAGGGCGGCGTACGGCACGATCCGGAAGCCCCGTACCGCGTCGGCCCGGCGGGTGGCGCCGCTGTCGTGCTCGGCGAGATCGAGGTGGTCGGCGGCGGCGCGATCGATGGTCCCGTGGAGATCGTCGCCGACGAGGAGGCGGAGCTGCACCGGAAGACGGCGACGCGCGAGGTCGCGGAGGGCGAACCCCAAGGTCATCCGTTCGCGGAGCGTGGTCGCTCCACCGTTCGTGTCGTCGGCGAGGCTGCCCAGCATCGATCCGTGGTCGAGCGTGAGTCCGAGCACGGATGTCATCGGGATCAGCAGCATGGAGCTCGGCACGCGCGCGCCCTGGGGCACGCGCGAGACGGCGGCGAGCCAGTCCACGCCCAGGGACCGCAGGCCGACGGGCAGGTGAGCCCCGTCGACGAGGTGGAGTGTCGCTTCGATGTTCGCGGCGCACAGATGGCGCAATCGAGCGCGCAGGTCGAGTCGAGCGATGCGGAGTCGCTCGGACTCGGCGTCGCGGGCGGCGCGTTCCGCCTCCCACTCCGCGGCGAGCTGTCCTTCCAGGTCGTCGAAGAGGGAATCCCAGTGCACCCGACCGAGCGTAGGGGCGGACATCGTGTCGTCCGAGTTATCCACATCCGCGCGGACGGTCGCCCCGGCCCTCGCCCGAAGCGCGGAATCTACGGGTTGTCCACAGACCTCCTCCTGCGCCGACCGTGCCGTACCGGGAACGTGTTCTACTGACGGCTCGCCGACGCCTCCGAGGGGAGATCGAGATGATGCTGGCCGAGTACTTCGGACCGCAGCCCACTCCGGCCGATGAGCTTCCGGACCCCGTGCTCCTCGTGCGGAGCCTCACCCAGGGGGCGCTCGAGGCCCTCGCCGGAGTGCGGGAGGTGGATCAGCTCGCCCGCTGGTTCAGCGAGGAGGCGTACCGCAGCGTCGTCACCAGGGCCAACCTCGCCGCCCGCGCGCGCAGTGCTCGCGGTGTCGCGCCGACCCGACCCACCTTCGTCATCCGGACGGTGCGGGTGACGCACCCGCGGGACGGCATCGTCGAGGCGGTCGTCGTGGTCGCGGGCCCGGGGCGCACCCGTGCCGTGGCCATCCGACTCGAGGGGCTGGACCGACGGTGGCGCGCGACGTCGCTCGCCATCCTCTGAGGCCGGGGAGCCTAGGCTGGTGAGGTGTCAACCCTCAGTGATCTCGCCCAGGCCCAGGGCCTTCTGACCGACGACGACGTGGAGTGGCTGCACCGGCTCGCCGGTGACGGACAGCTCCTCGCGGACCTCGCCTCCGCCGATATCGTCCTGTGGATCCAGACGGACGACGGCTCGTTCGTCGCCGTCGCTCACGCGCGACCGAGCGGTGCGGCGACGCTCTTCTACCGGGACATCGTCGGGGAGCGGGTGCGCCCGCAGTGGCGCACGCAGGTGCACGGCGCTTTCGAGTCGGCGGAGATCGTCGACTCGTCCTCGCCCGACTGGTTCGAGGAGACACCGACCAGGGTGCGCGCGGTCCCGATCGTGATCGAGCGGCGCGGCGAGGACAAGGCTCCGCGCGTGATCGGGGTGGTGACGCGGCACACCAACCTCGGGGAGGTCCGCACGCCGTCGCGTCAGCAGATCACCTTCGACGAGTGTGCCAACGACCTGTTCCGCATGATCGCGGACGGCAGCTTCCCCGACCCTGCAGCGCCGACATCGCCGCGCCGCGGTGCGCCTCGGGCATCGGACGGTCTCATCCGGATCGACGTGGACGGCATCACGACCTTCGCCAGCCCCAACGCCCTGTCCGCGTTCAATCGGATGGGCTTCGACGACGAGCTGGAGGGCGAGTCCCTGGCCGAGGTGACCACCCGGCTCGTACCGCCGTCCCGCCAGGTGGACGAGTCGCTGCCCGTGGTGGTCACGGGGCGGGCGCCCTGGCGGACCGACATCGAGGCGCGGGGGGTGACGGTCTCCCTCCGTGCCATCCCCCTGAAGGATCACGGCACCCGCATCGGGGCGATCGTGCTCTGCCGCGACGTCTCGGAGCTGCGCCACCAGGAGCAGGAGCTCATCACCAAGGACGCGACGATCCGCGAGATCCACCACCGGGTCAAGAACAATCTGCAGACGGTGGCGTCCCTGCTCCGGATCCAGGCGCGACGCACGCACTCCGACGAGGCGCGGGATGCTCTCACGCAGGCCATGCGCCGCGTCGATGCGATCGCGGTCGTCCACGACACCCTCGCTCAGGGCCTCACGCAGAAGGTCGACTTCGACGAGGTCTTCCATCGTGTCCTCAAGCTCGTCGCCGAGGTGGCGTCGGCTCCCAACACGCGGGCCCGCACGCAGTCGACGGGACACTTCGGCGTGCTCCCGAGCGAATACGCCACGCCGCTCGCCCTCGCCCTGACGGAGGTGGTCACGAACGCGGTGGAGCATGGCCTCGCCGGGCAGGAGGGCGTCGTCACGATCGACGCGAAGCGCACCGAGGACAACCTCCGGGTGACGGTTCGCGATACCGGCCACGGGCTCCCGGAGGGCCGGATCGGTCAGGGCCTCGGCACGCAGATCATCCGCACGCTGATCCAGGGCGAGCTCGGCGGCACGATCGACTGGCGGGGGAGCGAGGGTGAGGGGACCGAGGTGGTCATCGACATCCCGCTGCGCTGGCTCGAGCGCTGACGCCCCGTCGGAACACGCAGAAGCGGCCTGAGACGGTGTCTCAGGCCGCTTCTCGGATCTCAGGAGGCGCGGCGGGCGCGGGCGGCGCGGCGCTTGAGCGCGCGGCGCTCGTCCTCGGACAGGCCGCCCCAGACGCCCGAGTCCTGGCTGGTTTCCAGCGCGTACTGCAGGCAGATCTCGGTGACCGTGCACGTCGCGCAGACGGTCTTCGCCTTCTCGATCTGGTCGACGGCCGGGCCGGTGTTGCCGACCGGGAAGAACAGTTCGGGGTCGACGGTCAGGCAGGCGGCCTTGTCACGCCAGTCCATGGGGGCTCCTCGGTGTGGATTTCATGAGATGTCGCGATGCGACCTCTCGATTCGGGCGACGGTTCGGGTTCCGCTACCCTGTTGAGATACGGGCGGATGCCCGCTGATTGTGATGCGAACGCGAACGTTCGCCCCACGCCGCTGTGGGAGCACATGACTTTCTCTATTCTGTTACATGAATACCCTGAAATCAAGGGTTTTCTCGTCATTCGATCCCCGGGAGGACCACGTGCGCGCACCGGGAATCGCCCGCGCCGCCGCCGCCGTCCTGGCCGTCGAAGCGGTCGCCCTGCTCGTCTTCGCGGCCATCGAGATGGCGGGACTCGGGGCAGGGGACGCCGCATCGCTGCCGACGGCCATCGCTCTCATCGTCCTGACCCTGATCGGTGCCGCGGCACTGGGAGCCTTCGCCGTCGGCACCCGCGCCGGGCGCTCCTGGGCGCGATCGGGCGGGGTGGTGTTCCAGGTCCTCGCGATCGCCCTGGCGCTCGGCGCCCTCGCGCTGCCGCCGATCCCGTGGGTGTTCGTGCTCGGCCTCGGGGTTCCCGCCGTCGCCGGCTTCGCCCTCCTCATCGCGAGCGCACGCCGTGAGGGGACGAGGCGCGAAGCGGAGTGACTCCGCCGCGACGCGTCAGGCGTCGATGCCGAGCTGCTTGCGCAGACGCGCGACGTGGCCGGTGGCCTTCACGTTGTACTGGGCACTCGTGATGATGCCGTCCTCGTCAAGGACGAAGGTCGAGCGGATGACGCCTTCGACGACCTTGCCGTAGTTCATCTTCTCGCCCCAGGCGCCGTACGCCTCGTGCACCGCGTGGTCGGGGTCGCTGAGCAGCGGGAAGGTGAGACCGTCGCGGTCGCGGAAGGCGGCGAGCTTCGCAGGCTCGTCCCTCGAGACGCCGACGACCTGGTACCCGGCGCCCTGGAGCGAAGAGATGCTGTCGCGGAAGTCGCAGGCCTCGGTGGTGCACCCCGGGGTCATCGCCGCGGGGTAGAAGTACAGCACGGTCTTCGTGCCGCGCAGATCGGCCAGCCGGACGGTGTTCCCGTCCTGGTCGAGCAGAGCGAAGTCGGGGGCGGCGGTTCCGGTTTCCAGGCGTTCGGTCACGCCCCCAGCCTACCGTCCGGGCGGCTGCTCCGCCTTGTCGGCGAAGGTCTGCAGCAGCCGCTGCAGCGAGTCCAGCCGCGCCCGCCCCGTCTCGCTCAGCTCGCCGCGCTCCGCTGCCTCGATGAGAGCGCAGTCCGGCGCGTCCGGCAGGTGCGTGCAGCCGCGCGGGCAGTCCTCCGCGATGACGGCGAGCTCGGTGAAGGCGGCGAGGATGTTCGCGGGCTCGACGTGCCCCAGCCCGAAGGAGCGCACGCCGGGGGTGTCGATGACCCAGCCCGTGCCGCCTGGGCCCTCGTAGCGGAGGGACACGGTGGAGGAGGAGGTGTGGCGTCCCCGGCCGGTGACCTGGTTCACGTGTCCGGTGGCGCGGCCCGCGGTCGGGACCAAGGCGTTCACGAGGGTCGACTTGCCCACGCCGGAGTGCCCGACGAAGACGGTCGAGTGGCCGATGAGCGCCGCGCCGATCTCGTCGACGGGCATCTCGTCCTGTGCGCTCGTGAAGACGCGGAGGTCGAGGCCGTCGAAGTGCGCGAGGAAGGGCGCCGGGTCGGCGAGATCGGTCTTCGTCACCACGAGGAGGGGGCGGATCCCGGCGTCGAGGGCCGCCACGAGGTAGCGGTCGACCAGGCGGGCACGCGGCTCGGGATCGGCCGCGGCGACGACGATGAGCATCTGGTCCGCGTTCGCCACGATCACCCGTTCGACCTCGTCGGTGTCGTCGGCGCTGCGACGCAGGAGCGAGGTCCGCTCGACGATCCCCACGATCCGCCCGAGCGTGCCCTCGTCTCCCGAGGTGTCGCCGACGACGCGGGCCTGGTCGCCCGTGACGATCGGCGTGCGCCGCAGCTCGCGGGCGCGGGCGGCGGTGATCGTGCGCTCCTGCGGGGTGTCCTCGTCGAGGAGTACGGAGTACCGGCCCCGGTCCACACCCAGGACGCGGCCGACCTGCGCGTCCTCGTGCGCGGGGCGCCGCTTGGTGCGCGGTCGGTTGGCCTTCGGGTTCGGGCGGGTCCGGATGCTGCTCTCGTCGTAGTCCTCGAAGTCGTCCTCGAGGTCGTCGGCGTCGTTCAGCCAGCTCACCCGTCAGCCTCGCAGCATCCGCTCCCAGAGCGTGGTGAACTCCGGGAGGGTCTTGGCGGTGGTGCCGATGTCGTCGATCACGACGTCGGGGACGCGGAGGCCGATGAGCGCGCCGGTCGTCGCCATCCGGTGGTCGTGGTGCGCCGCCCAGGAGCCACCGCGGAGCGGGCCCGGCACGATGCGGATGCCGTCGGGGAGCTCTTCGGCGGTCCCGCCCAGAGCGCGCAGGTTGCCGACGAGCGCCGCGATGCGATCGGTCTCGTGGAGGCGGATGTGGCCGATGCCCCGGATCGTCGTGGGGCCGTCGGCGAAGGCCGCGAGACCCACGAGGGTCGGCGTCAGCTCGCTGGCGGCGGAGAGGTCGAGATCGAGCCCGCGGATGCCGGAACCGGCGCGCACGGTGAGGACCCCGCCGTGACGGCTGACGTGGGCGCCTGCAGCCTGCAGGATCTCGGGCAGCAGCGCCCCGGGCTGGGTCGAGTGCGCCGGCCAGCCGGTGATCGCGACGGAGCCGCCGGTGACGAGCGCGGCCGCGAGGAACGGTGCCGCATTGGAGAGATCCGGCTCGATGGGGATCTCCTTGGCGCGGGGGACCCCGGCCTCCACCAGCCACTCGCCGACCGCGGGGCGCTCGATGCGGATGCCACGGCGGCTGAGGGCCTCGATGGTCATGTCGATGTGCGGCAGGCTCGGCAGCCGCTCGCCGGTGTGCACGAGGTGCAGGCCGACGTCGAAGCGTGGAGCGGCCAGAAGCAGCCCGGACACGAACTGGCTGGAGGCCGACGCGTCGATCTCCACGCGACCGCCGCGGATGTGACCGTGGCCGCGGATGGTGAACGGGAGGGCCCAGGTTCCCTCGTCGTCGATGTCGACGCCGAGGTCGCGCAGGGCGCTGATGAGCCCGCCCATGGGTCGGTGCAGAGCCGTCTCGTGCGCGGTGAGGTGGACGTCCTGCTCGGCGAGGCCGGCCAGCGGCGCGATGAAGCGCATGACGGTCCCGGCCTGGCCGCAGTCGATCGTCGTGCCGCCGCGGAGCTTGCCGGGCGTGATCACGAGGTCGGGACCGAACTCGTGGCCGGCGTCGACCTCCTCGATGCCGACGCCGAGCGCGCGGAGGGCCTCCACCATGCGCTGCGAATCGTCAGAGTGCAGCGGCGCGATCAGGCGGCCGGGGCCGTCCGCGATGGCCGCGATGAGGAGTTCGCGGTTGGTGAGGGACTTGGACCCGGGGATCGTGAGCTCGGCGTGGACCGGGCCGTCGATCGTGGGCGCGGGGTAGGCGCCCTGCACACGGGTCGGGGAATACCTTTTGGCGCTCATCGGTTCTCACCTTAGTAAACGCAACGCCGTCCTCGTGAGAGGCGGCTTCGGTGCGAAGGGAAGAGGATGCCTGCGACGCTGGAACGCGAGGTGATCGACCTCAGCCGCCTAGACTGGCCGGTGATGGACGACACCGCAACCGCAGCCACCGTCGGCGACCCTCGGCGCGAGTTCGAGGAGCAGGCGCTCCCCTTCATGGACCAGCTCTACGCCGCCGCGATGCGCATGACGCGCAATCCCGCGGACGCCGCCGATCTCGTGCAGGAGACCTTCGTCAAGGCCTACGGGTCGTGGTCGACCTTCGCGCAGGGAACGAACCTGAAGGCGTGGCTGTACCGGATCCTCACCAACACGTACATCAACATCTACCGGAAGCGGCAGCGCGAACCGTTCCAGGGCACCATCGACGAGCTCGAGGACTGGCAGCTCGGCGGCGCCGAGTCGACGACGGCCTCGCACAGCCGGTCGGCCGAAGCCGAGGCCATCGACCGCATGCCGGCGTCGGTCGTCAAGGACGCGCTGCAGGCGGTCCCGGAGGACTTCCGTCTCGCGGTGTACCTCGCCGACGTCGAGGGCTTCGCGTACCAGGAGATCGCCGACATCATGAAGACCCCCATCGGCACCGTCATGAGCCGTCTGCACCGTGGCAGGCGGATGCTGCGGGAGCTGCTGGCCGACTACGCCGCGGAGCGGGGAATCGCCGCGGCTGACCCGAGGAGCAAGAAATGAGCGACTGCGGCTGCGACAAGGCCCGTCAGGATCTGGAGGAGTACCTCCGCAATGAGGTGTGCAAGACGGAGCACGCCGAGATCCGCGAGCACCTGGAGAACTGCCCGGCGTGCCGGGACGAGGCTCTGGTGGCGACGACCCTCACCGAGGTCATCGCCCGTGCCTGCAAGGAGACCGCTCCCGAGGAGCTGCGCGACCAGGTGTTCGCCCGGCTGCGCGAGGTCCAGGCCGCACAGCACTGAGGCGCTGCGAGCGCGTGCGGGGCGTCGGAGACCGCCCGTAGGCTGTGTGCATGGCCCTCATCGATGCGCGCGGGATCCCCGCTGACCAGACCTCCGTCGACCGCCTCGCGGCACAGGACCTCGACTACCGGGTCCTCGATACGACGGACTCGGCGCGGGTGGCCGCCTTCCAGCGAGCGATGGCGCGCGGGTTCCTCGGCGCCGACCCCTCGGAGGCGGCTCGCGAGGAAGGCGTCGGCACCCTGAGGAGCCGGCGCAACATCGGCGTGTACGAGCCCGACACCCCGGCCGACCGTTTCCCCGTGGCGACCATCGACTCCTGGGTGACTCCGCTGACGATCCCCGGCGGTGAGATCGGCATGTGGGCGATCAGCGGAGTCACTGTGGCCGGCACCCAT
This sequence comes from Microbacterium meiriae, assembly GCF_032364335.1. Lineage (NCBI taxonomy): Bacteria > Bacillati > Actinomycetota > Actinomycetes > Micrococcales > Microbacteriaceae > Microbacterium > Microbacterium meiriae. The sequence goes on from NZ_CP133984.1 coordinate 1,367,886, forward strand.
CGTCGTCGTGGCATCGCGCGGGCGCTGCTGGAGGGGGAGCTGCGCGCCGCCTCCGACGCCGGTCTCCCGGTCGCCGGGCTCACGGTGTCCGAGGCGACGATCTACGGGCGGTACGGCTTCGGCTCTGCCGTCCCGGTGTCGCGGTTCACCGTCGACGTCCGCCGCGCCGGATGGGCGGGGCCCGGTCCCGCGGGCGGCGTCGAGTACCTCGAGCGCGAAGAGCTCGCGGCCGCGCTGGCGGAGGCGCACGAGCGGGCGCGTATCGCCCGATCGGGGCAGGTCCCCGGATGGCCGGCCCGCTGGGCGGGCATCAGCGGGCTCGCGAGCACAGACACCGACCGGGACCGGGTGCGCGGTATCCGCTATCGCGACGAGTCCGGGCAGGTGCGCGGCGTGATGGCGTTCCACCTCGCCGAGCGCGGGGGCACTTTCCGGTTCGCGCTGCACGTGCGTCTGCTCGTCGGCGAGACGGCGGAGGCGACGGCCGCATTGTGGCGATTCGCGCTGCAGCACGATCTCGTGGACGAGGTGACCGCCGACCTCCGTCCTCTCGACGACCCGCTGCCGTGGCTCGTCGGAGACCCGCGCGGGGTCACCCAGGAGGTGCACGACCACGGTTGGCTCCGCGTCCTGGACGTCCCCGCCGCGCTCACGGCCCGGTCCTACGCCGCGCCCCTGGACACGGTGCTCCGCATCGAGGACGCGCTCGGTTTCGCGGCGGGCACCTGGCGTCTGCGCATCGACGCCGAGGGGCAGGCGCGCGTCGAGGCGGCTCCGGATACCGGGGCGGACCTCGTCCTCGACGTCTCCGCGCTCTCGTCGATCTACGCAGGCAGTATCCGTGTCGCCGCGCTGCACGGTGCGGGCCGGATCGCCGGCGCGCCCGCGGCCGTCGAGGCCCTGGACCGCGCGTTCGTCGCCTTCCCGGCTCCGTCCCTCGACATCTGGTACTGATCCCCGGACGACGAGAAGGGCGCCCCGGCCGAAGCCGGGGCGCCCTTCTCGTCGTCCGAGAGCGGATCAGCCGAGGGTGACCGCCGCGCGGATCAGAGCGGCCTGCTCGGTGGCGTGCACCTTGGACGAGCCCGTCGCCGGAGACGCCGAAGCCGGACGCGACACGGGGCGGAAGGAGCGGTCGCCGGGGACATCCGCGAACGCGAGGGCCAGGAACGGCCACGCGCCCTGGTTCTCCGGCTCCTCCTGCACCCATACGAGCTCGGCGTTCGGGTACGAGTCGGTGATCTTCTTCAGCTCGTCGATGGGTGTCGGGTAGAGCTGCTCCAGACGCACCAGGGCGATCTCCGGGTTCGGGTTCTTCTCCAGCTCGGCGCGGAGGTCCCAGTGCACCTTGCCGCTGTGCACGAGGACGCGCTTCACGGCGGAACGATCGAGACCGCGGTCGTCGTCGATGACCGGCTCGAACCGACCGCCGGTGAACGCCTCGACCGGGCTCGTCGCTCCCCGCAGGCGCAGCATCGCCTTCGGGGTGAACACGATCAGCGGCTTGCGCGGGCGCGCATAGGCCTGACGGCGCAGTAGGTGGAAGTGCGACGCCGGCGTCGACGGACGCGCCACGATCATGTTGTCCTGTGCGCACAGCTGCAGGAACCGCTCGATGCGTGCGGAGGAGTGGTCCGGCCCCTGACCCTCGTAGCCGTGGGGGAGCAGGAGGGTGACGCTGGACTGCTGACCCCACTTCTGCTCCGCGGCGGAGATGTACTCGTCGATGACCGACTGCGCGCCGTTGACGAAGTCGCCGAACTGCGCCTCCCAGAGCACCAGGGCTTCGGGAGCCTCCACGGAATAGCCGTACTCGAAGCCGAGTGCGGCGTACTCGCTGAGGAGGGAGTCGTAGACGAAGAAGCGGCCCTGGGCGTCGGACAGATTCGACAGCGGCAGCCACTCCTGGCCGTTCGCCCGGTCATGGAGCGCGGCGTGACGCTGTACGAACGTCCCGCGGCGCGAGTCCTGGCCGGCGAGGCGCACCGGAGTGCCCTCGACGAGAAGCGACCCGAAGGCGAGCAGCTCGCCGAAGCCCCAGTCGATGTTCCCGTTGCGGCTCATGTCGAGACGCTTCTCCAGCAGCTGCTGGATCTTCGGGTGCACGGTGAAGCCCTCGGGCTTGTTCACGAACGCATCGCCGATGAGGCGGATGACCTCCGCGGGGACACCGGTGACCTCGGGGGCTCCGACCTGGTCCTCGACCTGCGGGGCCTCCTCGGGGGCGATCGGGGTGGCTCCGGTCTCGGCGGCGTGCGTCTCGGCGAAGGCGATCTCCAGGCGGTTCTGGAAGTCGGCCTTGGCCTCGTCGTACTCCTCCTCGGTGATGTCACCGCGACCGACGAGCGACTCCGTGTAGAGGCGGCGGACGGAGCGCTTCGCCTGGATGAGGTCGGTCATCAGCGGCTGCGTCATCGAGGGGTCGTCGCCCTCGTTGTGACCGCGTCGGCGGTAGCAGACGAGGTCGATCACGACGTCGCGGTGGAAGCGCTCGCGGTACTCGAACGCGAGCTGGGCCACGTGGATGACCGCCTCGGGGTCGTCGCCGTTCACGTGGAAGACGGGTGCCTGGATCGTCTTGGCGACGTCGGTGGCGTACACCGAGGTGCGGGCGTCGCTCGGCGTCGTGGTGAAGCCGACCTGGTTGTTGACGACCACGTGGATCGTGCCGCCGGTGCGGTAGCCGCGCAGCTGCGACATCTGCAGCGTCTCGACGACGACGCCCTGGCCGGCGAAGGCCGCGTCGCCGTGGACGAGGATCGGCAGCCAGGCGAAGGTGCCGATGGGCTTGCGGTCCTGCTTGGCGCGGACGATGCCCTCGAGCACGCCGTCGACCGTCTCCAGGTGCGAGGGGTTGGCGGCCAGGTACACGGGGAGCGAGGAGCCGTCGTCGGCGACGAAGGTGCCCTCGGTGCCGAGGTGATACTTCACGTCGCCGGAGCCGCGCTGGTTGCCGGGGGTCTGCGTGCCCTCGAACTCGCGGAAGACCTGGCCGTAGGTCTTCCCGGCGATGTTGGTGAGCACGTTCAGGCGACCGCGGTGGGCCATGCCGATCGCGGCACCCTCGAGACCGGCGGTGGCCGCGCCTTGGAGGATCTCGTCGAGGAGCGGGATCAGCGACTCGCCGCCCTCGAGGGAGAAGCGCTTCTGACCGACGAACTTCGTCTGCAGGAAGGTCTCGAAGGCCTCGGCCTCGTTGAGCTTGCGCAGCACGCGCAGCTGCTCGTCATGGCCGGGCTTCTGGTACTTGACCTCGACCTTGTCCTGGAACCAGCGGCGCTGCTCCGGGTCCTGGATGTGCATGTACTCGATGCCGAGCGTGCGGCAGTACGAGTCGCGCAGCACGCCGAGGATGTCGCGGAGCTTCGCGACGCGGCGCCCGCCGAAGCCGCCGGTGACGAATTCGCGGTCGAGGTCCCAGAACGTCAGCCCGTGACTCTCGATCTCGAGGTCCGGGTGCGAGCGCTGCCGGTACTCGAGCGGATCGATGTCGGCCATCAGATGACCGCGCACGCGGAAGGAGTTGATGAGCTCCTGCACGCGCGACTGCTTGTCGACGCGCTCGGCGAGGTCGACCGCGATGTCGGGGTTCCAGCGGATGGGCGCGTACGGGATGCGCAGCGCGGCGAAGATGTCGTCGTAGAAGCCGCGCTGGCCGATCAGCAGCTCGTGCACCTTCTTGAGGAACTCGCCGGAGCCGGCGCCCTGGATGACGCGGTGGTCGTAGGTGCTGGTGAGCGTGATCGTCTTGCCGATCGCGAGCTCGTTGAGCGTCTTGTCGCTCGCGCCCTGGAACTCGGCCGGGTACTCGAGCGCGCCGGCGCCGATGATGCAGCCCTGGCCCTTCATGAGACGCGGGACCGAGTGGACCGTGCCGATGCCGCCCGGGTTGGTGAGCGAGACCGTGGTGCCCTGGAAGTCGGCGGCGGTGAGCTTGTTGGAGCGTGCGCGGGTGACGAGGTCCTCGTAGGCGGCGAGGTACTCGGTGAAGGTCATGGTGTCGGCGCGCTTGATGCTCGGGACCATGAGGGCGCGGGTGCCATCGGGCTTGGGCAGGTCGATCGCGATGCCGAGGTTGACGTGCGCGGGGGCGACGACGGAGGGCTTGCCGTCGATCTCGGCGTAGAAGACGTTCTGGCTGCGGAACTCGTCGAGGGTGCGGATGAGCGCCCAGCCGATGAGGTGGGTGAAGCTGACCTTGCCGCCGCGGGTGCGGGCCATGTGGTTGTTGATGACGATGCGGTTGTCGATCATCAGCTTGGCGGGGACCGTGCGCACGCTCGTCGCGGTGGGGACGGTGAGGGACTCGTCCATGTTCGCGGCGAGGGTCTTCGGCAGACCGCGCAGCGGGGTGACCTTGTCCTCCTCGGAGGGCGGCTGCGCCTCCTTGGATTCCTGCTTCGGCTTCGGCGCCTGGGCGGGGATCGGGGCAGACGCCGCGGGCTTCGCCGTGGTGCGGGCGACGGGCTGCGAGCCGATCACCGGGATGGGCGCGGTCACGGGATGTGCCGGGGCCGTCGTCGCGGTGGGAGCAGCAGCGCCTCCGCCTGCGGTGGTCTCGGAGTGGTACTTCTCCAGGATGGGCCACCACTCCTTGTCGACCGAGTCGCGGTTCTCCTTGAACTGCTCGTAGAGCTCTTCGACGAGCCAGGAATTGGCTCCGAACCCCCCGTCGCCACCGACGCCGGTCACCTGGTTCGACACGCTCTATCGCCCTCTTTCATCGCTGAAGATCTCCGATGCGGACGCACGACGCAGGATGCGCTCGGGCCCGCACACTCTCGACCACCAAGCCTAACCTGTTTCGACCGGGGAGACGTCGAAGAGAGCGACCCGCGCCGCGCCGATCTGGGTACCGTGGAGGCATGGAGTTCTCAGGTGCGCAGCCGACCGTCGATCTGACCTACTCGGATGTCTTCCTGGTGCCGCGCCGTTCGGCCGTCACCAGTCGGTTGCAGGTCGATCTCGCCCCGCACGACGGCACGCCCGCGACGCTGCCGCTCGTCGCCGCGAACATGAACTCGGTGACAGGGCCGCGCATCGCCGCCGTGCTCGCACGCCGCGGGGCGCTGGGCGTGCTCCCGCAGGACCTGCCGCTCCAGGAGCTCGACGCCGCGATCCGCGACGTGAAGGGGCAGCCGGTGCTCTGGGACACGCCGCTCGTGCTGCCCCCGGAGGCGACCGTCGCCGATGCGCTCCGCCTGCTTCCGGCCGCCGTGGGACACGGGATCGTCGTGGCCCACGGGGCGGCGCCGATCGCTGTGGACCGCATCGTCGGCGTCCTTCCGGCGACGCGTCTGGCGACCGCGTTGCCCGATGCACAGCTCGGCGACCTCGTGCACCGGGGGACGCCGTCCATCGACGCGGACGACATCGGCTCCGAGCGTCACGCCTTCGACGTCATCACCGAGGCGGACGTCGAGATCGTCACCGTCGTGCACCACGGCCACCTCGTCGGGACGCTGAGCGCGCGCGGCGCCTTGCGCGCCACCCTGTACCGCCCGGCCGTGGACGCCGACGGCCGCCTCGCGGTGGCCGCGGCGGTCGGCATCAACGGCGATGTGGCGGCCAAGGCGAAGGCGCTCGCCGCCGCCGGCGTGGACGTGCTCGTCGTCGACACCGCGCACGGTCACCAGGAGGGCATGCTCCGGGCGCTGCAGGAGGTCGCGTCCCTCGGCCTCGGGCTCCCGATCGTCGCGGGGAACATCGTCACCGCGGACGGCGTCCGGGATCTCGTCGACGCGGGCGCCTCGATCCTCAAGGTCGGCGTCGGCCCCGGGGCGATGTGCACGACCCGGATGATGACGGCGGTCGGTCGTCCGCAGTTCTCCGCGGTGCTGGAGACCGCCGAGGCCGCCGCCGAGGCCGGAGCGCACGTCTGGGCCGACGGCGGGGTGCGCTACCCCCGCGACGTCGCCCTCGCGCTCGCGGCCGGTGCCGCCTCCGTCATGGTCGGCTCCTGGTTCGCCGGGACGATCGAGGCCCCGGGGGAGCTCCAGCGCGACGCGGACGGGCGGCTGTTCAAGGAGTCGTGGGGGATGGCGTCCACGAAGGCCGTGCAGGCGCGGTTCGGTCGGCTCGACGCGTACGAGCGGGCGCGCAAGGAGCTGTTCGCCGAAGGCATCTCCTCCTCGAAGATCTATCTCGACCCGCTGCGGCCGGGAGTGGAGGACCTGCTCGACATGATCACCTCGGGCGTGCGGTCGTCCTTCACGTACGCCGGTGCTGCGACCGTGCCGGAGTTCCACGAGCGCGCCCTCGTCGGACTGCAGTCCGCGGCGGGATATGAGGAGGGCAAGGCGCTGCCGGTCAGTTGGTGATCGCCTGCCGCGTCCACAGTCCGCTTCTGTAGAATCGAGCGCACTATGGACGACCCTCCCAGTTGCCGAACATCGCCCCACCGTCCCGTTCTCTCCCCGGAGAGGAAGATCTGATGGACTACATCATGTTGGGCGTGGGGCTTCTGCTCACGGTCGGCACCGGCCTCTTCGTGGCGAGCGAGTTCGCCCTCGTGAACCTCGACCGCGCGGATCTGGAGGCGCGGCAGGCGCGCGGGGAGTCCCGCCTCTCCCTGACGATCAGCGCTCTCCGGCACACGTCGACGCATCTCTCGTCTGCACAGCTCGGCATCACGCTGACCACGCTGCTGACCGGATACACGATGGAGCCGGCGCTGTCGAACCTCCTGCGTCCCACGCTGGTCGCCTGGAACATCCCGGAAGCCGCCGTCGCTCCCATCGCGACCGTGGTGGCGATGTTCGTCGCGACGGTGCTCTCGATGATCCTCGGCGAGCTCGTCCCGAAGAACTTCGCGCTGGCGCTGCCCCTGGCCACGGCCAAGCTCGTCGTGCCCTTCCAGATCGCCTTCACGACGGTGTTCAAGCCGGCGGTGGTCGTGCTGAACGGCAGCGCCAACGGCGTGCTGCGCAGCATGGGCATCGAGCCCAAGGAGGAGCTCTCCGGCGCCCGCAGCGCGGAGGAGCTGTCGTCGCTCGTGCGACGGTCGGCGAGCGCCGGAGTTCTGGAGGCCGACACCGCCACGCTGCTGGACCGCACGCTCACCTTCTCCCGGCTCACGGCGGCGGACGTCATGACGGCGCGCCCGAGCATGCACGCGATCGCCGCCGGCGACTCCGTGGACGACGTGATCCAGCTCGCCCGGCGCACGGGCCACAGCCGCTTCCCGGTGTTCGACGAGGACCTCGACGACATCACCGGCGTCGTGCACCTCAAGGCCGCCATCTCGGTGCCGCGGGAGCGTCGCGCCGAGGTGCCCGTCGGCGCTCTCGCGACCGATCCGCTCCGCGTGCCGGAGACCGCCCATGTCGACGCGCTCATCTCGGACCTCCGCGGCCGGGGTTACCAGCTCGCGGTCGTCGTCGACGAGTACGGCGGGACCGCCGGCATCGTGACCCTGGAGGACCTCGTGGAGGAGCTCGTCGGCGAGGTCTCCGACGAGCACGATCGGACGAGGGCCGGGATCATCCGCAACCGCGACGGGGTGACCTTCCCCGGCGAGCTGCGCCCGGACGAGCTGCGCAGCCGCGCGGGCGTCGAGGTGCCGGAGGGCGATGTGTACGACACGGTCGGCGGCTACGTCATGAGCGTTCTGGAGCGGGTGCCTGTCGTCGGCGACGAGGTGCCCCTGGAGAGCGGCACGCTGCAGGTGGTGCGCATGGACGGACGCCGGGTGGATCGGGTGCGCTACGTCCCGAGACCGGATGCCGTCATCATCGAGGGGGTGTCCCTGTGAGCGATTGGGGAGGCCTCGCCTGGCTCGTCGTCCTGCTGGCGGCGAACGCGTTCTTCGTCGGCGCCGAGTTCGCGGTGATCTCCGCGCGGCGCTCGCAGATCGAGCCGAAGGCGGAGCGCGGCTCGCGTCCCGCCAAGACGGCGCTGTACGCCATGGAGCACGCGACGCTCATGCTCGCGACCTCGCAGCTCGGCATCACGATCTGCTCGCTGCTCATCCTGAACGTCTCCGAGCCCGCCATCCACCACCTGCTCGCCGTGCCGCTGCACGCCGTGGGCTGGTCGGATGGTGCGGTGGACGTCGTGTCGTTCACGATCGCGCTGCTCATCGTGTCGTTCCTGCACGTCGTGTTCGGCGAGATGGTGCCGAAGAACCTCGCGTTCTCGATTCCGGACCGGGCCGTGCTGCTCCTGGCGACGCCGCTGGTGTGGGTGTCGAAGGTGTTCATGCCGGTGATCTGGCTGCTGAACGCGGCGGCGAACGGTGTGCTGCGCCTGTTCCGGGTGGAGCCGAAGAACGAGGCGGCGTCGACCTTCACGCTCGATGAGGTGGCGACGATCGTCAGTCAGTCGCGCCGGGAGGGCGTGCTCATGGACACCGCGGGCACGGTGACGGCCGCGGTGGAGTTCACCGACAAGAAGGCGCGCGACGTGGCCGTTCCGCTGAGCGACCTCGTCACGCTGCCGCAGACGACCACGCCCGACGACATCGAGAAGGCGGTGGCCCGCTACGGGTTCTCGCGCTACGTGATCGTCGACGACGAGGACGTCCCGATCGGCTACGTCCACCTCAAGGACATCCTGCGGGCCTCCGAGGGACCGGACGCCGAAGCCAAGGTGCTCGAGCCGATCCCCGGCAAGCGCATCCATCACATGGTGCCCGTGCAGGAGGACACCGACCTGGAGGACGCTCTCGCCGTCATGCGACGTGCGGGCCGTCACCTGGCCAAGGTCCGCGACGCGCGGGGGGAGACGACCGCCGTGCTGTTCCTGGAGGACATCCTCGAGGAGCTCGTCGGCGAGGTGCAGGACGCGACCCGTCGCGTCCGCGGTCACTGACGCCGCGACACACGAAGGCCGCCGGCTCCCACGGGAACCGGCGGCCTTCGTCGTGGGCGTCAGCGCCAGTGCGCCCGCTCGTACTGCGGCGGCCAGGCGACCTCGTCGCCCAGCTCGTGCGCGGCACGGAGCGCGAAGTGCGGGTCGCGCAGCCACTCCCGTCCGGCGAAGATCGCGTCGGCCGCGCCGTCGGCGAGCACCTGTTCGGCCTGCGCGGCCGCGGTGATGAGGCCGACGGCCGACACCGGGATCCGCCCGCCCTGGCGGACGGTCTCGGCCAGCGGGACCTGGTAGCCGGGGGAGACGCTGATGCGCTGGTGCGCGACGAGGCCGCCGCTGGAGACGTCGATGAGGTCGGCGCCGTGCGCGGTCGCCCAGGTGCCGACCGTCGCGGCCTCCTCGGGCGTGAACCCGCCCTCGGCATGATCGGTCGCCGAGATGCGGACCAACAGCGGCACGTCGTCGCCGGCCGTCTCGCGCACCGCGTCCACGACGCGCAGCAGCAGCCGGGCCCGGTTCTCCAGCGAGCCGCCGTACTCGTCCTCACGGAGGTTGGACAGCGGCGACAGGAACTGGTGCAGGAGATAGCCGTGGGCGCCGTGGATCTCGATGACGTCGAATCCGGCCTCCCGCGCCCGCCGGGTCGCGGCGGCGAACCCGTCGACCACGCGGTCGATGCCCGCCGCGTCCAGCGCGACCGGCGCGGCGAACCCCTCGTAGGCCACGGCCGACGGTGCGGTGGTCGTCCATCCGCCCTCGGCGGCGGGGACCGTGCCGCGCTCGTCCGCCCACGGCCACCAGGTCGAGGCCTTCCGCCCGGCGTGCGCGAGCTGGATGCCCGCTGCCGCCCCTCGGTCGTGGATCGCCCGGACGATCGGGGCCAGGGCGTCGCGCTGCGCGTCGTCCCACAGCCCGAGGTCGCGGGGAGAGATGCGCCCCTCCGGCACGACGGCCGTGGCTTCGGCCACGATGAGTCCGGCGCCCCCCGAGGCGAACTGCGCGAGGTGGGTGTGGTGCCACTCCTGCGCGACGCCGTCGACGGCGCTGTACATGCACATGGGGGACACCCAGAGGCGGTTGCGGAACGTGGTGGACCGGATGGTCAGCGGGGAGAAGAGAAGACTCACCGTTCGACGGTACCGCCGACGCGGACGGGACAGGGCCGTCGGGCTAACGTGGAGTCATGAGCGACGTGCGCGAGTGGTCCCGCAACGACGCGGCGCGGTTCTTCCGCGCTCCGACCGTCGAGGACGACAAGTATTCGCGGGGCGTCGTGGGGGTGCGCACGGGATCGGCCGCCTACCCCGGCGCCGCGGTGCTCGGCGTCGAAGCCGCCTGGCGCACCGGTGCCGGGTTCGTCCGCTACGTGGGCGCGCCGTCGGCGGTCGCGGCGGTTCTCTCGCGGCGCCCGGAGACCGTCGGCGGGCCGGATGCCGGACGCACGCGGATCGGTGCCTGGGTGATCGGCTCCGGGACCGACCCGGACGACCGGAGCGCGACGGAGGCGCAGGCACTGCGGGAGATCGTCGGCGGCGACGTCCCCGTGGTCATCGACGCCGGAGCGCTCGATCTGGCGCCGACCGCACGCGCCCCGTTCGTCGCCACGCCGCACGGCCGGGAGTTCGCGCGGCTGCGGGAGCGCATCGGCATCGACGGGGCCTCGGACGATCTCGCAGATGTCCGCGCCGTGTCCGCCGCGATCGACGGCGTGGTGCTGCGCAAGGGCGCGCGCACCGTGCTCGCCGCACCCGACGGCACGCTGATCGCCGTCGAGGCGGGAACGGGCTGGCTCGCGACGGCGGGCACGGGCGACGTGCTCGGCGGGATCGTCGCCGCCGTGATCGCCGCGAATCCGGACAGCCCGCTCGTCGAGTCCGCTGCGGCGGCCGTCTGGCTGCACGGGCACGCCGCCCGCATCGCCGCCGCGGCGACCGGGGGCGCGAGCGGCCATCCGATCGTCGCGCTCGACGTCGCGGAGGCGCTGCCCCGCGCGGTCGCGGACCTCCTGTCGTGAGGACCTCGACCCGGAGGAGCGCGCTCGCCCTGTGGATCGCCTTCCTCCTCGTCCACCTCGTGACCGCGTGGCTGGGCTGGGTCTACCCGAGCCAGCCCATGGGGGACGTCGTGCTCGTGTACGAGCCCTGGGCCACCGCGGCGTGGAGCGGCGGGGAGGTCGTGGGCGTCACGGAGTCCTGGGTGTATCCGCAGCTCGCGCTCCTGCCGATGATGCTCGCCGCCGGGCTCGCCGCACCGTTCCTCCCGCTGCTCGGCGTCTCCGGCGCCTACCTCATCGGCTGGGCACTGCTGGTGACGGCGCTCGACGCCCTGGCGTTCGCCGTCCTCGTCGGGCGCGGACGCGTACGGGCGCGTCGGACAGCCGCGTGGTTCTGGTGTGCGGCGCTGCTGCTCCTCGGACCCATCGCGCTGTACAGGATCGATGCCGTGACCGTCCCCCTCGCCGTCGTCGCCGGTCTGTGGCTGGTCACCCGCCCCACCATCGCCGCGGCGCTGCTGACGGTCGGCGCCTGGATCAAGATCTGGCCCGGTGCGCTCCTCCTCGCGGCGGTCGTGGCCGGGAGGGCGCGGCTGCGGATGCTCCTGGCCGCCGCGGGGGTCACCGCCGGTGTGGTGGTGGCGCTCCTGCTGCTCGGTGCCGACACCGAGATCCTCGGCTTCCTCACCGCACAGACCGGCCGGGGGCTCCAGATCGAGGCGGTCGCCGCGACGCCGTTCCTCTGGATGGCCGTGACAGGGGCCGCCCGCATCGAGTACAGCTACGACATCCTCACCTTCCAGATCGTCGCGCCGGGAGCGGAGGTCGTCTCCACGATCCTCACCCCGCTCCTCGCCCTTGCCGTGGTCGTCGTCGCCGTCGTCGGCGGGGTCAAGGCCGCGCGAGGCGCGTCGTTCGCGCGACTCTTCCCGCCGCTGGTCCTGCTGCTGGTGACGGTGCTCATCGCCCTGAACAAGGTCGGCTCGCCGCAGTTCCAGACCTGGCTGCTGGCGCCCGTGATCCTGTGGCTCGTGCTCGACCGCCGCCGCGCGCGGGCCGCCGCGGCGCTCGTGCTCGCGCTGTGCCTGCTCACCTGTCTCGTGTATCCGCTGAGCTACGACGGGCTGCTGCGGGCCGAAGCCGCCCCCGTCCTGCTGCTCACCATGCGGAACGTCCTGCTCGTCATCCTCGCCGTCGTGAGCGCCGTCGCGCTCGCGCGGGTCCCCGTCGTCCGCCGTCCCCGAACCCAGGAGTGAACCCATGTTGATCGCCTTCTCCGTCGCCCCCAGCGGCGCGCCCGTCGATGGCACCGACCGCCCCGATGCCTCCGTGCACGATGCGGTGGCCGCCGCGGTGCGCGTCGTCCGCGCTTCGGGGCTCCCGCACCGCACGACGAGCATGTTCACCGAGATCGAGGGGCCCGACTGGGACACCGTGATGGACGTGGTCAAGCGGGCGACCGAGGCGGTCATGCCGTACGGATCGCGGGTGTCCCTCGTCCTCAAGGCGGACATCCGTCCGGGCTACACGGGGGAGCTCGACGCCAAGGTCGAGCGCCTGGAGGCGGCGATCGAGGAGTCCGACGACCGGTAAGCTGAACCGGTGAATCCCTCGACACCTTCGAGGGGTGCGGCGAAGTGGGCGCTCCTCTCCCTCGCCATCGGCAGCTTCGGCATCGGCATGACCGAGTTCGTCGTCATGGGCCTGTTGCCGAACATCGCCGCCGACCTCCTCCCGTCCGTCTGGGCGTCGAGCCAGGAGGAGGCGCTGAGCCAGGCAGGCTGGCTGATCTCGCTGTACGCGCTCGGCGTGGTCATCGGAGCCCCGACCATCGCCGGCTTCGTCGCCCGCTATCCGCGGCACCGGGTGATGATCGTGCTCGCCCTGGCGTTGACGGTGTTCAATGCGCTCACCGTGGTGCTGCCGACGTTCGAGCTCGTCGGGGTATCGCGCTTCCTCGCCGGGCTCCCGCACGGTGCGTACTTCGGCATCGGCGCGCTCGTCGCCGCCGACGTGATGGGACCGGGCAACCGTGCCAAGGGCGTCGCGTTCATCCTCACCGGACTCACGGTCGCCAACGTCATCGGGGTGCCGCTGGGCACCTTCCTCGGCCAGGAATGGGGCTGGCGCGCGGCCTTCGCCGTCGTCGCGCTCGTCTTCGCGCTCGCCACCGTCTTCATCGCGCTGTTCGTGCCCGCGCACCCGGGGAACCCCGGACGCACGATGCGGGCCGAGCTCGGGGTGTTCCGCATCGGTCAGGTGTGGTTCACGCTCGGCGTCGGGGCGATCGGCTTCGGCGGGTTCTTCGCCGTCTACAGCTACATCGCCCCGCTCGTGACGGAAGTCGCCGGATCGCCGGACTGGGTCGTGCCGATCGTGCTCGTGCTCATGGGGCTCGGCATGACCGGCGGGAACCTCGTCGGCGGTCACCTCGCCGACATCGACCTCCGCCGCACGCTGCTGCTCGGTCTCGCCGCGATGGCGGTCGTGTTCGCTCTGCTCGCCGTGCTCTCGTTCTGGATCGTGAGCCTGAGCCTCGTCGTCGTGCTCGTCGGGTTCGTCTCGTCCGTGCTGAGCCCGACGATCCAGACCCGGCTGATGGACGTGGCCGGCGACAACCAGTCCATCGCGGCGGCCATGAACCACTCCGCCCTGAACATCGGCAACAGCCTCGGCGCCTTCCTCGGCGGCATCGTGATCGCAGTCGGCTGGGGCTTCACGGCGCCGGCGTGGACCGGCGCCGTGCTCGCGGTGGCCGGTCTCCTCATCGCACTGGTGTCCTACCGCGTGGAGGCGCGGCGGGTCGCGCAGACGCCGGTCCTCGCATCGTAGAGTGACGGGGTGACCACCCCCGACGAGGACCTCCCGCTCGCCGGCACCGTCGTGCTGCTGCGGCCCGTCGCCGACGGCTTCCAGGTGCTGCTGCTCCGCCGTCCGTCGCGAGGCTCGTTCGCAGACGCCTGGGTCTTCCCCGGCGGGAAGGTCGAGCAGGGGGACCGTCAGCCGGGCGCTGCAGAGGTCGACGACGCGCGTCGCGCCGCCGCCAGGGAGACCGCGGAGGAGGTCGGACTGACGGCGCGCGATCTGGTGCCGCTGTCGGAGTGGCGGCCGCCGGCGGAGGCGCCGGTCCGGATCCGCACCTGGTTCTTCCTCGCCCTCGCGCCGGACGCCGAACCGTCGCCGTCGGCCGACGAGGTCGTCGAGCTCGCCTGGGTGTCACCGGCCGAGGCTCTCGCCCGTCACGCGTCAGGAGAGTGGCGACTCTTTCCGCCGACCTGGCTCACACTGCACCGACTCTCCGCCTTCGCCGATGTCGATGCGGCGCTGGCCTCCGGCGGGGCTGTCGAGCTGTTCCAGACACAGGTGCGCGATGAGGGCCGGGCGTTCGGCTGGGCACAGGGGATCCTCCACGCCCACACCCTGCCGTGGCGGTTCGATCCGGTGTGACGCGGCTCAGGTGTCGAGCAGACGCCGTAGGTGCGCGCCGACGGCCTCGGTCTCGATGAGGAAGCCGTCGTGGCCGAAGTCGCTCGTGAGCACCACCGCTTCGCCGTCGAGCACATTCGCGATGCTCCGCGCGATCCGCTGCTGCCCGTCGACGGGGAAGAGGCGGTCGCTGTCGATGCCGAGGACGAGGGTCGTCGCGGTCACCGCCTTCAGGGCCTCCTCGACGCCGCCGCGGCCGCGACCGACGTCATGCGAGTTCATCGCCTCGACGAGGGTGACGTAGCTGTTCGCGTCGAAGCGCCGCGTGAACTTGTTGCCGTGGAAGTCGAGGTACGACTCCACCGCGAAGCGCCCGCCGTGGCCGAGCGGCGACACGTCGGACTGCCAGGAGCGCTGGAACCGCTGGTTGAGCTCGATCGGGCTGCGGTAGTTCAGCAGAGCCATGCGGCGGGCGAGGGCGAGGCCGCGATGCGGACCGTCGCCGTCCGCGAGGTCGTAGTACTCGCCGCCCTGGTAGCGCGGGTCCATGCGGATGGTCTCCAGCTGCACGGTGTTGAGCGCGATCTGGTCGGCGGTGGTGACCGGGGGAGAGGAGAGCACCGCGAGCCGCTGCACCCGGTCGGGCTGCGACACGGCCCACTCGAGCGCATGCATGCCGCCCATCGAGCCGCCGATCACCGCCGCCCAGCTGTCGATGCCGAGCGCGTCGGCCAGGCGCACCTGCGCGGCGACCTGGTCGCGGATGGTGAGGTAGGGGAAGCGCGACGCCCACTCGTAGCCGTCAGGGGCGATGCTCGCCGGCCCCGTCGATCCCTGGCAGCCGCCGAGCATGTTGGGCGCGATCACGAACCACTCGTCGGTGTCGAGCGGCGCACCGGGGCCGACGACGTCCTCCCACCAGCCGGCGGTCGGGTGGCCGGCGCCGGCCTCGCCGCGCACATGGCTGTCCCCGGTGAGGGCGTGCAGGACGAGCACGGCGTTGTCGCGAGCCGCGTTGAGCTCGCCCCAGCTCTCGTACGCGAGGCGGATGCCGGGGAGCTGGGCTCCGCTCTCGGTGTCGAAGGCGCCGAACGCGGCGAAGCGGCGGCCGCCGACGGGGTCGCCGTCCCGCCACGCGCCGGTGGCCGGCGGGCGGGCACGGAGCAGCCGGACGTCGGCCTCCGTCACCGGTGCCGACGGCACCGTGTCCTCGGAGGTCGTCTGCCAGTCCATGTCTCCATTCTCGCCTGGCCGGTGCGTCCCGGCCCGCAGGTTACGACACCGGACACGACGAAGGCCCCGGACCGTGCGGTCCGGGGCCTTCGCGGAGGCATGCGCTCAGGCGCGTGCGGCCTCGGAGACGGCGCGCGCGGCGGCGAGCGCCTGGTCGAGATCGGCCTTGAGGTCCTCGATGTTCTCGAGTCCCACGGACAGGCGCACGAGGCCGGGGGTCACGCCCGCGGTGAGCTGCTGCTCCGGGGTGAGCTGCGCGTGCGTCGTGGAGGCCGGGTGGATGACGAGCGAGCGCACGTCGCCGATGTTGGCGAGATGGCTGAACAGGGAGAGGCTGTTGACGAACTCTCGTCCGGCCTCGACTCCGCCCTTGAGCTCGAACGAGAGCACGGCGCCGACACCCTTCGGGGCGTACTCGTTCGCCTTGGCGTACCAGGGCGAGGAGGGAAGGCCGGAGTAGTTGACCGCAGCCACGTCGTCGCGGCTGTCCAGCCACTCGGCGATCTCCTGGGCGTTCTGCACGTGGCGCTCGATGCGCAGCGACAGCGTCTCGACACCCTGGATGAGATTCCACGCGCTCTGCGGGGCGATGGCCGAGCCGAGGTCGCGGAGCAGCTGCACGCGGGCCTTGATGATGTAGGCGAGCGGGTCGCCGACCGCGGCCGTGTAGCTGGCGCCGTGGTACGACGGGTCCGGCTCGGTGAGCCCGGGGAACTTCTCGACGTTCTCCGACCACGCGAACGAACCGCCGTCGATCACGACGCCGCCGATCGTGGTGCCGTGGCCGCCGAGGAACTTCGTGATCGAGTGGACGACGATGTCGGCGCCGTGCTCGAACGGACGGATCAGGTACGGCGTCGCGATGGTGTTGTCGACGATCAGCGGGACGCCGTTCTCGTGGGCGATGTCGGCGACCGTGCGGATGTCGAGCACGTTGATCTGCGGGTTGCCGATCGTCTCCGCGAAGAAGAGCTTCGTGTTCGGACGGACGGCGCGGCGCCACTCCTCCGGGTCGTCCTGATTCTCGACGAAGGTGACCTCGATGCCGAGCTTGGCCAGGGTGTACTTGAACAGGTTGTAGGTGCCGCCGTAGATCGAGCTCGACGCGACGAAGTGGTCGCCGGCCTGCGCGATGTTGAGGATCGCGAAGGTCGAGGCGGCCTGGCCGCTGGAGAGGACGAGGGCGCCGGTGCCCCCTTCGAGTGCGGCGAGGCGCTGCTCCAGGACGTCCTGGGTCGGGTTCTGGATGCGGGTGTAGATGTTGCCGAACTCGGCGAGCGCGAAGAGGTTCGCGGCGTGGTCGGCGCTGTCGAACACGTAGGACGTGGTCTGGTAGATCGGCGTCGCCCTGGCCTTGGTGACGGGGTCGGGGGCGGCGCCCGAGTGGATCTGCTTGGTCTCGAAACGCCAGGTCTCGGGTGCGGACATGTGTTCCCCCTGGAACGGTCGGAAGGTCGGATGGGCTGGTGCCCTTGCAGCGAGAGTACGGAATATCGCGCCGTGTCAACAGCGACCGGGAAATGTGACGTAACACGGCGTGCGGTCCGGAACGGGCGGAACCCGCGCGGACATCGTACGGTGGAAGACATGGCCAACAGACGTGGAGTGGTGACAGGTGCGAGTTCCGGGATCGGTCAGGCGACGGTGCGGGTGCTGCGGGCGCGGGGGTGGGACGTCGTCGGCGTCGCCCGCCGTGCGGACCGCCTCGCCGCTCTCTCCGCCGAGACGGGGGCGTCGACCATCGCCTGCGACCTGACCGACGACGCCGCGGTGACGGCGCTCGTCGGAGAGCTGGAGCGCACGGGCCCGGTCCACGCCCTCGTCCAGGTCGCCGGCGGCGCGCGGGGGACCGACCGCGTCGAGGACGCCGCGCTCGCCGACTGGCAGTGGATGTACGACGCGAACGTGCTCGCCACGCAGCGCCTCGTGGCGGGGCTGCTGCCGCTGCTGCGCCGCACCGCGGATGCGGACGGTCACGCCGACCTCCTCTTCGTGACCTCGACGGCCGCGCAGACCGCCTACCCGGGTGGTGCGGGGTACAACGCGGCGAAGGCTGCGGAGGCGATGCTCGTCCGGGCGCTGCGCCAGGAGCTGAACGGCGAGCCGCTCCGCGTGGCCGAGGTCGCTCCGGGCATGGTGCACACCGAGGAGTTCACGCTGAACCGGCTCGGGGGCGACGCCGTCGCGGCGGAGGCCGTGTACTCGGGCGTCGAGGCGCCCCTCCTCGCCGAGGATGTCGCGGACGTCATCGCCTATGCCCTGGAGGCCCCCGCTCACGTGAACCTCGACCTCATCACGATGCGGCCGGTCGCTCAGTCGGCGCAACACCTGCTCGCGCGGGGTCCGCTGCGGGTCCGGCCCGTCGAGTGACCGGAGGACGCACCCTCGCCGAGCTCGCGGACGAGGGACTGATCGACGCGGGGTGGGCGGAGGCGCTGGCTCCGGTGCAGGACACCATCACGGCGCTCGGGGAGCGGCTGCGCGCCGAGCAGGCCGCGGGTCACGGGTACCTTCCCGCGGGACCGAACGTGCTGCGGGCCTTCCAGCGACCGCTCGCCGATGTCCGGGTGCTCATCACGGGTCAGGACCCCTACCCGACCCCCGGCCACCCGATCGGGCTGTCGTTCGCCGTCGACCGCGACGTGCGCCCCTTGCCGCGGAGCCTGATGAACATCTACAAGGAGCGCGAAGCAGACCTCGGGCTGTCGCCCGCGCCGCACGGCGACCTCACGGCGTGGAGCGATCAGGGCGTGCTGCTGCTGAACCGCGTCCTGACGGTCCGCCCCGGAGCCGCGGCCTCCCACCGCGGCTGGGGGTGGGAGCAGGTGACGGAGCTCGCGATCCGCACCCTCGTCGCGCGCGACCAGCCGCTCGTCGGGATCCTCTGGGGACGTGACGCGGCGAATCTCCAGCCTCTGCTCGGCGACACCCCGGTGATCGCCTCGGCGCATCCGTCCCCGCTCTCCGCCAGCCGCGGCTTCTTCGGGTCCCGCCCCTTCTCCCGCGCGAACGCGCTCCTGGAAGAGCTCGGCAGCGCTCCGGTGGACTGGAGGGTGGAGGGTGAGGGGCCCGGCTCCCTAAGCTGAGCCCATGCAGTTCGAGCCCGGGGACCGTCGTCGCGTTCTCCCGCGTCATCTGCGACCGGCCGCCGCACCGGACACGTTCTCGTACGCGATCCGCCCCGCCAGGGCCGCAGACCTCCCGCACGTGCGCGAGATCTACAACCACTTCGTCAGCAACTCGGCCGTCACTCTGGACGAGCGCCGCAGCAGCATCCCGTACTGGAGAGACAAGTTCGAGCTCCTGGAGCGGCTCGGGCTGCCTTTCCTCGTGGCGGTGTCGCCCTCCGGCGCGATCCTCGGCTATGCCCTCGCGCAGCCATGGGCCGGGAAGAACGCCTACCGGTACACGGTGGAGGACTCCATCTACCTCGGGCCGGGCGCGGCGGGGAAGGGACTCGGCTCCGCTCTCCTGCAGGCCCTGATCGACGCCTGCGAACAGCGCGGGCTCCGCGAGATGGTCGCCGTCGTCAGCGATCAAGGGGCGGACGCCTCGATCCGGCTGCACGAGAAGCTCGGCTTCGTGGAGGCCGGGCGCATGGGGCGGGTCGGCCGGAAGTTCGGTCGTGACCTGGGCACCGTCTACCTGCGCCGAGCCCTGCGCCCGTCCCGCCCCCGCCGTCGCCTCTCGCTCTTCCCGCGCTGACCCACCCCTTTGTGTGCGCCCCGGCCCCTTGCGGACGCGCGCAACGGGGTGGGAGGCACGCAAGGGGGTGGGTCGACGATCAGGCGTCGGGGATGACGGGGATCGCGGAGAGCAGCGTGCGGGTGTAGTCCGCCGACGGGTGGAGAAGGACGTCACGGGTCGGACCGCGCTCGACGATGCGGCCGTCCTTCATGACGACGACCGTGTCGCAGAGGTTCTGCACCACACCGATGTCATGGGACACGAGCAGCAGCGTGAACTCGTCCGCGACCCGCAGCTCCGCGAGGAGCTCGAGGATCTGCGCGCGCACCGTGACGTCCAGCGCCGACAGCGGTTCGTCGCCGACGAGGATCCGCGGACGATGGACGAGCGCGCGGGCGAGGGCGATCCGCTGCCGCTGCCCGCCGGAGAACTCGTGCGGGTAGCGGTCGCCCATCTCGGGGTCGAGGCCGACCTGGGCGATGACCTCTCGTACCCTGGCGCGATGATCTCCGTCGATGCCGAGCGCCCACAGCGGCTCCCGCACGATCTGCCCGGCCGTCATCCGGGGGTCGAGCGAGGCGTAGGGGTCCTGGAAGACGAGTCCGGTCTGCCGGCGCAACCAGTGCAGCGATCGTGCGGAGGCAGTGGCATCGACGGTCCGGCCGTCTATCGACACGCTCCCCGCGGTCGGACGGTCGAGCCCGAGCAGGAGCCGCACGAGGGTCGACTTCCCGGATCCGGACTCGCCGATGATCCCGACGGAGGCGCCCTCGGGGACGTCGAGGTCGGTCGGCTCCAGCGCCGTCTGCCGCCGCGTGCGCTCGAACGCCGTCCGCTCCGGCAGGACGAAGTCCCGCCGCAGCCCTCGTGCTTCGATCAGGCTCATGCCGTGCCTCCGTCGGGACGCCAGAGAGTCGCGGTCGCGTCCCGCAGCAGGCCCTGCGTGACCGGTGAGGAGGGCGCGGTCAGCAGCCGCGACACCGGGGCGCTCTCGACGACGCGACCGTGCTCCAGCACCACGCCCGCGGTCGCCACCTGGGACAGCACCGCGAGGTCGTGCGTGATGAACAGCAGCGACATGCCCTCGTCGGCCACGAGCCGGAGCAGCAGCGACAGGATCTCCGCCTGGATCGTCACGTCCAGGGCGGTCGTGGGTTCGTCCGCGATCAGCAGCCGCGGACGGCAGGCGAGGGCCATCGCGATCGCCACGCGCTGCCGCTGACCCCCGGAGAGCTGGTGCGGGTACCGGTCGACGATGGTCTCCGGGTCGGGAAGCCGCACGCGGGCGGCTTCGGCGATCGCCCGGTCGCGCGCCTCGCGCCGCCCGAGGCCCTCGTGGATGCGGATGGATTCCGCGATCTGGCGGCCGACGGTGCGGATCGGGTTGAGCGCGGTCCGCGGCTCCTGGAAGACGATGCCGATGTCGTCGCCGCGCAGCCGGGCGAGATCGCGGTCCGGCATCCCGATCAGCTCGGTGTCGTCCCACCGGATGCTCCCGTGCGCTGTCGCCCCGTCCGGCAGGAGCCCGAGGACGGCGAGCGCGGTGAGGGACTTGCCGGAGCCCGACTCGCCGATCACGCCGAGGCGCGCGCCGTCGGGCACCTGGAACGACACGCCGTCGACGACGCGCCGTCCGTCGATCTCGATGACGAGATCCTCGACCGTCAGACTCATGCGACCACCGCCGGTGTGTGCGTCTCGGCGGCGCGGTGCCGCAGCGTGGGATCCGTGGCCTCGCGGAGCCCGTCTCCGAGCAGGTTGAGGGCGAGCACGGTGAGGGTGATGGTGAGTCCGGGCCAGATCACCGTGAGGGGATGCACACCGATGTAACGCTGCAGATCGGCGAGCAGCAGCCCCCAGCTGGGCTCCACGACCGAAGCGCCGAACCCGAGGTAGGACAGGCCGGCCTCCGCGAGGACGGCCACGGCCATCGACCACGACAGCTGCACGATGAACACCGGCGCCACATTCGGGAGGAGGTGACGGACGAGGTTCTGCGCGGGGGTGAGGCCGGACGCGCGCGCCGCGAGCACGAAGTCGCTCTGCTGTACGCGGCGCAGCTCCGGACGCGTGACCCGCGCGATGTTCACGCCGAACCCGATCCCCACCGCCCAGATCACGACCCAGAGCGAACCGCCCCACACCGACGAGATCATCATCGCGATCAGCAGCACGGGGAAGGCGATGAGGATGTCGACGAGCACGGCCACCGTCTCCCGGACGAGGCGGGTGGTCAGGGCGCCGAGGGCGGCGAGGGCGATGCCCACGAGCGTCGCGACGAGTCCGGCACCCACGCTGACGAACACGGTCGTCCGCGCCCCGGCCATGAGCAGGCTCAGGATGTCGCGACCGGTGTCGTCCGTGCCGAGCAGGTGCGGCCAGCTCGGCGGCAGCCAGCGGTCGCCGATGTTCGTGGCCCGCGGGTCGAACGGCGTCCAGAAGAGCGACACGACGGCCGCCAGCGCGACGACGGCGATGACGATCAGCCCGAAGCGACCGGTCGAGGTCCGCCACAGCCGGGGGAACCAGCGCGCGCTCATGCGGCCTCCCGCTGTCGAGGATCGATCGCCCGGTGCAGCAGATCCACGAGGAAGCCGACCACCAGCACGAAGCCGGTCAGCACGAGCAGCTCGCTCTGCACCTTGACGAGATCCCGGGTGCCGACGTCGGTCACGAGCATGCGGCCGATGCCCGGAAGCGTGAACAACTGCTCGATCACGACCGAGCCGACGATGATCCCGGCGACCTGGAGGCCGAGGACCGTGATGATGGAGAGCCCGACCGCGGGGATGCCGTGCTGGATGAGGGCGCGGGTCTTGGTCAGTCCCTTGGCGGCCGCGGTGCGGACGAAGTCCTGCCCGGCCGCCTGCAGGGTCGCGCTGCGCACGAAGCGCATGAGCATGGCCCCCTCGACGATGCCGATGGTGAGGGCGGGCAGCAGCAGCGCCTCGATCGCCCTGCCCGGCGTGGACCATCCGGTGCGGGGGAAGCCCTGGGGCGGCAGCCAGCCGAGCCACACGGAGAACACCACGATCAGCATCATGCCCGCCCAGACGACGGGCACCGCCGCGAGCGCCTGCGCGCCGACGCTGAGGGCGGTACCGTCGCGATGGCCGCGCCGCAGGGCGGCGAGGATCCCGAAGGGGACGGCGATCAGCACGGCGATCGCCAGCGACATGATCCCGAGCGGGACGGTCACCTGCGCCTTCAGCAGGAGCTCCTCGCCGACGGATGCGCCGGACAGCAACGACGTGCCGAGGTCGCCCCGGAGGATGCCGGCGATCCAGTCGGTGTACTGCACGAGCAGGGGCTGGTTCAGGCCCAGTGACTCCCGCAGGGCCTCGACCTCGGCGGGCGAGGCCTGCGTGCCGGCGATCAGCTGCGCGACGTCGCCGGGGAAGACCCGCAGCGTGAGGAAGATGAGCGCGCTCGACACGAGGAGCCCCGCGATCAGCAGGGCCCCTCGGACGAGCGCGTAACGCAGCACGGGGAGTCGGCCGTCGTCAGCTCGCCGCGGAGACGGTCACACCCGCGAGGTCGATGCGCGAGTTGATCGAGTCCTCAGGGAAGCCGCTGACGAGCGGGCTCACGGCGGTGATCGTCTGGCCGTTGTAGAGCCAGTCGGCCGCGTGGTCCTCGGAGACGATGCGGGCCGCCTCGGCGAGGAGCTTCGCGGAGGCGTCCGCGTCGACCTCCGCCATCGCCTGCGCGTAGAGGTCCTGCACCTCGGCGTTGTTGTAGCCGAAGTAGTAGTCCGGATTGGCGAAGTTGCCGAAGTCCCGCGGCTCGACGTGCAGGACGAAGCTGAGGTCGTAGTCCTTGTTGGTGTAGACGTCCTCGAGCCAGGTCGGGAACTCCACGGAGTCGACCTCGAGGTTCACACCGACCTTGTCGAAGTCCGAGATGAGGACCTTCGGCACGGTGGTGCCGTAGAACGACGGGATCGTCAGGGTGAGGTCGAGATCCTCCTGGCCGGCCTCGGCGAGCAGCTCCTTCGCCCGGTCGGGGTCGTAGGAGATGACGTCGGAGAGGTCCTCGTAGCCGGGGTCGAGCTCGGGGATCGGACCGTACAGCGGGGTGCCGGCGCCGACGGCCTCGATGAGCGCGTCGTGGTCGATCGCCAGGCGCAGAGCCTCTCGCACCCGGACGTCGTCCAGCGGGGCTTTCTTGTTGTTGAAGGCGAGCGTGGCCTTGTCGGTCGTGCGGCCCGTCGTGAGCGCGAAGTCGCCCGAATCCTCGAGCTGGGGAGCAAGGTTGGGGTCCACAGCGGTGAGCACGTCGACGTCGCCGGCGAGAGCGGCGTTCACTCCGGCCGTGAAGTCGGGGATGTACTGGAACTCGACCTCGGCGACGCCGGCCGGCTCGCCCCAGTACTCGTCGTTGCGGGCGAAGGTGATCGTGCTGCCCTTGTTCCAGCGCGTGAGCGTGAAGGGCCCGGTGCCGTTCTCCGCGGTCTTGAGGTCGGTGGTGTCGCCCTTCTTGAAGACGAGGCCGGCCGGGCCGGTGAGCGAGAAGAGGAAGTTCTGGTTCGGCTCCGACAGCACGATCTGGACGGTCGTGGCGTCCGGGGCCGAGATCGAGGCGACGGACGCGAACTCCGCGTTGCCCTGCACCGTCGTGTCGGTGCGGACGGTCTCGTACGACGCCACGACGTCGGCGGAGGTGAGGGGCGAGCCGTCGTGAAAGGTGATGCCTTCGTTGAGGGTGAACGTGTAGGTGAGGCCGTCGTCGGACACCTCGTAGTCCGAGGCGAGCCGCTCGACGATCTCGTTCTCCTGCGTGCGGCTGACCAGTCCTTCGTAGATGTTGTCGATGAGGACCTGCTCGAGAGCGGCGCCGCTGGTGTGCCGGATGTCGAGGTTCGTGGGTTCGAGCACGAGACCGACGTGCAGGGTGGCGTCGGGGTCGGGCTCGCCGCCCGCGGACGGGGCGGGCGCGGCGGAGCCGGAGCAGGCGCTGAGGATCACGGCGGTGGCCGCGAGCGCGGAGATCAGCGCGAGGCGTCGATGACGTCGGAACATGGGTGTTTCCTCTCGGTGCGGCAGGTGCTGTGTGCCGGTGGGACGAGCCTAGGGTCGGGCAGAGCTATGCGGGGCGGGTGCGGAACGGAACGTCATATTCCGGCCGTGACCGCGGAGGCGACGAGTGCCGCGAGGTCACGAGGTGCCGTCTCCTGCACGTTGTGCGTGGCGTCCAGCACGACGACGCGGGCGTCGGGGAGCCGCTGCTGGAACTGCTCCGTATCGGCAGCGCTGACGAAGCCGCGCTCGGCGCGGACGAGCGTGACGGGCGCTGCCACGGCCGCCAGATCATCCCAGCCGGTCTCGTGCAGCACCGAGGGGGCCGCCGCGGTGCCGGGGTCGTGAGCGGCCAGCGCGGCCGCCGCGAGGTGCGCGAAATGGTGCTTCCACTCCACGCGCCCGTCTGCACGCACGCGCGTGTTGAGGAAGACGCCGCGCTCCGTCTCGGGGCGGGTGCCGCCGAATCCGAGGGCCATCGCCTTGTCGACGAGCTCCGCACGGCTGGCGAAGTCCGTCGGGCCGGCGTAGAACTCGCGCAGGGCGGCGGGGCCGGCGGAGACATCGATGCCGGGGGTGATGTCCACGACGACCAGCGCCGCCACCAGGTCGGGTCGGGCCGCGGCGACAGCGGCGCCGGTGAGCCCGCCGAGAGACTGTCCGACGAGCACCTGCGGCCGGGACGTCCATGCGTCCAGCGCGGCGACCACGTCCGCGGCGAGGGTGCGGGGGGAGTAGTCCGCATCGTCACGCCAGGCGGAGTCGCCGTGGCCGGCGAGGTCGATCGCGAGGAGCGGCTGTCCGAGCGCCAGCGCCGTCGTGTCCCACGTGTGGGCGTTCAGCCCCGCGCCGTGCAGGAGCGTGATGCGCGGGGCCTCGGTGCCGAAGCGCAGCGCGCTCACGGACCGGCCGTCGGGAAGGGGGAGGGTCAGTCGCTCCACCGTCGGGAGCGGGACGCCGAGAGCATCGGCCTGTGCGGGAAGATAGGAGAACTCGCTGCTGTCGATCGCCACGCGGCTATTCTGCGCCCGAAATCGCCGCCACGGGAAATGCGAGAGCACATCGACAATTCAGCACCGGTATTCGGTGTGCGTTCAGCTCAGATTTTGCGCAACATGCTTGTCGATCTGCATTTCGACCTCCCCTCGGGGTGCCGCTCTCCCGCGCACTCGCCGGAATATCATGGGGGTATGAGCGAACAGCGCGTGCACCTGTCCAAGACGGAGCCTGCGGCCTATCAGGCCCTCGACGCCTTCTCGAAGACGGTCGGCACGATCTGTGCCGAGAACGGGATCGACGATCGGCTGAAGGAGATCGTCATGATCCACTGCTCGCAGCTGAACGGGTGCAGCTACTGCACGCGGATCCACGTGGACCGCGCGGTCGCCGCCGGGCTGGATGTCGACACGATCAGCCAGATCGCCGTGTGGCGTGAGAGCGGTGTGTTCAGCGATCGCGAGCGTGCCGCGCTCGAGCTGGCCGAGGCCTTCACCTTCATCGCGGAGGACGGCATCTCGGACGAGGTCTACGACCTGGTGGGGAGCGTCTTCACGGAGAAGGAGTACGCCGCGCTGAGCTGGGCGTGCGTGTCGATCAACGCCTTCAACCGCATCGTCATCGCCGGGCGCTACCCGGTGCCCCCGCGCGGCTCTCAGGCGGGCGCGTGACGGTCCTCGACGTCGAGGGCGTGACCAACGTCCGGGACGTCGGCGGGATCCCCGCGGCGGGTGGACGCATCCGCCACGGCGTTCTGCTGCGGTCCGGTCAGCTCTCCACGGCGACGACGAACGGCGCCGCGCGCCTGCGGTCGGCGGTGCGCCGCATCGTCGACCTCCGCGACGGCGAGGAGGTCGCCGCGGAACCGAGCGAGATCGAGGGCCCGGAGACGACCCACCTTCCGCTGTTCCTCGGGTCGGTGCGCTCCTTCTTCGCGTCCGACACGAGTCTCGACGACCTGTACCTGCATCTTCTGGAGGAGAGTGGCGAGCGGCTGGTCGCCGCCGTCCGGGTGATCGCCGCGGGGGAGCCGACGCTGGTCCACTGCACCGTGGGCAAGGACCGCACGGGGGTGACGGTGGCGCTGGCGCTCTCGGCGGTCGGCGCCGATAGGGAAGCCGTCATCGCCGATTACGCTCTCACCGAGTCGCAGTTGCCGGCCGAACGGTCACGGCGCATCGCCGCGTACCTGCGGTCGCAGCATCCCGAGGCGGTGCACGCCGTGGATCTCGCCACCCGCTCACCGGCCGAGGTGATGCGTCGTCTGCTCGCGGAAGTGGACGAACGGTGGGGGTCGGCCGCCGGCTATCTGCGCGCGAACGGCATGACGGATGACGAGCTCGCCGCTCTGCGCGATGCGCTCGTCGAGCCGGTGTCGGAGGATGCCGCCGCCGAAGGTTAGGCAAGCCTTCGCTTGGTGTACGATGGGATCACCATGGACACCACGCTCGACACCCGGGGCACGCGTGCGGCACGCCGCGCGGCGCGCCGTCGCGCACACCACCTGGTCACCGCCGACGAGCATTCGCTGCTCGACCTCGAGGCGTTCCTCGCGACTCTCCCGCTCTGTGCGTCCGGTCGCATCTTCATCGAGGTTCCCGATGCCTCCGACATCGGCGTGATCCATGCGCCGGGCCGCATGACGGTCACCTGGCTCGCGCGTTCGGCGCGCTCCGGAGCCCCGGGCAGTGGGCGCGGCTGCACCCCAGGTCAGGCGCTGGCCCGAGCCACGTGCGCATGGGCTGACGAGATGCTGCTGGATGACGAGGTCGAGACGCACGTCACACTGCTCGGCGGCTACCTCGGCACGGCCGACATCGTCGAGCACCTCACCGACCGCCTCGGCGTCGCCACGCACCGCATCCGCGTGCCGGAGCGCTTCGGTCTGCTTCCTGTCGAGAACTGAGTCAGCGGGTGGGGCGCACGTAGTTGCCGTCTTCCAGTCCTGCTTCGATCTCGAAGCGGTTGCGCAGCGGGTCCCGTCCCGCGAACAGGTAGAGCACCGGCATCAGGAAGCCGTAGCGCAACCACTGCTGCTTGTGGACGGCCTCGTGGCGCAGCACCGCGTCCGTCGGCCGCGCGTCGCCGGTGAGGAAGCACCCGCCGACGCAGACGCCGCCGCGGTGAAAGGTCCACCGCGGCATGCCGCGGAAGACCCAGAGTCCGCCGCGCCGTTCGATCGGACCGGTGCTCCACAGCGTGCCCCAGATCCAGCCGACGGCCGTTCCCCAGAGGTAGCCCAGTCGGCTGATCGGCGAGCGCAGCAGGAACGAGGGGATGCGGCGATCCGCCCGGCGCCCGCGGGCGAGGCGTTCCGCCGCGATCGTCTCCCAGCCCGCCCTGGGACTCATGCGACGGCTCCGACGAGGCGCAGGATCGCGCCGAGATCGTCGACCGCGTCGGCGGGCGTACGGGGCGCGAAGCCCGCGATGGTCGCCCCCGCCAAGGGGACGCGGGCCCGCAGTTCTCTGATCGCCGTGCTCAGAGACGTCGGGGTGACGCCGAAGGGGACGGCAGCGGAGACCCCGGTGAAGGTCGCGGGATCGAGGACGTCGACGTCGACGTGGACCCAGACACGCTGGGCGCCCGTGGCCTGCACGGCGTCGGCGAGCGCCCCCGGGTCGTCCAGGTCGGCCACCCCGAGGTCCCGGAGGCGGTCCAGTTCGTCGGTCTCGGCGTCGTCCACGTTCCGGACGCCCACGGTGACGACGCGGTCCCGGGGGATGCCGGGGGAGAGGGCGAGCTGCGGTTCTCCCTCACCGAGGACGGCGCGCAGCGCCATGCCGGAGAACGCACCGGAGGGTGATGTGTCCGGAGTGTGCAGGTCGGCGTGCGCATCGCACCAGACCACCGCGAGGTCGTCAGTGCCTCCGGGGAGCGTGTCGAGTGCGGCGACGGTGATGCTGCAGTCGCCGCCGATCAGCACGGTTCCGGCTTCGAGATGCCCGGCCACGAGCTCCCGGGTCCGCGCGAGCGCGCTGAGTCGTCGGACGCCCGTACCCAGCGATTCCCCCGCCTCGACGGGGACGTCGAGGACGGTCGTCGCCGCACGCGGCAGATCGCCCGCGATGGCCGACGCGCCGTCGACGAGGAGCATCGCGCGGGCGGCGGGTGAACCCTGCCACTGCGGCACGACGAGGAAACGCACCATGGAGACCTCCCGGAGACGGAACGGCGGATGCCCGGGCGTGCGCCCGGGCATCCGCGACGATGTCAGTTGCCTTCGAGCGCCTGTCGCGGCGCGCTGCCGCCGGCCTTCAGCTCGGCGAGGCGCGCTTCGACCTCGGTGAGCTCCCCGAGGTCCTCGAGGCTCTCGAACTGGGCGTCGAGGCTCGAGGCGGCCAGCTCCGCCTTGCCCTGGGCGAGAGCCTCCTGGCGGCGGACCTTGTCCTCGAACCGTCCCAGCTCGCTGGTGGGGTCGAGCACGTTGATCGAGCTGACCGCGTCCTGCACCTTGGTCTGCGCCTCGGCGACCTTGGCGCGGGCGAGGAGCTCGCTGCGCTTGTTCTTGAGCTCGTTGAGCTTGTCCTTCATGCCGTTCAGGCCGCTCTTGAGCTTGTCGACGATCTCGGTCTGAGCCGCGATCTGCGGCTCGGCGCTCGTCGCCTCCCGCTCGGCGCTGATCTGGCGCTGCAGGGCGATCTTCGCGAGGTTGTCGAACTTGTCGGCGTCAGCGCTGTTGCCCGAGCCGCGCATCTCGTCGGCCTTGCGGCTGGCGGCGAGGGCCTTGTTGCCCCACTCGGTGGCCGCCTGCACGTCTTCCTCGTGGTCGCGCTCCAGCAGCCGCAGGTTGCCGATGGTCTCCGCGATGGCGGACTCGGCGTCGGCGATGCTGTTGGTGTAGTCGCGGACGAGCTGGTCGAGCATCTTCTGCGGGTCTTCCGCAGAGTCCAGGAGGGCGTTGATGTTCGCGCGGACGAGGGTGGAGATCCGTCCGAAGATGGACTGCTTGGTCATGCGTGGTTCCTTTCAGAGGGGCGTCTTCGAGAGCTTGGCGTATGTGTCTGTGCGAGGGATCAGAAGCGTCGACCTCCGGACCGTCCTCGTCCGCCACCGCGGGATCCGCCGCCGCCGAACCCGGAGCTGCGGAAGCCGCCCGAGGAGCGCCAGCCGCTGCTGCGCCGCGAGGAGCCGCCGCCCCCGCCGCCGGCGAGCAGTCCGCCGATGATCCCGCCGAGGATGTCCCCGCCGATGCCGGAGCCGGTGGAGCGGGACCCGGAGCCGCCGAAGACTCCGCCCCAGCCGTCGTCCGCGTAGGCGCCGGGGGAGTACGCGCGCAGGTCGGCCTCCGCCGCGGATGTGGCCTCGCGCGCGAGACCGAGGGCGCGCTGCGCCTCGGCGAGGGCGCGCTCCACCTCGGTCGTGCGCAGGGTGAGCGCCTGGGTGAGGGCGGCGTCCGCCGCAGCGAGCCGGGTGCGGGCGGTGGAACCCACCGTCCCCCGACGCGTTTCGATGAAGTCGCGCGCAGCGCGGATCTCCGACCCGGCCTGGGCGAGCGTCTGCTCGAGGAGCTGCTGTGCGCGACGCGCGCGGTCCACGGCTTCCCGCCCCTGGGCGATCGCGCCGTCGATCTGGGCGTTCGCAGCGGTGAGCGCGTCCAGGGCCCGCTGCGGGTTCCGCGGCGTGCCGAGGAGATCCTGGTGCGCCGCCCGCAACTGCGCGGTGACAGCGTCGGACGCGGCGGCCAGAGCGCCGGTCGGATCGGGGAGCTGCGATGCTGCGGTGACATCGGCCTCCAGCTCCGCCACGAGGGCCTGCGCCTGCGCTTCGATAGCGGACAGCTCGGCGCCGAGGGCGGTGATCGCCTGGACGAGCTGCGCGGCCTGTGCGACCGCCTGTTCGGCGGTGCGGATCGCGAAGGCGGCCTCTCCGCTGCGGCCGGCGGCCAGGGCCTGAGCCGCCGCATCGATCGAGCGATCCGCCAGTGCCGCACGTTCCTGAGCCTGCGCGGGGTTGTCCGCCACAGTGGCCAGCGCGCTCTGGTCGTACGTTCCGGAGAGAGCAGCGAGCGCGGGTGCGGCGGAGGCGAGGAGCGGCATCAGCTGGTCGCGCTCCCGACGCACGCGCTCCAGCTCCTGCGGCGCGTTCTCCTGCAGCTTGCGCAGTTCGTCGAAGGCCTCGGTGTTGTCGTCGAGGATGTCGTCGATCTCGTCCGCCAGCCGGATGATGCGGATGTGCCACGCGCGCCGGTCGTGGACGGAGTCCTCGATCTCGTCGTCGAGCTTCTGTCGGAGGTCGAACGCCTCGGCGATCTTCGCCTTCGCCTCGTCGACCGCGCGGGAGAACTCCGCGGTCGCGCCCTCGCCGTACTGCGCCACGGCGAATCCCAGCTCCTCCCGGCTCGAGGTGATGGCGTCGTCGGCGCGGACGAGCGCGGCGCCGGCCTGCTGCTCCACCTGCGCATCGGTGAGCGTGGAGAACGGATCGGCGGGGTCCGGGGTCTCCGGCATGGCGCCCCGCTCGCGGATGGCCGCGTTGCGGCGCGAGCGACGGACCAGGGCCACGACGAGCCAGATCAGCAGGGCGGCCGCGACCACCCCGACGATGATCAGCGTGACGCGGAGCGCTCCGGCGCCGCCGTCCCCCTGGATCTCGTCCGCGGCCCGTGTGATGGCGCCGACCCAGTCGCCGCTGCCGGCGAGCGGGGCGATGGCGTCCTCGATGGTGGCGAGCTGCCCGTCGCTCAACGGTCCGGAGGAGTCCGCGGAGATGTAGAGGCTGCGGCCCTCGACGGCGATCGCGAGCAGGTACTGTTCGGGGCCGAGCCGGTTGTCGTTCGCGACCTGATCGGCCCAGTCGACGCTGTCGCTCGGGTCGGTGAAGTCGTCGACGAGGACGACGAAGAGGTCGGCGGAGGAGTTGTCGGTGAGCTCCTGCAGGCGCGACTCGACCTGTTCCTCCTCGGCGGGGGAGAGGATGTCGGCCTGATCGGTGACGTACCCGGAGTCGAGCGTGAGCGGATCGGTCGCGGACGCCGCCGAGGCGGACAGCGCACCCGTCGCGACCGCGAGGGCCAGAGCACCCAGCGTCAGCCACCGTTTCGTCATCGTGTTCCCTCCGACCGGCAGCCGAGCCCCATGTGTCGAGTCTATGCACTGGGTACGACACGCGACAGCACTCGCGCGCGTCTCGGCGTTCGCCCTCAGCGGAGGCACATACGCTGGAAGGCATGGACGACAGGTACGGATCGGACGTGCTGGCGGCGGGCTGGCGCGAGCGCGGCGCGAAGCCGGTGCCGCAGGTGCCCGCGGAGGTCGATCTCGTGGTCGAGGTCGCGGCGGACGGGTTCTGCGGCGCCGTGACCAAGGTGCAGGGCGGCACCGTGGAGCTCGAGGACCGGCTCGGGCGGCGGCGCCTGTTCCCCCTCGGCGGCGGCTTCCTCATCGACGGAGCTCCGGTCCGCCTCGCCGCCCCGGCGGCGTCCGCACAGGGACCCCGTCGCACGGCCTCCGGATCTTTCGCGGTGGCGGATCAGCGGGCGCGGACGGCGCTGCCCAGCCGCATCCTCGTCGAGGGGCGGCACGACGCCGAGCTCGTCGAGAAGGTGTGGGGCGCCGACCTGCGCGTCGAGGGCGTCGTCGTCGAGTACCTGCAGGGCGTGGATCTGCTCGACGAGCTCCTCGCCGCTGAGCCCCCGAGTGCGCGACGGCGGTACGGAGTCCTCGTCGACCACCTCGTGCCGGGGTCGAAGGAGTCCCGCATCGCCGAGGCGGTCGCCCGCGGCCCGCACGGCCGGCACGTCCGCATCGTGGGCCACCCGTTCGTGGACGTCTGGCAGTGCGTCACCCCTCGGGCACTCGGCATCGCGGCATGGCCCGAGATCCCGCGCGGCGTCGACTGGAAGACCGGCATCTGCCGCGCGTTCGGCTGGCCGCACGAGACCCAGGCCGACACGGCGAGGGCCTGGCAGCACATCCTGTCGAAGGTCACGACCTACCGCGACCTCGAGCCCGCGCTCCTCGGGCGGGTGGAGGAGTTGATCGACTTCGTCACCGCGCCCGCGGGGTGACCGCGTCCGGCCGCGGGACCGCCGGCGACTACCCTGGATCCATGCCCGAACCGCGTACCTTCCGCGACGAACCGGTGTCCTTCGTGCGTCGGAGCGGCCGGATGTCCGAGGCGCAGGAGCGCGCCTTCACCGATCTCGCCCCGCACTATCTGCTGGATGTCCCGCGCGCGGTGGCATGGACCTCCGTGCACCCCGAGGCGCGGCTGGACGTCGCCGCCGAGTACGGCCGGGAGGCCGATCTCTTCGTCGAGATCGGGTCCGGCCAGGGGCATGCCATCGTCGCCGCCGCGTCGAGCCGTCCGCACGACGACTTCCTCGCGGTGGAGGTCTTCCGTGCGGGGCTCGCCCGGACCATGCTCGACGCCGACCGCGCGGGTGCACAGAACCTCCGCGTCGTGGAGGCCAATGCGCCGGAGGTGCTCTCCTCGTACCTGCCGGAGGCAGCGGCGGCCGAGGTGTGGATCTTCTTCCCCGATCCCTGGCACAAGAAGCGCCACACGAAGCGTCGCCTGGTGCGCCCGGGATTCGGGGACACGGCCGCCAGGGCGCTGCGCGACGGCGGCCTCCTCCGGCTCGCGACCGACTGGGAGGACTACGCACTGCAGATGCGGGAGGTGCTCGACGCCGAGCCTCTGTTCGAGCGGGCCTTCGAGGGCGACTGGGCCGAGCGGTTCGACGGCCGCGTCATGACCGCGTTCGAGCGGAAGGGCCGTGCGAAGGGCCGCGACATCCGCGATCTCGTGTACCGCCGACGGGATCGTGCATGACGGAGGCCTCTCCGAGTGCGCCCGTGGGAGTGCGCCTCGTCCCCGCGGCGCTGGTGTGCGCGGCCGCCCCGGCCTTCTTCGTCGTGGCGCTGCCCTGGCTCGGCTGGCTGCTGCTGGCGCTGGGCGTCGGTGCCGCCCTGCTCGTGGAGCGCCGCGGCGAGCCGCTGACCGGGGCCGACGGATCCCGGCGGCCCTCGCTCACCCGTGACCTCTCGCTGATCGCGCTCGGCATGCTCATCGTGAGCGTCATCCCGCTCGCGGCGGAGCTCGACAACCTGGCCATGCTGCGCTTCACCCTCGCGCTCGGCGGTGCGGTGCTCGTGCCGTATCTGCTCTCGCGGTTCGTCTTCCGCGACCGGGCGATCCGGTTCCCCTGGCGGACCGGGCAGCGCTGGGGACTGCTCCACTGGGGCTGGCTCGTCGCGGTGCTGGTGCTCGGCTGGCTGATCCTGCCCTTCTACTTCATCACCAGCGGCGTCTATCAGAACTGGCCCGTGGTGGACACGCCCGATCTCATCGCGCGCCTGTTCGTCGGCGTCGGCGCGGTCGGTATCTGGGATGAGCTGTTCTTCATCTGCACCGTCTTCGCGCTGCTGCGTCGCCATTTCCCCGATGCGCTGGCGAACGTGCTGCAGGCCGTCGTCTTCGTCTCCTTCCTCTGGGAGCTCGGCTACCGGGAGTGGGGGCCGCTGCTGACCATCCCGTTCGCGCTGCTGCAGGGGTTCATCTTCCTCCGCACCCATTCGCTGGCCTACGTCGTCACGGTGCACCTCCTCTTCGATGCGGTGGTCTTCGCCGTCCTCGTCCACGCCCACAACCCCGGGCTCCTGCCGATCTTCCTGGTCTGACGGGGTGACTTCGCGGTCGTCAGCGGTCACACTCGATGCATGACCGAGTGGGTGCTGCACGTCGACATGGATCAGTTCATCGCGGCAGTCGAGGTGCGGCGCCGTCCGGAGCTGGCCGGCCGTCCGGTCATCGTCGGGGGACGCGGTGATCCGACCGAGCGGGCCGTCGTCTCGACGGCGTCGTACGAGGCCCGCGCGTTCGGCATCGGGTCGGGCATGCCCCTGAAGATCGCGGCGCGGAAGGCGCCGGAGGACGCGGTGTTCCTGCCCGTCGATCACGCGGAGTACGAGCGGGCATCGGACGAGGTGATGGCCGCGCTGCGTGCACTGCCGGACGTGGTGCTCGAGGTGGTGGGATCGGACGAGTGCTTCCTCGGAGTCGCGACCGATGATCCGGAGGGCGTCGCGCGGGCCGCCCAGCGGGCGGTGGAGGAGGCCACCGGCCTGCACTGCTCGGTGGGCATCGGCGACAACAAGGTGCGGGCGAAGATCGCGACCGAGTTCCGCAAACCGCGGGGGGTCTTCCGGCTGACCGCCGACAACTGGTTCGCGGTGATGGGCGACCGGCCGACGCGTGACCTGTGGGGCGTGGGACCGAAGGTGCAGAAGCGGCTGGCGACCCACGGTATCGCGACGGTGCGCGAGCTGGCGGCCGCGGACGAGGAGACGCTGGTCGCGGAGTTCGGTCCGAAGATGGGGCGGTGGTATCTGGGTCTGGGCTCGGGGCTGGGGCCACGGATCGTCGACGACACCCCGTGGGTGGCCCGGAGCCACAGTCGGGAGACCACATATCAGCAGAATCTGACGACGCCTGAGGCGGTGCAGGACGCGCTGCGGGAGCTCGCGGGGCACGCGTTCGACGACTGCGCCGCCGAGGGGCGCCCGGTCACGCGGGTGCACCTCAAGGTGCGGTATGCGCCGTTCGAGACGAAGACCTTCGGCCGGAAGCTCCCGGCCCCCACGACGGAACGAGAGGACGTGGTCGCGATGGCACTCGCTCTCGGCGAGACCCTCGACCCCGACCGGGAAGTGCGGCTGCTCGGTGTCCGTGCCGAGATGACCATGCCCGACGAGCCGGACGGCGCGGAACGCACCCCCGTGCGCGGTCGCATCTGACTCAGTCGCGGACCATCGCGGCGATCGCGCTCACCTCGATGAGCGCTCCGGGCACGCCGAGGCCCGCCACCCGGGCGGCGGTCACCAGGGGCGGGGCGCCCTCTCTGGCGAGCGTGGCGGCCACGGCGCCGTACGCCGCGCGCAGATCTGCCTCCTGATCGATGAGGATGGTCCAGCTCACGACGTCGTCGAGCGTCGCCCCCGCGGACTCCAGTGCGACTCGGGCGTTGTCGAGAGCGCGAAGGGACTGCGCGGCCACGTCGGGGGAGACGACGGCACCGGAGGCATCGACGCCGTTCTGCCCTCCGATGTAGACGGTGGTCGCCCCGGGCGGGACGACAGCGGCGTGACTGAAGGCAGGGCTGCGGACGAGGCCGTCCGGTTGCAGGAAGGTGATGTCCATGCGCAGATCATGCCCGAGGGCACCGACATCGCGCACCCCTGGTCTCACACGGGGTCGGACGGGACGAGCGGTGGTGGGGCCGGGACGCTGGTCACCGTGCCGGTCGTGCCGAGGCCGCCGAGGGCATCGAAGACCGCGATCACGACCGCGGCACTCACCACGGCACCGTGCAGCGGGTGGTGCCAGAACTGCAGCCGCGCGGTCAGCCGGTCTGCGCTCACGCTGACCACGAGTGCCCGCACGCCCTCGTGCCGGTGCACGCCCTCCGCCGTCCGGGCCGCGTCGACGAGCGGCGCGAGCAGATCATCGATCCCGGTCGTCCCGTCCCGCCGGACCCGCACCTCCACCTCGCTGCGCCGGGCGCCATGGGTGGAGTCGTTGACGACGGGATCCGAGAGCAGGCGCGCATTGGGGATGTGGAGGGTGCGCCCGTCGACGGTGTGCAGGATCACCGCGCGGGCGTTGAGCTCGGTCACGGTCCCGGCGATGACCGAATCCAGGGCCTCCACCACGATCTCGTCGCCGATGCGGACCGTCTGCCGTGCCTGCAGCAGCACACCGGCCGCGAAGTTGTCGGCGACGCCGCGGAGGACGAGGATCGCCACGATGCCGAGGATGACGACGATCGCGAGCAGAGGCTGGACGTTGGCGCCGAGCATCGCGAGCGCGATGCCGAAGCCCAGCAGGAGGATGGCGTAGCCGACGAACTGCGCGATCGCCGTCCCGACGGCGGCGGAGATCCCGGGGGCACGCCGGAGCAGGGCTGTGGTGCCCCGGCGTGCGAACCGCGAGATGATCCAGGTCGCGAGGGTGACGAGCAGGGCGAGCAGCAGCTGCCACCAGTCGATGTCGGTGGGCAGCAGATCCTGCAGGTCCATGCCGCGGGCTCCTCGCGATGGTGGGGGTCGGCCGCGGCCTACTGCAGCGCCTTCGCCTTGATGAGGGAGTACTCGTCCGGCGTGATGGTGCCGGCGTCGAGGAGTGCCTTGGCCTTAGCGATCTCCTCGCTCGGACTGCTGCCGGCGACCTGCTGGATGTAGGCGTTCGCGGCCTCCTGCGCCCGACGCGCCTCGGCGCTGCTGCGTTCGGCCATGCCGTTGCCGCGGGCGATGAGGTAGACGAGGGCGGTGAGGAACGGCACGAAGATCAGGAAGAGGATCCACACGGCCTTCCACCAGCCGCTCAGCTTGTGGTCGCGGAACAGGTCTCCGATGATCGCGAACAGAGCGAAGAGGTACGCGGTGAAGGCGAAGATCCACAGGAACCACCAGATGATGTCCCAGAACGATGCCCAAAATCCCATGACTGCTCCTTTCTCGGTGCCGCCGTCGCCGGGGCACGCTCGGAACATACCGGCGGCCGTGATCCTCCGCACCGGTTCCGTGGGGAGTTCACCCGGGTGACTCGGGTCCGCGACGCGTCCTCGGCCGGACGCCGCCGGAGCGTCGGCAGTACGCTTCCCTCGACGGCGGAGGGAGCCCCGATGAGCGCAGTGCGCAGACCGTCCTGGCTGCTGAGCACTCTGGACGGCTACCAGCGCGGGTGGATCGTGCGGGACGTCCTCGCCGGCCTCTCCGCGGGTGCGGTGGTGGTGCCGCAGGCCATGGCCTACGCGACGATCGCCGACCTCCCGGTGCAGGTCGGCCTCTACACGTGCATCGTGCCGATGCTCGTCTACGCTCTTCTGGGCGGCAGCAGGGCGATGAGTGTCTCGACGACCTCGACCATCGCCACCCTCACCGCGACGACGCTGGTCTCGGCGGGCGTCGCTGCGGGGTCGGACGACGCTCTCGGCGCGCTCATGATGCTCACCCTCCTGGTGGGGGCGGTGCTGCTGCTGGCGCGGGCGTGCCGCCTGGGCTCGCTCGTCGAGAACATCAGCGGAGCCACCGTGCTCGGACTGAAGATCGGGGTCGGGGCGACGGTGGCCGTGGGCCAGCTGCCGAAACTCCTCGGGGAGTCGTTCGACTTCTCCGGCCACGGCTTCCTCCGGTCCCTGGTCGCCGTGGGAGGGGCGTTCGACAGCGTCAACGTCCCCACACTGCTCCTCTCGACCGGATCCATCGCCACCCTCCTGCTCCTCAAGCGCTTCGCTCCGCGGGTGCCGGGCACCCTCGTCGTCGTCGCGGCCGGCATGCTGCTCGTCGGGGTCGGCGGGATCGATGAACTCGGGGTCGACCTCATCGCCCCGGTGGCCGGTGGTCTGCCCGTTCCGGGCATCCCTGACCTGTCCGAGGCCGCGGCCCTCGTGCCGGGAGCACTCGCCATCGCCGTCATGGCCTTCCTCGAGTCCGCTGCCGTCGCGCGCAGCCTGCGCCAGGCTACGGAGCCGCAGATCGACAGCGACCAGGAGCTCTTCGCGACCGGGGCGGCGAACACCGTCGGCGCATTCTTCGCGGCCATGCCCGCAGCAGGCGGATTCTCGCAGAGCGCGGTCAACCAGGGAGCCGGCGCCCGCTCCCAGCTGGCGACGCTGACGACGGTCGCGCTGGCCGTCCTGGTCGCGCTCTTCCTCGCTCCTGTGCTCAGCCTGCTGCCGGAGGCGACGCTGGCCGCCATGGTCTTCACGGCGGTGGCCGGACTCATCAACATCCCCGAGCTCGTGCGGTGGGCGCGCATCAGCAGAGTGGACTTCTGGGTCGCGACCGCGGTCGCGGCGATCGGCCTCACGGCGGGACTCCTTCCTGCGGTGGCCGTCGGGGTCGTGGTGACCCTCGTCCTCGTCTTGCGGGAGCTCAACATCCCCCGGGTCCGGGTCGTGGGGCGGAGGGGGAGTGCTCTCGGTCTGGAACCGGAACGGGGGCTGTACACCGCGAACGCGCTCGCCAACCAGCGGCTCATCGTCCAGACGGTCGCGGCTCAGGCCGAGCCGGTGCGGACGCTCGTGCTCGGGCTGCCGCAGCAGGTGGTGATGTCCATCACCGTGCTCGACACCCTGGAGGCGCTCGACCGGGAGCTGGCTCAACTCGGCGTGCAGCTCCACCTCGCGGCTCTGCCGGAGGAGGCGGCCGTCGTCGCGGCGCGGACCCCCTGGTACGCCGGGCTGGTGGAGGCGGGGCGCGTGCACCCTGCCGTCGATGTCGGGCTCCGGGCCGCGGCGGATCGGGAGGAGCGCGGGGGCGTTCACCCGGGTGAAGTGCCCGACGAGCGGTGACGCGCGGTCATCGCCTGCCTAGGCTGACGGCACGAGGGATCCGTGGGGCGATCGATACCGGGGGAGAGCATGCCCGACCGCAGGCGGAACCGGAGAGCGAGACGGTGATGGCGGCGCGCGGGGGACTGACGTGGCGGTGGTCGCGGTTCGGTCTCGGCGTCCTGTACGCCGTGCCTCCGATCGCGGTCGCACCGTTCGACCCCGCTCTCGCGCTGGCGCTGAGCATCGGGGTCCTGCCCGCGGCCGTCATCGGACTGCCCCCGCGGCGGCGGGCCCGCTCGGCGATCCCGGTGCTGGGGGCGCTGGTGGCGCTGGGGCTCCTGCTCGGCGCCACCCTCTCCCTCGTACCGATCTTCGCCGTGCTCGCCCTGGCCGTGCTGGCGGTGCTGGCCAGCATGCTCGCCGCGCGGGAGCGCGCCGGACAGCTCGCTCTGACCCTTGTCCTGCCCATGGTCGGGATCGGTCTGAGCTTCCCCCTGTCTTCGACGACGCTCCTTCTGGCCGGCGCGATCGTCACGGGTTCGATCTACGCGTGGCTCATCGCGCTTCTGTGGCCGGAGCACGGGGCGGGTGCGCGGGCCCCGGCGGCCATGCCCAAGGGGCGAGCCCTGCTGATCTACGGGATTCTCCTGGGCGCCGCCGCGGGGACGGCGGCCGCCATCGGCTTCGCGACCGGGGTCGAGCACGTGGGCTGGGCGACGGGCGCCGTGCTGCTCGTGATGCGTCCCGTGCGCGGGCAGCTCGTCCTCCGCAGCGTCGGTCGGGCGGCGTCGGTGCTCATCGGAGCGCTGGCGGCCGCCGGTTTCGCGTTGCTGTCTCCGAGTGGTGCGGTGATCGGCCTCGCGATCGGCGTCGTGCTGGGGTGTCTCGGCGCGGTCCAGGAGAGCCGGTGGTATGTCGCCCCCGCCTTCACGACCTTCCTCGTCCTCACCCTGCTGCTGTCGACATCGGCCGAGTCGCCGACCGCGCGCTTCCTGGAGCGGACCCTCGAGACGTTCCTGGGCGTGGCCCTCGCGCTGTTCTTCGGGGCGCTGGTGCCGGCGTTGTTGGCGATCCGACGGCCGGTGCGCGCCGGCGTCACCGAGTGAGCCCGGTCCGCGATACCTCTTGCGGGACCGCTCCCACCTTGCAATAGACTGCCCGCGAGGGGGAGCAAGATCGAAATCGGGGGGTTTCGAGTGCTGCACAATGTACGGAGGGCGGGAACGGACGAGAGTCCCCTACCCGCTGCGGTGAAGGGCGAGGTTCGTCGCGAGCGCCTGCTCTCGCGATTGACGGCCGCGATGGACGGGCCGTGGACGCTCACGCTCGTGAGCGCGCCGGCAGGATCAGGGAAGACCAGGCTGCTGTTGCAGTGGGCGCAGGATCTCCGCGCCGATGCGGAGATCGCGCTCGTGTGGGTGGCGCTGGAGCGCGGGGAGGCGGACCTGCCGCTCGTGCGTGCGGCCCTCGAGCGGATCGACGATCCCGGCTTGCAGGACGCGCTGTCCCAGGTGTCCTCCCTGCGGTCCGCGGCCACGGCGCGGGCGCTCGCCCGGGCCCTCAGCGAGGCGAGGGGGCGCATCGTCATCGTCGTCGACGACGTGCACCGTGTGGAGGACGAGGAGACCGCGCAGCTGATCTCGACGTTCGTGCAGAACGCCCCGGGCAACGTACACGTGGTGCTCTCCGGACGAGGGACGAGAGCCATCCCTCTGGCGCGTCGACGCATCGCGGGGGTGGCGCTCGAACTGGACGCCCGCGCGCTCGCGTTCGACCCGACCGAGGTCAGGGCGTTCTTCCGCACGCGGGGTATCCGGCTCTCCCAGGGGGAGATCAGCTCCGTGCTCTCCCGAACCGAGGGATGGGCGACCGGCCTGCAGCTCATGATGCTCGACGCCGCGGGGGCGCAGACCGTGCTCTCCCGTCCGCTCCGCGGAGACGCCCCCGGAGTCGCGGACTACTTCGTCGAGGAGGTCCTCGGCGACCTGGACGGCGAGCTCCGGTCTTTCCTGGAGGCGACGGCGGTCGTGGAGACCTTCACCGCCGAACTCGCCGCAGTGCTCTCGGAAGCCGGGGCCGTGACGGCCCTGATCGACCGGCTGCTCCGCCTCACCGTTCTCGCGGGACCAGACGCCGCGGACCCGCCCCGCTACCACTATCCGCCACTGCTGCGGGAGTTCCTCCTCGGCCGGCTGCGGGAAGGCGGCCCCGACCGAGAGGAGCAGCTCCACCGTCGGGCGGCGGACTGGTTCGCCGCGCGACAGGAGCCTCTCCTCGCGTTGCGGCACGCGGTCCGCGGTGGGGAGACGGCCTGCACGACCGGCGTCCTGCGGCGCTGTGGGATGCAGCTCGTGCTGGACGGCCGCGCGGACGCGGTGCGGCAGGTGATGGCGGAGCTGCCGGCTGCCCTGCGATCGGTGCCGACGGTGCGGATGCTGATCGCCGCGGCGGAGTTGTCCTGCGGGGACCCGTCAGCCGCCGTGATCGTGCCGTCCGTCGACGCGGGGGAGTCCGACGTCGACCGTCGGTGGCGGCACGGGATCGAACTCCACACCGCGTTGCGCCGGGGCGGGATCGCCGAGGCGCTCGACGGGGCGGGCGCCGCCCTCCGCGGCCTCAGCGGAGAGGAGCAGCTCGACACCTACGCCCTCCTGGAGGCCGCGACGGCGGAGCTCTACATCGGACGGCTGGATCAGGCGGAGGCGACCGCGCGACTCGCGGGGGATCTCGCGCGGGCGATCGGGGCGCGCGCGGCGGAGCTGCAGGCCGAAGCTGTCCTCGCCACCGGCGTGCTGTTCCGCGGGAGGCTCCGCGACGCCATCGTCGCGGGAACCGCTCTCGAGCGCCGCTGGCACGAGTTCGACGAGCCGGACAATCCCTTCTTCGAGGTGACGCGGGTCTGGCGTTTCTGGGCACCCTACGAGGGCATGCAGACCGTCGACGAGGCGCAGACCCTGCACACGGCGGCGCGGGTGATCGCCGACGGTGGAGAGACCGCGATCGCGCGGGGCCTGCAGGGGATGCGCGGGCTGCTCGAGGCGGACCGGTCCGCGGATCCCCGCGAGGCGGCCGTGCGGCTCCTGGACACCCTGACCCCCCGTGATGATCTGCCGCTTCCGCCGCACTGGTACGCCGTGATGGGGCCCTTCGCCGTCCATGCCTTCGACCGGCTCGGGGAGCCGACGCTCCGTGACCGTTTCATCACCGACATGGAGGACGCGCTCGGCGATACGGGGGATGTGCTCGTGCTCCGCGCGATCGCCGCCGTGCACGACCGCCGGGACGGCATCGCCCGGGGTGCGCTGGCGTCGGTGCTGGAGGGGGCGACCCCGTGTCTGCTTCCTGCTTCGATGATCGACGCGTGGCTGGTGGAAGCCGAGCTCGACGTGCACGACGGGGAGCCGGATCGGGCGCAGTTGGCGCTCGCGACCGCCCTCGCCCTCGCGGAGCCGGAGGACCATGTGCGCCGCATCGCAGAAGCGGGACCCGTCGTGTCGCGGCTGCTCGCGGCCCGGGCGACGGCCGGGGCGCGCACGCACTTCGCCGATCGGGTGCGAGAGCGGCTCGCCGCCGCCGGGGTCCTCGTCGAGGAGGAGCTGACGCAGCGCGAGCGCATCGTGCTGAGCGCCTTGAGCCGCAACGCCACGCTGCGCCAGATCGCACAGCAGGAGTACATCTCGCCGAACACGGTGAAGACGCACGTGCGCAACATCTATCGCAAGCTGGGCGTCTCGGACCGCGACGGGGTGACGGCGGCCGCCCAGGCCCTCGGACTGCTCTGAGGACCGGGGCGGCCGCCCGGCCGTCAGTCGCGGGCCATGGCGGCCGCCAGGTGCGCCTCCAGGTCGAGATAGGCGTCGTCGGCGATGTCGAACACGACCTGGGCGATGCTCCCGCCGCGGAAGTCGAATCCGTATCCGTACAGGGACGACACCGGGTCGGCGCTGTCCCGTCCGATCGTCAGGCCCTCCCCGCAGAGCGAGAAGTGACCGAGGACCGTGCGGATCTGCTTCTCGTCGACCTTCTCCTCGTCGATGTAGAGCCGCGCGGGCCCGACGCCCTCCCGGTACTCGCCCATGCCCTCCTTGACGAAATCGACCCCGATGATGTGCTTCCCGGAAGTGGGGGCGGGGCCGGAGATGCGGTCCTCCGGCGGGATCCCGAGGAAGTTGTAGACGTAATGGATCTGACCGTCCTTGACCACCAGAGCGTGGCCGCCGAACCGGGAGCCGTGCGCGAAGATGACGCCTTCGGTGTCGGGCGTGAACTCGACCTCCGCCGCGA
Organism: Microbacterium meiriae; assembly: GCF_032364335.1. NCBI lineage: Bacteria > Bacillati > Actinomycetota > Actinomycetes > Micrococcales > Microbacteriaceae > Microbacterium > Microbacterium meiriae. Next base: position 1,410,613 of record NZ_CP133984.1, read on the forward strand.
TCTTGAAGGAGACGCCGTGGGTGTTCGCCGCCGACCGCTCCGGCACCTCGCTGGTCCCCGGATAGTAGACGAACCGGCCGGAGGGCGGCGCGGGCTGATGGAACTCCATCGCCACGAAGGTCTCGAAGTCCTTCGGGTTTCCGATGATCTGGAGGTCGTTCAGCGGGAGCACCGCGTTGGCCTTCGCCTCTTCCATCCAGAGCGCCTTGAGCTCCTCGAGCTTGTCCGGGTGCTCCGCGGCGAGGTTGACGGCCTCGGCGCGGTCGACGTCGGTGTGGTACAGCTCCCATTCGTCCTCGTCGAAGTGCCCCGTGCCGCTGATCGGGCCGTGGACGGTGACGGCCTTCCAGCCGTGGTGCCAGATGCCGCGCTGCCCGAACATCTCGTAGTACTGCGTCTCCTTCTCCGTGGGTGCCTCCGGCGCCGCGTCGAACGAGTACGCCATCGAGACGCCGGACAACGGCGTCTGCTCGATGCCGTTGTACACCTCTGGGAACTCGACGCCGCAGGCCTCGAGGATCGTCGGCACGATGTCGGTGGAGTGGTGGTACTGATGACGGACCTCTCCACGCGCGCTGATGCCGGCCGGCCAGTGGATCACCAACGGATCGCAGACGCCGCCCTGGTATGTATAGCGCTTGAACATCTTGTAGGGCGTCGAGAAGGCGGCGGCCCAGCCCGTCGGGTAGTGGTTGTAGGTGTCGGGGGAGCCGAGCTTGTCGACCATGCGCAGGTTCTCGGCCTCGTCGTCCGGGTACCCGCCGAAGATCTTGCCCTCGTTGACCGAGCCGTTCGGGCTGCCCTCTCCGGAGGCGCCGTTGTCGGCGCAGTAGATGATGAGGGTGTTGTCCAGCTGTCCCGACTCCTCGAGGTAGTCGACGATACGGCCGACCTGGGCATCGGTGTACTCGCTGAATCCGGCGTAGACCTCGGCCATGCGCGAGAACATCGCCTTCTCCTCGGCGTCCAGGGAGTCCCACGGGCGTACCTCGTCGGCGGCCGAGAACGAGCCTTCCGGCATCGGGTTGAGCGGGGTGAGCTCGGTGCCCTCCGGGACGATGCCCTTCTCGATCATCCGGGCCAGCACCCACTCGCGGTACGCCTCGTAGCCGTCGTCGAACATGCCCTTGTACTTGTCGATGTACTCCTGCGGGGCGTGGTGCGGGGCGTGGTTCGCGCCGGGGCAGAACCAGAGGTACCAGGGCTTGTCCGGCTCCGTCTGCTTGACGTCGCGGATCATCGACAGCGCCTGATCGGCGAGGTCCTTCGAGAGGTGGTAGCCGTCTTCGGGGAGGGCGGGCTGGTCGATGTAGTGGTTGTCCTCGGCGAGGGAGGGGTACCAGTTGTTGGTCTCACCGCCGATGAAGCCGTAGAAGCGGTCGTAGCCCTGCGCCAGCGGCCAGTGCTTCTTGGAGGCGCCGGCCGTCCACTCGTCGATCGGGACGTTGTGATTCTTGCCCACCCAGAACGTCGACCAGCCGGCATCGCGCAGGACGTGGGCCATGGTCGTGTTCGAGTCGGGGATGTGGGAGTTGTATCCGGGGAACCCCGTGGACGACTCCGAGATCGTCGCGAAGCCGTTCAGGTGGTGGTTGCGCCCGGTGAGGAACGTCGAGCGGGTCGGCGAGCAGAGCGCCGTCGTGTGCCACTGGGAGTAGGTCAGACCGTTCTGCGCCAGGCGATCCATGGTCGGCATGTTGATGCGTCCGCCGTACGGGGACCACGCCGCCATGCCGGTGTCGTCGTACAGGACGACGAGGACGTTGGGTGCTCCCTCTCGTGGCTTCGCCGGGAGGAAGGCCTCCCAGTCGGCCTCCGAATCGCGGACGTCGAGTTCGATCCTGCCCTGGAAGTCACGGGCCATGTCCATCTCCTTCATCTCTGCCGAACCGCCTTTCCCCGCACAGTACTGCCGTCACTCTTCCGGGTCACGCGTCCCAGGACGCGTTCATCCGGGTGATCTCCGGCTCGCGCGCGAACGCGCCATCGAGTCAGGCCAGGGCGGTGAGCGCCTTGTCCAGCTGGAGCACCCCGATCACGAGAAGCATGGCCGCGTTGAGGATGTGCGTGTTACCGGCGACCCAGGCGCGCAGGCGTTCCAGCGCGGGGGAGGCGGCCGCTCCGCGCACGACGACGAACAGCACAGGGAGGGCGATCGGAAGGGTGCCCAGCACGGCGAACACCAGGGTCACCGCGACAGTCGCGGCGGGGCCGACCGCGGCCACGGAGATGTCGAGTGCGGCGATGACGGCACACGAGGCATCGACGGGGTTGAGCACGAACAGGGCGAGGCCGAGCAGGAAGGTGCGCCCTGGCCGGAAGGATTCCACGGAATGCAGCCACCCCGGAAGCTGGGGCGAGGCGGCGACGACCTCTCGTGGCGAGGTGGCGCCGGCCATCGCTGCGATGCGCGCCCGTCCCTTTCGGTACACCCAGACCGCAGCGCCGGTGAGGAAGAGGCCCAGAAGCAGGCGTACCAGGGGTACCCAGAGCGGGGGCTCGAACTGCTCGTGGCCGACCGCGCTGCGGAACACCCAGAGGAACACGATCAGCAGACCGCTCAACCCCAGAAGCCAGCCGAGCAGGTAGGCGATGCCGTTCCTGCGGGCGTGCCGGGAGACCAGAACCGCCACAAGTGCCATGATCGCGAGCGGGCTGAGCACGACCCCGAGGACCACCGGGAGCAACGAGACGATGAGCTCTCCCATCCGCCCTTCCCTCCCGCGCCTCACCTGCAGCCGGACGCTGTGCTCAGAAGCTGCCGATGCCCTTGCCGATCATGGACACGCCGATGACGAGCAGCAGCACGGCCATGATGACCGCGTTCTCGGCGGCGAGCCAACCGCGCAGGGCGTCGAGCGGCGCGCGAAGTCGTGCGGCGGCGACGAGGTAGCCGATGACGGGAACGAGGACCGTCGATGCCCCGATCAGGGTGAAGACGGCGATCACGAGGATCGTGGAGCCCGCGTCCAGCGACGCGCTGCCGATGTCGACGCCGGCACCGGCCGCCAGGAGGAGGTTCTTGGGGTTCACCGCCGACAGCAGGAGCCCGAGACCGAGGGCGGTGCCGAACGACATCGTGTCGATCGCCTTCATCCATGACGGCAGGGCCGCGGACTGCCCCGCTTTCGGGCGTTTGCGCCACTGACCGACGGACAGGGCCAGCAGCAGGAGGCCGAGGATGAGCTGGATGACGCCGCGGATCGGCCGGGAGGCGTCGGGATCCTCCTCCGGAAGCACGGCGGAGAGCAGGGTGAAGACGGTGACCGCGGCGACGATGCCCACGATCCATCCCAGGAGGAACCCGATGCTCGTGACCCGCGCCTTCGGGGACAGGAGCATGAGGATCGCGGCGATGATCGGCACGGGGCTGATCGCGACACCCACGGCGAGGGGGAGGATCTCCCCGATGACGGCACCCATTCAGCTGCCCTTCCTGTTCGGAGCCGGCGAGGCGGCATCGGTCGGCGAGAGGTCGGTGATCGCCGCGCGGTTGGTCGCGTAGACGGTCTCCCGGTCGAGGAGGCCCAGGGTGCGGAGGCGGCGGAGAGTGTTCGGACGGACGCGGCTGAAGGCCAGCGAGATCGACTGGGTGTCGAGCCACTCCCGGAGCGCCTGGAAGGCCTCGGCTCCGGTGACGTCGACGTCCGTGACGGCTTCCATGTCGATCACGACATGCTGGACGGCGGAGGGGCCCGCGGTGCGGACCGCGTCCTTCACGGCCGCGGAGAACACAGCGCCGTTCGCGAAGAACAGCGGGGCCGCGAGCCGGACGACGATGACCCCCGGTGCGGTGGTCGTGCCGGCGGGAGCATCCTCCAACAGGGATTCCCCGGGGTCGCCCGAGGTCTCCAGCACGTCGATCGCCGGATGGGAGGCGCGTTGCGCGAGATTGATGAGGGCGAGCACGAAGGCCACGACGATTCCCGCGATCGACCCGACGAACAGTGTCACGAGGAAGCAGACGGCACCGATGACGAACTCGAACCGATCCAGCCGCCACAGCCGGATGAAGTCGCGGATGCCGAGGAGCGGGATGATCGCCACGCCGACGATGGCGCCGATCGCCGGGGACGGAATGTCGGCGAGGAGCGCGGTGCCGAAGAGCAGCAGCAGGAGCGTCCCGACCGCGAGCACGAGCGCGGGGAGCTGCGTGCGCGAGCCCGCCTGGTCCATCGCGGCGGTGCGCGAGGTCGAGGACCCGACCGCGAAGCTGCCCTGAGCGCCGGCCGCGACGTTCGCGACGCCGAACGCCAGCAGATCGCGGTTGGCGTGGAACGGGTAGCGGTGCTTCTCGGAGTACGAGCGCGACACGAGCAGGCCCTCCGCCGTGGTCACGAGGGTCAGGGCGATCGCGGAGGGGATGAGGGCGAGCCACAGCGACCAGTCGATGACCGGCCAGGTGAGCGCGGGAGGGCCTGCGGGGACCTCGCCGAGCACATCCACGCCCCGTCCGTCGAGGCCGGTGAGGACGACCACGACGGTCGTCGCGACGAGCACGATCAGCGCCCAGGGGACGGCGCGGAGGTAGCGCTGTCCGACGAGCAGCAGCGCGACGGAGACGGCGGCAAGGAGCACGGACCAGCCGTTGAGCGAGGGGAGACCGGTGACCAGCGCGACGACCTTGTCCACGAACTCCGCACCGGAGTCGATCTTCACGCCGAGCATCTTCGCGATCTGGCTGACCATGATGTCCAGCGCCAGGCCTCCGACGAAGCCGACGAGGATCGGCTTGGACAGGAAATTCGCCAGGAACCCGAGCTTGAAGACGGCGAGCAGCAGGAACATCCCGCCGCAGAGGATCGCCTGGGCGAGGGCGAGGGTGGCGTAGTCGGCGCTCCCGGCGACCGCGAGCCCGCCGATGGAGGAGGCCACCAGCGCGGCGGCGGCGGCATCGGGGGAGGCGACCAGCTGACGCGACGACACCACGAGCGCATAGACGACGGTCGGGATGATCAGCGCGTACAGTCCGGCGGTGGCGGGGAGCCCCGCGATCTGCGCGTATCCGATGTTGAGGGGGATGGCGATCGCCAGAAGGGTGACTCCCGCGGTGAGCTCGGTCGCGAGGTTGCGTCGGGTCAGGCCCGCGAGCGGACGCGGCATCCGGTCTCCCTTCCCGCCCGATGGATGGTTCCGGCTTCAATATGGCATCGACGGCAGCCGACGACCAGAGGGCCGGAGAGCCTCGCCCTGGTGATTTCGGATGAAAGAGTTGCCCGCGCCGCGTCAGCGTCGTCGGAATCGGCGTCGGGTGGGCACCGCGGAGGGCTCAGGGGTCGGAGCCGGCGCCGGGAGGGCGGTGCGGTCGCCGCTCACCCAGCGCACCCACGTGGAGCCGGGGTCGCCCTCCAGGACGAGGGCGCGCACGAGCAGGGTGAGCGGGATGGAGAGGATGGCGCCGAGCGGCCCGATCACGAAGGTCCAGAAGATCACGGAGAAGAAGCTCAGCGTGAGGCTCAGGTCGACGGCGTCGCTGACGAACTTGGGCTGGACGAGCACCTGGAGCACGACGTTGACCACGCAGTACACGGCGATGACGCCGAGCAGCAGCGGCCAGCCGCCCACCACGAAGGCGAGGATCGCGGGCGGGATGAGTCCCAGCACGAAGCCGATGTTCGGGATGAAGTTCGTCACGAAAGCGAGGATCGCCCAGACGACCGGGGCGGGAACGCCCATCCACCAGAGCGCGAGGCCGTCGACGATCGCCACGACGGCGCCGAACGCGGCATTGACGACGTAGTACCGGCGGACCCCCGTCTGCAGGCGGGCGATGCGCTGCAGCGCCGGGCCGTGCGTGGCGCCGAAGAGAGCAGGTGCCGTCCGGTAGCGAGCGGCGTCCGCCGCGAGGAAGATGATGTAGGCGCAGACGAAGAACAGGGCGGTGGCGACTCCGAGCACCGCGCTGCCCAGGCTCCCCGCCACACCGAGCAGGGTCTCGGGGTCGAGGACCGAGGCTGCGGCATCCGCCGCCTCCTGATCGAGTCCGAGGGACTGCAACCAGGCGACGATCTGATCGGCGGCGTGCACCAGCCCGTCCTGAGACGCGAGGTCGCCGACCAGACGGGCGAACTGGGTGCCGGCGAGCCGCAGCAGCGCAGCCATCGCGAGCAGGATCACGTAGGCGAGCACGATCACGGCGGTCGTCCCCACCCAGGCGGGCCGACCGGGGCGCTGGAACGGACGGCGGATCGGTTCGCAGATCACCACGATGACGATCGCGAGGGCCAAGGGACCGAAGACCTCACGCGCCAGCGAGACGCCGGCGAGGACGATCGCGCTCGCCGCCAGGATCAGCAAGGTCCGCAAGGCGGGCGAGGACGCGCGGTCTGCCGCGGGGCCGGAAGGAGTCGGGAGCGAGGTCACGCGGCCAGCGTAGTCCCCGGCACTTTCATCCGGGTGATTGCGGGCCCACCCCCTGGAAGGGCGCTCGGGCCCGTGGTTTCGTGTTGCCATGCCGCCTCCCGTACGTTCCACGAGGCCGGGACCGGCGATGCGTTTCCGGCCGCCCGCCCCGCCCATCGGCGTCCTGCCGCGGGAACGCGTGACCGCAGCGATCACGGCGGCCGTGGAGGCCGATGGGGTGACGGTTCTCAGCGCGCCCAGCGGCTACGGCAAGACGACGGCGGTCATGGCCTGGGCGGTGGCGCGCGACGACGTCGCCTGGCTCACGCTGAGCGCCTCGGACGACGATCCCGCGCTGCTGACGTCCGGGGTGGTGAATGCGCTGGCGCTCGCCGCCGAGCGCACGGGGCGCGCGTTCGCCGCCCGCCGCGATATCGAGGATCCGGTGCGCGCCTACCGGCAGATCTGCGCGGCGCTTCAGGACGCCGAGCATCCGATGCACCTCATCGTGGACGACGCGCACCGTGCCGGCGAGTCCTGGCGGGAGGGACTTCTCGGCCTCCTCGCCGATCAGCCTCCGGACGGACTTCACCTCGTCCTCGTCGGGACCACGTTGATCGAGGTCACCCTGTCCCGCCATCGACTCATGCATCCCGGATCGTTCGTCGGCGTGGAGACGCTCCGGTTCTCGACGGACGAGATCCGTCGTCTGCTGCGGTCGGTGCCCCGAGGTCTCGATGCGACCGCCGTGCGAGAGGAGACCGGCGGGTGGCCCATAGCGGTCCGGCTCGTCCTCGTGGGAGGTGCGCTGCCGTCGACGGCCGCGTCCACGGCCGCGTCGTTCCTCGGCGAGTACGTCCGCGAGCACGTGCTGGACGCGTTGCCGCCCGCGCTCGCCGACTTCGTGCTCGACGGCACCGCCTGCGCGGAACTCACCCCGGAGACCGCCGCACTCGTGACGGCGAGGGAGGACGCCGCCGACCTCCTGGAGAGCTGCGTCCGACTCGGCCTCTTCCTGGACCGGTTCGACGGCCCGAACGGCCCGACGTACCGGTGGCACCCCGCGTTCGCGCGTCGGTGCGCCGACCTCGCGCGGACGGATGCCGCCCGTTTCGCCACCGTGCACCGCCGGGCCGCACGTGCTCTGGAGCACACGGATCCGATCGCCGCCGTGACGCACGCGCGGCGCGCCGGGGATCGCGCCGGTGCCAGGGCCATCCTCCTCCGGCACTGGTTGGGCCTCGTGGTCGGCTCCTCGGCCGGCGACGTGGAGCGGACGGCGACGACTCTCCTGCGCGACAACCCGGACGATCCGCACCTGCTGCTCGTGCGAGCCGGGGCCAGCGATGTCCTCGGGGACCATCGTGTCGCCCGGGAGCTGTGCCGACGGGCCGAGGCCCTCCTCGACCGCACGCCGGGGGAGGCCGCCCCTGCCGTCCTCCTCATCGTCCGCCTGCTGCTCGCGGAGTCGTCCGTCGAGGTGGCGGTGTCCGGTCCCGAGATCCGCGCGCTGCTCGATGCCGAGGACGACAGGATGTACGGCGGTCGGGTGGCGCTCAACCATCTGCTGGGGTGGACCGCGCTGCGCAGTCGCGAATCGCCGGACCTCGCGATCGAGTACTTCTCTGCGGCGGCGCGCGAGGCGCAGGAAGCGGGCGACCGGGAGCTCACGTCCCGCGCCGTCGGGCATCTCGCCTACGGCCTCGCCACCTCCGGCCGGCTCACGGAGGCCGCGACCGTGCTCGCCGAGGCCGAGAGCACCCGCGAGACTCTTCTTCCGCGGAACACCTTCGCGCGCGGCAGCGCCATGGCCGCCGCGGGGTGGGTCGCGTACTGGTCCGGCGAGGCGGAGGAGGCGGTCCGGATCTTCGACGCGGCACGGGAGGAAGCCGCATCCGGCCGCGACCTCGCCGGGCATGCACGCATGATGGGCGCCTATTCGGCCGCGCTCACAGGAGACCCCGCGATATGTCGTCGGGCGGCCATCGGCGTGCAGGAACTCCCCATCGACGTCGTGCAGGGGGTGGCGTGGCCGGCGTTCCGAGAGTCGTCGGTGGCCCTGCTCGAAGAGGCGGTGGGGCGGAGGGAGCGCGCACTGCGCATCGCGAACAAGTACGCGAGCGGTACCGACCTCCCGCTCGTGGGCGTCGCCCTGTCCGGAATCCTGCGTCGCGCCGAGGATCACGCTGCGGCGCTGGAGATGCTGCGATCGTTGCGGGGCGCCTCCGAGCTGTCGTACGTCAAGGCCGCCACCTTGATCACCGCGGCTGCGCTGCGGAGGGCGACCGGCCACCAGGAGGACGCGCATGACCTGTGCGAGGCCGCACTCGCCGTCGCGTCGGCGGAGAACCTCGTCGTGCTCTTCGGTCCGCGGGAGGTCGCGGTGCGCCGGCTGCTGCAGGCGCATGTGCATCACGGCACGCAGTTCGAGGAGTTCATCGAGAGATGCCTCGCCGTCGACGCGGTCGGATCCGTGACCGATCGGCTGTCGGAGCGGGAACGCGACGTCTTCCACCAGATGCAGACGGCGCGCACGCTGCCGGAGATCGCGCAGGAACTCTCCGTGTCGGTCAACACGGTGAAGACGCATCAACGCGCGATATACCGCAAGCTCGGGGTGTCGTCCCGGCGGGAGGCCGTCCACGCCATGGTGTGAGCGGTGAGCCGTCTCACGACGCTGCGCCCAGGGTCGCCGCCAGGGCGGCGTTCGCGACCGCGGAGGGGATCGCCTGCGTCGCCAGGATCCGATCGCCGCCGTCCTCGACCTCGCGGACGAACCGGACGTCCCAGCACTGTTCGACGAGGATCACGGCGGCGACCGAGCCGACCGGGACCCAGGGGAGGAAGTGTCCGACGTCTTCGACGCAGATGAGTCCGGGCGCATACAGGCGGAGACCGGCGAGCGCGAAGTCGTCGCCGTCGATCTCCGTGATGCGGTGTGCGTCGGCGTCCCGCCGCACCACGAGGAAGTCCAGCACGCGCAGGGTGCCTGCTTCGACCTGCCGCAGGAGTGGCTCGAGAACCGGTGGTCCCGGGTGCTCGCGGCGGAGCTCGATCACGACGAACGCGACGTCGCCCAGCACCCGGCTTCTCATGACCGCCCTCGATCCTCCATCGCTCCGTCCTCGATGGTGACAGCCGCGCGAGAGCCCGAGTACCCCCTCTCACCCGGAGCGGGTGAGAGGGGTTACGTGCCCCGCGGTCGCGGTGCCATCCTGTTGCCGGACGAAGGGTGGCGACATGGAGGAGTTCCGATTCGGGCCCGTCGAGTTCTACCTCGTGGGCTTCGACGGCGACCGGCCGGACCCGGCGACGTTCGGGGCGCTGACCGACCTCGTATCGAGCGGCGTCGTGCGCGTGCTGGACTTCGTGCTGGTGACGAGGACGGCGGACGGGGAGCTCGACATCCTCGAACTGGACGAGGGCGACGGGTCCCTGGCGCTCGGCGGGCTCGAGCCGATCGTCGCCGGACTCGCGAGTGAGGACGACGTCCTCGCCCTGGCGGAGGTCGTGCCACCGGGACGATCCGCGGCCGTGGTGGTCCTGGAGCTCCTGTTCGCCCGGACCCTGGCGCAGGATGTCGCCGCCGCGGGAGGCCAGGTGCTGCGCACCGAGCGCATTCCGGCTCCCGTCGTGAACGCCGTGATGGACATCCTCGAACAGGAAGGTGAATGACATGCCCTTGCGGAGATTCGGCCGGCCGGGGCTCATCGGTCTCGCCGCACGGACCGCGGTGGTCGCCGGAACGGCGACCGCGGTGCAGGGAGCCGCCATGCGGCACCAGGAGCGCCGCGCGCAGAGCGAGTACGAGCAGCAGCAGTATGAGGCCGCTCAGCAACAGGCCCAGATGGACGACGCGGCCCGCACCGCTGCTGCGCGGTATGCGCCGCCGGCGTCCCCGCCGGCCGCGCCGCCCGCACCGGCGGACGACCTGATCGCCAAGCTGCAGGAGCTCGGGTCGCTGAAGGCCTCCGGTGTGCTGACGGAGGAGGAGTTCACCGCGGCGAAGCAGAAGCTGCTGGGCTGAGCGCCCGCGACGATCGAGACGAGGCGCCCATGAGCGAGATCGACGATCTGCGGGAACGATTGCGCGCGCTGGAGCAGGAGAACGAGGAGCTGCGTCGCCCTCGACGCCGGGTCTCGGCCCGGAGCATCATCGCCGGGATCGTGCTCGTCGTCGCAGTGCTCCTCGCACCGATCGCGGCGATGGGGACGGGGGCGCGGCTGCAGCTCGTCGATGCGGATCGGTTCGTCGCGACGTTCGCTCCACTGGCCCAGGACCCGGACGTCCAGGACTTCGTCGCCGATCAGGTGACGACCGCCATCAATGAGCAGGTCGACCTGGATGCGGTGGTCGGAGAGCTCTTCGATGGGCTGCGCGCCCTTGATCTGCCGCCCCGTGCCACAGCCGCCCTCGGGCTCCTGGAAGCACCGGCCGCGTCCGGGCTGTCGTCGCTGATCGACGGTGTCGTGCACGAGGTGGTGTCGTCGCCGCAGTTCGCCGACATCTGGGCGGAGTCGCTGCGCTTCACGCATGAGCGTGCCGTCGCGATCCTCCAGGACGACCCGGGCACCGCACTGCAGCTGAGCGACGACGGCGTGCTCTCGGTGGACGTGGGGGCGGTCGTGGAACGCGTCAAGGAAGCTCTCGCCGAGCGTGGGGCCGGCGTGGCCGACCTCATCCCCGTGATCGATCGCACCATCCCGGTGGTGCAGGCGGACGCCCTCGCGTTGGTGCGCACGGTCTACCAGATCGCGGTGGCCGCAGGGTTCTGGTTGCCCTGGGTCGTGCTCGGCCTCGTCGTGCTCGGCGTGCTGCTGGCGGTGGACCGGCCGCGGGCGCTGTTCTGGACGAGCGCGGGCTTCGCCGTCGTCTTCCTGCTCCTCGCCGCGGGGATGGGGATCGGACGCGGGTTCTTCGTCAGCGCCGTCCGTCCGTCCATCATGACGGCGGCTGCGGCCGAATCCCTCTTCGATCAGCTCACGGCGCTCCTCGGGTCCACCATCGTCGCCCTCGCTCTCGTCGGCGTGCTCATCGCGCTCTGGGCCTGGCTGGCCGGATCGAGCCGCAGCGCCTCGACGGTGCGCGGTGCGACCGAGAGCGGCTTCGGGGCGCTGCGCGAGGCGGCGGAGGCTCGGGGGATATCCACGGGACGATTCGGGCGGGCGGTCGACCGCTATCGGGGCGCGATCCTCATCGCGGGGATGGCGATCGGTGTGCTCATCCTCGTGGCGACGCGCCCTGTGACCTTCGGTGCCGTCGTCGGCGTGGCGATCGGCGTCCTCGTGCTGACGGTCCTCGTGGAACTGCTGCGCCGCCTGGACTCCGCAGCGGATGAGACGGACGAGCCGGTCGAGGACGACGCCGCTGAGATCACCCTTCCCGGGTGAGGACCGTTGTCCACAGGGACGCCGGCTCGGGAGACTCGTGCCGAGGAGCGCGGACGCGCCCTGAACGAAGGAGAGACGATGTCGGAATTCAACGCAGACTTCTCGGGCGAGATCACGCTGGACGTCCGCGACTCCCGTCCCGACTGGTCGCCGTACGAGCTGCGGAAGGCGCCGGACGGAGCACCGAACGTCCTCGTCGTGCTCTACGACGACACCGGGCTCGCCTCCTGGTCGCCGTACGGCGGTCGCATCGCGATGCCGACCATGGATCGTCTGGCCGCCGGGGGCCTCACCTACACGCAGTGGCACACCACGGCGCTGTGCTCGCCGACGCGGTCCACCATGCTCACGGGGCGCAACCACCACGTCAATCGCGCCGGCGTGATCATGGAGGGCACCAACGGCTTCCCGGGCTTCGCGGGACGGCTCCCGGCGGAGTGCGCGACGATCGGGCAGGTGCTGCAGGAGAACGGCTACAGCACGTTCTGGCTCGGCAAAGACCACAACGTCCCGGAGGAGGACATCGCGCCGGGAGGCAGCCGCTCGATGTGGCCGCTGCAGCTCGGGTTCGACCGGTTCTACGGCTTCCTCGGTGGCGAGACGAACAACTGGTACCCCGATCTCGTCGAGGACAACCACTTCATCGAGCAGCCGTACCGCCCGGAGGACGGGTATCACCTGTCGAAGGATCTCGCCGACCAGGCGCTCGCGATGATCCGGAACCAGCAGGCTTCGAACCCCTCGAAGCCCTGGTACATGTGGTTCTGTCCCGGCGCGAACCACGCTCCGCACCACGCGCCGCAGGAGTACATCGACAAGTACAAGGGTGCTTTCGACGACGGCTACGACGCCTATCGCGAGTGGGTGCTCGCCCGCATGATCGAGAAGGGCGTGCTGCCGGAGGGCACGCGGCTGACGCCGTTCAATCCGCTGCCGGAGGACGCGGCGAACCCGGCCGACCACGTGCGCCCGTGGGCGGAGCTGAACGACGACGAGCGGAGGCTGTTCGCCCGCATGGCGGAGGTGTTCGCGGGCTTCTCCGAGTACACGGATGCCCAGGTCGGTCGGATCGTGGACTACCTGGAGGAGACGGGGCAGCTGGACAACACGATCATCTTCTACTGCGCCGACAACGGCGCCTCGGGGGAGGGATCACCGGACGGCTCCGTGAACGAGAACAAGTTCTTCAACGGCTACCCCGACGATCTCGCCGAGAACCTCGCGATGATCGACACCCTCGGCTCCGCCGACACCTACAACCACTATCCGACCGGGTGGGCGGCCGCGTTCTCCACGCCGTTCCAGATGTTCAAGCGCTACTCCCAGTACTCCGGCGGCACCTGCGACCCGATGGTTGTGCACTGGCCGAAGGGGATCGCGGCGAAGGGGGAGCTGCGCCACCAGTACCACCACTCGGTGGACGTCGTGGCGACAGTGCTCGACGTCATCGGCATCGAGATGCCGGAGTCCTACCGTGGGGTGCCGCAGAGACCGCTCGACGGCGTCTCGATGAAGTCGTCCTTCGACGCGGCGCCGGACGGTCCGACGCAGAAGACGGTGCAGTACTACTCGATGCTCGGCACGAGGGGCATCTGGAAGGACGGCTGGAAGGCCGCCGCCGTACACGCGCCGCTGAGCGGCAAGGGCCACTTCGACGACGACGTGTGGGAGCTGTACCACGTGGCGGAGGACCGTTCCGAGTCGAACGACCTCGCCGCGACCCACCCGGAGAAGCTGCAGGAGCTCATCACCGCATGGTTCGCCGAGGCGGAGGCGAACTTCGCCCTTCCGCTCGATGACCGCTCCGCTCGCGACATCCTGACGGTCCCGCGGCCCCAGGCCGAGTCGCCCCGGGATCGCTATGTGTACTTCCCCGGCACCGCCGCGGTACCGGAGAGCGTCGCGGTGAACGTCCGAGGGCGCTCCTACAAGATCATCGCCGACGTCGTGCTCGACGAGGGTGCCGAGGGCGTGCTCTTCGCGCACGGCTCGCGCTTCGGCGGGCACTCCCTGTTCCTCAAGGACGACAGGCTCGTCTACGTGTACAACTTCCTCGGCATCCCGCCGGAGCAGTCGTTCACCTCGGACGAGCTCACCCCCGGCCCGCATACCCTCGGCGTGGAGTTCGTCCGCGAGGGGGCGGGGGAGCACGGCGAGTCCGTCGGCACGACCACGCTGTACGTCGACGATCGCGCGGTGGCGTCAGGTCCGATGCGGGCGCAGGTCGGGAAGTTCACGCTCTGCGGCGACGGGCTCTGCGTCGGGTGGGACAGCGCCGACCCGGTGAGCGCGCAGTACCGCAACCCGTTCCCGTTCACCGGCGGCAAGCTCCTGGGCGTGGCGGTGGACGTGAGCACGGAGCAGTATCTCGATATGGAACTCGAGGCAGCGGCGATGCTGTCGCGCGAGTGATCGACCGGAGCGGGCCGAGGCCTAGCATGAGGGCATGACGGCGATGATCGAGGTCCCCGGCGGCACGCTCCTCATGGGGTCGGACGAGTTCTACCCGGAGGAGGGGCCCGTCCACGAGCGGCGCGTGGAGCCGTTCACGCTGGACGAGCATCCCGTGACCAATCGCCAGTACGCGGCCTTCATCGAGGACACCGGCTACGTCACGATCGCCGAGCGGCCGATGGACCCTGCCGACTACCCAGGCGTGCACCCGGACGACCTCGTCCCCGGTGCCATGGTCTTCACGCCGACACGCGGTCCCGTCGACCTTCGCGACTGGCGTCAGTGGTGGCGGTGGGAGCCCGGGGCGTCCTGGCGGCACCCCTTCGGGCCGACCTCGTCGATCGATGACCGTCTCGATCATCCGGTCGTGCAGGTCGCGTACCCCGATGCCGTCGCCTACGCCGCGTGGGCCGGCAGGCGCCTGCCCACCGAGGCGGAGTGGGAATGGGCGGCGCGCGGTGGCCTCGTCGGTGCCCGCTTCGCCTGGGGGGAGGACACGAAGCCGGACGGCACCCTCATGGCGGATACCTGGCAGGGTGCCTTCCCGTACCGGAACGATGGCGCCGACGGGTGGATCGGCACCGCTCCGGTGGCCTCGTTCCCCGCCAACGGCTACGGCCTGCACGACATGATCGGCAACGTGTGGGAATGGACGGCGGACTACTGGACGCAACGACATGTACCGCCGGGAGCCGTGGGCGTCGAGGCGGGACATCGCGCGAGCCTGCTGTCCTCCGAACCCGGGTCGCCCATCCCGCGCCGCGTGCTCAAGGGCGGCTCGCACCTCTGCGCTCCGGAGTACTGCCTCCGCTACCGCCCTGCGGCGCGATCGGCGCAGGCAGAGGACACCGCCATGACCCACATCGGCTTCCGCTGCGCCCTCTGACCGCCCGGCACCGCCCGACTCAGGCGCGGTCGGGGAACACGGACGCCCAGTCGTCCTTGACGCTGACCACGGTGTAGCCGCGGTCGTCGGCAGCGCGCAGGGCCTTCTCGGCTCCCGTGTCGTAGGGGGTGTCGTCGCGGCCCGCGTCGTCGTGATGGATCAGCAGCGCGAGTCCGCGGCGAGGGCCGCCGTGCGCGAAGTCGAGCATGGGCATGTCCCCGTTGGAGTTGCCGGCGGCGAGCAGCGGACGCCGACCGATCCGGCTCCAGATCCGCACCGGTTTCTCCGGACCGTCGTCGAAGAACGCCAGGGCGGACGAGTAGCGGACGCTGGCATCCTTCTCGTCGTAGGTGAGCCCGAGCGCCGAGCCGATCACGCGCTCAGGAGGGACGCCGTAGTTCGCCTGGGTCATCGGCCGCATGAAGTCGCGCTCGCCGCCGGAGACGATGTAGCAGGTGAAGCCATGGGCTTCGAGGTAGCGCAGCAGCTCCACCATCGGCGTGTACACGGAATCCGCGTACGGGCGACCGAGGATCGGGTGCTGCGCGGAGCGGTAGAACTCCGTGACCGAACGGGCGTAGTCCTCCACGCTGACACCGTCGGTCAGCCCCAGGAGCGCCTGGATGATGACGCCGAGGTCGGAGTCGTCGCCGGCGTAGTGCTTGTCGATCGCGGTGCCGAGCCAGGCGAGGTCACCGGTCACCGCCGCACGGTACGGCTGGTTCTCGGCGAGGGACGGGTCGCGGGTGGCCGCCTCGCGCCAGCGCTCGACCACGTAGTGCAGCTGGGCGGGCATGGGCTTCTCCGACCACAGTGTGCCGTCGTTGTCGAACACGGCGATCCGTTCTTCGACGGGGACGGCCTCCGGGCCGGTGGTCGCGGCGGCGACGAACGCCTCGATGGCGCGGCGCGTGGTGGTGTCCCGCCAGGATGACAGGGGAGTGGAGTCCATGACCGCGATCCTCCCAGGCGCGGCGTCGGATGCCGAGCGTCCCTCACCCGGAGCGGACGAGTCCCGCTGCCGCCCGGGCGTGCGGGAATACCCGCGGAGGGTATAAGGTTGTGCCGAAGGAGTACCCCAGGGGGGTATCCCGAGGAAAGGAAAGCACGATGAGCACGAGCGAGTACCAGGTCACCGGAATGACGTGCGGCCACTGCGAGATGGCGATCCGCGACGAGGTGTCGCGCATCCCCGGTGTAGAGGGTATCGATGTCAGCGCGCAGAGCGGGAGACTCGTGGTGCGCAGCTCCGCCCCCGTCGACGACACGGCTGTGCTGGCCGCCGTGGACGAGGCGGGCTACCAGGCGGTCCGGTCCTGATGGGCACCCCATCCGCGACCAGCGTGGAGCTGGAGATCGGCGGCATGACCTGCGCGTCGTGCGCGATGCGGATCGAGAAGAAGCTCAATCGTCTCGACGGCGTCACCGCCACCGTGAACTACGCGACCGAGAAGGCAAGCGTCACGGTGCCGGCGGGCGTCGACACCGCCCTGCTCATCGCCGAGGTCGAGAAGACCGGCTACACCGCCGTCGTCCCCGCGCCTCCCGCGCCGGAGGGTGCGCAGCCCGACGGAGAGCAGCCGGATCCGGAGCTCACCGCGCTGCGGCAGCGGCTGATCGCCGCCGTCGTGCTCACCGTCCCGGTCATCGCGATGGCGATGATCCCGGCGCTCCAGTTCACGTACTGGCAGTGGCTGTCGCTCGCGCTCGCGGGACCCGTGATCGTGTGGGCGGCCTGGCCGTTCCACAAGGCGGCCTGGATCAACCTCCGGCACGGTGCGGCCACGATGGACACGCTCATCTCGATGGGCACGCTCGCCGCGCTGCTGTGGTCGCTGTACGCGCTCTTCTTCGGCACCGCCGGGATGCCCGGTATGACGCATCCGTTCGAGCTGACCGTGGCGCCCAGCGACGGTGCTGCCAACATCTACCTCGAGGTCGGAGCCGGGGTGACCACGTTCATCCTCGCCGGGCGCTACTTCGAGAAGCGCTCGAAGCGGCAGGCCGGCGCGGCGCTCCGCGCGCTGCTGGAACTCGGCGCGAAGGAGGTCGCCGTGCTCCGCGACGGCGTCGAGACGCGGATCCCGACGACCGAGCTGCGGGTCGGGGACCAGTTCGTCGTGCGTCCAGGGGAGAAGATCGCCACCGACGGTGTCGTGGTCGGCGGCACATCCGCGGTCGACGCCTCCATGCTGACCGGTGAGTCGGTGCCCGTGGAGGTCGGCGCGGCCGATGCCGTCACCGGAGCCACGGTGAACGCCGGCGGACGGCTGGTGGTCCGCGCGACCCGGGTCGGCTCCGACACCCAGCTCGCGCAGATGGCGCGGCTGGTGGAGGACGCGCAGACCGGGAAGGCCGAGGTCCAGAGGCTCGCGGACAAGGTCTCCGGGATCTTCGTGCCGATCGTGATCGTCATCGCCCTCGGCACGCTGGTGGCCTGGCTGGCGGCCGGATTCCCTGCGTCCGCCGCCTTCACCGCCGCGGTCGCGGTGCTCATCATCGCCTGCCCCTGCGCGCTGGGTCTGGCCACGCCGACCGCCCTGCTCGTCGGCACCGGTCGCGGCGCCCAGATGGGCATCCTCATCAAGGGCCCCGAGGTGCTGGAGTCGACCAGGAAGGTCGACACGATCGTGCTCGACAAGACGGGGACGGTCACCTCCGGTCGCATGACGCTGACCGCGGTGCACACCGACGACGGGGTGGAGCGCGAGGAGCTGCTGCGGCTGGCCGGCGCCCTCGAAGACGCCTCCGAGCACCCGATCGCTCAGGCTGTAGCGGCCGCGGCCACCCGCGAACTCGGCGCCCTGCCGGCCGTCGAGGAGTTCGGGAACATCGAGGGCAAGGGTGTCCAGGGCATCGTGGACGGTCACGCCGTCGTCGTGGGACGCACCTCGCTGCTCGCCGACTGGTCGCAGCACCTGTCCGCAGGGCTGAGCGCGGCCACGGCCGAGGCGGAGGCTCAGGGCAAGACCGCGATCGCGGTGGGCTGGGATGGCCGGGCCCGCGGAGTGCTCGTCGTCGCCGATACGGTCAAGGCCACGAGTGCGGAGGCGGTGGCGCAGCTCCGCGCACTCGGGCTGACCCCCGTCCTGCTCACCGGTGACAACCGCGCGGTGGCGGAGCAGATCGCACGCGAGGTCGGGATCACCGAGGTGATCGCCGAGGTGCTGCCCCAGGGCAAGGTCGACGTCGTGCGCCGGCTTCAGGACGAGGGCAAGGTCGTCGCGATGGTCGGGGACGGCGTGAACGACGCGGCGGCCCTCGCGCAGGCGGACCTCGGGATGGCGATGGGGACCGGAACCGACGCGGCGATCGAGGCGAGCGACATCACCCTCGTCCGCGGCGACCTCCGCAGTGCCGCCGACGCGATCCGCCTGTCCCGCCGCACGCTCGGCACGATCAAGGGCAACCTGTTCTGGGCCTTCGCCTACAACGTCGCGGCGATCCCGCTCGCGGCGCTCGGCCTGCTCAACCCCATGCTCGCCGGTGCGGCGATGGCGTTCTCCAGCGTCTTCGTCGTCGGCAACAGCCTCCGCCTGCGGTCCTTCCGCAGCAGGGCGGTGGACACCCCGTGAACGAACGACAGAGGAGCACCGACATGTCCGATTCCCCCGCAGGATCCTGCTGCAGCGTCCCGCGCCAGAGCGGCGTCTCCGCCGACGGGCGCACCGACCTGCTCGCCGTGCCGGCCGAGGGCATGGCCGAATGCCCGGTGATGGCCGGAACACCCGTGGTGATCGCGACCGCCGAGGCCGCGGGCCTGTACCGCGACCACGAGGGCACGCGCTACTACTTCTGCTGCGCGGGCTGCGGGCCGGCGTTCGACGCCGATCCCGCGAAGTACACCAGGGCGGCCTGAGTCCCCATCCGTGCGGGGCCGCGACAGAACCGGCCCCGCACGGCATCATCGACGTTGGAGGGAAGACATGAGCACCTCGCACCACGACCATTCCGCGCACGATCACTCCGCCGGAGCGGCGACCGGGACGCACACGGACCACTCCGCGCACACGGATCACTCCGGACACGCGGACCACTCCGGACACGGCGGCCACGCGGGACACGGCGGTCATGGCGACCACGTCGCCCAGTTCCGGCGGCTGTTCTGGATCATGCTCGTCCTCGCGGTCCCCACCGTGCTGCTCTCGGGCATGTTCGCGATGATCCTCGGCTACCCGCTCCCCGACATCCCGGGCCTGGCATGGGTGTCGCCGGTCCTCGGCACCGTCATGTACGTGTGGGGAGGGAAGCCGTTCCTCACCGGCGCCGTCAGCGAGATCCGTGCGCGGAAGCCCGGGATGATGCTGCTCATCGGTCTCGCGATCACCGTGGCGTTCGTCGCCTCGTGGGGAGCGAGCCTCGGCCTCCTGCACCACGAGCTCGACTTCTGGTGGGAGCTCGCCCTGCTGATCGTCATCATGCTGCTGGGGCACTGGATCGAGATGCGGTCGCTCGCGCAGACCACCTCCGCCCTCGACTCGCTGGCCGCCCTCCTGCCGGACGAGGCGGAGCGCGTCGAGGGCGATCAGGTCGTGCGCGTCTCTCCCTCGGACCTCCGCGTGGGAGACGTCGTGGTGGTGCGCCCCGGCGGCAGCATCCCCGCGGACGGTCGCATCGTCGACGGCCGCGCCTCGATGGACGAGTCCATGGTGACGGGGGAGTCCCGTACGGTCACCCGCGCGACCGGCGACCCCGTGACCGCGGGCACCGTCGCCACCGACTCCGGGCTGCGCGTGGAGATCACCGCGACCGGCGACGACACGACGCTCGCGGGGATCCAGCGGCTCGTCACGGAAGCGCAGAACTCCTCGTCTCGCGCGCAGCGCCTCGCCGACACGGCCGCGGGCTGGCTGTTCTGGTTCGCGTTGGGTGCCGCCGTGATCACCGCCGTCGTGTGGAGCGCCGTCGGTCTGCCGGATGACGCCGTGATCCGCACGATCACCGTCCTCGTGATCGCCTGCCCGCACGCACTGGGGCTGGCCATCCCGCTCGTCGTGTCGATCGCGACCGAGCGTGCGGCGCGCGGCGGCGTCCTCGTGAAGGACCGGCTCGCCCTGGAGAGCATGCGCACCGTCGACACCGTGCTGTTCGACAAGACCGGCACCCTGACCAAGGGCGAGCCTGTCGTGTCCGAGGTGTCGGTGGCCGGCGCGGAGACCGCGGACGAGGTGCTGGCGCTCGCCGCGGCCGCCGAGGCCGACAGCGAGCATCCGCTGGCGAAGGCCATCGTGCGCGCTGCGCGCGACAAGGAGCTCCCGGTGCCGGCCAGCCGCGACTTCTCGTCTTCTCCTGCGGTCGGTGTGACCGCGACGGTGGACGGAGCCGTGATCCGGGTCGGCGGCCCGCATCTGCTCACGGAGGAGGACGCCCAGGAGCTCCCCGTCGCGGAGGGCTGGCGTGCAGACGGTGCGATCATCCTGCACGTGCTGCGGGACGGCCAGGTCGTCGGGGCGCTCAAGCTCGCGGACGAGGTGCGTCCGGAGTCGCGGGACGCGGTCGATGCGTTGCATGCGCTCGGCGTCCAGGTCGTGATGATCACCGGTGACGCGGAGGCCGTCGCGCACACCGTCGCGGCGGACCTCGGCATCGACCGCGTGTTCGCCGGCGTCCGGCCGGAGGACAAGGCGGCGAAGGTGCAGGAGTTGCAGCGCGAGGGCCGCAAGGTCGCGATGGTGGGAGACGGCGTGAACGATGCGCCCGCCCTCGCCCAGGCCGACGTGGGTCTCGCGATCGGTGCAGGGACCGACGTGGCGATCGCGTCCGCGGGGGTCATCCTCGCGGGCGACGACCCCCGCGCCGTGCTGTCGGTCATCGAGCTGTCCCGTGCCTCGTACCGGAAGATGAAGCAGAACCTCTGGTGGGCGGCGGGGTACAACCTGCTCTCCGTGCCGCTCGCCGCGGGGGTGCTCGCGCCGATCGGCTTCGTGCTGCCGATGTCCGTGGGTGCGGTGCTGATGTCGCTGTCGACGATCGTGGTGGCCCTCAACGCGCAGCTGCTGCGGCGGCTCGACCTCCGTCCGGAGGTCGTCACCGCAGAGATCCTGCAGCGCTGAGCCTCACACGCCGCCGTCTCGGTCCCGGCTCAGTGCCGGCGGCCGAGGCGGCGGAGAGCGCGGACGCTCAGGACCACCGTCAGCACCCAGGGCCCGACGACGATGATCGGGTCGAGCCACGTGTGCCGGAGATCGATGCGGCCTCGTCCGAACCGTGATGCGAGCGGACGGTGACGGGGCTCCGCGAGGACGCCGGTCTGGGTGATCGGATCGTCCGGTCGCCGGGTCACCAGGGAGCGGGCGTGCGCCGTCACGGCGTCCACACGGTCTCCCAGGACGAGCAGCAGCCAGCGGGTGTTCTTCGTCTCGCTGAACCGGTCGTAGGCCACGCGCCGGATGGCTCCGGACACGCCGTGCAACGGCTGCGCGGTGCCCCAGACCGGGGGCAGCAGGCCGTGTTCGATCGAGCGCTCGCGGCCGCGGTCGGGGCCCTGACGTTCCGGGAGGTCCCAATGGGCGCCCGTGTCGCCGACATCGTCCAGCTGCTGCCAGGTGCGGCGGTGCTCGGGGGCGAGGTCGGCGCCCCAGCCCGGGATCCGGGCGCGCAGCTCGTCGGGGGTCGGCGCGGGGACGGGTCGAGATCCTTCGTACGGCATGGTCATTCCTCTCCGACGACGATGAGCGGCTTGATGCAGTCGTCGAGCTTGGACGAGAACACGTGGTAGGCCTCGGCGATGTGCTCCAGGGGGAAGCGATGGGTGAGCAGCTCGGACGGACGGATGTGCCCCGCCTGGATGTGTTCGAGCAGTCGCGGCCACTGCCTCTTCACGGGAGCCTGATTGCCGCGCACCGTGAGTCCCTTGTTGACGATGTCCCCGAGACGGACGGAGGTGACCAGCGGCCCGTAAGCCCCGAGGATCGAGACCGTCCCTCCCTTGCGCGCGCTGTCGATGGCCCAGTTCACGGCGACGGGGGAGCCGCCCTGCAGCTTCAGTTTCGCGCCGGTCACGTGCTGGACGACGCTGCCGTCCGCCTCCGCGCCGACCGCGTCGATCACCACGTCGGCGCCGAGGTAGCCGGTCGCCTTCTTCAGGGCGAGGACGATGTCACCGACCTCATGGAGGTGCATCGTCTCGGCGAAGGCGAACTGCCTGGCCTTCTCGAGCCGGTAGTCGAGGTGGTCGACGACGATGACGCGTCCCGCGCCGAGGAACCAGGCCGAGCGCGCGGCGGCGAGGCCGACGGGACCGGCGCCGAACACGACCACCGTGTCCCCTTCGGCGATGTCACCCTGCTGAGCACCGAAGTAGCCCGTGGAGAACGCGTCTGTGAGCAGCAGCGCATCCTCCGAGGCGAGCCATTCCGGGATCACCGACGGGCCGACATCGGCGAACGGCACACGGACGCGCTCGGCCTGCCCGCCGTCGTACCCGCCTGTCGTGTGCGAGTAGCCGTAGATCCCGCCGACGGCGGTCGCGTTCGGGTTCACGTTGTGGCAGTTCGAGAAGAGGCCGCGACGGCAGAAGTAGCACGACCCGCAGTAGATGTTGAAGGGCACCATCACCCGGTCGCCAGGGCGCAGCGTCTCCACCGAGGAGCCCACCTCCTCCACCACCCCGACGATCTCGTGACCGAAGGTGTGCCCGATGCGGGTGTCGGGCATCATGCCGTGGAAGAGGTGGAGATCCGATCCGCAGACGGCAGCCCTCGTGACCCGCACGATGGCGTCGTTCGGATGCTGGATCGTCGGATCGGGTTTCTCCTCGACCCGGATCTTGTACGGTCCGCGGTAGGTCATCGCCTTCATCGGGTGCTCCTTCGCTGCGTCGGGGTGACCGACGCTAAGCACCGCCTCGAGGATCACTCAGGGCGTTGACGAACGGCGCAGGAGAGCGTAGAGCGGGTGCTCACCTCTCGGAGAGGGCCCCGGTCTCCGCACGCGCACGACGGCTGCGGGCCGCGAGCACCAGGCCACCGAGGACCGCGGCGAGGAGCGAGCCGACGAGGACGCCGATCTTCACGTGATCGTCCGCGACGCTGCTGCTGCCGTACGCGAGTTCGCCCACCAGCAGCGAGACCGTGAACCCGATGCCCGCGAGCAGGGACATGCCCGCGAGATCCGGCCAGCGCAGCGACTCATCGAGGCGCAGGGCCGGCACGCGGCTCAACAGGAAGGTCGTGAGCAGGATGCCGATGGGCTTCCCGAGCACGAGCCCCACGATGATCCCGATCGTGATCGGATCGGTCAGCGCCGAGACGAGGCCGTCCATGCCGCCGATCTCGACCCCGGCCGCGAAGAACGCGAACACCGGCACGGCGACGAGGGTCGCGACGATGCCCCAGCGGTCGGCGAAGTGCGCGGCGAGCCCGTCGTACACCGGGGCACCGTCGCCGTCCGTTCCGGTGCGCACCCGCGCGCGGTCCGTCGGGCGCACCGGCACCATGAAGCCGAGCAGCACGCCGGCGACCGTCGCGTGCACCCCCGAGGCGTGCACGAATGCCCACACGGCGAGAGCGAGGGGGAGCAGGATCCACCAGGATCGGATGCCGTTCTGCACGGCGAGCGCGAAGCCTGCGAGGGGGAGGAGCGCGAAGATCAGCCAGGGGAAGCTGATGGTCTCGGTGTAGAAGGTGGCGATGATCGTGATGGCGATCAGGTCGTCGATGATCGCGAGGGTCAGCAGGAACACCCGCAGGGCCGGCGGGAGGAACCGGCCGACCACGGCGAGCACGGCGATCGCGAACGCGATGTCCGTGGCCGTGGGGATCGCCCACCCGCGCAGCACGTCGGCGCCCGAGGCCGCGTTGATCGCGACGAACAGCAGGGCAGGGACGACCACGCCGCCGACCGCGGCGGCGATCGGAAGCGCGGCACGGCGCGGATCGCGCAGGCGCCCGGCGACGAACTCCTCCTTCAGTTCCAGACCGACGACGAAGAAGAACACCGCGAGGAGGCCGTCGGCGGCCCAGGCACCGACACTGAGCTCGAGGTGCCACTCCGGGATCCCGAAGCGGAAGTCCCTGATCGCCTCGTACCACGGGGCGGCGGGGGAGTTGGCGAGGATCAGGGCGGCGAGCGTGGCGGTCAGCAGCAGACCGCCGCCGAGCACGTCGCTGCGGGCGGTGGAGCGGATGCCGCGCCAGAGCTCATGCGGCGCGAGACGGAAACGGGCAGGGGACGACGAAGAAGACACAGGGATACCTCACGGCAGATGGATGGGTGACGCGATGTCGCCGCACCCGTCCGGGTGCGGCTTATCCCTGTGGCGGCGGGCAGCCGGCGATCTCGCCGTGCGAGAGGGTGCCCCAGACGCTCGTCCACCCGTTCGTGCCGGGGTGCAGCACCACGCGCATCCACTCCGTCATCGGCGTCGCGGACGACAGACGGCGCGGAGCGCGCGTCGAACCGGCGATGAGGAGGGAGGGCACGGATCCAGGCTACCGGTCCATGCGTCGGGGCTGCTGACGGGACCCTGGGCGCACGAGAAGAGGGACCGTCCGTCTGGACGATCCCTCTTGCTGTACGTGCCCCCGACAGGAGTCGAACCTGCGACCTACGGTACCGGAAACCGGCGCTCTATCCACTGAGCTACGGAGGCGTACCGATCGACAATATCACTCGTCGGGGGTGGTCTCCGACCCACCGGCCTCCGTGACCGGCGCGGCGCGCAGTTCGTCGAGCGCTGCGGCCAGCTTCTCCGCGAGGTAGCGGTGGCCGTCGGTGGACGGATGCTTGCGCCCGATCTCCACGTCGATGACGGCGAGATAGTTCTCGTCGGTGATCCAGTCCCGCTCGATCGGGGAGATGTACCACCAGCCGCGGGCCGAGGCGAGAGCCGCGAGGTCCCGATCGATCCGTGCCGTCTGCGCCCCGACCGGGAGCTCGTGCGGCGCGGGCCCGAGCACGACGATCGCCGCCTCCGGGTAGCGCGCCGTCAGCGCGTCCCATGCGGCGGTCACGGCGTCGCGATAGCCGGCCTCGCCCTGCGCCCGGTCGTTGATGGAGCCCTGGATGATGACGAGATCCGGGTCGAGGGCCGGGTCCAGTGCCGCGATGCGCTCGCCGAAGGTGGGGCCGTCGATGCCGGGCTTGAGGTAGCCGCTGCCCCGGACGCCGTCCACGATGGTCGTGCCGCGCAGGAGGTCGGCGAGCACGTACGCATACCCCAGGGTGGGGTCGGAGGCGGCCGAGCCGTAGGTCCAGGAATCACCGAAGACGAGGATGGTCGGCTCCTCCGGGAGCGCGAGCGGCGCGGGAGCGATCGCCGCGATGGATTCGTCTCCGGCTGCCGCGCCGACGGGGAGGGACGACGGCGCCGGAACCCAGGGGCGCCAGACTCCGAGGACCCCCGCGGCGACGGCGACGAGAAGAGCGGTGGCGACGCCCGCGATGCGCAGTCGACGAGAGGCGGCGGGGGCGTTCATGGCACGAGAGTAGATCACGGAACGCGGAACGCAAACTCTTCGCGACGAGGGGCGGCGGAGAGGGGCGGCGCGCCCCCGTAAACTGGGGAGTCTATGAATCCTGAAACGCTCGCCCACGCCCTCCTCGCCGTCCTCGCCCCCATCGCCGAGGAACGACGTCCGGGCGAGCCGTTCGACCTCTACGCCGCCGACATCGTGCTGGAGCGCCCGCGTAACCGCGACCACGGCGACTGGGCCTCGAACATCGCCATGCGCCTGGCCAAGCCCTTCGGCACGAACCCGCGTGAGCTCGCCCAGCAGATCGCCGACGGACTGGTCGATGTGGACGGCATCGCGAGCGTGGAGGTCGCCGGTCCGGGCTTCCTCAACATCCGTCTCGACGCCGCCGCCGCCGGTGCGCTCGCGAAGGTCATCGTCGACGCCGGTCCCGCCTACGGGACGAACTCCTCGCAGGAGGGCGTCAGCGTGAACGTCGAGTTCGTCTCGGCCAACCCCACCGGTCCTCTCCACATCGCGCACACGCGCTGGGCCGCCCTCGGCGACGCGATCGTGCGCCTGCTCCTCGCGAGCGGTGCCCGCGCGGTGCGTGAGTACTACATCAACGACGCGGGCGTGCAGATGGACCGCTTCGCCGCGTCCGTGCTGGCCGCGGCCAAGGGGGAGCCCACGCCGGATGGCGGCTACCCGGGGCAGTACATCGCGACGCTCGCCGGTCGCGTGCTCGAAGCGCGTCCCGACCTGCTCGATCTCCCGGAGGAGGAGCAGCTCACGGTCGCCCGCGAGCTCGGTTACGAGTACCAGCTCGCGGAGATCAAGAACTCGCTCGAGCGCTTCAACGTGCCGTTCGACGTGTGGTTCTCCGAGCGCACCCTCCACGCGAAGGACGCCTCGGGGTCGAGTCTGATCGACCAGGCCGTCGACCGTCTGCGCGAGCAGGGGCACGTGTTCGACGAGGACGGCGCTGTCTGGGTGCGCACGACGGACTTCGGCGATGACAAGGACCGTGTGATCCGCCGCTCGAACGGCGAGTACACGTACTTCGCCGCCGACGCCGCCTACTACCTGAACAAGGGCGACCGCGGCTTCCGCGACAAGATCTACCTTCTGGGCGCCGACCACCACGGCTACGTGCACCGCCTCAAGGCGGTTGCGGGGGCGGCGGGGGACGACCCCGCGAAGAACATCCAGGTGCTGATCGGCCAGATGGTCTCGATCAACGGCGCCCGCCTCAGCAAGCGTGCCGGCAACATCATCGAGATGGACGACCTGCTCGACTGGCTCGGCACGGACGCGCTGCGCTACTCGCTGGAGCGCTCGCCCGCCGACTCGCCGCTCGACCTCGACCCGGAGCTGCTGCAGAAGCGCACGAACGACAACCCGGTGTTCTACGTGCAGTACGCACACGCCCGTACCCACAACGTCGCGCGCAATGCCGCCGACTCCGGCGTCGACCGCTCCGTCTTCGCCCCGGAGACGCTCACGCACGAGAGCGAGGCGGCGCTGCTGGGCGCGCTCCAGGAGTTCCCCCGCATCGTCGCGTTCGCGGCCGAGGTGCGGGAGCCGCACCGCGTCGCGCGCTATCTGGAGGAGCTCGCCGGCCTGTACCACCGCTGGTACGACAACTGCCGGGTGATCCCGCTGAGCGAGGCCCCGGTGGAGGACGTGCACCGCACGCGCCTGTGGCTGAACGATGCCGCCGGCCAGGTCTTCCGCAACGGACTCGACCTGCTCGGCGTGTCCGCGCCCGAGCGCATGTAGGAGCGCCATGAGCGACGACAACCACACCCTCCCGTATCCGAAGCCCTCGGACGAGCACCCGACGCTCGTGGTCCCGGACGCGGCGGACGGTCGGGGCGGCGCCGGACGTCGTCGCCGGCGGTGGCCGTGGGTCGTGCTCATCGTCGTGGTCGTGCTCGCCGCCCTCGTGGTCGCGGCCGAGTTCGTCGCCCGTGCGGTGCTGCCCGGTGTCGTCCGATCGATCGTCATCGAGCAGCTCGACCTCCCTGCCGACCAGCAGATGGACGTCGAGACCGAGGGGATCCTCCTGCCACAGCTCGTCGCCGGTCGTCTCGACACCCTGCGCCTGTCGACGGAGGCCGTCACGCTGCAGGGCATCACCGGTGCCGCCGACGTCACGGCGACGGGCGTTCCGCTGCGGGGCGGCGACCTCGACGGCGCGGACGGCACCATCCGCATCGACCAGGAGCAGTTCACCGCTCTGCTCGCCGACTCGGAACTCCCTGTCGACACCGTGGAGTTCGTGGCACCGAACGCGACCCTCGGCGGCTCGTTCGACGTGCTCGGCACCGCGGTGCCGGTATCCGTGACCCTGACCCCCGGGGCTGTCGAGGGCGACCTCGAACTCACTCCGGTGGCGGCGAGCATCGGCGGCGTCGACATCGATCTCGATCGTGTGGGCTCGTCCCTCGGATCCCTCGGCGAGGGGATCACCGAACCGCGGCGCGTCTGCATCGCGGACCAGCTGCCGGCCGGCCTCACCCTGACGGGAATCGAGATCGTCGACGACCAGGCCGTGATCGACATCGACGTGGACGGGGCGATCGTCACGGACGAGACGCTCCAGGAGAAGGGGACCTGCGACCGCTGAGCGGTCACGCACCGGTCAGGTGGCCAGGCGCTCCTCCAGACGCGCGGCGAGCTCCGCCGGCCGTTGCAGGGGCATGCCGTGTCCGCACCCCTCGGCGACCTCGAGGGTGCTGCGGGGATGCACCCGGTCCAGCAGCGCGGCGGAGCGGCGCATCATCGGCTTCTCCTCCGCACCGACCAGGATCAGGGCGGTGCCGGGATGCGCGCGCCACGCGGGCGGAGGCGTGAAACGGAGGTTCTCCTCTACCGCGCGCAGCAGGGTCGTGCGCGAGATGGCCGCGGAGGTCTCCAGATAGCGGGGGAGCAGCGCGTCGGGGATGAACAGCTCGCGGGCCTGAAGGCGGGCGAAGCGCTCGTTCCTGGCGAGCCCTGCCGTGAGGCGGAGCAGCGCGAGGGTCGGGCCGACGGCGCGCAGCGGTTCCGCCTGAGCGCTGATGACCACGGCGTCGGCGACGAGGTCCGGTCGTCGTGCCGCGAGCAGGACGGCGAGCTGGGCGCCGAGGGAGAACCCGACGACGGTCGCCGGTTGCGTCTCCTGCTCCAGCAGCGGGACGAGCGCCGCGACCGTCTCCTCGTGCGACACGTAGTCCGCTGTCGCGCTGCCACCGTGTCCCGGAAGATCCGGGAGGATGACCCGCCGTGCGGGGTCGAGGTGACTGCGCAGCGGCTCCCACATCCAGCCGGCGACCCCGCCCCCGTGCAGCAGGAGGAGGGGAGGGGTTCCTGCGGAGCCTGTCGTCTCGTGATGCATGTCACTCCGTCTCGAAGCTCGCGGCCATGCGGCCGACCGTGTCGATGGCGCTCTCCAGCGTCGCGCGATCGAGGGGCCCCAGGGTGCGGGCCGCGGAGAGCAGGCCGAGCGTGGCACTGGACAACGCGAGAGCCAGGGCCTCGGGCTCCACGTCAGGCACGATCCGGCCCTGCTCCTGCAGCTCACGGATCCCGGCGACGACCTGTTCGTGACGCATCCGGTACCGGGCGGGTGGCTGCGCGGCGACGTGCGCACCGAGCACTCCCGCGTCGTCGAGAAACGCGGCCGTCATGAGCTCGTCGCCGAGCAGGGCAGCAGCTGTGGCGCGGTAGAGGGCACTGAGCGAGGGCTGCGGTCCTGCGGTACGGGCGACCGCATCGGCGATCCGAGACGTGCCGCGCTGGAGCAGCGCGTCGAGGATGTCGCGCTTCGCCGCGAACTCCAGGTAGACCGCGCCCTTGCCGATGCCGGCCGCGCGTGCGATCGCGGCGACGCTCATGGCATCGAACCCGTCGGTCAGCACCATCCGCTCCGCGGCATCGAGGATGCGAGCGCGCCGGTCGGGCACGAGCGGCCTAGGCATCGGAGCCTCGGGCGAACCAGTCCCGGAGGGCGGGGATCACGAGGTCGGGGCGGTCGCGTTGCACCCAGTGTCCGGCTCCCGGTGCCACCAGGAGCCGGCCGGCCGGCAGCGCGTCCGCCGCCTCCTCGATCCTCCGAAGAGGGACGCCGGTGTCCCGGTCGCCGTGCACGAGCAGGACAGGGCCGCGGATCTCGGCGAGCCGGTCACGGTAGTCGGTGCGGAGCCGCAGCGGCCGCACCTGGTCGCGCTGCCAGCCGCCGAACGTCGTGAGACCCGATCCGGTCGCTGCCTCGGCGAGCACCGCATCGACGAGAGCCGGGTTGCGGGCGTCCGGGGAGCGCACGAGATCCTGGAGGCCGCGCATCATCGCCTTACGGTCGCGCGCGTAGGCGCGTGTCATGGCGCCGAGCAGCCCCGAACGCAGGAGCAGGAACGTCGACAGGTGCGAGAGGGCACCGAGGCGTCCGTCCGTCAGGCGCGGCATCAGCCCGTAGCTGCCGAGGAGGGCAGCGGAGCGCGCACCGTCGGGGCGGTCGAGGACATGGCCCAACGCCAACCCGGCACCCAGGGAGAGTCCGCCGACGACGTAGGCCTGCAGGTCGAGGGCATCGACGAGGTCGCCGACGTACTGCACCAGGCGCTCCTGCGTCAGCGGCGCTTCGAGGCGCGGACTGCGCCCGAACCCGGGGTGGTCCGGTGCCACGACGCGGTGTCCGGCGGCCGCCAACGCCGGTCCGACCTCGCCCCAGGAGAGTTCTGCACTGTCGGCGCCGCCGCCGTGCAGAAGGAGCGCGGGCGGCTGCGTCTCCGCCGCGGGGCACCATTCCGCGACCGACACCCGCGCGCCGGGAACGGTCACGGTGCGCCGTCGTGGTGCGGGCATGCGTCCCCTCTCGTTGTGACCACCGTATCGGTTCCGGTCACAACGAGGAAGGTCACTTCTTCTCGGCGGTGCCGTTCTCCTCGGCCGCCGCGCGCTGGGCGTCGCGCAGCTCGGCCGTGGCGATCTTGACGTCCACCTCGGCGCGCTGCAGCCGCCGCTGGACGAACGTGCGTGCGCCGAACCGCTCGTGCAGGCGGTCACCGCGCTCCTCCTCGGCCGTGACGATGTAGGCGCACGAGACGAGGATGACCTGGGTGGACAGCTGGAGCCAGATCAGCAGCGCGAGGAGCGAGGCGAACGAGGCGAGCAGGGGGTTGCTCGTCGCACCGCCGACGAAGAGCCCGGAGAGCTGCTGCAGCACGATCAGGCCGAAGGCGCCGAGGAAGGCGCCGCTCCACAACGACCGCGCAGCGGGTCGGACGCCGGACAGCAGGAGGAAGGCGCCCACGATCAGAGCCGCGTCGAGGATGAACACCACGAGGAGCGACAGGATCCGGACCGTCCAGGCGAGCAGAGGCGAATCCGACGGCACCCCGAGCAGGTCGCCGATCCAGGTCACCCCGAGCTGTCCGATGAAGGTGATCCCGGCGGCGAGCACGAACGCGAGGCCGATGCCGATGCCGAGAAGCAGGTTGCGGACGATGACCCAGATCCACAGGATGTCCGCCTGGATCGTGCCGGCGATGGTCCGGATGGCCGTGCGGAGCGAGCCGATGGCGCCGAGCGCGGCACCGATCAGCGCGACGAGGGAGATGATGCCGGCGATCGAGAACGACGCCGGAGTCCGGAGGTCCTTCGTATCGATGACACCGCCCTCGCCGATGAGCCCGGGGACCGCGGACTGCACGGCGTCGATGATCGCGCGCCAGGCCTCCGGGTTTCCGGAGAGCCAGAGGGCCGCGAGCGAGAAGCCGAGGAGCACGCCGGCGAAGACGCTGAACAGGGCCCGGTAGGTCACGCTGTCGGCGAGCATCGGACCGCGGCGCTCGGAGTACAGCAGCACTGCCCTGACCGGGCGCCGGGCCAGGGCCCAAGCGATCACCGGTCCCGTGATGCGGGCGACGAGTCCCGGTCGGGCCGGGGCTGCGGAACGGTTCTCGGAGTCTCGCGTGTCGGTGTCTGCCACGCCCCCACCCTATGAGCCGCTCGGCACCCCTCCCCAGGGGGTTGACGCGGCGTGTCACCATGACCAGGCGGGGACAGGGGGTGCCCTAGAATCGGGGCAACTCGATGTGCGCCTCCGCCCGAGATCCGTCCCACGATTGGTGTTCCGTGCTCGACTCTGCCGCCACGCTCGCTCCGGATTGGCTCGTCGTCCCCGACGACCCGAACGATCTCGCGGTCGGGGTCTGGCCGTCCTCCACGGAGCGCGACGAGGACGGAGCCCTCGTGCTGGCGGGTGTGACGGCGCCGGAGCTCGTCCGGGCGTACGGCACGCCGCTCCTCGTGCTCGACGAAGACGAGGTGCGCCGCCGCGCCAGGGCCTTCCGCGACGCTTTCGACCGCGCCGCCTCCGCCCACGGCACGACCGCGCAGGTGTACTACGCGGGCAAGGCGTTCCTGTGCACGACGGTCGCCCGGTGGGTTGTCGACGAGGGGCTCCGCATCGACGTGTGCACCGGCGGCGAGCTCGAAGTCGCCCTCGCCGCGGGGGTCGCTCCGGCCTCGCTCGGCTTCCACGGCAACAACAAGTCGGTCGCCGAGCTCGAGCGCGCGGTCGCCCTCGGCGTGGGGACGATCGTCGTCGACAGCGCGATCGAGATCGAGCGCCTGGCCGCCATCACTGCCCGCACCGACGCCGTGCAGCGCGTCATGGTCCGGGTCATCAGCGGCGTCCACGCCGAGACCCACGACTTCCTCGCCACGGCGCACGAGGACCAGAAGTTCGGCTTCCCGCTCGCCGAGGCGGAGGTCGCCGTGGCACGGATCCGCGAGATCCCCGGGCTGGAGTTCGCCGGACTGCACTGCCACATCGGCTCCCAGATCTTCGGCGTGGCGGGCTTCCGCGAGTCCGCCTCCCGCGTGCTCGAACTGCACGCCGCCCTCCTCGAGGACGGCCCCGTGCCGCAGCTGAACCTCGGCGGCGGGTTCGGCATCGCCTACACCCGCATCGACGACCCCACCCCCATCGACGAGCTCGCCGGCGGCATCGTCGCGGCGGTGGCCGAGGGCTGCGCGGCGCGCGGCATCCCCGTGCCGGCGCTGTCGTTCGAGCCCGGGCGTGCGATCGTCGGCACCGCGGGCGTGACGCTCTACGAGGTCGGCACGACGAAGGACGTCACGGTCGCCTCGGGGGCGACCCGGCGTTACGTCAGCGTCGACGGCGGGATGAGTGACAACGCCCGCACGGCCCTCTACGGCGCCAGCTACTCCGCCCGCCTGGCCTCGCGCGCGGGCACGGGCGATCCGCAGTTGAGCCGGGTGGTCGGCAAGCACTGCGAGTCCGGCGACATCGTCGTCGATCACGAATATCTGCCCGGCGACGTCACCCCGGGGGACCTGCTCGCGGTGCCCGCGACGGGCGCGTACTGCGCCTCTCTCGCGAGCAACTACAACCACGTCCCGCGGCCGCCGATCGTGGCGGTGCGCGAGGGCCGCTCGCGGGTGATCGTCCGCGGCGAGACCGTCCACGACCTGCTGGCCCGCGACGCGGGCATCGACGGGGCGCACGCCCCCGAGGGAGCACGATGACCCACCCCAGAAGGAGCACCCATGACTGACTACAGACGACTTCGCGTGGCGCTGCTGGGCGCCGGAGCCGTCGGCTCCCAGGTGGCGGCCCTCCTGCTCCGCCACGGCGACGAGCTGGCCGACCGCGCGGGTGCCGCGCTGGAGCTGGCGGGCATCGCGGTGCGCAACCTCGACGCGCCCCGCGACGTCGAGCTGCCGAAGGAGCTCTTCACGACCGATGCCGAGTCGCTCATCCTCGGCGCCGACATCGTGATCGAGCTGATCGGCGGGATCGAGCCCGCCCGCACGAACATCCTCCAGGCCATCGGCTCCGGCGCCGACGTGGTCACCGCCAACAAGGCGCTGCTGGCGACCCACGGGCCGGAGCTGTTCGAGGCCGCGGATCGCGTCGGCGCATCGGTGTACTACGAGGCGGCGGCCGCCGGCGCCATCCCGATCATCCGTCCGCTGCGCGACTCGCTCGCCGGCGACCGCGTCGTGCGCATCATGGGGATCGTCAACGGCACCACGAACTACATCCTCGACCGGATGGACACCGAGGGCGCCGACTTCGCCGACGTGCTCGCCGACGCGCAGCGCCTGGGGTATGCGGAGGCCGACCCCACCGCCGACGTCGAGGGCTACGACGCCGCGCAGAAGGCCGCGATCCTCGCCAGCCTCGCCTTCCACACCGCGGTGCCGCTGGAGGCGGTGCATCGGGAGGGCATCACCTCGATCACCGCGTCGATGATCGAGGAGGCCCGCGCGGCCGGCTTCGTCATCAAGCTGCTCGCCGTCTGCGAGCGGATCGAGGCGAACGGCGCCGAGTCCATCTCGGTGCGGGTCTACCCGGCCCTCGTCCCCGTGTCCCACCCGCTCGCCTCCGTGCACGGTGCCAACAACGCCGTCTTCGTCGAGGCGGAGGCCGCCGGCTCTCTCATGTTCTACGGGGCGGGCGCCGGCGGTGTGCAGACGGCCTCGGCCGTCCTCGGCGACGTCGTCTCCGCTGCGCGTCGGCATATCGCGGGCGGCGTCGGCGTGGGCGAGTCCACCCGGGCGAATCTCCCCGTCGTGCCCATCGGCCACGTCACCACGCGGTACCAGATCACCCTCGAGGTCTCCGACGCCCCCGGCGTGCTCGCGACCGTGGCGGGCATCCTCAGCGACGGCGGAGTGTCCGTCGCGACCGTCGTCCAGACCGTCGAGGGCGAGGACGAGCCGACCGCTCGCCTCATCATCGGCACGCACCGTGCGACCGAGCAGGCCCTCAGCGACACGGTGGACGTGCTGGCCGACAGCGATGTCGTCGCCCGCGTGGTGTCCGTCCTCCGGGTGGAAGGCGAGTGACCACGGTGACGGCTACGGCTCCCGCTCCCGAGGAGCACGGCGCC
The DNA here is from genome assembly GCF_032364335.1 of Microbacterium meiriae. Classification (NCBI taxonomy): domain Bacteria; kingdom Bacillati; phylum Actinomycetota; class Actinomycetes; order Micrococcales; family Microbacteriaceae; genus Microbacterium; species Microbacterium meiriae. The sequence goes on from NZ_CP133984.1 coordinate 1,444,989, forward strand.
CGCATCGGCCGCACGGTCGAGGTGACGGTGCCGGCGACGAGCGCCAATCTCGGCCCCGGCTTCGACACGCTCGGCCTGGCCCTGAGCATCTACGACCGTCTCGAGGTGACCGCTCTGCCCGAGGGGGAACTCGAGATCGAGGTCTCCGGTTCGGGCGCCGCCGACATCCCCCGGGATGCGTCCAACCTCATCGTCCGGACGATCGCCTACGTCTTCGCGGATGTCGGCAGGCCGATGCCCGGCCTGCGCATCGTGGCCGAGAACGCGGTCCCGCACGGCCGCGGCCTCGGGTCCTCCGGTGCGGCCGTCGCGGCCGGCGTGCTCGCGGCGAAGGGGCTGCTGGCCGGCGACGTCGACCTCTCCGACACCGATCTGCTGCGCCTTGCGACCGAGCTGGAGGGCCACCCGGACAACGTGGCGCCCGCGCTGTTCGGCGGGCTCACGATCGCGTGGATGGGGGAGCGGGGTCCGCAGCACAAGAAGCTCCTCGTGCATCGGGGCGTCTCGCCCATGGTCCTCGTCCCGGCCTACACGATGTCGACCTCGCAGGCCCGCTCGCTGCAGCCGCCGCACGTCTCCACGGCCGACGCCGTGTTCAACGTGTCCCGGTCGGCTCTGCTCATCGCGGCGCTGATGCAGAGCCCCGAGCTGCTGCTGGACGCGACCGCCGACCGCCTGCACCAGGACTACCGCGCCGGCGCCATGCCCGAGACGCAGCGCCTCGTGCAGGCGCTGCGGGCCGCCGGATTCGCGGCCGTCGTCTCCGGGGCCGGCCCCAGTGTGCTCGTCCTCGCGGACGGTCCGGGCAGTCGTCTGGACGCCGTGGAGCTGGCCAACCGGGTGACCGACACCCCGTGGGAGGCGCTCCTGCTCGCCGTCGACGTCCGTGGTGGTACAGTGGGGGATCGAGCGGAGGGCTCCACGTAGCATTCGTGAATCTGGCCCCATTGCATCTCTTGCAAGACCCGCACGCAAACCCCTGAGGCCCAAGTGCCGAGGCTGGCTGACGCCGAGCGTCAGCCCGTGCGATCGTGCGCAGCACCCGTTGTGCGCGTTCACGCTCATTTCCCATGACCTATAAGGGAGTACTCGTGGAGAACCTCTCCGAGACCCAGAACGATCAGGCGGCTCCGACCGCCGACGCCCCCGTCGCCGCGCAGGCGACCGAGTCCGCTCCGGCCAAGAAGCGCGCGCCGCGCCGGGCGAGCACCGCGACGGCCGCTGCCAAGGCCGCCAAGGCGGAGGAGTCCGGCACCGCCGATGCTCCCGCCGCTGCCGGCGACTCCGCCGAGGGGGCAGAATCCGCGCCCAAGGCGAAGGCTCCGCGCCGCACCCGCGCGAAGAAGGCGGACGCCGAGGCCCCCGCCGAGACCGCCGCCGCCGAGCCGGCGCCTGCTGCCGAGGCCGCCGAGGCGCCGGCCGAGGCCCCGAAGTCCGGACGCGGCCGTCGCACGAAGAAGGCGGACGCCGAGGCCCCCGAGGCGAAGACCGAGAAGGCCGAGGCGGCACCGGCCGACGGCGCGACCGAGACGGCCGACGCGGGCACCGCCCAGGGCGGCCGCACCAAGAACGACGCGGCGAAGAACGAGCCGAAGAACGACGGCGCTGCCGCGAAGAACGAGGCCGAGGCGGATGCCCCCGCGAAGGACGCGTCCGGCGAGGGAGACAACGGCGACGAGCAGGGTGGTCGAGGCCGCAGCCGCAACCGCAACCGCAACCGCGGCCGCGGGCAGGGCGGCGGTCAGGAGCAGGCGCAGAACGCACCGGCCGACGACGACCAGTCCGGCAACGGCAACGGGCGCAACCGTCAGCGCAACAAGCGTCGCGGTGCCGGCCCGGTCGACGAATTCGAGACCGAGATCACCGAGGACGACGTCCTCATCCCGATCGCCGGCATCCTCGACGTGCTCGACAACTACGCCTTCGTGCGCACCACCGGCTACCTCGCCGGGCCCAGCGACGTCTACGTCTCGCTCGGCCAGGTCAAGAAGTACAACCTCCGCAAAGGCGACGCGGTCGTCGGCTCCATCAAGCAGCCGCGCGAAGGCGAGCAGCAGGGCCGCCAGAAGTACAACGCCCTCGTCAAGGTCGACTCCATCAACGGCCTCTCGGTCGACGACGCGGCCACCCGCGTGGAGTTCGGCAAGCTCACGCCGCTCTACCCGCAGGAGCGTCTGCGCCTGGAGACGGCTCCGGAGAAGCTGACGCAGCGCATCATCGACCTCGTCGCACCGATCGGCAAGGGCCAGCGCGGCCTGATCGTCGCGCCGCCCAAGGCCGGCAAGACGATCGTCCTGCAGCAGATCGCCAACGCGATCGCGCAGAACAACCCCGAGGTGCACCTCATGGTCGTGCTCGTCGACGAGCGCCCCGAAGAGGTCACCGACATGGAGCGCACGGTGAAGGGCGAGGTCATCGCCTCCACCTTCGACCGGCCAGCGGAAGACCACACGACGGTCGCCGAGCTCGCGATCGAGCGCGCCAAGCGCCTCGTCGAGCTGGGCCGCGACGTGGTCGTGCTGCTCGACTCGATCACCCGCCTCGGACGCGCGTACAACCTGGCCGCTCCGGCGTCCGGCCGCGTCCTCACCGGTGGCGTCGACGCATCCGCGCTCTACCCGCCGAAGCGCTTCTTCGGTGCCGCCCGCAACATCGAGAACGGCGGATCCCTCACGATCCTCGCCACCGCGCTCGTCGAGACCGGCTCCAAGATGGACGAGGTCATCTTCGAGGAGTTCAAGGGCACCGGCAACAGCGAGCTGCGCCTGTCCCGCCAGCTCGCCGACAAGCGCATCTTCCCGGCGGTGGACGTGAACGCGTCCAGCACCCGCCGCGAGGAGATGCTCCTCTCCGCCGACGAGGTCAAGATCACCTGGAAGCTGCGCCGCGCTCTCGCCGGCCTCGACCCGCAGCAGGCGCTGGAGGTCGTGCTCGGCAAGCTCAAGGAGACCCACTCCAACGTGGAGTTCCTCGTTCAGATGCAGAAGTCGATCCCGACGCTGCCCTCGGGCGCCCACGGGCACGACAACAACATCCGCTGAGGCCCGACGTGTTCGAGTCCGTCCAGACTCTGATCGACGAGCATCGCCGGGTCCAGGAGGAGCTCTCCGACCCGGCGGTGCGCGCCGACGCGGCCCGCGCCAAGCGTGTCAACCGTCGGTACGCCGAGCTGTCGCGCATCGTCGCGGCGCACGAGGCGTGGACGGGCGCGGTCGACGATCTCGAGGCGGCGCGGGAACTAGCCCGTGAGGACGAAGCGTTCGCCGCGGAGATCCCCGCCCTCGAAGAGGGCGTGCAGACCGCGCAGGAGCGCCTCCGACGACTCCTCATCCCGCGCGACCCCGACGACGCCCGCGACGTGATCATGGAGATCAAGGCGGGGGAGGGCGGCGCCGAGTCGGCGTTGTTCGCCGCGGACCTGCTGCGCATGTACGTGCAGTACGCCGCGTCCAAGGGGTGGAAGACCGAGCTGCTCGAGCGCAACGAGTCCGACCTCGGCGGCTACAAGGACGTCCAGGTCGCCATCAAGGGCTCCTCGTCCGACCCTGCACAGGGCGTCTGGGCGCACCTGAAGTACGAGGGCGGCGTGCACCGCGTGCAGCGGGTGCCGGCCACGGAGTCGCAGGGACGCATCCACACGTCCACGACCGGCGTGCTCGTGTTCCCCGAGGTGGACGAGCCCGAGGAGATCCAGATCGATCAGAACGATCTGAAGATCGACGTGTTCCGTTCATCGGGCCCCGGCGGCCAGTCGGTGAACACCACCGACTCCGCGGTCCGGATCACCCACGTGCCGACCGGCATCGTCGTGTCGATGCAGAACGAGAAGTCGCAGTTGCAGAACCGTGAGGCCGCGATGCGCGTGCTGCGCGCCCGACTGCTCGCCAAGCAGCAGGAGGAGCTCGACGCGGCAGCCTCCGACGCGCGCAAGTCGCAGATCCGCGGCATGGACCGCTCGGAGCGCATCCGTACCTACAACTTCCCGGAGAACCGGATCGCGGATCACCGGACCGGGTTCAAGGCGTACAACCTCGATCAGGTCATGGACGGTGCGCTCGACCCCATCATCGAGAGCGCCATCGCCGCCGACGAAGAAGCGCGCCTCGCCGCCGTCGGCTCCGAGGGCTGAGCGGCCGCCCACCGCGTCACGTGCGCGTCGCGTACCGGTGCTCGGGCCGTCCGGTCGATCCGTACCGCAACCGCACCTCGACGATCGTCCGTGCGGCGAGAGCCGCGAGGTGCCGTTGCGCGGTGGCCCGTGAGATGCCGACCCGCTCGGCGACCTCCGCGGCCGAGGACTCGCCGTCTCCGAGCGCTGCGAGCACGCGCTGCTCGGTGGCCGAGCGCGAAAGGGACACCGGCTCACCGCCGCCGTGCAGGATCGCGAGCGCCCGGTCCACGTCCTCCTGCGTGAGGGGACGCTCACCCGCGAGCAGGTTGCGATAGCGCAGGTACCGGTCGAGGAGGCCGGTCAGTCCGCGACGGTCGAACGGTTTCACGAGATAGCCGATCGCGCCGGCCCGCAGGGCTCGTCGCACGGTGGGCGCGTCGTCCGCGGCGGAGATGAGGATCGCGTCCACCCCGACCTCGCGGACGAGTCCGATGCCGTCGCCGTCGGGGAGGTAGACGTCGGCGAGCAGCAGGTCGGGGCGTGTCGAGCGCACGAGGTCGCGAGCCTCGCCACAGGAGCGCGCGGTTCCGGTCACGGTGTATCCGGGATGGTCGTCCACGACCGCCCGATGCAGGTCGGCCACCCGGAAGTCGTCGTCGAGGATGAGCGCACGCAGCGGTTCCGTCACAGGTCCTCCTTCGAGAGATGCGGAGTGGGGTCGACGGCATCTCCGATGCGGGCGGCGAACACCGCGCCGTGGCCGGTGCCGCCGGGGTCGATGATCCAGAGGTCGCCGCCGCTCCGACGGGCGATCTCCGTGGCCAGAGGCAGGCCGATACCGTGCCCGTGCACGCGATCCTCGCTTCCCGCGTCGTCGGCGGGCGCTCGGAGGTCGGGCTCCCGGATACCGGCGCCGGAGTCGGAGACGGTGACGACGAGCGCGCCGCCGTCGCTCAGCGCGGAGACCTCGACCCACCGCGGGTCCCTCGTGCCCGTGACGGCGGCGGCGATCGCGTTGTCGACGAGATTGCCGAGCACGCTCGCCACGTCCTCCGCCCGACGCACGGTGCCGATCAGCTGCGTGTCCTCCGCGATCCGCAGGGCGACGCCCCGTTCGGCGGCCTCCACGCCCTTGGCTCCCAGGAAGGCGTGCAGGAACGGATCGCCCACGAGGTCGAGGCCGGCGACGGGGAACGACACGGGACCACGGCTCACCAGCTCGTCGAGGAAGGCGCGCGCGTCGGCGACACGGCCGGCGTCGATGAGGCCGGCAGCCACGTGCAGGCGGTTGGCGAACTCGTGGCGCTGGACGCGCAGTGCTGAGGTCATCGTGCGCACGGCCTCCAGCCGCTCGGTGAGGGCGATGAGGTCGGTGCGGTCGCGCACGATCAGCACGTCACCGAGTTCCTGCCCGTCGCGCCGCACCGCGCTCGACTCGAGATAGAGCACCCGGTCGCCGACGACCGCCTCCGCACGCTCGCGGGCTCCCGTGGCCGTGTCCCGTACGACGGGTGGCAGCGGGAGCTCGCCCACGCGGCGGCCGACCGGGTCGTGGAGCCCGAGGAGCCGATCCGACGCGGCATTGCTCACCCGCACGACGCCGTCCTTGTCGACCGCGAGAACGCCGTCGCCGACACCGTTCAGCACTGCCGTCTGGTTCTGCACGAGGGCGACCAGCTCCTCGGGCTGCACGCCGAGGGTCAACCGCTCCCAGCGGCGGCGGAGGAGAAGGAAGGTCGCGAGCGCGAGCGCGAGCGCGCCGGCGGCCGTCAGCCCGATCGCGGCGAGCACGGGCGGGAGGTCGTCGAAGACCCCGGTGCGCTCGAACCCGACGCTGATCTCGCCGACCGGCGTGCCGGTATCGTCCCGCACCGGCACCTTCGCGCGTGCCGACTCGCCGAGCGTGCCGGTCTGCCAGTCGACCACCTCGTGGCCCGCCAGCACCTCGGCGAACGGGGTGCTCACCACTTCGCCGATCCGCGACGGCAGGGGGTGGGCGAGGCGGATGCCATGGTCGTCCGTGATCACCACGAACAGAGCCCCGGTGCGCGCCATGACGGCGGCGGAGATCTGCTGCAGCTCCCCGTCGCGCAGCGCCGCCGCATCCGGCTCGTCGTCCGACGCGGAGATGGCGGTCACCGTCTCCCGCACCTGCGCGTCCTCCGCCAGGGTCCTGGCGATGCCGAGTGCCGTCGACTCCGCCTCGGCGCGCAGCTGCTGGACCGCGAGGGCGAGATACACGCCCGTGCACAGCGTCACGGCGAGGGCGACGGCGGCGAGATGCAGCAACAGGGCGCGGGTCGCGAACCGGACCCGCTTCTCCGTGGACATCGTCACCTCGCTCCCGACGCGCAATATGCGCAGAAGTCACGGTACGCGCACAATACCCGGGAATGCGGCATACCGCGCTCCGCGTCTCCGGATTGCCTAGCCTCGTCAGGATCCGTCAGCGATGACGGAGCGACGACGAAGGAGTCACGCATGTTCCACGCATCGACCGCGCTGATCGCTGCCGCCGAGGAGGCACCCACCTACGACGTGGCCTTCGTGCCGCCGGAGGGGGTGCTCGTCATCCTCGGCTTCACGATGGTCCTCGTGTTCATGACGCTGATCATGACCAAGCGCCTCACGCCCATGGTGGCGCTGATCCTGGTGCCCACCGTCTTCGGGCTGTTCGCGGGGGCGGGTCTCGGCCTGGGCGACATGATCCTCGACTCGATCGGCACCATGGCGCCCACGGCGGCGCTGCTGATGTTCGCCATCATGTTCTTCGGCATCATGATCGACGTCGGCCTCTTCGACCCGCTCATCCGCTTGATCACGCGGTTGCTCGGCGACGACCCGGCGAAGGTGGTGCTCGGGACCGCGATCCTCGCCGGCGCGGTATCCCTCGACGGCGACGGCTCGACGACCTTCATCATCACGACCTCCGCGATGCTGCCCATCTACCTGCGCCTCGGCATGAGCCCCGTCGTCCTCACGTGCGTCGCCGGCCTCATGAACGGCACGCTCAACATCGTCCCCTGGGGCGGACCGACCGTCCGCGCCGCGACCGCGCTCGGCGTGCAGCCGACGGAGATCTTCGTGCCGATGCTTCCCGCGCTGGGCGCGGGCATCGTCGTGACGCTCGGCTTCGCCTGGCTGCTCGGCCTGGGGGAGCGGCGTCGTCTGGGGCGGATCGATGCGGACGGGCGGCTCACCGGAGCCGACGGCGGTGTGCTCGCCTCCGTGCCCCGCATCTTCCGCGGCGCCGAGCTCAAGCCGGGCGCGCGCGCCTCGCTGCGCACCGGCAACCTCGTCGTCGTCGCCGGCGGACACGCCCCGGTCGCGGCAGGGAGCGTCGACCCCGCGGACACGGCGATGGCCGACACCATGCTGGATCCGGCCCGCCCCACCCTGCGCCCGCGGCTGATCTGGTTCAACCTCCTGCTGACCGTCGCCGTCATGGTGCTCCTGGTCGTCGACATCCTTCCGCTGCCCTACGTGTTCATGGTCGGGGCCGGCATCGCCCTCGTCGTCAACTTCCGCGGCATCAAGGATCAGGCGGCGGAGATCGTCGCGCACGCCCCGAGCATCGTCGGCGTCGTATCGATGGTCATCGCGGCCGGCGTCCTCGTGGGAGTCCTCTCCGGCACCGGAATGGTCGACGCGATGGCGACCTGGATCACCACCGTGCTGCCACCCGCGCTCGGACCGTTCCTCGCCCCGATCACGGGTGTGCTGTCCATCCCGTTCACGTTCTTCATGTCGAACGACGCCTTCTACTTCGGCATCCTCCCCGTGCTCGCACAGAGCGCCGCGAACTTCGGCATCGATCCGGTCGAGATGGCCAGGGCCTCGATCACCGGGCAGCCGGTGCACCTGCAGAGTCCGCTGGTCCCCGCGATCCTGCTGCTGGTCTCGCTCGCCGGGGTGAACCTCGGAGACCACCACCGGAAGGTGCTGTGGCGCGCGGCCATCGTGTCGCTCGTGATGCTGGGGATCGGCATCCTGGTCGGCGCCGTCCCGTTCTTCGTCGCGCAGTGACGAAGGTCGCCGGCCGCGGGGCGAGCGTCAGATGGAGTAGTCCGGGGCGGTCAGCAGGGCCCTGGTGTCCTCTCCGGCGGTCCGCTGGCGCGGCTTCGCGGGAACGCCGACGAGCACGCTGTCGGCGGGTGCGTCCTTGGTGACCACGGCGTTGGCGCCCACGACGGAACGGGCTCCGACCGTGACGGCGCCGAGGATCTTCGCCCCTGCGCCCACGGCGACGCCGTCCTGCAGGGTGGGGTGCCGCTTGCCGATGTCCCGTGTCCGGCCCCCGAGCGTCACGCCGTGGTACATCAGCACGTCATCGCCGATCTCCGCTGTCTCGCCGATGACGACGCCCATGCCGTGGTCGATGAAGAAGCGCCGGCCGATCCGGGCTCCGGGGTGGATCTCGACGCCGGTCAGCCACCGGGAGATCTGCGATCCGGCGCGCGCGAGGAGCCGGAGACGCCGCCGCCACAGCGCGTGCGAGACGCGGTGCGCCCAGATGGCGTGCAGGCCGGGGTAGAGCAGTGCCACCTCGATCGCCGTGCGCGCGGCCGGATCGCGAAGGCGCGCGGCGGCGATGTCCTCGCGCATTCGCCCGATCATGCCCATCGACGACCTCAGTCCTCGCGCAGGTCCTCGAACAGGGCGGTGGAGAGGTACCGCTCGCCGGTGTCCGGGATGATCACGACGATGGTCTTGCCGGCGTTCTCCGGGCGCGCGGCGACGGTCAGGGCCGCCGACACGGCGGCACCGGACGACATGCCGACCAGCAGACCCTCCTTCGCCGCGAGCTCGCGGGCCACGCGCAGCGAGTCCTCGAACTCCGCCGTGATGATCTCGTCGAGCACCTCGCGGTCGAGCACGTCGGGTACGAAGTTCGGGCCGATGCCCTGGATCTTGTGCGGTCCGGGGTGCCCCTCGGTGAGGACGGGGGAGTCCTTCGGCTCGACGGCGATGACCTGGACCTCGGGCTTCGCCGCCTTCAGCGCCTGGCCTGTGCCGGTGACCGTCCCGCCCGTGCCGACGCCGGCGATGAAGATGTCGACCGCGCCGTCGGTGTCCCGGAGGATCTCCTGCGCGGTGGTCTCGCGGTGGATCTGCGGATTCGCCGCGTTCTCGAACTGGCGGATCCAGACCGCGCCAGGGGTCTCGTCGACGATGCGCTTGACCTCCTCGATCGCGCCCTTCATGCCCTTGGTGGGGTCGGTGAGGACGATCTCCGCGCCAAACGCCTTGAGCAGCACACGGCGCTCCTTCGACATCGAGGCGGGCATCGTGAGGATGACACGGTAGCCGCGGGCGGCGCCGACCATGGCGAGGGCGATGCCGGTGTTGCCGCTCGTGGACTCCACGATGGTGCCGCCGGGGGAGAGCTCACCCGCGGCCTCCGCCGCATTGATCATGGCGATGCCGATGCGGTCCTTCACGCTGGACGCAGGGTTGTAGTACTCGAGCTTGGCGAGCACGGTGGCGCCGAGGCCCTCGGTCACGCGGTTGAGGCGGACGAGCGGCGTGTTGCCGAAAGCGGTGGTGATGTCGGGGTGGATGCCGGACATGGGGGAGCCCTTCCTGTGCGGGTGCGCTGCCGATCCAGCCTAGGCGAGCCCGAGGGGGGACGGGGCATTGTGACGTGCGCGCACTCTACGCTGGAGCCATGCCCGACCTCTCCCTCGCTGCGGCCGTGCGCGCCGCGGCGCAGCGTCTCGCCGACGCCGGCGTGCCCGACCCCCTCGTCGACGCCGAGCTGCTCGCCGGACACGTCCGAGGACAGCGTCGCGGGGAGGTGCAGGCGGCCATCGTCCGGGGTGACCGGCTCGACGACGACGACGCGACCGCTTTGGACGCGCTCGTCGCCCGACGCGCAGGCCGTGAGCCCCTGCAGCATCTCACCGGCACCGCACCGTTCCGGCATCTGGAGCTCGCGGTGGGCCCTGGTGTCTTCGTCCCCCGGCCCGAGACGGAGACGGTGGCGCAGTATGCGATCGACGCCCTTCTGGGATCGGGCGATCCGTCTCCCATCGGCGTCGATCTCGGCACGGGCAGCGGGGCGATCGCGCTCGCGATGGCGACCGAGGTGCCGCACGCCCGGGTGTACGCCGCGGAGATCTCCCCGGAGGCCCACGTCTGGGCCCGTCGCAACGTCGACGGTGTCGAGAACCTCACGCTCGTGCTGTCCGATCTCGCCGATGCCTTCCCCGAACTGGACGGCACGGCCGCGGTCGTCATCTCGAACCCTCCGTACGTCCCCGCTCAGGCGATCCCGCGCGACCCCGAGGTCCGGCTGTTCGACCCCGCCCTCGCGCTCTACGGCGGAGAGGACGGGCTGGACGTCGTCCGTGTGCTCAGCACCAGGGCTCTGCGTCTGCTGCGGCCGGGGGGCACGCTGGTGATCGAGCACGGAGAACTGCAGGGCTCCCCGATCCGCGAGCTGCTCACGGCTGACGGATGGCGGGCCGCAGCCACCCATCGCGATCTGACGCTGCGCGACCGCGCCACCACCGCCGTCCGCCCCTGATCAGCAGACGTCGAGCTCGTCCCGAACCCGCCCCGCGTAGAATCGAACCGTCATGTCCCCCATCTTCGACTGCAGCGACGAGGCGCAGCTGCTCGCCGGGATGCGCAATGCGCGCCAGGCGATCGGCCGCGGCGACCTCATCGTCATCCCCACCGACACCGTCTACGGCGTCGCCGCCGACGCCTTCTCTCCGCCCGCGGTGCAGCGCCTCCTGGACGCCAAGGGTCGCGGTCGCAATCAGCCGCCGCCCGTGCTCGTGGGCACGAAGGAGACGCTGACGGCCCTCGCGGAGGCTGTTCCGGAGCCCGTCCAGCGTCTCGTCGACGCGTTCTGGCCCGGGGGGCTCACGATCGTGCTGCCGGCGCAGCCCTCGCTGGTGTGGGATCTGGGGGAGACCAAGGGCACGGTCGCCGTCCGCATGCCCGAGGGGCGGGTGGTGCTCGAGCTGCTGGCCGAGACCGGACCGCTCGCGGTGTCCAGTGCCAACCTCACCGGCAAGGCGGCAGCGATCTCCGCGCTCGACGCGGAGAAGATGCTGGGCGACAGCGTCGCGGTGTATCTGGACGACGGCATGAGCAAGGACGGCGTCGCGTCCACGATCATCGATGCGACCTCGCTCGTCCGCCGCGCGGGTGACGCCGAGCAGGGCGTCGTCCGGATCCTGCGGGACGGCGTCGTGACCAGGGAGCAGCTGCGCGAGGTCCTGGGCGACCTGCTCGAGCCGGACCCGCAGGACGAGGATTCGTGAAGCAGTACCTCTTCACGATCATCGTCACCGCCGCGATCACCTTCGTGCTGACCTGGGCGGTGTGGCGGCTGAGCCTCCGCTTCAAGCTGTATCCCGGCATCCGCGAACGCGACGTGCACACCACCCCCACGCCCCGACTCGGCGGCGTCGCGATTTTCCTCGGCATCGTCGCCGCCTTCGCGGTCTCGGCCGCCAACCCGTTCTTCCAGAGCATCTGGACGCCGCCGCAGACCATGTGGTCGATCCTCGCGGCCGCTCTGCTCATCGCCGTGATCGGGGTCATGGACGACCTCTGGGACATCGACTGGATGATCAAGCTGGGCGCGCAGTTCCTCGCTGCCGGGATCATCACGGTGGGCGGTGGCCTGCAGATCCTCTCCCTGCCGTTCGGCGACCTGATCGTCGTGTCGAGCTGGCTGAGCATCACGATCACCATGTTCGCGATCGTGATCGTCATGAACGCCGTGAACTTCATCGACGGCCTCGACGGTCTCGTCGCCGGCGTCTGCCTGATCTCGAACGGCGTCTTCTTCGCGTACTCGTACATCTTCACGCGGGACTCCGGGGCGTCGAGCTACTTCAACCTCTCCACGTTCCTCGCCGCGGTCCTCATCGGCGCCTGCCTCGGTTTCCTCCCGCTGAACTGGAGCCCGGCGAAGCTGTTCATGGGCGACTCCGGCGCGCTCGTGATCGGTCTGCTCATGGCGACCTCGGCGATCGCGATCACCGGGCAGATGGACCCGTCCGCCCTGGACCCGGAGCGCCTGGGGCGTTCGCAGCTGGTCGGCGCCTTCCTGCCGATCCTGCTCCCGTTGCTGGTCGTGCTCCTCCCGCTGCTGGACTTCGGCCTCGCCGTGCTGCGTCGGATGAGCGCGGGGCGATCGCCGTTCTCGCCGGACCGCAAGCACCTGCATCACCGGATGCTCGACCTCGGCCACCGCGACCGCGATGCGGTCCTGATCTTCTACGCCTGGACGGCCGTCATCTCCCTCGCCGTCCTCCTGATGTACGTCGGCGCCCGAGAGGACTGGCCCGGCCAGTACCTTCCGGGTGTCGCGTTCGGGGTCGTCGGCATCGCCGCATGCCTCGTCATCACCCTGAGTCCCACCCGCCGACGCAAGACCGCCGCGGGCGTCGCGCCCGACCCGATCCCCCTGGAGCCCCGATGAGTCCGAGCCCCGTTTCCAGCACCCCGATCCTGCGTCGCACCCTCGTCTGGTCGGCGGTGGCCACCGTCGTGCTGGCGCTCGTCGCCGGCGGGATCGGCTTCGCCGTCGCGCAGGGGGAGGGGCTGGTCAGCGGTCTCCTCGGTGTCCTCCTCGCCGCGCTGTTCCTCGGGATCACGGGGCTGAGCATCCTCATCGCCAACCGGTGGTACGGCGATCCGCTGTACGTGCAGCTCTTCTTCGCGATCGTGCTGGGCGGGTGGCTGCTGAAGCTCGGGGTCTTCGTCGTCGTGATGATCCTGCTCGCCGGACAGCCGTGGATCGAGCCGATGGTGTTCTTCCTGTCGATCGTCGCGGGGGTGCTCATGTCCCTCATCATCGACGTCGTCGTGCTCACCCAGATGCGGCTGCCGAACGTCAGCGACACCACGCTGCCCACCGAGGTGCCGGAGGACCGCGCCCCCGGAGCGGTGAACGATGCCTCCGACGGCCCTGCGGACGCGGCCCCGCGGTCTTAGGGCACCCTTGGATTCTGATAGTGTTGAGGAGTGCCCGCCGCTCGCCCGCGAGCGCTTGCGCTGTGTAGCACACCGACCATCGTCGCCCCGGTTCTGACCGGTGCCCCGAAGCTGGAGCCCGCGCTGTTTAATCTTGCTGCGACCCTGACCCCCCGACTCGCGTCCTCTGATGGCGAGTTCCACGGCCCTTCGATCGATGAGTTCTTCCCGGAGATCCTCTTCCACGTCGGACCCATCCCGGTCAACCGGATCCATCTGATCCAGTTGCTCTCGGTGATCGCCGTCGTCCTGATCCTCTGGCTCGGCACCCGCCGCATGAAGGTCGTGCCCGGACGCTTCCAGAGCCTCGTCGAGATGGGGCTCGGCTTCGTCCGCGGCGGCATCGCGCACGACCTGCTCGGCCGCAAGGACGGCGACCGCTTCCTGCCGATCCTCACCACGATCTTCTTCATGGTGCTGTTCATGAACGTCACGGGCATCATCCCGTTCCTGAACATGCCGGGAACGGCGATCATCGCGGTGCCGCTCACGCTCGCCGTGGTCAGCTACGTCACGTTCATCTACGCCGGCATCAAGAAGAGCCCGAAGAACTTCTTCAAGAACGCGCTCTTCCCGTCCGGCGTGCCGTGGCCGGTCTACTTCATCGTCACGCCGATCGAGCTCATCTCGACGTTCATCATCCGCCCGGTGACACTCACCCTGCGACTGCTGATGAACCTCGTCGTCGGCCACATGATCCTGGTCCTCTGCTTCGCGGCGACCCAGTTCTTCTTCTTCACCGCGGGCGGCGGCTGGGCTGCCCTCGGTATCGGAACCCTCGCCTTCGGCGGCGCCTTCACTCTCTTCGAGATCCTGGTCGCCGTCCTGCAGGCCTACGTCTTCACCGTCCTCACCGCGGTCTACATCCAGCTCGCGGTCGCAGAAGAGCACTGAGCGGGCGGGCAACAGCCCTCCCACCCAACGAAAGGAAAAACCCGTGGACGCAACTACGGTTCTCGCTGAAATCAACGGCCACCTCGCGGCGGTCGGCTACGGCCTCGCGGCCATCGGCCCGGCCATCGGTGTGGGCATCGTGGTCGGCAAGACCATCGAGGGCGTCGCCCGTCAGCCCGAGCTGGCCGGTCGCCTGCAGGTCCTCATGTGGATCGGTATCGCCTTCACCGAGGCGCTTGCGTTCGTCGGCATCGCCGTCGGATTCATCCCCTTCCCGTAATCCCCACCGACTTCTGAAGGAGACAGGATGCTGAACGCTCTTGTCACGAACCTCGCGGCTGAGGGTGAGGCGGCGAACAACCCGCTGATCCCCGCGTGGTACGACATCATCTGGTCGGGCTTCTGGTTCCTCATCATCCTCGCCGTCGTGTGGAAGGTCGCCCTTCCTCGTCTGACGAAGATGCTCGACGAGCGGTCCGCCGCCATCGAGGGCAACATCGCCAAGGCCGATGAGGCGCAGAAGCAGGCGGAAGCGGCTCTCGAGGAGTACACCCGACAGCTGGCCGAGGCACGCACCGAGGCCGGTGAGATCCGTGAGGCCGCCCGTGAGGACGGCAAGAAGATCATCGCCGAGGCGAAGGAGACCGCAGCCAGCGAGGCCGCGCGTCTGACCGCCACCGCGCACACGCAGATCGAGGCAGAGCGCCAGACGGCTCTCGTCTCCCTGCGCAGCGAGGTCGGCTCGCTCGCTCTGGACCTCGCCGGGGGCGTGGTCGGCGAGACGCTCTCCGACGACGCCCGCGCGGCCGCCGTGGTCGACCGCTTCCTCGCCGATCTCGAAGCATCCGACCTTCGACAGGCTCAGGTCCCGGGCGGGCAGTCGTAATGGGCAGCGCGACCGCTCAGGCACTCGCGGCATCCACTCAGACGCTTGCCGCAGCGAAGGACGTCACCCTCGAGACCGCGCGCGAGCTGTTCGCGGCCGCGCGGGCCGTGGGCGAATCGTCTCAGCTGAGCGGCGCGCTGGCTGACCCCTCGGCTCCGACCTCGGCGCGGCAGAACGTCGTGTCCGCGGTGTTCGGGCAGTACGGCTCCGCGGCGCAGGATGTCCTGCGCACCGCTGTCGCCGAACGCTGGTCGAACGCCTCCGAGCTGATCGACGGTCTCGAGGAGCTCGCGATCCGGGCGGCGACCATCGCCGAGCCCGGCGCGGACATCGAGGGCGAGCTCTTCGGCTTCTCGCGGGTGATCGCGGCGAACCCGGAGCTCGAGCTCGCGCTCGGCAGCCGGCTCGGGGGAGAGGACGCCAAGGCCGCCCTGGTCGAGCGTCTCCTCGTCGATGCCTCCGCCAGCGCTCCGACGGCCCTCATCGTCACGTCCCTCGTGCGTCAGCCGCGCGAGCGCCGGGTGCGGCAGCTGCTGAGTCGGGCGATGCGTATCGTCTCGAACCAGCGCGGTCGCCTCGTGGCCACGGTGCACACGGCGACCGAGCTCAGCGACGCGCAGCGCACGCGACTCGGCCAGACGCTCTCGCAGCGATACGGCGGCCAGGTGTCCCTCAACGTCGTCATCGACCCCAGCGTCGTCGGAGGCCTGCGCGTGCAGATCGCCGATGACGTCATCGACGGCAGCATCTCCGCACGACTCGCCGACCTTCGCCAGAAGCTCGCGGGCTAACACGACTTCGCGCGGGGAACCGCGCACCCAGATACAAAGGGAAGACAATGGCAGAACTATCGATCAGCCCCGACGTCATCCGTGACGCGCTGAAGGATTTCGCCGCCGCGTACGAGCCCACCGGGGCCGCGGCGACCGAGGTCGGCACCGTCATCGACGCCGCCGACGGCATCGCTCACGTCGAGGGACTTCCCGGCGTGATGGCGAACGAGCTCGTGACCTTCGCCGACGGCACCAAGGGTCTCGCGCTGAACCTCGACGAGCACGAGATCGGTGTCGTCGTCCTCGGCGACTTCACCGGCATCGAGGCCGGTCAGGAAGTCACCCGCACGGGTGAGGTCCTCTCCGTCCCGGTCGGTGACGGCTACCTCGGCCGTGTCGTCGACCCGCTCGGCAACCCGATCGACGGCCTCGGCGCGATCGCGACCGAGGGTGTCCGCGAGCTCGAGCTCCAGGCCCCCGGCGTCATGCAGCGCAAGTCGGTGCACGAGCCCATGCAGACCGGCATCAAGGCCATCGACGCGATGATCCCGGTCGGCCGCGGCCAGCGCCAGCTCATCATCGGCGACCGCCAGACCGGCAAGACGGCCATCGCGATCGACACGATCATCAACCAGAAGGCCAACTGGGAGTCGGGCGACGTCAACAAGCAGGTCCGCTGCATCTACGTCGCCATCGGTCAGAAGGGCTCGACCATCGCTTCGGTGAAGGGCGCGCTCGAGGAGGCCGGCGCTCTGGAGTACACCACCATCGTGGCGGCTCCGGCATCCGACCCCGCCGGCTTCAAGTACCTCGCTCCGTACACCGGTTCGGCCATCGGCCAGCACTGGATGTACGGCGGCAAGCACGTCCTCATCATCTTCGACGACCTGTCGAAGCAGGCCGAGGCCTACCGTGCCGTCTCCCTGCTGCTGCGCCGCCCGCCGGGCCGCGAGGCCTACCCTGGCGACGTCTTCTACCTGCACTCCCGTCTGCTCGAGCGGTGCGCGAAGCTGTCCGACGAGCTCGGTGCGGGTTCGATGACCGGTCTTCCGATCATCGAGACCAAGGCGAACGACGTCTCGGCGTACATCCCGACCAACGTGATCTCGATCACCGACGGCCAGATCTTCCTGCAGTCCGACCTCTTCAACGCCAACCAGCGTCCTGCGGTCGACGTGGGTATCTCGGTGTCGCGTGTCGGTGGTGACGCTCAGGTGAAGTCGATCAAGAAGGTCTCCGGAACGTTGAAGCTGGAGCTGGCGCAGTACCGCTCGCTCGAGGCGTTCGCGATGTTCGCATCGGACCTCGACGCCGCTTCGCGTCGTCAGCTCTCGCGCGGTGCCCGTCTGACCGAGCTGCTCAAGCAGCCGCAGTACTCGCCGTACCCGGTGGAGGAGCAGGTCGTCTCGATCTGGGCCGGCACCAACGGCAAGCTCGACTCGATCGAGGTCGAGGACGTGCTGCGGTTCGAGCGCGAGCTGCTCGACTACCTGCGTCGCAACACGAAGGTGCTCGACACGCTGCGGGAGACCAACGTGCTGGACGACGCCACCGTCGCCGAGCTCGACAAGCAGACCGACAACTTCCTCCTGGAGTTCCAGGGCGGCAAGGGCCACGCCATCGGCGCCCCTGGCCACGAGGAGCACGCTGCGGCCGAGGCCGAGGACGTCAACCAGGAGAAGATCGTCAAGGGTCGTCGCGCGTAACCGCGTGAGGTACTGATTCATGGGCGCTCAACTCAGGGTCTACAAGCAGAAGATCTCTTCTGCTCAGACGACCAAGAAGATCACGAAGGCGATGGAACTCATCGCGGCTTCGCGCATCCAGAAGGCGATGGCACGCGTCAAGGCGTCCACCCCCTTCGCGCGGGCCGTGACGAGGGCCGTGTCCGCCGTCGCGACGCACTCGAACGTCGACCACCCGCTCACCCGCGAGCCCGAGACGATCCGCCGCTCCGCGGTCGTGATCTTCTCGTCGGACCGCGGTCTCGCCGGAGCCTTCAACTCGCAGATCCTCCGTGAGGGTCTCGAGGTGGCGGAGCTCCTGCGCGAGCAGGGCAAGGAGCCGGTGTTCTACCTCGTGGGCCGCAAGGCCGTCGGGTACTTCCAGTTCCGTCGCATCGCGGCCGCTGCAGAGTGGACCGGCGACACCGACACCCCCTCGTTCCACACGGCGGAGGAGATCTCGCAGACGCTTCTCGAGGCCTTCAACCGTGGCGGCGAGGACGGCGGCGTCGACGAGATCCACCTCGTGTACAACCGCTTCGTCAGCATGATGACGCAGTCGCCGGAGTCCGTGCGCCTGCTGCCGCTGGAGATCGCGGAGGCCGACGATTCGGAGGCGGGCAGCACCGTCTACCCGCTGTACGAGTTCGAGCCCGACGCCGAGACGGTGCTCGACGCGATCCTGCCGGTGTACATCCAGAGCCGCGTCTTCAACGCCCTCCTGCAGTCGTCCGCCGCCAAGCAGGCCGCGACGCAGAAGGCGATGAAGTCGGCCAGCGACAACGCCGACAAGCTCATCACCGACTACACCCGCCTGCGCAACAACGCGCGTCAGGCCGAGATCACCCAGCAGATCGCCGAGATCGTCGGTGGCGCCGACGCTCTCGCATCGAGCTGACAGACCCTCAGGAAAGAGACGAAGAAATGACCACCACCGCCACGGCTGAGCAGCCGGCGACCGCGGTCGTCGGGCGCGTCGCCCGCGTCAACGGTCCGGTTGTCGACATCGAGTTCCCGCACGACTCGATCCCCGACATCTACAACGCCCTGAAGACCACCATCGTGATGGGCGAGGAGTCCACCGAGATCACGCTCGAGGTCGCGCAGCACCTCGGCGACGACCTGGTCCGCGCCATCGCCCTGAAGCCGACCGACGGCATCGTCCGCGGTCAGGAGGTGCGCGACACCGGTGAGGCCATCTCGGTCCCCGTCGGCGACGTGACCAAGGGCAAGGTCTTCAACGTGATCGGCGAGGTGCTGAACCTCGAGCCCGGCGAGACCATCGAGGTCACCGAGCGCTGGCCGATCCACCGCAAGGCCCCGAACTTCGACCAGCTCGAGTCGAAGACGCAGATGTTCGAGACGGGCATCAAGTCGATCGACCTCCTCACCCCGTACGTGCTGGGTGGCAAGATCGGTCTCTTCGGTGGTGCCGGTGTCGGCAAGACCGTCCTCATCCAGGAGATGATCCAGCGCGTCGCGCAGGACCACGGTGGTGTGTCGGTGTTCGCCGGTGTCGGTGAGCGCACCCGTGAGGGCAACGACCTCATCCACGAGATGGAGGAGGCGGGCGTCTTCGACAAGACCGCCCTCGTCTTCGGCCAGATGGACGAGCCGCCGGGGACGCGTCTGCGCGTCGCCCTGTCGGCTCTGACGATGGCGGAGTACTTCCGTGACGTGCAGAAGCAGGACGTGCTGCTCTTCATCGACAACATCTTCCGCTTCACGCAGGCCGGTTCCGAGGTCTCCACGCTGCTGGGCCGCATGCCCTCCGCCGTGGGTTACCAGCCGAACCTCGCCGACGAGATGGGCCTCCTGCAGGAGCGCATCACCTCGACGCGCGGTCACTCGATCACCTCGCTGCAGGCGATCTACGTGCCGGCCGACGACTACACCGACCCGGCCCCGGCCACGACCTTCGCGCACCTCGACGCGACGACCGAGCTCTCCCGTGAGATCGCGTCGAAGGGTCTGTACCCGGCCATCGACCCGCTGACCTCGACGTCGCGCATCATGGACCCCCGCTACTTGGGCGAGGACCACTACCGCGTGGCCACGACGGTGAAGCAGATCCTCCAGAAGAACAAGGAGCTGCAGGAGATCATCGCCATCCTCGGTGTCGACGAGCTCTCCGAGGAAGACAAGATCGTCGTGTCTCGTGCACGTCGCATCCAGCAGTTCCTCTCGCAGAACACCTACATGGCGAAGAAGTTCACGGGCGTCGAGGGCTCGACCGTGCCGCTGAAGGAGACCATCGAGTCGTTCGATGCGATCACCCGGGGTGACTTCGACCACGTCGCCGAGCAGGCCTTCTTCAACGTCGGTGGCATCTCCGACGTGGAGGAGCGCTGGGCGCAGATCCAGAAGGAGAACGCCTGACCATGGCGCTGCATGTCAGCCTCGTCTCCGCCGACGCGGAGGTCTGGACGGGAGAGGCGAGCCTCGTCGTCGCCAAGACCGTCGAGGGCGAGATCGGCTTCATGTCCGGTCACGAGCCGGTGCTGGCCATCCTCGCCGAGGGTCAGGTCCGGATCACCCAGACGGATGGCGCCAAGGTGCTGGCGAACGCGCAGGACGGCTTCCTCTCCATGGAGGGCGACGTCCTGACGATCGTGGCCGGCAACGCGGCACTCATCTCCTGACAGTCCTGTACATCGCGTCCGCCTCGACACCCGCCCGGGTGTCGAGGCGGACGCGTCTCTTTCCCCTGAGGTCCCATGAAGATCCTGCTTCCGCCGTCCGAGACCAAGCGCGAGGGCGGTGACGGCGGCCCGCTGGATGTGCCCGCGCTGGCACTCCCGAACCTCACACCGCAGCGGACCGCCGTGATCGACGCTCTCGTCGCTCTCGCCGCCGATGAGGACGCGAGCCGGCGCGTGCTGAAGCTGAGCGATCGGCAGCGGGGGGACATCGCGCACAACCGTGTCATGAGGAGCGCGCCCACGATGCCCGCGGTGGACCGCTACACCGGTGTACTGTTCGACGCCCTCGACGCGGCGTCGCTCTCGACCGCCTCCCGTCGCTGGCTGGACGCCCACGTGTGGATTCACAGCGCTCCGTTCGGCCCGGTCGCGGCCCTGGACGCGATCCCGACCTATCGCCTGGCAGCCGGCACCACGCTTCCGGGGATGCCGCCGCTGCGTCGCCACTGGGCCGATCCGACGGCGGCGGCGATCGCGGCCGATGCCCCGGCTTTCGTGCTCGATCTGCGCAGCGAGGCGTACGCGGCACTCGGACCCGTGCCGGCCGGGGTGCCGTCCGTGTACGTGCGGGTCGTCACGGCGCAGGGGAGGGCGCTGAACCACTTCAACAAGAAGTCCAAGGGGCTGCTCGTCCGGGCACTTTCCGAGGACCGGCCGCGTCTCGGCTCGCTCCGAGGGCTGCACCGGTGGGCGCGGGCGCACGACGTCGTTCTGCGGGACGGCGCCGCACCGGGGGAGATCGAGCTGGTCGTCGCCGACTGACGGTCCCGAGGCCGGCGAATCGCCCCCGGCGGTCGTTGCCGCCCCCTGGGCGCACCGCTACCATGTCCAATGCGAGGCGGGGAGTCTCGTGGCGGGGGACGAGAGCCGTCTCCCCTGACCAGAGAATGTGAGCCTCATGGGTTACGACGACTACGGAGCGGGCTATCTCGGCCTGCTCTTCGCCTACTTCTTCGTCATTCTGCTGATCGCGGTCGCCGGGTACGTCCTGGTGTCGCTCTTCTACATGAAGATCTTCCAGAAGGCCGGCGTGCAGGGCAACTGGCGTGCCTGGGTGCCCGTCTACAACATGATGATCTTCTTCAAGCTCGGTGACCTGAGCCCGTGGCTCGTCCTGTACGGCATCGCCGGCACGGCCCTGCTGAGCTGGATCGGCATCGGCTTCCTGTTCTCGCTCGCGCTCTCGGTGCTCTCGGTCATCGCCGCGTGGCGCGTGGGCCTCAAGCTCCAGAAGGACGCCGTCTGGGTCGTCCTCTACGTCTTCCTCTCCGTCGTCTGGCTCGGTATCAACGCGTTCGACAAGTCGCGCTGGAACCCGAACATCCAGCCGGCCTCCTGGGCGGGTAACGGCTTCCTCGGCGACCGCACGGTGTGGGACGGCATTCCCGTCCAGCCGGCAGCGGCCGCCCCGCAGCAGGGCTACGGTGCGCCGCAGGGATATGGGGCACCGCAGGGCTACGGCACCCCGCCGCAGGGCTACGCGCCGCCGACGCAGGCGTACACGCCGCCTTCGGCACCCGGCTACGCGCCGCCCGCCGGCCCCGCCGCCCCGGCGACGGGTGCGCCGATCCCTCCGGTGCCGCCCACGACGCCTCCGGCGCCTCCCGCGGCTCCGCCCACGACGCCTCCGGCCCCGCCCGCGGCTCCTCCCGCCGCTCCTCCGGCGCCGCCGACCACACCGAACGATCCCACGCAGCCGCCTGCGTGACGACGTGAGGAGAACCCCCGGTCTTCGGATCGGGGGTTCTTCGCGTCCGTGGCTCCTCCGTGTCCCCACATGCCGCTAACGTGGAGACATGGACTCGTCGCAGCGGAGGGAAGTCGTCCCTCCTCCCGTCGCCCCGCGCCCCGTCCACCGCCATCCTGGTGCGGTCCCGAGGAGCGAGTTCCACTACGATGTGTGAGTATCCTGCGCCCGCCCCATCCGCCGCAGGTCCATCGGAGGCAGTTCGTGGCTGAGACCAAGACGCACACCCTCACGGTTGCGCATCGTCCGTTGCGGCTGTCCTGGGCCGGCGTCACCGACCAGGGGCGCCGCCGGGAGACGAATCAGGACGCCCTCCTCGCCGAGTACCCGCTCTTCATCGTCGCGGACGGCATGGGAGGTCATGCCGGCGGCGAGATCGCCAGCCAGAGCACGGTCGCGCGCCTGCGGGCGATGGTCGATGCCGACGACGTCACCCCCTCCGCGATCGAGAAGGCTCTCGCGCTCGCGGTGGACGACATCGCCGAGCACCCGGACACCACCGACGAGGGGACCGGCACCACGCTCACCGGCGTCTACCTGGACGAACAGGGAGACGAGCCGCACTGGGTGGCGCTGAACATCGGTGACTCGCGCGTGTACCTGCTGCGCGACGACCGGCTGCTGCAGGTCACGACCGATCACTCCGTCGTGCAGGAGCTCATCACCGCCGGCAAGCTCAGTCCCGAAGAGGCGGAGGGCCACCCGTACAGCAACGTGATCACCCGCGCGGTCGGTGCGAGCGAACTCACGGCGCCGGACTACGTCACCATCGACGTGCGGCCGGGCGACCGTTTCGTCATCTGCTCCGACGGTCTCACGAAGGAGCTCACGGACTACGGCATCCAGCACTTCCTCCGCGCTCATGCCGACCCCGCGGAGAGCGTCGACGCGATGCTCGCGGCGGCCCTCGACAACGGAGGGCGCGACAACGTCACCGTGATCGTCCTGCAGGTCGACGATCCCGAGGATCCTTCCTCCCCACCCGCGGACTCGGGGGAGTAGCGCTCCGGACCCTGTGGAGAGGCCCTATCCGCCCCGGCGGTGAGCTCCACTGGAGGCATGCACTCCTCGCCCCTGGTCCTCCCGTCCGCCATGGCGCCGGCCCGGCGGCGCCCGCTTCCCCTCATCGCCGCCGTCGTCCCCGTGGGAGTCGGTCTGGCTCTCTGGTTCACGACCGGTGCGGTGCATGCGCTCTGGTTCGCGGCTCTCGGGCCGCTGATGCTGGGCGCGTCGCTCCTCGACGCAGCCCGCGGACGTCGTCGCGAACGGCGAGCCGAGGCGCTCCGGATGCACGCCGCATGGGCAGAGGTCGAAGCGCAACTGCACCGCCGCCACGCGGAGGAGCGCGCAGACGAGGAACGTCGTCACCCGGATGCCGCCTCGTGTCTGCGCAGCCGCCCGTTGCAGGATGCCCGGCCGCCCGACCACGACACTCCGCTCGTCGTGGGACGCGGATCCCGGGTCAGCACCGTGCGCTGCGAGGGCGGTGACGACGAGCGCGCCGCTGCGTTCCGCCGCCGGTGCGGTGTCCTGGAAGACGCGCCGCGGGTCGTCCTCCTCGGTCGAGGAGTATGCCTGCGGGGCCCGCAGCCGCTCGCCAGGGCCGCCGCACGTGCGCTCGTCGTCCAGCTCTGTCTCCGCTTCTCCCCGAGTGTGCTCTCCCTCGTCGGCGACCCGGCGCGGGACGGGGCGCTGGCGGGCTTCCCGCACATGCAGCAGGCGCGACGCGGTGGTTTCCGGCTTGCCCTCGCAGAGGAGGCCGCATCGGCCCCGAGCGCCGATGCGGTGATCTGGACCCTGCCGACCGGTGCGGACGTTCCGGACGGCATCACGACGGTGGTCGACATCGTGGAACCCGGTGCGGCGACTCTGCGCACCCCGGACGGCGAGGACGGGGTGGACGTCGAGTACCTGTCGTCGGCGCAGGCGACGGCGGCCGCCGAGCTGTGCGGCGGGAAAGGGTCCGCGACGGAGGCGACCGGGGCGGCGGTGGCGCTCCGGGACCTTCCGCAGCCACCGGTGGGCCCAGGCCTCCTCGTGGCGCTCGGTCGCGGAGCACACGATGCCCCGGTGATGGCCGACATCGTCGAGGACGGCCCGCACGCGATCGTGACGGGGATGACGGGGACAGGCAAGAGCGAACTCCTCATCACATGGGTCGCCGCCGTCTGCGCGGGGTACGGGCCGGAGCGGGTGAGTGTCCTCCTCGCGGACTTCAAAGGAGGGACGGCCTTCGATCGCCTGCGTGAGCTGCCGCAGGTCGTCGGCGTCCTCACGGACCTCGACGAGACGGAGGCGCGGCGCGGCGTCGCCAGCCTGGCCGCAGAGATGCGCCGCCGTGAGGGTGCCCTCGCGGCGGCGCAGGCGCGCGACGTGCGTGAGACCGCCCTTCCCCGACTCCTGATCGTCGTCGACGAGTTCGCCGCCCTGCTGCAGGAGCACACAGAGCTGGCGGCGGTGTTCACCGACGTCGCGGCGCGGGGGCGCGCCCTGGGCATGCACCTGGTCCTCGGCACGCAGCGCGCCGCCGGGGTCATCCGCGATGCGCTCGCGACGAACTGCCCGCTGCGGCTGAGCCTGCGCGTCGCCGAGACTTCTGACAGCAGGGCGATGCTCGGCACCTCCGGCGCAGCCGAGCTTCCCGGCGGAGCGGAGGGCCGAGGCCGTGCGCTCCTCCGTCGCCCGCAGGACGACGAGCCGCTGCCGGTGCGCATCGCCCTCACCGATGACGACGTCATCCGACGGATCGCGCAGCGATGGGCGGGAGCGCCGACGTCTCCACCTCCGTGGCGACCCGCTCTCCCGACGCGCCTGCCGCTCGACGCGCTGCTGACCGCTCGGGCAGGGTCCGCGCCTTCGGAAGCCGGGCCCTGCCTGGTGCTCGGACGCGCTGACGAGCCCGAGAATCAGGCGCAGCCGCTGGAGGTTCTGCATCCTGGCCGCGACCGCGGGCTCGTGGTCCTCGGCGCCCCGGGAACGGGGCGGACGACAGCCTTGCGTGTGATCGCGGCGCAGCATCGCCACAGCGCGTGGTTCCCGGATGATCCCGAAGCGGCCGTCGACCTGCTTGCCGCGTGGGTCGAGGGCGACACGGCGCCACCCGACGTCGTGCTCGCGGATGATCTCGATCTGCTCCACGCGCGCCTGCCTCTCGACGTCGGCCACGAGTTCGTCCAGCGGTGGGAGCAGCTGGTGCGATCATCGGCCACCGTCACCTGGGTGCTCGCGGCCGGTCGGGCGACGGGTCCGCTGGCCCGCGTGCTGGAGGCACTCCCGCGTCGGGCCCTGCTGCGGATGCCGACACGCGTCGAGCACATCGCCGCGGGCGGCGAGGTCGCTCACTTCCGACGCGATCGTCCGCCGGGGAGGGCCGTGTGCGGAGAGCGGGAGATGCAGTTCGCCTGGGTCGAGGGTCCCGGGGTGGAGTCGCGCTCCGGAGAGCTGCGGGGGAGCACGCCGGTGTGGGTGCCGCAGGCGGAGATCACGGCGTTGGTCACCCCGGGCGTCGTCGGCGTCGTCGCGGCGTTGGCGGCCGCGCATCCCGACTGCGACGTACAGGCGGTGGGTCCGGAGGTGAGCGGAACGGGGCGACCGCTCGTGCTGGTGGGCGATGCCGAGAACTGGCAGCGTCAGTGGGCACTGTGGCAGCGGGTGCGATCGCAGGGGGAGGTGCTCATCCGGGCGGAGCGGCCCGGCGAGCTCCGCCAGCTCGTCGGCATCCGCGCTCAGCCGCCGTACGCGCGACCGGACGCCGGGCGGGCCTGGTCCGTGATCGGAGACCGCCCTCCCCGGCGGGTGGTCCTCCCGGCGCTGGACCGGCGATGACGGTCAGCGGCACGGGGACGACGAGGTCGGGTCAGATGCCCGCACCCGGACGGATCGCGCCGACGTTCGCGCCGCCCCCGAGCACCGTGAGCGGCAGGGAGTCGGCCAGTCCGGTCACGTCGGCGTCGCTGAGCCCGCCCGCGCGTGCCAGCAGCGCGGCGGCCACGATCGTGGACGCGCGTGCGCCGCCGTCGAGCATCTTCAGCGCCACCGTGGTCCCGTTCGGGGCGACCATCACCATGACACCCTCCGCGCCGCCCTTGGCGAAGACCCCGAGCCGTTCGATCGCGATCGTGTCAGGGCGCCCGGGGCCGTCGATGGTCCAGGGGTTCTCGCGCACCGCCTTCACCAACGAGCCCGCCACGCGGTGCAGCGCGAAGGGGGAGCGCTCGGAGGCGGTTCCGATGCGGTGGATCGCGCGGGCCAGTCCGGTGAGGCTGAGCGCGTACACGGGGGCACCGCAGCCGTCGATCGCGGTGTGGGCCATCTTCTCGCCGGTCAGCCGGGCGATCACATCGCGGATGTGCGCCTGGAGCGGATGCGAGGGGTCGAGGTAGCCGTCGGTCGGCCAGCCCGTCGCGACGCAGGCGCGGAGCATCGCGGCGTGCTTGCCCGAGCAGTTCATGCGGATGCGCGCCTCCTGGCCGTGCTCGCGCACCATCTCATCGCGGGTCGCGGAGTCGCTCGGCCAGGCGGGCGGACACGCGAGGTCGTCCTCGTTGAGGCCGCCCGCGGTGAGCATCTCGCGCGCGACCTCGGCGTGCCGATCGGTGCCGGAATGGCTTGCCGTCGACAGCGCCAGCTGCTCGCCCTCGAGTACCGCACCGGCGGTGAGGCAGGCGACCGCCTGCAGGGGCTTCAGGCTGGAACGGGGGAGGATCAGCGCATCCGCATTCCCGTGCCGCGCGACCACCTCACCCTCGGGGGAGAGCACCACGGCCGCCCCGGCGTGACGCGACTCGATGAAGCCGCTCCGCTCCACGACGGCGAGCTCGACGGAATCCTGAACGGTGAGAGTCTCCAGCACCCGACAACTCTACCGGCGGGTCCGGCCCAGCCTGGTCGGGTGCCGAGTCGACGCCGTGTCGGCGGCACCTGGCAGACTGAGCGCATGCCAGAGCAGACGACTCCGCGGTCCCTCGGCGAGCACCGCTACGCCCTCACCGCCACCTGGACCGGCAACACCGGATCCGGCACGAGCGGCTACCGGGACTACCGCCGCGATGTCACGATCGAAGTCGCGGGCAAGCCCGAGCTGCTCGCCTCCTCCGACAAGCCGTTCCGCGGCGATCCGGCGCGGTGGAATCCGGAGGATCTGCTGCTGGCCTCGCTCTCCGAGTGCCATCTCCTGTCGTACCTGCACGCCTGCGTGACGGCCGGAGTGGTGGTCGTGTCCTACCGGGACACCGCGAGCGGCCTGATGCGCGAGAACGGCGCCGGCGGCGGTTCCTTCGTCGAGGTGCTGCTGCGCCCGGAGGTCGTCGTCGCCGAGGCCTCGATGATCGAGGCGGCCGAGCGCGCGCACGCTCAGGCGAACGAGTGGTGCTTCATCGCCAACTCGGTCAACTTCCCCGTCCGGCACGAAGCGACGGTGACGGCCGCCGGCTGAACGGACTCCTCAGCGGCGTTCGTGCGGGAGCGCCTGCTTGATCTTCTCGATCGTGTTCTGAGCCGGCGCCTCGTTGTAGGTGCCCGCGAGCTCCTGTCCGGAGAGCGCGTGGATCGCGGCCATGATCTCGTCGGTCGCGAGCCGGCGCGCGCGGCCGCTCGTGGCCGGTCCGTGCGGCGACAGATCCAGGGGCTCGCCGAAGCGCACGGTGATCCGCTCGGACAGCGTGGGCATCTTGGCGCCGACCGGCATCACCTTGTCGGTGCCGATGAGTCCCACGGGGACGACGGGTGCTCCCGTCTGCAGAGCGAGGAAGGCCACGCCCGTGCGGCCCTTGTACAACCGGCCGTCGGTGGAGCGGGTGCCCTCAGGGTAGAGCGCGACGGCGAGGCCCTCGTCCAGGAGCTGACGCTGCAGGTCTAGGGCGTCCAGCGCCGCCTGGCCGGCGCCGCGGCGGACCGGGATCGCACCGATCGCCTCGAAGAACGTCTTGGACGCCCAGCCCTTCATGCCGGTGCCCTCGAAGTAGCTCGACTTGGCGAGGAAGTGCACGGGACGCGGAGCCGCCACCGGGATGGCGATGGAGTCGATGAACGACAGGTGGTTGCTGGCGAAGATCACCGGGCCTGTGGTGGGGACGTGCTCACGTCCTTCGATACGCGGCCGATAGACGAGCCGGGCGAGCGGGGCGATGAGGCTGCGGCCCAGCGTGTAGGTGAAGCCGGCGTGCCGGGGCTTCGGGGAGTCCTCTGAGGGGGTTTCGGGGTCCACGGACTGCTCAGAGCTCATCAGAGCAGGCTACTCCCGGATCCATGCCGACGTGGGAATGAAGACTCGCGCCGCCGCTTCCCAGCGCGAGCAAAGGGCGATGAGGCAGGATGGAAGCTCCCGCCCGCGATCGTGAGGTCTTCCTGTGCGCACCCGTCCGCTGCTCGTCCTGTCCACCGTCGCTGCGGCGACCCTGCTGCTGGCGGGATGCTCCGGGAACGGCGATCCGCAGAGCACCTCCTCTCCGGACGCTTCCGGGTCGAGCCAGTGCCTCGTGAACGCGAAGGCCGGCGACACCTCGGACGCCATCGAGGTGGACGGCGAAGGTCTCGACGCCAAGATCACGGTTCCCGCCGATGCGGAGTTCGCGAACGTCGAGCGGACCGTCGTGTCCGAGGGCGAGGGAGACGACCTCGCGGCGAACGACCTCGTCTCCGTCCAGTATCAGATCGTCGATGCCGCCAGCGGCGACGTGGTCGACTCGTCGGCGCGCGGCGAGGACGGCACGCTCCCCGTGCTCCTCGACCCGAACCAGTCGTCGCTGTTCGTCGCCGCGCTCGAGTGCGAGCCGGTCGGATCCCGCGTCGTCCTCGCCATCCCCGGCAGCGCGCTCGGTGAGGGGCAGAGCAACATCGTCGTCTACGCGGAGGCCGTCGACCGGCTCCCCGAGGTCGCCTCCGGCAAGGAGGTCGAGCCGACCGCCGGCATGCCCGAGGTCGAGCTCGACGACGATGGCAAGCCGTCCGTCACGATCCCGGACGGCGATGCGCCGACCGAGACGAAGGTCTCCGTCCTCAAGCAGGGCGACGGCGCAACGGTGGCGTCCGGCGACCTCGTCGTGGTCCAGTACCTCGGGGTGAAGTGGTCCGACGGCGAAGAGTTCGACTCCAGCTGGAGCCGCGATGCGGCCCCCGCCCAGTTCCAGACGACGGGAGTCGTCGCCGGGTTCCAGAAGGCGCTCGAGGGTCAGAAGGTCGGTTCGCAGGTTCTCGTCGTCATGCCGCCGTCCGATGGCTACGGCGCGAGCGAGGGGCACGAGCTGCAGGACGAGAGCCTCGTGTTCGTCGTCGACATCCTCGCCACGACTCCGGTCCAGCCGCAGCAGTAGCCGCGGCCCGGGAGAGCCGGCGGCGTGTCCTAGGCTGGCGTCATGCGTCGCGTCATCATCCTCGGCTCCACCGGTTCCATCGGCACGCAGGCGCTGGATGTGATCCGCGCCAATCCGCGACGCTTCGAGCTCGTCGGTCTCGCCGCGGGGTCGAACGCCACGATGGTGGCCGAGCAGGCGGCGCAGTTCCAGGTGGAGCACACGGCTCTCGGCGCGGTCGAGGCTGAGCAGCTGGTCCGCGACGTCGAAGCCGATGTGGTGCTGAACGCCATCACCGGCTCGATCGGTCTCGGCTCGACGCTCGCTGCGCTGGAGGAGGGGCGGACCCTCGCGCTGGCGAACAAGGAGTCGCTGATCGTCGGCGGTGATCTCGTGCTCGCCGCCGCGGCACCCGGGCAGATCGTCCCCGTGGACTCCGAGCACTCCGCGCTCGCCCAGGCCCTGCGCTCCGGCACACACGATGAGATCCGCCGTCTGGTGGTCACGGCCTCGGGTGGCCCGTTCCGCGGCAGGTCGCGCGACGAGCTCACCGGAGTGACCCCGGAACAGGCGCTGGCGCATCCGACGTGGAACATGGGTCGCACGGTCACCACGAATTCGGCGACCCTGGTCAACAAGGGGCTTGAGGTCATCGAGGCGCACCTGCTGTTCGACGTGCCCTACGACGACATCGACGTCGTCGTGCACCCGCAGTCGATCGTCCACTCCATGGTGGAGTTCGTCGACGGCTCGACCATCGCGCAGGCCTCGCCGCCGGACATGCGTCTGCCGATCTCGCTGGGCCTGGACTGGCCGCACCGCGTGGGCGGTGTGGGCCGTCCGCTGGACTGGACCACGGCGACGTCCTGGACCTTCGAGCCGCTCGACGACGACGCCTTCCCCGCGGTGGCGCTCGCAAAGGCCGTCGGGCGCGCCGGAGGCACTTTCCCCGCCGTCTACAACGCCGCCAACGAGCAGGCCGTGGACGCGTTCCACGAAGGGCGCCTGCCGTTCCTCGGCATCGTCGACACCGTGCAGCGGGTCGTCGACGCGCACGACGCTCCGGACGCGTTGACCGTGGAATCGCTCGCGGCGGCCGAGGACTGGGCGCGGCGGAAGGCCGACCAGCTCATCGCCGCCGTCTGACGCGGCGCGGGCTCAGTCCTCGTCCGGGTACGGCACGGGCCAGCGCGGCTCCGGCACCGGCCAGCCGGCGGCCTTCAACGCACGCCGGGAGAGCTCGCGGGCCGAGTACGGCGTCCGCACCCCTCGGATGTCGCGGTAGTCCTGGTGCCCGGGGCCGGCCCAGAGGATCGCGTCGCCGTCGCCGACGAGTCCGACGGCGGCCACGATCGCGGCCTCCGGCGGGGAGTACTCGTGGATCTCGGCGTCGGGACGGGCGCGACGCGCGCCCTCGACGAGCGTCGCGCGGATCGACGCCGGGTCTTCGAATCGCGGGTGGTGATCCGTCACGACGAGGATGTCGCTGCCCTCCACCGCGGTGCGGGCCATGTCGAAGCGCTTGCTGGCGTCCCGGTCGCCGTCGGCGCCGAAGAGCATGAGCACCTTGCCGGGAGTGACCCGCCGCACGGCGGCCAGGGTCTTCTCGAAGGCGTCGGGCGAGTGGCCGAAGTCGACGAAGACGGCCGGCCCCCGCGCGCCTGAGACGAGCTGCGTGCGCCCTGGCAGGTAGGCGTGGATGCCGCCGTCGCGCTGCAGGGCCTCGACGATCCGCTCCCAGGCATAGCCGCCCTCGAGCAACATGACGATCGCGAGCGCCGCGTTCGCGGCCATGTGGGGGCCGATCACCGGGACGGTCGTGGTGAGCGTGCCAGCCGGTCCCGTCATCGTGAACGTCGTTCCGGTCGTCCGCTCGTCGTCGATGACGACCACCCAGTCCGCTCGCGATGCCTGATCGGCGTCGGCGGCGATGGAGGGCGTCCCGACGGTGATGACGGGGATCTCGGAGCGCTCCACGACCAGGGCCCCGGAGGAGGAGTCGAGGCACACGACGCCGCGGACGGCGCGATCGGGCCGGAAGAGCGGCAGCTTCGCCTCGAAGTACTCCTCCATGTCGGCGTAGTCGTCGAGGTGGTCGTGGCTGAGGTTCGTGAATCCCGCGACGTCGAACCGGATGCCGTCGACACGGTGCCGGGAGAGGGCCTGGGCGCTGACCTCGACCGCGACGGCCTCGACCTCGCGCTCCCGCATCAGCGCGAGCAGGGCGTGCATCTCCGACGCCTCAGGGGTGGTGAGCCGCGAGACGATGACCTCGCCCGCGATGTGCCGTTCGGCCGTGGAGGAGAGCCCGGTGACGACGCCCATCTGTTCGAGGATGCCCTCGAGGAGGTGCGAGACGCTCGTCTTGCCGTTCGTCCCGGTGGTCGCGAAGAGCAGGGGAAGCGGGTCCTCCGCTCCCGTGCCGTACACCCAGGCGCTCAGCGCGCCGAGCACGCCGCGGGGGTCGTCGACGATGAGGATCGGGAGGCCGGCGTCCGCGGCGATGTCGGCGCCCGCCTGGTCCGTGATCACGGCGACCGCCCCCTTCTCGGCAGCGGTCTTGGCGAAGTCCGCGCCGTGGCGGTTCACGCCGCGGATCGCGACGAACGCCTCGCCGGGACGCAGGTCCGCCGTGGCGAGGGTGATGCCACTGAGAGCGACGCCCTCCACGTCGCCGCGCACGGAGCGGGCGAATCGGGAGGCGAGTTCGGACAGCTCGCGCCGGGGCGGGTTCGCGGGGCGGAGCACGGGGGGCAGGGTCGGCTGTTGTTCCATCGACATGTCGTCTCCATGTTCTCATGACGGCGGTGTCGGCCCGGGCGGGTCGGTCCGCCGCGCGCCGGAGCCGGGCGCGGCGGACCCGGGGCTCAGGCGCGGCGGCGGAACGCGAGCACGGCGACCACGAGAGCCGCGACACCGGCCAGGAGGCCGCCGGCGCCCAGCGCGATACCCAGGGCGTCGTCGCCGGCATCGGCCGTCGCGGGCTGCGGTACGGTGCTCGTGCCGTGACCGCCCTCGGCGTTGTCCGTCACCGTCACGACGGGAGCGGGGGAGTCGAGGTCGTGCGGGTCCTCGCCCTTCTCGGCGAGCTGCGTCCACTCCGTCGCCCCGTCGACGCACTGCTGGACCACCGGGAAGGCGAGCGTCTCGGGCGTGTCCTCATCCAGTCCCACCGACATGCTCACGGCGCCGCGGAGGTCGGTCGGCACGGGCGTGAGGGCGGTGTAGGTGACCGCGCTCACGAGACCGTCGTCGCCGCGTTCCACCTGGATGCTCCAGTCGCCGTCGAGCGTCGGGGCGACGGAGGCGAGGCCCTCCGGCATGGTGACGCGCAGGGCTGTGGTGGGCGAGGTGCCGCACCCGTGCGAGAAGGAGAAGGTCAGCACGCCGTGGTCACCGGCGGCGAGCTCGTCCGGGCTGACGGTGACGTGGGCGCCGGCCATCGCCGGGACGGCGAGGGCGAGGGCGAGTCCGCCGATGATGCCGGTGGCTCCGAGGAGGGCGCGGCGCGGACGGCGGGGGCGGATGGTGGGGTTCGACATGGGGTCTCCAGATGCTCGTGTGGGGGCGCGCGGGAACAGCGCGGCCCGAAGGGGCCGTCTCTCGAGGACGGCAGGGTCGGCGGGGCGGCTCAGCCGCCGACGGGCACCGGCGGACCGCGCCGCGACACCACCACGGTCATCGCGGCATCGAGCGGAGAGCGGAGAGCGGAGCGCAGCGGACGCGGCGGTGCGGGAGGCGCGGAGGTGGGAGTCGCCGCGCGCCGGAGCGCGGCCTGGAACCAGCGGGCGATCGCGCGCAACACGCTCTCGCCGTGCCACAGCAGCAGCGTGGTCAGCACCGCGCAGGCGAGGTGCGCAGACAGCATCAGCGTGTCCGGGCCGGGAGCCGGGGACAGCGGTGCGAGCGCGCCCAGGTCGAGGTGATGCGCGTGCGTGCCGATGACGGACGCGCCCCCCGCTGTGGGCGCACCCAGAAGCTGGAAGAGCAGGTGGAACGCGGCCTGCGCCAGGAGCACGGCCACGGCGACCCGTGCGCGTGACGGCCGACCGCCGGCCACCGCGGCGGAGAGCGGGACGAAGAGCAGCGCGACGGCGGCGATGAGCAGGGGGTGCGGAGCGGCGCCGCCGGCGAGCGTGTGCGACACGGCTGCGAGGAGCGTGGCGATCGCGGACACGGCGGCGGCGCGGAGGAAGCGCAGCTGCCGGGACGTCATCCCGCCAGCCTAGCCATGCTGTGCGAGCCGGGCGGATTCCTAGGCGGTGGGCAGTAGCGTGGGCACGTGGAATTCCTGCTCTATCTGGGCGGCATCGTGTTCATGCTGATCGGCCTCGGGCTCTCGATCGGTCTGCACGAGGTCGGTCACCTCGTCCCTGCGAAGCTCTTCGGCGTGCGTGTCGGCCAGTACATGATCGGCTTCGGGCCGCGCCTGTGGTCGAAGCGGATCGGCGAGACGGAGTACGGCTTCAAGCTCCTGCCTCTCGGCGGCTTCATCTCGATGTCGGGGATGTATCCGTCGTCGAAGGACAGCGGACCCGCGTCCGGCGCGTTCCGCACGCTCATCCAGGATGCGCGCTCGGCCAACGACGAGACGATCGCCGAAGGCGCGGAGGATCGGGTCTTCTACAAGCTGCCGGTCTGGAAGCGCGTGATCGTCATGCTCGGCGGACCGCTCATGAACCTCGTGCTGGCCGTGGTCATCTTCACCGTCCTCGTCAGCGGAATCGGCGTGCAGCAGGGCACCACGACGGTCGCGGCGGTGAACGAATGCGTGGTCCCTGCCTCATCGTCGGCGACCGAATGCGGTGCCGACGATCCGGAGTCTCCGGCGGCGGCGGCCGACGTGCAGCCAGGGGACGTCCTCGTCTCGATCGACGGGACACCGGTGGCGACCTTCGCCGAGGCGACTGCGATCGTGCAGGCCTCGCCGGGACAGCCCCTCGATCTCGTCGTGCGCCGGGACGGCACGGAGCAGACGCTCACCTTCACGCCGATCGCCGCGGAGCGCACCATCACGGATGCGAGCGGCCAGCCGGTGCTCGACGACGACGGCGAACCTGTCGTGAAGGAAGTCGGCTACGCGGGCATGATCGCGCAGATGGGCTACGTGCAGCAGCCGCTCACCGCCGGACCGCAGATGGCGGCGGACACGGTCGCCCGGGTCGGCTCGCTGATCGTCACGCTGCCCGTGCGTCTGTGGGACGTGGGTGTGTCGTTGGTGACGGGTGGGGAACGCGATCCGAACGGGCCGCTGAGCGTCGTCGGTGTCGGGCGTCTGGCGGGCGAGGTGGCCGCGACGGACGCGCCGGTCCTCAACCGCTTCGCCGTGCTGCTCGGCCTCCTCGGGTCGCTCAACGTCGCGCTCTTCGTGTTCAACCTCATCCCGCTGCTGCCCCTCGACGGCGGTCACGTCGTCGTCGCGCTCTGGGAAGGGATCAAACGGGCGTGGGCGAAGCTCTTCCGGCGGCCGCCGCCGGCTCCGGTCGACGCCACGAAACTCGTCCCGCTGACCGTCGTCGTCGCGACGCTGCTGATCGCGATGGGAGCTCTGCTGCTGGTGGCCGACCTCTTTAACCCGGTCAAGCTGCTGGGCTGAGCGACCGGGACGCACTCAGCGCAGGGCGTGTGCGACCAGACGCTCCAGCGTGCGGATGCCGTCGCGGGACAGGATCGACTCGAGGTGGCCCTGCACCGATGCGAACCCGTCGCCGCGGAGGGCGTAGACGTCTCCGGTCGCCGGATCCGCGGAGACCTCGGCCGCGCCCACCGTCGTCACTCCGGGGTCGACCCGTGCCGTGAAGGTGTTGTAGAACCCGATCGAGGCGTCCTCGCCGAACACCGGCACGGCCTTCTGCAGCCCCTGGTGCGGAGCGTCGAGGGGCGTCAGCGCGATCCCCATCCGGTCCGCCAGGATCTGGTGGCTCAGGCAGACCGCGAGCAGCGGGGCATGCGCCTGAAGGCGGGCCGCCACGACCTCGCGCATCCGGGCGATGCGCGGGCTCGCGTCGTCTCGGGGGTCGCCGGGGCCGGGGCCGGCGACGACGAGATCGGCCGTCTCGACCGCCTCGTCGTCCACGTCGTCCCAGGACGCGATGGTCACGTCGAGCCCGAGGTGCCGCAGCTGATGCGCGAGCATCGTCGTGAAGCGGTCCTCGGCGTCGACCACGAGGGCGGAGCGGCCGGAGAATGGCCCCGTGAAGTCCTCACCCTGCGGGTTCAGCCAGAACTCGGCGAGCCGGGCGTTGCGCGAGGAGAGGAGCGCGGCGACGTCCTCATCATCCGCGAGGCGACGCGGCTCACCGGGGGCGTCGGCGTCGCTGCGGGCCTCCGCCACACGGTCCCGGTCGATCGCGCCGATGGCGCCGAGTACACCCGCTGCCTTGCCGTGGGTCTCGGAGACCTCGCCGTGCGGGTCGGAGTGGCGGACGAGGGTGGCGCCGACGGGAACGCTCAGCTCGCCGTCCTGCAGATACACCGTGCGGATGAGGATCGGCGCGTCGAGGTCGTGGCCGCCGTCGGCGTTGGGGGTGAAGAGCGCGGCGACGCCGGAGTAGTAGCCCCGCGGCTTGCGCTCGTGCCGCCGGATCACGGCGCAGGCGTTCTGCATGGGGGAGCCGGTGACAGTCGGGGCGAACATCGTCTCGCGGAGGATGTCCCGGGGGTCCAGAGCGCTTCGACCGCGCAGCATGTACTCCGTGTGCGTCAGCCGCGACATCTCCTTCAGATGCGGGCCCGTGATGCGTCCGCCGTCGGCACAGACCGCGCTCATCATCTTGAGCTCCTCGTCCACGACCATGAACAGCTCCTCGGTCTCCTTGGTCGAGGCCAGGAAGTCGGTCAGCGTCTCCTTCGTCGCGCCGCCCGCCGGATGCCGGAAGGTCCCCGAGATGGGGTTCATGGTGACGACGCCACCGCGGGCCACGACGTGCGCCTCCGGGCTCGCCCCCACCGCGATGTGGCCGGGGGTGAACACCGCGAAGGTCCAGTAGGCTCCGCGCTCATGGGCGAGCAGAGCCCGGAACCAGGTGAGGGCCGCCTGCCGTTCGTCCGCCTCGACGGTCGCCGTGAAGTCGCGACGGATGACGAAGTTCGCCCCCTCGCCGCGGCCGATCTCGTTGGCGATCACGGTCTCGACGATGGCGGCGTACTCCTCGTCGGCGATGTCGAAGCGCTCGTCGCGCAGTGGGATCGGCGCGGTGGGAAGCGCATCGAGCACAGCCGCGGTCGGCAGATGGAGGTGCTCGTCCACGACGATGCAGCGCAGCGGCGCCCCGTCGTCCTGCGCGACGAATCCGCGCTCTCGGACCTGCCGGTAGGGGACGAGGGCGAAGACCTCCCGGGACTCTCCCTCGGACGTCAGAGGGATGTCGGAGAGCAGCTCGACGTCGGTCACGGCGCCGGTGAGCAGCTCCACGGTGTCCGCGCCGTCACGGGCGATCAGCACGAAGGACGCAGTGGGATCGGCGCTGAGCTCGTCGAGGCGAGAGAGGGTCATCGATGTCTCCTGTGCGAGGGCTCCGGCTCGGCGCAACGAAAAGACCGCCCCGGAGGCGGTCTGGATTCGAGGGAACGCGAACACACCGCCTAGGAGGCGGGCCACCAGGTGATGTGCGCGATCATGGGGCGAAACTACCACACCCGCCGCATCCAGCCCTTCCGCATCCTGGCGGCGTAGGCTGGGATCGTGCCAGCAGTGAATCTTGGGATGCCGAAGGTCCCCGAAGTCCTCGCCCCGCGTCGCAAGTCCCGTCAGATCAAGGTGGGCAAGGTGCTCGTCGGCGGCGATGCGCCCGTCAGCGTGCAGTCGATGACGACGACGAAGACCACCGACATCAACGGGACCCTGCAGCAGATCGCGGAGCTCACCGCCTCCGGCTGCGAGATCGTCCGGGTCGCCGTGCCCTCGCAGGACGACGCGGACGTGCTGCACATCATCGCGAAGAAGAGCCAGATCCCGGTCATCGCGGACATCCACTTCCAGCCGAAGTACGTCTTCCAGGCGATCGACGCCGGCTGCGCCGCCGTGCGGGTCAACCCGGGCAACATCCGCAAGTTCGACGACCAGGTCGGCGAGATCGCCAAGGCAGCGAAGGACGCGGGTGTCTCGCTCCGTATCGGCGTCAACGCGGGCTCCCTCGACCGTCGCCTGCTCGAGAAGTACGGCAAGGCCACGCCGGAGGCCCTCGTCGAGAGCGCTGTCTGGGAGGCGTCGCTGTTCGAGGAGCACGACTTCCACGACTTCAAGATCTCGGTGAAGCACAACGACCCGGTCGTCATGGTCAAGGCCTACCGCCAGCTCGCCGAGCGGGGCGACTGGCCGCTGCACCTCGGCGTGACCGAGGCGGGACCGGCCTTCCAGGGCACGATCAAGAGCGCGACCGCGTTCGGCATCCTGCTGGGGGAGGGCATCGGCGACACCATCCGCGTCTCGCTGTCCGCGCCGCCGGCCGAGGAGGTCAAGGTCGGTCACCAGATCCTCCAGTCCCTCAACCTCCGGGAGCGCAAGCTCGAGATCGTCTCGTGCCCCTCGTGCGGTCGGGCTCAGGTCGACGTCTACACGCTCGCGGAAGACGTCACCGAGGGGCTCAAGGAGATGACGGTGCCGCTGCGCGTCGCCGTCATGGGCTGCGTCGTGAACGGCCCGGGTGAGGCGCGCGAGGCCGACCTCGGTGTCGCGTCCGGCAACGGCAAGGGCCAGATCTTCGTCAAGGGCGAGGTCATCAAGACCGTCCCGGAGGCTGACATCGTCGCCACCCTCATCGAGGAGGCGAACCGCATCGCCGCCGAGATGGGCCCGGACGCTCCGCTCGGCACCGCCCAGGTCGTCACCGCCTGATCCGAGGAGTGCCGTGTCCGACATCCTCCTGCCCGCGCCGGTCCAGGCCATGGTCGACGCGATCAACGCCGGGGACACCGAGGCCTTCGTCGCCGCGTTCGCCGTGGGAGGCTTCGTGAACGACTGGGGCACCGTCAAAGCCGGCGCCGACGGCGTACGCAGCTGGGCGGACAGCGACGCGATCGGCGCCGGGGCACGGATGACCGTGCTCTCCGCCACCACGGATGGCGACATGACGCGCATCCGCTTCGGGTGGAGCAGTCGCGTCTTCAACGGCGAGTCCGATGGGATCTTCGTCGTCGACGGCGACCGGCTCGCCAGCTTCACGATCCCACCGTCCCACTGACACCCCGTGCCTGATCGGCACCATCGTTCCGTCGTCTCTCCGAGGAGCCCCATGACCACGCCCACGATCGTCACCTTCCCGGACGGCAGCCTCCGCGGAGACGCCGTCGTGACCCGCGTGGCGGACGATGCCGACGGAGCCGTGGTCGTCGTCGACGCCACGCCGTTCCACCCCGTCGATCACACCTGGCCCGATCAGCCCGGCGATACCGGCGAGATCTCCGGCGAGGACGGAGCCGTCCACGTGACCGAGGCGCTCATGGCGGCGGTCTCGGATGACGGCGCGTTCGCGGTGGGGAGTGCGATCCCCGTCAAGCGCGGGACCGAGGGGTGGACCTGGCTGGTGGGCCAGCGGCTCGATGGTGCCGCGCCCGCCTGGCTCGCGGAGGGGACGCGCGTGGCCCTCTCGGTCGACGAGGCGCACCGTGCCGGCCTCAGCCGCGGTCACACCGCGTGCCATCTCGCCTCCCTCGCTCTCGATATCGCCGTCTCGGACCTTTGGCGCAAGGACCCGGGGGAGGATGCGCTGGGAAACCCGGACTTCGAGGGCCGGGCGAACCAGTCCAGCCGCATCCACGAGGACGGCGCCGTCGACGAGTACCGCCTGGGCAAGAGCCTGCGCCGCGCGGGATTCGACACCGAGACGTTCGCGGCGACGTTGTCTGACCGCGAGCACCGCATCAATACGCAGCTCGCCGCGTGGGTCGCCTCGGCTGCCGCGAGCCGCATCGAGGTGGACGGACCGACGATCGTGGACCGGCGGCGCTGGCACTGCGAGCTCCCGGAGGGCGAGGCCGTCATCCTCTGTGGCGGCACCCACGTCCGTTCCCTCGCGGAATTCGCCGCCATCACGGTGGCCCTGGACCTGTCCGACCCTCAGCTGCTCGTGATGACGACGACTGCGACCCCCGCCTCCTGAGCCCTCGCGTCAGGCGATCACGCGAGGACAGGCGCCAGCCGCCGGTGTCGCCTGCTGTCGCGTGACTGCCTGTGAACGAGTGAGGTCAGCGCACGAACCCCGCCTGCACTCGACCACCCGCCATCGTCAGCTCCTCATCGACCCGCGCCGCGAAGCCGGGGAAGTCTCCAGCGAGCAGCGGAGTGCTGAGCCGGTCCGCGCGCTCGGGGCTCCACGCGCGCAGACGTCGGGGGAGCCACTTCCCGGATCCGATCCACTGCCCGCTGGCCAGCAGCATCAGCTCGGTCATGCGCTCGAACAGCAGGCCGGCGATGACGCGCTGCTCGAGAGGGTCCGTCGCGTCCTGGAGGTCGTCGAGGAGATCGGTGATCACGTACCGCCGGATCCGCGACTCCGTCTCACTCAGCACAGAGCCGCGAGCGAGCACAGCGGCCCACCGCGTCCGCAGTTCCGCGAGCGCGGGCGTCGACCGGATCGCGGCTCCTTCCACGAGCATGTGCGCGATGACGGGGCGGTGCTGGGCCACGCCGCGGTCCGCCCACTCCCGGAACCCTTCCGCCGTGTACGCGAACACCTCGAAGATCTCGTCCTCGAACGCGTGGGTGGCGGCCTCGCTCACCTGTGACACGTCGGCGAAGAGGTCGTCGTCGATGAGGAGGAGGTCGATGTCACTGGTGGGCGTGCGCTCGCCACGGGCCGTGCTCCCGGCGACGATCGCGATCCCTGCACGCGGATACCGCTCCGCGAGGAAGCGCTCGATGCGCTCTGCCTGATCCATCTCGACAGGGTATCCGGCGCGGACGCAGGCGGCCGCTGCGGTACAGGCAGTCCTGCCCGGGAGCGCCTGACTCGGCGTCTTCGCCTGATCCCCGGCCGCGGGCTCAGACGGCGAGCTCGATCTCACCCGTCCCGATGTCCACGCGTACGACGCGCACCTGCACCACATCGCCGGGCTTGGTGTCGGGGGTCACCGGCGCGGTCGTGGTCACTGCAGGGTCCGCGATCTGGACGGCGGCCCGCTCGCCCCGGAGCTCGATCACCGTGGCCTCGATGGTCTGTCCGACAAGCGGAGTGAGCAGCGCGGCCTCGACGCGGTTCACGGTGTCCGCGTCCAACTGCGATGCCCGCCGACCCGAGTCCTGCATGAGTGCGGGGAGCTCTCCGAGGGAGGAGCGGACCCATCCCGGCACCGGCTGCCCGGTCGACACGGCGAGGCAGATGGCGAGCACCCAGCGGTCGACCAGTCGGCGCAGGGGTGCGGTCGCGTGCGC
Source organism: Microbacterium meiriae (assembly GCF_032364335.1). NCBI lineage: Bacteria > Bacillati > Actinomycetota > Actinomycetes > Micrococcales > Microbacteriaceae > Microbacterium > Microbacterium meiriae. The sequence goes on from NZ_CP133984.1 coordinate 1,485,486, forward strand.
GTACGGTGCTCCGATCGCGGCCTGCACGGCGTCGGCGGGTGGTTCGCCGTCGAACACGAGGTACCCCGCGCCGCGGAACAGCGAGGCGGCGGCCTCCAGCACGGGGAGCGTCATCGGGTCGGAGCGGTCGAGGCCGCGGAGGTACTCGCCGTAGGTGCCGTCGGTCCACGGGCGCCCGAGTGCCTCCGTCTGGTGCCGGAAGGCAGTGAAGGCCGCCTCGTCGGGTTCCGGCATCGTGCGGAGGATGCCGACGCCCGCATCGATCATGAGCGCGGCGGCCGCCATCCCCGTCATGAGCGACAGCTGCGCGTTCCACTCCTCGACGGGCAGCGGGCTGCGGCGCTCGATCGCATAGGAGCCGTCGTCGGTGCGCACGACCTCCTCGTCCGGCATGTTCAGGCTGGCGCCACCGCGGCGGCGCTCCTGCTCCAGACGGAGGGAGCCGATCTCCGGCAACAGGGCCGCGTGACCGCCGTCGCCCCGGTCGAGCGCCTCCTGGGTGGAGGCGTAGTCGAGCTGGGCCCGGGAACGGATGAGGGCGCGCTCCAACCGGAAGTCGATCACGGATCCGGCCGCATCCAGGTGGAACGTCCACACCAGGGCGGAGCGGTCGACGTCGGGGATCAGGGAGGCACGGTCCTCGCTCAGCACGGGTGGGTGCAGCGGGATCGAGCCGTCCGCGGCGTACAGGGTCTGTCCTCGCCGGCGGGCCTCCGCGTCCACGGCGCCTCCCGGTAAGACGAACCCGGGCACGTCCGCGATGGCGTAACGCACCCGATAACCGTCGCCGTCCCGTTCGAGGTGGAACGCCTGGTCGAGGTCGCGGGCACCGGCCGGATCGAGGGTCGCGAACGGCACATCCGTGAGGTCGAGGTCGGGGAGAGTCGCCGTGGCGGCTTCCGCCTCCGCGAGCACGTCGGCGGGGAACTCCGTCGGCGCGTCCAGGTCCTCCCGAAGGGCAGCGAGCGCCGCGGCGAGCTCGGTCTGGGCGGCGGAGGGGGCGACATGCGAGCGGCGCTGGGGCATGCTGCCAGCCTAGGTCGACCGCCGCAGGGAACCCGGGCATCCGGCCCGCGTGCCCGCACCGGCCGCTAGCGTGGGGACATGACCACTGCTGCCAAGGCCCAGACCCTCGTCGGACTCTATGACGCCCCGGAGATCCTCCGCGTGGTGAACGTGTGGGACGTCGTCTCCGCGCGTGCCGTCGCCGCACTGCCGGAGACCACGGCGATCGCGACCGCCGGTCACGGCATCGCGGCGTCGTTCGGCTACGACGACGGGGACACCCCGCGCGACGTCATGATCGACATGGTCGGACGGATCGCCGCGGCCGTGTCCGTTCCCGTCACCGCAGACCTGGACGACGGATACGGGGACGCCGGGGAGACCACCCGCCTCGCGATCGCGGCCGGCGTCGTCGGCGCGAACGTCGAGGACCGCCTCAAGCCGCTCGACGAATCGGTCGCCGTCGTCGAGTCCATCGTGAAGGCTGCGGAGACCGAGGGCGTGCCCTTCGCCCTGAACGCCCGCACCGATGCGTTCGTGCGTGCCGGGTCGCGGCCCGTGGAGCAGAGCATCGCGGATGCCATCCAGCGCGGCCGCGCCTTCCTCGACGCCGGTGCCACCGCGGTGTTCGTCCCCGGCATCCTCGATGCGAACGTCACGCGACAGCTGGTCGAGGGCATCGGGGAGCGCAAGGTCAGCGTGATCGGGATCCCCGGGGCGCTCGCCGCGTCCGAGTACGAGAAGCTCGGCGTGGCCCGCATCTCCTACGGTCCGCTGCCGCAGCGGGTCGCGCTGACCGCGCTGCAGGAGCTCGCCGAGAGCCTCTACCGCGGCGGCGTCGTGCCGCAGGGGCTGCCGGCCCTCAACTGAGCGACGAGGCGGGTGACCGCGGCTCACTACACTTGAGCCGTGGTCACTCGTCTTTCGAACTTCTTCCTCCGTACGCTCCGCGAAGATCCTGCCGGTGCCGAGGTCGCCAGTCACAAGCTGCTGATCCGCGCCGGGTACATCCGACCGCAGGCAGCAGGCATCTTCGCGTGGCTGCCGCTCGGGCTGCGCGTCAAAGCGAAGATCGAGACCGTCATCCGCGAGGAGATGGCCGCCGCCGGTGCCCAGGAGGTGCACTTCCCCGCACTGATGCCGCGCGAGGCGTACGAGGCGACCGGGCGCTGGGACGAGTACGGCGACCTGCTGTTCCGCCTCCAGGACCGCAAGGGCGGCGATTACCTCCTGGCGCCGACGCACGAGGAGGCCTTCACGCTGCTGGTGAAGGACCTGTACTCGTCGTACAAGGATCTGCCGCTGACGATCTTCCAGATCCAGGACAAGTACCGCGACGAGGCCCGGCCGCGCGCCGGTCTCCTCCGCGGGCGCGAGTTCACGATGAAGGACGCCTACTCCTTCGACGCCTCGGACGAGGGGCTGGACGTGAGCTACCAGGCGCAGCGGGACGCCTACGAGCGCATCTTCCAGCGGCTGGGCCTCGAGTACGCGATCGTGCAGGCCGACGCCGGCGCGATGGGCGGTTCGCGGAGCGAGGAGTTCCTGCACCCGACGCCCGTCGGGGAGGACACATTCGTCCGCAGCGCCGGGGGGTACGCGGCCAACGTCGAGGCCTTCAGCACGCCCGTGCCCGCTCCGGTCCCGTTCGACGCCGATGGCGCTCCGGTGATCTTCGATTCGCCCGACACGCCCACCATCGAGACGCTCGTCGCGCACTGCAACCGAGAGCTCGACGGCGAGTACACCGCCGCCGACACGCTCAAGAACGTCGTGCTCGCCCTGAAGCACCTCGACGGCACCCGTGAGCTCGTGATCGTCGGCATCCCCGGCGACCGCGAGGTGGACGAGAAGCGTGCCGAGGTGGCCTTCGCCCCTGCCGAGGTGGAGACCGCGACCGCGGACGACTTCGAGAACAACCCGCTCCTGGTGAAGGGGTACATCGGTCCCTGGTCGCCTACGGGTGCGGTGCTCGGCGAGGAGTCCGCCACGGGCATCCGCTACCTCGTCGACCCCCGCGTGAGCGAGGGGACGAGCTGGGTCACCGGCGCGAACATCGACCAGAAGCACGCGCACTCGGTCGTCGCCGGGCGCGACTTCGAGGCGGACGGCATCGTGGAGATCGCGAACGTGCGCGCCGGCGACCCGGCGCCCGACGGCTCCGGTCCGGTCGAGCTCGCCCGCGGCATGGAGATCGGTCACGTCTTCCAGCTCGGGCGGAAGTACGCGGAGGCGCTCGGCCTCAAGGTCCTCAACGAGAACGGCAAGCTCGTCACGGTCACCATGGGGTCGTACGGCATCGGCGTGACGCGGATCCTGGCGATCATCGCCGAGCTCAACAACGACGACAAGGGCCTCATCTGGCCGGCCTCGGTCGCGCCGTTCGACGTGCAGGTCGTCGCCGCCGGCCGTGACCAGGTCGCCTTCGATGTCGCGGAGGGCCTGTCCGCGCAGCTGGAGGCGGCCGGCCTCGACGTGCTCTACGACGACCGCCCGAAGGTGTCGCCCGGGGTCAAGTTCGGCGATGCCGAGCTCGTCGGCGTCCCGAAGATCGTCATCGTCGGCCGGGGAGCCGCCGACGGGCAGGTGGAGTTCTGGGACCGTCGGACGGGCGAGCGTGAGGCCGTCTCGGTCGCCGAAGCGGTGGAGCGGCTCTCCGCCGCGCGCTGAGCCGGCGCTCGGAGCGGGCCGCTCAGCAGGTGATGCGGCCGTGGTTCATGATGTCGTCGTCCGGGGTGTCTCGGGTCACGAGCGCCTTGAGCGCCCCGGCGGCCATCGCGACCTTGCCCTTCGCGGGCTCCCAGAACTCGGCGACGACCGGAGTGACTTTGAGCAGCGCGATGCCCGGGGTCCCCAGGCCGTCCTCGAACCAGATGTCGAGGGAGGGGGAGTAGAGTTCCTCCATCTTCGCGCGGTCGTGGACGATCTCCGCGGTGCCGGCGACCGACACGTAGCGCATCCCCTTGGCGTCGCAGTAGGCCAGCCCCACGTCGTGATGACGACGGGCCTCCTCGACCTTCTCGGTGTCCTCCGCGGTGAAGAACCAGATGGCGCCGGCATCGTCCATCTGCCTGGTCGACATGGGGCGGCTGACGAGGTTCCCGTCCGGGTCGGTGGTCGTGAGCATGGTGAAGTCGATGTCCTCCACGAGTTCGGCGACGCGGGCGAGGGCTTCGGGACCGGTGATCTCTGTCATGTCGCCATGGTGACGCCTTCCCCGGCGGCGGGCACGGGTGTTGACACCGCTCCTTCTCCGTGCTCCGGAGCCCCGGGGTACGGTCCCTCGGCGTTGCGTCCCGCCGACCGGATGCCGCGTGGGACGCTGGGGGCATGACCGAGGAACCGCTGCCGGCAGCCCTGAGCGACGAGATCAACCGTGTGCTGGACGAGGCGGGTGTGGCCACGGACCGTCGCCTCGTGATGCGGATGCTCCGCACCGCGCTGCTGCTGGGGGAGGACGGCACCGACCGCCTCGACCTCAAGATCGCTTCCGCCGCCCTGGCCGAGATGCGGGACGCGTTCCGCCTGTTCGCGCCCTTCCGCGGGGTGCCGAAGGTGACGGTGTTCGGGTCCGCCCGCACCCTCCACGACGACCCGCTGTACCTGCAGGCGCGTGATGTCGCCGCGGCCCTTGCGAGCGACGGCTGGATGGTGGTCACGGGCGCCGGGCCGGGGATCATGCAGGCCGCGGCCGAAGGAGCCGGGCCCGCGCTGTCGCTCGGTGTCTCCATCCGTCTCCCCTTCGAGGAGAAGGCGAACAGCCTGGTCGCGGGAAGCGATCAGGTCGTCGCGATGAAGTACTTCTTCACCCGCAAGCTCATGCTCATCAAGGAGTCGAGCGGCTTCATCTGCCTCCCCGGCGGATTCGGCACGCTGGATGAGATGTTCGAGCTGCTCACCCTCCAGCAGACGGGCAAGGCCGAGCCCACGCCGATCGTGCTGCTCGACGAGAAGGGCGGATCGTTCTGGCAGGGCATGCGGCGCTTCGTCGACGAGCACCTCGCGCCGATGGGGGTGATCTCCCCCGGTGACTTCGATCGGGTCGTCGTCACCGATTCCGTGGAGGAGGCTCGCGCCGAGATCACGGGGTTCTGGCGCAACTACGATTCGCTGCGGTGGGTCGGCGACACCCTGGTGCTGCGCCTCAAGGCCGAGCCGACAGACGCCGAGATCGAGGAGCTCAACGCCGGCTTCGCAGGGCTGCTGTCCACCGGGCGCATCGAGCGCACGGCTCCGCGGTCCCCGGAGGTCGCCGACGACGACCGGCTCGACCTCCCGCGCCTCGCCCTGCACCTGAATCAGCGTCAGGTGGGCAATCTCTTCCGCCTGATCGGGGCTCTCAACGCGCTCCCGTCCGCGCCGAAGGTCTGACCCCGCGACGCATCCCACGACGCAACAGGCTCCCACGCGGAGTCAGGCTGTTCCCGCGGTGGGCGCCTGCTGCCGCGCGAATGCCTGTGCCCGGGCGCGGATGGCCCGGGGGCGCGGCACACGGTATCGTGGTACGGATGTCGCGCGTGCATTCGGGCGCGACGAGAGCTGAATAGGGAGGCCGTCATGGACATCGAACTGAGTCTGCTGCGAGGGATCGAGAAGGAGAAGGCGATCCCGTTCGACGAGCTCGTCGCGATCATCGAGCAGGCGATCCTGACCGCGTACTCCAAGCACGTCTCGCCCGAGGGCGCCGCGCCGGAGGGCGTCCGCGTGCACCTCGACCGCAAGACCGGCCACGTCGCCGTCCTCCAGGTCGTCCGCGACGACGAGGGTGCGATCATCGGCGAAGAGGAGGCGACGCCCGACGACTTCGGGCGCATCGCCGCGTTCGCCGCCAAGCAGGTCATCAGCCAGCGCCTCCGGGACATCGCCGACGACGCCGTCCTCGGCGAGTTCAAGGGCAAGGAGGGCGACATCGTCGCCGGCGTGATCCAGCAGGGGCCCAACCCGCGCATGATCCACGTCGACCTCGGCTCCGTCGAGGCGATCCTCCCGCCCGAGGAGCAGGTGCCCGGAGAGGAGTACACGCACGGGTCCCGTCTGCGCGTCTACGTCACCAGCGTCGCCAAGGGGCTCAAGGGTCCGCAGATCACCGTGTCGCGCACGCACCCCGGCCTCGTCCGCAAGCTCTTCGCCCTCGAGGTGCCGGAGATCGCCGCCGGACTCGTCGAGATCGTCGCGCTCGCGCGTGAGGCGGGCCACCGCACCAAGATCGCGGTGAAGGCCAACGACCCGGCGATCAACGCCAAGGGGGCGTGCATCGGTGAGATGGGGCGCCGTGTGCGAGCCGTCACGGAGGAGCTGGCGGGGGAGAAGATCGACATCGTCGACTACGACGCCGACCTGCCGACGTTCGTGGCGCACGCGCTGTCGCCCGCCAAGGTCACGAGCTCGTTCGTCCTCGACGCGAGCACCAAGGCCGTCCGCGCCCTCGTGCCCGACTACCAGCTGTCGCTCGCGATCGGCAAGGAGGGTCAGAACGCGCGTCTGGCCGCCAAGCTCACGGGTGCGAAGATCGACATCCAGCCGGACAGCGTCCTCGACTGATCCCGGTCCGTCCTCGACGCCACGCCCGGTGGCGGCGAGGACGGACGGAACGCAGGTGTAAGATGGAACCCGTACGAACGTGCGTCGGTTGCCGCACGCGTGCTCCCCGCTCCACTCTGCTCAGGGTGGTTGCCCAGAACGACACCCTCATCCCCGATGAGCGTGCTGTCCTGCCGGGGCGCGGCGCGTGGGTGCATCCGACACCCGAGTGCATGGAAGCCGCTCTGCGGCGTCGAGCTTTCGGAAGAGCACTGCGTGTGACCACTCAGCTGGACACACGGACCTTCGAACAGCACCCACCAAGAAACAAAGGCTGAACAGCTATGGAAACAAAGTGAACGGCTCGAAATGAGACCCGTCCGCGACTAGTGGTCTGCCCTGTCTGGGCAGACCGACCCAGACAGGAGAATTGTGGCTGGTAAACCACGCGTACATGAGATCGCCGCCGAACTCGGCGTCGACAGCAAGGTCGCACTTGCGAAGCTCAAGGAACTCGGCGAGTTCGTGAAGAGCCCGTCTTCGACGGTCGAGCCCCCGGTGGCGCGCAAGCTGCGCGCCGCGATCGAGGCCGACCCGTCCCTCAAGGCCGGGTCCGAGCCCGCTGCGGCGAAGCCCGCCGCGAAGCCGGCACCGAAGTCCTCGGCGCCCACCCCTGGCCCGAAGCCCGGACCCAAGCCGGGTCCTGCGGCTCCGGCCGCCCCGGCACCGGCGCCCGCCCCCGAGGCGGAGAAGGCTCCGGCACCGTCGGCGCCCGCGAAGCCCGCGGCTCCGGCCCCGGCCGCGCCGTCCTCCGGTGACGGCAACGCGCCGAAGCCCGGCGCGCCCCGTCCCGGCAACAACCCGTTCTCGTCCGCTCAGGGCATGGGCCAGCGTCCCGCCGGCCCTCGTCCCGGCAACAACCCCTTCGCCTCGGCGCAGGGGATGGGCCAGCGGCCGACCCCCGGCAACATCCCGCGTCCGCAGGCGCCGCGCCCCGGTGCTCCGCGCCCGGGTGCCCCGCGTCCCGGCTCGCCGCGTCCCGGTGCTCCCCGCGGCGGCCAGGGTGGTCGTCCCGGTGCTCCGTTCCAGCAGCGTACGGGCGGTCCCGGTCGCCCCGGCGGCGGTGGCGGTCCCGGTGCGGGTCCCCGTCCCGGTGGCGGTTTCGCCGGTCGTCCGGGTGGCGGCGGTGGCCGTGGCCGTGGTCCCGGTGGTGGTACCGCCGGTGCCTTCGGTAAGGGCGGCGGCAAGAGCAAGCAGCGCAAGTCGCGGCGGGCGAAGCGGCAAGAGTTCGAGATGCGGAGCGCCCCGGTCGTCGGTGGCGTCAACGTCACCCGCGGCAACGGGGAGATCATCCGCATGCGTCGCGGTGCGTCCATCGCGGACTTCGCCGACAAGATCGAGGCCCTGACCGGCTACACGGTGCAGCCGGGCACCCTCGTCACGATCCTCTTCAACCTCGGCGAGATGGCCACGGCCACCGAGTCGCTGGATGAGGCCACGTTCGAGGTCCTCGGTGAGGAGCTGGGCTACAAGGTCCAGATGGTCTCGCCCGAGGACGAGGACAAGGAGCTCCTCGAGGGCTTCGGTCTCGACCTCGAGAAGGAGCTGGAGGAGGAGAGCGAGGACGACCTAGAGATCCGTCCCCCGGTCGTCACCGTCATGGGTCACGTCGACCACGGTAAGACGCGCCTCCTCGACGCGATCCGTCAGACCAACGTCATCGAGGGTGAGGCCGGCGGCATCACCCAGCACATCGGTGCTTACCAGGTCTGGACCGAGCACGACGGCATCGAGCGGGCGATCACGTTCATCGACACCCCGGGTCACGAGGCGTTCACCGCCATGCGTGCCCGTGGTGCGCAGGTCACCGACCTCGCGATCCTCGTGGTCGCGGCCGACGACGGCATCATGCCGCAGACGGTCGAGGCGCTGAACCACGCCCAGGCGGCGAACGTGCCGATCGTGGTCGCGGTGAACAAGGTCGACAAGCCGGAGGCCAACCCGGCCAAGGTGCGTCAGCAGCTCACCGAATACGGTCTGGTGGCCGAGGAGTACGGCGGCGACGTCATGTTCGTCGACGTGTCGGCCCGTGCCAACACCGGCATCCAGGAGCTCCTGGACGCGGTGCTGCTCACCGCCGACGCGGGACTCGACCTCACTGCCAACCCGAACAAGGCCGCTCGCGGTGTCGCCATCGAGGCGAAGCTCGACAAGGGCCGCGGTTCGGTCGCGACGGTGCTGATCCAGTCCGGAACCCTCCGGGTCGGCGATGCGATCGTGGCGGGCACCGCCTACGGCCGTGTCCGCGCGATGATCGACGAGAACGGCGAGGTCGTCGAGGCGGCTGCGCCGTCCCGACCGGTCCAGGTGCAGGGTCTGAACTCCGTGCCGCGCGCCGGCGACGTCTTCATCGTCACCGAGGAAGACCGCATGGCGCGTCAGATCGCGGAGAAGCGCGAAGCCGTCGAGCGCAACGCCCAGCTGGCCAAGGCCCGCAAGCGCATCTCGCTCGAGGACTTCACCCGTGCTCTCGAAGAGGGCAAGGTCGAGTCGCTCAACCTCATCATCAAGGGTGACGTCTCCGGTGCCGTCGAGGCGCTGGAGGAGTCCCTCCTCAAGATCGAGGTCGACGATTCGGTGCAGCTGCGCATCATCCACCGCGGTGTCGGTGCGATCACCGAGTCCGACGTGAACCTGGCGACGATCGACAACGCGATCATCGTGGGCTTCAACGTCCGCCCCGACACGAAGGCGCGCGAGCGTGCTCAGCGTGAGGGCGTGGACATCCGCTTCTACTCCGTCATCTACAACGCGATCGACGAGATCGAGAGCTCGCTCAAGGGCATGCTCAAGCCGGAGTACGAAGAGGTCCAGTCGGGTGTCGCCGAGATCCGCGAGGTGTTCCGCTCCTCGAAGTTCGGCAACATCGCCGGTGTCATCGTGCGGTCCGGGACGATCACGCGCAACGCGAAGGCCCGTGTCATCCGAGACGGCGTCGTCATCGCCGATGGCCTCGCCATCGAGTCGCTGCGCCGGTTCAAGGACGACGTCACCGAGGTGCGGACGGACTACGAGGCCGGTATCGGCCTCGGCAAGTACAACGACATCCAGATCGGCGACGAGATCGAGACGACCGAGATGGTGGAGAAGCCGCGCGGCTGATCCGCACGGCTCCGGCGGCTGCCTCCTCCTCCCATGACGGGGGAGGGGGCAGCCGCCTCCGCGGTTCGCTGGGAACCGCGATGCACAGAGGTGGGAGAAGGAACAATGGCTGGTGAACGACAGGCCCGACTCGCGGATCGCATCCGCGTGATCCTCGCCGAGCGCTTGGAGAAGGGGCTGCGCGACCCGCGTCTCGGCTTCGTGACCATCACCGACGTCCGCGTGAGCGGCGACCTGCAGCACGCTTCCGTGTTCTACACGGTGCTCGGTACGGAAGAGGAGCGCCTCGCCAGCGGTGCCGCGCTCACGTCCGCGACCGGAATGCTGCGCAGCGAGGTCGGTCGACAGCTCAGCACGCGACTCGTCCCCACGCTCGAGTTCATCCCGGACGCCCTCCCGGAGAACGCGGATCACATCACCGCCCTGCTCCGTGAGGCGCAGGAGCGGGACGCGGAGGTCGCCAAGCTGGCCTCTTCCGCGACCCACGCCGGTGAGGCCGACCCCTACCGTGCGGACGACGACGAGGACTGATCCCGTCTGATACCCTCAGGTCCGCGGCGGGACAACCGGTGGATCTGGGGGGATCGACATCGAGTCTCGGAACGCGCCTGCGGGGTCGTCCGTCGCGCCCGGCGACGTCGAGGCGCTGCTGGACGAGCTTCGGGCTCGAGAGCTCGCGTGTGCCCCGCACGTAGCCGCGCGGCTCGTCGCCGCGCTTCCGGAGGATCAGGCTGCCGTCATGGCGGTGGCGGCCCGCCTCACACCGGAGCAGCGGCGAGGTCTCGGCCGGCTGCCGTGGCCGCTGCCGTCCGCCGCCGATGCCGTCCCTCTCGGCATGCTGTCGACCCCGGACCGGCTGCTGCTGCTCACCGTGGCGTTGGCGTTCGAGGATGACCTCTATCCGGTCCTCGCGGTGGACGGGCGCGGCGTGGAGGAGGTGCGGGCGAGCGGCGCCTCGCCTTACCTGGTGATCCACGCGGGACGCGTCCGGTTCGCCGATCCCCGGATGGAGACGCGAGTGCACGCGACCGCGTCGGCGGCTGAGGTCGCGCATACTCACGCGCGCCTCGCCGCGGTCGCCGTCCGGCGGCGAGATCGGGTGGCTGCGGCCTGGCATCGCGCCCGTGGAGGCGCCGCCCGCGATCGTCTGTCCGCGGCGGCGTTGACGGCGGGTGCCCGCGCCGCGGCCGCAGAGGGACGCACGGAACGCGTGCTGCTGCTCGCCGCCGAGGCCGCGAAGCACGCGGCCGGCGACATCGGCGAGGAAGCGCGAGTGCTCGCCGGGTGCGCGGCGCTCGCATGCGGTCATGCGGCGGATGCCGAAGAATGGTTGGGAAGCCTCGTCTGCGGTGCCGCCGAGCACCGTCGGGGGCGAGCGCTCGGACCGTTCCTCGTCGCCCGCACGTTCCGGTACGGAGCGGTGCCGGCCGTCGATCCGCAGCGGCTCGCTCCGCTGCGTACGGCGGACGGCGACTCCTGGGCGCGGTCCGCGGCGCTCCTGGCGATCCTGTGCGCGGAGCGCGGTGACCGCAGGGCGGGGCGCCGCTGGCTCGCCGATGTCCGTGACGGTGCCTCGCGCGTCGGCGGGGACGGCGTCCTGCGGGACGCGGTCGAGTCGCTGTGCGGCCTCCTCGCCGGGGAGGTCGTCACGGGTGACGTGCCAGGAGCCGGCGGGCTGCTGGGCGCCGTGTCGGGGGCGCTGTTCGCCGCGTGCGGCGGCGACATCGACGAGGGCCTGCGGCTGCTGCAGACCGCGGATCTCCCCGGGGTGGGGGAGCGCGATCCGATGATCCCCGGTTTCGAGCACAGCCCACTGGGCCGGGCCTACCGGATCGTCACCGAGGTGCTGCTTCTGGTCTGGCGGGGAGACATCGGTCGCGCCAGGCTGCTGCTGCGGCGGGCAGCGGTCGAGCTCCCCGTCGCGATCCCGTTCGCGGGACTCGGCGTGGTGCTGGCGCGGCGGCTCGATCTCGCGGTCCTCGGCGCTTTCAGCCCGATCGCCAGGGCTCTCACCGCCGTGCTCCCTCCGGCCGCAGACATGGACGTACTGGTGGACCGCGCTGTCGAGGCGTTCCTGAACGGCTCCTTCGAGGCGGCCGCCGGTGCGATCGGGCTGTGGCGGGATCGCGGGGAGCCGCAGGCGCGCTTCGCGGTGCCGGGGGTGGAGGAGGTCGTGCTCGTCCCCGAGGCCGGACGGGCGTCACCGGCGGTGCGCCCACCGGAGACGGAGTTCGCCGACGCCCTGCGTCACGCCGTCGCGGCGTCCGGCGACGGTGCCTGGCGCACGGAGCAGGAGACCCTGCGAGAGGCGGCACGACGGCTTCGGTCGCCCTTCGCCCGCGGCCGTGTCGAGACGCTGTTGGGGGTCAGGTCCGGGCTGCACGGGGATCCGATCGAGGCCCGCAGTCACCTCGCGCAGGCCGAGATACTGTTCGAGGCCGCCGGGGCGAGCGCGTGGGGGCGTGCCGTCCGCCGGCGTCTGCAGCGGCTGGAGACCGACCCGCATGTCACGGGCGGCGCGCATCTCCCCGTGTGCCGGAGCGCCTGGGCGCAGCGGCTGACGTCGCGGGAGCTGGAGGTCGCGATGCTCGCCGTCGAAGGGACGGGGAACCGCGCGATCGCGGAGCGCCTGTCGGTGTCGATCCGGACGGTCGAGGTGCATCTCGGACGCGTGTTCGCGAAGCTGCACGTGCGCAATCGTGTCGAGCTGACCGTGTTGGCGCACCGGACCGAGCAGTACCTCTGAGCAGCGCTCACCGCGGCAGCGAGAGTCCCTCCCCGTCCGCTTCCGCGAGTCCGTCTGCGATCAGGGAATCGATCGCCCGATCCCGCTGATGCAGGTCGGGCCATGCCGGGAGGACCGCCGTGAGCGGAACCGGCTCGGGGGCCGCATCGCGCAGGAGCCGGAGCACGGCGCCGCGGGCCTGGCGGTCCGACCCCTCGAACGTGGCCTGTCGCCGTCGCTCGTCTCCGGTATCGGGTCGGCCGGCTGCGAGCCACGCGCAGGTGTCAGCCAGCGGGCAGCGCTCGCACCGGGGCGCGCGCGACGTGCAGATCGTCGCGCCGAGTTCCATCGCCGCGGCGTTGAGGACGCTCGCCTCAGTCACCCCCTCGGGAAGCAGGGAGGACATGAGAGCGAGGTCGCGGCGGGATGGTGGCCCCGGTTGTGCCCGTCCATCGACGGCTCGTGCCAGGACGCGCCGTGTATTGGTGTCGACGACGGGATGTCGGTCGCCGTACGCGAAGACGGCCACGGCACGGGCGGTGTAGTCGCCGATGCCGGAGAGGGCGAGGAGGGCGTCGACGTCGCGCGGCACGACGCCTCCGTGCCGTTCGACCACCTCGATGGCGGCCCGGTGCAGCCACAGGGCCCGCCGCGGATAGCCGAGGTTCGCCCACTGGTGCACGACGTCCGCCGTGGACGCTGTCGCCATCGCGCGGGGCGTGGGCCACCGTGTCAGCCACGCGTCGAGATGCGGGATCACCCGGGTCACGGGCGTCTGCTGCAGCATGAACTCACTCACCAGGACGCCCCAGGCGCCGAACGTGGCATGGAAGTCCGGCCGGCGCCACGGGAGGTCGCGCGCCGCCTCGGCGTACCAGCCGAGCAGGGGCGTCAACGTCGCAGGGGACGGTGCGGGCGCGGCCATCCCTCCAGCCTAGGCGAGCGGTCGCCGCTCTCGGCCTCGGTAGGCTGGAGGGATGGCGACCCCCGGTATCCTCCTCGTCGACAAGCCCGGCGGGCTGACCAGTCACGACGTGGTCGCCCGCACCCGCCGGGCCTTCGGGACCCGCAAGGTCGGCCACGCCGGGACTCTCGACCCGATGGCCACGGGGCTGCTCGTCATCGGCATCGAGGGCGCGACCCGCCTCCTCACGTACATCGTGGGCGCCGACAAGACCTACGAGGCGACCATCCGGCTCGGTGCCGTCACCTCCACGGATGACGCGGAGGGCGAGATCCTCCACACTGCGGACCCCGCCGCCCTCGTCGCTGTCGAGGACGCGGCGATCGATGCCGGGGTGGCCGCGCTGACGGGCGCGATCTCCCAGGTCCCGAGCGCGGTGTCGGCGATCAAGGTCGACGGTCGTCGCGCGTACGACCGGGTCCGTGCGGGGGAGGAGGTCGTCCTCGAGCCGCGGGAGGTCGTCGTCTCCCGGTTCGATGTCCTCGCCCGTCGCCGCGACGACCACGCCCTCGACCTCGATGTCGTGGTGGACTGCTCGTCCGGCACCTACATCCGCTCGCTCGCCCGCGACCTGGGCGCTGCCCTCGGCGTCGGCGGTCACCTGACGGCGCTCCGCCGCACCCGCGTCGGCCCGTTCGACGTGCGCGACGCGGTGTCGATCGACGCGCTCGACACCGCTCCCGTGCTCACCCCCGGCCAGGCCGCCGCTCGCGTCCTCCCCGTCCTCCCCGTCACGGCGGACGAGGCCCGCGATCTGCGCCACGGCAAGCGTCTGGCGGGGCAGGCGGTGCGCCTGGACGGTCCGCTCGCCGCGGCCATCGAGGACGACGGCGCGCTGGTGGGGATCGTCGAGAAGCGCGGCGCCGATGTGAAGAGCGCCATGAACATGCCGGAGGTCTCCCGATGATCCTGTGGTTCACGATCGTGGAGATCGTCGTCGCCGTCGCCGCCGGGCTCTTCTGCCTCGGTGCCGGGTTCGCCGGTCGGCGCCCCAGCGACTTCTCGGTGGGCGCACTCGCGCTCGTCGAGCTGCTGCTGCTCGTGCAGGTCGTGGTCGCCATCGTCGCGCCCCTCGCGGGGAATCCGCCGACCGGGGACCTGCTGGAGTTCTGGGTGTATCTCGTCTCGGCGGCTCTGCTCCCGATCGGTGCGGTGCTCTGGGCCCTCATGGAGCGCAGCCGGTGGAGCACTGTCGTTCTCGGCGTGGCCGCCCTCGCGATCGCGATCATGCTGTGGCGCATGCAGGTCATCTGGACGATCCAGGTCGCCTGAGCGCGGGCCGGGAGCGGACGCCGGGCGGCTCACCCGGCTCTAGGATGGAATGCGCTATGAGCTCCACCGCCCCCTCCACCCGGATGACCGGTATCGGTCGTGTCCTGGTGATCGTCTACGCCGTGATGGCGCTGGCGGCCACCGGGCGCAGCTTCGTGCAGATCGTCCGTCGATTCGACGAGGCCCCGCTGGCCTACACGCTGTCTGCGCTCGCCGCGGTCGTGTACGTCCTGGCGACGCTCGCGCTCGTCTTCGCGCGGCGTCGGGGCTGGTACACCGTCGCGTGGGTCGCGATCGTCTTCGAGCTCACCGGTGTCCTGGTCGTCGGCGTGCTCAGCCTCGTCCTCCCTGAACTCTTCCAGCACGAGACCGTGTGGTCGCTGTTCGGGCGCGGCTACCTCTTCATCCCTCTCGTCCTCCCGGTCTTCGGGATCTGGTGGCTCCGCACGCACCGGCCCGTCGAGGCCGCGCGTCCGGTCGAGGTCGCCGCGTGATCGTGTTCCGGAATCCGGACGAGGTCCCGGACGGCTACGGCCCCAGCGCCGTCGCCATCGGGAAGTTCGACGGCGTGCACGAGGGGCACCGGGCGGTCATCCGCCGTCTGGAGGAGGCCGCCGCAGCCTCGGGGAGCCGTGCCGTCGCGGTGACGTTCGACCGCAACCCGCTCGCCGTGATCCGTCCGGACCGGTGCCCCGAGAACGTCGTGACCGTCGACCGCAAGCTGGAACTCCTCAGCGAGCTCGGACTCGACGCGACGCTCGTGCTCACGTTCGACGAGACGCTCGCCGCCCGCAGCGCCGAGGACTTCGTCGTCGACATCCTCGTCGGCGCGCTGCACGTGTCCACCGTGCTCGTCGGTGCCGACTTCCGCTTCGGGCACCGGGGTGCAGGAACGCCCGAGCTGCTGCGCGCACTCGGCCCCCGCTACGGCTTCACGGTCGAGGTCGTGGACGACGTCTACCTTCCGGGTTCCAGCAGACGGGTCTCGTCGAGCTGGATCCGCGAGCTGTTGATGGCGGGGGATGTCGCCGAGGCCACTCGCGGGCTCGGACGGTATCCCGACGTGCGCGGCGTCGTGGTCCACGGTCTGAAGCGCGGACGCGAGCTCGGCTTCCCGACCGCGAACCTCTCCACGATCGTCGACGCGTTCGTGCCCGCCGACGGCGTCTACGCCGGATGGCTCGTCGACCACGACACGGGGATCCGGCATCCGTCGGCGATCTCGGTGGGAACGAACCCCACCTTCGACGACGTGCTCGTGCGTCAGGTCGAGGCCCATGTGCTGGGGGAGACCGGTCTCGACCTCTACGGTCATGACGTGACGGTCGAGTTCGTCGAGCGGCTGCGCGGCATGGTCGCGTTCGAGGGCATCGAGAAGCTGATGACGCAGATGGCCGCCGACGTCGCGCAGGCCGCGGCCATCCTCGACGAACCCGTGTAACACGGCGGCACCCTGCTTCCGCGGCCGGGGGCCGGGATGGCATAGAATGGCATCAGGCTCCCACCGGTCCCGCACGTATCGCGTGCTCCGGCGGGAACACCGATCCACAGTCCGCACGGTCCTGGCTCACGCCACACGCGGACGACGAGAACGGCTCACGGCTCCCTGAGGGAGCCGGAGCCCTTCAGGCTCAGGAGGAGCATGCCGACCACGGCAACCGCCGCCCCGCGGCGCAAGAAGACGTCCCGTCGCGACGACGAGGCACCCCTCATCCCGATCCTCGCGCGCAAGGTGCGCGAGATCGAGGCGAAGTCCCAGCGCGGCAAGCTGGGCCCCACGAACCGCACGAAGTTCCAGGTGATCGCGTTCCTGGTGCGCGAGGAGCGCGCCAGGGTCAAGGCCGACACCGAGATCACCGATGCGGCCCGCGCGGAGCTGCTCAAGCGGCTCGACGGTGTCGCGACGATCCTCGCGAAGACGGCCGCTCGGGACACCTCGCTCATCCAGCTGCTCGAGGCCGACCAGGCCACCTCGCCGGTCGCCAAGCGGATGCGTCGCGACTGGCTGCTCGAGTCCGGCGCCGAGCTTCCCCCGGAGGAGCTCATCATCGCCGACCCCGCGCCCGTACAGGTGTCGGTGGTGCCGGCGGCCATCGCGGAGCGTCAGGTCACCCCGCCGTCGGTCGAGGCCCGCCAGCTCGCCAACCCGTTCCTGGCGCCCGACCTGACGCCGCGTCCGGCCAGCACGCCGCGCCGCCGTCTCGACGGCTGGGAGCTCATGGGGCCGCTGTACAAGGCATTCGAGACGGGTGCGGGCGGTGCCGCGGCGTCGATGGAGCTTCCCCCGGCCCCCGAGTTCGATCACCTCTCGCCCAAGGGCCGCGAGATCATGGTGCACCAGTCGCGCTTCCTCGAGGCCGTCCGCGCCGGGCACCGCAGCTTCCTGCTCGCCGACGAGCCGGGCCTCGGCAAGACGGCGCAGTCGGTGCTCGCGGCCTCCGTCGCCGGCGCCTATCCGCTGCTGGTCGTCGTGCCCAACGTCGTGAAGATGAACTGGGCGCGCGAGGTCGAGCGGTGGACGCCGCAGCGTCGTGCCACGGTCATCCAGGGCGACGGCGATGACATCGACGCCTTCGCCGACGTGTTCATCGTGAACTACGAGATCCTCGACCGTCACATGTCGTGGCTGGCGTCGATCGGCCTGCGCGGCATGGTCGTCGATGAGGCGCACTTCATCAAGAACCTCTCGTCGCAGCGCTCGCAGAACGTGCTCTCGCTCGCCGCGCAAGTGCGCGAGCGCACGCCGGGGCATGATCCGCTCATGCTCGCGCTCACCGGTACCCCGCTCATCAACGACGTCGAGGACTTCGACGCCATCTGGCGTTTCCTCGGCTGGACGAACGGCGAGAAGCCCGGACCGGAGCTCATGGAGAAGCTCGACGCGACGGGACTGACGCCTGCCGACAAGGCCTTCTACCCGGAGGCCCGCGACGCGGTGATCTCGATGGGCATCGTGCGACGGAAGAAGAAGGACGTCGCCGCCGATCTGCCCGACAAGCTGATCGCCGATCTGCCCGTGCAGCTCGACGACGAGTTCGGCCGCAGTATCCGCCAGGCCGAGCGCGAGCTGGGGGAGCGGCTGGCCGCCCGTTACCGTCGCATCATCGAGGCACGCGGCGACCGCGGCCTCGCCCCGGGCGAGATCGACGACGACATCGTCCGTCTCGTCGCGCAGAACGAGCTCGAGGAGTCGAAGGCGGCCGGCACCGGGGGAGACAACGTCTTCACCATGGTGCGCCGCATCGGTCAGGCGAAGGCGCTTCTGGCCGCGGACTACGCCGCGCAGCTGCAGCGTTCGGTCGGCAAGGTCGTGTTCTTCGCGAAGCACATCGACGTCATGGACCAGGCGGAGGCGCACTTCGCTTCGGCCGGCATCCGCGCGGTGTCCATCCGCGGTGACCAGACGAACACAGCACGGCAGCAGGCCATCGACGACTTCAACGGCGACCCCGAGGTCGGCATCGCGGTGTGCTCGCTCACGGCGGCCGGCGTCGGCCTCAACCTGCAGGCGGCGTCGAACGTCGTGCTCGCGGAGCTGTCGTGGACCGCGGCCGAGCAGACGCAGGCCATCGACCGCGTGCACCGCATCGGACAGGACGAGCCCGTCACGGCGTGGCGGATCATCGCCGCCCACACGATCGACACGAAGATCGCGGAGCTCATCGACCAGAAGCAGGGGCTCGCGGCCCGCGCGCTGGACGGCGAGGCGACGGAGGAGACCGCCAGCGAGTCGGTGCAGCTGGCCGCGCTGATGCATCTTCTGCGCGAGGCTCTCGGCGGCCGCTGAGCGAGCGTCAAGAACAAGAGTTCTTAACGCTGCTGCAGGCGGAAGTTCCTGTCGCGACGCGAACTTCGTCGGCATCGGTCGCTGCGGCCGTCAAGATCGCGGGTTTTCGACGCGCTCGAATGGCCACGCGAGGGGGCGGCGCGCTAGTGTCGATCGCAGGCACTGTCGCCTCACCCCCATCCCTCGACCTCCGAAGGCAGCAGCATGAAAATCGGCATCCTGACGAGCGGCGGCGACTGCCCCGGACTCAACGCGGTCATCCGCGGCATCGTGCTCAAGGGCACCACGACCTACGACCTCGAGTTCGTCGGCATCCGCGACGGATGGCGCGGCGTCGTCGAGGGCGACTTCATGCCCCTGACCCGACACGAGGTGAAGGGCCTGTCCAAGGTGGGTGGCACTATCCTCGGCACCAGCCGCACCAACCCGTACGAGGGGGAGCGCGGCGGTGCGGAGAACATCGCGAAGACGCTCTACGGCCACAAGATCGACGGCATCGTCGCGATCGGCGGCGAAGGCACCCTCGCGGCGGCGGACCGTCTCGCCAAGGACGGCATCAAGGTGCTCGGCGTTCCGAAGACGATCGACAACGACCTCCGGGCCACGGATTACTCCTTCGGCTTCGACACCGCCGTGAACATCGCCACGGACGCCATGGACCGGCTCCGCACCACGGGTGACTCCCACCAGCGCTGCATGGTCGCCGAGGTCATGGGTCGTCACGTCGGCTGGATCGCGCTGCATGCCGGGATGGCCGCCGGGGCCCACGTCATCTGCATCCCCGAGGTGCCGATGTCGCTGGACGAGATCACCGCTCTCGTCACGAGCGCCCACGATCGCGGTCGCGCACCGCTCGTCGTCGTCTCCGAGGGCTTCAAGCTCGCCGGCATGGACGAGGCCTACAGCGACAAGGGCCTGGACGCGTTCAACCGACCGCGGCTGGGCGGCATCGGCGACCTGCTCGCCCCCGAGATCGAGCGGATCACGGGCATCGAGACCCGCGCCACGATCCTCGGCCACATCCAGCGCGGCGGCTCGCCGTCGGCGTTCGACCGCGTCCTCGCGACCCGCCTCGGCCTGCACGCCGCAGACGCCATCGTTGACGGCGCCTGGGGGCAGATGGTCGCGATGCAGGGCACCGACATCGTCCGCGTCCCGTTCGCCGATGCTCTCGGCGAGCTGAACACGGTGCCGCGCTACCGCTACGACGAGGCCGCCGCCCTCTTCGGCTGACCTCCGCCCGGCTTCAGGCTCTCGCGTGGCTTCAGGCGTCTTGCTGTCTTTCTTGCCTGAACTCGCGTGAGGGCCTGTGCTTGTGTTCGGTCCGCTATCCGCGACCCGTCGCTCGATGGTCTGCGCGATGGAGCCCCTGCGCGAGCGCGGCCAGGACGGTGTCCTCGACATGACGGTCGTCGACCATGACCTGGTGATAGTCGAAGCGGAGGACCGTGTAGCCGCGGAGTGCGAGCCTTGCGTCGGCAGCGAGGTCGCGTCGCCGGTCGCCCGCGGCGCTGTGGTGGCGGAAGCCGTCGATCTGGATGGCGAGCCGTTCGCCGATGACACCGTCGAGCGGATGGCCGTCGACCCACACCTGCTGTCGCACGTCGATGCCGACCGCGCGCATCCGTTCGACGAAGACCGTCTCGGGACCGGAGTCCGACCGGCCGCGGACGGTTCGAGCGAGGCGGTTCGCGGCATCGCACCGCCACCGGACGCGTGCGAGGGTGTCCAGTTCCACGGCCCCGTGGCGGACGGCGGACTCCCAGATCGCGCGGGCCTCGATCAACGGCCGGCATCGCGCGACCTGGAACAGGACGCCTAGGACAGGATCGACCGCCGCCCGCGGATGCACCGGAACGGGCCCCTGTGCGCAGTGCACCTGGACGCCGACGCGATCGAATCGAGAGGCGGTGCGGGGGAGGGCGACGTGCACCTCCGCGGCCCCGACATCCCACCATCCGGCGAGGGCCGCCGCGCTCACGCAGGTGACCCTTCCGCCCACGGATGCTGCGGCCCTGCGCCGTGGATCGACCTCAGGGACGAGCAGCCACGACCGGCGCACGCGCTTGAGCGTCCCTTCCCGCACCGCCCGACGCATCTGGTACTCGGTGAAGCCCGCCTCGCGCACGCGCGACGAATGCGCGGATCCTCCCTGCTCCCGGACCCAGCTCTCCACCCGTGTGCGTGTCACTCCTCCACCCTGCGGGTTCCCGCTGCCGCGCTTCACCACGCCACCGCGGATGGGGAGGCGCGTCCCGGAACTCTCGGCCTGTGCAGGAGCAGTGCTCGGTCGTGAGCACAGGCCATCACGCGACTTCAGGCCAGGACAGGCATGGGCGCCTGACGCCCCGCGCGTGCCTGACGCCCCGCGGGAGCCTGTGCCGGCGTCGCGCCCCGTGAGCACAGGCGCGCGCGCGAGTTCAGGCCAGGTCAGCGCGCAGGCGCCTGATGCCGCGCGAGTGCCTGATGTCGCGGGTCAGGCGAGGTGGAGGGTGTCGAGGAGCCAGGCGAGCTCGAACGCCCGCTCGCGCCAGGAGTTGTACCGTCCGCTCACGCCCCCGTGCCCCGCGACCATCTCGCACTTCAGCAGCACGTCCTTCGCGCCGGCCTCCCGCAGTCGGGCGACCCACTTCGCCGGCTCCACGTAGAGCACCCGGGTGTCGTTCAGCGAGGTCACCGCGAGGATCCGCGGATACTCCACGCCGTCGCGCACGTTCTCGTACGGCGTGTACGACTTCATGTACGCGTAGACCTCGGGGTCGTGCAGCGGGTCGCCCCATTCGTCCCACTCGATCACGGTGAGGGGGAGCGACGGGTCGAGGATCGTC
Organism: Microbacterium meiriae; assembly: GCF_032364335.1. NCBI lineage: Bacteria > Bacillati > Actinomycetota > Actinomycetes > Micrococcales > Microbacteriaceae > Microbacterium > Microbacterium meiriae. Next base: position 1,506,749 of record NZ_CP133984.1, read on the forward strand.
GTTAGCGCGTCGACGAACGGCACACCCGCGAGGATGCCGGCGAAGAGCTCCGGGGCGAGGTTGGCGACCGCGCCCATCAGCAGACCCCCGGCACTGCCGCCCTCCGCGACGAGCTGGGCCGGGGTGGTCGTCCCCTCGTCGACGAGGTGCCGGGCGCAGGCGACGAAGTCCGTGAAGGTGTTCCGCTTGTGCAGGAGCTTGCCCTCTTCGTACCACTGCCGACCCATCTCGCCGCCTCCGCGCACATGCGCCACGGCGAAGACGACACCGCGGTCCAGCTCCGAGAGCCGTGCGACCGAGAAGCCCGGGTCGATGGAGTGCTCGTACGAGCCGTAGCCGTAGAGGTGGACGGGACGCGTGGTCGCACCGGGCTCGCCGAAGGAGCGCTTCCACACGAGGGAGATCGGCACGCGGGTGCCGTCCTCCGCGGTGGCCCACTCCCGACGCTGTCCGTAGTCGGCGGGGTCGTAGCCGCCGAGCACCGTCACCTGCTTGCGCAACACGAGTTCCCGCGTCGCGAGGTCGAGCTCGTACACCGTGCCCGGCGTGACGAACGACGTGTACCCGAGTCGCAGGAAGGGGGAGTGCCATTCCGGGTTGCCGCTGACCCCCGCGGAGTAGAGGGGCTCGTCGAACCGCAGCTCCTCCACCGTGTCGGTCGCGTAGTCCAGGAGGCCCACGCGCTCGAGGCCCTCGCTGCGATACTCCACCGTGGCGAAGTCGCGGAAGGCGTCCACTCCGAGCAGTCGCCGTCCTGGCTGATGGGCGACGACGACGCGGCGCTCGCCCTGCGGGTCGTCCGCCGCTACGGAGACGAGTTCGAAGTCCAGGGCGTCGTCGTTGTGCAGGATGAGGAGCCGGTCCTCACCGTCCACCACCGCGTGCTCGAGCGAGTACTCCACGCCTTCGCGCCGCGGCCACACCGTGCGCGGCTCCGCGGTGATGTCGCCGGCGAGGTCGACGAGGTACTCCTCGCTCGTGATGCTGGAGCCCACACCGATCACGAGGTAGCGCCGGCTCCGCGTGATCCCGGCGCCGAGCCAGAACTTCTCGTCGGGTTCGTGGAAGAGTTTGATGTCGTCCGACACCGGAGTCCCCAGCCGGTGCAGCCACAGAGTGTCGGGGCGCCACGCATCGTCGCGCGTCGTGTAGAGGATGCCGGTGCCGTCCGGGGTGAAGAACGCGCCTCCGGTGTTCGGGATCTCATCGTCCAGGGTGAGGCCCGTCTCCAGATCGCGGACGCGGACCGTGTAGAGCTCGTCGCCCTCGAAGTCCGTCGACCACAGCAGCTTCGTCGCGTCGTCGGAGGTGTCGAACGCGCCGAGGGAGAAGAACTCGTGCCCTTCGGCCTCGACGTTGCCGTCCAGCAGCACCACCTCGCCGGGCACGGGCACCCCCGGCTCGAGATTCGGCGGCGTCCAATCGCCTTCGACGGCGGCGGCGCGACAGTGGATGCCGTACTGCGCGCCTTCCTCGGTGCGGCTGTAGTACCACCAGTCTCCACGCCGTGTCGGCACCGAGAGGTCGGTCTCCTGAACCCGTCCCTTGATCTCCTGGAACAGCGTCTCGCGGAGCGCGGCGAGGTGCGCAGTCTCGGCCTCGGTGTGCGCGTTCTCCGCCTCCAGGTGTGCGATGACCTCGGGGGAGTCCTTGGCGCGCAGCCACTCGTACGGGTCGTCGACCGTGTCGCCGTGATGCGTGCGGAGGGTGGAACGGCGGGCGGCGATCGGGGCGTCAGTCACCGTCCCACGCTATCCCAGGTCGAGTTGACCGGCACGGGGGACGGTGGCAGGATTTACCGGGGCCGGTAAACGGAAGTCAAACCCACGGTGAACTCTTCGTTCGTCACGTCGATCCCGTCGACATCTCCCTCTTCCTCAAGACCGAAAGCGAACGGTGGAAACCGCAGCCCTCATCGTCGTGCTCGTCATCGCGCTGGCACTCTTCTTCGATTTCACGAACGGGTTTCACGACACCGCGAACGCGATGGCCACGCCCATCGCGACCGGAGCGCTCAAGCCCAAGACAGCGGTCCTCCTGGCCGCTCTCCTCAACCTCGTCGGCGCCTTCCTGTCGACCGAGGTGTCCAAGACCATCTCCGGCGGCATCATCCAGGAGGATGCGATCATCGCCGCGGGAGCGGAGCTGTTCCTCTCGTTGATCTTCGCCGGGCTCATCGGCGCCATCACCTGGAACATGCTGACGTGGCTGCTCGGCCTGCCGTCGAGCTCGTCCCACGCGCTCTTCGGCGGACTGATCGGCGCGACGCTCGTCGGCGCCGGTCTCGGCGGCATCGACTTCGGCGCCGTGCTGTCGAAGATCGTCCTCCCCGCCCTCATCGCCCCCATCACGGCCGGCATCATCGCGTACGTCGCGACGAAGATCGCCTACTCGGTCACTCGTCGCTACGACGGCAAGCCGGACGGACGGGACGGATTCCGCTGGGGTCAGATCTTCACGTCCTCCCTCGTCGCCCTCGCACACGGCACGAATGACGCACAGAAGACGATGGGCGTCATCACGCTCGCCATGATCACCGTCGGCTGGCAGTCCGGTGCGCACCACGAGCCCGAGCTCTGGGTCATCATCGCCTGTGCGTTCACGATCGCCCTCGGCACGTACCTCGGCGGCTGGCGCATCATCCGCACGCTGGGCAAGGGCCTGACCGACGTCAAGCCGGCTCAGGGCTTCGCGGCGGAGAGCTCGACGGCCGCGACGATCCTCGCCTCCAGCGCCCTCGGCTTCGCCCTCTCCACCACCCAGGTGGCCTCGGGATCGGTTATCGGATCGGGCCTCGGTCGCCGCGGGTCCACGGTCCGCTGGCGGACGGCAGGTCGCATCGGCGTCGGCTGGCTGCTGACCCTGCCCGCGGCCGGAGGCGTCGGCGCCCTGGCGGCACTGCTCGTCGTGTGGCTCGGCCCGTGGGGCGTCGCCATCGACGCCATCCTCGCGGTGGCGATCATCCTCGGGCTGTACATGCGCTCTCGGCGCAACGCCGTCACGCCGGCCAACGCCATGAGCGACGTCGCCGAATCCCACCTCGCCGTCGAGGTTCCCGACACCCCGCCGCCCACGCGTCGCCAGCAGCGCATCGCCCAGGCGAAGGCGGAGGCGAAGGCCCGTGCCGAGGCCAAGGAGAAGGCGAAGGCCGAGGCGAAGGACAAGGCGAAGAAGAAGGCCAAAGCCAAGGCGGACGCGAAGGCCGCGAAGACCGGCAGCGCCTCGTCGTCCGACGCGTCGCAGAACGGGGACTCGGCATGAACGTCACGATCGACTGGATCGCCTTCCTGCAGGTGTTCGCCGCTGCGCTCATCGGCGCCGCCGCCATCGTCACCTTCTACGCCCTGGGCCTGCGTCTGCTCGTGCGCAGCGGGCGGGCGCCCGTCGTGAGCCCCGCGGAGTTCACCGACGCCATCACGGTGATTTCGGAGAAGGAGCTCAAGCGGGCCGCCAAGCAGGCGGCGAAGGCAGCGAAGAAGAGTCCGCTCACCGAAGGACAGAAGACCCTCGCGCTCGTGGGCGCCTACGGCTGCTTCGTGCTCTGCGCCGCCGCGGTCATCGCCGGCATCCTCCTGATCGTGATCGGCCACTGAGTCCGCGGTGCGCCGGGTGCGTCGGTGACCGGCCGTAGGCTGAGGACATGTCCGCAGCGAAGGGAACACCACCGGTCTTCGGTCGGTACGCCCCCGCCTCCCACGTCCTGATCCATGTGAGCGATCCGCACTTCCTCGCCGGAGGTGCGGCGCTGGGGGGACGGTACGACGTCGAGCGCACGTTCGCGCGGACGCTCGAGGCGATCCGCGCCGTGCATCCCGCTCCCGCCGCCATCGTGATCACCGGGGACCTCGCAGACCTCGGCGAGCCGGATGCGTACCGCCGGCTGCGTGCGGCGATCGAGCCGGTCGCCGCCGAACTCGGCGCTCCCGTGGTCTGGGTCGCGGGCAACCATGACGAGCGCCCGGTGCTGCGCGAGGTCCTCCTCGATGCCGAGCCCACGGAAGAGCCGGTCACCGGGGTGTGGGATCTCGACGGGCTGCGTCTGGTGGCCCTCGACACGAGCGTTCCCGGGTGGCATCACGGCGACCTCGACCCGGCGCAGCTCGCGTGGCTCGCCGAGGTCCTCGCCGAGCCGGCGCCGCACGGCACGCTCCTGGCGATGCACCACCCGCCGCTGCCCAGCCATCTGCCGCTGTTCGACATCCTCGAGCTGCGGCATCAGGACGAGCTGGCCGCCGTCATCCGGGGCACCGACGTCCGCGGCATCCTCGCCGGTCACCTGCACTACTCCTCGCACGGGCTGTTCGCCGGCGTCCCGGTGAGCGTGGCGTCCGCCACCTGCTACACGATGAACGTCGCGCGCCCCGCGTCTGAGGTGAACGGCATGGACGCCGCCCAGGCGTTCCAGCTCGTGCACGTGCGGCCGGAGACCATCACGCACACCGTCGTCCCGGTGGTCGATGCGCCGACCGGCGACTACTTCTCCGAGGAGTGGGTCGCCCGCATGGCGGCGCTGACGCCGGAAGGGCGCCTGGAGGCGTTCTCCAGAAAACCCCCGCAGGGACCGGCGTAGACTGGACGCATCCCCCGACCTTTCCGTTCGCCACGACCCACGAGGATGTGACATGGCTTCTGCCGCGCCCGCCAATACCCGTACCGAGACCGATTCGCTGGGGAGCATGGAGATTCCCGCCGAGGCGTACTGGGGGATCCATACCGCCCGCGCCGACGCGAACTTCCCGATCACGAAGCGCCCCATCTCGGTGTACCCCGAACTGGTGATCGCGCTCGCGATGGTGAAGCAGGCCAGCGCGAGGGCCAACAAGGAGATCGGGGTCCTCGACGCCGAGCGCGCCGACCTCATCGACCGCGCGGCGCAGCGCGTCATCGACGGCGAGTTCCACGATCAGTTCACCGTCGGCGTCATCCAGGGTGGTGCCGGCACCTCGACGAACATGAACGCGAACGAGGTCATCACCAACATCGCGCTTGAGATGGCCGGACGCGAGAAGGGTGACTACGCCTTCCTCTCTCCGATCGACCACACGAACCGCAGCCAGTCGACCAACGACGTCTACCCGACGGCGGTCAAGATCGGCCTGTCGCTGACGCTGCGTTCGCTTCTCGACGAACTGGACGCCCTGCGCGTGGCGTTCCTCGGCAAGGCGGGGGAGTTCCACGACATCCTCAAGGTCGGCCGGACCCAGCTCCAGGACGCGGTGCCCATGACGCTCGGCCAGGAGTTCCATGGCTTCGCCACGACCCTGGGCGAGGATCACAGCCGCCTCACCGAGAACGCCTCGCTCATGTTCGAGATCAACATGGGCGCGACCGCGATCGGCACCGGCATCACCACCCACCCCGACTACGCGCCGGCCGTGCTGAAGCACCTGCGCGAGATCACGGGGCTCGACCTCGAGACGGCCACCGACCTCGTCGAGTCCACGAGCGACACGGGCGCCTTCATGTCGTTCTCGTCGTCGCTCAAGCGCAACGCCATCAAGCTCTCGAAGATCTGCAACGACCTGCGGCTGCTGTCGTCCGGTCCGCAGGCGGGCCTCGGCGAGATCAACCTGCCCGCACGGCAGGCCGGTTCCAGCATCATGCCCGGGAAGGTCAACCCGGTGATCCCGGAGGTCGTGAACCAGGTGGCCTTCGCGGTCGTCGGCGCCGACATGACGGTGACCATGGCCGTCGAGGGCGGGCAGCTCCAGCTCAACGCCTTCGAGCCCGTCATCGCGCATTCGATCTTCCAGTCGATCACCTGGATGCGTCAGGCGATGTGGACGCTGCGCGTGAACTGCGTCGAGGGCATCACCGCCAACCGCGACCGTCTGGGCGCGATGGTCGGCGCGTCGGTCGGCGTCATCACGGCGCTCACGCCCTTCATCGGCTACGCGGCGGCCGCGGCTCTGGCCAAGACGGCTCTGCTGACCAACCGCAACGTCGCCGACCTGGTGGTCGAGGCCGGGCTCATGTCCCGCGACGAGGTGACCAAGCAGCTCTCTCCTGCCCGCCTGTCGGGCCTGGAGGCGGTCACCGCGGCCATCCCGATCGTCACCCCGGACGACCTCATCCAGATCTGAGCGTCCACCGGATACGGGAAGGGGACGGGAGCTCGAGCTCCCGTCCCCTTCGTCGCGTCCTGGTGTCAGTCGAGGATGCGGCAGTGCGTCGTGAGCTCGCCGATCCCGTCGATGCCGACCGTGACGGTCGAGCGGTCGCGGAGGAAGATCTGCGGGTCGCGGGAGTAGCCGGCGCCGCCGGGGCTGCCCGTCGAGATCAGGGTGCCGGGCAGCAGCGTGAGCGACTGGGAGAGGTGCGCGATGAGCTTCGCCACCGAACGCACCATCTGGTCGGTGCTGGCGTCCTGCACGGTGTGCCCGTCGACGACGGTCCAGATGTGGAGGTCCTGCGGGTCGGCGATCTCGTCGGCGGTCACCGCGAACGGGCCGGTGGGGGTGAAGCCGTCGAACGACTTGCAACGGGACCACTGCGCCTCGGAGAACTGGATGTTCCGGGCGGTGATGTCGTTGACCACGGTGTAACCCCAGACGTGCGCGAGGGCGTCCGCCTCCGGGACGTCCTTCGCGGGGGTGCCGATGAGCACGCCCAGCTCGGCCTCGTAGTCGACGGCCTCGCTGAGGCTCCGCGGCCAGGAGGTGGTCTGATCGTGACCGGTGAGCGAGTTGGGCCACAGGGTGAACACGGTCGGCGCGGCGTCGGTCTTGAGGCCGAGCTCGCTGGAGTGGGCGGCATAGTTGAGCCCGACGGCGAGCACCGCCGGCGGCGCGATGACCGCGGAGGCGAAACCCCAGTCGGTCAGCGGGTGGCGCGGGGCCGTGCCGTCGCGGAGGGCGGCGCGGAGCTCGTCGAGTCCGGCGTCCCCTCGCTCGATCAGCTGCTGCAGGGTGGCAGGCGCGTCGGACAGGAGATCGGAGACGAGGATGGCGTCCGAGCCCTCCACCACGGCGAGAACCGCACGGGAGGAGTCTGGACGGCGCAGGTGAGCGAACCGCATGGTTCTACGCTACCGGGTGCCTGCGGCCGGTCGGGTGGAGGAAGCCCCCAGAGCCCGGCGCGCAAGCTTGTGCCCCATAAGCTTTGACCATGACCTCCGGAGGACCGTCCGACCCCCAGCAGCCCGCCCGATACACGCCCCCGGCGGGGACACCACCACAGCCCTCGGCGTACTCCGCCGCGCAGTACGCGCAATCGCCCTACCTGCCGCCGTCCTACGGACAGCAGCCGGGCTATGCGTCGGCTCTCGCGCAACCCACGCCCTACACACCGCCGGCGCCGGTCGCGCCGTCGCCCGCGGAGTCGCTGCCGGCTCTCCCGGTGCCGAACAAGAAGGGCCGCACGATCTCGCTGTGGCTCTTCGGCTTCCTCGGCTTCCTGCTGCTCGCACTCATCGGCTACTTCGGCTGGGCCCTCGGCCCGACCGCCTCGGTGATCGGGCTCGTCCTGGCTGTGATCCCGCTCACGATCGTCTTCCTCGGAGTGCGCATGATCGACCGTTGGGAGCCCGAGCCCAAGCGCCTCGTCGCGTTCGCCATCGCCTGGGGTGCGGTCGCCGCCGTCGGCCTCACGCTCCTCGTCGACATCGGGCTCACGATGCTGCTGGGCATCCGGTCCGAGGAGTTCTCGGCGGTGGTGCAGGCCCCCATCGTCGAGGAGTTCTGGAAGGGCCTCGGGGTCTTCCTCATCTTCCTGCTCGCGCGGCGGTCCTTCGACGGGCCGGTCGACGGCGTCGTCTACGGGGCGCTCGTCGGTGCAGGCTTCGCGTTCACCGAGAACATCCAGTACTTCGCCATCAGCCTCATCGAGGGCGGCGGAGAGCAGCTCGGCGTCACGTTCATCGTGCGGGCGGTGCTGTCGCCGTTCGCGCACGCGATGTTCACCTCGCTGACCGGATTCGCGATCGGCCTCGTGGCCCGCCGGCACGCCTCCGCCGGAGCGGCCGCCGGGGCCGGCCTGCTCGGCATGGTCGGGGCGATCCTCCTGCACGCGCTGTGGAACGGATCGGCCACATTCGCGGACTTCTTCGGCCTCTACTTCACCCTGCAGGTGCCGCTGTTCATCGGCTTCATCCTCGGGATCATCGCCTTGCGCAGGGAGGAGGCGCGGCTCACCCGGGCCCGCCTGGCCGAGTATGCGGCCGCCGGCTGGTTCACGCCGGAGGAGGTCACGATGCTGGCCACGCCGGCCGGGCGCAAGGTGGGGCTCGCCTGGGCCGCGCAGCTGCGCGGCGACCGCCGGCCGCTGATGCGCGAATTCATCAAGGATGCGACGGCTCTGGCCGCGGTCCGCCAGCGGGCGATCACCGGACGAGACCCGCTCGCCGTCGAGGACGAGCGTGCCCTGTTGATCCGGACCAGGGCGGCACGCGCCGCGCTGCTGGCCTACTGAGCGGCGCCCCCGCAGACAGACTCAGCGCCCGGTGCTGCGGCGATGCCTGCATGTCTCCCGGGCGCTGAGTTGATCTGCCACCAGGGTGCACCCGCGTCCCGCGAACTGTCAAGAGCCCCGGGGGACTTCGGAGCGGAGTCCCTCGGCGAGGTGTTCGCTGTGAGCAGGTGCCGTCGCGTTGACCGGCCGCGCGACGGTCGGGTTGGATGGAGCCATGACTGATCGCACAAAGCCCGAGTTCGACGCCCCGACCGGCCCTGCCCCCGCAGAACTGGTCATCCGCGACATCATCGAGGGTGACGGCGCCGAGGCCAAGCCCGGCGACACCGTGACCGTCCACTACGCCGGTGTGGAGTTCGAGTCCGGCGAGGAGTTCGACTCGTCGTGGGGTCGCGGGGAGACCATCCAGTTCCCGCTCCGCGGCCTGATCCAGGGCTGGCAGGACGGCATCCCCGGAATGAAGGTCGGTGGCCGCCGCGAGCTGATCATCCCGCCGCACCTCGCGTACGGCCCGGCCGGGGGAGGACACTTCCTCTCCGGCAAGACGCTGATCTTCATCATCGATCTCGTCGCCGTCGGCTGACGTCGTCGCTCCGAAGCGCCCTGCACCCCGTGGTGCGGGGCGCTTCTGCATGTCGAGACATTTCTGATCGTCACGGGAATACATGCGAGTGAATGTATGTTGTCGGAAGGGTGCCGCGGACGATCGCGGTGCCATCCCTTCGCCGCCGCCGCGGCCGACGTCTCCTGAGGAGCAATCATGAGCAGCATCGACATCCCCGGTTACCGCCCCGGCACCTGGGTCCTCGACCCGTCCCACAGCGAGGTGACGTTCAGCGTCCGCCACATGATGATCTCGAAGGTGCGCGGCACCTTCGGTGTGAAGAGCGCGACGCTCGTGGCTCCGGAGAACCCCCTCGAAGCCAAGGTCGAGGCCTCCGTCGACGTGACCTCCGTCGACACCAAGGACGAGGGTCGCGACCAGCACCTCCGCTCCGCCGACTTCTTCGACACCGAGAACTTCCCGACCATGGAGTTCGTCTCGACCGGCGCCCGCGTCGAGGGCGGCGACTTCCTCGTCGACGGCGACCTCACCATCCGCGGCATCACGAAGCCGGTCACCTTCGAGCTCGACTTCGGCGGCTTCGGCAGCGACCCGTGGGGCAACTACAAGGCCGGCGCCTCCGCCAAGACCGTCATCAACCGCGAGGACTTCGGCCTCACCTGGAACGCCGCGCTGGAGACCGGCGGCGTGCTCGTCGGCAAGGACGTCACGATCACGCTCGACCTCCAGGGTGCGCTGCAGCAGGACTGACGCGCAGACTCTGTGAACCCCGGGCCCGTCAGGGCTCGGGGTTCTCTGCGTCGTAGTCGCGGAAACGAGGATGCCGCCGGGCGAGGACCGCGACGAGGGCGATCACGATGATCCCGCCGAGCAGCGGCGGGAACCACAGTGACGTCAGCGTCGCGAGCGTCCCGGCGTAGAGGGCGCCGACACGGGGACCGCCGGTCACCACCACGACGAACAGGCCCTGCAGGCGTCCGCGCATGGCATCCGGCACCGCCGCCTGCATCATGGTGTTGCGGTAGATCGAGCTGACGTTGTCCGACGCGCCGGAGAGGGCCAGCGCCACGCAGGCGGCGACGATCAGTGCGACGTGCGGTCGGTCCTCTCCGGCAGGCGTCGCGGAGAACGCGCCGATCAGGAGGACGAGGCCGAACAAGGCGATGGCGGCGCCGTAGGCCTCCACCGCGCGGGCGATGCCGCGGCCGTGCCACCGGTACTGCACCACGCGCCCGGAGAACAGGCTCGAGGAGAAGGTGCCGACGGCGACCGCCGCCGTGAGGATGCCGGTGGTGAAGGCCCCGCCGCCGAGGATGACCGTGCCGAGTGCCGGGAAGAGCACGAGCGGCTGTCCGAACGTCATCGCGATGATGTCCATGACGTACTGCATCCGGATGTTGCCCGCGCGGCGGAGGAAGCGCCAGCCGTCGACGAGCGAGGCGAGGCCGGGGCGCACGATGTCGCCTTCGGGTCGCAGGGCGGGGAGCGTCCACAGGCCGAGGAACATCGACAGCATGAGCACGACGTCGATCGTGTACGTCCAGCCGTATCCGGTGAGCGCCACCAGGAGCCCGGCGAGGGCCGGACCCGCCATGACCGTGAGCCCGAACGCGACGCCGTTGAGCGCGGACGCGGCCGCGAGCATGCTGCGGGGGATGAGCCGGGGGACGATCGCGGTCCGCGTGGCCATGCCGACGGAGTTCGCCGCCGAGTTCACGATGCTCAGCGCGTACAGCCACCAGATCGTCTCCGTGCCGGTCCAGGTGAGCGCCGCGAGCAGCCCCGTGGAGGCGAAGGTCACGGTGGCGGCGATGAGCGCGACCCGCCGCCGGTCGAACGCGTCGGCGAGCATCCCGCCGTAGAGGCCGGCGAGGATCATCGGGAGGAGGCCCGCGACGGCGATCATCGAGACGGCGAACGTGCTCGCGGTCAGATCGAACACATGCAGCATCACGGTCACGATGGTGAGCTGACCGCCGATGCCGGCGAGTGTCGAGCCGATCCACATCCGGGCGAAGGCCGGGCTCGCCTTCAGCGGAGTCAGGTCGATCAGATGGCCGCGTCGGGAGCTCACAGGGCGGTCTTCTTCTGCACATCCCGAGCCTAGTTGACCCCACGCGCCTCGTCCCCGGCGCCGTGTCCCGCCGTGGTCGTCCGGGCTGGTAGACTCGTCAGGTTGCCGTTCGATCGGCCGCGGATAAAGAGAGCTCACGCATCAGGCGTCGGGCGCCGCGCAACAAGCAGAGAGGGGATCGAATCTATGGCACTGGAAGCAGACGTCAAGAAGGCGATCATCGAAGAGTACGCGACGCACCCCGGTGACACCGGATCCCCCGAGGTGCAGGCCGCGATGCTGACGCAGCGCATCAAGGACCTCACCGAGCACCTGAAGGAGCACAAGCACGACCACCACTCGCGTCGTGGTCTGTTCCTGCTCGTGGGTCAGCGCCGTCGTCTGCTCGGCTACCTCCAGAGCGTCGACATCGAGCGTTACCGCTCGCTGATCGCACGCCTTGGTCTTCGCCGATAAGGCACCACGGACCCAGCGTTCAATCGCGCAGAACATTCTTGAGAAGGCCGCCCCACGGTGTGGGGCGGCCTTCGTCATGTCCGGACGTCGCGGATCCCGTCAGGCGGTGGCACCCACGAGATCAGGGTGGTGGATGGCCGCCACGTCGGGGTGTGCGCGCAGTCGAGACTTCATGGCGTTCTCGCCGTAGGTCGCGTGGATCGGATTGCTCGGGTCCTCGGTGACTCCGGTCGCCTCGGCGGCGAGGTCGGCAGGGAGCTCGAGCAACGGGAGCTGCTGATCGAGCGCCGGGTTGAAGAAGAACGGAATCGAGATGCGCTCCTCCGGCGCCCGTGGCGAGATCACCCGGTGGTTCGTCGCCTTGAGGTAGCCGCCGGTGGCGTACTCGAGCAGCTCGCCGATGTTGACGACGAAGGCGCCCGGCACCGGGGGAGCCGACACCCACTCGCCGTCACGCTCGACCTGGAGTCCGCCCTTGCCCGGCTCCACCCAGAGCAGCGTCAGCACGCCGGAATCCTTGTGCGCACCGACGCCCTGCTGCGGTTCCGGCTCGTTCGTTCCCGGGTATCGCACGATCTTGATCAGGGTGGACGGATCGCGGAACGGCTCGTCGAAGTAGGTCTCCTCCGCACCGAGGGTGAGGGCCCAGGCGCGCAGGAGCTTGCGGGCGATCTCCGTGAGGGTGTCGTGCCACTCCGTGACGACCTCCTTGAGCTCCGGCTGCGCGGCGGGCCAGAGGTTCGGTCCGGTGAGGCGGTTGAAGGCGGGGCCCCCTTCGACCGGCTCGCGTTCGGGGCCGATGTCGATCTGCTCGCGCCAGTCGACCTTGCCCTGCGTCCGCTCCCCGCCGATCCGGGTGTAGCCGCGGAAGTGCGGGCTGTTGACGTTCTCGATCGCGAGCTTGTCCTCCTCCGGCAGAGCGAAGAAGTCGAGGGCGGCCTGATGCAGCCGCGCTTCCAGTTCGGGAGAGATGCCGGTGCCGGTCAGGTAGAAGAAGCCGACATCGTGCGTGGCCGCGCGGAGGTCGTCGCGGAAACGCGCCGCGGCCTCGGGGCCGTCGTCGAGCTGGGACAGGTCGAGGATGGGGAGCGAGAGTTCAGCCATGGACCGAGGCTATGTCGCGGATGAGGCCCGAGGATGCTCTGTTGCATTCCATTACTTCGGTGGCCGGTGTCGGGCGGGCGCCGATCACGGTGCTAGAGTCTCGTCGGTAAGGGATGCCTTACCTCAGTCGCCTGCCAGAGAGTGTCTCCCGTGCTCGCCACCTTCCTCATCGGACTCCGCGAGGGTCTCGAAGCCGCGCTCGTCGTCGGCATCCTCGTCGCTTACCTCCGCCGTCTCGGTCGCCGTGACGCGCTGCCGAAGATGTGGACCGGGGTCGGCCTTGCGGTCGCCCTCGCTCTGGGCATCGGCGCGATCCTCACCTTCGGGGCCTACGAACTCACGTTCCAGGCGCAGGAGCTGATCGGCGGCGGGCTGTCCCTCGTCGCGGTGGCGATGGTGACGTGGATGATCTTCTGGATGCAGCGTGCCGGCCGCACCATGAAGGCGACCCTCGAGGGCGGCATCGACCGCGCGCTGACGGTGGGCGGTCTCTGGGCGCTCATCGCGATCGGCTTCGTCTCCGTCGCCCGGGAGGGGATCGAGACGACGCTGCTGCTGTGGTCGATGGTGCAGTCTTTCGGCGATGCCCCCTCGGCCCTCCTCGGCGCGCTCCTGGGACTCTCCGTGGCCGTCCTGCTCGGCTGGCTCATCTCCCGCGGGGCGCTGCGACTCGACCTGCGGCGCTTCTTCGCCTGGACCGGCGGCTTCCTCGTGATCGTCGCGGCCGGTGTCCTCGCCTACGCCCTGATGGATCTGCAGGAGGCGGGAGCACTTCCCGGTCCCTTCACCGCCGCCGCTCCGCTCGACCCGGTCACCGGCGCCGTCGCCGTGGGCGCGGCCGGCTTCCCGTTCGGCTGGGCGTTCGACGTGTCGGCGGCGATCGCTCCCGGCGGCGCGCTGGCCTCCGTCCTGCAGGCCACGGTCGGCTTCATGCCCGCCATGACCTGGCTGCAGGTGCTCGCCTGGGGCCTCTACATCCTCGTCGTGGGCGGGCTCTACCTCCGCGGCCTCCGCTCGGCACGCCCCTCGACGCGCGGCGCCTCCGCCGCCACCTCGACGTCCTCCCTCACACAGCAAGGAGCAGCATGATCACCTCGCACCGGGTCCTCGCCGCGGCAGCCGCCGCGGGCACCGCCGTCCTCCTCCTCAGCGGCTGCGTCGCGAAGAGCGATGCCCAGGCGACGGCGGCGTTCGACGTCTCATCCACCGCCACGGACTGCGCCGTCTCCGCGTCCACCGCGAAGAGCGGGACGCTCACGTTCGATGTGAAGAACGACACCGACCAGGTCTCCGAGTTCTACCTGCTGGCCGAGGACGGTCTGCGGATCGTCGGCGAGGTCGAGAACATCGCCCCGGCTGCGTCCCGCACCCTCACGGTGGTCGCCCAGCCGGGCGAGTACTTCACGCTCTGCAAGCCGGGCATGGTCGGCGACGGTGTCGGCCGGGCCTCGTTCACGGTGACCGGAGACCGCGTGGCGGTGGACGGCCCCGACGCCGAGCAGAAGCAGAAGGCCGTCGATCTCTACCGGGCGTTCGTGAAGGATCAGGTCGGGCAGCTCGTGCCGGCCGTGGAAGACCTCGTGGCCGCCTACGAGTCCGGCGACGACGAGACCGCCCGCACGCTCTTCCCACAGACGAGGGCGTTCTACGAGCGCATCGAGCCCGTCGCCGAGGCGCTCGGGGACCTCGACCCGCGGATCGACTATCGAGAGGTCGATGCGGTGGCCGAGGGCCTGGACTGGACCGGCTTCCACCGCATCGAGAAGGACCTCTGGGTGCCGGCGGAGGACGCGCTGAACGCCGACGGAGAGACCCCGGCATGGCAGGACTGGGCGCCGTCCACGCCCGCGGAGCGCGCCGATTACGGCGACCTGCTCCTGGCCGACGTGCAGGAGCTGTACGACTACGTGCACTCGGACGACTTCACCACCGCACTGGACGACCAGGGGATCGGCGGCATCTCCAACGGCGCGATCGCCCTGCTCGACGAGGTGGCCACCGGCAAGATCTCCGGCGAGGAGGACTGGTGGTCCGGCACGGATCTCTTCGACTTCGCCGCGAACGTCGAGGGCTCCAAGATGGCCTTCTCGCTGGTGCAGGGCTTCGCCGCGGCGCAGGGAGACGACGGCGAGGCCCTCGTCTCCGAGATCGAGACCGGATACACCGCCCTCGAGGAGTCCCTCGCCGCGCACGGCTCGCTCGCAGAGGGCTTCGTGGGGTACGGCGAGCTGACCGAAGCGGACAAGCGGGAGTTCACCGATCTCATCAACGCCCTGGCGGAGCCGCTCTCGCAGCTCACCGGCACGGTGCTCGACTGACGACGGTGCACGGGCAGGCATGGACGTGAACGAGTCGGAACCGGAGGCCCACGAGGCATCAGCGGGGGTGCCTACTGCGCCCTCCGGCGGCGGTCTCAGCCGCCGCGGGCTGCTCGGGCTGGCCGTCGGCGGCGGGGTCGCGGGCCTGGCCGTCGGCCTCGGGGCCGGGACGGCCGGCGGCGTGGCGCTCGGACGCGCACGAGCCGCGGAGGAGGCCGAGTCGCGGTACGAGTTCTTCGGCGCGCACCAGGCGGGCATCACGACGCCCGTGCAGGACCACCTGCACTTCGCGAGCTTCGACATGATGCCCCGCACCGACCGGGACGACCTCATCTCCCTGTTGCAGGACTGGTCGTACGCCGCGGCGCGGATGACGCAGGGCCTGGAGGTGAGTGCGAGCGGCGCGGTGAACGGTCCCGCCGAAGCGCCCCCGGATGACACGGGGGAGGCGCTGGGGCTCCCCGCCGCGGGTCTGACCCTCACGTTCGGGTTCGGTCCTGGACTGTTCGAGAACGATGACGGCGATCGCTACGGTCTCGCCGCTCAGCGGCCACCCGGTCTCGAGCGGCTTCCGGCCTTCCTCGGGGACGACCTCGATCCCGAGGCGTCGCACGGCGACCTGTGCATCCAGGCCTGTGCCGACGACCCCCAGGTCGCGGTTCACGCGATCCGCAACCTCAGCCGCATCGCGTTCGGGCGGGCGCGCCTGCGCTGGTCGCAGCTCGGATTCGGTAAGACCTCTCGTACCACGGCCGGCCAGGCGACGCCGCGCAACCTCTTCGGCTTCAAGGACGGCACGGCCAACATCCTCGCCGACGACGCCACGGCGCTCGCGGACCACGTCTGGGTCTCGACCGACGACGAGCCGTCCTGGATGGCCGGCGGTTCGTACCTCGTCGCGCGGAAGATCGCCATGCTCATCGAGACCTGGGACCGGGTGCGGCTGGCCGAGCAGGACACGATCATCGGACGGGACAAAGGTGTGGGGGCGCCGCTCTCCGGCGGTGACGAGTTCACGGCCCCGGACTTCCGCGGCACGAAGATCGATGCGAACAGTCACGTCCGGCTCGCCCACCCGGAGCAGAACGACGGCATCCGCATCCTGCGCCGCGGGTACAACTACGTCGACGGCAACAACGCCCTCGGGCGACTCGACGCCGGGCTGTTCTTCCTGTCCTACCAGCGTGATCCCGCCCAGTTCATCAGCCTGCAGCGCCGACTGTCGACCGACCGTCTCAACGAGTACATCCGTCACGTGGGCTCAGGCATCTGGGCCATCCCGCCGGGAGCGCGACCGGGCTCGTACATCGGCGCGGAGTTGTTCGCCTGAGCTGGGTTCAGCCGGCGGCGACCTCTTCGAGGACGTCGACGGCGGCGGCGGCGAACGTATCCGCTCCGGCGTGATCGTGAGCGGTCACCGTCACCACCGCGTCGCCGAGGAACAGCAGCAGCTGGCCGTGGGCCCCGTGCAGCCGCCACGCCCGCCCCGGACCCTGCCACCCCGCGAGCGCATAACGGTCGTAGCCGGGGTTGGATCCCGCGACGACGCCGTCCTCGTGCATGGCGTCGATCCACTCCGGAGCGACCAGTCGACGCCCCTGCCAGGAGCCGCGATCGCGGATGAGCAGTCCCAGGCGCGCGACCTCCTCGGTGCGGAGCGGCAGGCCACCACCCGCCTCGATGCGGCCGTTCGGGCATCGCGACCACGTCACGTCCTCGATGCCGAGAGGGGTGAAGAGGCGAGCCGAGAGGTAGTCCCCGACGTCGCCGACGCGGGTCGCGAGGGCCGTCATGGCCGTGTAGGTGCTCGCATTGGAGTACTGGAACACGCGGCCGCGCGAGGGCCGTCGCAGGAACTCGTGGGCGAGATCCGGCCAGTCCGTCATCAGCGTCTCGGACCACGGCAGGTCGATGCCGCTCGACATCGACAGCAGGTGACGCAGGGTGACCTGAGCGACGCCGTCGCCGAGTTCGTGGTCCGGCAGGAGCGTGGCGACGGTGTCGTCCAGGCGGATCAGTCCGTCGTCGGCGGCGAGGGCCGTGGCCAGCACGCAGACGCCCTTCGCGATCGAGTGCACGTCCTCCCGGACGTCGGGCGCCCAGCGGTGACCTGCGGTGTCCTCGCCGATGCGCACGTGGAGCCCGTGCGCGGCGAAACCCTGGGAGTCGGCGATGGCGACGAGCCGGTCCCTGACGTCCGTCGCGGCGGCCGCGACCCGGTGCCCCGGCGTCATCGCGGACGCCGGGATCCGGTCGGATCGTTGCGGCGGCCTTCCCGCGACGCGAGCTCGGGATCGGCGAACAGCCACCGCGGCCGCGGCTCCACGAGCGGACGGAACACCCGCCGCACGGGCGTGGTCGCGAGCAGCAGTGCGAGGACCACCGAGAGCGCCGTGACCGCAGGGAGCCAGAACCAGGTCGGCTCGAGGTCGCGCAGCACGCCGCTCTCGCGGAACGGGTAGAGCACGAAGGAGTGGAGGAGGTAGACGTACATCGTGTACTGGCCGAAGGTGGTCCACCAGTAGGACCCGCGGGGGATGAGGACGAAGAACGCGGCGCAGAGGACGACGGCGAGGAGCAGGAGCGCGAAACGGATGCCGCCGGCCCACCACTGGTCCCCGACGAGGTCGGAGTAGGAGGCCTCGTAGAACAGCCAATGCCGCAGATCGGTGGCCTGCCAGACGGGGAGCCAGTTCCACGCAGCCCACCCGGCGGTGCCGAGGACGGCGACGGCGGTGATCCGGACCCACCACGGTCGGAAGTCGAGGAGGTGCAGGCGGTCGACGATGTTCCGCTCCCTGAGCCACCAGCCGAGGGCGAAGAAGGGCAGCAGGCCCAGGGTGCGCGAGAGCGAGAAGGTGCTGTCGACGTTCGGGAGATACCCCGCGCCGACGGAGATGACCACCGTCCACAGCAACGGCCAGCGCAGCAGGGCGAGGTAGGGGAGGACGAGGCGGAAGATCCCGAGGGCGAGCAGGAACCAGAGCGTCCAGCTGGGCTGCGTCGGGTTCGGGGTGGTCTCTCCCTCCACGAGCCACTTGGTGAGCGTCCAGAGCGCCTCGAAGATGACGTAGGGGAGGATGATGTCGGTGATGACGCGGGCCATCTGCGTCCGGGTGGGGGAGCCCGACTTGGAGAAGTAGCCCGAGATGATGGCGAACGCCGGCATGTGGAACGCGTAGAGCGCCAGGTAGAGGGCGAAGGCGATGTCCGAGTCGTAGATGAGGCGCTGGATCGCGTGCCCCAGGACCACGAGGACGATGCAGGCGTACCGCGCGTTGTCCCAGAAGGGCACGCGTCGGCGTTTGCGGTCGACCGGCCATGTGCTGGACCCCGTCGTCCCGACTCCGGTGGTGCTCATTCTCCGAGGCTACCGGCCGGGAATAAAGTTGCCCTGCACGCGTTGACCCAATTACATTCAAATGAATAGAACCGGATGTCGAGCATCCGATTCGGAGAACACGGAGCAATCATGAGCGAGCAGTCAGGCGCGCAGGCGATGCAGTTCGGCATCATGTCGGTCAGCGACATCACCCGCGACCCCACCACGGGAGTCACCCCCAGCGAGCAGGAGCGGATCAAGGCGACGCTGGCCATCGCGACGCATGCCGAGGAGGTCGGACTCGACGTCTTCGCGATCGGCGAGCACCACAACCCGCCGTTCTGGTCGTCCAGTCCCACCACGTTCCTCGCCGCGCTCGCCGCACAGACCGAGCGGCTCATTGTCTCGACCTCGACGACGCTGATCACGACGAACGACCCGGTGCGCATCGCGGAGGAGTACGCGATGCTGCAGCACGTCTCGGACGGCCGCATGGACCTCATGCTCGGTCGTGGCAACACCGGTCCGGTGTACCCCTGGTTCGGCCAGGACATCCGCCAGGGGCTTCCGCTGGCGATCGAGAACTACGCGCTCCTGCACAAGCTGTGGCGCGAGGACGTCGTGGACTGGGAGGGCAAGTTCCGCACCCCGCTGCAGGGCTTCACCTCGACCCCGCGTCCCCTCGACGGCATCGCGCCGTTCGTGTGGCACGGCTCCATCCGCACACCGGAGATCGCCGAGCAGGCCGCCTACTACGGTGACGGGTTCTTCGCGAACAACATCTTCTGGCCGAAGGAGCACTACCAGCGCCTCATCGAGCTGTACCGTCAGCGCTTCGAGCACTACGGTCACGGCACGCGGGAGCAGGCGATCGTCGGTCTCGGCGGCCAGGTGTTCATGGCGGCGAAGTCGCAGGACGCGGTGAACCAGTTCCGCCCGTACTTCGACAACGCCCCGGTCTACGGTCACGGTCCCAGCATGGAGGACTTCACCGAGATGACCCCGCTCACCGTGGGATCGCCGCAGCAGGTGATCGACCGCTATGCGGCGATGCGGGAGCACTACGGCGACTACCAGCGTCAGCTGTTCCTCATCGACCACGCCGGCCTGCCTCTGAAGACGGTGCTCGAGCAGCTGGACATCCTCGGTTCCGAGGTCGTGCCGGTGCTCCGCAAGGAGCTGGCGAAGGACCGCCCGTCCACGGTGCCCGACGCGCCGACCCACGCCGCGCGCGTGCAGGCGACCTACGGAAACGGACCGACCCGGCAGGCGCGTCCCGGCGCGAACCGCGGCGACAACCTTACCGGGGACTCGCCCTACCAGGACACGCCGGCTCCCGCGGGAGCCGCGTTCGGACTCGGCCGGAAGGAGGCCTGACATGACCACGCGTCGCATCGCCGTCGTCTCGGCGGGTCTCTCCAACCCGTCGTCCACCCGGATGCTCGCCGACCGACTGGCAGCGGAGACCGTGAAGGCGCTCGCGGAGCGCGACATCGAGGCCACGGTCGACGTGATCGAGCTACGCGACCACGCGCATGACATCACGAACAACATGCTGGCCGGCTTCGCGCCGCCTGCACTCGAGACGGCGATCAACACCGTCGTCTCGGCCGACGCGCTGATCGCGGTGACGCCGATCTTCTCCACGAGCTACTCCGGGTTGTTCAAGTCGTTCATCGATGTGCTCGACCCGGACGCGCTCACGGGGAAGCCCGTGCTGATCGGGGCGAACGCGGGGACACCGCGGCACTCGCTCGCGATCGACTACGCGATCCGTCCGCTGTTCGCCTACCTGCACGCCGAGGCCGTCTCCACAGGGGTCTTCGCGGCGTCGAGCGACTGGGGCGGCGCCGGAGACGATGTCGCACCGTTGGCGAAGCGCGTCGAGAAGGGGGCGAGGGAACTCGCCGAGGCGGTCGCGCGCCGGGAGGCTGCCACCGTCGTCGACCCTTTCGATCCCGCGACCTACCTGGGTGAGGGGCGCTCGTTCGGCCACATGCTCGGCGGTCTCGCCGGAGAATGACAGGGAGCCTCTCGAGAGCGACATGCCCCGTGCCTTTCGGCGCGGGGCATGTCCGTGTCTGCGGAGAGGGATGCGGGAGCCGTGGACCGGCTCCCGCATCCGCACGGTCAACCGCTCTTGCGTCGGAACTCGCGCCGCGTCTGTGGGGCGTTGGCGGCGTGCACGGCGGAATCGCCGTCGAGGTGGGCCTCGCCCTGCCGGTGGTGCGCGTTCTTCTTCTCGAGCGCTTCCTTGAACTTGCGCTTCATGTCCTCCGAGGAGGAGCCGGCGCCTTCTTCGGTGCTCATGCTCCCGAGCCTAGGGCACGGCAGGAGCAGCGGCGAGTGTCACCGCTCCCGCCCTCGCGTGAGCCGGTCGACCCCGAGCCCGATACCGACGGCCAGGGCGACCGACACCGGGACCGCGACGAGGGGGCCGCCGGGCAGCACCGCGGCGACGAGCGCGCCGATGGCGGCCTGGTATGCCGCCCATCCGGTCGCGGCGAGCGTCACGAGAGCCAGATAGCGGGGCGGGTGGATCCGGGAGGCGCCCGCCACGAGGTTCACGGCAAGCCGGGCGAACGGGACGAAACGAGCGGTGAACAGCACCGTGGCCGTGCCGCGGTCCAGCCGGTCGCGTGCCCAGCCGAGGGCCTGCCGCATGCGGCGGCCTCTCATCCAGCCCCAGCGCTCGGTGCCGACGACGCACCCGATCAGATAGCAGCAGGTGTCACCGAGCGCTGCTGCCGCCGCCGCGCAGAGCACCACCGCCCAGAGCGCGGGCGTTCCGGTCGTCATCGCGACCGCGCCGAGGGCTGTCACGGCGATCTCCCCGGGGACGACGACGAAGAACGCGTCCCCGAGCACGAGCAGGCTCATCGCGGCCAGGCTCCAGGGACCGGCGAGGACGTCAGCGAGCAGGTCTGTCGACACCCCGCCACCCTGCCCTGAGACGGTGAACGGGAACCAACGCGCGGATAGCCGGTGACCCGTGATCCAGCATCCGGTGAACATCCGGTGCTCGGCGCCGGTTTCTCGCAGCGGGGGCGAGGTGCACCGTCATCCTGAGGGGGTGAGAGTCGCGATCGTCACCGAGTCCTTCCTTCCGCACATGAACGGCGTGACCGGATCCGTGATGCAGATCCTCCGCCATCTGGAGCGCCGAGGGCACGAGGCCTGTGTGCTCGCTCCCGCCGCCACGGGCATCCCGGAGCGGTTGCACGGTGCCCCCGTCACGGCGATCCGCAGCGTGCCGCTTCCCGGATACCGGGATGTCCGCGTCGGCGCGGCGACGACCCGTCGGATCGGAACGGAGCTCGGCCGCTTCCGCCCCGATGTCGTCCACCTCGCGTCGCCGTTCGCCCTCGGGTGGCGCGGGCTGCTCGCCGCAGAACGCGGCGGCATCGGGACGGTCGCGGCCTACCAGACCGATGTGGCCGCATACACGGAGAGGTATCGCGTCGCCGCGACGACCGGTATGGCTCACGCCCACATCGCACGGCTCCACCGGCGAGCGACCCTCACGCTCGCGCCGTCCACCGAATCCGCGCAGCAGCTGGGTCACCTCGGCGTCGACCGACTCCGATCTTGGGGGAGAGGGGTGGACGCGGAGCGCTTCCACCCCTCCCGGCGCAGCGACGCGCTCCGAGCGGAATGGGGAGCGGAGATCGTCATCGGCTACGTCGGACGCCTCGCCGCCGAGAAGCAGGTGGAGGATCTCGCCGCGCTGCACGGCATCCCCGGCGCCCGTCTGGTCATCGTCGGCGACGGGCCACGGCGGGACCGGCTGCAGGAACAGCTTCCCGACGCTCTGTTCCTCGGGAGGCTCGACGGGGATGCGCTCGCCACCGCGCTGGCCTCCTTCGACGTGTTCGTGCATCCGGGAGAGAGCGAGACGTTCGGCCAGACGCTGCAGGAGGCCCACGCGAGCGGGGTGCCCGTGGTCGCCACCGGTCGCGGAGGGCCGCTCGATCTGGTGAGGGCCGGCGTGGACGGCTGGCTCTACCGCCCCGGGGACCTCGCCGACCTCCGCCGACGCGTGACCGCTCTCGCCGGGGACGAGCAGACCCGCCGAGCGTTCGGGCACGCGGGCTGGAGCGCTGTGCAGGGACGAAGCTGGGAACACCTCGGGGATCAGCTCCTGGGGCACTTCGAGGAGGCGCGGGCGCTGCACGCCGTGGACAGCCGTCTGCGCGCTCGCCGCCTCTTCCGACCGGAACCGGCCGCGCCCGCCCCGTCGCGACGGTGGCGGCGAGTGGTCGCGCTCGGTGACTCCTTGACCGAGGGACTGTGCGACCCCGGGCCGGACGGTGCACTCCGCGGGTGGGCGGACCGGCTCGCCCTGCTCCTCGCCGCGCGGGGCGGCCTCCACTACGCCAACCTCGCGGTCCGCTCGAAGCGCGTGGCCGACGTGTGCGGCCCGCAACTGGAGCGCGCACTGGAGCTCCGACCCGATCTGGTCACCGTGCTGGTGGGCGCCAACGATCTCGTGAAGCACCGTGCCGCCGTGCCGGCGCTCGCCGCGAGTCTGGAGGCCGCCGTGCGGCGAGTGCGCGCGACCGGCGCCGACGTGGTCCTGGTCACCCCGTTCCTCCCGGACCGACGCGCGGCGGCGCTGTACACCCGGCGCTTCTCCGCCTTCGCCACGGCCCTCGCGGGGATCGCGGCGCGGACCGGTGCGATCCTCATCGACACGGATCTGCATCCGGTGCTGGCGGAGCGGCAGCACTGGGGTGAGGACCTGGTGCACCTCAGCAGTCGCGGACACCGCTTCCTCGCCTATCGGGTCGCCGAGGTGCTCGGGGTGCCGCACGCGGACGCGCTCGGACTGCTGGATGCGGCCCTGCACGAGAACGAGCCGATCGGCCGCGCGGCCTGGTGGCGGCGGCACGCGCTGCCGTGGGTGTGGCGGCGACTCCACGGCCGTGCCGCGGGAGACGGCCGTCGGGCGAAGCACGACGACTACGTCTACGTCGGACGCTCCTCCGTCGAGCGTGACGCCAGCGTGGTCTGAGGGACGGCAGCCCTCAGCGTCGCCCCATCCCGCGGTACGTCCAGCCGGCGGCTCGCCAGGCGGCGGCGTCCAGACAGTTCCGTCCGTCGATCACGATCCGGCCCCGCACGAGCCCGCCGGCGTGCTGCGGACTGAGCTCGCGGCGGTACTCGTCCCACTCCGTGACGACGACGACGGCGTCCGCGTCCCGCAGGGCCTCATCCCTGGACGACGTGTATCCGAGCTGCGGATGCCGCGCACGGGCGTTCTCGATCGCCGCCGGGTCCGTCACCACGACATCCGCGCCGAGTCCGCGCAGCCGCACGGCCACCTCCAGCGCGGGAGAATCGCGGACGTCGTCGCTGAAGGGTTTGAAGGCCGCGCCGAGCACGGCGATCCTCCGCCCGAAGACCAGGCCGTCCAGGGCATCGACGACCAGACGCACGGCGCGATCACGCCGGCGGAGATTGATGGCGTCCACCTCGTGCAGGAAGGCGACGGCCTCGCCGCGGCCGAGCTCCTCGGCGCGGGCGGCGAACGCGCGGATGTCCTTCGGGAGGCAGCCGCCTCCGAACCCGATCCCGGAGCCGAGATAGCGGCGGCCGATGCGTGAGTCGTGGCCGAGGGCTTCGGCGAGGAGGGTGACGTCGGCACCGGCCGCTTCGGCGACCTCAGCCATGGCGTTGATGAAGGAGATCTTCGTCGCGAGGAAAGCGTTGGCGGCACCCTTGACGAGCTCCGCGGTGGCGAGGTCCGTGACCAGGAACGGGGAGCCCGCATCGATCGCCGCGGCGTATACGCGGCGGAGCAGGTCGACGGCGGCGGCACCATCCGGGGTGTCATCGGCCCCCACCACCAGGCGGTCGGGGGTGAGCGTGTCGTGGACGGCCCAGCCTTCCCGGAGGAACTCGGGGTTCCAGGCGAGCGTCGCCCCGGTCTGTGCGATCCGACGGGCGAGGCGCGCGGCCGTGCCCACGGGGACCGTCGACTTCCCGGCCACCACCGCGCCCGGCCGCAGGTGGGGGAGCAGCCCGTCGATCGCCGCGTCGATGTAGCGGAGGTCGGCCGCGGGACCGGAGGCGGACTGCGGCGTGCCGACGGCGAGGAAGTGCACATCCGCCCCGGAAGCGGCCGCCGCATCCGAGGCGAAGCGCAACCGCCCGGATCGCAGCCCCGCGTCGAGGAGCTCGTCGAGGCCCGGCTCGAAGAAGGGCGCGGCGCCTGCGGCGAGGTCGGCCACCTTGCGCTCGTCCACATCGACGCCCACGACGTCGTGACCGAGCGAGGCCATCGCCGCAGCGTGCACCGCTCCCAGATACCCGCAACCGATCACCGACATCCGCATGCGTCCAGCACAGCCGACCCGTCCCTCGCCCCGGCGGACGCGCGGTGAACGTCGGGTGACGGTGCGGTGTCGTGACCGAACCGCGTGAGGAACCCTCGGGACTGAGGGCGCACGCTGGTAGTGTGGTCGAGGGTGACCCCGGTCATCCGACAATTTCATATCGACTCATGGAGCGATCGGCGGAGAAGCTGGTCCCCTGTGGTGGGTTCCTCGGCACACGTCGGGTGGCTTTCTACTGGTGGCCAGCGCAGGCGAGATTCGCGGGAGTGCCCGCGCGCCCGAACCCTTCCGTTCCGCTCCTTTGAACATGCTCGCGCGTCACACGGATTCGCGAGTCTAAACAAAGAAGGAGAGACCTCTTGGAAGGTCCTGAAATCACCGCCACCGAGGCCGTTCTCGACAACGGCCGCTTCGGCACCCGCACCATCCGCTTCGAGACCGGCCGCCTCGCGCAGCAGGCTCAGGGCGCCGTCGCCGCCTACCTGGACGGCGAGACCATGCTGCTCTCGGCCACGAGCGCGGGCAAGCACCCGCGTGAGGGCTTCGACTTCTTCCCGCTGACGGTCGACGTCGAGGAGCGCTCCTACGCCGCCGGCAAGATCCCCGGCTCGTTCTTCCGTCGTGAGGGTCGCCCCTCGACCGAGGCGATCCTGGTCTGCCGTCTGATCGACCGTCCGCTGCGTCCGTCGTTCGTCGACGGTCTGCGCAACGAGGTCCAGATCGTCATCACGGTCCTCTCGATCGCCCCGGGCGAGTTCTACGACGCCCTCGCGATCAACGCCGCCTCCGCGTCGACGCAGATCTCGGGTCTGCCGTTCTCGGGCCCCGTCGCCGGTGTGCGCCTCGCGTTCATCCCCGGTCACGGCCAGCACGAGGACCAGTGGGTCGCGTTCCCGACCGCCGAGCAGGTCTCCGAGGCCGTGTTCGACCTGATCGTCGCCGGTCGCGTGGTCACCAAGGCCGACGGCTCCGAAGACGTCGCGATCATGATGGTCGAGGCCGAGGCGACCGAGGGCAGCTGGAACCTGATCAAGGCCGGCGCCACCAAGCCCGACGAGACCATCGTGGCCCAGGGCCTCGAGGCCTCGAAGCCCTTCATCGCCCAGCTCGTCAAGGCGCAGGCCGAGCTCGCCGCCACCGCGTCGAAGGAGCCGGGCGTCTACCCGGTCTTCCCCGCGTACAGCGACGAGGTCTATGACTTCGTGTCCGAGCGTGCCTTCGCCGAGCTGAGCGACGTGTACCAGATCGCGGACAAGAGCGAGCGTCAGAATGCCGACGACGCGATCAAGGATCGCGTCAAGGCCGAGCTCATCGAGGCCACCGAGGCGGGCTCGCTCCCGGCTGCGGCACCGCTGGAGTTCTCCGCGGCGTACAAGTCCGTCACGAAGAAGATCGTCCGCGGTCGCATCCTCACCGAGGGCACCCGCATCGACGGCCGCGGCCTGGCGGACATCCGTCCGCTCGACGCCGAGGTGCAGGTCATCCCGCGCGTGCACGGCTCCGCGATCTTCCAGCGCGGCGAGACCCAGATCCTGGGCGTCACCACGCTGAACATGCTCAAGATGGAGCAGCAGATCGACTCGCTGTCGCCCACGACGAGCAAGCGCTACATGCACCACTACAACTTCCCGCCCTACTCGACCGGTGAGACCGGCCGCGTGGGTTCGCCGAAGCGTCGCGAGATCGGGCACGGCTTCCTCGCCGAGCGCGCGCTCGTGCCGGTGCTGCCGAGCCGCGAGGAGTTCCCGTACGCGATCCGTCAGGTGTCCGAGGCGCTCAGCTCCAACGGCTCCACGTCGATGGGTTCGGTGTGCGCCTCGACCCTGTCGCTGCTGAACGCGGGTGTGCCGCTGCGCGCTCCCGTCGCCGGCATCGCGATGGGTCTGGTCTCCGACGAGGTGAACGGCGAGACCCGTTACGCGGCGCTGACCGACATCCTGGGTGCCGAGGACGCGCTGGGTGACATGGACTTCAAGGTCGCCGGTACCAGCGAGTTCGTCACCGCCATCCAGCTCGACACGAAGCTCGACGGCATCCCGTCGTCGGTGCTCGCGGGCGCGCTGACCCAGGCCAAGGATGCTCGTCTGACCATCCTCAACGTCCTCAACGCCGCGATCGACGCGCCTGACGAGATGGCGCCCACCGCGCCGCGCGTCATCAGCGTCCAGATCCCGGTCGACAAGATCGGTGAGCTGATCGGCCCGAAGGGCAAGACGATCAACGCGATCCAGGACGAGACCGGTGCGCAGATCTCCATCGAGGAGGACGGCACCGTCTACATCGGCGCGACCGACGGCCCCTCGGCCGAGGCCGCCCGCGCCCAGGTCAACGCGATCGCCAACCCGACCAACCCGGAGGTCGGCGAGCAGTTCCTCGGCACCGTCGTGAAGATCGCCACCTTCGGCGCCTTCATCTCGCTGCTGCCGGGCAAGGACGGCCTGCTGCACGTCACCGAGGTGCGCAAGCTCGCCGGTGGCAAGCGTGTGGAGAACGTCGAGGACGTGCTCTCCGTCGGCCAGAAGATCCTCGTCAAGATCACGAAGATCGACGACCGCGGCAAGCTGTCGCTCGAGCCCGTGCTCGACGACGCACCCGCCGCGGACGAGGCTCCGGCCGAGGACGCCGCCGCCGAGTAGGACACGGTCGGAACGGAACCCGGGTCCCTCCGTCGGGAGGGGCCCGGGTTCCGTCGTCTGATCCGTGATCGAAACGTTATGGGAAGTTTGCGCGCCGTTCCCCGGATTGGCCGGGACGCTCGCGCACGTCGCATACCCTCGAAGTACGCACCGGGGGGTGCCGGAGAAGCAGTGATGTCGATCGGTCCAGCCGATCGCAGCGGGGGTGAGAGTATGCGGTTGTTCGGCGTAGGCGCAGGTCCCGACGCGGAACGCGTCGCGCTCGAGCACGAGGATCATCCCTCCGCCCCGATCCCCATCGTCGGCCCCGGTGTGGGGGAGTCCATCCGCACCGCCATCGGCGAGACCGGATACGAGACGTTCCCGTTGATGCTCGGCGCCGCGGAGTTCGGCTGGAACGTCGATCTCGAGACGAGCCACGGCATCCTCGATCGCTACGTGGAGTTCGGCGGCAACGCCATCCATACGGCGGACGGATTCTCCGGCGGTCGGAGCGAGCACATCCTCGGGCAGTGGCTGCGGTCGCGCGACCAACGGGAGCGCGTCGTCCTCAGCGTCCGCATCGGAGCGCATGCCGACAACCCCGGTCTGGGGTCGGTCAACCTCGTCCGCGCCGTCGAGGGGTCGCTCACCCGGCTCGGCGTCGAGCGCATCGACGTGCTGTACCTGGACGCCACGCTGGATGCGACCACCAACCTCGAAGACACGCTGGCCACGGTCGAGTGGCTCGTCGAGGCCGGGAAGATCGGCGCGCTCGGCGCGTACGGCTTCACCCCGGAGCGGCTGGTGGAGGCCCGCATCCTCGCGTCCGCAGGGTACCCGCGGATCACTGTGATCGACACGCCCTACAACCTCGTGCGGCGGCAGCCGTTCGAAGGCGATCTGCGGCTCGTGGCCGGCGCGCAGAACCTCGCGGTCACGCCGTCCCATGCGCTGGAGCACGGGTTCCTGTCCGGGCGCCACCGCACCAAGGCGCTCGCGTCACGAGGCGTCCGCGGAGAGCAGTTGCGAGGGAATCTCAACCGCCGCGGTACGAAGGTGCTGCGCGCGCTGGATCAGGTGGCCGCCGAACTGGCAGTGCCGGTGGCCGCTGTGTCCATCGCCTGGCTGCTCGCGCAGCGCACGGTCGCCGCGCCGATCGTGAACACATTCGCGACCGACCATGTCGACGAGCTCATGCAGGGCGCCGGTGTGACGCTGTCCCGGGCGCAGGTGGCCGACCTCACCCGCGCGGGCGCCTGAGCTTCCGCTGCCCGTGACATAGGGTGGAAGAGGAAGACCGGCGGATGCTGGCGATGAGGCGAGCGAGCGAGTTGTGACGCACTACATATATCTGGTCAGACACGGTGAACATCAGGATGCCGAGCACGGTCTCGCCGACGGACCCCTTTCGCCGCGCGGCCAGCGGCAGGCGGAGCTGATCGCGGATCGGCTGTCCGGGCTCCCGCTCGACGCCGTGTGGCATTCGCCGCTGCTCCGCGCGGCCGAGACGGCGCGATCGATCGCCGGTCGCCTCCCGTCCGTGGACCCCGCGCCGTCCGCTCTGCTGTTCGACTGCGTCCCCACGGGGATGACAGAGGAGACCCCGGCGGTGTTCGAACCCTTCTTCGGCTCGGTGACCGAAGCCGAGATCGAGGCCGGTCGCGCCCAGATGTCCGACGCCGTCAACGAGTTCCTCGTGCGGAAGACCGGAGACGTGCACGAGGTGCTCATCACACACAACTTCGTGATCTCGTGGTTCGTGCGCGAGGTGCTCGCCGCACCCGACTGGCGGTGGATGACGCTGAACCAGTCGCACTGCGGACTGACGGTGATCGCCCAGAAGCAGGGTCGGCCGTGGACCCTGCTCACGCACAACGACACCGGCCACCTCCCGATGGAGTTGCGGACGGGGATTCCCGACGCGCTGTTGGTGTGATCACCGTATCCGCGCGCCGCGGCCTCCGCTCGACGCCCGGAAAATAGACTGGACGCATGACCACGAAGGTAGCCCTCGTCGGCGGGACCGGAAAGCTCGGAACGATCATCGGCGCGGTGATCGGCGAGCTGGAAGGCTTCGAGGTGAGCCGGGTGCTGACCTCGGCGAGTGACCTCTCGGAGCTCGCGGGAGCGGACCTCGTGATCGACGCGTCCACTCCGCAGATCAGCATCGATGTGGTCCGCACCGCCGTCGAGCACGGCCTCAACATCCTCGTCGCCACCTCCGGCTGGTCGGCCGAGCGGATCGCGCTCGTGCGGCCGCTGGTCGAGGCCGCTGACACCGGAGCGGTCTTCATCCCCAACTTCTCCCTCGGCTCCGTGCTCGGTTCGGCCCTCGCCGCGGCCGCCGCGCCCTACTTCGGCTCCGCGGAGATCGTCGAGGCGCATCGGGAGACCAAGGTCGACTCCCCGAGCGGTACCGCCGTCCGCACGGCGGAGTTGATCGCCGCCGCGAGGGCGTCCCAAGGCCCCGTCAGCGCCCCGCATGCGGATCAGCGCGCGCGGGGGCAGCAGGTCGGCAGCGTGCCCATCCACTCCCTCCGGCGGCCCGGGGTGATCGCGAAGCAGGAGGTGATCCTGTCCGGGCCGGGGGAGTCGCTCACGTTCACGCATGACACCACCGACCCGGCGCTGGCCTACGCGCCGGGGATCCGGCTGGCCGTGCCGTATGCGGCCACCGCGTCCGGAGTCGTGGTCGGTCTGGAGAACATGCTCGACATCGGCATCCGCTCGTGATGTCGCGGATCGGGGTCGCACTGATGGCGGCGGCCCTCCTGCTGTACCTCGCGGTCGCGGGCTGGCTCGCGGTCATGTTCCTGGCCGTCGGGACGCCGGTCTCCATCGGGATGGGCGTCACCCTCCTCGTGCTCGCCCCCGTCGGCGGATGGGCCCTGGTTCGCGAGATGCTCTTCGGTTTCGGAGCGGATCGTCTGGGGCGTCTGCTCGACGCCGAAGGCGGAATGCCGCCGGTCGAGACCGAGCTCACGCCCAGTGGCCGCATCGCCAGGAAGGACGCGGACGCGCTCGTCGCGCGCTACACGGCGGAAGCGGAGGCGGCACCCACGGACTGGCGTGCGCGCTACCGGCTCGGCGTCGTGCAGGATGCCGCGGGGCGCAGGAAGGACGCCAGGGCGAGCATCCGGCAGGCGATCAGCCTGTCCCGCGCCTGACGTCCACGGAGCTCAGGCGAGCGTCGCCTCGAGGGTGATCTCGATGCCTGCGAGAGCCTGGGACACCGGGCACCCGGTCTTGGCGCCCTCGGCGATCTCCTGGAACTTCTCCGGAGTCAGACCCGGAACCGTGGCGTTGACGTTGAGGTGGCTGCCGGTGATGCCGACGCCTGGCTTGAAAGTGACCGAGGCGCTGGTGTCGACGCGCTCCGGCGGGGTGCCGTTCTCGGCGAGGGCGTGCGAGAGCGCCATGCTGAAGCAGGAGGCGTGGGCCGCGGCGATGAGCTCTTCCGGCGTCGTGGTGGTGTCGCTGCCCTCGCTGCGGGACTTCCAGTCGATCGGGAACGTCCCCAGATGCGAGGAGGAGAAGGCGACCGTGCCGGAACCCTCCATGAGCGATCCGGTCCAGGTGGCGGCGGCTTCACTGGTGACGGGCATGGTTCCTCCGGTTCTGACGCCACCGGGGGAGCGGCGTCGCTTGGTCGCCAGCCTACCGAGCGACCCGGCCGTCGGAAACCGGGATCACGCGGTGCGGCGCGTTCTCCCGGTCAGCCCGACGCGCTGCAGCAGGAGGTAGAGCTGGCAGCCGAGACAGAATGCGAACACGGCGTTGAGGAAAGCGGCGAGGAACGCTGCGGCGGTGGCGATCGGAAGGGCCCACGGCACGCCGGCGAGGTGGAGCAGGAGGCCGAGCCCCACCACGACGAGGCCCACGCCTTGGGCGAACCGCGGGGGGCGGGGATCCTCCAGTTCGACGGGCGGCGCCAGGCGCGGACGGACGAGGCGGCGGTAGAGCACGCCCCACGGTGCGGTGGCCGGCGAGACCACTCCCCAGAGGAACAGCAGCGCGATCAGCGTCGCAAGGAGGAAGCCCGGGTCGAGCACGCGCGCGACGGGCTCTACTGAGGGCAGTGCCCACGCGCCTCCCGGTACGAAGACGGAGCCGCTCTGCGGCTGGACGGCGAACCAGCCGGCGCGCTCTGCGCCGGCGGGAGTCGTGGAGGTGCCGATGAGTGCGAGGAACGTCGCAACGGCGAGGAGGAATGCGGTGATCGCGGCGGCGAAACGGGGGCCTCGCGGGTCGATCCCAGCGGGTGTCGTCATCGGGTTCTCCAGACTGCGCTTCAGACGAGGGTGGCGACGGCTGTGGCCAGGGCATCCCGGGCGGGCACGCCCCCGAATCGGGCTCGGACGACACCCGAGGCGTCGACGAGGAACGTGGTGGGGGTCTGCAACACCCGGTACCGGGCGGAGAGGTCGGGTCGGTGCGTGAGGTCGACCTCGATGTGTGCGAGCCCTGTCGTCTCGGCAGCGTACGCGCCGA
This sequence comes from Microbacterium meiriae, assembly GCF_032364335.1. NCBI lineage: Bacteria > Bacillati > Actinomycetota > Actinomycetes > Micrococcales > Microbacteriaceae > Microbacterium > Microbacterium meiriae. The sequence continues at coordinate 1,538,444 of NZ_CP133984.1, forward strand.
GCAGCCGGCGCACCTGCGGACACCGGGTGCACATCTCGGTGCTGAACTGCACGAGGGTCGCGCTCGCGCCGAAGGCTGCGCCCGCCGCATCCGCCGGCTCGAACCTCAGGTCGCCGCCGTTGCGTCGACGACCCTCACGCCGACGAAGCGCGAGACCGACGAGGGTGGCGAGTGCGAGAAGCGCGGCCACGGCGGCGAGGGCGAGTGCGGGGGACACACGTCGAGCGTACGGCCGGAGGACCAGGGGTGCCGCGATGTGTCCATCCGTGACGAGAACATCGCGCCGATGACACCGCCTTCGGGGCGACCGAGGCGGGTATCCTGACAACCATGAGCGCCGCTGTCCCGACTCCGTACGAAGACCTGCTCCGCGACGTGCTCGAAACGGGCACGCACAAGAGCGATCGCACAGGGACCGGGACCACGAGCGTGTTCGGGCGGCAGATCCGCTTCGATCTCGCGGAGGGCTTCCCGCTCATCACCACGAAGCGCGTCCACTTCAAGTCCATCGCGTATGAGCTGCTCTGGTTCCTGCGCGGCGATTCCAATGTCCGCTGGCTGCAGGAGAACGGCGTCTCGATCTGGGACGAGTGGGCGGACGAGGACGGCGACCTCGGCCCCGTGTACGGCGTCCAGTGGCGATCCTGGCCGACTCCCGACGGCGGCAGCATCGATCAGCTGGCCGAGGTCATCGAGCAGATCCGGACGTCGCCGGACTCGCGGCGCCTTCTCGTGTCCGCCTGGAACCCCGCGGACATCCCGGACATGGCCCTCGCACCGTGCCACGCGCTGTTCCAGTTCTACGTCGCCGACGGCAAGCTCTCCTGTCAGCTCTACCAGCGCAGCGCGGACATGTTCCTCGGCGTGCCCTTCAACATCGCCTCCTACGCGTTGCTGACGATGATGATCGCGCAGCAGGTGGGGCTGGAGCCGGGCGACTTCGTCTGGACCGGCGGGGACTGCCACGTCTACGACAACCACGTCGAGCAGGTGCGTGAGCAGCTCACGCGAGAGGCCTACCCGTACCCGACGCTGCGGTTCGCGCGGAAGCCGGACTCGATCTTCGACTACCGGTTCGAGGACTTCGTCGTCGAGGACTACCAGCACCATGCACCGATCCGGGCGGCGGTGGCGGTATGACCTGGGTGGGACTCATCTGGGCCGAGGCCGCCGGAGGCGTCATCGGTGCTGAGGGCGGTATGCCCTGGTATGTGCCGGAGGACCTGGCGCACTTCAAGGAGACCACGCAGGGCGCACCTGTCGTCATGGGACGGAAGACCTGGGATTCGCTGCCGGAACGGTTCCGGCCGCTCCCCGGGCGCGACAACATCGTCGTGACCCGCCAGCAGGACTGGGCGGCCGACGGCGCCCGCCGTGCGGCCACGGTGTCCGAGGCCGTCCGCGGCCAGGAGAAGGTGTGGATCATCGGCGGGGCGGAGATCTTCCGTCAGGTGATCGCCGACGCTGACCGGCTCGAGGTCACCGAGCTCGACCTCGAGGTCGCCGGCGACACGTTCGCTCCGCCCAAGACCGGGTGGCGCGTGGTCGACGAGGGGGACTGGCTGACGTCCCGTACCGGCGTCCGGTATCGCTTCGTGAGGTACGAGCGCTGATGCCCACCGCACTGATCACCGGAGCCAGCGCCGGGCTGGGAGCCGAGTTCGCCCGTCAGCTGGCTCGTCGGCGCGCCGATCTCGTGCTCGTGGCCCGCTCGGAGGAGTCGCTGTCGGCTCTTGCGACGGAGCTGCGCGGCGAGTGGGGAGTGGCCGTCGAGGTGCTTCCGGCCGACCTGTCCGAGGAGGACGGCGTCGAACGCGTCGCGGCACGGCTCCGCGACCGGGACGACCCGATCGACCTGCTCGTGAACAACGCCGGCTTCGGGCTGCCGCTGCAGTTCGCCGACAATGACATCGAGGACGAGGTGCGGCATCTGCGCCTGCACGTCGAGGCCTCCATGCGCCTCATGCACGCGGCCCTGCAGACCATGCGGGGGCGGGGCGGCCGGATCATCAACGTCGCCTCGGTCGCAGGTTTCATCTCTCGATCGACGTACTCCGCGTGCAAGGCCTGGCTCATCGACTTCAGCCGCTGGGCGAACACGGCCTACGGTCCGGACGGCGTGAGCGTCACCGCGCTCTGCCCCGGCTTCACGCACACGTCGTTCCACGAGCGGATGGGTCTCGCGGTCGGCGAGGAGGGCGTGCCGTCGTTCCTGTGGCTCGATGCCCGAGACGTCGTGCGCGAAGGCCTCCGGGACGCCGCGCGCGGGAAGTCCGTGTCCATCCCCTCGCTGCGTTACAAGGCCGTCGTCGCCGTGACGAAGGTGCTGCCCCGATCCCTCACCGCGGCGGTCGCGCGTCGGGGTCGGGTCTGACGGTTCCCGTCACCGTCCGCGGCAGCGGCATCCGACCCGATACGCTGGACGCATGACGCACTCGGGCAACCCTTTCGGACAGGTTCTCGTCGCGCTCGTCACTCCGATGACGGCCGACGGCGAAGTCGACTGGCCCGCCGTCGAGAAGCACATCGATGACGTGATCACCGCAGGCGCGGACGGCATCGTCGTGACGGGAACGACCGGCGAGACCTCGACCCTGACGGACCCCGAGAAGCTCAAGCTCGTCGAGGTCGGGAAGTCCGTCTCCGCCGGCCGGGCGAAGATCATCACGGGCGGCGGATCGAACGAGACCGCGCACGCCATCGAGCTGTACAAGGCCAGCGAGAAGGCCGGCGCCGACGGCATCATGATCGTCACGCCGTACTACAACAAGCCGACGCAGGCCGGCATCCTCACCCACTTCCGGCTCGTCGCCGACGCGACCGATCTGCCGGTCATCCTGTACGACATCCCCGGGCGCACCGGTGTGCCGATCAAGTACGAGACGATCCTCCGGCTCGCCAAGCACCCGAACATCCTCGCGGTGAAGGACGCCAAGGGCGACTTCTCCGAGGTGAGCCGCGTGCTCAATCAGACCGACCTCATGTACTTCTCCGGTGATGACGCGAATGTGCTTCCGCACCTGTCGATCGGTGCGACCGGCCTCATCGGCGTGACCGCGAACGTGGCGTCCGCGCCCTACCGCACGATCATCGACGCCGTGAACCGCGGCGACCTCGCCACGGCGACTGCGGAGCACAAGCGCCTGGAGCCGCTTGTCCGCGCTGTCATGACGCACGTCCCCGGCACCGTCGCCGCGAAGTACATCCTGCATGGGCTGGGTCGCATCTCCAGCCCGCGCGTCCGCCTTCCCCTCGTCGGCCCGGAAGAGTGGGAGGCCGCCCTCATCGAGGACGAGCTCGACCTCGTCAGCGGCGTGCCGGGGGCGGACTTCTCGAACTTCCGGCCCGACCGCAACGCGGCCGCGGGCGGCGCCCTGCCGAAGGTGCACGGCACGACGCGCTGAGCCGCGTCCCCATGAACGAACGGACGCGTGGAGTGTCCGACTGAGGAGACAGCATGTCCATTCCCCTGGCCGAACCGTCCGCTCTCGACGAAGGAACGCTCCGGGTCATCCCGATCGGCGGTCTGGGGGAGATCGGTCGCAACATGACCATGTTCGAGTACGACGGGAAGATCCTGATCGTCGACTGCGGCGTGCTCTTCCCGGAGGAGCACCAGCCGGGGGTCGACCTGATCCTCCCGGACTTCGAGCCGATCCGTGATCGCCTCGATGACATCGTCGGCGTGGTGCTCACACACGGTCACGAGGACCACATCGGTGCCGTGCCCTACCTCCTGCGTCTGAAGAGCGACATCCCCCTGATCGGCTCCGGGCTCACGCTCGCGCTGGTCGAGGCGAAGCTCAAGGAGCACCGCATCAAGGCCTTCACCCTCACCGTGAAGGAGGGTCAGGAGGAGCGGGTCGGTCCGTTCGACCTGGAGTTCGTCGCGGTCAACCACTCCATCCCGGACGCCTTGGCGGTGGCCATCCGCACCCCTGCCGGCATGGTCCTCGCCACCGGCGACTTCAAGATGGACCAGCTGCCGCTGGACGGCCGGATCACCGACCTTCGCGCGTTCGCCCGCCTCGGGGAAGAGGGCGTCGACCTGTTCCTCGTCGACTCGACCAACGCCGACGTTCCCGGTTTCACCCCGACGGAACGCTCCATCGGCCCCGTGCTCGACCAGGTCATCGCGAAGGCGCCGCGTCGCGTCATCGTCGCGAGCTTCTCCAGCCACGTCCATCGCGTGCAGCAGGTGATCGATGCCGCACACGCCAACGGGCGCCGCGTCGCGTTCCTCGGACGCAGCATGGTGCGGAACATGACGATCGCCGAGCAGCTCGGCTATCTGAAGGTGCCGTCGGGCGTGCTGATCGACTTCAAGAAGGCACGCGACCTCCCGGACGAGCAGATCGTCTACATGTCGACAGGGTCGCAGGGCGAGCCGATGGCCGTGCTGAGCCGGATGGCGAACATGGACCACGCGATCGAGATCAGCGAGGGCGACACCGTCATTCTCGCCTCCAGCCTCATCCCGGGCAACGAGAACGCGGTCTACCGCGTCATCGACGGCTTGACCAAGCTCGGCGCCAACGTCGTGCACAAGGCGAACGCGAAGGTGCATGTCTCCGGACACGCCGCCGCGGGTGAGCTCATCTACTGCTACAACATCCTCAAGCCGAAGAACGTCCTGCCGGTCCACGGCGAGTACCGGCACCTCATCGCCAATGCCAAGCTGGCACAGGACACCGGGGTGCCGGAGGACAACACGATCATCGCCTCGAACGGCACCGTGATCGACCTCAAGGGCGGCATCGCGAAGGTCGCGGGCCAGCTCGACCTCGGCTTCGTCTACGTCGACGGCTCGACCGTCGGCGAGATCACCGATGCCGACCTCAAGGACCGCCGCATCCTCGGAGAAGAGGGCTTCATCTCGGTCATCGTCGTCGTGGACGCCACGACCGGACGCATCATCTCGGGTCCCGAGATCCACGCCCGAGGTGTGGCGGAGGACGACGCGGTCTTCGACGACGTCGCGCCGAAGATCGTCGCCGCGCTCAAGGAGGCGTCGGGCAACGGGGTGCGTGACACGCATGCGCTGTCCCAGGTCGTCCGCCGGACGATCGGTCGTTGGGTGAACCAGAAGCTGCGCCGCCGTCCGATGATCGTGCCTCTCGTCATCGAGGCCTGACCCTCCGATACGGCGTGCTGTCGCGCGCCGTATCGGCGAATTCCGCGTGGTGACGCGGAGATGTCGGTCGCGGGTCGTACCGTGGAGGCATGGCCAGGAGCAGCACCAAGACCGAGCGCGCCTCGACGAGCGCGCCGTCGCGCCCCAAGCGGCAGGCGGCTCCCAAGGCGCAGCCCGCCCCCAAGAAGTACATCGATGAGGCGGACAAGCCCTCTGTCGCCGCGCGCGCCTGGACCGGGCTCGCGCACGGCGTCGGCGGACTCTTCCGCGCATTCGGACCGGAGACGCTGCAGAAGGACGACCGGAGGGACGGATTCCCGTTGCTCCTGGTCATCCTGGCGGCCCTCGGTGCCGTCAACGAGTGGTTCTTCATCGGCAACGGGGTCGCGTCGAACATCAGTGCCTACTCCGTGGGCCTCTTCGTGGGCCGCGTGGCATTCATCATGCCCGTGCTTCTGCTGCTCTTGGCGGGGTGGCTGTTCCGGCACCCGTCGTCGGTGCACGACAACGGCCGCATCGGGATCGGCTTCGGCATGTTCGTCCTCGCCCTCGCGGGGATCTTCCACGTCGCCGGTCCCCGTCCCCACCCCAACCAGGGCATGCCCGCGCTGAGCGAGTCCGGCGGTCTGCTCGGCTGGCTTGTGGGGCAGCCGCTCACGTACCTCACCGACATCCCCGCCTACATCGTCCTCGGGCTCCTCGCCGCCCTCAGCATCCTGATCCTCACGAAGACACCGCCGAACCGCATCGGTGCGCGGCTCGGAGACCTCTACGCCTGGATGTTCGACGCCGAGCGCCCGGAGAAGCCGGCGAAGGACGCCTCGGCCACGGTCGACGAGGCCGACAAGGTCGACGACCCCGACGTGCTGCCCTGGTGGCGGCGCAACAAGACCGGCCGCGAGGAAGATCCTGACGAGGGCACGCTCGCCTCCGACGACATCACGGCGCTCCTGTCCACCACGGAGGCCACCCCGGCGTACGACCAGGCGGTGACGGTGGCGAACCCGTACGATGCCGCGACCGAGGTGCTGAGCGACGTCCGCTCCGTCACCGACACGCTCGCGGAGCAGCAGACGACCGCGCTGCTGGACGACGAGTCCGACACCGGCGAGATGCCGGAGCTCCCCGGGCTCGACGGGTTCGGCACCGAGGGACCCGGCGACCGCGGTCCGCAGGCGCCGGTGGCCCCGTACATCCTCCCGTCGCCGGGAGTGCTGTCCGAGGGTCCGCCCTCGGTCGCGCGGTCCGAGGCGAACGACCGCATCGTCGAGCAGATCACCAGCGTCCTGGACCAGTTCAAGGTCGATGCCAAGGTCACCGGCTTCTCCCGCGGCCCGACGGTCACGCAGTACGAGGTGGAGGTCGGCCACGGCGTCAAGGTCGAGAAGATCCTGCAGCTGAGCAACAACTTCGCCTATGCCGTCGCTTCCAACGACGTGCGCATCCTCTCACCGATCCCCGGCAAGAGTGCGATCGGCATCGAGATCCCGAACACCGACCGCGAGACGGTCGCCCTCGGCGACGTGCTGCGCTCGGGCGCAGCGCAGAAGAGCACGCACCCACTCACGATCGGCGTCGGCAAGGACGTGGGCGGCAACTTCGTCGTCGCCAACCTCGCGAAGATGCCGCATCTCCTGGTGGCGGGCTCGACGGGGTCCGGTAAGTCGAGCTTCGTGAACTCGATGATCACGAGCCTCCTCATGCGGGCCCGCCCCTCCGACGTGCGCATGGTCCTCATCGACCCGAAGCGCGTGGAGCTCACCAGCTACGCGGGTGTCCCGCACCTGATCACCCCCATCATCACGAACCCGAAGAAGGCCGCAGAGGCGCTGCAGTGGGTCGTGAAGGAGATGGACATGCGGTACGACGACCTCGCGTCGTTCGGCTTCCGCCACATCGACGACTTCAACCGCGCCGTGCGAGCGGGGGAGGTGGAGGTGCCCCCGGGCAGCGAGCGCGTGCTCAAGCCGTACCCGTACCTCCTCGTCGTGGTCGACGAGCTCGCGGACCTCATGATGGTCGCGCCGCGGGACGTCGAGGACTCGATCGTCCGCATCACGCAGCTCGCCCGTGCCTCCGGCATCCACCTGGTGCTCGCCACGCAGCGCCCGAGCGTCGACGTGGTCACCGGCCTCATCAAGGCGAACGTGCCGTCCCGCCTCGCGTTCGCGGTGACGAGCGTCACGGACAGCCGCGTGATCCTCGACAGCCCCGGCGCCGACAAGCTCATCGGCCAGGGTGATGCCCTGTTCTCGCCCATGGGATCGTCGAAGCCGTTCCGCCTGCAGGGCGCGTGGGTCGACGAGAAGGAGATCGACGCGGTCGTCAAGCACGTCACGCGTCAGGCGCGTCCCGAGTACCGCGCGGACGTCCAGGAGGCGATGGAGCCGGCGAAGAAGAAGGAGGTCGACGAGGACATCGGCGACGACCTCGAGCTCCTGCTCGCGGCGGCCGAGCTCATCGTCTCCTCGCAGTTCGGATCGACGTCCATGCTCCAGCGCAAACTGCGGGTCGGGTTCGCCAAGGCGGGACGCCTGATGGATCTCCTCGAGTCGCGAGAGGTCGTCGGCCCCTCGGAGGGATCGAAGGCCCGGGATGTGCTCGCGACCCCCGAGCAGCTGCCGCAGGTCATGGCGAAGCTCCGTGGCGAGGACGTGCCGTCGGCTCCCGCGGCACCGGCTGCGCCCGCCGCCGCGGCGCCACCGGCCGAACGCGATCCGCTGGAGGCGCAGTACGACGGCCTGCCGGTCGTCGAAGCAGAGGGCGACGAAGACGCCTGGGGCCTGACGGGACGCGACTGATGGCGATTCCCCGACAGCTCCCCAACGCGATCACCGTGGCGCGCATCCCGCTCGCCGTGGTGTTCTTCGTGCTCCTGCTCGTCGGCGGGACATACGGTCTCACCGACCTCACCGTGCGCTGGATCGCCGCCGTCCTCTTCATCGTGGCCATCTCCACCGACTGGGTCGACGGCTATCTCGCCCGCCGGTACGACATCGTCAGCGACTTCGGGAAGCTGTGGGACCCGATCGCGGACAAGCTCCTCACCGGCGCGGGATTCGTGGGACTCGCCATCCTGGGCGAGGTCTCCTGGTGGATCGTCGCGGTGATCCTCGTGCGCGAGTGGGGCATCACCATCCATCGCCTGGTCGTCGCGAGCGAGCACGTGGTGGCGGCCGCCTGGATGGGCAAGATCAAGACAGCGTTCCAGGGCGTCGCTCTCGGGTGGGCCCTCCTGCCGTTGCATGTGTTCATCGGTCTCGGGCCCTGGACCGTCGTGACCACCGTCCTGATGGTCATCGTTCTGGTGCTCACCGTGGTCAGCGGCATCGACTACATCGTCGCGCAGGTCCGCGGCGCCCGTCAGAGCCGATGAGCGGTACGACGCCGACCGAGGCGCTGACCGCTCTGCGGGGGCGGGGCTGGACGCTCGGCGTCGCGGAGTCCCTCACCGGCGGGGCGGTGTCTGCGGCGCTCGTCGCGGTCCCTGGCGCCTCGGCGGTGCTTCTCGGCGGCGTCGTCGCCTACGCGACCCCGGTCAAGCACACCCTGCTCGCGGTCGATGCCGAGCTTCTGGAACGATACGGGCCGGTGCACGCGGAGGTCGCGCGGCAGATGGCCGCCGGTGTGCGAGAGGCTGTCGCGGTCGACGGGCGTCCGGCCGACGTCGGAGTGTCCACCACCGGGATCGCGGGACCGGAGTCTCCGGACGGCCAGCCTGTGGGTACCGTCCACATCGGAGTGGTGACGCCGACCGTGAGCCGCACCGAACAGTTCCGCTTCGGAGGCGACCGCGACGCGGTGCGGGCGCAGACGGTCGCGGCCGTCCTCGACGTGATGGCCGCCGCACTGCGGGAATAGGGACGTGCAGCGTCATGTTGATAGGGATGTGCTCACATTCAAACCACAGAGTGCAAGGGTAGATTCTGTGCAAGCCAGGAGGACTAGACTGGCCGTCTCTTCGGGGGAGACCCCGATCCATGAACTGCGGAGGAGGTTCCGATGATTCTTGTACGACAGGAGATCGGCGACGTGCTGAGGGACTTCCGTCTGCAGAAGGGGCGGACGCTCCGCCAGGTCGCGAGCAAGGCTTCGGTCGCTCTCGGTTACCTCAGTGAGGTCGAGCGCGGTCAGAAGGAGGCCTCGAGCGAGATCCTCGCCTCGGTGGCGGAGGCGCTCGACGTCCCCATCTCCACGATCATGCGCGAGGTCGGGGACCGCATCTCGGTCCTCGAGGGTATCCAGGTCTTCCCGGACGTCGTTCCGGACGACCTGGTCGCGTCCGTGGAACCCGAGCTCTCGCTCCGCTGAGTCCCGGAGATCCCTTCTATGCGACGCAGTGAGTTCCTGCGCGCCGTCGATGCCGAGTTCCACGCCCGAGCATCTTCTCTGGTGAACGACCTCGTGCTGTCCGGGATGGACGGGCGCACCGCGCTTGAAGCGCTCGACGCCGGGGTGCCGCCGCGGGACATCTGGTTGGCGCTCTGCGCGGACATGGACGTCCCGGAGTCGCGCCGTCACGGCGTCGGGCGCCTGGAGCCGCGAGGGCGATGACGGTCACGTCCCGGTGTGCGGATGTCCGACACGCCGGTCCCGGCGTGGTGTCGAAAATCTGTTCGAAGCGGGCGTAGTCTTCTGCACAAGTGGTCAGACGGATCTGATCCCCACGATCCCCGGCTCCTGCGACCGAATGTCGGAGGCCCGCCGTACCGTGAGGGCCAGGCTGAAAAGCCATACGCCTTGTCGGAGAGTTCCTTCCAGCCGGAAGAGCCGCGACAGCCTACAGGCGGCAGCACACGCGCAGAAGGAGCACACCATGCCATCACCCGCCGACCGCGAGAAGTCCCTCGAGACAGCCCTCGCTCAGATCGACCGCCAGTTCGGAAAGGGCTCGGTCATGCGGCTGGGCAGCGACGAGCGCGCCCCTGTGGCCGTCATCCCCACCGGCTCCATCGCCCTTGACGTCGCTCTCGGCGTGGGAGGTCTGCCGCGTGGACGCATCGTCGAGATCTACGGCCCGGAGTCCTCGGGTAAGACGACGCTGACGCTGCACGCCATCGCGAACGCCCAGCGGGCCGGCGGCATCGCGGCGTTCATCGACGCCGAGCACGCCCTCGACCCCGACTACGCCGCGAAGCTCGGCGTCGACATCGACGCCCTTCTCGTCTCGCAGCCCGACACGGGTGAGCAGGCGCTGGAGATCGCCGACATGCTGGTGCGCTCCGGAGCCATCGACCTCATCGTCATCGACTCGGTGGCAGCGCTCGTGCCCCGTGCCGAGATCGAGGGCGAGATGGGTGACTCGCACGTGGGTCTGCAGGCGCGACTCATGTCGCAGGCCCTTCGTAAGCTCACCGGTGGGCTGAACCAGACCAACACCACCATGATCTTCATCAACCAGCTGCGCGAGAAGATCGGCGTCTTCTTCGGTTCTCCCGAGACCACCGCCGGTGGTAAGGCGCTGAAGTTCTACGCGTCGGTCCGCATGGACATCCGTCGTATCGAGACGCTGAAGGACGGAACCGACGCCGTCGGAAACCGCACCAGGGTCAAGGTCGTGAAGAACAAGATGGCCCCGCCCTTCAAGCAGGCGGAGTTCGACATCCTCTACGGCGTCGGCATCTCCCGCGAGGGCAGCCTGATCGACTTCGGCGTCGAGCACGGCATCGTCAAGAAGTCCGGGTCGTGGTACACCTACGACGGCGATCAGCTCGGCCAGGGCAAGGAGAACGCGCGGACGTTCCTGCTCAACAACGCGGACATCGCGTTGGCGATCGAGAGCCAGATCAAGCAGAAGCTCGGTATCGGCGGCCCGGCCGCGGCTCCGGGTGCTGATGAGCTGGCCGAGCGTCGCCCGGCCTGATGAGTGACCAGCGTGGGGGCGATTCCGAGCGGATCGCCCCCATCATCCCTCTCTTCGGCGGCCCCGCGCGTGCCGAGCGCCCGGCGGATGACGGTGCGAGCGGCGCGTCGCCCGGTCGGCACGGCCGGTCGGCGCCGTCTACGGACGCTGCGGGACTCTGGCGGTCGACCTGGGACGATCCCGCGACAGCGGGGAAGCGGACTGCTGACGACGACGGTTCTCCCAGCGCACGTCATCCCGCACGCGGGACCGCGGGTGCGAAGAAGACCAGGCTGCGTGCACTGGGTGACACGTCCCGGTCGGACGGTGGGGGAGAGGCCGGCGAGAGCGCGCCCTCCGCGGAGGAGGTCCGCACCACGGCGGAGGAGTCGTTGGTGCGGAAGCTCCGTACGCGATCGCTGTCCGTCTCCGAAGCGCGGCTGGTGCTGAAGGGCCATGGGCTCGCCGCAGACGCGATCGAAGACGTCATCGACGACTTCATGCGGCGAGGCTATCTCGACGATGCGGTACTCGCCGAGCTCCTCGTCACGGCCGGGGTCGAGCGCAAGGGCCAGGGTCGGGTCGCGCTGTCCCGGGCGCTGGCACAGCGGGGTATCCCTCGCGAGGTCATCGATGCCGCTCTCGACGAGCTCCCGGACGATGACGCGGAGCGGGCGCTGGAGTTCGCACGGACCAAAGCGCGCTCGATGAGCCGCCTCGATCCCGACGCGGCACTACGGCGATTGGTCGGGCAGCTGTCGCGCCGCGGATACGCCGGTTCCGTCGCCATGAACGCCGCGAAGACGGCGCTGCGGGAGGCGTCTTTCGGTAGCGGCGTCTCCGGCGTCCGGTTCGTGGATTCCGACTGACAGCCGCACGCGGTCGCCTCTCGGTGACGCTCGTACAATGGGAACATCATGACTATCCCCCGCAGCGAACCGACGATCATCAGCGCGTCGTCAGCGGCCGTCGACGATGACGGGCGCCAGCGATCGTACGAAGTGCGCACGTTCGGTTGTCAGATGAACGTGCACGACTCCGAGCGCCTGTCAGGGTCTCTGGAGAGTGCCGGCTACATCCGTGCCGACGCCGGGACCGAGGCCGACGTGGTGATCATCAACACCTGCGCCGTGCGGGACAACGCTGCCGGCAAGCTCTACGGAACGCTCGGCCATCTGGCTGCCGTGAAGCGGCGCAAGGCCGGTATGCAGATCGCGGTCGGCGGCTGCCTCGCGCAGATGGACAAGCAGGCCGTGCTCGACAAGGCACCCTGGGTCGACGTGGTCTTCGGTACCCACAACATGGGCTCCTTGCCCGGTCTGCTCGAGCGCGCCCGTCACAACGGCGACGCGGAGCTCGAGATCCTCGAATCCCTCGAGGTGTTCCCCTCGACGCTCCCCACCAAGCGCGACTCCGCGCACAGTGGCTGGGTGTCGATCTCCGTCGGCTGCAACAACACCTGCACGTTCTGCATCGTCCCCAGTCTCCGCGGCAAAGAGAAGGACCGTCGACCGGGCGACATCCTCAACGAGATCCGTCTTCTCGTCGAGGACGGCGCCATCGAGGTCACCCTCCTCGGGCAGAACGTCAACTCCTACGGGGTGGAGTTCGGGGACCGTCAGGCGTTCGGCAAGCTTCTCCGTGCCGCCGGTGAGATCGAGGGCCTCGAGCGCATCCGCTTCACGAGCCCGCACCCCGCTGCCTTCACCGACGACGTGATCGACGCGATGGCGGAGACCCCCGCAGTCATGCCGCAGCTCCACATGCCGCTGCAGTCCGGAAGCGATCGGATCCTCAAGGCGATGCGGCGCTCGTACCGCAGCGAGCGCTTCCTCGGCATCCTGGACCGCGTTCGGGAACGCATCCCGCACGCGGCCATCACGACCGACATCATCGTGGGCTTCCCCGGCGAGACCGAGGAGGACTTCGAGGACACGATGCGCGTCGTCGAGCAGTCCCGATTCTCCGGAGCCTTCACCTTCCAGTACTCGATCCGCGAAGGGACCCCCGCGGCCACCATGCCGGATCAGGTGCCCAAGGAGGTCGTGCAGGCCCGCTACGACCGGCTGATCGCGCTCCAGGAGCGCATCTCGTTGGAGGAGAACCAGAAGCAGGTCGGCCGGGAGGTCGAGGTGCTCGTCTCCACGGGTGAAGGCAAGAAGGACACGGAGACCCGTCGACTGACCGGACGAGCTCAGGACAACCGGCTCGTGCACTTCGAGGTGACCCCGGGTTCGGAGCTGCCGCGTCCGGGTGACGTCGTCACCGTGAGGGTGACCCACGCCGCACCGTTCCACCTCCTCGCCGACGATCCGACCGGCGCGCCGCTGCGCATCCGCCGTACGCGCGGTGGAGATGCCTGGGATCGGGGACAGGCGGAGTCGTGCGCCGTGCCGGCTCCGAGCGACGGGGCACCGCGCGCCGTCTCCCTCGGCCTGCCGACTCTCCGCGTCGGAGTGTGACCACACCTCGGCTCTGGGCCGTCGTCGGCGCGACAGGCACCGGGAAGAGCGATCTGGCGCTCGATCTCGCCGAGGAGCTCCGGCGTCGCGGCAACCCGGCGGAGATCGTCAACGCGGATGCGATGCAGCTCTACCGCGGCATGGACATCGGAACGGCCAAGCTGCCCGTCTCCGAACGACGCGGCATTCCGCACCATCTCTTCGACGTGCGAGAGGTGACGCAGGATGCCGCTGTGGCCTGGTATCAACCGCTCGCACGCGAGGCCGTGCAGAGGATTCACGCGGGGGGCGGCGACGCGATCCTCGTCGGCGGATCCGGACTCTACGTGTCCGGTGTCGTCTACGAGTTCCACTTCCCGCCTCGAGACCCCGTGATCCGCGAGCGTCTCGAGCAGGAGCTGGATCGGGATGGCGTCGATGCCCTCCTCCAGCGGCTGCGTGCGCGCGATCCGGAAGCCGCAGCCCGGGTGGACCCGCGCAACGGCAGACGAGTGATCCGTGCTCTCGAAGTCGTCGAACAGGGGAGCGCGACGCACGGCGCGACACTGCCCGAGAAGCCGACGCTCTGGTATCCGCGCACCCGGCTGATCGGTCTGCACGTGGATCGCTCCGATCTCGTCGCCCGACTGGATGCTCGTGTCCGGCGGATGTGGGAGCACGGCCTCGTGGCCGAGGTCGCGCGGCTGCGCGACGAGGGTCTGGAGCGCGGGACGACGGCTCCCCGGGCCATCGGGTACGCGCAGGTGCTCGCACAGCTGGAGGGACGCTCCACCGCCGAGGAAGCGATCGCGGAGACGCAGGCACTCACCCGGCGCTACGCGCGTCGTCAGGTGTCGTGGTTCAAGCGCTACCCGGAACTCGAATGGATGGCGCCGCCGGTGGCCGTCGCCGACCTGCTGGCGGCCTGACCTGATGTCGGTGGCCCGTGCGACGATGCGCGCATGGCCACTCATTACTTCACCGCGTCCAGCCTTGACGGGTACATCGCCACGACGGAGCATTCCTTGGATTGGCTTCTGACGCAGGACATCGACATGGAAGGTCCCATGGCCTATCCGGCGTTCGAGAAGAGTATCGGGGCGCTCGTGATGGGGTCATCGACGTACGAATGGGTCATGCGCCACGAGGAGGGCCGGTGGGCGTATGAGCAGCCCACGTGGGTGCTCTCGCATCGTGAGCTCGCCGTGCCGACCGGGGCGGACGTCCGTGTGACGAGCGCGGCGATCCCCGACGTCCATGCCGCGATGCACGAGGCGGCGGAAGGAAAGGACCTCTGGGTCGTCGGCGGGGGAGACGTGGCAGGACAGTTCGCGGACGCGGGCCTCCTGGACGAGGTCTGGGTGCAATACGCCCCGGTGACCCTCGGGGGCGGTGCCCCACTGTTGCCCCGGCGTCTCGACCTGGATCTGATCGAGGTGGCCCGCAACCGCAGCTTCCTCTGCGGGCGTTACCGCGTCGCGGGGCGGAGCGCCGGCTCGACGGCTCCCTAGACTGGTCCCATGGTCGCATTCACCAAGGGGCACGGTACCGGCAACGACTTCATCATCATCGCCGACCCCGACGGCCAGCTGAAGCTTACCGCGGAGCAGGTCGCGGTGCTCTGCGATCGCCATTTCGGCATCGGGGCCGACGGCGTTCTCCGAGTCGTGCGTTCGTCCGCGATCGCGGAGGGGGCAGCGGCCCTGGCGGAGGAGCCGGATGCCGAGTGGTTCATGGACTACCGCAACGCGGACGGCTCGGTCGCCGAGATGTGCGGCAACGGGATCCGGGTCTTCGCGCACTACCTCATGCGCTCCGGTCTCGCTGACATCGAGGCCGGCAGTACGCTCCCCATCGGCACCAGGGCTGGTGTCCGTGACGTCACGCGCAGCGTGAGCGGTTACCAGGTCGACCTGGGCGCGTGGCGCCTGTCGGGCGTCGACCCGCTGGTGCGCGCGGACGGGCTGACCGTTACGCGGCCCGGACTGGGCATCGACGTCGGGAACCCGCACGTCGTGGTGGCGCTCGCCTCCGACGCGGAGCTCGGCCTGCTGGAACTCACGCGCGCGCCCGAGTTGGAACCGGCTCCGCCCGCCGGGGCGAACGTCGAGTTCGTGGTGCCCGGCGAGCCCCTCGTGCGCGACGGCGTCGGCCACGTCCGGATGCGTGTGTTCGAACGCGGCGTCGGCGAGACCCTGAGCTGCGGCACGGGCGTGGCCGCCACCGCACTCGCGGTGCGCTACTGGGCCGGTGCCCAGGCCCCTGACAACTGGAAGGTCGAGGTCCCGGGTGGCACGCTCGGAGTCCGGATGTTCCCCGCCGAGGATGGGGAGCACGTCGCGCTGTCCGGACCTGCTCAGCTCGTCTACCAGGGCGAAGTCGATCTGGTCTGAGGCGGCGAGGGGGGAGTCTCAGACGACGTCGATCGGTTCCGTCGGCGGCGTCCCGTGCTTCCTCACCTTGAGGATGCGGTAGCCCTTGCCCGTCGCCGTGCGGAAGACGCTGAAGCCGGGGTGGAAGGTCGCCGCGATCCAGCGCTGCAGAGAGTCGGCGCCGAGGTTGCGCTGGACGACGAGCCACGCGTCGCTGCGTTCGTCGAGCCGCGGGATCCACTTCTCCAGCAGCCCGTGCAGTTCGTTCTTCCCGACGCGGATCGGCGGATTGGACCGGATCGTGCGGAAGGTCACGTCGTCGGGAACATCTTCGGGCAGGGAGGCGTTGATATTGGTGAGGCCGAGGGCAGCCGCGTTGCGACGTACGAGATCCAAGGCCCGCTCGTTCACGTCCACCGCCCAGACGGTCGCGTGCGGCGAGGCCAGTGCCATCGACAAGGAGATCGGCCCCCAACCGCTCCCGAGGTCGAGAAGATGACCTCCGGGAGGAACGGGAGGCATGTTGGCGAGGAGCACTGCGGTGCCGGCGTCGAGTCGATCCGGGCTGAAGACACCACCCGCGGTGGTCACTTCGAGCTCACGGCCTGCAAGGGATACGCGGATCTTGCGCAGGTTCTCGGGGCTAGCCGGGGCCGCAGTGAAATAGTGGTCGGACCCCATACGGTGAGCGTACCGGACAGCGCGGGCTAAGGTTAAGGCTCGCGAGGAAACCAGAGACAGGAACGGATGACGGAGACGAAGACACCCTCCACCGACGACCAGACGGTCGACCGCGTGCTGGCGAACGCAGAGAAGCGCTCCGAGGTGCGCACGTTCGGCGCCGCGCAGGCACTCCAGGACGAAGCGACGGCCGCGCATTCGACGGCCGACGGCGAACAGTGGGACCTCGAAGATCGGCACGCGCTGCGGCGCGTGGGTGGTCTGTCCACCGAACTCGAGGACGTCACCGAGGTCGAGTACCGCCAGCTCCGGCTGGAGAACGTCGTGCTCGTCGGGGTGTACCCGCAGGGTGCCCAGGAGGACGCGGAGAATTCGCTGCGCGAACTCGCGGCGCTCGCGGAGACAGCGGGCGCGGTCGTGCTCGACGGCGTGCTGCAGCGCCGCCCGCACCCGGATGCCGCCACCTACCTCGGGCGAGGCAAGGCCCAGGAGCTGAAGGACATCGTCGCGGCGGTCGGCGCCGACACGGTCATCGCCGACACCGAGCTGGCGCCCAGCCAGCGACGAGCGCTCGAGGACGTCGTGAAGGTCAAGGTGATCGACCGGACCACTGTGATCCTCGACATCTTCAGCCAGCATGCCAAAAGCCGGGAGGGCAAGGCCCAGGTCGAGCTCGCACAGCTCGAGTACCTGCTGCCGCGCCTGCGTGGTTGGGGTGAATCGATGAGCCGTCAGGCCGGTGGACAGGTCGGCGCCGGCGGCGCCGGTATGGGTTCGCGCGGTCCTGGTGAGACGAAGATCGAGCTCGACCGTCGACGCATCCGGACGAAGATGGCGCTGCTGCGCAAGCAGATCCGTGACTTCGCCCCGGCGCGTGAGGCGAAGCGCGCCGAGCGCAAGCGGAACACGATCCCGTCTGTCGCCATCGCCGGATACACGAACGCCGGAAAGTCCAGTCTGCTCAATGCGCTGACGAGCGCGGGCGTCCTCGTGGAGAACGCGCTGTTCGCCACCCTCGACGCGACCGTGCGGCGCTCGGAGACCGAGGACGGCCGCGTGTACACGCTGACCGACACCGTCGGCTTCGTGCGCAACCTGCCGCACCAGCTCGTCGAAGCCTTCCGTTCGACGCTGGAGGAGGTCGGAGACGCAGACGTCGTGCTGCACGTGGTCGACGGCTCGCACCCCGATCCGGCCGGACAGCTGCAGACCGTGCGTGACGTGATGGGCGACGTCGGTGTGCGTGACATGCCGGAGCTCGTCGTCTTCAACAAGGCCGATCTGATCCCCGAAGACGAGCGGCTGGTTCTCCGCGGCCTGGAGCCGCGGGCGCACTTCGTGTCGTCGCGGTCGGGGGAGGGCATCGCCGAACTTCGTGCAGCCATCGAGGAGGCCCTGCCGAAGCCCGCGGTCGAGCTCCATGCCGTGATCCCTTACGACCGTGGAGAGCTCGTCGCGGCGATCCACGAGACCGGGATGCTGCTGTCGGTCGAGCACCAGGAGGCGGGTACCGCCGTCCATGCGCACGTGTCGGAGCGCCTCGCCGCCGACCTCTCCGCCTTCGTCGTCAGCGACTGAGGCGAGGGTCAACGAGCGAGGAACCGCGCCTCGACGGTCGCTGTGAGCACGATGTCCTGCGGCTCGTACTCCATGGCCGGGGCGGCATCGGCCGCGAAGGCGACGGCGCCGCGTGCCTTCCCGAGCGGAGCGCCCGGCGCCGGCGTCGTGGAGGAGAGCAGGCCGGTGTCAGCGATCTCCACGGGAGTCACCTGGGCGAGACCGAGAGCAGCGGCGTAGGCCTCGGCCCTCGTCACGGCCACGCCGACGGCCTGTGCGGCGACCTCTCGTTCCACGCGGACGCGGGTCTCCGGGGTGAGATGCCAGTCGACCCAACCGATCTCGACACCGTCCCACGCGGAGATGTCGGAGATCCAGAGGGAAAGCTCCGAGGCCTCCGCGAAGGTCGCGGTCACGTCGATGCTCGCGTAGTACACCGGGGCGAGACGCTTCCCCTCGGCGTTCCACGGGCGCTCGGCACGCACCGAGAGTCGCGTGCTGCTCCAGTCGAGGGCGGTGCCGGCATCCACACGTCCCACGATGCTGCTGCGGACGGGTTCGGTCAGACGCAGGACGTGGTCGACGACGGTCGCGCGCTCCGGACCTTCTGCGCGCACCGTGACGCGGATGGTCGCCCGTTCCGGCGACAGGCGCGCCTCGTGTTCGCCGCGGACGGTGACTGTCACATCGCTCATGGGCCGACTCTACGCGACGGGCATCGGCGGCGGGGAATGGCGGCCGAGGCGCGAACGTTGTAGTCTGAGATGCTCGGGTGCTCGTCGCCCGGGAGGGACAATTCCACAGTGTGACAGCGGCTCCTTCGAGAGAAGGACCACGGGGCTGATCGGTTTCGACAGCGCCTGTGAATCCACGAGAAGCGGGCCGAGGATGCAGAGTTATCTCGTAAACGCTCTCTGCAAAACAATAGTTGCCGAAACCAAGCGCAACGACTTCGCCCTCGCTGCCTAAGCGAGCCCGATAGTCCGTCAGACCGTATGTGATTCCGATACGGATCCTGGCGTCATCTAGGAATCTTGCTGCGTGACGGCGTCTGGACGTCACGTGGGACTCTTCCCAGGCTGGGCTCGTCGACTTAGGTGTCTGTGACAAAGGTCGGAGCCGAGCAGAACGCTTCCACAGACTGCGCCCGGAGAAGGCGTGGAGACTCAGCGTTGGACGGGGGTTCGATTCCCCCCAGCTCCACCAGGTCGCTGTCACCATAAAGAAGCCCCGGTGGCTCGGACTCTCGTCCGGGGCACCGGGGCTTCTCCTATGAGGTCACCCAGCGGACGCCGTCGGCGTCCGGAGGGAAGCGGTGCGCGGCGTCCGTCTCCAGCTCCTCCATGAGGGGGACGATGACGCTCCACAGCGCCCAGTGCTCTGATGTCCCCTCTCCGCCCTGGACACGACCCTCCCACCGCGCGGCATTCGGAAGCGCCACGCGCATGCCGAATCGCGAGCCGGCGGGGTCGGCCACCTGAGCAGTCAACGATTCGGCATCGACCGTCACCTCCGTCAGCTGGAATCCCGAGGGCACGAGGATCGTTCCCCGCGCCCTGGCCCACGCCTCGCGGACTGCTGCCACCAGCGGCTCCGCAACGACATCGATCGTCATGAGAAGTCCTTCCGATCATGAGCGCCGGGCGATGATCGGCGTGACCGGCCATCGACGCTCGCACCTCTCGTATCTCGCACGAGTCCCCTGATCCGGCCAGAGTATCGACGTATGCCACGGGTCGTCTGTCCCCTCTTCGGGGGACGTCACTCAGCGGTGGGCGCTCATACAGACATGCGACGTACGCCCTCACGCAGCAGCTCGACGATGCGCGGACCCCCGTGCCCCTCATCCGGAACCTCGATCAACGTGCTCCCCGGCCAGGCCCGATGCAGGTCGAAGGGCACGGACATGCTTGCGCTCAGATCTCGGCGCCCATGAACGAGAAGGGCAGGAATGCCGGCGAGCCGGTCGACGTGGTCGAGGATCCCGGCATCTCCGAGGAAGCCGTGGTGGGACCAGTAGTGAAGGATGAGGGTCGCCCGTTCGACGCGCGAACGTGGATCGGTCCACCGAGGATCTGGGGCGAAAGCCGGGTCGAGCGAGCTGTGCGTATCCTCCCAGCGCCCCCACGCGACAGCCGCGCGATCACGTTCGTCGGGGTCTGTGCTCGTGATAGCGCGGTACAAGGCGTCGACGATGCGTTCTCCGCGACCGGGCGACGCTGCGCCTTGGAGCTCGGTCCATTCGCGAGGGAACACCCGGCGAAGGTCCTGGGTGATCCATTCGACCTCCGCTCGACTGGTGGTCGTGACGGCGCCGAGGGCCAACCCGGTCACGCGCTCCGGATGCTGCTCGGCGTACGCGAGGGCGAGCGTCGCTCCCCAGGAAAGCCCCACGACGATCCATCGGTCGATGCCGAGGTGCTCTCGAAGCGCCTCGATGTCGTCGATGAGAGTCTGCGTGGTGTTGAGAGGGAGCGTCGCGAGGTCATCCGCCACGGACGGCGTACTCCGACCGCACCCGCGTTGATCGAAGGTCACGGCATGGTGGAGCGTCGGGTCGAAGAACGTGCGGAAGAAGTCCGAAGACCCGGAGCCCGGCCCGCCGTGCAGGAAGACCGCGGGTGTCTTCCCCTCCCCGAACCGCTGCCAGAAGATGTGCACCCCGCCGGGACGCTCCAGGAGGCCGTGCTGTGTAGACATCGCCATCCGTCGACGATAGCGGCGGGCAGTCAGGGGCTTCCCGCCATGAGTCGCCCGGTCGAGCTCGGGGGACGAACCGTAGGACCCCCGCGGCTGAACCCCAGAGGACCTGACTGCCTCTGGTGACGGATGGAGCACGGGCCTACCATTCGCACATGGGGTTCATCATGTACGACGGTACGAGCCAGCTCCACATCGAAGACCGAGCGCTCGCGCACCTCAAGGTCGTGATCGCGACGAAGCTCCGACGCAACGAGAGCTTCACGGTGTCCTGGACCCACCCCGAGGGAGAGGCCTACGGTCGCTCCACGATCTGGCTGCATCCGGCGATCCCGCTGCGCTTCACGTTCGAAGGTCGGGAGCCGCCGAAACTGAATCCGCAGTGGATCGAGGATCTGATGCAGTCGGCCAACTCGACCGGGGGGATCCACCTCGTTGACGAGATCGTCCAGGGGTCGACGCCCGGACGAGACGACAGGAGCCCCGCCTCGTCATGAGGCGGGGCTCCTGTGTTCGACAGGCTCAGTGCGAGCGGTCCGGATCCTCCGCGAGGACGTCGTTCCCGTCATCGTCGGACCCATCCGTGGGCGGCACCGTGCGCGGCTCGCCCTTGTTGTCCTCGGCGCCGAGGTTGTCGTTCTCCTCCGGGCCGGGGGAGGGCTCGGTGCTGATGTCGTTGCGGTCGCTGTCGTTAGCCATGCGCGTTCCTTTCCTCGACGAATACCTCCAGCATGCTCTCTTCGCGGAGAGGAGCCCAGACGCTTGACAACGTCGTCGGGATGGTGCGCTGCTCAGTCCCGGCCTTCGACCAGAAGCAGCCCCTGTTTGGTGTCGGCGACCTTCACCCAGCCGTCGCCGAAGAGGTACGTCATGCCGTAGCCGTCCTCGTCGGTGCTCATCGCGTACTGAGGGTCCTCGGTGACGTAGACGCCCTGGGCGCTCTCCTCGCTCCGCCACCCCTCGTCCTCGAGGTCCTCCCGCGCCCGTTCGGCGTCGGCGGAGGAGAGCGGAGACCAGCCGTACATCTGACCGTGATCGGACGGGACGGTGAAGTCCGCCCAGAAGCACAGGAGTCCCTCCGAGAGCTCGACGCCGCCGACGCGGAACTCCCGCGGCTCGGCGGTCCACCCGGCTTCGGTGAGGGCGGCGACCGTGCCCTCCGAGATCATCGACTCGCACGTCAGCTCATCCGTGGCCGCCGGCGTCGCCCCGGCGTCACCCGCGGCGGACGTGGGCTCCTGCGAGGGCGACGGGTCGGGTGTGCCGTCGTCGGTACACGCGGTGAGGAGCGCCCCGATCAGTACGAGGCCGGTCAGAGCCGCGAGTCGTCGGGAGTTCATGGTGCCTCGGTGTATCAGTCGTGCAGAAGACGGAGGAAGTCGTCGTGAAGGATGCCGTTGGTGGCGAGTGTCGAGCGCGCCGAGATCGTCTCGGAACCGTCGAAAGCCGTCATGCGCCCACCCGCCTCGTTGACGATGGCCACGGCGGCGGCGATGTCGTATTCCTTCACATCGAACTCGGCGACGGCTTCCAATCGCCCCTCCGCCAGGAGCATGTACGCATAGACATCGCCGTACGCCCGATCGCGCCAGACGTGCCCGCTCAGACGAAGAAGGGCATCCAGCTGCCCGGCGTCGCGCCACTGGGCGATGCTCTGGAAACTCACGCTGGCCTCATCCAGCGCCGAGACGGAGGAGGTGGCGAGGCGTCGCTCCGTGTGGTCATCGACGGTCCAGGCGCCGTGTCCCGTCGCCGCCCACCACCGTCGACCGAGCGCCGGCATGCTGACCACGCCGACCCGTGGCACACCGTCGATCGCGAGAGCGATCATCGTGCCCCACAGCGGGACGCCCCGGAGGAAGTTCGCCGTGCCGTCGATCGGATCGATGATCCACTGCCGGACGGTGCTGCCCTGGGCGCCGAACTCCTCGCCGAAGATGCCGTCGTCGGGACGTTCCTCCTCGAGGACTCGGCGGATCGCGCGCTCCGTGGCGAGGTCGGCGTCGGTCACGTGGGAGTGATCCGTCTTCGTGGAGATCTCCAGATCCGCAGCGTCGAACCGGGGGAGCGACTGCGCGTCCGCGGCGTCGGCGAGGCGAAGGGCGAGCTGGAGATCGGCGCGCAGGTCAGCGGCGTCGGAAGTGGCGGTCACGCTCTCAGAATAGTCGCCGTCATCGACGCAGCCGCAGAGACCATCGGCCAGGATCGGCGGGCGAAACGCCCGAGCCACGCCCGGGTCGCCGTGGATTTCGTCTCGACGCTAACCGCTGGTAATGTAATTCCTCGGTCGGGGTTATCCCGGGCCACGCACCTCTAGCTCAATCGGCAGAGCAACTGACTCTTAATCAGTGGGTTCTCGGTTCAAGTCCGAGGGGGTGCACGGAATAGCCCTAGTAGATCTCGCCATCTACCAGGGCTTTTCTGCTTTCTGGGTGGTCGGCTTCGTTGGTGCACTCAACACCCCAGTCAGGATATGGTCAGGATGGCTTTCGACTGGTGGCCAAGTCAGGACGGTTCAGGGCTGGCCTTCTTCTTCCTCTTTCGGAGCGCTCGATCTCGGGCCTTGGTCATCTTCTCGGTTACCTGGTCCATGCGGTCGGGGAAGATCTTGGCGTACGTGTTCAGGGTCTCCTTGGCGTCGGCGTGACCCAGCATGCGTTGGACCATGAGCACGTCGGCACCGGCCGCGATGGCGAGCGATGCGGCGGTATGGCGTAATCCCTTCGGGGTGAGCCCAGGAGGGGTCTTAGCCGCCTCAGTAGCTCGCTTCCACTGCCTGTTTCGCCAGTTCCCCGGGCTCTCATGCTTGCCCTCTCGGTTGACGAACAACGGTGCAGTCTTGGGGCGCTTTCCGATCTGGGCGACGAGGTCATCCACGAGGTGCGGCGGGATCGGCACCTCACGGTTGCCGCTGCTGGTCTTCGGGCTGGTTCCGATGATCGGCTTCCCGGAGCCGTTGACCGTCCACGTCTTCGAGATCGCGAGACGACGTCGAGTGAGATTCACATCTCCCACGTCGAGCGCGAACGCCTCGCCTGGGCGCAAGCCAATGTTCCCCATGACGCCGACGAGTAGTGCATCCTGCGCGGTCGCGGTCTCCCGCATGGCCTCGATCAGTCGTTCCAACTCTGTGTAGCCGAGGAAGATCACCGGCTCCGTCTCGGTGCGCGGAGTCTCAACGCCGGATGCCGGATTACGTCTGATCCAACCTTCTTGGACCGCAAACCTCAGCGCAGCGATGAACGGCACCAGTACGGCCTTCGTGGTCCTCGGTGCCAGTGGCCCCCGCGAGCCCTCCATGCCCTCTCTGCGGACCGCGGAGCCATCTTGAAGGCCGGAGACCCACGAATCGACATCGGTGCGCTTCACCGCGCTCAGGCGAGTGTTTCCCCATCGAGGCAACACATAGTTGTCGATGCGCGCGCGGTAGGTACCTCGGCTCGCCTCGCCCGGATTCTTCTTCGACCTCATCCATGCTTCGACGGCGTCGGCCACGGTGAGAGCTGCAACCTCGGGAGAGGTGTAGCTGTTCTCGCGGAGGGCGTTCTCCAGGAAGGTCTGGTGCGCCTCGGCCTCGGGCTTCTTCTTGAAGCTCTGCGAGCGCTCGCGCTTCGTGTCGGGGTCGATCCAGACGACGCGCCAGCGTAGACCCGTGCCGGTCTTCGCTCCCTTCCACCGGTCCGCGATCCAAACCTTGGTGCTGCTCATCCTTGATGTCCCTGTTCTCGTGGGCGTACCACGTTCATGACGAACGATAACGCCAGCTCCCGACTACTCACGCCGCGCGACGCGTCCCGATACCTCGGACGCTCAGTCCCTGCGCTGGCCCAGCTTCGGTACCGGGGAACCGGTCCGCGATTCATCCACGCGGGTGGGCGGGTACGGTACCGGCAGAGCGATGTTGATGCATGGCTCGCTGCGGGTGAGCGAGATGCGACGTGACCGCCGATGACGAGCTGCTGCGAATCACCCAGGAGCCGAGCATCGAGGAGCGATGCTCGGAGCGGGAGGGGCTGTGGGCCGAGGCGGATTGGGCGATCCGAAACGATGTCGAACTGGTGATCGAGATCGCCGAACAGGCGGCGGCTATCGCGAGAGGCGAGAAATCGACGCTGCCCCAACCCGCTCGCCATGCGCGCCGAATCTGGAGTGCACGTGACCGTCATGACGCGGAGAGGTAGCGATAGACAGTCGCGCGGCTGATCTTCAGCGTGCGGGCGATGTCCGGAGCCTTCTCCCCTTCGTCGTACATGCGCTGAATCAGGCGCGCTTGCTTCGTGTCCACGGAGCGCGGACGCCCGCCTGTGATGCCCTGCTCGCGTTTGTGGTCGAGCGCTGCACGGGTGCGCTCGGAGTTAAAGTCGCGTTCCATCTGCGCGAAGACGGCGAGCATGCCCATCATCGCCTTGCCCGTCGTCGTGGTGGTGTCGATGCCGTCGAGCGTGCGCACGTGGATGCCGCGACTCACGAGGGTTTCAATCGTTGTGATGACGTGGCCGGAGTTGCGGCCCAGCCGGTCGAGCTTCCATACGACGAGGGTGTCGCCGGGCTGAAGACCGCGTTCCTCGTCCAGCATGTTGTCCCACGCAGGGCGGCTGATCTTGGTGCCGCTCACGCCGTGATCGACATAGATGTCGCGGGCCTGCACTCCAGCCTCGGTGAGCTTCGCGCGCTGATATGCCTCGTCCTGTTCGGCGGTCGAAACCCGCGCGTACCCAATCAGTCGGCCCGTTGTCGTCGTCATATTTAGAGTCTCGCATCTCGTGTCTCCAAACACAAGACGATGGCGAGGATTGGAGACACATCCCACGAGACATATTCGGAGACGGATTCGGAACGATCACGAGGTGCCGATCTGGTCTCAGGTCGCGTTCGTTTCTGAGACACGGGACAGCTCGGTGTGTCGGGTTCGTGGACCGCGTGCGTATCCCGCCCAGTACCCCACGATCCCTGTCCGCGGTGCTGCACGGGCGTAGTCGCCGCACGCGGCTTGTACCGGGCACGCTTGGCAGATGGCCCACAGGGCGCGAGTGTCGGGGTCGTCGGAGATGAATCGGACGTCG
Source organism: Microbacterium meiriae (assembly GCF_032364335.1). NCBI lineage: Bacteria > Bacillati > Actinomycetota > Actinomycetes > Micrococcales > Microbacteriaceae > Microbacterium > Microbacterium meiriae. The sequence goes on from NZ_CP133984.1 coordinate 1,564,234, forward strand.
CCCTCACACCGCGGCGTCTGCGTTGCCAGAGCGGCCTGGAGGACGGCCCACGCGGTTGCTGCTTTGCTCATCGCCCGGGGAAGTGCAGCGCCACGAGATCGGCCACGAGATCCGCGGGGAGCCCGTGCAGCTCGCGCAACTGGCCTTCCTTGTCGATCAGGAGCACGTGCAGCGCGCCGGACGGCTCGTGCAGGTAGAGGGCATCCCGTCCACGGGAAGAGCTGAGGGCAATTCCCCAGCCGACAGGCACCCGCACGCGCTGTCCGCCCAGGAAGACCGGAACGACGGCGCTGTCTGCCGGGACGCGGGGAGGATCACCCAAGGTGACGCCCGTGGCGGCGTCTGCACGCGCCTGAAGGCGCTGTGAGGCCACAGACCGGCTCGGGGTGCTCTGCTGCATCGAGCGCTTCGAAGAGGCCAGCCAAGCATCGAAAGGGTCGGGCGCAGAGTACACGCCTGGATGCGCGACCCAGGGCGCGCGGGGGTGAATCTTGCGACCGGCTCGACTGCTCATGTGTAACTCCAGGTGTGAGAGGGACCGGCCCCCGCAGGAGGGTTGACCTTCGCGTCTGCCTACACCGTGTTTCTGGTGGTGGATGTGATGCGGGGGCCGGGGATCGAGGGGTGCCGCCCTTTCTGACCTCGGGCGGCACCCGGTGCTGGTCCGTCGAGTTTGAACACGAAGCGAACGGACCAGCGGACCCGCAAGACTCACCAAGAGGACTCGCGGGGGCTATTTGAAGTTGTGAGCCGCGGGCCGGGGGCTCGAATAGACAAGGGCTGTCTCCCCGGCCCGCGGGGCTAGGGGCTTGGCGCGGTGATCGCGGCGAACGTGGAAAGCGTCATGCAGACCAAGCTGTCGCCAAGCGGGCGCTCGCGACGGTGCTGCACGAGCGCGACATGTTTGCCGTCGCTCGCCTCGGCGTGAGCGGCGTCCAAATCTCCACCGATGCGGAAAGACGCACGGCTGCTGGTTGCGAGGAACCAACCATCGACGCCGGTCACATCGGCTGTCGTCTCTCCGATTCCCTCAGACACCTTCCGGCGCATCGGACGGGCGGTGGCATCGTCCAGTCCGGCGATGTTGAGATACAGCGCCGTGGCCTCGCGAAACCGAAGCTGGTCGGTCAGGTTGCGGCTGGTTCCCGTCATCACGCACCCGCCCGACTCGGCCCAACGTTCGGCGTTCCCTTGGCCGCGCTCGCCGCAATGCGCTCGGCCTGTTCGTCGTGGGCGCGCTCGGATGCGGTCTTCGCCGTGTTCAGCACGGTCGAGGTGACGGGGGCGTCGCCGTAGACGCGCTGAACCTCCCTCAGCGCTTCAGCTCGCGCGTCGGCGTTCGGCTGCGCCCATGCCTCACGTCGGGCCGCTTCTCGCTTTTCCGCCCAGAGCGCGCTGCCGTGGGTCCAGGGCTGGAGGTCTCGCGGTGCACGCCCAGCTCGGAGCCGGACGAATCCCCATTTCTGAATCTGAGCTTCCTCATCCTCCAGAAGGGCGCTCCAGCTCGGTCGGCCATAGCGGTCCTGGTCGGCGTCCAGCATGGCCTGGTCGATCTCGATCTCATGTCCGCGATAGAGCACGGTGGAAGGAGCGCCGAAAATCGAAGTGCTGCGCAGGATCGAGATCCCGCCCTCATCGAGGGAGTGCATCCACGTTCCTGCCTTCGCCGTGCGCGCGGCGTCTGCCGTGGTGGATGCGTCACGGGCCGTTGCCGCTTCTCGTGCACGCTTCAGTCGCTGCTGCCCCACGGGGAGCGGCTCGGCGGTCTCCAGCTCGGCGGACAGCTCTGCCAGGCGGGCGGTCTTTTCGGTGGTGCTCATGAGGTCAGCTCATTCCTGGAATCGGGGTTTGCGATTTGCCGGATCTGATCGGCCCAGTCGGACCGGTTCTTCTGCTCCAGCACGTTGACGATGACGGCGGCAACCTCGGGGTGCTCGCGCACGACGGTGCCGATCAGGCGGAGGGCATCCTCAGCGTCTTCGATGGCTTCAGCGATGTCACTGCCCAGAGTGTCGAGAGGAGCCAGTACGGCGAGCACCCGGGCTTCTGCCTGGCCTGCGTGCAGTGCGGTCTTGTGGTCCCCCGCGGCCTCTGCTGCGGCTCGTGTGTCACGGGCGTGATCGGCCACGTCGAGCAACCGACTCGCAAGGGTGAGCGCGGGAGCGCCGTCCACTCCCACGAGCGCTGCACGCGCCGCTGCGGTCAGGTGGTCTCTGACGTGACGCCTCACGGACTCAGGGGCAAGGCCGTACTGCCCCGCTACGCCTCGAATCGATGAGGTTCCCGCCGTCAGATCGAACTCGATTTGCGCGCGGTCGGGGTGAGAGCACAGCACACAGCGACGCCCGGGGCGGGCCGTTGCTGGTGCAAGCTGCTGCATGATCTCTCCTGAGGGTCAGGAAGAGTATCGACCGCAAGCCAAACACCGTGCTGCGCGGTGTCTGAGGTCGAGGATTGCGCCTAGCCCAGGGCTCCGCTGCGGAGGAGGTCATCGAAGTCGATGGGCGGTTGGCAGACGCCAGTGGCCTCCCAGGCTCGGCGGCGGAACGCTCCGGCCTCCAGTTCGTGGATGAGCGAGAGGGCGTCTGCATCCCCGGCGTGTACGGATGCCCACAGGCGGGAAGCGCTATTCGTGGCGTTCGCGCTAACCCGTTCTTTGGTGATGTAGTCCACGGCCCTGCTGAGTTCTGTCACCACGCGGACATGCTGGCCCCGTGGCCCGGCGTCGATGCCCAGCCGCTCGGCCTGCTGGAGGAACCGCTCACGGAGCGATAGCGCGAACGCGAGAGAATCCTCCCGGCTCTTCGATTCCGGAAATACGATCAGGCTGTGAGCATGCACGTGCCACGCGGCATCACCCCGCTTCGGCTCGATGGCACGTGCGCTCCCGGCTACGCCCCTGCGCTTCAGCCAGCCGCCCTTTAGCGTCTCCGCAAGCACACGGGAGAGATCTCCCCACTGGGGCCGGAGCGCCCTACCGGGCGTGCTGGCAATGGTGGCGGTCCAGAGGAGCACGGTCCCGTGGTGCTGGCTTCCTAGAGCGCGCATGAGCTCTCTACGTCGCTGGCTGGCCCGGCCTGTCGAGCACACGGCGCAGAGCGCCATGCCGCACTTGTGGCCGACCTGCCCACAGTTGCGGAGCTTGCTGCGAAGCGAGTACATCCGCTGAGTCGCGTTTAGTGCGTAACACGCACTATGAGAAGTGCCTACATTTAGCGTGTCTTGATGGATGGACAGTGACCGCGCTCGCCGCATGGACTGCGCGCACCGTGCGTCGGCGCGTTCGAACCGGGCTCGCCACTCAGCGGTGAGAGGCACCCGGCGGGGCGTGCGAGGGGACAGGTCGGGTAGAATCGACACGAGATCTCAAATCTTCAGCCGCCTCGATCCCTGCCAGGATGGGGCGGCTTTCTCATCGCCCACGTGCGGTCGAAGAGAGTATCGACCGGTCGGATACAAACCATCATGTTGGGATCAGATCCAGCGACGTGGCGCTCGTAGGAGAGCCGTTCGCGCGGTACGGTCGAGGGAAGCGGCGAGCGTCGTACCTCCAAGGTAGCGTTCGCATCTAGGGAAGTGGACCCGAGGGGAGACCAATGCCAGACGAAACGGTGTTCGAGGTCGATGACGCTGTGGTTCTGCTTCTCGGCGCGGACGGCGGGGGACGTGAGCGTGCGGGCGAGATCAGGGGGATCACCCGGCTCGAAAAGCTCGTCTTCCTGCTAGAGCGCGAGACAGAAGCTGGCAAGCTCCTGACGGAGGACCCGCAGTTCAAGGCATACAACTTTGGCCCGTTCTCACAGAAGGTGTACCAGGCTGTAGACAAGCTCGTCGCCGCAGGACTGCTGACTGACTCGAAGCGCCTTAGCCGTTCTTCAGAGGACTCCTGGGAATCTGCAAGTCTTCTCGGCGTGGACGACGTGCAAACGGACTTCAGTACACGGGACTTCAAGCTCACTGAAGTTGGGCGCGAGTACTACGACGCCTTGACTAGCGAATTGCCCAACTCCGTCGTAAAGGAAGCGGGTGAACTGCGGAGTCGATTCTCGGGATGGCGGCTGCGCGACCTTGTGCGGTATGTATATGAGAGGTACGACCAGTTCACCGAGAAATCTCTGATTCGTGACGACATTCTGGGTCGCGGTCGGTCGTGAATCAAGCGCTCATCCTGTCGATTGCGATCCCATTCGCGCTCGCGAGCTACGTGCCTTTGTTCACGTCAGCGATGTCTACCAACCTCGTACAAAAACTCCGAGATCGCGAAGCTGAAACTCGGAGCCGCCTCGTAGACGGCGCGATCACGCAGCTGCGGGAAGTGCAAGTGTTGCTAGCGGAGTTTTTTGATGAGTGGGACCCTGATGAAGACCCATTCTTCATCAAAGCACGCCCGCGGGATCTGAAAAAGCCGGTGGCAGACTACCTCCGCTTCATTGCCCTCCAAGACAAAATGAAGCAGTCTCTCCAGGCTGTGGCGAAGCTCACTCGACTCGTCTTTTGGTTCTTGGTCGCGTTCGCGGCGCTGACCACGGCCGCCGTCGTAGCGGGTGCCCTCTATCGGTGGCACGGGGATTATTGGGCTGTTCGGGCGCTGGCGGGGGCGACGGTCGTGTTCGTCGTAGGCGGTCTACTGTTTCTCGTTATCCTCTGGTTCGCCCGGCGCGTAGACAAGGCGCATAGCGTGGCACTGACGCTGGATGGAGACAACCCATGACCATGATCGAGTGGGGTCAAGATATCTACACCAAGAATGCCGAGGAAGCACAGCTGCTGCCGCCGCTGCTGGAGATGCTCGCTCGCCGTCGGTGGATCAGCGAGACCACGATGATCCATAACGAGTTCGCTTGGAACGGTCGTCGGATCGATGTCGCACTCCTCGGTCAACGAAACCGTACTGCGGCGTTCGAACTGAAACTAGGTTCCTTCGGTCGCGTCTTGGAACAGGCAATGTACAACCGCCTCAGCTTCGATCGCAGTTGGATCGTGATTGACGGGCTGCCTCGCCCGTCGAACCTGAACTACGCAGCGGCCAACGGGGTCGGGGTGATCGCAATCACTGGCACTACACGTGTGCTTGTGCAGGCGCAGCTTCAGCCAGTCAGCTCTGCCGTCCGCAAACGTCTGATCGCACAACTGGGGGTACCGCGCCGATGAAAGACATGTTCGATGCCTTCTCGCACTTCTTGGCGTTCGGGATCTCCGATCAGCGCACGCTTCGAGAACTGACAGACGAATACGACGGCATGATTGTTCCTGGAACCATCGCTGCGTTTCAGGCAGATCCGACCCGAGGGTTCGTCCTCTCGCTCTCCGCCTCGGAAAAGCTGCCCTACGCAATCGATTCGCGATTCCCGCTGTTCCAGTCGTACTTGCCCTCCCCAAAGCCATCTCACTTGCTGCTCGCGGAGATTCTCGGACTAACCATCGATGCGAAGGGGCGGTGGCTGTCCGATGCGGCTCTCACGGATGAGTCTCTGGAGTCGATCGCCGCAAAGTGGATCGACTTCAATACGAAGTTCCTCGGTGAGCAACCCTCTCAGTTCGACAAGTACGCGAAGCGCCTGAAGCGCCCCCTCCCGCACGCTGAGGCTCGGGGTCCGAGGTGGATCTTCCCGCCCTACCTGATGAAGGACGAAGAGTTTCCGGATGCTCTGAATCTCTCGCACCGGCTCTGGGAACACAGCGTGGAAGCGGCCTCTCGCCGCAATGCATCTTCGTTGCTGCGTCGGGTGGTTGCGGTCAAAGACCCCGCGGACCTCGTTGCGGGAGCGCTGCAAAGTGGCCAGGACGAGGTAGTTGTATGGGTAAGCGACCTTGACGAGATGAAACCTGAGAACTTCCAACGCCTCGTCGCATACGCAACTGCAATCAGGACGCTGCGGGAGCATGACGTCACGCCGTTCGCTCTCTATGGAGGTTACTTCTCCGTCATGCTTCGATCTCTCGGTCTAGCGGGCGCTTCTCATGGGGTCGGTTTCAGCGAGTCCCGCGATCACGTCGAGTTGAAAACGTCGGGAGCTGCTCCAGCCAGGTTTTACGTCTCGCGCCTCCACCGATTCGTGAATCGAGACCTCGCAGCCGAGCTGTGGCGACGACGTCCCTCTCTCATCGATTGCGACTACCCCGGCTACGTCTCGCGTGACCCTTTGGATTTCGACTATCACGGACTCATGCAGCATTCCGTGCACGCGAGGCAACACGAGATCCGTCAGAGTGCGACGCGTTCGACGTCGGACTACATCTCGGAGCTGCGGAGCGGACGAGCATCGTACATCGCGGAGCTCGAAGGACTGCCACTTCCTCCGGGCCTCATCAAACGAGCCAGGGACCTGTCGCTGCCGCTCGATGTATGGGCGAACGTCCTTGAAGCTGCGTCGTAGAGCGTCTAGGGGCCAGGCGTGAGCCTCAGTCAGGATGTGGTCAGGATGCGTCTGGGAACGTCCGTAATCGTGCGTAGCGACTCGTTTTCAGAATTAGATCTTTGAACTGGGTTTTCCCCAGAATTCCACACGCGCACGCTCACGGACGATAACGCCCAGTTACCCCTCTGGACGAACAGTGGGTTCAGGGTTCAAGTCCCTGGGGGTGCACGGAACAGCCTTGTTTAGACTCTCGCCAGTCTGGACAGGGCTTTTCTGCTTTCGGGGGCGGGTGCAGTCGCAGCATCTCCGGTTCGCGAAGCAGCGTTGTGCACCCGGGCGTGCAACCCACGCGCAACTCAACGTCCCTCAATCTGGGGCGGACGCACGCAACGCCCCGCCTACATGCGCAGCAAGTCTCGAGAGGCGGCCGCAACGTCTCCCGACGCCCGATGAGGAAGAATTTCTCCTCCGGGCGAAGAACACCCTGGCTGCGTGGCGCATGACGCCCGGCACCGGCCCAGGCTTCGTGAAGCGTGGCCGGCTCGTCTTCTACGGAGGGGCTCGAACATGACAGCCGTCCCCCGAACAGCCGACAGACAGGCGGGATGCTGGGCTGTATGGTCACCCTGGGAGATGCCCACCGAAGTGAACGCCTTGACGACATCAGTCAAATCGCTCCAGCAGTCGACGAATACTTCTCGAGGTCCTCGCTTCGGGCACTACTCAACGTTGGTCGGGCGCGACGTCGTACGCCGGTTGCAATGGGTTGACCACGGCTGAGAGCGATTCCCACGACTGGGCCCACCTGAACGCCGCGTACTGAGAGTCAAGAGGAAACCTGATGCGCACGACACGCTTCGCCATCGTCTCCGCGACGGCCGTTGCTTGCCTCGTCGTAGGGTTCATTGTGACCGGCGCTATCCGAACCAGCACGGTCGATGCCGCCGCCCCCGCATCGACGCGCGCTGTGGCCTCCGCTGAAGACGTCGAACGCCTCAACGATGCGTTGGCCCGCCAGAGCGGTGCGGGAGATGCTGAGTGGTTCGACCGTACCCTCGAGGAGACGCTTCCCAACTTCAAGGTCTCGTTGGACGGCGACCCTGGGGTGCGGATGTTCGATGCCACAGTAGAAGGGCGAGTCCTGGACGTTCGGCCGGGAACGAGCCACCGCGACAGTGTCAGCGGTGACGACACCATTGTCCGTGAAAACCTTGAGTTCGACGACACGAACGCAACCTGGCGCACCGTGATCCTTACCGTCGAGGTTCTGAACGACTTCGACCCCAAGACCGATCTGTCGTCGAAGATCGAAGTGGCCTTGTGGCTGGACGGGACAACTAACCCTCAAGTGGTTCGCAAGGGATTCCAGGGTCAGCGGATATTCGCAGTCCTCGACGAACCTGGGCGATTCGAGCCTGCTACGGCTTACCCGGTCGCTCGGAATGGCGCCCTGATCGGAGTAGTCAAGGGCGACGGCTCGCTCTCCCTACCCGGCCTTGGCGAGGAAGAGAGGGCTTACCTGGACGGCGTCACGACAATAGCTGCGGTCACTGAGGCCGCGAGTGAACCCAAGGTCGTTCTTCCTGTCTCGACGACGGAGGGGTACTGGGAACGGACAGGCTAGCTCGCGCCGGACATGATTGGTGGACGCAGTCCCGCCGTAACGCCGCCACGTGAACCTGAGTCGGAGAACCCGAGACGGTTACCCGCCTCTGCCCACGTCCCATAGTTCTGCTGACGCTGATCCGACTTCGGACTGATACACGCCTCCCACGGCAAGCATTTTCGAGCCCGAACAGAGCGTGCGGGTCGACCTGCGCGACGCGGGATCGTAGACGTGCGCTCGGGTGGGCGGGTCGCGCGTCAGGCGCGACGGACCGACAGCAACTGCCAGCCCTCGGGAACCTTGGCCTCGATGCCTGCCATGTCGTCGGCCTCGATCTGCTCGACGCCGTCGATGCGATGGAACGTTCCCGTCGCCTCCATCTTCGCCTCGCCCTTGAGCATGCGCACCGGGGCGGACGTGAGCGCGTAGCCCGGCTCACGATGAGCATCGAGCTGCGAGTGGACGTCTTCGAGGGATGTCCCGGTGACGTCGACGGTCATGGATCCTCGCGGGCGGATGAGAGCGACGAGCATCGGTCCAGTCTACGAGCGGGCCGTGCTCCTCAGAGATCCCAGTCGAGCGTCGAACGGACATCGATGGGGGCATCCTGCCCCGTGTCCTCGCGGATCAGGTAGACGACCACCCGGGATTGGGCGGTGATGAGCACGCTCGTCAGCGCATCGCCCGTCGCCAAGTCGACGAAGGTCGGTTGCGAGCGGGCGGCCGCTTCGATCCGAGACATGAGGTCCGCGACGTCCGTGCTGCGAGGCAGGAGGAAGTCGTGCCCATCGATCTCGATGTGCGTCGTCGTCATTCCCGTATGGTTCCCCATGGCTCCACGGTACGAAGGGACAGGGCCGACACGAAGGGGGGTTGAACCCGCTCCGTCGGCGTGTTAGGAGCGCGTGAGAGCGCTCTCGCGCTCGTCCGGCTGCTGCTGCTCCGCGGGCTCGGGGACGAGATACAGCCCGCTCGGGGCGTTCGCTGTGAATGCGAGAGCCTCGATCCAGGCGCGGTTCACGCTGGGCTGACGGCTGCCGTGGTACTTGTACACGAGCGAGCTGCCGGCATGGATCCAGACCGTCGTCCGGCCGCCGCCCATGCTGACGTCGTCCTTCCACGTGAAGCCGAAAGGCTCGCCACGGCGGAGCTTCGCGGTCATGACCAGCTGGATGTGAGTGAGAGCGCGGTCTTCGATGTCGACCTTGACGCTGTTCTCGTAGATGAACTTGCCCATTGCAAGATTCCCTTCTCGCCACGGGAACCTGTGCCAAGAGGCGCGGACGCGATGACCGCTGGTGTGGGGTGTGCTCAGCGTTTCACACTTCTGCCCGTTCTCCTACCCGACCGGGGTGTCGTGCGTCGTCGCGTGTCTCTCCGTTTCAGGCCACCGGATCGAGAAGCGTGGGATCGGACGGGTCGACGGTGCGGGTGTTGCTCACCTTGCGGTCCACGATGTGGCCGCGGAGCGTCGCCGCGACGTCGGCGGAGGTGTGATCGAGCATCGCCAGCGTGTCCAACTTGGTCTGCCCGGTGAGCTTCTCCGGTGTGATCCAGGCGTCCCACGTGTCGGGGGTCAGGAAGGCGGGCATCCGGTCGTGCACCTCGCCGCCGGCGTCGCGCGCCTCCCTGGTGACGACGACGAAGCAGCGCACCTTCTCGCCCTCGTGCTCCATCGACCAGGTGAGGCCGGCGGCGGCGAGCAGGCCGTCCCCGTGGAGGAAATGCGGCGTCTTGTGCCCCTTCTCACCTGTCCACTCGAAGTACCCGCGCATCGGGACGAGGCAGCGGGCTGCAGAGAACGCCGGCGCCCAGAATCCGGCGGCGAGCTTCTCCATCCGTGCATTGATCAGCGGGGCGCGCTGGGGACGTTTGGGGGGACTCTGCCAGTCCCACCGCACGAGTTCGAGGATGCGGCCCTCACCCCGGTCCCGGACGATGGGGGCGCTCTCGGTGGGCGCGATCGAGTAGGCGCCGTGCCAGGACTTCCACCAGTCCTCCGGTCGGCCGCCCTCGGCGACGAACTCCCGGATCAGCTCGTCCGTCGTCGCGTCGTTCGCGAATCGTCCGCACATGTCGTCGCCTCCCTGTCGTCGGTCACCCGACCGCGGCCGGTATCGCCTCCATCATGGGGCATGGCGCGGACATCCGGTCAGACGACCTCGATCACCGTGCCGCCGGTGAGGCTCGACAGCTGGGCGAAGGTCAGCGGCATGACGGTGTGCGGATGGCCCGCCGCCGCCCAGATCGCGTCGTGCTGCTGCAGGGCGCTGTCGATGAAGGTGGGGAGGGGCGCGGGATGGCCGACGGGCGCCACGCCGCCGATCGCCTGTCCGGTGGCCTCGCGGACGGCGGCGGGTGGCGCCATGACCACCTCGCTCGCTCCGATGTTCCGCGACAGAACGGCGAGGTCGGCGCGGTGCCCGCCACTGGTCATGACGAGGACGGGGCGACCATCGGCGAGGAAGACGAGACTGTTGGCGATCGCGGCGACGTCGCAGTCGATGGCGGCCGCCGCCTCCGCAGCGGTGCGTGCCGAGTCCGGCAGGACCCGGATCTCGGTCTCGACACCGGCCGCAAGGAGGTGCTCCTGCACCCGTCGGCTTCGCTCGGGGAGGGAAGAGGGGTCGCTCATGCCCCCACGGTAGTCGAGCGTGTCAGCCGGCGTCACCGACGAGGATCGCCGCCGCGTCCTCCGCGGTCGCGCCGGCAGGTTCGTCGTCGATGTGCGCGAGGACCTTCCGGCCGAGGAGGATCGTCAGCGCTGCCAGAAGGACGGCGGCGGCGGCGAAAAGGTACGGCACGGTCGCGCTGAACAGGTGCCACAGGAGAGCCGCGATCGGCGGGGCCATCGCGCCGCCGAGGAAGCGGACCGCGGAGTAGGCCGAGGAGGCGACGGAGCGGGGGAGGTCGGTCGCCTCCATCACGGCTTCGGTCAGCACGGTGTTCATGACGCCGAGCAGCAGGCCGCCCACGATGATGCACACGACGAGAGCAGCAGGTTCGGCGACCACCAGCCCCGCGACGACGAGGTTGACGGCGAGCAGCGGCAGCACGGTGAGGATGACGTGGGTCCTCGGCATCCGGCGCATCAGCACGGGCGCGACCCACACGCTGGTGACCGCGAGGGCGACGCCCCAGCCGAAGAACGTCAGGCCGATGCCCATGGCCCCGAAGCCCAGGGGGAACGGCGAGAACGCCAGCAGCACGAAGAAGCCGATGTTGTAGAACAGGGCGGCCACGGCGAGGATCGCGAGAGCGGGACGGCGCAGAGCGGTGAAGGGGGCGGAGAACTTCACGGGGGTGCGCTTCTCGCCCGGCCCTCGCAGCAGCACCAGGACGGCGATGAACGCGATGGCCATCAGGGCGACGACGCCGAAGAACGGTCCGCGCCAGCTCTGCTCGCCGAGGATGCCGCCGAGCAGCGGGCCCACGGCGATGCCGAGGCCGAGAGCAGCCTCGTACAGCACGATCGCCGCACTGCTGCCGCCGGATGCCGCGCCGACGATGGTGGCCAGCGCAGTCGAGATGAACAGCGCGTTGCCCAGACCCCAGCCGGCCCGGAATCCGATGACGGCGTCGACGCTGCCGCTGATCGCGCAGAGGAAGGCGAACACCACGATCAGTCCGAGTCCGACCAGGAGCGTGGCCTTGGCGCCGATCCGGCTGGAGATCCAGCTCGTGACGAGCATCGCGAGGCCGGTGACCAGGAGGTAGCTGGTGAAGAGGAGCTCCGTCTCGACCGGCGTCGCTTCGAGGGACTCCGCGATCGCCGGGAGGATCGGATCGACGAGGCCGATGCCCATGAAGGCGACGACGCACGCGAAGGCGACGGCCCACACCTGGGCGGGCTGCTTCCAGACCGACGGGGTGCGGGATGCGGGGGCGGTGTTCAACGGATCTCTCCTGTCCGGTCTGCGGAGGTGCGGGCGGCGAGGATCTCTGCCGCACGGGTGAGGGCGTGCCAGTCATCGTCGTCGAGGTCGGCGAACCGCGGCGCGATCGTCTCCCGGAACTCGGAGCGCCAGGCAGTCAGGGCCGCCGTCCCGTCCGGGGTCACGGCGACGACGGTGGCACGGGAGTCGTCGGCATCGGGGGAGCGATGCACGAGACCCTCGCGTTCGAGCGTGCCGAGCAGCCGGGTCATCCCGGGCTGCGTGGTGCGAGCTGCTGCGGCGAGCTCGCCGACACGGCGGGGACCGGACTGATCGAGCAGGCTGAGCACCCGCCACTGCGCCGCGGGGGCGTCGTTCCCCGCGTCCTGGGCGGCGATGCGGCCCAGCGCGTACCCCGACAGGACGAGCGACGGGATGACCTCCGAGCGATTCATACCAGAAAGTATATACCTACTGATATGTATCGAGGTTACCGCCGGGCGCGGGTGATCCTCGCCGAGAGCTGATGGGCGTGGGCGAGGAGGGTCCGGCCCAGCTCGGCTTGACGCTCCGGGCCGAAGCGGAAGGCGACGCCGGTGAGGCTGAGCGCCCATTCCGGGCGCCCTGCACGGTCGAACACCGCCGCGCCGAGGCCCCAGCTCCCCTCGACGATCAGGCCGGGGTTGACGGCGAACCCGCGTTCCTTCGTCTCGGCGAGGCGCTTCCGCAGCGGGCGCTCGCCATGAGCACGTCCCCAGTTCTCGACGAGCTCAGGATGGCGCTCCAGATAGGCGTCCACATCATGGTCGGGGAGGAACGCGAGGATCGCGAGGCCGGCGCTCGCCACTCCGAGCGGGAAGCGCACCCCCTCGCTCAGCACGAAGGAGCGGATGGGGAACGAGCCCTCCTCGCGCAGCAGGCAGACCGTCTCGTCCGCGCGTCGGACGGAGAAGAAGGCGCTCTCCTCGGTCTTCACGGCGAGCGACCGCACGATGTCCCGGGCCAGGGCCGTCACGTCGTATCGAGCGGCGGCCACGGATCCCATGAGGAAGAGCTCGGGTCCCGGCATCCAGCGGCTGCTGTCGCCGTCCCGGTCCACGAGCCCCTCGACGCGCAGGGCGCTGAGCAGGCGATGCGTCGTGGGGCGGGAGAGATCGGCGCTGCCCGCGAGTTCCTGCAGGGTGGCGCCGTCGGTGCCGGCGGCCGTCACCAGTCGCAGGAGCCGCGCCGCCCGCGCGACAGCCTGAGTGCCGGGGACGGGGTTCGTCGCAGTGTCCACATCGTGGACGCTAGTGGCGCGGGAGTCCACATCGCAAGAGGGTGCTGGCCGTGACTCCGCCGGGGCGGGAGGCTGGTGGGGACACGGAACCGAAGGAGCAGACGTGATCGACAAGCAGTGGGAATCCGCGGAGGCCGCCGTCGCCGACATCCCGAACGGCGCTTCGCTCGCCGTCGGAGGCTTCGGGCTCTCCGGGAACCCGATCGCGCTCATCGAAGCGCTCCTCGCGCAGGGCACGACCGACCTGAGCGTGGTGAGCAACAACTGCGGGGTGGACGACTGGGGGCTCGGCGTGCTGCTCGCCGCGCAGCGCATCCGCAAGATGACCTCGTCGTACGTGGGGGAGAACAAGGAGTTCGAGCGGCAGTTCCTGTCCGGGGAGCTCGAGCTGGAGCTGACGCCGCAGGGCACGCTCGCCGAGAAGCTGCGAGCGGGAGGATCCGGGATCGCCGCGTTCTACACCCAGACGGGCGTGGGCACCCAGGTGGCCGACGGGGGCCTGCCTCGCCGGTATCACCCCGACGGATCGATCGCGGTGGGCTCACCGCCCAAGGACGTGCGCACGTTCGCGGTGCACGGCGAGCCCCGCGAGTTCGTGCTGGAGGAGGCCATCACCACCGACTTCGCCCTGGTGCATGCGGCGCGCGGCGACCGGCACGGCAACCTCGTGTTCCGGAAGGCAGCCCGGAACTTCAACCCGCTCGCCGCGATGGCCGGACGCGTGTGTATCGCGCAGGTGGAGCGGCTCGTGGAACCGGGGGAGCTGGATCCGGACACGATCCACCTGCCCGGGGTCTTCGTGCACCGGATCGTCGAGGTCGGCGAGGACATCCCCCAGCGCATCGAGCGGCGGACCGTCGCCGCGGAAGGAGCCTGACATGGCGCTCACCAGAGATCAGATGGCCGCGCGCGCTGCGGTCGAGCTCCCGGACGGCGCGTACGTGAACCTCGGCATCGGCCTGCCTACGCTCGTCCCGAACCACGTCCCGTCCGACGTGACCGTGGTGCTGCAGTCGGAGAACGGCATCCTCGGGGTCGGGCCCTACCCGCGGGAGGACGAGGTCGACCCGGATCTCATCAACGCGGGGAAGGAGACGGTGACCACGCTCCCCGGAGCGGCGTTCTTCGACTCCGCCCTCAGCTTCGGCATGATCCGCGGCGGGAAGATCGATGCCGCCATCCTCGGGGCGATGCAGGTCTCCGCCTCCGGCGACCTCGCGAACTGGATGATCCCGGGGAAGATGGTCAAGGGCCCCGGGGGCGCCATGGACCTCGTGCACGGCGCCGGACGGGTGATCGTGCTGATGGAGCACGTCGCCAAGGACGGCTCGGCGAAGATCGTCGACGCCTGCACGCTGCCGCTGACCGGTCGCGGCGTCGTGGACCGGATCATCACGGACCTCGCGGTGATCGACGTGACGCGGGAGGGCCTCGTGCTGGTCGAGGTCGCGCCCGATGTCACGGTGCAGCAGGTACGGGAGGCCACGGAGCCGCCCCTCCGCCTCGCCCCGGAACTGGAGAACGGAAGGACCGAGCAATGAGTGAGAACGATGTCGTCATCGTCGCCGCGGCGCGCACCCCGCAGGGCCGGCTGAAAGGACAGCTCGCCGCCTTCACCGCGCCGCAGCTCGGATCGTTCGCGATCCGCGGCGCCCTGGAGCAGGGGGGAGTGGATCCGGCAGACGTCGACGCGGTGATCGTGGGACAGGTGCTCGCCGCCGGATCCGGGCAGAACGCCGCCCGTCAGGCGGCGATCGGCGCAGGGATCGGCTGGGACGTGCCCGCGCACTCCGTGAACAAGGTATGTCTGTCCGGGCTCACCGCGGTGATCGACGCGGCGCGCATGATCCGGACCGGGGACGCCGAGGTGGTCGTCGCCGCCGGCATGGAGTCCATGACCCGCGCGCCGCACCTGCTCATGGGATCGCGCGACGGCTGGACCTACGGCACCGTCGAGGTCCTCGACCACATGGCCTACGACGGGCTGACGGACGCCTACGACCGGGAGAGCATGGGCGCGTCGACGGAACGGCACAACGCGCGATACGAGCTCACCAGAGAGATGCAGGACCAGGTGGCGGCGCTCTCGCATCAGCGGGCCGCCGCCGCCCAGGAGAGCGGGGTGCTGGACGCGGAGATCGTCGCCGTCGAGGTGCCGCAGCGCCGGGGCGAGCCCGTGCGGGTGACCCGAGACGAGGGGGTGCGCCCCGAGACCACGGTGGAGACCCTCGCGGGACTGCGTGCCGCCTTCGCCGAGGGCGGGTCGATCACCGCAGGCAACTCGTCCCAGATCTCGGACGGCGCCTCCGCGGTGGTCGTCACGACGCGCGGGACGGCCGAGGCCAAAGGCTGGCCGGTGCTCGTGACCGTCGGGGCGAGCGGCCAGACCGCCGGCCCGGACAACTCGCTCCAGGCGCAGCCGGCGCGGGCGATCGAGCAGGCGTGCCGGAAACAGGGGATCACCACGCAGGACCTCGATCTCGTGGAGATCAACGAGGCGTTCGGGGCCGTGGTCGCCCGCTCGCAGACCGAGCTCGGGCTGCACGGCGACATCGTCAACGTGCACGGCGGCGGCATCGCGATCGGTCATCCGATCGGCGCCTCCGGCAACCGTCTCGTGGTGCACGTCGCGCATGAGCTGGCCCGCCGGGGTGGCGGAACCGCGGCGGTCGGCCTGTGCGGCGGCGGCGGTCAGGGCGAGGCGCTGATCCTCACCCGTTGACGCGGGAGGCGCGGGGGTGCGTCAGGACCGCTTGTCCTGGGCGTGCCCCTGCGCATCGGCGAGGGCCTTCTGCGAACGGAACTGCAGACGCTGCGCCTTCTTGGACTTCTTCACCGACTGCGGGGAGTCGGCGTCCACCGGCACGCCGTGGCGTTCGCGGCGCATGTCGACGACCGCGCCGACCGCGAGCGCCATCGTGATGCCCCAGCTCACCCACGACAGGAGCGAGCGCCAGGTGATGGGTTCATTGCGGGTGCCGCGCAGCAGCGAGATCCCAGCCGAGATCGCGGCGACGAGTCCGGTGCTGAAGAGGTAGCGCATGCCCCTACGGTACCCGCAGCCGGGGCGCGGGGGCCGGAGCCTTGACAAGCCGGGGGAGAGGCTGGCAGGGCGTCCGTCCAGGGCCACCGGATATCATGGGAGGGTCGCGGTTCACCCGCGGCCGCAGAAACCGTGTATCTACCGGCCGTCGGCGTCTCCGGCGGACAGCGGCGGCACCCGACACGCGTCATCGACGCGCGAGAGCCATGACACACATCAGCACCACGCCTGACACCGCCGAGCCGAGCCTCTTCCGCCTCGCCGGCCTGCCGTACTTCCTCATCGCGTTCATCGCGCGACTGCCGTTCGCCATGATGGTGGTCGGCGTCCTCACCGTCGTCGTGTCGGCGCGGGGGTCGCTCTCCCTCGGGGGACTCACTTCGGCTGCGGTCGGTCTCGGTACCGCCTGCTTCGGACCGCTCCTGGGCGCCGCCGCCGACCGCTTCGGTCAGCGCACGGTCCTCCTCGCGCTCGCCGTGGGCAACGCGGCGATGCTCCTGCTCTTCACGGCGGTCGTCTACGGCCCGGCCGCTGACGGGTTCGTGCTCCTCGCCGCGATCGGCATCGGCGCGACCGCGCCCCAGGTGGCGCCGCTCTCGCGCTCCCGGCTGGTGACGATCATCGGCGAGCGGATGCCCGCGGAGCGCCGCGCGCGCACCGTCTCCGGCACGATGGCGTACGAGTCGGCCGCGGACGAGACCGTCTTCGTCTTCGGGCCCTTCCTCGTGGGTGTGCTCGCCTCGGCGCTCGCGCCGTGGGCCCCGCTGGTCGGGGCCGCCGCGCTGACCCTGGTGTTCGTCGGAGCCTTCGCCCTGCACCCGAGCGGGCGGCACGTCTCCCAGGACCGCACCGACGACGGTCGGGCACCGTCCGCCGTGTCCGAGCTGTTCCGTCCGCAGCTCCTCATCGTCGTCCTCGGCATCCTCGGCGTCGGGATCTTCTTCGGCACCATGCTCACTTCGCTCACCTCGTTCATGGCCGACCTCGGAGCCCCGGAGCAGGCGGGGCTGCTGTACGGCGTGATGGGCGTCGGCTCCGCGGTGCTCGCCCTCGGCGTCGCCTGGCTCCCCGTCCGGTTCTCCCTGCGCGCGCGCTGGCTCGTGTTCTCGGGGATCCTGCTCGCCGGATCGCTGCTCCTCGGCATCGTCGACTCCCCGGGGGGCATGATGCTGGCCCTGGCCATCATGGGCATCGGCATCGGTCCGACCCTCGTCACCCAGTACAGCTTCGGAGCCGCTCGAAGCCCCCGTGGCCGGTCGGCGACGGTGATGACGATGCTCGGCTCCGGCGTGATCGTCGGTCAGTCGATCGGCGCCGCGGTGGCGGGGGAGATCGCGGAGAGCCTCGGCACCTCCGCTGCGCTCGTCCTCCCGATGATCGCGGCCGGCATCGCGTTCGCGGCGGGCCTCGGGAACTGGGCTCTCAGCGGTGTGCACCGCGCGGCGTCCGCTGTCAAGGCCTGAGGGAGGACCGGCGGTCGGCGCGCATCCTCGATAAGTTGGAAGCTACTGGACCGAGGAGTGCCCCTGTGACCGCTGCTGATTTCGTCGTCGTCGCCAACCGCCTCCCGGTGGACCGGGTCGTGGGCCCCGACGGCGAGGAGACCTGGCGGACGTCGCCCGGCGGCCTCGTCGCCGCGCTCGAGCCCATGATGCGCCGTGTACACGGTGCCTGGGTCGGCTGGCCGGGCCAGCCCGACGTGGAGCTCGAGGCCTTCGACGCCGACGGCATCCACCTGATCCCGGTGGCGTTGAGCTCCGACGAGGTCGCCGACTACTACGAGGGCTTCGCCAACGACACGATCTGGCCGCTGTACCACGACGTCATCGCGCCGCCGCAGTATCACCGCGAGTGGTGGGACGCCTACGTGCGGGTGAACCGTCGCTTCGCGGAGGCGGCAGCGGCCGCGGCGGCGCAGGACGGCACCGTCTGGGTGCACGACTATCAACTCCAGCTGGTGCCGCAGATGGTCCGCGAGCTGCGCCCCGACGTCACCATCGGCTACTTCCACCACATCCCCTTCCCGGCCCACGGCCTCTATGCCCAGCTTCCCTGGCGGGACCAGGTGCTGCGCGGACTCCTCGGCGCCGACGTCATCGGCTTCCAGCGGGCGCAGGACGCGACCTACTTCCTCACCGCGGTCCGGCGCCGGCTGCGCTACGAGGTGAAGGGGTCGAGCATCGCGGTCCCGGATGAGGGGGGCTCGCGGACGGCCATCGCCAAGGCCTTCCCGATCTCCATCGACACCGCCCCGTACCTCGAACTCGCCGCCCGCGAAGACGTCAGGGCGCGGGCCGCGGAGATCCGCGCCAGCCTCGGCAACCCCAAGCGCATCCTCCTCGGCGTCGACCGCCTGGACTACACCAAGGGCATCGGGCACCGGATCAAGGCATACGGCGAGCTCCTCGAAGACGGCCGCCTGGACGTGGAGGACGTCACCCTCATCCAGGTGGCGAGCCCGAGCCGGGAGCGGGTGGACGCCTATGCGCACCTCCGGGACGAGATCGAGCTCGCGGTGGCCCGCATCAACGGCGACCACGACACGGTCGGCCACTCCGCCATCCGCTACCTCCACCAGGGGTACCCGCGCGAGGAGATGGTCGCTCTGTACCTCGCGGCCGACGTCATGCTCGTGACAGCGCTGCGTGACGGCATGAACCTGGTGGCGAAGGAGTACGTGGCCACCCGGACCGACAACCGCGGCGTCCTCGTGCTCAGCGAGTTCACCGGCGCGGCGGACGAGCTCCGCCAGGCCGTGCGCGTCAATCCGCACGACATCGCGGGCCTCAAGGACGCGATCATGGAGGCGGTGGAGATGTCCCCCGCCGAGCAGGCGCGGCGCATGCGCTCCCTCCGTCGCCGGGTGCTGGACAACGATGTGAACGCCTGGTCGTCATCCTTCCTCGACGCTCTGGCCGACGTCCGCCGCCGCTGACCGCACTCCCTGCACACCCTTCTTCTCGATCGGAGACACCGTGACGCGCCCCTGGATCCCCGGAACCGCCGACGCCGACCTCACCGCCCTCGCGACGACGCCGCGCTTGGTCGTGGCCCTCGACTTCGACGGCACCGCGTCCCCGCTCGTCGCGGACCCGATGGCCGCGCGGGCGCTGCCGGAGGTCGCCGTGCAGATGGCCCGTCTCGCGGCGATGCCCGACACGATCGTCGCCTACGTCTCCGGTCGCAGCATGCACGACCTCAGAGAGATCACCGAGCACACCGACGACTCCGTGGTCGTCCTCGCCGGCTCCCACGGCGCGCAGTACTGGTTCCCCGGTGAGGGCGCCGCCGACGCCCCGGGGGACACGACCGAGCCCGGGGCGCGCGAGGAGCTGTGGGCCGCCGCGCAGCCGATCATCGACCGCTACGAGGGCGCGGAGCTCGAGCCGAAGACCTTCGGCATGGGCGTGCACACCCGTCGCGCGGACCGGGAGACGGAGGAGAGGGTCTTCGCCGAGATCGACGCCCTGGTCGCCGAGCGCTTCCCGCAGTGGCGCCGGCGCGCCGGCCATCGGGTGCTGGAGTTCTCGTCGCGGAACGAGGGCAAGGACGCCGCGATGATCGCCCTTCGGGAGCGCTTCGACGCGACGGGCATCCTCTTCGCCGGTGACGACGTGACCGACGAGGATGCGATGCGTGTGCTGCAGGAGGGCGACCTCGGTGTGCGCGTCGGACCGGGGGAGAGCGCCGCGACCCTCCGTGTGGACTCCCCACAACAGATCGCCGCGCTTCTGGAGACGCTCGCGAACGAGAGGGCCGTCGCGCAGGAATAGACTCTCGTCATGTCCTCGCATGATCCCTCCACCAGCGCGCCCATCGACATCAAGCCCCGCAGTCGCGTCGTCACCGACGGCATCGAGGCCACGACCTCCCGCGGCATGCTCCGCGCGGTCGGGATGGGGGACGCCGACTGGGACAAGCCGCAGATCGGCATCGCGTCCAGCTGGAACGAGATCACACCCTGCAACCTGAGCCTCGACCGGTTGGCGCAGGGGGCGAAGGAGGGCGTGCACTCCGGCGGTGGCTACCCGCTGCAGTTCGGCACCATCTCCGTCTCGGACGGCATCTCGATGGGCCACGAGGGGATGCACTTCTCGCTCGTGTCGCGCGAGGTCATCGCCGACTCGGTCGAGACCGTGATGATGGCCGAGCGCCTCGACGGCTCCGTCCTGCTCGCGGGCTGCGACAAGTCGATCCCCGGCATGCTCATGGCCAGCGCGCGCCTCGACCTCTCCAGCGTCTTCCTCTACGCCGGGTCGATCGCGCCGGGCTGGGTCAAGCTCTCCGACGGCACCGAGAAGGACGTCACGATCATCGACTCGTTCGAGGCGGTCGGCGCCTGCCGCGCCGGCCTCATGAGCGAGGAGGACCTCAAGCGCATCGAGTGCGCCATCGCTCCCGGTGAGGGCGCGTGCGGCGGCATGTACACCGCCAACACGATGGCCTCCGTCGCCGAGGCGCTCGGGCTCAGCCTGCCGGGCTCCGCCGCGCCGCCCGCTGCCGACCGCCGCCGCGACTACTTCGCGCACCGGTCGGGCGAGGCCGTCGTGAACCTGCTCCGTCAGGGCATCACGACCCGCGACATCCTGACCAAGGAGGCGTTCGAGAACGCGATCGCTCTCGCGATGGCCCTCGGCGGCTCGACCAACGTCGTGCTCCACCTCCTCGCGATCGCCCGGGAGGCCGAGGTCGAGCTGAGCCTGCACGACTTCAACCGCATCGGCGACAAGGTCCCGCACGTGGCCGACATGAAGCCGTTCGGCAAGTACGTCATGAACGACGTCGACCGGCACGGCGGCATCCCCGTCATCATGAAGGCGATGCTCGACGAAGGGCTGCTGCACGGCGACGCGCTCACCGTCACCGGCAAGACGCTCGCCGAGAACCTCGCCGAGCTCGACCCGCAGCCGATCGACGGCGAGGTCATCCACACGTTCGACAACCCCATCCACGCCACCGGCGGCCTGACGATCCTGCACGGGTCGCTCGCTCCGGAGGGTGCCGTGGTCAAGACCGCCGGCTTCGACGCGGCCGTCTTCGAGGGTCCCGCGCGGGTCTTCGAGCGCGAGCGCGCCGCCATGGACGCGGTCGCCGAGGGGACCATCGAGCCGGGGACGGTCATCGTCATCCGGTACGAGGGCCCCAAGGGCGGACCGGGCATGCGCGAGATGCTCGCCATCACCGCAGCCATCAAGGGCGCGGGGCTCGGAAAAGATGTACTACTCTTGACGGACGGACGATTCTCAGGCGGCACAACCGGCCTGTGCATCGGACATATAGCACCCGAAGCGGTGGACGCAGGTCCCATCGCCTTCGTGCGCGATGGTGATCTGATACGGGTCGATATCGCAGCTCGCTCTCTCGACCTACTCGTCGACGAGGCGGAGCTCGCCTCCCGCCGCTCTGGCTGGGAGCCGCTTCCCCCGCGCTACACCCGAGGCGTTCTTGCCAAGTACTCGCGCCTCGTGCGGTCCGCCGCCGAGGGAGCGACGACCGGCTGATCCATCGACCGGCTCAGGAACCGCTCGATCGGAGCGCCGGTGTCCCGCACAGTTCATCAGAAGGAAAGTCATGACTGCTGACTCCGTCTCGGCCGTGCCGAGGCCGCCCGCCCGTCCATCCGCTCCGGAGATCACCGGTGCGGAGGCCGTCGTCCGCTCGCTCGAGCTTCTCGGTGTCACGGATGTCTTCGGCCTTCCCGGCGGAGCGATCCTCCCGGTCTACGACCCGCTGATGGATGCGTCGCAGCTGCGTCACATCCTCGTGCGGCACGAGCAGGGCGCGGGCCACGCGGCCGAGGGATACGCCTCCGCATCCGGCAAGGTCGGCGTGTGCATCGCCACCTCGGGCCCCGGGGCGACCAACCTCGTCACGGCGATCGCCGACGCCTACATGGACTCGGTGCCGCTGCTCGCGATCACCGGTCAGGTGTTCTCGACGCTCATGGGCACGGATGCGTTCCAGGAGGCCGACATCGTGGGGATCACGATGCCGATCACGAAGCACTCGTTCCTCGTGAAGGACGCCGCGGACATCCCCGGCGCCATCGCGGCGGCCTATGAGATCGCCGGCACTGGTCGCCCCGGTCCGGTGCTGGTGGACATCACCAAGGATGCGCAGCAGGCGACCGCGCCCTTCGTGTGGCCGCCGAAGATCGAGCTCCCCGGGTACCGCCCGGTGACGAAGGCGCACGGCAAGCAGATCCAGGCGGCGGCCGCGCTCCTCGCGGAGGCGAAGAAGCCGGTGCTGTACGTGGGCGGCGGTGTCGTCCGCGGCCGGGCCGCGGCCGAGCTGCTCGAACTGGCCGAGTCGACCGGTGCGCCCGTCGTCACGACGCTGATGGCGCGAGGTGCTTTCCCCGACTCGCATCCGCAGCACCTGGGAATGCCGGGTATGCACGGCACGGTCCCCGCCGTGCTGGCGCTGCAGGAGGCCGACCTCCTCGTCTCGCTGGGCGCACGGTTCGACGACCGCGTCACGGGCAAGGCGGCACTGTTCGCGCCGCACGCGAAGGTGGTGCACGTCGATATCGACCCGGCGGAGATCTCCAAGATCCGCACGGCCGACGTGCCGATCGTCGGAGACGTGCGCGACGTGCTCACCGATCTCGACGCGGCCTTCCGCGGAGCGACGGCAGACACAAAGCCCGACATCGAGGAGTGGTGGTCGTACCTCGACGGCCTCCGGAACGAGTTCCCCCTCGGGTACGCGCCGACGACCGACGGCCTGCTCGCGCCCCAGTACGTGATCCAGCGCATCGGCGAGCTGACCGGACCGGAGGGCATCTTCGCCTCCGGTGTGGGGCAGCACCAGATGTGGGCCGCGCAGTTCATCAAGTACGAGCGTCCGAACGCCTGGCTGAACTCCGGCGGTGCGGGCACGATGGGCTACTCGGTGCCGGCGGCCATGGGAGCGAAGGTCGCCGAGCCGGAGCGCCAGGTCTGGGCGATCGACGGCGACGGCTGCTTCCAGATGACCAATCAGGAGCTCGCCACCTGCGCGATCAACAACATCCCGATCAAGGTCGCGATCATCAACAACTCGTCGCTGGGCATGGTCCGGCAGTGGCAGACGCTGTTCTACGACGGCCGCCACTCCAACACCGACCTGAACACCGGACACGGCACGATCCGCATCCCCGACTTCGTGAAGCTCGCGGAGGCGTACGGCTGCCTCGCGATCCGCGTGGAGAAGGAGGAGGAGGTCGACGCCGCCATCCAGCTCGCGCTGGAGACGAACGACCGCCCCGTGGTGATCGACTTCGTGGTGAGCGCCGACTCCATGGTGTGGCCGATGGTGCCGCAGGGGGTCAGCAACAGCTATGTCCAGTACGCGCGCGACCACGCGCCCGCGTTCGACGAGGAGGACTGAGCCATGTCGACCCACGTCCTGAGCCTGCTGGTGGAGAACACCCCCGGCCTTCTGACCCGCGTCGCCGGCCTGTTCGCGCGCCGCGGCTTCAACATCGACTCCCTCGCCGTCGGCGTGACCGAGGTGCCGGGGATCTCCCGCATCACGGTCGTCGTCGATGTGGAGGAACTGCCGCTCGAGCAGGTGACCAAGCAGCTCAACAAGCTGATCAACGTCATCAAGATCGTCGAGCTCGACCCGGCGTCGTCCGTGCAGCGCGAGCACATGCTCGTGAAGGTGCGCACGGACAACGCCAGCCGCTCGAACGTGATCGAGGTCGTCAACCTCTTCCGCGCGTCGGTCGTCGACTACGCCGCCGACGCCCTCGTCATCGAGGTCACCGGCGACAAGGGCAAGGTCGAGGCGCTGCTGCGCGCTCTGGAGCCCTTCGGCATCAAGGAGATCGCCCAGTCCGGCCTCCTCGCGATCGGCCGCGGCGGCAAGAGCATCACCGAGCGCGTCCTGCGCGGCTGACCCTTCGACAGACTCTGGGACCGCGCGTCCCGCACAACCACAACCAAGGAGAGAAACCAGTGAGCACCGAGATCTTCTACGACGACGACGCCGACCTGTCCCTGATCCAGGGCAAGAAGGTCGCGATCGTCGGCTACGGCTCGCAGGGCCACGCCCACGCCCAGAACCTGCGCGACTCGGGTGTCGAGGTGGCGATCGCCCTCAAGGAGGGCTCGAAGTCCGCCGCGAAGGCCGAGGAGGCCGGCTTCCCCGTGAAGACCGTCGCCGAGGCGACCGAGTGGGCCGACGTCATCATGATCCTCGCGCCGGACCAGCACCAGCGCACGATCTACAGCGAGTCCATCGCCCCGAACCTGACGGCGGGCAAGACCCTGGCCTTCGCGCACGGCTTCAACATCCGCTTCGGCTACATCGACGCGCCCGAGGGCGTCGACGTGATCCTCGTCGCGCCGAAGGCTCCCGGCCACACCGTGCGTCGCGAGTTCGTCGCCGGCCGCGGCATCCCCGACATCATCGCCGTCGAGCGTGACGCCTCCGGCCAGGCCTGGGACCTCGCGCTGTCGTACGCGAAGGCCATCGGCGGCACCCGTGCCGGCGTCATCAAGACGACCTTCACCGAGGAGACCGAGACCGACCTCTTCGGCGAGCAGGCCGTGCTCTGCGGTGGCATGAGCCACCTGGTGCAGGCCGGCTTCGAGACCCTCGTCGAGGCGGGCTACCAGCCGCAGATCGCCTACTTCGAGGTGCTGCACGAGCTCAAGCTCATCGTCGACCTCATGTGGGAGGGCGGCATCGCCAAGCAGCGCTGGTCGATCTCCGACACCGCCGAGTTCGGCGACTACGTGTCCGGCCCGCGCGTGATCGACGAGCGCGTCAAGGAGAGCATGAAGGGCGTCCTGTCCGACATCCAGTCCGGCGCGTTCGCGAAGCGCTTCATCGAGGACCAGGACAACGGGGCCGAGGAGTTCCTCGCCCTCCGCGCCAAGGAGGAGCAGCACCCGATCGAGGCGACCGGCAAGGAGCTGCGTTCGCTCTTCGCGTGGAAGCAGCAGGACGAGGACTACGTCGACGGCAGCGCCGCGCGCTGATTCGACTCGCGAACGAACGGGCGTCCCTCCGGGGGCGCCCGTTCGGCGTTCCGCACGCCATTCAGCGGCGCAGACATCCGATGTCTGTGCCAGGATGGACGCATGCGACAGGAATGGTTTGATGACGCCCGCTTCGGCATGTTCGTCCACCTCGGCCTCTACAGCGGGGCCGCGCGGCACGAGTGGGTGCAGAACTACGAACGCCTCACCGACGAGGAGTACCGGCCGTACTTCGACAACTTCGATCCCGACCTCTTCGATGCCGCGGCCCTGGCGAAGACCGCCAAGGAGACGGGGATGGGCTACGTCGTGCTCACGACGAAGCACCACGACGGCTTCTGCCTCTGGGACTCGAAGCTGACCGACTTCACCTCCGTCGCGGCGGTCGGGCGCGACCTGGTGCGCGAGTACGTCGACGCCCTCCGTGCCGAGGGGATCCGGGTCGGCCTCTACCACTCGGTCATCGACTGGCATCACCCCGACTTCACGGTGGACTGGAACCACCCGCGACGCGACGACGAGAACGCGCACGCCCTGAACGAGGGGCGCGACATGGCCCGCTACCGTGAGTACCTGCACGGTCAGGTCCGCGAGCTGCTCACCGGGTACGGCGACATCGACTACCTGTTCTTCGACTTCACCTACCCGGAGTCCAAGGACGGCTGGGAAGGGAAGGGGCCGCAGGACTGGGACGCCGACGCGCTGCTCGCGCTGTGTCGGGAGCTGCAGCCGGAGATGCTCGTCAACGACCGGCTCGGCATCCCCGCGGACTTCGTGACGCCCGAGCAGTATCAGCCGACGGCTCCCATCGTCCGCGACGGCGTGCCCCTCGTGTGGGAGGCATGCCAGACGCTCAACGGCTCCTGGGGGTACCACCGGGACAACACCGACCAGAAGTCGCCGGTGCTGCTCGCGCAGATGCTCGTCGACTCGGTGTCGATGGGCGGCAACATGCTCCTGAACATCGGCCCGGACGGGCGTGGCGCGATCGCGCCCCGGGATGCGGAGACCCTCGCCGAGATCGGGGAGTGGATGCGCCTGCACGACCGCGCAGTGATCGGGGCCGGTCACGCGCCGTTCACGCCGCCCCGTGAGGGCGTGTACACGCTCCGCGGCGACCGGCTCTACCTGAGCCTGTTCAGCTGGCCGCTGGGCTTCGTGCATCTGCCCGGTCTTGCGGGCAAGGTCTCGTATGCGCGGCTGCTGAACGACGGCTCCTGGCTGCGTACGAGCGTCAGCGACCCGGACCAGCAGGCCGACCTGATGACGCCGGCGGGCGAGGCCGAGGGGACGCTCACGGTGCATCTTCCGGTACGGCGTCCCGACGTGCTGATGCCGGTCATCGAACTGCGCCTCACGGGGGAGTGAGGCTGACGGTGGCGGCGGCTCAGGCCGTCGCCACCGGGATGTCCATGCCCTCGAGCGCGAGGCGGGCGGCGCCGTGCAGGATCGCGTCCGCGCCGGTGGCCGCGGCCTCGATCCGCAGACGCTGGGTCGCGAGCGGGTGGCACGCCTCGTAGACCCGGCTGCGCACCGCGGCGATGAACGGCTCGGAGGCGCTCATGCTCCCGGTGAGGAACAGGGCGTGCGGGTTGAAGAAGTTCACGACGCCGGACAGTGCCTGACCCAGGTGGGTCCCCGCGGTGCGGACGAGCGTCGTCGCCAGCGGGTCCGCGTCCCGTGCCAGTGTCAGCACGTCGGCCGTGGTGCGCACGTCGGTGTTGCCGCGCTCGCGCATCTGGCGGACGAGGCTCGCGCCGCTGGCCACGGTCTCCAGGCAGCCGGTGTTGCCGCAGGAGCAGGGGATGTCGCCGCTGCCGTCGATCCGCGTGTGCGTGATGTCGCCGGCTGCGGCGGTCGCTCCCCGATGGATGTGCCCGTCCACGATGATCCCGCTGCCGATCGCGGTGCCCGCCTTGACGGTGATGCTGTGCTGGGTGTGCCCAAGCTGGCGACGGTGCTCGCCGAGGGCGGCGAGGTTGGCGTCGTTGTCGACGACGACGGGGACGCCGTGGCGCTCCGCGAGGTGCTCGCCGACGCGGAATCCGGGCCACCCCGGCATCCGCGAGGGCTGATCCACGGAGCCGGTCGCGACGTCGACGGGGCCGGGCAGGCTCACGCCGATCGCGTGGACCCGTGTCTCGGCGAGCAGGCGCTCGAAGACCTCCGACACTCTCTCCAGCGTCGCTTCCGGGCCGTCCGCGACGTCGATCGCGATGGTCTCCGAGTGGAGCAGGCCGCCGCTGAGGTCGTGCCGTCCGATGCGGGCATGGCGTCCGCCGAGATCGGCGGACAGCACGATGCCGTCGCCGGCGATCCGCAGCACGCGCGGCCGTCGTCCGCCGCGGGAGGTGCCGGCCCCCGCCTCCTCCAGCACGCCGGCATCGAGGAGCGCCTGTACGCGCAGGCCGACCGTCGACGCGGCCACGCCGAGGGCGGAGGCGAGTTCGGAGCGGGAGCGCGCCTGTCCGCGGGCGACGAAGTCGAGGATGCGCCGCGTGTGCGGGTCGTCGACGGTGGTGTCGGCGGGGTTCGTCATGGAGGCCCTTCGTCTCGAGGCATCGTCAGCGTAGCGGGGGTGCCGCGTGTTTCAGGCGAGTGACGAATTATCACCACCCTATAAACATCGGATGTTCAGCTTGCGGCACCTTGCGAACTATGACAGCGTAACTTCATACGAAATCCTAATTGGTTAGTTCGAGTCTCGAAATAACCTATCCCTTCTCAGGAGGCATTCAATGAAGAAGTTGCGTGTGGGGGCTGTCGCCGCTGTCGCGGGCGTGGCCGTGGCGATGACCGGCTGTGCGAGCAGCGGGGGATCCGGGGGCTCGGCCGACGGCGACACCATCGTGGTGGACATGTGGGCCGGCAGCGAGTCGGACGTCGATGCGCTGGAGGCGCAGATCGAGTTCGCGCAGAAGCAGAACCCGGACATCAAGATCAAGC
Source organism: Microbacterium meiriae (assembly GCF_032364335.1). Taxonomy (NCBI): domain Bacteria; kingdom Bacillati; phylum Actinomycetota; class Actinomycetes; order Micrococcales; family Microbacteriaceae; genus Microbacterium; species Microbacterium meiriae. The sequence goes on from NZ_CP133984.1 coordinate 1,592,314, forward strand.
TGCAGACGTCGCCGTGGAGCGACTTCTTCACCAAGCTCACGACCAACATGGCCAGCGGCAACATGGCGTGCATCACCGGCATGAGCGGCGCGCAGCTCGGCGGCTACACGGCCGGCTTCCGCGAGCTCAGCGACGAGGATCTCAAGACCGCGGGCATCGACTGGTCGGAGTTCAACCCGAGCGCCGACGGCATCCTCAGCTTCGAGGGCAAGGTCTACGGCGTGCCGTTCGACGTCGCCACGATGCTCGTCTACTACAACCAGGACATGCTCAGCGCCGCCGGTGCCGCCACGCCGGAGATCGGCTGGACGTTCGACGACTTCGACACGATCGCCGCCGACGCCACGAAGGACGGCAAGTACGGCTTCGGCATGGGCATGGGCGGCTACCAGTGGATGTCGATGCCGATCGCGTACTCCGCCACGCAGCCCGCCTCCGAGGACGGCACGCTGCACATCGACGACGAGGACTTCGTCGACGCCGCGTCCTGGTACGCCGGCCTGGTCACGGAGAAGAAGGTCGCGGCTCCGGTCGCCTCCGCCTCCGACACCGGCTGGGGCGAGAACCAGTACACGGGTGGCAACGCGGCCATGGCCGTCGACGGCACCTGGAACGCCGTCAGCTACCTCAACAACGAGTCCGGCTTCGCCGCCGGCATGGTGCCGCTGCCCGCGGGCGTGGACGGCAACCCCGGTCCCATCCTCGGCTCCGGCTACGGCATCGCCGAGAACTGCAAGAACCCGGAGGCCGCGCTGAAGGTGCTCGGCTCCCTCGTCGGCGAGGACGCGCAGGACTACATCGCGTCGTCCGGCCGCTCCTACCCGGCCCGCATCTCGTCGCAGCCGCTGTACTTCGAGTCGATCGACGAGCAGTACCGCGACCAGGTCCAGTCGGTGTTCGAGGCCGCGTTCGGCGACACGGTGCCGCTGTACATGACCAAGAACTGGCAGAAGCTCGACAGCTACATCCAGCCCAACCTCGTCAGCGTCTACAACGGCCAGATGACGATGGAGGAGCTGCTGTCGAACGCCCAGGCGCAGTTCGGCGAGTGAGCCGGATCCGGCCCGCACAGCAGTAACAGAGAAAGACAACGAGATGACGATCACGACGAGACGTCGAGGATCGCTCGCCAAGGTCGAGGGCCGCCAGGCGCTGGGTTTCGCAAGCCCAGCCCTGGTGGGCCTCGCCCTGTTCACGATCGTGCCCGTGGGGCTCTCGATCGTGATGAGCGTCTTCGACTGGCCGACCTTCGGCGAACGCACCTTCAACGGGGTGGACAACTACGTCAAGCTGTTCACCAGCAGCCCGGACTTCTGGCCCGCGCTGCGCAACTCGGCGGTGTACACGCTGCTGTACGTGCCGTTGAGCGTCGCTCTCTCGCTCGTGCTCGCCCTCGGCCTCGGCCCCCGCATCCGCGGCCGCGGTGCCCTGCGCGTCCTCTTCTTCATCCCCGTCGTGACCCCGATGGTCGCGAACGTCCTGGTGTGGAAGATGATGCTGCAGCCGCAGGGGCTCTTCAACGGCCTCTCGGTCACCTGGTTCGGCATCGAGCTGCCGAACTTCCTCGCCGACCCCAACTGGGCGATGATCATGGTCGTCGTGATGAGCGTCTGGCAGGGACTCGGCTACAACATGCTGATCTTCTCCGCCGCCCTCGAGCAGCTCCCGGAGAGCGTCCTGGAAGCGGCCAGTATCGATGGCGCACAGGGCATCCGGCGTGTGTGGAGCATCATCATCCCGATGATCTCCCCGTCGATCTTCTTCGCGACGATCATGACGATGATCACCTCGCTCCAGGTCTTCGTCCAGCCGCAGATGCTCACCGGAGGCGGCCCCGGCAACGCCACCAAGCCCCTCGTGATGTACATCTGGGAGCAGGGCTTCACCTTCGGCGATCTCGGACTCGCCGCCGCCGCCGCGTGGATCCTGTTCGCGATCATCATCGCGATCACGGGCATCCAGTTCGCCGCACAGAAGAAGTGGGTGCACTATGAGCACTGAGACCCTCGTCCGGCCCACCGGCACCGCCCCGCGGCGTCAGCGCGAGCGGGAGAAGGCGCGTGGTGCGGCGACCACGCCGGGCGCGCGCGCCCGACTGATCCTCGCGCACGTCACCATCTACGTCGCGGCGCTCATCTTCATCGCGCCGCTCGTCTACGCGTTCTTCTCGGCCCTCAAGCCGAACTCCGAGATGTTCTCGATGCCGCCGACGCTCGTGGGCTCCGAGCTCCGCTGGAGCAACTTCGTCGACGTCTTCGCCTACGGACCGTTCCTCACGTACATCATGAACTCGTTCATCGTGGCGATCGGCGGCACCCTGGTCGTGCTCGTGGTGTCCACGACCGCCGGATACGCGTTCGGGCGCCTGCGCTGGAAGGGCCGCGACGCGGTCTTCGTCCTCTTCCTGGCCACGCTGATGGTGCCCGCCGAGGTGCTCGTCATTCCCATGTTCCAGGTCATGCAGTGGTTCAACTGGGTCGACACCTATCAGGCGCTCATCCTGCCCTTCGCGTTCGGCGCCTTCGGCACGTTCCTGATGCGGCAGTTCTTCCGCGGCATCCCCTACGAGCTGGAGGAGGCGGCCCGTGTCGACGGCGCCGGCCCTGTCCGGTCCTTCCTGCAGATCATCCTGCCGCTGTCGAAGTCCGCGGTCGCGGTACTCGCGGTCTTCACGTTCCTGTCCTTCTGGAACAGCTACCTCTGGCCCCTCATCGTCACGGTCGACTACAACGCGCACGGCACGCTGCCGGTCGGTCTGGCGAGCTTCGCCGGTCTCACCGGCACCCGGTGGGACCTGCAGATGGCCGCCGCGATCATCTCGATGATCCCGACCACCCTGCTCGTGATCGTGCTGCAGAAGCACCTGGTCAAGGGCATCGCGATGGCCGGACTGGGCGGACGATGAGCGCGGTCGGGCAGCAGACGGACGACCCTCGACGAACGACCACGAGCCCCGGGTCCGACTTCGCGCTGGCGGGGGTGGACATCGGGGGCACGAAGATCGCGGCCCTCGTCGTGGACGCCTTCGGAGACGTCCTCGCACGCGGAAGCGTCCCGGCGCCCGCGAGCGTCGGCGGCTCGGCCATGGCGGATGCGGCGGCCGACCTCGTCACGCGGCTGGCGGCCGAGGCCGGTGTCGCCGTCGCCGCGGTGGGGGTGGGTGCCGCGGGCGTCATCGACCATGAGAGCGGCACCATCCGTGCCGCGTCCGCCCTGTTCGCAGACTGGGCGGGTTTCCCGCTCGGCCCGGAGCTGGCGCAGCGCGTCGGCGTCCCGGTGCGGGTCGAGAACGACGTGAACGCCTTCCTCCTCGGAGAAGCCGCCGCGGCGGGTCCGAGCGTTCCCGATGTGCTCGGTGTGATGCTCGGCACGGGCGTCGGCGGCGCGCTGGTCATCGGCGGGGAGCTGCACCACGGCCCCCACGGCGCGGCCGGCGAGATCGGGCACACGCCCGGTTACAGCGACCTCGTCTGCACCTGCGGGCAGACCGGCCACCTGGAGACCCTGGCGTCCGGGACGTCGATCGCCCGGCGGTTCGAGGAGCGCACCGGTCGTCCGGTGAACGATGCCAGGGAGGTCGCGGAGGCCGCACGGGCCGGCGACGCCGACGCCCGCGCCGTGTTCGACGCCGCCGGACGGGCGCTCGCTCTCGCCTGCGCCAGTGCCGCGACGCTCCTCGACCTGCCGATCGCCATCGTCGGCGGCGGGGTCACGGCCGCCTGGGACCTCCTGGAGCCGTCGATCGAGCGGACGCTCGGTACCGATGCCCCGGTGTCGGGCATCGCGCTGCGCGTCGTCCCCGCCGTCCTCGGAGCCGACGCCGTCGCGCTCGGCGCCATCGAGAGCGCACGACGCGCCCTCGCCCCCGTTTCCTGACCACGACTGCGACCGCAGAGGAGAACACCACCGTGACCGCACGCCCGGAAGCCCACGAGATCTGGATGGGTCCGCTGCCGCCGCTCGCCGAGGGCGGGCTCGCGCGGCCCCGGATCGGCATCGGCGGCATCTCCATCGAGTCGAGCACCTTCTCCCCGCATATCTCCGGGGACGAGGCCTTCACGATCCGCACCGGCGATGCACTGCGGGCGTACTACCCGTTCCTCGACGCCGGACGCGAGCTCGCCGAGGCGGCGGAGTGGGTCCCGCTCACGCACGGCCGTTCGCTGCCCGGCGGTGCCGTGGACCCGGACACCTACCGCCGGATGAAGGACGCGATCGTCGAGGGAATCCGCACGCAGGGGCCGTTCGACGGATTCTTCTTCGACATCCACGGCGCGATGAGCGTCGTCGGGATGGACGATGCCGAGGGGGATCTGGCCCTCGCGGTGCGCGAGGCCCTCGGCCCGGACACCCTCGTCTCCACATCGATGGATCTGCACGGGAACGTCTCGGAGACCCTGCGCGATGCGGTCGATCTGCTCACCTGCTATCGGATGGCGCCGCATGAGGACTGGCTGAACACGAAGGAGCGGGCGGTGTGGAACCTGCTCGACCGTCTCCGTGGACCGCACGGCGGCGACGTGCAGGCGCGGCGGCCCTTCACCGCCTGGGTGCCCGTACCCGTGCTGCTGCCGGGGGAGAAGACCAGCACGCGGTTGGAACCCGCGCGGAGCATCTATGCCGAGCTCCCCGAGATCGAGGCGCTGCCGGGCGTCGTGGACGCGTCGGTGTGGATCGGCTACGCATGGGCCGACGAGCCGCGCTGCCAGGCGTACGTCGTGGTCACCGGGGACGACAGGGAGGTCATCGCCCGTGAGGCGGAGCGCGTGGCCCGGATGTTCTGGGAGGCACGGAAGGACTTCGTCTTCGTCGCGAAGACGGGAAGCCTCGACGACGCGCTGGAGGAGGCGCTGGCCCCCGGTGCCCCGCATCCGTACGTGATCTCCGACTCCGGGGACAACCCGACGGCCGGGGGAGCGGGCGATGTGACCTGGACCCTCGCCCACCTGCTGCAGCGACCCGAGCTCACCGACGGCACGCACACGACGCTGGTCGCCTCGATCTTCGATGCGCGGGCCGTCGCCGAAGCCGTGGAGGCGGGCGTCGGTGCGACGGTCACGCTGTCAGCCGGAGCCGCGGTCGATTCCGGGCCCCACGGACCGGTCGAGATCACCGGCACGGTGTTCTCCGTCACCGACGGCGACCCGGACGCCGGCACCCAGGTGGTGCTCGCGGTCGGCGGGCTGCACGCCATCCTGACCGAGCGCCGCAAGCCCTTCCACCACCTCTCCGACTTCCGGATGCTGGGGCTCGAGCCGACGACGGCCGACATCGTGGTCGTGAAGATCGGCTACCTGGAGCCGGAGCTGTACGAGCTGGCAGCGGGATGGACGCTGGCGCTCACCCCGGGCGGGGTGGACCAGGACCTGCTCCGCCTCGGACACCATCGCCTGCGCCCCGGGGTGTTCCCGTTCGACACGACAGGCGACCCCGATCTGACCGCGGTGGTCGTGCGCCGCGGGGCCTACGAGGAGGACACGGCATCATGATGAACTTCGAGAAGCGCACCGGCCCCGACTTCGGTGCGGCGTCCCCGGTGTACCCCGCGAACGGCGTGCCGGACTGGTACCGCGACGCCAAGCTCGGCTTCTTCGTGCACTGGGGGCTGTACTCCGTGCCGGCGTGGGCCGTGCAGCACGGGGAGGGCGTGAACATCCCCACCGAGGATGCCTATGCGTGGCACCAGTACGCGGAGTGGTACGGCAACACGGTGCGCATCCCGGGCAGCCCGACGTGGGAGCGCCACCAGCGCACCTACGGTCCTGGGACCTCGTACGAGGACCTCGCCGACCAGTGGGACGCCGACGCCTTCGATGCCGAGGCCTTCGTCGGTGAACTCGTCGCGGCCGGAGCGCGCTATGTCGTGCCCACGACCAAGCACCACGAGGGGTTCTGTCTGTGGGACACCGCCACGACCGGATTCAACGCCGTCGCGCGCGGCCCTCGCCGTGACCTCATCTCCGAGTTCCACGACGCCACGCGGCGGGCGGGAGCCAAGTTCGGCGTGTACTACTCCGGAGCGCTCGACTGGCACGTCAGCGACTTCCCGCCGATCGAGTCGGACACCGACCTGTTCCGGTTCCGTCGCAACGACGCCCACTTCTCCCGGTACGCCGCCGCGCAGCTCGAGGAGCTCGTGGAGCGGTTCGCGCCCGACGTGCTCTGGAACGACATCGAGTGGCCGGACGGCGGCAAGGGGACGGAGGAGTACGCCGTGGCCGCACTCCTGCAGCGGTACTTCGACGCCGTCCCGGACGGTGTGGTCAACGACCGCTGGGGTGTGCCGTACCACGGGTTCCTCACCCGCGAATACACGGACATCCCGGACATCATCCCCGAGCCGTGGGAGTCGACCCGCGGGCTCGGCTACTCGTTCGGGTTCAACCAGGCGGAGGACGAGCGCCACTCGCTCTCCGGCGCGGCCCTGATCCGGCTCCTCGTCGACGTCGTCGCGAAGAACGGCAACCTGCTCATCAACGTCGGCCCCGCGGCGGACGGATCCATTCCGGCGCTGCAGCGGAAGGCGATGCAGGAGCTCGGCAGCTGGCTGGCCGTGAACGGTGCGGCGATCTACGGCACGCGGCCCTGGACGCGGATGGGGGAGCGCACGGGGGCTCCTCGCCGCTACACCACGTCCACCGACGCGGTGCACGTGCATGCGCTCGACCCGGCGGACGGCGAGTTCGAGCTGCCGTCCGAGCTCACGGCCGCTGCGCTGTCGTGGGCCGACGGGACCCCGGCGGAGGTGTCCGCAGACGGCGGTTCGACCCGCATCGTGATCCCGGCCGGTCTCCGCGAGGCTCCGGTCGCCGTGCTCACCGCGCACGGCGCCTGACACACGCTCCGCAGAAGGGCCCCCGTCGGTGATCCGACGGGGGCCCTTCGTCGCTGAGCTAGGGGCGCGTGCGCTCCTCGAGAACCTCGATCACGTGGCGGTACGGGCGGCCGGTGGCGCGGGTCATGCCGATCTCGCACGTGCGGTTGGCCGACACGAAGGCGTCGAAGCCGCCGCGGGCCGTATCGGCCGCGGAGACTTCGGCCGATTCCTGGGCTGTCGCGCTCGCGGTGAGCTCGGGGTGCAGCATGCCGCGGTCACCGGCGAACGCGCAGCAGCCCCAGCCGTCGGGCACGAAGACCTCGTCGGCGACGGCGGCGGCGATCGCCGTCAGCGCCCCGGTCGCGCCGAGCGCGGTCGTCGAACAGGTCGGGTGCACGGCGATCGAGGGGAGCTTCGCATCGACGGAGAGGCGCGGCAGCACCTCCCGCGCGACGAACGTGGTGGCGTCCTCGATGCGCAGACCGGCGTACTCCGGATGGGCGGCGACGGCCTGGGTGAGCATGACGTCGAGGCCCTCGGTGCAGGAGGCCGCGTCGCAGACGACCGGGAGCTCCCCGTGGCGGCTGGCGTCCCAGAGCGAGGCCAGCACCCGGTCGGACATGAGGCGATAGCCGTCGAGGTGTCCCTTGGACTTCCACGGCGTCCCGCAGCAGAGCCCGCCGTTCTCCTCCGGGACCACGACGGGGATCCCGGCGCGGTCGAGCAGGGCGCGCAGGGCGTCGCGGGAGCCGGGACCCTCGTCCTCCGGACCGAACATCGTGCCGATGCAGGCGCCGAAGAAGACGGCCTGGGCGTCGGGAGGCGAGACCGGTCGAGGCGGCGCGGTGCCGCCGCGGGGGAGGCCGCCGTCGTAGAGGGGGACGGTGTCGGCGCCGAGCACCGCGCGCCCGACCCGCGTCGCGCCGCGCACGAGCGGGACGGGGAGAGCATCGGCGACCGTGAGGGCGACGCCGCCGGCGCGCGTGACGGTGCTCCAGTGCTTCGCCGCCGTCCCCCAGGCTGCACCCTCCACGGCGTTCTCTTGCTCGGCCCGGAGGCGGCGTACGAGGTCGCCGGTGTTGATGTCCACCGGACACGCGACGCCGCACATGCCGTCGACCGCGCAGGTCTGCACGCCGTCGTAGTCGTAGTCCGCGCGCAGGTCCCGCAGCAGCGCCGTGTCGCCCTGCTCCTCGGCCCAGGCCATGTCCCGCCGCAGCACGATGCGCTGCCGCGGGGTGAGCGTGATGCTCTTGCTCGGGCAGGTCGGCTCGCAGTAGCCGCACTCCACGCAGCGGTCCACCTCGCGCTCCACCGTGGGCACGCGCTTGAGATCCCGGAGGTACGAGTCCGGGTCGTCGGACAGCACGACGCCGGGGTTGAGGATCCCGTCCGGATCGAACAGCCGCTTGATCTCCCACATCATGTCGGTGAGCTCGTCGCCGTACTGACGCCGCACGAACGGCGCCATGATGCGTCCGGTACCGTGCTCGGCCTTGAGGGATCCCTCCTGTGCGAGGACGAGCTCGACGAGGTCGTCCGTGAAGCGGCGGTACCGCGCCACGCTCTCGGGGTCGTCGAAGCGCTCGTTGAGCAGGAAGTGGACGTTCCCGTCCTTCGCGTGCCCGAAGATCACGGAGCCCTCGTAGCCGTGCTGCGCGAACAGCTCGATCAGTCGCTCGCAGGTGGCCAGCAGCCGGGGGACGGGGACGACGATGTCTTCGAGGAGCGCGGTCGTCCCGGACGGCCGCGCCCCGGCGACAGCGGTGTAGAGGCCCTTGCGGACGTGCCACAGTGCGGCGCGCTCGGCGGCATCGGTCGTCAGGCGTGGGGCGACGGCGAGGGGGAGGGCATCGAAGTGCGCCTGCGCTGATGCGCTCGCGACGGCGAGGGCGTCGTCATCCACGGCGTGCACCTCGACGAGGAGGGCGGCGTGGCCCTGGACGTCGATCTCGGAGATCGCGGCCGGGACGTCGCTCAGGCCCTGGGCGACGCGCAACGAGGCGGCGTCGAGGAGTTCGATCGTCGCGAGTCCGAGCTCCGTGAGAGCGGGGAGCGCGGTCATCGCCGCCGACAGCGTCTCGAAGACGAGCAGACCGGTGGCGATCGCGGGGCGCACCTCAATGGTGCGGAAACGGGCCTCCGCGACGAAGCCGAGGGTCCCTTCCGATCCGATGAGGAGGTGCTCCAGGATCCGCACCGGGTCGTCGAAGTCGAGCAGGGCGTTCAGGCCGTAGCCCATCGTGTTCTTCATCGAGAACTGCTGCCGCAGGAACGCGACGTTCCCGGGCGAGGCGAGCAGACGCTCCCGGAGCGACGACAGCCCGGCGAACAGGGCGGGTTCCGCGGCGCGGAGCACGTCCGCGGCGTCCGCGCGTCCGGTGTCCAGGACGGTGCCGCTGGGCAGCACGACGACCATCGACGTGATCGTCTGGTACGAGTTCTCCGTGATGCCGCAGGCCATGCCGCTGGAGTTGTTCGCGACGACGCCGCCGATCGTGCAGGCGATCTCGCTGGCCGGATCCGGCCCGAGCTTGCGGCGGTACCGGGCCAGCCGCGTGTTCACCTGCCGGACGGTGGCCCCGGGGCCGACCCTGACCGCGGCGCCGTCGTCCTCGATGTGGACGTCGCGGAAGTGGCTGCGCGTGTCGACGAGGATGTCGCCGCTGACGCCCTGTCCGGAGAGGCTGGTGCCGCCGGAGCGGAACGTGAGCGTGCGTCCGGCCGCCCGGACCGCCGTGAACACACGGGCGACGCCCTCGGCGTCCGCAGGGGAGAGCACCGCGTCCGGGATGAGCAGGTAGTGGGAGGCGTCGTGGGCGCGCGCGAACCGGTCGATGGATCGGGCGTGCACCTGCGTCTCGGTCCCCAGCAGTGCGGGATCGAGGGGGTGGTCGAGGGTGGTGGGCACGGTGCTCCTCTGCTCCGCTCGAAGATTGTCTGACAAGTGTACTGAACGACGGACGCCTCACTAGACTGTTCCGCATGACCTCGATCGCGGAGCGCCCCCTCGGCGTGGTCGGCGTGGTCGACGCCGTGACCGGACAGCTGCGTAGCCGGATCCTCTCCGGCGAGATCCGCTCGGGGGAGCCGCTGACCGAGGCGGCGGTCTCCCAGGCCTACGGCGTCGCCCGTCCCAGCGCGAAAGCGGCCATCGAGCAGCTGGTGGCCAGCGGACTGCTCGTCCGGACGGCCCATCGCACGGCGCGCGTAGTCGGCATCGAGGCGGAGACCGTCCGCGACGTCTACCGCACGCGGATCCGGCTGGAGAGCGCGGCGCTGCGCGAGCTCGCGGAGAGCGCTGCTGTGCCGGCGGCCGCCGTGGCGGCGAACGCCGACCTGCAGGCGATGGCGCCGGGCCCCGATCCCGCGACGGTCGATCCCGACCTCCGCTTCCACACGGCGCTCATCGACGCCCTGGGCAGCGAGCGGACCAGCCGCATGTACCGAAGCGTGCTGGACGAGGTGCGGCTGTGCATGGCGCAGGTGCAGGGGCGGCGTCTCCTCGATGCCGACCTCATCGCCGCGCAGCACGCGGAGATGCTCGAGGCTGTCGCCGCCGGCGACGCGGAGCGCGCGGCCGCGGTGCTGCGCGCCCACCTCGCCTCGGCGGAAGACCGTCTCGTCGAGGCCCTGAGCGCCTCCTGACGTCAGCCTTCGTCGGCGGGGGCGTCCTGGATCCGGATCGGGGCATCCGTCGGGTCGGCCCAGACCGGAGCGGGCAGAGGCGTGTCGACCTGACCGGCCTGGATCGCGCGGAGGGCCTCGGTGATCTCGTCGGCGTTCTCGGGTACCGCCAGGCCGCACGTGCGCAGCTCGGACGCGAACTGCAGGGTGAGCCGGATCTTCCCCGCCTCGATGGCCTCGGAGGTGGTGCCGGTGCGGATCTCGCTACCGGTCTGGATCGCGGGCACCTCATCGCAGACGTGATAGACCTTGCCGCCGTCGACCCACACGACCTCATCGGCCCCGAGGAGCTGGATCACGGCCGACTGGTCTGCGGTGTACTGCTCGACGGACGGCGGGGCGAAGCTCGTCCCGACGATCGCGGCGAGGACGGCCAGGACGATGCCGGCGATGCCGGCGGTCGCCTTCTGCCCCTTGTCCATGTCCTTGTTCAGGAAGATGAGGATGACCAGGGGGAGGAAGGCCACGACCGCGATGATCGCGCCGAGCTGGTTCTGGATGAAGAACCGCGTCTTGTCGGCGCGGCGGGCGGGGTCGAGAGTGTTGGCCTTCTTCCACAGGATCGAGCCGATGATCGACAGCGCGGCGATCACGACCAGCAGGACGAGCAGGGCGATGAACGCCCACTGCGGGAACTGCGCCGTCGCTCCCTGCTCTTCCAGGAGGCCGGTGTCCGGATCGCGGAGCAGCGCGCCGCCCTCGTCGACGAACTCGCGCTGGCGCAGGAGCCAGAAGATGCCGACGGCCTCGCCCGCGATCGCGAGCGCCCAGAGGACCGCGGCGACGATGCGGAAGCGCGTCGCGGAGGCCTTGGCCTCCGGGCTCGGCGTCCAGCCCGCGGGCGGTTCGCCGGTCGTGGCGCCGGCCGTGGAACGACGCGGCGAAGCAGACGACGTGGGCTCGTTCTCGGCCATGGTTGTCCTTTCCCCCGAAAGTCCCCGGCGACCCCGCCGAGGCATCCCCGAGCCTAGTGGTCGGGGTGTCCTACTCTGGAGAGATGACATCCGATTCGGACGACGCCCTGAGCTGGGACGGCGACGACAGCGCGGAGCAGCGCCGCCGGGACGCCGCACGGCGTTCCACGCCCGCTCCGGAACCGACGCCGGCCGAGGCCGTCGCACCCTCGGCGTCCGCACCCGCGTCGGTGGACGAGGAGACCGCAGCGCCCTCCGGTCTCAGCAATGCGATGCTGGTCCTCGTCGGCGTCGTCGGGGGCGTCTACCTGCTCTACACCGTGGGGTGGATCGCCGGCGGTCTCCGCCTGCAGCCGCTCGCCTCGTTCCTCGTCGCGGATTTCATGTTCCTGCCCTGGTTCGTGCTGGCGATCGCCGCCCCCGCGCTCTGGTTCCTCGCGACGTGGGTGCTGACGCGGGGCCGGGCATCCTGGATCCGCGCCGCGGTGCTCCTGGCGGGCGTCGTGCTGCTCGTGCCGTGGCCGTTCGTGACCGTGGGGGTGATCGGCTCATGACCGCTCCGAAGACACCGTCCGCCGTGGCGACCGGTTCGCCGCGCTGGCTCGTGTGGACCGTCATCGCCCTCGCCGGGCTCTTCTACGCGTATGCGGTGTGGAACGCGGTCGCGCACCTCATCACCATGGCCCAGACCGGCCTCACCGGCACCGGATGGGCGACGCTGCTGTTCGGTGTCGTGTTCCCCGTGATCGTGTTCGGGTTCGCCTTCGCGATCGGCCGACGCCGTCGTGTGGGCGAGCTCGCCCTGACCTTCCTCGCCGGACTCGGCATCGTCGCGGTGTTCTGGATGAGCCTGCTCGCGCTGAGTCTGACGCTGCCCAGCGCCTGAGCCGGATCCGTCACGCCGTCACACGGCACGGAGCGGTCCCGGCGCTCCGGTAGAGTTGTCGCGATCGCGCCCCCGACGGTGTGCGGCGCATCGGCCCCTCCCGCCTGTCGCGCTGCCCCGAAGGATCCACTGTGCCGAAGCCTGTCGTGCTCATCGCCGAAGTACTCTCTCCCGCCACGATCGAGGCGCTCGGCCCCGACTTCGACGTCCGCCACGTCGACGGCACCGATCGCGAGGCGCTCTTCGCCGCCCTCGCGGAGTCGGACGCGGTGCTCATCCGCTCCGCGACCCGCATCGACGAGGAGGCGCTGTCGCACGCGCCGAAGCTCAAGGTCGTCGCACGGGCCGGTGTCGGCCTCGACAACGTCGACATCAAGGCTGCGACCGCGGCCGGCGTCATGGTCGTCAACGCCCCGACGTCGAACATCGTCTCCGCCGCCGAGCTGACGGTCGGCCACATCCTCAGCCTCGCCCGCCGGATCCCGGCCGCGCACGCCTCGCTGTCCGCCGGCCAGTGGAAGCGCAGCTCCTTCACCGGTGCCGAGCTCTTCGAGAAGACCGTCGGCATCGTCGGACTGGGCCGGATCGGCGCCCTCGTCGCCGCTCGTCTGGCCGCCTTCGACATGCGCGTCGTCGCGTACGACCCCTATGTCACCTCGGCGCGCGCCCAGCAGCTCGGCGTGCAACTCCTCTCGCTCGACGAGCTCGTCGCCGAAGCCGACTTCCTCACGATCCACATGCCCAAGACCCCGGAGACGACGGGCATGATCGGCGCCGAGCAGTTCGCCGCCATGAAGCCGACCGCCTTCGTCGTGAACGTCGCCCGCGGCGGGCTCATCGACGAGGAGGCGCTGCACGAAGCTCTCGTCGCCGGTGAGATCGCCGGTGCGGGTCTGGACGTCTTCACCTCCGAGCCCCCGGCCGAGGGTGGCAGCGCCCGTGCCCTGCTCGACCTCCCGAACGTCGTCGTCACGCCGCACCTCGGTGCGAGCACGGAAGAGGCACAGGAGAAGGCCGGCGTCTCGGTCGCGCGCTCGGTGCGGCTCGCGCTCGGCGGCGACCTCGTCCCGGATGCGGTCAACGTCGCGGGCGGCGTCATCGACCCGTACGTGCGTCCCGGCATCTCGCTCGTGGAGAAGCTCGGTCAGATCTTCGCCGCACTGGCCACGTCGCCGCTCACGAGCCTCGACGTCGAGGTGCACGGCGAGCTCAACGACTACGACGTGAGCGTGCTCAAGCTCGCGGCCCTCAAGGGTGTCTTCACGAACATCGTGAGCGAGACCGTGTCGTACGTGAACGCGCCCCTCCTGGCGGAGCAGCGCGGTATCGCGGTGCGCCTGCTCAAGGACGACGTGAGTGAGGAGTACCGGAACGTCATCACCCTCACGGGGGCGCTGTCCGACGGATCGCAGCTCTCGGTGTCGGGCACGCTGACCGGACCGAAGCAGGCCGAGAAGCTCGTCGGCATCAACGACCATGCCCTGGAGCTGCCGATCGAGAAGCACCACGTCGTGATGCTCTACACCGACCGCCCCGGCATCGTCGCCGTCTACGGACAGAAGTTCGGCGAGGCCGGGATCAACATCGCCGGCATGCAGATCTCGCGGCTCGCGGCGGGCGATCAGGCGCTCAGCGTGCTGACGCTCGACTCGCCCGTGTCCGAGGAGCTGCTGGACGACGTGCGCGGTGCCATCGACGCCGACCTCTTCCGTCAGATCGAGATCACCGAGGTCTGACACCGCAGAGCGGGGGAGAAGGGCGGGAGCGCGAGGCTCCCGCCCTTCTCCGTACCCGCAGCCTTGTCCGGCGTCAGGCGGTGGCGCGCAGCACGAGGGCGATGAGATCGGCGAGCTCGTCGCTGCGCGGGACCAGGCGCTCCGGCCCGTGCACATCGAGCGAGTTGTTGAAGTAGAGGCCGTCGCTCACGAGCATCACGAGGTCGAGGCTGGCGGTGTCGCGGACGTGCGGACGGATCGTCTCCGCCCAGCGACGCCGGGTATCCCGGAGCATGTCGGACGCGGCGGTAGAGCCGCCCTGGGCCAGCCGAGTCGTGGCGATGAGCGCGCGATCGAGGGCGTCGTCCTCCATCACCGAGGTCCGGACGTAGTACGCGACGGGGCCCTCCTCGGCGGTGCGCATGCGCTCCAGGTCGAGGGTGGTCAGGTGGTCCAGGCGCTCCAGGAGCCCGGTCTCCAGGTCGTCCTTGGAGCGGAAGTGGTAGAGCAGGCCGCCCTTCGACACGCCGGCGGCCTTCGCCGTGGCCTCGAGCGTCGCGGCGCGTTCGCCGTCGTCGATGAGGATCGCCTCGAAGGCGTCGAGGACCTTCTCACGGGCGAGGGGAGGGCGGGGCATCGGTCATCCTCTGAGCGGGATCGGGAGGGCTGCATCTGTTACTATACCAGCCGGACGGTTTAGTAACGAGCGGTCCACAGGAAGGAAAGGTGTTCCATGACCCGTACTGCGTCGATCCCGACGACAGAGACGGAAGCTCCCCGCGTCGGGGCTCGGGGGTGGGCGGCGCTCGTCGTCCTCATGCTCCCGGTGCTGTTGGTGTCGGTGGACAACACGGTGCTGAGCTTCGCGCTGCCCGAGATCTCGATCTCGCTCGCGCCGAGCGGGGCCGAGCAGCTCTGGATCATCGACGTCTACCCGCTCGTGCTCGCCGGACTCCTGGTGACCATGGGGACGCTGGGCGACCGCTTCGGGCGCCGCCGCCTGCTCCTCATCGGAGCCACGGGGTTCGCCGTGGTCTCCGCTCTGGCCGCCTTCGCGCCGACCGCGGGCCTTCTCATCGCTGCGCGCGCCCTGCTCGGCTTCTTCGGCGCCATGCTCATGCCCTCGACTCTCTCGCTGCTGCGGTCGATCTTCCAGAACCGCGACCAGCGCCGCATGGCCATCGCGGTCTGGGCGTCTGCGTTCTCCGCCGGATCCGCGCTCGGCCCCATCGTCGGCGGCTTCCTCCTCGAGCACTTCGCGTGGGGCTCGGTGTTCCTCATCGCCGTCCCCGTCCTCATCCCGCTGCTCATCGCCGCGCCGCTGCTCGTGCCGGAGAGCCGTGACCCGAATCCCGGCCGCATCGACCCGCTCAGCATCGTGCTCTCGATGGCCGCGATGATCCCGGTCGTCTACGCCATCAAGTCCTTCGCGGTCGACGGCCCGTCGCTGTACGCCGGGGGATGGGCGCTGCTCGGCCTCGTGATGGGGACGTTGTTCGTGCGCCGTCAGCTCCGCGCCGACACCCCGATGCTCGACATGGCCCTGTTCCGCCGCGGGTCGTTCTCGGGGGCGATCCTGGTGAACCTGCTCAGCGTCGTGGCCCTCGTCGGGTTCCTGTACTTCGTCTCGCAGCACCTGCAGCTCGTGCTGGGGCTCTCGCCGATGGTCGCGGGCCTCGCGCTCGTGCCGGGGATGGCGGCGATGATCGTCGCCGGACTCACGGTGGTGCCGATCTCGCGGCGGGTGCCGCCGCACGTGCTCATCCCGGCGGCGCTGGTGTTCTCCGTCGCGGGGTACCTCATCGTCGCCTTCACGACGCACGAGCACGGCGTGGCACCGCTCATCCTCGCCTTCGTCGTCCTCGGCATCGGCATCGGCGCGGCCGAGACCATCTCGAACGAGCTCATCCTCTCCAGCGCCCCCGCGGCGAAGGCCGGTGCCGCGAGCGCGGTGTCCGAGACGGCGTACGAGCTCGGTGCCGTGCTGGGGACCGCGATCCTGGGCGGCATCATCACCGCGTTCTACCGCGGCGCGCTGGTGCTGCCCGAGGGGCTTCCGGCCGAGGGGGCCCGCGCTGCGCAGGAGACGCTGGCCGGCGCGTACACCGCCGCCCACGAGCTCCCGACCGCGCTCGGCGACGCCCTGTGGCAGGCAGCGGCCGACGCGTTCGGCTCCGGCGTCACCGTGACCTCGCTCATCGGGGCGGGCCTCGTCGTCGTCGCGGCGGTCATCGCGGCCGTCACACTGCGCAAGGCACCCACGCACTGACCACTACGCTGGGGGGACCGGCCCGTTCGACCCGCGGTCGCGCCGCGGCCGGTCCACCCCCGTGCAGTGCGCAAGGAGTCTCATGTCGCGTGTCGTGAAGCTGGCCGTCATCCCGGGTGACGGCATCGGTCCCGAGGTCATCGCCGAGGCGGAGAAGGTGCTCGACGCCGTCACGGCCGACAGCGACGTGACGTTCGACAAGACCCGCTTCTCGCTCGGTGCCGGACGGTACCTCGAGACGGGCGACACGCTCACGGACGACGACCTCGCCGCGATCGCCGCCCACGACGCGATCCTCCTCGGCGCGGTCGGCGGGACGCCGGGCGACCCGCGACTGAAGGACGCGAACATCGAGCGCGGACTGCTGCTGAAGCTCCGGTTCACCCTCGACCACTATGTGAACCTGCGCCCCTCGAAGCTCTTCACCGGAGCTCCCGGTCCGCTGTCCGACCCGGGCGAGGTCGACTTCGTCGTCGTCCGTGAAGGAACGGAGGGGCCCTACGTCGGCAACGGCGGAGCGATCCGGAAGGGGACGCCGCAGGAGGTGGCGAACGAGACCTCCGTGAACACGGCGTTCGGCGTCGAGCGGGTCGTCCGCTACGCCTTCGCGCTTGCCGAGCGCCGCCGTCAGAAGCTCACCCTCGTGCACAAGACCAACGTCCTCGTGCACGCCGGTGCCATCTGGCAGCGCGTCGTGAACGAGGTCGCCGCCGAGCACCCCGACGTCGCCGTCGACTATCTGCACGTCGACGCCGCCACCATCTTCCTCGTCACCGATCCCTCGCGCTTCGACGTGATCGTGACGGACAATCTCTTCGGTGACATCCTCACCGACCTCGCCGGCGCCGTCACGGGCGGCATCGGCCTCGCCGCCTCGGGGAACATCAACCCCGATGGCGCCTTCCCGTCGATGTTTGAGCCCGTGCACGGCTCGGCTCCGGACATCGCGGGCCAGCAGAAGGCCGACCCGACCGCCGCGATCCTCTCCTTCGCGCTGCTGCTCGACCACCTCGGCCTGATGGCCGAGTCGGCGCGTGTGAGCGCCGCGGTCGAGGCGGACATCGCCGCCCGCAGCGGTGCCCGCACCACCGCGGAGATCGGCTCCGCGATCACTGCCCGTCTCTGAACGGCGGGCGTAGGCTGACAGGGCGCGAGGATGCGCCCACCCCACGAGGATTGGATGACGACATGACGACGATCGACGCCGAGACGAGCGTGGCTCCCCTGGAGTTCGCCGTGACGAAGAACCTGAACGCGGCCTCGCCGGCACGCGTCGCCGAAGTGCTGGAGAACCCCGGTTTCGGGGTCGTCTTCACCGACCACATGGTCGACATCTGCTGGTCGGCCAAGGGCGGCTGGCACCGTCCGCGTGTGCAGCCCTACGGCCCGATCCCGCTCGACCCCGCGGCCTCCGTGCTGCACTACGCACAGGAGATCTTCGAGGGCATCAAGGCCTACCGGCACGCCGACGGCTCGATCCACACCTTCCGTCCCGACCGCAACGCCGCGCGCCTGCAGGCCAGTGCCCGCCGCCTCGCGCTGCCGGAGCTGCCGACGGAGTACTTCATCCAGTCGCTGCGGGAGCTCATCGCCGTCGACGGCCGGTGGGTGCCCTCTGGTGCCGACCAGAGCCTGTATCTGCGTCCGTTCATGTTCGCCAAGGAGGCCTTCCTCGGCGTGCGGGCCGCGCAGAAGGTCGCCTACTACGTGATCGCGAGCCCCGCCGGCGCCTACTTCACCGGAGGCGTGAAGCCCGTGCGGATCTGGCTCTCCGAGGACTACGCCCGCGCCGGCCGCGGTGGCACCGGCAAGGCGAAGACGGGGGGCAACTACGCCTCCAGCCTCCTGCCGCAGGCCGAGGCCAGCGCGAAGGGCTGCGACCAGGTCGTGTTCCTCAACGAGAAGCGCGACGTCGAGGAGCTCGGCGGCATGAACGTCGTGTTCGTCTTCAAGGACGGTCGCATCGTCACGCCGGAGTCCGACAGCATCCTCGAGGGCATCACGCGGGATTCGTTGCTGCAGCTCGCCGAGGACCGCGGCTACACGGTCGAGAAGCGACCGATCTCGATCGACGAGTGGCGCGAGGGCGTGGCCTCCGGCGACATCGTCGAGGTGTTCGCCTGTGGCACGGCCGCGGTCGTGACGCCGATCGGCGCGCTCGTGGGCGAGGGCTTCGACGAGCCGCAGCCGCTGGGCGAGCTGGCGCTGTCGCTCCGCGAGGAGCTCACCGACATCCAGTACGGCCGTCGCGAGGACAAGCACGGCTGGCTCCTCCGCCTCGACGCCTGATTCCATTCCCCGAGACCCCGTCTTCCCGCCGACACCCCGCCGTGTCGACGCGTGGTAGGCGGGGTCTCGGCGTGTAACCGGGGTCTCGCGCGCCGGGGGCGTTCCTGCACAGTGCGGGGGGAGTAGGGGATGAGGGGTGGGGGGTGTGGAGAACGGGGGGAGGGAGAGATCAGCGGGGGAGAGTGGGGGGATGTCGCGGCGCCTCTCGTTCTCCGATGCCTGGGATCTCGTGCGGTCGCGGGAGGAGGTCCTCGATGCGGGCGTCACGGAACGGGAGCTGACGGCGGCGGTCGCGCACGGCAGGCTGCGACGGGTGCACCGCGGGGCGTACGTCGACGCGGATGTCTGGGACGAGCTGTGGCCAGAGGGGCAGCAGCTCGTGCGGGTGTGCGCCGTCCGCAGGGCCAGTCCGGGCGGGGGTCCCGTGTTCTCGCATGTCTCCGCGGCGGCCCTTTGGGGGCTGCCGCTCGTGGGGCCGATCCGGGACGACGTGCACACCGCGATCCGCAGCCGTCGGCACACCAGGACCGAGGCCGGGGTCGTCCGACACCAGATGATGCTCGACGAGGGCGATGTCGTCCGGCGGCACGGGCTCCGGTGCACGTCGCTGGCCCGCACCGTGTTCGATCTCGCCCGACTGCTGCGACCGGAGGCCGTCGTCGCCGCGGGGGATGCGGCACTGCGGCTGGTCTCGGTCGACGGGCACGAGGTGGACCAGGATGCCGTCGCCGCCTGGCGGGCCGAAGTCGAAAGCCTGTGCGTGGCGGGACTCCGGGGTGTGCGGCGCGCGCGATGGATCGGAGCCTTCGCGGATGGACGGGCGCAGCTCCCGGGCGAGAGCGTGAGTCGCCTCCAGTTGCATCGACTCGGGTTCCGAGACATCGATCTGCAGGTCCCCCTCGTGGGCTCCGACGGCGCGCGGTACTTCGCCGACTTCGGGTTCCCGCGGTCCCGGGCCTTCGGAGAGTTCGACGGGGAGGACAAGTACCGGGATGCGGAGCTGCGGACGATGCCCACGGCGGCCGATGCGGTGATGGCGGAGAAGCACCGCGAGGACGAGATCCGCGGGGTGACCGGCTCGCGGGTGGTGCGCTGGGGCTCCCGGCACATCCGCACCCCCGAGGACCTCGGACGACGGCTCGCCGCGTTCGGCATCCGTCCTCCCGGTTGAGTTCCACCGAGGCCCCGGGCTTCCGTCGAGACCCCGCCTCTCCCGCGCAAGCGAACCGGGGTCTCGACGAGAAAGCGGGGTCTCGACGACAAAGGGGGGATCTAGGCTGGAGGCATGAAGATCGCCCGGTTCAGCCACGACGACGCCATCATGTACGGGATCATCGACGACCGCGAGCTCGTGGTCCTCGCCGGGGACCCGATGTTCTCCGGGTACGAGACCACCGGTGCGCGCGTCCCGCTGACCGAGGTCACGCTGCTCGCGCCCGTCATCCCGCGCTCCAAGGTCGTGTGCGTCGGCAAGAACTACCACGATCACGCCGCCGAGATGGGGGGAGTGGCCCCCGAGGAGCCGCTGCTGTTCCTCAAGCCGAACACCGCCGTGATCGGCCCGGATGACGCGATCGTGCGTCCCACCGCGCTGTCCGAGCGGACGGAGTACGAGGGCGAGCTCGTGGTCGTGATCGGGCGGATCGCGAAGAACGTGAAGGCGGAGAACGCCCTCGACCACGTGCTCGGCTACACGATCGGCAACGACGTCACCGCACGCGACCTGCAGCGCAAGGACGGGCAGTGGTCGCGGGCGAAAGGCTTCGACACGTTCTGCCCGCTCGGACCCGTGATCGAGACGGACTTCGACCCCGCGGAGGCCACGATCGAGACGCGGGTCAACGGCGAGCTCCGCCAGCACGCGCCGCTCACCGACATGATCCACTCGGTCGCCGCGATCATCGAGTACGCCTCCGCGGTGTTCACGCTCCTTCCGGGCGACGTCATCATGACGGGGACACCCGCGGGCGTCGGCACGTTCGCGGCGGGCGACACCGTCGAGGTGGAGATCTCCGGACTCGGCATCCTGCGCAACCCCGTGCGCGACGCCGCTCCCGCGTCATGACCGACGTCGCCCTCACGGCGACGCAGCAGCAGGCGGTCCAGCGCCGCACCGTGCTCGTGCTGTCGCTGGGGCAGGTGCTGGGCGGCATCGCCTTCGGCGCCACCGTGTCGCTCGGTGCGCTGCTCGCCGCGGACATCTCCGGCAGCGACGCACTCTCCGGGCTCGCGACGGCATCGGTGACCCTGGGCGCCGCGCTCTGCGCGATCCCGCTCGCCCGGATGGCCGCACGGCTCGGACGCCGCCGCGCCCTCACTCTCGGCAATCTCTTCGCCCTCGTCGGCATCGCCGTGGTGATCCTCGCGGCGTCGGTGCGCGTCTTCCCGCTCCTGCTCGTCGGCATCCTGCTGATCGGTGCGGGGAACGCGGGCAACCTGCAATCCCGGTTCGCGGCCACGGACCTCGCGGCGCCGCAGCACCGCGGGCGTGACCTCTCGATCGTCGTCTGGTCCACCACGATCGGCGGCGTGGCGGGACCGCTGCTGCTCGGCCCGGGGGAGATCGTCGGACAGGCGATCGGGATGCCTCCGCAGACGGGTTCCTACGTCTTCTCGTTCGTCGCGCAGTGCGCGGCGCTCGCGCTCTACCTCGTCGCCCTCCGCCCCGATCCGCTGCTGGCCGCGCAGCGACTCGCTCAGGCCGCCGCCGCGACGACGAGCGCCGTCGTGGCGGACCGCCCGCGCGTGGCCCGCTACGCGATCTTCGCCATCGCGGGGTCGCACGTGGTGATGGCGTCGGTCATGGCGATGACCCCGGTGCATCTCTCGCACATGGCCCACGGCGCTCACGGTGCGGCGGCGACACCGGCGGACGTCTCAGCGCTCGTCGGCATCACCATCGCGCTGCACGTCGGCGGCATGTACGCGCTCTCGCCGGTGTTCGGCGTGCTGGCCGACCGCTGGGGGCGGCTGCGCGTGGTGCTGCTCGGGCAGGCTCTGCTCGGCGGCGCCCTGGCCTTCGCCGTCTTCGCGGGCACCGAGGCGTGGGGCGTCATGGTCGCCCTCATCCTCCTCGGCCTCGGCTGGAGTGCCGCGACGGTCGCCGGTGCCGCGCTGCTCACCGAAGCCTCCGCGCCCGAGGTGCGCACTCGTCGTCAGGGACGCAGCGACTCACTGATGAGCCTGTCCGCCGCCGCCGGGTCCGTCCTCGCCGGCATCGTGCTGTCGAACTTCCAGTACGCCGGACTCGGCATCGCGGCCTCGGTGCTCGTCCTCGCGATCGTCGCGCTGTCACCGCTCGCCCGGAGCAGCGCGCGGTGAAGGCCTGGGACGGCGTCGGAGCGGCCTATGCCGCTTCGTACGCCGCCCTGTGCGCCGGGGCCTTCGAGCCTCTCACCGCCGCACTCGGCCCGGCGGAGGGTCGTGGCCTGCTGGACGTCGGCGCGGGGGAAGGCCGTCTCGCGTCCCGCTTCGCACGCCGGGGATGGGACGTCACAGCCTGCGAGCCCGAGCCGACGATGCGTGCCGTCGCCCACCGGGAGCACCCGACGCTGCGCATCGTCGAGGGCGGACTGCCGACGCTGCCCTTCGGCGACGGGTCCTTCGATGCCGCCGTGGCGAACTTCGTACTGAACCACGTCTCCTCCCCGCGGACCGCCGCCCGCGAGCTGGGTCGGGTCGCGCGTGGTCCGGTCGCCGCGACGATCTGGACCCGTTCCCCGTCGTGGTTCTGGGCGGAGGTCGTCGAACGCGCGGGGTTGCCGCCGTACGCGGGGGAGAGGCTCCCCGCCGAAGAGGACTTCGCACGCACCCCGGACGGCTTCGCGGACGTGCTCACCGACGCCGGGCTCCCGGAGGTCGTGGTCACCGAGCACACCTGGACGTGGGAGGCCGACCCCAGCGCGCTGTGGACCTCCGTCGAAGGGGGTGTGGCCGGCGCCGGCGCCCAGTACGCCCTGCTCTCCACGGCCGAGCGCCGCCGGTTCCGCGCGGGGTTCGAGGAGACGGTCGCGGCGCATCGGGTGGGAACAGTGCTGCCCCTGGAGCACCGCGCGGCGGTGGCGGTCTCGCGCCGGGGCTGACCCGCCCGCACCCGTAGAATCGAAGGGCTATGGCTACTCCGCATCCCCTCACCACGACCGCCAGCGGCGCCGACGTCCGCGTCCGCTTCTGCCCCTCTCCGACGGGGCTGCCGCACGTCGGCATGGTCCGCACGGCTCTGTACAACTGGGCCTATGCCCGTCACAACGGCGGGAAGATGGTGTTCCGCATCGAGGACACCGACGCCGCGCGCGACAGCGAGGAGAGCTTCCGCCAGCTCGTCGACGCGCTCACGTGGCTGAAGATCGACTGGGACGAGGGTGTCGAGGTCGGCGGCCCGCACGCCCCGTACCGGCAGTCCGAGCGGCACGACATCTACCGCGAGGTGATCGACAAGCTCCTCGCGACGGGCGCGCTCTACGAGAGCTACTCGACGGCCGAGGAGATCGACGCCCGCAACGAGGCCAACGGCCGGGCGAAGCAGCTCGGCTACGACAACTTCGACCGTGACCTGACGGACGAGCAGAAGGCGGCCTTCCGTGCCGAGGGTCGTCAGCCCGCCCTCCGCCTGCGCGTGCCGGACGAGGACCTCACGTACGTGGACCTGATCCGCGGCGAGGTCACCTTCCCCGCCGGCTCCTTCCCGGACTTCGTCGTCGTGCGCCCGAACGGGGTGCCGCTGTACACCTTCGTGAACCCCGTCGACGACGCGCTGATGGGCATCACCCATGTCCTCCGCGGCGAAGACCTCATGCCGTCCACCGCGCGCCAGCTCTCGCTCTACGCCGCTCTCATCGACGCGGGTGTGACGACGTTCGTGCCGCGGTTCGCCCACATGCCGCTCGTGCTGGGGGAGACCGGCAACAAGAAGCTCTCCAAGCGTGACCCCCAGGCCGATCTGTTCCTGCACCGGGAGCGCGGCTTCATCCACGAGGGCCTCCTGAACTACCTCGCGCTCCTGGGCTGGTCGATCGGCCCGGACCGCGACGTGTTCTCGCTCGACGAGTTCATCGCCGCGTTCGACATCGAGAACGTGAACCCGAACCCCGCCCGATTCGACCAGAAGAAGGCCGAGTCCATCAACGGCGACCACATCCGCAAGCTCCACGTGAAGGACTTCGCCGAGCGCACGGTGCCGTACCTCGCCGCGGCCGGTCTGTTCGACGAGCCGACCCACGAGCAGCTCGTCCTCGCCTTCCGTGCGGCGCCCCTGGTGCAGGAGCGCGTGCAGCTGCTGGGCGAGGTCCCGGGCATGCTCGGCTTCCTGTTCCGCGACGAGGTGTCGTACGACGCGGATGCGCTCAAGGGGCTCCCGGCCAACGCGGCCGAGGTGCTGGACGCCTGTGGCACCGCCCTCGAGCCGGTCACGGACTTCACCCCGGAGAAGATCCAGGAGGCGCTGTCGACGGCGCTCGTGGAGAACCTCGAGCTCAAGCCGCGCGTCGCCTACGGGCCGCCGCGTGTGGCCATCACCGGCCGCCGCGTCTCGCCGCCCCTGTTCGAGTCGATGGAGCTGCTGGGCAAGGACGAGTCGCTGCGCCGCCTGCGCGCGCTCTCGGCATTCCTCGCGAACTGACTCGCGACGCGCCCGAGCGGCGACACGGCACCGGTGGTTTTGGTGATCGGTCGCCGCTCGGGTAAGCTTGACTCTCGGTGCGAGGCTCCGGTTTCGCCCTTGGGGTATGGTGTAATTGGCAACACGGCTGATTCTGGTTCAGTTGTTCTTGGTTCGAGTCCAGGTACCCCAGCACTTCGAAACCCCCGCTCCGGCGGGGGTTTTCTCGTTCCCCGGCAGGAACGTCAGTGCTCACCCAGCTTCGAGGAAGGGCTCGTACCGGTAGCCCGCCTCGTCGAGGATCGAGACCGTGGATTCGGGGACCTCTTCGAACGCACCGGGCAGATCGTTCAGCGGCTCGGAGACGATCACGTGGGCCCGGCGACCGAAGACGCGAAGACGTTCCGCATCGGGGTACATCCGACGAAGAGTCTCGATGTCGGTGGAGTGGAAGAGGGAGCGGGAGCGTCCGGCGGTCGAATAGCGGATCGCCCACACGGTGGCGCCGTCGGAGACCGCGAAGGTGCCCTGCACCGGGAAGCGGATGCCATGCTCGTGGCCCACTCGCTCGGCCTCCCGGATGGCCGCCCGCATCCCCGCGATCGGATCGTCCTGCAGGCCGAGTGTCAGGGCGAGGTGGAACAGCACCTCGGAGTCGGTGGTGCCCTGGATCTCCGGGTAGAGGGAGGGATCGACGGCGAGCGTGAGGTCGCGTTTCACGGTCAGGAAGTCTGCCAAGCCGCCGTTGTGCATGAAGAGCCAGTTCGCGTGCCGGAACGGGTGGCAGTTGGTCTGCTGGACCGGCGGCCCGGCGGCGGCTCTCACATGGCTGAAGAACAGCGGGCTGCGGATCGTGCGGGAGATCTCGCGCAGGTTCAGATCGTTCCAGGCGGGCTCCATGCTCCGGAACAGCGCGGGCCCCGGCGGCTGCCCCGAGTCCTCACGGTTCGACACCGGATACCAGCCGAGGCCGAACCCGTCCCCGTTCACGGTCTCCGCGCCGAGTGGCGAGTCCAGGGACTGCGCCACGAGCGAATGTCGCGCGTCGAGGATCACCTCCGACGGGTGCAGCGGTTCTCCCACATACGCCAGCCACCGACACATGTCGACACCTCGTCCCCGACCCGATCAGGTCTGTGCCCGACGATACGCTCGGTCCGCCTCCCCGGCGAGACCCGCGGATGGTGAACCGGCTACTCGCACTCCCCGAGGAACCCGAGGTAGCACACGGCCTCGTGGGTGACGGCCGGCTCGGCATCGTCGTTCGAGACCTGGCGCGTCGCCGTCTCGGGCGTCCGGGTGAGGTGTCCGAAATCGCCGAGGGAGGCCACGTACATCCCGTCCGCGTCCTCCGCGATCATCCGGTCGATCTCGGCGCGGTGCTGGGCGCACAGGTCCGCGGCGGCGGGGACGAGGTCGACCCCGGCGCATGCGCCCGCGTACTCGGCCTCCATGAGGCCGATGCAGTCCGTCCAGTCCTGGTCCACCGCGCACGGGCTCACGCCGTCGTCGGCGACGAGGTACTTGCCGGTCTCGTACTCCTCGCTGTGGAAGGTCTCGGGCTTCTCCGGCACGTCGACCTTGGTCCAGTGGCATGCGGTCGTGAACGCGAACACCGTGACGATCGCGGCGATCAGCAGCAGCGCACCCACGATGCCCAGCGTCACCCAGAGGCCGACCCGGCTCTTCCTCCCGGTGCTCTCCGAAGCGGGGAACGCGATCTCCGGCCCACCGGCGGAGACGGGTCCCTGCGCGGCCGCGGCCGGTGCCGGCGGCGGCGCCGCAGCGAACCCGGGCGCTGCGGCGATGGGGAGTTCGTGTCCGCCGAGCCCTGCCGCCGCGGGGGCGGGCGTCGCCGGCGCCGTGGTGGCGAGCCAGTAGTCGTACCAGGCCCGGCTCGCCTGCTCGTCCGCGGCGACCTGCTGCGCCTCGGCATCGGTGAGCACGAGGCCCCAGGCCTCACGGGTCGGTGCGTGGAGCAGGGCGGAGCGGAAGTCTTCGAACGACACGGGCATGTTCGCAGAATATCGGCTTTGCTCCCGGGAGCCCGGCGGTCATCCGATGTCCGCGGCTCCTGGAACAATGACGAGGTGATCGGTATGAGGTCTTTCTGGAACGCGTTGCCCACCGAGGGGCGCTGGCTGCTGTCGACCGTGGCGATCCAGACCCTCGGGCGCGGCATGACGCTGCCGTTCACCATCATCTACCTCCACGAGGTCCGCGGCTTCGACCTCGGGTTCTCCGGGGCGCTCATGAGCCTCATCGCGATCACGGGGCTCGTCGTCACGGGCCCCGGCGGTACGCTCATCGACCGCTTCGGCGCCCGCCGTGTGCTGATCGTGGGACTGCTCTCGATGATCGCGGGGTGCACGCTCCTCGCCTACGCCACGCATCCCGCCGTCGCGACCGTCGCGGTCGTGCTCATCGGGGTCAACTTCGGGGTCTCCTGGCCCGGCTTCAACGCGCTCATCGCCTCGGTGGTCGACGGCGAGGTCCGTCAGCAGTACTTCGGCGTGAACTTCGCCCTCGTCAACCTCGGCATCGGCGTGGGCGGCATCATCGGCGGCTTCTTCGTCGACGTGACGAAGCCGGCGACCTTCACCACGATCTTCCTCATCGACGCGGCCACGAGCCTCATTCCGCTGGCACTGCTCCTGGGTCCGCTCCGGCACGTGCGCACGCAGGCGGAGCCCGACCCGGCGGTGACCACCGAGGGCGGCTACCGGGAGATCCTCCGTCGACCGGCGGTGCTGTGGATGACGCTGCTGACCTTCTTCTCCGTCTTCATCGGGTACGGACAGATCGAGGCGGGCTTCCCCGCCTACGCCCGTCAGATCGCCCAGGTGTCGACCGCCGTGGTCGGCATCTCGTTCGCGGTGAACACGGCTGTTATCGTGCTGCTGCAGTTCGCCGTCCTCCGCCTCATCAACGGTCGCCGCCGCACCAGGGTCATGCAGGTCATGGCGCTCATCTGGGCCGTCTCCTGGGTCATGCTCGGTGCCGCGGGTCTGCTCCCGGACTCGGTCACGGCCGCGATCGCGGTGATCGCGTTCATGGGCGTCTTCGCGTTCGGGGAGACCATGATGCAGCCGACGATCCCCGCCATCTACAACGATCTCGCGACCGACCGCACCCGCGGCCGCTACAACGCCCTCAACTCCGCCGCTTTCCAGGGCGGAGCGATCCTCGGCCCGCTCGTCGCGGGGGTGCTCCTCGGCGTCGGCGTCAGCGGGTGGTTCATCGCGGTCATGGTCGCGGGCAGTCTCGCCGTCGGTGTGCTGGCGATGGTGCTGGAGCGGGTGCTCCCGGAAGTGGCCAACGGCGGCGTCGAGGTCCATCGAACGGACGAGGTCGAGCGGACGCCGCCGGTCTAGGCTCCGAGCATGGCCCTCGAACCGCTCTTCCTCCGTCTCGACCGGATCGCGGGTGGGCGGCAGGCCGGCGTCCTGATCAGCGACGCCGGCCGCACTCACCCCAGGACGGTCCGTGCCTTCACCTGGATCCTCTGGCTGCTCGTCGCCGAGCTGGTGCTCGGGGTGGGCGCTGTCCTGGTCGCGCTCGTGCTCGCCGCGGACGGGGACAGCGTGCCCTTCGCCGTGTGGATGCGCACGCTCGTGGTGCTGGCGATGACGGCGACGCTGTTCTACTTCGCGTGGCGTGCGCGCCGCGGATGGCGTTGGGCCTACCTCCGACTGCGGCTGTTCGCGCAGATCTTCCCGGTCATCACGCTCGTCATGGCGGCGATCCCCGGCCTCTACCCGGTCTGGATGGTCACCGAGCAGATCGTCTTCAGCCTGATCATGATCGGCATCGCTGACTTCCTCACCAGCGACCACATGCGGGCGGTCTTCGCGAAGGACCCCGACGCGGATAGCACGCCGGCGGGGTGAGACGCCACTCCCTTCCCGCCGAGACCGGGGTCACTCCACACTCGGAGGAGCTGCACGGCGGGAGGAGAGACGCATGGCGCGACTGGTGCGAGTGGTACCCGGTCAGGACCCGGGCTTCACCCGGAAGCGGACGAGCTCGGGGTTCCGGTACGTCGATCCGATGGGGGAGCCTGCGCCCGAGGCGGATCGCGAACGCATCAGCGACCTGGTGATCCCGCCGGCGTGGCAGGACGTGTGGATCGCGGCCGACCCGCTCGCGCACATCCAGGCCGTGGGGATCGACACCGCCGGTCGCAAGCAGTACCTCTACCACCCGCTCTGGCGTGTCTCCCGCGACCGTCGCAAGTTCGTCCGCGCACTGGACCTCGCCGCGGCTCTGCCCAGCGCCCGCGCGCAGGTCACCAAGGCTCTCAAGGAGGACGGCCAGACGAAGGAACGAGCCCTCGCGATCGCCTTCCGCCTGCTCGACGACGCCGCGCTGCGGATCGGTTCGGAACGCTACCTGGCGCGCCACGGCAGCCGCGGCCTGACCACGCTCCGCCGCCGCGACGTCCGCATCGACGGCGGCGATGTCGCCCTGTCCTTCCCGGCGAAGAGCGGACAGACCGCCGCGATCGAGATCACCGACGAATCCCTCGCCGAAGCCCTCACCGACTTCGCGAGCGGCGCCTCCACCGCCTTCCTCCTGGCCTACCGGAAAGGCCGGCGGCGGGTGAAGATCACGCCCGCCGAGGTCAACACGTACCTCAAGGACGTGCTGGGGGCCAGCTTCTCCGCCAAGGACTTCCGCACCCTCCACGGCACGATCATCGCCGCAGACGCCCTGGCCCGCATCGGCGTCCTCGACCGCCGCGGACAGCGGAACCAGGCCGAGCGCCTCGCGGTGCAGGCGGCGGCGACCGCCCTGGGCAACACGACTGCCGTCGCCCGCAACAGCTACATCGACCCTCGGGTGTTCCGGCAGTACGGCCGGCGGAGGACGCTCGACCTTGACGTGACCCCGGAGACGGCGATCCGGCGGCTGCTGGGCGGGCCCGAGACGTCGCGCAAGGTCAACCGACGCGGTGCCGGGCGGCGTGGATGAGGCCGCGGGAGCTCCCCAGCTGGCCCCGGGAAGATGCCAGGATGGAGGGATGCACACCGCGAACCTGACCCGTGAGGAGACCGCGGCGCGATCCGCCGCGATCACCCTGCACCGCATCCGCGTCGAGCTGGACCTGACCGGAGCCCCGGAGCGGGCGCGCACGGGCTTCCCGACGACGACGGTCCTGGAGTTCGATGCGACGGTCCAGAGCACGTGGCTGGACTTCATCGGCGAGGAGGTCCGGCGCGTCGAGGTGAACGGGGAGGAGCGGGACGTCGTCTACGACGGGGCGCGCCTCACGATCGACGACCTCGCGGCGTCGAACGTCGTGCGCATCGAAGCGGTCGGCGCCTACAGCCGGTCGGGGGAGGGCCTGCACCGGTTCCACGACCCGGCTGACGACCGCACCTACCTCTACACGCAGTACGAGCCCGCGGACTCCCGCCGCGTGATGGCCTGCTTCGAGCAGCCGGACATGAAGGCGGAGTACACCTTCGTCATCGACGCGCCGTCCGGGTGGGAGGTGCTCTCGAACCAGTCGCCGGCCCACGTCGACCTCGGCGTCGGCGTCCAGCGCGTGCAGTTCGCCCCCACGCTGCCGATCTCCAGCTACATCACGGCGGTCGCGGCCGGCCCGTACGCCCGTGTCGACGGGGAGTGGACCAGAGACGAGCAGCGAGTGGCCCTCGGCGTGCTCGTCCGCCGCTCGCTCGTCGAGCACCTCGAGGCCGACGAGATCCTCGAGGTCACCCGGCAGGGGCTCGACTTCTTCACCGACGCCTTCGCCTATGCCTACCCGTGGGGCAAGTACGACCAGATCTTCGTCCCCGAGTACAACCTCGGCGCGATGGAGAACCCCGGCCTGGTCACCTTCACGGAAGGCTACCTCTCGCGTGGTGCTGCCACCGATGCGCAGCGGGCCGGCAGGGCCAACACGATCCTGCACGAGATGGCGCACATGTGGTTTGGCGACCTCGTCACGATGACGTGGTGGGACGACCTCTGGCTCAAGGAGTCCTTCGCCGACTACATGGGATCGCACGCCTCGGCGGTGGCCACCCGGTTCCACGACGCGTGGGTGACGTTCGCCATGCGGCGCAAGGCCTGGGCCTATCAGCAGGACCAGCTGCCGACGACGCACCCCATCGTCGCCGACATCCCCGACCTGGAGGCCGCGAAGCTGAACTTCGACGGCATCACCTACGCCAAGGGCGCCTCGGTGCTGAAGCAGCTCGTCGCGTTCGTGGGCGACGAGGCGTTCTTCGAAGGCGCCCGGCGGTACTTCGCGGCCAACGCGTTCGGCAACACCACCCTCGACGACTTCCTCGTCGAGCTCAGCGCGGTGTCCGGCAGGGACATGACCGATTGGGCGGGCGCCTGGCTGCAGACGACGGGCGTCTCGACCATCTGGGTGGAGACCGACGCCGACGGCGCACAGCACCTCGTCCAGGACGACGTCCGTCCGCACCGCCTGCGGATCGGACTGTACGACCGCGTGGACGGCCGGATCGTGCGTCGGGAGCAGCGGGAGCTGGATCTGATCGGGGAGCGGGTCGAGATCGAGCTCCCCGAGGCCGATCTCGTGCTGCTCAACGACGACGACCTCACCTACGCGAAGGCGCGCCTGGACGAGCGGTCGCTCCGCACCGTCGAGGAATCCCTCTCGGACATCGAGGACCCGCTCGCCCGGGCGCTCGTGTGGTCGTCGTTGTGGAACGCCACCCGAGACGGCGAGCTCGATGCCGCCCGTTTCGTCGCGATGGTGCGCGCGCACGCACCGCGGGAGTCGAACGGCGGTCTGCTGGCTGCGGCCCTCCTCGACGCCGGGTTCGCGCTGCGGCACTTCGTCCCCGACGACCGACGCGCCGCGGAGCAGCGCGCCTGGACCGAGACGACGTGGGCGGCACTGCAGCAGGCGGACGCCGGCAGCGACGCCCAGCTCTCCTGGGCGCGTGCGCTGGCAGCCGCCTCGGCGTTCGATGACGTCCACCACGCGGAGGTCCGGGCCCTGCTCGACGGCGACGTGCCGGAGGGCCTCGTCGTGGATCCCGATCTGCGCTGGCAGCTCCTCACGGCCCTCGTCACGACCGGTCACGCCGACGCCTCGGACATCGCGGCCGAGGAGGAGAGGGACGACACCGGCGACGGACGCACCGCCGCCCGCCGCGCCCGCGCCTCCGTCCCCGACGCGGCGGTACGCGCGGCCGCCTGGACCGCCGCGTGGGAAGACCAGTCGCTGACGAACGACCACCTCGATGCCGAGATCGGCGGCTTCCGCGCCGGTGGCCGCCGTGACCTCATCGAGTCCTACGACGAGGAGTACTTCGCGCGGATCGGGACCGCGTGGACGGACCGGAGCATCGAGATCGCTCGTCGGCTGGTGATCGGGCTGTTCCCCGCCCGTTCGTCGCTGGATCTCGTCGATTCCTGGCTGTCGGCCAGCCCCGAGGCCCCGGCGGCGCTGCGACGACTCCTCATCGAGCAGCGCGACCACCTCGCGCGTGACCTGCGGGTGCGTGGCGCTCAGGGCTGACCGACAGCGATTCCGGCAGCGGTCAGCGCCTCAGGCTCTTCGCGATGGCCTTGCCCTCAGGGGACTCTGCCAGCGTGTCCCAGAGATCTGCAGAACTCAGCGACACATACACCCCTGGGGCGCCCTGCTCACCGCAGCCGTCCCCGTAGGACACGATGCCGATCTGGTAGGCGGTGTCGCGAGCCGGAGGTCGGCGGAACAGCGGCCCGCCGCTGTCCCCCTGACAGGAGTCCTTGCCGACGACACCGGCGCACATGTTCACCCCCGGTCGAAAGGAGTCGTAGGCGAGTTCACACTCCTCCGTCGCGAGCATGGGCACCTGGACCTGACGGAGACGGTCCGGGAAGTTCCCGAGGGCGGTGTCGGTGTTGCCCCAGCCGATGACCGTCGCCGACTGTCCGGGACGAAGGAGGGCATCCGTCCCCTTGGTGGGCAGTTTCACGGGCACGATCCCCGAGACCGGGCGGTCGAGCGTCACGAAGGCGAGATCGTAGGCCTCGTCCCCTTGGAGGTAGCGAGGGTGGACGATGACCGGGCCACCGGCTTCCGCGCCGGCGAGACCGCGATCCTGACCCTGACTGCCGTCGGACAGCACGGTGCGGCCGACCGTGACGGTCACTCCGTCCACCTCCGGCACCGGGAGCCCGCTGAGGGGATCGGCCCCGGTGACGCAGTGCGCGGCGGTCATCACGACGCGCGGCGCCACCAGCGAGCCGCCGCAGAAGGCCTCGCCGGCGAACTGGAGGGACGCCATGAACGGATAGGC
Organism: Microbacterium meiriae; assembly: GCF_032364335.1. Classification (NCBI taxonomy): domain Bacteria; kingdom Bacillati; phylum Actinomycetota; class Actinomycetes; order Micrococcales; family Microbacteriaceae; genus Microbacterium; species Microbacterium meiriae. Next base: position 1,624,760 of record NZ_CP133984.1, read on the forward strand.
ATCGTTCGGCACTGCCGTGCCTCCGATGATCCGTGAGCTGGCGCGTTCGTCGCGGTCGCCGGAGTCGCCGTCCGCCCACGCCGTCGTCGCGGGGGTGCCGACGATGCCGGACGCGACGAGGGCGACGCCGGCGAGGGCGAGCCCGATCCTTTTCCTGCTCTGGTGAACTCCGGTCATCATCATGAGGACTGTTCCTTTCGTGACAGGTAACACGTTACGACGGCCCAGTACAGCAGCCGCTCACGGCAGGAGCAAGAGTTCCCCGGTATCCTGGCCGGCTGTCAGGACGGGCTGTCGGGCACGCGTTGCACGGTCATGCCCATCACCGTGCGCACGATCCACGGATGGGCGCGATCGTCATCGATGTGGGTCATGCCGAGCTTCTCCGCCACACCGCGGGACGCCTCGTTCGCGGGGTGGATGATGGCGGTGAGGAGCGTGGGAGCGAAGGTCCGCGCGACGAGGTCGACACAGGCGCGTGCGGCCTCGGTGGCATAGCCTCGGCGCTGGCGATCGGCGCGGACGTGGTAGCCGACTTCGAGCACGGGAGCGCCGTTCACCGACTGCCAGGTGAGGCCGCAGTCGCCGAGGAACTCGCCGTCGTGCGTCTCGATGATCCAGAGACCGTGGCCGTCCTCGCGGTAGCGCTGCTGCATCCGCGCGATCCACTCGGCGGCTTCCGCTCGCGACTTGGGCGCGGGGTAGTACGCCATGACCTCCGGATCACCCAGGAGCGCCGCCATGTCGTCGAGATCGTCCGCGATCATCTCCCGGAAGGCGAGTCGCGGGGTCGGGGCGGGCAGGAGGCGGCGTGGTCCGCTCACAGATCGATGGTGTCGCCGGGCTCGAGCACGAGGAACTCGCCGCCGCCCTGCTCGGTCGCCCACTGCAGCCGCTGCCGGTGCATGTTCTTGCCGATCACGGACAGGGTCATGTCGTGCGTGCCGAACGCCCGTCGGGGCTTCACGGCCAGGACGTAGTCGATGGCGTCCCCGATCTTGAGCCACGGGGCTCCGAGCGGCGCGGCGAGGGTGCCGACCTCGACGCCTTCCGGCACCGCATACGAGTCGCCGGGGTAGTAGAACGTGTCGTTGACGAGCACGCCCACGTTGTCGATCGTCGGGATCGAGGAGTGGATCACCGCGTGCGTGCCACCGAAGAAGCGCAGAGTGAAGGCGCCGACCTCCACGGTGTCGCCGGGGGAGACGACCGTGACCTCGTAGCCCTCCGCCGCCTTCGCCACGCCCTCCGGCCCGAAGATCGGGGTCCCGGGGGCCGCGCGGAGGATCCGGTCGAGGTGCTCCGGCGTCCAGTGGTCGGGGTGCTCGTGCGTGAGCACGATGGCGACCAGTCCGCTGAGGTCGTGCAGCGGGGCTGTGAAGGATCCCGGATCGATCAGGAGGGTGTCGTCGTTCTGGTCCAGGCGGAGGGTGGCATGTTCGAACTTGGTGACGCGCATGAGACGAGTCAACTCCTTCCCGGGGTCTGCGGCAAACGGAAATCGGCGCGCCACGCCCGGGATCTCGGGTGGACTGGCCTCGATTTGGCGCAGTGAGAATCGCCGTGGCATACTTGAACGGTTGTCGCGGAACGGAAAAGCTCCGCAAGACGGCCCCATCGTATAGCGGCCTAGTACGCCGCCCTCTCACGGCGGTAACGCGGGTTCGAATCCCGCTGGGGTCACACAACACGACGAAAGCCCTCCGGTTCTCCGGGGGGCTTTCGCCGTTCCCGAGCGTGCGCGTCAGTCGTCCGCGCGCAGCGACAGGGTCCGGAACGCACGAGCCCGGAGCGGTACGAGCATGAGCGCCATCATCGCACCACCGGCCACGACGAACGGCACCCAGACGGCGGTGACGGTCGCGAGCGCGCCGAAGCCCGCCATCGCGAGCGGCATCAGGCAGTCGTCGCCGAGCCGGGTGAGGGACCCCATCCGACCGAGGAAGGCGGTGTCCACCGTCGCGGCGAAGGTCGCGCTCAGCAGCACGGAGGCGTAGCCCGCGGTGGCGCCGACGACGGTGGCGGCGACGGCCACCGTCCAGACGGGGCCGAACCCGAGCGCGACGATTCCCGCTCCCTGGACGAGGAGCGCGCCGAACCCGCTCCGCGCCTCGTGGCGCGGCCGCCATCTCGCGACCGTGGCAGCCCCCACGGCGGCGCCGAGGCCGAGGAGGCCCTCGAAGAGGCCGACCGCGGGAGCCCCCCAGCCCTCGTCGTGCGCCCGCAGAGCCAGGCCGATGCCGATGGCGGGGCCCACGGCGAGATTGAGTCCGGAGAGGGCGATGACGAGAGTGCGCGTCGTGTGGTTCGCTCCGAGGTGGGCGAACGCCGCGCCGATCGCGCGCAGGGACGAGGTGCGCGGGGCCCGGGCGAGCCGGAACCGCGGGCGGGGGACGATCGCCAGGAACCCGACGACCAGGGCGAAGGTCATCGCGTTCGCGGATGCGCTCCCCGCGAGACCGGCTTGGGCGACGAGCATGCCGCCCAGCGCGGCGCCCCCCATCGTGCCGAGGCGCGACGCCGTCTGGATGACGGCCGCGTAGGAGGGGAGATCGTCGGTGCGTACCAGCTGTCGCCCGATGGTGCCGGCGGCGGGCTCGTAGAACGCGTCGCACACCCCGAACGCCACGGCGGCGGCGAGCAGGACGGGCACGGTGGGCGCATGCGAGACCGTCCACACGGCGGCGGCGACGAGCACCCCCACACGCACCGCATTGCAGACGATCATCACCCGGCGGGCGTCGGCGCGATCCGCGATGACCCCGCCGAAGAGCAGCACCATCGCGCGCGGAACCGTGCCGGCGGCGACGATGAGTCCGGCGACGGCGGGGGAGGCGATCTGCACGGCCGTCCACGCCAACGCGATCGTCCACACGGCGTCGCCGGCGTCGGACAGAGCCTTCACGCCGATCCACGCGTGCACCATCCGGTCACGCCGGAACGGAGGAGGACTGGTGAGCTCGAGGGGCGGGGTGAGCGTGGTCATCACGGCTCCGTGGGGAACGCGTGAGCGAAGAAGAAGACGGGCGTGCGCGCCTGGCCGTCGCCTTCGTCGATCGAGGCCTGCCAGTCCCGCACCACGTCCAGCACGCGCGCGGAGAGGTCGCGCAGTTCCTCCGGGGTCGCCCACGCGGTGGTCTCCGTGTTGGAGGCGTCGTAGGCCGCGACGGCGGGCTCCCCTCGGCGTCGGTGCCAGCGCTGGAGGCGGTCGATCTGCATGCGGATGCCCTGCCGCTGTGCTTCCCGGGCGAGAAGGGCATCGGCGGGGGAGTCGACGAAGTCCTCCACCGACCAGGTGAGGCCGCGCCGGGCGACGGTCCACCAGCTCGTGCGCCGGTCGCCGGTCGGATCGGCGGCACGCTCGACGATCCCGGCCCGCTCGAGCATCCTGAGGTGATGGCTGATGCTGCCGACCTGGCTGTCGAGCGCACGGGCGAGGGCGGTCACCTGCGAGGTGCCGTACAGCAGCAGATAGTCGTAGATGCGGCGCCGCAGCGGGTGATGCACGGCGGTGATCACGGAGATGTCTTCCACGCTCCGAAGGCTAAGCAGCGGTGCGGAGACGCACAAGACGTCTTGTATACCCCGGAACTGCGGGCTATTCCTCCGTGCGGGGCGAAGCGGACGCCGCTTCCCGGTGCCGGCGGCTGCGGCGGACGAGCCAGACGACCAGCACGACGACAGCGACCACCGCGAGCCAGGGGAGGAGGAAGCCGAACGCGATCACCAGGGCGTTGAGCGAGACCACGAGCCCGTTCCACCCGGCCAGCAGACCGTCGCCGAAGCCGGCAGGGTCTGCCGACGCCGCGGTGCCGCTGCGGGACAGGTCCACAGTGAGCGACGACAGGGCCACCTGGTCCTCCAGCGCGGCGAGCTGCTGTTCGTACGACTCGAGCTGCGCCTGGCGATCGGTGAGCGCGACTTCGGCCTCGATGAGATCGGCGACAGTGCCCGACTGCCCCATGAGCTCCGTGAGCCGCTGCACCGACGCACGGGTCGACTCCACGCGGGCGCGGAGGTCGATCGCCGTGGCGGTGACGTCCTGCTTCGTGACGGAGGACGACAGCACCTCACCGGTGTCGCCGAGGGCGGCGATCACCGTGGTCAAATCGTCGGCGGGGATGCGGACCGTGATCCAGCCGTACCCGGAATCCGCGGGAGCCGCTTCGGCGGGGGCATCCGACGAGACCGCTCGGCCGACCTCGGTGCTCTCGACGTAGCCGCCGTGCTCGACGGCGAGATCGCCGATGGCGGATGCGGCGTCGGCGACGTCCCGCACCTGCACCGACGCCTGGGCGGTGGCGACGATGTCACGGGCGTCCTCGGCAGACGCCGCGGCGTCCGATCCGACGGTGCCGGGAAGGGTCGCCCCTTCGACGGCGCGGTCCGGCACGGCCGAGCCCGCCTCGTCGGTCGACCAGCCCGCGGTGCCGTCCGCTGTGGATACGGACGAGCCGCCGCCTCCGACGGCGCCGAGGATCGGCGGGGTCACCAGGACCCCGACGACGAAGGCCGCCGCGATCCCTCCGGCGGTGAGCCATCGGCGTCGACGGTTCCGGGCGCGTTCGGTTCGCGGAGACAGCGGGCGCCGCTCGCTGCGGATCTCGCTGAAGACGGCCTCCTCGATCCGGGCGACGGTCGCGTCCGACAGCGGCGGGAGGCTCTCCTGCGGGGTCTGGTCGTTCATGCGTCCCTCACTTCCTTGACGGCGCCGCGCAGCTGGGTGCGCACGCGCGAGAGACGGTTCCGGACGACGGCGTGCGTCACGCCGAGCTCGTCGGCGGCGGCCTGGTAGGCGTAGCCCTCGGAGGCGCAGAGCCGGAATATCTCCCGGTCGAGCGCGCTCAGGGTGCCCACCTCCGCGGCGATCCGGGCGGCGAGCGTCGCCGTGATCACCTGGTCCTCGACGCTGACGACGTCGGGGAGCTGGTCGTCGGCCGCGTCCGTCGTGTGCGCCTGGTCGCGACGCCGCTGGCGCAGTCGGTTCGCCGCCTGGAAGCGGCAGATCGTCGCGAGCCAGGGGAGGATCGACTCTCCCTGCAGCTCCAGGCCAGGAAGCTTGCGCCAGGCGACCACGAAGGTCTCCTGCGCCACGTCCTCCGCGTCGGCGGCGGCGCCCAGGATACCGTGGGCGATCCAGTACACGGGGCGCACGTGGGCACGGTACAGCGCGCGGAAGGCGCTCTGATCGCCGGCCGCCGCCTGGGCGGCCCATCGCTGGTCACTCGTCTGCGCGGGCATCCTTGTTCCGTTCGGTGTCTCTCCCTCGAGAGTGTCGGCGGATGACCCATCGTCTCAGCACGGCCTCAGATCCGCAGCGGGTGGGGACTTCCTCGTCCGCGCGGCTCCCACCTCCGGTAGCATGGCCCGGGCGAGAGGGAGTATCCCGAATCCGCGCGTAACGTCATCACGAGCATCGACACCGCTGCTCCGGGCGCGCGCCGCACATCTGCGGGGGAGAGACTTTCGACTCATTCCCGACCCCTCGCGAAAGGTGCACAGCGCCCGTGGACATCCCCGTCTGGTTCGAGATCACGTCGATGGTCGTCCTCACGATCATCCTGATCGGCGACCTGCTCCTCATCCGGCTGCGCCCGCACATCCCCTCCACCAAGGAGTCGACGCTGTGGGTCGTGTTCTACGTGGGCCTCGCGCTGCTCTTCGCGGTGCTGCTGGGCAATGTAGGCGGATGGCAGAACGCCGGGGACTTCATCACCGGGTGGGCGCTGGAGTACAGCCTCTCCGTCGACAACCTGTTCGTCTTCGTGCTGATCATGGCGCAGTTCGCGGTGCCGCGACGTCTGCAGCAGCAGGTGCTGATGGTCGGGATCATCATCGCGCTGGTCCTGCGCGGGCTCTTCATCCTCGTGGGCGTGACGATCATCGAGAACTTCTCGCCGATCTTCTACCTGTTCGGCGCCTTCCTCGTCTACACCGCCATCCGGCAGGCGATGCCGGAGGGCGAGCACGAGGACGACGTCAAGCGCGAGAACTTCATCGTCCGGCTGCTCCGCCGTCGGATCGACATCAGCGAGACCTACGACGGCTCGAAGATCCGCACGACCGTCGACGGGACGCGCATGTGGACGCCCATGATCATCGTGTTCATCACGATCGGCGTCACGGACCTCATCTTCGCGATCGACTCGATCCCCGCGATCTTCGAGATCACGACCAACGGCTTCCTCGTCTTCGCCGCGAACATCTTCGCCCTCATGGGGCTGCGCCAGCTCTACTTCCTCCTCGGCGACCTCCTGGACCGTCTCCGCTACCTGCACTACGGCATCGCCGTCATCCTCGGGTTCATCGGGATCAAGCTGATCCTGCACGCGCTGCACGTCAACGAGCTCCCGTTCATCAACGGCGGCGAGCACGTGGAGTGGGTGCCCGACATCGACAACATGGTGTCGCTCGGTGTGATCCTCGTGTCGATGACGGTCGCGACGATCGCGAGCCTGATCGCGTCGTCCAGGGAGAAGCGCGCGGAGAAGCGCGTCGCTCACGTCGGAGACTGAGTCCGCGCGGAGCGGGTCAGAACGCCTGCAGGTTGGCCTGCAGGCCGCCGTCCGCGTACTCGCGCCGGAGCAGCCCGCGGCGGCGGAGGATCGGCACCAGCTCGTCGAGCGTGCGGTGCAGGGTCACGGGGTGGAAGTCGCCCCAGAGCAGCACGCCGTCGTTGCCCCACTCGCCGAGCTCCTCGACGAGATCGGCGAACTCCTCTGCGGTGCCCACGAATCCGCTGCGGTCGTGCAGCCGGCCGGTCCGGGCGAGTGCGGTGAGATGCGCGCGGAGCGGGGCATCCTCTCCGCGGTCGCCGATCAGTCGCTGGATGCTCCCGCGGGAGACGTGCGCTCCGAAGATCGACGTGTCGAGGGGACGGTCCAGATCGAGAGCCGTGAGATCGGTCTCCAGATCACTCGACTGCTTCCGGGCGATCTGCGCGAGTGCGGCGTCGTCCGGGTGTGCGGAGGCGGCCACGATCCGGTCGGCCTCCTCGGCGGACGCCGTGATCACGGGCTGGATCGCGAAGAGGATCTTGACGTCCTCGGCACGGCGTCCCCGGGCGATCGCGGCGTCGTGCACGCGCTGCCGATACTCCCGTACCGCCTTCTCGTGCAGCGGTGCGAGCGCGAGCTGGACGTCCGAGTTGGCACCCGCGAACGCCAGGCCGCGCCCCGAGCCGCCGGGGGAGACGATGGTCGGCCCCCCGTCCGTGAAGGGCAGGGCGTTCAAGGGGCCGTCGAAGTCGTAGTGCGCCCCGCGGTGCTGCACCGGGCGCATGCGGGTGCCGTCCGCATAGACGCCGGAGCCGGGATCGGCGACCAGGGCGCCCTCGTCCCAGCTCCGCCAGAGCGCGCGGATGCCGGCGAGCCATTCCTCGGCGCGGTCGTACGCCTCGTCGTGGCCGAGCTGCGGGGCCGCGGAGAAGTGACGGGCGCTGCCGGTGTCGGTGACCACGTTGAGGCCGAGCCGGTGCCCGCTCAGATGCTGCAGCGTCGCGAACTGGCGCGCCGACGTGTACGGCAGCGAGGCCGCCGGATTCACGGTCGGCACCACTCCGAGATGACGGGTCGCCTGGAAGAGGTACGGGGCGAGCAGCAGGGGATCGTGCTTCGGGCCGCCGAACGCGTGACGCACGCGCAGATCGATCGTCTCCGCCGAGCCGAGGGAGGGGCTGTCCTCGACGATCACGAGGTCGAATCCGGCCTGCTCGAGGGTGCGCGCGGCCTCCTGGTAGATCTCCGGTCGCGTCCAGTCGTAGTCCCAGTCCAGGGACGGATAGCCCCACCCCTGAGGGCCGAAGCCCCGGGCGAGGAACCACCCGAAGTGCTGCAAGCGGCTCATGCCACCGTCTCCCGGACGCTCTCGAGCACCCGCGCCAGATCGCCGATCAGGTCGTCCACGTCCTCGATGCCGATCGACAGTCGGAGGGTGCCGGGGCCCACACCGAGGATCCGGCGCTCCTCGTCGGTGCGCTGCGCATGGCTGGTGGTGCCCGGGTGCAGCACGAGCGACCGCACGTCGCCGATGTGGGTCATGTGCGTGAAGACGGACACCTCCTCCACGAAGCGACGGGCCGCGGGGAGACCCCCGCGCAACGTGAAGGTGAAGATCGAACCGAAGCCGCCGTCGAGGTAACGCACCGCGGTCTCGTGGTGCGGGTGCGTGGGCAGGCCGACGTAGTCCACGCTCTCCACGGCGTCATGCGCGGCGAGCCAGCGTGCGACGGCGAGGGCGTTCTGCGACTGCCGCTCCACGCGCAGGCCGAGCGTCTCGGTGCCCTGGCCGATCAGGAACGCGTTGAGGGGCGAGGGCGAGGCACCGAACCGCGGAGCCACCGACTCTCTGGCGTACCCGATGCGCGCGCGGCCGCCGTGCCGGGCGAAGACGCTGGGGGCGCCGCCCCGTCCCGGCAGCACGAGGTGCGGGGCGTTGTGACCGGCGCGGTCGGCATCGAATCGGCCGTCATCGATCACCACGCCGCCGAGAACCGCGCCCTGACCCGCGAGGAACTTCGACGCCGAGTGCACCACGATGGCCGCGCCGTGCTCCAGCGGCCGGAGGAGAGCCGGGGTGGCCAGGGTGTTGTCGACGATCAGCGGAACGGCGATCTCGTCGGCCACCGCGCTCACCGCCGCGACGTCGAGGATGTCGTTCCGCGCGTTCGCGAGCGATTCCGCGAACAGCGCCCTGGTCGTCGGGCGCACGGCGTCGCGCCAGGCATCCGGGTCCGCGATGTCGTCCACGAACGTCGTCTCGATGCCGAGTCTGGCGAGGTTGTCCAGGAACAGCCCGCGGGTGCCCTCGTAGATGTGGGTCGAGGACACGATGTGATCGCCCGCCCCCACGACCGAGAGCAGGGCGGTCGTCACCGCGGCCTGTCCGCTGGCCACGAGCACGGCGTCGGCACCGGACTCCAGACTCGCGAGCTGCCGCTCCACCGCGTGCACCGTGGGGTTCCCGGTGCGCGTGTACCCGAATCCGGTGCCGGTGCCGAAGTGGTCGGCGGCGTGATCGAAGTCGTCGAACTCGAAACCGGCCGTCAGGTAGATCGGCGTCACGCGGGAGGCGGCAGCGGCCCGGCCTCTCGCGGCGTGGACGGCGCGGGTGGCGAAGCGGGCGGTGTCGACGGTCATGCGGGGCCTCTCGGTCGGTCGGGTGAGCAACAGAGTGTCACGGCGTGTCTCGGCGTGTCCGAGCGGTGGTAACCTGACGTCATGCGGACCGTGCTCCTTCTTAGCGGCCGCGGCGAGACCTCGATCTGAGCCCCTCCTCGTCGCGGAGTCCATCGTGGGCCGAACCGCCATCCACAGGAGACACGCCATGACCACCACCGCCGGTGCGGATTACGCACGCCCCAGGACGCTCGCCGAGAAGGTCTGGGACGACCACCTCGTCGTCAAGGGCGAGGACGGCCAGCCCGACCTCATCTACATCGACCTGCATCTCGTGCACGAGGTCACCAGCCCGCAGGCCTTCGACGGCCTCCGCAGCGAGGGGCGGCCGCTCCGCCGGCTCGACCTGACGATCGCCACGGAGGACCACAACACGCCGACGTGGGAGATCGACAAGCCCATCGCCGATCTCACCAGCCGCACGCAGATCGAGACGCTGCGCCGCAACGCCGCCGAGTTCGGCGTGCGCCTGCACTCGCTGGGGGACGCGGAGCAGGGCATCGTGCACGTCGTCGGCCCGCAGCTCGGCCTCACCATGCCCGGGATCACCGTGGTCTGCGGCGACTCGCACACCTCGACACACGGCGCGTTCGGCGCGATGGCGTTCGGCATCGGCACCAGCGAGGTCGAGCACGTCATGGCGACCCAGACCCTGCCGTTGAAGCCGTTCAAGACGATGGCGATCACCGTCGAGGGCACGCTGCGTCCCGGCGTCACCGCGAAGGACATCATCCTCGCCGTGATCGCCAAGATCGGGACCGGCGGCGGTCAGGGCTACGTGCTCGAGTACCGCGGCAGCGCGATCCGCGCGCTCTCCATGGAGGGCCGCATGACGATCTGCAACATGTCGATCGAGGCGGGGGCCCGCGCGGGCATGGTGGCTCCGGACGAGACGACCTTCGCCTACCTCGAGGGGCGTCCGCACGCGCCGAAGGGGCAGGACTGGGACGACGCGGTCGCCTACTGGCGCACCCTGCCGACCGATGAAGGTGCCACCTTCGACGCCGAGGTCTTCATCGACGCCGACGAGCTGGAGCCGTTCGTGACGTGGGGAACGAACCCCGGGCAGGGCAGCTCGCTCTCCGCCGCGGTGCCGAACCCCGCGGAGATCGCCGACCCCAACGAGCGGGCAGCCGCCGAGCGTGCGCTGGAGTACATGGACCTGACGCCGGGTACGCCCCTCAAGGAGGTCCCGGTCGACGCGGTGTTCATGGGCTCGTGCACGAACAGCCGCATCGAGGACCTCCGCGCCTTCGCCTCCATCATCCAGGGCAAGAAGAAGGCCGACGGTGTGCGGGTGATGGTCGTTCCCGGCTCAGCCCGCGTGCGACTGGAGGCCGAGGCCGAGGGCCTGGACCGGGTCATCAAGGACTTCGGGGCGGAGTGGCGCTTCGCGGGGTGCTCGATGTGCCTGGGCATGAACCCCGATCAGCTCGCCCCGGGGGAGCGCTGCGCGTCCACCTCGAACCGCAACTTCGAAGGACGCCAGGGCAAGGGGGGCCGCACGCACCTCGTGTCCCCGCTCGTCGCGGCGGCGACCGCCATCCGCGGCACCCTGTCCAGCCCGAGCGACCTGGAGGCCTGACCATGGAGAAGTTCATCACCCACACGGGCATCGCCGCGCCGCTGAAGCGGTCGAACGTCGACACCGACCAGATCATCCCTGCGGTGTTCCTCAAGCGCGTAACCAAGACCGGCTTCGAGGACGCGCTGTTCCACGGCTGGCGGCAGGACCCCGGGTTCGTGCTCAACCAGGCGCCGTACCAGGGGGCGTCCGTCCTCGTCGCCGGACCCGATTTCGGTACGGGTTCCAGCCGTGAGCACGCCGTGTGGGCGCTCCGCGACTTCGGCTTCAAGGTCGTGCTGAGCCCCCGCTTCGCCGACATCTTCCGCGGGAACGCGGGCAAGCAGGGACTCCTCGCCGCGACCATCGCGGAGGCGGATCTGGAGCGGTTCTGGGCCGTCATGGACGCCGATCCCGGCGCGCGGATGACGGTCGACCTCGAGGCGCGCACCGCCTCCATCGGCGACCCGACCGGGGGCGCGGAGGCCGGCTTCCAGGCCGACATCGGGATCGACGATTACACTAGATGGCGGCTCCTCGAAGGGCTCGATGACATCGGGCTCACGCTGCGCAACGAAGACAAGATCGCGCAGTTCGAGGCCCGTCGCGAGTCGTGGCGGCCGCGGACCCTTCCCGTCCAGTGAGACGGAGGGGGCGGGGGAGCCAGGGGTAACCCCGCCCCCGATGAATGAAGTGAGGCCCCGAATGACGACACCCGTGCGCGACGCTCTCTCCGACGACGTCCCCGCGCTGACCGGAGACGTCCTCGCCATCCGCGGAGGCCGTCCGCTGCGCGGACGCGTCGACGTCAAGGGCGCGAAGAACCTCGCCACCAAGGCGATGGTCGCGTCTCTGCTCGGGGAGACCACGAGCGTCCTGCGCGACGTGCCGGCCATCAGCGACGTCGCCGTGGTGCGCTCGCTGCTCGAGGTGCACGGCGTCCGCGTGTCGGAGGGTGACGAGCCCGGCTCCCTGGTGTTCGACCCCAGCGACGTCGAGTCGGCCCACTTCGAGGAGATCGACGCGCATGCGGGCGCCTCCCGGATCCCGATCCTGTTCTGCGGTCCGCTCCTGCACCGCCTGGGCCAGGCGTTCATCCCCGACCTCGGCGGCTGCCGCATCGGCGACCGGCCGATCGACTTCCACCTGGACGCGCTGCGGAAGTTCGGCGCGATCGTCGAGAAGCTCCCCAGCGGCATCCGCCTCTCGACCGGCGGGGCCCGTCTGCACGGTGCCAACATCCACCTCCCGTACCCGAGCGTCGGCGCCACGGAGCAGGTGCTCCTCACCGCTGTACGGGCGGAGGGCATCACCGAGCTGCGCAACGCGGCGATCGAGCCCGAGATCATGGACCTCATCGCCGTCCTGCAGAAGATGGGCGCGATCATCTCCTACGAGCCCAACCGCGTCATCCTCATCGAGGGCGTCGAGAAGCTCCGCGGCTACGACCACCGGTCGATCTTCGATCGCAACGAGGCGGCCTCGTGGGCTTCGGCCGCTCTGGCCACCGACGGCGAGATCTTCGTCGGCGGCGCGAAGCAGCAGGAGATGCTCACCTTCCTCAACGTCTTCCGGAAGGCGGGCGGCTGGTTCGACATCCAGGAGGACGGCATCCTCTTCCGTCGCGACGGCGACATCAAGCCGGTCGTGATCGAGACCGACGTGCACCCCGGCTTCATGACCGACTGGCAGCAGCCGCTCGTGGTCGCGCTCACCCAGGCGCACGGCCGCTCCGTCGTGCACGAGACCGTGTACGAGAACCGCATGGGCTTCACCGAGGCGCTCGTCAAGATGGGCGCCGACATCGTCGTGCACCCGCGCGGACTGCAGGACGGCCCGCGGCGCGTGCCGCGTCGTGACCTGGAGCAGGCCGCCGTCATCACGGGCCCGACGCCGCTCCACGGCTCCGACATCGTCGTCCCCGATCTGCGCGGCGGCTACAGCCACGTGATCGCGGCGCTGACGGCCACGGGCGAGTCGAAGGTGTCGGGGGTCGACATCCTGAGCCGCGGATACGAGAAGTTCCTCGCCAAGCTCGACGCGCTCGGCGCCGACTTCGACGTCATCCGGTGAGCCCGATGGCGTCCCGGTCTCCGGAGAAGACGCGTCCGAGCGTCTTCTGGCCGCTCGCGGCGATCGTCGTCCCGGTGGTGTCGCTGATCGCGAAGATCCGGATCGTCGGTGCGGAGAAGCTGCCGCGCGAGGGCTCATTCGTCCTCGCGCCGAACCACTACTCGGAGTTCGATCCGCTGATCGTCGCCATGGCGGTCTGGCGGATCGGGCGCGCGCCGAGGTTCATGGCCAAGGAGAGCCTCTTCCGGGTGCCCGTCCTCGGGTGGTTCCTGCGCAAGACGGGGATGATCCCGGTCGCGCGCACGTCCTCGGCGTCCTCCGCGAAGCAGACGATGACCCAGTCGGCGGCTCTCGTGGAGCACGGTCGCGGTGTCATCGTGTACCCGGAGGGCACGCTCACCCGAGACCCCGACATGTGGCCGATGCGCGGCAAGTCGGGAGCGGTGCGGCTCGCCCTCGCCGACGGCATCCCGCTCATCCCCATGGCACAGTGGGGCACGCAGGCGATCATGGGCCGCTACCAGAAGGGGCTCAGCCTCTGGCCACTCCGCAAGCCCGTCACCGTGATCATCGGCGACCCCGTCGACGTGTCCGACCTCCGCGGTCGCGCCGGCGAGCCGGCGGCGCTGACGGAGGCCACCAACCGCCTCATGAACGCGATCACCGCGCTGCTGGAGCAGGTGCGCGGCGAGAAGGCCCCCGCGGAGCGCTGGAATCCGGCGAGCCACGGCCAGAAGGAGACCGGACGCCTTGACCCCTAAGAGAACCGCGCCGGCCGGACCCCGCGTCGCCGTGATCGGCGCCGGCAGCTGGGGCACCACGTTCGGCAAGATCCTCGCCGACGGCGGCGCCCACGTGACGATGTGGGCGCGCCGTGCGGAGCTGGCGCACGAGATCCATGAGGCGAAGCGCAACTCGCGCTACCTGCCCGGCATCAACCTGCCCCGCACGATGGCGGCCACGCATGAGCTGGCCATCGCCCTCGAGGGCGTCGACCAGGTCTACCTGTCCGTGCCGAGTCAGTCGCTGCGGGAGAACCTCAAGGCGCTGCGCCCGCTGATCGCTTCGGGCGACGCGAAGATCGTCAGCCTCATGAAGGGCGTCGAGCGTGGCACCGGACTGCGCATGAGCCAGGTGATCCAGCAGGAGCTGCAGTGCGATCCCGACCGGGTCGCCGTCGCCTCCGGTCCCAACCTCGCGCTGGAGATCGCGCGGGAGCAGCCGACCGCGGCCGTGATCTCGTCGCGCAGCCAGGAGACGGCGGACGTCGTGGCCCGCGCCGCACGCAACTCCTACTTCCGCACGTTCGTGAACACCGACGTCATCGGCACGGAGTTCGGCGGGGTGCTCAAGAACCTCATCGCCGTCGCCATCGGGATCGTCGACGGCGTGGGCTACGGCGAGAACACGAAGGCCTCGATCATCACCCGCGGCCTCGTCGAGATGACCGACTTCGCGGTGGCGAACGGTGCCCAGCCGGAGACCCTGCAGGGACTGGCGGGCCTCGGCGACCTCATCGCGACGTGTCAGTCGCCGCTGAGCCGCAACAACACCGCCGGGCGGCTGCTCGGACAGGGATACAGCTTCCAGGATGTGGTGAAGCAGATGCAGCAGACCGCGGAGGGTCTGGCCTCGGTCGCCCCCGTGCTGCAGCTCGCCCGCGAAGCCGATGTGCACATGCCGATCGTGGAGCAGGTGAAGATGGTGCTCGACGGCAAGATGGATCCCCGGGACATCGCCCCGCATCTGACGACGGACGACGACACCCCGCAGGGGGAGAGGACCAACCATGGACAAGCAGACGGTGGTGGTGCTCTTCGGAGGGCGCTCCAGCGAGCATTCGATCAGTTCCGCAACGGCGGGGGGAGTGCTGGGCGCGATCGATCGTGACCGGTATGCCGTGATCCCGGTGGGGATCACCCGCGAGGGCGCCTTCGTCCTGGAGGACGACGACCCGGCGAAGTTCCCGCTGGACGCCGCGCACCTGCCCGAGGTCGTGGACAACGGCACCCGGGTGCTCTGGCCGGAGCCCGGCGGCGACCGCACTCTGCGCGTCGTGCACCCCGGCGGCGCGACCGAGGGGCTGGGCGAGATCGACGTGGTCCTGCCGATCCTGCACGGACCCCACGGCGAGGACGGCACCATCCAGGGCTACTTCGACACGCTCGAGGTCCCCTATGCCGGCGGCGGCGTGCTCGACTCGGCGCTGTGCATGGACAAGCACTTCATGAAGATCGTGCTGCGGGCCGCCGGCATCTCGGTGGCACCGGGCGTGACCGTGCGCCGCCGCGAGTGGGACGTCGACCCTGCGGTCGTGCGCCGCCGTGCCGTCGAGCTCGGCCTGCCCGTCTTCGTCAAGCCGGCGCGCGCCGGATCGAGCGTCGGCGTCTCGAAGGTCACGGCTCCGGAGGAGCTCGATGCCGCCCTCGCCATCGCCTTCGCCGAGGACGACAAGGTCCTCATCGAGGCCGGGATCACCGGGAGGGAGATCGAGGTCGCGGTCCTGGAGACCGCCGACGGCGTCCGCGCCTCCCTTCCGGGGGAGATCGTGCTGACCGACCGCGGCTTCTACGACTTCGAGGGCAAGTACCTCGGTGGCGACGGCGTCGATGTGGTGTGCCCCGCGGAGCTGAGCGAGGCGGAGGTGGCGGCTGTCCAGGAAGCCGGCGTGCGTGCCTTCCAGGCGGTGGACGGTCGTGGCCTCGCCCGCGTCGACATGTTCCTCACCGCGGACGGCGAGCTCGTCGTCAACGAGCTCAACACCATGCCCGGATTCACGCCCATCTCGATGTTCCCGAAGTGCTGGGTCGCGTCAGGGCTGAGCTACGGCGATCTCATCACCGAACTGGTCGAGGCGGGTCTGCGCCGCTGACATCGGCATTCCCTGCGGGCGCTCAGCTCGCGGGGAACTCCACCCGGTCCGTGCACTGCGCGGTGGCCGGTGCGAGTCCGGACTGGATGTTCGACGAGAGGCTGTCGACGATCGACTGGAAGTCGACCTGCTCGCCGCGGCGGATGATGACCTCGATGGCCGGCTCCCGCCCGTAGGTGACGAGGCGCTGGCGCTCGTCTTCCTGCTCCAGGACCAACCAGTCGACGCCACCGAGGGTGGTGCAGACGAGATCGGACGGGGCGGGGGGCTCCACGCCGCAACGCAGGACGACCGTGGGATCGCCCCACGCGCCTGTCGCCTGCGCGTCGGTCCACACCCGCTCGTAGCCGCCGACGGTGTCCGGCAGGAGCACGGAGACGTTCGCGCAGGCCGGGTCGTTCGCGTCCTCCGCGGGCTCGAGGTGCACGGTGGTGGAGCATCCGGCGAGTCCGGCGGCGAGGGCGATCGACCCCGCGACGGCAGCGAGGCGGCGGGAACGAAGCATGCATCCAGGCTACCTTTGACGACATGCCCTCCCGACCCGACTCCGACGATCCGCGCCTGGGAGATCTCTCGGAGGGCCGCATCCTCCGCGCCATCCTCCAGCGCACCGCGCCCGGCGCGCACACGCTCCTCGGGCCGGGTGACGACGCCGCCGTCATCGCGGCTCCCTCCGCCTCCGTCGTCGCGACGACCGACACCCTCGTGCACGGGCCGGACTTCCGCCTCGCCTGGACGAGCGGCTACGACCTCGGGTGGAAGGCGGCGGCGGTCAACCTCGCCGACATCGCCGCCATGGGCGCGCGTCCCACCGCCCTTCTCGTGGCTCTCGCCGTGCCGCGTGAACTCCGGTTGTCCTTCGTGGAGCGCCTGGCTGACGGCTTCCGCGAGGCCTGCACGGCGCTGGCCCCCGGGTGCGCGGTCGTCGGCGGCGACCTCACGGTGTCCGAGGTGCTCACGGTCGCCGTGACGGCACTGGGCGACCTCGAAGGCCGCCCGCCGGTGACCAGGGCGGGGGCGCGACCGGGCGACGTCGTCGCCGTGGCGGGGGAGCTGGGCCATGCCGCGCACGGACTGGCGGTGCTGTTCGGACGCTTCCGGGACGGCGAGACGCCGGTGCCGGTCGATCCTGCGGCCCTCGCGGCAGGGGAGAGCGCCGCGGTCGCCGCGCAGCTGCGACCATCCCCGCCCATCGGCCTCGGCGTCGCCGCGGCGGCCGCCGGCGCGACCGCGATGATGGACGTCTCGGACGGCCTCGCCCTCGATGCGCGTCGCCTTGCGGAGGCCTCCGGCGTCACCCTCGCGCTGGACGGCGCGGCGCTCGGCGCGAACCCGGAGCGGGCGCTCGCGGGCGGTGAGGACCATGCACTGCTCGCGACGTTCCCGGACGGCGTGCTGCCGCCGGGGTTCCGCGCGATCGGTGTCGTGCGGTCGCGCGGCGACGAGGACCTGCTCTGCGACGACCGTCCTGTGGATGTCAGCGGCTGGGATCCCTACCGGGACTGGGACTCCGTCTCCGGCTGAACGGCTGCGGACGCCGGCTCGTCGCGGTCCGGCTCGGCCCACCAGAGGGTGGTGTCGCCGTAGGTCTTCTCCCGGAACACGCGGAGCCCGGCCGCCGTGAAGTCGGGGGTCGGGGAACGGCGGGCACGCTCGACGACCACGACGGCGTCGTCGCTGAGCAGTGGAGCGAGGGCGGCCAGGTCACCGTCCATCGCCTCGTCGTCGATGTCGTACGGCGGATCCGTGAACACGAGGTCGTACGACCCGGACGCTCGGCCGAGGAACGCCCGGACGGTCGCCTCCTGGACCTGCGCGGACGCGGCGCCGGACGCCTTCGTCACTGCCGCGACGTTGCGGCGTACGACGGCTGCCGCCTGCCGGTTGCGCTCCACGAGGTCGGCGCTTCGGGCGCCGCGGCTCAGGGCCTCGAGCCCGAGCGCGCCGGAGCCCGCGTAGAGGTCGAGCACCCTGGCACCCGCGATCGCGTCGAGCGACTCCAGGGCGCCGAACAGCGACTCGCGCACGCGATCGCTCGTCGGCCGTGTCCCGGCACCGGGGACGTCGAGCCGGGTGCCGCGTGCCGTTCCGGCGATGATCCTCGTCACCCGTTCACGATACGACAGGGCGCGGGCGGTCGTGTCCGTGCGGTTCCCTAGACTCGGAGCATGTCGCTCACGCTCGAATCCTCGCTGGAGGAGGCCCTCGGTGCGGCGTCGGCCAAGACGCTCGACCGCGCCTTCGGCATGAAGACCGTCGGCGACCTGCTCGCGCACTATCCGCGTCGGTACGCCGACCCCGGCGAGCTCACCCCCATCCGCGACCTCCCCATCGGGGAGACCGTCACCATCGTGGCGGAGGTCCTCTCGTCGAGCTTCCGTCGGATGCGCAACCGGCCGGGAGCCATGGTCGACGTCGTCATCGGCGACGGCGTCGGGCGCATGTCGCTGACCTTCTTCGCGAAGAACGTCGGCGCAGCGGAATGGCGCTCCAAGGATCTGGCGGTCGGACGCCGTGGCGTGTTCTCCGGCAAGGTCGGCGAGTTCAACGGGATGACCCAGTTCGCCCACCCGGAGTACGAACTGTTCGACGACGAGGATGCGGCGCGGCGGCGTGCCGATGCCAGGGCGGCCGTGCCGATCCCGATCTACCCGGCCACCTCCGCGATCCAGACGTGGCAGATCGCCCGGCTCGTCGGTCGTGTCCTGGACGACCTCCCGACAGTGCCGGACCCGCTGACGCCGGAGATCCGCACCCGCGAGGAGCTGCTGACGGCCCGGGAGGCGCTGGAGGCGATCCATCGCCCGCGCTCCCGCAACGACATCGATCCCGCGGTGCGCACATTGCGCATGCACGAGGCGCTGACCCTGCAGACGGCCCTGCTCCAGCAGCGCGACGCGGTGCGGGCTCTGGCCGCCACCTCGCGGCCGGCGACCCCAGGCGGCCTCCTGGAACGCTTCGACGCCGCCCTGCCCTATACGCTCACGCCCGACCAGGAGACGGTCGGTGCACAGATCGCAGACGACCTCGTCGGCTCCTGGCCGATGAACCGACTGGTGCAGGGCGAGGTCGGTTCGGGAAAGACGCTGGTGGCCCTGCGGGCGATGCTGCAGGTCGCCGAGAGCGGGGGACAGGCGGCCCTGATCGCGCCGACGGAGGTCCTCGCGGGGCAGCATCTGCGTTCGATCACGAAGATGCTCGGTCCGCAGCTCGCCCCCCTGCTGATGCCGACCCTGCTCACCGGGCAGATGCCGGCTGCCGACCGTCGCAAGGCCGCGCTGCGCGTCGCCTCCGGCCAGGCGCTGATCGTGGTCGGCACCCATGCGCTCCTCGGGGAGAAGACCACGTTCGCCGACCTCGGGCTGGTCGTGGTCGACGAGCAGCATCGGTTCGGGGTCGAGCAGCGGGAGGCGCTGCGTGCGAAGGGATCCAGCCCGCATGCGCTCGTCCTCACCGCGACACCCATCCCGCGGACGGTCGCGATGACGGTCTTCGGCGACCTCGACACCTCGGTCATCCGCACGATGCCGGCCGGCCGCGCCGGCATCGAGTCGTACGTCGCGCCGTTGGCCGAGCATCCCGGCTGGTTCAACCGGGTGTGGGAACGGGCAGCGGAGGAGATCGCGCAGGGCCGGCAGGTGTTCGCCGTCTGCGCGGCCATCGACACCGCGGCGAAGACGGCCGAGGCGGGGGAGCAGGCGCTCCTCGCCCCCGAGGGCGGCAAGGGCCCCCGCTGGGGCGTGGTCCAGCTCGACGAGGCCTTGGCCACCCATCCGACCCTCGGCGGGCTCCGGCGGGCGGTGCTCCACGGGAAGATGCCCTCCGAGGAGAAGGACGCCGTCATGCAGGCCTTCGCCCGCGGGGAGATCGACCTCCTCCTCGCGACGACCGTGATCGAGGTGGGCGTGGACGTCCCCAACGCCTCGACGATGATCGTGCTGGACGCGGACCGCTTCGGGGTCTCCCAGCTGCACCAGCTCCGCGGTCGGGTGGGCCGAGGAGGGGTTCCGGGACTCTGTCTTCTCGTCACCGAGGCTGAGGCGGGATCCGTGGCCCGCGAGCGGGTCGATGCGGTCGCCGCCACGCTCGACGGCTTCGCGCTTGCCGAGGTCGACCTCGAGCTGCGCGGCGAAGGCGACGTGCTGGGCGCGGCACAGGCCGGCGTGCGGTCGTCCCTCAAGCTGCTGCGCGTCGTCAAGGACGCCGCCCTCATCACCCGGGCTCGCGAGCTCGCGGAGGACATCCTCGCCATCGACCCCGAGCTGGCGGCGCATCCCGGGCTCCGGGAGGCGATCGGCCGGCGCGTCACCGACGAGGATCGCGCGGCGCTCGCGAAGAACTGATCGCCGTTCCGGGTGCCCTAGGCTGGATGCCATGAGCAGCCGGATCGCCGTCGTCCCGGGTTCCTTCGATCCGCCGACCCTGGGTCACCTCGACGTGATCCGGCGTGCGGCCGCCCTCTACGACGAGCTGCACGTGCTCGTCGTGCACAACCCGGGCAAAGAGGCGATGCTGCCGATCGCGCAGCGGCTGGCACTCCTGGAGCGCTCGATCGCCGAGGACGGCATGGCGGGCGACATCGTCATCGGGTCCTGGAGCATGGGTCTGCTCGTCGACTACGCGCGCGATGTGAACGCCGGCGTGCTCGTGAAGGGGATCCGCTCGCAGGTCGACGTGGCGTACGAGTCGCCGATGGCGATCGTCAACCGGCACCTCGCCGACATCGAGACCGTCTTCCTGCTCCCCGACCCCGCGCATGCGATGGTCTCGAGCTCCCTGGTGCGCCAGGTCGCGAGCCTCGGTGGAGACGTGTCGCCGTTCGTGCCGCCGGCGGTCGCCTCGTTCCTCGACACCGGCGCGCGCGGGATCTGATCCGCGTCCCGCTCCCGGCTGTCTCCCGGCCCTCCTCTCCGGTGACCCGGGTAGCATGGCGGGGTGCGTTCCCGACTCAACAGCCCTTTCGTCCTCCCCGTCCGTGACATCGTCCGGCGCCCGGGGGAGATGCGCGAGCACTCCTTCTCGGTGCCCCTGACGGAGCAGTGGGGGGAGGGCATCGTCTCCTTCGAAGCGGGCTCGGAGCTCGATCTCGACGTGCGCCTGGAGTCCGTCCACGAGGGCATCCTCGTCACCGGAGAGGCGGAGAGCGAGTACGTCGGCGTGTGCGGTCGATGCCTCACCGACATCGCCCGGCCCGTCGAAGTCGAGTTCCAGGAGCTTTTCGCGTATCCTGGTCAGGAAGAAACTGACTTCGAGGTTCAAGACGACCACGTGGATCTTGAAACTCTCGTCAGGGATGCGGCCGTTTTGGCCCTTCCTTTTCAGCCGGTGTGTCAGCCGGATTGCCTCGGGCTCGACCCGGTCACAGGCGAGAGGCTGACCGAGAGCACCGGAACGGAGCAGGCCGCTCCCATCGATCCTCGGTGGAGCGCGCTCCAGCAGATCACAGACCAGGACGGCACCGCAGAACGCGGTGCCGCCGAGAAAGAAGAGAGCTAGTCATGGCTGGTAACCCCCCGAAGCGCAAGGTCTCCCGTTCGAACACCCGCTCGCGCCGCGCGCAGTGGAAGGCGGAGGCCCCCGCGCTCGTCAAGACCATCGAGAACGGCAAGGTCGTCTACAGCCGTCCGCACCAGGCGAAGGTCGTCACCGACTCGCAGGGCACCGAGCTCTTCCTCGAGTACAAGGGCCGCAAGGTCGCCGACGTCTGAGTCGCGAACCGTGACGGAGGTCCCCGGGGGGACGAGGCCTCTCCCAGACAAGCTCCGCGTCGATATCGACGCGGAGCTTCTGGAGTTGGCCCTCACCCACCGCTCCTACGCGTACGAGCACGGCGGCATCCCGCACAACGAGCGTCTCGAGTTCCTCGGCGACTCGGTGCTGGGGCAGGCCGTCACGGTCATGCTGTTCACACGGCACCCCGAGCTCGACGAGGGGGAGCTGGCGAAGCGTCGGGCGAGCGTCGTGTCGACGGTCGCCCTGGCGGAGGTCGCTCGCGGCATCGATCTGGGCAGTCACCTGCTGCTCGGACGCGGTGAGGAGCAGACCGGTGGTCGCGACAAGGACTCGATCCTCGCGGACACCATGGAGGCCGTCATCGGCGCCACCTACCTGTCCGCCGGGCCCGAGGCCGCGACGGCGCTCGTCCTGCGTCTGACCGAGCCGTTGCTCGCCGACCCCGAGCGGTACGGCGCGGCGATGGACCCGAAGACCAGCCTGCAGGAGCTCGCGGCACGCCTCGGCGCCACGCCGCCGCAGTACTCGGTCGAGGCCAGCGGCCCCGACCACGACCGGCGCTTCACCGCGACCGTGGCCGTCGGCGACGTTCGCATGACGGGTGCCGGCAGCAGCAAGAAGACGGCGGAGATGGCGGCGGCACTCAGCGCCTGGCGCACCCTCAGCGAACGTGCCTGAGCTCCCCGAGGTCGAGGTCGTCCGCTCGGGCCTCGCACCGGCTGCCGTGGACGCGGTCATCACCGGCGTCAGCGTGTTCGACGAACGCGCTCTCACTCGGCATACCGCCGGAGCCGTGGACTTCGTCCAGCGTCTGGAGGGTCGCCGATTCACCGCGGCCGCGCGGCGGGGCAAGTTCCTCTGGTTGCCGCTCGATTCCGACGACTCCGCTCTGATCGCGCATCTGGGCATGAGCGGCCAGATGCTGCTCCGCGCGCCGGACGCTCCATCCGAGCGGCACGAGCGGATCCGTCTGAGCATCGAGCACCCGCGACACGGCGAGCTCGCGATCGTGTTCGCCGATCAGCGCACCTTCGGATCGCTGGCCGTCGATGCCCTCGTCCCCGACGGCCCCTCCCGCATCCCGACACAGGTCGCGCACATCGCACGCGACCCGCTCGACCCGTTCTTCGACGACGCGGTCTTCCGGGCCGCTCTCGCCCGGCGGCACAGCGCGATCAAGCGAGTGCTGCTCGACCAGGGTGTCGTGAGCGGCATCGGCAACATCTACGCCGACGAGTCGCTGTGGGCGGCCCGCATCCATCCGGCAACACCGGCCGATGCTCTGCCGACCCGGGCCGTGAATCGCCTGCTCGCGGAGGTGCGATCGGTCCTGCAGAAGGCTCTCGCCGAGGGCGGCACGAGCTTCGACGCCCAGTACGTCAACGTCAACGGGCAGGCCGGCTACTTCGCACACTCCCTGAACGCCTACGGTCGTGGCGGGAAGCCCTGCCCGCGCTGCGGCACGCCGATCACCCGTGCCGCCTTCATGAACCGCTCCTCGCACTTCTGCCCGCGCTGCCAGCGGAGGCGCTGACCCGGGCCGATGCGCGGTGACTTCCCGTTGCCGATAGACCATGCAGGGTCTAGACTGTGGAGCATGTGGACCGTCGATCTTGGGTTGATCGAGGATTGGGTGATGAACCTGGATGACGACACCTACGATCAGGTCATCGCTGCCATCGAGCTCCTCCAAGAACACGGTCCCCAGCTGGGACGCCCCCTCGTCGACACGGTGAAGGGGTCTTCGTACAAGAACATGAAGGAGCTTCGCCCAGGCTCGTCCGGCAATTCGGAACTTCGGGTGCTGTTCGCCTTCGATCCCCAGCGGCAGGCGATCATGTTGGTCGCCGGTGACAACGCCGGCAACTGGAAGAAGTGGTACCGGGAGAACATCCCGATCGCAGACGCTCGATTCGCCGAGCATCTGGCCCGGATGAAGACGAAGACAGAGAACGACAAGGTTAAGAGGAAGTGATCATGATGGCTCTCACCCCGGAGCGGCTGCTCGAGAGGCGTCCTGCGAACCGTACACGTGTCGACGCGCATAAGGAGCGGATGCTGGGCGAGGTGCGCGCGTACCGACTGCGTGAACTACGTGAGCGCCTCGGACTCAGCCAAGCTCAGCTCGCCGAGCGCATCGGCGTTGGTCAGCGTCAGGTCTCGAAGATCGAAAACGGCGATCTCGACAGTGCGCGCATCGGCACGGTCCGGAAGTACATGGAAGCTGTCGGAGGAGACCTCGTCGTCGAGTACGTCGCCGGCGATAGCCGGCTGCAGGTCGCTTGATCGGTCGAATGCATGCTCGGCAAAGGTGACACTCGTCACCCGCAGCCCCGCATCGTCGTTGACCGACCGAGTTCGTCGGGGTGTTGACGCCTCCTGGAGAGGCTCGCACCCGGCCCGCCACCGCCTCACGCCGGAGCGAAAGCACGATCCAGCAGCGGACGGGTCGCCCAGGTGCTCGCCCACACGACTCCGATGCCGACGGCGACGACGGTCGCGATCGTCATCAGCGAGAGGGGCGCGACGATCAGCGCGATCCCCACCAGCGGGAACACGAGCACCGCAGCGCACAGCGCGGATCCCACCGCCGTGACGAGCAGCGGCGACATGATCGCGCGACGGCGCGCGCGGTCCACGGTCTCGACGGGCATACCCAGGTGGTGCAGGCTCCGGTGCAGGTCGCTCTTGTCGAGCACATCCGAGGCCTGATTCACACCGACGGAAGCGGCCACCATGAGGAACGAGCCGACGAGGGTGATGATGAGCCCGGTCCGGATGTCCTCCGCGAGCGCGATGCTGGAGGGATCGTCACCGGCCCCGATCGTGTCGAGGAGGGCGACGCCGGTGCCGGCGAAGACGGCCATGAAGCTCGCCATCGCGATCCCGCCGACCTGACGCCAGGCTGCCTTCGGAGCGTCGAGCACGAGGCGTGCGGCCAGCAGCCGCTCGGGACGCTCCGCCCGCCGAAGCTGACGTCCCGCCGACACCTTCAGCACCCACGGGCCGAGCACGTTCAAGACCGTGAGGGCGAGCGCGAACGTCGCCGCGAGCACCGCGATCGTCGCCACGATACCGCCGATCATCGGGAAGACCTTGACGAGCACGAACGCGAAGGCGATGCCCACCACCGCGATGACGGCCCGGACCCAGTGCACGTTCGTCG
This sequence comes from Microbacterium meiriae, assembly GCF_032364335.1. NCBI lineage: Bacteria > Bacillati > Actinomycetota > Actinomycetes > Micrococcales > Microbacteriaceae > Microbacterium > Microbacterium meiriae. The sequence goes on from NZ_CP133984.1 coordinate 1,649,344, forward strand.
GCGCCGTGCGCGTTCGCACTCCGAGTGGCGAGATGACGACGCGGCGCAGCCCCACGACGGCACTTCCGGCGGCGAGCACGAGCACGCCGGCCACGACAGCGGCGATCATCACCGGAGGGAGCACGACCGCAGGCAGGCCGAGCGGCTCGCCACGGAACGGGATCAGACCGATGAGCGGGCTCAGGGCCAGATGGCCGCCGACACCGATGATCGCGCCGGTGGCGGCGACGAGGACGGACTCGACGACGGTCGCCGTCGTCACCCCGCCCGGTGTCACCCCGAGCAGACGCAGAGTGGAGAGACGTTCGTCGCGGCGTCGGGCGGACAAGCGGGCGGCGGCGCCGCCGAGCGAGGCCAGCGGCACGACCAGGAGGACCAGGGCGATGGCGGCGAGCGCCTGGTACAGGACGGCCTCGTCGTCGGTCCAGGTCCAGAAGGCCTGGGCCCCGCCGACGACGGTGAGGACGAGGGTCGTGACCACCGCGAAGGCGACGATCGGGAGCGCGAGGACGCTCCGCTGTCCGGGAGCGGGACGCAGGAGCAGGCCGAGGACGGAGAGGTTCACGCGTTCACCGCCGAACCGAGGATGCGGCCGTCCCGGACAGCGACCGTGCGGGTGCAGCGGGCGGCGACGTCGACGTCGTGCGTGACGACGATGAGGGTGCGGCCCTGTCCGGTCGTGGACCACAGGAGCGCGTCCATGACCTCGGCGGAGGTGTGCGAGTCCAGGGCGCCGGTCGGCTCGTCGGCGAAGACGAGGTCCGCACCCGTGGCCTGGGCTCTGGCGATGGCCACGCGCTGAGCCTGTCCTCCCGACAGCTCGCCGATGCGCCGTTCCTCCATGCCGCCGAGACCCAGTGCCGCGAGCCACGACGCCGCGTGGGGGAGTGCGTCCTTCTTCGCGACACCGTTGATCATCGAGGCGAGGGCGACGTTCTCCACTGCCGTCAGCTCGGGGATCAGCAGTCCCTGCTGGAAGACGAACCCGAATCGCTCGCGACGCAGCCGGGAGCGCGCCGCCTCGCCGAGCGCGGTCACCTCGATGGGCGTTCCGGTGGACGGGTGGAAGACCACGCGCCCGCTGTCCGGGGCGGTGATGCCCGCCAGCACGTGCAGGAGCGTGGTCTTGCCCGACCCCGACGCTCCCATGATGGCGACGGACTCGCCGCGGTGCACGGTGAGGTCGACTCCGGCGAGGGCGTGTGTGACGCCGTAGGTCTTCACGAGGGCGTGGGCTTCGATCACGGGAGTGTTCATGTTCCCAGCCTCGCCGGAGACCTGTGCCGGTGTCGTCGGTCAGGCGGATGAAGCTGAGCGGTAGCCGTCATCCGAGAGGATGACGGCTACCGCTCGTCCTCAGATCTTCTTCTGCCACGCGCCCGCGTACGACACGGGGACGAAGCCGATCGCCTCGTTGATGTCGAGCATCGGCCGGTTCTCCTCCGCGTTGAACGTGGAGACCACGTCCGAATCCGGGACGAGCTCCCGCCACCGCAGGAGGTTGGCGCACTTCACGATCGTTCCGAGGCGATGGCCGCGGTGGTCCTTGGCGACCAGCGTCCCGAACTGGTGGGTGGTCCCGGTCTTCTCCGCACCGATCAGCAGCTCGTTGTACGCGACGAGGGTGCCGGACGGGACATGCTCCACGGCGACCACGGACACCGTCTGGCCGGCGCCCGTGAGACGAGCATCGCGGCGGACGACCCGATCGGCGTCGTAGACCTCGGCGACGAAGTCCATGTCGCCACTGGGGGCGTCGGTCGACAGTCGGGCGAGCACCGCGGCGTATCCGTCGCGGAACTCCGGCGGGGTGGGCAGCTCCCACTCGACCACGCGGTAGTCCGGACCCGCCGCCGTGAGCGCCGCGCCCAACGCGCGGCGCAGGGGCTCCGGGTCGGCACGCAGGTCGAGCTCGCTGTTGCGCTCCACCTGCTCCAGCGTGAAGCCGCGGGCTTCGACCACGTCGCTCAGCGCTGTCGCCGGGATGCGCCCCCATCCCGTGCGCGGTTGGAGCATGCGGTCGGCCTCCTCGGGGCGGTGGAGGGTCCAGATCTGCAGGACGCTCCGGCCGCGCTCCCTGGCCTCGGTCTCGGCGCGGTCGAGCAGCGCGTCCTCGACACCACGCCCGGTGTGGGCGGCCGGGACGAGGAGGTCGAGCTCGGCGGCGTGCGCGTCCTCCTCCTGTGCGAAGGACACCGTCACCATGCCGATGATGTCGTCCCCCTCGCGCGCCACGAATCCGAGGTCCAGCGCATCGGAGTCGTCCTGCCAGTTCGGCAGCATCTGCGCGGCGTCCGGGGCGAGGTCGGGGAGGCCGACCTGCTCGTCGCAGATCTGTCGATTGAGGGCGCCGTAGGCGCGGAAGTCCGCGGCGTTCGCATCGGCGAGGGTGGCCGGGACGATCAGCGGCGTGATCGTCAGTGCGGCGGTCGTCATGTCGGGTCCTTCGTGTCGGAGGGAGGAGGAGGTGCCGGGTGACCCGGCGTCCGTCCGCAGCTGTACGGACGGACGCCGGGTCGGCGTCGATGCGGTCGTCATCGTCTGTCAGCGCATTCCGCGCTGCATGTCGTGCATGAGGAGGGCGTGCGCCTCCGCAGCCGAGCGGTGACGCTGCTCTCCGACGAGGAACAGGTCGCCGGGATCGACGGTCCACGACCGGCGCGGACGCCGGGGCCGCTGCGCCCGCTGGAACAGCCAGAGGCCGATCCGGAGCGAGAGGCGGTCCGCGATGCCGAGCTGACGCAGCTCGTCGTCGCGGGGGATCTGGAGGACCTCGCGGTCCTCGGTATCGGGCGGATGGGTGGTGCTGCGTGACAGCGTGATGTTCACGATGGTTCCTTCGAAAGGGATGGATGGGGTGCGGAAGCACCACGTCAGGACCGAGTCGTCGGCCGCGACGGGTGCGGACGAGAGCAGCGCCTGTGGAGCCGCGGAATGCGGAGGCCGGAGGCGGGGATCCATGATCCGAGGGGATCAGAGGGTGGGACGCGACAGAACAGGCGGGAGAAGACCCGGATCGGGTCTGCGTTCCCAGGCTGCGGTTCTAGCCGAGCGAGCCGTGACGGACGCCGGCGGTCACCGATGCCGCGTGGCGCGGCGCAGAGTGCGCGGGCGCGGCGAGGCCAAAGACCTCTGCGGTGTGCTGAGTGATCATCATCGGTAACCTCCTTTCGTGTGGCGATCCGGAGGCCACCGTAGCGAAACTCACAGGAGATCGTCAAGCATTTCGTGCTAGCACCGGCGTGTCGCGATCGAGCCGGGGTCCGTGACGACCGCGCGGGATACCGGCCGTTCCGCGGGATTCCGGTAGCGTAGCGGCGTGAATCTCCCCGGACGAGCGGTCGCCCCATGCACCTGAAGAGCCTGACGCTCAAGGGGTTCAAGTCGTTCGCGCAGCCGACGACCTTCGTGTTCGAGCCCGGCGTCACGTGCATCGTCGGACCGAACGGCTCCGGCAAGTCCAACGTCGTCGACGCCCTCGCCTGGGTGATGGGGGAGCAGGGAGCGAAGACGCTCCGCGGCGGGAAGATGGAGGACGTCATCTTCGCCGGCACGTCGACCCGCGGCCCCCTCGGGCGTGCCGAGGTGCAGCTCACCATCGACAACGCGGATGGCGCGCTGCCCATCGAATACGCCGAGGTGACGATCAGCCGCACGCTGTTCCGCAACGGCTCCAGCGAATACGCGATCAATGGGGAGGGCTGCCGTCTCCTCGATGTGCAAGAGCTGCTCAGCGACTCCGGCCTCGGCCGCGAGATGCACGTCATCGTGGGTCAAGGACGGCTCGACACGGTGCTCCAGGCCTCGCCGGAGGATCGACGCGGCTTCATCGAGGAGGCGGCGGGCATCCTCAAGCACCGTCGGCGCAAGGAGAAGACGCTGCGCAAGCTCGACGCGATGGAGGCCAACCTCACGCGGCTGAGCGATCTCGCGGGGGAGATCCGCCGCCAGCTCAAGCCGCTCGGCCGCCAGGCCGAGATCGCGCGCGAGGCGCAGACCATCGCCGCCGTCGTCCGCGATGCCAAGGCCCGACTGTTCGCCGACGACGTCGTTGCGCTGCGCACAGCCCTCGCCGACCACACCCGGACCGAGCAGGAGCGGCACACCGAGCGCCTGGTGCTGTCCGACCAGGCCGAGACCGTGCGCGCCGGGATCGCTCGGCTGGAGAAGAACCAGAACTCGATCGCCGTCGACGAGGCGCGCAGCGTCGCCTTCGGGCTCGAGCAGGTGCAGGAGCGGGTGCGCGGGCTCTACACTCTCGCCAACCAGCGCCTCGCGCTCCTCGGGTCCGAGGAGGACGACGCGGCCGTGACCGCGGTGACCGTCACACAGGCGACGATCGACGAGGCGAAGGAGGACATCGAGACGATCTCGTCCGGCCTCGGCGATGCGCAGGACGCCGCGGCTGCGGCGAGTCGCGAGGTCGTGAACGCCCGCGCCGAGCTCGACACGCTCGACGTGGACATCGCGGAGCAGAGCGCGCTCGTCTCCGAGTACGACATGCGACTGTCCTCGCTCCGCGGGAACGCCGATGCGGCGGCATCGGCCCTGGCCGCCGTCCGCGGCGCCGTGCTCCGCCAGGAGAACGCCCTCGAAGCCGCGCACGCCCGGCGACGAGAGGCCGAAGAAGCCCTGGAGGCGATCGACGACGCCGAGGCCCCCGAGGGCACGGCCGTCGAGTACGCCGCGGCCTACGAGAGCGCTCAGCGTGCGGCGACGGCGGCGGAGGCGGAACGGGAGAGCCTGCGCGAACGGCTGCATGCCGCCGAGCGCGAGGTCGACGCCCTCACCGCGAAGGCCGCCGCCCTGAGCAGTGCCCTGTCGCTGTCGGGAGGCGCCGCCGAGATCGTCGCCGAGGGGGGTCCAGGGGTCCGCGGTCTCGTCGGTGATGCCGTGCAGGTGCGGGCGGGATACGAAGCCGCGATCGCGGCCGTCCTCGGTCCGCTGGCCGAGGGTGTGCTGGTCGGTTCCGCGGAGGATGCGTTCATCCTCGCGGCGGAGGCCGCAGAGCGCCGCCGGGGCGTGGTCGACTTCGTGGTCGCCGATGCCCCGAGGGAGCAGCCGACACCCCCGGCCGTCGACGGCGTGATTGCCGCGACGGAGACGGTGACCGCGCCGGACGGGATCCTCGGCATCCTGGCGCACGTTCTCATCGCCGACGACCTCGATGCCGCGCGTGCCGCGCGGCGCATTCTCGACGCGAGAGGCGACACCTCGACCACGATCGTGACCACCGGCGGCGACGTCATCACCGCTCAGACCCTGCGCACGGGTTCCGGAGGGGAGCGTTCGCGCCTCGAACTCGCGGCGGAGCGGGACGCCGCGACCGAGCGGCTCACCGAGATCCAGATCGTCGTCGACTCCCTCCGTGAGGCGCGTATCGACGCCGACGAGGCCGTGGAGGAGACGCGGCGTCAGGCGAAGGACGCGCTGCGCGCGTTGCGCGAGCACGACGCCGCCCTCGCGACGCACGCGGAGCAGCTCAACAAGGTGACCGTGCGTCACGAGGCCGCTGTCGCCGAATGCGATCGCCTGGAGACCGGACTCGCCCAGGCGCAGGCCGCCGTGGCCGACGCGGAGGCGAAGGCGGAGGCCGCGAAGGCGGAGCTCGACGCCGCGGTCGCCGCGCCGCGTCCGGTGCTCGACGCCTCGGCGCGCGACGGTCTGTTGGAGGCACTGGAGAGCGCCCGCGAGGGCGAGGTCCGTGCTCGTCTGGAGGTCGAGACCCTGCGGGAGCGGGTCCGGGCGGCGCAGTCCCGGGTGACCGCGTTGGAGCGGCAGCGCGAGCAGGAGCGGGACGCCGCGGCAGAGGCCGCCCGACGCGCCGTCATCCGCCGGGCGCAGCGCGAGGCGGCATCCGGAGTCGTGGACGAGCTGCCGCGCATCCTCGACTCCCTCGACCGCTCCGTGACCGAAGCCCGCGTCGCTCTCGCGGAGGCGGAAGCCGCCCGGTCGGCGCAGAACGAGGAGCTCGTCGCGCTGCGCGCCCAGGAGTCGTCGCTGCGGGAGCGTCTGGCCGGGCTCACGGAGAGCGTTCACGGCCTGGAACTGCAGATCCACGAGAAGAAGCTCCACCTGAACAGCCTGTTGGAGCGCGTGTCCTCGGAACTCGCGCTCGACGAGGACGTGCTCGTCGCCGAGTATGGGCCGGACCAGCTCGTGCCGCGGGATCCCGGGGCGGAGCCGGCCGATGGCGAGCTGCTCGACGACACCGCGATCCCGTTCGACCGCCGCATCCAGCAGCGGCGTCTCGCGGACGCGGAGCGGAAGCTCGCGCAGCTCGGGCGGGTCAACCCGCTGGCACTGGAGGAGTTCGCCGCCCTGGAGCAGCGTCACGCGTTCCTCACCACGCAGCTCACGGACCTGACGCAGACCCGGCAGGATCTGCTGACCATCATCGCCGACCTCGACGAGCGCATGCAGACGATCTTCGCCAGCGCGTTCGAGGACACCAAGGAGGCGTTCGGCCAGGTCTTCCCGCTGCTGTTCCCCGGCGGCACCGGCAGCATCTCGCTGACCGATCCGGACAACATGCTGACGACGGGGATCGAGGTCTCGGTCCGCCCCGTCGGGAAGAAGATCGAGCGGCTGTCGCTGCTGTCCGGCGGGGAGCGGTCGCTGGCCGCGGTGGCGCTCCTGGTGGCGATCTTCAAGGCGCGTCCCAGCCCGTTCTACATCCTCGACGAGGTCGAGGCCGCCCTCGATGACGCGAACCTCGGTCGGCTCCTCACCGTCTTCGAGCAGCTGCGGGAGAGCTCCCAGCTCCTCGTCATCACGCACCAGAAGCGGACGATGGAGATCGCCGACGCGCTCTACGGCGTGTCGATGCGTCAGGATGGCGTCTCGGCCGTGGTGGGTCAGCGCGTCGGCGACCGCGCCGCCGCCGCCGTCTGAGTCCTGCCGCCCTCCCTCGGCGGGCACAGCTTCGGAGATCGTGGCCCTCATCCGGCGTGTCGATGGTCGGATCCGGCGTGTCGCCCGCGGTCTCCGAAGCTGTGACCGGACGGACGGGGCCGGGTCAGATCGCGAGGGAGCGTTCGAAGCCCGTGATCACAGTCGGGAAGTCGGGATGGTCCTGCGGGCGGTGAGCGTAGCCGGGGAGCATCATGTGGTCGGCTCCGACGTGGACGAGCCTGCTGGCGATGATCTCGTACTCCTCGTTCCATCCGCCGGTGACCACGAGGGTCGGCACGCCGGCGAGACAACGCTCCCGGATGCCGTGACCCCAGGGGAGGTTCGTGGTCGCCCACCGCTGCGCGACCGCGCGCTCGTCCTCCCAGCGCTCCCGGGTGGACGGGCCTCCGAACATGAGCGGGCGCAGGATGGACCAGAAGTCGAAGAGGTCGCCCTGCGTCACCCTCGCCCGTGCCTCCGTCACCACCGCGATATGCCGCTCGATCGGAGCTTCACCGCGGGCGATGTCGTACAGGGCGGGCTCGACGAGGACGAGGCCGGACACCCGCAGGCCGTCGGCGACGGCGCGGACGGCGGTCACTGCGCCGATCGAGTGCGCGAACACGAGCGGCGTCCGGTCACGCTCTCCCTGGACGAGGGCGTCGGCCTGACCCTCGATGGTCGAGTCCTGAGGCAAGCTGAGGAATGTCCCGGACTCCGGCGTGTACGAGGGCCAGGCGGTGGTGCCGCGTCTCCCGGCACCGTGCAGGAACACCCGGTGCGGGAGCGGCGCGCGGTGCATCCCTGGATGCTACCCGTAGGCTGGACGCATGGCAGAGAAGTCCTGGTCTCTCGGTCGCGCGCTGCGCGGCATGTTCGTGAAGCCCACCATCGACGAGACGACGTGGGAAGACCTGGAGACGGCGCTCATCACGGCGGACTTCGGCCCCGACATCAGCGAGCGCATCGTCGAAGAACTGCGCGACAAGGTCGCGAAGTACCGCACCACCGACCCCAAGGACCTCCAGCGCATGCTGCGGGAGACCCTGGAGGAGCACTTCGCGAAGTTCGACACCACTCTGAAGCTCACCGAGCGGCCCGCCGTGGTCCTCGTCGTGGGTGTGAACGGCGTGGGCAAGACGACGACGATCGGGAAGTTCACGAAGTTCCTTCGCGGCTACCAGCGGAGCGTGGTGGTGGGGGCTGCCGACACCTTCCGTGCGGCCGCCGTCGACCAGCTCGCCACCTGGGCCCAGCGCGGGGGAGCGGCGATCGTCCGTCCGCAGCAGGAGGGGCAGGACCCGGCCTCCGTCGCCTTCCAGACCGTCGAGTACGCCAAGCGCGAGGGCATGGAGATCGCGATCATCGACACGGCGGGGCGGCTGCACACCAAGGGCGGTCTCATGGACGAGCTGGGCAAGATCCGCCGCGTCGTCGAGAAGCAGGCTCCGATCAGTGAGGTGCTCCTCGTCCTCGACGCCACGACGGGACAGAACGGTGTGATGCAGGCGGAGACCTTCCTGCAGCACGCCGGCGTCACGGGGCTCGTGCTCACCAAGCTCGACGGCTCGGCCAAGGGCGGCTTCGTGCTCGCGGTGCAGGAGCGCACGGGCATCCCGGTCAAACTCCTCGGACAGGGCGAGGGCATCGACGATCTGACCGGTTTCACGCCGCACGTGTTCGTGCAGGCGCTGGTCGGCTGACACAGGGCTTCCGCCCCGAGCACCAGGCTGGTTTCATAGCGTTATGGCGATCGAACACGACTACTTCGGACTGCTGTCGTCGGGCCCCGACGGCTCGATCTTCTGGTCGGAGACGGTCGAACTCGGCGACCAGAGCGTGACCGTGGACCTGACGGCTCCGGACCAGGACGACGTCTCCGCCGACGCCCTCGACATCGCCGCCGGACTCATCGCCGGTCTGGAGAACGTGGACGCGACCGCGCGCCGCGGAATGCTCGCCGAGGTGGACGACCGCACGAGTGAGGTGACCGAGTACATCCTGCAGCAGCAGGAGGTGTTCGGCGACGACCTCCCCGACGTCCTCATCGACGTGTCCGGGGACGCGGCCGTGGACATCATCCGGTCGCTGCGCCTGATGAGCATGACGATCCTCGCGGACGAGCACGGCGGCTCCGAGCCGTTCGCCGTCCTGGAGTACGCGCTCGATGACAGCGCCACCGACGACGTGCTGCTCGTGAACCTCGGTTCCGACGGCAGCGTGCAGTCGGTGATGAGCGCCGACTGACCGCCGCCCGCTAGACGGCCTGCGCGAACCCGAGGTCGGCGCTGTCCGCGATGTGCGCGAGATGAGCGGGGATCTCCCGTCCCTTCGAGGTCATCGACTGCGCCCAGAGCCGCCCGGCGCGATACGAGGAGCGCACGAGAGGACCGGCGAGCACCCCGAGGAAGCCGATCCGCTCCGCCTCCTCCTTGAACTCGACGAACTCGGCGGGCTTCACCCACCGGGAGACCGGAAGGTGCCGCGGCGTCGGGCGGAGGTACTGGGTGATGGTGATGATGTCGCAGCCGGCGTCGTGGAGGTCCCGCAGCGCCTGGACGACCTCCTCCGGCTCCTCGCCCATGCCGAGGATGAGGTTCGACTTCGTGATGAGTCCGGCATCGCGAGCCTGCGTGAGCACGTTCAGCGAGCGCTCGTAGCGGAACGCGGGGCGGATGCGCTTGAAGATGCGGGGCACAGTCTCCACGTTGTGCGCGAACACCTCGGGGCGTGCATCGAAGATCTGGCCGAGGAAGGCGGGGTCGGCGTTGTGCTCGTTCGCCAGCAGCTCCACTCCGGTGTTCGGGTTGAGCTCGTGGATCTTCCGCACCGTCTCGGCATTGAGCCAGGCTCCGGTGTCGGGGAGATCGTCGCGGGCCACGCTCGTCACGGTCGCGTAGCGGAGGTTCATCCGCTGCACGCTCTCGGCGACGCGTCGTGGCTCGTCGGTGTCGTAGTCCGCGGGCTTGCCGGTGTCGATCTGGCAGAAGTCGCAGCGGCGCGTGCACTGCGACCCGCCGATGAGGAAGGTCGCCTCGCGGTCTTCCCAGCACTCGTAGATGTTCGGGCAGCCGGCCTCCTGGCACACGGTGTGCAGGTCCTCGCTCTTCACGAGGGAATGCAGCGCCGAGTACTCCGGCCCCATCTTGGCCTTGGTCTTGATCCACTCGGGCTTGCGCTCGATCGGGGTCTCGGCGTTGCGGATCTCGAGGCGGAGGAGCTTGCGCCCCTCGGGGGCGGCGGTCATGCCGGGACTCCTGTCAGGTCGGGTGCGTGGGCGGTGCGGAAGGCGTCCTGCACGGCGTCGACGAGGTCGAGCGGGCCGACCACGCGGCCAGACACCTCGCTCACCGTGGTCACGCCGGCGTCGGTGATGCCGCAGGGGATGATGTCGCGGAAGGGCGCGAGGCTGTTGTCGCAGTTGATGGCGAAGCCGTGCATGGTCACGCCCTGCTGCACGCGCACGCCGATCGCGGCCACCTTGTCCTCCGACAGCGGTCGACGCACCCACACCCCGCTCCGCCCCTCGACCTGGTGACCGTCGACCCCGAACGGGCGCAGCACCTCGATGAGGATCCGCTCCAGCCGCCGGACGTGCGCGACCACGTCCATCGGCTCCGGCAGCCGGAGGATCGGGTAGCCGACGAGTTGCCCCGGCCCGTGCCAGGTGATCTTCCCGCCCCGGTCGACGTCGATGACCGGGGTCCCGTCCTGGGGGCGCTCGTGGTCCTCCGTGCGCTTCCCCGCGGTGTACACGGCCGCGTGCTCGAGCAGGATGAGGGTGTCCGGGCGGGCGCCGGAGACCACGTCCGCGTGCACGCGGCGCTGCAGGGCCCAGCCCTCTTCATAGGGGACGGGGGTCGGCATGAAGCCGGGAGTGAGGATGTCGAGCATGCGTCGTCGCTTCCCTCGAATACATGGATTGCGTCCAACAATACATCCTCGTCCGGGCCGCGGCGTCCCGCGCGGTACCGTGAAGTCATGAACCGGACTGGTCGCGCCGGCCGCCCGAAGGCTTCCTCGCGCGAGACCCTCGCCGAGGCCGCCTGCGAGCTCTTCCTGGAGCGCGGGTACGAGGCCACCTCCATCGCCGACATCACCCAGCGGGCGGGGGTCAGCCGGTCGAGCTTCTTCAACTACTTCACGTCGAAGAGCGACGTGCTGTGGTCCGGCATCGACGAGCGCATCGGCGTCGCGATCGCCGCGCTGGACGACCTCGGCCGGGCTGCCACGGGGGAGCGGGTGCGCGGGATCCTGCAGGGGATCGTGGACGATTTCGCCCCGGATCCGTTGGCGTTGGCGCTGCGGAATGCGGAGGCCATGGCGCTCGAGGTGGAGCTGGTGCGGGAGACGGGTGTCCGTCTGGCCCGCCTCGCCGCCGCGGTCTCCCGTGCGGCGTGCGCGGCGGGTATCGATGTGATGCGTGCGGACGTGCTGGGAGCGGCGCAGGCGGCCGCCGTCCTGTCCGCCCTGCGCGTCTGGGCCGAGGAGGGGGCAGGCCGCGGCACTCCGGAGTCCGTGCTCCGCGAGGCGCTCGCCCGCGTGCACGATCTGCCCTGGGGGGAGTGACGCGCGGACGGATCGGTGTCGGCCGGACACGTCAGTGATGAAGGCATCCCTGACGAGGAGGACACCATGACCACGGATCCGCTGGACGACCTGCTGGACGGCTCGGCGCCGCCCACCCCCGCCCTCGCTGGACACGAGCTGCGGGCGATGATCGACGCGTCCCGTGGGCGCGCTCGGCCCCGCCTCCGGTCGCGCGGTGTGATCGCCGCGGTCACGGCGGTGGTCCTGGTGGGCGGCGCCGGGGTGGCCACCGCCTCCTCCGACTGGCTCTGGGGCGACGGCCTCGAGGATCCCGCGCGGAGCTACCGGTTCACCGCGCCGACCTGGGGAGAGTGCGAGATCCGCTTCAGCCGCCTGGACACGCACAACCCGCTGATCCAGGCCGATGTCGATCGTGTGATCGATCAATGGTTCGCCTCGGCGGATGTGGAGGCGGAGGCCGCGCCCTACGTGCACGGCCAACTGCGGATGCTCGAGCAGGGCGACGAGGCCGCGGGTGTTCCGACGACGGATCAGAATGCGGCGGACACCCGCGCCTGGATGGCTCATGAGGGCGCGTTGAACGAGGCGCTCCACGCCGAACTCGAGGAGCACGGGTTCGGTCCGATCCCCGGAGCCGACTCCCACTCCCAGGTGCATTGCGACGACGAAGCCTGGAGCGGCGAGTGAGCAGCCGTGCCGACGACGCGGCGCTGATCGGCGCGTTCGAGGCGTGCGCCCCGGATCTCCTGGCCTACCTCGCGCGTCGGGTCGGGGCGGATGACGCCGGCGACCTGCTCGGCGAGACGATGGTCGTCGCCTGGCGGCGCGTCCGGCATCTGCCCGACGACCCCGAACGGGCGCGGATGTGGCTGTTCGGAGTCGCTCGCAAGAGCCTGCTCAACCACGCCCGCGGTGAGAGGCGTCGGCGCGCCCTGCACGAACGGGTGCGGGGAGAGGGAGAGGGATCCCGGCTGCAGGCACCGCCGGCGGACGGGGGCGCGGAGGTGCGCGACGCCATCGCCCGCCTGGATCCCGACCTCGCGGAGGTCATCCGCCTGGTGCACTGGGACGGATTCAGCCTGACCGATGCGGCCGCACTGCTCGGGGTCCCCGCGTCCACGGTCCGGGGGCGTCACCAGCGGGCCAAGACACTGCTCCGTGCCGCGCTGAGCGTGGAGGCTCCGCTCGCGTAGAATCGTAGGCACCATGGCTACCTTTGGCACGCTCTCCGATCGGCTTACCGACACCTTCCGCAACCTGCGCACGAAGGGAAAGCTCACCGCCGCCGACGTCGACGGCACGGTGCGCGAGATCCGTCGTGCTCTGCTCGACGCCGACGTCGCGCTCGCGGTCGTCAAGGACTTCACCGCCAAGGTGCGCGAGCGCGCTCTCGGCGACGAGGTCAACAAGGCGCTGAACCCCGCGCAGCAGGTGGTGCAGATCGTCAACGAGGAGCTGGTCCAGATCCTCGGCGGAGAGCAGCGGCGCCTGCAGTTCGCCAAGACCGCGCCGACCGTGATCATGCTCGCCGGTCTTCAGGGCTCGGGAAAGACGACGTTCGCCGGCAAGCTGGCCAAGCAGCTCGAGGGCGAAGGGCACACGCCCCTCCTCGTCGCCGCCGACCTCCAGCGCCCGAACGCGGTGAACCAGCTCCAGGTGGTCGCCGAGCAGGCCGGAGCCACGGTGTACGCGCCCGAGCCGGGCAACGGCGTCGGCGATCCCGTCAAGGTGTCGCGCGACGGCGTCGAGCACGCCCGCCGCCAGCAGCACGACGTGGTCATCATCGACACCGCCGGCCGCCTCGGTGTCGACGCCGAGCTCATGAAGCAGGCCGCCGACATCCGCAAGGCCGTTGACCCGGACGAGGTGCTCTTCGTCATCGACGCGATGATCGGTCAGGACGCGGTCAACACCGCTAAGGCCTTCCAGGAGGGAGTGGACTTCACCGGCGTCGTCCTCTCGAAGCTCGACGGCGACGCCCGAGGCGGAGCGGCGCTCTCGGTCGCCTCGGTCACGGGGCGTCCGATCATCTTCGCCTCGACGGGCGAGCGGCTGGAGGACCTCGAGCCGTTCCACCCCGATCGTATGGCCAGCCGCATCCTCGACCTCGGTGACATCCTCACCCTCATCGAGCAGGCGCAGCAGGCGTTCGACGAGGACGAGGCGCGCAAGGTCGCCGAGAAGCTCGCGAACGAGGCCTTCACCCTGGAGGACTTCCTCGAGCAGCTTCAGCAGATGAAGAAGATGGGCTCGATGAAGAAGATGCTCGGGATGCTCCCGGGCATGGGGCAGATGAAGCAGCAGCTCGAGGACTTCGACGAGCGCGAGATCGACCGCACCGAGGCCATCATCCGCTCCATGACGCCGGTCGAGCGTCGCAACCCCAAGATCCTCAACGGTTCCCGTCGTCTGCGCATCGCGCGCGGCTCCGGCATGACCGTCACCGACGTCAACCAGCTCGTGCAGCGCTTCGAGCAGGCCGCGAAGATGATGAAGACCGTCGCTCGTGGCGGCACGCCGAACATCCCGGGCATGGGTCCGGTGCCCGGAATGGGCAAGCCCGGGGCCTCGTCGAAGCGCGGTAAGAAGGGCAAGGGCGGCGGCGGCAACCGCTCCCGCTCCGGCAACCCGGCGAAGCGCGCGGCGGAGAACGCCGGCCTCGCGGCTTCCACGGCACCCACCGGCTCGGGCTTCGGCCTCGGCGGGGGAGCGGAGGCACCGTCGGAGGCCGACCTCGCCGAGATCCAGAAGCTGTTCGGCAAGGGCTGAGCGGCCGGGACCTCAGCGCACGGCGACGGGCGCGGCCGATTGCTCGACCGCGGTCGCCGGCGTTCCTCGCGGCCGCGCCGCGAACTGCCCGCCGACGAGGGCGGCGAGCGTGATCAGGATGCCCGCCGCCTGGACCATGGTGAAGCTCTCGCCGGCGACGAGCACTCCGAGCAGCGTCGCGACGATCGGCGAGAGCAATGCGAGGAGGCCCGGCACGATCACGGGCAGGCGCTGGATACCGCGGAACCAGAGCGTGTAGGCGATGATCCCTCCCGCTGTCGCGAGCCAGAGGTAGCCGAGGAGCGCACCCGCGTCGAGGGCAGGAGGCGGGCCCTCGACCACGAAGGTGAGGGGGAGGAGCAACAGGCCTCCCGCCGTGAGCTGCCACCCCGTGTAGGCCACGGGACCGACGCCGGAGGGGCGGCCCCAGCGCTTGGTGAGGATCATCCCGAGGCCGGTGGCGGTCACGCCGCCGAGAGCCGCGACGAGGCCCCAGAAGTCCAGCGCGGCAGCGGGGCCGAGGACGACGAGGGCGACCCCCGCTGCCCCGGCGACGGCGGAAGCGGCCGTCACGGGGCGGATGCGTTCTCCGAGGACGAGCGCCCCGAGCCCTAGCACGATCAGCGGCTGCGCTCCGGCGACGGCGGCCGCGACTCCCCCGGGGAGACGTTCGGCGGCGAGGAACAGCAGCGGGAAGAACGCGCCGATGTTGAGGGCCCCGAGCACGAGCACCTTGCCCCACCAGGCTCCATGCGGCAGACGGCGGGCGAGAAGCACCGCGAGGAGGCCTGCGGGGAGCGAGCGGAGGAGGCCGGCGAGGAGCGGGTGCCCGGCGGGGAGCAGCTCCGTCGTGACCAGGTAGGTCGTACCCCACGCCGCGGGGGCGAGAGCCGTGACGAGGGTGAGGGTGAGGCGGTTCATGTCACCAGGGTGCGCGCATCCGGGGTATGAGTCCAACGCATTCTTGTCACACCATCTATGAAGCGAGATCATGGGTGGATGGAGCTCCAGCAGCTGCGGTATGTCGTCGCCGTGGCGGACACCGGTTCGTTCACCCGCGCGGCGGAGCGCTGTCATGTCACGCAGTCGGCGCTCAGCCACCAGGTCGCCGCTCTCGAACGCGAGTTGGGCGTGCGACTGTTCGCGCGCACCAGTCGCAGCGTCCGCGCGACCGAGTCCGGAGAGGCGTTCCTCCGCCCCGCGCGTGTGGCGGTCCGCGCCGCAGACCAGGCCCGGGAGGATGCGGCGGCGGCGAGCGGGAAGGTGGTGGGCACGCTGCGGCTGGGCGTCATCCCCACGGTGACCGCTGTCGACGTCCCCGGGGTTCTCGTGGCCTATCGCGCCGCGCATCCAGCCGCCCGCGTGGAGCTCCGTGAGGGGAACAGCGATGCGCTCGTGGCGGCGATTCGTCAGGGCGATCTCGACGCCGCATTCCTCGGGCTCCGGGAGGGCGTGGAGCCCGAGGGGGTCGCCTCCCGCGCGCTGTCCCGGGAACCGCTGGTGGCCGTGGTGCCCCGCGGGCATGAGCTGGGCCGGGCAAGGGAGGTGCAGCTGAGCGACCTCGCGGACTCCGCGTTCGCCGACTTCCCCGCCGGCACATCGGGGCGAGCGCAGACCGACGCGGCATTCCTGGCCGCGCGGGTGCGGCGGGACGTGGCGTTCGAGTCCGACACGGCCGCCAGCCTGATCGGTCTGGTCGCTGCGGGCCTCGCCGTCACCCTGCTGGCGCCCGGGGTGGTGCGGGGGTACCGGGAGGTCGTCGACACGGTGGCGGTCCAGGATGGCCCGGTCCGTGTCGAGCACCTGGCCTGGGACGCCGCGGCACCGCGCAGCGCCGCGCGCGCGTTCCTCGACATCGTCGCGGCAGCCTCCTGAGACCCTGTTCCGGCTGCACGACCCCGGAACGGGTGCACGACGGAACCGCCGGAACGGGCGGGCAACCGTATTCGGATCGTGCAGGTGAACGGGCGGATGGCGGCCCGGAGACGACGAAGCGGGCCCGGGAAGAACCCGGACCCGCCTCGTCGTACGGTGATCAGCGCACGTCGTCGTCGACCCAGTCCATCGACTTGGTGACGGCCTTGCGCCACAAGCGCAGTTGACGGTCGCGCTCGTCCGCGTCGAGCGAGGGCTCCCAGCGGCGGTCCTCCTGCCAGTTCGCGGACAGGTCGTCGAGACCGCTCCAGAAGCCGACCGCGAGACCGGCCGCGTAGGCCGCACCGAGCGCCGTGGTCTCCGCCACGACCGGACGCACGACCGGGACACCGAGGATGTCGGCCTGGAACTGCATGAGCGCGTCGTTGGCGACCATGCCGCCGTCGACCTTGAGCTCGCTGAGATCCACTCCGGCGTCCGCGTTGACCGCGTCGAGCACGTCACGGGTCTGGAAGGCCACGGCCTCCAGGGCGGCGCGCGCGATGTGGTTCTTGTTCGCGTAGCGGGTGAGGCCGACGATCGCGCCACGGGCGTCCGGACGCCAATACGGGGCGAAGAGACCCGAGAACGCGGGGACGATGTACACGCCGCCGTTGTCCTCGACCTTCTCGGCCAGCTCCTCGACCTCAGGGGCGGAGGAGATGATGCCGAGCTGGTCGCGCAGCCACTGGATGAGCGAGCCGGTGACCGCGATCGACCCCTCCAGCGCGTAGTGCGTGGGCTGGTCGCCGAGCTTGTAGCCGACGGTGGTGAGCAGTCCGTTCTTCGAGCGGACGATCTCCTCGCCCGTGTTGAAGATGAGGAAGCAGCCCGTGCCGTAGGTGTTCTTGCTCTCGCCCTTCTGGAACGCGGCCTGGCCGAACGTCGCCGCCTGCTGGTCGCCGAGGATGCCGGCGATCGGCGTCTCGCGCAACAGCGACGAGCTCTCGGCGGCGCCGTAGACCTCGGAGGAGGAGCGGATCTCCGGCATCATCGAGCGCGGCACGCCGAACGCCTCGAGGATGTCGTCGCGCCATTCCAGCGTCTCGAGGTCCATGAACATCGTGCGCGAGGCGTTGGTGACGTCGGTCGCGTGCACGCCGCCGTCGATGCCGCCCGTGAGGTTCCACAGGACCCAAGAGTCGGTCGTGCCGAAGAGCAGGTCTCCGGCCTCGGCCTTCTCGCGGGCGCCTTCGACGTTCTCCAGGATCCAGGTGATCTTGGTGCCGGAGAAGTACGTCGCCAGGGGGAGCCCGACGATCGACTTGAACCGGTCGACGCCCTCGTCGCCCGCGAGGCGGTTGACGATCTCCTGCGTGCGGGTGTCCTGCCAGACGATGGCGTTGTAGACCGGCTTGCCCGTGGTCTTGTCCCACACGACCGCGGTCTCGCGCTGATTCGTGATGCCCACGGCGGCGATGTCGTGGCGGGTGAGATCGGCGCGACCGAGGGCCAGACCGATCACCTCCTGGACATTGCGCCAGATCTCAGCGGCGTCGTGCTCGACCCAGCCGGCCTTGGGAAGGATCTGCTCGTGCTCCTTCTGACCGGTGGCGACGATGCTGCCCTTCTTGTCGAAGATGATCGCGCGGCTCGACGTGGTGCCCTGGTCGATCGCGATGATGTAGTCAGCCATGTGTTCTCCTTTGAATTCCCGAGCGGTTGAGGGGGATCAGCCGGCGAGGCTGAGAAGGCCGGGGGCGGCGAGGGCGGCGATGACACCACCGATGAGCGGACCGACGACGGGCACCCACGAGTAGGACCAGTCGCTGGAACCCTTGCCCTGGATCGGGAGGATCGCGTGGGCGATGCGGGGACCGAGGTCACGCGCCGGGTTGATGGCGTATCCGGTCGGACCACCGAGCGATGCACCGATCGCGACCACCAGCAGGGCGACCGGAAGAGCGGTGAGCGGGCCGAGGCCACCGGGCGTGCCGACCTCGATGTCGCCGTAGTCCGCGAACGCGAAGATGACGAAGACGAGGACGAAGGTGCCGATGATCTCCGTGACGAGGTTCCAGCCGTACGAGCGGATGGCGGGACCGGTGGAGAAGACGCCGAGCTTGTTGGCGGCCTCCGGCTCCTGGTCGAAGTGCTGCTTGTAGGCGAGCCAGACGACGATGGCACCGATGATCGCGCCGAGGAGTTCCGCCCCGGTCGCGGTGAGGAACATCGTGAAGTCGATGCCCTTGGCGGGATCCAGCAGGTTCTGCACCCAGAGGCCGATACCGACGGCCGGGTTCAGGATGGCACCGGAGTACGCCGAGACGAGCACACCCGCGAACACCGCGAGACCCCATCCCCAGTTGACCATCAGGAAGCCGCCGCCGAAGCCCTTGTTCTTCGCCAGGGCGACGTTCGCCACCACACCGCAGCCGAGCAGGACCAGCATCGCTGTGCCGACGAGCTCCGAGAGGAAGTAGAGACCGAGATTGACGTCAGTCATGTCTTCGTTGACCTTTCTTGCGGGTCGGGGCCCCTCTGCCCCGACCCCTTATGGGGTAGCACCGCGAGGAGGGCGCGGTGGTCGGGGCCCCGTCAGCCGCGGGTGCGGGACGGGATGTCGAGTCCGTGTCGCTCGTTCAGCAGCAGGCGCGTCTGCTCCACCTCGGCGTCGTGACGCTCTCGGTCCCATCCGAGGAGCGGTGCCAGGGCGTCGGCGATCTCGTCGAGGACTTCTGCCTGCGCTCCACCGGTGAAGGCGATGCTGGTGCGGCGGAGGATGACGTCCTCGAGACGGGCGACCATCTCCTCGTTGACCATCCACTCCAGCTCACGGGTCGACAGGTCGCCGCCGGCGAGGGGGGTGTCGTCCCCCTGCTCGACGAACGCCCAGACGGCCGCCGCTCCGGTGCCGTAACGGGCGAGGAGCTGATCGGCCCGAGCGCCGGCGCCGGCGAGGTTCTCCTGGATCCAGATCCGCTTCGCCTTCTCGGTGCGCGGGAACTCGCGTCCGCCGCCGATCGCGCGTCCGGCCGTGGAGACGGTGCGCGTGCGGCCGAGGAGGCCGAGCACGGTGTCGGAGAGCGACTCTCCCAGGGCGCGGAACGTGGTCCACTTGCCGCCCACGAGGCTCACCAGCGGGACGGCGCCCTTGCGGTCGACCTCGACGCGGTAGTCGCGCGAGACGAATCCGGGAGCGGTGTCCTCGTGGCGGGGGAGCGGCCGGATGCCGGAGAAGTTGTAGACGATCTGCTCGCGGGTCACCGAGATCGACGGGAACACGTGGTGGATGAGGTCGAAGAAGTAGTCGATCTCCTCCTCCGTGCACACCGGCACCTCGCGCGGGTCGGCGTCGATGTCGGTGGTGCCCACGAGGACGCGCCCCTTGAGCGGGTAGATCAGCACGATACGGCCGTCGGAGTGCTCGAAGAAGATCTCGCGACCTCGCGTCGCCTCGAGCAGCTCCGGGTGGTCGAGCACGATGTGCGAGCCCTTGGTGCCGCCCATGAAATGGGTGTCGGTGCCGAGCGCGTCGTTCGTGAGGTCGGTCCACGGGCCGGAGGCGTTCACGACGACATCCGCGGTCACGGTGAACTCGGTGCCGCTCTCGCGGTCACGGAGGGTGATCTGCTCGCCGTCGCGGCCGATCGCCTCGACGTAGTTGAGAGCCACCGCACCCGGGTGGCTCGCGCGGCCGTCCTGCAGCACGTCGAGCGCCAGGCGCTCCGGATCGTGCATCGAGGCGTCGTAGTACGTGGCCGTGTACTTGATCTTCGGGTCCATCGACGGCAGCTCGGCAAGGGACTTCTTGCGTCCGAGGAAGCGGTGGCGGGGCACGGTGCCGCCGTCGCGGGAGAACGTGTCGTAGATGGTGAGGCCGACCTTGATGAGGAAGGCGCCGCGCTCCTTCGGCTTCCCGCTCTTGTGCGTGAGGAACCGGAGGGGAGCGGAGAGGATCCCCGAGAACGTGGAGTAGATCGGGATCGTCGTCTGCAGCGGCTTGACGTAGTGCGGGGCGATCTTGAGCAGGCCGTTGCGCTCTTCCACCGACTCCCGGACGAGGCGGAACTCGCCGTTCTCGAGGTAGCGGATGCCGCCGTGGATCATGTGGCTCGAGGCCGCGGAGGCACCGGAGGCGAAGTCGCCGCGTTCGACCAGGACGACGTCCACACCCTGCAGGGCCAGATCACGGAACGTCGAGATGCCGTTGATGCCGCCGCCGATGACGAGGACGCTGGTGCGCCCGGATTCCCGGAGCGCGCGGACCGCGTCCCGCTCCGGGGACGTGTGGGTGGAATCGATCATCATCGACCCTCTCTTCCTTGCTTGCCACCAGCATCGACCTCCGTGACGCCGCGCGCAAGCTGGCTGCACATATGTGCAAGGATCGAGGGAGAGGAGGTCATCATGGCGGGATCCGGAGCACCGTCGCGCGACGGGAAGCTGATCGCCGCGCTCACGGCCGCGCAGCTGTACTACATGCAGGACAAGACCATGGAGGTCATCGCGCAGGAGCTCGGCACCTCCCGGTCGTCCGTGTCACGGTTGCTCAGCTACGCGCGGGAGAGCGGCCTCGTCGACATCCGGATCAACTCCCCCCTGGAGCGTCTGGGAATGCTCGAGCAGCGCATCAGGGATCGGCACCGCGTGGTGGCGCACGTCGTGCCGATGGCGGAGATCGTGAGCGAGGTCGAGCGACTGGAGCGCGTGGCGCTGACCGCAGGACGCCTCCTGTCCCAGTTCGTCGACTCCAACATGATCGTCGGCGTGGCGTGGGGATCGACGATCAGCGCGGTCAGTCGCGGTCTCACCCAGAAGGAGACGCACAACACGACGTTCGTGCAGCTCAACGGCGCCGGGAACACCCAGACCAGCGGTGTGGAGTACTCCAGCGACATCCTGCAGCGCTTCGGGAGCGCGTTCGGTGCGCAGGTGCAGCAGTTCCCCGTGCCCGCCTTCTTCGACGACCCCGCCACCCGGGAGGCTATGTGGCGCGAGCGCAGCACCCGCCGCGTGCTCGATCTGCAGGCGAAGATGGACATCGCCGTGTTCAGCCTCGGGTCTCCGGCGGCGGAGGTGCCCAGCCGCGTCTACGTCGGCGGTTACCTCGGGCGGGAGGACTACCGCAGTCTGCGGGAGGACCATGCGATCGGCGACGTGGCGACGGTCTTCTTCCGTGCCGACGGCTCCTGGCGCGACATCCGGCTCAACGCGCGGGCGACGGGCCCCGGACTCGACCGGCTCCGGCGGGTGCCGCGTCGCGTGTGCGTCGTCTCGGGTGTGCCCAAGCTCGCGAGTCTGCGGGCGGCGATAGCCGCCGAGCTGATCACGGATGTGGTGCTCGACGAGGGTCTCGCACGTCGACTCGTCGAGGACTGAGTCGCGTCCGCGTCACTCGCCTTCGATCGACGACTGCGGTCCGGTCCGGAACTCCCGGATGAGGTGCTGGACCACGGCGCGGAGATCGCCGTCCGTGGCGTCGGCGACCGCGAGCTGACGCGCATAGCTCGCCCCGCCGTCGAGGATCGACGCGATGCTGCCGAACTCCCGGACGCACCCGAGCTCGACGGCGACCGGGGCCAGTTCCTCGATCTTCTCGGTCAGGTGCTCGCGAACGGGGCGCTGCGTGCCGATCGTGTCGACGATGACGCGCGCGTCCAGGCCGTATCGGGCCGCGCGCCACTTGTTCTCGCGGTGGAACCAGGCCGGAAGATCGGGCAGCGCCGCGCCTTCGTCGAGAAGTCGGGAGAAGTGCTCGACGAGGACCTGTACGAGCGCGGCCACCGCGGCCATCTCGGAGAGCGTCGAGAGGCCGTCGCACGCGCGGACCTCGATCGTGCCCCAGCGCGGAGCGGGGCGGATGTCCCAGCGCACCTCGGTGGCATCGGCCATCACGCCGGTGCGGACCATGTCGTCCAGATACCGCTCGAACTCCGACCAGTCCCGGAGCGGCCAGGGTAAGCCCGCCGTCGGCAGCTGCTGGAAGACGAGCGCGCGGTTGGAGGCGTACCCCGTGCGCTCCCCGGCCCAGAACGGACTGGACGCCGACAGGGCCTGGAGATGGGGAAGATACGCCGACAGTGCGTTGATGATGGGGAAGACCTTGCGCTGCTCGTCGACGCCCACGTGCACGTGGATACCCCAGATCATCATGTTGCGCCCCCACCACTGGGTGCGCTCGATGAGGCTGTGATAGCGGGTCTTGTCTGTCACCGACTGGTCGTACCACTGGGCGAAGGGGTGGCTTCCGGCGGAGAGCAGCTCGATGCCGGCCGGATCGGTGGCCGACCGCACCGCCGCGATCGCGTTCGCGATGTCATCGACGGCGTGCGCGACGGAATCGCCGATCCCGCTGGTCACCTCGATGGTGTTCGTGAGCAGCTCGCCGGTGACGGTGTGGCGCTCGTCCTCGCTCTCCGCCTCCAGCGCGGCGAGGAGCTCCGGTGCGCGACCGACGAGATCACCGGTCTCGGGATCGGCGAGCATGATCTCCCACTCGAGACCGACGGTGGAGCGGGCCGAAGCGGCGAAGTCGAGCTGCACGGGGACAGTCTGACACGGGCCGGGGCCGACTCCGCAACGCCGTGTCGCCGGGTTTCGCGCCCGGCGCGCGCATCTGGCAGAATAGAGGGTCGGACGACGTGCTCGACCCTCTATCCAGCACTCGTCCTCCTCATTTGAGCTTCCGCCGGGTGTGCACCCCACGCTCCAGGCGACCGGTTCGTTTCCTTCCACACCATTCAGGAGAATCGTGGCTGTCAAGATTCGTCTCAAGCGCATGGGCAAGATCCGCGCGCCGTACTACCGCATCGTCGTCGCCGACTCGCGCACCAAGCGCGACGGTCGCGTGATCGAGGAGATCGGCAAGTACCACCCCACCGAGGAGCCCTCGTTCATCGAGGTCGACTCCGAGCGTGCGCAGTACTGGCTCTCCGTCGGCGCGCAGCCGACCGAGCAGGTCACCGCCATCCTCAAGATCACGGGCGACTGGGGCACCTTCAAGGGCGACAAGGACGCCAAGTCCACCCTCAAGGTCGCCGAGCCGAAGGCCGCCTTCGAGGTCGACGCCTCCAAGAAGTCCGTCGTGAAGCCCAAGGCGGAGAAGAAGGAGGAGGCCCCCGCTGCGGAGGCCCCCGCCGCTGACGCCGACGCGGAGGCCGCTGAGGCTTCCGCCGCCGACGCCGAGTAATCCATCGTGCTCGCCGCCGCGCTCGAACACATCGTCAAGGGGATCGTCGATCACCCCGAAGATGTGCGCATCCACGAATCCTCGTCGCCCCGTGGCGACCTGCTCGAGGTGCGTGTGCACCCCGACGACCGTGGACGCGTGATCGGGCGCGGCGGCCGCACGGCCAAGGCCCTGCGCACCCTCGTGAGTGCACTCGCCGACGGGCGTCGTGTCCGCGTCGATGTCGCGGACGACTGACGTGGTGTCGCAGGACCGCACCCAAGGCCGTAACCAGCTGCGCGTCGGGCGCCTGGTCAAGGCTCACGGGCTCAAGGGCGCGCTGAAGCTCGAGCTCTACACCGACAATCCGGAGCGGCGCTTCGTGCCCGGGGCCGCGTTCACGTTGCAGGTGCCAGAGGCATCTCCGTGGCACGGCAAGGAGATCGTCGTCCGCGAATACCGCGTGATGAACGGCAACCCCGTCGTCTTCTTCGAGGACGTGGACGATCGCACCGCCGCCGAGAGCCTCGTCCGCGCCATCCTCTGGATGGACCAGGACGAGAACGAGACCGAGGACAACGCCTGGTTCGACCACCAGCTCGTCGGCCTGGACGTCGTGCGGGACGAGGTCGTCGTCGGCCGCGTGGTCCGCGTCGAGCACCTGCCGGCGCATGACCTCCTGATCGTGAAGCCGTCGTCGGGCGGGAGCACGGACGAGGTGATGGTCCCGTTCGTCGAGGCCATCGTCCCCACCGTCGACGTCGCGGCCGGACGGGTCATCGTCACCCCTCCCGCCGGGCTCTTCGAGGAGCTTCCCGAGTCGGAGGACGAGACCACCGCCTCCGACGCTGCCGAGTGACCGCTGATACGGTTCCCCCGTGCGCATCGACGTCGTCTCCATCTTCCCCTCGTACTTCGACGGACTGACGCTCTCTCTGCTCGGCAAGGCCCGCGGCTCGGGTCTGCTCGACCTCCAGGTGCATGATCTTCGCGACTGGACGCACGACCGCCATCGCACCGTCGACGACACTCCGTACGGCGGAGGAGCGGGCATGGTCATGAAGCCGGAGCCGTGGGGGCTCGCCCTCGACGAGCTCACCGCGGATACCGCCGCGCCGCCGACCATCATCTTCCCGTCGCCGGCGGGCGAGGTCTTCACCCAGGCGACCGCGCGGGAGCTCGCGGGGCGCGACCACCTCGTGTTCGGCTGCGGGCGCTACGAGGGCATCGACGAGCGCGTGTTCGAGTACGCCGCCGAGCGTGGCGAGGTCCGGCTGCTGAGCCTCGGCGACTACGTGCTCAACGGCGGCGAGGTCGCGACGATGGCGATGATCGAGGCCATCGGCCGTCTCATCCCCGGGGTCGTCGGCAATCCGGAGAGCCTGGTCGAGGAGTCGCACGAGGACGGCCTCCTCGAGTACCCGTCGTACACGAAGCCCTCCGTCTGGCGTGACCGTGCGGTACCGGACGTGCTCCTCAGCGGCAACCACGGGGCGATCGCGGCATGGCGGCGCGAGCAGCAGCTCGTCCGCACGCGGCTGCGCCGCCCCGATCTGCTTCCGGACGCGCCGACCGACGACTGACCGCACCGTGACCGTCTGCGGCAACGACTGCTGTTAGCGTCGAGACATGGTGGATGTGACACGCGCGCGATCGTTCGAAGGCATCGGCGAGGAGTACGACCGCTACCGACCGGGCTTCCCGGAGCGTGCGGCCGACATCATCGTTCCGGCGCCGGTGGACACGGCGCTCGACCTCGGCGCCGGCACCGGGAAGTTCACCAGCCTGCTCGTGGAGCGTGCGGCGCGGGTGATCGCCGTCGAGCCTTCCGCGCCGATGCTCGCCGTCCTCGCCCGGACGCTGCTGACGGTCGAGGCGCGGCCGGGGACCGCGGAGAGCATCCCCGTGCCGGACGGTTCCGTCGATGTCGTCAGCGTCGCGCAGGCGTTCCACTGGTTCGACCGGGATACGGCGGCGGCCGAGATCGCCCGCGTACTCGTCGCCGACGGGACGCTCGGGCTGCTCTGGAATCGCGCCGACCCCGCCTGTGCGTGGGATCTCGCCTGCCATCGGGTGGCGCATCCCGCGGTCGGCGCGGACGACGACACCTCCGCATCGGCGACCGACATCCCCGGCTTCGTCCTGGAAGCCCACGAGGAGGTGCGCTGGACGGAGCGGATCAGCCGCGAGGTCTACCTCCGACGCTGGGGCACGGTGAGCAGTTTCCTCGTGGCGGACGACGCGGAGCGTGCAGGGATGGTGGCGGCCCTGGAGGCGGTGCTGGACGGCGCGGACGAGACGCGCGGGAAGGCGGAGTTCGACCTCCCCCATCTCACCGATGTGTTCCGCTACCGCCGCGTATGAGGATCTGGTCGCTGCACCCTGAGTACCTCGACCGTCAGGGTCTCGTCGCCTGCTGGCGGGAGACGCTGCTCGCGCAGGCGGTGCTCGCCGACGCCACGAAGGGGTATCAGCGACACCCGCAGCTCGAGCGTTTCCGGGAGGCAGCGGATCCGCTGGCCGCGGTGGGCGCGTACCTCGTCGCTGTCGCCGACGAGGCGGACGCGCGCGGCTACCGTTTCGACCGCACGCGCATCCGTCGCCGGGAGCCTGCCGTTCCGACGATGCCGGTCACCGTGGGGCAGCTCGCGCGGGAATGGGAGCACCTGCGTGCGAAGCTCGCCGAGCGCAGTCCTGAGGTGCTTCAGCGGCACGGGGATGTGGCGCTCCCGAAGGCGCACCCGCTGTTCACCGTCGTGCCGGGGCCGGTCGCATCCTGGGAACGCGCCGACCCGGCGGCCGAGGTCAGTCCACCCCGAGGAACGTGCGATCCGTCAGGATGATCGGCCCGTCGTCGGTGATCGCGATGGTGTGCTCGGAGTGCGCCCCTCGGGACCCGTCCGCGCTGCGCAGCGTCCACCCGTCGGGGTCGGTGACCAGCTCGTCCGTGGTCGCGAGGAACCAGGGCTCCAGCGCGAGCACAAGGCCGGCGCGGAGCGGGAACCCGCGGCCCGCGCGGCCGTCGTTCGCGACGTGGGGGTCGCCGTGCATCGTGCGGCCCACGCCATGCCCGCCGAAGTCGGTGTTGATGGAGTACCCCTCGCCGTGCGCGATCTCTGCGATGGCAGCGGAGATGTCACCGATGCGGTGCCCGACCACCGAGGTCTCGATCGCGGCGGTCAGCGCGCGCTCGGTGGTGTCGATGAGACGCAGGTCCTCATCCCGCGGCGTGCCCACGACGAAGGAGACCGCGGAATCCGCGACCCAGCCGTCGACCGAGACGGCGAAGTCGAGGGTGACGAGGTCGCCGTCCTTGAGTGCGTAGTCATGGGGGAGACCGTGCAGCACCGCGTCGTTCACCGAGGTGCAGATGACCTTGCCGAACGGGCTCGCGCCGAACGACGGGTGGTAGTCGATGTAGCAGGACTCGGCGCCCGCCTTGCGGATCATGTCGTGGGCCCGGCGGTCGATCGCCAGGAGGTTGGTGCCGACCTTCGTCTCGTCGCGCAGGGTCGCCAGCGTCTCGGCGACGAACCGGCCTGCCGCGCGCATCTCATCGATCTCGGCAGGGGTGCGCAGTTCGATCATCAGTGTCCTCTCGTCCCGTCCATTCTCCCTGATCGGACGGGGTGCCCGGCGCCTGCCGCTCTCAGCGAACACCCGTGACGGGGGCCCGACCTCGCCGTAGCATCGGAGCATGTGGATCCGACAGGCCTTCTTCCGCTGGCTGCTGCCGTCGGCGTTCCTCCTGCCGCTGTGGCTCCTGATCGGCTGGGCCGTCTTCCAGGGTGGCTGGTCCATCCTCTGGGTGCTGCTCATCGCGATGCCCTCGGTCTTCGTGGGACAGCTCCTGCTCACGCTGCTGACGCGTTCCCGGCCGTCTGTCCGCGCCGAGCGCGCCCTGTCGTGGTGGGACGTCGCCGGGTTCGGTCTCTGGCACGCGCTGACGATCGCGGTCGGCTTCTTCATCGATGGCGCTTTCGGTTGGCTCCTCGCCGCCGCCATCGTGGTGGGCATCGGACTGGTGTGGCTGCAGCTGTGGCAGCTCTGGAACGAAGCGCGGGGGAGTGGAGCGCGGATTCGTGAGACCATCTCCTGGTCGACGATGACCCCGCCCCGTGCGGAGACGACGCAGACCAGCGTGCACGAGGTGATCGTGGTGCGGGAGACCGGCGACCGGCCCTGACCGCTCGTTTTGGTGGGACATGCCATCCGTGGCAGAATGGTTCTTTGTGCCGTGACCGGCTCTGCCCCAGGGGAGCCCGCGGACGCGTCAGCGCCGTTCGGCACACTCCCATTCTTGTTCCTTCCTAATCCGTGCATCCGACCTGAGGCGAGTGCAGAGAGAGACGATCATGCAGATCCTCGACGCCGTCGACGCGGCTTCGCTCCGTTCCGACATCCCCGAGTTCTTCCCCGGTGACACCGTCAAGGTGCACGTCAACATCACCGAGGGCAACCGTTCTCGTATCCAGGTCTTCCAGGGCGTCGTCATCGGCCGCCAGGGTGACAGCGTCCGCGAGACCTTCACCGTCCGGAAGATCAGCTTCCAGGTGGGTGTCGAGCGTACGTTCCCCGTGCACTCCCCGGTGATCGACCACATCGAGGTCGTCACCCGCGGTGACGTGCGTCGCGCCAAGCTCTACTACCTGCGCGAGCTCCGCGGCAAGAAGGCGAAGATCAAGGAGAAGCGCGTCAACAACTGACGCGAAGCTTCTTCACAGCACCCCGGGACACGATGTCCCGGGGTGCTTTCGTTCTGTCCCCGGTGTGCGAACCTTGTTACTGCCGTGCGCTCACGGTGCACTCTTCGAGAAGGAACCAGATGACTGACTCTCCGTCCGCACGCCCGACACGACGGCGGCGCGGGTTCCTGGTCTTCCTCCGTGACGTGCTGGTCATCGTCGTCATCGCCGCGCTGGTGTCGTTCGTCATCAAGACGTTCGTGGTCCGATCGTTCTACATCCCGTCGGCCTCCATGGAGCGCACGCTGCTGATCGACGACCGCATCCTCGTCGACGAGCTCACCCCGCGCTGGACCGGCTATGAGCGCGGTGACATCGTCGTCTTCAAGGATCCGGGCGGCTGGCTCGACCCGATGCCGCAGACACCTGCACAGCCGCCGCTGGTCCGGGCCATCGACTGGGTGCTCACATTTGTCGGCATCTCGGCAACCGACACCCAGGACCATCTGGTCAAGCGGGTGATCGGCGTCGAAGGTGACCATGTGGTGTGCTGCAACGCGCTGGGGCAGATCACGATCAACGGTGCCCCGATCGATGAGCTGAGCTACCTGAACCTCCCCGAGGGCGACACCGCGGCCTCCAACGAACCTTTCGACGTCGTCGTGCCCGAGGACTCCGTGTGGCTCCTCGGCGACAACCGGGACCGCTCCCGCGACGCCCGTGCACACCAGGAGCTGCCCAGCGGCGGTTTCGTCCCGGTGTCCAACATCGTGGGCAAGGCGTTCCTGACGACCTGGCCGCTCGACCGCTTCGGACCGATCGACGGCCACCACGAGATCTTCAACGGAGTGCCGGACCCCGAATGACTGTCATCACGCCTCGACTGACCCTGGAGCGGAAGCTCCTGGGGGAGTGCGACCTGATCATCGCCCTCGACGAGGTCGGTCGCGGGGCGCTGGCCGGGCCGGTGGCCGTCGGGGCGGCGGTGATGGACGCCAAGGGGGCTCGTCGCCGCGTGCCGGAGGGGCTGCGCGACTCGAAGCTCGTCCCCGAGCGCCGGCGCCCCGACGTCGCCGCCCGCGCGGCTGCGTGGGTGCAGGCCTCGGGCGTCGGCTGGGCGACCGCCGCGGAGGTCGACGAGGTC
Organism: Microbacterium meiriae; assembly: GCF_032364335.1. Lineage (NCBI taxonomy): Bacteria > Bacillati > Actinomycetota > Actinomycetes > Micrococcales > Microbacteriaceae > Microbacterium > Microbacterium meiriae. The sequence continues at coordinate 1,678,412 of NZ_CP133984.1, forward strand.
GGGATCATGCGGGCGCTGGGCCTTGCCGCCTCCCGCGCCGTGCTGGCGGTGGTGGCGCAGGGTGCCACGGTCGAGAACGCTCTGGTCCTCCTCGACGGCAACCACGACTACGTCTCGCGCGTGCACCCTGGGCCCTTGAACGTCCGGCCGGTCGTCAAGGCCGATCGCGACTGCGCCTCCGTCTCCGCGGCCTCGGTGATCGCGAAGGTCGCCAGGGACGGGTACATGGCCGAGCTCCACGAGGATCATCGCGATTACCAGTGGGACCGCAACAAGGGGTACGCGAGTCCGGAGCACCGGGAGGCCATCCGGTCGTTCGGCCTCTCACCGTTCCACCGTTCGTCGTGGGCGATCGCCGACGCACCGACGCTCTTCTGAGCGGTCGCGGCCGGGATGCCGCGACCGGCGCCCGCCGACCATAGGATGGACTCATCATGGATGAGGAAGCCTTCGACGACTACGACCGTGAGCTCGAGCTCGCGCTGTTCCGCGAGTACCGCGACGTCGTCTCTCAGTTCCAGTACGTCGTGGAGACCGAGCGTCGCTTCTACCTGGCCAACGAGGTCAACGTCGTGCGCCGGGACACCGAGCACGACTTCTACTTCGAGATCTCCATGAGCGATGTGTGGGTGTGGGACATCTACCGTGCGGACCGGTTCGTGAAGGCCGTCCGGGTGCTCACGTTCAAGGACGTGAACGTTGAGGAGCTGCAACGCCGCGAGTTCGAACTACCGCAGGAGCTCTCGCTCGACGGGGAGTGACTCCAGCCGCCGTTCCTGCACAACGGTGACGTTCTCCATTGTTTCCACAGCGGCCGGGCTGTCTGCTCCGGACCGCGAAGGTCACGGGGTGGCCCCGGGAATCCTGTGGGGATGGCAGCGAAAGACGACCTCGGGCGAGCCGGGGAACAGCAGGCAGCGGACTACCTGACGAAGCGCGGGTATCGCATCGTCGATCGAAACTGGCGGTGTCCACAGGGGGAGCTGGACATCGTCGCCGTCATCGGTCGGCACCTCTCCGTGGTCGAGGTGAAGACGCGGCGGTCTGCGGCCTTCGGGCACCCGTTCGACGCCATCGACGACCGGAAGCGCCGGCGGCTGTGGCAGCTCGCCTATGCGTGGCGGGCTGCGCATCCGGATCTGGCACGGGGACGGGTGCTGCGGGTGGAGGCGGTCGGCATCGTGGGGGCGGTTCCGGAGACCGCGTCCATCGAGCACCTCGAGGACATCGCGTGAGCACCGCTCGGACGTGGTCGGTGGCCCTCACCGGGGCGGAGGGGCATGTCGTCGAGGTCGAGGCCGACCTCTCGCCGCAGACGCCGGAGTTCCGCATCATCGGCCTCCCCGACAAGTCTCTGGGCGAGGCGGTGCAGCGCGTGCACAACGCCTGCGTGAACTCCGGGCTCTCGCTGCCCCGGCGGCGTCTGACGGTGAACCTCTCGCCAGCGAGTCTGCCCAAGCACGGGTCCGCCTTCGACCTCGCGATCGCGGTCGCCTCCCTCGCCGCGAGCGACATGCTCGCTCGTCGTGCCGTGCGGCAGACGGTGCACCTGGGGGAGGTCGGGCTGGATGGCCGTCTGCGGCCCGTCCCCGGTGTGCTTCCCGCGGTCTTCGCCGCTGCACGCGCCGGCTTCGAGCGCGTGATCGTGCCGCACGGCAACGCGACGGAAGCCGGTCTCGTCGCCGGCGTCGAGGTGCGTGCCGCCGCGTCGCTCGCCGAGGTGGCAGTCTGGCACGGGGCCGAGGTGGAGGTGCCGGATGTCGAGCCGGTCCCGGGACCGCAACCGCCGGAGGAAGGGCCGGACGACCGCGACTTGAGCGATGTCCTCGGGCAGGAGGAAGCCGTCGAGGCCCTCATCGTCGCAGCCGCGGGCGGCCACAACATGCTCCTGAGCGGTCCGCCGGGAGCAGGCAAGACGATGCTCGCCGCGCGACTTCCCGGGATCATGCCGCCGCTGACCGAGCAGGAGGCCATCGAGGTCGCTTCCGTGCGCTCCCTCTGCGGCGAGGCCGTGACCGGGCTCGACCACCAGCCTCCGCTGGTCGCTCCGCACCACAGCGCCTCGGTGGCGGCGATGGTCGGAGGCGGGTCGCGGACGGCGCGCCCCGGCGCGGTCGCACGGGCTCATCGGGGCGTGCTCTTCCTCGACGAAGCGGCCGAGTTCCCCCGGGTGGCCTTGGACGCGCTCCGTCAGCCACTCGAGACCGGCTTCGTCGACGTGCATCGATCCGGCTTCGTCGTGCGGTTCCCGGCGCGGTTCCAGCTGCTCCTGGCGATGAACCCGTGTCCGTGCGGGAACCGGGGGGTGCGTGACGGCGACTGCATCTGCCCACCGCAGGCGCTGCGACGCTACGCGACCCGCCTCTCCGGGCCACTACGCGATCGTCTCGACATCGATCTGCCGGTCTCGCGCGTCGCCGCCTCACGCTCGCTCGCGGGGGAGCGCTCCGGGGTGACCACCGTCGAGGCCCGGCGCCGCGTCGGCGAGGCGCGCGCTCGAGCGGAGCGGCGATGGCGTGGCACGCCCTGGCGACGCAATGCGGAGGTTCCCGGGACCCTGCTCCGGCACGGCGGATTCCGCCTCCCGCCAGACGCGCGGGCCGGTCTCGATCGGGCACTGGAACGAGGGGCGTTGACGCTCCGCGGATACGACCGCGTCCTCCGGGTGGCCTGGACCATGGCCGACCTCGCCGGACTCGACCTCCCCGGAACGGACGAGATCGGCCGCGCGCTCCTTCTGCGGACGGGGGTGGCGCGGTGATCGACGAACTCGTCTCTCAGCAGGATGCGATCGACGCCGCTCGGAGACTGCGCGGCACCGACGACGTGGCGGAGGCGCTCGCACGTGTCGCCTGGTCCGTCTTCGCCGATCCCGGGGACGCCGTCGCCGCGACCCTCGTGCGCGAGTTCGGACCGGCCGACGGCATGCGTTTCGCTCTCGACGCGCGGGGACGGTCATGGCCGATGGTCCGCGCCGCGGGCGCACGACGGGCGCTCGACGAGGCGCGGGTGCGGTGGCGACAGCGTGCCGATCCGGCGGCTGTGATCGATGCCCTCCGGCGGGCGCAGACGACGGGCGCCCATCTGCTCCTTCCGGGAGATCCCGACTGGCCGCTCGCCGTCGACGATCTGGATACGGAGGGTCCGGTGGTGCTGTGGGCGCGCGGGCGCCCGGAGCTCCTGACCAGCGCGGCACGCGTCGCCATCGTGGGCGCCAGGGCGGCCACCGCCTACGGGGAGCGCGTCGCCGCCGACCTCTCCGGCGATCTGGCCGCCGCGGGGACGGCTGTCGTGTCGGGCGGCGCGTACGGCATCGACGGGGCAGCCCACCGCGCCGCGTTGACTGTCGGTGGGGGGACGATCGCGGTTCTCGCCGGAGGCGTGGACCGCCCGTACCCCGCCGGGCACCGCAACCTTCTCACGCGGATCGCGGTCGACGGGGTCGTGGTCAGCGAGGTGCCCTGCGGGACGGCGCCGACCCGGTGGCGCTTCCTCGCCCGCAACCGACTGATCGCGGCACTGGGGCAGGCGACGGTGGTCGTCGAGGCCGGGTGGCGCAGTGGCTCCCTCAACACGGCGGGGCACGCGGCAACGCTCGGCAGGCCACTCGGCGCGGTGCCCGGTCCCGTCACCTCCGCCTCGTCGGCCGGCTGTCATCGGTTGCTCCGCGAGTACGACGCGGTGTGCGTCACCTCCGCGGCGGAGGTGGCAGAGATGCTCCCGACCGACGCGCGGTCGCCGCACGCACACGATGCCACGGAGGAGGGGCGGGTCCTGCTCCTCCGTGCCCTGAGCACCCGGACCGCTCGGACGGAGGCGGAGCTCGCGCAGCGCGCGGATCTCACCGTCGAGCGGACCAGGGCACTGCTCGGCCTCCTCGATCTCGACGGCCTTGCGCGGCGGGACGGGGACGGCTGGCGCGGGATCGGCGCGGCACGGACGTCATAGGACGGCTCGCGGCGGGGCGCCCGGCTCGGGGGGCGGGGGAGGGCCAGGGTGGAGGTATGGACTTCGCGGTCGCTGTCGAGGCGTTCGCCGACCACCTGGAGAAGGTGCGCCGGCTGTCGCCCGCGACCGTGAAGGCGTATCGCTCCGACCTGCGGGACCTCGGGGCGAGCGTGGCGGGCGGTCCGGTGGACCGGATCGACCTGGAGATGCTGCGCGAATGGCTGTGGCAGGCGACCCAGCGCGGCGACGCGCGAGCGACGCTGGCCCGACGTGCGGCCACCGCGCGAGCGTTCTTCGGCTGGGCGCGCGAGCAGGACATCATCCCCATCGACCCGAGTCTTCGGCTCGTGGCGCCGAAACGGGCCAAGACGCTGCCGACCGTGGCTTCGAAGGACGCGATGTCCGAGCTGTTGGAACGCCATCGGCAGGCCGCATCCTCGGGCGAGCCCGTCGCCCTCCGTGACCACGCCGTCCTGGAGCTTCTCTACGGCGCCGCGGTCCGCGTCTCTGAGCTCTGCGGTCTCGACATCGACGACCTCGATCTCGACCGCGGGACGGCTCTTGTGCGGGGCAAGGGCGACAAGGAGCGCGTCGTGCCATTCGGTGCCCCGGCCAGGGATGCGCTCGGTGCGTACCTGCGCCGCGCTCGCCCGGCTCTCCTCAGCAGGGCTGCGGGTGCATCGCCTGCCGTCTTCCTCGGGAGCCGCGGCGCCCGGCTGGGACCGCGGACGGTCTACGAGGTGGTCGCCCGTGCGCTCGCACCCGTCGTCGGCGCGGAGACCGTCGGGCCGCACGCCCTCCGCCACACGGCGGCGACGCATCTGCTCGACGGCGGCGCCGACCTGCGCGCCGTGCAGGAGATCCTGGGGCACGCGAGCCTCGGCACGACGCAGATCTATACGCATGTCTCGGCGGAGCGGCTGACGACGACGTACCGGCTGGCGCATCCTCGCGCCTGAGCGGCTGCCGCTCGGTTGGAGATCAGGTCCCGCAGCAGGGCAGGAGACGGGCCCGCAGGACGGCGCCGAACAGCAGCATCGGGTTGATGTACTCCCCATCGCGCCGCACACCGACATGCAGCGCGCCAGGAGCCGTGTGCCCACCTGTGGAAACCCGACCGATCTCCTGACCCCGGCTGACCGTGTCGCCCGCCCGGAGCGACGACTCCAGCGGCTCGAACGAGCTCACCAGGCCGTCTGCGTGTCGGATGGTCAGCACGGGACGATCGACGACCACGCCCTGGAACGCGACCACTCCGTCCGCCGGAGCGCCGACAGCGGTACCGACGGCGGCGGTGACGTCCATGCCCCGGTGTCCGGGACCGTAGGCGTGCGCCGGTGCGCGATACGCGGCGCTCACATGGCGGCCACCGTCGACGGGCCATCGCCATGCACCCTCCGAGGCGGAACTGTCGGCCGGGGACGGGCCGGAGCGGGATGCCGTCGCCGTGTGTACGGACGCAGGGGCGGCGAGTGGGGCGCCGCCGCCGCCCAGAAGCACGAGACAGGCGAGCGCCGCCGTGATCGCGACGCGAGCGGCACGAGACGAGTGTGAACGGACAAGGTGAGGGGAACCGGAGGGAGAAGTCATGCGGTGAGTGTGCGCCGGGGGCGATCGCGCGGACCGGACGCCCGGGGGAAGAACCCTGTAGCGGGGGAGAAGGGCGAGGATTGCGCTCCTGTGCAGGACGAGCCGGCGGCGCATGATCCTGTATGCTGGACGAGCACCTCGATCTCGGGGTGACTACGCGTGCCCAGAGCGACTCCGTCGTGGCATCCACTCCCGCAGGTCCCGTTCTCCGAACGGGTGGGCGTGAGCCGGGCACCAGGATGTCCGACCGTCCGGTCGGCATGACAACCTCAACGGCGCTCCGCGCCAGAATCAGGAGACGACCATGGCTGTGGTCACCATCCGCCAGCTGCTCGACAGCGGCGTGCACTTCGGACACCAGACCCGTCGGTGGAACCCGAAGGTGAAGCGCTTCATCCTCACCGAGCGCAGCGGCATCCACATCATCGACCTCCAGCAGTCGCTCGGCTACATCGACAAGGCGTACGACTTCGTCAAGGAGACCGTGGCGCACGGCGGCACGATCCTCTTCGTCGGCACCAAGAAGCAGGCGCAGGAGATCCTCGCGGAGCAGGCCACGCGCGTCGGCCAGCCCTACGTGAACCAGCGCTGGCTCGGCGGCCTCCTCACCAACTTCTCCACCATCGCGAAGCGTCTCGCCCGCATGAAGGAGCTCGAGGAGCTCGACTACGAGAACCCCTCCGCCTCCGGCTTCACGAAGAAGGAGCTGCTGCTCAAGAAGCGCGAGCTGGACAAGCTCCACAAGTCGCTCGGCGGTATCCGTAACCTCACCAAGACGCCGTCCGCCCTCTGGGTGGTCGACGCCAAGCGTGAGCACCTCGCCATCGACGAGGCCAAGAAGCTCGGCATCCCGGTGATCGGCATCCTCGACACCAACGCCGACCCGGACGACTTCCAGTACCCGATCCCCGGCAACGACGACGCCATCCGTTCGGTGTCGCTGCTGACGCGCATCATCGCCGACGCCGCCGCCGAGGGCCTGCAGCAGAAGCACAACCCGGAGTCGGGTGACGCCGAGCCGCTGGCCGAGTGGGAGAAGGAGCTCCTCGAGGCTCCCGTCCAGGAGTCCGCTGACGCCGCCGAGGTCGTTACCGCCGACGACGAGGCCGCTGTCGTCGAGACCCCTGCCGCCGACGCCACCGCCGCCGACGAGGCCGGTGCCGAGGCGCACGACGAGGCGATCGCCGCCGCTTCCGGTGAGGAGACCGCCGAGGTCGCCGCCGCCGAGGCCGCAGACGCCAAGTAATCCCTCGTACACCCACACAACGAAGCAAGGAGCCACCACACATGGCCAACTTCACCATCGCCGACCTCAAGGCGCTGCGTGAGCAGCTCGGCACGGGAATGGTCGACACCAAGAAGGCACTCGAGGAGGCCGACGGCGACGTCGAGAAGGCCACCGAGATCCTGCGCCTGAAGGGTGCGAAGGGCAACGCCAAGCGCGCCGACCGTTCGACCAGCGAGGGCCTCGTCGTCGCTCGCGAGCAGGACGGCGCCGTGACGCTCGTCGAGCTCGCCTGCGAGACCGACTTCGTCGCGAAGAACGAGCGCTTCATCGCGCTGGCCGACAAGGTCGCCGACGCCGTCGCCGCCGTGAAGGCCGACTCGGTCGAGGCCGCTCTGGCCGCTCCAGCGGGCGACAAGACCGTCGAGCAGCTCATCTCGGAAGAGGCCGCCATCATCGGCGAGAAGGTCGAGCTCCGTCGCGTGCGCACCGTCACCGGTGACAGCGTCGAGGTCTACCTGCACCGCACGAGCAAGGACCTGCCGCCGCAGATCGGTGTCGTCGTCGCCTACACGGGTGACGACGCCGAGACTGCGCGCAGCATCGCCCAGCACATCTCGTTCGCCAACCCGTCGTACCTGTCCCGCGAGGACGTGCCGGCGGATGCGGTCGAGAAGGAGCGCGAGATCGTCACCGAGATCTCCCGCAACGAGGGCAAGCCCGAGGCCGCTCTGCCGAAGATCGTCGAGGGCCGTGTCTCCGCGTTCATCAAGCAGGTCGCCCTGCTCGAGCAGGACTACGCGAAGGACAACAAGCTCTCCGTCGCCCAGGTGGCGAAGGACGCCGGTATCACCGTGACGGACTTCGCGCGCTTCAAGGTCGGCGCGTAGCACTGTCGAAGGGGTTCGGATCGCTCGATCCGAACCCCTTCTTCATGCCCACCAGGCACTATCTTGAATCGGGACGAGAGGACATCCCCCATGACTGAACGCACCGGACGCCGTCGCGTCCTCCTCAAGCTCTCCGGAGAGGCGTTCGGCGCCGGTCAGCTCGGCGTCAACCCCGACGTGGTCAGCCAGATGGCACGCGAGATCGCCGCTGCGGTCGACCGGGTCGAGGTGGCGGTCGTTGTCGGCGGCGGCAACTTCTTCCGCGGGGCCGAACTCAGCCAGCGGGGCATGGACCGGGGGCGGGCCGACTACATGGGCATGCTCGGCACCGTGATGAACGCCCTCGCGCTGCAGGACTTCCTGGAGCAGGCCGGTGCCGCGACGCGTGTGCAGTCGGCGATCTCGATGACCCAGGTCGCCGAGCCCTACATCCCGCGTCGCGCGGAGCGGCACATGGAGAAGGGCCGCGTGGTCATCTTCGGTGCCGGTGCGGGCCTGCCGTACTTCTCCACCGACACGGTCGCCGCGCAGCGCGCGCTGGAGATCGGCGCGCAGGAGGTCCTCGTCGCCAAGAACGGCGTCGACGCGATCTACACCGCCGACCCGAACAAGCACGCCGACGCCGAGCGCATCGAGCGCGTGACCTACCGCGATGCGCTCCAGCAGGGCCTCAAGGTCGTCGACTCGACGGCGTTCAGCCTGTGCATGGACAACAACATGGACATGCGCGTCTTCGGCATGGAGCCGGCGGGCAACGTCACCCGCGCTCTCCTGGGTGAGCCCATCGGCACGCTCGTCACCGCCTGAGCGCCTGCACGGGACGGGAGCCCGCTCCCGATAGAATTTCCAGAACACCCCGACGATAGGAGCCACCCGTGATCGCGGACGTCCTCGCTGAAACCACCACCCGCATGTCCCGGGCTGTCGAGGCTGCCAAGGAGGACTTCTCCACGGTGCGCACGGGCCGTGCGAACCCGCAGCTCTTCCAGAAGGTCCTGGTCGACTACTACGGCACGCCCACGCCCCTCGCGCAGCTCGCGTCGCTCGCGAACCAGGAGGCGCGCACGCTCATCATCACGCCGTACGACAAGTCGGCGCTGAAGGCGATCGAGCAGGCCATCCGCGACATGCCGAACCTCGGCGCCAACCCGACGAACGACGGCAACCTCGTGCGCGTCACGATGCCGGAGCTCACGGCGGAGCGCCGCAAGGAGTATGTCAAGCTCGTCAAGTCGAAGGCGGAGGACGCCAAGGTCCACGTCCGCGGCATCCGCCGGAAGGCGAAGGACGAGCTCGACGGCCTGAAGAGCGAGCTCGGCGAGGATGAGATCGCCCGCGGTGAGAAGGAACTGGACGCGCTGACCCGGCAGCACGTCGACCTCATCGACGACGCGCTGAAGCGCAAAGAGGCCGAACTCCTCGAGGTGTAGTCCGCATGTCCGACGAATCGCGAGGCACCGACGAGGGCGCTCCGGTGGAGCGACCGGAGGCCGGTACGGACGGCGTGCCGCTCGGCGACGCGGCCTTCCCTGCCTTCGACGCCGACCGCGTGCCCCCGCGACCGCCGCTTCCGGCGACGCCGGGTGCAGCTCCGGTGACCGCAGACCGCCTGGACACCGCGGATCACAATGCGATCCGTGAGCAGTGGCGCCAGGCGCGGGATGAGTTCGGCACGCACGTGTCGCATGCGCGGGATCAACTCGATCAGGCGAACGAACGCATCAAACAGCGCACCGGTCGTGACCTCGTCCTCGCGATCCTGATCGGCCTCGCCTTCGGTGCGGCGCTCCTCGGCTCGCTGCTCTTCGTCAAGGCGCTGTTCGTCCCGTTCGCGCTGGCCGCGGCCCTCCTTGGCGTCTACGAGCTCTCGCGCGCGCTGCGCGCCGCCGGGCGTCGCGTCGACGTGATCCCGCAGTTGATAGCGGCGACCTTCCTCGTGCTCTCCGCGTACTTCGCGGAGCCCTGGCTGAGCTGGGTCATGCTGTTCGTCTCCGTGGCGTTCGTCATCGTCTGGCGGCTGCTCGCCCAGATGGTCGCGAAGGATGGGCGCACGTACGGCGATGTGCTCACCGACGCCGTGATCGGCGGGTTCGTGCAGGTGTACGTGCCGTTCCTCGCGGGCGTGGCCCTCATCCTGCTCGAGCAGGAGGGCGGGCAGTGGTGGGTGCTCAGCTTCATCGCGATCGCCGTGGCGGCCGACACCGGCGCTTACGCCGCGGGGCTCGCGTTCGGGCGACACCCGATGGCGCCGCGGATCAGCCCCAAGAAGACCTGGGAGGGCTTCGGCGGTGCGGTGGTGGCGTCGCTCGCGGCGGGCGTCCTCCTGGCGATGTTCCTGCTCGACCTGCCCTGGTGGGGCGGTGTGATCTTCGGGGCCGCGATCCTGCTGTCTGCCACGCTCGGAGACCTCGGCGAGTCGATGCTGAAGCGGGATCTCGGGATCAAGGACATGAGCTCCTGGCTCCCCGGGCACGGTGGGCTCCTCGATCGGCTGGACAGCATCCTGCCGTCGACCGTCCCGGCCCTCTGCCTGTACTTCCTCCTCTCTCCCTGGTTGGTGCTGTGATGAACGACAGTGGTGCTGTGATGAACGACGACCGCCGCGAGGTCGCCACGCAACGCGCGGCCACGCCGGCCTTCGCGCTCACGACCGGACGCTCGAAGGGGTACCACCGTGCCGCGGTGGACGGATTCCTCGCCTCGGCGCGGCGGGCGTTCGAGAGCGGCGCGGACGATCTCACGGCCGATGACGTCCGCACCGTCTCCTTCCCCCTCGTCAAGGAGGGGTACGTGGTGGCTGACGTCGACGCGGCCCTCGGACGGGTCGAGGACGCGTTCGCCGCCCGAGAGCGGGAACGCGCCGTGCGGTCTCTCGGAGCGGGCGCCTGGGTGGAGCAGGCCAGAGCCGACGCGCAGGTCATCCTGGACCACCTGGCGCGTCCGCGTCGCCACCGGTTCGCCCGTACCGGCTTCCTCACGTTCGGGTACCGCGTCGACGAGGTCGACCACGTCACCTCCCGGATCGTCCGCTACCTGCGGGACGGCGACGCGCTGTCCGCTGAGCAGCTGCGGTCCGCAGCGTTCCGCATGCAGCGTGGCGGCTACCGCGAGGAGCAGGTCGACGCGCTCCTGGACGCCACCATCGACGTGATCCTGGCGGTCCGCTGAGCCGTCTGATGGCCTCTTCAGGCAGGTATGCGTAAACTGTCCTCCATCGTGAACTCCCGAAACGACATGATTCCCGAACGAAGCGACGCCGTGCTGGTACCCGCAGCCACGGCTGCATCAGCCTCCCGCGGCACGCGCCGCTGGTCGCGCCGCCGCGGTGTCGTGGGCGTCTTCAGCTCGCTCGCGGTCGTCGCATTCGCGGCCGCGATGGTCGCGCCCACCGGCGTCGCGCTCGCTCAGCCCATCGCCACGGAGGCCCCGGACTCCGTGTATGCGGTGGCCCTGGCGGACACCCAGAACCTCACGGTCACGGTGGAGGGCGCGGCGATCACTCCCGTCGAGCGCGGCTCCTTCGACGTCTACGTCAAACCCAAGCCGAAGCCCAAGCCGAAGCCGGCCCCGGTGACCACCTCCTCGTCGTCGTCCGAGGGCTCGCAGGGCGGGTCGTCCGGGGGCGGCGGACTCCCGCCGTACAGCGGCGGAGGCGCACCTGCGGAGTGGATGGCGGCCGCCGGGATCGCGCAGGGCGACTGGCAGTACGTCGACTACATCGTCTCGCGGGAGAGCGGCTGGAACCCCAACGCGACGAACTCCTCCTCCGGTGCCTGCGGCCTCGTCCAGGCCCTGCCCTGCAGCAAGGTGCCAGGGAACGGCTACAACCCGGTCGACAACCTCCGCTGGGCGACCGGATACGCCACGGGTCGCTACGGCAGCTGGGCCGGCGCGTACAACTTCTGGGTCACCAACCACTGGTGGTGAGCCGGCACCATGCCCCGCTCACGCCGACGTCCTTCCGCGCGCCCTGAGGGCGAGGACTCGTTCGACCGTCTCCTCGCCGGCTGGAAGCGCACCGAGGTCCGCCGAGGCGTGGAGTGGACGGTGCAGCCCGTCTCCGCGCTCCAGGCGCAGAAGGCGTACATCTGCCCGGGCTGCGGACAATCCGTCGAACCGGGTACCGCCCATCTCGTGGCCTGGCGCGCCGACGGCGTGCTCGGCGATGCCGCAGCCCTTGCTGACCGCAGACACTGGCACAACCACTGTTGGAGGATCGCATGACCATGGAGATCCGGGGACCGCTGGAGCTCCCGGCGCGCCGCGAGGACATCGAACTGCACACCGCGGACGGCCTGACACTTGTCGGCGAGCTCGCGACGCCGGAAGCCGCAGTCCCGGTGGCGACGCTGGTCACGCTGCACCCGTTGCCGACCGCCGGTGGCTTCATGGATTCGCACATCATCCGCAAGGCGTCCGCGCGTCTTCCCGCCCTGGCCGATCTCGCGGTGCTGCGGTTCAACACCCGTGGCACCACCTCGCCGCGCGGCACCAGTGAGGGGACGTTCGACGGCGGCGCTGCAGAGCAGTTCGACGTCGCGGCCGCCATGGACGTCGTCCGCGACCGCGCGCTGCCGCGCCCCTGGCTCGTCGGGTGGTCGTTCGGGACGGAACTCGCCCTCAAGTACGGTGCCGACCACGACATCGAGGGCATCATCCTCCTCTCGCCGCCGCTGCACCGCGCGACGGCGGAGGAGGTCGCCGCCTGGGGGGAGACCGGCCACCGCGTGGTCATTCTCGTGCCCGAGTTCGACGACTACCTGCGCCCGGCGGAAGCGCGGGAGCGCTTCGCGACGATCCCGCAGGCGCAGCTGATCGCCGTCGAAGGGGGCAAGCACCTGTGGGTGGGGGAGACGCAGACGCGCCGGGTGCTCACCGAGATCGTCGCCGCCGTCAATCCGTCGGCGCTGCCGCTGCCGACCCACTGGCCGGCAGCGGACTGACGGCGAGGCCCGCCCCGGTCACCGCTCGTTCATGCGCGGGATGAGCACCTGCCGGTAGAGGATCAGGATGCTGGCCGCCACGGGGATCGCGATGAGCGCCCCGAGCAGGCCCAGCAGGCTTCCTCCCGCGAGGGCTGCCACCACGACGACGGCGCCGGGCACGGAGACGGCGCGGCTCATGATGCGCGGCGAGATGACGTACGCCTCGATCTGCATGTAGATCAGGTAGTAGATCGCCGCCGCGAGAGCCGTGCCGGGGGAGCCGAGGCCCGGGATGAGGCAGACGAGGACGATGATCGTCGAGCCGGTCAGGGTGCCCACCAGCGGGATGAGCGAGAAGAAGAACGCGACGACCGCGAGAACGGCGGGGAACGGCGCGTCGATGATCGTCAGGTAGATCGCGCTGAGGACGCCGTTGATGACGCCCTGGCTGACCTGGCCCATGACGTAGTAGCCGACCGAGTCGGTGATCTGCTCGGAGAGATCGATGAAGCGATCCCGCTTGGACGCCGGGACGAGCTGGTACACCGCGCGCTTGAGCGACGGTGTCGAGGCCGTGAGATAGATGGTCAGGATGAGGACGATGAAGGCGCCGAACACGCCGCTGAGCACGGCGCCGCTGGCGATCAGCACGCCCTGACCGATAGACCCGCCGATCTCCGCGAGATTGGTCGTCAGCCAGTCCTCCACATACGCGAAGACGTCGTCGACGAGGAGGTTCGGGAATGTCTCCTGGATCCAGCTCCTCAGATCCTCGATCGCGGTTCCGCGCTGCACGATCGCCGTGATCTGGGCGATGAGCTGCGAGATCTGGTCGACCAGCACGGGCAGCACGATGAGGATGATCCCGACGAAGACGGCCAGCACGGCGACGATCGTCACGAGGACCGCGAGCCAGCGGGGCAGGCGTCGACGCTCGAGGAACGTGACGAGAGGGTCGAGGCCGAGGCTGAGGAAGAGGGCGGTGCCGATGTAGAGCAGCACGGTCGACAGCGTCTGGACGCTGCTGATCAGGACGATCCCGAGCCCCACGCCGAGTGTCGCCACGAGGGCGGTGCGGAACGGGTTGTGGATCTTCATGCAGACTCCTCGGTACGGCTGCAGCAAGGCTACCCATGCCGCGGCTCGACGCGCCGCCGACGTGCCGGGCGACGGACGAGGGAGGGCCCTCGTGGTCAACACACAGGTGTGTTCGCTAGTCTGAAATGTCGAGTGTGGCGTCGTGGGCGGGAAGCCGCGATGCGTGAGGAGACTATTCGTGCGTTTCGTATGGGCCGTGGTGGCCTTCGTGCTGGCTGCCGTGCTGATCGGTGCGGGGATCGCCCAACGCACCATCTTCGTCGGCCCTTCGTCCGAGGAGGCCCGTGTCGACATCGAGGAGCCCGCGCCCTTCGTTCTCCTGGACGGCGACGTCCTGCGGATCAACGCCGGCGCGCAGAAGCTGCTCATCCGCGGCGAAGGGGAGATCTTCACCAGCTACGGGCGCACGGCCGACATGGAGGCCTGGCTCTCCGACTCCGAGTACAACCACGTGACCGTCGGGGACGAGGACGAGCTCGTCGTCGAGCATGTCGCCGCAGCGGACGACGAGGGGTCCGCCGAGACGCCGGCGCCCGAGACGACCGCGACCCCGGCGCCGGAGGAGGACGCCGAGGCGCCCGCGGGCCGGAACCCTGCCGGCTCCGATCTGTGGCTCGACTCCTTCAGCGAGGAGAACTTCCTCGCCACTGACAAGATGCAGCTCCCGGAAGGGACCAGCGTGCTGATCGCCTACGACGGCACCAAGGAAGCGCCGAACGACATCGTGGTCTCCTGGCCGCTGGACACGCGGACGCCGCTGGCGGGCCCGCTCATGGCGGCAGGCGGGTTGGTGCTCCTCGTGGGCCTGGTCCTGTACGTGCTCGCGATCCGTCACCAGCGCCGTGGCCGCGGCCCGCGCCGGAAGGGGCCCGGGCCGCTTCCCACGACGCAGCCGATCGACGTGGCGGCCCTTCCGCCGTCCGAGCGCGAGGCCCTGGAGGCCGCGGACGGCGAGCAGGCGCCGACACCGGCGAGGAAGGACGACGTGGAGGACGCGGAGATCGTCGACGAGAAGGAGCAGGACGGGAAAAGCACGATGCGCGCTGAGCGCCCGAGGCGTCGTCGGCGCCTGCTCGCCCTCCCCGCCCTCGGCCTGACCGCCCTGCTGGCCTCCGGCTGCACGGCGGAGTCCTGGCCGGAGTTCGGGGCACCCTCCGCATCGCCGTCTCCGACCCCGACCGTGATCGCCCCCGAGAACCAGAAGCCGCCGGCGGTCACCGAGACGCAGGCCGAGCGGATCCTCCGGGAGGTCTCCGAGACTCTGGTGCAGGCCGATGAGGCGAAGGATCTGGACCTCGCGGCCACCCGTCTCGATGGCGCACCTCTCACGACGAGGACCACCGACTACGCCCTGCGCGCGAAGCTGCCGGATCGGGCCGCGCCCGCCGCGATCCCGACGGACGACGTCGAGGTGGTCCTCCCCGAGGCGACGGACCGCTGGCCACGCACCGTCCTCATGCTCTCGAAGAGCACCGGCGACGACACCGTGCCGCCGGTGGTGCTGACCATGACGCAGGCGGACCCCTGGTCCAACTACAAGGTCACGAACATGGCGGAGATGTCGGCGGACGCGGCGTTCCCCGAGGTGGCGGCCAGCTGGCTGGGGACCTCGCTGGTCCCGGCGGATTCGGCCTTCCTGTCGGTGCCGCCGAACGAGGTCGCCGCGGCTTTCGCCGACGTCGTCGACAACGGTGAGAAGAGCGCCTCCTACGGGCAGTTCGACGATCTGGCGCTGAACCTGGCCACATCGATCAGGGACAGCCGACAGAGCCTGGTGAAGGGACTCGCCGACGCCGGGGCTGCGAAGACCTCCAAGGCCGCGTTCGACATGAAGCCGACGACGGCGGAGCCCGTCTCGATGACGACGCTGGACAGCGGCGCCATCGTCGCCGTCTCCGTCCTCGATGTCGAGACCATCACGCCCACGTCCTCCGATGTCGTCATCCGCTTCGGAGACAACAAGGAGGCCAAGGCGCTCACCGGGGCCAACGAGTCCGCGAAGGGCGCCCAGACGACCTATGAGTTCCAGCTGTTCTTCGCCGTCCCGTCCCAGGGGTCGAGCGAACCGATCCGTCTCCTGGCGTCCCGTCAGGATCTCGTGTCCGTGAAGGTGATCAAGTGAGTGAGATGTCTCCCGCGGCCCTGCGTGGCGCCGTCGATCTGTCCAGCCTGCGCAACCGTCCGTCTCCGCCGGCGGGTGGTGCAGCGGCCCCCGCGACCGCACCGGTGGCTGACGTCGTCGTCGACGCGACCGACGAGAACTTCGGTCAGGTCCTGGAGCTGTCGCGCACCGTGCCGGTGGTCGTCGACCTGTGGGCCGAGTGGTGCGGGCCGTGCAAGCAGCTGAGCCCGATCATAGAGAAGGTCACTCGGGAGCTCGGCGGCCGCGTACTCCTGGCGAAGGTCGACGTCGATGCGAACCCGCAGCTCGCGCAGAGCTTCCGCGCGCAGTCCATCC
Organism: Microbacterium meiriae; assembly: GCF_032364335.1. Lineage (NCBI taxonomy): Bacteria > Bacillati > Actinomycetota > Actinomycetes > Micrococcales > Microbacteriaceae > Microbacterium > Microbacterium meiriae. Next base: position 1,694,546 of record NZ_CP133984.1, read on the forward strand.
CGATGGTCGTCGCCCTCATCGCCGGCCAGCCGGTGCCGATGTTCACGGGCGCCGTACCGGAGCAGCAGGTGCGTGAGGTCTTCGCGCAGCTGCTCCAGGTGGCGGCGCAGAACGGCGTCTCGGGAACGCTCCCCGTCGGCGACGCCGAGACCGGGGAAGCCGAAGCCGCTGCTGAGCCCGAGCTGCCGCCGCTGCACGCGGAGGCGTTCGCCGCCATCGAGCGCGGCGACTACCGTGCGGCCATCACCGCCTATGAGAAGGCACTCGCGGAGAACCCGCGCGACGAGGACGCCATCGCCGGGCTGGGCCAGGTCCGCCTGCTCGACCGTGTGCAGGGACTCGACCTCCAGACCGCCCGAGCCGCGGCCGCAGCGGCTCCGCTGGACGTGCAGGCCCAGTTCGACGTCGCGGACCTCGACCTCGCCGGTGGACATGTCGACGACGCCTTCGGCCGGCTCCTCGACCTGTTCGCTCAGCTGCCGTCCGACCAGCGCACTCCCGTCCGGGAGCGTCTCGTCGAGCTCTTCGGCCTCATCGGCGCCAGCGACCCGCGCGTGATCGCGGCTCGGAACCGACTCTCCTCGCTGCTCTTCTGATCGGCCTGCGCGGGGATCGTTCCTCCGCGCAGACCGATCGTCGCCGGCCGTCCGTCAGCCGTTGTTCACCGTCGGCACGTGCGGCTCGGGCTGGTGGCGGAGCCAGAGCGTCGACAGCGCGGGCAGCGTGATCGACGCCGTGGGGGCGCCGGCGTCCGCGGGCTCGGCGATCACCATCCCGAGGTTGCCCGACCCCCGTCCGCCGTAGGCGACGGCATCGGAGTTCAGGATCTCCTGCCACACGCCCTCTCTGGGCAGCCCGAGACGGTAGCCGGTGCGCTCCACTCCGGCGAAGTTGCTGACGACGACGAGGCGCCCGCCGTGCGCGTCCCGTCGTTCGAAGGCGATGACCGACGGGTCCCAACTCGGTGCGCCGAGGCGGGTGAACCCGGAGCCGTCGTTGTCGCGCTCCCAGAGCGGGGCCTGCGACCGGTACACCCCGTTCATCGCGGCGACGAAGTCCTGCAGCTGGGCGTGGGAGGGCTGGTCACGGAGCCACCAGTCCAGCTCCCGACCCTCCGACCACTCCGCGAGCTGACCGAACTCCTGTCCCATGAACAGCAGCTTCTTCCCGGGATGCCCCCACATGTAGGCGAGGTAGGCACGGACGTTCGCCAGCTTGTGCCAGTGGTCGCCCGGCATCTTGGACAACAGGCTGCCCTTGCCGTGCACCACCTCATCGTGACTGATGGGCAGGACGTAGTTCTCGCCGAACGCGTACACGAACGAGAACGTCATCTCGCCCTCGTGGTGCGCGCGGTACATCGGATCGCGTCCGATGTACTGGAGCGAGTCGTTCATCCAGCCCATGTTCCACTTGAAACCGAACCCGAGGCCGGCGTGATCCGTCGGCGCCGTGACGCCGGGGAAGCTCGTGGACTCCTCGGCGATCATCAGGATGCCGGGGTGGAGCCGGTAGGCAGTGGCGTTGACCTCCTGGAGGAAGCGGATCGCCTCGAGATTCTCGCGTCCGCCGTGGATGTTCGGCTCCCACTCGCCCTCCCGGCGCGAGTAGTCGAGGTAGAGCATCGACGCCACGGCGTCGACCCGCAGGCCGTCGACGTGGAACTCGTCCAGCCAGTAGAGGGCGTTGGCGACGAGGAAGCCGCGTACCTCGGGCCGGCCGTAGTCGAAGATGAGCGTGCCCCAGTCCTGATGCTCGCCGCGTCGAGGATCGGGGTGCTCGTACAGGGGCTGGCCGTCGAAGCGAGCCAGCGCGAAGGCGTCCTTGGGGAAGTGCCCGGGGACCCAGTCCATGATGACGCCGATGCCGGCCTGGTGCAGGCGGTCGATGAGGTAGCGCAGGTCGTCGGGGGAGCCGTACCGGCTCGTCGGTGCGTAGTATCCACTGACCTGGTAGCCCCACGAGCCGCCGAACGGATGCTCGGCCAGCGGCATGAACTCGACGTGGGTGAACCCCGTTTCCTGCACGTGTGCGATCAGCGGATCGGCCATCTCGCGGTAGCCCAGCCCCTCGCGCCAGGAGCCGACGTGCACCTCGTACACCGACAGCGGCTGCGCGACGGCATGGGTGGCGGCGCGACGGGTCATCCACGCGCCGTCCTGCCAGGCGTAGGACGAGGCGGTGACGACCGACGCGGTCTCCGGCGGCACCTGCGCCGCCAGCGCCATCGGGTCGGCCTTGAGGATCCAGGCGCCGCTCCGGGTGCGGATCTGGTACTTGTAGCGGGTGCCGACGGGCAGGTCGGGGATGAAGATCTCCCAGACGCCGCTGGCGCCGAGCGAGCGCATGGCGTGGCTCTCGCCGTTCCAGCCGTTGTGATCGCCCACGACCCGGACGGCCGAGGCATCGGGGGCCCAGACCGCGAAGGACACGCCCTGTTCGTCGCCCTGCGTACGGGGATGCGCCCCCAGCGCCTCCCACAGACGCTCGTGCCGCCCCTCGGCGATGAGGTGCAGGTCGAGTTCGCCCAGTGTCGGTGCATGCCGGTACGGGTCGCCGGAGACGATCTCCTCCTCGCCGCGGTAGCGCGTCGCGATGCGGTAGGGGAGCGGCGGCCCGGGGTGCGTGCCCTCCCAGAGGCCGTGCGCGACGTGGGACAGGGCGAGTCGGCTTCCATCGCTGAACACGGCCTCGACGCTCTCGGCGAGCGGTCGGCGGACGCGGATGGCGGTGACGGTACGGTCGGCGGCATCCTTGGCGGGGTGCGCGCCGAGCAGGGAATGCGGGTCGTGATGCTGACCGGCCGCGACGGCCTCCCACTCGGCGTTCGGGGTGTCCTCGATGCGGCTCATGCGCGCTCCCTCACCTTCAGGATGTGAACGGGCTCGGCGAAGGCGTCGAGCCGGACGTAGTTGTGATCGCTCCAGGTCCAGACAGCGCCGGTCAGGAGATCCTCCACCTCGAAGGTCTCGCCCAGGGGGACTCCCCAGCGCGTGGTGTCGAGGTGGACGGTGGTCTCGCGCACCGAGTGCGGGTCGACGTTCGCGACGACGATGAGGGTGTCCGGTCTCCCGGTACCGGTGAAGGCGGCGTCGAGATGCTTGCTGAACACGAGGATGGCGTCGTCGTCGCTCCAGTGCAGCTCGAGGTTGCGGAGCTGGCGCAGCGCGGGATGCGCCGCACGGATCTCGTTGAGCCGCCGGAGCAGCGGGGCCAGCGACTCCCCGCGTTCCTCGGCTCCCGCCCAGTCGCGGAACTTGTACTCGTACTTCTCGTTGTCGATGTTCTCCTCGGAACCCGGGCGAGCCACGTTCTCGACGAGCTCGTACCCCGCGTAGACCCCGTACACGGGCCCTGCCGTCGCGGCGATGCAGGCGCGGATGCGATACGCCGCGCGTCCGCCGAACTGGAGGTACTCGGTGAGGATGTCGTGGGTGTTCACGAAGAGGTTCGGACGCATGTAGTCGGCCGTCTCGTGGGAGATGGAGGTGAGGAACTCCTCCAGCTCGGATTTGGTGTTGCGCCAGGTGAAGTAGCTGTAGCTCTGCTGGAAGCCCACGGCGGCGAGCGCGCGCATCACGGCGGGCCGGGTGAAGGCCTCGGCGAGGAAGATGACGTCGGGATCCGTCGCGTTGACCGTCGCGATCAGCCACTCCCAGAACTGGAGCGGCTTGGTGTGCGGGTTGTCCACGCGGAAGATCCGCACCCCCTCGGCCACCCAGTGCCGGACGATCCGGAGCATCTCGGCCGCGATGCCTTCCGGGTCATTGTCGAAGTTCAGCGGATAGATGTCCTGATACTTCTTGGGCGGGTTCTCCGCGTACGCGATGCTGCCGTCCGGGAGGGTGGTGAACCACTCGGGGTGTTCGCGGACCCACGGGTGGTCGGGGGATGCCTGCAGCGCGAGATCCAGGGCGACCTCCAGCCCCTCCTTCCGCGCGGCGCGCACGAACGCGCGGAAGTCCTGCGGGGTGCCGAGGTCGGGATGGATGGCGTCGTGCCCTCCTTCAGTGGCGCCGATCGCGTACGGCGAGCCCGGGTCTCCCGCCTCGGCGACGAGCGTGTTGTTGCGCCCCTTGCGATTGGTGCTGCCGATGGGGTGGATCGGGACGAGGTAGATCACATCGAAGCCCATCCCGGCGACCTCGGGCAGGCGCTTCGCCGCCGTGCGGAAGGTGCCGCTGCGCACCGTGCCGTCCTTGAGCCGTCTGGCACCTTCGGAGCGTGGGAAGAACTCGTACCAGGCGCCCACGCCCGCACGGGTGCGCTCGACGCGGAGGACCTGCTCCGCGGAGAGGGAGCGGAGGGTCGCGATCGGGCGGTCGCGGAAGATCGTTGCGAGTTCGGGGTCGACGGCCATCGCCGCAGTGGTGGTGGCGTCGCCGGCCTGGAGCTCATCGGCTCGGACGCGCAGGCGCGTGCGCTGTGCCGCGGGGCGATCCTTCTCCGCCGCGGCCCGCCGCAGCAACTCCGCGCCGAGCGCGGCCATCACGTCCACATCGACGCCTGCGGCGACCTTGACGTGCGCGGCGTGCGCCCAGGTGGCGAAGTCGTCGGAGAACGCCTCGAAGTGGAAGTGCCAGACGCCCTCCGCGTCGAGGGCGATCTCCGCCTCCCAGCGGTCGGTGCCGTCCGCGAGGGCGGTGAGCCGGTGCAGGCTCTCCTCGCCGGTCGGGGACGTCAGCCGCACGTGCACGCCGATGAGGTCGTGACCTTCCCGGAAGGCGACCACGCGGAACGGCACGACCTCGCCGGCGAAGGCCTTGGCCGGGAAGCCACCGGGGACCGCGGGGCTCCCGTCGAGCAGCGGGATCCGCGTCGTGCGCAGCGCTCCGGGGCGGTCCGCGTCGGCGGCGCGCGTCGGGATCTGAACGGGGCTCCGCAGAGCCGTGGGCCGGGTTCCAGCACGAGCAGTCACATGCCGAATCTACCGGTCGGGCGTGCGGGAACCTACCGCTCGACCAGGGCGGCGAACCGTGCTATCACTCGACGCGGAACAGGCGCATCGAGGTGCCGGGGATCGGCAGCACCTCGCCCGGTACGAAGGTCTCCTCGGCGTCCGACGGCCGCTCATCCGCGCTCGACCAGAGCGAGACGAACCGGGTGGCGCCGTCGATGTCCTCCGGGAGCCGGACGTCGATCGGAGCCTCCGTGCCGTGCACGATCAGCAGGATCCGGTTCGCGGCTTCCTTGTCCGGCGTGGACGCGGCGACGTACTGCAGGGTGCGGTTGCCGGGGTCCGTCCACTGGGCCGGCTCCATCGTCGCGCCGTCCTGGTCGTACCAGTCCATGACCGACGCGTTCGGGATGTGCTCGCCGAGGCGCGCGTACCGGCTCGGGCGCAGCGCGGGGTTCTCCTCACGGAGCCGGAGGAGGCGCGCGACGTGGGCGCGGAGGTCCTTCTGCCACGGCTCGAACTCCCAGGAGAGCCAGGACAACGGAGAGTCCTGCGCGTAGGCGTTGTTGTTGCCCCGCTGCGTCCGTCCCACTTCATCCCCGGCGGTGAGCATCGGGATGCCGGCCGAGAGCAGCAGGGTGCCGAGCAGGTTGCGCATCGCCTTCCGCCTGGCGGCGAGGATCATCGGATCGTCGGTGGGGCCCTCCACGCCGTGGTTGAAGGACCGGTTCAGATCCGCGCCGTCGCGGTTCTGCTCGCCGTTGGCCTCGTTGTGCTTCACGTCGTAAGACACGAGGTCGTGGAGTGTGAAGCCGTCGTGCGCGGTGACGAAATTGATGCTCGCGAGCGGTCCCCGATCCTCGCTGAAGGTGTTGGACGAGCCGGCCAGACGTGTCGCGAAACCGCCGATCCCCACCGGTGCCGAGGCCCGCCGGGCGTAGTCGATGTCGCTGAGCCAGAAGTTGCGCACCCGGTCGCGGTAACGGTCGTTCCACTCATGCCAGCCCGAGGGGAAGTTCCCGGTCTGCCAGCCGCCCAGACCGACGTCCCAGGGTTCCGCGATGAGCTTGGTCTCCGCGAGCACGGGGTCGGCGGCGATCGCCTGCAGAAGGGGATGGTCGGGGGTGTAGGTGTGCGCGCCGTCGCGGGCGATCGCCGTGGCCAGATCGAAACGGAATCCGTCGATCTGCATCTCCTCGGCCCAGTACCGGAGGGAGTCCACGACGAGGCGCGCCCCGGCCTCGGTGGCGGTGTTGAGCGTGTTGCCGCATCCGGTGGTGTCGATGTAGACGCCCGCGTCGTCCTGCCGGTAGTACCGGGCGTTGTCGAGGCCGCGGAGGCTGGACCGCGGGCCGCCGATCCCCTCCTCGGATGTGTGGTTGTACACGACGTCGAGGATCACCTCGAGACCCGCTTCGTGCAGCAGCCGCACCATGCCCTTGAACTCGGCGATGATCGCCTCGGGCCCGGCCTTGCGCGCGCCCTCGGTGGCGTACGCGGCGTGCGGTGTGAAGAAGTTCAGGGTGTTGTAGCCCCAGTAGTTCGTCAGACCACGCTCGAGGAGTCGGGGTTCCGGGACGAACGCGTGGACGGGGAGCAGCTCCACCGAGGTCACCCCGAGCGTGCGGAGGTGCGCGATCATGGCGGGATGCGCGAGGCCCGCATACGTCCCGTGCAGCGCCGGCGGGATGTCGGGGTGACGCTTGGTCAGCCCTTTCAGGTGGCCCTCGTAGATCACGGTCCGGTCGGCCGGGACCCGCGGCTTGGTGGAGTCGCCCCAGTCGAAGCCGTCCTCGATGACCACGCCGCGCCACTCCTGGTAGCCGTGGCCCTGGGCGAGACCACGCGCGTACGGGTCGAGGAGCAGCGTCTCGGGGTTGAACGTGTTGCCGGGGCCGTGCGGTCCCTCGACCCGGAGGGCATACCGCACGCCCGGCTGGAGCAACGGCGTCGTGACCTCCCAGACCCCTCCGGGCCGCCTTTCCAGCGCCGCCTGGTCGACCACCCAGTCGAGGTCCGTGGCGTCGAACACGACGAGCTCGACGGCCGAGGCGTTCTGCGACCAGACGCGAAGGGTGCCGACGCCGTCGTGCAGGCGGACGCCGAGATCGTCGAGGGTCGCCCCACCGGGCACGTCGGAGACGGGGGACGAAGGCATGGATACACCCTAAACGTGTTGCATTTCAGTCTCGTGACAGGACGCACCCGGTCTCACGCGCAGACGGACCGTTCGCCGCGCGGATCGGGGAGAATCGAACTATGCGGCACTATCTCGACCACGCGGCGACGACCCCGCTGCGCCCGGAGGCCAGGGAGGCGTGGCTGGAGGCGTCCGTCATCGTCGGCAACGCTTCGTCGACGCACGGGGCAGGGCAGGATGCGCGCCGGGTGCTGGAGGAATCCCGGGAGCGCGTGGCCGCGGTTCTCGGGGCCGACCCGATCGAGGTGGTGCTGACCTCCGGCGGGACCGAGTCCATCAACCTCGCTCTCCAGGGCCTGTGGCGCTCGCGTCGTCCGGGCTCTTCGGCGGTCGTCGTGCCGGACGGTGAGCATCACGCGACGATGGACACGGTCGCCGCCCTCGTCTCCGACGGAGCCGAGGTGCGCGCTGTTCCTCTCTCTGCCCAGGCGCGCATCGACGGGAGCCGCTTCGCGTCGGCCCTGCCCGGTGCGGCGTTCGCGACCGCGCTCGTCGCGAACAACGAGACCGGGACGGTCAACGACGCGGCGGCTCTGACCGCGGCCGCCGCCGATGCCGGAGTGCCGCTGCACCTCGACGCGGTCGCCGCGCTCGGGCACCTCCCGCTGTCGTTCCGGGAGCTGAGGGGCGGTGCGGACGAGGGGACGGGCCTGGTGGCGCTCAGCGTCGCCGGTCACAAGGTCGGCGCGCCCGTGGGTGTCGGTGCGCTGGTGGTCGCTCGGTCCGCCCGACTGACCCCGCTTCTGCGGGGCGGGGGCCAGCAGCGGGGTCTGCGTGCGGGTACGCAGGATGTGCCGGGAGCCGCGGCACTGGCGACCGCGCTCGAGCTCGCCGAACGGGAGCGGGCCGCCGAGACCGTCCGGGTGGGCCGCTTGCGCGACCGTCTCGTCGAGGGGGTCCGTGCGCGGGTGCCGGCGGCGGAGCTCCTGGGCGACCCCGATCACCGTCTTCCCGGGACCGCGCATCTGCTCTTCCCCGGTGCCGTGGGGGAGAGCCTGCTGTTCCTGCTGGACGTGGCCGGGGTCTCGGCCTCCACGGGATCCGCCTGTCAGGCGGGGGTCGCCGAGCCCTCGCACGTCGTGATGGCGATGGGGCGCAGCGAGTCGGACGCCAGGAGCGTGCTGCGATTCTCTCTCGGCCGGACCTCGACGGACGCCGACGTCGACGCGGTGCTCGGGGCGATCGGCGATGCCTATGCCCGGGCATCCGGGGCCCGTGCAGCCGAGCGCTCGTAGACTGGACCCATGCGAATCCTTGCGGCCATGAGCGGCGGTGTGGACTCCGCCGTCGCGGCCGCCAGGGCCGTCGAGGCGGGGCACGATGTGGTGGGCGTGCACCTGGCGCTCTCCCGCGCCGGGGGGACCCTGCGCACCGGCAGTCGAGGCTGCTGCACGATCGAGGACGCGCTGGACGCCCGCCGGGCCGCCGACCTCCTGGGCATCCCCTTCTACGTGTGGGACTTCTCCGAGCGCTTCCGGGATGACGTGATCGACGACTTCGTCGCGGAGTACCGCGCCGGTCGTACTCCGAACCCGTGCATGCGGTGCAACGAGAAGATCAAGTTCGCGGCCCTGCTGGAGCGCGCCCTGGAGCTCGGCTTCGACGCCGTCTGCACCGGACACTACGCGACCCTGGTGGATGGTCCTGAGGGTCTCGAGCTGCACCGGGCCTCGGACAACGCGAAGGACCAGTCCTACGTGCTCGGTGTCCTGACGGCCGACCAGCTCGCGCACACCTATTTCCCGCTCGGGACCACGCCGTCGAAGGCCCTCGTGCGGGCGGAGGCGGAGCAGCGCGGTCTCAGCGTGGCCCAGAAGCCGGACAGCCACGACATCTGCTTCATCCCCGACGGCGACACCCGGGGGTGGCTGGCCGAGAAGGTCGGCACGGCCGCCGGCGAGATCGTCGATCGCACGGGCGCGGTCGTCGGCGCGCACGAGGGCGCGCACGCATTCACCGTCGGCCAGCGGCGCGGGCTCAAGCTCGGTGTCCCGGCGGCGGACGGCAAGCCCCGCTTCGTCCTCGAGGTGCGCCCCGTGTCGAACACGGTGGTCGTCGGCCCCAAGGAGGCCCTGGCGATCGCCGAGGTCGCGGGGGAGCGTTTCAGCTGGGCCGGCACCGCACCTGCCGCGTCGACGTTCGCGTGCGATGTGCAGATCCGCGCGCACGCCGAGCCGGTGCCCGCCACGGCCACCGTGACCGCGGAGGGCGTCCGCGTGGTGCCGGAGACTCCGCTCGACGGCGTCGCTCCGGGGCAGACCGCCGTGCTCTACGTCGGCACACGTGTGCTCGGGCAGTTCACGATCGATACGACCGTCTCCGCCGTTCCGGTCGGCGTCTGATCCGGGTGGATGTCGGTCCCCGCTCCTAGACTGGCGGGGTGCCGGAGAACATCTCACTGGAAGACGCCCGCAGCGAGGCGGAGGAGCTGACCACCCGCATCCTCGAGGCGAAGGACGCGTACTACGGGCGCGACACGTCGCTCGTCGACGACGCGACGTACGACGGCTGGATGCGGCGCCTGGAAGAGCTCGAGCGCCTGCACCCCGAGCTGCAGGGCCAGGACTCGCCCACGCAGATGGTCGGTGCCGCCGAGGCTACCGGGCTCGCGACCATCGAGCATGCCGAGCGCATGCTCAGCCTCGACAACGTCTTCTCGATCGAGGAGCTCCGGGAATGGGCGCAGAAGACGCGGGCGGCAGCCGGGAGGGACGTCGATTGGCTGACCGAGCTCAAGATCGACGGTCTCGCGATCAACCTGCGATATGAGAACGGCGTGCTCACGTCGGCCGCGACCCGCGGCGACGGGCGGGTCGGCGAGCTCGTCACCGAGAACGCGCTCCGGCTCCCCGAGATCCCGGAGCGGCTCGCCGGGGAGGGGCACCCGCCGATCGTCGAGGTCCGCGGAGAGGTCTTCATCCCCGTCGCCGCGTTCGAGCGCCTGAACGCGGCGCAGGCGGCTTTCCGCGACCGCGCGTATGCCGACGCCCTCGCGCGGTGGGAGGCCAGGGGCGGCGCGAAGAGGCCGTTCGATGACGAGAAGGCGCGCACCGCGGCGGCGCGGCGCTTCCCGGCCTTCGCCAATCCCCGCAACGCCGCCAGCGGCGGCCTGCGTCAGCAGATCGACAAGAAGGACGGCCTGGAGCTCGAAGCGGGCCTGCTGCGCATCGAGTCGCTCGCGCTCTACGTGCACGGCATCGGCGCCTGGACGAACCCGCCGGTCGCGGCGCAGAGCCAGGTCTACGAGCTGCTAGCCGCCTGGGGGCTGCCGACGAGCCCGCACACCAAGGTGTGCCGCAGCATCGACGACGTCGTCGCCTTCGTCGAGCACTACGGGGAGCATCGGCACGACATCGAGCATGAACTGGACGGCATCGTGGTCAAGGTCGACGAGCTCGACCTGCACGACGAGCTCGGGGCCACGAGCCGGGCCCCCCGCTGGGCGATCGCCTACAAGTACCCGCCGGAGGAGGTGCAGACGAAGCTCCTCGACATCGTCGTCTCCGTCGGGCGCACCGGTCGCGCCACTCCCTTCGCGGTCATGGCACCGGCTCACGTCGCCGGATCCGTGGTCCGTCAGGCCACGCTCCACAACAAGGACGTGGTCAAGGCCAAGGGCGTGCTCATCGGCGACACCGTGGTGCTCCGGAAGGCGGGCGACGTGATCCCCGAGGTGCTCGGCCCGGTGGTCGAGAAGCGGGACGGGACGGAGCGGGAGTTCGTCATGCCGGCCGACTGCCCCGAGTGCGGCACCCCGTTGCGCGCCATGAAGGAGGGCGACATCGACCTCCGGTGCCCGAACGCGCGGTCGTGCCCTGCGCAGGTGCGCGGACGCGTCGAGCACATCGGTTCCCGCGGCGCCCTCGATGTCGAGGCCCTGGGCGAGGTCACCGCGGCGGCCCTGACCCAGCCCACGACTCCGGCCGAGCCCCCTCTGATCACGGAGGCGGGGCTGTTCGCCCTCACGCTGGAGCAGCTCGTGCCGATCGAGGTCGTCGTACGTGATGCGGAGACGGGTCTGCCGCGCGAGGACGAGGACGGCCTCGTGAAGACGCGCGCGCCGTTCCGACGGAACCCGACCGCCGCCGAGAAGAAGTCGGGTCTGGAAGGTCCGCAGCCGTCCTCGCAGGCGCTGACACTGCTCGCGGAGCTGGAGAAGGCGAAGACCAAAGACCTCTGGCGGCTGCTCGTCGCCCTCAACATCCGCCACGTCGGACCGGTCGCGGCGCGGGCGCTCGCGCAGTGGTTCGGGTCGCTCGACGCGATCCGGGAGGCATCGCGGGAAGAGCTCGCCGCGGTCGAGGGCGTGGGCGGCATCATCGCCGACTCCTTGCTCGCGTGGTTCGACGTCGACTGGCACCAGGACATCGTCCGGCAGTGGACGGATGCGGGCGTGCAGTGGGCGACGCCGGGCCACCCCGGGCCGGGAGCAGCTGTCGCCGCCGGGGGAGTGCTGGAAGGCCTCACGGTGGTCGCGACGGGATCTCTCGACGGCTACACCCGTGAGGGCGCGCAGGAGGCGATCATCAAGGCCGGCGGCAAGGCGGCCTCGAGCGTCTCCAAGAAGACCGACTTCGTGGCCGCGGGTCCCGGCGCCGGCTCCAAGCTCGCGAAGGCGGAGGAGCTCGGCGTCCGCATCCTCGACGCCGCGCAGTTCCACGTGCTGGTCACGGAGGGCCCTGCGGCGCTGGAGTGAGGCTCAGGCGCTCTCCGGGGCCGCCGTGGTGGGCGCGAGGAACTGTCGCAGCCGCGGTGAGTCCGCGAATCCCAGCTTCTGGTAGAGACCCACGGCGGCCTCGCTCGAATGCACGGTGATCCGCTCGGCACCGACCGACACGGCGTGCGCGCAGGCGGCGGCGACGAGGCCGCGGCCCGCTCCGCGCCCTCGATGCTCCGGGAGGACGAAGACGCTCTGGATGTCCGCGGAGATGCGATCGACCGCCCCGGGCCGCGGCACACGCGGCACGAGGGCGACCCAGGCGGCACCGACGATACGGTCATCCTCCTCGGCGCGCGCGACGAAGGCGACGTGGGTGCGGGCGTGCGCCTGCCACCAGTCGCCGAGTTCCGCGGTGTACGTGTCGAGCGATCGACCGGCCGTCAGGTCCCTCGGCACGTCCTGCCACTTGAGCTGGGCGAGCGCGGGGAGATCCTCCCTGCCGGCGCGGTCGATGCGCATCGTCGGTCCGCTCAGGCCTTGTGACGGGGCTTCCGGAAGGGCTTCTCCTCGCGGTCGCCGTGCGCCGGGCGCTCGTCGCGGTCGCGCTTGTCGTAGCGGGTCGGGCGACCACGGCCGTCGCCGTCGCGCGAGGACGACCCGCGTCGCGCCCCGGGGCCACGGTCGGGAGCGATCTCGATCAGTCGTCCCGAGATACGGGTGTCGCGGAGCTTGTCGAGGACGGCGGGGTCGAGGTTCGCCGGAAGCTCGACGATCGAGAAGTCGGGACGGATGTTGATCGCCCCGAAGTCGTCGCGGCCCAGACCGCCCTCGTTCGCGAGCGCGCCCACGATCTGTCGCGGCTCGACGCGGTGCCGGCGACCCACCTCGATGCGGTACGGCGTGTAGTCGCCGCGGCCGCGACGCTCCCGGGGTTCGCGCGGCTCCCGCGTCTGCCGCTCGCGCGGCGGGCGGTTGTCGGCGGCCACCGCCTGCGACAGGGCGTCCTGGGCGGGGTCGAGGAGCAGCGGCGTGGCGCCCTGGGCGACCACGGCGAGAGCGGCCGCGACGTCGCCTTCCGGCACATCGTGATGCCGCACGTAGTGGGCGATGATGTCGCGGAACGCGTCGATGCGCGTCGTCTCCGAGAGCGCGGTCGTGATGGCGTCGTCGAAGCGGGCGAGCCGCGTCGTGTTCACGTCCTCGGTGCTCGGGAGCTGCATCTGCGTGGGCTGCTGACGCGTGGCCTTCTCGATGTGCTTGAGCAGGTAGCGCTCGCGCGGGGTGATGAAGCTGATCGCGTCACCCGTCCGGCCGGCCCGCCCGGTCCGTCCGATGCGGTGGACGTACGACTCGGTGTCGGTGGGGATGTCGAAGTTGACCACGTGGCTGATGCGCTCGACGTCGAGGCCGCGGGCGGCGACGTCCGTGGCGACGAGGATGTCGAGCTTGCCGTCCTTGAGCTGGTTGACGCTGCGCTCGCGCTGCACCTGCGGCACGTCGCCGTTGATCGCGGCGGCGGAGTATCCGCGGGCGCGGAGCTTCTCGGCCAGGGTCTCGGTCTCGTTCTTCGTGCGGACGAAGACGATCATCCCGTCGAAGTTCTCCACCTCGAGGATGCGGGTCAGAGCGTCCACCTTCTGCGCGTAGGAGACGACGAGGTAGCGCTGGGTGATGTTCGTGTTGGTCGCGGTCTTGGACTTGACCGTGATCTCCTCCGGGTCGCGGAGGTACTGCTGCGCGAGGCGGCGGATCTGCGCGGGCATCGTCGCCGAGAACAGGGCGACCTGCTTCTCCTCCGGCGTCTGCGCGAGGATCTGCTCGACGTCTTCGGCGAAGCCCATCTTCAGCATCTCGTCGGCTTCGTCCAGCACGAGGTACTGCAGCTCGGAGAGGTCGAGCGTGCCCTTGGCGAGGTGGTCCATGATGCGGCCGGGGGTTCCCACGACGACGTGCACGCCACGGCGGAGCGCGGACAACTGCACCCCGTAGCCCTGACCGCCGTAGACGGGGAGCACGTGCACGCCCTTCATGCGCGACGCGTAGGACTCGAAGGCCTCGCAGACCTGCAGCGCGAGCTCGCGGGTCGGGGCGAGGACGAGGGCCTGCGGCGTCTTCTGCGTGACGTCGAGCCGCTCCAGCACGGGGAGGGCGAAGGCGGCGGTCTTGCCGGTGCCGGTCTGCGCCATGCCGACCACATCGCGGCCGGCGAGCAGCGTCGGGATGGTCGCGGCCTGGATGGGCGAGGGGGTCTCGTAACCGAGATCCTTGATGGCCTTGAGGACCGGCCCGGTGATGCCGAGGTCCTCGAATCCGGGGGTTGCGGGGGACTCGTCAGGGGCGTCGGTGGGGGTCACTTCTTCAGGGGTCACTTCCCAAGGGTAGCGCGCCCGGCGACCCGCTTCCTGTGCGACCGGGTCAGACGCCCGAGGTGAGGGCGAGCAGCTTCTCCTTCACCTGCCGGCGGAGCACCTTGCCGATCAGCGACGTCGGCAGCTCGTCGACGACGAAGACGCGGCGCGGCACCTTGTACGGCGTGAGGATGCTGCGGGCGTACTCGCGGATCGCCTCGACATCGACATCGGCCCCGGGGTCGACGACGATCGCCGCCACGACCTCCTCGCCCGAGTGGTCGCTGGGCAGTCCGACGACCGCAGCGTCGACGACCGACGGATGCTGGCGCAGCGCGTTCTCGACCTCGGTGGGGGCGACGTTGAAGCCGCCCGTGATGATGAGCTCCTTGATCCGGTCGACGATCCGCACGAATCCGGCGTCGTCGATCGTGACGATGTCGCCCGTCCGGTACCAGCCGTCGACGAACACGGCCTCCGTCTCCTCGGGCTTTCCGTAATACCCGGAGAAGACCTGAGGGCCGCGCACGACGAGCTCGCCGGCGGAACCGGCCGGGACGTCCTCGGTGGGGTTCTCCGGATCGACGACGCGGCACTCCGTCCCGGGGAGCGGGAGGCCCACGGTGCCGGGGACGCGGTTGTCGGCGACCGGGTTCGCCATGAGGACGGGGGAGCACTCGCTCAGGCCGTAGCCCTCGACGAGGTAGCCGTGCGTGGCGGCCTCGAACGGGACGACGAGCTCGTGCGGCAGCGCCATGGCACCCGAGATCGCCACCTCGATGCCGTCGAGCGACACGCCCTTGGCGTTCGCCGCGGCGAGCAGCCGGTCCGCGATGGGCGGCACGAGCGGGAGGAAGGTCGCCGGGTGCTTCTTGACCACGTCCAGCACGAGATCGGGATCGAACTTCGGGAACAGCACGAGGCGCGCGCCCATCGACATCGCGAAGGTGAGGCAGAGGGTCAGGCCGTAGGCGTGGAACATGGGCAGCACGGCGTACACGACGCAGCCCTTGCCGCGCTGGATGGACGGGACCCAGGCCTGGGACTGTGCCGCATTGGCGAGGAGGTTGCGGTGGGTGAGGGCGGCGCCCTTCGGCGTGCCCGTGGTCCCCGACGTGTACTGGATGATCGCCAGGTCGTCCGTGCCGGGCTGCGGATGCGAGGCGGGGATCGGGGCACCAGCGACCACCGACTCCCAGAGGACGGTGCCGCGGACGCGCTCGGTCAGCGCCGCCCGCGATTCCCTCGCCTTCGCTACCGGCAGCCGGAGCGCGAAGCGGGTGAGTGCGGGCATGGCGCGAGTGACGTCAACGGACACGAGCGTCGAGACGGCCAGGTCGCTCGGGAACTCCTGAACCGTCGCCACGACCTTGTTCCAGACGATCGCGTGCTTGGCGCCGTGGTCCTCGAACTGCTTGCGCAGCTCGCGGGGGGTGTAGAGCGGGTTGTGCTCGACCACGACCGCTCCGAGTCGCAGCACGGCGTAGAACGCCACGATGTGCTGGGGGCAGTTCGGCAGGACGATGGCGACCGGGTCGCCGGCGCGCACGCCGAGATCCCGGAGCCCCGCGGCGGCGCGATCGATCGCCTCCTGCAGCTGTGCGTAGGTGGTCTCCCTGCCGAAGAACTGCAGGGCCGGGGCATCGGGATAGTCCCGCGCCGACGCGGCGACGATGTCCACGAGGGAGCCGCTGACGGGGGCGAGGTCCTCCGGGACGCCGTCGGCGTAGCTGGCGATCCACGGGCGAGGGGGCTGGAACGTGCTCACGCGCCCAGCTTAGGCGGGCCGCGCCGCACCGAGCGGCGGGCGGCTCGCCAACTAGACTGGGGAGCGTGTCTGAAATCACCCCTGATCTTGTGCGCCATCTCGGCGTGCTCGCGCGCATCCAGCTGAACGACGACGAGGTGACGCGGCTCACCGGCCAGCTCGACGCCATCGTCGACAACATCGCCAAGGTGTCCGAGGTCGCGACCGCCGATGTCGCCGCGACCAGCCACCCGATCCCGCTGAGTAACGTGTTCCGTCCCGACGTGGTCGGCGAGACGCTGACGCACGAGCAGGTGCTGCAGAACGCCCCGGACCAGGCCGACGGCCGGTTCCGCGTCACCGCGATCCTGGGAGAAGAGCAGTGAGCGACATCATCCGACTGACGGCGGCGGAGCTCGCCGACAAGCTCACGACGCGCGAGGTCTCCAGCGTCGAGGCCACGCAGGCGCACCTCGACCGCATCGCCCAGGTCGACGGCGCCGTGCACGCGTTCCTGCACGTCAACGAGCACGCGCTCGAGGCCGCGGCCGACATCGACGCCCGCCGTGCCGCGGGGGAGGACCTCGGGCCGATCGCCGGTGTCCCGCTCGCGATCAAGGACGTCCTCGTCACGACCGATCAGCCGACCACGAGCGGCTCGCGGATCCTCGAGGGCTACCGCTCGCCGTATGACGCGACGGTCGTGGCCCGCTCCCGTGCCGCCGGACTCATCCCGCTCGGCAAGACGAACATGGACGAGTTCGCGATGGGCTCGTCGACGGAGCACTCCGCCTACGGCCCGACCCGCAACCCCTGGGATCTCGACCGGATCCCCGGGGGCTCGGGTGGGGGCTCTGCCGCCGCCGTCGCCGCCTTCGAGGCCCCGCTCGCCCTCGGCTCCGACACCGGCGGATCGATCCGTCAGCCTGCGCACGTGACCGGCACGGTCGGCGTGAAGCCGACGTACGGCGGTGTCAGCCGATACGGCGCCATCGCGTTGGCGTCGAGCCTCGACCAGGTCGGCCCGGTCACCCGCACGGTGCTCGATGCCGGTCTGCTGCACGACGCGATCGGCGGCCATGACCCGAAGGACTCCACGTCGCTCGACGAGCAGTGGCCGTCCTTCGCGGCGGCCGCACGCGAGGGTGCGCGCGGCGACGGCCTCAAGGGTCTGCGCGTCGGCGTCATCCGCGAGCTCCCCGACAGCGGTTTCCAGCCGGGCGTCGCGGCGTCGTTCCGCAGCGCGCTGGCGCTGCTCGAGGCGCAGGGCGCGGAGATCGTGGAGATCGGTGCGCCGCACTTCGAGTACGGCGTGGCCGCCTACTACCTGATCCTGCCGGCGGAGGCCTCGAGCAACCTGGCCAAGTTCGACTCGGTGCGCTTCGGTCTCCGCGTCACCCCGGCCGGGAACCCCACCGTCGAGGACGTGATGTCCGCCACGCGCGACGCCGGCTTCGGCGACGAGGTCAAGCGCCGCATCATCCTCGGCACCTACGCGCTGTCGGCGGGCTACTACGACGCGTACTACGGCAGCGCGCAGAAGGTCCGCACGCTGATCCAGCAGGACTTCGCCGCGGCCTTCGCCGATGTCGACGTCATCGCGACCCCGTCGGCCCCGACCACCGCGTTCAAGCTCGGTGAGAAGATCGACGACCCGCTGCAGATGTACCTCAACGACATCACGACGATCCCGGCGAACCTCGCCGGTGTCCCCGGCATCTCGATCCCGAGTGGTCTTGCGGACGACGACGGCCTGCCCGTCGGCATCCAGTTCCTCGCCCCGGCGCGGGAGGACGCTCGTCTGTACCGCGTGGGCGCCGCCCTCGAGACGCTGCTCGTGGACTCCTGGGGCGCGCCGCTGCTGTCCCGTGCCCCCCAGCTGGAAGGAGGCGCGCGCTGATGGCCGCTGCCAAGCTCATGGACTTCGACAAGGCGCTCGAGATGTTCGAGCCGGTCCTCGGATTCGAGGTGCACGTCGAGCTCAACACGAACACGAAGATGTTCTCCGACGCGCCCAACCCCGCGAACGAGGCGTACCACGCGGCGGAGCCGAACACCCTGATCGCGCCGGTCGACCTGGGTCTGCCCGGTTCGCTGCCGGTCGTCAACGAGACGGCCATCCGATCCTCGATCAGCCTCGGCCTCGCGCTCGGCTGCTCGATCGCCGAGTCCAGCCGTTTCGCCCGGAAGAACTACTTCTACCCGGACCTCGGCAAGAACTATCAGATCTCCCAGTACGACGAGCCGATCGCCTTCGAGGGCTCGGTGGAGGTGGAGCTCGAGGACGGCACGATGGTGACGATCCCGATCGAGCGCGCGCACATGGAGGAGGACGCCGGCAAGCTCACGCACATGGGCGGCTCGACCGGGCGTATCCAGGGTGCCGAGTACTCGCTCGTCGACTACAACCGTGCCGGTGTCCCGCTCGTCGAGATCGTGACGAAGACCATCTTCGGCACCGATCACCGGGCCCCCGAGGTCGCCAAGGCCTACGTCGCCGCGATCCGCGACATCGTCCGCGGGCTCGGGATCTCCGAGGCTCGCCTCGAGCGCGGCAACCTCCGTTGCGACGCCAATGTGTCTCTCCGTCCTCGTGGCGAGGAGAAGCTCGGCACGC
Organism: Microbacterium meiriae; assembly: GCF_032364335.1. Classification (NCBI taxonomy): domain Bacteria; kingdom Bacillati; phylum Actinomycetota; class Actinomycetes; order Micrococcales; family Microbacteriaceae; genus Microbacterium; species Microbacterium meiriae. The sequence continues at coordinate 1,713,015 of NZ_CP133984.1, forward strand.
GCACCGAGACGAAGAACGTCAACTCGATGCGCTCGGTGGAGCGTGCGGTGCGGTACGAGATCCAGCGCCAGGCGCAGATCCTCGCCGACGGCGGCACCATCACCCAGGAGACGCGGCACTGGCACGAGGACACCGGGACCACCTCTCCCGGCCGTCCGAAGTCGGACGCCGACGACTACCGGTACTTCCCCGAGCCCGACCTGCTTCCGGTGCAGCCTCCCCGCGAGCTGATCGAGGAGCTGCGTGCGGCGCTGCCCGAGCAGCCCGTCGCCCGCCGTCGCCGGCTCATGGACGAGTGGGGCTTCACCCCGCTGGAGTTCCAGGACGTGCGCAACGGCGGTCTGCTCGACGTCGTCGAGGCCACGATCGCCGCCGGGGCCACGCCCGCCGCGGCACGGAAGTGGTGGACGGGGGAGATCACCCGCCTCGCCAACGCGCAGGAGAAGGACGCGGTCGACCTGGTCAGCCCGGAGAGCGTCGCCGCACTGCAGCAGCTCGTCGATGCCGGCACGCTGACCGATAAGCTCGCGCGCCAGGTGCTGGAGGGCGTGATCGCCGGGGAAGGCACGCCGCAAGAGGTCGTCGACGCCCGTGGTCTCGCCGTGGTCTCGGACGACGGCGCCCTCATCGCGGCGATCGACGAGGCTCTCGCCGCGCAGCCCGACGTGATGGCCAAGATCCAGGACGGCAAGGTCCAGGCGGCCGGTGCCATCATCGGCGCGGTCATGAAGGCCATGAAGGGCCAGGCCGACGCCGCACGCGTCCGCGAACTCATCCTCGAGCGCGCCGCGCAGTGATTCTCGCCCCCGGGCCTCCGTGTCGGAGGCCCGGGGGACAATGGACTCATGGGACACGGTGATGGCAGAGGCCGCATGGTGTCCTCGGCCGACGCCGACGATTCCGGGACGCGGATCCTCCACGTCGACATGGATGCGTTCTACGCCGCCGTCGAGGTGCTGGATGATCCGGGTCTTCGCGGGCTGCCGCTGATCATCGGATCCCCGGACGGACGATCGGTGGTCTCCAGCGCTTCCTACGAAGCACGGCGCTACGGCGTGCGCTCCGCCATGCCCGTATCGCAGGCTCTGCGGTTGTGTCCCACCGCACGTATCGTCCCGCCGCACTTCTCTCGGTATCAAGAGGTCTCGCGGCAGGTGATGGCGATCTTCGAGTCGTTCACGCCGCTCGTGGAACCCTTGTCGGTGGACGAGGCCTTCCTCGACGTGCAGGGTGTGCGCCGGCTCTGGGGGAGTCCGGCCCGGATCGCCGCCCAGATCCGCGAGCGCGTCCTCGCGGAGGTCGGCATCACCTGCAGCGTCGGCGTGGCCGCGACCAAGCACGTCGCGAAGATGGCATCGACCATGGCAAAGCCCGACGGAATGCTCGTGGTCGCCGAGCACGACACTCTCGCGTTCCTCGCGCCGCGCCCGGTACGGGCGCTGTGGGGAGTGGGGCCGAAGGCGGCGGAAGCTCTGGAAGCCCGCGGCCTCCGCACGATCGACGACCTGCGCACGGCGCCGCCGGAGATGCTGGACCGGGCTGTCGGGCCGGCGCTCAGCACGCGGCTCGCGCAGCTCGCCCGGGGAGAGGACCCCCGCGCCGTCGACACCGAGCGCGTGGAGAAGAGCATCGGCCACGAGGAGACGTTCGACCAGGACATCACGGATCGAGCGTTCCTCCGCGCCGAACTGCTCCGGCTCGCCGATCGCGTGGGCGCCCGCCTGCGTCGGGCCGGGTGGGAGACCTCCACGGTCGCGATCAAGATCCGCTTCGACGACTTCCGGACCGTCAACCGATCGCAGACGCTGAGTGAACCCACCGCGGTCGGGCAGCGCATCGGCGAGGCGGCGCAGGGTCTGTTCGCGCTCATCGAGCGTCGCGACCCGATCCGCCTCGTGGGAGTCCGCGCCGAGAACCTCCGGCCTGCGGGAGGCAGCGCGCTGGCGCTCTGGGATGACGACGAGGGCTGGCGCAAGGTCGAGGGGGCGGTCGACGAGGCCATGGCACGGTTCGGTTCGGCGACGATCAGCAGAGCGCGCCACATCGGACGAGGTGAAGGACGAGGTGCCGCTCGCCATCCGAAGGATCACGGCGTCGATTGACCGCGCGCCGGAGGCCGCCGTCGGCTACCGTGGGAACATGCCGAACATTGCACTGGAACTCGGGAATCAGGTCGCGTCCTTCGGCGTGAAGAGCGCATACGGGGAGCCGCAGGAGATCGACGGTGTCACCGTGACTCCGGTGGCGTTCACCTACGCGGGCTTCGGCGGCGCCAGCGGCGACGGAGGAGAAGGCGGCGGGGGCGGCGGCGTGTCGGTCCCGGTCGGTGTCTATGTCCGTCGCGAAGAGGGACTGCGCTTCGAGCCGAACATCGTGACGCTCCTGGTCGTGGCCGTGCCCTTCGTCTGGGTCACAGGTCGGGCACTCACGCGCATCATCCGTGCCCTCAAGAAGTGACGACGCGGTCGCAGCTGCTCTCTCGCGCGCCGCGACACTGATCGTCGAGGACGTCCGCGCACTCGCGGCGTCCAATCCTGTCGTGATCATCGACGGGGGAAGCGGCGCCGGCAAGACCTCTCTGGCTGCGCGTGTGGCACATGCCTGGCCGGTTGCCGGCCGCGTGCAGGTCATCGCGCTGGATTCGCTGTACCCGGGCTGGGACGGACTCGACGGGGGCGCGGAGAAGGCGCTGGAGGGCATCCTCCGCCCGCACGGACGCGGCCTGCTCGGCGCCTGGCGTCGCTGGGATTGGGAGCGCGGCGAGGAGGCGGAGACCCACGCCGTGGATCCCGCACTCGGGGTCATCGTCGAGGGCAGCGGGATCCTGCGTCCGTCCACGGCACGGCTGGCGGATGTCCGCGTCTGGGTGGAGTCCGGGGAACAGTCACGCAAGTCACGGGCGCTCGCCCGGGACGGAGACACCTACCGCCCGCACTGGGACCGCTGGGCGGCGCAGGAGCGCCGTCACGTCGAGCGGGACCACCCCCGCGAACTCGCCACCCGAGTCGTCGAGGTTCCCTGAGCTCACTCAGCGGAGGGCGTCGGCGTCGCTCTCGTCCACGGCTTCGATGAGGAGTTCGAGGCGGTATCCCAGCCAGTCGTACACCGCTTGGCCATCGCCCCCGACGTCGGGCTCGTCGTCGGTGATGCCGAGGCGCGTCGCGATCACGAGGCGGATGGCGGTGAGGGTGCGCAGCCAGGCGTCCACGTGGTCACGGCGCACCACGACATCGCGAGGGATCCGGGCATCGGCATCGGTCACCTCGGCGTCGGGGTCGAACATCTGCAGCGATGCGCGAACCGTGCGGGCGTCGTGCAACCGCCGGTCGAGGAGGTCCGCGCGCGTGGCGGAGGCGAATGCGGCCGACGCATCGTCGTCGTCCGGGTAGGCGTTCGGGGTCAGCCGGGCCACCCCCGGGTCGTCCTGTTCGGAGTCCCGCAGCACCTCCATGAAGTCATCGACGAGTCGGGCCAGGTGCACCCCCTCGATCGTGGCGACGGAGACGGTGATCGGCGTGGTGTTCATGCGGCCTTCCTGACGGTCGCCCAGAGTCCGTAGTCGTGCATCGCCTGAGCGTGCACCTCCATGGTCTCTCGCGGGCCGGTGGCGACGATCGCGTGGCCGTCGTGATGAACGGCGAGCATGAGGCGGGTGGCGTGTTCGGTCGTGTAGCCGAAGTAGGTGCGGAAGACGCGCACGACGTAGCTCATCAGATTCACGGGGTCGTTCCATACGACGACCTCCCATGGCTCCAGCGGAGCAGCGAACAGGTCTGTGGTCTCCTCGACCTCGGGAAGAGCGGTCGACATGATCATGCCCACCCGAGCTCATGCAACTGCGCGTCGTCGATGCCGTGGAAGTGCGCGATCTCATGGACGAGCGTGGTGTGAATCTCGTCACGGAGTTGGTCGATGTCGTCGCACTGTGCGAGGTGCGGCTCCCGGTAGACGATGATGCGGTCGGGCAGCTCGCCCATCCCGTATTGCGTGCGCTCCGTCAGCGCCAGGCCGTCGTAGAGGCCGAGCAGGTCGAGACCGCCGTCCTCCGGACGGTCCTCCACGACGAAGACGACGTTCTCGAGCTGCTCGACCATCTCGTCAGGCAGCTGGTCGAGCTCGTCGATCACGAGGGCCTCGAAGGCCGCGGCGTCCATGTCCATCGCCTCCAGCCTACGGCGACGGCCGGGTGCTCAGTGCAGAAGGACGAGGAGGGCTGCCACGCCGATGAAGAGGGTTCCGAACACCGTATTGAGGATCCGCTGTCCCTGCGGGGAGCGCGTGAGACGCCGGAAGGGACGCGCCGCCGTGGCGAAGAACCCCCACATCACCAGGACGTCGACGACCACGACCGTCGCGACGAGTGCCAGGTACTGGGGGAGCGGTGGCTGGTCCAGTCGGATGAACTGCGGGATGAACGCGAGGAAGAACACGATCGCCTTCGGGTTCAGCAGGTTCACCCAGAACCCGCGGCGCATCATCGACCAGTGGCTCTCCCGGGCGTCCACAGGATCCGGCGCGTCGTCGAGTGCCGGCGCGGGCCGGGTCAGGATCAACCGGATCCCGAGGTAGACGAGGTAGGCGGCGCCGGCGTACCGGATGACGTTGAACAGGAGCTCCGAGCGTGAGACGAGGAGCCCGACTCCGGCGGCGACGATCACCACATGGACGATGAGCGCGATCTGTTGGCCGATGATGCCCCAGATCGAGCGCTTCCAGCCCTGGGTGAGGGAGTTGGACATCGTGTTGATCGCGCCGGCTCCCGGCGTGAAGCTGATCACCACGGATGCGGTGAGAAGGGAGAACCAGACCGCCAGTGACACCAGGACAGTCTAGGGCCGCGCGACCACGGGGCCGGACCGGCCGAAAGGCGAAGAGGCTCGGACCGAACGGTCCGAGCCTCTTCGAGCTGGGGTGAGTAACGGGGCTTGAACCCGCGACCTCCTGGACCACAACCAGGCGCTCTACCAGCTGAGCTATACCCACCATGCGCCCGCCGAAACAGGCAACCCCACGAGTCTATTACATGTTCGAGGTGAACTCCGACACCGTGCGGGCGGCGATCTCCTTCGCATCATCGCTGGAAGGTCCCGGTTCGTCGACGAAGACGGCTTCGCGGTAGTAACGCAGCTCGCGGATCGACTCGAGGATGTCCGCCAGCGCGCGGTGCCCGCCGTCCTTGGCAGGTGCCTGGAAGAACACCCGCGGGTACCAGCGGCGGGAAAGCTCCTTGATGCTGGAGACGTCGACGTTCCGGTAGTGCAGCCACTGGTCGACCTGTGGCATGTACTTCGCGAGGAACATCCGGTCGGTGCCGATCGTGTTGCCGGCGAGGGGCGCGCGGCGCTCCAGCGGGACGAAGCGGCGGATGTAGGCCAACGTCTGTTCCTCCGCCTCCTCGAGGCTGATCCCCTGCGGGATCTCCTCGATGAGCCCGGAGGTCTCGTGCATCGCGGTGACGAAGTCGTTCATGTGCGCGAGGGCGTCCGCGCTCGGACGGATGACGACCTGGAAGCCGGGGTCGAGCGGACGCAGCTCGAAGTCGGTGACCACCACCGCGATCTCGACCAGTTCATCGATGGCGAGATCGAGTCCCGTCATCTCGCAGTCGATCCAGACGAGGCGGTCGTTCTCGGAAGCAGTCACCATGTCGCCATCCTATCGACGGCCCCGACATCCGCCGGGGGAGCGCGGTACGGTAGAGATGTCCGCCTCCGTAGCTCAGGGGATAGAGCAGGAGCCTTCTAATCTCTTGGTCGCAGGTTCGAATCCTGCCGGGGGCGCCAGTGATCGCCGGTCACGTCGACCGGAGGTCAGCAGTGTCGCAGCGCGTCGACGGCGTCGTCCGCGCGCCAGAACTCGCCGATCAGCCGGAAGTCACCCGTCGCCAGATGGAGCCGCTCCGCCCGGTACCGGAGGCCGAGAGGATCGGCCACCACGCGCAGGTGGCCGAGGACGTGCTCGCGGCTGTCCTGTACGCGCCACAGGTGATCGGCGGCACGGACGAGGTGCTCTCGCCGGGACGCGAGCGGCGGGGCCACGAGGGGGTTTCCGGGAGCAGGGATCGAAGCGGTGGTGGTGGCGGTCATGGTCTCTCCTTCCATGGTTCGAACATACGACCGACCACCGACATTGGTCCGCGCATCGATATCCGGCGGTGACCTGGCTTCTTCTGCACGGATGACGGTTGCCTTAGCCCGTCCACAGATCGCGCGATCGTGCCCCTGCAACGTGCTCCGCGAGGTGCACGCTGGAGGGCATCCGGCCACTGAGCCGGCAGCGAGAGGACGAACGCATGATCGACACCGTGACCATCGTGGGGAGAGTCGCGACGGAGCCCACCCCGGGGCGGACGAGTGCGGGGGTGCCCGTCACGAACTTCCGGCTGGCGAGCACGCACCGGCGCTTCGATGCAGCGAGCGGCTCGTGGGTGGACGCGGGGACCAACTGGTTCTCGATCGCCGCCTTCCGCCAGCTCGCGGAGCATGCGCGCGCATCGCTCAGGGTCGGCGACAGCGTCATCGTCTCGGGACGACTGCGCGTACGACCGTGGGAGAGCAATGGCAAGCAGGGGACGAGCGTCGACATCGACGCCGACACGATCGGACACGATCTGCGGTGGGGGACCACCGCGTACCGACCGAGCACCCGTCCGTCTCCCACGGATGCGGAGGAGAGCGGGGACGTCCCGACGACCGATGAGGAAGGGCGCGACGCGTGGGAACAGCCGGCGGAGAGCGAGGCGGCCTAGACTCTGCTCGTGCTCCGATCGGTCCTGAACTCCCGCGCTGTGGCGCTCGTGCTCGTCGCCGGTCTCTCGGCAGCCGTCCTCGCCGGATGCGCCCCGGAGCCGGAGGTGACGCCGACCCCGACCGGGACGGCCAGTGCCACGCCGACACCGCCGGCCGCGCCTGCTCTGGTGCCGGGCGGGAGCGCCGCAGACAACCTTCCCGTGTTCACCGCAGTGGCCGAACAGGTGTGGGGCACGGAGCAGCGTGCGGAGGGGCGGGCATACGTCGACGGTCTCGTCGCGGCGGGATTCGATCGGGACGCCATGCAGCTCACGCCGGACCAGTCCACGGTCGGGAACCCGGCGGAGAGCATCCAGTTCTCGGTCCGCTGGGGCGAGGAGGAGTGCCTGATCGGACAGGTCGGGCCCTCCACCGGCGCCGTCGTGACCACCGTCATGCCACAGCTCGCCGGCGGGCGCTGTCTGGTGGGCGTGACGCGGCCGATCGACTGGTGACCCGCGTACACAGATAAGCCCGCTCACGGCCGGTAGGCTGGAGTGTCGATCTTCGACGCCAACAGAAGGAGCGGTTTTCGGTGGCTGAGTACATCTACTCCATGGTTCGTGCCCGCAAGGCGGTGGGTGAGAAGCTCATCCTGGACGACGTCACGATGGCGTTCCTGCCGGGCGCGAAGATCGGCATGGTCGGCCCCAACGGCGCCGGAAAGTCGACGATCCTCAAGATCATGGCGGGGCTCGACACGCCCTCCAACGGTGAGGCCAAGCTCTCGCCGGGCTACTCCGTAGGCATCCTCATGCAGGAGCCCGAGCTCGACGAGTCGAAGACGGTCCTGGAGAACATCCAGGACGGCATCGCCATCAAGGCCAAGGTCGACCGGTTCAACGAGATCTCCGCGCTGATGGCCGACCCGGACGCCGACTTCGACGCGCTGCTCGCGGAGATGGGCACGCTGCAGGAGGAGATCGACGCGGCGGACGGCTGGGACCTCGATTCCCAGCTCGAGCAGGCGATGGACGCCCTGCGCACCCCGCCCGGCGACGCGGCCATCGCTCCGCTCTCCGGTGGCGAGAAGCGCCGTGTGGCGCTGGCCAAGCTGCTGCTGCAGAAGCCCGACCTGCTGCTCCTCGACGAGCCCACCAACCACCTCGACGCGGAGAGCGTGCTCTGGCTCGAGCAGCACCTCCAGTCGTACAAGGGCGCCGTGATCGCGATCACCCACGACCGGTACTTCCTCGACCACGTGGCCGAGTGGATCGCTGAGGTCGACCGCGGCCGCCTCATCGGCTACGAGGGCAACTACTCGACGTACCTGGAGAAGAAGGCCGAGCGCCTCGACATCCAGGGCAAGAAGGACGCCAAGCTCGCGAAGCGCCTCAAGGACGAGCTCGACTGGGTCCGCTCCAGCGCGAAGGGCCGCCAGACCAAGTCGAAGGCCCGTTTGGCCCGGTACGAGGAGATGGCGGCCGAGGCGGAGCGGACGAGGAAGCTGGACTTCGAGGAGATCCAGATCCCTGCCGGTCCTCGACTCGGCAACGTCGTCATCGAGGCGAAGAACCTCAAGAAGGGCTTCGACGGGCGCTCGCTCATCGACGGCCTGAGCTTCAGCCTCCCGCCGAACGGCATCGTCGGCGTCATCGGTCCGAACGGCGTCGGAAAGACGACCCTGTTCAAGACCATCGTCGGTCTCGAACCGCTGGACGGCGGAGACCTGAAGATCGGCGAGACCGTTAAGATCAGCTACGTCGACCAGTCGCGTTCGTCGATCGACCCGAACAAGACCCTGTGGGAGGTCGTGTCCGACGGTCTGGACTTCATCACGGTCGGCAAGACCGAGATCCCGTCCCGTGCCTACGTGTCCAAGTTCGGGTTCAAGGGTCCGGACCAGCAGAAGAAGGCCGGCGTGCTCTCCGGTGGAGAGCGCAACCGTCTGAACCTCGCGCTCACCCTCAAGGAGGGCGGCAACCTGCTCCTCCTCGACGAGCCGACCAACGACCTCGATGTCGAGACCCTGAGCTCCCTGGAGAACGCGCTGCTCGAGTTCCCCGGCTGCGCCGTGGTCATCACCCACGACCGGTGGTTCCTCGACCGGATCGCGACGCACATCCTCGCCTACGAGGGCACAGACGAGAAGCCCGACCAGTGGTACTGGTTCGAGGGCAACTTCGAGGCTTACGAGCAGAACAAGATCGAGCGCCTCGGGCCGGACGCGGCCAAGCCCCACCGCTCGACCCACCGCAAGCTCACGCGCGACTGAGCCGGTCATGAGCACCGACTCGCCGGGTTCCCGCCTGCACATCCCGATCCAGCTCCGCTGGGGCGATCTGGATGCGTTCAACCACGTCAACAACACCTCGATGCTGAAGCTGCTCGAGGAGGCGCGCGTCCGCGCGTTCTGGCGGGCGGGACCCGGCGAGCAGGCGCCGTCCACGGCCGTCCTCGACTCCGGGATCGAGGAAGGCATCCTGACGCTCATCGCGCGGCAGGAGATCGAGTACCTCGCTCCGGTGCCGTATCAGCGCCGCCCGTTGGAGGTGCAGATGTGGTTCGGGAAGCTCGGTGGCTCGAGCGTCGAGGTCTGCTACGAGGTGCACAATGACCCGGCCGCCGAGCCGCGTGAACTCTACGCGCGGTCCACGGCCGTCATCGTGCTCGTCGACGCGGGGACCGGGCGGCCGACGCGGCTGACCGCGGAGATGCGCGAGGCATGGGAGCCGTACGTCGGCCCCTCCATCGAGTACGCCCACCGCTGAGCGCAGGTCAGTGATCCTCCGGGACGCGAATCATGATCTCCTGCGCGACGCTCGCGACCAGCGCGCCCTCACGGGTGTACACCCGCCCCGTGGCCAGACCGCGACCGCCCCGGGCGCTCGGCGACTCCTGCACGTAGAGGAGCCATTCGTCCACGCGGGCCGGACGATGCCACCACATCGCGTGGTCCAGGCTCGCGACCTTCAACCCGGGCAGCGACCATGACACTCCGTGAGCGCGCAGGATCGACTCCTGGATCGTCATGTCGCTGAGGTAGGCGAGCGCGGCCCGATGCAGCCGCTGGTCGTTAGGGAGCGGGGCACGCAGCCGCATCCACACCGCCTGCCGCGGAACCCTCTCATCATCGTTCGGCAGATAGAGCGGGGAGTCGACGTGGCGGATGTCCGCGGCGCGCTCGCTCAGCATGCGCCGTGCACCGCCGGCGAGGCCCGGCACCCGGTCCTCATCGGGGACGAGGTCCTCGGGGACAGGGATACCGGCGGGCATGGGCTCGGCGTGCTCCACTCCGGGGTCGGCGTCCTGGAACGAGGCGATCATCGAGAAGATCGGGACGCCGTTCTGGTATGCCTGAGTCCGACGGGTGGAGAACGAGCGGCCGTCGTGGATGCGGTCGACGGCGATGGTGATGCCCTGGCTCGCGTCGCCGGGGCGGAGGAAGTACCCGTGCATCGAGTGGACGGCCCGGTCCTCCGGCAGCGTGCGCTCCGCGGCCACGAGGGTCTGCGCGAGCACCTGACCGCCGTAGATGCGGCCGCTCGGCATCGGGTGCGACGAACCGGTGAAGATGTCCTCGGTGGTCCGCGCCTGGGTGGCGTCGAGGTCGAGGACGTCGAGAAGACGCTCCACGGTCTGGATGGCGTGTTCGTCGGCGCTCATGTGTTCCCCTCCGCGGCCCCGGGTCGCCGCTCGTTGGTAGTTTAGAACGCGTGACCCCTCAGCTCCTGCTCGCCGATCCGGACACGGCGAAGGATGTCCTCACGTTCACGGGCCGCGCGGCCCGGGTGTCCGACGAAGGGGTTCGCCTGCAGGCCCATCGCGGCGTCCTGGCGCTCACGACGGCGGTCCTCGCACCCCAGGGGCTCTTCGACCAGACGCCGACGATCCTCGCCATGCGCATCGTCCGTGCCGATCCGGAGCTCGAGTGCGACCTCGTGATCGACGCCCTGAGCCCGACGGACGACCCGCAGCGCCTCGGGCTGCCCGAGACCGCCCTCTCGCCCGCATGGGCCGGCGTCGCGCCCCCGCGGCAGGGCTGGCTCGCGGAGTCCGTCCTGCCCGCCTCCACCATCGCGCAGCGTGCACAGTGGGGCATCTCCGCGGTCGCCCACGGTGCGGGACCGGGGTCGGGTGAGGAGGCCGTGCGCGCGCTTCGTGCGGCCATCTGGGGCGAGCCGGACGACGACCTCGGCGGATTGCCGCGGGGCGTGGCGTTCGCCGCGGACGCGCTGGGCTTCATCTCCGGTGAAGAGGACGTGACCGTCACGCGGTCCGGCCGCTGGACGCGGCTCGCGTTCCGCCGCGGCCACGTCCTCGCACGGGGCCCCGTCGCCACCGGACTGACGGGGGTGCGGGCCACCGGCTCCACCGCCTGACGTGACCGCAGGCAGGACCAGGGGAACAGTGCCGGTTCAGCCGAGGCCAGCCGCCGCGCGTCCCGCCTGACGGCCGGAGAACAGGCACCCGCCGAGGAATGTCCCCTCCAGGGCGCGGTAGCCGTGCGCGCCCCCGCCGCCGAAGCCGCTGGCCTCACCGGCGGCGAAGAGGCCAGGAATCGGTGCGCCGCCTCCGTCCAGGGCACGACCGTCGAGATCCGTGTTGATCCCGCCGAGGGACTTCCTGGTCAGCACGTGCAGCTTGACCGCGATCAGCGGTCCTGCGGAGGGATCCTGCAGCCGGTGCGGCGCCGCGGTGCGGATGAGCTTGTCCCCGCGATAGGCCCGCATCGAGCGCAGCATGCCGATCTGCGCATCCTTGCTGAAGTCGTTCGCCATCTCGCGATCGCGAGCGACCACTTCCCGGCGCACGGCCTCGATGTCCAGGAGCCCGCCCCCGGGGTGGGCCGCCATCTGCTCCAGCAAGGACTCCAGGTCGTTCTCGACGATGAAGTCCTCGCCCTCGTCGAGGAATGACTGCACTGGTCCCGTCGGCCCCTTCGCGAGGCGGGACTTGAGCAGCAGCGCCACATCCTTGCCGGTGAGGTCGGGGTTCTGCTCGCTGCCGGACAGCGCGAACTCCTTCTCCACGATCTGCCGCGAGGTCACGAACCAGGAGTGGTCGTGGCCCGTCCGCCGCAGGTGCTCGAGCGTGCCGAGGGTGTCGAAGCCGGGGAAGAGCGGAACGGGGAGCCGGTGTCCGGTCGCGTCGAGCCACAGCGACGACGGCCCTGGCAGGATGCGGATGCCGTGCTGCGGCCACACCGGGTTCCAGTTCGTGATGCCCTCCACGTAGTGCCACATCCGGTCGCCGTTGATGAGGCGGGCGCCGGCGGTGGCGCTCACGGCCTGCATCGAGCCGTCGACATAGGCGGGCACGCCGGAGAGCATGTGCGCCGGGGGAGTGCCGAGGCGCGGGGGCCAGGCCGCGCGGACGAGGTCATGGTTTCCGCCGATGCCCCCCGAGGCCACGATCGTCGCCGTCGCGTCGATCTCGAAGGCGCCGATGACCTCGCGCGAGGAGGGGATGCCGCGTGCGGCACCATCCGACGCCAGCACGCTCCCGCGCGCGCCGGTCACGCGTCCGTCGGTGAGGATGAGCTCCTCGACGCGGTGTCGGGCGAGGACGGTGAGCCGTCCCTCGCGCTCTCCCTGCTCGACGGCGGCCGCGAACGGGGCGACGATCCCCGGCCCGGTGCCCCAGGTGATGTGGAAGCGAGGGACCGAGTTCCCCGGTCCGAGGGCACCATAGCCGCCGCGCTCGGCCCAGCCGACCACCGGGAAGAAGCCGACGCCGCGGGAGCGGAGCCACGACCGCTTCTCGCCGGCTGCGAACTGCAGGTAGGCCTCGGCCCAGCGCCGAGGCCACTCGTCCTCGGGTCGGTCGAATCCGGCGGTACCGAACCAGTCCTGGGTCGCGAGCTCGAGCGAGTCGCTGATGCCGAGGCGGCGCTGCTCGGGGGAGTCCACGAGGAACAGGCCGCCGAACGACCACCACGCCTGCCCGCCGAGGTTCGTGCGGGGCTCCTGGTCGACGATGACGACGCGACGTCCGGCCTCGAGGGCTTCCGCGGCGGCCACGAGCCCCGCCAACCCCCAACCGATCACCAGGACGTCTGCGGTCGGGGGTGTCGTCGTCATGGGTTCTCCGTTGATTCCTGACGGGATCGGGTCTCCAGGGTCGTGCGGCCCTGGGGTGCCGTACCGATACCGGACGGCTCGAATGTGTTCACCATGGCATAGGCGGCGCGCTCCAGGTAGTCCCAGAGAGTGGTTTCGTGCAACGGGGACAACTGCGCCTCGTCCACGGCGGTGCGCATATGACGAAGCCAACGATCCCGGGCGTCGGGATCGACCCGGAACGGCATATGGCGCATCCGCAGGCGGGGGTGACCGCGGGTCTCGCCGTAGGTGGTCGGGCCGCCCCAGTACTGCTCGAGGAACAGCAGCAGCCGCTCCTCCGCGGGACCGAGGTCTTCCTCCGGGTACATCGGCTTGAGCACGGGATCGAGGGCGACCTCGCGATAGAACACCGAGACGATCTTCGCGAACGTCTCGCGGCCGCCGACCTCGTCGTAGAACGTCACTTGTCTGCACTCCCGTCGCCGCCGGTGTTCTTCTTGCGTCGCCAGATGCCGCGGTCGGGGATGACGGGCACCCCGGTGACGGCGTTGGGGCGCGTCTTCGGCGGGTTGGCGCCCCGGACGCGGCGCGCGCCCTCCAGTCCGGTGGGCACGACGTCCGCGAGACGCGGCACGTCGATCTCCTTCTCCAGCAGAGCGGCCCGGAGGCGGCGTCGGAGCTCCTGTGCCACGTCGTCCCGCGCGTTCGCCCTGGTCTTGATGACGGCCCGGACGACGAGCGCATCCCCGTCGATGGACTCGAGGCCCCACAGCTCCGGCTTTTCCACGATGCGCGTGCGCCACTTCGGGTCCTTCGCCAGTCCCTGCGCGGTCTCCAGAAGGATCTGCTCGACCTGCTCGAGGTCGGAATCCGGGGCGACACCGATGTCGACGATCGCCCGCGCCCAGCCCTGCGACATGTTCCCGATGCGGGTGACCTCGCCGTTGCGGACGTACCAGAGCGTCCCGTTCACGTCCCGCACCTGGGTCACGCGCACGCTGACGTATTCGACGACGCCGCTCGCCAGCCCGAGGTCGACGACGTCTCCGATGCCGATCTGGTCCTCGGCGACGAGGAAGATCCCGTTCAGCACGTCCTTGACGATGTTCTGGGCGCCGAAACCCAGGCCGGCGCCGACCGCTGCCGTGAGGAGGGTGAGCGATCCGAGGAGAGCGTTGTCGATCGCGTTGACGATGAGGATGATCGCGATGATGACGAGCATCACGTTCACGATGTTCTGCAGGATGGTGCCGAGCGTTCGGGTGCGCTGCACGAGGCGCATGTCCGCGAGCGGGGAGCGTTCCAGCGCCTGCGTGTCGTCGACGGCGGCCTTGTTCTTGGCGGTGTCCACGATGCGGTGCACGACGCGGGTGATCACCCGGCGCAGCACGAGCGCGATGAGGACGCAGGCGCCGATGATCATCGCGATCTGGAGGAGCTTGCCGCCGACCGTGGTCAGCACGGCGAGCATGTCCTGCACCCACGGCGGGAGTTCGGCGGGCGTCGGCGCGGGGGTCGTCTCGGCGGAAATCAGCATCGTCTCGATGGTACCGAGCGGGCCTCTGCGCCGGCTGGAAGAGCGGCGGCAGAGGCCCGTGTCGTGTCGGTGGCGGAGGGTCAGTCCTCGGCGTCGCGGGACTGCGCTGCGAGAGCGCGCTCCACGTCCGCGAGGTTCTCCAGAACGAGACGGCGCAGCGCGGGCGGCGCGTCCTGGTGCTCGGAGAGCCATCCGCGCGTCGCGTCGCGCAGGGCGACGTCCGCGAGCGCGGTGGGGAACAGCCCGACGACCAGGTACTGGGCGATCTGGTAGGTCCGCGACTCCCACACTGGCAGGAGCATGTCGAAGTACTGCGACACGAAGGCACCGAGCACCTCGGCACCCGCCGGGTGGACGAAACCGAGGGCTGCGGAGCGGACGATCGTGTTCGGGGCGTCGTCGCGCGCGATCAGCGCGTCCCAGGCCTGCTGCTTCGCTGCGGCGTCCGGAAGAGCCGCGCGCGCCTGCGCAGCGAACTCCGCGCCCTTGGCCGTGTTGTCGGCGGCCAGCGCGGCGTCGATGGCACCGGCGTCGGTCGCACCGATCGTCGCAAGGCCGACGAGGAGCTGCCAGCTCAGGTCGGCGTCCACGTCGAGTCCGGGGAGCGTCTCCTCGCCCGAGCGCAGACGGCCGACGATGCCGGCGTGCTCCGGCGTCACCAGGTTGTTCGCGAAGGCGGTGACGAACTGGAGCTGGCTGTCGCTGCCGGCCTCCGCCGACTCGGCGAGCGCCCAGAGACCGTCGGCCACCTTCAGCCGTGCGGTTTCGCGCTCCGCCGGAGCGACGTAGAGCGTCGCGGCCGTCCGCAGCTGCGCGAGCGTGGTCCGGACCGTGGTGGACTCGGTCTCCCGACCGATGTTGCCGAGGACGAGGTCGATGTAGTCGGATGCGGGCGTCTCCGCGTCGCGGGTCTGGTCCCAGGCCGCACCCCACACGAGCGAGCGGGCGAGGGGGTCGTGGATGTCGGCGAGGTGGGCGATCGCGGTCGCGAGCGACTTCTCGTCGAGACGGATCTTCGCGTACGCGAGGTCGTCGTCGTTGAGGAGGATGAGATCGGGGCGAGCCAGGCCCTGGAGCTCGGGCACCTCGGTGCGGTCACCGTCCACGTCCACCTCGATGTGGTGGGTGCGCGTGAGCGCGCCGTCCTGCAGCGAGTAGAAGCCGATGCCGAGACGGTGCGGACGGATGGTCGGGTAGTCGGCCGGAGCCGTCTGAGTGATGGCGAAGCGCGAGATCTTCCTGTTGTCGTCCTCGGCCACGACCGGCTCGAGAGTGTTGACGCCGGCCGTCTCCAGCCACTTCTTGGACCAGGTGCCGAGGTCGCGACCGCTCGTGGCCTCCAGCTCGGACAGCAGGTCGCTGAGCTCGGTGTTACCCCAGGAGTGCTTCTGGAAGTACTGCGAGACACCGGCGAAGAACGCCTCGATGCCGACCCACGCGGCGAGCTGCTTCAGGACGGAGCCGCCCTTGGCGTAGGTGATCCCATCGAAGTTCACCTGCACGTCCTCGAGGTCGTTGATCTCGGCGACGATCGGGTGGGTCGAGGGGAGCTGGTCCTGGCGGTAGGCCCAGGTCTTCTCCATGGCGTTGAACGTGGTCCAGGCTTCGGTCCACTCGGTCGCCTCGGCGGTCGCGATGGTCGAGGCCCACTCGGCGAACGACTCGTTCAGCCAGAGGTCGTTCCACCACTTCATGGTGACGAGGTCGCCGAACCACATGTGCGCGAGCTCGTGCAGGATCGTGACGACGCGACGCTCCTTGACGGCGTCCGTGACCTTGCTGCGGAAGACGTACGTCTCGGTGAACGTCACGGCGCCCGCGTTCTCCATGGCGCCGGCGTTGAACTCCGGCACGAAGAGCTGGTCGTACTTGGCGAACGGGTACGGCACGCCGAACTTCGACTCGAAGTAGGCGAAGCCCTCTCGGGTCTTGTCGAAGATGTAGTCGGCGTCGAGGTGCTGCCAGAGGCTCTTGCGGCCGTAGACGCCGAGCGGGATCACCCGGCCGGACGCGCTGGTGAGCTCCGAGAAGGTGGCCTCGTACGGTCCTGCGACGAGAGCCGTGATGTAGGAAGAGATCCGGGGCGTGGGCTCGAAGCCCCAGGTGGCCGAGACGCCGTCGTCGTGGACGATCGGCTCGGGCGTGGGGGAGTTGGAGACGACCTTCCACTCCGCGGGAGCGGTCACCGTGAACTGGAAGGTGGCCTTGAGGTCGGGCTGCTCGAAGACGGCGAACACGCGACGGGAGTCGGGCACCTCGAACTGCGAGTAGAGGTACACCTCGCCGTCCACCGGGTCGACGAAGCGGTGCAGGCCCTCGCCGGTGTTCGTGTAGAGGCAGTCGGCGTCGACGACGAGGACGTTCTCCTCCTGCAGACCGGCGAGCGCGATCCGGGAGTCTGCGAAGACCTCGCGCGGGTCGAGCTGCTCTCCGTTGAGCGAGATCTCGCGCACGTCACGGGCGATGAGGTCGATGAAGGTGAAGCTGTCGGGGGACGCGGAGAAGCGCACGACGCTCCGGGAGCCGAAGACCTCGGCGCCCTTGGTCAGATCGAGGGCGACCTCATAGGAGTGCGTGTCGACGACGTCGCGGCGCTCCTGCGCTTCGGTTCGGGTGAGGTTCTCTCCAGGCAAAGCTGTACTCCCAGGGGTGAGGGGATGTAACCGGGGTCGGCGCAGTTGGCGCCGACGGCAACCATGACAGCCTACGCCAGAGCGACGCGCGCGCCGTCGATCCGCACGGACCGGGGATAGTCACGGTCGTGCGGACGCTCGTCGTCCGCGGAGGTGGGAAGATGGAGGGGTGACCGCGATCGAGCCGAATGTCGTTCCCTTTGCCTCGCCCGCCGCTGCCGGCGGCGACCCCTATGTGACCACGCCCGTCGCCTACGACGCCATCCTCTTGGCGAGCTTCGGCGGCCCGGAGGGTCAGGAGGACGTGATCCCCTTCCTCCGGAACGTGACGCGCGGTCGGGGCATCCCGGATGAGCGTCTGGAGGAGGTCGCGCACCACTACCGTCACTTCGGCGGGGTGAGCCCGATCAACGGCCAGAACCGTGTGCTCAAGGACGCGCTGGAGAAGGCGCTCGTGGCCCGGGGGATCGACCTCCCCGTGTACTGGGGCAACCGCAACTGGGGTCCGTACCTGGAGGACGTGCTGCCCGAGGCGTCCGCGAACGGTCACACCACCCTCCTCGCCTTCGCCACGAGCGCGTACAGCTCGTTCTCCAGCTGCCGCCAGTACCGCGAGGACTTCGCTCGCGTACTGACGGACACCGGCCTCGGCGAGACGGTCACCATCGACAAGATCCGTCCCTTCTACGACCACCCCGGCTTCGTCGAGGCCTTCGAGGCGGGCGTGCGGGAGTCGGTGCAGGGCTATCTCGACCAGGGCTTCGCGCCGACCGAGATCCAGGTCCTCTTCTCCACGCACAGCATCCCGACGGCCGACGCCGAGCGCTCCGGCGCCCGCGATATCGACTGGGGCGAGGGTGGGGCTTATGCCGCGCAGCACCTCGCCGTGTCGGAGTGGGCGATGGAGCAGGTGCGGGCGGCCATCCCGGGAGCCGCCGATGTGCCCTGGGAGCTCGTCTACCAGTCCCGTTCGGGCCCCGCGTCGCAGCCCTGGCTGGAGCCCGATGTCTGCGACGTGATCGCGGAGCTCCCGGTGCGCGGTCGTAAGGCGGTCATCGTGGTCCCCGTCGGCTTCATGAGCGACCACATGGAGGTCCTCTGGGATCTCGACACCGAGGCCGCCGAGGCCGCGGAGGAGGCGGGCCTCGCCTTCGTCCGCACGCCGACGCCCGGCGTCCGCGAGGCGTTCGTGGAGGGCATCGTCGATCTCATCGAGGAGCGCCTGCAGGGTCGCCCGAACGCGGAGCGTCCGCACGTCACCGATCTGCCCGGCGCGTTCGACGTCTGCCGTCCCGGGTGCTGCGAGAACGTGCGCGCGGGGTTCAAGCCCGCGGCGGCCGGCATCGCCCCCTGAGTCCCGGACACCGGATCCTAGGATGGAGACCATGCGCATCCACATCGCCACCGATCACGCCGGACTCGAGTTCTCGACGCGGCTGCAGGAGCATCTCCGCGCCGCGGGGCACGAGGTGATCGACCATGGTCCGGTGGAGTACGACGCGCTCGACGACTACCCGGCCTTCTGCATCCGGGCGGCGCAGGCCGTCGTCGTCGATCAGGCGACAGGGGTGCCGGCGCTCGGTATCGTCTTCGGCGGCTCGGGCAACGGCGAGCAGATCGCCGCGAACAAGGTCGCCGGGGTCCGCGCGGCGCTCGTCTGGAACCTCTCCACGGCCGAGCTCGCGCGGGAGCACAACGACGCGAACGTCATCTCCATCGGCGCGCGTCAGCACACCTACGACGAGGTCACGGCGTTCATCGACAGGTTCATCGCCACGCCGTTCTCCGGCGACGAGCGGCACGTCCGGCGCATCGGACAGATCGCCGACTTCGAGCGCGACGGCTCGCTCCTCCCGGACCCCCGGGCCTGACATGCCCGAGGGACATTCCGTCCACCGCATCGCGCGGCAGTTTGATCGCAACTTCGTCGGCAAGACGATGAGCGCGTCCAGCCCGCAGGGCCGTTTCGCCGAGGGCGCCGCCGTGCTCGACGGGCGCCAGGCCGTGAGCGTGCAGGCCGTCGGCAAGCAGATGTTCCTCGAGGCGGAGGGCGACCTCTGGCTGCGTGTGCACCTCGGCCTCTACGGCGCGTGGGACTTCGCGGGGGAGATCCTCGTCGATCCCACCATCGCGTCGGCCAACGGCCGGATGGGACAGACCAATCAGCGCGGCACCACTTTCGACGAGGCGATCCTGGACGACGCGGGTGAGAACTCCCTCGCCTCGATCGGGGCTCCGCGTCGCGCCAGGGTCCACGTGCGGATGTCCGAGCAGACCAAGGGGCTGACCGACGAGGTCGACGAATGGCCCCCGCCCGTGGTGGGTCAGGTGCGTCTCCGTCTCATGACCGACATCACCGTGGCCGACCTGCGCGGTCCCACCGCGTGCGTGCTGCAGACGCCGGAGGAGATGCTGGCGACCGTGGCCAAGCTCGGCCCCGATCCGCTCGTCGGCGATCCGGCGGAGAACGAGGAGCGGTTCGTCCGCGCCGTGCGGAAGAAGCCGACCCCGATCGCGCTGCTGCTGATGGACCAGGCGGTCGTCAGCGGCATCGGCAACGTGTACCGCGCCGAAATGCTCTACCGGCAGCGCCTGAACCCGCACACGCCGGGCCGCGACGTCCCGGAGGATGTCGTCAGGGCGCTCTGGCACGACTGGGTGCGGCTGCTGGCCATCGGTGTGGAGACCGGTCAGATGATGACCATGGACGGACTGTCTCCTGAGCAGTACCGCGCCGCGATGGCCAGCCGCGACGACCGCCACTGGGTCTACCACCGCGCCGGCCTACCGTGCCGGGTGTGCGGGACCGAGATCGCCCTGGAGGAGATCGGCGCCCGCAAGCTGTACTGGTGCCCGCGCTGTCAGGCCTGAGGGCGGGATCCCCGGGGCTTCCGCCGCTCTAGGCTGGGATCCATGCGACAGAATCCGAGCTTCACGCTCGCCGATGTGGCCGAGATCCGCCGCGTCATCGACGCCAACCCGTGGGCGACGGTGGTGAGTGCGCCTGAGGATGGTCTGGTCGCCTCGCACTATGCCGTCCTCCTCGACGACGACCGCGATGATCTGACGGTCGTGGGGCACGTGGGCCGCCCGGACGACGCCATCCACGGTCTGGGGGACCGGGAGATCCTGCTTGCCTTCCAAGGGCCGCACGGGTACGTCTCGCCGGGCTGGTACGGCGACGTCCCCGCGGTCCCCACCTGGAACTACACCGCGGTGCACCTGTCGGGCGTTCCCGAGATCCTCAGCACCGCGGAGAATCTCCGTGTGCTCGATGCCCTCGTCGCGCGGTTCGAGTCGCGCCTGCCCGACCCGCGCCTGATGTGGGAGCGTCCGAACGACGCGGCCTTCATCGAGAGACTCGAATCCGGAACGGTCGGCTTCCGCCTCACCCCGACGAAGGTCGTCGCCAAGCGGAAGCTGAGCCAGAACAAGCCCGCGGAGACCATCGAGGCGGTGATCGCGGCGCTGCACGCCGAAGGGCCGTACGAGAACGCCGCCCTCGCCGCGGAGATGCGTCGTGCACAGGACGCACGGACGGGTGGCGGCGCGTGAGCGCCCTCGGAGTCGAGGTCGGAACGGTCCGTGCCGTCCGCCCCGTGGGTCCGGGGCGGGAGTTCCTGCTGGACGATGAGCCGGTCGACCTCCACCTCGCCGACGGGCACATCGTCGACATCGCACCGACCGGAGCGCTGCCCGCCCGTGGAGAGGTCATCGAAGCGGACGGTGCCTGGGCGGTCCCCGGGCTGTGGGACAACCACGTGCACACCGTGCAGTGGGCTCTGGCGGCGGAGCGCGTGCCCTTGGACGAGGCGGACTCGGCCGCAGCGGCCGCGAGACTGATGCGCGACGCTCCGGTCCTCCCCGATGGAAGACGGATCGGCACGGGGTTCCGGGACGCGCTGTGGCCTGACCGGCCATCCGTGTCCGCGCTCGATGCCGAAACCGGCGTGGTGCCGACCTACCTGATCAACGCGGACGTGCACAGCGTCTGGCTGAACTCGGCGGCCTTGGCGCGCGAGGGCTTCCGCGGGGACGACGGTCTGCTCCGCGAGGAGGACGCGTTCGAGATCTCCCGCCGCCTGAATGCCGTCGACCCTGCCCACAGCGATGAGGCGGTCATCCGTGCGGGGGCGGCGGCCGCAGCGCGTGGCGTGACCGGTCTGGTCGACTTCGACATGGCGTGGAACGCCGATGCCTGGCCGCGACGGATCCTCGCGGGCTTCGCCGCGCACCGTGTCGAGTTCGCGTTCTATCGGGCGGATCTCGATCGGGCGATCACCGCGGGCCTCCGGACGGGGGAGCGCCTCGCGGTGTCGGATCCGACCGGGCTGGTCGGATCCCTCGTGCGGGTCGGGTCGTTGAAGGTCATCAGCGACGGCTCGCTCGGCACCCGTACCGCGGCCTGCTCACATTCCTACCCTGGCGACCCCGCGAACTACGGGGTGCTGACGGTGCCTCCGGACGAACTCACGGCGCTGCTGACCACTGCGGCGGGAGCCGGGATCGAGGTCGCCGTGCACGCGATCGGCGATCGCGCCGTGACGGCGGCCCTCGACGCCTTCGGGGCCTCCGGGGCCACGGGATCGATGGAGCATGCGCAACTGGTGCGGCACGCGGATCTGGCTCGATTCGCCCGGCTCGGGGTGCGCGCGAGCGTCCAACCCCAGCATGCGGTGGACGACCGCGACCTGGTCGAGCACCACTGGGCCGGTCAGACGGCCATCGGCTATCCGCTCGCCTCGCTGCGGGCGGCAGGCGCGGAGGTGCGCTTCGGGTCCGACGCGCCGGTCGCCCCGCTCGACCCCTGGCACGCGATCTCCGCGGCCGTCTGGCGGACTGACGACGACCGTGCTGCCTGGCATCCGGAGGAGCGGCTGACGCTGGAGCAGGCGCTCGAAGCGAGTGTCCGCACATCTCTCCGTCCCGGTCAGAGCGCAGACATCGTGATCCTCGGGACGGATCCTCGCATCGCTGACGCGGCGGGGCTCCGGACGATGCCCGTCACCACGACGCTGCTCGGCGGCCGCCTCACGCACGTCGCCTGAGGCGGCGCGCACACGACGAAGGGCGGCCCCGTATCGGAGCCGCCCTTCGTCGTGAACGTGGTGTCAGGCCGCGATGTGCGACACGAGGAACCAGCGGTCCTTCTCGAGGCCGCGCTGGATCTCGATCGCCACATCCTGGCTCGTGAGGTCGACCTCGTCGAGGCCTTCCACAGCTGCCTTCACATCGACGAGGATCGCGTCGATGTCGGCGATCACGGCGCGGATCAGCTCGTCCGACTGCGCGAAGCCGGCCGGAACGCCGGTGGCGCCGGCCTTCTCGGCGACGGCGTTCACACGCGCGTCGATCGGGAGGCCCAGAGCGACGATGCGCTCGGCGGCGGTGTCGGCGAAGTCACCGGCGTGGGCGACGATCGTGTCGAGCAGCTCGTGCACGCCGACGAAGTTGGCGCCGCGGACGTGCCAGTGCGCCTGCTTGCCGTTGACGGTCAGCGCTTGGAGACCGAGGACGACGGGGGAGAGGAACTGCGCCGCACCGGCGGCGACAGTCGGGTCGATGGCGGTGGTGGAAACGGTCTGGGGCTTGCTCATCTTGTGCTCCTCCGAATGAAGTTCTCTGACTGACGAGTACAACGCTACTCAGCCTCAGACATTCCGCAAGGAAGCTGAGGCTCCACTCACTTCCGCGTGATTCCGGGGGAGTGAGGGTAGTCTCGCCTCATGAGCATCGCTGCCGGAGCTTCCATCCTCGCCCTCCCGGATCGCATCCCCGAGCTCGACGACACGGCCTTCGTCGCGGACGGCGCCCGCATCGTGGGCGCGGTCTCCCTCGGACCCGGTGCGAGCGTCTGGTACAACGCCGTGCTCCGCGGTGACTCGGCGCCCATCATCATCGGTCCGGGCAGCAACGTCCAGGACAACGTGTCGATCCACGTCGACGCCGGGCATCCCGTCGTCGTCGGCTCCCAGGTGTCCATAGGCCATAACGCGGTGGTGCACGGCTGCACGATCGGTGACGGCTCTCTCATCGGCATGGGGGCCGTCGTCCTCAGCGGTGCCGTGATCGGAGAGGGCTGCCTGATCGCCGGCGGAGCCGTGGTGCTCGGCGGGACCGAGGTGCCGCCGGGTTCCCTGGTCGCCGGTGTTCCCGCGAAGGTGCGCAGGGCGCTGTCGGACGACGAGCGTGCCTCTCTGGTGGCGAACGCGGCGATCTACCTGGAGCACGCGGCGACGCACGTCCGCGCAACGGAAGCGTAAGGCCCTGCCCCGCTAGGCTGGGCGGTACGGGGCGGTGGCCAAGCTGGTTAAGGCAGTGGGCTCATAACCCAACGATCGTCGGTTCAAGTCCGACCCGCCCTACTACCCGTCTCGTCCGTCGTAATCGTCGCCGCGTTCTCCCGTCTCTCCTCTGGAGGTCTCGACGCCCGTCAGCCTCCGGATCGGAGCAGGAGCCATGACGACCACGAGTGTGCCGAACGCGGAGACCCGTCGTCGGATCGAGGACGTGGGGCAGATCGCGTTGCGTCTCGCGATCGCGGCGAGTTTCGCCCTCGCCGTCGCCGACCGCTTCGGGCTCCTCGGCGGCCCGGGGGCTGATGGCGTGTCGTGGGGATCGTGGACGATCTTCCGTGCGTACACGGCGCAGCTCGTCCCTGTCCCCGTCGACCTGGTGGTGGACACGGCGGCCGTGCTGGCGACGGCTCTCGAGACCGTCCTCGCTCTGCTGCTGGCCGTCGGGCTGTGGACCCGGCTCGCGGCGGGAGTCGCCGCGCTGCTCACGGTGACGTTCGGCGTGACGATGCTCGTCTTCCTCGGGCCGCTTGCGCCGTTCCGATACCCGGTCTTCGTCTTCACGGCCGCCGCGATCCTGCTCGGTGGGCTGAAGCGCTACCGGTGGAGCATCGATGCGCTGCGAAAGGAGGTGCCGGGAGCGGGGAGAGACAACGATGCTCCCGGCACCAGGTAGACGGCGAATGCCTCTACAGACGGACGGACGCGTCGGAAGGGGAAGCGATCCGTCACAGGAGAGATGACGAGGTGACCGTTTCATGACGCCGTTTTCCGCAGGATCACGGCATATTGCACGTGCCGCGAGAAACCCGTTCGACCGAACCGCGTAACAGAACGCGCCGTTCTGCATCCCTTCCTGGGGACATCACTCGCGCGGAAGAAGCCATCCGCGCGAGTTCATCGATCATCTGGGGAGTCGAAAGTGCCAGTCATTCAGCATGCAATCAGATCGGGCGCGCGGGGAACGCGCCTGACGACGTTCGTGGGTGCTCTGCTCGCGATCTGTCTGGCGGCCCTGGCGGCCGTCATCGCGACGCCGGCCACGGCCCGCGCTGCGGAGGTCGCGGGGATCACCTCGTTGACCATCACCGAACCCACCGACCAGATCAAGGTCTGGGACCGGATCGCGTTCGAAGCGACCTGGGCAGTGCCGGACACGGCGACTGCGGGGGACACCTTCCGCCTCGCCTTCCCGACGAGCCCGAGTCTCACCGGGGTGCGGGGATCCTTCGCCCTGACGGCGCCGGATGGCCAGACCGTCGGAACATGCGAGGTGTCGACCGGTGAGCTCGTGTGCACGCTTACGGACTACGTGGACAGCCACACCGACGTCAGCGGCACCCTGCACTTCCGCGCCAGGGCGGACGAGGAGACCACACTGACGGAGATCCCGTTCACGACGGGCGGCGGAACCGTCGTCCCGGTCGACGTTCCCGGCGGGATCGGGCCGGTCCCGGAGTTCCCGGCGCCGACGACCCCGACCAAGTGGGGCGACGTGACGCTCGACGGTCGGAACATCGCGTGGGGCGTGAACATCCCGTCGTCGGCACTGGCCGGGGAGGCTCCGACGCTCACCGACACGTTCACGGCCGGCCTCGTGCTCGATCCCGCGTCCGTCACCGTGGCGTACGTGCTCGCGAAGGACTGGGCGGGAGGCAAGTACACCGTGTCGACGGCGCTGCAGTCGGGCAGCGACTTCACCGTCACGGAGGTCAGCTCCGAGTCGTTCACGGTGACGGTCGACGCGCCGATCGTCGCCGACGCGATCTACGTGCTCCGCTACAAGACGGCTCTGCCCGCCGACGTCCGTCCCGGTGATGCGTTCCACAACACCGTGACCGGCTCCCGGTGGGTCACCGAGAGCACGCCGGTCATCTACTCCCAGGGCGGGGGAGACGGTGAAGGGGTGCTCCCGGTCGGCGGGTTCACCGTGACCAAGGAGGTCAGCGGTTCCGGCGCGGCTCTGGTGCCCGACGACCGCGAGTTCCGGGTGGCCTACACGTATCAGCGCGCAGGACAGACGGTGGAGGGCGAGCTCGCCCTGCGGTCCGGGCAGACCGATGGCCTGAAGGATCTGCCGGCGGGAACGGTCGTCACCCTGTCTGAGGTCACGCCGGCGGACGTCGACGGCGTGACCTGGCAGGCGCCGGTCTTCTCCGGCACCGATGTGGCGATCACCGATGGCGGCGCGACCGTCACCATCGCACGGGGCGCGACGGTCGCGGTGACGCTCACCAACCCGACGACGGTCACGTCGCCGCCGGTAGGGGGCTTCACGGTGACCAAGAAGGTCACGGGGGCCGGGGCCTCCCTCGTTCCTGCGCACCAGACCTTCACCGTGGAGTACTCGTACGAGCTCGCGGGGCATTCCGTCACCGGTGAACTCGCGCTCCGTGCCGGCGAGAGCGAGGGACTCGCGGATCTGCCGGCGGGAACGGTCGTCACGCTCCGCGAGAAGGCGCCGATCGCCGTGGAGGGCGTCACGTGGAAGAGCCCGCACTTCACCGGCGCAGGAGTCGACGTCGGCGACGACGGCGCGACGCTCACGATCTCCGAAGACGCGACGCTCGGGGTGGTCCTCACCAATGGGACCGCCGTCACTCCGCCGCCCCCTCCGGGTGGTGAGCTCGCCTTGACCGGATCCGAGGGACCCGCCGGCCCGTTCGCCCTGGGAGCGCTGCTGCTGCTTGCGGGACTGACAGCGCTCGGCGTCCGCCGTCGGGTGGCGGGTCGCGCCGGTGATTGAGGACTAGGAGAGGCCAGGCAGATCGATCGCGCGACGACTTCTTCGTCGTCGCGTGATCGATCGTGCCATTCGGCGTCTAGTGGTCGTCGAGGAGTTTCCCTCGACGACCACGCCGACGCCGCAGCGCGTCGGAGAAAGGCATCTCTCATGAACAAGACGCTCATTGCCCGTGCCTCTGCCGCCCTCGGCGTCGCGGCCGCTCTTTCGCTCGGTGGAGCGACGCTCGCTCCCGCCGCTCACGCGGAGGCGACACCTGCGGACCCGGCCGCGTCGAAGCCGCTGAGCACGGGCGTGCTCGCGCAGCGCGTCGGGCCTGCCTGTCTCTTCTTCCAGTACACGTTCAACATGAGCCCGACCGATCCCCAGGTGGGGGACACCGTGACGTACACCATGCAGTTCCTCAACAACGGCGAGGTGGACTCCACGAAGAGCGCGCTCACGTTCCGCCTGGACGGCCTCCTCGACGACTCGACCTGGGCAGCGTCGACGCTGGAAGCGACGTCCGGCCGCCCTTCCGCGGCGGAGAACGCGGTCACGTGGAACGGGCCGCTCGACGCCGGAGACGATGTCGTGCTGCGCTTCACCGGCGTGTGGACGGGCGAAGGCGATGGACTCGCGTTCCCGCGGGTCGAGTCCTACGGCTACGTGAGGTGAAAGCGGGTCGGAGTCCTGTTTTCCACGGTATCCGCGGCGACGTGGCGCGCTCGTCGTCGAGAGGCTGAACGGACACCGACCGAAAGGCAGCCATGCAGCTCTCCACGGATTCCGAAGCCATCGTCCGCGCCACCGCCGGCGTCGTCGCCTCTCACGCCGACGAGATCACCACCCTGTTCTATCGGCGCATGTTCGAGGCGCATCCGGAGCTGTTGAACGTCTTCAACCGCGCGCATCAGGCGCAGGGCGATCAGCCCAAGGCGCTGGCGGCGTCCGTCGTGGCGTTCGCCGTCCACCTCATCGATCCCGACGCGCCGGACTTCTCCCCGGTGATGCGACGTATCGCCCACCGCCACGTCTCGCTGGGGGTGTCGGCACGTCAGTACACGATCGTGGGCCGCTATCTCCTGGCCGCCGTCGATGAGGTCCTCGGCGAGGCGGTCACACCGGCGGTGCACGCCGCGTGGGATGAGGTGTACTGGCTCTTCGGCTGCTCGCTCATCGCGGAGGAGGCGCGGCTCTACGCGGAGGCGGGCACAGACCCGGACCACCCGTGGCGGCCGCACCGCGTCATCGAGCGGGTGGAGGAGGCCCGCGACGTCATCTCCCTCGTCCTGGAGCCGGTGGACGGTCAGCGGGCGCCCCATCGGACCGGGCAGTACGTGGCCGTCGCCGTCGACCTCCCGGACGGCACGCGCCAGCCCCGGCAGTACACGATCTCCTCGTCTGCACCCGGGGCAGCGCTGCGCGTCACCGTGAAGCGTGTGCGTGGTGTGGACGGCGCACCGGACGGTCAGGTGTCGACCTGGCTGCACGAGAACGCGCAGGTCGGTACGGTACTCGATGTCTCCCAGCCCGCCGGCGACCTGCTCCTCGACGACTCCGATGACGCGCTGGTCCTGATCTCGGCGGGAATCGGCATCACTCCCGTCGCGGCGATGGTGGACGACCTCGCACAGCGGCGTCCCGACCGGCCGGTGCACCTGTTCCATGTGGACCGGGAGCCGGACACGCACGCCCTCGTCTCTGCCGTGCGCGGTCGTGCGCAGCATCTGAGCGACGTCCGCGCCCTGACCTGGTACACGGCGGGCGTGGAGGAGGGGCCGTCGGTGCGGTCCGGCCGGATGGATCTCGCCGGCATCGACCTTCCGCCGACGGCACGCGTCTTCCTCTGCGGGCCGCTGTCGTTCATGCAAGCCGTTCGGGGCGCACTGACGGCCCGCGGCATCGAGCCGGACCGTATCGACTACGAGGTCTTCGGCCCTGACCTCTGGGCCCGGCGCCCGGAGTCCGGTGCGGCCTGAGAGTCCCGGAGACCTGAGCGTGGCCGTGTCAAGCCCCTCCTCGACGCCACGAGGCGCTGCCATGCTCCCCGAGAGCGGCACCGCGCCGCGGAACGGGAGAGACAATGAGCATCGGCAGCGGAATCGCGCTCTTCGTCATCGGAGCGATCCTCGTGTTCGCGATCAACGTCGACGTGCCGTGGGTCAACCTGGACATGGTCGGCTACATCCTCATGGGTGCCGGCGTGATCATCTTCCTCATCGGCATCGTGCTGCTCGCCCGCCGACGTCGCACGGAGACCGTGTCGCGCACGTACGTCGACCCGGCGACGGGGGAGCCCACGACCCGGCGTTCGGTCAGCTCCAGTTCGGACGAGGGCCTCTGAGCTGACCCATTCGGAAACGAGAAGGGCCGCGGGGAAACCCGCGGCCCTTCTCGTCAGACGACGTCTGCGCCTTCGAGATGTTCCTCGACGAGGGTGATGCCTCCGCTCGAGTTCGCGGAGTGCGCGAGCTCCTCGATCCAGCGACG
Organism: Microbacterium meiriae; assembly: GCF_032364335.1. Classification (NCBI taxonomy): domain Bacteria; kingdom Bacillati; phylum Actinomycetota; class Actinomycetes; order Micrococcales; family Microbacteriaceae; genus Microbacterium; species Microbacterium meiriae. The sequence goes on from NZ_CP133984.1 coordinate 1,741,489, forward strand.
GCTCAGCTCGGGCGTCTCGGCCTCGTCGAAGACGAACCGGAGCGGGATGGACGGGTGCAGCCACAGCGTGGAGCGGCCGGGGGCGTCGCCCTCGGGGTGGCGCCAGGAGAGGGTGAAGCTCTCGTTGCGCCGCAGCTTGGTGGCGATGACGACCTTGAGGTGCGCGAGTGCGCGGTCTTCGATCTGGATCGGCGTCTGGGTGTCGCCGTAGTACAGGCTGCCCATCGTCAGCCGACCTTCGCGCGGGAGGCGGGGGTGTTCATGGCGCTCCTTCGGAACGTGCAGGGGGGAGGCGGCAGACCGCTCCCGGGGATACTTGGACTCTACCCAATTTGCGCACGACATCGTGCGCATCGCCGGGACTCGCCGTCGGGCACGAACAGTGTATGCGCGCGGTGTCAGTCCCGGCGTCACAGGGCCCCCAGGACGGGCGGATTCCCGTACGCCTCGCGATAGGCGGTGGCGAACCGGGAGACATTGCTGAAACCCCATCGGCGGGCGACGGCCGACACGGAGGCTCCCTTGCCGTGTCGCAGATCCCGATGCGCGCCGTCGAGCCGAGCACGCCTCAGGGCCTCGTTCGGTGTGATGTCGAGTGCGCGGCGGAACGCATACTGCAGGCCACGCGTGGACATGTACGCGGCCGCGGCGACGTCGTCGACCGTGATCGGCAGATGTGCGTTGTCGTCGATGTACGCCAGGGCACGACGCACCGAGGCCGGTGCCGCAGAGCGCTGCGCGGGACGGTGCAGCGACTCGCTGAACGTGGTGGGGAACGCCGACATCGTCAGCAGGAGGGCGTGGCGTTCGAGTTCTGCGGCGATGAGAGGGGCGGCGCCGTCCGGTCCGAACGAGCCGTCGATATAGGAGAACATCTGCTCCCACCGTGCTCCGTCCTCCCGCGTATGCGGAGCGAGCCCGGTGGCCCGGAGCTCGAGGCGGTCGTCGCCGGTGATCTGCCTGATCGAGTCGCGCGCTGCGGTGCGATCGAACACGAGGGCCCGGACCCGGGCCACCTGATTCCATCTCGCTTCCACGCGGACGCCGTCCGTCAGCCACGGCTGGGCGGCGTCCAGTCCCTGCCGCCCCGACCAGATCCGGGCATCGGCGGCGTCCACGCGGCACACCAACAGCTGATCCTCGGGCTCGGCGCGGGAGTGCACCTGGGCGGCGAGCTGGTAACGGACCAGCGACATCGAGGGTGCCTCCACCGAGCGCCAATCGAAGCGGAACCGGCGCGGATCCACGTCCTGCAGGGTCGCCGAGGGCACGAACTGCTGCCAGGTGGTCTCCACCTGCTCGATGTCCGTGGACGTGAACTGCACCGACACTCCTTGCTGCGCCCTCTTCCGGGCGGCCGGGGCTTCTTGGACAGTAGCCGATGCCACTGACAGCACGGTGGGGATGCCCCGCGGGCCCGCGGGCCGGCTGCGCGGTCGGGGCCTCGTAGACTCGGATCATGAGTGTGCCTTCCCCGTATGCGGAGCGATTGAGCCGGATACCGGTGCAGCGCCATGAGGTGGAGGTCCGTGGCGGATCGACGGCGTACTGGGCATACGGTCCGGACGATGCCGAGACGACCGTCATCGCGGTCCACGGCTTCCGGGGCGAGCACCACGGTCTCGAGTCGGTCCTGGCCTTCCTGCCTGAACTCCGGGTGCTGGCTCCCGACCTCCCCGGATTCGGGGAGTCCGCGCCGTTGCCCGGTCGCCGCCACGATCTGGCGGAGTACGCGGGATGGCTCACCGACTTCACGGCGGCCACGGCACCTGGTGCCGTGATCCTCGGCCATTCGTTCGGTTCCATCGTGACCGCCGCCGCCGTCGCCGGGGGGCTGGAGACCCCGCGGCTGATCCTCGTGAACCCCATCGGCGCGCCCGCGCTGGAGGGACCGAAGGGCATCATGACCCGACTGGCGGTGCTGTACTACGCTCTCGGTGCCAAGCTTCCGCCGCGGATCGGCACCGCGCTCCTGCGCAACCGGGTGATCGTCCGTGTCATGAGCGTGACCATGGCGAAGACGCGGGATCCGGAGCTGCGTCGCTTCATCCACGACCAGCACGACACCTACTTCTCGCGGTTCTCCGACCGGGAGGTCCTGCACGACGCGTTCGTCGCGAGCGTCTCCCACGACGTCAGGGAGTTCGCGCCGTCGATCGACGTTCCCACGCTCCTGATCGCCGCCCAGAAGGACGACATCACCCCGATCGAGGCGGAGCGCGCGCTGGTCACTCTCTTCCCGGACGCGTCCCTCGTCGAGATCGCGCACGTGGGTCACCTGATCCACTACGAGACCCCGGCCGAGGCGGCCGGAGCGGTCCGTCGGTTCCTCAGGATTCCCGTCGCGCGAGGCCGATGAGTCCGGCCACCCGGAACGGGATCACCTCGCCCATCGCGAGCGAGGTCTCCGTGCGCTCCACGCCCTCGATCGAGAGGATCCGGGCGTCCGTGTCGAACAGGTGACGCGCGTCGCGGCATGCCACGCGCGCCAACAGGTCGATGGAGCCGCTCAGGCCGTGCGCCTGGACGACCTCCGGGATGCGCGCGAGCTCGTTGATGATCCGGGGAAGCTCGGTCTGGCGGACGCCGATGCTGACGAACGCCTGCAGCGGGAACCCCAGGACATCGGGGGAGAAGGCGCGCTCGTAGGAGAGGAACACGCCGCTCTGCTCCAACCGCGCCATCCGCGCCTGGATGGTGTTCCGCGACAGACTCATGCGCTCGGCGAGAGCGACGATGGTCACGCGCGGGTCGTCGGCGAGCGCGGCGAGAAGCTCCAGGTCGATCCGGTCCAGTCCAGGCATAGTGCCAAACCCTAGCAGCACGCGGCCCGAGAAAAATGAGCAACATGCTCAATCCAGGTTGAGTTGCTTGAGCGAGGTGTTCACCGGACGTACCCTCAGACCATGCCGGTGATGACGCCGGCACCATTGCGCGTCGCCCCACGAGGGCCGCCAGGGACGAGGAGGACGATGATGTCGCCGCAGACCACCCCCATTGCGGACACCGCCCAGGATCTGGAGCTGTCGGAGCGCATCCTCGCTCCGGACGGGACCCGTGTCGTCAACGACCGCCTCGACCCGTTCGTCACCGATGTCGACGCCGCGCAGCTGCGGGCACTGCACCGCGACATGGTCATCCTCCGCCGCATCGATGCCGAGGGCGTGGCCCTGCAGCGCCAGGGGCAGCTGGGACTCTGGGCGCCGTGCCAGGGCCAGGAAGCCACGCAGATCGGTACGGCCAGAGCGCTCGATCCGCAGGACTACGTCTTCCCGAGCTACCGGGAGACCGGCGTGATCTACGCGCGCGGCGCGCAGCCGGGGGACTACGTGCGGATGTGGCGCGGTGAAGAAGGGGCGGCCTACGATCCCGCCACCCTCCGCGTCGCTCCGTTGCAGATCATCATCGGCGCCCAGACCCTGCACGCGGTCGGGTACGCGCTCGGCATCCAGCATGAGAAGGCATCGGAGGTCGCCGTGACCTACTTCGGTGATGGGGCGACCAGCCAGGGGGATGTGAACGAGGCGATGATCTTCGCAGCGTCGTATCAGGCGCCGGTCGTCTTCGTCTGTCAGAACAACCACTGGGCCATCTCCGAGCCGGTCGCCGTGCAGTCGCAGTATCCGATCGCCGGGCGCGCGCCCGGGTTCGGGATCCCGAGCCTCCGTGTGGACGGGAACGACGTCCTCGCCTGCCTGGCGGCGATGCGCTGGGCGTTGGCCCACGCGCGCTCCGGGAAAGGCCCGGCCTACATCGAGGCCGTGACATATCGGATGGGCCCGCACACCACCGCGGACGACCCCACCCGGTACCGGGACGAGGCCGAGCTGGAGTCCTGGCGCCGCCGCGACCCCATCACGCGACTGGAGGCGTACCTCCGTGCGACCGGGGACCTCACCGAGGAGCATCTCGCCGAGACGCAGGCGGCTGCGGACGCGGTCGCCAAGGAGATGCGCGCGACCTGCCTCGGCATGGTCACCCGTCCGCCGCTGGCGGTGTTCGACGGCGTCTATGCCGAGCCGCACACGGGCCTGGAGCGGCAGCGCGACGAGTACGCGGCATACCTCGCGTCGTTCGAGGGCGAGGCGTGACCATGACCGAACTCACTCTCGGCAAGGCGCTGGGCGCCGGCCTCCGTCAGGCGATGCGCGACGACGAGAAGGTGGTGCTCCTTGGCGAGGACATCGGCAAGCTCGGCGGCGTCTTCCGGATCACCGACGGCCTCCTCGACGAGTTCGGGGCGGCCAGGGTCATCGACACACCGCTCGCGGAGTCCGGGATCGTCGGCACGGCCGTCGGTCTCGCGTTCCGCGGCTACCGCCCGGTCGTCGAGATCCAGTTCGACGGGTTCGTCTACCCCGCCTTCGACCAGATCGTCTCGCAGGTCGCCAAGCTGCACTACCGCACCCAGGGGCGGGTGAAGATGCCGATCACGATCCGGATCCCGTGGGCCGGCGGAATCGGTGCCGCCGAGCATCATTCCGAGTCGCCGGAGGCCTACTTCGCCCACACGGCGGGCCTCCGTGTCGTCGCCGTCTCGAATCCGGAGGACGCCTATCGGAGCCTCCGGCAGGCGATCGCGTCGGACGACCCCGTCGTGTTCTTCGAGCCCAAGCGGCTCTATCACCACAAGGGCGAGGTCGACCTCGAGGCCCCGCTCGCGGATGCGCCGCCGATGGGACTCGCCCGGGTCGTGCGCTCCGGGACGGACGTCACGGTCCTCACCTACGGAGCCATGGTGAGCACCGCGCTGCAGGCGGCGGAGGCCGCGGAAGACGAGGGGATCGCCCTGGAGGTCATCGACCTGCGATCGCTCTCTCCGGTGGACTACGACTCCATCGCCGCCTCGGTGCGGAAGACCGGACGAGTGGTCGTCGCGCACGAGGCCTCCCGGGAAGCCGGCCTCGCCGCGGAGGTCATCGCGAGCGTGACCGAGCTCTGCTTCGAGTACCTCGAATCCCCTCCGCTACGGGTCACCGGGCATGACGTGCCGTACCCGCCTGCCAAGCTCGAGAAGTACCACCTGCCTGATCTCGACCGGATCCTCGATGCGGTCGATCGCGTGATGGATCGCCCGCACAGCCTGACGGGAGCGGACGCATGATCGCCGAATTCCGTCTCCCCGACCTCGGCGAAGGACTCACCGAGGCGGAGGTCGTGCAGTGGCTCGTCGCGCCCGGCGACAGCGTCGCGCTGAATCAGACCCTCGCGGAGGTCGAGACGGCCAAGGCCGTCGTCGAGCTGCCGTCGCCCTATGAAGGCACGGTGTCGACCCTGCACGCGGACGCGGGAGAGACCGTCGCCGTGGGAGCACCGCTGATCGCCTTCGACATCGAGGGGGACGATCCTCCGGCGGCGCCGTCCGGTGGCGAGGAAGAGGCCTCCGCGGAGAAGGCGCAGCCGAACCTCGTGGGCTACGGAGCCGCCCCGACATCGAGTGGACGCCCCGCGCGCCGGGCGCGGCGCCGGAGTGCCGCCCAGGTGGCCTCGGCGGCCGACACCGCCGTTCTCGAGGCAGCGCCGCACGACGCGACGCCATCGGTCGCGGTCGAGCCCGTTCTGGAGCGACCACGGTCCACCCCTCCGGTGCGCGCCTACGCCAAGCGACGGGGCGTCGACCTCGTCCTCGTCGCTGCGGAAGTCGGTGACCGAGTGATCACGAGGGCAGACGTGGATGCGTACGCGGAGCGTATCGGAGCGGAGCCGTCACGGCCCGCCGGGACGCCTGAGCGCGAGACCACCGCGGCCTCCGGCACCCTTCCGCGCGCGGAGGGGAGGCCGCGGGAGACGCGCGTCCCGATCCGCGGGGTCCGCAAGCACACGGCAGCGGCGATGGTGCAGAGCGCGTTCACCGCCCCGCACGTCACGGTCTTCCACACGGTCGATGTGACCGCGACCATGGAGATGCTGGCACGTCTCCGCGAGGACCGAGCGCTTGCGGAGCACCGGATCGGCCCGCTCGCCGTCGTCGCGAAGGCCGTCTGTCTCGCTCTGCGCCGGGCGCCCGGCCTGAATGCGCGCTGGGATGAGGAGTCCGGCGAGATCGTCCACTACAGCTATGTCGACCTGGGGATCGCCGCGGCGACCGATCGGGGTCTCATCGTGCCGATGATCCGGGATGCGGAGCGGATGAACCTGGTGGAGCTGTCGACCGCGGTCAGGCGGCTCGCCGACACCGCTCGCGCAGGGAAGACCTCCCCGGCCGAGCTCGCCGGGGGCACGTTCTCCCTGTCGAACATCGGGGTGTTCGGGGTGGAGGCCGGAACGCCGATCCTCCCGCCAGGGCAGTCCGGGATCCTCGCGGTCGGCGCGGTGCGGCGGCAGCCGTGGGAGTACCGCGGTGAGATCGCACTCCGTCAGCTCATGACGCTGAGTCTGTCCTTCGATCATCGCCTCGTCGACGGGGCCGAGGGCGCGACGTTCCTCAAGGACGTGGCCGACATCCTCGAGGATCCGGGACGGGCGATGCTGCTCAGCTAGCGGCGCGCAGTGCAGCCTCGGCCATCGCGACCAGCACGGTCGCGGTGGCCGTGTGCCTTCTCGTCGCGGCCCGCGTGCTGTGCGGGGTCGAGTTGATGAGACCGAAGCACGCCTGCACGCGGAGCCGGAGTTCGTCCCGGTCGAACGGTTCCGGACGCTCGAGCGCGGCGAGAGCGTCCATCCAGAGCTCGATGTAGGCGCGTTGCAGTCGGCGGACCTCGGCGCGATCGTCCTCGTCGAGGAAGGCGAGATCGCGATCCTGCACCTGGATGACCTCGGCGTTGCCGAGCGCGAACTCCACATGGAAGCGGATGAGCCCGCGCATGCGCTCGTCGGGTGCGCTCGTCTCCTCGGACACGCGTCGTCCGCCCGCGACGAGGTCCTGGCTGACCTTCACCAGGACCGCTCCGAGAAGGGCCTGCTTCCCGGCGAAGTGGCGGTACACCGCGGGCCCGGACACACCGACGGCAGCGCCGATGTCCTCCAGGCTCACCCCGCTGTACCCGCGCGCGGCGAAGAGCCGAGCCGCGGCATGCAGAAGGGCGTCGGAGCGCTCTGCCTTGGCGCGGTCACGGGCGGTGGCGGGGCTTGTCATCTCAGTTAATCCTCGCTAACCTGAATCAACGGGTTAGTGAACACTAACCGAGAATGCATGCAGCGCGCCAGGTTCCCCGCCCGGCGCGACGTGGGTCGAGGAGGACGTCACGATGCCGGCAACCCAGGAAGCGCTCGCCCAGCGGCTCCGTGACCGTCTCGCGACCGCAGCGCAGGGTGGCCCCGCGGCTTCCCGCGAGCGACATGTCGCCCGCGGGAAGCTCCTCCCGCGCGACCGCGTCACCCGTCTCCTCGACGAGGACAGCCCGTTCCTCGAGATCGCCCCGCTCGCGGCCGACGGTCTGTACGGCGGGGAGGCGCCGGGGGCCGGTGTCATCGCCGGCATCGGCCTGGTCCACGGCCGGCACGTCATGGTCGTCTGCAACGACGCCACCGTGAAAGGCGGAACGTACTATCCGCTCACCGTGAAGAAGCACCTGCGGGCGCAGGAGATCGCCCTCGAGAACCGTCTGCCGTGCCTCTACCTCGTGGACTCGGGCGGCGCCTTCCTTCCTCGACAGGACGAGGTCTTCCCGGACCGCGAGCACTTCGGACGCATATTCTTCAACCAGGCCCGGCTGTCCGCGCAGGGAATACCGCAGCTCGCGGCGGTCCTCGGATCGTGTACGGCGGGTGGCGCCTACGTTCCCGCGATGAGCGACGAGACCGTCATCGTCCGCGGACAGGGCACGATCTTCCTCGGCGGGCCTCCTCTGGTGAAGGCTGCCATCGGCGAGATCGTCACGGCGGAGGAGCTCGGCGGAGGGGAGCTGCACGCCCGGCGCAGCGGCGTCGTGGATCACCTCGCCGACGACGACGAGCACGCGCTGGAGATCCTCCGCGACATCGTGGCCACGCTGCCGCCGCCGCTCGCCCCGGCCTGGAACGTCGGGGAGAGTCGCGCCCCGGCGGAGATCGGCTCCCTGTACGACGTGGTTCCCGTGGACGTCAACGCCTCCTACGACGTGCGCGAGGTCATCGCACGCCTTGTCGACGGCGACACCTTCCACGAGTTCAAGGCGGAGTACGGCACCACCCTGGTGACGGGTTTCGCGCGGCTGCACGGCCACCCCGTGGGCATCGTCGCGAACAACGGCGTGCTGTTCAGCGAGTCGGCGCTCAAGGGCGCGCACTTCATCGAGCTCTGCGATCAGCGCGGCATCCCACTGCTCTTCCTGCAGAACATCACCGGGTTCATGGTCGGCTCCGATGCGGAGGCGGGAGGGATCGCGAAGGACGGGGCCAAGATGGTCACGGCGGTGGCGACCACCCGGGTCCCCAAGCTCACCGTCATCATCGGCGGCTCCTTCGGTGCGGGCAACTACTCGATGTGCGGGCGCGCCTACTCGCCGCGATTCCTCTGGACCTGGCCGGCGAGCCGGATCTCGGTGATGGGCGGGCCTCAGGCCGCCTCGGTGCTCGCCACGGTGAAGGACGACCAGCTCGCGGCGCGGGGGGAGTCATGGACCGCCGAGGAGCGTGCGGCGTTCGAGGAGCCGATCCGGGCGCAGTACGAGGAGCAGGGCGAGCCGTACTACGCGACCTCACGGCTGTGGGACGACGGCATCGTCGACCCGGAGCAGACCCGTGACCTCCTCGGTCTCGCCCTGGACGTCGTCGCCCGCAGCCCCCTGCCCGAGCCGCGCTTCGGCGTCTTCCGGATGTGAGCCCCATGACTCCTTCGCCGTCTCTCTCGTTCTCCACGGTCCTCGTCGCGAACCGCGGCGAGATCGCGCGCCGCATCATCCGGACCCTCCGCGACCTCGGCATCCGCAGCATCGCGGTCTACAGCGATGCAGACGTCGACGCGCCGCACGTCCGCGAGGCGGACGCCGCCGTGCGGATCGGGCCCGCGCCGGCGGCGGAGTCCTACCTCGACATCGACGCCGTCATCGCCGCTGCCCGCGCTTCCGGAGCGGAGGCCGTGCATCCCGGCTACGGATTCCTCTCCGAGAGCGTCGGGCTCGCGGAGGCCTGTGCGGAGAGCGGCATCGTGTTCATCGGCCCGACGGTCGAAGCACTCCAGATCATGGGAGACAAGGCGCGAGCCCGTGAGCATGTGAGCCGCAGCGGCGTGCCGGTGGTGCCGGGGTTCGACGCCAGGGGCCTCTCGGATGCGGAGATCCGCGAGGAGGCGGAGGCGGTCGGGTTCCCGCTCCTCGTCAAGCCGAGTGCCGGCGGGGGTGGGAAGGGTATGGAGGTCGTCGTCGACAGCGCGGGTCTTCCCGGCGCGCTCAGCTCAGCCCGACGCGTCGCGGCATCCGCCTTCGGCGACGATGCGCTCATCCTGGAGCGTCTCATCCGCCGACCGCGTCACATCGAGGTGCAGGTGTTCGGCGATGCGCACGGCACCGTCGTGGCGCTCGGCGAGCGCGAGTGCACGCTCCAGCGTCGTCACCAGAAGGTGATCGAGGAGGCGCCGTCCGCCGGGATCCCGCCCGCGACCCGCGACCGGCTGCTCGCGGCAGCCGTGCGCGCCGCGGAGAGCGTCGCCTACGTCGGAGCGGGGACCGTGGAGTTCCTCGTCGACGCCGATGCTCCCGACGACGTCTTCTTCATCGAGATGAACACCCGGCTGCAGGTGGAGCACCCGGTGACCGAGGAGGTCACCGGACTCGACCTCGTCGCACTCCAGCTCCGCATGGCCGACGGACAGCCGCTCGACGTCGCACCCCGGACGACCGGGCATGCCGTCGAGGCCCGTGTGTACGCCGAGTCGCCGGAGCGCGGGTTCCTGCCGTCGACCGGCACCGTGCTGCTCTTCGACCCGCCTTCCGGTGTCCGCGTGGACGCGGCCGTGGAATCCGGGAGCGTGGTGAGCGGGTTCTACGACCCGATGATCGCGAAGATCATCGCGTGGGCGGAGGACAGGGCGACAGCGCTGCAGCGACTCGACGATGCCCTCGCCCGCACCGTGGTGCTGGGAGTGGAGACGAACATCGCGTTCCTGCGCCGGCTCCTCCGGGACCGTCGCGTGCTCGAGGGCGACCTCGACACCGGTCTCATCGACACCCTGCTCCCGCTCGAGCCGATGAGCCCGTCGGCGGCGCAGGTCGCGGCAGCTGCCGGACTGGTGGACGCTCGTCGCGAGACCGCCGCATCACCGGGCGGCGCCGGACCGCTGTGGCGGTCCCTCCCCGGGTGGCGTCTGGGGGCAGCACCGCACGCGCCCGAACCGTTCACCCTGCTCACCGACGACGACGAGATCGTACGCACGACACCGACGCTGCCCCCGTCCGACCGCGTGTGCGCGGCCCGCGATGCCGAGGGCGCGATATGGGTCTGCGAAGACGGGCGGACGCTGCGGCTCCGCCCCCTGGATCGCCGCAGCCGGATGCGGAGGCGACTCGCCGCCGCGGGGCGGGAGGCCCGCGCCACCGAGCCCGAGGCGCGCGCCCCCATGCCGGGCGGTGTCGTGGCGGTCCATGTCGAGGACGGGGCGGCCGTCCGCGCGGGAGAGCCTCTCGTATCGATCGAGGCGATGAAGATGGAGCACCCCGTGGTCGCGCCGCACGACGGCGTGGTGCGGATGCTGGTCGCGGTGGGCGATCAGGTGCGGCGCGATCAACCGGTCGCCCGCGTGTCGATGACGGAGGAGGACCGATGATGCACGATCTCACCGAAGAGGAGCGCGAACTCGCCGCGATGGCACGCGAATTCGCCGACACGGTGGTCGCCCCGCAGTCCTACGAGGCGGATCGCACCCACACGCTCTCGATGGATGTCGTGCGGCAGATGGGCGAGCTCGGCCTCTTCGGGCTGCCCTTCCCGGAGGAGTACGGCGGGCAGGGCGGCGACTACATGGCGCTCGGCCTCGCCATCGAGGCTCTGGGACGAGTCGACCAGTCGATCGCGATCACCCTCGAGGCCGGCGTGAGCCTCGGGGCGATGCCCGTCTTCCGCTTCGGCACCGAGGAGCAGAAGCGCGAGCTGCTGCCGGATCTCCTCGCCGGTCGTGCCCTCGCCGGGTTCGGACTCACGGAACCCGAGGCGGGGAGCGATGCCGGGGCGACGCGGACGACAGCGCGGCTCGACGGCGACGAATGGGTGATCGACGGCTCCAAGCAGTTCATCACGAACTCGGGCACCCCGATCACACGGTTCGTGACGGTCACCGCCGTCACCGGTCAGAACGAGGGGCGCAAAGAGATCTCCACGATCATCGTCCCGAACGGAACGCCGGGGTTCACGGTCGAGCCGCCCTACGACAAGGTCGGCTGGAACGCCTCGGACACACATCCGCTGACGTTCGACGGGGCGCGGGTGCCGGCGGGCAACCTCCTCGGCGAGCGGGGGAGCGGCTTCCGGAACTTCCTCAGCATCCTGGACGAGGGGCGCATCGCGATCGCCGCCCTCTCGACCGGCGCCGCGGAGGGCTGCCTGGAGGCCGCGGTCGACTACGCCAAGAGCCGCACCATCTTCGGCAGCGCCCTCAGCACGCGGCAGAACGCCCAGTTCACCCTGGCGCGCATGCGAGCCCGCGTCCACACGGCACGACTCGCCTGGCACCACGCCGCCCGTCTCCGCGACGCGGGAGAGGCGTTCGCCGAGCAAGCGGCGATCGCGAAGCTCGTCGCCGGGGAGGCCGCGATGGACAACGCCCGCGACGCCACGCAGATCTTCGGAGGCAACGGCTTCATGAACGAGTTCCCGGTGGCGCGCCACTACCGCGACTCCAAGATCCTGGAGATCGGCGAGGGGACCACCGAGGTCCAGCTTCTCGTGATCGCCAGGGCGCTCGGACTCGCCCGGTAGCGTGGAGGCATGACCATGCGCGAGATCGTGCAGCGCGGCCTGTACTACGAGGAGTTCGAGACCGACGTCCGGTACGTGCACCGCCCCGGACGCACGGCATCGGAGGCGGACAACATCCTCTTCACGACGCTGACGATGAACACCCAGGCGCTGCATCTGGACGCGGCCTTCGCCGAAGCTCAGGACCCCTTCCACGCGCGCCTCATGAACTCCATGTGGACGCTGTCGACGATGGTGGGCTCCTCCGTCGCCCAGCTCACGCAGGGGACGCTGGTGGCGCAGCTCGGCCTCGGCGACATCGCCTTCCCGCATCCGCTGTTCGCCGGTGACACGCTCACGACCGAGAGCGTCGTCGTCGACAAGCGGCTCTCGTCGTCCCGCCCCGGCCAGGGTGTCGTGCAGATCGCGCACACCGGACGCAATCAGGACGGCACGGTGGTCGCGACGGCCGTCCGCACGGTGCTCGTGCGCTGCCGACCGGAAGGGGAGGCGGTATGACCTTCGAGCTCGGTCCTGCCCTGCTTTTCTGCCCGGCGGACCGCCCCGAGCGCTTCGCGAAGGCGCAGGAGCGGGCCGATGCCGTGATCCTCGACCTGGAGGACGCCGTCCTGCCGGCTGCGAAGGCCGAGGCCCGGAAGAACGTCGTCGCCGCTGACCTCGATCCCGCGCGGGTCATCGTGCGGGTGAACGCCCCGGACTCCGCGGCCTTCGCGGACGACCTCGAAGCCCTGGCACGGTCGCCCTTCCGGACCGTGATGGTGGCGAAAACGGAGAGCGCGGAGAGTCTGGACGCCTTCGGCGCGGACTACTCGCTCCTCGCGCTGTGCGAGACGGCGCGCGGGATCCATGCGGCGCCCGACATCGCCGCGCATCCGACGGTCGCCGGACTGATGTGGGGAGCGGAGGATCTGGTGGCCTCGCTCGGCGGCACGTCATCCCGGAACGACGAGGGCGGGTACCGGGACATCGCCCGCTACGCCCGTTCCCGGGTGCTGCTGGAGGCCGGCGCGTACGGCAAGGCGGCGATCGACGCCGTGCATGTCGACATCGCCGACACGGCAGGGCTGGAGCAGGAGGCGAGGGACGCTGCAGCCTCGGGGTTCCGTGCGATGGCCTGCATCCATCCGAGTCAGGTCGAGGTGATCCGAGCCGCGTACGCACCGGACCCCGAGATCGTGGCCTGGGCACATGCGGTCCTCGCGGCAGCGGCGGAGGAACGGGGTGTGTTCCGTTTCCAGGGGCGCATGGTGGACGAGCCCGTCCTGCGCCACGCGCGCGCCGTGGTCTCCCGCGCCGGCTGACCGTCCCGTCAGAGGACGGGCGTCTCCTCCAGCAGGCGCAGGTAGCCGGGTGCGGCGACGAACCGGTGCGCGGAGCCGTTGCGCAGCACCTCCCCGTCGCGGGGGAGCGTGCCGCCGGAGACGTGGTCGATGACGGCGCGGATCACGCCCCCGTGGGTCACGACGAGCACGGACTCGGCCTGCGGCGCCGACCTCCGTCGCGCGTCCCGTGCGATCCGGTGCAGCGCGGCGATGGCACGGACGCCGACCTCGTGCAGCGATTCCGCCCCGGGCACCTCCGCGTGCCAGTCGCCGTAGGTCGAGATGTAGTCGGGAACGAGCATGCCCTCGCCGTCGCCGAACTCCCGTTCCCGGATGTCGGGGACCACGCCCGCGATCTCCAGCCCCAGGCGCTCCGCGATGATGCCGGCGGTCTCGCTCGCTCGCACGAGCGGGCTCGTGTAGACGGCATGGTGCGTCGTGCCGGCGAGCTTCTCCGCCGCCCACCGTGCGTCCTCGCGCCCCGTCTCGTTCAGCGGGATGTCGGTCGACCCCTGGATGCGGCGGGCGAGGTTCCAGTCGGTCTGACCGTGGCGGATGAGAGTGAGATAGGTCACGAGAGCATCTCCTGGAGGGCGGGGAGCACGTCGCTGGTGCCGGCGGCGATGGTGACATCGGCCCAGGCGTCCGCGCGGGTCGGCTCGCGATTGACGATGATCAGGGGGATGCCACGCCGACGCGCACGGTTCACGAGGCGCACGCCGGAATTCACGACGAGCGAGGAGCCGGCGACGATGAGCGCATCGCTGGAGCGGAGCAGCGACTCCGCGGCGCGGAAGCGGTCCTGCGGCACGTACTCGCCGAAGAACACCACGTCGGGCTTGAGCATGCCGTCACAGACCGTGCAGGTCGGGACGAGGAAGCCCTCGGTGCTCTCCGGCAGCACGTCGCCGTCCGGGGCCAGGGCCACGTTCTCGGGGACGGTGATCCAGGGATTGCGCTCCTCGATCTGCACGGCGATGTCGCGACGATCGAACACCTGGCCGCAGTGCAGGCAGAGCACCCGGCGCATGGTGCCGTGCACTTCGATGACGTGTGAGCTTCCCGCGCGGAGGTGCAGTCCGTCGACGTTCTGCGTGATGACGCCCGAGACGACGCCTCTGGACTCCATCTCCGCGAGGGCGCGGTGCCCGGGATTGGGCGCCGCCTGCGCGAATGCCCGCCAGCCGAGGTGCCCGCCGACCCAGTAGCGGCGTCGCGCGGCTTCGTCGCCGAGGTACGTCTGGATCGTCATGGGGTTGCTGCGCGTGCGCGCACCCTCGCCGCGGTAGGCCGGAATGCCCGAGTCGGTGGAGATGCCGGCTCCGGTGAGGAGGGCGATCCGCTTGCCGCGCAGCAGGTCGGCGGCGTGGGAGAGCTCTGCCGACGGCTCGGCGGTGTTCGTCACGCTCACAGGACCTCCTCGATCGAGTCTACGGGGCGTGGGGCGGACGAGAACCGGGATGGCAGAGTGGAGCGGTGGACCTCCAGCATGTGACCGACATCGACGACCCGCGGCTGGACGACTATCGCGGCCTCACCGATACCGCCCTCCGCGCCGTGCGAGAGCCCGCGGAGGGACTCTACATCGCCGAGACCGCCAAGGTGATCGAGCGCGCGCTGACCGCCGGACACGAAGCCCGATCGGTGCTCGTCTCGGCCCGGCGCGTCGACGAGGTCGGCCGGATCATCGGGAAGCGCGGCGTGCCGGTCCTCGTGGTGCCGGAGGAGGTCGCGGAACAGGTCACCGGCTATCAAGTGCACCGTGGGGCCCTCGCCGCGATGCACCGCCCGACTCTGGCACCGGTCGCGGAGGTGGTGCGCGACGCACGTCTGGTGCTGGTGCTGGAGGACCTCGGCGATCACGCCAACGTCGGAGCGGCCTTCCGTGCCGCCGCCGGGTTGGGGGCCGATGCGGTGCTGGTGTCGCCGCGTTGCGCGGACCCGCTGTACCGCCGGAGCGTGCGGGTGAGCATGGGCACGGTCTTCCAGGTGCCCTGGACCCGGATCGACGACTGGGATGCGGCCGTGGGCGCCCTCCGTGACGAGGGTTTCGACATCGCCGCCCTCGCTCTCAGCGACGCGGCGGTGGATCTCCGGGTCTACGCAGCGCAGCGGCCGGAGAAGGTGGCGCTGCTCCTCGGCGCCGAAGGAGATGGACTCACGCCGTCCGCTCTCGACAGCGCGGACACCGTGGTGACGATCCCGATGGCCGGCGGCGTGGATTCGCTCAACGTGGCCTCGGCGGCCGCCGTGGCACTGTGGGCCCTCGCTCCCGCGGAGTGAGGGCGCGTGTCACTCCTTGCCGGGGAAGATGACCGGGGAGGGCTCTGGGCGCTTCGCCGCGATGTGATCCCCCGACGACTGGTGCCGCAGACGGCGGAGCACCCACGGCACGAGGTGCTCCCGCGCCCAGCCGAGGTCTTCGCCGCGGGCGGCACGCCAGGTACGCAGCGGCAGCGGTTCCGGCTGCATGGCCTCGAGGTCGTTCGGCACGTTGAGGGCGCGGAGCACCATCCGCGCGACCTCGTGGTGGCCGAGGGCGTTGTAGTGCAGGCGGTCATCGTCGAAGAAGCGTGCGTCCTGCACGACCTTCAGCGCCCACTGGTCCGCGACGATGCAGTCGTGCCGCTCCGCGATCGCGCGGATGTTCTCGTTGTAGATCGCGACCTTGCCGCGGAACGGACGGAACACCGGCGTGAATCCGGTGTCGATGCCCGTGAAGAGGATCACCGCTGCACCGGTGGAGGACAGCCGTGCCACCGCGTCTTCGAGCTGCGCGGCGATGGCGTCCGGGTCGGTGCCGGGGCGGATGACGTCGTTGCCGCCGGCGCAGATCGAGATGAGGTCGGGGCGGAGCGCGACGGCGGGTTCGATCTGATCGGCGACGATCTGCGCGATGAGCTTCCCTCGGACGGCGAGGTTGGCGTAGGCGAAGTCGTCCACCTGCTGGGCGAGCACCTCCGCGACGCGGTCGGCCCAGCCGCGGTGTCCACCCGGGGCCGCCGGGTCCGGGTCGCCGATGCCCTCCGTGAACGAGTCGCCGATCGCGACGAACCGTCGCCACGGGTGCGGGGTCTCGTTCGCGACGTACGGGGTCCTGGTCGATTCCTGATCGCTCATCCGACTCTCCTTCGCCAACGCGTGCGCGCACGGTGGTGACCGCCGCGCAGTGACCGAGCCTACCCGTGCCGCCGCTCCCGAGGGAGGACGCGCGCGGCGCCCCGGCGGATGCCCCGGTGTCGGTGGGAGCGATTATCGTGGAGTCGATGCTCTCTCCGTCCTTCCCTCAGCGCGCCCCGTGGGGAACGGCGAACAAGCTGCGGGCATGGCAGCAGGAGGCTCTGGATGCGTACTTCCAGGCCGACCAGCGCGACTTCCTCGTGGCCGCCACACCGGGCGCCGGCAAGACCACCTTCGCGCTCACCCTCGCGGTCGAGCTGATGCGCATGGGGGAGGTGAACCGGGTCATCGTCGTGGCTCCGACGGAGCACCTCAAGACCCAGTGGGCCGACGCCGCCGCCCGCGTGCACATCCGGCTCGACCCGCGCTTCCGCAACAGCGACTGGGCACCGGCGCGGCACTATCACGGCGTCGTGGTCACGTACGCGCAGGTCGCGGCGAAGTCCTCGGTGCACCGCCACCTCACGGAGGATGCGAAGACCCTGGTCATCCTCGATGAGGTGCACCACGGCGGCGACGCGCTGAGCTGGGGTGACGCGATCCGCGACGCCTACGGGCCGGCGAAGCGTCGACTGTTGCTGTCCGGGACCCCGTTCCGCAGCGACACGGCGCCGATCCCCTTCGTGGA
Organism: Microbacterium meiriae; assembly: GCF_032364335.1. Lineage (NCBI taxonomy): Bacteria > Bacillati > Actinomycetota > Actinomycetes > Micrococcales > Microbacteriaceae > Microbacterium > Microbacterium meiriae. The sequence continues at coordinate 1,758,448 of NZ_CP133984.1, forward strand.
GTACCTCCCTGATGAGTCGGGGGCGCGGGTCTCCAGCACCGACTACGCCTATGGCTACGGGCGTGCCCTCGCGGACGGCGTCGTCCGCCCCGTGCTCTTCCACATGTACGCGGGGAAGATGCGGTGGCGGACGAGTGCCGGCGACGAGCTCGAGACCCATCTGGGACAGGACAACACGAAGGACGTCACGTCGCAGGCCTGGCGCACGGCGCTGGATCCCGAGGGCGACTGGATGCCGGCGGTGCTCTCGGCGGCCGACCGCCGTCTGACCGAGATCAGACACCACATCCCGGATGCCGGCGGACTCGTGCTGGCGACGGATCAGACCGTCGCCAGGGCCTACGCCAAGATCCTGCACAGCATCACGCGCGAGCAGCCGACGATCGTGCTGTCCGACGACGCCACCGCCTCCGAGCGGATCGAGAAGTTCTCCGAAGGCACCGCCCGGTGGATGGTCGCGGTGCGCATGGTGTCGGAGGGCGTCGACGTGCCGCGGCTCGCGGTGGGCGTCTACGCGACCTCCTCGTCCACTCCGCTGTTCTTCGCCCAGGCCATCGGTCGCTTCGTCCGCGCCCGTCGTCGAGGTGAGGCGGCGAGCGTCTTCCTCCCGCACGTCCCCGTGCTGATGAAGCTCGCGAACGAGATGGAGAAGCAGCGCGACCACGCGCTGGATCGGCAGTCCAAGGATGACGACGGTCTCGAGGATTCACTCCTGGAGAGCGCGAACCGTGAGGACGAGGCCTCCGACGCGCTGACCCAGGAGTTCAGCTACCAGGCGATCTCCTCCGTCGCCCACTTCGATCGCATGGTGTTCGACGGCAAGGAGTTCGGCCAGCTCGCGGAGCCGAACACGCCGGAGGAGGAGGAGTTCATCGGCTTCCCGGGTCTCCTCGAACCCGAGCACGTCCACGAGCTCCTCATGCAGCGGCAGGCGCGGCAGTCCCGGCACCGCGAGGTGAGGGAGGCCCAGGCAGAGCCGACGCAGACGACGACGCTCCCTGCGCCGCTGCATCGCACCCTGCGCGAACAGCGCCAGCTCCTGAACAGCCTGGTGGGCCTCTACGCGCGGCAGTCGGGCCAGCCGCACGGTGCTGTGCATGCCGAACTCCGTCGCATCTGCGGCGGACCGGCGGTGGCGCAGGCGACCGTGACGCAGCTGCAGTCCCGCATCGAGGTGCTGCGCAAACGCGTCCGCTCCTGAGCGAGGTCCGGTCGCTGCTTCGGATCCCCGAAATGCTGGCAATCCGTGCCAGGACGCGGCCTGTGCGACACCGCGCGGATAGCGTGGAACGGTTGCCCGGACGCCGGGCACGGTGACACCTGGAGGTTCCATGACAGCCCCTGCCGCAGCCGATTCCACGGCCGCCGATCGACGGCGCTGGGCTCGCTATCTCGTCGAGGAACGGGCGGAGGGCGCCGTCTACCAGCGCCTCGCGTCCCGCCGGTCGGGGGAGGAGCGGGCGATCCTGCTCGGGCTCGCCGAGGCCGAGCGCCGGCATGAGAAGCACTGGCTCGATCTGCTGGGCGGAGAACCGACCCGCCTGCCGCGGGCGGGGGTCCGCTCGCGCCTCCTGGGGTGGATGGCCGGACGCTTCGGCTCGATCTTCGTCCTCGCCCTCGCCCAGAGCGCCGAGGCCCGCTCTCCGTACGACGCCGAGCGCTGGGCCACCCCTGCCATGCGGGCAGACGAGAAGGTCCACCACGAGGTCGTCCGCGGTCTCGCCGCACGCGGGCGTCGGCGCCTCTCCGGTTCCTTCCGCGCTGCCGTCTTCGGCGCGAACGACGGCCTGGTCAGCAACCTCGCGCTCGTGCTCGGCATCGGCGCCACCGGCGTGAGCTCGGGCTTCGTCCTGTTCAGCGGCATCGCCGGGCTCCTCGCCGGTGCGCTGTCCATGGGTGCGGGGGAGTTCGTGTCGGTGCGGTCGCAGCGGGAACTCCTCACCGCGACCGAGGCGAACGAGGATGCGGCGGCGGCCGCCGCCGACCTCGACATCGACGAGAACGAGCTCGCGCTCGTGTACCGCGCCCGCGGCATGGACCAGGGCGAGTCGCTGGCCAGGGCCCGCCGCATCGTCCAGGCGGCGCAGGAGGGTGTCCGACGGGCGGCCACGGGGCCCGTGAGCGTCCAGGGTGCGGACGCCCACGAGGTCGTCGGCAGCGACTGGACGGCCGCGATCTCCAGCTTCCTCCTCTTCGCCTCCGGCGCGATCATCCCCGTGCTGCCGTGGATCTTCGGCATGGAGGGCACCGCGGCGATCGTCCTCGCGCTCGTGCTGGTCGGCATCGCTCTGCTCAGCACGGGAGCGATGGTCGGCGTGCTCTCCGGTGGCCCGCCCCTCCGTCGCGCCCTTCGGCAGCTCGCCATCGGGTTCGGCGCGGCGGCGGTGACCTACGCACTGGGCCTGCTCTTCGGCGTCGGCGCGGTGTGACGGCGCTGTGGTCCCGCCGCGTGCGGGACCGCAGCGCCCCACCGCGACGCACGGGAAACGACGAAGGCCCCGAATCCGTGGATCCGGGGCCTTCGCTCTCTGTGCGCGGAGGGGGACTTGAACCCCCACGCCCTATCGGGCACTAGCACCTCAAGCTAGCGCGTCTACCATTCCGCCACCCGCGCAGGTGTTGGATTTGATCGTTGCCGACCGAAGAATGAGATTAGCACGTTCTCGGAGGCGTCTCGAACCGAGCGTGACGCCCGGGCGTGGCATGCGGTTTCGATAGCCTGAGTCCATGACCGAATCCTCCCTGCCGGAGGTCGCCCGCGTCGCGAGCGACCTCATCCGCTTCGACACCTCCAACTACGGCGGCGGCAACGCGAAGGGGGAGCGGGAAGCCGCCGAGTACGTCGGCGCGTACCTGGAGGAGCTGGGACTCGAGGTCGAGTACTACGAGCCCATCCCGCGGCGCACGAACGTCATGGCACGTGTCCCGGGGCGCGATCGCACCAAGCCGGCTCTCGTCGTGCACGGCCACCTGGACGTCGTGCCCGCGGTCGCCGAGGACTGGACGGTGGATCCGTTCGCCGGCACGGTGCAGGACGGCATGCTGTGGGGCCGCGGCGCGGTCGACATGAAGAACATGGACGCGATGATCCTCACCGCCGTGGCGGACATCCTGCGCGCGGGGGAGCAGCCGGAGCGTGATCTCATCCTGGCCTTCTTCGCCGATGAGGAGAACGGCGGCGTGGAGGGCTCCGCGCTCGTCGTGAAGGATCGTCCGGAGTGGTTCGCCGGCGCGACGGCGGCCATCAGCGAGGTCGGCGGCTACTCGATCTCCGTGGACGACCGCCGGGCGTACCTGCTGCAGGTGGGGGAGAAGGCCCTGATCTGGATCCGCCTCGTCGCCACCGGCCGGGCGGGACACGGCAGTCGCCTGCACGAGGACAACGCCGTCACGAAACTCGCCGAAGCGGTGGCCGCCATCGGCCGCACGCGGTGGCCGGTCCGGCTCACGCCGACGACGGAGGCGCTGCTCGAGGGTCTGAGTGCGTTGAGCGGCCGGAGCGCCGACGACCCCGACGCCCTCGCCGCCGCGGCCGGTCCGGCAGAAGCCTTCCTGCGGTCGACGTTCCGCACGACGACCAACCCGACGGCCCTCACCGCCGGCTACAAGCACAACGTCATCCCGGAGCGCGCCGAGGCGCTGATCGACGTCCGGGTGATCCCCGGGACCGAGGACGACGTGCTCGCCGAGCTCCAGCGCATCGTGGGCGACGACATCCGGATCGAGACCGTAGTTCGCGACATCGGCATGGAGACGCCGTTCGCGGGGGAGCTCGTCGACGCGATGGTGGCAGCCCTGGGTCGGCACGACCCCGGCGTACCGGTCATCCCGTATCTCCTGGGAGCCGGGACCGACAACAAGGCGCTGGCCACTCTCGGCATCACAGGCTACGGCTTCGCCCCGCTGCGTCTGCCGGCCGATCTCGACTTCACCGGGATGTTCCACGGAGTCGACGAGCGGGTGCCCGTAGACTCACTTGTCTTCGGTCAGCGGGTGCTGGCCGATCTGCTGCGCACGTACTGAGCGGCGTCCACGCGCTCCGTGCCGTCCCGAAAGACGAAGGCCTCTCCATGCACCTGCTCGAAGCACTGATCCTGGGAATCGTCCAGGGTCTCACCGAGTTCCTGCCGATCTCCTCCAGCGCCCACCTGCGCGTCGTCGGGACGTTCCTGCCCTCCGGGGAGGACCCGGGCGCGGCCTTCACCGCCATCACGCAGATCGGCACGGAGGCCGCCGTCGTGGTGTTCTTCTGGCGGGACATCGTCCGCATCATCTCCCAGTGGTTCCGGTCGCTCGCCGGGAAGGTGCCCCGGAACGACCCGGACGCGCGCATGGGCTGGCTCATCATCATCGGCAGCATCCCCATCGTGCTGCTCGGGCTGCTCTTCCAGGATCAGATCGAGACCGTCTTCCGGTCGCTCTGGATCGTGGCGATCATGCTCATCGTGTTCGGCATCCTCCTGGGCATCGCCGATCACGTCGGGGCCAAGCGCCGGAAGCTCGACGACCTGACCTACCCGCACGGCATCGCCTTCGGGCTCGCCCAGGCACTCGCCCTCATCCCCGGCGTCTCGCGGTCCGGCGGCACGATCACCATGGGTCTCTTCCTCGGCTACGAGCGCGCCGCCGCCGCCCGGTACGCCTTCCTGCTCGCCATCCCTGCCGTGTTCGGCAGCGGCTTCTACCAGCTGTTCAAGAGCTGGGGCGAGCCGTCCTTCTTCTCGCTCGGCGACACGGTGGCCGCGACGGGCGTCGCCTTCGTCGTCGCACTGGGCGTGATCGCGTTCTTCATGAACTGGATCTCGAAGCGCAGCTTCCTGCCGTTCGTGATCTACCGGATCCTGCTCGGCGGCGTGTTGCTCGTGCTGCTCGCGATGGGCGTCATCCCCGCCTCGGCCTGAGCCGAGCCCCGTTCAGCGCTTGCGGTCGCCGCGGCCGTCGTCGCGGCGTCGCAGATAGCGCTCGAAGGCCTGGGCGATCGCGTCTCCCGAGGCGTCGGGGGAGTCCCACGTGTCGCGCGTGCGCTCCAGCTGCCGGATGTACTCCGCCATGTCCTCGTCCTCGGACGCGGCGGCATCGATAGACGCCTCCCAGGCCGCGGCTTCCGTGCGGAGGTGCCGGCGATCCACATCCACACCGGTCAGCTCCTCGAGACGGTCGAGGAGCGCGAGGGTGACCTTCGGCGACGGGGCGGCCGAGGCGACGTAGTGCGGGACGCTCGCCCAGAGGCTCACGGAGGGGATCCCCGCGTTCTCGGCGAAGTGCTCGAGCACGGTGAGGATGCCGACGGGTCCCTCGTACACCGACCGCTCCAGGGCGTGTGCCTCGCGGACCTGCTCGTTCTGGCTCGACGCGAAGATCGAGATCGGGCGGGTGTGCGGGACGTCGGAGAGCATGGCGCCGAGGGTCACGAAGCCGGTGATGTCGTCGCGCAGGGCGACGTCGATGAACTCGGACGCGAACGCCTGCCAGGTGCGCGCGGGCTCGGCACCGGTGAGCAGCCAGAACTCGGGGCCGGGGCCCGGATCACGCGGGCGCCACAGCCCGGCCTCGGGCCACGTCATCTGACGGCGTCCCTCGGCATCGAGTTGGGTCGCCGGGCGGGTGTACTGGTAGTCGAAGTAGAGCTCCGGATCGACCGAGTGCACGAGGTCGTAGCCGCCCGCCGCCTGCAGCGCGCCGACGGCTCCGGTCGCGGCCTCACCGGCGTCGTTCCAGCCATCGAAGGCGGCGATGATGATGCGTGAACCGAGAACGTCCATGCCGTGCTCCCTTCGAGGTCGAGGATTCGATCCCCCCAGGCTAGCCCGCGTCGAGGGGATGTGGGCGGGCCCGGCTAGCATGGGTTCAGTGAGCAACAAGCCCCGCGCGGTCCTCTGGGACATGGATGGAACACTGGTCGACACCGAGCCGTATTGGATGGCGGCCGAGACCGCGCTGGTGGAGTCGTTCGGCGGCAGGTGGTCCCATGAGGACGCCCTGCAGCTCGTCGGCAGCGGCCTCATCGACAGCGCGATCATCCTCCAGGGCGCGGGGGTCGACATGGCCCCGGAGGCGATCGTCTCCCACCTGACGAGTGCCGTGCAGGAGTCGCTGCGGGCCCAGGGCGTGCCCTTCCGGCCCGGCGCCCAGGAGCTTCTCCGTGACCTCCGTACCGCCGGCATCCCGACCGGGCTGGTGACGATGTCGCTGCGTCGGATGGCTCTCGACGTGGTCGGGCTGATCGAGTTCGAGGCCTTCGACATCGTCGTCGCCGGAGACGACGTCGACAACCCCAAGCCGCACCCGGAGCCGTACCTCCAGGCCGCCGCGCTCCTCGACGTGGACATCGCCGAGGTCGTGGTCATCGAGGATTCCCCGACCGGTCTCCGCGCGGGCCTCGCCTCCGGCGCTCTGACGCTCGGCGTGCCCCACATCGTCCCGCTCGACGGCCTCGGTGCCCATGAGCTGTGGCCGACCCTCGACGGCCGTGGTGCCGCCGACCTCGTGGAGCTCTTCGGCTCCCGCGCCGCGATCACGGAGGCCACCCGATGACGACCACGTCCGCCCCGCGCCCCAGCGGCCCCTTCCGTGAGGGCGACCGCGTGCAGCTCACCGGCCCGAAGGGTCGCCTGCATACCGTGACGCTCCGCGAAGACGGCGAGCTGCACACGCACCACGGGGTCCTCCGGCACCGAGACCTCATCGGGCTCCCCGATGGCTCGGTCGTTGCGAACAGCTCCGGGCACGAGTACCTGGCGCTGCGGCCGCTGCTGCGGGACTTCGCGATGTCGATGCCCCGCGGTGCCGCGATCGTCTACCCGAAGGACGCGGCGCAGATCGTCATGCAGGCCGACATCTTCCCCGGCGCCACCGTGGTCGAGGCCGGAGTCGGTTCGGGCGCCCTGTCACTGTCGCTGCTGCGAGCCGTCGGCTCTGCCGGACGCCTGCTCTCCTTCGAACGCCGCGAGGATTTCGCCGAGGTCGCCCAGGCGAACGTCGAGACCTTCTTCGGGGAGCGCCCCGACTCCTGGCGGGTCGTCGTCGGAGACCTCGTCGCCGCGCTGCCCGAGGAAGTCGAGCCCGGCACCGTCGACCGCGTCGTCCTCGACATGCTCGCGCCGTGGGAGTGCATCGAGGCGGTCGCGGACGCGCTGACCCCCGGCGGTGTCGTGCTCTGCTACATCGCCACTGCCACACAGCTCTCCCGCGTTGCCGAGTTCATCCGGGGCACCGGCCTCTTCACCGACCCGGAGGCATCCGAGACGATGGTGCGCGGCTGGCACGTGGAGGGGCTCGCCGTCCGGCCGGACCACCGCATGGTCGCGCACACCGGCTTCCTGCTCACGGCTCGCCGGCTCGCTCCCGGCGCCGTGGCTCCGTCGGTGAAGCGTCGCGCCTCGAAGAGCAGCTACGGCGACGAGGACGTCGAACTGTGGACGCCGGGCGCGGTGGGTGATCGCGAGATCACGGACAAGAACCTCCGCAAACGTGCCAGGGAGGCCGGGAAGGCGGCCGAAGGCGCGCGGTTGGCCGCGGCATCGCGCGAATCCGAGCACACGACGGAATAGACTGGAGCGCGTGCGTAAAACGTCCGCCGTTCTGGCCTCTCTCAGCCTCGCCGCCCTCGCCCTGACGGGGTGCAGCGTGACCGCATCGTCTGCTGACGCCTCGTGCGATCGCGACGGGCACGCCAACGGCATCGACAGTGCCGTCACCGTCACCGGCGACGTCGGGTCCGAGCCGGAGGTCGAGATCTTCGCGCCCGTCCGCCTGACGGAGACGTCCTACGCCGACGTCGTGACGGGGGACGGTCATGCGCTCGTCGACGACGCCCAGCCGCTCATCGCCCAGATCTCCATCTACAACGGTGCGACCGGCGAGCAGATCTTCCAGACGACGTACGACGAGGAGAGCACCCGCGCGTCGACGATCGGCTCCTGGGCCACGCAGTCTCCCGGGCTCGCCGACGCCATGGAGTGCGCGACCGGCGGCACCCGCATCGTGGCGGGTCTGACCCCGGAAGACTTCGGCGAGGCGAACCTCAGCGGCTTCGGCATGGGCAAGGACGACATCGCGGTGTTCGTCATCGACGTCGTCGACGCCTTCCTCCCGAAGGCAGAGGGCACTCTGCAGTTCAACGACGCGAAGGGGATGCCGACCGTCGTGCGCGCCGACGACGGCACCCCGGGCATCATCATCCCCGACAGCGCCGCCCCGGACGAGCAGGTCGCCCAGACGCTGATCCGTGGAGACGGCGAGAAGCTGACCGCGGACCAGACGCCGCTCGTCCACTTCACCGCGGTGAGCTGGGACGACAAGTCCGTCCTGCAGAGCACCTGGGGACAGTCCGCCACCGACGGCATCCGACAGATCGCGGCGCCGGTGGCTGACGCGCTCGTCGGGCAGCCCGTCGGCTCCCAGGTCCTCGTCGTGCTCCCCAAGACCGAGACCTCCTCCGCGATGGCCGTCGTGGTCGACATCCTCGGCGAGTCCCCGGTCTCCGCACCCTGATGGCTGCCCGGATCCCTGCCGAAGAGCGCCTGACGAACCTCGTCGTGGCGCTGATGGCGACGGAGATCGGGCTCACCAAGCAGCAGATCCTCGACAACGTCTCCGGCTATCGCCAGCGCGCGGATGCCGGGACACGCTCGGATGCCCTGGAGAAGATGTTCGAACGGGACAAGGACGAGCTCCGTGCGCTCGGCGTCCCGATCGAGACGATCGGCGACGCCGCGGACCCGAACGACCTCCGCGAGGCCAGGTACCGCATCCCGCAGGCGGAATACGACCTACCAGGAGACATCGAGTTCTCCCCGGCGGAGCTGGCTGTCCTGCGCCTCGCGGGAAGTGTCTGGAGCGCGGAGTCCGTCTCGGGAGACGCGCAGTCCGGAGTGCGGAAGATCCGCGCCCTCGGCATCGACGGCGACGAGCCGATCATCGGCTTCGCGCCGCGCATCACCGCCCGCGATGCCGCCTTCGGCCCGCTCCAGGACGCGATCGAACGCCGCAGAGTGGTCACCTTCGACTATCTGAAGCCGGGAGAGGACGCCCCTCGTCGGCGTCGTATCCGCCCGCTCGCGCTGGTGGACTACGAGGCGCGCTGGCACGTGTACGGCGTCGACGTCGACATCGAAGAGGACCGGACGTTCCTGCTGAGCCGCATCGTCGGCGAGGTCGTGGTCAGTGCCACGACGTTCGACCCCGCGCTCCGCGAGGGCGCGGGGGAGCGGGCGCTGAGCGGTCTCGAGCGCGTCGCCGCGGAGAACTCGGCGTTGCTGGAGGTCACACCCGGAACCGAAGCCGCACTGCGCCTGGGCCGACGGGCGACGCCTGCCGCCCAGGGCATCCACGTGCCCTTCGTCGATCTGCACATCCTGGCCGATGAGCTCGCCTCTTATGGACCCGAGGTCCGCGTGGTGGAGCCCGCACCGCTCCGGGACGCGGTGATCAGTCGTCTGCGCGCCGTGGTCGAGGTCCACACAGACGTGGAGGTGCCCACATGAGCGCCGCACCCAAGCCCCTCCTCGCGGCGGAGCGTGTACGCCTTTATCTCACGCTCGTCCCGTACCTGCTCGAGCACGGGCAGGTCTCCCTCGCCGAGGCCGCCGAGGAGTTCGGGGTGACCCCGCGGGAGATGCGGGCGATGGTCGAGAAGCTGACCGTCATCGGCCTTCCCGGCGAGGCGGGCTACTGGCAGCAGCCGCAGGAGATGTTCGACATCAACTGGGATCTCCTCGATCTCGAGGACGTCATCGAGATCACGAACGACGTGGCCCTGCGTCGCGTCCCGCGCTTCACGGCGCGTGAGGCCGCGGCCCTGCTCGCCGGCCTGCAGATGGTCGCCGCCGTGCCGGCCGTATCCGACTCCGGTCTCGTCGCCGGCCTCATCTCGAAGCTCTCGCGGGGAGCCGCCGATGCGCCGGCTGATGTCGTCGTCGCCCCGACCGCGGTGGACGAGGTGCGTGAGGTCGTCGCCCGCGGCCTGCAGAACGGGGTGGCCGTCTCGTTCACCTACCAGGCCCCTGACGCCGAGCCCACCACGCGCACCGTGGATCCGGTGCAGATCCTCATCACGAACGGACAGTGGTACCTGCAGGGCTGGTGCCATATGCGCGAGGCGATGCGCACGTTCCACCTCGACCGCGTCAGCGCACCCACCCTCACCGACATCCCCAGCACGCACGGCGGCGACCGGGTGCCGGAGGCGTTCGCGGGGCTGGAGGAGGAGCGGGAGGTCACCGTCCGTGTCCCGGGGCGCCTTGCTCCGCTGCTCAGCGGTTTCGTGTCCGCCGAGACGCTCCGCACGGGTGATGGGATGGTGACGACGCACCTCCACCTCGCGGACCCTCGCAGCATCAAGCGGCTCGCGGCCCGTTTCGGCGGCGCGATGGAGGTCACGGATCCGGGCATCGCACGGGCTGCCACACGGGAGTGGGCCGCCGCCGGACTCGCGCTCTACCACCGGCCTGATGCCGAGGATTGATCTGTAGACTGGGGCGGAAAGCCCCCCTACGACGGGATTGTCGATATGTTCGCTGGAATGCAAGGCTGGCACCTGCTCATCGTGCTGGCCGTTATCCTCCTTCTCTTCGGCGCTGCCAAGCTGCCGGCTCTCGCGAAGAGCATGGGCCAGTCGGCCCGCGTCTTCAAGGGTGAGATGAAGGCCATGAAGGAAGAGGACGCGAGTCGTGCCGAGTCGGCACCCGCGGAGCCCACGACGGTGAAGGACTCGGGCACCGACCCTGAGACCCCGCCTCGCGCCTGACGGCCGTGGCAGCCATCGAACCGGCCGTGACGCCGACGGCGGAGCGAGATCGGCGGATGTCGCTGGGAGCCCATCTCGTCGAACTGCGGAAGCGCCTCATGTACGCGGCGATCGCTCTCGTCGTCGGCATGGTGGTGGCGTTCCTCATCGCGGATCCGGTGATCCACTTCATCACCGGTCCGATCCGCATCATCTCGGAACAGCGCGGTGATGACTTCAGCGCCTTGAACTTCGGGACAGTGACGTCCGCGTTCGACATGCGCATGCGCATCGCCCTCACGATCGGCCTGTTCCTCTCCGCACCCGTCTGGCTGTGGCAGATCTGGGCTTTCATCATGCCCGGTCTCACCCGCAAGGAGATCCGCTACACGGTCGGCTTCGTCGTCGCCGCGGTGCCCCTGTTCTTCGCGGGGTGCTATCTCGGGGTGCAGATCATGCCGCACGTCATCGAGCTCATGTGGAGCTTCACCCCGGAGGGCGGCACCAACTTCTACTCCGCACAGGAGTACTACGACTTCGTGTTCAAGCTGATGATCGTCATCGGCATCTCGTTCGTCCTCCCCGTCTTCCTCGTCGCGCTCAACCTCGCAGGGGTGATGTCGGGCCGAGCGATCCTGAAGGGGTGGCGGGTGGCCATCCTCATCGCGACGATCTTCGCCGCACTGGCCACGCCCGCGGCGGACGTCGTGAGCATGCTGATGCTGGCCGGCATCCTCATCGTCCTCTTCTTCGCAGCGGCAGGGCTCTCCCTCCTCTTCGACCGGCGCAAGCGCAAGCAGGACACCGCCGCCGGACTCATCCCGGACGCCCCATGAGTTCGCCGTCCGAGCGATACGCGCAGGCGCAGGAGAGCGCGGCGCACCCGGAGACCGCAGCATTCGCCTTGCGCCAGCGCTTCCAGCTCGACCCGTTCCAGCTCGCCGGATGCCACGCGCTGGAGAACGGACGCAGCGTTCTCGTGGCAGCCCCCACGGGTGCCGGGAAGACGATCGTGGGGGAGTTCGCCATCCACCTGGCGATGCAGACCGCGACGGACAAAGCCTTCTACACCACGCCGATGAAGGCGCTCTCGAATCAGAAGTTCCGTGAGCTCGTCGACGTCTACGGCGCGGACGACGTCGGTCTGCTGACGGGCGACACGAACATCAACGGCAACGCCCGCATCGTGGTCATGACGACCGAGGTGCTGCGGAACATGATCTATGCCGACTCCGCGGCGCTGCGCGACCTGCGCTACGTCGTGATGGACGAGGTCCACTATCTGGCCGACCGCTTCCGTGGTGCCGTGTGGGAAGAGGTCATCATCCACCTCCCGCCCCGCGTGCGGCTGGTCTCGCTGAGCGCGACCGTGTCGAACGCCGAGGAGTTCGGCGACTGGCTCGACACCGTGCGCGGAGACACCGAGGTCATCGTCTCCGAGATCCGTCCGGTGCCGCTGGAGCAGCACGTGCTCGTACGCGACGACCTGCTGCCGCTCTTCGACGACCGGGCGGGCATCGCCACGGCCCAGGTGAACCAGGAGCTCATGCGCATCCGTTCGTTCACGGGTTCCACCTACGAGAGCAACCGCCAGGCGCAGTCGTATCGCAGCAATCGCCACGCCGGGCGCCAGGCCGCGCGACCGCCCCGGGGTGGCCGCCGCCCCGTGCGCGCCGCGAACGCGCACCGGATCGAGCGTATGGACCGCCCTGACGTGGTCGAGCTGCTGGAACGGTCGAATCTCCTTCCCGCCATCTTCTTCATCTTCAGCCGCGTGGGCTGCGATGCTGCAGTGCAGCAGGTGCGGCGCTCCGGCCTGCGCCTGACCTCGTCGGAGGAACGCGCGGAGATCCGGGCCCTCGTCGAGGAACGCACCCGCACGCTGCAGGACGAGGATCTCGGGGTGCTCGGCTACTGGGAGTGGCTGGACAACCTCGAACGGGGCGTGGCCGCCCACCATGCCGGCCTCCTCCCGGCCTTCAAGGAGGTCGTCGAAGAGCTGTTCCGGCGCAAACTGCTCAAAGTCGTCTTCGCGACCGAGACGCTGGCCCTCGGCATCAACATGCCGGCGCGCACGGTCGTGCTGGAGAAGATGGAGAAGTTCAACGGAGAGGCGCGCGTCGCGATCACCTCCGGCGAATACACGCAGCTCACGGGCCGCGCCGGGCGCCGCGGCATCGATGTCGAGGGGCACGCTGTCGTGCAGTGGACCGAGGGCATGGACCCGCAGGCCGTCGCCGCCCTCGCGTCGCGGCGGACCTACCCGCTCAACTCCAGCTTCCGGCCGACGTACAACATGGCCGTCAACCTGATCGATCTGTTCGGGCAGGCCAGGGCGCGGCAGATCCTGGAGTCGTCGTTCGCCCAGTTCCAGGCCGACCGCGCGGTGGTCGGGCTGGCCCGACAGGTGCGGGAGGCCGAGGAGTCGCTGGCCGGCTACCAGTCGGCGATGGCGTGCGAGCACGGCGACTTCCCGGAGTACGCCGCCATCCGCCGCGAGCTGAGCGATCTCGAGAAGAAGAATCGACAGGACACCCAGGCTCCCCGTGCCGCCCGGGACAAGCGGATGAAGCGCATCCAGACGCTCCGCACGCGGATGCAGCGCCACCCGTGCCATCGGTGCCCCGACCGCGAGAAGCACGCGCGCTGGGCCGAGCGCTACTGGAAGCTCAAGCGGCAGACCGACCGTACGCGGCGTCAGATCGAGACCAGGACGGGAACGGTGGCTCGCGTCTTCGACCGTGTCGTCGAGGTGCTGGAGACGCTGGACTATGTCCGTCGCGACGAGGACGGGATGCACCTGACCGACGCCGGCCGCACGATGCGGCGGATCTACGGTGAGCGCGATCTGCTCGTGGCCGAGTCGCTGCGTCAGGGGCTCTGGAAGGGACTGGACGCCCCGTCACTCGCGGCGATGGCGTGCTCCCTCGTGTATGAGCCGCGTCGGGACGAAGCCAACGCGGGGGAGCGGGGCCTCCCGCGGGGTGCCTTCCGAGCGGCATACGAGAAGACGACCGCGTTGTGGGCCGAGCTCGACGACCTGGAGCAGGACCACCAGCTGCCGGGAAGCGAGCCGCTGGCCGCGGGGCTCGCGGGTGCGATGCACGCGTGGGCGCGGGGCGGCATGCTCGATCGCGTGCTCATCGACGCGGACATGGCGGCCGGTGATTTCGTGCGATGGGCGAAGCAGACCATCGACCTCCTCGATCAGCTGTCCATCGTCGCGGAGGACGCCGCACTCGCACGCACCGCCCGGGCAGCCCTCGACGGTGTGCGCCGTGGCATCGTCGCCTACTCCTCGATGTGAGATCCACCCGCATGACCGAAGCTCCCGTTGGCCGACGCGCCCTCCTGCCCCTGTGGGCCGCCGTACCCGTCGCCGCCCTGGCTGCGCTGCTCATGGACCTCGCGTTTCCCGAAGCCGCGATCTGGATCCTGGCTTTCCCCGCCACGGGGCTGCTGCTGCTCGCGCTGATCGGCCGACGGGCCGGTGGCGCACTGCTCGTGGGACTGGTCTACGGCATCGTGTTCTTCGCCCTGCTCGTGTCCTGGACGTCTCGATATCTGGGGCCGCTGCCCTGGGCTGCCCTGAGCGTGGTCGAGGGCGCGCTCACGGCCGTGGCGCTGATCCCGCTGACCCTTGCCTACCGGTGGCTGCCCCGGGCCTGGCCGGGCACCGCGGGTCGCCTGCTGACCCTCCCGGCGATCGTTGCGGCGCTGTGGGTAGGGAGGGAGCTGTTCCTCGGCTGGTGGCCATACGGCGGCTTCCCCTGGGCTCGTCTCGGGATGAGCCAGGCGGAGAGCCCGCTCGCCGCCATCTCGTCCTGGCTGGGTGTGAGCGGGCTGAGCTTCCTCATGGTCTTCCTCGTCGCCATGGTGATCGAGATCGTCCGCACGGGGCTGTGGCGGCGGCCGGTCACGCTCCTCGCGCCGGTCGCACTGGTCCTGATCCTCTTCTTCACCCCGCTCTTCCCGACCACGCCGTCCGGATCGATGCGCATCGCTGCGGTGCAGGGGAACGGGCCGACCGGCTACTTCGACGAGCGCGAACCCTTCGCCGTCGTCCAGGCGCAGACGGAGGCGACCGAGCCCCTCTACGGCGAGGACGTCGATCTTCTCGTCTGGCCGGAGGGCGGGCTGGACACGGATCCGTTCGCGAACTCCGCGATCGCGCGGCGGATGACCCTCGTGGCGAACCGCATCGATGCGCCGCTGCTCGCCAATGCCGCCACCGGTCGGGGCAACCTCTTCTACAACACGTCGATGCTGTGGCTGCCGGACGGCACGGCGCCTCAGAAGCACGACAAGCGGCATCCCGTGCCCTTCGGCGAGTATGTGCCGGATCGTGCGTTCTTCAATGCCCTCGTCCCCGACCTCATCGGGCTGATCCAGCGCGAGTACACGCCGGGGACCAACCCGCCGATCGTCGAGGTCGACGACGTCCGGGTGGGGCTCGCGATCTGCTTCGACGTGATCTACGACGACGTGATCACGGAGGGACTGTACGACGGCGCCGAGGTCCTGGTCTTCCAGACGAACAACGCCGACTTCCGCGGCACGGACGAGAATCTGCAGCAGCTCGCCTTCGCGCGGATGCGCGCCATCGAGACGGGCCGGAGCGTCGTCAACATCTCCACGGTCGGCACGAGCCAGGTCATCCTCCCGGACGGGCGCACGGTCACCAGCCTGGACGCGGATAAGGCCGGAGCGATGCTCGAGGATGTCGAACTCCGCTCCGGCCTCACGGCGGGAATCGTCCTGGGCCCCTGGCTGCAGCAGGTGCTGCTCTGGGGCGGTCTGGGTGCGCTCGGTCTCGGGTGGTGGCGCGCCCGTCGGCGCTAGGCGCCGATCTTCTCTCGGGTGGGGTCCTCGCCGGCACCGCGCCGGGCCCGGATGTAGGCGAGGCGCTCTTCGAGAAGCTCCTCCAGTTCCGCACGGGTACGACGCTCCATGAGCATGTCCCAGTGGGTGCGGGCGGCCTTCTCGTCGGTGACCTCGAGGGTGACGGCCTCGCCGTCTACCTTCAGGCGGGCTTCCGCTCCGCAGGAACGGCACTCCCAGGTCTGAGGCGGTTCGGCATCGGCTGCGAACATGAGCGTGGTGTCGTGTCCGCAGGTGTCACAGGTGTAGGTGGTCTCACGGCGCTCCATGAAAACGACGCCCTCTTCGCTCTGTAGGCTCTGGGCGCCGAGTCGGATGCCGCGCAGGCTGCGATCTGCCATTGTGTGGTCCTCTCGTCGCTGTCAGGTATAACGTTCGAGCCTGTGCGCTTCATCCACGTGGGGGCGTTCTGCTCGGTATTCACAGCGGAATCCCAGCGCCGGAGGATAAAGGGCGCTCAGACCGTCCGCAGCGTGGCGACGGCGAGGTCGGCGCGGTCGGTCACGACGCCGTCCACACCGGCGTCCACGAGGCGGCGCATGTCCTCCGCCTCGTTCACCGTCCACACGTGGACCTCGGTGCCGACGCGGTGGGCGGCGCGGAGGAGGGCCGGCGTCAGCACTGTGAGCGCCCCGTGGCGCTCCGGGATCTGCACGGCATCGATCTCCCGCAGCAGCCGGCCGGGGGAGAGGCGCATCGCGGACAGCGTCCGGAGCGCCGCGATCGTCCGGCTCCCGCCCGAGGTGGCGGGCCGGAGCCCGGTGCCGGTCTGTCGCACGGCCTCCACCGTCGCGCGCCGGTTGGCGTCCGAGAAGCTGGTGACCAGGACACGGTGCGTGTGCGCGGCCAGGACGGGCCCCAGGGGAGCCGCAGCGGCCGGCGTCTTCACGTCGATGTTGAAGCGCGTCTCCGGAAACGCGGAGAGCGCCTCGGCCACGGTGAGCAGACCACCATGCTCCGCGAAGAGCGCGCTCAGCTCCCTTGTCCGGACCTCGTGGACAGGGCGCGGATCGTCCACCAGACGCCGGAGGTCGTGATCGTGGAAGAGCACGACGTCGCCGTCTGCGGTGATCTGGCAGTCCGTCTCGATGTACTCGGCCCCGGCGGCGTGAGCAGCGGCGAAGGCGGCCGCCGTGTTCTCCCAGACCCCGGACTCCCGCCCCTCGACGGTCACGAGACCGCGATGGGCCAGGATCCGGGGCTGCTCGGCCTTGACGAAGTACGGGTGGGTCACGCGCCAGCGGGGGGAGTGGTCGAACCCGGCCCGGCCTTCGGGGTGAAGGCGGTGCCGATGCCCTTGAGCGCCTCGGTCAGCTCGCTCGGGATGATCCACAGCTTGCTGGACGGGCTCTCGCTGATCTTCGGGAGCATCTGCAGGTACTGGTAGGCGAGGAGCTTGTCGTCCGGAGCGCCCTGGTGGATCGCGGTGAAGACGCTCTGGATCGCCTCCGCCTCGCCCTGGGCACGAAGGACCGCTGCCTGCTTGTCGCCCTCGGCCCGGAGGATCTCCGCCTGACGAAGGCCCTCCGCCTCGAGGATCGCGGACTGCTTCGTCCCCTCGGCGGTCAGGATCGCTGCACGGCGGTCCCGCTCCGCGCGCATCTGCTTCTCCATCGAGTCCTGGATCGAGACGGGCGGGTCGATCGCCTTGAGCTCGACACGGCCCACGCGGATGCCCCACTTGCCGGTCGCCTCGTCGAGGACCACGCGGAGCTGGCCGTTGATGTTGTCGCGGCTCGTGAGCGCCTCTTCGAGGTTCAGACCGCCGACGACGTTGCGGAGCGTCGTGGTCGTGAGCTGCTCCACGGCGCCGAGGTAGTTCGCGATCTCGTAGGTGGCGGCACGGGCGTCGGTCACCTGGAAGTAGACGACCGTGTCGATGGAGACGACGAGGTTGTCCTCGGTGATCACGGGCTGCGGCGGGAAGGAGACCACCTGCTCGCGCATGTCGATCAGCGGCCGCAGACGGTCGATGAAGGGCACGAGGATGTTGAGGCCGGGGGAGAGGGTCTTGTGATACCGGCCGAGCCGTTCCACCACGCCGGCGGTCGCCTGCGGGATGATGCGGATCGCCCGCGCGATCGTGACGATCACGAAGATGATGACCGCGATCACCAGGATCCAGATGATCACGGTCGGGATGATCGATGCGTCGTCCACGCGTGCTCCTAGTCGTTGAGGGGTCGGACGATGGCGGTCGCGCCGTTGATCGCGCTGACGGCGACAGGCGCCCCCGCGGGGATCGCCATCGGGGTGGTGGTTCGGGCGGTCCAGGTGTCGCCGTTCGCGAGCTTCGCCTGGCCGGAGATCTGCGTGATCTCGCTGAGCGCGATGCCGCGGAGGTCGACGAGGGCCTCGACGTTCGAGCGGGTGGGGTCGGCACCGCGGTGCAGTCGGCGCAAGAGGGGCGGCCGCAGGAAGAGGATGAAGAGGGCGGATGCCAAGGCGGCGATGAGGATCTGGATCCAGACCGGGAGCCCGACGAAGTCGGTGACGAGACCGATCACGCTTCCGAAGCTCAGCATCAGGAAGGTGAAGTCGAGGGAGAGCATCTCGATGACGAGGAAGACGGCGATGAGGACGAGCCACCCGATCCATGCCCAATGGTCGATGAACGTGACGAACGTCGAGAAGTTGTCCATGCGGCCTCCTTTGCCGTCAACGTACCACGCGTGGCGACGCCCGACCGGCCGCCACCGCGCCCCCTTGGTAATCTGTGAGGGCCGTGCGCTCACGGCGTTCCACGCACCATGAGGAGTCACCCGTGACCGACGTTCTTCCCGCAGGATCCCTCGACGGCAAGGTGGCCCTCGTCACCGGCTCATCGCGGGGGATCGGCGCCGACACCGTGCGGTACCTCGCCGAGGCCGGCGCCGACGTCGTCATCAACTACCGGAACAAGGCACCGCGCGCGGAGAAGCTCGCAGCGCAGCTGCGCGAGCTGGGCCGCCGGGCGCTCGTCGTCGGCGCGGACCTCACCGACCCGGCGTCGATCGCCGAGATGTTCGACGCCGTCCGCGCCGAGTACGGGCGTCTCGACGTCCTCGTCCTCAACGCCTCGGGCGGCATGGAGTCGGGGATGGCCGAGGACTACGCCCTGACGCTCAACCGGGACGCGCAGCTCAACGTCCTCAACGCCGCGACCCCGTTGCTGTCGGACGGCGCACGCGTCGTGTTCGTCACCAGCCACCAGGCGCACTTCATCCGCACGACGCCGACGATGCCGGAGTACGAGCCCGTCGCGCTGTCCAAGCGGGCCGGCGAGGACGCGCTGCGGGAACTGATCCCCGGCCTCGCAGAGAAGGGGATCGGCTTCACCGTCGTCTCCGGCGACATGATCGAGGGCACGATCACCGCGACGCTGCTCGAGCGCGCGAACCCCGGGGCGATCGCCGAGCGCCGCGAATCCGCCGGCCGTCTCTACAACGTGTCCGAGTTCGCCGCCGAGGTCGCCAAGGCGGTCATCGACCCCGTCCCCGCGGACAACACCCGCCTGGTCGGCGACGTGAGCGCCTTCGCCGCGGAATAGTCGTCCTACGCAAGACGCCCCGGACCTGCTCGGCAGGTCCGGGGCGTCGTGCGTATCCGAGATCAGACGGCGGCAGCGCCCGTGGTGAACGCCTTCTCATCCTTGCCCAGCGTGATCGCGCGGATGATCTGCACGATACCGAGCACGACGAGCGAGATGCCCAGGAGCAGCCACAGCGCGAATCCGGCGATGACCGGCGAGAAGAGGACGATGATTCCGGCGATGATGCTGAGGATGGCGTAGATCACGGTCCACACTCGCGACCCATCGCTGCCGAGCAGCGAGAGCGCCACGACGCCGTCGACGATCCAGCTCACGCCGATGAAGATCACGACGACCAGCGCGAGGGTGGCGGCGGCGACGTTCAGGTTGAAGAACGCGATGACGCCGGCGACGATGTAGAGCAGGCCGAGGACGATGTGGCCGACGCGAGACCAGCCGCCCTTGGCGCGGGAGAAGATGCCGAGGCCGATGTAGACGACGCCCGCGACGATCAGGTACGACGCGAAGATCGCCGTCACGATGACGGCCGACTTCACCGGCCAGACGAGCAACGCGATACCCGCGAGCAGCGCGAGCACGCCGGAGACCGCGAGAGCGACGCGGATGGACTTGAAGAAAGACTTCGTTTCTGCGACTGCTTCAGACATGACGGGGAACCCCTTCTGAGAGAATCCTGTGAGGATGCCCCCAGGGTAGCGCCGGAAGTCCGACAGCGGGGGAGGAGCGGCTCCGCGCGTCGCGGATGGTCATTCCCCGTCTTCCGGCGTCATGGCAGGATCATCACGTGACACCGGTGGATGACGCTCGACTGCGGGAGCTGGTCGTGATGCGGAAGGTACGCGACCGCATCGATCGGGAGTACGCGAAGCCCCTGGACGTCGAGGCCCTGGCGCGGGGCGTACACATGTCCGCCGGCCACCTCAGTCGGCGGTTCCGCGAGACCTACGGCGAATCCCCGTACTCCTATCTCATGACCCGCCGCATCGAGCGCGCCATGGCGCTGCTGCGTCGCGGCGACCTCAGCGTCACCGAGGTGTGCTTCGCCGTGGGCTGCTCCTCGCTGGGAACGTTCAGCACCCGGTTCTCGGAGCTGGTCGGTGTCCCACCCAGCGTGTACCGTGAACGCGCCGCGAACGTCGAGGGCATCCCGTCGTTCCAGGCGAAGCAGGTCACCCGACCGATCAGGAATCGAGAAGCGCCGCGCCCCGAGGCGCACCTAACGTGAGCATCATGAACATCAGCATCCACTACGCCTTCCTCCCGCACACCGACGCCGAAGCGGCGCTCGGCTTCTACCGCGACGCCCTCGGCTTCGAGGTGCGCAACGACGTCGGCTATGACGGTCTCCGCTGGCTCACGGTCGGCCCCGCAGGCCAGCCGGAGACCTCGATCGTGCTCCACCCGCCGGCCACCGACCCCGGCATCACCGACGCCGAACGGCAGACGATCCTGGAGCTCATCGCGAAGGGCAGCTATGGCGCTCTGACACTCGCGAGCGACGACCTGGACGCCCTGTTCGACCGTCTGGTCGCGGAGGGGGCGGACGTGGTCCAGGAACCCATGGATCAGCCCTACGGTGTGCGCGACTGCGCGTTCCGCGACCCCGCGGGCAACCTGCTCCGCATCAACCAGGCCGCCTGACGGCCCCACCACCACGAAGGACGCCGCATGACCGCTGCCGAGCACCCCGCGGACACCCACGATCTCATCCGTGTGCAGGGCGCGCGCGAGAACAACCTCAAGGACGTGAGCGTCGACATCCCGAAACGACGCCTCACGGTGTTCACCGGGGTCTCGGGTTCCGGGAAGAGCTCTCTCGTCTTCGACACGATCGCCGCCGAATCGCGCCGGATGATCGACGAGACGTACAGCGCCTTCGTGCAGGGCTTCATGCCGTCCGTCCCTCGACCCGACGTCGACGTGCTGGAAGGCCTCACCACGGCGATCATCGTGGACCAGGAGCGCCTCGGCGCGAATCCGCGGTCCACCGTCGGCACGGTGACGGATGCCAATGCGATGCTCCGCATCCTGTTCAGCAAGCTCGGACAGCCCTACATCGGCGGGCCGACGGCGTTCTCGTTCAACATCCCGACGCAGAAGGCCAGCGGAGTGATGACCGGGCCGGGCGGGGAGAAGAAGATCGTGAAGGACGCGATCTACCTCGGCGGCATGTGCCCGCGATGTGAGGGCAGGGGAGTGGTGTCCGATCTCGACCTCTCGCAGATCGTCGATGAGTCGAAGTCCCTCGACGAGGGCGCGATCATGGTGCCCGGATACACCGCCGACGGGTGGATGGTGAAGGGGTTCTCGCAGTCCGGGTTCTACCCGCCGGACAAGCCCATCGCGTCGTTCACCGACAAGCAGCGTCACCTCTTCCTCTACGGCGAGGTCACGAAGGTCAAGATCTCCGGTATCAATATGACCTACGAGGGCCTGATCCCGAAGATCACGAAGTCCATGCTCTCGAAAGACCTCGACGCGCTGCAGCCGCACATCCGCGCGTTCGTCGAGCGGGTGGCCACCTTCGCGGTGTGCCCGGAGTGCGACGGCACGCGCCTCACCGAAGGTGCGCGATCGTCGAAGATTGACGGCGTGAGCATCGCCGACGCCTGCCGCATGCAGGTGACGGATCTCGCCGCATGGGTCCGGGGCCTCGACCTCCCGGGTGCCGGTCCGCTGCTCCAGGCGCTGAGCGCCAACCTCGACGCCTTCGTGACCCTCGGCCTGGGGTACCTGAGCCTGGATCGGCCATCGGGGACGCTGTCCGGGGGAGAGGCGCAGCGGATCAAGATGCTGCGGCACCTCGGCTCCTCGCTGACCGATGTCACCTACGTGTTCGACGAGCCGACCATCGGGCTGCACCCGCACGACATCCAGCGCATGAACGGGCTGCTGCTCCGACTCCGCGACAAGGGGAACACGGTGCTCGTCGTCGAGCACAAGCCGGAGACCATCGCGATCGGCGATCATGTCGTGGATCTGGGTCCGGGTGCCGGAAGCGCCGGAGGAGAGATCTGCTATCAGGGGAGCGTCGAGGGTCTCACGGCCAGTGGAACACTGACGGGGCAGCACCTCGACGACCGTGCACAGCTCAAGGACGCCGTGCGTGACCGCACCGGCGCGATCGAAGTCCGCGGCGCCTCCACGAACAACCTTCAGAACGTGGACGTCGACATCCCGACCGGTGTCCTGACCGTGGTCACCGGTGTCGCCGGCTCGGGTAAGAGCTCGCTCATCCACGGTTCGGTGACCGGACGCGAGGGCGTGGTGGCGATCGACCAGTCCGCCATCAAGGGCTCGCGTCGCAGCAATCCCGCGACCTACACGGGGCTGCTCGAGCCCATCCGCAAGGCCTTCGCGAAGGCGAATGGCGTGAAGCCCGCCCTGTTCAGCGCGAACTCCGAGGGCGCGTGTCCCACGTGCAAGGGCGCCGGTGTCATCATCACCGAGCTCGGGTTCATGGACACGATCGAGACCCCCTGTGAGGACTGCGGCGGTAAGCGCTTCCAGGCGGCGGTGCTGGAGTACAAGCTCGGCGGCAAGGACATCACCGAGGTGCTCGATCTTCCGGTGTCCGAGGCCCGCGTGTTCTTCAGCGAGGGTGAGGCGAAGCTCCCGGCCGCGGCCGCCATCCTCGGACGCCTGGAAGACGTGGGGCTCGGCTACCTGTCGCTCGGACAGCCGTTGTCGACCCTGTCGGGCGGTGAGCGCCAGCGCATCAAGCTCGCGATCCAGATGGGCGAGAAGGGCGACGTCTACGTGTTGGACGAGCCGACGACCGGCCTGCATCTCGCCGACGTCGACACGATCCTCGGTCTGTTGGATCGACTCGTCGACGCGGGCAAGACGGTCGTCGTGATCGAGCATCATCAGGCGGTCATGGCGCACGCCGACTGGATCATCGACGTCGGACCGGGAGCCGGCCACGCCGGTGGTCGCATCGTGTTCGAGGGAACGCCTGCCGAGCTCGTCGCTGACGGGGCGACGTTGACGGGCGAACATCTCGCGGCGTACGTCAACGCTTGATCGAGGGCCACGGGGGCGGAATCTCCATCCTCTCTCGAACGAATTCAGGCGCCGACCCAAGCACCGTTGGAGAACACATGACGACCTACGACCAGCTGCTGGAGTCAGCGCGCGAACACTACGACGTGCCCGCCATGCCTCTGGTGGACGACGTAGCCTCCTTCCTCACCTCACTAGGCGCTACGCCACTAGATCTTGATCGGTACGGCGAGGATCTGATCGATGAGTTCGTGGATCCCGAACTCGCGATCGTCGCCTTCACGCTGCGCGCACCGCAGCTGCTGCGTCAGCGTGCGAGCCCCGAAGAACTCGAGAACTTCGCCTCGGACCCATCCTCAGAGTTCGACCCGCTCGAGTACGGAGAAGCCAACGAAGAGTGGACCGTGTACTCCCACGAGATCGAGGAGTTGTCACGCATCCACGTCGTGCTGGAGCGCGCTGACCACACGGCTGAACGCGTCGGTAACTTTCGAGTCTATGGAGGCGCGCAGTGGCTGCGCGAAATGCTCTGGGCCGCTACAGGCGTGGTGCCCCGAGATCCCGGCTCTCCCACGAGTGGCTCCACGCTCTTCGGACGCGCGTTCCAGTTCGCGGATCGAGCGCCGTTCACTGCGGCGCCTCTCGTATGACATACGGTGGCGTCGGCCGCGCAGCCCGTGCTGCGTGGGTTATCGCTCGCGCTTCCTCAGACAACCGCGTACTGGCCTTCGTGACATTCGCCGCGCACGCCTGGGCCTTGGCGGTGGCAGGAACGAAGCACGTGGTTCTTTCCGACAACGGTACCGGGGCCGCGGTCGTGGCTCCCTACAAGCCCGGGCGTATCTCGCGCTTCTCGTCTCAGTCTTAACCGTTCTGACGCTGCTATGGATATTGCTGGGAACAGCGGTAGCTGTTGGGCGCGCGGGCATCCCCGCGGCTCCAGTCGGCCCTGAGACCCCGCCAGGCCCGCGGGTCGTTGCCGCCATCCTCGGACGCCTGGAAGACGTGGGGCTCGGCTACCTGTCACTCGGCCAGCCGTTGTCGACCCTGTCGGGCGGTGAACGGCAGCGCTGTGGGGCCCGGCGCCGGACACGGCGGCCACATCCGGTCCTGGGAACGCCCGCCGAGCTCGTCGCTGACGGGTCGACGCTGACGGGCGAACATCTCGCGGCCTACGTCAACGCATGATCGAGGGCCGCGGTGACGGCTTTCCTACCCTCTCTCGTCCCGCCAGATCCCGGATATGGATTATCCGATAATGCACATTATGTCAGCTTGAGGAAAGTGACCCTCTCCTGAGTCGCCGGCCGCGGTGACACGGGTGGATGCTGCATGATGGGCCTGTGCCCACCCGTCCATCCCCTCGGAATCGCGGCCGCGTCGGTGCGCTCGCGTTCTTGACCGCATTCACGCTCTCGTTGGCGGCGTGCGGGACGTCGGACTACAGCCTGACGGAGGCCGATGCGTACGGGACATGGCGGGCGGGAAGCGACCTGCCGACGACGCTCGAGCTCGCTGAGGACGGTACCTTCCAGGCGACTGCGTGGCCACGGGATGTGGGGTGCGGTGGGAGTCCGCCGCGCACCGCGGTGGAGCTGCGCGGGGCAGATGCCGTTGACTTCTCCGGGACCTGGGAAGAGGGTTCAGGCGGCGCTCTGAATGAGATCACGCTGGCCACGGATCCGGATTCACCGTGCGGGACGACCTGGATCTACGCCGGTTTCCGAAGCGAAGACAGCGTCCTCTATACCTGCATGCTCCTGGATGTGCACGTCGACGAGGCGACGGCGGCAAACTGGTTCATCCTCTACAAGGGTGAGCCGGAGTCGACGCCGGACTCGAGTCGGTGCTTCAACTACAACTAGCCCGCTCCCGTGCCGTCACCGTGACTCCCTCCGGATCTCCTCCGCCCGCGCCACGATGTCATCCACTCGCGATTGGAGGAACGGACCGGGACACTCCGTTCCCGACCATGTCTCCTGGTGGGTGATGACGTGCTCTCGGTCGATCCGGAAGCGCACCGGAACGCCGTCCAGGGTCCGGCCGTCGAAGCCTGCGAGCCACGCGATCATCTGCGCGATCTCCTCCACCTGCGCGGTGGTCACCGTGTACTCCGGGGCTCCGGTGAAATCCAGCGTCTCCACCGCCACGGACCGCCAGTTCCAGTCCGCGCCGGTGGACGACGGCTTCGCTCCCGGGCGGATGGTCTCGATGACCGATCCGTCGTGTCGCAGATAGAAGGTGGGAGCCGATGATCTCCGGTTGCAGCGGGAGAAGAACTCCAACTGGTCGGAAGTCGTGCCGGTGTGGTGGATGATGAAGCGGTCGATGACAGGGCTCACGGTTCGGCGATCACTCCCCGCGATGCTGCGGTCGGCGCGAACCGTGGGATCGGCACAGTCCTCGAAACCGAGCGGTACCTCGAGACCCGTGACCGCGCGGTCGTAGACCGGCTCATACTCGGGCAACCCTCGGGGATTGTCCGGGCGGCGTCCGGTGTCGTCTGCCTCTCCCCCGGAGTTCGCGGAGAGCCAGATGCCGACGCCGGTCACCGCGACGCCGGTTCCGGCAGCGATGAGGAATCCCCGCCGCGTCTGCGTCGGGACGTGCTCATCGGCGTCCCGTGCTCCCGGGTCCTCCGGATGCTGACCCTCCCCGCGTGTGCTCACGCGGCCTGGTCGTCGTCTCGGGGTGCTCGGGACTCTCGCGGCCGGCGTCGCCCTGGCCAGACGAAATGCGCGACCGAGAAGGCGAGGACCGTCCACGAGATGACGAACGCCCACCATGGGGACGCCGCTCCCCCGCTTCCGCCCGCCAGCACGACCGACACGATGCAGGCGCCGAGTCCGACGACGACCCCGAGGACGGTGATCTCGCCATGGGCGAGCCACCGCGCGCGCAGCGCCGAGACGAGGCGAAGGGGCAGGCCGACCACCAGGGCGGTGATCATCGACACGACGGACAGCACGACGGCCATGATGCTCGCCCCGATGAAGGACGTCACCCCGTCGTACTCATCCGCAGCACCGAGTGCGAGGAAGAAAGCCACGATGAACAGGAAAAAGCCACCGACGAAGAACTGGCCGAGGATGAGCGAGGCGGTCGATTCATCCGCTCCTCGAAAGCCCCCGCGTTTCCGCAGGTCTGCAGGGACACGGCGAGGGGAGGTCATATCGCGATCCTACGAGGTGCACGCCTTCGCTGGGAGCGCACTCGCGCTACTCTCATCCTCAGGGACAGGCACATTTGGGCCGCGGCTGGATCGATGGGGCCTGATCCTCCGCCTGCAGTCTGGGGAGAGGTGGGGCGAGCGGATGGGCGCTGGCGATGAGAAGGGCGAAGGGCTGCTGACGCCCATCGTGGTGGGCGTGGCGCTGGCGATGTTCAGCGCAGCGGTGGCGGTGGCTTCGACATTCCTGATCGCGGATCCTCGAATCGGCGTTCTGGCGGCAATGACGCTGTCTTTCGGATGCGTCGGAGCGGCGGCCGGCCTCCTGCTCACCGGGCGAAGGACCTGGGGCGACCCCTCGTGGCCTCCAGGCACGGAGCCGAAGCCCTGGACGGCCCGCCGCTCCCGTCGGGTCGTCTTGCTCTACGGAGTCTTCCTTCTCCTCATCTCCGTGGGTGGGGTTGTCACACTGGCGGGGACGGATCAGAACGAGACCGACGACCCGCTGCGCGGATGGGTGCTGTCCACCGTGTTCGGTGTGGTGGGCATGACGCTGATCATCAGAGGAGTGCGGCGGCAGCCTCAACCGGTGCACTCGTCCGATCGCCCGGAGAGCGAGCCGAACGTCGACGTGCAGGAGTGGATGCCGTTGGGGCCCTCTCGTTCGCGGGCTCTCTTCCCCTGGTGGGCTCTTCACGTCTTCTCCGGACAGCCGCTTCTCCTTGCGATGATGATCGGCGCGTTCCTCATCCCCGTGGCGGCGGGACCGCTCGGCGCATGGACGTGGCCGCTCGGGGCTGTGCTGCTGGCGGTCGTGGCGATCATCGTCAGCGCCGTCGTGCGGCGACGTTCGCGACCGCCGCGCATCTCACGCGACGCCACCCGTCTGCTCGTCGGCACGAAGGAGATCCCGACCGCGACCATCACGACGGCCATGGTTATCGCGCACCCCTGGGAGCCGGACGCCACAGCCCGGAGTATCGCGGTCGTCCTCACGGCATCGGATGACTCGCGAGCAGTGGTGGGCTTGCGAGAACGAGGGCTCCTCGTGTTGACCGATGAGCAGACGGAAGTCCTCATCGCGGCGATCGAGCGAACCCACATCGATCTCCCCCGCGACAAAGACGATCCGCGGGGAAGGTTCTCACGGATGCTGTACCCCAACCATCTGACGAAATCGGATGCCCTTCACCTCGTGCAGGAGCCCCCGGGTGACGGTGAGGCGCTGCCGGTGGGGTCCTCAGTCACGTGAGGCAGAGCGCCGGCTCGGAGCCCGCCCTCTCACTCGGCGAAGAGAGTCCTGACGGTCAGGATGTTTCGACCGTGGGCGGAGGACGGGCGTTCCCGTCCGGACTCGACGAAGCCGAGCTTCTCGAGCACCCGCCGGGACGGGAGGTTCCATTCCCAGACGCCGGCCCAGACGCGGTCGAAGCCCGCCCCGTCTGCCCATGCAAGGACGGCTTGAGCAGCTTCGGTGGCATGCCCCCGGTTGTGCTCGGCGCGCAGCAGCTCGAACGCGAGCTCCGGTTCGGTGGCCACCCCCTCGCCGCCGTAGACGAGACCGCAGTACCCGATCGGATCCCCGGTGTCGATGCGTTCCACGGTGAGCAGCGACGACTCCTCGGCATCGCGGATATGCGCTCGGATGTCGTCCAGATCGGGGCGGCCGTCCGCGTCGAGCCGCCGGTGCGCGGGGACCCGTTCGTCGCGTTCGGTCCACAGGTGGCGGAACACGACCGCGTCCTCGATCGCCTGCCTGCGCAGGCGGAGGCGCGAGGTGTCCATCTCCGGGATGCGGGGCACGTGGCTCATCCTCGCAGTCTGGCACTCCTCCGCCCCCGCGCTATGATCTGCAGCGCCTAGTGGGAGGACCAGACGCCGAGCTCGTTGCCGCTCGGGTCGGAGGCGCCGGCCACCGGGGAACGCATACGGCTGCTGCAGGATCCGGCCGCCAGCGACTCGCGCACACTGTCGGCGAGCCACTCACCGTACATTTCCATGCCACAGGCCGTGGCCGAGGAGATCGTCCGGTTCGCCGCACCCGCGTGAGGGCGACGATTCCGCGAAAAGTTCGCTCCAACCGCTGTGCGTGCCCGCGCTCCACGCAGGAGTAGCGTGGAAGGGTGCCTCAGGTCTCCCACTCCCCCGTCTCCACGCCGGGGTGGCGGGCCTGGGCGATCTGGTCCGTCGGCGTCGCGGCCTACGTGCTCGCCATCACCAACCGCACGTCTCTGGGTGCCGTCGGTGTCGAGGCCGCCGACCGCTTCCAGGCGGACGCCTCGACGCTCGCACTGTTCGCCGTCGTGCAGCTCGCGGTGTACGGCGGGATGCAGATCCCGGTCGGCGTCCTCCTCGATCGCTACGGCTCCCGCCCGATCATCACGGCCGGGATGCTGCTCATGGCGGCCGGACAGCTCACCATGGCCCTCTCCCCCAGCATCGGCATCGCGATCGTCGCGCGTGTCCTCCTCGGAGCCGGCGACGCCGCCGTCTTCCCCGCCGTGCTGCGACTGGTGGCCACATGGTTCCCCGCGCAGCGCGGCCCGGTCATGGTCCAGTTCACCGGGATCATCGGGCAGGCCGGTCAGCTGATCGCCCTGGTGCCGGTCGCCGCCCTGCTGCACGCCACCACCTGGTCGATCACCTTCGGCAGCATCGCCGGTCTCGGCCTGCTCTTCACGATCCTCGTGTGGCTCATCGTGCGCAACAACCCCGCCGAGAGCGGTCCGGACGTGTCGGTGAACACGGACACCGGAGTCGTGCGTGTCGTGACGTCGGCGATCGACACGGGCGTCGGCATCCGGGCGGCCTGGGCACATCCCGGCACACGGCTCGCGTTCTGGTCGCACTTCACCACACCGTTCGCCGGCACGGTGTTCGTGCTGCTGTGGGGCATGCCGTTCCTCACGGCCGGCGAGGGCCTGACCACCTCCCACGCGGCGGGGATCATATCGATCTACGTGGTCGCGGGCATGATCCTCGGCCCGATCATCGGCGATCTCTCCCGCCGCCTGCCGAACCACCGCTCGCTCGCCCTCGTCCTCCCCGCGGTCGGCGTGCAGATGGCGGCCTGGATCGCGGTCATCGCCCTCCCCGGCCCCGCCCCGGACTGGCTGCTCTGGGTCCTGGCGGTCGCTCTGGCGACCGGCGGCCCCGCGTCGATGATCGCCTTCGACCACGCCCGCACGCACAACCCCGTGCATCGCCTCAGCACGGCCACCGGCGTGACGAACGCGGGCGGCTTCATCGCTGCCCTGATCGCCGTGTTCGTGATCGGTCTCCTCCTCGACGCCCAGGGCGCCGGCACCCCGGACACCTACACGCTCGACGCGTTCCGTGTCGCGTTCCTCACCCTGATCCCGCTCTGGGTCCTCGGAGTCGTGTTCATCCTGATCGAACGCAAGCGGACGCGGATCCGCATGGGGCTGGATCCCGACCGGCGTCGCTGAGCGCCCCTAGGATGAGGCATGGCCTCCGCTCCCCCGTCGACCGCCGCCCTCCCGAGCGCCCGAGACGGTCGCACGAGGCCGCCGTCGACGGCGGGGCTGCTCGCCGGGCTGCTCCTCGGCGCACTGTGGATCGTCTCCGGCGCCATCGCCCGACTGACCGGTTCCGACATCGTGCTGACGCGAGTGCTGAGCTTCGTCGGTATCGGCCCGCTGCAGAGTCACGCCTGGCTGCTCCCCGGCGCGTGGGGCGTCCCGGTGCTGGCCATGACGGCGGCCGTCCTGTGCAGCGTCGTCTGGGTCGTGGCACGCGGCGCGCAGGGCGTCGGCCGGGCTCCCGCGTTCCTCGTGCTCTGGTTCGGCGCCGTCCTCGCCGGTACGGCCGTCGGGCTGTGCGACGACGTCACCCGGGTGCTGTCCTTCCTCCCTCTCTCCGGCGTGCACGGTCTGACCGCGGCGGTCGTGGAGTCCGCTCCAGACACCGCCTACTGGGGACTCGCCTGGGGCTGGATCCCCGCCTGGGCGCTTTCGCGGAGAGCCTGCGGAGAACCCGCGCGGCGGTGGTCCCCGCGCCTCCTCGGTCTCGCTCTCGCGAGCGTGGTCGCACTCATCATCATCGGGAGCCTGGCCGATGCCGCGTGGCAGCGCCAGATCGTCGAGGAGAACGCCGCGCTGCAGGGCACCACTGACGAGTCCGGAGCCTTCGTCGATCCGGCGGCCGTGGGCGATCCGGTGCCGGAGCGGGCCCCGGGGGCGTCAACACCGCAGCTCCCCGCGGACGCCTGCACCCCCGACCGGGCCATGCTGCTACTCGGAACCGCCGACGGGGCCACGGGGCACCGTGCCCAGAGCATCCGTCTGATGAACGTCAGCGAGGAGCCGTGCGTGGTCGAGGGGTATCCCGACATCGCGTTCGCGGATCAGAACGGCCATGCGCTCGACGTCGAGGTGCGGCCCGGTTCGTCCTTCCTGGCGACCGACCCCGGCTCCGCGCCCGTCACCGTGCCGCCCCAGGGCGAGGCGACCGCGGTGATTGGATGGGACGCCGATGCCACGGACGGCGCTCTCGTGGCACGTGCGCTACACGCCGCCCTGCTCCCTGGGTATGACCGCGGCTCGTGGCCGGTCGAGCTCGACATCGTGTCGGGCTCCGAGGTCGAGATCACCGCGTGGCACCTCGGCGCCGCACCCGCCACGCCGTGACGGCACTCCGCGCCGTCAGCGCAGGAGGTGCTGGACGGTCTCCACGATCAACTCGACGCTGACGCGCTCGGGCACCTCGGCGTCGCCCGCCTCGAACTCGGCGAGTTCCACGCCGCGGACGTCCGCCGACGGGATCGCGGCGAACAGCGCGGCCACCTGGTGCGGCAGCAGACCGTCGCCGACGCGATAGGCCGCAGGGATGTAGCCCGGCTCCAAGACGTCCCAGTCGACATGGATCCACACCGGTCGCCCGGCGATGAGCGCGCTGAGCCGCTCCGGGGTGCTCTCCGCGGGACTGAGGACGGTCACTCCTGCACCGGCGAGCAGCTCCCCCTCGGCGGGATCGATGTCGCGACCGCCCACGACGATGACCTGCTTGGGGTCGATGCCCGCCCCGTGGCCGCTGTCCCACAGCCCGCAGGCGGCGGCGAGGACCATGCCGCCGAGGTAGCCGGAGTCGGTGGTGTCGGGCGTGTGGAAGTCGCCGTGCGCGTCGATCCACAGCACCACTGCGTCGGGGTGGTGCTCGGCGACACTCGGCAGCGTTCCGAGGCTCGCCGCACAGGTGTTCGTCACGAGGAGCGGCGTCGCATCCGCGGCGATCGCCTCCTGCACCGCGTCACGCAGGCCCGTGAGCGTCTCCGCAGCTTCGGGCAGCGCGACCGACCAGTCGTCCATCCGGCCCGGCTCCGGGGTACCGACCACGACGGGCTCCCGCTGCAGGAGCGCGGACAGCGCGTCGGCGACGCGGCGTGCCCCGACGAGGGCTCCGTCCGTGCGGTCGGCGACGCGACCCTGGTTGAGGATGAGCGCGAACGGCGTGGTCATCCCTTCAGTCTCCCACCGCGCAGAGTGGGCGACCAAAACCGCCCGGCGCGGGCTACCGTCGGCGCGGGGTCCAGCCCGAGGGCAGACCGCCGTCGACGAAGGCCCGCTCCCGGTCCGCGGCCGCCGACCAGCCCTGCGCCACCTCCTCGGTGTCGAAGGCGCCCCGAGCAACCCGGAAACCGACGTCCTCATGGTGCATGCGCGGCGCTCCCCCGCGGCGAACGGACGCGCGCACGCTCCAGGCGTCGTCGGCGAATCCTCCGCCGCGAAAGACCCGATAGTCGTCGTACCGCGCGGGGTCGAGGAGATCCCAGCACCATTCCCACACGTTGCCGAGCGTGTCGAAGAGCCCGTTCAGGTTCGGGAGCTTCCCGCCCACGTCCTGCGGCGTGCCCACTCCGTCGGCCGCGGTCCAGGCGGCCTCGGCCAGCGGCGCATAGTGCGGCCCGGTGGAGCCTGCTCGGCAGGCGTACTCCCACTCGGCCTCGGTCGGAAGGCGGTAGCCGTCCGCCGTGGTGTCCCAGGCCACGTCCTCACCCTCGAAGTGGTACACGGGGTCGAGTCCCTCCCACTCCGAGGCGGCGTTGCAGAAGTGGATGGCCCGCAGCCAGCTCACGTCGGCGACCGGGCGACGAGGATGCCGTGATGGTGTGCCCAGGACTTCGGTGACCTGTTCCTCCGTCACCGGGAAGGCAGCGAGGGAGAACGGCTCGAGTTCGACGGTCCGGCGGGTGCGGCGCCGGGCGTCGTGCAGCGTGACAGTCCCGGCGGGGAGACGGACGAGTTCGATGTCGCTCATCCGCGGGGCGTGGCGCCGCTCATGCCGGGGTCCGCTCGACCCAGGTCGGATACTTCGCTGCGCGGCCGTCCCCGGATGAGGTCCTCGTCACGCGCCGTCGCACCCACGGGCCGACGAACTCCCGGTAGTACGCCAGGCCCCCGGGCCCTGCGGTCCAGCGGTCGAGCGGCGCCCACCAGGCTGCCGGCGGCTCGAAGCCGAGCCCGTGCAGCACGCGGGCCGCGACGCGGTGGTGGCCCGCCGCGTTCATGTGCAGCCGGTCCTCCGACCAGTACGCGGGTTTCGACAGCTCCGTGTCCGGCCAGTTGAGGGCACGGATGACGTCGGGCCGGTCCTCGATGCGCCGCAGGACCGCCTCGGAGAGCAGATCGCCGCGGCGTTGCACGAGCGATCCCATCGGAAGCTGCCCGCTGGGGTTGGCACCGGAGAGCAGGATCATCGTCACACCCTCCTCGTCGCACCGCCGCAGCACCCGGCTGAACGCGTCGGCGATGTGCTCGACGTCCGTCCGCGGCCGCAGCATGTCGTTGCCCCCGCCGTTGAACGACAGGTGCGTGGGGCGCAGGGCCAACGCGGGCTCGAGCTGCTCCTCGACGATCGGCCACGCCAGCTTCCCCCGGATCGCGAGGTTCGCGTACTGGATGGGGTGCCCCGCGGCATCCGCCCATCCCTGCGCGGCGATGTCGGCCCAGCCGCGCTCGCGCCCATCGGGGAGCACATCGCCCACGCCTTCGGTGAAGGAGTCGCCTATCGCGACGAAACGTACATCAGCCACGCGCCCAGCCTATTCCCGGTCCCGGACGTCACCGGTCGTCCAGCGCCACTCCGCTCCGATCGACGAGACCCCAGGCCGCCGCGGCGGCGACGAGGAAGCAGGCCGCGAACACGACGAACAGCAGGGGGGCGCCGCCGGCACCGAGGAGGACGGGAACGGCGAGGGGCGCCACGATGGAGGCGATGCGGCCCACCCCGGCGGCCCAGCCGGCCCCCGTGCCGCGCAGCGAGGTCGGGTAGATCTCCGGCGTCACCGCGTACAGCGCGCCCCACGCACCGAGGGTGAAGAACGACAGGGCCATGCCTGCGCCGATGATCATCGGCACGGTCGTGGCGGTGCCGAAGACCACGGCCGAGGCGGTCGCCCCCAGCAGGAAGACCGAAAGCGTGACCCGGCGGCCCCACACTTCTATGAGCCAGGCGGCCACGGCATAGCCCGGGAGTTGCGCGAGCGTGATGATGAGGGTGAAGCCGAACGAGCGGACGAGGTCGAATCCCGCGTCGACGAGGATGCTCGGGATCCAGATGAACGCCCCGTAGTAGGCGAAGTTGACGGCAAGCCACACCAGCCAGAGGCAGGCGGTCCGCATCCGGAACTCGACGCTCCAGAGCGCAGCGAGCCGGGCCCGCGCCGTCATCGCGATCGCCCGCGACGCCGGCTCCTTCCGGATCTGCGGGGTGTGCTCGACACCGGCATCGGCCTCGAACGCGGCGACGGCGCGGTCGGCTTCCGCGATTCGTCCGCGGGACGCCAGCCAGCGCGGCGACTCGGGCAGACCCCACCGCACGACGAGCGCGTAGACCGCCGGGATCGCGCCGAGCGCGAAGGCCCACCGCCACCCCGACTCGGAGGCAGGGATCACGAAGAACCCGATCAGGGCCGATGCCGTCCAGCCGACGGCCCAGAAGGCTTCGAGGATGACGATCAGCCGTCCCCGGATGCGCGCGGGCGCGAACTCGCTCACGTAGGTCGAGGCGACCGGCAGCTCCGCTCCCAGGCCGAGGCCGACGAAGAACCGCAGCACGAGCAGCGCCGCCACTGATCCGACCAGCGCACTCGCTCCGGTGGCCACGCCGTAGATGAGCAGCGTGAGGGCGAACACCTGCCGGCGGCCGAAGCGGTCAGCGAGAAGACCGCCGAGGGTCGCGCCGACCGCCATGCCGACGAAGCCGAGCGAGGCGATCCAGCCGGCCTCCCCCTTCGTGAGATCCCACTGCTGTGAGAGCGCCGCGATGATGAAGGAGATGAGTCCGACGTCCATCGCGTCGAGCGCCCAGCCGACGCCGGAGCCCGTGAGCAGGCGCAGGTGCCGGCGGGTGAACGGGAGGACGTCGAGGCGCTCGGCGAGCGAGGTGCGGCTCGGCAGGGCGGTATCGGCCATGATTCTCATCGTAGGGCCGCCCGTCCCGCCGAGCCGCGAGATGACACCCGCTCAGTCGCGGTCGGCGAGGAGCTTCCGCACCCGAGGGATCACCTCGGTGCCGTACAGCTCGATGCTGCGCATCATCGACTCGTGCGACAGGGTGCCGGTCGCGTACTTGAGGTCGAAGCGGCCGAGCCCGAGGGTCGTGATCGTGTCGGCGATCTTCGCCGCGACGCGCTCCGGCGAACCGGCATAGAGCGAGCCCTCCGGACCGATGTCGTTCTGAAAGCGCGCGCGGCTGTAAGGCGGCCAGCCGCGCTCGCGACCGATGGTGTTGTTCATCGCCTCGAAGCCCGGGTAGGCCTCGTCCCACGCCTCCGCGTCGGTGGGCGCGATGTGACCGGGTGAGTGCACGGCCACCGGGTGGGCGGTCGTCCCGAAGGAGGCGACCGAACGGTGGTAGAGGTCGACGAACGGCTTGAACCGTCCGGCCGGGCCGCCGATGATCGCCAGCATCAGGCCGAGACCGTGACGCGCGACACGCACGACGGACTCCGGGCTGCCACCCACGCCGACCCACGTGCGCAGGCCCTTCTCGGTCTTCGGGAAGACGTCCGCGTTGTCGAGAGACGGCCGCAGCGAGCCGGACCACGTGACGGGCTCTTCCTTGAGGAGCTCGACGAACAGCTCGAGCTTCTCCTCGAAGAGCCGGTCGTAGTCGCGCAGGTCGTAGCCGAACAGCGGGAAGGACTCGATGAACGAACCGCGCCCGAGGACGACCTCCGCCCGGCCGCCGGACAGGGCGTCGAGGGTCGAGAAGCGTTCGAACACACGCACCGGGTCGTCCGAGGACAGCACGGTCACGGCGGTGCCCAGCCGGATGCGCTCGGTGCGCGCCGCGATCGCCGCGAGCACCATCTCCGGGGACGAGACCGCGAACTCGCGCCGGTGGTGCTCCCCCACCCCGAAGAAGTCGACGCCGACGGTGTCGGCCAGCTCCGCCTGCGCGACGACGTTCCGGATGGTCTGCGCGCCGCTGAGCAGCTCGCCGTCCTGGTCCCGGGTGATGTCGCCGAACGTGTCCAGCCCGAATTCGATGTCCATGTCACACCTTCCTATTCAGGTGAATGGAACACGCGGACTCGGGCCGGCATTCCCGTCACCGAGGGAGCAGCGCGCTGCGCAGCGTGTCGAGTCCGACGCCGCCGAGATCGAGGGCGCGCTTGTGGAAGCCCTTGAAGCTGAACGCGTCGCCCTCCGCCTGCTGCACGGCGTCGCGGACCTGCTCCCAGATGCGCTGTCCGACCTTGTACGACGGAGCCTGACCCGGCCAGCCGAGGTACCGGTTGACCTCGAACTGCACGAACTGGTCCGACATGTTCACGTTGCGGCGGAGGAAGTCGAGCGCGTACTCGGCATCCCAGACGCCCTCGCCCTCGAGTCGGGGCTTGCCGAGGTGCACGCCGATGTCGAGGACCACGCGCGCCGCCCGCATCCGCTGCCCATCCAGCATGCCGAGGCGATCCGCCGGGTCATCGAGGTAACCGAGCTGCTCCATCAGTCGCTCCGCATACAGCGCCCAGCCCTCCGCGTGGCCGGACGTTCCGGCGAGCAGTCGTCGCCACGAGTTCAGCTCGGCGCGGTTGTAGACGGCCTGGGCGATCTGCAGGTGATGCCCCGGCACACCCTCGTGGTACACGGTGGTGAGCTCGCGCCACGTGTCGAACTCGGTGACGCCCTCGGGGACCGACCACCACATGCGACCGGGGCGCGAGAAGTCGTCGGTGGGACCGGTGTAGTAGATCCCGCCCTCCTGCGTCGGCGCGATCATGCACTCCAGCGTGCGGATCGCCTCCGGGATGTCGAAGTGCGAGGCACCCAGCTCGGCGACCGCGCGATCGCTGGTCTCCTGCATCCACCGCTGGAGCGCCTCGGTGCCGACGAGCTTGCGGGCGGGGTCCGACTCCAGATGCGCGACGGCCTCCTCGACGGAGGCTCCGGGAAGGATCTCGTTCGCGATCGCCGTCTGCTCGGCCACCATGCGGGCGAGCTCTTCTCGGCCCCACTCGTAGGTCTCGTCGAGGTCGATGGTCGCGCCGAGGAAACGCCGGGAGTTGAGGGCGTAGAGCTCGCGCCCCACGGCGTCCGTCTCACCGGCTTCGGGTGCCAGTTCCTCGGCCAGGAAGCGCCGCAGCTCGCCGTAGGCGACCCGCGCAGCCGCGGAGTTGTCCGCCAGCGTGCGGGCGAGCGAGGCGGGAAGCTGACCCTCCTCGGGATCGGCGTGCGCGACGAACGCCGCGAAGAAGCCGTCGTCGGCGATGTAGCGGTCGATCTGCGTCGCGACCTCCGCGACCTGGCGACGGGCGGGAGTGACCCCCTCGGCGATGCCCAGACGGAGCGTCTCGATGTACCCGCGCAGCGCCGCCGGCACGGCGGAGAGTCGGGTGGAGACGACCTCCCAGTCCTCGACCGTCGCGGTGGGCATCAGGTCGAAGGCGGAGCGGACGTCCTGCGCGGCGGATGCGATGACGTTCAGATCACGCAGGTGCCACTTCGCGTCGTGCAACTCGAGGTCGAGGCGCAGCTCGGCGCTGAGGTCGGTCTTGGTGACCTCGTCGATCGCGTCGACCGGCTCCAGCGCGGCCAGCTTGTCCAGTGTGGCCCGCGTCGCCGCGGCGATCTCCTCGTGACCTTCCGGACTCAGGTCGCCGAATCGGTCGTTGACCTCGGAGCGGCCAATGTACGTGCCCAGAGTCGGCGCCAGCACGGCGATCGTGTCGACCCATTCATCGGCGACCCTGTCGATGGCGGAGGGGGTGCGGGGTGCGGAAGTCATGCCTTCCAGCCTAATCCCCGCCCCCTCCGGCCACCGGGATCAGTGCGCGGCTTCGTTCCAGTCCCGACCGCGGCCGACCTGCACGTCGAGCGGCACGGAGAGCTGCGCGGCGTCACCCATCCGCGTGCGGACGATCTGCTCCACCGCGTCCCACTCCCCCGCAGCGACCTCGACGACGAGTTCATCGTGGATCTGCAGCAGCACCCGCGACTCCAGCTTCGCGGCGTGGAGGTCGTCGTGGATGTGGAACAGCGCGATCTTCATGATGTCGGCCGCGCTGCCCTGGATCGGGGCGTTGAGCGCGGCCCGCTCGGCGTTCTCGCGCAGCACGCGGTTGGGGCTCGCGAGATCGGGGAACGGCCGCCGACGTCCGAAGATCGTCTCGGTGTAGCCGACCTCCTTGGCCTTCATCACCGAGGCCCGCAGGTAGTCGCGGACCGCACCGAACCGTGCGAAGTACTCCACCATGAGCTGCTTGGCCTCCGACTGCTCGATGCGCAGCTGCTTGGACAGCCCGAACGCGGAGAGCCCGTAGACGAGGCCGTACGACATCGCCTTCACCTTGGTGCGCATCGCCGGCGTGACCTCGGACGGATCGACGCCGAACACGCGGGCGCCGACGAAACGGTGCAGGTCTTCGCCGCTGTTGAAGGCCTCGATCAACCCCTCATCACCCGAGAGGTGCGCCATGATCCGCATCTCGATCTGCGAGTAGTCGGCGGTGAGCAGGGTCTCGTACCCCTCGCCGACCTCGAAGGCGCTGCGGATGCGCCGCGACTCCTCGGTGCGGACCGGGATGTTCTGGAGGTTCGGGTCGGTGCTGGACAGGCGCCCGGTCTGACTGCCGGTCTGCACATAGGTCGTGTGCACCCGATTGTCCTCGCGGATCGCGGTGTCGAGGGACTCGATGATCTGCCGCAGCTTCGTCGCCTCTCGGTGCTGCAGCAGCAGGCTCAGGAAGGGGTGCGGGTGCGACTCCTGGAGGTCGGCGAGCACCGCGGCATCGGTCGAGTACCCGGTCTTCGTCTTGCGCGTCTTCGGAAGCTGCAGGTCTTCGAACAGCACCTCCTGGAGCTGCTTCGGCGACCCGAGGTTGAACTCGCGGCCGACGACCGAGAACGCCTCCTGGGCCAGCGCATCCGCGCGTGTCGCGAGCTCGGCCGAGAACGTCGACAGAACCTCGTGCGAGACGGCGACGCCGGCGAGCTCCATGTCGGCGAGGGTGCGGAGCGTCGGCAGCTCGATGTCGCGGAGCACGGCGTCGACCGGCTCGGGCAGATCGTTTCGCAGGGCCTCGGCCACGCGGAGGATGAACCACGCCTCCTGCGACGGGGTGGCACCCTCGGTCTCCGGCACGAGCTGCGACGGATCGGCCTCGGGGAGCTTCTCCCCCAGGTAGCGCTGGACGAGGTCGGACAGCGTCTTGTCGGGGAAGCTCGGACGCAGCAGCCAGCCCGCGAGGCTCGTGTCGTAGGCGAGCCCGCCGAGACGGATCCCGTGACGGAGCAACGCCTTCACCTGCGGCTTGGCGTCGTGCAGCACCTTCGGCGCGTCGGACTCCAGCCACGGGCGCAGCGCCGCGGCCGCCTCCTCCGACCAGTCGAGCTCGCGCAGCTCGGTCCCGGTGGCGACGCCGACGCGCACGGGTGCGCCGGACTGCACCACGACCCGGAGAGCGATATCTCCGCTCTGAGCCGCGGCCCAGGTTGCCAGATCGGCGGCGGACACCTGTGCCGGCGTCGGCATCTCGACGACGGAGGCCGGGTCGTCGGCCACCTCGCCCGCACCGACGGCCTCGAAGACCCGCGGCAGCAGCGTGCGGAACTCGAGTCGGGCGAAGATGTCGCGGACGGCCTCGGCATCGATCGGGGCGACCGCGAGATCGGCCGGTGCCACCGGCAGCTCCACGTCGGTCAGCAGGCGGTTGAGCTTGCGGTTGCGGCGGACGTCTTCGATGTGATCGCGGAGGTTGCCGCCGACCACGCCCTTGATCTCGCCGGCACGCTCGAGCAGCTCGTCGAGGGAGCCGAACTGCGTGAGCCACTTGACGGCCGTCTTCTCCCCCACCTTCGGCACACCGGGGAGGTTGTCGCTGGTCTCACCGACGAGGGCGGCGATGTCGGGGTACTGCTCGGGACGGACGCCGTAGCGCTCCTGCACCGTGGTCGGGTCGTAGCGCTTGAGCTGCGAGACACCCTGCACGGACGGATACAGCAGCGTGACGTCGTCGGTGACGAGCTGGATGGTGTCGCGGTCTCCGGAGACCACGAGCACGTCGTAGCCCTGGGCCGCCCCCTGAGTGGAGAGGGTGGCCAGGATGTCGTCGGCCTCGATGCCCTCCTGCGTCAGCACCGGGATAGACATCGCGGCGAGGCAGTCCTGCAGCAGCGGGATCTGGCCCTTGAACTCCTGCGGCGTCTCGGATCGGGTGGCCTTGTACTCCGGGTACTCGTCGGTGCGGAACGAGTGGCGGGAGGTGTCGAACGCGATCGCGAGGTGGGTGGGCTGCTCGGCCTTGATGAGGTTGACCAGCATGGACAGGAACCCGTAGATGGCGTTCGTGTGCTGGTTGTCCTTGGTGGTGAAGTTGTCCACCGGGAGGGCGAAGAAGGCCCGGTAGGCGAGCGAGTGGCCGTCGACGACCATGAGGGTAGGCTTTGCGGAGTCCGTCACCCTGTCAGCCTAACGAGGAGCACGGACACCCGCAGAGGAGGATGCATGAGCGAGGTCGCCACCAGCGAAGGACTCGAGTGGGCGGCCGCCCGAGGCATGGGAGCCCTGGCCGAGAAGATGGGCATGAAGTTCGTCGAGTTCGGCGTCGACCGGTGCGTGGCGACGATGCCGGTGGAGGGCAACACCCAGCCCGTCGGCCTCATGCACGGTGGCGCCTACGTGGTCCTCGGCGAATCGCTCGGCTCGATGGCGGCCAATCTGCACGCGGGAGCGGGCCGCCTGGCGGTCGGGGTCGACATCAACGCCACGCACACCCGGTCGGCCACCTCGGGCGTCGTCACCGGGGTCTGCACGCCCGTGCACCTGGGCCGGAGCATCACGGTGCACGAGATCGTCGTGACTGACGATCAGGGCCGGCGCTGCTCCACGATCCGCATCACCAACATGATCAAGGACGCTCCCGCCGGGCGCTGAGCGGCTCCTCCAGCAGCAGCTGGTACAGGATGTGGTCCTGCCACTCCCCCGCGATCCGCAGGTACTTCGGGGCGATGCCGATGTGCTCGAAGCCGTTGCCGGTGAGCACGCGCTGGGAGGCCACGTTGTGCAGCAGCGTCGAGGCCTGGAGCCGGTGCAGCCGCAGCTCGTCCCGCGCGTGCTCCACGATGAGGGCCACCGCGCGACCTGCGAGGCCGCGGCGGAGCCGGGTGGAATCGATCCAGTAGCCGAGATCGGCGCTCCAGAACGCGCCGCGCACGATGGTGTTCAGGTTCATCCGGCCGCGGATCTCCCCGTCCTCCGAGAGGATCACGAAGCGGGAACTGCGGCCGAGAGCAGCCTCGGCGACGCACTGCTGGGCGTTCTGCTCCTGCCACTCCTCGGTGAAGAACGCCTCGGAGCGCACCGGCTCCCAGGGGGCGAGATGCTCCCTGTTCGCCCGGTACGCACGCGCGAGTGCGGCGCCGTCCCCGGCACGGACCGGCCGCAGAACGTGCTCTGCGTCCAGCCGGAGCACCGGAGTGCCTTACTTCTTGGGAGCGAGCTGCTCGATGATCGCCTTGGCGACGTCCTGCATCGTCAGCCGGCGATCCATCGACGCCTTCTGGATCCAGCGGAACGCCTCGGGCTCGCTCAGGCCCATCTTCTCGTTGAGGAGTCCCTTGGCCCGGTCGACGAGCTTGCGGGTCTCGAAGCGCTCGACCATGTCGGCGACCTCGGCCTCGAGAGTGATGATCTGCTCGTGGCGGGCCAGAGCGATCTCGATCGCGGGAAGGAGGTCGTTCGGCGTGAAGGGCTTCACGACGTAGGCCAGGGCTCCTGCCTCGCTCGCCCGCTCCACGAGCTCCTTCTGGCTGAACGCGGTCAGCAGCACGACGGGGGCGATGTTGCCCTTGTGCAGCTTCTCGGCGGCGCTGATGCCGTCGAGCTGGGGCATCTTCACGTCCATGATGACGAGGTCGGGACGCAGCTCGGTGGCGAGGGCCACCGCCGTCTCGCCGTCGCCGGCCTCGCCGACGACATCGAAGCCGTTGTCGCGGAGGATCTCGACGATGTCGAGACGGATCAGCGATTCGTCTTCGGCGACGACGACGCGTCGGGGTGCGGATGCCGTGGGCTGCTCAGCCTGTTCTTGCTCGGTCACCCCTCCATCCTAACGGAGAGGTCCACACCACCGGCTGAAGACAGCGGGCACGCGAGGAAGCGTCCGCCGTCTGCGCTACAGTCGAAGTCGCGAGACACGGGCCGGCGTGGCGGAATGGCAGACGCGGAGCACTCAAAATGCTTTGTCCGAAAGGGCGTGTGGGTTCGAGTCCCACCGCCGGCACCAGCATCGCGAACCGCTCGCCCCGTCACTCGGCGAGGGCGGCGAGTTCGGCCATCACGCGGGGGTGGGCCAGGATCCGGAAGTGCCCTCCCGTCTCCAGCACCACGTTCTTGGCCCCGGCGAGCTCGCTCCCCTCGGGGATATGCGGATCGAACGCGGCATAGATCGAGACGATGCGGGCGTTGACGTCGAGCTCCCGCCCCAGGGCGACGATCGAGGGGTCGTCCGGCGAGAACGCCCGCAGCACCCGACCGGGCAGCAACCGCGCATATCGTGAGCCCCCGAACGGCGTCGCGATGGCGAGCATCCCGCGGATCCGCCCGCCCTCGGGGCCGGTCATCACCAGCTTCCCGGCGAGACCGCCCTTGCTGTGGGCGACGAGGAAGACGCCGGAGAGGTCGTGCGCTCGCAGGTAGTCAGCCACCTGGTCGGCCTCATCCTGCACCGGGAACTGGTTGCGGCGCAGCGCGTCCACGACGTGCACCGGATGGCCCCGCTCGTGCAGCGCGACGATGAGCGGCTCCAGGAAGCGCCAGGTCTCGTAGACGCCGGCGAGCACGACGATCGGGGCGCGGTCTCCGGTGGCGAAGTCGTCCGCCTGGTCGCGGCCGAAGAACGAGCGGACCTGCCAGAACCCGGCGTAGGCGTAGTCTGCGGCCCACCAGCCCAGCATCCTCAGGACGTCGATGGCGCCCTCCCCCGCCGGTCGGCTGCGGCCGGCACCGCCGTCGGCCACGCACCCGTCGTGTGGGTCAGGATCGCGGAAGCCACCGCACGGGGCGCGGACTGCTGCGCGACATGGTGGTGACCGGGGATCTCCACCAGCCGCGACACGGCCGCCGCGTCACGCAGACGCCGGCACCACCCGCGTCCTGCGATCGGATCGTCGCTCCCCCGGATGATGAGGACCGGCATGGTGAGCGCGGCGATCTTCTCCTCCAGGGGATACGCGAGCATGTGCCGGACCTGACGGAGGTACCAGCGCACGCCGCAGCGCAGGTAGTCGGTGAAGACGACGGTGTTGATCGCGGGGGTCTCGCCGAACGTGTCGATGGCCAGTGCGCGCGCCTGTGCACCGAGCGTCCGGTGGGCGTCGTCCGCGACGGGGCCGATCGTGACGACCGTACGGACGTACTCGGGATGCCGGAGCGCCGTCTCCACCGCCCACTGCACGCCCATCGAGTGCCCGACGAGCACGACCCGGTCGTCGTCGAGGCTCGCCACCACCTGGGCGAGACCTGCGGCCATCTGCGGGATGGAGACATCGAACCGCGGTTTGGGCAGCCCGCCGAAGCCCGGCAGGTCGACGGAGACCACCCGGGTCGTGTCGGCGAGCACGGCGTGCAGCCGCGACAGATACCGGTGCGACATCCCGATCCCGTGCACGAGGACCACGGTCGGGGCCGTGCTACCGGCCGGCCGCGGACTCTCCAGGATGCGGAACGTCAGCCCGGAGGTGACGAGGAGGCGACGGAGGACCATGGCAGCACGCTAGCCGAGGCCGCGGTCACGGCCGAGAGGCTTGACGCCCCGGCCCGGAAATGACAGAGAGGGGCGAGGCCGAAGCCCCGCCCCTCTCGGAACGTCTGCGTCAGACGCCGGCCTTGTAGATCGGTGCCGCGCCACGGAGCGCGTCGCCGACCTTGTGCACGCGCAGATCGTTCGTGGAACCGATGAGCCCGGGAGGGGAACCGGAGATGACGACGACCTTGTCCCCCTCGACGGCGAGGCCGTTCTCGAGGAGGTACTCGTCCACCTGGTGGTACATGAGGTCGGTGTGCTGCACCATGTCGACGAGCGTGGAGCGCAGGCCCCAGGTCAGCGCCATACGACGACGGATGCCGGGCTCCGGCGTGAAGGCCAGCATGGGGATGCGGGAGCGCAGGCGGGACAGGCGGCGCGCCGAGTCGCCCGACTGCGTGAAGACGCAGAGGAACTTGGCGTCCACGAACTCCGCGACCTCGAGGGCGGCGAGGGTGATGGCACCGCCCTGCGTGCGGGGCTTCGTGGTGAGCGGCAGGATGCGCTCCAGACCGTGCTCCTCCGTCGACTCGATGATCCGGGCCATCGTCTCGACGACG
This sequence comes from Microbacterium meiriae, assembly GCF_032364335.1. NCBI lineage: Bacteria > Bacillati > Actinomycetota > Actinomycetes > Micrococcales > Microbacteriaceae > Microbacterium > Microbacterium meiriae. The sequence continues at coordinate 1,802,587 of NZ_CP133984.1, forward strand.
ACGACCGGGTAGTCGCCCACGCTGGTCTCGCCGGAGAGCATGACCGCGTCGGCGCCGTCGAGGACGGCGTTGGCGACGTCGGAGGTCTCGGCGCGGGTCGGCACCGGGCTGTTGATCATCGACTCGAGCATCTGCGTCGCCACGATGACGGGCTTGGCGTTGCGGCGGGCCAGCTCGACGGCGCGCTTCTGCACGATCGGGACGGCCTCGAGGGGCAGCTCCACGCCGAGGTCGCCGCGGGCGACCATGATGCCGTCGAACGCGTCGACGATCTCCTCGAGCGCATCCACGGCCTGCGGCTTCTCGATTTTGGCGATGACGGGGACGCGGACGCCCTCCTCGGCCATGATCTCGTGCACGCGGGTCACGTCGGAGGCGTTGCGGACGAACGAGAGCGCGATGAGGTCGGCACCCGTCCGGAGGCCCCAGCGGAGGTCGTCCTCGTCCTTCTCGCTCAGCGCGGGGACGTTCACGGCGACACCGGGCAGGTTGATGCCCTTGTTGTTCGAGACGGCGCCCGCGACGACGACGCGCGTGGTGACGGTGACACCGTCGGTCTCGACGACCTCGACCCGGACCTTGCCGTCGTCGATCAACAGGAAGTCGCCAGGCTTGACGTCCTGGGGAAGGCCCTTGAACGTCGTGCCGCAGATCTCCTTGTTGCCGATGATGTCCTCGGTGGTGATCTTGAAGATGTCGCCCTTGGCGAGCTCGTACGGTCCGTCCTCGAAGCGGCCCAGACGGATCTTCGGGCCCTGGAGGTCGACGAGGATGGCGACGGCACGACCGGAGTCCTCCGCCGCGCGACGCACGTTCGCGTAGTTGTTCTCGTGCACGGAGTAGTCACCGTGGCTGAGGTTCAGTCGGGCGACGTCCACACCCGCATCGATCAGTGCGCGCACCGTCTCATACGTGGAAGTGGCGGGGCCCAGGGTGGCGACGATTTTCGCGCGTCTCAACATGTCTCCAGGGTAGAAGTGGGGGATTACGTACAGGCGACACTGCCGGCCTCAGCCTACGCGGGCTGGAGGCCGATCGCGACATCGCTGGGGCGCACCGGCTCCGGCAGCACGGTGGTGCCCATGAGGAAGCGGTCGACGTTCGCCGCCGCCGCCCGGCCCTCCGCGATCGCCCAGACGATGAGCGACTGACCGCGACCGGCGTCACCCGCCACGAACACACCGGGGATCGACGACTCGTAGCTCGCGGCACGACGGAAGGCGCCGCGCTCGGTGACCTCCGGCCGGGTGTCCTCGGTGTAGCCGTCCTGCTCCGGCCCGGTGAAGCCCATCGCGATGAGCACCAGGTCCGCGGGGATCTCGCGCTCCGTGCCGCTCTTGGGCACGCGGCGGCCGTCGATGTACTCGGTCTCGGCCACGCGCAGCGCGCGGACCTCGCCGACCTCGTTGGACAGGAACTCCACGGTCGACGCGAGGAACATCCGCTCCCCACCCTCCTCGTGAGCCGAGGCCACCTCGAAGATCGTCGGCATCATCGGCCACGGCTGGTGATCCGGCCGGGTCTCGCTCGGCTGCTTGCCGATGGCGAGGTTGGTCACGCTCAGGGCGCCCTGGCGGTGCGCGGTGCCGATGCAGTCGGCCCCGGTGTCGCCGCCGCCGATGACGATGACGTGCTTGCCCTCGGCGGTGATCTGGCCGGGGACGGAGTCGCCGGCCACCGCGTGGTTCGACTCGACGAGGTACTCCATCGCGAAGTGCACACCGTCGAGGTCGCGACCGGGGATCGGCAGGTCGCGCGGGACGGTGGCGCCGGTGGCGATCACGACCGCGTCGTACCGGGCGCGCAGGTCGGCCCACGAGATGTCCTTGCCGATCTCGACGCCGGCGCGGAACCGCGTGCCCTCCTCCTGCATCTGACGCAGGCGGGCTTCGAGCTGGCTCTTCTCCATCTTGAAGTCCGGGATGCCGTAGCGGAGCAGGCCGCCGATGCGGTCGTCGCGCTCGAACACGGCGACGGTGTGCCCCGCCCGGGTCAGCTGCTGGGCGGCCGCGAGACCGGCGGGACCCGAGCCCACGACGGCCACGGTCTTGCCCGTCAGGCGCTCCGGCGGCTCCGGCTCGACCCAGCCCTTGGCGAAGGCCTCGTCGATGATGGAGACCTCGATCTGCTTGATCGTCACGGCCGGCTGGTTGATGCCGAGGACGCACGAGCTCTCACACGGGGCCGGGCACAGGCGTCCGGTGAACTCCGGGAAGTTGTTCGTCGCGTGCAGACGCTCGATCGCCGCACGCCCCTCCCCGCGCCAGGTGAGGTCGTTCCATTCCGGGATGAGGTTGCCCAGCGGGCAGCCGGAGTGGCAGAACGGCACGCCGCAGTCCATGCACCGGCCGGCCTGGCGACGGAGCACGGCTTTGTCGCCAGGCTCGTACACCTCTTTCCAGTCCATGATGCGCACGGGCACCGGACGGCGAGCGGGAAGTTCCCGCTCGGTCACCTTCAGAAAGCCTTTGGGGTCAGCCACCGGTCACCTCCAGGATGCGGTTCCAGACGATGTCGCCGTCGGGGTCGATCCCCTCGGCCAGTGCCTCCTCGCGCATGCTGCGCACGGCGGCGTAGTCCCGCGGGAGCACCTTCACGAACTCCGCCGCGCTCGCGTCGAAGTCCTCCAGCAGAGCGGCGGCACGCGGAGACGCCGTGCGCTCCACGTGTTCCACGAGCAGGCCGCGGAGCACTTCGAGGTCGGCGCGGTCCAGCGGCTCGAGCCGGAGCTCGCCGCTGCCGAGCGACTGCGCGTTGACCTTGCCGGTGTCCAGGGCGTGCACGTAGGCCACTCCCCCGGACATCCCGGCGCCGAAGTTCCGGCCGGTCGACCCGAGGATGACCGCGAGGCCACCGGTCATGTACTCGAGAGCGTGGTCGCCGACGCCCTCGACCACAGCGGTCGCGCCGGAGTTGCGGACGAGGAAGCGCTCGCCCACCACGCCCGAGATGAACATGGTCCCCGATGTGGCGCCGTAGCCGATCACGTTGCCCGCGATGACGTTCTCGTGCGGGGCGATCGCGGAGCCGCGCGGCGGCCGGATCGTGATGTCCCCACCAGAGAGGCCCTTGCCCACGTAATCGTTGGCGTCGCCCTCCAGCCGGAGGATGATCCCCGGCGGCAGGAACGCGCCGAGCGACTGCCCCGCGGTGCCGGTGAGGGTGACGTCGATCGTCTCCTTCGGCAGGCCGGTGGCGCCGTGACGCGAGGTCACCTGATGCCCGAGCATCGTGCCGACCGCGCGCTCGGTGTTGGCGATCGGAAGCTCCACCACGACGGGGTCGCCGTTCAGCAGCGCCGCCTTCGCGATGTCGATGAGCTGCACGTCGAAGTGCTTGTCGAGCTCGTGGTCCTGGGCGCGCGCGCTGCGACGCGGTTCGCCGGCCGGGAACGCCGGGCCCTCCAGCACGGGGCTGAGGTCGAGCCCTTCGGCCTTCCAGTGCGCGATCGCCGCATTGGTCTCCAGCAGCTCGGTGCGGCCCACGATCTCGTCGATCGAGCGGTAGCCGAGCTCCGCGAGCAGCTCGCGCACCTCCTCCGCGATGAACTCCATGAAGTTGACGACGAACTCGGGCTTGCCCGTGAAGCGGTCGCGCAGGACGGGGTTCTGCGTCGCGACGCCCACCGGGCAGGTGTCGAGGTGGCAGACGCGCATCATGATGCAGCCGCTGACGACGAGGGGCGCAGTGGCGAAGCCGAACTCCTCGGCACCGAGGAGGGCGCCGATGATGACATCTCGACCGGTCTTGAGCTGACCGTCGACCTGCACGACCACGCGGTCGCGCATGCCGTTGAGCATGAGCGTCTGCTGCGTCTCGGCGAGGCCGAGCTCCCACGGTGTTCCGGCGTGCTTCAGCGAGTTCAGCGGGCTCGCGCCCGTGCCGCCGTCGTGACCGGACACGAGGATGACGTCGCTGAGCGCCTTGGCGACACCGGCCGAGACCGCGCCGATGCCGGACTGGCTGACGAGCTTCGTGTGGATGCGCGCCTCGGGGTTCGCCCGCTTCAGGTCGAAGATGAGCTGCTTGAGGTCTTCGATCGAGTAGATGTCGTGATGCGGAGGCGGCGAGATGAGCCCGACGCCCGCCGTGGCGTGTCGGGTGCGCGCGACCCACGGGTACACCTTGGTCGGCGGGAGCTGACCGCCCTCACCGGGCTTGGCGCCCTGGGCGAGCTTGATCTGGATGTCGTCGGCCTCGGTGAGGTAGAGGCTCGTGACACCGAACCGACCGGATGCCACCTGCTTGATGGCGCTGCGCCGTTCGGGATCGACGAGCCGGTCAGGGTCCTCCCCGCCCTCGCCCGTGTTCGACTTGCCGCCGATGCGGTTCATCGCGACGGCGAGGGTCTCGTGCGCCTCGTTGGAGATGGAGCCGTAGCTCATCGCGCCGGTGGAGAAGCGCTTGACGATGGCGGAGACGGGCTCCACCTCGTCCAGCGGCACGGGCTTGCGCGTCCCGGTCCGCAGCGAGAAGAGGCCGCGCAGGGTCTTCAGCTCGGCCGCCTGGTCGTCGACGAGCTTGGTGTACTCGCGGAAGATGTCGTAGCGGCGGGTCCGCGTGGAGTGCTGCAGCTTGAACACCGTCTCCGGGTTGAAGAGGTGCGGAGAGCCGTCGCGACGCCACTGGTACTCGCCGCCGGTCCACAGTCGCTCGTGGGCGCGGGCCGCGGCGTCCTCCGGGTAGGCGTAGTCGTGGCGGGCCTGGTTCTCGGCGAAGATCTCCTCGATCCCGATACCGCCGAGCTTCGACTCGGTGCGCGTGAAGTAGGCGTCGATGAACTCGGGGCTGAGGCCCACGGCCTCGAACACCTGCGCGCCCGCGTAGGACGACACCGTGGAGATGCCCATCTTCGACATGATCTTCAGCACGCCCTTGCCGAGCGCGTAGATGAGGTTCTTGACCGCCTTCTCCGGGGAGATGCCCGTGATGTAGCCGGTGCGCACGAGGTGCTCGACCGTCTCCATGGCGAGGTACGGGTTGATCGCGGAGGCACCGTAGCCGATGAGGGTCGCGACGTGGTGCACCTCGCGCACATCGCCGGCCTCGACGATCAGACCGACCTTCATCCGGTTCTCGCGCCGGATGAGGTGGTGATGGATCGCCGACACCATGAGCAGCGAGGGGATCGGGACGAGGTCCTTGTTCGAGTCCCGGTCGGACAGGATGATGAACTCCGCGCCGTCCTCGATGGCCTGATCCACCTCGGCGCACATCTCGGTGAGACGCTCCGCGAGGGTGTGGGGTCCGGCGTCGAAGTGGTAGAGGCCACGGATGGTGGCACTCGAGCGCCCGGGCAGGGCCTTGTCGATGTGACGGATCTTCGCGAGCTCGTCGTTGTCGATGACGGGGAAGTCGAGCGACACCGTGCGGGTGTGCTCGGGCCCCCAGGTCAGGAGGTTGACCTCGGGACCAAGGCCGAGCTTGAGGCTCGTGACGACCTCTTCGCGGATCGAGTCCAGCGGCGGGTTGGTCACCTGCGCGAACTGCTGCGTGAAGTAGTCGAAGAGCAAGCGCGGGCGCTTGCTGAGGACGGCGATCGGCGTGTCCGACCCCATGGCACCCAGCGGCTCGACCCCCGTCTGGCCCATCGGGGTGAGGAGGATGCGGACCTCCTCCTCCGTGTACCCGAAGGTGCGCTGCCGGCGCGTGATGGAGGCCGGCGGGTGCACGATGTGCTCGCGTTCCGGAAGGTCGGCCAGACGGACGGAACCCGCGTCGAGCCACTCCTGCCAGGGGTGCATCGTCGCGAGCTCGTGCTTGATCTCCTCGTCTTCGACGATCCGACGCTGGGCGGTGTCGACGAGGAACATCTTGCCGGGCTGGAGCCGGCCGCGGCGCTTGATGCGCTCCGGCTCGAAGTGCAGGACGCCGGTCTCGGAGCCGATGACCACGAGGCCGTCGGTGGTCTCCGTCCAGCGGCCGGGGCGCAGGCCGTTGCGGTCCAGCGTCGCGCCGACCAGGGTGCCGTCGGTGAAGATGAGGGCGGCCGGGCCGTCCCACGGCTCCATCTGGTTGGAGTGGTACTCGTAGAACGCGCGCAGCTCCGGCGAGATGTCGGCCTGCTTCTCGTAGGCCTCCGGCACCATCATCATGATCGCGTGCGGAAGGCTGCGGCCCGTGAGGGTCAGCAGCTCCAGCACCTCGTCGAACGACGCCGAGTCGCTGGCGCCGTCGGTGCAGATGGGCAGCAGGGGCGAGATGTCGCCGAGGAGCTCGGACTCGAGCTGCGACTGGCGGGCGCGCATCCAGTTGCGGTTGCCGCCGACCGTGTTGATCTCGCCGTTGTGGGCGAGCATCCGCAGCGGCTGCGCGAGCGGCCAGGACGGGAAGGTGTTGGTGGAATACCGTGAGTGCACGACGGCGAGCTCGGAGGCGAAGCGCTCGTCCTGCAGATCCGGGTAGAACGGCTCGAGCTGCAGCGTGGTGACCATGCCCTTGTAGCCGAGCGTGCGGCTGGACAGGGAGACGAAGTAGGCGCCGAGCTCGTGGCCCGCGCGCTTGCGCAGGCGATAGGCGACGCGGTCGAGCGCGATGCCGGTCAGCGGCGCATCGGCCAGGGTGGCGCCGCCGGCGCTCACGAAGAGCTGCTCGAAGGCGGGGCGGGCCTCGTCGGCGAGCTTGCCGAGGTTCTCGTTGGCGGTGGGGACCTCGCGCCAGCCGAGGACGCGGAGGCCCTCCGCGCGGGCGATCTTCTCGATCCCGGCCTTCTGCTGGCGGCGCTCGCTCGAATCGCGAGGCAGGAAGGCCAGCCCGGCCGCGTACTCCCCCACGGGCGGCAGTTCGAAGCCGGTGACCGCGCGGAGGAAGTCGTCCGGCATCTGCGTGAGGATGCCGGCTCCGTCCCCGGTGCCCGCGTCGGACCCGATGGCCCCGCGGTGCTCCAGGTTGCGCAGGGCCTCGAGGGCCAGCGCGATGATGTCGTGCCCGGCTTCGCCGCGCAGCGTTGCGACCATGGCCAGGCCGCAGGCGTCCTTCTCGAACGCCGGGTTGTACATGCCCTGCTTCGGGGGGTATGCGCCGGAGGCGCCGTAAGGGTGCTGGAAGTACACCAGTTACCGTCCTCAGATCTTCAGTGAAACCCGGGGACGTCGTCGGCCCGCTCGTTCAGTGCAATGGTTCTCCCGCCGCGAGTCGGCGTTATCGGGAGCCGTCCCCGCTCGAGGGAGCAGCGCTTGTGGCAGTGGCTCCGGCGGCGACTTCTTCGGCCGGAGGCTCACTCACGTCCACGAAATCAGAGGGATTGTCCTGCGATTGTACATCAGCGTCCACGTCCTTCCGTCCGCGGCCCGGCTGGTACGGCGAGGGCTCGAGACCGGGGTGACGGCGGGTCTGCACGACCAGGATGACGAGTCCGACGACGACGCCGATGATGGCGGCCCAGACGTTGCTGCGCAGGCCGAGGATGATCTCGCTCGGGTCGATCCGGATCGACTCCCACAGGATGCGTCCGGCGCTGTACCAGATCAGGTAGATCGCGAAGAGGCGACCCCACTGGAAGAACAGCTTGCGACCGAGCCACAGGAGCACGAGGACGCCGAGCCCGTTCCAGATGACCTCGTAAAGGAACGTCGGGTGGAACAGGGTGCCCTCGGGAAGACCGGGAGGGAAGGCCGAGTTCGTCGACTCGATCTCCAGGCCCCACGGCAGCGAGGTGGGCAGGCCGAAGAGCTCATGGTTGAACCAGTTGCCGAACCGGCCCATCGCCTGGGCGAGCAGCAGGCCGGGCGCCAGCGCGTCCGCGAACGTCCAGAAGCGGATGCCGGTCCACCGGCAGCCGAGGTACGCCCCGACGGCGCCGCCGATGAGCGCACCGAAGATGGCGATGCCACCCTCCCAGATCGCCCAGACGGAGCCCGGTTCGAACGGATTCCAGGTGTTCTTGCCCTCGCCGAAGTAGAAGTTCGGGTGGGTGAGCACATGGAAGATGCGGGCGCCGATGATCGCGAGCGGCACGGCGAGGATCGCGATGTCGATGACCACCCACGGCTCCGCGCCGCGCTTGGTGAGGCGGCGGTTCGTCATCAGCGTGGCGACGATGATGCCGGCGATGATGCACAGCGCGTAGAAGTGGATCCGGAGCGGGCCGAGATCGAAGTACGACACGGGCGGGCTCGGGATGCTGGCGAGCACGCCGGCGGCGGTGCTGTGGAGCGCGGAGGACATGAGTGCGATCCTACTTCTCTGAGACGAAGCGCGCCGACGCGGTGCCGGCGGCCAGGGTTCGGGTGACTTCGGCGAGGGCGGGGACGCCGCCGTCGCGGAGGGCGCGGACGAGGGCGGTGCCGACGATGGCGCCGTCGGCGTACTCGGAGACGCCGGCGATCTGCTCCGGGGTCGAGATGCCGATGCCCACGCAGGCGCGGCGGGCGCCGTGGTCGCGCAGTCGCGACACGAGGGTACGGGCTGCGCGGTCGAGCTCGGCCCGCTCCCCCGTGATGCCCATGGTGGAGACGGTGTAGACGAAGCCCGTCGAGGACCGCACCACGAGATCGAGACGCTCGTCCGACGAGGTCGGAGCCGCGAGGAAGACCCGGTCGAGACCGAGGCGCTCGCTGGCCGCGATCCACTCGCCCGCCGCTTCCGGGGTGATGTCCGGCGTGATGAGGCCGGCGCCGCCCGCGGCGAGCAGATCCTCGGCGTAGCGGTCCACCCCGTACTGCAGCACCGGGTTCCAGTAGGTCATCACGAGGACCGGGACGTCGGTCGCGGCGGTGATCGCGCGGATGGCGGTGAACAGGTCCTTCATCCGGAAGCCCGCGGCGAGGGCCTTGGTCGTCGCCTCCTGGATGATCGCGCCGTCCATGACGGGATCGCTGTAGGGCGGCCCGAGCTCGATGATGTCCACACCGTTCTCGGCGAGGGCGATCGCCGCCTGGATGCTCGTCTCCAGGTCGGGGAAACCGACGGGCAGGTAGCCGACGAAGGCGCTGCGGCCGGCGTCGTGCGCGCGCTGGATGGCCTGTTCGACGCGACTCACAGCTGCGGCTCTCCCTTCGAGGCCGCGTCCTCGGCGGCGCTCTCCTCGGACACGTCGTGCGCGAGGGCTTCCTCGTCGTACAGCTCGAAGTACCGGGCGGCGGTGTCCATGTCCTTGTCGCCACGGCCCGAGAGGCAGATCGCGATCAGGCCGTCGGGGCCGAGCTCGCGGCCGATCCGCAGCGCACCGGCGAGGGCATGAGCCGACTCGATCGCGGGGATGATCCCCTCGGTCCGGCTCAGCAGCCGCAGAGCCTGCATCGCCTCGTCGTCCGTCGCCGGGATGTACTCGGCCCGACCGATGTCGGCCAGCCAGGAGTGCTCTGGACCCACGCCCGGGTAGTCGAGACCGGCGGAGATGGAGTGCGATTCGACGGTCTGGCCGTCCTCGTCCTGCAGCACGTACGTCTTCGCGCCGTGCAGCACGCCGGGGCGGCCGCGCTCGATCGACGCCGCGTGCTTGTCGGTGTCGACACCGTCGCCGGCAGCCTCCACGCCGTACAGCCGCACGCCCGCGTCGTCCAGGAACGCGTCGAACATGCCGATCGCGTTGGACCCGCCGCCGACGCAGGCGACGACGGCATCAGGGAGCCGGCGGACCTCGTCGAGGATCTGGGCACGGGCCTCTTCGCCGATGATCTTCTGGAAGTCGCGCACCATCGCGGGGAACGGGTGCGGTCCCGCGGCCGTCCCGAAGATGTAGTTGGTCGTCTCGACCGAGGCGACCCAGTCGCGGTAGGCGTCGTTGATCGCGTCCTTCAACGTGCGCGACCCCGAGGTCACCGCGACGACCTCAGCGCCCAGCAGGCGCATCCGGGCGACGTTGAGCGCCTGACGCTCGGTGTCGACCTCGCCCATGTAGATGGTGCAGTCGAGCCCGAACAGGGCGGCGGCCGTCGCCGTCGCGACGCCGTGCTGCCCGGCCCCGGTCTCGGCGATGACCCGCGTCTTGCCGAGGCGCTTGGTGAGCAGGGCCTGGCCCAGCACGTTGTTGATCTTGTGCGAACCCGTGTGGTTAAGGTCCTCGCGCTTGAGGAAGACCCGCGCGCCGCCCGCGTGCTCGGCGAACCGCGGCACCTCGGTGAGCGCGGAGGGGCGCCCGGCGTAGGAGGACAGCAGATGGGCCAGCTCGGCTCGGAACTCCGGGTCGGCGATGGCCTCCTCGTAGGCGACCGTCAGCTCGTCGATCGCGGCGACCAGGGATTCCGGCATGTACCGCCCGCCGAAATCGCCGAAGAACGGACCGTGCTGGTCGCGCAGACTCACTTCGCCTCCAGGAAGCTCTCGAGAGTGGCCACCGGGTCTCCGGTCACCAGGGCCTCGCCGATCAGCACGACGTCGGCGCCGGCCGAACGGTAGTGCGCGACGTCGGCGGGCGTGAGCACCGCAGACTCCGCGATCTTGATCGCCGAATCCGGGATGCGGTCCACGAGCCGACCGAACAGATCGCGATCGAGTTCGAGGGTCTTCAGGTTGCGGGCGTTCACGCCGATCAGGTCGGCGCCGAGGTCGATCGCGGCCTCCAGCTCCTCCGCCGAGTGGGTCTCGACGAGCGGAGTCATGCCGAGCTCGAGGATGAACCCGTACAGGTCGCGCAGGACGTCGGGCTCCAGGCCGGCGACGATGAGCAGGACGAGGTCGGCGCCGGCGGCGCGGGCCTCCAGCACCTGGTAACGGGTGGCGATGAAGTCCTTGCGCAGCACGGGCAGCGAGACCCGGGCGGTGACCGCCTCCAGATCGGCGAGGCTGCCTCCGAAACGACGTTCCTCGGTGAGGACGCTGATCGCGGAGGCACCGCCGGTCTCGTAGAGCGCGGCCTGGTGCGCGGGATCCGGGATCTCGGCGAGGGAGCCGCGGGACGGGCTCGCCCGCTTCACCTCGGCGATGATCTTCACCCGGTCGGCGGGAGCGAGGAACGACAGTGCGTCCTTCGCCGCGGGGCGGGCGAGAGCGTCACGCTCGACGACCGCGAGCGGGCGGGACTCAGAACGACGCTCGGCGTCTGCGACAGCGCCGGCCGTCAGGTCGGCGAGGACCACTAGTGCGCCTTCGGAGCGTACTTGGGACCCTTCACGCCGTAGCCCGCCTTCGCGAGCACCCAGCCGACGATCGCCCCGATCGGGATCAGCGCGGCGGAGATCCACACCAGGGTCGGCTGCTCGAAGCAGAACGCGACGGTCGCGGCGGCGAAGCCGACGAGCATGATCACGACGGCGGTCCAGGCCGCAGGCGAGTGTCCGTGGCCGGGGTCAGCGATCGGGTTGGTCATGTTCTCCTCCGGGGACGACGTGGGGATCTGGGTTCAGTCTATCGGGGTCAGCGCGTCGGGTCGGACCCCCGGGACAGCTCGTCCCAGGAATCGACCGCGTCGACGGGGCCGTCGTGCGGCGCATCGGTCGGCGCGTCGGTGCGGTAGCGACGGCCGCCGACCTTCCAGCGCCGCCAGGTGGTCAGCACGAGGACAGCGGCGGCGAGCAGGATCACCCAGCCGCCGAGGGCGAGGTACGGCCAGACGGACGGGATGATGCTCGCCGCGACCTCGTGGACCGCTCCGCTTCCGGCGAGTCCCGTCGTCTCGGTGACGGTCGCGGCCACCGCGCCGTACGCGTCGCCGAGGAGGACCTGCAGCGTGGACCAGCCCAGGAACACGGCGGCCGCGGCGGCCAGCACCCCGAAGACGAGACGCACGGCCCGGCCGGCGATCGCGAGAGCCGCACCCAGCGCGAGCACGGCGAGGCTCAGCGGCGCGAGCAGCACGAGAGCGGAGGCGCCGGGGACGAGGATGTCCTCCCCCGCGTCCGCGCGCTGCACCGTGAACCAGGTCTGCGTGGAGGAGATGATCCCGATGGCGCCGGCCAGCAGGAAGCCCGTCACGGAGAGGGAGCGGCCGCGCTGCGCGATGCTCACGAGGCCGCCGCCCCGTCGACGGCGTCCAGGTCGGTGGTGTCGAAGCACGTCCGCGTTCCGGTGTGGCACGCGGGGCCGGTCTGGTCGACGAGGAGCAGGAGCGCGTCCCCGTCGCAGTCGAGGCGGGCCTCCCGCACGACCTGGATATGCCCGGAGGTGTCACCCTTGCGCCAGTACTCCTGGCGGGAGCGGGACCAGTAGGTCGCGCGGCCCGAGGTGAGCGTGCGGCGCAGGGCCTCGGCGTCCACCCAGGCGAGCATGAGCACCTCGCGCGAATCCCACTGCTGCACGATGATCGGGGCGAGCCCGTCCGCGTTGAACGCGACCTGGGCGATGCGGTCGTCGACGGACACCTCGTCCTGCTTCGGCGTGTCGGTCATCGGACGAGCACTCCTTCCGCGCGCAGCGCATCCTTCACGTCACCGACGGTCAGGGCTCCGGTGTGGAACACGCTGGCCGCGAGCACAGCGTCCGCCCCCGCCTTGATGGCCGGCGCGAAGTCGGTCGCCCGCCCCGCACCGCCGGAGGCGATCACCGGGATCGGCGCGACTTCACGCATGAGGCGGACGAGCTCGAGATCGAAGCCGTCGCGCGTGCCGTCGGCGTCGATCGAGTTCACCAGCAGCTCCCCCGCCCCGCGCTCCGCGGCCTCGCGCGCCCAGTCGAGCGCGTCCAGCGTGGTCTGCGTACGACCGCCGTGCGTGGTCACGACGAAACCGGAACGGGTGGTATCGGCGCGCTTGACGTCGAGCGAGAGCACGAGCACCTGGGCGCCGAAGCGATCCGCGATCTCGCCGATGAGCTCGGGACGGGCGATCGCCGCGGAGTTCACGCCGACCTTGTCCGCACCGACCGAGAGGAGCCGCGCGACGTCGTCGACGCTGCGCACGCCGCCGCCCACCGTCAGCGGAACGAAGACCTGCTCTGCGGTGCGCTGCACGACGTCGTAGGTCGTCGCCCGCGCATCCACCGTCGCGGTGACGTCGAGGAACGTGATCTCGTCGGCGCCCTGGGCCGCGTAGTGACGGGCGAGCTCCACCGGATCACCCATGTCGCGGAGGTTCTCGAAGTTGACGCCCTTGACGACGCGGCCGTCGGCGACGTCCAGGCACGGGATGACGCGACTCGCGAGGGTCATCAGAGCCTCGCCGCGTGGATCGCCGTGACGAGGATGGCCCGGGCACCGAGGGCGTAGAGATCGTCCATCACCTGATTGACGCGGCGCCGGGGGATCATCACGCGGACGGCCACCCAGGACGGGTCGCGGAGCGGCGAGATGGTCGCGGACTCCCGACCGGGGGCGATGGCCACGGCCTGATCGACCAGCTCGGTGGGGAGGTCGTAGTCGAGGAGCACGTAGCGGCGTGCGACCATGACACCGCGGAGCCGGCGCAGCAGCGTATCCACGCCGTCGGCCTCGCCGGGACGGCTGATGAGCACGGCCTCGGACTCCAGGATCACGGGGCCGAAGATCTCCAGCCCCGCCTGCCGCAGGGTGGTGCCGGTGGACACGACGTCGGCGACCGCATCGGCGACGCCGAGGCGCACCGCGGACTCGACCGCGCCGTCGAGCTGCACGAGCTCGGCGTTCACACCCTGGTCGCGGAGGAAGGAGCCCACCAGACCCGGGTAGGCGGAGGCGACGCGGACGCCGTCGAGGTCCTGGACGGAGGTGAAGCGTCCGGGAGGGCCGGCGAAGCGGAACGTGGACGCCCCGAATCCGAGCTGCTCGATCTCGCGCGCCGGCTGCTGCACATCCAGGAGGAGGTCGCGACCGGTGATGCCGACGTCGAGGGCACCGGAGGCCACGTACGTGGCGATGTCACGGGGGCGCAGGAAGAAGAACTCGACGTCGTTCTCGGCGTCGATGACATGCAGGGTCTTGGGGTCGCGGCGGCCGGCGTAGCCCGCCTCCGCGAGCATCTCGGCGGCGGTCTCGGAGAGCGAGCCCTTGTTGGGAACGGCGATGCGCAGCATGAACGGCTTTCAGTTCGAAGGAGTGGGACCGGAGCGCATCACAGATGTCGATAGACGTCCTGCAGCGTGAGGCCCTTCGCGAGCATCATCACCTGCAGGTGGTAGAGGAGCTGCGAGATCTCCTCGGCTGCGGCGGCGTCCGACTCGTGCTCCGCCGCCATCCAGACCTCGGCGGCCTCTTCGACGATCTTCTTGCCGATCGCATGCACGCCGCCGTCGAGCTCCGCGACGGTGCCCGATCCCTCGGGGCGGGTCTCGGCCTTGACGCTGAGCTCGGCGAACAGCTCGTCGAAAGTCTTCACTCCTCCAGGCTACCGGCTCGCGCGAGGTCCCTGAGCCGGGTGACGGCCGCCTCCACGTCGTCCGCACCGTAGACCGCGGAGCCGGCGACGAAGGTGTCCGCCCCCGCTTCGGCAGCCTGGGCGATCGTCGCGTCGGAGATCCCGCCGTCGACCTGGAGCCAGACGGACGAACCGCGCCGCCGGGCCTCCGCGGACAGCGCCTGCAGCTTCGGCATGGTCTCCGGCATGAATCCCTGGCCTCCGAAGCCGGGCTCCACGGTCATCACGAGGATCTGGTCGAACTCGTCCAGCAGCTCGAAGAGTCCCTCGACGGGCGTCGCGGGCTTGACCGCCACCCCCGCACGGGCGCCGATGTCGCGCAGTCGACGAGCGAGCGCCACCGGCTCCCCCGCCGCCTCCAGGTGGAAGGTCACGCTCGCGGCACCGAGTTCGGCGTAGCCGGGGGCCCAACGATCCGGATCCGTGATCATGAGATGCACGTCCAGCGGGACCGGGCTGGTCTCCTGGATGCGCTGGACCATCTGCGGACCGAACGTGAGGTTCGGGACGAAGTGGTTGTCCATGACATCGACGTGCGCGAAGTCGGCCGTCGCGATGCGCGCGAGTTCCGCCTGCATGTTGACGAAGTCCGCGGCGAGGATGCTGGGGTTGATGCGCGGGGCGCGGGGCAGATCCATGGTCTCAACCTTCCTTCGGGGCTTCTGTCGCATCGCCGGGGCGCTGCAGGAGTGCGAGGAACATCGCGTCGGTGCCGTGGCGATGCGGCCAGAGCTGTGCGCTGCCGGTCTGCGAGCGGCCGTCGTCGGCGAGATCGATCGGCGACTGGGCCACGCCGCGCAGCACGGCGCGGGCGTCGAGTTCGACGAGCTCAGGACGCAGGCGCCGCACCTCCTCGACCACCGCCGTCGTCTCGGCGAGGTGGGGCGAGCAGGTGACGTACGCGACGATGCCTCCGGGAGCCAGAGCCTCCACGGCCGCCGTCAGCAGACCGACCTGCAGCGGCACGAGCTCGGCGACGTCCGCCGGGGACTTGCGCCACCGGGCCTCCGGGCGCCGACGGAGGGCGCCGAGGCCGGTGCAGGGGGCGTCGACCAGGATCCGGTCGAACGCGCCGGGTCGCTCGGCGGCCAGCTCCCGGCCGTCGCGCTCGTGGACGGTGACGTCGCCCGGGACGGCTCGCAGGGCGTTGCGCACGAGTCGGGCCCTGGTGGGCACGACCTCGTTGGCCTCCAGCACCGCGTCGTTCTCCCGGGCGACGGCCGCGAGCAGAGCGGTCTTCCCGCCGGGGCCCGCGCACAGGTCGAGCCACCGCTCCCCCTGGCGGACCGGGGTCGCCGCGGTCAGCGCGAGCGCGACGAGCTGCGACCCTTCGTCCTGCACGCGGACCGCGCCCTCGGAGGCGGTCAGCGCGAGACGCGGATCGCCCCCCGGAGACGCGAATGCCGTGGCGGCGTAGGGCCGACGAGGCTCCTGCGGCTCCGCGAGCCCGGGGAGGGCGACGAGCGTGACCTCGGGCGAGACGTTGTCGGCCTCCAGCAGTGCGTCCAGTTCCTCGACACGCCCCTCGGCGGCGAGGGCGCGACGCAGCGCCCGGATGATCCACACCGGGTGCGCAGCACGGAGCGCCAGCCGTTCGTCGTCCGACCGTGCCGCCGCCTCGATGCGCGCGAACCACTCCTGGGGCGACTCCCGGGCGATCCGCCGGAGCACCGCGTTCGCGAAGCTGGACGCCCCGCGACCGGCGTCGAGCGCGACGAGGTTCACCGACTCGTTCACGGCCGCGTGCGAGGCCACCCGTGTGGCGAGGAGCTGGTGCACGGCGAGCCGGAGCGCGTCGAGCACGGCGGGGTCGATCGCTTCGGCCGGGCGATCCGCGGCCGCGGCGATGATCGCGTCGTACGTGCCGCGGCGACGGAGTGTGCCGTAGGTCAGTTCCGTCGCCAGCGCCGCGTCCTGCGGGTCCAGCCCGGCCTCCGCGATCGCGGTCGGCAGGAGCAGGTTCGCGTAGGCGTCGGAGTCCGACACCGCCCTGAGCACGTCGTACGCCACCCGGCGCGCCGGCTGGACCGATCGATTCGGGCCGCGGCCACCACCGTTCCGCGCCCGGCCCTCGCGCTGGGAACCGGTGCCGGGGCGCCGTCCGTCGTTCACGAGCCGGCCACCGGGGTCGTGCCCTGCAGGCCCCGCCACCAGTCGGCGGCGTTCATGGGGCCCTTGCCCGCGGGCTGCAGACGGGTGACGGTCAGCGGCGACGTGGCCGTTCCGATCAGGACCTCGGATCGCGTTCCGGCCATGGCGCCCGGTGGCAGGTCCTCCGCCTCGGCATCGGCGGGTCGCGCCTCGAGGATCTTCAGCCGCTGGCCGTCGATCGTCGTGTGCGCCCCCGGCTCCGGCGTGACCCCGCGGAACCGGGCGTACACGACGTCGAACGGCTCGCGGAAGTCGAGGAGACCGTCCTCGAGCGTCAGCTTGGCGGCGAACGTCGGCTCGCCCTCCTGCGGCACCGCGTGGGCAGTCCCGTCCGCGATCGCCGCGACCACGTCCGCGGTGAGAGCCGCGCCGTCGAGGGCGAGGGCCTCCAGTGCCTCCCCCGCCGTCGATGTGCCCGGCAGTTCGACGGCGCGCGTCGCGAACACGTCACCGGCATCGAGCTCCGGGACGAGCTGGAAGACGCTCGCTCCGAGGACCGGATCTCCGGCGATCAGGGCGCGCTGCACCGGCGCGGCGCCGCGCCAGGCCGGCAGGAGCGAGAAGTGCAGGTTGATCCACCCGGCCTCCGGCGTGGACAGCAGAGGCTCGCGGACGAGCCCGCCGTACGCGACGATCACGCCGAGCTCGGGGCGCAGGGCAGCGATCTCCTCCGTCACCGCCTCGTCGAGGCGCGCGGCGTGGATGACGGGCAGGCCGAGTTCGGCCGCGGCCTGGGCGACGGGCGAGGGAGTGAGCACACGCTTGCGCCCGAGGGGAGCGTCGGGGCGCGTCACGACGGCGGCGATGTCGTGCTCGGCGGCGAGGCGACGCAGAGTGGGGACCGCGGCGGCGGGAGTGCCGGCGAAGACGAGGCGCATGAAGGTTCTCCGGAAGGGTCAGAGTTCTGGATCGAGGATATCGAGGCGGACCGAGAGCGTGCTGCGGGCGGCCTTGGTCCGACCGCGGCGACCGCTCACCGCCTCGGCCACGACAGCCGCACGGAGGGTGGTCGCGACGCGGCTTCCCGCGCCGTAGTCGAAGCGTACGAGAGCCCGGACCCGCGGGGGGACGTCGTCCGATTCGACGGGGACGGGACCGAGGACCGCGTCCCCGGGTAGCGAGAGCTCGGAGAGCGCCTCCAGAGCACGGGCGACCGCGGCGGCGGATCCCTCCACGAGCGCGATGCGGGCGGTCGGCGGCATGTGCAGCGGCGCTCGCTGCTCCAGCTCGGTGCGCGCGTAGGCAGCGTGGTTCCAGGTCGCCAGGGCCTTGGCGACGGCGCCGTCCACACCGACGAGGTGGACGGGAGCGCCGGGAGCGGCCAGAGCGGCCGCGTTCGACCACCACCGCAGGCAGGCTTCGCCGATGCGCAGATCCGGCGCCTGCAGCATGCGCGGCCCGTCGAGCAGGACGACGGCACGGTAGCCGCCCTCCGCGAGCGGCTCGGCGCCGCGGGTGGCCACCACCAGCGCCGGACGCGCGTCGACGCGCTCGACGGGGTGGCTGCCGTCCGCGACGATGACGCGGACGCCGGGGAACGCGCGGCCCAGCTCATCGGCGGTCCGTTCGCTTCCCGACGAGGCGAGCCGGAGACGGGTCGAGGAACACGCCGGGCACGTCCACGCCCTGGCACCGCGCCCGCACCACCCGCATACCGGGACCGCGCCGCGATGGCGGGCGCCGAGGGGGCCGCCGCAGTGCGGGCATCGGGCGGGGGCTCGGCAGTCGGCGCAGACGAGGGACGGCGCGAAGCCGGGCCGCGAGACCTGGATAAGCACGGGTCCCTCCGCGGCCGCGTTCCGGGCGGCGAGGAAGGCCGACGACGGCATGCGCTGCGGCGTCGGCTGCTCCATCTCCTGGGGCGTGCTGAGCACCACACGCGGCAGCACGCGCCGGGCCGCGCGGATGTCCTGCAGCCAGCCGCGCGCCACGAGCCGCTCCACCTCGGTCGTCCGCGTATGACCGGCGAAGAGCAGTGCCGATCCCTCCGCCTCCTGCCGCAGCAGCGCCGCATCCCGGGCGTGGACGTAGGGAGCGAGCGGCTCGCCCAGCAGGCTGTCGCCGTCGTCCCACACCGCCACGAGACCGGCGACGACGGGGGCGTACACCGCGGACCTGTTCCCGACGACGATGCAGGGCGCGTCCTCGAGCGTGCGCAGGAAGGAGCGGTAGCGGTCCGGGTTGGTCTGTCGGGAGTCGTGCCGCGCGATCGCCTCCGGGGGGACGAACCCGTCGAGGGCCGCCAGGAGCCGATCGAGGTCGCGGTGGTCCGGGACGACGAGGATGCTCGACTTCCCCGCCGCGAGTGTCGTCGCAGCGGCTGCAGCCAGCATGCGCGCCCAACCGGGTGCGTCATCGGTCAGCTGCGGGATGGCCTCGACCGCCGCACGACCGCTCTCGTCGAGCACCGCCTGCAGCCCGTCGTACAGCCCGACGGCGGACGCAGCCGCGTCTCGGGCGTCGGGCTCCGGCTGCGGGATCGGAGAATCGGCGGTCCAGGCCTTCTCGACGCGCACCTGCCGCTTCGGGATGACCAGCCGCAGCACGTCGGACGCCGACCCCGCCGCGCGATCGGCGACCCGCCGAGCCAGTCGGTACAGACGATCCGGCAGCACGGGGACGCTCGACACGATGCTCTCGACCTCGGAGAGCGGCCGATCGGCGTCGTCCTCCACGTCCAGTTCCACCACGAACCCGTCGACCATGCGGCCGGCGGTCCGCAGGGGGACACGCACCCGGACCCCGGGCTCGACGTCACCGAGCTCGGGAGGAAGGGCGTAGTCGAACAGGCGGTCGAGCTGCGGCAGCGGGGATTCCAGGAGCACCCGGGCGATGCGCCGGCTCTCCGGAGAGATCAGCACCGCGGCCTCGTCAGAGCCCGGCAGCGCGCCGCAGCTCCTCGGCCCGGTCCGTCCGCTCCCACGTGAAGTCCGGCAGCTCCCGACCGAAGTGCCCGTAGGCCGCCGTCTGGGCGTAGATCGGCCGCAGCAGGTCGAGCTGCTCGATGATGGCCTGCGGCCGCAGATCGAACACCTCGTCGATGGCCCGCGTGATGACCTCGTCGGACACGCGCCCCGTGCCGAAGGTCTCCACATACAGGCCGACGGGGCGCGCGACACCGATCGCGTAGGCGACCTGCACCTCGAGGCGGTCGGCGAGGCCCGCGGCGACCGCGTTCTTGGCGACCCAGCGGGTCGCGTACGCACCCGAGCGGTCGACCTTCGACGGGTCCTTGCCGCTGAAGGCACCGCCCCCGTGCCGTGCGGCTCCCCCGTAGGTGTCGATGATGATCTTGCGTCCGGTGAGCCCGGCATCCCCCTTCGGGCCGCCCGTGACGAAGGGCCCCGCGGGGTTGATGTAGTAGGTGACGTCGTGGAGGTCGAGGCCGGTCGTGGCGAGGACCGGATCGATGACGTGCTCGCGGATCTGCGCCTTCAGGTCGTCCTGGGCGATGTCCGGGTTGTGCTGCGTGGACAGCACGACGGCGTCGACGGTCTTCGGGGTGAAGCCGTCATAGCCGAGGGTGACCTGCGTCTTGCCGTCGGGGCGCAGGAAGGGCAGCAGCCCGCTGCGGCGCACCTCCGTCAGCCGTTCGGCGATGCGGTGGGCGGTCCACGCGGCCATCGGCATGAGCTGCGGGGTCTCGTTGGTGGCGAACCCGAACATGATGCCCTGGTCGCCAGCGCCGAGACCGTCGAGCGGATCCACGGACGAGCCGTCGCGGTGCTCCTGGGCGTTGTCGACACCGTGGGCGATGTCGGTGGACTGCTCCCCCACCGAGACGCTGACGCCGCAGGAATCGCCGTCGAAGCCGGTGTCGGAGGACGTGTAGCCGATGCCGTTCACGACCTGGCGGACGATCGTCGGGATGTCGACGTAGGCGTCCGTGCGGATCTCCCCCGCCACGTGGACGAGGCCGGTCGTGACGAGCGTCTCGACCGCGACCCGGGAGCCCGGGTCCTTCGCGAGCAGTCCGTCGAGGATGCTGTCCGAGATCTGGTCGCAGATCTTGTCCGGATGCCCTTCGGTGACGGACTCGGACGTGAACAGACGCAGCGCGCTCATCGATGCTCCAGAACGGGGACGGACGGTGGGAGGGTGTGGCACCCATTCTGGACCGCGCCACCGACGTCGCGGCGGCGCGGTCGTCGAGTCACTCCGCGTGACGCAGGCGGAGCTTGTCCTCGTTGATCTCGTGCAGGGCGATGGTGAGCGGCTTGTCCTCGACCGAGGAGTCGACGAGCGGGCCCACGTTGTCGAAGAGGTTGCCCTCGTGCAGGTCGGAGTAGTAGTCGTTGATCTGACGGGCGCGCTTGGCGGCGTAGATGACGAGCTCGTACTTGGAGTCGACGCGCTCCAGCAGGTTGTCGATGGGGGGATCGATGATGCCGTTGTTGCGTCCGGCCATGGGTGGACCTCCTGATCAGGCGACGGGATTCGCCGCGAAGACGATGCTGCGGGCGCGCGACCCTTCGACGAGCTCAGGGACCGGCGTGGTGCTCGACCCTGGAATCAGGTCAGCGCGCAGAGCTTGTAGACAAGTCTACGACCTCGCGGGCGGCGGTGGCGACGTCCTCGTTCACGATGAGGTGGTCGAACTCGTTCTGCGCCGCCAGCTCGACCTTCGCGGTGCGCAGCCGCCGGGCCCGTTCCTCGGCGTCCTCGGTGCCGCGGCCGACCAGCCTGTGCACCAGCTCGTCCCAGCTCGGCGGCAGGAGGAAGATCAGCGTCGCGGACGGCTCCGCATCGCGCACCTGGCGCGCGCCCTGCAGGTCGATCTCCAGCAGGACGGTCTTCCCCTCCGCCAGTGCGGCGTCGATCGGGGCGCGCGGGGTGCCGTAGCGCGAGCGGTTGTGGACCACCGCATACTCCAGCAGCTCGCCGTCGGCGACCAGGCGGTCGAACTCGGCGTCGTCCACGAAGTAGTAGTGCACACCGTCGATCTCGCCCGGGCGCGGCGGCCGGGTGGTCGCCGAGACGGACAGGTGGATCTCCGGGTTGTTCTCGCGGATGTGCGCGGCGACGGTCCCCTTGCCCACCGCCGTGGGGCCGGCGAGGACGAGGAGCCGGCTGCGTGCCCCACGGGGGGTCGGAACGGGGAAGCGCTCGTCGAGCCACTCCTCCAGCACTCGGCGTTGACGGGCGCCGAGTCCGCCGAGGCGCTTGACCGGCGAGATGTGGAGCTGCTCCAGCACCCGGTCGCGCTTGCCCGCGCCGATCGCGGGGAGGGCGAGGAGGAAGTCGGTGATGCGCATGGAGCCCTCGACCGAGTCGGGGTCCTCCGTCGCGCGATGCAGCACGGCCTGCGGGGTGACGACGCGCATGGTGAGGTCACGCTTGAGCGAGGCCCTGGCGCGCCGTCGCTCGACCGCTCGACGTGCGGCGGCGGCCCTGTCGACCTCGGGGACGGTGCGGCGTTCCTCAGCCACGGCTGACCTCTCGATACTGGGCGGCACGGTCGGCGATCGTCTCGGCGAGGGCCGCCGGGCCCGCGGAGAGGAGGCTGCGGCTCTCGCTCGCGATCACCGAGCCGGCCTGGGAGCCGAAGCGGCGGACGAGATCCACGGGAGTGGCGCCCTGTGCGCCGAAGCCGGGGGCGAGGATCGGGGCGACGGGCGCGAACGGAGTCAGCCCCGCTTCCACCGCGTCCACTGTGGCACCGATGACGAAGCCGAAGCTCCCCCACTCCCCCTCGGGCGTCCCGGTGGCGTTCCGGCGCGACACCTCGGCGATCACGGCCGCGGACACGGTCTCGCCGTCCGCGGTCGTCGCGCGCTGCAGCACGGTCGCCTCGGGGTTGCTGGTCGCGGCGAGGACGAAGAGCCCCTTGCCGTGCGCCTCCGCGAGGGCGAACGCACCCTCCAGCGCACCGACGCCGAGGTACGGGTTCACCGTCAGGGCATCCGCCTCCAGCGGCGCGCCCGCGGGGAGCCAGGCCTGGGCGTAATCCGCCATCGTCGACCCGATGTCGCCGCGCTTGGCGTCGGCGATCACCAGCAGTCCGGCCGCGCGCGCGGCCGCCAGCACCTCCTCGAGGGCCGCGAACCCGGCCGCGCCGTATCGCTCGAAGAACGACACCTGCGGCTTCACGAGACCGGCGCGACCGGCGGCCGCCTCGACGGTACGGAGCCCGAACTCCCGGACTCCGGCAGCATCGGCGGTCAGCCCCCACGCCGCCAGCAGAGCGGAGTGGGGGTCGATGCCGACACAGAGCGGGCCGTGCGCCTCCAGGGCGGCGCGGGCCCGCTCGCCGAAGCGTTCCGTCATACCGCGGCCATCCGGTCCTGCGCGTACTCCTGCAGGCTCTTGACCTGGAAGCCCTCGTGCGCGGCGTCCATCCCGCTCACCGCCGCACCGAGCACGGCGATGGTCGTGAAGAGCGCCTTGTCCGCGGCCACCGCGGCGGCGCGGATCTCGTAGCCGTCCGCGCGAGCGGCACCACCCGACGGGGTGTTCACGACGATGTCGATCTCCCCGTCGTTGATGAGGTCGACGATGTTCCGGGCTCCGGACTCCTGCGTCTCGCTGTACTTCTCGACCACCGTGACGGCGATGCCGTTGCGCGACAGGATCTCCGCCGTGCCCTCGGTCGCCACGATCGTGAAGCCGAGCTGCTGGAGGCGGTGCGCCGGGAGGATCACCGCGCGCTTGTCGGAGTCGGCGACCGAGATGAACACGGTTCCCGACGTCGGCATGCCGCCGTAGGCCGCGGCCTGGGACTTCGCGAACGCGGTCGGGAAGTCCCGGTCGATGCCCATGACCTCGCCGGTCGAGCGCATCTCCGGGCCGAGGACCGAGTCGACGGTCTTGCCGTCGGCGGTGCGGAACCGCTTGAAGGGCAGCACGGCCTCCTTGACCGAGACCGGGGCGTCCAGCGGGACGCGCGAGCCGTCCTGTTCGGGCAGCATCCCCTCGGCGCGGAGCTCGGCGATCGTCGAGCCGGCCATGATGCGGCTGGCGGCCTTCGCCATCGGGATGCCCAGCGCCTTCGAGACGAACGGTACCGTGCGGCTCGCCCGGGGATTCGCCTCGATGACGTAGAGCACGCCGGCGCTGATCGCGAACTGCACGTTCAGCAGACCGCGCACGCCGACGCCCTGTGCGATGGCGAGGGTGGCCTCGCGGACGCGGTCCACGTCGCTGCGACCGAGCGAGACCGGCGGCAGCGTGCAGCTCGAGTCGCCGGAGTGGATGCCGGCTTCCTCCAGGTGCTCCATGACGCCGCCGATGAAGAGGTCGGTGCCGTCGTACAGGGCGTCCACATCGAGCTCGATCGCGTCGTCGAGGAACCGGTCGACCAGGAGCGGCTTGCCCTCCTCGATCACGACCTCGCCGGCCGTCCGCACGAAGTAGTCGCGCAGCGCATCGGTGCCGTAGACGATCTCCATGCCGCGACCGCCGAGCACGAAGCTCGGGCGCACGAGCACGGGGTAGCCGATCTCCTCGGCGATGCGCACCGCGCCCTCCACGTCGATCGCCGTGCCGTTGCGCGGCGCCAGCAGCCCGGCCTCGTCGAGCAGTCGCGAGAACAGCTCGCGCTCCTCGGCCAGGTCGATGGCCTCCGGGCTCGTCCCCAGGACCGTGTAGCCGGCCGCCTCGATGCCCTTCGCGAGCCCGAGCGGGGTCTGGCCACCGAGCTGGCAGACGACGCCGAGGATGGTGCCGCTCGCCGCCTCCGCGTCCAGGACCTCCAGGACGTCCTCGAGCGTCAGCGGCTCGAAGTACAGCCGGTCGGACGTGTCGTAGTCGGTCGACACGGTCTCCGGGTTGCAGTTGATCATCACGGTCTCGAAGCCCGCGTCCGACAGCGCGAACGAGGCGTGCACGCAGGAGTAGTCGAACTCGACGCCCTGACCGATGCGGTTCGGGCCGGAGCCGATGATGACGACCTTGGTGCGGTCCGACGGCGCGACCTCGGTCTCGGCGTCGTAGCTCGAGTAGTGGTACGGCGTCAGCGCGGGGAACTCCCCCGCGCAGGTGTCGACCGTCTTGTAGACGGGGCGGATTCCCAGGCCGTGGCGCACGCCGCGGATCTCGGCCTCGCTCTCGCCGCGGAGCTGGGCGATCTGCGCGTCGGAGAAGCCGTGCTCCTTGGCGTAGCGCAGCGTCGCGTCGTCCAGCTCGCCGGCGGTGCGCACGACCTCGGCGACCTCGTTGATGAGGACGATCTGGTCGAGGAACCAGGGGTCGATGGCCGTGGCCTCGAACGCCTGCTCGATGGTCGCGCCCTTGCGCAGCGCCTGCTGCAGGGTGACGATCCGGCCGTCGGTCGGCGTCTTCGCGATCTCGAGCAGTTCCTCGACGCTGCGCGACTCCTCGCCCCAGTGGAAGCTGGAGCCCCGCTTCTCGAGCGACCGCAGCGCCTTCTGCAGTGCGGTGGCGTAGTTGCGGCCGATCGCCATCGCCTCGCCGACCGACTTCATGGTCGTGGTGAGCGTGGCGTCGGCGGCCGGGAACTTCTCGAACGCGAAGCGCGGGACCTTGACGACGACGTAGTCGAGCGTCGGCTCGAAGCTCGCCGGGGTCACGCCGGTGATGTCGTTCGGGATCTCGTCGAGACGGTACCCGAGGGCGAGCTTGGCCGCGAGCTTGGCGATCGGGAAGCCGGTGGCCTTCGACGCCAGGGCGCTCGACCGGGACACGCGCGGGTTCATCTCGATGACGATGATGCGCCCGTTCTCCGGGTTGACCGCGAACTGGATGTTGCAGCCACCCGTGTCCACGCCCACCGCACGGATGATGTCGATGCCGATGTCGCGGAGCTTCTGGTACTCGCGGTCGGTCAGGGTCAGCGCCGGGGCCACGGTGATCGAGTCGCCCGTGTGCACGCCGACCGGGTCGACGTTCTCGATGGAGCAGACGACGACCGTGTTGTCGGCGGTGTCGCGCATGAGCTCGAGCTCGTACTCCTTCCAGCCGAGGATCGACTCCTCCAGGAGCACCTCGGTCGTCGGCGAGTCACGCAGGCCGGCACCGCCGATACGGCGCAGGTCCTCCTCGTCGTAGGCGAAGCCGGAGCCCAACCCACCCATCGTGAAGGAGGGGCGCACCACGAGCGGGTAGCCGAGCTGCTCGGCACCGGCGAGGAGGTCGTCCATGGTGTGCGCGATGACGCTCTTGGCGACGTCCGCGCCCGCTTCGAGGACGAGCTCCTTGAAGACCTGACGGTCCTCGCCCTTCTTGATGGCGTCCACCTTCGCGCCGATGAGCTCGACGTCGTACTTCTCGAGGATGCCCTGCTCGTGCAGCGCCATCGCGGCGTTCAGCGCCGTCTGACCGCCGAGCGTCGGCAGGATCGCGTCGGGCTTCTCCTTCGCGATGATCGTCTCGATCACCGCGGGGGTGATCGGCTCGATGTACGTCGCGTCGGCGAAGTCGGGGTCGGTCATGATCGTCGCCGGGTTCGAGTTGACGAGGATGACGCGGACGCCCTCCTCGCGGAGGACGCGGCACGCCTGGGTGCCGGAGTAGTCGAACTCACAGGCCTGGCCGATGACGATCGGGCCGGAGCCGATGACGAGGACGGAGTGGATGTCGTCGCGCTTGGGCATTACTTTGCATCTCCCTGGGTGGGTCCCTGAGCGGGTCGAAGGGTCGCGATGACCATGTCGCGGAAGCGGTCGAAGAGGTAGTTGGCGTCGTGCGGTCCGGCCGCGGCCTCGGGGTGGTACTGCACCGAGAAGGCGGGGATGTCGAGGGCGCGCAGGCCCTCCACGACGTTGTCGTTGAGGCCGACGTGGCTGACCTCGACCTTGCCGTAGCCGTGCGGGCTGTCGAACGAGCCCTCCAGGGGCGCCTCGACGGCGAAGCCGTGGTTGTGCGCGGTGATCTCCACCTTGCCCGTCTGCTTGTCCAGCACCGGCTGGTTGATGCCGCGGTGGCCGAACGGCAGCTTGTACGTGCCGAGACCCAGGGCGCGGCCGAGGAGCTGGTTGCCGAAGCAGATACCGAAGAAGGGCAGACCGTCGTCGAGGACCGCGCGCAGCAGTTCGACGTGGTGGCCCGACGCCGCGGGGTCCCCGGGGCCGTTCGAGTAGAAGACGGCGACAGGCTCGATCGCCCGGATCTCGTCGATGCTCACGTCCTGCGGGAGGACGTGCACGTCGAAGCCGCGGGCGGCGAGGTTGTCGATCGTGGCCTGCTTCACACCCAGGTCGAGCACGGCGAGGTTGCCGATGCGCTCCCCCACCGCCGGGGTCACGGTCGCGCTCTCGACGGACACCTGGGCAGAGAGGTTGAGGCCGGTCATCTCCGGAGCCTCGCGGACGATGCGCAGCTGCTCCTCCGGGTCGAGCTCCGCGTCCGCACCCGAGAAGATGCCGCCGCGCATGGAGCCGGCGGAGCGGATGTGACGGGTGACCGCACGGGTGTCGATGCCACTGATGCCGACGATGCCGTCCTCGACGAGGACCTCGTCGAGGGACGCGTTCGCACGCCAGTTCGAGACGACGCGCGAGGGGTCGCGCACGATGTAGCCGGCGACCCAGATGCGGCGGGACTCGGTGTCTTCGTCGTTCATGCCGGTGTTGCCGATGTGCGGGGCCGTCTGCAGGACGATCTGTCCGGCGTAGGACGGGTCGGTGATGGTCTCCTGGTATCCCGACATGCCGGTGGCGAACACGACCTCGCCGAGGGTGCGTCCGCGCGCGCCGTAGGCGCGTCCGCGGTGTCGGGTGCCGTCCTCGAGCACGAGGACGGCGGGATCGGGGAGGCGGGCCGCGGAGGCCTGCGGGGAGGAAGTCGAGAGGGTCATGACGTGGCTCCTGTGTCAGGGGCGGCGGGGATGAGCCGCTGCAGGTCGGAGATGAGGGTCGGGAGGTCGCCGCCGGTGAGGCGCACATAGCTGTCGACGACGGTCGCGTCGTCGACGTGCCACGCGATGCGCACGAGCCCGCCGGGCTCCACGACGCGATCGATGGTGACGGTCGCGCGGTCGACGGAGACCAGGCGGTCGGCGGCGAGGAAGACGGTGGGGGCACCGTCCAGGGCCAGCGCGATGCCGCGGTCGGTCACAGCCAGCTCGCCGCGTGCACGGAACGCCAGCGGAGTGATCGCGAGCCGTTCGAGGGGCTGCTCGTGCCGAGTGGTGGACACGTAAAGCACCTCGTCGCGGCGCGTCACCTCCGCGTGCTCCGGCACCCCGAGCGGGGCCGTGTACGCGGCATCGCGCCGCACTCGTCGTCGCCAGGCGAACAGCATCGACAGCAGGATGAGCAGCGCGACGGCGATGATGATCGCGACCGCGAGGTCCCGTGCGCTCATGCGCCGAGCTCCTCGACGACGGTGCCGCCGTCGACCGTGAGGACGCCGCCGTGCACCGTGTACTCCACGCGCCCGGGCAGTGCGCGGCCCAGGTAGGGCGAGTTCACGCTGCGCCCGTGCAGGTCCGCGGCGGTGAACACACCGTCGACCGCGGGGTCGTACAGCGTGATGTGCGCGGGCTGCCCGGCTGCGAGCGGCGTGCCGTGGCCGGAGAGCCGGCCAATGCGGGCGGGCGTCGAGCTCATGACACGGGCGACGTCGGCCCAGCCGAGCAGACCGGTCTGCACCATCGACTGGTGCACGACACGCAGGGCGCTCTCCAGACCGACCATGCCGTTCGCGGCGGCCTGCCACTCGCATGCCTTGTGCTCGCTGGGGTGCGGTGCGTGGTCGGTCGCGACGATGTCGATCGTGCCATCGGCGAGACCCTCCCGAACCGCGAGGACGTCCTCCTCGCGGCGCAGCGGCGGGTTGACCTTGAACCGCGCGTCGTAGCCGCGGACGAGTTCGTCGGTGAGCAGCAGGTGGTGCGGCGTGACCTCCGCCGTGACGTCGACGCCTCGCTTCTTGGCCCAGCGGATGATGTCGACCGAGCCGGCCGTCGAGAGATGACACACGTGCAGCCGCGAGCCGACGTGCTCGGCGAGGAGCACGTCACGGGCGATGATCGATTCCTCGGCGACCGCCGGCCACCCGGCCAGCCCGAGCTCGGCCGAGACGGTGCCCTCGTTCATCTGGGCGCCCTCGGTGAGCCGCGGGTCCTGCGCATGCTGGGCGATGACGCCGTCGAAGGACTTCACGTACTCCAGAGCCCGGCGCATGATCAGCGGGTCCCAGACGCAGAAGCCGTCGTCGCTGAAGACCCGCACCTGGGCACGCGAGGTGGCCATGGCGCCGAGTTCCGCGAGGCGCTCGCCCTTCTGGCCCACGGTGACGGCGCCGATCGGCTGCACGGTCGCGTAGCCGGCCGCCTCGCCGAGGGCGAGCTCCTGCTCGACCACGCCCGCCGTGTCGGCGACCGGGGAGGTGTTCGGCATCGCGAACACGGCGGTGAACCCGCCGGCGGCGGCCGCTCTGGTGCCGGTGAGGATCGTCTCGGAGGCCTCGAACCCGGGTTCGCGCAGATGGGTGTGCAGATCGACGAGACCCGGCAGCGCGACCAGGCCCGCGGCGTCGATCACGCGCGCGCCGGTGCGGGTGAGCCCCGTCCCGACCTCGGCGATCACGCCGTCCTCGATGATGATGTCGGCGCTCGTCGCGCCGAGCAGCTGTGCACCGGTGATGACGAGGGTCTCGCTCACAGGTCTCCCCCTCGTTCGTCGTCTCGTTCCCCTGCCAGCAGCAGGTACAGCACCGCCATGCGCACGGAGACCCCGTTCGACACCTGTTCCAGCACCGTCGAACGGGGGGAATCGGCAGCTTCGGAGGAGATCTCCAGTCCCCGGTTCATGGGTCCGGGGTGCAGGACAATGCTACCGCCCGGCAGAGCCGCCACGCGCCGTGCGTCCAGGCCCCACCGGCGCGAATACTCCCGCTCAGTCGGGAAATACGCCGCGTTCATCCGCTCGAGCTGGATGCGCAGCATCATCACAGCGTCCGGCCCCTCCGCGAGGGCTTCGTCCAGGTCGTAGACCACGCGGACCGGCCACAGGGACACGTTCTGCGGAAGCAGGGTCGGCGGCGAGACGAGCGTGACCTCGGCGCCGAGCGTCGTGAGCAGCCAGACGTTGGAGCGCGCCACCCGCGAGTGCAGCACGTCGCCGACGATCGTCACTCGGAGACCGGACAGATCGCGTCCGCGGCTGTCCGCTCCGAACCGGCGCTTGCGGATGGTGAAGGCGTCGAGGAGTGCCTGGGTGGGATGCTCGTGCGTACCATCGCCGGCGTTCACGACCCCGGCGGAGATCCAGCCGCTTGTGGCCAGGGTCTGCGGGGCGCCGGAGCCGGGGTGCCGCACGACGACCGCGTCGGCGCCGATGGCCTCGAGCGTCTGCGCGGTGTCCTTCAGGCTCTCGCCCTTGGAGACGCTGGAGCCCTTCGCGGCGAAGTTGATGACGTCGGCCGACAGGCGCTTCGCCGCGGCCTCGAAGGAGATGCGGGTGCGCGTGGAGTCCTCGAAGAAGAGGTTCACGACCGTCTTGCCACGGAGCGTGGGGAGCTTCTTGACTTCGCGGGACTGCGTGTCAGCCATGTCCTCGGCGACGTCGAGGATGCGCAGGGCGGTGGCTCTGTCGAGCGTGCGGGTGTCGAGGAGGTGCCTCATTCGCCGATCGTCACCTCCTCGGCGCCGTCGTTCTCGAACAGGCGCACGTTGACGCGCTCGGTGCGCGCGGAGGGGATGTTCTTGCCCACGAAGTCGGGTCGGATCGGCAGCTCGCGGTGTCCGCGGTCGATGAGGATCGCGAGACGGACGACGGCGGGGCGACCGATCGACTGCAAGGCGTCGAGAGCGGCGCGGATGCTCCGGCCGGAGAACAGCACGTCGTCGACGAGGACGACCGTCTTGCCGTCGATGCCGCCCGGGGGGATCTCCGTCGGCTGCGGCGACCGCGTCGGATGCTTGGCGAGATCGTCGCGGAAGAGGGTCACGTCGAGCGATCCGACCGGGACGGAGACTTGGGCGATCTCGCTGATCAGGGCGGCGAGCCGGTGACCCAGCGTGACGCCGCGGGTCGGGATACCCAGCAGGACGAGGCCGTCGGCCCCGCGATTGGACTCGAGGATCTCGTGCGCGATCCGGGTCAGCGCTCGTGAGATGTCGGCTTGGTGCAGCACAGTGCGCACACTCATCAGCCGCTCCCTTCTCCGCCTCACAGGACGGTGTTAAAGGTTGCTAGTGCCGCCAGTCTATCGGACCCGCGATGGTCCGCCCGGTCAGCTCGCCTCGCGGAGCACGGGATCCGTCACATCGTCGATCTTGGACGACCGGATCGGATGGCCGCTCGTGGAGAGGCAGCGCCCGGTCTTCAGGTCCCACTTCCAGTCGTGCATGCTGCACGTGAGGATGCCGTCCTCGTCGACCTTCCCCGTCTTGGTGAGGTCGGCGCGCAGGTGCGGGCAGCGGCGCTGGACGACCCAGTCGCCGATCTCCGCGTCCTCGGTCTGGTCGGTCTGCTCCTGGTACCAGTTCTCGACGTACTCGATCCGGTCGACCGAGAGGCACTTGAGGAACGTGGTGAGGAACTCGTTGAACTTGCCGCTGCGTCCGACCGAGAACTGCATCGACAGGAAGATCGAGTTCGACCAGTCGATCTCGTGGTCGCGGATGTTCGTCGAGACGAGGTCGGCGGGGATCGTGTACCAGTACACGCACTCCTCCCCCGCGTACTCGCGGACCTTGGCGCGCGGGAAGTCGACCACCATGTCCAGCTCCCCGATGCGGAAGCGGACGTGCCCGCCGACGCCGAGGCGGATGGTGCGCGACTTCTTCAGCAGCGGCTCCCACCACTCCTTGATCGCCGCCAGCATCTCGTCGGGCGGGATGATCTCGGCGCGAGACGCCTCCTCGTCGCGGATCTCCTGCTGGCGGGTCGCGCGCTGCTCCTCCAGGTACTCCCACTTCTCGTCGAAGATGTGGGCGAGCTCGGCCTCGGTGTAGAGCGTCTGCTCGGTGGTCACCGCACCGCCGTCGATCGTGACGAGCGTGCCGGGGACGAAGAGCTGCCCGTCGTACTTCGGCGCCAGCTCCTTCATGTGCGCGATGAACTGCTTCTGGTCCGTGAAGATGGACTCGCCGTTGCGGCCCATCCCGTTGAAGTCGAAGAGGTCGTCGCGGAGGAACATGGGCGGCCCTGCCATCGGGAAGACGTGCGGCGCGTCGACCTTCTCGATGTAGTACATCGCCCGCTTGTTCTGCGCCTCGCGCTTGAGACGGGCGAAGTTCTGCTTGGCGTCCAGCGGCAGGTCGTAGACCATGGGCCACCAGATCGCTCCGGAGACCTGGGTGAAGTAGGCGTCGGGCTTCCCGAAGTGCAGCAGCTTGTCGAGATCGAGCGGGTGCGAGTCGTTCTGGTTCAGCATCGACCCCGTGCCGTCGTCCACGCTGAGCGACGAATCGCCGATCGGGCCGTCGCTCGGAGCGCGCAGCGGGGTGATCATCATCTTGAGCGCCCCGCGCTCGATGATCTCGCCGGCGGGCGCGTACGTGATGTTCGTGTAGCCGAGCGCCCGGATGTCCTGCTCCAGGTCGTCGATCGGGTACTCCGGCAGGAGCACCTCGATGTCCTTGCGGATGTACCGCTCCAGCAGCGCCGGGTCGAAGTGGTCGCGGTGCCGGTGCGAGATGTAGAGGAAGTCGGCTTCCCGTCCGTACCGCTCCCAGTCGAGCGCGCGGTTGTCCGGGAACGGGAACCAGGACCCGAAGAAGGACGGGCCGAGCACCGGGTCGCAGATGATGTTGCCGCCCACCGTCTCGATGAACATGCCGGCGTGGCCGAGTCCCGTGATCCGCATTGCATTCCTCTCGAAGATGAACCGTTCGATTGTACCGACGGCTCCCTGAGCACCCGGCGGGACGGGCCGGGGAAAACGGTCTAGTCGTCGAAGAGACCGCGGATGTCGTCGGCGGTGAGCGCCTGGGCGAAGAGCGCGTCGTCGTCGAGCACGGCCGTGAACAGCCGCGCCTTGCGGCGTTGCAGCGCGAGGACCTTCTCCTCGATCGTGCCGGTCGCGATCATGCGGTAGACGAACACCTGGCTGCGCTGGCCGATGCGGTGCGTGCGGTCGACGGCCTGCGCCTCGGCGGCGGGATTCCACCACGGGTCGAGGAGGAAGACGTAGTCGGCCTCGGTCAGGGTGAGTCCGAATCCGCCGGCCTTCAGGCTGACGAGGAAGACGGGCTGCTCCCCCTCCGCGAAGTCCGTGACCACCCGCTCGCGATGCCTCGTCGAGCCGTCGAGGTGCGCGTACGGGATGCCGGCGGCGTCCAGACGCGCGGCCGCCATGTCGAGGAAGGACGTGAACTGGCTGAACACGAGCGCGCGGTGCCCCTCCGCCTGCAGCTCGACGATCCGTTCCAGGAGCTCGTCGAGCTTGCGGGAGCCGAGGCGCGCATCGGCCGGGTCGATCAGCGCCGGAGCGAGGCTCAGCATGCGCAGCAGAGTCAGCGACCGGAACACGATGAAGCGGTTCCGGTCGAGATCCTCCAGCAGGCCGAGCACCTTCTGCCGCTCGCGTTGCAGCACCGTCTCGTAGAGCTCGCGATGCCGCGCGCTCAGCTCGACCTCCAGCACCTGCTCCTGCTTCGGCGGAAGATCGGGGGCGACGAGCTCCTTGGTGCGGCGGAGCACGAGGGGACGGATGCGCCGTCGAAGCTGCGCGAGGCGGCGCTGCCGGTAGGGTCCGCCCTCCGCGTTCTCCGGGACCTTCCCCTGCTCGATCGGCTGGATGTAGTGCTCGCGGAACTTCCGCGCCGAGGCGAACAGGCCGGGCGCCGTGAGCTTCAGCAGCGCCCAGAGCTCCTCCAGACTGTTCTCCAGCGGCGTGCCCGTGACCGCGATGGTGACGTCGGCTGGGAAGCGGGCGACGGCACGGTGCAGCTTCGTCGCCGGATTCTTCACGAACTGGGCCTCGTCGAGGATCAGTCCGGCCCAGGCGACGCCCGCGAACCCCTCTTCATCGAGCCGGGCGACGGCGTAGGTCGTCAGCACGACGTCGGCCTCGCGAGCCGCGACACTCGCCGACGGTCCGGCCGTGGAGTCCCGGGTGACCACGCGGAGGCCGGGAGCGAATCGCGCGGCTTCGGTGCGCCACGTGGCCAGCACGGACGTCGGGACCACGACGAGGAAGGGGCGCTCCTCCCCCGCCGCCCTGGCATGCAGGATGAGCGCGAGCAGCTGGACGGTCTTCCCGAGCCCCATGTCATCGGCGAGGATGCCGCCGAGGCGGTGCGTCCAGAGGAACGCGAGCCAGTCGAGGCCTTCCTTCTGATACGGCCGAAGGTGTGCGGTGAGCCCCGGCGGGATCGGCACCGCCGGCACCGCAGTGGCGCTGCGCAGTCCCTCGGCCGTGGCGCGCCAGCTCACCGCGGGAAGGGCTTCGTCCGCCAGGTCCTCGAACTCCTCCCACAGATCCGTCTGATGACGACTGATCCGTGGGCCCGTCTCCCACTCGTCGAGGTCTCCGGCCTCGTCGAGCAGGTCACGCAGACGGTCGAGCGCCGGGTGGTTCAGGGAGAAGTAGCTGCCGTCGACGAGCAGGAGCTTCCGTCTCCCCGCGCTCAGGGCGGTGAAGAGCGGCTCGAACGGGATGTTCCGACCGTCGATGCGGACGATCACGCCGAGGTCGAACCAGTCCGGGTCGGTGCTCTCCACGGTCGAGACGGTGATCTCCGGCTCTCCGGCGAGCTCGCGATACGTCTTTCGGCGGCCGGACACCTCCACCTCGACACCCTCCGCCTCCAGCGCCGGGACGACGCGGGTCATGAACTCCGCTGCCTCCACGTCGTGGACGGTCCCCGTGGGGGCGAAGTCGACGCCGCGCTCCTGGCAGACGCTCCGGAGTCGGTCGGTCATGTCGGCTTCCGCCTCCGGATCCCGCACCGCCTCCTGACCTGGAGAGAACGGCACCCGCCCGAACCCGCGATAGTCCCACTCGAAGGCGTACTCCACGGTGTCGCCGCGACGGAACGCCACCCGCAGCACGGCACGGGGAGGCGGGAGGTCCGGCAGCGAGACGCGGCCGACCGCGCGGACGGAGAGGCGACGCGCGAGGAGCGGATAGGCATCCTGGAGGAAGGCCGTCTCCTCCTCTGCGGGGACGACGAGCGTCTCAGCCCGGAGCAGCGAGTGCGCGGGGCCCGCGAGCGGAAGCTCCGCCAGGGTCACCTGCAGGCGCGCCCCGCTCTGCGCGATCTCGTACACGCCGGAGCGCCCGAGGGCACGGATACCCCCTTGTTCCGTGGTGCGACCGTCCACCGTGACAACCGGACGGACGATGAGACCGCCGCCCTCGTCGCGGGAGACGGCCGCCGTGAGTTCCGCGGTGTCGGCGAGGACGAGCGTGGTCGACCGCTGCGCCGCCACGAGCGGGATGCCGAGGTCGGCCGCCGACCTCAGGTGTCCCCAGAGCAGCCGCGACTCGATCAGATCGGCGACGAGCCAGTCCCCCGCCGTGCCGGAGAGCAGCGTGTCGCGCGCGATGCTGAGGAGATCGGCGAACCACCGCGACCGTTCCCGACCGTACTGGTCCGGCGCGCGGCGGACCGCATCCCAGGTGGCGGAGCCGAGCACCCAGGATCCCGTCGCCGCGCTCCGCTCCAGCGGCCGGATGCCGAGGAGGATCTCTCCGGTCGCCTTCGCGACATCACGCGGAGTCGCGGTGCGCTGCGGCCGGGACGCCCACGGATTCGCTCCTCGGGCGTCGCGGACGCGCAGCTCGAACCCGAGGGCCAGCGGGGTCGTCGCCGCCGGAGCGGCGCCGCCCTCGAAAAGCGCACGCCAGTCCCGCGCCCCGTCTCCCGGGGCACCCGAAGCGGAGGCGGGCGGGCGGATCATGGGACGATCCTGCCCGCCACCGCCGACACCGCCGCTGCGGCGCTCAGGCCGAGCGGGCGACGCGGGCGAGCACGCCGTGGACGAACGCGCCCGACTCGTCGGTGGAGAACTCCTTCGCGAGCTCCACCGCCTCGTCGATGGCGACCGCGGTCGGCACCTCGTCGTTGTAGAGGATCTCCCACGCGCCGATACGCAGCAGGGCGCGGTCGACGGCGGGCATCCGCTCGAGCTTCCAGTCACGGCTGTGCGTCGTGATCTGCTCGTCGATCTCGTCGCGCTGGTCGATGATGCCGTCGACGATCTCGCGGGCGTACAGCCACGACGCCTCGCGTGCGGGCTCGTTCGCCGCACGCTTCGCCTCGGCGGCGAGGGCCACCGCGACGTCGTCGCCGCGGACGTCGGCGGAGAACAGGATGTCGAGCGCGCGCTTGCGCGCCTTCGTGCGGGCGCTCACGCCTTACTTCTCGCGGCCGAGGTACTCACCCGTGCGGGTGTCGACCTTGACCTTGGTGCCGGTCTCCAGGAACAGCGGGACCTGGATCTCGTAGCCGGTCTCGAGCGTCGCGGGCTTGGTGCCGGCGGACGAGCGGTCGCCCTGCAGGCCGGGCTCGGTGTAGGTCACCTCGAGGATGACCGACGCCGGGAGGTCGATGTAGAGGGGGTTGCCGTTGTTGAGGGCGATGGTGACCTGCTGGTTCTCGAGCAGGAAGTTCTTCGCGTCGCCGACCGTGGCGGCCGGCAGCGTGATCTGGTCGAAGTCGGTCTGGTCCATGAACACGAACCCGTCACCGTCGGTGTAGAGGTAGGTGTAGTCGCGACGGTCGACGTTCTCGATGTCGATCTTCGCACCGGCGTTGTACGTGCGGTCCACGGTCTTGCCCGAGACGACGTTCTTCAGCTTCGTGCGGACGAACGCGCCGCCCTTGCCGGGCTTGACGTGCTGGAACTCGATGACGCTCCAGAGCTGCCCGTCGATGCTGAGGACGACGCCGTTCTTGATGTCTGCGGTGGATGCCATGTGCGAGGAGTTCCGTTCCTGAGTCCGTGGGGGCCGGGGTCGGCCGACAGTCGATTCTACGGGATGCCCGGCGCCAGCCGCCGCGTGGGCACGATAGACGCTCCTGGGTGCGAGGGGAAGCCCCGTGACGACGACGACCGCCCCGGGCAGCCTGGAGCGGGACAGGAGGAATCGACATGAGCGAGAACGACCGCGACGGCGACCCGACCAGGATGGCGAATCAGCCGGCACTGCGGACGTCGTCCGGGGCGGTCTGGCTCATCGTCGCCGCGATCTTCACCGCGGTCAGCCTCGTGCCCCTGATCGGGATCGTCCGCAGCGGCGGGGCGGCGGGAACGGTCGGCCTCATCACGGCGATCGTCCTGGTGCTGGGCCTGGTGGCGATGGTGGTCATCCGCCTCACCGTGGCGCCTGTGCGTCCTCGGCTCCGTGCGCTGGCTGGCTGCTTCCTCGCCATGGCTCTGCTGACGCTGGTGGGCATCACCGTCTGCGTCCTGCTCGTCGGCCTGCCCTGATCCCGCCTGGTCAGAGGTGCGCGACGAGCTCCCGCACGGCCTCCGGGTAGCCGTCGACGCCGTGTCCGACGACACGGACCGCGGCGACGTCGTGCAGGTACGAGTGGTGACGGAACTCCTCGCGGGCGTACACGTCGGAGATGTGCACCTCGGCGAAGGGCAACGCGACGCCGGTGAGCGCGTCGCGGAGGGCGACGGAGGTGTGGGTCAGGCCCCCCGGGTTGATGACGATGCCTGCGCAGTCCGCACGCGCGTCGTGGATCGCGTCGATGAGCACGCCCTCGTGGTTGCTCTGCAGCGCCCGTACCTCGAACCCGAACGCCGCGGCGGCCTCGGCGGTGATCCGCTCGACGTCGGCGAGGGTCGCCGTGCCGTAGACCTCGGGTTCCCGGGTGCCGAGGAGGTTCAGGTTGGGGCCGTTGACGAGCAGCAGCCGACGCGGAGCCGTCATGCGGACACGCTCCCCGTGTCGGCCAGCTCGCGGCGCATGACCCACTCCCGCCCGAAGCCGGAGGTCTCGATCTCGCCGGTCCGGACGAAACCGAGTCGACGATAGACCGCCTGCGCCCGCTCGTTGTCCACGTGCACCTCGAGCACGAGCGCACGCAGCCCGCGATCGCGTGCCCAGGCGGCCGCAGCGTCGAGGAGCGCATCGATGACGCCTGCACCGCGGTGCGCATCCGCCACGTAGACCCCCACGACCAGGCCGGCGTCGTGCTGCTCGCGATGCGGGAGCACGGTCACGGTCCCGGTCCAGGTGCCGTCGTCCGCGATCGCGACGAACTGCGCCGCGGCGGCGTCGCCGGCCGCGTTCGCCGCGCGCTCCTGCCAGAAGCGGTCGGGCTGCGCCGTGGCGTGCTCGACGGTGTCGAGGAAGGCCATCGGCGCGGCGGGGTCGGCGAGAGCCTGCAGCCGCAGCGCCTTCACCTCCCGCCAGTCCTCCGGCGTGATGCGCCGGACGGCGATGCTCATGCGCCGATCTCCTGATACGCGGCGAAGAGCAGCGACTCGTCCGGCGCCTGGAGCACGGTGGGCTTGGCGATGTCGTCCAGCAGGATGAAGCGGAGCATGCCGCCGCGGCTCTTCTTGTCGCGCTGCATCGTGGCGAGCAGCTGCGGCCAGGCTCCGGCACGGTACGAGGTGGGCAGGCCCAGCGACTCGAGGATGGTGCGGTGGCGCTCCGCCGCGGCGTCCGAGAGGCGCCCCGCCAGCCGGGACAGCTCCGCGGCATACAGCATGCCGATCGAGATGGCCGCTCCGTGCCGCCAGCGGTACCGCTCGGCGTGCTCGATCGCGTGGCCGAGGGTGTGGCCGTAGTTCAGGATCTCGCGCTGTCCGGCCTCGCGGAAGTCATCCGAGACGACCTGCGCCTTCATGTCGATCGCGAGTTCGACGGACCGCCGGAACTCCTCCGTCGTGGTGTCGACCGCGCGTGCCGGATCGGCCTCGATGATGTCGAGGATCTCCGGTGCCCAGATGAAGCCGGCCTTGACGACCTCCGCGAACCCCGCAGTGGCCTCGTTGGGGCTCAGGCTGCCCAGCTCGTCGAGGTCGCCGATCACCGCGCGCGGTGCCCAGAAGGCGCCGACGAGGTTCTTGCCCTCCGCGGTGTTGACCCCGGTCTTTCCGCCCACGGCGGCGTCCACGAGGCCGAGCACGGTGGTGGGCACCTGAACGATCTGGATGCCGCGCAGCCAGGTCGCCGCGACGAAGCCGGCGAGGTCGGTCACCGCTCCCCCGCCGTAGCCGACGACGGCGTCCGTGCGCGTGAAGTCCGCCTGACCCATGACCTGCCAGCAGAACGCGGCCACCTCGATGCGCTTGCCCTGCTCGGCATCCGGGATCTCGGCGAGCAGCACCTCACGCGGGCCATCGGCGGTGTCGGCGAGGAGTCGGTCGCGGAGTTCGGCGGCGCGGGCCGCGAGGGTCGGCGGGTGCACGACGAGGATCTTGCGGACGCCCGGCGCGAGAGCCGCGGACACCTGGTCGAGGATCCCCCGTCCGATCGTGATGTCGTAGGCGTCGCTCCCGGTGACGCTGATGGTCGTCGTGCTCATCGCTGTTCTCTCCTCCATGCCACGATCTCGTCCGCGATGCGCTGCATCGGACGCCGTGAGGTGTCGAACGTGGTCGACGCCACCTCGTCGTACCATCCTCGCCGTTCCGCGAAGATGCGCTTCCACTTCTCGACCGGGTCCTCGCCCGCCAGCAGCGGGCGCGTCCCGCCGCGCAGTCGGTCGGCCACCGCTGCCTCGCTCACGGAGAGGAAGACCACGGGGTGCGCACGCAGCAGCGCGCGCGTCTCCGGGTCCGTGACCGCGCCGCCGCCGAGGGAGATCACGCCGCCCTCGGCGATAGCCTCACGGACCGCCGCGCGCTCGAGCTCCCGGAAGTGCGCCTCGCCGTGCGTGGCGAAGATCTCCGGGATCGGGCCGTGCGCGGCGACGATGCGCTTGTCGGTGTCGATGAAGGCGACCCCCAGACGCCGCGCGACCCGTCGCCCGACACTGGTCTTGCCTGCCGCCATCGGTCCGACGAGGACCAGCGTCAGCGGCTCAGCCTCGTTCGTCATGCGCGATGAGCGCCGCCTCGGACGCGGGGGCCGTGCGCAGCTCCGCGGGGATGCCGTCGAGGTATCCCTCCAGGTTGCGGCGCGTCTCACGGATGCTGTCGCCGCCGAACTTCTCCAACACGGCGCGGGCCAGCTCGATGGCGACCATGGCCTCCGCAACGACGCCCGCCGCGGGCACGGCGCAGACGTCGGAACGCTGGTGGTGCGCGGTCGCCTGGTCGCCGGTCGCGATGTCGATCGTGCGCAGCGCGTGCGGCACGGTCGCGATCGGCTTCATGCCCGCCCGCACGCGCAGGACGGTCCCCGTGGACATGCCACCCTCGGTGCCGCCGGCGCGGTCCGTGCCGCGGGCGATGCCGTCGGCGGTGACGAAGAGCTCGTCATGGGCGGCCGAACCCCGGCGACGTGTGGTCTCGAAGCCGTCGCCGACCTCCACGCCCTTGATCGCCTGGATGCTCATGAGTGCCTGGGCCAGTCGGGCGTCCAGGCGACGGTCCCAGTGCACGTGGGAGCCGAGGCCCGGCGGCAGGCCGTAGGCGAGGACCTCGACGATGCCGCCGAGCGTGTCGCCGTCCTTCTTGGCGTCGTCCACCTCCGCGACCATCAGTGCGGAGGTCGCGGGGTCGAAGCACCGCAGCGGGTCGGCGTCCAGGGCGTCCACGTCGTCCGGGGTCGGCAGCGCCGCGCCATCCGGCACACGCACCGGCCCGATCGAGAGCGTGTGGCTGACGAGTCGGATGCCGAGCTCGCCGAGGAAGGAGCGGGCGACGGCACCGAGCGCCACGCGGGCGGCGGTCTCCCGGGCGCTCGCACGCTCGAGGATCGGACGGGCCTCGTCGAAGTCGTACTTCTGCATGCCCACGAGGTCGGCGTGGCCCGGACGCGGCCGGGTCAGCGGGGCGCCACGACCGCGCGAGCGATCGGTGAGCTCCACCGGCTCCGGGTTCATGACCTCGATCCACTTCGGCCACTCGGTGTTGCCGATGCGCAGGGCGATGGGGCTGCCCAGCGTCTTCCCGTGCCGGACACCGCCGGAGATGGTGAGCTCGTCCTGTTCGAACTTCATCCGGGAGCCGCGTCCATAGCCGAGCTTGCGGCGGGCGAGGTCGGCCTGGATGGCCTCGGACGACACCGGGACGCCGGAGGGCAGACCCTCCATGACGGCGATGAGTTCTGGGCCGTGCGATTCGCCGGCCGTGAGCACGCGGAGCATGTGCTCTAGTCTCCCATGCGTTTCCCCCCGCGCCGTGCCGCGTTTCGTCGGGCGGCGGTCAGAGGGTGGCACGCATCGCGGCGAGGACCGCGTCCTCGTCCGGCAGCGGCGAAACCGGGTCGCCGTGCAGGAAGATCCGGATCTGCCGGACCGCCTGATGCAGCAGCATTCCGAGTCCGGAGACCGCCGGCGCTGCGCCCCATGCCGCCGCCAGGGTGGACGGCCAGGGCGCGTAGGCGGCGTCGAACAGCGTGCCGCCGGTCTCGGCCAGGCGGGCGGCACTCTCCGGCGGCAACGTTGTACCGGAGGGCAGCGTCGCCACCGTGAGGTCGACGGCGCCGTCCGCCTCGTCGAGCGATCGTGGGGTGACCACGACGCCGCGTCGCTCCCCGATCCGGACGAGCCCCGCGGCGCGTTCCGGCCGACGGGCGGCGACCTCGACCCGCGTCGCCCCGAGGTCGGCGAGGGCGACGAGGGCCGAGGCTGCCGTCGCTCCGGCGCCCAGGATCCGTGCCGTTCCGATCTCGCGGATCCCGGCATCACCGAGGGCATCGACGATCCCGCCGACGTCGGTGTTGAATCCCGCCGGGGTCTCCGAGAGCAGGAGCGTGTTGACCGCGCCGGTCAGCTCCGCGTGGGCATCCCGGGTGGCGGCGTATCGGTACGCCTCCTCCTTGAGCGGCATCGTCAGGGACAGGCCGCGCCAGGTGTCGTCGAGGGCCTCGACCGCGTCCGTGAAGCCCTCCTCGCCGACCTGACGGCGCCCGTACTCCCAGTCCAGTCCGAGCACCGCGTAGGCCGCAGCGTGCAGCTCCGGCGACCGTGAGTGCCCGATCGGGTCGCCCCAGACCGCCAGCCGTCTCCGGTTCACCGCGTCAGCAACCGGCGTCGGGGTTCGCGCGGCACCAGTCCCGCCACTTCTCCACGCCCTGCTCGTGCTCCGCGAGAGTCTCCGAGAACTGCGTCTCGCCGGTCTCGAGGTTGACGGTGACGAAGTAGATCCACGGCCCGTCCGCGGGGTGCATCGCGGCATCGATCGCGGCATCGTTCGGGCTCGCGATCGGCGTGGCCGGAAGCCCCTTGTTCACGTAGGTGTTCCACTCGTTGGGGTCTTCCAGAGCCTCGGCCGAGCTCGAGACCACGCCCTCGTGCAGGGAGCCATACCCGTACTGCGCCGTCGAGTCCATCTGGAGCAGCATGTCGTCGTCGAGGCGGTTCTGGATCACGCGGGACACCTTGGCGAAGTCGTCCGTGCGGCCTTCGCGCTGGATGATCGAGGCGATCGTGAGGATCCGCTGCGCGTCCTCGTTCGGGACGCCGGCGGCGGCGAGCGATTCGCGCGTCCGGTCGACCATGCGCTGGATGACCTGCGTCGCGGTGGCCTCGGGGTCGAACGTGTACACCGCGGGGAACAGCCACCCCTCCAGGCTCTGCGCCTCCACCCCGTACGCGGACGGATCGGCGACGGCTGCCTCGAGGTCGGCCAGCGGCATCCCGAGAGTCTCGGCCATGGACGGCAGGGCCGATTCGATCGTCCCGCCCTCCGGCATGGAGACGGTGTTCTCGAGCTTGTTCTCCTCGTTGCGGAGCGCGGCGAGGGCATCCTCCGCCGTCATCTTCTTCTGCAGGCGGTAGACGCCGGGATAGAAGGTCACCGCGATGTTCTCGTCGATGAGGTAGTCGTAGAAGACGTCCTCGGTCTTCGTGACGCCGGCTTCGTACAGCGCCGTCGACACGGGGCCGCCCGTGTCGCCCTGCTTGATCGTGACGTACACCTCACCGGTCGCCTGGCCGGGCTCCCAGTCTTTCGGCTCGCCCCACCCCATGGCGTCGGCGATGCGGTCGCCGAAGGTGTTCGCGACCCAGACGCCGCCGGCGGCGATGCCGCCGAGGATCACCAGGACGATGATCAGGGCGATGAGGCAGCCCTTGCGGCGCTTCTTCTTGGTCGGAGCGCCGTGATCGCGGCCGTCGTCCTGAGCGGCGAAGATCTCGTCGAGTCCTCCGCCCAGCGCCGGTGCGGGGTCTTCGGTGCCGGTCGACCGGCGCGGGCCCGGGGCGGGGGCCTCGTCCGCGCTCGTCGCGGCGACGGGCATCGCGCGGGTCACGACCGCTTCGGC
Source organism: Microbacterium meiriae (assembly GCF_032364335.1). Classification (NCBI taxonomy): domain Bacteria; kingdom Bacillati; phylum Actinomycetota; class Actinomycetes; order Micrococcales; family Microbacteriaceae; genus Microbacterium; species Microbacterium meiriae. The sequence continues at coordinate 1,845,135 of NZ_CP133984.1, forward strand.
GTCTGCGGCATTCGCCTGCGGCCGGTGGTCGGTCACGGCCGCATCCGCGGTGGTCGCCGCCGACGCCGAGACCGGGCGGGCCGGCACGTCGGCATCGGGCGCAGCCGTCGCGTCCGGGGCGGCCGGAGCCTCCTGCTCGCGGGCCGCGGCCTCCCTCGCCGCGCGGCGGGATCCGGGTGCCGGCGTGTCATCCGCGGCGGTCGGGACCTGCGGGGACGGAGCGGGGAGGTTCTCGAACAGATCCCCCAACCGGGTGCTCTGCTCGTGCTCGGGCGCACGGCTCTCGCGTTCGGACATGTTCAGGCGGGCTCCTCGTCAACGGGGACCGGGGCACCGGCCGGGTTTCCGGTGCTCTTCTCCGTGTCGATCGCCTGCTGCAGCAGCACCACGGCGGCGACCTGATCCACAATGCTACGAGAGTTCTTCTGTGATCGCCCAGAACTCCGCAACGCCGCATGCGCGGAGACGGTGCTCAGACGCTCGTCCACGAGGCGGACCGGCACGCCACTGCGCCCCTGGAGTGCGGCCGCGAACTCCCGCGCATCGACCGTCGACGGCGTGTCCGCGCCCTGCATGTTCACCGGAAGTCCGACCACGATCTCCAGCGGCTCGTACTCCGCAGCCAGCTCCGCGATGCGCGTCAGCGAGTGCTCGTCGCGCGGCACGGTCTCGACGGGGACGGCCAGCATGCCGTCCGGATCGGACCGGGCCACGCCCACGCGGGCCCGGCCGACGTCGATGCCGAGCCGGACCCCGCGGCGATAACCGCTCACGCGCCCCGCAGCTCCTGGGAGACGGCCTCGAGCGCGGCGGGCAGCGCCGCTGCGTCGGTACCGCCGCCCTGGGCGACGTCGTCGCGGCCACCGCCGCCTCCGCCGAGCACACCGGCGGCGCGCTTCGCGAGCGCACCCGCCTTCGCCCCGGCACCGCGCGCGGCCTCGTTCGTGGCGACGACGACGACAGGGCGACCGTTGACGACCGCACCGAGCGCGACGACCGCGGGGTCGGAGCCGAGCCGGTCCCGCACGCCGTTGACGAGCTCGCGGACATCGTCCGCCGACGCGACATCACCCAGCGTCTGTGCCGCCACGCGGAAGTCTCCGACGCGCGTCGCGGCCTCGGCGATGGCGGGGATGCGTCCCGCTCGCTCCTTCGCCTCGAACTGCGCGATGCGCTTCTCCGCGGCCTTGAGGCTCGCGGCGAGGTCGGCGATCCGCTCGGGGAGCTGCTCCCGCGGGGTCTTCAGAGAGGCGGTGAGCTGCGAGACGAGGGCCCGCTCCGCCGCGAGCTCACGGAACGCGTCCGCGCCGACGAGAGCCTCGATCCGGCGGTTGGAGGCGCCGACCGACGACTCCCCCACCACGCTGACCAGGCCGATCTCCGCACTGGTCGACACGTGGGTGCCCGCGCAGAGCTCACGCGACCACGGGCCGCCGATGTCGACCATCCGCACGACGTCGCCGTACTTCTCGCCGAAGAGCGCCATGGCGCCCGCTTCCTTGGCCTCGTCGAGCGTCACGATGCGGGTGGTCACCTCGAGGGCGTCCTGCACGGCGCGGTTGGTGATCTCCTCGATCTCCGTGCGGGTGTCCGTCGACAGCGCCTGCGACCAGGCGAAGTCGAACCGCATGTAGCCGGCGCGGTTGAGCGAGCCCGACTGCGTGGCGGTCGGGCCGAGCGTGTCGCGGAGGGCGGCATGCACGAGGTGGGTGGCGGAGTGCGCCTGACGGGCGGCGCGACGGTTGGCGGCGTCGACGATCGTCGTCGCGATGTCATCGACCGCGACCGTGCCGCGGGAGACCTCCACCGTGTGGCTGATCAGCCCGGGGACCGGACGCTGCACGTCGAGCACCTCGAGCTCGTAGCCGGGGCCCACGATGGTGCCCTTGTCCGCGACCTGGCCGCCGGACTCGGCGTACAGCGTCGTCTCGGCGAGCACGACCTCGGCGATCTGGCCCTCGGCGGCGCTGCGCACCGGCGCACCGTCGACGAGCAGGCCGAGCACGCGGGACTCCACCTCGAGGGCCGTGTAGCCGTCGAAGCCCGTCTCGCCCAGCGCCCGCAGGTCGCGGTACACCGAGACATCCGCGAGCTGGCGCTTGCGGTTGCGGGCGTCGTCCTTCGCGCGCTGACGCTGCTCCTGCATGAGGGAGTCGAACGCGGCACGGTCCACGTCCAGCCCGGCCTCTTCGGCGACCTCCAGGGTGAGGTCGATCGGGAAGCCGTAGGTGTCGTGCAGCAGGAACGCCTCGGAACCGCTGAGGGTCTTCCCGCCGCCCTTCTTCGTCTCGTCGAGCGCGAGGTCGAGGATGGTCGATCCCTGCGCCAGGGTGCGCCGGAAGGTCTCCTCTTCGGCGAAGGCCGCCGAGGAGAGCACGGACCAGTCGCGCTCCAGCTCCGGGTACGCCGACTTCATCGCGTCGCGTGAGGCGGCGAACAGCTCGGGGAACGCGGGATCGTCGACACCGAGGAGGCGCATGGCCCGCACGGTGCGGCGCATGAGGCGTCGCAGGATGTAGCCGCGGCCCTCGTTCGACGGACGGACGCCGTCGGAGAGCAGCATGAGCGAGGAGCGCACGTGGTCCGCGATCACGCGGAAACGGACGTCGTCCTCGTGCACGGCGCCGTAGCGACGGCCCGAGAGCTCGACGGCGCGGTCGAGCACCGGCCGCACCTGGTCGGTCTCGTACATGTTCTCGACGCCCTGCTTGAGGAAGGCGACGCGCTCCAGCCCCATGCCGGTGTCGATGTTCTTCATCGGCAGCTCGCCGACGATGTCGAACTCGGTCTTGCCGCGGATGTTCTCGATGAAGTCCTGCATGAACACGAGGTTCCAGATCTCCAGGAACCGCGAGTCGTCGGCAGCGGGGCCGCCGTCCTTGCCGTAGGCCGGGCCACGGTCGAAGAAGATCTCGGAGTCAGGGCCGCCGGGACCGGGCTGGCCGGTATTCCAGTAGTTGTCCGCGCGGCCGAGGCGCTGGATGCGCTCCGGCTTGAGCCCGATGATGTCGCGCCAGATCGCCTCGGCCTCGTCGTCGGTCTCGTAGACGGTGACCCAGAGATCCTTCTCGTCGAAGCCGAGGCCGCCGTCCGCCTCCGAGCTCGTGAGCAGCTCCCAGGCGTAGCGGATCGCACCTTCCTTGAAGTAGTCCCCGAACGACCAGTTGCCGAGCATCTGGAAGAACGTGCCGTGACGCGCGGTGCGCCCGACCTCCTCGATGTCGTTGGTCCGGATGCACTTCTGCAGGTCGGCGATGCGCGGGTGCGGCGCCGGGACCACGCCCGTGAGGTACGGGATCATCGGGACCATGCCGGCGACCGTGAACAGCAGCGAGGGGTCGTCGCTGACCAGGGATGCCGAGGGGACGATGAGGTGGTCGTTCTTCTCGAAGTAGGAGAGGTAGCGCTGCGCGATTTCCGCAGTTTTCATAGGAGTGCCGGATGTCCTTGCGTGAGGGGGCGCGCCGAGGCGCAGATGCGGGGGTCAGTTCTCGCCCGGCTCGGTCAGCCGAGCCTCCTGCGCGCGATATGCGTCGCTGAGGATCGCGGCGAGGCCGTTGAGGCGGGCGTCGACGTCGGTCAGGATGTCATGGCCCCGCGGGTCCTTGTTCATGAAGTGAGCCGCGACGAAGCCGCCGATCACGCCGATCAGGAACCACAGCACGTTCTTCATGTCGTCATCCTTGCCCTAGAGCCGCGAAGGCGCGGTCTCTCCATCGTAGGCGGAAACGACAGGAGGCGTCGGGAACCCCGACGCCTCCTGCCTTATGCTCTTCCGCTGGATCAGCGAGCCGCGTAGTACTCGACGACGAGCTGCACTTCACAGGTCACGGGGACCTCGGCGCGCTTCGGACGACGGACCAGGCGGGCCTGGAGCTTGTCGAGCTCGACCTCGAGGTAACCCGGAACGGCGGGCAGGACCTCGGCGTGACCGCCGGCGGCTGCCACCTGGAAGGGCTCGAGGCCCTCGCTCTTGGGCTTGACGTGGATGAGCTGACCCGGCTTCACGCGGAACGACGGGCGGTCGACGAGCTGGCCGTCGACGAGGATGTGACGGTGCACGACGAGCTGGCGAGCCTGCGCCGTGGTGCGGGCGAAGCCCGAACGGACCACGAGCGCGTCGAGACGCATCTCGAGGAGCTCGACGAGGTTCTCACCGGTCAGACCGTCCTGGCGACGGGCCTCGTTGAACGCGATACGCAGCTGCTTCTCGCGGATGCCGTACTGCTCGCGCAGACGCTGCTTCTCACGCAGACGGACGGCGTAGTCGCTGTCGGCCTTGCGCTTCGTGCGGCCGTGCTCGCCCGGAGCGTAGGGACGCTTCTCGAGGTAGCGGGCGGCCTTGGGGGTGAGTGCCACGCCGAGGGCGCGGCTGAGACGCACCTTGCGGCGGTCCTGGGACTTCGTGACCACGAAGTTATCCTTCCGATGACGTGGACGTGGATTTCACGTCCGACGGACGTATCACCGCGTTCTTCCTCGGGGCGCACGCCGGGGTGCCGTCGAGGTGGGGTGTGAACGAGGAGATGCCCGAAAACACGGTTTCGAGCCGCTCAAGTCTAACAGACGACGGCAGACACCCGAGGCCCGCGGATCACCGGTCGCCGAGGATCCGGCGGATGCGCTCCAGCCGTGCACTGATGTCGCGCTCCGCGCCCAGGTTCTTCGGCTCGTAGTAGTGGCGTCCGTCGAGCTCGTCCGGCAGGTACTGCTGCGGCACGATCCCGAACTCGCTGTCGTGCGCGTAGCGATAGCCGCGGCCGTGGCCCAGGCGCTTGGCCCCCGGGTAGTGGGCGTCGCGGAGGTGCAGCGGCACGCGCCCGAACCCTCCGGCGCGGATGTCGGCGATGGCCGCGTCGATGCCGACATACGCCGCGTTCGATTTCGCGGTCGTGGCCAGGTACACGGTGGCCTCCGCGAGCGGGATGCGTCCCTCCGGCATCCCGATGAAGGCCACGGCGTCGGCGGCGGCCACGGCGATGCCGAGCGCCTGGGGGTCGGCGAGCCCGACGTCCTCGGACGCGGAGATGACGAGCCGCCGGGCGATGAACCGTGGGTCCTCCCCCGCCTCGATCATGCGGGCGAGGTAGTGCAGCGCGGCGTCCGGGTCGGAGCCGCGGATCGACTTGATGAAGGCGCTGATGACGTCATAGTGCTCGTCGCCCTGCCGGTCGTAGCGGAGCAGAGCCTTGTCGACGGCCTGCGCCACATCGTCGGCGGAGACCTCGGGGACCGTCGACTCCTGGTCCTCGCCCTCGTCGTCGGCCGTCGCCGCGTGCGAGAGCGCCACCGCGGCGGCGGCCTCCAGTCCCGTGAGGGCGCGACGGGCGTCCCCCGACGCGAGGCGGATGAGGGCCGACCGCGCCTCGTCGGTGAGCGCGACCGCGCCTCCGAGTCCGCGGGCGTCCGACACCGCCCGATCCACGAGCACGCCGATGTCGTCATCGGTGAGCGGCTGCAGCGTGAGCAGCAGCGACCGGGACAGCAGAGGCGAGATCACAGAGAACGAGGGGTTCTCCGTGGTGGCGGCGATGAGGATGACCCAGCCGTTCTCCACGCCGGGCAGCAGGGCGTCCTGCTGGGCCTTGGTGAAGCGGTGGATCTCGTCGAGGAAGAGGATCGTCGTCTGCCCGTAGAGGTCGCGCTGCGTGATCGCCTCCTGCATGACCTCCCGCACGTCCTTCACGCCGGCGGTGATGGCCGAGAGCTCGACGAACCGGCGGCCGGAGGACCGGGCGATGGCCTGGGCGAGCGTGGTCTTCCCGGTGCCGGGCGGGCCCCAGAGGATGATCGACACCGCACCGGGCGAGCTGGCCTCCGGATCGGCGAGGGCGACGATGGGCGACCCGGCCCGCAGCAGGTGGCGCTGTCCCGCGACCTCGTCCAGCGACACCGGACGCATGCGCACGGCGAGCGGTGTCTGCCCGGAGAGCAGGGCGGAGGGAGAGGACATTCCTCCAGGCTAACGGCGGCCGGGGACACGAGGCGAGGCCGGCGCCCCGGTAGGCTCTCAGGCGACGTCGTGGACCGGCGTCGGACGGGAGAAGCAGGGCATGGCCGCACGCGGTTCCAAGAAGGCGCAGACACGCACCGAGGCGGAGCGCGCTCGGCTGCACACCGCTCGCACCCGCTGGCACCAGGACCAGATCCGCCGACGTACCCGCGACAACGCCATCGCGATCACCGTCGGCGCCCTCATCGTCGTGGGAGCGATCGTCAGCCAGGTCGTGCATGCGCAGGTGACCGCTCCGGAACCGACGCCGTCGCCCTCGCCTACCTCGTCGATCGAACCGTCCCCGGCGCCGATCGATACCCCGACGGAGGCTCCGACCACACCCGCCACTCCTCCGGAGTGAACCGATCCGGCGGGATCAGTCGTCGAGCACCGCGAGTCGATAGCCCCGCTTGACCACGGTCTGCACGAGGTCGACGTCGCCGAGGGCCTCGCGGAGCCGCGCCACAGCGACCTCGACGGCTCGAGGACTCCGCCGCCCGCCGGGGAGCACCTGCCCGATCTCCGTCCGGCTGAGCACCCGCCCGTCGGCCACGAACAGCGCTTCCATGACGCTCACGGCTCCGCGGGAGAGCGGGACGAACACGCCGTCGATGAGAATGCCCCCGCTGCGTACCGCCACGTCGCCGACGTCCGTCCGCCGTTCGCGCCCCGCGCGGGCGAAGTGATCGATGACCGTGCGGACGAGGTCTTCCGCCGTCGGCCCGCACGCTGTGGACGCGGCCAGTCCGAGCTCCGCCAGTTGAGCCGTCGCTGTGGGGTCGGCGGTCGCCAGGAGCAACCGCGAAGCCCGCGCGCGAGCGCGCACCGCATCGAGCATGCCGAGGCGCTCGAAGATCGCCAGGAGGCCTGGCACACCTTCGGCGGCGGGGAACAGCACAGCGTCGACCTGGCCGGTCGCGATGCGGTGCGCCGTTCGCTTCGTGCCGGCGGGGATCGCCTGATCGTCCCGCAGCGACACGATTCGCACGACCTCCGACCCGCTGCCGGTGAGCGCGTGCAGGAGCGCGTCTGCATCGACGGGCTCGGGTCGCACCGGCCGTGCCACCTCGGCGACCGCGATGCGGGAACCCACGAGTGCCGGGGCCACGCGGGTGGGCGCGCTCATCTCGCCCCCTCTGCGGACCGCATTCCCGCCGCCGTCCCTGTGCCGCTGCGGTCCAAGTCTCGACGCCGGCGGGTTCCCCCGTCCGCGGGTCCGACCAGCGGCGTCATCGGGTGGCGCCCGCCGGCTTCCGGCTCCGAGGTCCGGATCACCGCGCCTGCGGCTCGGAGGCCCGCCAGCACTCGCGGGAGGTCGCCGCGCCGGATCCCCCCGACGGTGATCGTCCCCTCGCCGACACCGACCGTGGCGTCGTGACGCTGGGCCAGGCGGCCGATCACGAGGAGGAGCGCAGCGTCGATCTCCCTCCCGACCTCGACCTCGACGTCGACGACGGAAGCGGCGGCCGAACCGCGGAGGCGGACGCCCGGTCGGCGGTCGGGGATGTCGGCAGGGGCGGGGTCACGCTGCAGCAGCGCAACCGCCAGACGGCGGAGGCAGGGCCCGCAGTCACGGCTCTCCCCCGCTGCGGCCAGGGCATCGGCGAACGTCCGGATCCCCCGGCGATCCAGCTCGACACTCAGCGCGTCCAGCGGGAGCGTCAGGAGACCGTGGCCGCATTCGTCCGCGCGGTCGTCGGACGCCGCCGAAGCCAGAAGCACGCGAACCTCCGCGCGCCGATCGGTGTCATCGCGCGAGAACCGCGCCAGCCATGCCTCACCCTGTTCGCCGATCGTCGTCGTGCCGTACACCTGACGCGCATCTGCGGCGAGCAGGATCTCTCCGAAACGGCGTCCGTCGAGGGCGGACAGCGGGACGGCGAAGGCCGACCCACGGACGTCGTCGATCCGCAGGACGGCGAGGTCGATGCCACCGGGCCGTCCGTACCAGCGCCGCGGTCCTCGGTCCGTGAGCGGAGCACCGCACAGGGCGGCGACCGCACGGTCCGCGGAGGAGCATGCGGCTTCGACGCCCCGCTCGAGCTGGCCGACTCCCACCGCGACGTCCCCGATGGCGAGGATCCGCTCGTCCTCTGTCTGTCCGGCGGCATCCACGATCACGCCTCCGCCCTGGCGCACCGGGAGACCGGCGTTGCGCAAGAGTTCGTCTCTGGCCCGTGCACCGGTCGTCACGACGAGGTCCGCCCGGGCGAAGGCCCCGTCCTGGAACTCGACCGCGGTGACGGCACCGGCCTCGTCGGGATCGACGCGCGTCAGCCGCGTCCGGGTCCGCACGGTGATCCCGCGTGCCTCCACGACCCGCCGCAGCGCCGCCGCAGCCGGCGCCGACAGCACGGAGGGAAGCAGCCGATCCGCGGTGGCGACGAGGGTCGTCTGCACTCCGGCCTCGTCCAGAGCGAGCGCAACGTCGACCCCGGACTCGTCTCCGCCGACCACCACCGCTCGGAGGGCACGTGGCAGCTCCGTCCTGCGGATGGCCAGGAACGCGCGCAGGGTCTGTGCGTCTTCCATTGCGCGGAAGGTGAAGGCCCCACGAGCGCGGATGCCTGGCACCTCGAGCGGGCGGGCGTGGGTCCCGGTCGCCAGGACGAGCGCGTCGTAGTCGTACCAGCGGCGCGAACGGGTCCGCACGCGGCGTCCCGCCCTGTCGATACGCAGCACCCGGTCGTCGTCGATCAACCGCACCCGATCGTCGCGGAACGGCGCCCGGTCGAGATCGATGCCCGATGCCGAGTCGCCCGCGACCACCCGCGCCAGCCCGGAGCGGTCATAGGGCAGCCGCCCCTCGTCTCCGAACACCGTGATCCGCACGTCCCGTTCCGGATCCTCCAGCATCCGCGCGACGAAGCGGTGCGCCGCAACGCCCGCCCCCACGACGACGATCTCCGCTGTGCGCGCTGCGTTGTCGTCCATGGAACTCCTGTCGACCTGGGGACTGTCGTGGTCGCGACGATAGGAGCGCCGTGTTACCCGGAGATGACGCGGAGTGTTTCCTGCGTCGAACGTTCTGCTCACGAAACGGTAACGTCCCACTTCGTCGAGACCCCGGGTCGCCGTCGAGACCCCGCCTCGTTCGCGCACGAAGCACGGGGTCTCGGCGGGAAGACGGGGTCTCGCGGATCGAAGAGGGCGTACTAGGCTGAGCCTCGTCCTTTCCGCCTCCCGCGGCGTGACCGCGCAAGGAGAATCACCGTGTCTGCCAACGAGCCCGCGAAGCCGACCCCGCCCGTTCCCACCCCGCCCGCCGTGCCGCTGCCGCGAAAGGCACCGACACCGGCCGCCGTCGCGCCGGCCGCGGCGAAGCCGACCCCGGTCTCCTCCGCCGGCGAATGGGGCCGGGTCTCCGAAGACGGCACTGTCGAGGTGCGCGAGGGCGAGTCCTGGCGCGTCGTCGGTCAGTACCCGGACGGCACTCCCGACGAGGCCCTGGCCTACTTCGTCCGCAAGTACGACGACATCGCCTTCAAGGTCGTCGCCCTCGAGCAGCGTCACCAGGCCGGCGGCGCCTCGGCGAGCGACCTGTCCAAGCAGGCCGCCCACCTCATCGACGAAGCTACGGATGCCGCGGCCGTCGGCGACCTCGCCGGCCTCCGCGACCGCCTCACCGCACTGACCGCGTCGCTGTCCGAGGCCACCGCTCAGGAGGCGCAGCAGGCGAAGGAGCTCGTCGAGCAGGCCGTCGCCGAGCGCACCGCCCTTGTCGAGCGTGCCGAAGCCATCGCCGCCCGCGACCTGAGCAAGGTCCAGTGGAAGCAGGTGACCGCCGAGCTCAACGAGCTGTTCGAGTCCTGGCAGGCGCAGCAGCAGAACGGTCCGCGCCTGTCGAAGGGCGTCTCGCAGCAGCTCTGGAAGCGGTTCCGCGATGCCAGGGCCGTCGTCGACAAGCACCGCCGGGCGTTCTACTCCGAGCTCGACGATGCGCACAAGGCGGCGCGCGACGCGAAGTCCCGCCTGGTCGAGCGCGCCGAGGCCCTGGCCCCGCGCGGGGTCGACGGCATCCCCGCCTACCGCTCGCTCCTGGACGAGTGGAAGACGGCCGGTCGCGCCGGACGCAAGGCCGACGACGCCCTGTGGGCACGGTTCAAGGCCGCCGGAGACGCTCTCTACGCCGCCCGTGCCGAGCAGGCCGCTGCGGAGGAGGCCGACTCGGCTCCGAAGATCGAGGCCCGGCAGGCGCTGCTCGAGCAGGCGAAGGCGGTCGCCGACGAGCCGAACATCAAGCGCGCCCGCGCCCTGCTCACGCGTATCCAGCGCGAGTGGGACGAGGTCGGACGCATCTTCCCGCGCGACAAGGAGCGCGCACTCGACGACAAGCTCCGCGTCATCGAGCAGGCACTCAAGGCGCGCGAGGACGTCGACTGGAAGAAGAACAACCCCGAGACCAAGGCGCGGGCGAACGACATGAGCTCGCAGCTCCACGAGGCCATCGAGAAGCTCGAGGCCGAACTGGCCGCCGCCGAGAAGGCCGGGGACAGCAAGGCCGCCAAGGAGGCAGCGGACGCCCTCGAGGCCCGTCGCGCCTGGCTCAACGCCCTCGGCGGCTAAGCTCTCCACAGGTTCACTGATCTCCGCATGAGCGGGGTGCATCACGCCACACTGGCGGCATGCACCCCGCTCTGCTGTATCTGCCCGGCGCGCGCCTGAGCGTGGGCGAGCTCAGCGCCGCCCGGCTCGACGGCCATGTCGTCGAGGTCGGTGACGCCTACATCCCGGCTGATCTGCCGGAGTCCCCCGATGTACGGGCGCACAGCATCGCCGCGCTCGTCCAGGAGGGCGCAGCGGCCTGCGGGCCCAGTGCCGCCTGGATCCACGGCGCCCGCGATGCCCCGCCGTCGATCCACCACGTGCGACGCTGCGTGGAGCGCCGGGTGCGCCCGCGGGTGCAGACCCGAGTGTCCTTCCACGACACCCTGGTCCCCGCGGCGGACGTGCTCTGCCTCGGCGGGGTCCTCGTGACATCGCCGGTGCGCACGATGGGCGACCTCGCCACGGCGCTGCACCGCGATCCCCGTGTGCTCCCGTGGATGCAGGCCCTCGCCCAGGTCGACCCGACCGCGCTCGACGGCGCCATCGCCGACCTCCGGGCCCGGCACCGAGTGCCCGGCAGCGTCAGTGGTGTCGCGGCGCTGGAGCGGCTCGTCAGGAGGACGTGACGCGGTACACGTCGTAGACCGCGTCGATCCGGCGCACCGCGTTCAGGACGCGGTCCAGGTGCACGGCGTCACCCATCTCGAACACGAACCGACTGAGTGCCAGGCGCTCATCCGTCGTCGACACGGTCGCCGACAGGATGTTCACGTGATGCTCGCTGAGCACCCGCGTGACGTCCGAGAGGAGGCCGGAGCGGTCCAGGGCCTCCACCTGGATCTGCACACGGAACACGCTCTTCTTCGTCGGCGCCCAAGAGACCTCGACGAAGCGGTCCTGCTCGCCGCTGAGAGCCTTCACGTTCACGCAGTCCGCCCGGTGCACGGAGACACCGCTCCCCCGGGTCACGAAGCCGACGATGGGATCACCGGGCACCGGAGTGCAGCACTTCGCGAGCTTGACGAGGATGTCGTTCGCGCCGCGCACCAGCACACCGGAGTCGCCGCCCCGCGACTCTCGCGTCTGGACGCTTCCGGGAAGGTCGATCGCCCCGGTGGTCGGCTCGTCGGTGGCGACGAGCGCGGTGACCTTCTCCAGCACCGACTGGGTCGAGACGTGCCCCTCGCCGACCGCGGCGTAGAGACCCGAGACGTCCTCGTAGTGCATCTGGTGAGCGACCTCGGTGAACGAGTCCTGGCTCATCAGACGCTGCAGCGGGAGGTTCTGCCGGCGCATCGCGCGGGCGATCGCCTCCTTGCCCTGCTCGATGGCCTCTTCGCGGCGCTCCTTGGTGAACCAGCCGCGGATCTTGTTCCTGGCACGGGTGCTCTTGACGAACCCGAGCCAGTCCTGGCTCGGCCCCGCGTCCGGATTCTTGGAGGTGAAGACCTCCACGACGTCGCCGCTCTTCAGCTCCGACTCCAGAGGCACCAGGCGTCCGTTGACCTTGGCGCCCATGGTGCGGTGCCCGATCTCGGTGTGCACGGCGTAGGCGAAGTCCACCGGGGTGGCGCCGGCCGGGAGACCGATCACGCGCCCCTTCGGCGTGAAGACGTAGACCTCCTTGGCGCCGATCTCGAACCGCAGGGAGTCGAGGAACTCCCCGGGGTCTGCGGTCTCGGCCTGCCAGTCGGAGATATGCGCGAGCCACGCCATGTCGGTGTCGGAGGCGCGGACCTCGGCCTTGCCCCCGCCGTTCATCCGCTCCTTGTACATCCAGTGCGCGGCGACGCCGTACTCCGCCTGGTGGTGCATCTCGTGCGTGCGGATCTGGATCTCGACCGTGCGACCGGCCGGGCCGATCACGGTCGTGTGCAGCGACTGGTAGAGGTTGAACTTCGGGGTGGCGATGTAGTCCTTGAACCGGCCGGGCAGCGGCGTCCAGCGAGCGTGGATCGCCCCGAGCACCGCGTAGCAGTCGCGCACGGACGAGACGAGGACACGGATCCCGATCAGGTCGTAGATGTCGTCGAACTCGCGACCGCGGATGACCATCTTCTGGTACACCGAGTACAGCTGCTTGGGCCGGCCGACGACCTTGCCGCGGATACGCAGGTCGCGGAGGTCTTCGTCGATCTCCTCGATGACCTGGCTCAGGTACTTCTCGCGCTGCGGGGTGCGCTGGGCGATGAGGCTGTGGATCTCGTTGTAGATCTTCGGGTGGAGGACCGCGAAGGACAGGTCTTCGAGCTCCGACTTGATCGCCTGGATGCCGAGGCGATTGGCCAGCGGAGCGTAGATCTCCAGCGTCTCCTTGGCCTTCTTCGCCGCCTTCTCCGGCGGGACGAAGCCCCAGGTGCGGGCGTTGTGGAGCCGGTCGGCGAGCTTGATGAGCAGGACCCGGATGTCCTTCGACATCGCGACGATCATCTTGCGGACGGTCTCGGCCTGCGCGCTCTCGCCGTACTTGACCTTGTCGAGCTTGGTGACGCCGTCGACGAGCATCGCGACCTCGTCGCCGAACTCGGCGGTCAGATCGGTGAGCGCGTAACCGGTGTCCTCGACCGTGTCGTGCAGCAGAGCGGCGGCGATCGCGCGCGGTCCGAGACCGAGCTCCGCGAGGATCTGCGCGACGGCGAGCGGGTGCGTGATGTACGGCTCACCGCTCTGCCGCTTCTGACCCTCGTGCTTCTCCTTCGCCACGGCATAGGCGCGGGAGATGACAGCGAAGTCGCCCTTCGGGTGGTTGGCCCTGACGGTGCGGATCAGATTGTCGAGATCGTTGATCCGGGACGCGCGCGAGAAGATGCGGGGCACCAGCCGTCGCAGACTCGAACCCTGCGATGCCGTCTGCGGCTCCGCCATCCACTCACCTCCGAATCAGACAATCCTACGCGCGCTGAGCGGGGGTCGGCCCCGCGGCGGGGGCGTCAGGCGTCGACAGCCGCTTTGGTCCGTGCGGCACGGATGCGGGCGTCGCGCTCCTTGATCTGCGGCTCGTTCTCACGGAAGAGCGAGTACAGCGGCGCCGCCACGAACAGGGTCGAGTAGGTCGCCACGAGGATGCCCACGAAGATCGACAGCGAGATGTCGGTCAGCGTCTCAGCACCGAGCCAGAAGGCGCCGATGAAGAGGATCGCGCCGACCGGCAGCGCAGCCACCACGGAGGTGTTGATCGACCGGATGAGGGTCTGGTTCACCGCGAGGTTGACCGACTCCCCGAACAGCCGCGACGTCTTCTCCCCGTCCTCCGTGGTGTTCTCCCTGATCTTGTCGAACACGACGGTGGTGTCGTACAGGGAGTACGCGAGGATCGTCAGGAAGCCGATGACGGCCGCCGGCGAGATCTCGAATCCAGCGAGGGCGTACACGCCGACCGTGATCACGAGCACGTCGAGCAGACCGATGATCGCGGCCGCCGACATCTTCCACGTGCGGAAGTAGATGGCGAGGATGAGGAAGGTCAGCGCGAGGAAGATCGCCAGGCCCCACAGCGACTGCCGGGTGACGCTCTCGCCCCAGGCCGGGCCGATGAACGAGGAGGCGACCGCATCGGGCTCGACGCCGTAGGCGTCGGCGAGGGCGCCCGCCACCTGCTGTGTCTCCGCCTCCGTCATCTGATCGGTCTGCACCCGGACGTCCTGGTCGTTGACGATGACGACCTTGGTGGCGGCGCCGGGAACCACCGACTGCACCGCTTCGGTCGCGGTGTCCTGATCCGTGGTGTCGGGCGCGGCGACCGTGAACTGCGAGCCGCCGGTGAACTCGATCGAGAACTGGATCGGGCGGAACAGCGGCACGAGGGCCGAGCCGACGACCAGAGCGATCGCGATGATGAACCAGAGGCGGCGGCGGCCGACGAACGGGAAGGAGGTCTTGCCCGTGTAGAGGTTGTTGCCGAACTCATTCATGGAAGGCATCAGTTGTCTCCCTCTCTTCCGGCCGTGGTCTGTCTCTCGGCGGCGAGGGCCTCCGCCCGCTTGCGCTCGGCGATGGTCTGCCGGCGGTCCGCCTCTCCGCGCGAGCGCGCGTTCTTCGCCCCGCGCCCCGCGGACGCCGTGGCGACCTCGCGGTACTGCGAGCGGCTCCGGTACACGGCACCCAGGGCCTCGGGGTCGAGGCCGGAGAGCTTGTGCCCGCCGCCGAAGAACCGCGTACGAGCGAGCAGCTGCATGACCGGGTGGGTGAAGATGACGAAGATCAGCACGTCGATGACCGTCGTGAGGCCGAGGGTGAACGCGAAGCCCTTCACCGTCGAGTCGGCGAGGATGTACAGCACCACGGCGGCCAGGACGTTGATGGACTTGGAGATGTAGATCGTCCGTTTCGCCCGACCCCAGCCGTCCTCGACGGCACCGGTGATGGACTTGCCGTCGCGCAGTTCGTCTCGGATGCGCTCGAAGTAGACGATGAAGGAGTCCGCGGTGAAGCCGATCGACACGATCAGGCCGGCGACGCCGGCGAGCGACAGCCGGAAGCCGATCCGCCACGCCAGGATGCAGATGACGATGTACGTGAGCACCGCCATCACCGCGATCGACGCGATGATCACCGTCCCGAGTGCGCGGTAGGACAGCAGCGAGTACACCGCCACGAGCGCGAGACCGATGAGGCCCGCGATCAAACCGATCTGGAGCTGCTGGGTGCCGAGGGTCGCGGAGATCGTGTCCGAGCTCTGCACCTCGAAGCTGAGCGGAAGGGCTCCGAACTTGAGCTGGTCGGCCAGGGTCGTCGCGCTCTCCTGCGTGAAGCTGCCCGAGATGCTGGGACGGCCGTCGAGGATGACGCCGTTCATGCGCGGTGCGCTGATGACCTCGCCGTCGAGCACGAATGCGAACTGGTCGCGCGGCGACAGTCCGTCGATGCGGTTCTGGTTGAGGCGGGTGCTGACCTGGCCGAAGGCGTCCGCGCCCTCGCCGTTCATGGTGAGCTGCACGATCCAGGCACCGGAGCGCGGGTCGCGTCCCGCGGTGGCGTCGGTGATCGCGCGGCCGTCCAGCTCAGCCGGGCCCAGGATGAACTTGGCCGTGTCATCGGGCGAGCAGGCGATCACCGGCTCGTCCTTCGGGGCCTTCGACGGGTCGTTGGCGGGGTTGGCGCAGTCGTACGCCTGGAACTCCGCCGCGAGCTTGTCGGTGACCCACGAGAGGTCGCTGGCGTCCGTGGGCTCCGCGGTGGGCTCCGCGTTCAACGACGGATCCGGGCTCGGGTACGGCGTGGAGTTGCCGTCCTCGCCGACGAACTCGGTGCTCGCCGCCGTGGTGTAGAGCACCGGACGGAACTCGAGCTGGGCGCTGGACTGGATGCGCTGCCGCGTCTCCTCGTCAGCCTCACCGGGGATCTGGACGACGATGTTGCGCCCGCCCTCGGTGGTGATGTCGGCCTCGGCGACGCCGGAGGCGTCGACACGCTGACGGATGATCGCCGCGGCCTGATCGAGCTGCTCCTGCGTCGGCGCGGCTCCGTCCTCGGTCTCGGCGCTCAGGACGATCTGGGTGCCGCCCTGCAGATCGAGCGCGAGCTCGGGTGTCCACGAGCTCTGCTTGAAGACGTACACACCCAGCGCGTTGATGCCGAAGAGCACGCCCGTCACGAGGAGCAGGCCGAGGAGGACCCGCCAGGCGTGGCGGACGGGAGAGGATGAAGCCACGTGTGTTCAGCTTTCTGGAAGGACGGTGATCCGGGAGGCCGTGACGGCCCGCGTGCTACTTGTCGTCGGCGTCCCGCTCGAGGCGGGCGCGGGTCTCCTCCGGCGTCTCCAGCGCGGGAGCGGCGGTCTCGTCGACGATGTGGTCGTCCGCGCCGGCGACAGGCGCGTCGACGATGGCGTCCTTGGGCTCCACGACACGGAGGATGGCCTGGCTGTGCACCTCGATGACGGTGCCGGGCGCGATCTCCACGAGGGCCGGGGAATCGAGGTCTTCGGCGTCGTACGCGACGATGGTGCCGTAGATGCCGCCCTGCAGCAGGACCTTGGCGCCGGGCACCGTCTTGGTCGCCTTCTCCTCCTGCTCGGCCTTCATCTGCCGGGTGCGCTTGCGCGTGTTGAAGATCATGAAGATCAGCAGGACGGCGAGGAGTCCGAAGAGGACAAATTCCATGGGCATGGGGATGGCGCCTTTCTCAGGTGCACGCACCAGCCTTTGGGCGCACAGCGGTATCGGGGAAGTCTTCAGCGATTATAGGTCATCCAACTTCAGCATCCCGTCCGGGTGCGCCACACCGAGGTGGTCGTAGGCCTCCGGCGTCGCGACCCGCCCTCGGGGCGTCCTGCCCAGGAAGCCGATCCGGACGAGATAGGGCTCGACCACGCTCTCGACGGTCTCCGGCTCCTCTCCCACCGCCACCGCGAGCGTGCTCAGGCCGACCGGTCCGCCGCGGAACCGACGCACCAGGGCCTCCAGCACCGCGCGGTCAAGACGGTCCAGTCCGATCGCGTCCACGTCGTAGAGGTCGAGGGCCGCCCGCACGCCGCTGAGCGTCGCCTCGCCGCCACCGTGCACGAGCGCATAGTCGCGCACGCGGCGCAGCAGCCGGTTCGCGATGCGCGGGGTCCCGCGAGAGCGTCGCGCGATCTCGGAGAGCGAATCCGTCGGGAGGTCGACGCCGAGCACCGCAGCGGAACGGCCGATCACCCGCTCCAGTTCCCCCTCGTCGTAGAACTCGAGGTGCCCGGTGAAACCGAACCGATCCCGGAGCGGATTGGGCAGCAGCCCGGACCGCGTGGTCGCGCCGACCAGCGTGAACGGCGACAGCTCCAGCGGGATGCTGGTCGCCCCCGCGCCCTTCCCGACCATGATGTCGATCCGGTAGTCCTCCATGGCGAGGTACAGCATCTCCTCCGCCGACCGGGCCATGCGATGGATCTCGTCGATGAAGAGGACCTCGCCGGGCACGAGGCTCGACAGCAGCGCCGCCAGATCCCCGGCGTGCTGGATCGCAGGCCCGCTGGACATGCGCAGCGGACGCTCGCTCTCGTGCGCCACGATCATCGCCAGCGTCGTCTTGCCGAGTCCGGGAGGGCCGGCGAGCAGGATGTGGTCCGCAGGGCGCGATTGGATGCGGGCCGCCTCCAGGAGGAGCTGCAGCTGTCCCCGCACCTTCTGCTGCCCCACGAACTCGTCGAGGCTCGAGGGGCGGAGGGCGCCCTCGATGGCGAGTTCGGACTCGTCCGTCGGCTCGGTCGGATCGAGGGCGTCAGCCACGGCCCTGGCCTGCCTGCGCGGGTCCGAGCAGCGCGAGCGTACGCCGCAGGAGGAGGGCGACCGACGCGCGCTCGGTGTCCGTCGCATCCGTCGCCGTCTGGGTCGCCGCCTCGGCTGCGACCTTCTCCGACCAGCCGAGCCCGACGAGCGCCACCGTCACCTGGGTGACGACGTCCCCGACTCCGGCCGCCGCAGGAGCCGACGGCGCAGCCACGGGCTGCACCTTGCCGGCGAGCTGCACGACGATCAGCTTGGCCGTCTTCGGGCCAATGCCGGAGACCCGACGGAACGGCGCGTCGTCCTCCGCGGTCACCGCCTCGGCGATCTGGTCGGCGGTGAGATGCGACAGCACGCCGAGCGCCGACTTGGGACCGACCCCGGTGACGCTGAGCAGCAGGCTGAAGATCTCCAGCTCTCCGCGGTCGGCGAACCCGAACAGAGACAGCGAGTCCTCCCGCACGATCAGGCTCGTGTGCAGCAGGAGCTTCTCCCCCACCGTCGCGGTGTGGGCGACATCGGCCGGGACCGCGACCGCGAAGCCCACGCCGCCGACGTCGATGATGACCTGGTCCGGCGTCGTGTGTAGCACGGTGCCGTGCAGAGAGGAGATCATCCTCTCAGTCTAGGAGCCGGCTCGTAGATATGTTCGAGCGACACGCTCCGCGTCGGCCCATGCGCGCTGCGCGGGGGTCAGGCCACCGCCCGCGCGGCTCGATACCGGCGCGCCGCGGCGCCAGGCGTGACAGAGGGCGATCGCCAGGGCATCGGCGGCGTCGGCCGGTTGCGGTGGGGCATCCAACCGCAGGATCCGCGCGATCATCGCCTGGACCTGACGCTTGTCGGCGGAGCCGTACCCGGTGACGGCGGCCTTGACCTCGCTCGGCGTGTGGGTCGCCGCCGGCAGGCCCGCCTCGGCGGCGATCAGGAGCGCGACACCGCTCGCCTGCGCGGTGCCCATGACCGTATGCGTGTTCTGCTGCGCGAACACCCTCTCGACCGCGACCGCATCGGGGCGGTGCTCGGCGATCGCGGCGCGGATGCCCGCCGCGACGACGGCGAGGCGGTCGCCGATCTCCGCATCCGGGGCGGAGCGGATCACCCCCACGTGGACCAGCGTGCCGCGGCGGGCACGGTCGACATCGACGATCCCGACACCGCACCGGGTCAGTCCGGGGTCGATGCCGAGCACGCGCAGCGAAGTGGTCACCCGATCAGGCTAGGCCGCGTGCGCCGTCGTCGACTCGCGCCGCGCCTAGGCGTCGTCGTTCTCGAGCTCCGCCTGGACCTCGGCGGACAGGTCGAAGTTGCTGAAGACGTTCTGCACGTCCTCGCTGTCTTCGAGCGCATCGATGAGGCGGAACACCTTGCGGGCGGTCTCGGCGTCGATCTCGACCTTGAGGTTCGGCACGAACTCGACGTCGGCCGACTCGTAGTCGATCCCCGCGTCCTGCAACGCGGAACGGACGGCCACGAGATCGCTCGCCTCGGTGACGACCTCGAAGCCCTCGGCGTGCGGCTCGATCTCCTCGGCGCCGGCCTCCAGCGCCGCCATCATGACGTCATCCTCGGTGGTGCCCTCGGAACCGACGACGATGACGCCCTTGCGGCTGAAGTTGTACGCGACACTTCCCGGGTCGGCGAGGGTGCCGCCGTTGCGGCTGAGTGCCGTGCGCACCTCGGCCGCGGCGCGGTTCTTGTTGTCGGTCAGACACTCGATCATGAGCGCGACGCCGTTGGGCCCGTAGCCCTCGTACATGATCGAGGTGTACTCGACGGCCTCGCCGCCGATGCCGGCACCGCGCTTGATGGCGCGGTCGATGTTGTCCTTGGGGACGGAGGTCTTCTTCGCCTTGAGCACCGCGTCGAAGAGCGTCGGGTTGCCCTGCAGATCGGCGCCGCCCAGCTTGGCCGCGACCTCGATGTTCTTGATGAGCTTGGCCCAGGACTTCGCACGGCGCGCGTCGATGACGGCCTTCTTGTGCTTGGTCGTGGCCCACTTGGAATGCCCGGACATAAGTCTCCGCTCGTCGTCTGCGCCCCGGAACGCCGCCCAGGGCGTCGTCCAGTCTATCGAAACGTGCCGCGGCACCGCTCCGGTTCCGCTGGCACAGGCGTTCGCGCGAGTTCAGGCATCTGCGCGCGGAGGCGCCTGTTCGCGCGCGCACGCCTGAACTCGCAGTCGCGAAGTCAACGGCGGGAGACCCGATCCAGGAAGCGCCGGTGGAACCGCGTCTCGTTCGAGATCTCCGGGTGGAAGCTCAGGCCGAGCAGCCCGTCCTGCTCCACGGCGACCACACGGCCGTCCGGCAGCGTCGCGAGCACCGAGGCCCGCGGCCCCACCGCCTCCACGACGGGTCCGCGGATGAAGGCTGCGGTCACCGGCTCGTGGAACGCGGGCACCGTCAGCTCCGCCTCGAACGACTCGGCCTGCCGTCCGAACGCGTTGCGCCGCACGACCGCATCGAGTCCGCCGAAGCTCTGCTGCCCGTCGATCGCGTCGATGACCTCATCGGCCAGCAAGATCAGCCCCGCGCAGGTGCCGAGCACCGGCATCCCGCCAGCGATCGCGTCGCGGATCGGCTGCTGCAGCCCGAACAGCCGCGACAGCTTGTCGATCACGGTCGATTCGCCGCCAGGGATCACGAGGCCGTCGACCCGGGCGAGTTCCTCGGGCCGACGGACCAGAGCGACGTCGGCGCCGAGTGCCTCGAGGAGCGCGGCATGCTCCCGCACGTCCCCCTGGAGCGCGAGGACGCCGACGCGCGGACTACCAGCCACGCTCGGCGAGGCGGTGCGGCGCGGGCAGGTCGCTCACGTTGATGCCGACCATTGCCTCGCCCAGGCCGCGGGAGACCTCGGCGATCACCTTCGGGTCGTCGAAGAACGTGGTGGCCTTGACGATGGCCTTCGCCCGCTCGGCGGGATTGCCGGACTTGAAGATGCCGGAGCCGACGAACACGCCGTCGGCGCCGAGCTGCATCATCATCGCCGCGTCGGCCGGGGTCGCGACCCCGCCGGCGACGAACAGGACCACGGGGAGCTTCCCGGTCTCGGCGATCTCCGCGACCAGCTCGTACGGCGCCTGCAGCTCCTTCGCCGCGACGAACAGTTCGTCCTTCGGCAGCGCGGTCAGCGCGGCGATCTCTCCCCGAATCTTCCGGATGTGCTTCATCGCCTCGGACACGTCACCCGTGCCGGCCTCGCCCTTGGAGCGGATCATCGCCGCGCCCTCGTTGATGCGGCGCAGCGCCTCCCCCAGGTTCGTGGCCCCACAGACGAACGGCACGGTGAAGCCGAACTTGTCGATGTGGTTCACGTAGTCGGCGGGCGAGAGCACCTCGGACTCGTCAATGTAGTCGACGCCGAGCTCCTGCAGCACCTGCGCCTCGACGAAGTGCCCGATCCGCGCCTTCGCCATGACGGGGATGGACACCGCGTCGATGATGCTGTCGATCATGTCCGGGTCGCTCATCCGCGAGACGCCGCCCTGCGCGCGGATGTCCGCGGGGACCCGCTCCAGTGCCATCACGGCGACGGCGCCGGCGTCCTCGGCGATCTTCGCCTGCTCGGCGGTGACGACGTCCATGATGACGCCGCCCTTGAGCATCTCGGCGAGACCGCGCTTCACGCGTGCGGATCCGGTGGTGGGCTGCTCGGTCATGGGGGTCTCCTGTCGGATGATCCGAAATTGTTTTTGATCTAGATCAAAGGTAGCACTGTCCGCTCCGCCTAGAATCTCGGAGGAGGATCATGAGCGAGCAGATCAGGGGAACCACCGCGGCCGAGATCGCGGACAGCGTGCGCGCCCTCCGGGACCGCGGCACGCTCCGCCCCGGCGAGGTCCTTCCTCCGGTGCGCGAGCTCGCGGCGACACTCGGTGTCAACCGGAACACCGCCGTCGCCGCCTACCGCCAGCTCGCGCAGGCGGGACTCGTGCATTCGCGAGGGCGCGCGGGCACCGTGCTCGCCGGCGTCGACATCGTGCCGCAGGAGGGCTACGCGCCGGACACCGTGCTCCGCGACATCGGCACGGGCAACCCCGACCCTTCTCGGATCCCCGACCCGTCGCAGGCGCTCGGCACGATCGGCCGCCGCCCCGTGCTCTACGGCGAGCCGGTTATCGACCGCGGTCTCGAAGCGTGGGCACGGGAGTGGATGGGCGCCGACCTTCCAGGGCAGGACTTCCGCGTCACCGTCACCAGCGGGGCCGTGGATGCCGTCGAACGGCTGCTCGCCCAGGCCCTGATGCGGGACGACGCGGTGGCCCTCGAGGACCCCTGCTTCCTCGCGAGCATCCATACCGTGCGGCTCGGCGGGTACCGGGCCGTCACGGTGCCGGTGGACGAGGAGGGGATGACGGTCGACGGCCTCCGTGCCGCTCTGGACGCGGGTGTCCGCGCCGTCATCTGCACCCCGCGGGCACAGAACCCGACGGGCGTGAGCCTCTCCCCCGCCCGGGCGAAGGCGCTGCGGGCCGTGCTCGCCGACCACCCGTACGTGCTCGTGATCGAGGACGACCACTTCTCTCTGCTCTCGCAGCGCCCGTACGAGTCGCTGATCGGCCCGGAGCACCGACGGTTCGCCCTGGTGCGCTCGGTGTCGAAGTTCCTGGGCCCTGACATGTGCCTGGCCCTCGCGGCGACCGACCCGGAGACCGCGGAACGCCTGGCGATGCGGCTCAGCCCCGGCACCACCTGGGTGAGCCACCTGCTGCAGCGCCTCACGCTCGCCCAGCTCACCGACCCCGCCGTGCGCGAGGAGATCGCGGAGGCAGGTCGGCACTATGCCGCGCGGAACGCCGCCTTCGCGGAACGCCTGCGCGCGGAGGGGATCGACGCCCCGGACCCGGACGGCCTGAGCCTGTGGGTCGGCTTCGCCAAGCCGGCGCGCGCCATCGCCGACCACCTCATGCGCCGGGGCTGGCTCGCGCGCACCGGCGACGACTTCGCGCTGGACGAGCGCGCCGAGCCTTCGCGCCACCTCCGCCTGACCGTGCACGACCTCTCCGAGGACGACACGGAGACCCTCATCGCCGACCTCGTCGCCGCCGGACGATGACCACCCGACGCGGGCTCCGGCCCGCCCAGAATGAAAGGGACCGGGTATGAAGATCCTGTCCATCCAGTCCGCCGTCGCATACGGTCACGTCGGCAATTCCGCGGCTGTCTTCCCGCTCCAGCGCATCGGCGTCGAGGTGCTGCCGGTCTACACCGTCACCTTCTCGAACCACACCGGGTATGGCGCCTGGCGCGGCCCGCTGATCGACCCCGTCGATGTGGGCGAGGTCATCACCGGCATCGAGGAGCGCGGCGTGTTCGGTTCCATCGACGCCGTGCTCAGCGGCTACCAGGGCAGCGAGGGCATCGGCGACGTCATCATCGACGCGGTCGCCAGGGTGAAGGCCGCGAACCCCACGGCGCTGTACGCGTGCGACCCGGTCATGGGCAACGCGAAGTCCGGCTGCTTCGTGGCTCCGGCCATCCCGATCCTGCTCCGCGAACGCGTGGTGCCGGTGGCCGACATCATCACGCCGAACCAGTTCGAGCTCGGCTTCCTCACCGAGACCGAGCCCGACACGCTCGAGTCCACCCTCGCGTCGGTCGACCTCGCGCGGGCGATGGGACCGCGCACGGTGCTCGTCACGAGCGTCGAGCGGCCGGACCGCGAAGAGGGCACGATCGAGATGCTCGCCGTGGACGACGCGGGCGCGTGGCTCGTGCAGACCCCGCACCTGCCGATGAAGGCGAACGGCTCCGGCGACGTGACGGCGGCGCTGTTCACCGCGCACTACGTCGCCACCGGCAGCGCGCAGACCGCTCTGGAGCGCACCGCCTCGAGCGTCTACGACCTGCTGCAGGCCACGCTCGACTCGGGCGAGCGCGAGCTGCAGCTCGTCGAAGCGCAGGAGTTCTACGCGAACCCGCGGATGCAGTTCACCGCACGCCAGGTGCGCTGAGTCCGCCCGGGTCTGGGTCCCTGAGCCTGTCGAAGGGCCCACACTGGGTCCCTGAGCCTGTCGAAGGGCCCACGGGCCGCGCTTCGACAGGCTCAGCGACCCACTCCTGGGCTCAGCGACACACTGCGAGCCCGACGCGACGGCTCAGCGGTCGGCGGGGGGCCACGCCTCGGCGACGGCCTCCCGCACCTCGCCGAGGAGCTGCGGGAGCGCCTTCGTCTTGGCGATGATCGGGAAGAAGTTCGCGTCCGAGCGCCACCGCGGCACCACGTGCTGGTGCAGATGCGCGTCCACGCCCGCTCCGGCCACCGCTCCCTGGTTCATGCCGAGGTTGAAGCCGTCGCAGCCGGAGACCTCGCGGAGCACGCGCATCGCGGTCTGGGTGAGAGCGCCGATCTCGGCGACCTCCTCGGCCGTCGCCTGGTCGTAGGTGGCGATGTGCCGGTACGGGCAGACGAGCAGGTGACCAGAGTTGTACGGGAAGAGGTTCAGCAGCACGTACGCGGTCTCCCCGCGCGCCACGATGAGCCGCTCGGCGTCCGGGTACTTCGGTGCCTCGCAAAACGGGCATTCCTCGCGCAGCGGCTCCGGCCCGGCCTGGATGTACGCCATCCGGTGCGGGGTCCACAGCCGCTGGAACTCGTCGGGCACCCCGACGAGACGGGAGGCGTCCTCGAGGTCCGCCTCACCGTCCGTCATGCGAGGTCTCCCGCCTTCAACACCAGCGCGTGCGAGGCGATGGCGGCGCTGATCCGGCGCACCGCGTCGGCGACCGGCACGCCGTTCTCCTGCGTGCCGTCGCGGAAGCGGAACGACACCGTCCCCGCGGCACGATCCTGCTCCCCCACGATGAGGATCAGCGGCACCTTCGCGGTGGTGTGATTCCGGATCTTCTTCTGCATCCGGTCGTCGGAGTGGTCGACGTCGGCCCGCACGCCCGCCGCCCGGAGCTGCGCGATGACGTCGTCCAGGTAGTCGCCGTACTGCTCGGCCACCGGCACTCCCACGACCTGGCTGGGCGCGAGCCAGAGCGGGAAGTCGCCGGCGTAGTGCTCGAGGAGGATCGCGAAGAAGCGCTCGACGGAGCCGAGGAGCGCCCGGTGGATCATCACAGGCCGGTGCTTCTGCCCGTCGGGACCGGTGTACTCCAGTTCGAACCTGTCGGGCTGGTTGAAGTCGAGCTGGATGGTCGACATCTGCCAGGTGCGGCCGATGGCGTCGCGGGCCTGCACCGAGATCTTCGGGCCGTAGAAGGCGGCGCCGCCCGGGTCGGCCACGAGCTCGAGACCGGACTCGATCGCGACCTCGCGCAGCGTGTCGATCGCCGTCGACCACTGCTCGGGCTCGCCGAGGAACTTCGGGTTGCCCTCCTCGTTCGTCGAGAGCTCGAGGTAGAAGTCGTTGAGGCCGTAGTCGCGGAGCAGGTCGAGCACGAGGTTCAGGTTGGTGGTGAGCTCCTCCTTCACCTGGTCCTGGGCGACGTAGATGTGCGCGTCGTCCTGGGTCAGACCGCGCACGCGGGTGAGCCCCGACAGCGTGCCGGACTTCTCGTAGCGGTAGACCGTGCCGAACTCGGCCAGACGCAGCGGCAGCTCCCGGTAGGAGCGCCCGCGCGAACGGAAGATGAGGTTGTGGAACGGGCAGTTCATCGGCTTCAGGTAGTAGTCCTGGCCCTGGCGGGTGACGTTGCCCTCGTCGTCGACGACCTCGTCGAGGTGCATCGGGGGGAACATGCCGTCCGCATAGGTCTGCAGGTGCCCGGACGTCATGAAGAGATCCTTCTTCGTGATGTGCGGGCTGTTGACGAGGTCGTAGCCGTTGCGCAGCAGGTGCTTGCGCAGGTTCTCCTCGATCTCGTAGCGGATGATGCCGCCCTTGGGATGGAACACAGCCAGTCCCGAGCCGATCTCGTCCGGGAACGAGAACAGGTCCATCTCGGCGCCGAGCTTGCGGTGGTCGCGACGCTCGGCCTCGGCGATGCGCTCCTGGTAGGCGCGCAGCTCGTCCTTCGTCGGCCATGCGGTGCCGTAGATGCGCTGGAGCTGCGGGTTCTTCTCGCTCCCCCGCCAGTACGCGGCGGCGATGCGGGTGAGGTCCCAGCCATTGCCGATCATGCGCGTGTTGGGCAGGTGCGGACCGCGGCAGAGGTCCTTCCAGACGACCTCGCCATCGCGGGTTGTGTTGTCGTAGATCGTGAGCTCACCCTCGCCCACCTCGACGGATGCTCCCTCGGCGATCTCGCCCGCGGAGGCCGTCGACGGGCCCTTGAGCCCGATGAGCTCGAGCTTGAACGGCTCGTCCGCGAGCTCCGCACGAGCCTCCTCGTCGGTCACGACACGACGGACGAAGCGCTGTCCCTCGCGGACGATGCGCTGCATCTCCTTCGAGATCGCCTTCATGTCCTCCGGCGTGAACGGGGTGTCGACGCCGAAGTCGTAGTAGAAACCGTCGGTGATGGGCGGGCCGATGCCGAGGTTCGCCTGCGGGTTGATCCGCTGCACCGCCTGCGCGAGCACATGTGCGGTCGAGTGACGCAGGATGTTCAGGCCGTCGGGGCTGTCGATCGTGACGGGCTCGACGTCGTCGGTGTCGGTGACCGTCGCAGCGAGGTCCTTCAGGACGCCGCCGACGCGCATGGCGACGACGTTTCGGTCAGAGAACAGGGCGAAGCCGTCGGTCGGCTGGGCGTTTTCAGGCACTGATCACTCCATCTGGGTCTGGATCTAGGCTACTCGTCCGCTCGCCGGTCGCCGACCGTCACGCGGCGGTCTCCGACAGCGGATCCGCGGCCGTCGGCGCGAAGATGATGATCGCCGCCCCGGCCAGCGCCACCACGGAGCCGATGACGTCCCACGAGGTGGGGCGGAATCCGTCGACGATGATGCCCCAGGCGAGGGAGCCTGCGATGAAGATCCCGCCGTAGGCGGCCAGGACGCGGCCGAAGTTCGCGTCCGGCTGCAGCGCCGCGATGAACCCGTAGGCACCGAGGGCCATCACCCCGAGGACGGCGAACAGCCACCCCCTGTCCTCCTTCACCGCCTGCCAGATGAGCCAGGCACCGCCGATCTCGGCGATGGCGGCGAGGAGGAAGAGGACGGTGATGCGCAGCACGGTCATCGCCTCAGTGTGACAGCCGCGGCGTCCGACGGGGACGGTAGCGTGGGCGCATGACACGGACGATCGCCCGCTGGCTCCTCGCTCTCGCCCTCGGCGCGATGGGCGTGCTGCACTTCACTCAGACACGCGGGTTCCGGGTCGTCGTGCCCGACTGGGCGACCCGCTTCACCCGGATGGACAAGGACACGATCGTTCTGGTGTCGGGTGCGGCCGAGGTCGCGCTCGCCGCGGGACTGGTGGCACTGCCGCGGGAACGCCGCAAGATGGGGTGGGCGACGGCGGGATTCTTCGCCGCGGTGTTCCCCGGCAACTGGCACCAGTGGCGCACCGGCCGATCGACCCCGGGTCTCGACACGGACCGGCGGCGGTTCGGCCGCCTGTTCCTGCAGCCCCTGCTGATCGCCTGGGCCCTGTGGGCGACCCGATGACCTCGCCCTCGATCGTCTGGTTCCGCGACGATCTCCGCCTGGCCGACAACCCCGCGCTGCGTGCCGCGGTCGACCGCGACGAACCGATCATCGCGCTCTTCGTCCTCGATGAGGAGTCCCCCGGCATCCGTCGGCTGGGCGGTGCCGCGCGTTGGTGGCTGCACCATTCGCTGTCCTCGCTCGCCGCGCGGCTGCAGGAGAAGGGGACGACGCTGGTGCTGCGGCGCGGGTCCGCCGACCGGATCGTGCGGGAGCTGGTCGCCGAGTCGGGTGCCGGAGCGGTCTTCTGGAACCGCCGCTATAGCGCCGCCGGGCGCGAGATCGATGCCGGGCTGAAGACGACGCTGCGCGACGAGGGGCTCCTGGTGCGATCATTCGCCGGGTCGCTCCTGCACGAGCCGTGGACGGTCACCACCGGGAGCGGCACGCACTATTCGGTCTTCACGCCGTTCTGGCGGGCCTGTCTGGCTCTTCCGGCCCCGCGCGCTCCGCTCCCCGAACCCCGCGAGCTTCGCGGCGCCGGGAAGCGGCTGCCCTCCGATGCGCTGGGCGACTGGGGGCTGCTACCGACCGCCCCGGACTGGGCGGGCGGGCTCCGCGAGACATGGGAGCCCGGGGAGCCCGCCGCGCGCCACCGGCTGCGGCACTTCCTCACCGACGACATCCGCACGTACGACCACGCTCGCGACGCCCCGGCTGCCGGTGCCACTTCCCGGCTGTCTCCGCGTCTGCGCTGGGGCGAGCTCAGCCCCTTCACCGTGTGGCACGAGGCGATCGACGTCGACGGGGCCGGCGGATTCCTCTCGGAGCTCGGCTGGCGCGAGTTCGCCTGGCACACGCTGTTCCACTTCCCCGACCTCGCGACGAAGAACCTGCGGCGGGAGTTCGACGCGTTCCCGTGGCCTCCGCTGGATCCCGCACGTCTGGAGCTCTGGCAGCACGGCGAAACCGGAGTTCCCCTCGTCGACGCGGGCATGCGCGAGCTCTGGCACACCGGGTACATGCACAACCGGGTGCGGATGGTCACGGCATCGTTCCTCGTCAAGAACCTCCTCATCGACTGGCGCCTCGGCGAGGAGTGGTTCTGGGACACGTTGGTGGACGCCGATGACGCGAGCAATCCGTTCAACTGGCAGTGGGTCGCGGGTTCCGGCGCCGACGCCGCCCCGTACTTCCGCGTGTTCAACCCGGAGCTGCAGGCCAGGAAGTTCGACGGCGAGGGGCACTACATCGGGCGCTGGGCTGCGGACGCCCCCACTGAGCCGATCGTCGACCTCGGCGAGACGCGCAAGGCTGCGCTCGCCGCCTACGACGTCGTGAAGCGCACCGGAGCACCACGGGGCTGACGCGCGCCCCGGCCCGTCACGGACTCCGGCACATGGCAGACTGGTGGCCGTGAGCCCGTCCCGCAAGCCCGCCGTCGTGCGGGGCTTCGCGACCTCGTCGCTCGCGATCTTCGTGGCTCTCGCAGGTCACGTGAGCGGCGGCGGAGAGATGCCGGGCCCCTTGGGCATCCTCGTGCCCTGGCTGTTCGCCTTCATGGTGAGCGTGCTGCTCGCCGGACGGAAGCTCTCCCTCACCCGGCTCACCCTCTCGGTGGCTGTGAGCCAGTTCCTCTTCCACGTGCTCTTCGTGCTCGGCACGGTCACTCCGTCCGGCGTGGCGATCCGGCACGTGCACGGCGCACCGCTCGTGCTCCCCGCAGCCGAAGGCGCTGCGGTCGTCGCGACTGCGGACGCCTCGATGCGGCTCGGGCACGCCCTCGCCGCCCTCCTCACGGTGACGGCGCTCCACCGCGGCGAGCGGCTGCTCCTCACCGTGCGCGATCTCGCCGTCCGATTGATCCGCTGGGTGCGTCGGCGCGCGGATGTGACGCTCGCCCCGCGCTCCGCCACCTCTCCGTTCCGCCTGGCCGGGGTCTTCCTCGTCCGGACGGCCCATGATCTTCGGCTCCTCACCCCGCTTCTCGGGCGCGCACCGCCCACTCTTCCCGCGCTCTGATCCGCACCCACGGCTTCGCGCCGTGCGGAGCGTCCTCGCGCTGTCCCGGTGACGCGCGTCCGAACGCAGGTACCCACGTCGCTCGGCGACGTCTGAAGAGAGGCTCTTCCATGTCCCCTGTCCGCAGATTCGCGGCCGGGGCGGTGCTGGCGGCTGTCGCGATCCTCGCGACGGCAGCGCCGGCGACCGCCCATGACCAACTCCTCGAGAGCGACCCCGGCGACGGGGAGCGTCTCGATGCTGCGCCCTCGAGCGTCACCATGACGTTCTCGGGCGAGCTCCTCGTCCTCGACGAGTCGACCGCCGGGGCCGTCGTCCTCGTCGTCGACGCGGAGGGCGAGGACTGGGCGACCGGCGAGGTGGAGGTGCGTGGCCGGAACGTCACGGCCGCTCTCAGGACGGACATGCCGGACGGCGGGTACCAGGTGCGCTGGCAGGTCGTCTCCGAGGACGGGCACCCGATCGCGGGGGTCATCCCCTTCGCCGTCGGCGACGCCGTCCCGCTGGAGTCGACAGAGAACCCTGAGCCGACCACCTCCGCCCCGGACGACTCGTCGACCGCATCGGATCAGAACGCAGACGAGACGGGCGACCCGATCCGGGTTCTGCTCGTCGGTGGGGCGGGCGCGGCACTCGCCGTCGCTGCTTTCACTCTCCTCCTCATCCTCCGCCGCCACCGCGCGGCCGCCGTGCCGCCGGAATCCGGCGACGACACGGCAGAGAACTCCTGAAAGGCATCATCATGAACACTCGCACTTCTCTTCCCCGCCTCGGCGCGGCGATCGTCCTCTCGCTCGTCGCGCTCACCGGGTGCACCGCGCCCACAGCCGAGACGCCGACCAGCGCCCCCGCCGGTGAGGTCCTCCGGATCGACGACGCCTGGGTCAAGTCGGCCGATGACGGCATGTCCGCGGGCTTCGGCGTACTCGTCAACGAGGGCGCGGCGGACGTGACGGTGACGTCGGTCACCTCCGCCGCCTCGCCGATGATCGAACTGCACGAGACCGTGGAGAACGAGGCCGGGGAGATGGTCATGCGGGAGATCGCCGGGGGCTTCGTCGTCCCCGCCGGCGGCACCCTCGCCCTCGAGCCCGGGGGGAATCACATCATGATGATGGACCTCCCCGAGCCTCTGAAAGCCGGTGACGAGGTCGCGTTCACCGTCACCCTGTCGGACGACTCCACGTTCGAGTTCGCCGCGCCGGTGAAGGACTACTCCGGCGCGAACGAGAACTACGACGGCGCCGACGACGACCACGAGGGCATGGACCACTGATGTCCGCGCGCGTCTCGGGCGCGCGCGCCGGCCGCACCGGCTCGACCCGGCGGCAGTTCCTCCTCGGAGGGGCTGTCGCCGGTGTCGGGGCCGCCGTCGCGGTCGGGGCGGATCTCGCCCTCACGCGAGCGGACACGGAGGCTCCCGCGGCCCCCGCACCGCTCAACGGCTCCCTCACTGTCCCGTTCCACGGCGTCCATCAGGCCGGGATCGACACCGCGGCGCAGGCGCACGGCTCGTTCGTGGCGCTCGATCTGCGCCCGGAGGTCGACCGCGACGCGCTCCGCCGGCTCCTACGGATCCTCACGGACGATGCGGCGAGGCTCGCCCAGGGACGGTCGGCGCTCGCGGACTCGGAGCCGGAGCTCGCCGTCGCCCCGGCCCGGTTGACGATCACATTCGGCTTCGGTCCGACGCTCGTGGCACGGGCCGGCGGCAGCACCCCCTCGTGGCTCGCGCCGCTTCCCGCCTTCCGGGTGGACCGCCTACAGCCGGAGTTCTCGGACGGAGACCTGCTCCTCCAGATCGCCGCTGACGACCCCCTGACCGTCGCGCACGCGCAGCGCATGCTCCTGAAGGACGCGCGCGGCTTCGCGACCGTCCGGTGGATCCAGCAGGGCTTCCGCCGCGCACACGGCACCGAGCGACCGGGGACGACCATGCGCAACCTCTTCGGTCAAGTCGATGGCACGAGCAACCCGCAGCCGGGCACTGAGGACTTCGAGCGCGTGGTCTGGAGTGACGACGGCTGGCTCGCCGCCGGCACGGGCATGGTCCTGCGCCGCATCCGCATGGACCTCGACGCCTGGGACCGCCTGGATCGCGGGGGCCGCGAGGCCTCGGTGGGGCGGACGCTCCGCGACGGTGCGCCGCTCACGGGGACGTCGGAGTTCGACGAGCCGGATTTCGACGCGACGACGGCCATCGGGTTCCCCGTCATCCCGGCCTTCGCGCATATCCGGCGGGCCCGCGGCGACGGCGCGGAGCGCATCTTCCGCCGGGCGTACAACTACGACGAACGGCCGGGCGGAAGCGGGGTCTCCGAATCAGGGCTCCTCTTCGCCGCGTTCCAGGCCGACGTCGCGCGGCAGTTCGTCCCCATGCAGCAACGGCTCGACGAGCTCGACCTGCTCAACGAGTGGACCGTCCCTGTCGGTTCCGCCGTGTTCGCCATCCCTCCGGGCTGTACGGAGAAGGGCTACATCGGCGAGACGCTGCTCGACTGAGACGGTCAGTGGGGTCCGCGGCGCCGTGCCGCAGCGACCGCGGGCCCCACGCCGTCGAGCACCGCGGCCCCGTGCCCCGTGAGGACGACGCGTGCGCCGGTCTCGTCGAGCGTGTCCAGGGACTCCATGGCCTCGGCGGTGTCGGCCGTCGCCGCCCGCGCCACGATCTGCGGGCCGGTCTCGCCGGTGTACGGGTCGAGCGTGACCAGGGCGTCGCCGGCGATGAGCACGCCGGCCTCTTCGAAGAAGTAGGCGCAGTGCCCCGCCGTGTGCCCCGGGGTCCACAGGGCGAGCGGCGTGCCCGGCGCATCGATCGGGTGTCCGTGCGTCACCCGCGGTTGCGCCTCGACGCCGCGGACGTTCAGCGCTCCGGCGAGAGCCATGCGCGTGATGGTCGGGATCCCCCGCGGATGCGTGAGCACGTAGGGGACGCGAGGTGAAGCCGGACGGTAACGGTACGGGTGCCGGGCGAGCTCCGCATCGCGCGGGTGGACGAACACCGAGACGCCCTCCTCGCGAAGTCCGCGGGCCACACCCACATGGTCGAAGTGACCGTGCGTCAGGACGACGGCGTCGATGTCGGCCGCCTCCGCTCCCAGATGGCCGAGCACGTCGAGGAGCACGCCCCTGCTGCGCGGCAGTCCCGCGTCGAACAGCGTGAGCCCGTCCGCGGTCTGCACGAGGTAGCAGTTCACGTCCGCCACACTGATGCCGAAGAAGCCGGGAACCACCTCCGTCCACTGCCGCCCTCTGCTCATTCCCGGTCCTCCTCGTCGTCGGCGGGTCCGCGCCCCGCATCGAAATTGCGCTCGTACCGTTCCCTGGCCTCGAGCAGGACGTGTTCGCCGATGACGGCGATGGGCTCCACCTCTCGCAGCAGCGGCTCGCAGTCGGGCCCCCGGCCGCAGTGCTCGCCACGGAGGATCCAGGCGATGCGCTGCGGGTCCTTCTCGGCGAGGTGTCGGTACTGACAGAGCTGGCGCGCGAGCCAGTCCTCCAGCGGACGCGTCCACCAGCGTTCGGCGTCCAGCGGGTTGACGGAGAGGCCGGGCAGCTCGAGGCCGCTCTCCGTATCGACGCTGGAACGACGGGCATCCGCGTCGGGACCTTCCGAGTAGCGGACGTGCAGATCCGGGCACGCGCGGACGACGGCGGCCAGTTGCGCCAGATGGTCGATGCGTCGCAATCCGGTCGCGGCGTCGCGATCGGATGTCGAGGCGAGGCCGCAGGTGCGGTCCAGAGCGGCATCGGTCATGGCCTGAGCGTACGAAGCGGTCCCCTCCTGCCGAGGGGGATTGACAATCCGCGGTTCTCGCCCACGTCGCAGCGGCGTCCGGGAACGGGCGCATGAAGTTACCGCGTGACTCCTGATGCGTCAATGCCCTCTCAGCGCGCGCACAGGAAGTCCTACGGTCGGGCAACCGCACCACACCCTGGAGGGGATCATGAGCGACACCACCCGCACCACCCGCTACGCCGGCACACCGATCCAGAAGACGGCGCTGATCATCGGCATCGTCTTCCTCATCGTGGGCATCGCCGGTTTCATCCCGGGCGTCACCCACTCGGCCGAGCACCTGCACGGCGCCGGAGCAGCGTCCGAGGCCCTGCTCCTCGGCGTGTTCCAGGTGTCCGTGCTGCACAACGTCGTGCACCTGCTGTTCGCGGTCGCGGGCATCGCGCTCGCCGCGTCGCCGCGCGCGTCCCGTCTCTACCTCATCATCGGCGGGCTCGCGTACCTCGTCGTCTGGCTGTACGGCCTCATCGCGGTCGGCAACGAGCAGCTGAACTTCCTGCCGGTGAACAACGCCGACAACTGGCTCCACCTCGGTCTCGCGATCGGCATGGTGCTGCTGGGCATCTTCGTCAGTCGAGAGCCGCGCGTCCCGCAGAACGGCGCGGGCACGGCGCGCGTCTGACGCTCACCCCACCCGGCCGGGACGTCCCCTCCTCGCATGACGGAGGGGGCGTCCCGTCTGTCGCGTCCGGCGTGCAGCCGGAGTGCGAGCGGTGTCCGCGGCCCGGTCACCCGTCCACGGGTTGCACGGCGTTCCCCCAGACCCAGCAGCGGTACGTGCGGTCACCGGCACGGAACTCGATGCCCGCTGCGAGCGGGGTGGAGCGGACGACCTTCGCCTCCACGCGGATCGCCTCCGGACCGAACCGCACCCACGCCCGCACCCGCCGCTGGAGCGCGTGCGGATAGACGGTGACGGCGGACTCCCGCAAGGCGAGCTCGCGATCGGACAGGGACTGCAGGGGGCCCCGGCGCGCGGCGGCCTCGATGGCCTGATGCTGCGACCGCATGTCGTTGTACGCAGAGAGCGCGCGACCCGAGTTCCCCACACCGGCTCCTTCCTCCGGCCACGTCCAGGATATCGATATTCGAACACATCTTCGAACTCGATCTCGACGGCACCGACACGCAGATTCGCACCGAGGTCGCGGAGCTCCGCGATCGGGCTGCGACCTCGCGCGGATATGCGACCTCGCGCGCAGGGAGGAGAGCTGGACGCAACAAAAAACCCCCGGCGAACCGGGGGTTTCAGGTGGTGCGCGATACTGGGATCGAACCAGTGACCTCTTCCGTGTCAGGGAAGCGCGCTACCGCTGCGCCAATCGCGCCCGTTGGGGCTATTCAGTTTTCCCGTGAGGTGGCGACGGGATTCGAACCCGTGTAAACGGCTTTGCAGGCCGGTGCCTAGCCGCTCGGCCACGCCACCGTGTGGATTGACCCCACGTGCCGCCGATCTTCGAGAAGATCTACTGCACTCGAGCGGATGACGAGACTCGAACTCGCGACCCCAACCTTGGCAAGGTTGTGCGCTACCAACTGCGCTACATCCGCATTTTGTTCCCGGTTGTCCCGGGCACTTATGAAACATTAGCCGATGATCGGCGCTCCGCCAAACCCGCAGCGAATCTCGCGCGTGTCTCCCGGACTGGTCATCGGAGCGCCTGACGGTCGGGTAGTATCGGTTGACGTACCCCACGGGTATGGGCGATTGGCGCAGTTGGTAGCGCGCTTCCTTCACACGGAAGAGGTCATCGGTTCGAGTCCGGTATCGCCCACCGAATCCCCTCCGAAGGCCCCGGTCATCCGGGGCCTTCGGCGTTTCCGCCCGTCACAGGATCCTGCCGTCTCCCGGGCGGGAGACCCGCAGCCACCGGTAGCCGTAGGCCGGAAGCTCCAGCTCCACCTCTCCGTCGTCGTCCAGGGGCACGCGCCGCGCGTCGAGAAGGTCGACCAGGGTCGTGCCCGCGGGCTCCTCCCCCAGGCGGAACCGCGTCGTCGCCGGACGTTCCGCGAAGTTGTGCACGGCGATCGTGCGCCCCACATCGGCCTCCAGGGAGTGCACCAGCAGGGCGTCCTGCGGCTGCTCGATGACGGTGAACGACCCCCACCCGAGCTCGGGCGATACCCGGTAGAGCGCGGTCAGTTCGCGGAGGAAGTGCAGCAGCGAGCCATGGTCCTCGAGCTGGGCGGCGGCATTCACGTGCGTGGGCGCATACCCGTCGGTCGGCGGCGGCGCGACGAGCCGAGAGGGGCGTGCGTCGGAGAAGCCCCCGTTGCGATCCGCCGACCACTGCATCGGCGTGCGCACGGCCTGCCGACCCTCGACGGCGATGTTCTCGCCCATTCCGATCTCTTCGCCGTAGAACAGAACGGGGGTGCCGGGGAGCGTGAAGAGCAGGCTGTACGCCATCCGGATCCTCCGCGGGTCGCCTTCCAGCATCGGCGGCAGGCGCCGCGTGATCCCGCGGCCGAACACGCGCTGCCGCTCGTCCGGCGCGAACGCCTCGAAGACCTCCTGACGCTCGGCGTCGGTCAGCTTGTCGAGGGTGAGCTCATCGTGGTTCCGGAGGAAGTTCGCCCATTGCACCTCCGGTCCGAGGACCGGGCGCGCGGAGAGTGCGGCGACGAGCGGCGCGGGATCACGACGGGCGAGGGACAGATACAGCGACTGCATCGCCACAAAGTCGAACTGCATGGTCAGCTCGTCGCCGTCGGTGCCGCCGAAGTACGCGCACTGTTCCTCGTACGGCAGATTGACCTCGCCGAGCAGGATCGCCTCGCTGGAACGACGCTGCAGGAAACGCCGCATGTCGCGCAGCAGCTCGTGCGGATCGGGGATGTCCGCCGTCTTCGGAACCTCGAGGAGGAACGGCACGGCATCCACCCGGAAGCCCGAGACGCCGAGCTGCAGCCAGAACCCGATGACCTTCGCGATCTCGTCCCGGACCACGGGGTTGGCGAGGTTGAGGTCGGGTTGGTGCTCGTAGAAGCTGTGCTGGTACCACTGCCCGGACTTCTCGTCCTTGGTCCAGATCCCGTCGGCCTGCCCGGGGAAGACCGGGTTCTTCTGTCCCTTCGGAGGCGCGTCGTCGCGCCACACGTAGTAATCGCGATAGGGCGAGTCGACGCTGCGGAGCGCCGCGCGGAACCACGGATGACGGTCCGAGGTGTGATTGACGACGAGGTCGACGATCACGCGGAGGCCGCGGTCACGGGCCGTGCGGATCACCTCCACGAGGTCGCCGTGGGTGCCGAGACGCGGGTCCACGCCGTAGAAGTCGCTGACGTCGTACCCGTCGTCGAGGTCCGGCGAAGGGTAGAAGGGCATGAGCCACAGGCACGTCACGCCCAGCTGTGAGAGGTAGTCGATCCGCTGCGCGAGGCCGCGGAGGTCGCCGACGCCGTCGCCATTCGAGTCCAGGAAGGTCTCCACATCGAGGCAGTAGACGACGGCCGTCTTCCACCAGAGGTCGCTCGTATCGGTGATCTTCATGTGCGCTCCCTCAGAGCGGGCAGGATCTCGGCGGCGGCCGCCTTCAGGAACCGGGTCTGCTCTCGTCCGACGTGATGCAGGTAGATCCGGTCGAAGCCGATGTCGACGAGCTCCGCCAACCGTCCCGCGAGCGACCGGGCGTCGTGGTCGACGAGGACGGCCGCGCGCAGCCTTGCTTCATCGACCTCGCCCACCGCGTCATCGAAGTCCTCCGGCTGCTCGATGTTCCACGCGAGCGGCGGCGTGACGACGCCCTGTCGCCACTGCTCCTTCGCGATCGCGTACGCCTCGGCGTCGTCGGCGCCCCAGCTCACGTGCGTCTGCAGGATGCACGGCCCTTCTCCCCCGGCCGAGCGGTAGGCCTCCACCACCCTCCGCAGCGCGGACGGCTCCTGGGCGACCGTCGCGAGGCCGTCCGCCCAGCCGGCCGCCCACTCCGCCGTCTCCGGACTGACGGCGGTGGCGAAGAGCGGCGGCGGCTGCGCCGGCCGGGTCCAGACGCGGGCGCGGTGCACGCGCACGAGACCGTCGTGATCGACCTCCTCGCCGGCGAGCAGCCGTCGGATCACATCCACGCTCTCGTGCAGCCGCGCGTTGCGGACGTCCTTGGCCGGCCAGACGTCGCCGGTCACGTGCTCGTTCATCGCCTCGCCGCTGCCGAGCGCGGCCCAGAACCGTCCGGGGAACATCTCCTCCAGCGTTCCGAAGGCCTGCGCGACGATCGCGGGGTGGTACCGCTGTCCTGGCGCGTTGACCATGCCGATGGGGAATCTCGTACGGGCCAGCGCCGCAGCGATCCAGCTGAACGCGAATCCCGACTCCCCCTGATCGGGGAGCCACGGGGCCAGGTGGTCGGAGCACATCGCTCCGTCGAAGCCGGCCCACTCCGCGCTGACGACCGCGTCCAGCAGCGCGCTGGGTGGGATCTGCTCATGGGAGGCGTGGAATCCGATGAAGACCATAGGCCGAGTCTGGCAAGGGACGACGCCCGGCGGCAGTGGTTGACAGGAGCGCCGAGTGCTGGCAGGTGGCGGCCGATGTCTGAGGGCGGACGTAGCCTGCCCGGGTGCCGAAACCCCGACTTCTCCCCGGACCCTGTCCCCTCTGCGGTGGTCTCGCTGGGCTGCGAACGGACGACGCGTGGCACTGCGCGCTCTGCGGCTGGCGCTACGGGGACTCCCCCGACCCCGATCTGCCGTTCCCGCGGATCGACGTCGTGTACTACCTCCGCTACGACAACCGCGTGAAGATCGGCACGAGCAGACAGCCGCGGCGCCGTCTCGCGAGCATCCGTCACGACGAGCTCCTCGCCTTCGAACGGGGCGACAGGGTGCGCGAGCAGCAGCGTCATCGCGAGTTCGCCTCCGCCCGCGAAGGCGGCGAGTGGTTCACCCTGACACCGGAGATCCGCGCCCACATCGCGGCGCTGCAGCGGCACGGCGACCCCTGGCATCAATACGCGCGCTGGCTCAGCGCCGCGCTCCGAGGGTGAACGCGCCTATCACTGCACACAGGATCGCACCAGGGGATCCCCCGCTGCGCCGGCAGGAGGCAGACTCGCCTGTGAACGGGCGCACCCGGCGCCCCGCGTGAGAGGACCGGACATGAACGGACGAGAGAACATCCCCGCCGACGACGTCAGCGCGCAGGATCCGCTCGCCGGAGACGGGAGCGGCGACCCGAACAGCGACCGCCAGTTCCTGCAGGACCTGCCTCCCGCACAGGTCGACACCGAGCAGCAGCAGGAGCATCAGGCCGAGTCCGACGACGAGGCCTAGTCCGCGCGGACGACGAGGGGCGACCGGATCGATATCCGGTCGCCCCTCGTCGTGTGCGGGTCAGGCGGTCGCAGCCCGTCCGCGGGTGCTCTGCGGCTGCGGCTGCGAGAACAGCACGACGACGATGACGGCAGCACCCACCACGACGTGCGGCAGCCAGACGTTCAGCGCCTCGCCTGCGAACCCGAACAGCCACGGCGACAGCGCGAGGAAGAGGCTGGCGACGATGCCGAAGACGAGGTGCACGGGCATGGGGATCAGACCGAACGGACCCCACTCGTACTTCGTGAAGAGGCTGTAGACGATGAGGCCCACGCCGAGCACGATCGGGATGACGACCGGGGCTCCGCCCATACCGGCGAAGCCGAACAGCCAGGGCGCGGCGATCAGAGCGATCCCGACGACGTAGTCGAGAATTCCGTGGACCTTGGTCGGGATGAAACGCATGATTCCTCCTTGGGTGCCGCCGGCGGCGACTCATCAGAAGGTTCGGAGCCCTGCGCCCATCGGATGGGAGTGCGGCTGCCGGGTCAGCTCTGCGCCCATCCGTACCGCCGCTGGAGCGCTGCCGCGACCCGTGCGTACCGGCCACGATCCAGGGCCGCCGCCTCACGGCGCAGACCACGCTCATGGACGCTGTAGAGCTGTTCGATGTCCACCCACGATTCGCGGCCCTGCCCGTCCCACTCGCCGCTCCCGATCGAGAGGTAGTCGCGCTCGCCGTCGTGGGGCCTGCTGGTCATCCGTACCGCGTAGACCCGCTCGGAGGACTGCCGCCCGATCACCAGCACCGGCCGGTCCTTGCCTCGGCCGTCGTTCTCCTCGTACGGCACCCAGGTCCAGACGACCTCGCCGGCGTCGGGAGCGCCGTCCCGGTGCGGCGCGTAGGCCACGCGGACGGCCGGCATACGCCCGGGGTCGAGCCGCACGGTCTCGGTACCGCGGACCTGCCCCGGCTCGACTCCGGCGTCCGGCGTTTTCGCGGATCGCCGCTCGCGCTCCTCGGCCGTCCGCAGACGCGCGTCCGGGCGCCGCGGACCGGGAGAGGTCCGCGGCGCCCGGGGGGAGCCCACTGCTCGGCGCAGCAGGTCCGCGAGTGCCTTCAGGATGCCGTTGCTGGTCGTGCCCACACGGTCACCCTAACCGTCGTCACGCGTTCGCGAGAGCGTAGCCCTCCTCGCCGTGCACGACCTGGTCGACACCGGCGATCTCGTCCTCGTTCGTGATGCGGAACCCGATCGTCTTCTGGATCACGAAGCCGATGACCCACGCGACCACGAAGGAGTAGATCAGCACGCCGGCGGCGGCGATCACCTGCACGGCGAGCTGACGGGCGTCGCCACCGACGAAGAGGCCGGTGCCGGTGGCGAAGAAGCCGAGGTACACGGTGCCGATGAGTCCGCCGACGAGGTGGATGCCGACCACGTCGAGCGAGTCGTCGAAGCCGAGGCGGAACTTCAGCTCCACCGCGAGGGCGCAGACGATGCCGGCCACCGCGCCGAGCAGGAGGGACCATCCGGGGGTGAGGTTGGCGCATGCAGGGGTGATCGCCACGAGACCCGCCACCGCGCCAGAGGCGGCGCCGACGGACGTGGGCTTGCCGTCCTTGATGCGCTCGATGAGGATCCAGCCGAGGATCGCGGCCGCGGTCGCACCGAGCGTGTTCAGGCCGATGAGGCCGACGCCGCCCATGTCCTCGGCGAGCCACTCCGCACCGGCGTTGAAGCCGAACCAGCCGAACCACAGCAGCGCGGCGCCGAGCAGCGTCAGCGGCACGTT
Organism: Microbacterium meiriae; assembly: GCF_032364335.1. Lineage (NCBI taxonomy): Bacteria > Bacillati > Actinomycetota > Actinomycetes > Micrococcales > Microbacteriaceae > Microbacterium > Microbacterium meiriae. The sequence goes on from NZ_CP133984.1 coordinate 1,885,234, forward strand.
GTGCGGCTTGAGGATGCCCTTCTGGAAGCCGATGCGCTTGCCGAGCACGAGGGCGAGGGCCAGTGCCGCGGCACCCGCGTTGATGTGCACCGCCGTGCCGCCCGCATAGTCGATCACGCCGATGCCGCTGTCCTCGCCGAACAGGGTCGTGCCGAGGTTCATGATCCAACCGCCGCCCCAGACCCAGGCCGCGACCGGGAAGTAGCCGACCGTGGCGAAGACGCCGGCGAAGATCAGCCAGCTGCCGAACTTCGCCCGATCGGCGATCGCCCCGGAGATCAGGGCGACGGTGATGATCGCGAAGGTGGCGCCGTACGCGACGCTGAGCAGGGCGACGTTCGAGCCCTCACCCGAGGCGAGGCTGGACAGGCCGATGTCCGCGAACGGGTTGCCCGCGAAGGCCGTGGGGCTGTCGACGGCGCTCATGGAGAAGCCGAAGAGAATCCACAGCACGGCGACGAGTCCGATCGAGCCGAAGCTCATCATCATCATGCTGACGACGCTCTTCGCCTTGACGAGACCGCCGTAGAAGAAGGCGACGCCGGGCGTCATGAGCAGCACCAGTGCCGTCGCGGTGATCGCCCACGAGATGTTGCCGGGAGCATCCATAGGAAAACCTCACATCCGAAGTAATTGAGAGCTTCAGTGTGACCATGGGCGATTTCGCCCATGCGTGAGGTTTGTTTCTCCGCTGTTACAGCACGACTCCGGGTGTGAACATCGCGTTACGCAGGCCTGCAGGCTTACGCAGAATGCGTGAGCGCGTTCAGCCGGGAGATGGCGCGCAGGTACTTCTTGCGGTAGCCGCCGGCGAGCATCTCGTCGGAGAACACGGCGTCGAGCCCGACACCCGTCGCGAGGATCGGGATCTGCGCGTCGTAGACCCGGTCGACGAAGGCCACGAACCGCAACGCCTCCGACTGGTCGGTGAGCTGGCGCACGCCGCGCAGCCCCACGCGGTGCAGCCCGTCGATGAGCCTGATGTAGCGCGAGGGGTGCACCTGGGCGAGATGCCGGATGAGGTCGTCGAACGCATCGTCCGACACAGCGCCGTCCGCTGAGGCCGCCTCGACCGCGGCCTCGTACGCCGCGTCCTCCAGCGCCACGGCGTGACCGTCGATCGCCCGCTGCCGGAAGTCGACGCCGTCGATGCGCAGCGTCTGGAAGCTGTCCGACATCGCGTGGATCTCGCGGAGGAAGTCCTGCGCGGCGAAGCGTCCCTCGCCGAGCGCGTTCGGCGGCGTGTTCGAGGTGGCCGCGAGCCGGGTGCCGGTGGGCACGAGTTCACCCAGAAGGCGCGTCATGACCATCGTGTCGCCCGGATCGTCGAGCTCGAACTCGTCGATACAGAGCAGATCGGCGCCTTTGAGGAGGTCCACGGTGTTCTTGTAGCCGAGTGCCCCCACCAGAGCGGTGTACTCGATGAACGAGCCGAAGTACTTCCGCCGGGCGGGCATCGCGTGATAGATCGACGCGAGCAGGTGGGTCTTGCCCACGCCGAAGCCGCCGTCGAGGTAGACCCCGGGCTTCAGTTCCGGCTCCTTCTTCGCCCGACTGAACAGACCGCCCCGCTTGACGGGAGCACCGCGTCCGGCGAAACGCAGCAACGTCTGCTTCGCCTCCTCCTGCGACGGGTAGGCGGGATCCGCCCGGTAGCTGTCGAACGTGGCGTCGTCGAACTGCGGCGGCGGCACCAGGCTCGCGAGCATCTCGGGTCCGCTGACCGTCGGCGTGCGCTCGGTGAGGTGGACGGTTCCGGTGCGGGTGGTCGGGTCGGTCATCACGGTCCTGAATCAGGCAAGGGCCTGTGTCGAAGTCTTACGGATCGGGTCCCGGGGGCGCGCGGAGGATCTATCGTCGAAGGGACGGATCCACACTACGCCGTCCGCACCGCCCGCTCGCCCGCTCACCGCTACGGAGACCCCATGGCCATCGAGTTCGACTCCTCCTCCCCCAAGTTCGCCGAGTACGCCGAGCCCGGCCGCCTGGTGACGACCGAGTGGCTCGCCGCCCACCTGGGAGAGCCCGGCCTCGTGGTCGTCGAGTCGGACGAGGACGTGCTCCTCTACGAGACGGGCCACATTCCCGGAGCGGTGAAGGTGGACTGGCACACGGAGCTCAACGACCCGGTCGTGCGGGACTACGTCGACGGCGAGGGCTTCGCCGAGCTGCTGAGCCGCAAGGGCGTCGCCCGCGACGACACGGTCGTGATCTACGGCGACAAGAACAACTGGTGGGCGGCGTACGCGCTGTGGGTGTTCTCGCTCTTCGGTCACGAGGACGTCCGCCTCCTCGACGGCGGCCGTGATCGCTGGATCGCGGAGGGCCGCGAGCTGACTCGCGAGGCGACGAACCGTCCCGCCACGGAGTACCCGGTGGTGGAGCGGGACGACACGGCCATCCGCGCGTACAAGGAGGACGTGCTCGCGCACCTCGGCAACCCGCTCATCGACGTCCGTTCCCCGGAGGAGTACAGCGGAGAGCGGACCACCGCTCCCGCCTACCCGGAGGAGGGGACTCTGCGAGCCGGCCACATCCCCACCGCGCAGAGCGTGCCGTGGGCGAAGGCGGTCGCCGAGGACGGCGGCTTCAAGAGCCGCGCCGATCTCGACGCCATCTACCGGGACGGCGCCGGGCTGCAGGACGGTGACGACGTCGTGGCCTACTGCCGCATCGGGGAGCGCTCGAGCCACACGTGGTTCGTGCTCAAGCACCTCCTCGGCTTCGAGAACGTCCGCAACTACGACGGCTCGTGGACGGAGTGGGGCAGCGCGGTGCGCGTCCCGATCGTCACGGGCACGGAGCCCGGCACCGTCTGAGGTGGGAGAATGGCGGGGATGAACGCCTCCGCCCTGCCCGAGACCCTCGCCGAGATCCGCGACGGATTCCTGGAGACCCCGGAATCGGACCGCCTGCTGCTGCTCCTGGAGTACGCCGACGAGCTGCCCGCCGTCTCCGATGAGGTCGCGGCGCATCCGGAGATGGGCGAGCGCGTCGCGGAATGCCAGTCGCCGGTCTACATCTACGTCGAGGTCCACGACGACGTCGTGACCATGCACGCCACGGCCCCTGAGGAGGCGCCGACGACCCGGGGCTTCGCGAGCATCCTCGTCCAGGGCCTCACCGGGCTGACAGCGGACGAGGTGCTGGCGATCCCCGAGGACTACCCGCAGTCGATCGGGCTCACCAAGGCCGTGTCACCGCTGCGGATCGGCGGCATGACCGGCATGCTGATGCGGGCCAAGAACCAGGTCAGGCAGAAGCGCTGAGCCCCTGTGCCGCGAGCCATTCCGAGATGGCCGTGGTCCAGCCCTTCTCGTCGTAGTTCCAGAGCTTGGTGTGCCGGGCGACGGTGAAGCGCGGCATGGTGACCAGGTCCGGCCGCGCCTCCTGCAGTGCGTGCGAGGCATCCGCCGGGACGAAGCCGTCGTCGTCGCTGTGCAGGATGAGAATCGGCGCCCGTAGCTCATCAGCCCGAGCAACCATGTCCAGACGGTCGAACAGGATGGGCTCGTCCGCACCGCTGAGCTTCGCCGTGAGCGGCAGCTGCAGCGCTCCCATCGCCAGCGCGGGCAGCGGTGCGCGCACCCGGGCGACCTGAGCCTGGAAACGGAGGACCGTGCGCCAGTCGACGACCGGCGACTCCAGGATGATGCCAGCGATGCGATCCCGATGGCCGGAGTTGACCGCAGCCTGCAAGGACACCGCCCCGCCCATGGACCAGCCCATCAGCACGATCCGCTCGGCGCCGTGACGCAGCGCATAGGCGATCCCGGCGTCGACATCGCGCCACTCGGATGCGCCGAGCGCATAGGCGCCCGCCTTGGTCCGCGGCGCCTCGCCGTCGTTGCGGTACGACACGACGAGCGTGGGCAGCCCCGCCGCGTGCATCACCGGCACAGCACGGAGGCACTCGGCGCGGGTTGTGCCGCGACCGTGCACCTGGATGACCCAGGTCGAGGAGTCCCCCGGGAAGAACCACGCGGGGCACGGCCCGGTCGGCGAGCCGATGAGCACGTTCTCCCATCGCAGGTGCAGCTCACTCGGCGACATGTAGTAGCTGCCGCTGAAGGACGCGCCGCGGTCCACCCTGGCACCGGGTTCGATCTTCGTGAGGAGCTTGCGCCGCACCGTCGTGCTGTCCGCGCTGAGAACCGCCCCGAGTTTGACGTAGCCGTACGTGCCCGTGGTGAAGAGGCCGTATCGCCCCGGCAGCTCGGTGTCGAGGGTGCGGCGGAGTTCGATGGTCTGCGCCCCGGTGTCGATCGCGAGGATCTCCGTGTCCTGGACGCGGCTTCGCAACGGGGTCACGACCCGGCGTGCCACCGCGATCACGAGGATCCCGACGGTGGCGCCCAGGGCGAGGAGCGCGGGGACAACGATCGCAACGGCGTGCCTGAGACTCTTCATCGCCTTCCGACTCTAGCCTGTTGCCGTGACCGCACACCCCGAGGCCGGGACGCCCTTCGACGCCGCCGTCGCCGAACTGCGCGCGACCGCGTTCCGCGACGACATCGCGGTCCGCGAGATCCCCACGCCGCAGAACCTCGCGCCCTTCGCGATCGCGCTCTCCGCCGACGTCCGCCCGGGTGAGGACGGCGACTCGATATACGGGACCGGACGGTTCATCCTGCTGCACGATCCGGAGGAACCGGATGCCTGGGGAGGCGCCTGGCGCATCGTGATCTTCGCCCAGGCTCCGCTGGAGACCGAGATCGGCACGGACCCGCTGCTCGCCGACGTCACCTGGTCGTGGCTCGTGGACGCCCTGGACTCCCGGGAGGCGATCTACCACTCGCCGTCCGGCACGTCGACGAAGACGCTGTCGAAGGGATTCGGCGGCCTCGCCGACGAGGGAGACGGCGCACAGATAGAATTGCGGGCGTCCTGGACTCCGGAGGGCCCGTTCCGACCGCACGTCGAAGCATGGGCCGAGCTGGTCGGAATGCTGGCGGGGCTTCCGCCGGGTTCCGAGGGCATCGCCGTGATCGGCGCGCGAAAGGCTGTACGTGACTGAATACTCCGTGATCTCCGAAACCGAGGAGTTCCGTGCAGCCTGTGCTGCGCTCGCGGCCGGCACCGGCCCGGTCGCCGTCGATGTCGAGCGGGCGTCCGGCTTCCGCTACTCGCAGCGGGCCTATCTGGTGCAGGTCTTCCGACGCGAGGCCGGGGTGTTCCTGTTCGACCCGCCCGCGATCGGCGACTTCGCCCCGCTGCAGGAGGCCATCGGCGACGTCGAGTGGGTGCTCCATGCCGCCAGCCAGGACCTGCCCTCTCTGCGCGAGCTGCACCTGGAGCCGAAGGAGATCTTCGACACCGAGCTCGCCTCCCGCCTGCTCGGTCATGACCGGGTGGGTCTGGCCGCCGTCGTCGAGGACACGCTCGGCATCACCCTGAAGAAGGAGCACTCGGCCGCCGACTGGTCGACCCGTCCGCTGCCCGACTCCTGGCTGGACTATGCCGCGCTCGACGTGCTGCACCTCGTCGACGTCCGCGACGCGCTCGTCGCCGAGCTCGAGGAACAGGGCAAGACCGCCTTCGCCGCTCAGGAGTTCGCCGCCACCCTGGCGCGCGCCCCGAAGGCCCCGCGCGAAGACCCCTGGCGGCGACTGAGCGGACTCCACCAGGTCCGTGGTGCCCGCAACCTCGCCGTCGCCCGCGCCCTGTGGGAGGCCCGCGAGATGTACGCGCAGCAGCAGGACATCTCCCCCGGGCGCCTCGTGCCCGACCGTTCCCTCGTCGCCGCGGTCCTCGCCAACCCCGCCTCCAAGCAGGCCCTCGCGGGAGTCAAGGAGTTCCAGGGCCGCGCGAGCCGCACCCAGCTCGACCGCTGGTGGCAGGCGATCGTCGACGGCCGTGCCGCGGAGACGCTGCCGCGCGAACGCGTGCCGAGCGATGCGCTCCCCCCGCCCCGCGCCTGGGGCGACCGCAACCCGGAGGCCGACGCCCGCCTGAAGGCCGCCCGTCCCGCCGTCGAGGCGGTCGCGGAGGAGCTGGGCATGCCCACCGAGAACCTCCTCACGCCCGAGTACCTGCGCCGGGTCGCGTGGGACGGCCCGGGCGCCACCGCGGAAGAGATCGGCGCCGCCCTCTCCGCACTCGGGGCACGCCCCTGGCAGGTTGAACAGACTGCACAGAAGATCGCCGACGCCTTTGTAGAGGCGACGCAATCGCCCGACACCACGTCCGCGACCGCTTCGTAGGTTCGATCCAACCGATTCCTCCCGGTTTCCGGCCGTTCATAGACTGAGGCCACCGCACTAACTTGGAGGCAGAGTGGCCGAGATCTCGGACGTCTTCTTCGTCGATGGAGTGCGCACCCCCTTCGGGCGCGCCGGCGAAAAGGGCATGTACTGGAACACCCGCGCGGATGACCTCGCCGTCAAGGCGACCATCGGCCTGATGGAGCGCAACGCGGCCGTGCCGGCGGACCGCATCGACGATGTCGCGATCGCCGCGACGAGCCAGACCGGCGACCAGGGGCTCACCCTCGGACGGTCGGTGGCGATCCTCGCCGGACTGCCTCAGACCGTCCCCGGACTCGCGGTCGAGCGCATGTGCGCCGGCGCGATGACGAGCGTGACCACCATGGGCGCTTCGATCGGCGTGGGCATGTACGACCTCGCCCTCGCGGGCGGCGTCGAGCACATGGGCCACCACCCGATCGGCGCGAACGCCGACCCCAACCCGCGCTTCGTGGCGGAGAAGATGGTCGACCCGGGCGCTCTCAACATGGGCGTCACCGCGGAGCGCATCTTCGACCGCTTCCCGCACCTCACCAAGGAGCGCTCCGACCGCTACGGAATGCGCAGCCAGCAGAAAGTGCAGGCCGCCTACGACGCCGGCAAGATCCAGCCGGACCTCGTGTCGGTCGCGATCAAGGGCGCCGACGGCGCCTGGGGTCTGGCCACCGAGGACGAGGGCCGCCGTCCGCAGACCACGATGGAGGACCTCGCCGGCCTCAAGACGCCGTTCCGTCCGCACGGTCGCGTGACCGCAGGGACGTCCTCGCCGCTCACCGACGGCGCGACGATGTCGCTGCTCGCCGGCGGCGGCGCCGTCAAGGAGCTCGGACTCGCGCCCAAGATGCGCATGGTCTCGTTCGCCTTCGCCGGCGTGCAGCCCGAGATCATGGGCATCGGCCCGATCCCGTCGACCGAGAAGGCGCTCAAGAAGGCCGGTCTCGACATCTCCGACATCGGACTCTTCGAGCTCAACGAGGCGTTCGCCATCCAGGTCATCTCCCTGCTCGACCACTTCGGCATCGACGACGAAGACCCCCGCGTGAACCCGTGGGGCGGCGCGATCGCCGTGGGCCACCCGCTGGCCGCATCCGGCGTCCGCCTCATGATCCAGCTCGCGGCGCAGTTCGCCGAGCGCCCCGACGTGCGCTACGGCCTGACGGCGATGTGCGTCGGTCTCGGCCAGGGCGGATCCGTCATCTGGGAGAACCCGCACTACGACGGAAAGAAGAAGAAGTGAGCTACGACGACGTCGACTTCTCGCCCATCCAGGCGCTCACCGAGGGAGAGGTCATCACGCACTCCCCCGTGCGTGACATCCGCCTCGCGTCGGGCAAGGTCCTCGCCCTGATCACGCTGGACAACGGTCGGGACCACACCCGCCCGAACACCCTCGGTCCGGCCACCCTCACCGAACTCGGCGCGACACTCGACGGCCTGAAGAGCCGCGCGGCGGCCGGCGAGATCCAGGCGGTCGGCATCACCGGCAAGCAGTACATCATGGCCGCCGGTGCCGACCTCTCGGACATCAGCAAGGTCGGCTCGCGGGACAACGCGCGTCTGATCGCCCAGCTCGGCCACAAGGTGCTCGGGAAGCTGAGCGAGCTCGGCGTGCCGTCGTTCGCGTTCGTGAACGGACTCGCACTGGGCGGTGGCCTGGAGATCGCGCTGAACTCCACGTACCGCACGGTCGACGCATCGGCGGCGGCCGTGGCGCTCCCCGAGGTCTTCCTCGGCATCATCCCCGGCTGGGGCGGGGCGTACCTGCTGCCGAACCTCATCGGCATCGAGAACGCCCTCGAGGTGGTCATCTCCAACCCGCTCAAGCAGAACCGCATGCTGAAGCCGCAGCAGGCCTTCGACCTCGGCATCTTCGACGCCATCTTCCCCGCCGCGAACTACCTCGAGAACTCGCTCGCGTGGGCCGACGCGGTCCTCGGCGGCAAGAAGGTCGTGCGCAAGAACGAGCCGGGCAAGATCGAGCGGCTCACCAAGTGGCCGATCGCCATCAAGATGGCGCGCGGCATGCTGGAGTCCAAGATCGGCACCGTGCCGAAGTCGCCCTACGCGGCTCTCGAGCTGCTCGACAAGGCGAAGAGCGGCACCAAGGCGGAGGGTTTCGCCCGCGAGGACGAGGCGCTGGCGGAACTGGTGACCGGGGACCAGTTCGCCGCGTCGATGTACGCCTTCGACCTCGTGCAGAAGCGTGCGAAGCGTCCGGTCGGCGCACCGGACAAGCAGCTCGCGAAGAAGGTCACCAAGGTCGGCATCATCGGCGCGGGTCTCATGGCCAGCCAGTTCGCGCTGCTGTTCGTGCGCAAGCTCCAGGTGCCGGTGCTGATCACCGACCTGGACCAGGCACGCGTGGACAAGGGCGTCGCCTACATCCACGAGGAGATCGGCAAGCTGGAGGCCAAGGGCCGCGTGGACGCGGACACCGCGAACAAGCTGCGTGGGCTCGTCACGGGCACCACCGACAAGGCTCTCTACGCGGACTGCGACTTCGTGATCGAGGCGGTCTTCGAGGAGGTCGGCGTCAAGCAGCAGGTCTTCGGTGAGATCGAGAAGATCATCGCGGAGGACGCGGTGCTCGCCACGAACACCTCGTCGCTGTCGGTCGAGGAGATCGGCGCGAAGCTCGCCCACCCCGAACGGCTCGTCGGCTTCCACTTCTTCAACCCGGTCGCGGTCATGCCGCTGATCGAGATCGTGAAGACGCCGACGACCGCGGACACCGCACTGTCCACCGCATTCGTCGTCGCCAAGAACCTGGGCAAGAACGCGGTGCTCACCGCCGACGCCCCGGGCTTCGTGGTGAACCGCCTGCTCGCGAAGGTCATGGGCGAGGCGGCGCGCGCCGTCTACGAGGGCACTCCGATCGCCGACGTCGAGAAGGCGTTCGCGCCGCTCGGCCTGCCAATGGGGCCCTTCCAGCTCATCGACCTCGTCGGCTGGAAGGTGGCCGCGCACGTGCAGGACACGATGGTGCGCGCATTCCCCGACCGGTTCTACGCCAACGAGAACTTCCACGCCCTCGCCGAGCTCGACCAGGTCGTCGAGAAGGACAAGGGCGGCCGTGTGGTCGGCTGGACGAAGCAGGCCGAGAAGGTCCTGGCGCCCGCCGTCGGCAAGAGCCCGGCATCGGCGGCCACGATCCTGCAGCGCGTGCAGGACGGGCTCGCGACCGAGATCAAGCTGATGCTCGACGAGGGCGTGGTCCCGGAGGTCGAGGACATCGACCTGTGCCTCATCCTCGGGGCAGGCTGGCCGTTCATCGACGGTGGGGCCTCGCCGTATCTCGATCGCGAGGGGGCGTCCGAGCGCGCGTTCGGCGGTTCCTTCCACACCCCGCAGATCCGCGGCATCGAAAGCCGCTGATCACGTCTCCGCAGGGGGTCGCGCCGTAGGCGTGGCCCCCTGCGTCGTCCCCGGTGCCGGACGGGCATCCGGCTCGCCGCGGCGCGGCCAGTGCGACAGGGCATGCTCCGCGAGCGCGGTGATGGTCAGGGACGGGTTCACGCCCGGATTGGCGGGTACAGCGGCCCCGTCGACGACGTGCAACCCCGGGTGTCCCCAGACGCGCTGGTACTCGTCCACGACACCCTCCTCCGGTGATCCGGAGATCACGGCTCCGCCGAGGAAGTGTGCCGTGAGCGGGATCCCGAAGACCTCCGGCCACGAACCGCGCGCCTCGGCGGGAACCTCGCCCTCGCGCTCCAGACGCGCGGCGATGGCACGGGCCGCGCGATGCGCCTCGGGGAGGTGGCTGGGGTTCGGCGCGCCGTGACCCTGCGCGCTCGTCAGTCTCGTCCGTCCGAAGCGGCGCCGCAGCGACAGCGTGAGCGAGTTGTCGGCGGTCTGCATGACGAGTGCGATGATCCCGCGCTCGCTCCACCGCCGGAGGGACGCGAGGCGCAGGGCCCGGGCGGGGCGGCGCAGCACCTGGCCCACGAGCGCGACCAGGCGGCCCGGAAGCACGCGGTCGCCCGGGACCAGCACGGTGGCGAGAGCGCCCATGAAGTTCGACCCCGGACCGTAGCGGACGTTCTCGACGTGGGTGCGGTCATCCACGTGGAACGATGTGGTGATCGCCACGCCCCGCGCCAGGTCCACCCGCTCGGGCACCCGGACGGCGACGGCGCCATCCAAGGCCTCCGAGTTGGTGCGGGTGAGCCGGCCCACGGCGTCGGAGACGTGCGGCAGCGCGCCGGCGGCCTTCATCCGATGGAGGAGCTGCTGGGTGCCCCAGGTGCCCGCCGCCAGGACGACCTCCCGTGCCGTGACGGTCTGAGGACGTCGTCGGAACCAGGCGCCGCTGCGGCGCGTCGTGACGGAGAATCCACCGTTCGGGAGCTCCCGCACCTCGGTCACGGTACGCAGCGGCTCGATGACCGCTCCGCGGCGCTCGGCGAGGGCGAGGTAGTTCTTCATCAGGGTGTTCTTGGCACCGACGCGGCAGCCGACCATGCAGTTGCCGCAGAGCGTACAGCCCGTGCGCTCGGGGCCCTCACCGCCGAAGAACGGGTCAGCGACTCGCTCACCGGGTACGCCGAACCACACGCCGACGGGTGCCCGGCGGAAGGTGGCGCCCACCCCGAGGTCCTCGGCGGCACCGGCCATGATCCGCTCGACGGGTCCGTCGTGAGGATAGTGCTCCACCACGCCGAGCATGCGCTTGGCCGTGGCGTAGTGCGGGGCCAGAGCCGCGCTCCAGTCCCGGATCGACGACCACTGCGGGTCGGCGAAGAACGCCGCGCCCGGCTCGTACAGCGTGTTCGCGTAGTTGAGCGACCCGCCGCCGACGCCCGCGCCGGCGAGGATCATCACGTGCGGAAGCCGATGGATGCGTTGCACTCCGAAGCACCGGAGCGCCGGGGCCCAGAGATAGCGACGCACGTCCCAGCTCGTCTTCGCGAAGTCCTCGTCGGCGAATCGTCGCCCGGCCTCGAACACGCGGACGCGGTAGCCCTTCTCGGTGAGCCGGAGGGCGGCGACGGAGCCGCCGAACCCCGACCCGACGATCACGACGTCCTCATCGAACATGTGCGTCCCCCCTCTCCGCGTCGGTCATGACGGTCAGCGCCGCCGCGCGGACCGAGATCGTGCAGGTCTCCTCCCCCACGCGCTCGCCGTCCGCGTAGGCCACGAGACCGGGCGCGGCGACGGTGACCGTGCGCGCCCGGAGGTGGTGCACCTCCGGGCGCGCGAGATGCGTCCCGCGCAGGAGCACGGGGAACAGGCGCACCAGGCGGAGGCGGCCCAGGGGCCCCACGGCGACGACGTCGAGGGTGCCGTCATCCGGAACGGCGCCCACGCAGACGGGCATCCCCCCGCCGTAGCTGGCCGTGTTCCCGACCGCCACCAGAGTGCCGCGGGCGGGGATCACCGGGCCGTCATCGGCGCGGATCGTGAAGTCGAGCGGACGCAGCCGGACGAGCTCGATGAGCAGCGCGAAGTAGTACCGCAGTGCGCCGGACGGCCAGCGGAGGCGATTGGTGCGATCGCTCACGCGGGCGTCGAACCCCAGCGCCGCCACGGTGAGGAACAGCGACGTGCCCGTCGACGTCCGCACCTCGCCGATGTCGATGGGGCGGGGCAGACCGGTCAGGGCGAGCTCGACAGCCGCCGCCACGTCCGTGCGCGGCAGCCCGAGCGCTCGCGCCAGGTCGTTCCCGGTGCCGGCGGGGACCACCGTGACCGGGACGCCTGCGGCGCACACCACGTCGAGGATGCCCGAGAGGGTGCCGTCACCGCCCACCAGGACGAGCCCGTCCGGTGCCGCGTCCAGCGCGAGCATCGCGAGCCGCCTCGTCTCCGCGGGCGACCCTCCGGCGTAGACACGGACATCCGCGCCCCGCTGTCGCAGGTGATCGAGCGCCTCCTCGGTGACCCGCTGCCCGCGGCCCTTGCCGGAGAGCGGATTAGACAGCACCGCGATGTGCCCCATCTCAGACGGTCGCCCTCGTCGGGACATCGACGAGCACGGCACCTGGATTCATGATGCCGCGAGGGTCCAGCTCCCGCTTGACGGCGGTGAGGATCCGCACGCCGGTCTCACCGATCTCCTGCGCGAGCCAGGGGGCGTGATCGCGACCCACGGCGTGATGATGGCTGATCGTCCCGCCGTTCGCGAGGATCGCGTCGTTTACCACGCCCTTCACCTCGGCCCACGCGCCCAACGGTTCGCGTCGCAGTCCGGCGAGCACCGTGAAGTAGAGGGAGGCGCCCGTCGGATACACGTGCGAGACGTGGCACATGACGTACGAACGCGCGTCGACCGCGTCGAAACCGTCCCGCAGCGCCCCCTCGACGGCCTCCTTCAGAGTGCGGAGGTTCGACCAGGTCGTCGCCGTCTCCAGCGTCTCGCAGAACACCCCGGCGTCGAGCAGCGCATCGCGCAGGTAGGGTCCGTCGAATCGTCCCGCCGCCCACTCCTCCGCATCGCCGGTGCCCGCAGAGCGACCGCCCGCCGCGGCGAGGATCGCCGCGGTCCGGTCCCGGCGCGCCGCGGCCTCGTCGCCCTCGAACACCGTCACGACGCTCGCCCCCTTCGCGAGGGCCTTCCCGATCCGGCCGACCTGGGCGAGGCTCACGGCGGTCTCGGCCTCGTCGGAGAGACGGATGACCGTGGGACCTGCCCCCTGCTGCACGACGCGGCGGAGCGCATCGGCACCGCCGGCGAAGTCGGGGAAGGTCCACGACTCGAAGATCCGCACCGTCGGCACCGGGTGCACGCGGACCCGGACCTCGGTGATGACGCCGAAGATCCCCTCGGAGCCGAGGAAGAGGCGGAGAAGATCGGGGCCGGCCGCCGACCCCGGCGCGCGTCCGAGGTCGAGGTCTCCCGTCGGTGTCGCGACCCGGATCCCCGTCACCATCGCCTCGAACCGCCCGTTGCCCGCGGAGTTCTGTCCGGACGACCGTGCAGCCGCGAACCCTCCGATCGTGGCGTAACGGAAGCTCTGCGGGAAGTGGCCCAACTCCAAGCCGTGTGCGGAGAGCTGCGCTTCGGCATCGGGTCCGGTCGTCCCCGCCGCAAGGGTCGCCTCGCCGCTGAGCGTGTCGAGGTGGAGCAGGCCGGAGAGCCGGCGCAGATCCAGGCTGAGCACGGCGCGATGCGGGCCGGGCTCCGGGTCCAGCGCCCCCACGACGCTCGTTCCCCCGCCGAAGGGGATCACGGCGAGCCCCCGCTCCCCCGCCAGAGCGAGACACGCACGGACGGCGTCATGGTCCGCAGGAGACACGACGGCATCGGGCGCATCCTGCTCGAGAGCCCGTCGACGCAGGAGATCGGGCGTGGAACGTCCTCCCGCATGCCGGAGCCGTCCCGCGGTCGAGACGTCGACCGCATCGGCGCCCACGGAATCTTCGAGTGCAGCGACATCGTCCGCCGTCAGCCGGGACGGCCGGATGCGCACGTCCTCCAGCGCGGGCGGCTGCGGAGGGCGCCGCACGCGGCCCAGCAGCAACGGCAGCAGCCCGCGGACGGCGAGCGGGAGATCCTTCGCCCGACTCGGGTCGCCCCACCCGTTCCAGCGCATCTCGGGTCTGTCGGCTCCGCTGCCGTTCCGCTGCTCCATGCGTTACAGTGTGACACATCATGGAAGAACGTCAATCTCCCACTCTTCCCTCCAACTCCCTCGCCCCGGCGTGGGACGCCACGCAGCGGCGCGTGCTCGACGCGGCCGATGACCTGCTCGTCCGCGGCGGCGTGCACGGGGTGACGATCGCCGCCCTCGCACGGCGTTCCGGCCTCAGCCGGCCCACCATCTACCGGACGTGGCGGGATGCCGACGACGTCGTCCGTTCCGCGCTCCTGCGGCGGGTCGCCGACCTCCTCGACGGGTTCCCCGAGCGAGCCAACTCGCGAGACGCTCTCGTCGAGGACGTGCTGCGGTTCACCTCGCTGTTCCGCGCCGACCCGGTGTACGCCCATCTCCTCGACGAGGAGCCCGAAGCGTTCACCCGCTACACGCTGCACCGCGTGGGCTCCAGCCAGCGGCTCATCCTGCGGTGGCTGTCCGACGCTATCGCAGCCGGCCAGGCCGACGGATCGGTGCGCGGGGGCGCCCCCGGCGAGATCGCCGTCATGCTGCTCCTGATCGCCCAGTCCGCTGTGCTGTCGCACGCGACGGTGGCCGACCTCATCGACGAGCGGGCCTGGGAGCGTGAGCTCCGCGCCGCGCTGGACGGTCACCTGCGGCCATGACCCCTGCCTCGACCGCCCTCCACGCGGGCCGCCGTCGGCGCGAACTCGACGCCGCGGCCGATGACATCTGCGACCTCCTCGTCGTCGGCGGAGGGATCACCGGAACGGGCGTGGCCCTGGACGCCGCATCGCGCGGACTCCGCGTGACCCTGATCGAGGCGGAGGATCTCGCGTTCGGGACGAGCCGGTTCAGCTCCAAACTCGTCCACGGCGGGCTGCGGTATCTCGCCACGGGGGACGTGGCGACAGCACGCGAGAGCGCACGCGAACGGCATCGGCTGATGACGGTGATCGCGCCCCACCTCATCCGTCCGCTCGGGCAGCTTCTCCCTTTCGCGCCCGGCGTCAGCGGCCGCCAGCGCGGGGCCGGAGCGGCGGGGATGGCCATGGGCGACCTCCTCCGCCTGCAAGCGCGCACGAGCGGGAAGGTGCTGCCGGGACCGCACGCCGTCGGGACGGCGAGGGCGCTGCGCCTGTTCCCCGCGCTCAACCCCTGGGGACTCCGCGGCGGCATGCTCACGTATGACGGCCAGCTGTCCGATGACGCCGCCCTCGTCGTGGCCGTCGCCCGGACGGCGGCCGGTCTCGGCGCGCGGATCCTGACCAGGGTGCGCGCCGAGCGGCTGCATGCCGACGGGGCCACGACGACGGACATGCTCACCGGGGAACGCATCGAGATCCGTGCACGGGCGGTCGTCAACGCCACCGGAGTCTGGGCGGCGACTCTGGACGACGGCCTCACGCTGCGCCCGAGCCGCGGCACCCACATCGTCCTCGACGCCGCCGACCTCGGGCATCCGACCGCTGCGCTCACCATCCCGCTCGAAGGCTCCATCAGCCGCTACGTGTTCGCCCTGCCGCAGCGTGGCGGCCGCATCATCGTCGGGCTCACCGATGTCGACGCGCCGGGACCGATCCCTGCAGTGGCGGAACCCACGGAAGGGGAGATCGCGTTCCTCTTGGAGACCCTGAACCGTCTGCTGGCAGTGCCACTGCAGCGGGACCGCGTCCGCGGGGCGTTCGCCGGACTCCGCCCACTGGTCGACACCGGAGCGGCCGAGACGGCGGACGTCTCCCGCCGGCATCTCGTCCGCACCTCCGAGTCCGGGGTCGTCTCCGTGCTCGGCGGCAAGCTCACGACCTACCGACGCATGGCGGAGGACGCGGTGGATCTGGCGGTGCGACAGCGCGGCCTTCGGGTCGGGCCCAGCGGCACCGCGACCCTGCGGCTGATCGACGATCCCGCCCCGGACAACGGCTCGCAGGACGCCGTTGCGGACGGCATCGCCCTCTCCCGACCGGTCGTCGAGCACGCTGTCCGGTCGCAGGGCGCTCTCACCGCGGCCGATGTGCTCGATCGTCGCACTCGGATCGGGCTGGTCCCCGACGAACGCGCCAGAGCTCTCCCGACCGTGGAACGGATCGTCGCCGAGACCCTCGCCGACATCCCCTGACCGACGGAAGCCCGCTCCAGGGAACGTCCGTCAGTGGCGCTCGTGGAGTGGGAGCTCGATCGCTCCGGTCTCCCCGGCGTGGCGGGCCTTCGGGATGCGCGTACCGAGCACCTGCGCCACGACGTCCTGAGCGATCTTGGAGGCGGTGAGACCGGCATCGGCCAGGATCTGGTCGCGCGACGCGTGATCGATGAACTCGTCGGGAAGCCCCAACTCGTCGACAGCCGTATCGATGCCCGCCTCGCGGAGCACCTGCCGCACCCGCGTGCCGATGCCACCCACGCGGATGCCGTCCTCCAGCGTGATCACCAGTCGATGCTGGGCTGCGAGCTCGACGACCGACGGCTGCACGGGGATCGCCCAGCGCGGGTCGATGACGGTGGCGCCGATGCCCTGGGCGCGCAGCCGATCGGCCACGTCGACGGCCAGTGCTGCGAACGGGCCGATCGCCACGATGAGGACGTCTTCGCCCTCGCCCCGTGCGAGCACGTCCACGCCGTCCTCGAGGCGCTCGAGCGCCGGGAGGTCAGCGGAGACATCGCCCTTCGGGAAGCGGATGACAGTCGGGGCGTCCTCCACGGCGACCGCTTCGTCCAGTGCCTCAGTCAGCCGCGCGCCGTCGCGGGGGGCTGCGATGCGGATGTGCGGGACGATCTGCAGCATCGCGAGATCCCACATGCCGTGGTGACTCGGTCCGTCCGGGCCGGTGACGCCGGCGCGATCGAGCACGAACGTGACGCCGGCGCGGTGCAGCGCGACGTCCATGAGCACCTGATCGAACGCGCGCCCCATGAACGTGGCGTAGACGGCGACGACCGGGTGCAGACCGCCGTAGGCGAGTCCGGCGGCCGAGGCCACCGCGTGCTGCTCGGCGATGCCGACGTCGTAGACCCGGTCGGGGAAGCGCTCCGCGAAGGGGGCGAGACCGGTGGGCCGGAGCATGGCGGCGGTGATGGCGATCACGTCCGGGCGTCGCTCCCCGACCTTCACGAGGGCGTCGGAGAAGACGTCCGTCCACCCGCGGCCGCCCGAGGAGAGGGTCTCCCCCGTCGTCGGGTCGATCTTCCCGACCGCATGGAACTGGTCGGCCTCGTCGTCGCGGGCCGGCTGGTAGCCGCGACCCTTCTCGGTGATCGCGTGCACGATGACCGGTGCACCGTAGGACTTCGCGAGCTCCAGCGTCTCCAGCAGCGCCGGCAGATCGTGACCGTCGACCGGGCCGAGGTACTTGATGTCGAGGTTGGAGTACAGCGCCTCGTTGTTCGTGAACCGCGAGAGGAAGCCGTGCGTGCCGCCGCGCACACCGCGGAACACTGCGCGTCCCACCGGCCCGAACGCACGGAAGAGGCGATCGGACTTGTGGTGGAGGTCCTTGTAGGCCGCGGCGGTGCGGACCCGGTTGAGGAAGCGCGACATGCCGCCGATGGTCGGCGCGTACGAGCGGCCGTTGTCGTTCACGACGATCACGAGGTTGCGGTCGTTGTCGTCGGAGATGTTGTTCAGCGCCTCCCAGGTCATACCGCCGGTCAGCGCGCCGTCGCCGACCACCGCGACCACGTGACGGTCTGCGCGGCCGGTGGCGGTGAGCGCCCGCGACACGCCATCGGCCCAGCTCAGCGAGCTGGAGGCGTGGGAAGACTCGACGACGTCGTGCGGGCTCTCCGCGCGCTGCGGGTAGCCGGCAAGCCCCTCCCGGACGCGCAGCTTCGAGAAGTCCTGGCGACCGGTGAGAATCTTGTGGACGTACGACTGGTGGCCGGTGTCGAAGATGAAGGGGTCGTCCGGAGAGGAGAACACGCGGTGCAGGGCGATCGTCAGCTCCACCACGCCGAGGTTCGGCCCGAGGTGACCGCCCGTCTGCGAGACGTTCTCGACGAGGAACGCGCGGATCTCCGAGGCGAGTTCTTCCAGTTGCTCCGGAGAGAGCCGATCAAGATCGCGCGGTCCAGAGATGCTCGGAAGAATGGGCATCTGCGCCTCCTCACAGGCCTCGACGGAGCGTCCGAACGGGTGCGGACGCCTTCCCGATCCTACCGCTCGGAGCCGGGAATCCCCCGAGGACGAGACGCCCTTGACACGCCGAAGGGGCCCGTGTCGGTGGACACGAGCCCCTTCGTCGATGCGTCTCAGACCAGCGAGCGCAGTACGTACTGTGACATGCCTCCGCATGCGTTAGTTCGAGCCCTTGGGCACTTCGAAATCAAGCTTACCTGGACGAAACCCCTGGTCAGGAGGGGACTCAATCGCTCCATGCAACTGCCGTCAACGCAGCATGTCACGGAGTTTGTCCGGGGAGGGCAACGTGCTGCCTTTCCTCTTTAAGCAACGCAGGTGGACAGGAGCGACTGACGAGCGCCATAGCGTCGTGGTTCATCTCAGAGTCCAGGGAGCGTCTCAGCGTTCGCCTTCCAAGGGCATTCACCTCCGTGATTCCCCCAGTCACACGCGTGTGGTCCTGCGTGGTGTGCCAGCCGACTATCTTGTCGTCCTCCGATGCATGCTCGCAACGAAGGTACCTAGAGGATCTCTCGTGTCCAGCGTGCACGAGCGCCGCGAGTTCCGCCTGGTCAAGTGCTTGATTCATGATCAGTATGCTTCCTTGCTCATCGCCCACACGCTGCAGCATCCCGGCGATTGCGCTGCGCCCATTTCCCTCCGGAAACAAACGCGAGCGGGAAGTCAGTTGAACTGAAAATCCCGGTATGACGACCGGACATTGAAGCGTCGCCCTTCCTTGCGTCGCTGCAAGAAACCGGCG
Source organism: Microbacterium meiriae (assembly GCF_032364335.1). Taxonomy (NCBI): domain Bacteria; kingdom Bacillati; phylum Actinomycetota; class Actinomycetes; order Micrococcales; family Microbacteriaceae; genus Microbacterium; species Microbacterium meiriae. Next base: position 1,903,897 of record NZ_CP133984.1, read on the forward strand.
ATCGTGTCGACGTCTTCTCCGCGCATTCCGAGTGCACGGCACTTCGCGCGAACCTGCTCGACGGTGACCGGAGCCCAGCGATCGGGCCGATGCATCATGTCAGCCTTGAGCTTGTCCTCTTCGTTCCACTTCAGACCTGAAGAATATCCCGCCGCCATCGACGCGATGTGCTCAAGGATGCCGTCTACTCCGTTTGGCAACGCTTCTAGAGTCGGCTCGGGATCCGTCGAAGGCTCAATCGTCCGGCCAGGATACAACTGAACCGGGTTCATGTCCTCGATCCACTCGGCCGTCTCTTCGAGGCCCCATTCGATGACCGCGATCGCATCAGCCTCTACTCGCCACACCTCGTTAAGACGCTTGTGATCAGGCCACGCATAGAGCACCCGCTGACCTTCGAAGTAGCCGCCTACGAACCCGCGCCAAGCGTGGTGCTGCACGCTCGGAAGCGAGATCAGTCGATTGATGCTCGCGCTCTCCACAACTCGTCGCGGCGTCACGACGACCACGGAACCGCCTGGCTGCTCAAGAAGCCATTTCACAGCTCGAGCATTCTGCGCCTCGCGAGAATCACCCTCGCCAAGCCTTGACACAGCCGCACGCACATCTGACATACCAATATCCCCTCGATCTTGTCGCCGCTCCCACGCTAGTGACGAGGTCGGACATTGCGGAGGGCCTTCAACCCGAACGATGGAGTGTGCTTCGCGATCCTGACACAGAGGGTGGCGAACGACAGGCTGTCGCTGATCTGTTCGCCGGTGGTATCGGTGCTTACACGAGCCCGGCGGGTCGCCGCACCGTTCGGTTCGACGACGCGGTGGAGGCTGCTTAGGTGATCCAGCTCGCGGATCTGCTCCTCCGCAGCGGGCAGCGGGCAGGTAGCAGCTGATCGGATCAATCCGTAAGATGAGTTCACGTACCCACAGATGCTGCCATGACTGGCTTCGCGCTAATCGGTACGTCGATCAGGCCTCTCGCGACGACGATGCCCTCACGCGCGATGTAGCACTCATGAGCTCCACGGAGCTCGGTGCGCTCGTGTCCGCCGCTCGTGCCGTTCGACTGGGCGATCTGCCCGCGGATCTTGTTCCGACGCTCGGCCTCGCCACTCGGATCGAGCACCTTCCAATGGATGACACGGGCTAGACGAGAGAACCAACCAATCGCTGATATCGGGTCTTGATTGCGTCCTCGCCGCCCTCAAGGATCTCGCAGACGTTGTCTTTCACCGCCGCCTGCTGAAGAGTTCCCGCCGCCTCGATGCCGGGTATTGCATCGCCATGCTGAACCACCACAACGTTCTCTGCCCCAGAAGTCACCACAACGTTCGCGTTATGGGTCGAGACGATGAGCTGGCGTTTGCGCTTAATAGTCTTTAGCGTCTCCACCGCTAGATGCCGGATCAGCTTGTTCTCCAGATCATCCTCAGGCTGATCCAGGAGAAGCGGGTCCGTACCCATCTGGAGGATGACGGTCAACAGTGCCGCGGTCTTCTGGCCTGGCGATCCCCTATCAACCGGAATGAAATTGCCTGTCTCCTGGGTTCGATACCGGACTGAGACCAGGTCGTCCGGGAACCACAGCATGATATCGGTGACAATGTCGAACGTGTCTGCTCTGTCCAGTCGGCTGTAGAAGCGCGCGTCGACGGGGACAGCGCCCCCGATCTCGGAGGAGCTACCTTCTTCAGCCAACTCGATCAGCTTCGTCTTGAAAGCGACGACTCGGTCCGGGAACTTCGGGTCCTTGGGCTCGCCGTTGAGGAAAGAAGCGAAGCCGTCCCTCGCGAATGCCGATTCGAATGACTCGGGGAACTTCAGTAGCTCGCGGAGCGCACCGCCGAGGCTGCCAACATCGCCTTGATGGAAGACCTCGACCTTCGTGAGGGAGCCATCTGAGTCGCTGAGGCTCTTGACGAACGACTGCCGACGCACGAAGAGTTCGCGACGTTTCTCCACGATGGCTTCGAGGATGCCGTCGATCACGCTTTGTTGCGCGGCACGCCGCTCATCCGAGTTTTCGACCGTCCGGAGTTCAGTCTGCAGTTCGGTCTCACGCTCTCGGTCCTGGACCGTCTTGTCAGGCGCTACCCGGGATGAGCCGCCCTGCTCGCCCAGCCATGCGTTGAGCTCTGACACACGCGTCTGCCACTGCTGGCGGGTTTGACCCGACTCCCACTGGGTTCGAGACTTACCGAGCAACGCAGAAGCCTCTTCGAGCAATCCAGCGGCGCGTTCCAGCTCCGCAGAGCGATCGGCATAGCCTTCCACCTTCAGGGCATCGGTCGTCAGTTCGCGCAGAGTACGTGCTTGGTCGGTCGTGAGGCTCTCGATCTCGGTCGCCCGCTCGTCTGCCACAGCTGACTGCCTGAGCCGGTCCTCAAGGGTCTCGAGTTCCTTGTACTCGTCACTTGCTCGCAGTTCCTGGAGGTGACGGAGCCGGCCCTGCACCTGTTCCAGCTCACCTCGGATCCGGTCTGCCTTTTCAGATTCCGCCAACAGCTGGCGCAGCTTGTTCCGCTCCGCTTTGAACTGGAGGTGGAGAGAATCAATCTCCTCATCCCACTCGGCCCGGCGAATCTCGGGCATGTCATCAAGGATGGTCAGGAAGCTCTGCGTCCGTGATGCCAGTTCGTAGATTTGCTTCTGGCTGAAGACCCGGACAGGAGTTCGGTCGAACGCTTTCCCCGCTTGCTCTTCCCACTCGGAACCATCCCAAACTTCGATCGTTGAGCGTCCCGGTTCGGAGCCAAGCCAGGTGACTCTGAGCGGCCGCCCGTCCCGTGTGTACTGCACGGTGATCCGGGTGTGCTCGTCCCACCACCGCTCGTTGGAGTCGCCGATAGGCATGAACCTGGCCAAGTCCCGCGTAACACCAGGCGGCAGTTCGTCTGTGCGTCCTAGGGCAAGCCGGAGCAGTTCGATGACCGTCGACTTGCCGACCCCGCGGCCTCCGATAAGGCAGTTCATCCATGGACCGAAGCGGAACGTCTCCGTGGCACCTCTGTGGAAAATCTCGATCGAATCGATGTGTCCATGGTCAACCCCGTTCGGGTCCACATAGCCCGTCACGCAGCGCTGTATGGACTCCGTTGCATCCGATATCGCGAGTCGGAGGCCATGTAGGTCAAGCGTCTCAGCTTTGACGAGGGTGACATGCGTACCAGGAGCCTTAGCCGGACCCGATCCTGTGTGCGAGTCGGCGCTGAGATGGTGGGCGTCGGATCCGAGAAGGGCGACCCAGCCCCTGCGCTCGGCCTGCTCGACGCTGGCGTCGTCGATGACCTCGACGGCGTGGATAATCGTGTTGTCCTTGAGCGCGAGCAGGTCCCGCTCGTCGATGGAGAACACACCGTGCGGGCCGTCGGCGTGCGCGGGGACGAAAAGACCGCCCTTCTCGTGAACGATCGCCGCCGCATCGCTCAACGTTATGTTTGCGGTTTCGTTGCTGGCACCTCTCATTCCGGTGTACTTGCACAGCGTAAGCACCTGATTAACGATCTCAGCGGGACAAGCCGGATCGAAGATGGCAAGAACGTGAGTCCCGCCCGTCACCGTCAGCTCGACACCCGGAAAGATCACGAACGGCGGAAGATCGGGATCCCCTGTCCTGAGTTTGCTGAGCGCCTCACGCGCCTGATCGATACCCTCGTGCGTGTTGTGGTCGGTGATTACGATGCCATCTACGCCAGCATCGAGATACGCCTGGATCCATTCCCGGTATGTAGGCTTCGGCCCCTTGCTCGCTGTGTCGGGCAGGCCCCCGTAGTCGAATGACGCCGGCGAGTGAGCGTGAATGTCGAGGCTCCACCAACGCGCACCAGGAGCGGAGGTCGGCGGAGCAGGGGGTCCGTGTTCGCCGGGGGCAACAGCGTCAGATTCAGCCATACCTCCTGTCTACAGGTCGGGCGTCTTCGGAGGGGGCACACACGCTGCGCTGTCGCCACAATCGCCGAACGACGGTTACGGGGAGGGTGAATCCTCCCTCGTCGATGCGACTCGAATTGGCTCGGCGACGCGGGCACCGGCTCGTAGCTGTGACAGAAGGCCGTACCCGGGGACTGCTGCACGATGGCCGTCGGCCCACCGTTCACGAGCGGTTTGATCTACGTAGCGCAGCCTACTGTGCGCGACGCCGAGCCGACGACTCCAATCGATGCCCTGCTCAAGACACAGATGCCTGGCGCTCGGCGTCCCGACGTCGCCCTCTGACGCTGGAGACCCCGGCGCTCTCGTCGTGAGCCAGCCGCGTACACAAGTGTGCGCCACCGAACCTACGTTCGGCGACGCACACACGTGAGACCCTGGAACCGTTAGCGAAGCAGCGTGCTACCGCGTCTCAGGCCGCCTCCTTCACGAGCCGAAACTCAACTACCGGCAAGTCCGCGCAGCACGTACTGCAGGATGCCGCCGTTGCGGTAGTAGTCCGCCTCACCGGGGGTGTCGATGCGGACGACCGCGTCGAACTCGACCGGCTGCTTGCCCTCGGGCGAGTGCTCGCTCGGGGTGGCGGTGACCTTGACCGTCTTCGGGGTGACGCCGTTGTTGAGCTCCTCGAGCCCCGTGATCGAGACGATCTCGGTGCCGTCGAGGCCCAGCGACTCCCAGCTCTCGCCGGCGGGGAACTGCAGCGGGACGACGCCCATGCCGATGAGGTTGGAGCGGTGGATGCGCTCGAAGCTCTCCGTGATCACGGCCTTGACGCCCAGGAGGCTCGTGCCCTTGGCCGCCCAGTCGCGCGACGAGCCGGAGCCGTACTCCTTGCCGCCGAACACGACGAGCGGGGTGCCCTGCTCGGCGTAGTTCATGCACGCGTCGTAGATGTACGACTGCGGGCCGCCCGGCTGGGTGAAGTCGCGGGTGTAACCGCCCTCGACGACCTGTCCGTCGTTCACGGCCGAGACCATGAGGTTCTTCAGGCGGATGTTCGCGAAGGTGCCGCGGATCATCACCTCGTGGTTGCCGCGACGCGAGCCGAAGGAGTTGAAGTCCTTGCGGTCGACGCCGTGCTCCGTGAGGTACTGGGCCGCGGGGGTGCCCGGCTTGATGTTTCCGGCGGGCGAGATGTGGTCGGTGGTGACCGAGTCGCCGAGCGTCGCCATGACGCGCGCACCCTCGATGTCCTTCACCGGGGTGAGCTCCATCGTCATGCCGTCGAAGTACGGGGCCTTGCGCACGTAGGTCGAGTCCTCGTCCCACTGGAACGTGTCGTCGTCCGGCGTGGGCAGGTTGCGCCAGCGCTCGTCACCGTCGAACACGGTGGCGTACTGCTTGATGAACTGGTCGCGCGAGATCGACGAGTCGACGATCTCCTGCACCTCGTCCGGCGAGGGCCAGATGTCCTTGAGGAACACGTCGTTGCCCTCCGCGTCCGTGCCGAGCGCGTCGGTCTCGAAGTCGAAGTGCATCGAGCCGGCGAGGGCGTACGCGATGACCAGCGGCGGGCTCGCCAGGTAGTTCATCTTCACGTCCGGGCTGATGCGGCCCTCGAAGTTGCGGTTGCCCGAGAGGACGGCCGTCACGGCGAGGTCGTGCGAGTTGATCGCCTCGGAGACCTCTTCGATCAGCGGACCGGAGTTTCCGATGCAGATGGTGCAGCCGTAGCCGACCGTGTAGAAGCCGAGGCCCTCGAGGTCCTTGTCCAGGCCGGACTTCTCGTAGTAGTCCGTGACGACCTTCGACCCGGGGCCGAGCGTGGTCTTCACCCATGGCTTCTGCTTGAGGCCCTTCTGCCGCGCCTTGCGGGCGAGGAGACCGGCGGCGATCATGACCGACGGGTTGGACGTGTTGGTGCACGACGTGATGGCGGCCAGCGTGACGGCGCCGTTGTCGAGGGTGTACTGCTCGCCCTCGGGAGTCGTGACCGGCACGGGGTTCGACACGTTGGCCGGCGCACCGCTGCTGATGTGCACCGGACGCGTGGTCGGCTCCTCCTCCCCCGGGACCTGTCCGGGGTCGGACGCCGGGAAGGAGTGCTTGGACTCGAGGTCGACGATGTCGTCGCTGGTCGAGGCCGTGGCGTAGTTCAGGATGTCCTGCTCGAACTGCGTCTTCGCCTCGGAGAGGAGGATGCGGTCCTGCGGGCGCTTCGGACCGGCGATGGACGGGACGACCGTGCTGAGGTCGAGCTCCATGTACTCGCTGAAGACGGGCTCGTGAGAAGCGTCGTGCCAGAGCTTCTGCTCCTTGGCGTAGGCCTCGACGAGCGCGACGGCCTCGTCGCTGCGGCCGGTGAGACGCAGGTAGTCGAGGGTGACGTCGTCGATCGGGAAGATCGCGGCGGTCGAGCCGAATTCGGGCGACATGTTGCCGATCGTCGCGCGGTTCGCGAGCGGCACGGAGGCGACGCCCTCGCCGTAGAACTCGACGAACTTGCCGACGACGCCGTGCTTGCGCAGCATGTCGGTGATGGTGAGCACGACGTCGGTCGCCGTCACACCGGCGGGGATCTCACCGGAGAGCTTGAAGCCGACGACACGCGGGATGAGCATCGACACGGGCTGGCCGAGCATCGCGGCCTCGGCCTCGATGCCGCCGACGCCCCAGCCGAGCACGCCCAGGCCGTTGACCATCGTGGTGTGCGAGTCGGTGCCGACGCAGGTGTCGGGGTAGGCCTGGAGGACGCCGCCGTTGGTGCGGTCGTAGATGACCTTCGCGAGGTGCTCGATGTTCACCTGGTGGACGATGCCGGTGCCGGGGGGCACGACCTTGAAGTCCTGGAACGCGGTCTGGCCCCAGCGGAGGAACTGGTACCGCTCGCCGTTGCGCTCGTACTCGATCTCGACGTTGCGCTCGAGCGCGTTCTCGGTGCCGAACAGGTCGGCGATGACGGAGTGGTCGATGACCATCTCGGCCGGCGAGAGCGGGTTGATCTTGTTCGGGTCTCCCCCGAGCGCCGTCACGGCCTCGCGCATGGTGGCGAGGTCGACGATGCAGGGCACACCGGTGAAGTCCTGCATGACCACGCGCGCCGGCGTGAACTGGATTTCGGTGTTGGGCTCCGCGTTGGCGTCCCACGACCCGAGCGCCTCGATCTGCGCCTTCGTGACGTTCGCGCCGTCCTCGGTGCGAAGCAGGTTCTCCAGGAGGACCTTGAGGCTGAAGGGGAGCTTGTCGAAACCGGGCACCGTGTCGATGCGGAAGATCTCGTAGTCGGTGCTGCCGACCGTCAGGGTGCTCTTGGCACCGAAGCTGTTCACCGTGGACACGAATCCGTCTCCTTCTATTCGGATGGGAGCGACAGGCGCCTCCATCTTGCTCGCCGGTGCGGCCGCGCGGCTAGCAAGGGGGACCTAACCAGTTTGCTCCGCGCAGGTCACCGGCGAAAGCCCGTGATTTATCTTGATGTCGAGATAAATCTATCACGCCGCCGCGGGGTCGTCGTGCGACGACGCGCGGGGATAGAGCGCACGGACGACCAGCCAGGTCACGGCGATCAGCGGCGCGAACAACGGCAGTCCCATCACGAGCTTGAGGGTTCCGAGCGCCGTCGTCTGCTCGGCGAGGTACAACGGGAGCTGCACCGCGAGACGGGCGAAAAACAAGGCGGCCCAAGCAATTGCGAGCCAGAAGAACGCGCGGCGCTTCCGCCTGTCTGCGCGCCATGCCGTCCCCTCCCCCATGAGGAATCCGACGGCAAGACCGATCAAAGACCAGCCGATGAGCGCAGACACGAGGATCGCAGTGCCGTAGGCAGCGTTCGTTATCAAGCCGGGCACGAAGTTGTCCTGTGCGCGCCCGGTCCAAAGCGCGAGACCGGCGGCGGCCACGGCGGCGATCAGTCCGCCGAGGGCGGCCGACGGCGGCGACTTCTGCACCAGCCGGACGACGGTGAACACGGCGGCCAGACCGACGGACACTCCGAGGGGCAGCAGCAGGGGTTCCGGCCGGAGGGTGAACAGGATCACGAACGCGAGGCTCGGCAGCACCGACTCCAGGATCCCGCGCCAGCCGCCCATGGCCGACCAGACGACCTTGTGCGTCTGCGCGTTCTCGGACGGATCGAGCCCAGCCTTGCGCGCCGCACCGCCGAGGGCTGCTCCGAGGATCTCCGACGCGCTCTGCGTGCGCGGCTCCTCGGGGTCCGGCGTGGTCACGCGGAGCCCGGCGTCGCCGGCATCTTCAGCGGGATGAGGTCGCGCGGCGGCATCGGCGCTCCCCCGCGCACGACGACGATCGAGCGGAACAGGTCCTCGACCTTCGCCGCGGCCTCGGGGTCGGACGCCGCCGCGCCGCCGATCACGCCGCGCAGGAACCAACGGGGACCGTCGATGCCGATGAAGCGCGCGAGACGCAGGCCGGAGCCCTCGCTGGCCGTCGCGGGGACCTCGGCGAGGAGCTCCTTGCCGAGCGGTCCCTCCCGCTCCTCGACGCGACCGCCCTGCGCCTTGACCTGGTCGCGCAGCTGGACCCGCGTCTCATCCCAGAGACCGCCGCTGCGCGGAGCCGCGAACGGCTGCACCTGGAGAGAGGACTCGGCGTAGTCGAGCCCGACCGCCACGATGCGCTTGCTCTGCTCCTCCACCTCGAGCCGCAGGTTCAGGCCCTCGCGCGGCAGGATCTTGATCCCGCCGAGGTCGATGTAGGGGCGGACGGGGTTCGCCTCGGAGTCGTCGAACGGGCCCTCGGTGGCGCGGTTCTCCGGCGCCGACTTGGAGGGGGTGTCGTTGCTGTCGGTCATTTCGCCTGTCCTGCTTCGTTCTCGGGGGTCTGTGCCTGATAGCCGGTCGATCCGAACCCGCCGGCGCCGCGAACGCTGTCCGGCAGCTCGTCCACCGGAAGGAACCGGGCCCGAGTGACGGGCATCACGATGAGCTGCGCGATGCGATCGCCGACGGCGACATCGTACGCGCTGTGGATGTCCGTGTTGATCAGGCTCACCTTGATCTCTCCCCGGTAGCCGGCGTCGACGGTGCCGGGCGAGTTCACGATCGAGATGCCGTGCTTCGCCGCGAGACCGCTGCGGGGCACCACGAAGGCCGCATAGCCGTCGGGCAGCGCGATGCGCACGCCCGTGGGCACGAGAGCCCGCTCCCCCGGCTCCAACCGCACGGCCTCGGCGGCGACGAGATCGGCTCCGGCGTCGCCCGGATGCGCATAGCCGGGGACCACTGCGGCGATAATGGGGACATCAACGGAATCGGTCACCCCATGAGGCTAATGCAGAACCCCGCAACGGACGCACGTCCCCGCTACCACGAACGACTGGCCCCCAGCCTGTGGCTGCTGGTCACGATCGCCCTGGCGGGACCGATGGTGTCCCTGATCTTCGTGCCGGTCGGCTCGACCTTCGCGCTGCTCCTCGGAGCGGCGGTCTCGGCGCTCCTCGTGGTGGCGGCCCTCGCCCTCGCTCCGGTGGTGTCGGTGCAGGACGGCGTCCTCCGAGCCGGACGCGCCCACATCGACGTGCGCTATCTCGGCGAGCCGACGGCACTGACCGGCGAGGATGCGCGCAGCGCCAGAGGACCCGAGCTCCCGGCTCGCGGGTGGCACCTCATCCGCGGCGGCATCGACGGAGTCGTCGTGGTGCCGAACATCGATGAGGCCGACCCCGTCGTGGCCTGGACGATCTCGACCCGCACCCCCGACCGCCTCGCCGCGGCCATCCGCGCCGCACGGGACTGACCGCCCCCGCAGACGACAGCGCGCCCCTGACCGGGATGGTCGGGGGCGCGTGGGGCGTCGCTCGGAGGGCTGCTCAGGCAGCGCACTCCTTGCAGATGGGGCCGTCGGGTCCCTCGTGGTCGAGCTGCGAGCGGTGCTTCACGAGGAAGCAGCTCATGCAGGTGAACTCGTCCTGCTGCGCGGGCAGCACGACGACATCCAGCTCGAGGTCGGAGAGGTCCGCGCCAGGGAGGTCGAAGCTCGACGGGTTATCGGAGTCCTCGTCTCCGGTCGTGCCGGACAGCTTGTCCGGCACACGCTCCTTGAGGGCTTCGATCGACTCGGAGTCGTCTTCACTCTTTCGGGGAGCGTCGTAATCGGTTGCCATGCGGTGAATCTCCACTTTCATGGTGCGAGTGGGCGGGTGCGCCGTCGGGTAATCGGCGGCCATAGTTTGCATGACCGGCGGGCGTTTCGCAAATGCCCTCCCATGCGACAGGGCAAACTCACGGCACGCCCGCCGTATTCCCTGTCCCGGCCCGTCCGGCGTGACACCATGAACGCACACCCATCAGAGGGGCATTCGCATGGAAAACGTCACCATCGTCGGCACAGAAGCAGGAGTGCTCGTCCTCGCGACCGAGGCGGGCGAGCGGTTCGCGCTGCCCATCGACGCGGTGCTGCAGCGGGAGATCCGCCGCGCGACCCGCCAGGCCGAGCCGGCCGCACAGAAACTCGCCGCGAGCCCGCGGGATATCCAGGCGCAGATCCGCGCCGGTCTCACCGCCGCGGAGGTCGCCGAGCTCCTCGGGATCAGCGTCGACGACGTCGCCCGGTTCGAGGGCCCGGTCCTCGCCGAGCGCGAGCACATCATCGGCCAGGCCCTCGCCGTGCCCGTCCTCATCGGCAGCGAGGTCGAGCCGGACGCGCAGCCCACCTTCGGAGCTGCGGTCCGCGCCAAGCTCGCCGAGGTGTCCGCATCGTCCGAGCGCTGGGCCAGCTGGAAGGAGGAGTCCGGCTGGATCATCAAGCTCGAGTTCTCCGCCAACGACGTCGAGCACGACGCGCGCTGGAGCTTCGACCCGCGACGCAGCGCCCTCTCGCCCCTGAACGCCGATGCCACGCAGCTCTCCCGCCAGGGTTCGCTCCCGGAGGGACTCATCCCCCGCCTGCGCGCGGTGGAGGCCGACCGTGCCACCTCGCCCTACAAGGACGACAGCCGTTTCGATTCGGGTGCCTTCGGTCCCCGCCTCGTGCCGACGCCCGCCGCGGAGGCGGAGGAGCCGGCGCAGCCCGAGCGTTCGGCGCCGGCGGTCCAGGACGCGGCGATCAACCGCGCTCCCGACTCCGCCTCGACGAGCCCGGAGACCGCGGACCTCCTCGAGGCCCTGCGCCGTCGACGCGGACAGCGGGAGCCGTCGCCGATCGAGCACGAGGTCGAGGAGATCCAGGAGGATTCCGACCCGATCGCCCTGTTCGCCGCGCTCGAGGAGCCGGACGACGAGCCCGAGGCTCCGGAACCCGCGCCGCGTCAGCCCGGGTCGGGCGACAGCGAGGGCAGCGGACGCCGACGGCGCCGCAACGCGATGCCGTCGTGGGACGAGATCGTCTTCGGAGCGCGCACCGACGAGTGATCGTTCCGGCGCCCCGTCAGGAGGCGAAGGCCCCGAACCGCAGGAACGGTACCCGGGTCTCGTCAGGCGTGAGCGCTCCGTGCTGTCCCACCATCCCTCGGTTGCGCTGGTCCTCGGCGGTGCCGTCGTAGAGCGCGCGCACTCCGGTGGCGATGACCAACACGTCGCCGATGCGATCGAGGACCTCATCGCGCACGACCGGACCGAAGAGGCCCGCCCGGACCGCCTCCTCTCGGGTGACGACATCGGCCGCGCCCTCGAGATCGCTGCGCAGACGCGTCGTCACCAGCGCCGCATCGGCGTCCGGCTCGCGGTAGAGGTGCAGCATGCGGGGTTCCCCACCGACATGACGGATGCCCCCGAGATGCTGCTCCTCGAGCACCACCTGCCGGTGGAACGGGACGTCGACCATGCCGTGGTCAGAGGTCACGACCACGCCGACCCGCGGGGGGACGCGAAGCGACAGCGCGTCGTCGATCCGCTCCAGCGCCGCCACCCACTCGGCAGAGGCGACACCGTGCTTGTGCCCCGCCTTGTCGACCTCGGGGAGGTAGCAGTAGACGAGCGATCCCGGATGCTCCTCGGCCAGCGTGTACGCGACCTCGACGCGTTCCTCCGGCGTCGCAGCGGGCACGAACGTCGCCCCCCTCAGCGTGGCGCGGGTGAAGCCGCTGTGCGCGTAGGTCGCGAGTCCGACCGCGAAGGTCTCCCGCCCGGCGACTGCCGCGCGCTCGAAGACGGTGGGCGCCGCCTGCCAGGTGAGCGGGTCGAGGCCGTCCGTCTCCCACCCGCTGAGCTGGTTCACGAGGACATCCCGTTTCGGGTCCCTGACCCGGTACCCGACGAGGCCGTGTTCTCCCGGCCACACGCCGGTGGTGAGGCTCGTCAGCGCGGCGGCCGTCGTCGTCGGGAAGACCGTTTGCGCGATGTCCTTCTTCGTCATCGACGCGGTCAGCGACCGCGCGTGACCGGCATGCCCGCGGAGGCTGATCGCACCGAGGCCGTCGATCACGACCAGCACCACCGCGTCGGCGCGGGGCAGCGTGGCGGATTCGCCGCGGAGAGCGGCGCACAGGTCGTCCGCCACCCCGACGACGCTCCGGGCGCCCGGCGGCGCGGACGGTAGCATGAAGGACATCCGAGCCAGTCTGACACAGGCTCCCGTACGCCCTCAGGAAGTCCATGCCGAAAACCCCGCCGCCCGAGCCTGTCGAGGAACGCATCCAGGACATCGATCTCTCCCACGAGATGCAGGGCTCCTTCCTCGAGTACGCGTATTCCGTCATCTACTCGCGTGCGCTCCCCGATGCCAGGGACGGCCTGAAGCCGGTGCAGCGCCGCATCCTCTTCCAGATGGCGGAGATGGGATTGCGACCGGACCGCGGCCACGTCAAGAGCGCCCGCGTCGTGGGCGAGGTCATGGGGAAGCTGCATCCGCACGGCGACTCCGCGATCTACGATGCCCTCGTCCGCCTCGCCCAGGAGTGGGCGCTGCGGGTGCCGCTCGTCGACGGTCACGGCAACTTCGGATCCCTGGACGACGGTCCGGCTGCCGCGCGATACACGGAGGCGCGCCTCGCCGCCCCCGCGCTGTCGCTCACCGAGAACCTCGACGAGGACGTCGTCGACTTCATCCCGAACTACGACGGACAGTTCCAGCAGCCCGCAGTGCTGCCTGCGGCCTTCCCGAACCTGCTCGTCAACGGCGCCAGCGGCATCGCCGTGGGCATGGCGACCAACATGGCGCCGCACAACCTCATCGAGGTCGTCGCCGCGGCGACCCACCTCCTCGAGCACCCGGACGCCACCACCGAGGACCTCATGGAGTACGTCCCCGGCCCCGACTTCCCGTCGGGCGGGATCCTCATGGGACTCGACGGCGTCAAGGACGCCTACACGACCGGTCGCGGCGCCCTCAAGGTCCGCGGACGCACGTCGATCGAGCCGCTGGGTCCCCGACGCACGGGCATCATCGTCTCCGAGCTCCCGTACATGGTCGGCCCGGAGCGTCTGATCGAGAAGATCCGCGACGCGGTGCAGGCGAAGAAGCTCCAGGGCATCAGCGACGTCACCGACCTCACCGACCGCAACCATGGCCTCCGCGTCGCCATCGGCATCAAGACCGGATTCGACCCCAACGCCGTCCTGGAGCAGCTCTACCGGCTCACGCCGCTGGAGGATTCCTTCAGCATCAACAACGTCGCGCTCGTCGACGGCCAGCCCCGAACGCTCGGCCTCAAGGAGATGCTCAGCGTCTACGTCGGCCACCGCATCGAGGTCATCACGCGCCGCAGCCGGTACCGTCTCGCCCGTCGGGAGGAGCGCCTGCACCTGGTGGAGGGGCTTCTCATCGCGATCCTCGACATCGACGAGGTCATCCAGGTCATCCGGTCGTCCGACGACACCGAGCAGGCACGCACCCGGCTCCGGTCCGTGTTCGACCTCAGCGAGCCGCAGGCCGAGTACATCCTCGAGCTGCGGCTGCGCCGCCTGACGAAGTTCTCGCGCATCGAGCTCGAGGCGGAGCGGGACGCCCTCCTCGCGGAGATCGCGTCGCTACGGGAGCTGCTCGCCAGCCCGGCGCTGCTGCGTGCCGCCGTCGCCCAGGAGCTGGACGCCGTGGCCGAGGCCTACGGGACGCCGCGTCGCACCCTGCTGATGAACGCGGCCCCGCCGAAGCCCCGCGCGACGAAGGGCGCGGTGGATCTGCAGATCGCCGACGCTCCGACCACCGTGGTCCTCTCGACGACGGGGCGCGCCGTGCGCGTGGACCTCGGCGAAGGACAGGAGCTCACCGCCCCTGCCCGGCGGAGCAAGCACGACGCCATCCTCGCGACCGTCGAGACGACGGTCCGCGGTGAGGTCGGTGCGCTCACGAGCACGGGACGGGTCGTCCGCTTCTCCCCCGTCGATCTGCCCTCGGTGCCCGGCACCTCCGTACAGCTCGCCGCGGGGACTCCGCTGCGCGACTACCTGGGGGGCACGACCAAGGGCGAGCGCATCGTCGGGTTCATCCGATTCGACAGCGACACCCCGGTCGCCCTCGGCACCGCGCAGGGCATCGTCAAGCGGATCGTGCCGTCGACCCTGCCGGTGCGTCCGGACCTGGAGGTCATCGGCCTCAAGAGCGGAGACTCGGTCGTCGGTGCGGCCGACGCGGCGGACGACGCCGACCTCGTGTTCCTGACGACCGACGCCCAGCTTCTGCGGTTCGCGGCCTCGGCGGTCCGCCCGCAAGGAGCACCCGCCGGCGGGATGGCGGGCATCAAGCTCGGCTCCGGCGCCGCGGTCCTCTTCTTCGGTGCCGTCAGCCCGGACACCGACGCCGTCGTCGCCACGGTCTCCGGCGCGGAGAGCATCCTGCCCGGCACCGATCCGGGCCGCGCGAAGGTCTCGGCGTTCACCGAGTACCCGTCCAAAGGCCGCGCGACCGGTGGCGTCCGCGCCCACGCCTTCCTGAAGGGCGAGGACCGCCTCACGGTCGCCTGGGTCGGCCCCCGCCCGGCTCTGGCCGTAGACCCCACCGGCGCGGTGCGCAAGCTCCCCGAGCCCGGAGCGCGCCGCGATGCCTCCGGCCAGCCGATCGACGGCGTCATCGGCAGCATCGGCCGGACCCTCGTCTGACCCGTCCGCCAAGAAAGGGGACCCGGCCTCGCCGGGTCCCCTTCTTCGTCCCCGCCGCCCTCAGGCGTCGATGGCTTCGCGCGAGAGCTGGTCCGCGGAGTCGATGATGAACTCCCGCCGCGGGGCGACCTCGTTGCCCATGAGCAGCTCGAAGACGCGGCCCGCGGCCTCGGCATCCTCCATCCGTACCCGGCGGAGCAGGCGACCGGAACGGTCCATCGTCGTGTTCGCGAGCTGCTCCGCGTCCATCTCCCCGAGACCCTTGTACCGCTGGATCGGCTCGTGCCAGCGCTTGCCGGCCTTGCGGAGCTTGGCGAGCAGGGCGTGCAGCTCCTGCTCGCTGTAGGTGTAGATGGTCTCGTTCGGCTTCGAGCCAGGGTTGATGACGAT
The DNA here is from genome assembly GCF_032364335.1 of Microbacterium meiriae. Lineage (NCBI taxonomy): Bacteria > Bacillati > Actinomycetota > Actinomycetes > Micrococcales > Microbacteriaceae > Microbacterium > Microbacterium meiriae. The sequence goes on from NZ_CP133984.1 coordinate 1,919,150, forward strand.
GATCCGGTGCAGTGGCGGCACGGCGGCGAACACGCGTCCATGCTCGATGAGCGGCCGCATGTAGCGGAAGAACAGCGTGAGCAGGAGCGTGCGGATGTGCGCTCCGTCGACATCGGCGTCGCTCATGAGGATGATCTTCCCGTAGCGCGCCGCGTCGATGTCGAAGGTCCGCCCGGAGCCCGCGCCGATCACCTGGATGATGGACGCACACTCGGCGTTGGACAGCATGTCGCCGACCGACGCCTTCTGCACGTTGAGGATCTTCCCGCGGATGGGCAGCAGCGCCTGGAACTCGCTGTTGCGGGCGTTCTTGGCCGTGCCCAGCGCCGAGTCGCCCTCGACGATGAAGAGCTCGCTGCGCTCCACGTCGTTCGTCCTGCAGTCGACGAGCTTGGTCGGCAGGGTGGACGATTCGAGCGCGTTCTTGCGGCGCTGCGTCTCCTTGTGGGCCCGTGCGGACACACGCGCCTTCATCTCGGAGACGATCTTGTCGAGGAGCTGCGTCGCCTGGCTCTTGTCGTCGCGTTTGGTGGAGGTGAAGCGCTGCTGCAGGTCCTTCCGGATCACCTGCGCGACGATCTGGCGGACCGCGGGCGTGCCGAGCACCTCCTTCGTCTGACCCTCGAACTGCGGCTCCGGCACGTTGACCGTGAGGACGGCGGTGAGGCCGGCGAGGACGTCGTCCTTCTCGAGCTTGTCGTTGCCGACCTTGAGCCGACGCGCGTTCTGCTCGACCTGGCTGCGGAGCACCTTCAGCAGCTCCTGCTCGAAGCCCTGCTGATGCGTGCCGCCCTTCGGCGTGGAGATGATGTTCACGAACGAGCGGATGCGGGTGTCATAGCCGGTGCCCCAGCGCAGGGCGATGTCGACGGCGCATACGCGCTCGACCTCGGTCGCCACCATGTGCCCGTCGGGCTGCAGGACCGGGACGGTCTCGGTGAACGTGCCCTCTCCCTGGATGCGCCAGGTGTCGGTCACCGGCGGGTCGACCGCCAGGTACTCCACGAACTCGGAGATGCCGCCCTCGTAGAGGTACGAGGTCTCCACGGGGCCGGTCGGGGTGCCGTCCTCCCCCACCACTGCGCTCGCGGCGCGCTCGTCGCGGACCACGATCTCGAGGCCGGGGACCAGGAAGGCGGTCTGCCGCGCGCGGGTCTCGAGCTCGGCGAGCTGGAAGGCGGCGTCCTTGGTGAAGATCTGACGGTCGGCCCAGTAGCGCACACGCGTACCGGTGACCCCGCGCGGCGCCTTGCCGACGACGCGCAGCTCACTGTTCTCCTCGAACGGGGTGAAGGGCGCATCGGGCCGCTTCTCCCCCAAGTCCTGGAAGATGCCGGGCTCGCCGCGGTGGAAGGACATCGCGTAGGTCTTGCCGCCGCGGTCGACCTCGACGTCGAGGCGCTCGGAGAGCGCGTTCACCACCGAGGCGCCGACGCCGTGGAGACCGCCCGACGCCGCGTAGGAGCCGCCGCCGAACTTCCCTCCGGCATGCAGCTTGGTGTAGACGACCTCGACGCCGGTCAGACCGGTCCGGGGCTCCACGTCGACGGGGATGCCGCGACCGCGGTCGTGCACCTCGACGCTGCCGTCATCGTGGAGGATGACGTCGATGCGGGAGCCGTTGCCGGCGACCGCCTCGTCGACGGAGTTGTCGATGATCTCCCAGAGGCAGTGCATGAGCCCGGGCGAACCGTTCGAGCCGATGTACATGCCGGGGCGCTTGCGGACCGCTTCGAGTCCTTCGAGCACCTGGAGATGATGGGCGGAGTACTCGGCATTCACAATCTCCGAGTCTATTCGCGGGACCGTCCCGCCCCCCGCAGACACTCCCCGCGGCACCGCCTTCGCGCGTGTGCGCGTACGCGCTGAGCGAAACACGCCGTCGACCGGGCATGCCCCCAGGTGCAGCGTGGTTGTATTGAGCACGACCAACAAGGACGCCGACACCCGAGGAGGCCCCGAGATGAATGCAACGACCGAACGTGAGACCTCCGCTGTCGAGTACCGCCTGACTGCGATGGACCGCTGTGACTCGTGTGGAGCGCAGGCCTACATCGCCGCCGAGGTCAACGGCTCCGAGCTGCTCTTCTGCGCCCACCACGGCCGCAAGTACGAAGAGAAGCTGCGCAGCGTGGCCACGAGCTGGCACGACGAGACCGCTCGTCTCGTCGAGACGGTCTGATCAGCGCCTGAACCGGCCGAGCCGGTTCACTCCACGACCCTCCGCCGAATCCGCGGACCGAGGCGGGTGAGGATCTCCTCGCCCACCGTCTCGATCCGCTCGGCGAGGGTCGTCGCTGTCTCCTCCCCCTGCGCGCCCGGCCCGAAGATCGTCACCTCGTCGCCGACAGCCATCCCCGGCCAGCCCTCGACGGTCGTCGTCGCCAGGTCGATCTCGGGCGCCACGCGGGGGCCGGCCGGGGTACCGACCGTCATGCCGGCCAGCGTCGAGGGCAGGCCGTCGAGACTGCCGACGGCCACGACCGCGGCGTCGCCATCGACCCGGACGACCGGGGCCACGAGACGTGCCGCCGGCTGCACACCGTCGAGATCCGGGCCGTCCGCCGAACGGATGCCGTAGCAGAACGCCCCGATCCGTGACACCGTGCCGCGCAGTTCCGGACGCCACCAGGATGCCGCCGACGCCGTGAGGTGCAGGGCCGCCGGCACAGCTCCGGACAGGCCGGTGTGCTGCACGGCATCGAGGAACACGGACTGAGCCTCGTCGTCCTCGGCGTCGCTCGCCTCCGCGATGTGACTCCACACGCCCACGAGCGCGAGGGTGCCCGCGCTCTCGGCCGCCCTCGCCTCGGCAACGGCCGCCGCCCAGTCCTCCGGACGCACGCCATTGCGATGGAGGCCGGTGTCGATCTTGAGATGCACCCGGGCACGCACACCGAGCACGTCGGCCCGCGTGACGATGCGGCGCAGGTACTCGATCGTGCCGACGCCGAGCTCGATGTCCTGCAGGAGCGCCTCGTCGATCTCCTCGTCGGTCGAGGTCGCCCAGGCGAACACGGACGCGGTCCCGCCTGCGAGGCGCCGTACGTCGAGGCCCCCGCGCACGTCGTAGCTGCCGAACGTCGTCACCCCCGCCTCGAGCGCGGTCTCCACCGCCCACCGGAGTCCGTGGCCGTACGCGTCGTCCTTGAGCACCAGCATCAACGTGGAGTCGCCCAGTCGGTCGCGCACGGCCGCGATGTTCGCGCGGAAGACGGCGCTGTCCAAGCGGAGTTCGGGTCGCATCGGCCCACCCATCATGCCTCCCATCCGCGCACGGCGTGAGCACCGGGGACGGCCACGAGCTCCGCGGGCGTCATCCCGGTGACCTCGGCCCAGCGGGCGATCGCGTCGGATGCGGGGCCGGTCCCGCCGAAGAACGTCACCGTGTCTCCCACCTCGGCCGCGGCACCCTGGAGGTCGATCACACAGACGTCCATGGCGACTCGTCCGACGATGGGACGCAGCGCGCCGGCGATCTCCACGTCGGCGTGATTGCCGAGAGAGCGGACGACACCCTGCGCGTAGCCGCCCGTCACGAGCGCGACCTCCGTGTCCGCTGCGGCCCGGAAGGTGTAGCCGTAGGAGACAGCCTCCCCCGCGCGCAGGCGCTTGGTGGACATGACCCGGCCGACCAGGCGCATGACCGGAGGTGTCGCCGGGATTCCCTCCGCGGACGGCAGCCCGTAGAGGAGGACGGGGTCGACGTCGGGCGTACCGACGATCGTGGCGCTGATGCCTTCGAGGCGCAGGGCCTCGACTTCGCCTGGCGAGTCCACGAGGACCTCCTCGACGCCCGCGGCTGTCACCGCGTGGGCCACGGCGAGCAGTCCATGCCCCCATGCGTCGCGGCGGAGATCGGCACGGCTGCCCCCGGCCCGGATCGCCGCGGACGCGCCGGCAGCAAGGGCCGAACGCGAGATCATCGCCTGCGGAAGCGCACTCGAACTCGTGTCACACACGTCCTCCAGCCTAGCTTCCGCGCTCCCAGGAGCCTGGGGGCTCCCCGCGTAGACTGGGACGTCGATCCCTAGACCCGGAGCTCCATGTCTCGTCTTTCTCTCGCGCCCCGCATCCGCTATCTCCTCGGCCGTGCCCGCCGCATCGACGTCGGTTCGGTGTTCGAACGGGCGAAGGAGGCCTCGGCACAGCACCACCGTCCCGTTCCCACGATCGTCGCCGACATGCTCTGGTCGGCGGCCCGCCACAACGTGGGCTTCCAGGACTACATCGACTACGACTTCGCGATGCTCAACCGTGCCGAGCGCGAGACGTACATGACGCACCCGGTGTCCAACCAGCTCTCGCAGAAGTACGACCACCCCGACTTCCGCTGGATCTTCCAGGACAAGATCGAGTTCAACCGGAAGTTCTCCGCACATCTGCATCGCGAGTGGATGGTGGTCGAGGAGGGCAACGCCGACGAGGTCCGTGCCCTCACGGAGCGCCTCGGAACGATCGTCACGAAGGAGCCGGTCGGCCAGGCCGGGACCGGCGTGCACCGATATCACGCCGCCGACATCACGGACTGGACCGAGTTCCACCGCGGTCTCCTCGACCGCGGCGAGCTGCTGATCGAAGAGGTCATCCGCCAGCATGACGACCTGGCGGCCGTGTGCCCCGGGACCGTGAACACCACCCGCATCACCGCCTTCTTCGACGGGGAGAAGGCGCACATCCTCGCAATGGCGCAGAAGTTCGGCCGCGGCGCGGTGAGCGATCAGATGACCTTCGGCGGCTTCTACACGATGCTCGACGAGAACGGGCACGCCGTGGGGGCCGGCTATGACTCGCACGGGCACGTGCACGAGACCCACCCGGACTCGGGCTTCCGCATCGCCGACTTCCAGCTGCCCTACATGGACGAGGTGCGCGCTTTCATCGATCAGGTCGCCCGGGTCGTGCCGCAGGTGCAGTACGTCGGATGGGACGTCGTCGTGACCCCGGACGGCCCCGTGCTCGTCGAGGGGAACTGGGGGGCGGGCGTCTACGAGAACAAGCCCAGCGTCACCGGCATCCGTACCGGGCACAAGCCGCGCTACCGCGAGGTCATCGGCTTCTGACCTTTCGACAGCTCACCCTTCGACAGGCTCAGGGACCCCGCATGGGTCGCTGAGCCCGTCGAAGCGCCGGGCCACCCCTTTACATGCGAACCGGCCCCTTGCGTTCACACGCAAGGGGCCGGTTCGGTCGTGAAGGGGTGGCTCGAGCTGTTCAGACCGCGCGGACGATGCCGAGCGGCGTGGACTCGAGGCCCTGACCGAGCGGGTTGTCACCGAGGATCTTCACCAGCCGCAGCTCCCCCGCCTTGTCGAGCGTGGAGCCGAGGATGTTGCCGCCGAGATCGTTGATGTCGACCACCGCCACCTCGGCCTGGCCTCCGATCAGCTTCTTCAGGTGCGCCGCGACGCGGTCCGGGTCCTTCGGGCCGAGCACCACAGCCTCGTTGTACGGCGGGATGGTGTGCTTCGTCGGTCCGTCGATCGCGCGGGCCTTGTCCCCCGCGATGCGGTAGAAGTCGCCCTTGCGCCCGAAGGCCTTGGTGACCGCCGAGACGGCGGCAGCGAAGAGGATGCGCGGCGTACCGCACTCCCGCAACGCCATCTCCATCGTCTCGGGCATGCCGAGACCGATGCCGTACGGCGTGCGGGTGACGTACTTCGACAGGAACAGCGCGAGCTTCCGCGGCTGGATCTCGTCCAAGCGGTACGACCGACCCTGGGTGATCGCGACGATCTTCTCGGTCACGAAGAGCAGGTCGCCCGGCTGGACGGCATCCTTCGCGTACTCCGTGATGATGGCGTCGAGGTCGTCATCCGGCATCACGACGCGGGTGCGCAGCGGGATCCGCGCGTAGCTCTTTCCGTCGACGCTCGTCTCGAGCGCCTTGCCCTCGTTCGCCTGCATCACTCGAGGTAGTCCCGCAGCGACTGCGAGCGGCTCGGGTGGCGCAGCTTGGCCATCGTCTTGGACTCGATCTGACGGATGCGCTCGCGCGTCACGCCGAACGTGTCACCGATCTGGTCGAGCGTCTTCGGCTGACCGTCGCCCAGACCGAAGCGCATGCGGATCACGCCGGCTTCGCGCTCGGAGAGGGAGTCGAGGAGCTGCTCGAGCTGACGCTGCAGCATCGTGAAGCCCACGGCGTCGGCGGGGACCACGGCCTCGGTGTCCTCGATGAGGTCACCGAACTCGCTGTCTCCGTCTTCGCCGAGCGGGGTGTGCAGGGAGATCGGCTCGCGACCGTACTTCTGCACCTCGACGACCTTCTCCGGAGTCATGTCGAGCTCGCGGCTCAGCTCTTCCGGGGTGGGTTCGCGACCGAGGTCCTGCAGCATCTGCCGCTGCACGCGGGCGAGCTTGTTGATGACCTCGACCATGTGCACCGGGATGCGGATGGTGCGGGCCTGGTCGGCCATGGCGCGGGTGATGGCCTGACGGATCCACCAGGTCGCGTAGGTCGAGAACTTGAAGCCCTTGGTGTAGTCGAACTTCTCCACCGCGCGGATGAGACCGAGGTTGCCCTCCTGGATCAGATCCAGGAACTGCATGCCGCGACCGGTATAGCGCTTGGCGAGGGAGACGACGAGACGGAGGTTCGCGCCGAGGAGGTGGCTCTTCGCGCGCTGGCCGTCACGGGCGACCCACTGCAGGTCGAGTCCGAGCTGGCTCGTCTTCTCGGCGGGGGACATCGCGGAGAGCTTCTCCTCCGCGAACAGACCCGCCTCGATGCGCATCGCGAGCTCGACCTCTTCGGCCGCGTTCAGCAGCGCGACCTTTCCGATCTGCTTCAGGTAGTCCTTGACCGGGTCGGCCGTGGCACCGGTGATCTGGGTCGAGTAGACCGGGACCTCTTCGTCGTCCTTGGAGGAGATGACGATAGCGCCGGTCGGCAGCGGCTCGGTGAAGGCCGGCTTCGCGTCGTCCTCCTCCTCGTCGCCCGCGGCGTCCTCGGAGCCCTCGGCTGCGGCGGCGTCGTCTTCCTCGACGACGTCATCCGACTTCTTCTTCTTCGCGGGGGCGCGCTTGGCCGCGGCGCGCTTGGGCGCAGGAGCCGCTTCGGTCGTTTCGACGTCCTCGACCTCGGGATCCGCGGTGATCTGATCGGCCTTCTTCGTCCGCGTGTTCTTCGTCGTGGCAGGAGTCACGTTTCGCCTTTCACGGGGCCGCTGGGAGACCCCGGGACATTTCGGACACTAGTAAGACCCTTGTCAAGTCCAGTGCTCGAAAACACTGATTGACAACGGGTCGGACTCCTAGTATCGCACACGTATGGCGATGAGGACGCATTCCCGCCCGATCCGCTGCGAGAGATTCAGCCGCGTCCCGGCTTGTCCTCGTCACCCGACGGCCGAGATGCGAGGTAGCGCTCGAGCTCGGCCGCGAGTTCGTCGGCGCTGGGCAGGTCGCGTTCGCTGAATCCGCCCTCGTCGTACGAATCGTCCTCGGGGTCACGACCGGCCATGTAGGCGTCGTACCGGCGCTCGAGGTTGTGCACCATCTGCTGCAGTTCGTCGTTCGCTGCGACCTGCTCGTCGACTCGGGCGAGGTAGTCCTCACGGCGCTCCTGGACTGCGTCGAGCATGAGCACGAGGCCGGTCGAGGCCATGAGCTTCTCCGCCGCTGCACTGACCGCCTCCGGATTCTCCGTCTCCGCGAGGTAGTGCGGCACGAGGAGCACGAAGCCGACGACGCGCTCCCCGCGCTCCGCGAACCGGTACTCGAGCAGGTGACCCGCGGTCGCCGGGACCTGCGTGCGCGGACGCCACACGGAGTGCGACACGACGAGGTCGCGCCGGTTCCCGCTCACCGTCGTCCCGATGGGGCGCGTGTGCGGCACGGGCATCGCGATCGAGTGGACCCAGTGCAGTCCCGAGGCCTCGAACTCCGCAGCGAGATCCATGACGGTCTCCGCGAAGGCGTTCCACGCGAAGTCGGGCTCGTAGCCCGTGAGCAGCAGGAACGGGCGTCCCAGCGCGTCCGTGGCGAGGGAGAGCTCCAGACGGGGCGGGCGGAACTCGGCAAGGTGGTCCTGGTCGAAGGAGATGACCGGGCGGCGTGCGCGGTAGTCCAGGAGCACATCGTTGTCGAAGACCGCGAGCGGCTGCGGCGACGTCGTCTCCCGCAGATGATCGATGAGCCCCGACACCGCACTGCCCGCGTCGGTGAAACCGGTGAGCAGCATCACGAGAGGCAGGCCGTGGGGCACCGTGGGGGCGTTCGCGACGCGTTCGTGGATCTCTCCGGAGAAGGGCATGTCTCCATGCTACGAGCCGCACCCGGAGCCGGGCTCTGACGTGTCTCGCTGAGAGCGAACACACCCCGGCCGGCGGACCGACGACCCCGGGGCGGAGATCCTAGGATGGAGAGCATGACGCTTCCCGTGCTCTCGCACACCACCGATCAGTTCCCCGGAAGCGCTGCCGGTGCCGCAGTGCTCGTCGTCCCCGATCTCTCCGAGTCGGCCGAGTCGCTGGCGGCTCACCCCGGTCTCGCCGACGCTCTGGCGGGCATCGGCTTCACCGGCGCCGCCGGTGCGTTCGCTCGGGTCTACGCCCCCGAGGTGACGCCACTCCCGTTCGCCGTCGTCGGCGTCGGCTCCACCGTCGACGACGCCTCCGTACGGAGCGCAGCCGGCGCGGCTCTCCGCTCCCTGACCGGCTTCGACACCGTCGCGCTCGGCCTCGCCGCCGGTCTCGAGGAGCACGCCGCCGCGGCCGCGGAGGGTGCCGTCCTCGGCGGCTACCGCTTCGACGACTACCGCGCCGAGAACGGCAGGAAGAAGCGGGCGACGGCGGTCGTCGTCCACGCCCCGCTCGACGACGAGACGATCGCCCGCGCTCACGCCACGGGCGAGGCCGTCGCTCTCATCAAGGACCTCGTGAACGTGCCCGCCGAGTGGCAGAGCCCCGCGCAGCTGGCGCAGAGCGCCGCCGACAGCGTCGCGGACCTCGACGTCACCGTGGAGATCCTCGACGAGGGTGCTCTCGCGGAACAGGGTTTCGGTGGCATCCTCGGCGTCGGCCAGGGATCCGACCGGCCGCCGCGCCTCGTCCGCCTCGACTACGCGCCGGCTGACGCGCAGCGCCACATCGCCCTCGTCGGCAAGGGCATCACCTTCGACACCGGCGGCCTCTCCCTGAAGCCGGCGGCTTCGATGGTCGGCATGAAGTTCGACATGGCCGGTGCGGCGACCTCCCTCGCCGCCCTCCGCGCCATCGCCGCCCTCCGCCTCCCCGTGCACGTGACCGCCTGGCTCTGCATCACCGACAACATGCCGTCCGGCCGCGCCCTCCGCCCGGGAGACGTCATCCGCATCCTCGACGGCACCACCGTCGAGGTGCTGAACACCGACGCGGAGGGGCGCCTGGTCCTCGCCGACGGTCTGGTCGCCGCGAGCCGGGAGAATCCCGACGTCATCATCGACGTCGCGACCCTGACCGGCGCGATCGTCGCGGCCCTCGGCCACCGCCACACCGGCGTCTTCGGCGACGACGAGACGGTCGCGGAGTTCCTCGCCGCCGCCGCCCGCACGGGAGAGCCCGCCTGGCACATGCCGCTGCCCGCGTACATGGAGGAGACGCTCGACTCCCCCATCGCCGACATGATCAACGCCAACATGGGAGATCGGATGGGCGGCGCGTCCTTCGCCGGCCTCTTCCTCCGGCGCTTCGTCGGCCGCACTTCGGACGCGGACGACGCGCCGCGCATCCCCTGGGTGCACCTCGACATCGCGGGATCCGGTGAACACGCCGGCGCCCCCTACGGCTTCACAGAGAAGGGCCCCACGGGGGCGATGGTCCGATCGATCATCGCCTTCGCCGAAGCAGCATCCCACCCGGAGGCATGACACCCATGACAACCCACACCTTCGACATCGTCGTCCTGGGCGGCGGCAGCGGCGGGTACGCCGCGGCACTGCGAGCCAGCGAGCTCGGCAAATCCGTCGCACTGATCGAGAAGGACAAGGTGGGAGGCACGTGCCTCCACCGCGGGTGCATCCCGACGAAGGCGCTGCTGCACGCCGCCGAGGTGGCCGACCACGTGCGCGATGCCGCCTCCGTCGGAGTCACGGCTTCGTTCGGCGGGATCGACCCGGCGGGCGTGCGCACGTACCGCGAGGGCATCGTCGCGAAGAAATACAAGGGCCTCGAGGGGCTCGTCAAGGCGCGCGGGATCACCACGGTCGCCGGCCTCGGCCGCCTGAACGCGGACCGGAGCGTCACCGTCGGCGACGACGTGTATGTCGGCGCCGACGTCATCCTCGCCACCGGCTCGTACAGCCGCTCCCTGCCTGGTCTGGAGATCGGCGGACGGATCCTGACCAGCGAGCAGGCGCTCGCCCTGGACGTGATCCCGGAGCGGGTGCTCATCCTGGGCGGCGGCGTGATCGGCGTCGAGTTCGCGAGCGTGTGGCGCTCCTTCGGAGCCGAGGTGACGATCGTGGAGGCGCTGCCCCACCTCGTCCCGAACGAGGACATAGCGATGAGCAAGGGCCTCGAGCGTGCGTTCCGCCGCCGCGGCATCCAGTACTCCCTGGGCGTGCGCTTCCAGACCGCCACCCAGGACGACTCGTCCGTCACGGTCACGCTGGAGGACGGCAAGGAATTCACCGCCGATTACCTCCTCGTCGCCGTCGGCCGCGGCCCCGCCACCGCCGACCTGGGATTCGAGGAAGCCGGCGTGCGCCTGGACCGCGGGTTCGTGACGGTGGACGGCGACCTCCGCACCGATGTCCCCGGCGTGTGGGCGGTCGGCGACATCGTCCCCGGCCTCCAGCTCGCCCACCGCGGGTTCCAGCAGGGCATCGCGGTCGCCGAGCGCATCGCGGGCCTCTCCCCCGTGAACGTCCCGGACGTGCAGATCCCGAAGGTCACCTACTCCAGCCCGGAGGTCGCCTCGGTCGGTCTCACGGAGGAGGCGGCGGTCACCGCGCACGGCGCCGACGCGATCCACTCCTACGAGTACAACCTCGCGGGGAACGGCAAGAGCGAGATCATCGGAACCGGCGGCCTGGTCAAGGTCGTCCGCCTCAAGGACGGGCCCGTCCTCGGTGTCCATCTCCTCGGCGATCGTGTCGGCGAGCTCATCACCGAGGGCCAGCTCGCGGTCGCGTGGGAGGCCCATCCCGAGGACATCGCGCCGCTCATCCATGCCCACCCGACCCAGAGCGAGGCCCTCGGCGAAGCCTTCCTCGCGCTGGCCGGAAAGCCCCTGCACGCCCTCTGAGCACCAACCGGTGCCCGAGTCACTAAGCTAGACAAGCGTCATACAACTTCTGAAGGAGACTCAGTCATGAGCACATCCGTGGTCCTCCCCGCTCTCGGTGAGAGCGTCACAGAGGGTACGGTCACCCGCTGGCTCAAGCAGGTGGGAGACACCGTCCAGGCGGACGAGGGCCTGCTCGAGATCTCGACCGACAAGGTCGACACCGAGATCCCCTCCCCCGTCACCGGCGTGATCGAGGAGATCCTCGTGGCCGAGGACGAGACCGTCGAGGTCGGTGCTCTGCTGGCCCGCATCGGCGACGGCAGCGGTGCGGCACCGGCCGACGATGCCCCTGCTGCGGCTGAGGCCGCCCCGGCTGAGGCCGCCGCCCCCGCCGCTCCGGAGCCCGCCGCGGCTCCCGCGGCCGAGCAGCAGGCACCCGCCGACTCCGCTCCCGCCGAGTCCGCGCCTGCGGCTCCCTCCGGCGACGCCACCGACATCGTGCTCCCCGAGCTCGGTGAGAGCGTCACCGAGGGCACGGTCACCCGCTGGCTCAAGCAGGTCGGCGACTCGGTCGAGGTCGACGAGGCGCTCCTCGAGATCTCCACCGACAAGGTCGACACCGAGATCCCGTCGCCGGTCGCCGGGGTGCTGCAGGAGATCGTCGCCGGCGAGGACGAGACCGTCGAGGTCGGCGCCGTGCTGGCACGCGTCGGATCCGGTGCTGCTCCCGCAGCCCAGCCCGAGGCTCCCGCTGCTCCGCAGGCCGAAGCTCCTGCCGCTCCGCAGGCCGAGGCGCCCGCCGCTCCGGCTCCGCAGGCCGAGGCTCCGGCTGCACAGCCCGAGGCTCCCGCTGCTCCCGCTCCGCAGGCCGAGGCCCCCGCAGCGCCCGCGCAGGCCGCTGCTCCGGCACAGCCCGCGCAGGCGGAGGCCCCCAAGCTGTCGCTGCCGACCGAGAGCGACAACCTCTACGTGACCCCGCTCGTGCGCCGTCTGGCTGCGCAGCAGGGTGTGGACCTGGCCACGGTCAAGGGCACCGGCGTCGGAGGCCGAATCCGCAAGGAGGACGTCCTCAAGGCCGCTGAGACCGCCACCGCCGCACCGGCAGCCGCTGCAACGCCGGCTCCGGCCCCCCTGGAGGTGTCGCCGCTGCGCGGGACCACCCAGCCGATGTCGCGCCTGCGCAAGGTCCTCGCCAAGCGTGCGGTCGAGTCGATGCAGCAGACGGCCCAGCTCACCACGGTGGTCGAGGTGGACGTCACCGCTCTCGCCGAGTACCGCGACAGCGTCAAGGCGTCGTTCCTCGAGAAGACCGGCGACAAGCTGTCCTTCCTGCCGTTCTTCGCCCTCGCCGCGGCGGAGGCGCTGCAGGCCTTCCCGATCATCAACGCGACGGTCGACGGCGAGCAGATCGTCTACCCGGCGTCCGAGAACGTCTCGATCGCGGTCGACACCGAGCGCGGTCTGCTCACGCCGGTGCTCCGCGACGCTGCGTCGAAGAACATCGCCGAGATCGCCCACGAGATCGCCGATCTCGCGGCGCGCACCCGCGACAACAAGCTGAAGCCCGACGAGCTCGCCGGCGGCACGTTCACGCTGACCAACACCGGTTCGCGCGGCGCGCTGTTCGACACGCCCGTGGTGTTCCTGCCGCAGTCGGCGATCCTCGGCACGGGCACGGTCGTCAAGCGCCCGGGTCTGGTCAAGGTCGGCGGCACGGACGCGATCGCGGTCCGCTCCTACGTGTACCTGGCTCTGTCGTACGACCACCGCATCATCGACGGTGCCGACGCGGCACGCTTCCTCGGTGCGGTGAAGGCTCGCCTCGAGGCTGCGCAGTTCAGCGGCCAGCTCGGCGCCTGACCGACGGCTCGCCTCACTTCGGCTGGTCCGCGACGCGATATGCGTCGCGGACCAGCCATTTTTCATCTGTCCACACCAGCACGAGGATGGCTGCCTCCTCGGTCTTCGCTTCGCCGCTCTCGGGCGATGACGGCAGCTCCATCACGGCCATGTCTCCATAGCGATCCACGAGAACCGCATCCTTCCGACCGGCCATCTCGGCAGCGACGGGCGTGATCCCCGCGGAACCGGCCGCGACGGCAGCGGCGCACACCGCGTCGTCGCGTGCCTCGCACTCGACGATCTGCGCGAGGAGTGCCGGGAGAGCGCCTGTCGGATCGTCGGCCTTCGGCGGCGCCGCGGACGCGGACGGTGAAGGAGCAGGTGTCGGCGCAGTCCGCCTGGCAGGGCCCGCTCCCTCAGGACGGTCAGCGGACGGAGGAGTGCTCCCCGCTGCCCCGACCGCGGGATCGTCTCCGTCGCTCGGCCACAGCAGCCCCGCGAGGAGCACCGCCGCCGCGCACGCGCCGGCCACGATGAGAACCCGCCTGCGCCGGGAACCCGTCTCCCCTCCGCCCGCCGGCGGCCGTACCCTGATGGTCCGCCGATCGAGGAGAGGTCGCGCCCCGCTGACGACTCGATCGCGGAGGGTGAGCAGGCCGGCGAACGCCCGTACCGAGCCCCCTTTGACCGGACTCTCTTCCCGCATCCGACGCTCCCGCAGCCGTGTGCGGGTGACGGGTTCGGTGCGGACTCGTCGCACCGCACCGGAGATACCTGCTTCCGTGGGCGCCGCCCGGTCCTCGGCAGCCTCTTCCAGTGGTCGTGGTGCTGCGATCTCCAAGAGGTCGCTCTCTGCGTCCTCGAGCAATCGCCGGGGCACCCGGCGCTGTGCTGCGGCCGAGCGAACGCGATCGCGGGTGCGGTCGAGGACCCGGGCCATCGTCTTGTCGGTGCACTCCGCGCGTAGCCGGTCCACGATCACCAGGACGGCGGTCGACGCGTCCTGACCGGGCCCCAGCACGAAGACCGGCCGGCCCCCATCGGTGAGCCACCATGTCCCGTGCATGTCCACCGCCGACGCGGGCCCCAGCTCCGCCAGTCCACGCAGAAGACTCACGACCACCGTGCTGACCTCCCCCGATGGCAACCCGCCCCGCCGGAGCCGCCGATCCACGTAGGCCTCCAGGCGCTCGGTGCACCAGGGCAGAAGGACGTCGTGTCCGTCCGCGCGGCGGATCATGTCCACCGGCGCGGCGATGTGCTGGGTGCCCGCATATCGGCAGCCCGCCCAACCAGCGAGGCTCTCGGCCTCGACGCGCACGACCGGACCGTCCGGCGAGGTGACGAGCGCACCGCGAAAGGGCCCCTCAGCAGAGTCGAGGAGTCGGATCGTACGGTGTGCCTGGGGAAGCACGGCCTGCTCGCGGGGGGCACTCTCACGCGCTGGTGTCATGCGATCCATCCCACCCGACCCGCGGGACGCTCCGTCCGAACTCGTTGCTCGGGGACGAGATCCCGTGGCGGGTCGGATTGTGCAGGAGAGATCGCGCACACGCTCTCCGCTGCACGCGAACGGCGGCATCGCACGGCCTTCGGACTCGGTAGGCTGGTCTCCATGGCAAAGCGTGCTCCTGAACCCGAGAAGCGTCCTGGGTTCTTCTCCCAGATCAAGTCCCTCTTCCGGTTCACGCGCGAGGCCTATGCCTGGCTCCCCTGGGCGCAGGCCGCGATTCTCATCGGCGGCGTGCTGCTCGGCCTCCTGGCCGGCTACCTGATTCCGCCGTTCCAGGTGTGGACGCTCGTCCTCTGGGCCATCACGGGCTTGATGCTCGGCGTCCTCGGCGCGCTGTTCCTCATGACCCGGCTGTCGACCTCGGCCATGTACACGAAGATCGACGGCATGCCCGGTGCGACCGGCCACGTGCTCAGCACAAGCCTCGGTCGTCGGTGGCAGGCCTCCGAGACCCCGGTGGGCATCAACCCGAAGACGCAGGAGGCGGTGTACCGGACGGTCGGCCGCGGCGGCATCGTCGTCGTCGGCGAGGGCGCCCGCGGACGCCTCACGCGACTCGTGAACGAGGAGCGCAGCCGTGCGCAGCGCGTCGCCCACGGCGTGCCGATCACGGTGCTCTATGTCGGGCACGGCGAGGACGAGGTGCCCATCGCCGACCTCGCGAAGACCATCAAGAAGCTCCCGAAGGCCATCGACAAGGCCACGATGGCGGCCGTCATCCGCCGCATCGACTCGGTCTCGCAGTCGCTGTCGTCGCTTCCCATCCCGAAGGGGATCGACCCGACGAAGGTGCGGGCGCAGCGTCCGCGCTGACCCGCTGCCCTGGATCGCGAAGCGCGGCCGCCCTGACCGAGGGCGGCCGCGCTTCTCTCATTCCGAGAGCGGCTGCTTGGGCAGGCGGCGCACCTTCGCGCGGCGGCGACGACGTTCGGGGATCATCGAGCGCATCTCATCGAGCTTGCCGAAGCAGAACAGGCGGTCGTCGGGCTCGAGCACCACATGCTTGCGAGGGTTCGGGATGACACTGACCCCCCGGTGCAGGGTGAGCACCGTGATGTCGCGCTCCCACAGGCCCGCCTCCCCCAGCGTCTTGCCGACCAGGTCGGCGGCGCCGTGGACCATGAGTTCGGCGACGCCGTAGCCGGTGGAGACGGTGAGGCGCTGCCGCACGTCGATCTCCGGGAAGGCGACCTGACCGGCGATGTAGTCGATGATCGCCCCGGCGACGTCGAGCTTGGTCGCGGTCTCGATGCCCTGCAGGCCCGGCGAGGAGTTGACCTCCATCACGAGGGGTCCCTCGTCCCCCTCCAGCATGTCGACGCCGGCGACACGGAGCCCCATGATCTGGGCCGACCGCACCGCCGCCCGCTCGTAGACCGGGTCGAGTTCGATGGCCTCGACCGAGCCGCCGCGGTGCACGTTGGAGCGGAACTCATCCCCAGCCGCCGATCGGCGCATCGCGGCGACCACGCGGTCGCCGACGACGAGCGCGCGGATGTCGCGGCCCCGGCTCTCGGCGATGAACTTCTGGATGAGCACGTTCTGCTTGGTCGAGTGGAGCGTCTCGATGATGGCCTCAGCCACCTTCACCTGAGGCGCGAGGATGACGCCGATGCCCTGGGTGCCCTCGAGCAGCTTGATCACCACGGGAGCGCCGCCGACGCGCTCGATCGCCGGCCGCACGTCGGCGCGATTGCGGACGAAGGCCGTCGGCGGCATCGCGATGTTGTGCCGGGAGAGGATCTGGTTCGCCCGGAGCTTGTCGCGCGCGCTGGAGATGCCGTTCGCCGTGTTCGGCGTGTAGACGTCCATCTGCTCGAACTGTCGCACCACGGCGGTGCCGAAGTACGTGATCGAGTTGCCGATGCGCGGCAGGATCGCGTCGTAGTCGCTGAGCTGCCGACCACGGTAGTGCAGGTCGGGCTCGTCCGAGGTCAGGTCGATCGCGAAGCGCAGGGTATTCAGCACCTTCACGTTGTGCCCTCGCTGCAGTGCGGCCGCGCGGAGGCGTTGGGTGGAGTACGCCTGCGGCGCACGGGACAGCACTGCGATCTTCACGGGGGATTTCCTGCCAGGATGTATCAGGTGAGTAGGTCTACCCATTCAAACACCCTTACGGGGTGGCGCGAGTGGGTGAGCCTGCCCGATCTCGGAGTCGACTGGATCAAAGCCAAGATCGACACCGGCGCCCGCACTTCGTCCCTGCACGCGTTCGATATCCAGGAGTTCGAGCGCGATGACGAGCCCTGGGTGCGGTTCCGTGTGAAGCCCTGGCAGGACAGCCAGGAGGATGCCGTCGTCGTCGAGTCTCCCATCCACGACCGGCGGGCCGTCCGGAGCTCCTCCGGCCACGCGCAGGAACGTCTCGTCGTGCAGCTGATGATCCGTCTCGTCGACCGAGAGGTGCTCGCCGAGGTCACGCTGAGCAACCGGGACGAGATGGGTTTCCGGATGCTGATCGGCCGCGAAGCGTTGCGTCGCGGGTACGTCGTCGACCCCGCGCGCTCGTTCCTCGGCGGCAGAGCACCCCGCGAAGCACGCCGTCGCAACCGCGGCCGCGACTGAGCCTCAGGCGCGGATGAGGACCGTGCCCACAGCCTTGTCGTGGAGACCGCGCTGATCCGGGTCCCACACGACGGCCGGGATCACGACGAGGAGAAGCAGCGTGCGCACGATCGGGCGCCACAGACCGACCCATCCGCCGTCGAGACGGACGACGCGCATGCCGAGGATGCGGTGCCCTGGGCTGCCGCCGGCGGTCGGGATGAAGAGGATCTGCACGACGCCGAAGATGAGCAGCGTGGCGAACGGGTCGTACTGGAAGAACGCGACGGAGAGGATGACGGCTGCCGTCCAGTCGATCGCGAGGGCCCCGATCCGACGTCCAGGGCGACCGATGCTCCCCGGTCCGGACTCCGGGAGTCCGAGTCGCTCACCGGGGTACGTGTTCACAGCATCCGTCACCCCTCCAGCCTACCGAGGCTGTGGATGCCCTCCGATCCTGCTCACGCTGTAACACGGACGAAACAAAGCGGATACCGTGGAGAAATCCCCCGTCCGTACTGTGCAAAGTGGCCCCGAAGCCATCGATCCGCATCACAGGAGTCGTACATGTTCAAAGATTCGTCCGAGGTACTGGCCTACATCAAGGAGAACGACGTCAAATTCCTTGACATCCGTTTCACCGACCTCCCTGGTGTGCAGCAGCACTTCAACATCCCTGCGGCGACGGTCGACGAGGCCTTCTTCACGGACGGACAGCTGTTCGACGGCTCCTCCATCCGTGGCTTCGCCAGCATCCACGAGTCGGACATGCAGCTGATCCCGGATGTGACGACGGCGTACATCGACCCCTTCCGCGAGGCGAGCACCCTCGTGATGATCTTCGACATCTACAACCCGCGCACCGGCGAGATCTACTCGAAGGACCCGCGTCAGGTCGCGAAGAAGGCGGAGAAGTACCTCACCTCCACCGGCATCGCCGACACCGCGTTCTTCGCCCCCGAGGCCGAGTTCTACATCTTCGACGACGTGCGCTACTCCGTCACTGCCGGCGAGAGCTTCTACAAGGTCGACTCCGAGGAGGCCGCGTGGAACACCGGCCGCGAGGAGGAGGGCGGGAACCTCGCCAACAAGACCCCGTACAAGGGCGGCTACTTCCCCGTCAGCCCGGTCGACAAGACGGCCGACCTGCGCGACGACATCACCCTCAAGCTCATCGATGCGGGCTTCATCCTCGAGCGCTCCCACCACGAGGTGGGAACGGCCGGCCAGCAGGAGATCAACTACCGCTTCGACACCATGGTGCACGCGGCCGACGACATCCTGAAGTTCAAGTACATCGTCAAGAACACCGCCGAGGAGTGGGGCAAGGTCGCCACCTTCATGCCGAAGCCGCTGTACGGCGACAACGGCTCGGGCATGCACACCCACCAGTCGCTGTGGAGCGACGGCAAGCCGCTCTTCTACGACGAGGCCGGCTACGGTCAGCTCAGCGACATCGCGCGGTGGTACATCGGCGGCATCCTGGCCCACGCGCCGGCGCTGCTCGCCTTCACCAACCCGACGCTGAACAGCTACCACCGTCTGGTCAAGGGCTTCGAGGCTCCGGTCAACCTGGTCTACTCGGCCGGCAACCGCTCCGCCGCGATCCGCATCCCGATCACGGGCTCGAACCCGAAGGCCAAGCGCATCGAGTTCCGCGCCCCCGACGCCTCGGGCAACCCGTACCTTGCCTTCGCTGCGCAGCTCATGGCGGGCCTCGACGGCATCAAGAACCGCATCGAGCCGCACGAGCCCGTCGACAAGGACCTCTACGAGCTTCCGCCTGAGGAGGCCAAGAACATCCCGCAGGTGCCGAACTCCCTGCTGGACTCGCTCGAGGCGCTCCGCGCCGACCACCAGTTCCTCCTCGAGGGCGGCGTGTTCACCGAGGAGCTCATCGAGACCTGGATCTCCTACAAGTACGAGAACGAGATCCTGCCGATCGCTCAGCGCCCGCACCCGTTCGAGTACGAGCTGTACTTCGGAGTCTGAGCCGAACGCAGATCGCGCAAGAGTCCGTCCCCATCCGGGGGCGGGCTCTTTCGCTGCATGGGAACCTTGCGGCTACGGCAGCCCTACCCCCCAACGTACTCATTTGGGGTTACTTCCTACGCATATTCAGACATCCTCTGACCCTGTCTTGACCTATGCTCGATCCCGCAGCCGGGGGGGCTCGCAGGAAGAGGGCGGCATGTCGCAGAATTATGAGGTCGACACGGATGTGTTGCGGGCGATGGCGGCGAAGACGCGGCGCATCATCGCAGACGTCGGGGCGACCGACCTCACCCCGCCGACGAGCGCCGGCCACGAGTGGGTGGTCGCAGCCTCTGAGCGGTTCGCCGAAACCTGGTCTGCGGGCCTCGCAGCGCGGGTGACGGACTCCGACGATTTCACTGAACGTCTGGCGACGACGGCCCGGGTCTTCGATGAGGGGACGGATGCCGCGAAGGCCGAGGTCGACGCGATGATCTGGGAAGAGTGATGGAGCTCGGGCAGACCCGCTCCGCCACCGCCCTCATCCCTGGCTCCCCCGGCGCGGTCAGGCAGACAGCCGAGGGGTGGAAGGCACACGGCACGACTGCAGCACGGGTGCACGACCAGCTCGCGACGCTCGACGATGAGGGCACCTGGACGGGCGAGGCCTGCGACGCCTACCTGACGCGCTTCGACCGTCAGTTGCTGCACTGGTCGAACGCCGGCGACGGGCTCCGCGAGGGCGCTCACGCCCTGTTCACCTGGGCGGATGCGCTGGAGTGGGCGCAGGAGGAAGCCGCGCGCGCCATCACCCTGTGGGACGAGGCCGAGCAGCAGGCCGCCACGGCACTGGCCGCGCACCGCGCTTACGTCCGCGAGCTTCGGGTCGGGCAGGGCCTTCGACACCCGGAGGTGGAGGTGCCCTTCGTCGACCCGTCCGGTCCCGCGCATGAACAGGCCAGAGAGGTGCTGTTCAACGCCCGGGCGACGCTGGATGTCTTCGCCCGAGACTGCGCAGTCCGGTTGGACCAGGCCGCAGAGGCCGCGCGCATGCCGCTCACCGAGGCTGAGGCCGCGACCGCAGCCCAGCACGCGATCACCGAGGCGGTGTTCACTCTCGCTGTCGTGCAGCCGTTCCAGGCCACGATGGACATGCTCGCCGTCTCCGCTAAGACGCTGTGGGAGCACCCGGACATCATCCTCGAACTCCTCGGCGGTGCCGCCCTGGTCATCGGCGGCGGGGCCATGATGGGCGGCGGCGGCGCCCTCGCGGTAACCGGCGTCGGTGCGGTCCCTGGGGGTGGCCTGGCCTGGGCTGGCGCCGGCGTAGCCGCTGCCGGCCTGACCGCAGCCGGACACGCTGCCGGCAGGTGGGCGAACGAGTCCGCCCAGAACGCTCCTGAGCGTCCCGCACCACACCCGAGCACGGCGGACGGAACGTGCTCGGCCAGTACAACGGCGACGGCCAACGCCCCTGGGTCGACACCGAGAAGATCGGACTCGATCGTGTCGCCGAGGACACCGGCAAGGACGTTATCCGCAACAAGATCCGCGCGACCATCCAGGGGTATCACCACAATCCCCAAGCGACCTCAGACCAAGTTCGCTATTACGATGGCTTCATCGAGAACGCCGACGGGACGTACACCGGCATCGAGATCAAGGGCGGCACGGGCAGCCGCGATGCAGCCCAACGTGGCTTCGATGCCACCGTGAGCCCCGAACGACCAGCGACCGCCACCCTGAATGGGGAGAGAATCACAATCACTCGAGTAATTCTGGAGACCGTGAAATGAGTCAACCGACACATATCCGTCAGATCAATGACGATACTCGCGGCGCACTGGTCGATTACTTCCGGCCGTACCAGGAACAGATCCAGTTCTCGCTGCGTCAGCTCAACGGGTCCTCAACATGGGCATGGAGCCTGTGGCGCGCCCCGGAGGGCGCGGACCTTCTGGACAGCATCCCCTTCAGCGAGGAGTACATCCAGTGTGCCGGGACAGCGGAAGCCCTTGTGATCGAGGTCCGCTATGTCGACCCGGACGGCACCGCGCATCAGTATGTCGTCGGGCGTCCGGGCGCGGACATGTCCGGCGAGCCCACCGAGGTCATCCACTGGGATGACGGACGCCATTCCACCACCGTGTATCCCAACGAGGTGTTCACGGCAGACGAAGCAGCGGTGATCTTCTACACCTACTTCCTCACCGACAAAGTCGCCCAGCCCTACACGCTCCGCGAGATTGACATGAGCGTCTCCGAACCCACCGAGGACGACGCGGCATGAGAGTCGCGGTCCGTCACGACGCGATCGCCGACACGGTCGCACAGCTCGCTGCGTTCTCGGGGAGAGAGGAGACTGCGGTGACCTCAAGCAGGACGCACGGCCAGCAGTTCACGAGCGGTCAGATGGGGTGGATCACAGAGAACAGGCGCCCCGTCGCAGATCACTTGCGCCGCATGCTCGGCCGCTTGGACGGCGTGAGCGAGTTCACGTACAGCATCTGGCGTGGCGCGGACCCGTCTAGCATCATCGGATTCCAGAAGCCTCTGACCGACTCCTTCATCCAGGCGGCCGGTTCAGCCGATCAGATGACCGTGGAAGTGCGCCTCGCCGCGCCTGACGGCGAGACCCACCTGTACACGGTAGGGCGTCCCGAGCCTGCCGACGGGACGACGACGCTGATCCCGATCAGTCAGACCCGTGCGGTGCGCGTCTTCTCGGACGAGATGTTCACCGCTGACGAGGCCGCGGTCATCTTCTACACGTACTACCTCACCGACGCCGTCGCTCAGCCGTACGTCCTCCGCGAGCTCGACCTCAGCCAGGAGCTGTCGGAGCAACGATGAGAGTCGCGGTCCGTCACGACGCCATCGCCGACACGGTCGCGCGTCTCGCCCTCACCGTCCGGCAGTTCCAGGAGCAGCTCGACACCCTCGACGCGGAGGCCGCTCGACTTCGATCCTCATGGTCCGGTGAGGCGCAGACGGCATACGACCGCGCCCACCACGACTGGGACACCGCCATCCGCCGCATGAAGGCCGCCCTCGCCGAAGCCAACCGCCGACTCATCACCGCCAACGCCATCTCCATGGAGACCGCCAGCACCGCCGCCCGCCTCTGGCGGTAACGGCGCTCCGGGCATGACCCCCGTCAGGGCTCGTCGGCGACGATCTCGGCCTTGAACCCCGCGGAGTTCTCCAGCCATCCGGCGTAGTGATCGGGCCCACCGGCGTGCGGGTAGCGCTCCGGGTACAAAGGCCGCCAGCCGTGCTCGGGTGCCGCCGCGATGATCGCGTCCACTCGGCTCGGCGGGCCCGCAGCGAAGGCGAGATGGTTCACGCCCGGGGCGCGACGATCGTGTGCGCTGCCGCTGAGGTTCGGGGATATCGTGAGGGTGACATACGCGCCACCCGCCTCCCAGGACTCGCCCTCGGGCCATGCGCCGGCCCGGACGAAACCCACCGCACCGAGCAGCCACCCCCACTCCGCTCGCGACGACGCGAGGTCGGCGACCCAGATCTCCACGTGGTGAATCCCTGCCATCCGTCCAGTCTCCCAGCTCCCCATGGATCCCCCGTTGCAGGTGTCGGCCTCCACGTCAACCCCAACGCAGCGTTTTCTCTGCGCGGATACGGTGAAGACATCGTCGGGATACCCGGTCCCGCCAGTGGAGGACGCCGTGATCACCCAGGAAGCCCCGCCGACCGCCGCGCTTCTGGACGGTCGCTACCGTCTGGCAGAGGTCGTCGGTATGGGCGGGATGGCGACCGTGTACCGCGCGGAGGACATCGCCCTCGAACGCACCGTCGCGGTGAAGATGTTCCGCGAGTCCGACGACGCCGTCGTGCCGGTGGAGCGGGTGCACTCGGAGAAGGCGCTCCTCGCGGGTCTCAACCACCCTGGCCTGGTCACCCTCCTCGACGCGCACCTCGAGCCCGGACGACCGAAGTACCTCGTGATGGAGTACGTGCCCGGACCGACTCTGAGCAAGCGCATGGCACGCGCGACGGTCCCAGCGCGCGAGATCGCCATGATCGGGGCGGACATCGCCTCCGCCCTCCACGCCGTGCACAGCGCCGGCATCGTGCACCGCGACATCAAGCCCTCGAACGTCCTGCTCACCCCGCCTCTCGACACGAACGGCCGGTGGAGCGCGAAACTCGCCGACTTCGGGATCGCCTGCGCCATCGACATGTCGCGTGTCACCACTCCCGGCATCGTCCTCGGGACACTGACCTACATGGCACCGGAGCAGTTGCGCAACGGCGACATCCGTCCCGCGGTCGACGTCTACGCGCTCGGGCTCGTCCTGTTGGAGGCGCTCACCGGCAAGCCCGGCTTCGCTCCCACCCTCAGCGTCGAATCCGCCCTCGCCCGCCTCCACATCGCCCCCGAGATCCCCGCGGAGCTGGGGTCGGAGTGGGTCGGCCTGCTCACCGCGATGACGGCGATCGACCCCGAAGCGCGGCCGCACGCTCTGGAGGTCGAGGGCGAGCTGCGCCGGCTCGTCGATCTGCCTTCGACCGGAGAGGTCGCCACGGACGTCACCGTACCGCTTCCGGCGCCGACGGCAGGCGCCCTCCCCCGCACCCGCGCCGAGGCCCGTGCCCGTCGTCGCGTCGTGTCCGCGCACCCCGCGGCGTCCCCGGCCCGGCGCACGCGCCGTCGTCGCGAGTCTCTCCTCATCGCCGCCGTGGTCGTGCTCGGCGCGGTGACCACCGCCTCCGCAGCACTGGTCGGACACGGCGAGCAGGCCCTCGCCAGCTCGGGTGCCGTCTCCGACGGCGCGTCGAGGATCGTCGAGGACGTCGTGCCTTTCGAACCGGCTCCCACCGACACCGCCCCCGACCTGGCGCCGGCAGAGACCGTCGCGGTGGAGCCGGTGGCCGCGACCCCGGTGGCACCGGCGTCATCGGTCACCGAGTCGGCGCCGGATACGCGCCTGCCCGAGAACGCCGCACCTCAGGCGCAGGAGAACCGAGGCAAGAGCCCTGGCCGCGACGGCAACAACGGCAAGGGCAACAGCAGCCACTGACCCGACGCCCCCGACGCCCGCCGAGCCGGCGGGTGTCGCTGAGCAGCGCACGGGACCTGGTGGAGGATGATCGAGTGTCGAGTATCGGCAGAGGGAGGGGACCATGCGTCGCAGGAAGTTGATCGTACCGCCGGATCAGGCACCCAGCGTGTCCGCGCAGCGGCGGTCGCCGTCGAGCGTGGTCGCCGGGGCCAGGGCGAACCCCTTCATGTTCGGGCTCCTCGGTGCTCTCGGGGTGCTCGTCGCGCTGATGATCGGCGGCATCGTCGGCCAGCTCGCCACCGTGCTCGTCTACATCGGCGTCGCCCTGTTCCTCGCGCTCGGCCTCGATCCGATCGTGCGGTTCATCGAGCGCAAGCTTCCGCGTCCGGCGGCGGTCGCCGTGGTCGTGATCGGCGTGCTCCTCGCCTTCGCCGGGATCATCCTGGCCATCGTCCCCACCCTGGTGGAGCAGATCGGGAACCTCATCAAAGACGGTCCGGAGATGATCAAGGAGTTCACGAAGAGCGCCTGGTTCCACGACGTCAGCGGACAGTTCGGCAGCACGATCCAGGATGCGGTCGACGGCGTGCTCGGCTTCGTGCAGAACCCGGACAACTTCCTCGACATCGGTGGCGGCGTCTTCGCCGTCGGCGCAGGGATCGCCGGCGGCCTGACGGGCGTCACGATCGTGCTCATCCTCACCCTCTACTTCATGGCATCGCTGCGCAGCATGAAGCGGGTGGCCGCGCGGTTCGTCCCCGCCTACCAGCGCGACACCTTCAGCGAGCTCCTGGAGGACGTCTCGAGCGCCGTCGGGCGCTACGTCATCGGCCAGGCGAGCCTCGCGGTCACCAACGGCATCCTGAGCCTCATCTTCCTCACCATCATCGGAGCGCCGGTGCCGGCGCTGCTCGCACTGATCGCGTTCATCGGCTCGATGATCCCGCTCGTCGGAACGCTCTCGGCATCGATCATCATCTCGCTCATCTGCCTGTTCGTCTCCCCGACGACCGCGCTGATCGCGATCATCTACTACCTGATCTACATGCAGATCGAGGCGTACGTGCTCTCCCCGCGGATCATGAACAAGGCCGTCGACGTCCCCGGCGCACTGGTGGTCATCGCCGCGGTGGCCGGTGGAGCGCTCGGCGGAATCCTCGGCGCTCTCGTCGCCATCCCGGTGGCCGCGAGCATCATCATCATCGTGCAGAAGGTCGTCTTCCCCAATCAGGACAGGAAGAGAACGCCGCCGGCGGTGACCGTCGCCTGATCAGCGGACCAGCACGGCGCCCGGCTGCACCCGCACGGTGAACGCGTCGATCTCGCCGATCTCCTCGCCGTCGATCTCGAACATCTGCGGCGCGGAGAGCTGCACGCGGATCCGCTCCGCCGAGACGTGGGTGGTGGAGTCCGTGCTGACCGCCTGATCGACGTTCCCGATCATGCGACGGATGCCGTTGTCCCAGACGACCGAGCGGACGGTGTCGAGCCACTGCAGCGCGCCGTCGGAGCTGATGAGCAACATGTCGAGGAGCCCGTCGTCGAGGACGGCATCGGGCAGCAGACGGATGCCACCCTGGAGCATGCCGCAGTTGCCGACGAGCAGCGTGTGACCGCGCACCTCCTCCGGCTCGTGGTCGTCGAGCTGCAGCGTGATGTCCGTCATCTCGGTACCGGCCAGTGCGCGCCCCATCGCCTCGACGTAGGCGAGCCATCCGGCGCGATCCTTGAGATCGTCGTTGGTCTCCACGAGCATCTGCGCGTCGACCCCGAAGCCGACCATGACGGAGAAGGCATGCTCCTCGCCGTCGAACTCCACCCAGCCGAGGTCGATGCGGTGCGGCTCGGAATCGCGGATGTGCTCGAGCGCCGGTAGCACGCCCTCGAGCGGCACGCCGAGGTTGCGCGCGAGCAGATTGCCTGTGCCCTGCGGGACGATCCCGAGAGCGACATCGGTGCCGACCAGAGCCTCCGCGACCGCGCGGATCGTGCCGTCACCGCCGACCGCGATGACGAGGGCACAGCCCTCCTCCACCGCCTTCGCCGCGACGCCACGGCCGGGGTCGTCCGGAGTCGTCTCGCCCCAGCGCACGTCGGCTTCCTCACCGAAGGCGATGGTGACGGCCTCACCGAGAACATCCCGGTCGGACTTCGTCGGGTTCCAGATCACGCCGATGCGAGGAGAGGTCATACGCTCACTCTGAGCGACGGACGACGATCGTGCAACTCGACCGGCCGTCTACCCGTAGAAGAGCTGCTCGAAGGTTCTCCGGGCACGCCGGGTGACAGCCAGGTAGTCCTCCTCCAGCGGTGTCGCCGACCGGGGCGGGTAGCCGAGCAGACGGGCCAGGGCATCCAACTGACGACGGTCAGCGGGCAGCACGTCGCTCGTCTGACCCGTGAGCAGCGTGATGCCTGAACGGAGTCGGCTCGACAGCAGCCACGCCGCCCGGAGGCGCTCCGCGTCGTCCTCCTCGACGAGCCCGGCGCCGACCGCGGCGTCGAGTGCCTGCAGAGTCGACGTGGTGCGCAGGCCGGGGACATCGGTCGCGTGCTGCAGCTGGATAAGCTGCACGAGCCACTCCACGTCGCTGAGAGTCCCCGGTCCGAGCTTGAGATGACGACGCGGGTCGGTCCCCTGCGGCAGCCGCTCCCCCTCGACCCTGGCCTTGATCCGCTTGATCTCCCGGAGCCCTTGGAGATCGACCGCCTCCGGGTACCGGATGTTGTCCGCGAGTTCCATGAACCGCCCGATGAGCTTCGCGCTGCCCGCGACACCACGCGCCCGCAGCAGCGCCTGAGCCTCCCACGACAGCGACCAGCGACGGTAGTAGGCCGCGTAGGCGTCGATGGACCGGACGATCGGCCCGTTGCGTCCCTCCGGCCGCAGGCCCGCATCGAGGTCGAGCGGGAGGCGGTGGTCGGTCAGATGCTCGCGGAGACCCGCCACGATCCTCGTCGCGAGCTTCTCTGCCCTGCCAGGGTCGACACCGTTCGCGTCGTACACGTACAGGACATCCGCGTCGGACCCGAAGCCGAGCTCCGCACCGCCGAACCTCCCCATGCCGATGACCGCGAAGTCGAGCGCTGCGTCCTCCGGCGGGACGACCTCTCGGAGAACGGCGCGGAGGCCGGCCTGGATCGTCGCATCCGTGATGTCGGTGAGCGCGGTGGCCACCTCTTCGATGGTGACGACGTCGAGCACCGCGGCCATGGCGGTGCGCAGGAGCTCGCGACGCCGCAGGGCGCGGACGGCCCGTAGCGCGTCGGCCACCGTCTCATGACGCGTCTGGATCGCCCGCGCCTCCTCGTCCAGCGCCTGCGCGCTCCGCGGACGCAGCCGCTCGGCGCTGTCCAGCCAGGCCACCGACTCCGGGATCCACTCCAGCAGCTCGCCGATGTAGCGCGACGACGACAGCAGCCGGGTGAGGCTCTCTGCGGCGCCGGACGAATCCCGCAGCATGCGCAGGAACCACGATGTGTCGCCCAGCCGCTCGCTGATGCGGCGGAAGGCCAGGAGACCGTAGTCGGGGTCGCTGCCATCGGCGAACCAGCGCACCATCACGGGCATCAGGTGCCGCTGGATCGTCGCCTTGCGACTGATCCCGCGCGTCAGTGCCCCGATGTGCCGGAGGGCTCCGGCGGGATCGCGGAAGCCGATCGCGGCGAGCCGGTCATGGGCCTGCTCCGCGGAAAGGGTGCGCTCTTCCTCGGGCAGCCCCGCCACCGCGCTCAGCAGCGGGCGGTAGAAGAGGCGGGTGTGGATGTCGCGCACCTCGCGCCGGACACTCTCCCACCGAGCCCAGACGCCCTCCCCCGTGTCCGCCAGCTTCGTGCTGCGCGCCAGGATGCGCAGACCAGCGGGCGTCTTCGGCATGAGGTGGGTGCGGCTGAGATCACGCAGCTGGAGACGGTGTTCCATGAGCCGCAGCACGCGGTAGTCGTGCGCGAAGGCGCCCGCATCCGCACGGCCGATGTAGCCGCCCGCGACCAGCGCGTCCAGGCTCTCGAGTGTGCCGCGGGTGCGGAGGGACGCATCGGTGAGACCGTGCACGAGCTGCAGGAGCTGCACTGTGAACTCGATGTCGCGCAGCCCGCCCGCCCCGAGCTTGAGCTGATACGGGTCATCCTCCGGGTCGATGTGCTCCATGACCCGCTCGCGCATCCGCTGGACGCTCTCGACGAACTCCTCCCTGGCGGCGCTCGACCACACGCGCGGCTGCACGGCATCGATGTAGGCGGCGCCCAGTGCAGGATCGCCGGCGAGGAGACGAGCCTTCAGCAGCGCCTGGAACTCCCAGCTCTTCGCCCATCGGTCGTAGTACGCGACGTGGGAGGCGAGGGAGCGCACGAGCGCTCCCTGCTTGCCCTCGGGGCGCAGTGCCGCGTCGACCTCCCAGAGTGGCGGTTCGACCTCGATGGCGCTGAGGAAGCGCATGGTGTCCCTGGCCAGACGCGTCGCGATGTCGATCGCCTGCGGCTCGGACAGCGTCTCCTCGTCGGACGTGCCCCCGACGAAGATGACATCGACATCGCTGACGTAGTTGAGCTCCCTGGCACCCGCCTTGCCCATGCCGATCACAGCCAGCTGTGTCGTGGCGACGGCATCGCGACCTGACGACGGTGCCTGGCGCGTGCGGGCGATCGCGAGCGACGCCTCGAGGGCGGCGCCGGCGAGGTCCGCGAGGGAGGCGGCGACCTCGGCGACGACGTCTTCGGGTCGCGGGTGGCCGAGGTCGAACGCCGCGATCTCCGCGAGGTTCCGCCGATACGCGACGCGGAGGGCCACGATCGTCTGGTCCTCCGCCGAGTCGGCGAATCCGTCCTCGGCCCCGACGGCGGCGAGCAGCCGATCGCGCCAGACGTCCGCGGCGGGCAACGCGTCGACGCGTGCCGCAAGCACGTCGAGCTCCTCAGGATGGCGCAGGAAGAACTCGGCCAGCCCCACGGAGGCACCGAAGACGCGCCAGACACGTTGGCGCGTCTCCTCGTCGGTGACAAGGGCCCGCAGCGGGGACGACTCGCGTCGCGCCAC
Source organism: Microbacterium meiriae (assembly GCF_032364335.1). Lineage (NCBI taxonomy): Bacteria > Bacillati > Actinomycetota > Actinomycetes > Micrococcales > Microbacteriaceae > Microbacterium > Microbacterium meiriae. The sequence goes on from NZ_CP133984.1 coordinate 1,948,293, forward strand.
CCGCAGCATCCCACGGACAGCCGCGTCGGGATCTGCAGCGACAGACGCCTCGAGCAGCATCGCCCGCGGTACGTCGAGCAGGCTCTCCAGCTCTGCCAGTGACGCCGCGGCCTCGCTCAGCTCGGCGAATCCGAGTCGAGCGAGGGCCGAAAGGGAGACGGAGGCGTCGGGGCGAGCCATGCCGTGCTCAGAGGAGCTCGAGGTTGTTCTTCAGCTCCAGCGGCGTGACCTGACCGCGATACGCCTCCCACTCCTTGCGCTTGTTGAGGAGCACGTAGTTGAAGACCTGTTCCCCGAGCGTCTCCGCGACCAGCTCGGAGGCCTCCATGTACTCCAGGGCGTGGTCGAGGCTGGCCGGAAGCGCCGAGTATCCCAGCGCCCGACGCTCGGCGTCGCTCAGCGCCCAGACATTGTCCTCCGCCTCCGGCGGAAGCTCGTAGCCCTCCTCGATGCCCTTGAGGCCGGCGGCGAGCATGAGCGCGTAAGCGAGGTAAGGATTCGCCGCGGAGTCGAGGGCGCGGTACTCGACGCGCGAGGACTGGCCCTTGTTGGGCTTGTACATCGGGACGCGGACGAGCGCGGAGCGGTTGTTGTGGCCCCAGGTGATGAAGCTCGGGGCCTCGTCGCCGCCCCAGAGCCGCTTGTAGGAGTTGACGAACTGGTTCGTCACCGCGGAGATCTCATTGGCGTGCTTGAGCAGACCCGCGATGAAGTGCCGACCGGTCTTGGAGAGCTGGTACTTCGCACCCTCCTCGTAGAAGGCGTTCTGGTCGCCCTCGAACAGCGACATATGCGTGTGCATGCCGCTGCCGGGCTGACCGCTGAGCGGCTTCGGCATGAACGTGGCGTACACGCCCTGCTCGATCGCGACCTCCTTGATGACCGTCCGGAAGGTCATCACGTTGTCCGCGGTGGTGAGGGCGTCGGCGTAGCGCAGGTCGATCTCGTTCTGGCCGGGGCCGCCTTCGTGGTGGCTGAACTCCACGGAGATGCCGAGGTCCTCCAGCATGCGGACGGAGCGCCGACGGAAGTCGTGCGCGGTGCCGCCGGGGACATTGTCGAAGTAGCCCGCGGAGTCGACGGGCACAGGCCCCTCGGGGCCGAAGGACGACGACTTGAGCAGATAGAACTCGATCTCGGGGTGCGTGTAGAACGTGAAGCCCGCATCGGCGGCCTTCGCGAGCGTGCGCTTGAGCACGTGACGGGGGTCGGCCACCGCGGGCTGGCCGTCGGGCGTGGTGAGGTCGCAGAACATGCGGGCGGTCGGGTCGATCTCCCCGCGCCACGGCAGCGTCTGGAAGGTCGTCGGGTCGGGCTGGGCGAGCAGATCGGACTCGTAGGTGCGGGTCAGCCCCTCGATGGCGGAGCCGTCGAACCCGATGCCCTCGGCGAAGGCACCCTCGACCTCGGCCGGCGCGATGGCGACGGACTTGAGTGTGCCGATCACGTCGGTGAACCACAGGCGCACGAACTTGACGCCGCGCTCCTCGATCGTCCGGAGGACGAAGTCCCTCTGCTTGTCCATGGCTACTCTGCGCCCTGGCCCTTCTCCGCACCGAAGCCGCTGGAGGGCTTCGCGTCCCAGCCCTGCTCCGCGGCCTCTTCCTCGGCCCAGGCGCGCGACCGCTCCTTGAGCACCTCGGGGGCGCGGTGCGCCTCGGCCTCCGTGTCGAACGGACCGATGCGGTCGATGGACGGCGAGAGCATGCCGAACTCGACCTCGCCCGTGGCGGAGTTGTACCAGTACTTGTGATCGCCGTCGGTCATGGCTGCTCCTTCTTCCCGCGAGCGGTTGGGGTGATGTCATCGATCCTACTGGCGTGCACCGTGGTCGCTAAGCTATCGGCCATGGCAAAAGCGATCGGCGTCGACATCGGCGGCACGGGCATCAAAGCGGGAATCGTCGACCTCGAACACGGCACCATGGCCTCGGATCGGGTGCGGGTACCCACTCCGGCCGGCGCGGCGCCGGAAGACGTCCTGGTCGCGGTCCAGACCGTCCTGAAGACGCTGGACGTGCACGAGTCGACCCTTCCGCTCGGCGTGGCGTTCCCCGCGATCGTCAAGCGCGGGAAGACGCTCTCCGCCGCCAACGTCTCGAAGGAGTGGATCGACTTCGATGCCGAGCGCTTCTTCCGCGACGGTCTCGGCCGGAACATCGTCTTCGTGAATGACGCGGACGCCGCCGGCGTCGCGGAGGCCCGCCACGGAGCCGCCCGCGACGTGCTCGGCTTCACGCTGCTGACCACGCTCGGCACCGGGATCGGCTCCGCGTTCCTGTATGACGGCGTCCTGCTGCCGAACACGGAGCTCGGGCACCTGAACTTCCGCGAGTACGAGTCCGTCGAGACGTATGCGGCCACCTCGGCGCGCGAGCGCGAGGGCCTGAGCTGGGCGGAGTGGGCCGAGCGCCTGCAGGCGTTCTACTCCCACATCGAGTTCCTCTTCAGCCCCGACCTGTTCGTGGTCGGCGGCGGCGTGTCGAAGAACGCGGGCGACTTCCTGCCGCTGCTCGACCTGAAGACGCCGATCGTCCCCGCGATCCACCGCAACAACTCCGGCATCATCGGCGCGGCCTCGCTCGCCGGCGACTGACCCTTCGACGGGCTCAGGGCCCTTCGACGGGCTCAGGGACCCAACGGGACTCAGGGCCCTTCGACGGGCTCAGGGACCCAACGGGGAAGGCCCCGATGACGTGAGTCATCGGGGCCTTTCTCGTTCGGGGCGAATGGGCCGACCTGTACGCCGGGTTCTGTTCCGGGGTTCTTCGCCCCTTCGACGGCCATCTCTCTCGGCGACACGTTGCCGTGCCGCTCCAGCGGTCTACCCGAGGACTCGGCGAGCCGCGTCATCATCCTCTGTCTGACCTTGCTCCGGGCGAGGTTTACCTGGCGGGCCGTGTCACCACGGCCCCCGGTGGTCTCTTACACCACCCTTTCACCCTTACCCCTCGCGGGGCGGTCTGCTCTCTGTGGCACTATCTCGCGGATCACTCCGGGTGGGTGTTACCCACCGCCCTGCCCTGTGGAGCCCGGACGTTCCTCGGTGCGGTTGCCCGCCACGCGACCGTCCAGTCGACCCATTCGCCCCTCCAGTCTACGGGGCCTCACTTCTCCGCGGAGTCCGCGATGCGCAGGTCGAGGGGCACGTCGATCGGGAAGGTGCCGAACAGGCGGGTCGTCGCGACGGCGGCGGCCTCGCGGACGGCGTCGGCGGCGGCCTCCGCATACTCCTGCGGCGTATGCAGGATCACCTCGTCGTGCAGGAAGAACGCCAGGTGCGGTTCCCGGGCGAACGGCCCTGACGCCTCCGCGGCGCCGAAGACCTCGGGGAGCTGCGCCAGGCGGTGGCGGATCTCGGCGAGCCAGATCAGCGACCACTCGGCCGCGGTGCCCTGGACGATGAAGTTCCGGGTGAAGCGCCCCCACTCCCGCGCGCGGCGGCGGGCGAGGGAGACCACGGCGGGGTCGGCATCGGCGCCGGTGGCGTCGGCCTGCAGCCGCATCCACTCCGTGGACGGCCGCGGCGAGGAGCGACCGAGCCAGGTCGAGACGATGCCGCCGTCCTCCCCCACGCGCGCCGCGTCGTCGACGAGCGCCATCGCGCGCGGATAGACCTTCCGCAGCCGCGGCACCAGCCGCCCGCTGTCGCCGCTGGTGGCGCCGTACATCGCTCCCAGCACCGCGTACTTCGCCTCCTCGCGCGTCGCGACGGCACCGGACGCGACGACGCCGGCGTAGAGGTCGCCGCCACGCGCCGCGTCCGCCATTGCCTCATCGGACGCCATGGCCGCGAGCATCCGCGGCTCGAGCTGGGCGACGTCCGCGACGACGAGTGCCCAGCCCGGATCCGCGCGTACGGCGGGGCGGAGGTTGCGCGGCAGCTGCAGCGCACCGCCGCCGGCCGACGCCCACCGTCCGGTGACGACGCCCCCGGGGATGTACACCGGACGGAAGCGGCCGTCCTGGACCCATTCCGACAACCAGGTCCAGCCGTTCGCGCTGAGCAGGCGAGACAGCTTCTTGTAGGCGAGGAGCGGTTCGATCACCGGGTGCTCGTGGGCGGACAGCTCCCACTTGCTCGTGGACTCCACCGACACGCCGACACGGTGCAGGGCCCGCAGCAACTTCGGCTGACTGTCCAGATGCAGCGTGGGGTCGTCGAGCAGGGCCCGCACCTCGTCGCCGCGTTCCACCATCCGTCGGGGCAGCCCGCCCGCTGCCGGACGCGCACCCAGCGTCTCGGTGAGGATCGCGTCATGCACCCGCGCGTCCCAGGGCAGCCCCGCGACGCGCATCTCCTCGGCGATCAGGCCGCCGGCCGACTCCGCAGCGCAGAGCAACGTCAGGCGGCCGTCCGTGGCCTCCGCCATCACGTTCCGCTGCGCGCGGTACTGCTCGAGCGCGGCCGTGATCGCGTCCTCGCCCGACTCCTCATCGAGGACGTCGAACAGGGAGGGGGTGGTGTCGACCGGGTCGCGACGCTCCCAGCCCGCGGCCGGGGGCAGCGGGGTGTTCACCATGGCGGTGTCGCGCAGGATCGCATGGCAGAGGACGAGGTCGTGGCTGCGCGTGATCCGGACCCCGGCGTTCAGCAGCAGCGCGTAGATCTCCGCCGCACTGCGGATGATCCATCGCGGCGTGTCGGCGGCTTCGACCTCAGCCACCCAGCCGGCGAGCTCGGACGCGGGGAGGAGGGTGCGCTGCTGCTCCTCGTCATGCTCGTCCAGCTCGATCGCGGCGTACTCCCCCGCACCGAGGCCGATCAGCGCGAGACGTCGCTCCGGGCCCGACGCCGGCACCGTCACGGGCGGTGCGCGCCGGATGCGCTCACGACGAGAGTCCCGACTCCTCAGTGCGCACGAGGATGCAGCCGCACTCGGGGCACGAGACCACCTCGTCCTCGGGCGCGCGACGGATGTCGTTGAGATCGGTGCCGGGGAGCATCATCCGGCACCCCTCGCACGTACCGCGGGTGAGGAGCGCGGCTCCGGCGCTGTTCACGGCGCGGCGATCATACTCCGCGAGCAGGGGCGCGGGAACCGTGGCGGCGACGGCCTCCCGGTCGCGCGCGAGCTGGGCGCCGAGCTCGGTCGCCGCAGCGACGTCGGCCTTGCCCTGGGCGGTGAGGGCGCTGCCCTCCGCGGTCGTCGCGTCCAACAGGGCCTGCTGCGCGGCCACGGCGGCGTCGGCCTCCTCGACCCGGCCCATGATGTCGAGCTCGGCGTCCTCGAGGTCGCTCAGGCGCTTGGCGAGGCTGGCGAGCTCGTGCTCCAGGGCCTGCGCCTCCTTCGGATTGGTGGCTGCCGCGAGGCGCTGGGCATCGCGGTCGCGGCGCTGCTCGGCGAGCGCGACATCGGACTCCAGCCGCGAAAGCTCGGTGCGGGCGTCATCCCTGGCACCGGTCAGAACCGTGAGCTCACGGAGCTGCTCCTGCCGGATGGCGACGAGTTCGGCGATCCGGCCCGCCTGGCTCGGCCGGGTGCGGGCTCGTTCCGCCTGCGCGATGCGCCGGTCGAGGTCCGCGATGTCGAGCAGGGTGCGCTGGTTCTCCGGGGTGGCGTTCACGCTCTCAAATCTAGTCGCTGCCGGGCCGAGCGCCGCATCACCGGATGTCGCCGTCCACGTAGAACCACGTCCGGTCCTCGCGGACGAAGCGGCTGCGCTCGTGCAGCGATCCGCGCGTGCCGCCCTGACGCCAGAAGGCCTCGAACTCGACCACGCCCACAGTGTCGAAAGGGCCGCCCGCCACGCGATCCACGATCACCAGCCGCCGCCATTCCAGGTCGGTGTCGAAGCCGATCGTCTCCGGTCGCGTATCCGGGTGCCAGGTGCGAAGGAGGTATGGGGCGTCCTCCCTTACGAACGCCGTGTACCGCGAGCGCATCAGCCGCTCGGCGGTCGGCGCAGCAGCCCCATCGAGGAGCGGTCCGCAGCAGGCGGCGAAGATGTCCCCGGAGGCACAGGGGCAGCGGGCGGACTCCGTCATGAGAGCGCGACGATCAGGGTCATGCCTGCCAGCATCGTGCAGAGGGCCGCGACCCTCCAACTCGCTCTACGCTGGAGGCACGCCAACGGAGGAGCAACGATGACCACTGTCCCCACCTTCCGCGCCCACAACGGCTTCACCCTGCCGGCTCTCGGCCTCGGGACGTACCGCCTGAACGGCGACGCCGGAGCGGATGCCGTCGCCCAGGCCCTCCGTGCCGGATACCGGCTCGTTGACTCGGCCTTCAACTACGAGAACGAGGGGTCCGTCGGCCGTGGCGTCGCATCCTCGGGCGTCCCCCGCTCCGAGGTCATCGTGACGACGAAGCTCCCTGGTCGCCACCATGCCCGCGCGACGGCGACCGCCAGCATCGAGGAGAGCCGCTCACGCCTCGGCATCGATGCCACCGACCTGCACCTCATCCACTGGCCGAACCCGAGCCAGGACGAGTACGTCGAGGCATGGACGGCTCTCGTGGACGCTCAGGCGCGCGGCGTCGTCCGCCAGATCGGCGTCTCGAACTTCCTCCCTGAGCATCTCGAGCGCATCGAGCGGGAGACAGGGGTCCGACCGGTCGTGAATCAGATCGAGGTGCACCCGTACTTCCCGCAGGAGGAGCAGCTGGCGTATCACCGCGAACGCGGCATCCTCACCGAGGCCTGGAGCCCGCTGGGTCGAGCGCAGGCTCTCCTCGACGAGGACGTCGTCCGCGAGGTGGCCGCCGCTCACGACATCACCCCGGCGCAGGCCGTCCTCGCCTGGCACGTGGCCAGAGAAACCGTCGCGATTCCGAAGGCATCCTCCGCGGCGCATCAGGCCGCGAATCTCGCCGCGGCCGCCGTGGTGCTCGATGACGCGGAGGTCGCTGCGATCACGGCGCTCGGACGCGCAGACGGGCGCCTGTTCGACGGTGACCCCGCCGTGCACGAGGAATCCTGAGTCACGACCGCTCAGACGCTCTGCGTGCCGAGGACGCGCAGGAACTCCAGCTTTCCGGCGGCCTCGCTGCCCGGCTGCGCTGTCAGGACGATGAGCGCCTGTGACTCGTCCTCCGTGAACAGCGCCTGACAGTCCACCTCGATCTCCCCCAGCTCCGGGTGGACGATCACCTTGTGCTGCTCGAAGCGACGGGCGACCTCGTGGGCCGCCCAGAGCTGCACGAACTCGGGGCTGCGCTCCGACAGGTCGGCCACGATCTCCCCGGCCCGCGACCGCGCGCCCATCGTTCCGTACGCCGCGCGCAGCGCCGCCACCAGTGCCCGGGACTGCCGGGGGTGATCGACCTCCCGGTACCGGCGTCGCTCCTCGTCCGGTCGCGCGAACCAGCGATGGATGCCGCTCCGGTCGAGGCCGGTCAGGGCGCTCGCGTCACCGATCAACGCCCGCGAGGCGTCGTTCTGCACCAGCACCTCGTCGAGAGGCGAGACCACGAACGCCGGGGTGTCGTGCAGACGATCGAGCACGCGGAGGATGCCGGGTCGGACGTAATCGGTGACCACCGTCCGATCGGGTGCGCTGAGCCCGCTCAGTCGATACAGGTAGTCGCGCTCGTCGGATGACAGACGCAGGGCACGAGCGAGGGCGGCGAGGATCTGCGCGCTCGGCTGCGGGCCCCGACGCTGCTCGAGACGTGTGTAGTAGTCCGTCGACATGGTCGCCAGCTGCGCGACCTCCTCCCGCCGCAGTCCCGCCGTCCGCCGACGCGGCCCCTCAGGCAGCCCCACATCGGCGGGACGGAGCGCCTCCCGACGGCGCAGGAGGAAGTCGGCCAGGGCATCGCGATCCATCCGTGCAGTATCCCCCGGACACCGGACGGGATCCAGGGACCGCCGATCCCCCGATCAGCCGTCTCTGGAACGGCGCCGGTGCAGCGCCGAGGCTGAGGTCATGGACATCACCGGAAACACCATCTTCATCCCCGGCGCGACGAGCGGGATCGGTCTGGCGCTGGCACTCCGACTGCAGGAGCGCGGCAACACCGTGATCGTGGGAGGGCGACGAGAGGACCGGCTGGCCGCGATCGCCGCCGAGCATCCCGGACTCCGCACCGTGCGCATCGACACCACGGACCCGGGAAGCATCGACGAGGCCGCGGCCGCGGTCCTCATCGCGCACCCGACGCTGAACGTGCTCATCACGATGGCGGGCATCATGCGCGCGGAGGACTGGACCACGCCGGCCGGCTTCCTGTCCACCGCCGAGGAGACCGTCACGACGAACATCCTCGGCCCGATCCGTCTCATCGCCGCCTTCATCGAGCACCTGCGAGCCCAGCCCGCGGCGACCATCATGACCGTCTCCTCCGGTCTCGCCTTCGCGCCCCTGAAGGTCACGCCCACGTACAACGCGAGCAAGGCAGCGATCCACATGCTCAGCGAGTCGCTCCGGCTCCAGCTCGCGGGGACGACCGTCGCGGTGCAGGAGCTCGAACCGCCGGCGGTGCGCACGGATCTCATGCCCGGGCACGCGGAGAACGATGCTGCTCTGCCCCTCGACGCGTTCATCGACGAGGTCATGTCCCTCATCGAGACCCAGCCCGACGCGACCGAGATCCAGGTCGAGCGGGTGAAGTTCCTCCGCTACGGCGAGGCTCGTGGCGACTACGACGAGGTCGTCGCGGTGCTCAACCGCACCGATCCGCACGGTCGGTGAACGCGGTGGATGGCCGGCCGCCCCACCGCCGTCACGCCTGCAGGGACGCGGCGACCGCGGTGAGCGCGTCGGCGGACTCCCGCAGCAGTCCGAGCTCCCGATCCGAGAACGCGGTCGTGCGGATCGGCACGGCGCCGGCGGCGCTGACGATCGACGGAACGGACAGGGCGACGCCGTCGATCCCGTGGAAGTCGTGGAGCACTGTGCTCACCGGCATCACCGCATGCTCGTCCCGGAGGATCGCCTCCACGATGCGCGCGCTGGAGAGTCCGATCGCATAGTTCGTGGCGCCCTTCCCCTGGATCACCTTGTAGGCGGCGTCGCGGACGTCGACGGCGATCTCGTCCAGCTCCTCCAGGGTGAAGCGCGGGTGGTCCGGGGTCTCCCAGTCGAGGATCGGGACCGTGCCGATCGTCGCCCGCGACCAGAGCGGGAACTCGGTGTCGCCGTGCTCTCCGATGATGTGGGCGTGCACGCTCGCCGTGGACACTCCCGCCCGCTCCCCCAGCTTCCAGCGCAGCCGAGACGTGTCGAGCACGGTGCCCGACGCGAAGATGCGCTCCGGCGGCAGTCCAGTCTCCTGCTGCGCGATGACCGTGAGCACGTCGCACGGGTTCGTGACGATGACGTAGACGGCGTTCGGCGCGACGGCGAGCAGCTCCGGCATCATGCGCCGGATGATGCCGGCGTTCACCCCGGCGAGCTCGGTGCGCGTCTGTCCAGGGTTCTGTTTCGCTCCCGCGGTGATGACCACGACATGGGAACCTGCGGCCACGGAGATGTCACTTCCGCCGATGATGTCGCTGCTGCCCGTGAACTGCGTGCCGTGCGCGAGGTCCAGCACCTCGGCCTCGACCTTCTCGGTCGCGATGTCGTACAGGGCGACGTGGCGTGCCGAGCCACGGATGAGCGCGGCGTAGGCGACGCTGGACCCCACGCTTCCCGCGCCGACGACGGTGAGCTTCGAGTTCTCGATGATCTCCATGCGCCCATCCTGACAGCGCGGGCGCTGTGACGGCAGGGGTCTCGCCGGGAGAATCGCAGCGTCATCACACCGCCGCGGCGACCGCCTCTGCTGCGGTCCGATGGGTGAACCGGAAGCCGGACTGCTCCAGCACTTCCGGCCGCACATCGGCGTCGGGGAGCAGCAACGACTCGGCGGCGTCGCCGAGGGCGAGGCGCAACGCCCACCGGGGAGCGGGCAGCCAGAACGGCCGGTGCATCCGCTGCGCGAGCGCGCGGCCGATCTCATTGGCTGATGCCCTCGTGGGTCCGGCGAGATTGACGGGCCCCGCGAGCTTCTCATCGAGGACATGGCGGATGCCGCGCACCTCGTCCTCCAAGGAGATCCACGGCCAGATCTGCGTGCCCGTCCCCAGAGGGCCGGCGACGCCGAGCTTCGTGAGCGTGATCATCGGACGGAGCACACCCCGGCGATGGATCACCGGTGCCGTCCGCAGCAGGGCGACCCGCGTGTGGTCCTCGGCGCGCCGCGCCGCGGTCTCCCACCGCACGGTGAGGTCGGCGAGGAAGGTGCTGCCGGGGCCGGAGTGCTCGGTGAGCACCTCGCCCGGCGCCGATCCGTAGTACCCCACGGCCGAGGCGGAGACGAAGGCAGGTGCGTCGGTGCGCAGGGCGCGCAGCGCGGTGGTGAGGGTGTTCGTCGCGTCGAGCCGCGATTCGACGAGTTGACGTCGATACCCGCGCGTCCACGGCAGGCGTCCGACGCTCGCACCGCCGAGGGCCACGACGGCCTCGGCGCCGGCGAGAACATCAGGGTCGAGGGCTGCGTCGCCCGGCGCCCACTCGACCTCGCCCTCCGCCTGCGGGGCCCGTCGCACCAAGGTGCTCACGTCGATCCCGTCGGCGCGGAGCGCGGCGGTGAGCGCGGATCCGATGAGGCCCGATGCCCCACTGATGACGATGCGTCGCTCCATTGCCGCTCCCCGCTGCAAACGATACGGGTGGGCCCTGCCGGGATCGAACCGACGACATCCACGGTGTAAACGTGGCGCTCTACCAGCTGAGCTAAAGGCCCTGGTGCGCTCAGTCTATCCGGGCGCGGATGCGCACCCGTGTCGTGGAAGAGGGCTAGGCTGAGGTCGGCGCGCGTTGTGCACGGCCGACAAGGCTGCCCGTGTCGCTTCCCGTTTCCTTGGCATGACCTGCCAGCTTGACGAAAGGTTCCCCCGTGACCGTCCACGACCAGGATCCGTACTCTCAGGGCCCCCTCGACAGCGATCCGGAAGAGACCGGTGAGTGGCAGCAGTCGCTCGACGAGCTGGTGGACGCCAAGGGCCACGGCCGCGGGCGCGAGATCATGCTCAGCCTGCTCAAGCGCTCCAAGGAACTGCACCTGAACGTGCCGATGGTTCCGACCACCGACTACATCAACACCATCGCCCCGGAGAACGAGCCCGAGTTCCCCGGCGACGAGGAGATCGAGCGCCGCTACCGCGCCTGGATCCGCTGGAACGCCGCCATCACGGTGCACCGCGCCCAGCGCCCCGGCATCGGCGTCGGCGGTCACATCTCGACCTACGCGTCCTCCGCGGCGCTCTACGAAGTGGGCTTCAACCACTTCTTCAAGGGCGCGGACCACCCCGGTGGTGCCGACCAGATCTTCATCCAGGGCCACGCCTCCCCCGGCACCTATGCCCGCTCGTTCCTCGAGGGTCGCCTGACCGAGGACCAGCTCGACGGCTTCCGCCAGGAGAAGTCGCACGCGCCGAACGGCATCCCTTCGTACCCGCACCCGCGCCTCATGCCGGAGTACTGGCAGTTCCCGACGGTGTCGATGGGTCTCGGCCCGATCAACGCCATCTACCAGGCGATGTCGAACAAGTACCTCGAGAACCGCGGCATCAAGGACACCTCGCAGTCGCACGTCTGGGCCTTCCTCGGCGACGGCGAGATGGACGAGGTCGAGAGCCGGGGTCAGCTCCAGGTCGCCGCGAACGAGGGTCTCGACAACCTCACCTTCGTCGTCAACTGCAACCTGCAGCGCCTCGACGGCCCGGTGCGCGGCAACGGCAAGATCGTCCAGGAGCTCGAGTCGTTCTTCCGCGGCGCGGGCTGGAACGTCATCAAGGTCGTCTGGGGCCGGGAGTGGGACGACCTGCTCGCCCGCGACACCGAGGGCGCGCTGCTCAACCTCATGAACGTCACCCCCGACGGGGACTACCAGACGTACAAGGCCGAGTCCGGCGCCTACATCCGTGAGCACTTCTTCGGCCGCGACGAGCGCACCGCCGCCCTGGTCAAGGACTACTCCGACGACGACATCTGGAACCTGAAGCGCGGTGGCCACGACTACCGCAAGGTCTACGCCGCCTTCAAGGCCGCGACCGAGCACAAGGGCAAGCCGACCGTCATCCTCGCGAAGACCGTCAAGGGCTACGGGCTCGGCCCGCAGTTCGAGGGCCGCAACGCGACCCACCAGATGAAGAAGATGACGCTGGACAACCTCAAGACCTTCCGCGACGCGATGCACATCCCGATCACGGACGCGCAGCTCGAGGAGAACCCGTACCTGCCCCCGTACTACAACCCGGGACCGCAGGACGAGACGATCCAGTACATGCTCGAGCGCCGTAAGGCCCTCGGCGGCTTCCTCCCGGAGCGCCGTTCGACCCACGTGGGCCTCTCCCTGCCCGAGGACAACGCCTACGCGCTGCCGAAGAAGGGCTCCGGCACGCAGGAGATCGCCACGACCATGGCGTTCGTCCGCCTGCTGAAGGACCTGCTGCGCTCGAAGGAGTTCGGCCACCGGATCGTGCCGATCATCCCCGACGAGGCGCGCACGTTCGGCATGGACGCGTACTTCCCGACCGCGAAGATCTACAACCCCAACGGCCAGCACTACACCTCGGTCGACCGGGAGCTGCTGCTCGCCTACAAGGAGAGCCCGCAGGGCCAGATCGTCCACGTCGGCATCAACGAGGCCGGCGCCGTCGCGGCGTTCACCGCAGCGGGCACCTCGTACGCCACGCACGGCGAGCCGCTGATCCCGATCTACATCTTCTACTCGATGTTCGGTTTCCAGCGCACCGGCGACGCCCAGTGGGCGGCCGGCGACCAGATGGCCCGCGGTTTCATCATCGGCGCCACCGCCGGACGCACGACCCTGACGGGTGAGGGCCTCCAGCACGCCGACGGCCACTCGCACCTGCTCTCCTCCACCAACCCGGCGACGGTCTCCTACGACCCCGCGTACGGCTACGAGATCGCACACATCATGCGTTCCGGTCTCGAGCGGATGTACGGCGGGCAGCACGAGGACCCGAACGTCATGTACTACCTCACGGTGTACAACGAGCCGATGGTGCAGCCCGCCGAGCCGGCCGACGTGGACGTGGACGGCATCGTCCGCGGTATCCACCGCGTCACCGTCGGCGAGGGCGACGGCCCCCGCGCGCAGCTCTTCGCATCCGGCGTCGGTCTGCCGTGGGCGCTCGAGGCGCAGGAGCTGCTGAAGAAGGACTGGGGCGTCGTCGCCGACGTGTGGTCGGTCACCTCGTGGACCGAGCTGCGCCGCGACGGCCTCGCCGCCGACGAGCACAACTTCCTCCACCCGGAGCAGGAGCCGCGCACCGCGTACCTCACGCAGAAGCTCCAGGGCGCCGAGGGTCCCGTCGTCGCGGTCAGCGACTTCATGCACGCCGTGCAGGACCAGATCCGCCCGTGGGTTCCGAACCGCTTCGCCACGCTCGGCGCCGACGGCTTCGGGTTCTCGGACACCCGTGCCGCGGCACGCCGCTTCTTCAAGATCGACGGACCGTCGATCGTCGTGCGCACGCTGCAGGCACTGGCCGAGGAGGGCAAGGTCGACCGCGGCCTCTCCGCTCAGGCCATCGAGAAGTACCGCCTGCACGACGTGAACGCCGGCACGAGCGGCAACGCAGGCGGCGAAAGCTGAGCCCTCGGTGACAGCTGCCTCCGCCGCCGGCATGGACAAGGCCGCCACGCTCACCTGGCTCCGCCGGATCTCCGGTGACATCGCCACGGTGACGATCAAGCGGCTGGAGGACACCCTCCCCTGGTACGCCGACATGCCACCGGCCCGCCGCTCCGCGGTCGGGCTGGTGGCGCAGGCGGGCATCACGTCATTCATCCAGTGGTACGACGACCCCACGTCCACCCCATGGATCGCCGCGGACATCTTCGCCGCCGCTCCCCGTGAACTGCTGCGGAGTGTGAGTCTGCAGCAGACGCTCCAGCTCATCCGCGTCACCGTCGAGGTGACCGAGGAGCGGGTCGCGGGCAAGGGCGCGGATCTCCGAGAGGCCATCCTGCTCTACTCGCGGGACGTGGCGTTCGCGGCGGCCGACGTCTACGCCCGCGCCGCCGAGGCCCGCGGCCTCTGGGACGCACGGCTCGAAGCGCTCGTCGTCGACTCGATCCTCACCGGCGAGGCCGACGAGGAGCTGCCCAGCCGGATCGCCGCGCTCGGGTGGCACGGTCACGGGGAGGTCGCTGTCCTCGTCGGGACCACGCCCCCGCAGTTCGACGTCGATCTGGTTCGCCGCACCGCGCGCAAGCTCGCGGTCGACGTGCTCATCGGGGTCCAGGGCTCGCGACTCGTCCTCGTGCTCGGACGCGCGCGCGTCGAGGGTCAGGAGGGCGAGGACGAGGAGCTCGGGTTCCAGGAGATCGCCACGCGTCTGGAGCCCTCGTTCGGCCCGGGCTTCGTCGTGCTGGGCCCGGCGGTCGCCGCCCTCGTCGACGCCAGCCAGAGTGCTCGTGCGGCCCTGGCCGGATTCGCCGTCGCCCGTGCCTGGCGCGGCGCACCGCGGCCGGTCGAGGCCGACGACCTGCTGCCCGAGCGCGCCCTCGCCGGCGATCCGCTCGCGAAGCAGACCCTCATCGAGCGCATCTACCGCCCGTTGCAGGCGCACTCGACCGACCTCGTCACGACGCTCTGGAGCTACCTGGACAACGGCCGGTCCCTCGAGGCGACGGCCCGCGAGCTCTTCGTGCATCCCAATACCGTGCGCTACCGCCTCAAGCGGGTGAGCGAGGTCATCGGGTGGGACGCGACCGGGCCCCGCGAGGCGCTCATCCTGCAGACCGCACTCATCCTCGGCTCCATCGGAGCCGCGGAGCAGGTCCGGCGCCGTTCGCCTCTGCGTCGCCCTCCGCGCTGACCGAGACGGCGAACCTGTGCGCCACACACAAGGGTTCCGCGCAATCTTGTGATGGATCATCCACCGTTCTGCCGCGATCGTTGGCAGACTGGGTGGGTGATTGTCGTCGTCTGCCCTGGACAGGGCTCGCAGACCCCCGGATTCCTCGCCCCCTGGCTCGAGCTCGACGGAGTGGAGGAGCGTCTCGCCGCCTACTCCGAGGCCGCGCAGGTCGATCTCCGCGCGCACGGCACCGAGTCGGACGCGGACACCATCCGCGACACCCGCGTCGCCCAGCCGCTGATCGTGGCCGCCTCCCTCGTCGCCGGTGACGCTCTCGTGGCCGCCGCCGGTCGCCGCGCGGACGGCATCGCCGGGCACTCCGTCGGGGAGATCGCCGCTCTCGTCGGCAGCGGTGTCCTGGACGCCACGACCGGCATGCGCCTCGTCGGCATCCGTGGGCGGGCGATGGCGGATGCCGCGGCCCAGACCCCGACCGGGATGAGCGCGGTCCTCGGCGGTGACGAGGAGACGCTCCTCGCCCGACTCGCCGAGCTCGGCCTCGCGCCGGCGAACTTCAACGGCGGCGGGCAGATCGTCGTCGCCGGCCCTCTTCCGGCCCTGGCGGCCCTCGCCGAGGAGCCGGTCAAGGGCACGCGCGTGGTGCCGCTCCAGGTCGCCGGCGCGTTCCACACCGACTACATGTCATCCGCCGTCTCGGTTCTTCGCGACGCCGTGGCCGACGTCCAGCCGGCCGACCCCGAGATCACGCTCTGGACCAACCGCGACGGCTCCGTCGTGACCGACGGAGCGACGGCGCTGGACTACCTCGTCGATCAGGTCTCCTCCCCCGTGCGGTGGGACCTCTGCATGACCTCCTTCGCCGACGCCGGCGTGACCGGCGTCATCGAGCTCGCCCCCGCGGGCGCCCTGGTCGGTCTCGCCAAGCGCGGCCTGCGCGGCGTGCCGACGGTCGCCGTGAAGACCCCCGAAGACCTCGAAGCCGCCGTCGCGCTGCTGAACGGAGAAGCCGCATGACCGCCTCCCTCGCCCAGATCGCCGGGCCCGCCTACACCCGCATCTACGCCTTCGGCGCGGCTCGCGGCGAGAACGCGGTGCCCAACGAAGACCTCATCGGGCCCATCGACTCGAGTGACGAGTGGATCCGGCAGCGCACCGGCATCATCACGCGCGTCCGGGCCGACAAGGGGACGGACGCCATCGACCTCGCGACCGAGGCGGCGGCCGAGGCCATCGAGAAGTCGGGTGTGCCGGCCGACCAGGTAGACCTCGTCATCGTCGCGACCATCAGCAACCCGAAGCAGACGCCGTCGGTCTCCGCGATCGTGGCGGACCGCGTCGGCGCCAACCCGGCTGCGGCGTACGACATCAACGCGGCCTGCGCCGGCTACGCGTACGCGGTGGCGCAGGCCGACGCGCTCATCAAGGCCGGTGCCGCCCGCCACGCCCTCGTGATCGGCACGGAGAAGCTGTCCGACGTCGTCGACCCCGCGGACCGCAGCATCTCGTTCCTCCTCGGCGACGGCGCCGGCGCGGCTCTCATCGGCCCGAGCGACACGCCGGGCATCGCCCCTGCCGTCTGGGGCAGCGACGGCTCCAAGGCCGACGCCGTCGGCATGAACGGCACCCTCACCGACTTCCGCGACGGCGTGGTGCCGTGGCCGACGCTCCGCCAGGAAGGTCCGACGGTCTTCCGCTGGGCGGTCTGGGAGATGGCGAAGGTCGCCCGCGAGGCGCTGGAGAAGGCCGGGATCGAGGCCTCCGACCTCGCCGCCTTCATCCCGCACCAGGCGAACATGCGCATCATCGACGAGTTCGCCAAGCAGCTCGGCCTTCCGGAGACCACCGTCATCGCCCGTGACATCGAGACCACCGGCAACACGTCGGCCGCCTCGATCCCCCTCGCCAGCCACCGCCTCATGGCCGAGCACCCGGAGCTCTCCGGCGGCCTCGCCCTGCAGATCGGCTTCGGCGCCGGCCTCGTCTTCGCGGCCCAGGTCGTCGTCCTCCCCTGAAGACGCGCCGACCTTCCCTAGACTGTTCCACGGTTCCGAATACAACCCGTAAGAAAGAGGAAGACCACCATGGCTTTCACCAACGATGAGGTCCTCGCCGGCCTCGCAGAGCTGATCACCGACGAGACCGGCATCAACGCCAGCGAGGTCGCCCTGGAGAAGTCGTTCACGGACGACCTCGACATCGACTCGATCTCGATGATGACGATCGTCGTCAACGCCGAGGAGAAGTTCGGCGTCACCATCCCCGACGACGAGGTCAAGAACCTGAAGACCGTCGGCGACGCCGTCAACTTCATCGTCGCGGGCCAGGAGTAATCCCGGCAGGATGCCACCCTCGCCCCGCGCGAGGCGTGGCATCCTCCGGCCCTGCCCATCCCCCGCACGAACTCGTTTCGACAAGGAACCACACCTCATGACCAAGCGCATCGTCGTCACCGGCATCGGCGCCACCTCCGCCATCGGCGGGACGGCCCCGGAGAACTGGGACAATCTCCTCGCCGGTGCCTCCGGCGCCCGCACGATCGAGCACGACTGGGTGCAGGAGTACGACCTCCCCGTCACGTTCGCCGCCTCTGCGAGCGTCCGTCCGGAAGAGGTGCTGCCCCGCCACGAGGCGAAGCGTCTCGACCCGTCTTCGCAGTTCGCCCTGATCGCGGCGCGCGAGGCCTGGGCGGACGCGGGCTCGCCAGAGGTCGCTCCCGAGCGCCTCGGCGTCGACTTCGCGACGGGCATCGGCGGCCTGTGGACGCTGCTGGACGCCTGGGACACGTTGCGTGAGAAGGGCCCGCGCCGGGTCATGCCGCTGACCGTGCCGATGCTGATGCCGAACGCGGCCGCCGGCAACCTGTCGCTGCAGTTCGAAGCCCGGGCCTACGCGCAGACCGTGGTCAGTGCCTGCGCCTCCAGCACCGAGTCGATCATCCACGCGTTCCACCACCTTCAGGAGGGCCTGGCCGACGTCGTCATCGCCGGTGGCACCGAGTCGGCGATCCACCCGATCACGATGGCCGCCTTCGCCTCCGCGCAGGCGCTGTCGCGTCGTAACGACGACCCGGCCCACGCCTCGCGACCCGGCGCGATCGACCGCGACGGCTTCGTGATGGGCGAGGGTGCCGCCGCCCTCATCCTCGAGACCGAGGAGCACGCCAAGGCCCGCGGCGCGAAGATCTACGGCTACATCCTCGGAGGCGGTGTGACCGCCGACGCCTACCACATCACCGGCAACGACCCCGAGGGCAAGGGTGCGGCGCGTGCCGTCGTCCAGGCACTCGAGGAGGCCGGCATCACCCCCGACCAGGTGACGCACATCAACGCCCACGCGACCTCGACCCCGGTCGGGGACCCCAACGAGTACGTCGCGCTGAAGAACGTCTTCGGCGACCGGATCGACGAGATCCCGGTGTCGGCCACCAAGGCGTCGACCGGACACCTGCTGGGCGGCACAGGAGCGCTGGAGGCGATCTTCTCCCTCCTCGCGCTGCGGGACCGCGTGGCCCCGCCGACGATCAACATGACCGAGCCGGACCCGGAGGTCCCCTTCCGTCTGTCCGGAGAGGCGGCTCCGCTCGGTGACGGCCCGCAGATCGCCATCAGCAACTCGTTCGGCTTCGGCGGACACAACGCCGTGCTCGTGCTGGGCGGCGTCGACTGACCGCTTCCGCATGCACGACGAAGGCCCCCGGGATGTGAACCGGGGGCCTTCGTCGTGCGCGGTCCGCTCTGGCCCTTCGACAGGCTCAGGGACCCAGGGGCGCGCTCGCCCGGACGGCAAGGCGCTGCGAACGCTCCCGACGTCGGCGCTCGATGCGTGGGAGGAACCAGCCGATCAGCGGACCGACGCCGAATGCGAACAGCACGGTGCCGACGCCGACGGGGCCGCCGAGCAGGAAGCCGACCAGCAGCACGGAGCCCTCGATGACCGTCCGGGCCAGCCAGACCGGCCACCTGGTCACTCGGACGAGCCCCGTCATGAGTCCGTCGCGCGGTCCGGGACCGAAGTCCGCCGCGATGTAGAGACCGGTGGCGAACGCGAGCAGCACGAGTCCGAAGACGAACATGGGCGCCCCCACCCATACGGACGGCGGCGCGGGCAGCACGAGGAGCGTGAGGTCGGCGAACGGTCCGATGAGCAGGGCGTTCAGCAGAGTGCCGAGGCCCACCCGTTGACGGAGCGGGATCCACAGCAGCAGGACGACGATCGAGATGAGCACCGTGACGACCCCGTACCCGAGTCCCGTCCAGCCCGCGACGCCCAGCGACAGGACGTCCCAGGGCGCGACGCCGATGCCGCCCCGCACCATGAAGCCGAGGGCGACGCCGTAGAGGAAGAGCCCGCCCACGAGCTGCGCGAGCCGCTCGACCAGGTCCCGACGGCTGGTCGCGGTGAAAGGCAGGAAGACGGCACGGAAGAGCATCTCTCCATCGTGGCCCGTGCGAAGACCTCCGAGGACGACCACCGAGCGAAAAGTGGCCTGCACATGGAAGGCCACTTTGCGGCAGTCTGGAGGCATGGCATCCCGTCTCGTCACGCAGCTCGGCATCCAGGACCTCGACGACACCTCGGCGTCCGGTCTCGCCGACCGCATCAGAGCGCTCATCCTCGACGGTCGCCTCACCGTCGGCGAGCGACTGCCGAGCGAGCGCGCCCTCGCGACCGAGCTGCGACGGTCCCGGTCGACCATCACCCGCGCTTACGGCGTGCTGGAGGCCGCCGGCTACGTGTCCCGGCATCACGGCGGCAGCACCCGCGTCGCGCTCCCGCACGGCCCGTCGATAGCCACCCCCAGCCGGGACGACGAGGCGATCGACCTCTCGATCGCCTCCATGGACTCGACCCCCGGTCTGTACGACGCCACCGTGCGCTCACTCCCCCGACTCGCGGCTCTGCGCGGTACGAGCGGCTACTCGCTGCAGGGTCTTCCCGAGCTGCGTGAGGCCGTGGCCCGCCGGTTCACCGAACGCGGCGCGGTCACCACGCCGGACGAGATCATGATCACCTCCGGCGCCCTGAACGCCGTCAACCTCATCCTCACGGCGATCGGCGGCCGAGGCGAACGCGCCCTCGTGGAGCAGCCGACCTTTCCACACGCGCTCGAGGCGCTGCACCGCCACGGCTACCGTCTGGTCCCCACACCGGTCGACACCGACGGCTGGGACACCCGGCACCTCACCGACACGCTGCTGACCGCTCGGCCGCACGTCGCCTACCTCATCCCGGACTTCCACAACCCCACCGGCGCGACGCTGCCGCAGGAGGAGCGGTCCCGGATCGCCACGACGGCCCGGAATACGGGCACCCATCTGATCGTGGACGAGACGACGGCGGAACTCGACATCGACCGCGGATGGGCTCCGGTGCCGATGGCGGCCGAGGGGCCGAACGTCATCACGGTCGGGTCGATGTCGAAGATCGCCTGGGGAGGCATGCGCATCGGCTGGGTGCGCGCCGAGCGCTCGGTCATCGCCCGACTGCTGGCCGTCCGGCCGTCGTTCGAACTCGGCACAGCGCTCCTGGAGCAGTGCATCGCCGTGGAGCTTCTCGACGACGTCCCGGCGCTCACCCATCATGTCCGACGCCGCCTCACGGCGGGGCGGGACGCGGTGGCTGCGGGGATCGCGGATATCCCGGGGATGCGCATGCCGGAGACGCCCGGCGGCCTCTCCGCCTGGATCGACCTCGGTGCCCCCTTGTCGACCACGCTCTCCCTCGCCGCACGGGAACGGGATCTCATCCTCCCACCCGGGCCGCGCTTCACGACCGGTGGCGTGCTGGAGCGCCGCCTCCGAGTCCCGATCACGCTTCCCCCCGAGCGGACGGCGGAGGCGATGACGCGCCTGGCGCAGGCCTGGGCGGACGTGCGCGGCGGTGGAGTGGACGCCACCGCCGACCTTGCTCACGCCGCAGTGATCTGACCGGCACAGACGAGGACCCCGCCCGGTCACCCGGGGCGGGGTCCTCGTCGAGCGGAGCGGGGATTCGTCTTCTCAGCGTCCGGGATCACTCACCGGCATCCGATACTCACGCCTCCGCGCTCCTGGTCTCAGCGGCCGGTCAGCCGACCTTGTGGAGCCAGACGACGCGCGCGTCGTCGCTGGCGTGACGGAAGGGTTCCAGCTCCTCGTCCCAGGCGGAGCCCAGGGCGACGTCGAGCTCGCGCTGCAGCTCGACGGCGTTTCCCGCGGCGATCTCCATCGCGTAGCGGATGCGGTCCTCGCCGATGACGATGTTGCCGGCGGCGTCGGTCTGGGCGTAGTGGATCCCGAGGTCTGGGGTGTGCAGCCACCGACCGCCGTCACTGCGCGGAGTGGGATCCTCGGTCACTTCGAACCGGAGGTGCTCCCAGCCGCGGATCGCGGTCGCGAGGGCAGCGCCGGTTCCGACGGGGCCGTCCCAGTAGAACTCGGCGCGGCGGGCGCCGGTCAGCACGGGCTGCTCGGTCCAATCGAAGTTCACCGCACGCCCGATAGCGCGACCCACCGCCCATTCCAGGTGCGGGCAGAGCGCGCGAGGCGCCGAGTGGATGAACACCACTCCGCGTGCGTAAGCCGTCGCCATGATCTCTCCGTTTCATCAGGTGCGTCTTCCCCTACGACCTGAACCACGAAGTGGCGAGAGTATGCGGTTGTGCGCCCATTCTCGCCGAGTTCCCGCGAAATCACAAGCGTGTGATTCGACGACGAAGACCCCGGTCCGCGGACCGGGGCCTTCGGGCGCTTCGACGAGCTCAGCGACCCACCGTGGGGACGCTCAGCGACCCACTGTGGGGGACGCTCAGCGACCCAGTGTGCGGAGGCTCACGCCTCGCTCATGGCCTGCTTGACCTGCTGGCCCTTGGCGGCGTAATAGGCCGCGCGGGCGGCGTCCTTGCGGGCCTGCTCGGCATAGCCGAACTCGAGCACGTCCTGCGGGACCTCGACGTTCGGGACGTCGTCGGTGCCGTGGTACTTCTCGATGTACGCGTCGAGCTCGGGACCGGACGTCCACGAGGTGATGAGGCAGTAGCGCGGGTCGGTGCCGTTGTGCGTGGCCGCGTGCCACAGGCGCTGGGTGTCGACGATGAGCTGCGCACCGGCCGGCAGGGCGATGCGGTACTCGATGCTGGGGTCCGTGCGGTTCTCGCGCAGGACGAAGTAGCTGTCCTTGTCGTCGGTCAGGTTGAAGAACCCGCGCACGACCCAGCCGGTGCCGTCCGGGTTCAGACGGTTGTTGTCGTCCTGGTGGAGGTTGTAGAGGCAGTCGCCGTACGGGGTCGGCTGCAGCTCGATGACGCGGCAGCGACCGACGTTCGCGCCCGGCTCCTGCGCGCGACGCGTGAGGTTCGGGGCCTTGGCGGTCTGCTCGTCGATCCAGACGCCGTCCTTGTCGGTGCGCGGCGGCTTGTGGTTCCAGAAGCCGTTGCACTCGATGTCACCGAAGGCGCTGGCGAGGGGCGCGAACCGGGTGTCGCCCGAGGACTTCCAGTCGACGTACTCGATGTCGAGCCACTCCTTGGGGTCGGCCTCCTGGTCGTAGCTGTCGAGGACGACGAAGCCCTTCTCCTCCAGCGCTGCGGACTTGATGTATCCCATGATCGAGTCATGTTCCTTTCATCGGGGGCCAGCACGTTTTAACAGGCCCTGATAAGGCAAGGCTAACAGCGGGACCTGGCGCTCCCCCGGAGGGTCACCGTGGATAAGCGAATAGACTGGGCGGGGCACCCGGCGCGTCCGTGGCGCCTGTCGCTACGGGAGGACGAGACACCAGCATGAGCACCGCGACCAACGTCGAGGCGACGGCAGTCAACACGATCGAATGGCTCGCGGCGGGACGCACGACCATCGTCGTCCCCGTCTACCAGCGGCAGTATCGCTGGGACATCGGCGGATGCGAGCGCCTCCTCTCCGACGTCAGGGCGGTGGCCGCCGAAGACGGCGCACATCGCCACTTCATCGGCTCGATCCTCTCCGCCGAGGACGGCTCCGGCCCGGACGCCGACCTCATCCTCATCGACGGACAGCAACGCCTCACCACGCTCATGCTCCTCGTCGCCGCGCTGCATCACTCGGTGCGCGACCGGGATCCTGAGCTCGCCGCCGACCTCGCCCGCGTGCTGGTCCGCCCGGACGACCCCGAGCGCACGAAGCTGCGGCCGCACGAGGCCTGGGCCGATCTCTACGAGTCGGTCGTGCTCGACCGCCGTGACGACCTCGATCGCGAGTCGCGCTTCGACGACAACTACGCCTTCTTCCGCAGCCAGATCCATGCCGACGAGGTGGCGCTCATCTGGCAGGGACTGCAGCGACTCGAACACGTGTCGATCACGCTCGGCGCTCAGGCCAACGCGCAGCAGATCTTCGAGAGCCTGAACTCCACCGGTGAGCCGCTGCGAGACCACGAGCTGATCCACAACTACATCCTCATGGGCCTGAACCACGCCGAGCAGATGGACGTGGAAGCGCGGTTCTGGCTGCCGATCGAGCAGCACACGGGCGAGGCGATCGGGGCGTTCTGGCGCCACTACCTCGTGCTCGTCACGGGGCGAGAGGTGGCGGCGAACGGGGAGCACGGCGTATACAGCGCGTTCCGCCAGTCGTTCCCGCGGGTCGACGTCGCCCATCTCCAGGCCGACGCCGAGACCTGGCGGCACTACGCGGAGATCTACGGCCTCCTCCTCGATCCGACGAAGGAACCGGACCCCGAGATCGCGCGTCAGCTGCGGCACGTGAACACGTTCGGACGTTCCTCGTACCCGCTCGTCATGAGCGCGTACAGCGATTACGCACGCGGGCTCATCGACCGGGCCCAGCTCCTCGAGACGCTCGAGTGGCTGCAGGCGATGTTCCTTCGTCGCGCGCTGGTGAACCTTCCCGCCGAGCGGCTCATCGCCCGTCTCTGCCGTGCGCGTCGCGACGGACAGGACGCCCTGGCCCGCGCCATCGCGCGCATCACCCCGTCGGACGAGCGGGTCAGTGCGGTGCTCAAGTACAGCGAGCTGCCGTATCCGGCCTACGTGCTCGGCCGGCTCGAAGGCGTCGATGACGTGGACGGCTACGACGTCGAGCACATCGTGCCCGCCGTGCCCGGCGACGCCTGGTCCGGCGACGGCGTGCGCCCGTGGAGCGAGTATTCGGAAGACGAGCAGAACAGCCACCGCGCCCTCGCGCCGACCCTCGGCAACCTCACACTGCTGGAGCAGGGGCTGACAGAACGGGTGTTCGGTGCCTCGTTCCCGGTCAAGCGCGATGAGGCCTATGCACGCAGCACCGTGCCGGCGACCCGCGCCCTCGCCGCACACGATTCCTGGGGCACGGCGGCCATCACCGCACGGACGGTGGCCCTGACGGCCGGTCTCGTCCGCGTCTGGGCGCGGCCGGCACTGCCGGAGATCGATGACGACGGACTCACCCCGATCCTCGACGCGGTCCGACGCCGCGGCTGGCCGGCGGGGTGGGAGCGCGAGTTCGATTACGTCGAGTACCGGGGCGAGCGGTGGGAGGTCTATGACGTCAAGCACCTGTTCAACCGCGTGTTCCGCCGCGCCTGGACCGACACCACGGAGGCCGCTCTGGAGTACTGCGCGACGCACGGCGGCCCGATCTATCGCGACAAGGCGTGGAAGGGGCACTGGGATGACCTCGACGACACGCACTACCTCTACATGGGCTGGGACTCGAACTACATGATGACGGCCGTCCAGGGGGTCCTCGACGAGTCCGGCATCGCCGCCGAGGTCTTCGTGAAGTACTCCTACATCGGGAATGTGATGTGACCATGACCACTGTCATCCGCCGCCGCCTGCTCGACCTCGCCGTCGAGGAGCACACGCTCACGGTTCCCCTCGTCTGGGACGACCCGACGGACACCCGCACGATCGACGTGTTCGCCCGCGTGGTGACACGCGACGGGGGCGAGACGCTCCCCTATCTGGTGTTCCTGCAGGGCGGGCCCGGCTACGAAGCCCCGCGTCCCTTCCACTCCTCCACAGCGCCCGCGTGGCTGGACCAGGCCCTCGCGCACTACCGGCTCGTCCTCCTGGACCAGCGTGGCACCGGGCTCTCGTCCCCCGTCGGCGACGGCGACCTCGCGCGGGGCGCAGAGACCGTCGCCGAGCACCTGACGCACCTGCGCGCCGACGCCATCGTGCGCGACTGCGAAGCGCTGCGGGAGCACCTGGGCGCGTCGACGTGGAGTGTCCTCGGGCAGTCCTTCGGCGGGTTCACGACACTCGCCTACGTGTCGACCCACGCGGGCTCCCTCGCCGACGTCTTCATCACGGGCGGACTGAGCACGGTCGAGCGCGACCCGGACGAGGTCTACGCCCTCTGCTACGACAAGATGCGCACGGCGTCCGAGCGGTACTACCGGCGCTTCCCGGAGCACCGCGACGTCATGCGACGCCTGATTGATCTCGCGGACGCCGGTGAACTCGTCCTCCCCGACGGCGAGGTCGTATCGCGTTCCCGCCTCCGCTCGGTGGGCTCCGCTCTCGGCACCGACGACGGTTGGCAGACGATCTGGTCCCTCCTCGAGCGCGATCCCTCTTCCAACGCCTTCCGCTACGACCTCCAGCACGCCATGCCCTTCGGTGCACGCAATCCGCTGTACTACGCGTTCCACGAGTCGAGCTACGCGAGCGGACACACGACGCGGTGGTCGGCGGAGCGCGTCGAGCCTGACGACTTCCGCGACGACCCCACGCTGTTCACGGGCGAGCATATCCGTCGCGAATGGGCGGACACCGTCCCCGGGCTGCAGCCGTGGCGCGAGGTCACGTCGATCCTGGCGGAGCACCCCTGGCCGCGGATCTACGACACCGTCGCTCTCGCCGACTCCGGAGCCACGGGAGCGGCCGCGGTGTACGTGAACGACGTGTACGTGCCGCTGGAGTTCTCGCTGGAGACCGCCCGCCTGCTCCCCGGTGTGACGCCGTGGGTGACGAGTGAGCACGAGCACAACGGCCTGCGGAGCGGCCCTGTGCTGGCGCGCCTGATCGACCTGGCCCACGGACGCCGCGTCCGCTGACATCCGCCGCGCGACGGATACCGTCGACGCGGTCGGCGATCTATCCTGGGCGCATGGAGCATCTGCTCGGATGGACCACGATCGCCCTCGTACTCGGTGCGGGGCCGGTGCTCTTCTTCGTCGGCATCCGGCACTCCCTCTCCCGTCGCCCGGTGGAGGAGAAGTACGAGCAGGCCGGATCCGGAGGGCTCGTCGGCGTCTTCGATGCCGTGTGGTCCCCCACCGCGCACGAGGCGGGGCAGGAGCGCGACCGGCAGACCAGACGCACCGCCCCGGCGCCGAGCCCCGGCGACCCGCCGGGCCGCATCCAGCACGGACGCATCGTCATCGACGTGTGAGCACCCCACCCGGGCATGACGAAGGCCCCGCACTCCGAGGAGGGCGGGGCCTTCGTGGAGCGGTCCTTACTTGGAGCCGCCGAAGCCCTTGAAGCGCTGGTTGAACTTCTCGACGCGACCGGCCGAGTCCATGATGCGCTGCTTGCCCGTGTAGAAGGGGTGGGAGGCCGAAGAGATCTCGACGTCGATCACCGGGTACTCCACGCCGTCCAGCTCGATCGTCTTGTCGCTCGTGACGGTGGAGCGGGTGAGGAAGGTCTCGCCCGAACCCAGGTCGCGGAACACGACAGCCTTGTACTCGGGGTGAATGTCAGTCTTCATGGGATTCCTTTGTTGCTGCCCTGGATTGTGCCAGGGACGAGGGAAGTCTGTGGTGCCGAACGCACCAAGGATTGATTCTACCAGTACTTCGACGAGCTCAGTAACCCATCGGGGCCGAGCTCAGTAACCCATCGGGGCCGAGCTCAGTAACCCATCGGAACCGAGCTCAGGAGGCGGCGCGGGCGGAGTAGCGTCCGTCCTCGCTGCTGAGCGCGATCGGCATGCCGAAGGTCTCGCCGAGGGCATCGGCGGTGAGCGTCTCGGCGATCGGGCCCGCCGCCACCACGGCCCCGTCGCGGATCAGCAGCACGTGCGTGAACCCGACCGGGATCTCCTCGACGTGATGGGTCACCATGAGCATCGCGGGCGTCGTCGGAGCAGAGGCGTAACCGCCCAGCAGCGCCAGCAGCTCCTCGCGCGATCCGAGGTCGAGCGAGGCCGTCGGCTCGTCGAGCAGCAGCAGCTCTGGGTCGGTCATGACCGCGCGGGCGATCTGCACGCGCTTCTGCTCGCCGTCGCTCAGGGTCCCGAACGTGCGGTCGGCGAGGTGCGCGAGGCGCCAGTCCCCCAGCACCCGCAGTGCGCGCCGCTCATCGATGTCCTCGTAGCTCTCGTTCCAGCGGCCGAGCACGGAGTACGCCGCCGTGAGGACCGTGTTGAGAACCGTCTCGTCGCGCGGGATGCGCTTGGCCATGGCCGTCGAGGCGAACCCGATCCGGGGTCGGATCTCGAAGACGTCCGCGCGTCCGAGCGTCTCGCCGAGGACGGTCACGGTGCCCGACGTGGGGTGCATCAGCGTGTCGGCGAGCTGCAGGAGGGTCGTCTTGCCGGCGCCGTTCGGACCGAGGATCACCCATCGCTGATCATCCGAGACCTGCCAGGTCACGTGATCGATGATGTTGCGCCCCTCTCGGCGCACGACGACGTCGGTGAACTCCAGAGCGATCGGCATACCGAAAGCCTATCGGCTCAGGCGGACAGCTCTGCGTAGAGCGCGCGGGTCTCGTCGGCGATCGCACCCCAGCTGAACTGCGCGCGGGCGCGCTCCCGACCGGCTTCCCCGTACTCCCGAGCCTGCGCGGGATCCGAGGTGACCTCGGTCAGGACTGCGGCGAGATCGGCGACGAAGCGGTCAGGATCGGTAGGTGTGCCCGTGCCGTCCTGTACCTGCTCGATCGGGACCAGCCGGCCGGTCACGCCGTCGTCTACGACCTCCGGGATTCCGCCGGTCGCGGTCCCGACGACGGCCGCTCCGCACGCCATCGCCTCGAGGTTCACGATCCCGAGGGGCTCGTAGACGGACGGGCAGACGAACGTGGTCGCCGCGGCCAGGATCGCCGACAACTCATCGCGCGGCAGCATCCGCTCGATCCACACCACACCCTCGCGGGTCTGCTGCAGCAGCCGCACCCCCTCCTGCACCTCCGCCATGATCTCCGGGGTGTCCGGCGCTCCGGCGCACAGGATCAGCTGGACCTCGGGCGGCAGCATCCGGGCCGCCTGCAGGAGGTATGGCAGCCCCTTCTGCCGCGTGATGCGTCCGACGAAGACCACCGAAGGGCGGTCAGGGTCCATGCCGATCGAGGAGAGGAAGGCGGGATCCTGCACAGGACGCCACCGCTCCACGTCGATGCCGTTGTGGATCACGCGGACCCGTGCGGGATCGACCTGCGGGTAGCTGCGCAGGATGTCGGCGCGCATGCCGGCGCTCACCGCGATCACCGCGGCGGCGTTCTCGTAGGCGAGCTTCTCGATCCCGCTCGACACGGCATAGCCGCCACCGAGCTGTTCGGCCTTCCACGGCCGGAGCGGCTCGAGGCTGTGCGCCGTGAGCACGTGCGGGATGCCATGGAGCTGGGAGGCGAGATGGCCGGCGAAGTTCGCGTACCAGGTGTGGCTGTGCACGACGTCGGCGCCGGCGATGGCCGACACGATCTCCAGGTCCGTGCCGAGGGTCTGCAGAGCCGGGTTGGCGGCGGCGAGGCTCTCAGGGGCGCGGTAGGCGAAGGTGCCGTCCTCATCGCGGGGCGCACCGAACGCGCGCACCGTCACGTCGATGTCACGACGCAGCGCGGAGACGAGCTCGGCGACGTGTACACCCGCGCCTCCGTAGATCTCCGGCGGATACTCCTTGGTGATCATCTCGACTCGCATGCCTAGACGCTATCGAGCGGGTTGTCCAGATGCTAGTTCCCCGCGCCGAACCGCATCTATGGTGGAGCCATGTCCGCTCCAAAGAAGGTCTTCGGGATCATCCTCGCCGGCGGCGAGGGCAAGCGACTCATGCCGCTGACGGCCGACCGCGCGAAACCTGCCGTCCCGTTCGGCGGGCAGTACCGCCTGATCGACTTCGCCATCTCGAACCTCATCAACTCCGGGCTGAGACAGATCGTCGTGCTGACCCAGTACAAGTCGCACAGTCTCGACCGGCACATCTCGCAGACGTGGCGGATGTCGGCCCTCCTCGACTCCTACGTCGCGTCCGTCCCCGCCCAGCAGCGCCTCGGCAAGCGGTGGTTCTCCGGCTCCGCCGACGCGATCCTGCAGAGCATGAACCTCATCAACGACGAGAAGCCGGACATCGTCGTCGTCATCGGCGCCGACCACGTCTATCGGATGGACTTCCGTCAGATGCTCGAGGCGCACATCGAGTCCGGCGCGAAGGCGACGGTGGCGGGCATCCGCCAGCCCCTCGCCCTGGCGTCGCAGTTCGGGGTCATCGACGCGGACCCCGAGTCCGGGCGCATCCGGCAGTTCCTGGAGAAGCCGACCGACGCCACGGGTCTTGCGGACTCCCCGCACGAAGTCCTGGCCTCCATGGGCAACTACATCTTCGACACGGACGCCCTCATCGCGGCGGTCGAGGCGGATGGAGAGCTGCCGACGTCGAGCCACGACATGGGTGGCGACATCGTCCCCTACTTCGTCGACCGCGGCGAGGCCGGCTACTACGATATGAAGCAGAACGAGGTCCCTGGCTCGTCGCCACGCGACCGCTCGTACTGGCGCGACGTGGGAACAATCGACTCGTTCTTCGACGCCCACCGGGACCTGATCTCGACCCTCCCGATCTTCAACCTCTACAACATGGAGTGGCCGATCCACTCGCAGGCGGTCAACTCCCCGCCGGCGAAGTTCGTCCGCGACTCCGTGGGACGGATCGGGAACGCGATCGACTCGATCGTGTCGCTGGGGTCGGTGCTCTCCGGCACGCACCTCGAGCGCAGCGTCGTGGGCCCGTGGACGCTCGCCGGCGGCGGGTCGACCATCACGGACTCCGTGGTGTTCGATCACGTCCACGTCGGCCAGGGCGCACGCGTGCATCGGGCGATCCTCGACAAGAACGTCGTCCTCGCCGACGGGGCGACGGTCGGGGTCGACCGCGAACGGGACCTCGCCCGCGGGTTCACGGTCACGGAATCGGGGATCACGGTCGTCGGCAAGGGCGTGTTCATCGAGCGCTGAGGCGTCGAGCGGTGCCGAGCCCCGGACTCCGGTCGCTAGGCTCGATGGCGTGACCACCGCGCGATTCCTCGTCGTCCTCGATGCCGATTCCACGCTCATCCGGAACGAGGTGATCGAGCTCCTCGCGGAGGAAGCGGGTCGCCGCGCCGAGGTGCAGGCCGCCACCGAAGCCGCGATGCGCGGTGAGATCGACTTCGCGACCAGTCTCCGCTCCCGAGTGGCGGCTCTCGCGGGCGTACCCGTCGAGGCGTTCGCCCGGGTCCGCGCCCGCGTCGAGCCCACCCCCGGTGTCCGCGAGCTCACCGCCGCCGTCCACGCCCGGGGCGGGGTGGTCGGCGTGGTCTCGGGCGGGTTCCACGAGATCCTCGACGACGTCGCACCGGGGCTCGGTGTCGACCGCTGGCGTGCCAACCGTCTGTCGGTGGCCGACGGTGCATTGACGGGCGAGGTGGACGGCGACATCGTCGACGGGGCGGCCAAGGCCTTCTGGCTGCGCACCTGGGCGGAGGAGCTCGGCGTGGCACGGCACGCGACCATCGCGATCGGCGATGGGGCGAACGACCTCCCGATGATGGCGGTCGCCGGCCTGGGGCTCGCGTTCAACGCCAAGCCCGCCGTCCGGGAATCGGCGAGCCTGGTCATCGGCCCTGTCGACCTCGGAACGGTCATCCCTCTGCTCCCCTGACCCTCGACGATGTCCGTGGCCGGGTCTACCGTCGGGTCATGGACATCATCCTCATCCCCGGTCTCTGGCTCGACGCATCGAGCTGGGACGACGTCGTGCCCGCTCTCGAGAAGGCGGGACACCGCGCTCACCCGCTGACCATGCCCGGACTCGACGCCACCGCGGAGGCGGCAGCAGGCATCGGGATCGATGACTGGGTGGCGTCCGCGGTCGCCGCCGTGGACGCCGCGGAGGGCGACGTCGTGGTCGTCGGACACAGTGGCGGAGGCAATGTCGCCTGGGGCGTCGCCGACGCACGCCCGGACCGCGTGGCACGGGTCGTCTTCGTCGACACCGTCCCGCCGCCCCCGGGCTCCGGCATCAGCGAGTTCCCGGTGCAGGACGGCGTCGTCGCCTTCCCCGGGTGGGGCTTCTTCCCCGACGAGGACGTGCATGATCTGGACGACGAGACCAGGGCGCGGACGAGCGCCCTCACACACAGCATCCCCGCTCGGGTCCCGACCGACGAACTCGCGCTGCGCACGCCGCGCGACATGGGGTCCCGGTCTCCCTGCTGATGGGAGGGCTGGACCAGCCGTCGTTCGACGAGGTGATCAGTCAGTGGGGCCCGTACGCGACGGAGTACCGGGCGATCGACGATGCCGAGGTCGTCCGGATCGGGTCCGGCCACTGGCCGCAGTTCTCCGCGCCGGAACGTCTCGGCGAGCTCCTCGTGCGCGCGATCGACCGCTGACCGCGACGGCCGGGGTCAGTGCCCCATGCCGAGACCGCCGTCGACCGGGATGACGGCGCCGGAGATGTAGCCGGCGTCGTCGCTCGCCAGCCAGGTCACGACGCCCGCGACCTCGTCCGGCGTCGCGAACCGGCCGGCAGGGATGTTCGCCTTGTACTGCTTCTGTGTCTCCTCGGGGAGCTCCGCAGTCATGTCGGTCTCGATGAAGCCGGGGGCCACGACGTTGGCCGTGATTCCGCGTCCGCCGAGCTCGCGCGTGAGGGATCGGGCGAAGCCGACCAGCGCGCTCTTCGAAGCGGCATAGTTCGTCTGCCCCGCGGAACCGTAGAGGCCCACGACGCTGGAGATGAGGATCACGCGTCCGAACCGCGCACGCAGCATTCCCTTCGACGCACGCTTGACGACCCGGAACGTGCCGCCGAGGTTGGTCGCGATGACGCTGTCGAAGTCGTCCTCGCTCATGCGCATGAGCAGGGTGTCCTTGGTGATGCCGGCGTTGGCGACGACGATCTCCACCGGGCCGAGCTGCTGCTCCACCTCGGTGAAAGCCGCGTCGAGTGCGGCGGCGTCCGTGACATCCGCGCGCACCGTGAGGGTGCCCTCCGGACCCTCGCCGCTCCGGGCGGTGACCGCCACCCGGTATCCCTCCCTCACGAAGCGCTCGGCGATGGCGCGGCCGATGCCGCGGTTTCCTCCGGTGACGAGGACGACGCGCTCCGCGCTCATGGGACACTCCTGGGTCTGAGGTCGAGGCTCGGGATTCCGAGCCGTCATCGATCCTAGCGACGTTGCCGTGCCGGGTTCACGACGGCCGTTTGACAGACGCAGACCGTCCTGGAAGCCTGAGGGCGACGAAAGGCAGCAGCGTGAGCGATCCCCGTATCCCCGGTCCGTCGGGTGAGCCGCCGGCCATCCCGCCGGCTCCCGGCTCCTCCCCTGCGTATCCGGGATTCCCGCCGGCACCGCCGACCAACGTCGCACCGCAGCAGTACTCGCCGCCTCAGCAGTACTCGGCCCCGCAGCAGTTCACCACCCCGCAGCCGTACGGGGCCCCGCCCGCACGGCCGTCCAGCGGGCTCGCGATCACGTCGCTCGTCTGCGGCATCGCCGGTGTCGTGCTGTTCTGGGCGATCGTGCCGATGCTCGCCTCGATCGCGGCCGTGATCACCGGGCACATGGCACTCGGGCAGATCCGGCGCACTCCCGGTCTCGGCGGACGCGGCATGGCGATCGCCGGACTCATCCTCGGCTACCTGATGATCGGCGTGCTCGTCTTCACGATCGTCTCGACGCTCATCAGCCTCGTGGTGTTCGGCGCCTTCACCCTGCCCTTCGTCTTCGCGAACTGAGGCTCCTCGCGGGCATGCCGATGTCGCTGTGGCGGCGTAGGCTGGAACCATCGTGAAGAACGCACGTCGAGTACCGGCCGTCACCTCACTGCCGCAGTCCCCGCGGGATGAGGGTGACCACCGTGTGCGTCGATACGCCCTGACGATGACGATCCGCATCGTGTGCTTCGGGCTGATGTTCTTCGCGCAGCCGTTCGGCTGGTGGACATGGGTGTTCGCGCTCGCCGCCGCGGTCCTGCCTTACATCGCCGTGGTCTTCGCCAACGCCGGCAGCGACAGCACGGAGACGGCAGCCGAGTCGCCGATGCGCGAGATCGACGCACCGGCGCCCGCTCCGGCGCCCGCTCCGGAGATCGCCCCTGACGTCATCACCATCCGCGAAGGCCGCACGGAACGATGAGCGAACTCATCTGCTCGCGCGCCGGATGCCGGAGCGCGGCCACGAGGCAGGTCGTCTGGCGCAATCCGCGCATCCACACCGCCGACCGCGAGAAGATCTGGCTGGCGTGCGATGAGCACGTCGACTTCCTCCATGACTACCTGGCCGCGCGGGACTTCCCGGTTACGGTGCGAGACGGGGTGCCCTCATGAGCAACCGCCTGACCCGCTGGGGTGTGTACGTCCTCATCGCCATCGGCTTCGCGATCGCGTGCGTCTTCCTGTCGAACTGGCAGTTCGAGCGGAACGAGTCCCGGGCCGAGCAGATCGCGCTCGTGGAGCAGAACTACGATGCGCCCGCCGTCCCGCTCGCGGACGTCGTCGCCGAGGACGACCTCGACCCCGCAGACGAATGGCGGCCGGTCACGCTGCAGGGCGAGTACCTCGCCGACGAGCAGCTCCTGGTCCGCAACCGTCCGCACGGAGGCACGAGTGCGTTCGAGGTTCTGGTCCCATTCCGGGACGCGGACGGCCGTGTGCTCGTCGTCGACCGCGGCTGGGTGCCCCCGGGCGAGGGCGAGCTCCCGGACACGGTTCCCTCTCCGCCTTCTGGTGAGGTCACGGTGACCGTCCGGCTCCGCCCGGGCGAGCCGCTTCCCGCATCCGGGCGAGGGGCTCCGGAGGGCCAGGTGCCCACCATCCACCTCCCCTCCATCGGGGACCTCGTCGGAGACGACGTCATCACCGGCGCCTACGGGCGCCTGGTCGAGGAGCAGCCCGCCGCGGATGCGGCGCTGGGCGGTTTCGAGTCCCCGACCGACGACCCGGGGCCGCACCTGTCCTATGCGATCCAGTGGATCCTGTTCGCCATCATGGGCTTCATCTTCATCGGGTACATCATCCGGACCGAGATCGTGAAGCACCGCGAAGACGTCGAGGGGAAACCGGCACCGGTGAAGGTCACGAAGCGGCGCGACCGCGACGCAGACGTTGAAGACGAGCTGCTCGACGCCCGCTGACCTCGCCTGCGTTGTCAGCCCCGATGCCTCCGGCGCCGGGCCGTCATCGCCACGATCCCCGTGGCGACCAGGAGGGCCCCGAGGAGCAACGTGCCCCATGGGTCCCCTCCGGTGCGGGGAAGATGACCGCCACCAGGCTCCGTTCCGGAGCCGTTCGGAGGCGGCGTCGGCGCTGGCGGCGCGGGGGCATCCTCCCAGACGGCGTAGAGGACGAGGTCGCCGGTGAGCGCCGAGATGCTGAGCCGGTCGAACGCCGGATCGGCGACCGTCGCGTCCGCGGACGTCGACCATCCGAGGAACGTGGTCCCGGGCCCTCTGAAGAGCAAGTCGAATGCTCCGGGATAGGTGATCGACGCCTCCGGAGGCCCTTCCCAGGTGACGGTGCCGTCGTCCCCGCCGTTCTCACGGAAGGTCACGGCGAACGAGGGAGACGGATCGGCGTACACGGCGGTGAGCGTGATGTCCCGTCCGGCGAAGCGCACCGTGCGTCCGGCCTGGAAGAGTCCGTCGGCCGCTACGGGGCTCGTGATGATGCGCGCCACCGCGATCGTCGCGATGCGCCAGCCGACGAAGACCTCGTCGTCCCGGGTCAGTCCCGCTCCGTCCACGACGATCGCACTCGATCCGGCGTCGTAGCCGAGAGGATCCGTCGGTACGGTGCCGCCGGTGTTGCCGTCCCCGTCGTAGCGGAGGGTGAAGGGAGCGGCCTCCGGCTGCTGCCACCGGGCGTAGAGATCGAGGTCGGCGCCGACCGGCGTGTCGAAGTCATACGGTACGAAGAAGCCTGCTGTCGTCCGCTGATACCAGCCGAGGAACGTCTGGCCGTCCGGTTGCGGCGGCAACGGATCCGGAGTGGTCGCCATCCCCTGGTCCTCCACCGTCTGCGTCAGATCGTCGATGGGCTCCGGGCTGGACGGGTGGTCGTAGAACCGGACGGTGTGCGGATCCGTCAGCCACCGCGCGTAGAGCACGAGGTTGCTGGCGGGCATCGTCGCTCCGTCGAACGTGAACGGCACGTTGAACTGGGAGTCGGTGTACCAGCCGAGGAAGACGTCCCGCCCCCGCGTTGGATCGGCCGGCGCCGACGACCCCAGTGCGGTCTCGAACGGGATACCCGCGACGGCGGGGATCGTCGTGCCGCCGCCCGTCACGAAGCTGAGCGTGTAGGTGTTGCGGCTGTAGAACTGGTAGCGGTACCGGTCGTTGACGTTCCCGCTGTTGTTGAGCTGATACAGATGACCCGACGCCTGGTCGAGCTGGAAGTAGTTGCCCTGCGTGTTCGTCCCCGCGCCATAGCCCACGTACGACGTGAAGCCGTCGATGACGCTGGTGACCTGCCGATCGCCGTTCGAGGCCCAGTACCACGCGCTGCGGTACTGACCGAAGACCTGGTGACCGGCGGGGACGGACGCACGGACAGCGGTCTTGTTGTTGGCGTACAGCGTCTCCACCCGCAACGGATCGTTCGGTACGCCGTCCGGCCCGAGCACGGCGTCCGGAGCGGGCTGCCCCTGGTCCAGCTCTTCCGCGTACTCGAATCGTTGCGTGAGGTTCTGGGTGCGCGCGGCAGCCATCTTCCCGGTCATCGTCGTCGTGCGGTTCGCGAGATCGACGGAACCGGTGTCCGCCCCGGCACCGGTGTAGACCGCGGTGAAGATCAGAGGGGTGAACTGCTGCGGCCCCCAGCCGCGGAGGACGCAGCTCTGGTTCTCGGTCCCGGCGTCGTAGACGGTGATCAGGCCGGAGCCGTCCGTCTGCGACAACGGGACCGGCGCGACCCCCGCCGCCTGCATGTCGAAGCCGATCTTCTCCCGGACCGAGAACGTGCCGAGGAGCTGCGCGCCACCGGACACCGTCGAGGCGAAGTACGTGGCGCCGCCGACGTCCATGGTGATGTCGTAGGTGCCTGCCGCGGCGCACGCCGCGGGCACGTTCGCCGAGCTTCCCGGGGCGATGAGTCGGAAGTCCGTCCGCCACAGCGACCGCGTCAGGTAGACGTTCACCACCGTCGATCCGTCTCCCTGCACAGTGACATCCTGTTGGCTCACCGCCAGGTCGGCGAATGTCAGCGGATCCGACTGCACGACGGCGGGGTCGAGCTGCGCGCGCACGAGCTCCTTGATGGGCGTCGGGAGGTCGTCCTTCACCGTGGGGCCCCCGACGGCAGAACCCGCGGTCGCGGTCGACGCGATGTCGTCGAGGAAGAGGAAGTTCGCCGGATCCGCCAACTGCGCGTCGCTGAGCCTCCCGTCCGCGTCGGTCCACGCGGGCGGCGTCGCTCCCGCGGCCGTGAACACCGGCGCCGGGTAGGACTCCGGGACCACGTTCGGCTTCTCGAGCCAGTAGCTGACGTGGTACTCGACGTCCTGCCCCTGCCAGCCGGCATAGAGCGTCGCGGTATCCGTCAGCGGGAGATCGACGGGTTGCGTGCGCGCCGCATCCGCCCACCACTGGGTGAACGTGTACCCGGTCCTCGTCGGCGGCGGGATGGCCGCGAGATCCGCAGCTGTGAAGGCGGTGTCGGGCTCGACGACGAACTCGGGGGACACGGCAGTGCCGTCGGTCACGAACGACACCGCGAAGCCGGAGACGAGGATCGGCACCAGCCGGAAGTTCTCCGTGACAGGAGCAGCGAAATCGTAGGGCGTCCGGGTCGGGTCGTCCTCCCGGTACCACTCCCCCGTGAACACCTGCCCGTCCGGGACCTCGGCGACATCCGGTGCGATCTCCCCCAACGGCTCGCCGTCTCGCACCTCGTCGGCATCGATGATGCGGTCGGCGTCCTCTCCCGCGGGACCGGCGAGGAACTGCACGATCCGCGTGTCGGCGAACGTCGCCCGGACGACGAGGTCCGTCGTGATGACGGTGCTCTCGAACCGGAACGGCTCCTCGGCGCCGGGAGGTCCCGTGACCCAGCCGTCGAACGGTCCCTCCTCGGAGGTGGGCGCCGGCTGCCGAGGCGCCAGTCCTCCGGAGACGACGGCGACCTCAGCCACGGTGCTGCCGAGGGACTCGAATGTGACGGTGTGATACCCCCAGATGCCCGGGGTCGTCGGCCCGCCGACCGGGGCGGCCGCGAGAGCCGGAGCCGCCGTGACGACGGCGCCCCCGACTCCGAGGAGGACTGCCAGCGTGGCCGCGAGAGCCCGTCGTCGTGCCATGCGCATGTGTCGTCCCCCTCCGACGAGCAGATCGCTACAGTGTGCCACTCCGTTCCGCCCGGTTCCAGCCCCTCTCACCCCCGCCCTCACCCCGCCCTCTCACCCCGCCCCCTCTCCCCCGGCGAAGCTCGAAACCGCTCCTCCCCCCACGTTTCCAGGCACCTTTCCGATCCCGCACGGGTGTCCCCCGCTGCTACGGGATCGAAAACGGGCGTTCGTAAGCAACCGGAGGCGCGTTTTCGATCCCGCGCGAGACGACGGTGCGGGATCGAAAACGTGCCGTCCGAGTGATGGGGCGGAGCGTTATCGATCGCTGGAGCTGGGATCGGCGCCGGTGGCGGTGTGCTGCCATCGGCCCTCGACGCGACGGTAGACGATCCGGGTGTGGTTTCGATCCGGGGAGCCCTGCCAGAACTCGACTCGCGTCGGCACGACACGCCACAGCACCCAGTCCCCCGGCTGGAGACCGGCGCGTGCGTCCTCGGAGCGGGCAGCGAGGTCGGCGTCGCTCTCCGCCGGGGACGCCTCCTCCACGGTTCCCCGCACCCGCACCGCGCGTCGCTGCGGCTGCCACCAGAGATTCAGGGCCGCGGCCGGACGCGCCTCGAGCTGCGTGGCCTTCCGTGAGGACCGTGCTCCGGCGAACGCCCAGCCACGCGCGTCCACATCCTTGAGGATCAGCGTGCGCGCGTCCGGCAGGCCGTCCGCGTCGACGGTCGCGAGGGTCGCGGCGTGCGGTTCCGGAACGCCGTCTGCGGCCGCCGTGCGGAGCCAGTCGCGGAAGAGCGGCACCGGATCGTCGGGGAGGTCAGCGAGGCGCAGCGGTGGAGCCGTGCCGGTGAGGGCCGGCTGCGCGCGCAACCATACCGCGAGCTCCGAGGGAGGAAGGATCGACTGCTCGGCCATGCTCCGACTATGCCACGACCGGCTACGCGAGCTCGATGAGGTCCTGGTACTCCTGGCTCCAGATGTCCTCGACGCCGTCGGGCAGGATGAGGACCCGCTCCGGGTTCAGCGACTGCACCGCGCCGGGGTCGTGCGACACGAGCACCACGGCACCCTCGTAGTGGGCCAGAGCCCCGAGGATCTCCTCGCGCGAGGCCGGGTCGAGGTTGTTCGTGGGCTCGTCGAGCAGCAACAGGTTCGCGGACGACACGACGAGGGTCGCCAACGACAGTCGCGTCTTCTCACCGCCGGAGAGCACGCCGGCCGGCTTGAGGACGTCGTCGCCGGTGAACAGGAACGAGCCGAGGACCTTGCGCGCCTCGGTCTCGGTGATGTGCGGGGCCGCCGACACCATGTTCTCCAGCACCGAGCGGCTGACGTCGAGGTTCTCGTGCTCCTGCGCGTAGTACCCGACCTTGAGGCCGTGGCCGGGCTCGAGCTGGCCGGTGTCCGGCTGGTCGACGCCCGCGAGCATGCGCAGCAACGTCGTCTTTCCCGCACCGTTGAGTCCGAGCACGACGACCTTGGAGCCACGGTCGATCGCGAGGTCGACGTCGGTGAAGATCTCCAGCGAGCCGTACGACTTCGACAGTCCGGACGCCATGAGCGGGGTCTTGCCACAGGGCGCCGGCTTCGGGAACCGCAGCTTCGCGACGCGGTCCTCCTGACGCACGTCTTCCAGGCCCGACAGGAGCTTCTCCGCGCGGGCGAGCATCTGGTGCGCGGCCGCCGCCTTGGACGCCTTGGCTCCGAAGCGCGCCGCCTGCTGCTGGAGAGTGGTCGCCTTCTTCTCCGCGTTGGCCCGTTCCTTCTTGCGGCGCTCCTCATCCGCGGCGCGCTGGCGCAGGTAGTTCTTCCAGTTCATGTTGTAGATGTCGATGACCTGGCGGTTGGCGTCGAGGTAGAAGACGCGGTTGACGGTCTCGCCGACGAGCTCGACGTCGTGGCTGATGACGATCAACCCGCCCTTGTAGTTCTTGAGGAACTCGCGCAGCCACACGACGCTGTCCGCGTCGAGGTGGTTGGTCGGCTCGTCGAGGATCATCGTCTGGGCGTCGGAGAAGAGGATGCGCGCGAGCTCGATACGACGGCGCTGTCCACCGGAGAGGGTCGATAGCGGCTGGTCGAGGATGCGGTCCGGCAGCGAGAGGTTGTGCGCGATCGACGCCGCCTCGGCCTCGGCCGCGTAACCGCCCTGCGCCTCGAACTTCTCGGTGAGCGCCCCGTAGCGCTTCATCGCCTTCGCCGCGACCGCGGGGTCGTCCGAGCCCATCGCGAGCGAGGCCTCGGTCATGCCGAGGTTGAGTTGGCCGAGGCCGCGGGCGTCGAGGATGCGGGTACGGGCGAGGTCCTCCGGGTTGCCCGAACGCGGGTCCTGCGGCAGGTAGCCGAGTTCGCCGGAGCGGGTGACGGTACCACCGGAGGGCAGCACGTCGCCGGCGAGCACCTTGGTGAGTGTCGTCTTGCCCGCACCGTTGCGTCCGACGAGGCCGATCTTGTCGCCGTCGGACACACGGAACGAGACGTTCTCCATCAGCAGGCGCGCGCCAACGCGGATCTCGAGGTCGTGCACGGCAAGCACAGCGGACGTCCGTTCGTTCGGGAGGAGGGTGATGGCCGAGCGGCCAGCCTCCCAGTATATGCCGCTGCGACGGCGCTGATCGCCGACAAGATCCCTCTGCAGGGTGACCGAGGCGATACCGGGGAGTGATGACCCGCCTCGCACCCGCTGCCTACGGTGCTGGAGTGGACATCCTCAACGACCTCATCCTGCAGGCGATCGCCTCCCCGTGGCTGTACGCGGTGCTCTTCGCGGTGACCGTGATCGACGGGTTCTTCCCTCCGGTCCCGAGCGAGACGGTCCTCGTCGCCGCGGCGGCGGTCGCCGCGTCCACCGGCGACGGCAACATCCTGCTGCTCGGGGCGGTCGCCGCCCTGGGCGCCGCGATCGGCGACAACATCGCGTTCCTCATCGGTCGCCGGCTCGGCACCACGAGGTTCGCGTGGATGCGCCGCCCTCGCGTCGCCGCCGCGTTCGCCTACGCGCAGCGTGCTCTCGACCGCCGCAGCGCGACGCTGATCCTCGGCGCGCGATACATCCCGATCGGCCGGGTGGCCGTGAACATGTCCGCCGGAGCACTCGGGTTCCCGTGGCGGCGGTTCCTCCCGCTGAGCCTCATCGCCGGTGTCAGCTGGAGCGTGTTCAGCCTCGCGATCGGGTTGCTCGCCGGTGCCTGGCTGCACGACCAGCCCGTGCTCAGCGCCGCCATCGGCGTCGTCATCGCCCTGATCGTCGGCATCGTCATCGACCGGATCGCCGCGCTCCGCCGCCGCCGTACGGCGGTCCCGCACCTGGCAGGATGAGACGCATGGCACGCCGCCGAGAGCGCACCCCGCGCCCGTCACGGATCAGCCGTCGCACCGGCGCCCTCGTGGCGCTGACCGCGGCGGTCGTCGTGCTGTACGCGCTCCTCGTCCCGCTCCAGACGGTGCTCTCGGGCACGCCGCTGCCGCTGTCTTTCCTGCTCGGTGCCGCCGTGTGCGGGCCTCCCCTGCTCGTCCCCTCCCGTCCGCGGACCGCGATCGTCGTGTTCGCCGCCGGCGCCTTCCTGCTCCCTCTCCTCGTCGAGCCGGCGCGGGCGATCCAGTCCCCGTGGCCGTGGTCGGTACCGGCACTGCTCGCGTTCGTCCTCTTCGTGGGCGTGATGTCCTTCGTGGAGGGAGCCCGACTCGGCGCCCTCACCCTCGTGATCGGCGCACTCACCTCCCTGACGGCGCCCCTGCTGCGGCCGGACATGGTCGCGACGCCGGCGAGCTCCGGGAGCGTCACCGCCAACCTGATCGTGACGACCTCGGTCGCCGCCGCGATGTTCCTCATCGCCGTCCTCGTCGCCGGCCGCGTGCGGGTGGCGGCCGAGCTGACCAGGGAGAAGGAGCACAGCGCCCTGGAGGAGTCGCGGCGCGCCCTCGTGGAGGAGCGCACCCGTATCGCCAGGGAGCTGCACGACGTCGTGGCGCACAGCATGTCGGTGATCCAGGTGCAGGCGTCGACCGCGCGCTACCGGATCGCAGACCTCGATGCCGACGCGGCGGCCGAGTTCGACGACATCGCCGCCACCGCTCGCTCCTCGCTCACCGAGATGCGGCGCATGCTGGGGGTGCTCCGCACGGAGGACCAGCATGCCGAGCTCGCACCGCAGCAGGGACTGGACGACGTGCCGGCCCTCGTCGACACCATCCGACGCGCCGGCGTGGGGGTCGGTCTCGTGCTGGAGGGGATCGAGGCGGCCTCGGCCGCCGGACCCGGTGTGCAGATCGCCGCCTTCCGCATCGTGCAGGAGGCACTGAGCAACGCCGTCCGCCATGCCCCCGGAGCACGGGTCACCGTCCGCCTTCACGCCGATGCCGGCAGCCTGCACATCCGGGTGCGCAACGCGGCGCCGCCGCAGCCGGTCGAGAACCCCACCGGGGGTTACGGCCTCCGGGGAATGCGCGAGCGCGCAGAACTGCTGGGCGGGAGCCTCGCGGCCGGCCCGTCCGACGACGGGGGCTGGACGGTCGACGCCACCCTGCCCCTGTCCCCCGCAGCATCAGCCGCCGCCCCGACCGCCTCGGCGGAAGACAAGGAGAACTCGTGACGATCAGCGTGCTCATCGCCGACGATCAGGCGATGGTCCGCGCCGGCTTCGCCGCCCTGCTGGACGCCCATGAGGGCATCCGCGTGGTGGGCCAGGCCGCGGACGGCGCCGAAGCCGTCACGCTCGCCGCGCGAGTCGACCCCGACGTCATCCTCATGGACGTCCGCATGCCGGAACTCGACGGCATCGAGGCCACCCGGCGCATCCTGGGCCCGTCGTACCCGGCCGCGCACGTGCCACGGATCCTCATGCTCACCACGTTCGACATCGACGACTACGTCTACGACGCCCTCGCCGCCGGCGCCAGCGGCTTCCTCCTCAAGGACGCTCTCCCGGAGGAGCTCGTGCATGCCGTCCGC
The DNA here is from genome assembly GCF_032364335.1 of Microbacterium meiriae. NCBI lineage: Bacteria > Bacillati > Actinomycetota > Actinomycetes > Micrococcales > Microbacteriaceae > Microbacterium > Microbacterium meiriae. The sequence goes on from NZ_CP133984.1 coordinate 1,990,489, forward strand.
GTGGTGGCGGGGGGCGATGCGCTCCTCGCCCCGAGCGTGACGCGGCGGATGATCGAACAGTTCGCCGGACGGCGGCCGGCATCACGCAGGTCGGCGACCGCCCTCGCCGATCTCACCGACCGGGAGCGCGAGGTGCTCGTCCTCATCGGCAAGGGCCGCTCCAACACGGAGATCGCGGGCGACCTGTTCATCGCCGAGCAGACCGTGAAGACCCACGTCGGCAAAGTGCTCGCGAAGCTCGGTCTCCGCGACCGCGTGCACGCCGTCATCCTCGCCTACGACACCGGTCTGGTCGAACCCTCCGCCTGAGTCACCCCTGCGTAGGGGTCAGGACGGCACCACGGGGTGATGTCGTGCCGACCACCGCGTCCATAGCCTCCGAGGACACCGTTCCCAGGAGGACTCATGGTCATCGCCGCGGCTCCACGCCTCAGCACCCCCGCCCCCGCCGTATCCGCCCCCACCGGCCACCGTGACACCGGCATCGACGTCGTCCGGGCACTGTGCGTGCTCGGCGTCGTCCTGCTGCACGCCGTCATGGTGGGGGTCACGGTGTCCGAGTCCGGGCCGGTGTTCGAGAACGCGAGCGACGGCACGGGCTGGATCGCGCCGCTGAGCTGGCTGCTGCAGGTGATGCCGCTCTTCTTCGTGATCGGAGGGTTCTCCGGACTCCTCGCCTACCGCCGCCTCCGCGACCGCGGCGGGAGCGCCACCGCCTTCGTGGCCGGTCGGGTGCACCGGCTCCTGCGCCCGGCCCTGTTCACCATCGCCGCGGTCGGCATCGCTCTCGCCGTGCTCACCGTCGTCGGGGTCTCCCCGGATCTCATCGCGGTCGCGGGTTTCCGGTACGGGCAGCCCCTGTGGTTCCTCGGGGTCTTCCTGCTGTGCCAGGCCCTCCTCCCCGCCTTCGTCGCGCTGCACGACCGCGCGCCGCTGCGGACCATCGGTCTCCTCGCCGCTGCGGCCGTCGCGGTCGACGTGCTGCGCGCCACGACCGGGAACGACGCCCTGGGTTTCCTCAACCTCGCCTTCGTCTGGCTGACGATGCAGCAGCTCGGGTTCTTCCTCGCCGACGGACGCGTGGATGCACTGCGGCCCGGAGTCCGCGTGGCGATCGGCACCGGCTCTCTCGGGCTCCTCGTCGCACTCTTCCTCGGGGGCGTGTACTCCCCCGACCTCATCGCCAACATCAACCCGCCGACAGCCGCCCTCCTGCTGGTCGGGCTCTTCCACACGACCCTGTTCTCCCTGTACCGCGACCGGATCGGACGCTTCAGTCGGCACACCCCGGTGGCCGCGTTCACCGCGTTCGTGACCCGGCGCACGATGACCATCTACCTCTGGCACATGCCGGTGCTGTTGGTGATGGCCGGAGCGACAGCGCTGGCCGCGATCGTCGGGGGGCTCAGCCTGCCCGCACTCGACAGCGTGGAGTGGTGGGCAGCCCGCCCGCTGTGGCTGGTGACGGCACTCGTCCTCACCGCCCTGGTCGCCGTGCGCGTCGATCGCTTCGAGAACCACCCCTCGCCGAAGGCGACGGACTCGCGCCGCCGCCTGGTGCTGGGGACCGCCGTGGGACTCACGGCGGTGGTGCTGCTCCTCGTCCTCGGTACGACGGTCTCCACTGCGGCGCTCGCCGTGCTGCTGCTCGTGGCTGCGCTGCGGCTCGCCGGCCGCTCCGGCAGCGCCGTCCCCGCCCCCGCCGTCGTGGCGTGACCGTCAGCCGACCCCGCGGGCGGCGAGGGCATCACCGACCTGGTCCGCGTGGCGGAGCGTCATGACGAGCAGGGGCACCACGCCACGCACACCCAGTCGCACACCGCGGGCGCGCTCCGCATCGCGCACCCGCTGTGCGAAGCCCGCGACGACGGGCACCATCGTCAGGGTGAGCGACACCGCCATCGACACCGCCTCGGGGTCCACCCCGACACGGCGCAGCGGCCGCAGGGAGCGCTGCAGCACCTCCAGGAGGTCGGACATGCGGGTGGTCAGGGTGAGGAGCGCGGCGAGCAGCAGTAATGCAGAGACCCGCCCGGTGCTCACCCAGGCGGCCACGGGAGACACGAAGACGGCGAGGGTGATCGCGAGAACGAGCAGGACGGCGCGCAACCGCCACAGCTCGATCACGGCGGCGGAGAGCGGCACACCTCCGATCGGGTAGAGCGCGAGCACGGCCGCGAGGCAGACGGCGATGCTGACCGGCCCGTGCGGGAACAGGGTCATCGCGAGCGCAACGATGGCGAGGCCCGCCAGCTTCGGTCCGGCTGGCGCCCGGGACAGGAGCCCCGGCACGGGCGGCCGCGGCGGGATCACGCGCACAACCGGCGGTAGCGCGCGATGACCGTCTCGGGATCTCCCTGATCGACGACGCGCCCGCCGTCGAAGAGGACGGCCGTGTCGCAGCGCGCGGCGAGCTCGAGATCGTGGGTGACGATGAGCACCTGCGCGTCCTGCGCCAGGAGGAGGTCTCCGATCCGCCGCGCGTTGCGCAGATCGAGGAGCGTGGTGGGCTCGTCCGCCACGATCAGCGCCGGTTCTGCGAGAAGCACCGTGGCGAGGGCCAGCATCTGCTTCTGGCCTCCCGAGAGCGACGACGCCGGGATGTCGGCGTGGGCGCCGAGACCGTGCCGATCCAGCGTCTCCTGTACGCGGCGGGCGATCTCGTCACGGGGCCGCCCTCGGAGGGACAGCGCGAGGTCCTCGGCCGGGGTCGGCATCAGGATCTGCGCATCCGGATCGGTGAAGACGAAGCCCACGCGGCGGCGGACGGCGGTCCGCTCTCGCAGCACGTCGAGGCCGTGGATGCTGACCGTGCCCTCCGTCGGCGTCATGAGACCGTTCAGCAGCCGGGCGAACGTCGACTTCCCGGAGCCGTTCGCACCGATCACGGCGATGCGCGGCGCGGTGAGTTCCAGCGTCACGTCGTCGAGCAGAACGCGGCCGTCGACCGTCACGCCCACGCCGTCGAGACGTACCGTTCCCGGCTCCGCGAGCGTCGCGGCCGTCCCCGGCTTCCGCCTGCGCATTCATCCTCCTGAACACCGTTCACCTGAACGCCGTTCACTATAGTGGGGGCATGAGTCCCGAGACGAATCCCGCCCGTCACGACCGGGACAGCGTCTCGCGGACGGCCCTGGCCCTCCTCGACGAGGTGGGGCTGGCCGACCTCTCCATGCGCCGCATCGCGGCCCGGCTCGACGTGCAGCCCAGCGCTCTCTACTGGCACGTGGCGAACAAGCAGGAGCTCCTCGCCGACCTCGCCGACCGGATCACCGCCGGGGTTCCCGCCGGAGACGGCGGGGTCCTCGCGACTGCCCGCGCGCTCCGCGACGCGCTCTTCGCCTACCGGGACGGCGCGGAGCTGGTGCTCAGCACATACGCACTCCAGCTCGGCTCGGCCCACGCCCGCGAGGCTCTGGTCGCGGCTCTCCGCGCGGAGGGCGCTCAGGAGCCCGAGGACCGCGGGGCCGCGATCCTGCACTTCGTGCTCGGTCATGCGACCCTCGTCCAGCAGCGGATGCACGCCGACAGTCACGGCGCCCTCCCGTCCTCCAGCGAGGTCGACGTCACGGCGGGTCTGGACCGGGTGTTCGACCTCGGTGTGATCGCCCTGGCCGGTGAGCTCAGCGCACCGAAGACTCCGCGGCGTGCCCGAGCCTGAGCCCGGGGATCACCGCGAGCAGCACCAGCCCGACGCCGAGGACGAACACGACCGCGAACGCATCCGCCCGGCCACCCAGAGTGGCTACGGCGAGCCCCGCCAGCGCGATCGCGACCGCCGAACCCGTCGCGTCCGAGATCGAGAGCGCCGAGGAGTTGAATCCCTGGTTCGTCTCATCCGAGTAGGCGAGGGTCAGCACGGTGAGCCGCGGGTACAGCAGCCCCATGCCGCCCCCGGCGAACGCCCACCCGACGATCACGAAGATCGGGGAGGCGTCGAACGCCGCGGCGGCCAGCACGCAGAGCATCGCCACGAGCAACGCTCCCAGGCTGAGAGCCGTGATGCGGTGGTTGCCCAGCCGCTCACCGTAGCGACCCTGCGCGGCGGACGCACCGGCCCACGCGAAGGCGGCCAGCATGAGGGCGACCCCGGCCCAGGTGGCGGAGAAGTCGAACTTCCGCATGAGCAGGTACGGGATGTAGGCCTCCGCGGCGAAGAACGCGCCGGCCGCCACGCCGCGCATGAGCACGACGCTGGGAAGGCCGGCGCCGGCGCGCAGCGTGCGTCGCGGCAGAAGGGGCAGCACGGCGACACCGATCGCGAGCACGGCTCCCAGCGCGACCGGCCAGCCGATCGCCGGATCGAGCTCGGCGGACAGTCCGATCACCACCGCGAGCACCGCGACGACGACGGCGAGCGAGAGGCGCGTGAGCAGCGCCCGCCGGTCCTGCGGCTCCCCGCGGCCGAGGTCGACACCGCGCAAGCGGATCGCGATCATGGAGAACGCGATCGCGGTCAGCACCGCCACGCCCAGGAACGCCCATCGCCAATCGAGGTACTCCGCCACCGCTCCCGCGAGGAAGGGCCCGATCATCGACGGCACCACCCAGGCGGCCGCGAATGCCGCGAACACCCGCCCGTGCAGGTGCGGCGGATACAGCCGCGCGACGACGACGTACAGAGCGACGGTCTGGCCACCGGCACCGAGCCCCTGCACCAGTCGTCCGATCAGGAACTGGGGCATCGTCGCCGCGAACCCGGAGATCAGCAGGCCGAGGATGAAGAGGGTGACGGCGGCGTACAGCGCGCCGCGCGGACCGCGCGCGTCCGACCAGGAACCGGCCGCGACCATCCCGATCACGCTGGTCGCGAGCGTGCCCGCGAAGGCGACGGCGTACAGCGACTGGCCGTCCAGGGCATCGCTGACGATCGGCATGACCGTCGTCACCGCGAGGGCCTCGATCGCGGCGAGGAAGATCAGAGCGACAGCGCCCAGAGTCACCCAGACCCGGCTGCGGTCCCAGATCGTGGCGGTCGGCTCCGCAGCCGTCATCGCTCGACGAGCGCGGCGATGCGTTCGATCGCCTCGGTGAGGATCTCGGGGCTGGTGCCGAAGTTGAGCCGCACGTGTCCGGCCCCTTCCTCCCCGAAGGCCGGGCCGAAGTGCAGCGCGACCTTCGCCTCGCGGAGGATCTGCCGGGCGGGATTGTCGCCCCAGCCGAGTGCCGAGAGGTCGATCCACGCGAGGTACCCCGCGTCCGGAATGCGGTAGCGGGCGGCGGGCAGGTGGCGGGCGAGGAGATCTTCCAGCAGCACGCGGTTCTCGTCGAGGGTGCGCAGGAGGCCGTCGAGCCAGGCGTCGCTCTCCTCGGAGAATGCGGCGACGGCCGCGAGCAGACCGAACTGTCCCGTCCGCCACTCCACCTCGACCGGCAGGTCGCGAACGACCGCGGACGTCTCTTCCGCGGCGGTCACCATGAGCGCGCACTTCAGTCCCGCGAGATTGAACGCCTTGCTCGCGCTGACGACGGCATAGCCGACCCGGGCTGCCGCGTCGCTCGTGGCGAGGAAGGGCGTGAAGCCCGCGCCGGGCTGCGCGAGCGGTGCATGGATCTCGTCCGAGACGACCGTCGCGCCGAACTCCTCGGCCAGGTCAGCCAGCGCGGCCAGCGTCTCCCGATCGTGCACGGTACCCGTCGGGTTGTGCGGGTTGCAGAGGAGGATGGCCGTCGCGCCGTCCTCGAACGCGGCGCGGATCCCGTCGAGGTCGAGCTCCCACCGCGTCCCCGTGTCGCGCAGCGGCACCCGCTGCACCTCGGCTCCCGCCTCGGCGACGAGGTCGTAGAAGGGCGGGTAGACCGGAGGCGTCACGACGACGCGCTCCCCCGGCTGCGTGACGCGGCGGAGGATCTCGACGATGCCCATGCTCACGTCCGCCGTGCTGCGCATCCGTGCGGGGTCGGGACGCCAGCCGAAGCGGCGCTCCGCGAAACCCGCGTAGGCCTCCGCGAGCGGTGTCCGCGAGGCGATGTACCCGGTGTCCCCGAGGTCCAGCGCCCGCTGCAGAGCGGCGGTGATGGGCGGAGCGAGCGGGAAGTCCATCTCCGCGACGAAGAGGGGCAGCACGTCCTCGGGATACTCCCGCCACTTCTCGCTGGTGCGCTCGCGCAGCTCCGACAGCGGCAGGGCCTTGACCGACAGCATTCGTCCTCCGATTTCTCTCCGCGCCGATGCGGAGACGTCGAAGCGGGCGTGCCCGGCACGCCCGCTTCGTCTGGTGGTCAGGTGACCGGAACGCTCAGATCGCGAAGCCGAGCGCACGCATCATGTCGCGTCCGTCGTCCGTGATCCGCTCGGGTCCCCACGGCGGCATCCACACCCAGTTGATGCGGAAGCGGTCCACGACGTTGTCCAGGGCCTGCGCCGTCTGGTCTTCGAGGACATCCGTGAGCGGGCAGCCCGCACTGGTCAGCGTCATGTGGATGACGAGAGCGTCGTTCTCGTCATCCCAGGCGAGGTCGTAGATGAGCCCGAGGTCGACGACGTTGATCCCGAGCTCAGGATCCATCACGTCCTTGAGGGCCTCGGTGACCGCGTCGTACTTCTCGTCCGTCAGGGTCGCTGTCATGCGATCAGCCTACGCCTCGATGGGAGCGGAGGGGTCGAGGAACCGGTCGTAGCCCTCGTTCTCCAGACGGTCGGCGAGCTCGGGTCCGCCCTCCTCGACGATCTTGCCCGCGACGACCACGTGGACGTAGTCCGGGCGGATGTAGCGGAGGATCCGGGTGTAGTGCGTGATGAGCAGCACACCGAGACCGGTGGACTCCTTCGCGCGGTTGACACCCTCGGAGACGATCTTCAGCGCGTCCACGTCGAGGCCGGAGTCGGTCTCGTCGAGCACGGCGAACTTCGGCTTGAGCACCTCGAGCTGGAGGATCTCGTGGCGCTTCTTCTCGCCACCCGAGAAGCCCTCGTTGACGTTGCGCTGCGCGAACTTCGGGTCCATGCGGAGGTTGGCCATGGACTCCTTGACGTCCTTGGTCCACTGCCGGATCGAGGGCGCCTCGCCGTCGAGCGCGGTCTTCGCGGTGCGCAGGAAGTTCGTCACGGTCACGCCGGGGATCTCGACCGGGTACTGCATGGCCAGGAACAGGCCGGCGCGGGCGCGCTCGTCGACGCTCATCGCCAGGACGTCCTCACCGTCGAAGGTGATGGAGCCGGAGGTGACCGTGTACTTCGGGTGGCCGGCGATGGTGTAGGCCAGGGTGGACTTGCCGGAGCCGTTGGGGCCCATGATGGCGTGGGTCTCACCGGTGTTCATGGTGAGGGTGATTCCGTTGAGGATCGGGGTGGTCCCCGCCTCGGTCTCGACCGTCACATGCAGGTCGCGGATCTCGAGAACAGACATTCTTCAGACTTCCTTCGTCACAGCGGGATCGATGAGCACGTCGTCGCCGTCGATCTCGACGACGTAGACCGGAACGGGCTCATATGCGGGGAGATTCTGGGGCTTGCCGGTGATCAGGGAGAACGCCGAGCCATGAGCCCAGCACTCCACCGTGTCGCCTTCCACGAAGCCCTCGGACAGCGAGATGTCGCCGTGGGTGCAGGTGTCGCCGATGGCGTGGATGACGCCCTCGCCGTCCTTGATGACCGTGATCGGCACACCGTCCGGCTCGACGCGCAGCGGCGTGTCCTGCTCCAGTTCGGAGACGCCGCAGACGCGCTGCGCGGTCACGCGTTCACCTCGGCGAGCTCGGCCTCGATGGCGGCCAGCAGCTCCGACTCCAGGTCGGGGATGCCGAGGCGCAGCACGATGTCGGTGAGGAAGCCGAGAACCACCAGGCGGCGGGCCTCGTCCTCCGGGATGCCGCGAGCCTGGAGATAGAAGAGCTGCTCGTCGTCGAAGCGGCCGGTGGCACTCGCGTGCCCGGCGCCGACGATGTCGCCCGTCTCGATCTCGAGGTTCGGGATGGAGTCGGCGCGCGCGCCCTCCGTGAGCACCAGGTTGCGGTTGGCCTCGTAGGAGTCGGTGCCGGTGGCGTCCGCCCCGATCAGCACGTCGCCGATCCACACACTGTGGGCGCTCTCGCCCTGCAGCGCGCCCTTGTAGAGCACGTCGCCGGTCGTGTGCGGACCCTTGTGGTGCAGGTACACCTGGCTCTCCAGGTGCTGGCCGGAGTCGGCGTAGGACAGCCCGTACAGGTAGCCCTCGGAGCCGGCACCGGCGAGCTCGACGCTCGGGTTCACGCGCACCACGCCGCCGCCGAAGCTCACGACGAAGTGCTTGAGCGTGGCGTCGGCCGCGACTCGCGCCTGGTGGGCGGCCGCGTGCACGGCGTCATCGTCCCACTGCTGCACGGAGACGACCGTGAGCTTCGCCCCGTCACGGACGATGATCTCGACGTTCTGGGCGTACTGCGCCGAGCCCTTGTGCTGCAGCACCACCGTGGCGGAGCTGTGCTCGAGGGCCTCGATCACGATGTGGGCATCCGCCCGGCGGTCGGCTCCGGTGCCCGTGAGCGACACGAAGATCGGCGCCGCGACCTCCTCCTCGCGCGGGATGCGGATGTGCAGCGCCTCGGAGGCGCCCTGCCACGCGACGGCGGCGGTGATGTCCTCGGCGAGGAAGACCTCGCCACGCGGAGCGGTTCCCGCCGTGAGCGGTGCGGCGACGTACTGCTCGCCGGACGTGAAGGAGTACTGCACGCCCTCCTCGCCCTCCGCGGTGCGGAACAGCGGCGTGAGCGCGGCCACCGGCGTGTGCTTCCAGTTCACCTCGCGCCCGGTCGGCGTGCCGAAGTCGTCCGGGTCGAAGGAGTGCGGGCGCTCCGAGCGGGTCTGCACCGGGACGAATCCCGCGTCCGCCACCTGTGCGGCCGGGTCGATGTGCGCGTTCGTGTGCTGCGCCTCGCTGGGCGCTGTCGTCGAGGCCGCCATTTAGCCGACCGATCCTTCCATGCCCATCTCGATGAGCTTGTTCAGTTCCATCGCGTATTCCATGGGCAGCTCGCGCGCGATCGGCTCGATGAAGCCGCGCACGATCATCGCCATCGCCTCGTCCTCGGGCATGCCGCGGGACTGCAGGTAGAAGAGCTGCTCTTCGCTGACCTTCGAGACCGTGGCCTCGTGCCCGAGCTGCACGTCGTCGACACGGATGTCGATCGCCGGGTAGGTGTCGGAGCGCGACTTCGTGTCCACGAGCAGCGCGTCGCAGCGGACGGTGTTGGCGGAGTGGTGCGCAGCGGCGTCGACACGGACCTCGCCGCGGTAGCCGGCACGGCCACCGCCACGCGCGATCGACTTCGAGACGATCGACGACTGCGTGTACGGCGCCATGTGGATCATCTTCGCGCCGGCGTCCTGGTGCTGGCCGGGACCGGCGAACGCGACGGAGAGGGTCTCGCCCTTGGCGTGCTCGCCCATCAGGTAGATCGACGGGTACTTCATCGTCACCTTGGAGCCGATGTTTCCGTCGACCCACTCCATGGTCGCGCCCTCGTGCGCCACGGCGCGCTTGGTGACCAGGTTGTAGACGTTGTTCGACCAGTTCTGGATCGTCGTGTAGCGCACGCGGGCGTTCTTCTTCACGATGATCTCGACGACGGCCGAGTGCAGGGAGTCCGACTTGTAGATCGGGGCCGTGCAGCCCTCGATGTAGTGGACGTAGCTGTCCTCGTCGGCGATGATCAGGGTCCGCTCGAACTGGCCCATGTTCTCGGTGTTGATGCGGAAGTAGGCCTGCAGCGGGATCTCGACGTGCACGCCCTTGGGGACGTAGACGAACGATCCGCCCGACCAGACGGCGGTGTTCAGCGCGGCGAACTTGTTGTCGCCCGCCGGGATGACGGTGCCGAAGTACTCCTCGAAGAACTCGGGGTGCTCGCGGAGCGCCGTGTCGGTGTCCATGAAGATGACGCCCTGCTGCTCCAGGTCCTCGCGGATCTGGTGGTACACGACCTCGGACTCGTACTGCGCGGCGACGCCGGCGACGAGACGCTGCCGCTCGGCCTCGGGGATGCCCAGGCGCTCGTACGTCTCGCGGATCTCCTCGGGGAGGTCTTCCCAGCTCTGCGCCTGCTTCTCGGTGGAGCGGACGAAGTACTTGATGTTGTCGAAGTCGATATCGCTGAGGTCGGCGCCCCACGTCGGCATCGGCTTGCGGCCGAAGAGCTGATAGCCCTTGAGGCGGGTCTTCAGCATCCACTCCGGCTCGTTCTTGAGGGCCGAGATCCCGCGGACGACCTCTTCGGAGATCCCGCGTTTGGCGACGGCACCCGCGGCATCCTCATCGTGCCAGCCGAATTCGTACACCCCCAGACCATCGAGCTCCGGGCGGTCGATCAGCACATCCGACATGCAACACTCTCCTCACAGGTCCCAAACGGTGTCATCCGCCCCGACACACCTGATCCCCGTCGAGTCTGCGGGAGCGGGTGCCGTTGGTGGGCCCTCATCACGGGCGCTTCCATCGCGCCTAAACTGTTGACGATGCTTCAGCGCTGTCAGCGCTCATCGCAACAATCCGATTCTACAGGTTCCGCCTGACGGACGGGCCGTGCGCCACGTCTTCGACGGGCCGGAGGACTTATGCCCGAGACGACCATCCCCACCGCTTCGACGACGCGGGCGACCCCCTCCCCCCGCTCCGCCGTATGGGGTCGCGCGCTCACCGTCTTCGCCTGGCTGTCGTTCCTCAGCGAGACGATCATCATCGGCACCGGCGGTGCGGTGCGTCTGACGGGCTCCGGCCTCGGCTGCACCGAGTGGCCGCTGTGCACACCCGAGTCGCTCGTCCCGATCGTCGAGGTGCAGGGCATCCACGGGATGATCGAGTTCGGCAACCGGCTGATGACCGGCGTCGTCGGGATCATCGCGATCGCCGTCGTCCTGCTCGTCCTGCACACCATCAGCGGCCGCCGGGCGCTCATCAACGCCCTGTGGTTCGCTGTCGGCGGTCTCGCCGGGGCGGCGGTCGCCTTCGCCCTGGTCTCGCTCACCGACTTCCCGGCGTTCCCCGTCGCCTCCGCCGTGCTCCTGATCGCGGTGATCGCGGCCGCGGTCCACTCGGTCCGCACGACGCCCGCCCGGCGGGACCTCGTCCTCCTCGCCTGGCTCGTGCTGATCGGCGTCGTCGCGCAGGCCTTGGTCGGCGGCATCACCGTGCTCACGGGCCTGAACCCCTTCATCGTCGGGTTCCACTACACGTCGTCGCTCCTGCTCGTCTGCATCACCGCCGCGTTCCTCGTGCGGCTGGCGACTCCGGAAGGACCGCGCGAACGGGCCGTCCCCACCTGGTTCGCGATCGTGACGCACATCACCGGCCTCGCCCTGGCCGTGACCATCCTGTTCGGCGTGCTGACGACCGGATCGGGCCCGCACTCCGGCGACGCCGACGTGCTGCGCCGCGGCTTCGACGCCACGGTCCTCGCTCATGTCCACTCCTGGCCGGGTTACATCCTCGCCGCGCTCGTGCTCTTCCTGACGGTGGCGGCCTGGGTCCTTCGTCTCGAGCCCCGCCGGTGGCTGCTCGTGCTCGTCATCGCGATCCTCGTGCAGGTCGCCGTCGGCGTCTGGCAGGCGCGAGAAGGGCTTCCGCCCGTGCTCGTGGGCATCCACATGGTCCTGGCATCGCTCTCCGCCGCGACTTACACCGTCGTCGTGCTGCACCTCAAGCGCACCGCGTCCGTCGTACCCGCCCCTGCCGACTGACCTGCCGCACAGACGATCCATAGCGCGCGCACCGGGCGCTCATCACCGCATCGACCATCGTGGTCGACATGAACAAGACACTCACCCGCAGCGCCGGGTTCTGGCTCCTCATCGTCGTCTCCCTCGCCGCGGTCGGGGTCGGCGGCTGGATGATCGCCGGACAGGTCGGCACGATGACCACGACCCTGATGGACGGCACCGCCACCGGTGTCGAGGTGTACGTCGGTCAGTCGCTCGTCGTCGTCGGCGCCGTCGTCCTCGGCGCGGGCCTGGTGGGCCTGCTCCTGTCGCTCGTCCTCGTCGCCGCGCGCACGCTGGTCGCCACCCCCGTCACCGCCGCGCCAGCCGTCGAGCAGGAGGCGTCGATCATCCAGGACGAGACGGCCGAGACGGTCTCAGACCCGCGCGAGGAGCCCGCTCTCCCGACCGCCGCCGCAGAGTTCGCAGAGCCGCAGGCCGATGCGGAGCCGGCGTCCGCGGAGCCCCAGGCCGACGAGGGTCAGAAGGGCAGCAGCGGGTCGATCGCCACGGCGACGAACAGCAGCGTCAGGTAAGTGATCGAGGCGTGGAAGACCCGCATCGGCCGCGCCTCGGTCCCCCGCACCGCCTGGTTGTACAGGCGGTGCGATTCGTAGATGAACCAGCCGCCGAACACCAGGGCGGAGACGGTGTAGACGAGGCCCATGCCGGCGATCGGCACGAGCAGCAGCGAGCAGGCGACCGTGGCCCACGCGTACAGGATGACCTGCAGGCCGACCTGCGACGCGTTACGGGTGACGCCGAGCATGGGCACGTCGACGTCGTCGTAGTCGTCCTTGTACTTCATCGACAGCGGCCAGTAGTGCGGCGGCGTCCAGAGGAAGACGAGCAGGAACAGGACGAAGGCGGGCCAGTCGAGCGATCCGGTGACGGCGGACCAGCCGATGAGGACCGGGAAGCAGCCCGCGATGCCGCCCCAGATGATGTTCTGCTCGGTACGGCGCTTGAGGATCATCGTGTAGATCACGACGTAGAAGAAGATCGCGGAGGCCGACAGGACCGCCGTGAGCCAGTTCGTGGTGAACCAGAGCCACACGGTCGACACGATCGCGAGCGTCCACGAGAAGATCAGGGCACCGCGCGGGCTGACCTCGCCGGTCACGAGCGGGCGGTTCTCCGTACGGTGCATGTGCGCGTCGATGTCGCGATCGAGGTACATGTTGAACGCGCCGGCGGAACCGGCGCTCATGGACCCACCGATGACGGTCGCGAGGACCAGCCAGAGATCGGGCAGCCCACCCTGCGCGAGGAACATGACCGGAACGGTCGAGACGAGGAGGAGTTCGAGGACTCGGGGCTTCGTCAGAGTCACGTAGGCGCTCACCGTGCGACCGATGGACGACTTCCGTACGGTCTGATCAGACATCGTCGAGATCTCGATCGCCTCCTCCGCGCGCGTTACCGGACAACCTCTCCAGTGTATGACACGCCGTGACGCCTTCCGCGCCTTCCGGCCCCCGGCCGCCGGGACCGTCACCGCTATGCTGAGAGCACTCGCGCGCCCGGTGCTGCGCACACACCCGCCCGTCCCCGGACGATGCGGGATGCGCCAGGGAAGTTGCGGATGCGCCAGGGAATACCGGCGCCCTCGAAACTGTCGGAAAGGGCATGAACGTGTCGGAATTGCAGTGGGACGAGATCGATCGACGCGCGGTGGACACCGCCCGGATCCTGGCGGCCGATGCGGTCGAAAAGGTCGGCAACGGTCATCCCGGCACGGCGATGAGTCTGGCCCCCGCCGCCTATCTGCTGTACCAGCGTGTGCTGCGGCATGACCCGACCGACACCGACTGGCTCGGCCGCGACCGCTTCATCCTCTCGGTCGGCCACTCGTCGCTGACGCAGTATGTGCAGCTCTACCTCGGTGGGTTCGGCCTCGAGCTCGACGACCTCAAGGCGCTCCGCACGTGGGGTTCGAAGACGCCCGGCCATCCCGAGTACGGCCACACCAAGGGCGTCGAGATCACGACGGGTCCGCTGGGCCAGGGCCTCGCCTCCGCGGTGGGCTTCGCCTACGCCGCCCGCTACGAGCGCGGCCTCTTCGACCCGGAGGCCGCGGCGGGCACGAGCCCGTTCGACCACTTCGTCTACGTGATCGCAGGCGACGGCGACCTGCAGGAGGGCGTGACCAGCGAGGCCTCCTCGCTCGCCGGTCACCAGCAGCTCGGCAACCTCATCGCGATCTACGACTCCAACCAGATCTCGATCGAGGACGACACCAACGTCGCCTTCACCGAGGACGTGGCCGCCCGCTACGAGGCCTACGGCTGGCACGTGCAGACCGTGGACTGGAAGAAGACCGGCGAATACGTCGAGGACGTCGCCGAGCTCCACGCCGCGATCGAGGCCGCCAAGGGCGAGACCGACAAGCCGTCGCTCATCATCCTCAAGACCATCATCGGCTGGCCGGCACCCGGCAAGCAGAACAGCGGCAAGATCCACGGCTCGGCGCTCGGCGCCGACGAGCTCGCCGCCACCAAGAAGGTCCTCGGGTTCGACCCGGAGCAGACCTTCGTCGTCGCGGACGACGTGCTGGAGCGCACCCGCGGCCTCGCGGAGCGCGCCGCCGAGGCCCGCGCCGCCTGGCAGGAGTCGTTCGACGCCTGGGCCGCCGCCAACCCCGAGCGCAAGGCCCTGCTCGACCGCGTCGAGGCGCACGAGCTCCCCGCCGACATCGCGGAGGCCCTCCCGGTCTTCGAGGCCGGCAAGGACGTCTCCACCCGCGCCGCGTCCGGCCAGGTCATCAACGCGCTGGCCGCGCAGCTCCCCGAGCTCTGGGGCGGCTCGGCCGACCTCGCCGAGTCGAACCTCACCACGATCAAGGACGCGCCGTCGTTCATCCCCGCCGAGTGGTCGACGCACGAGTGGTCGGGCACGCCCTACGGCCGGGTGCTGCACTTCGGCATCCGCGAGCACGCGATGGGCGCGATCGTCAACGGCATCATGCTGCACGGCCCGACGCGCGCCTTCGGCGGCACGTTCCTCATCTTCAGCGACTACATGCGCCCGTCCGTGCGCCTGGCGGCGCTGATGAACGTGCCGAGCATCTTCGTCTGGACGCACGACTCGGTCGCCCTCGGCGAGGACGGTCCGACGCACCAGCCGATCGAGCAGCTCGCGACGCTGCGCGCCATCCCGAACCTGGCCGTCGTCCGTCCGGCGGACGCCAACGAGACCGCCGCCGTGTGGCTCGAGATCCTCCGGCGCCACGAGGGACCGGCCGGCATCGCGCTGACCCGCCAGAACATCCCGGTGTTCCCGCGCGGCGAGGGCGAGGCCTCTGGCGACACGTTCGCCTCCGCCGCCCAGGCCGTCAAGGGCGCCTATGTGCTCGCCGAGGCGCCCGGCGGCACGCCGGACGTCATCATCGTCGCGACCGGCTCCGAGGTGCAGCTCGCGGTGAACGCCCGCGAGGTGCTGGCCGGCGAGGGCGTGAACGTCCGCGTCGTCTCCGCCCCCTCGCTGGAGTGGTTCGCGGAGCAGGACGAGGCCTACCGCGAGAGCGTGCTGCCGTCGTCCGTCACCGCCCGCGTGTCGGTCGAGGCCGGTTCCGTGCTCACGTGGCGCGGCATCGTCGGCGACCGCGGTCGCTCGGTCGGCATCGACCACTTCGGCGCCTCCGCCGACTACAAGACCCTCTTCGAGAAGTTCGGCATCACCACCGAGGCCGTCGTCGCGGCCGCCCGCGAGACCATCAAGGAGAACGCATGAGCACCCCCACCGCCCAGCTCGCCGCCGCCGGCGTCAGCATCTGGCTCGACGACCTCTCGCGCACCCGCATCTCCTCCGGCAACCTCGCCGAGCTGATCGCGTCGCGCAACGTCGTGGGCGTCACCACGAACCCGACCATCTTCGCGAACGCGATCACGGACAAGAACGACACGTCCTACGACGCGCAGGTCACCGAGCTCGCCGCGTCCGGAGCTTCCGCCGAGGACGCCGTGTTCGCCGCGACGACCCAGGACGTCCGTGCCGCGCTCGACGTCTTCCGCCCGGTGTGGGAGGAGTCCGGCCACGTCGACGGTCGCGTCTCGATCGAGGTCTCCCCCGACCTCGCCCACGACACCGACGGCACCGTGGCGCAGGCCAAGGAGCTGTGGAAGACCGTCGACCGCCCCAACCTCCTGGTCAAGATCCCGGCCACGAAGGCGGGGCTCCCCGCGATCACCGAGGCGATCGCGAACGGCATCAGCGTCAATGTCACGCTCATCTTCAGCCTGGAGCGCTACGCCGAGGTCATCGACGCCTACCTGACGGGACTGGAGCGCGCGCACAGCGGCGACTTCGACCTGTCCAGCATCCATTCGGTCGCCTCGTTCTTCGTCTCGCGCGTCGACACCGAGACGGACAAGCGTCTGTCGGCGATCGGCTCCCCCGAGGCGGAGGCGCTCAAGAGCAAGGCCGGTCTCGCGAACGCGCGCCTCGCCTACGAGCTGTTCGAGCAGAAGTTCGCCGAGAAGCGCGCACAGGACCTCCTCGCGCTCGGTGCGAACCTCCAGCGTCCGCTGTGGGCCTCGACCGGCGTCAAGGACCCGAACCTCCCCGACACGCTGTATGTGACCGAACTGGTCGCAGACGGCGTCGTCAACACGATGCCGGAGAAGACCCTCGAGGCGACGTTCGACCACGCCGTCGTCACCGGAGACACCATCACCGGCGGCTACGAGGAGGCCCGCGAGGTCTTCGCCGGGCTCGCCGAGGTGGGCGTCGACTTCGACGCCGTGACCGAGGTGCTCGAGGAGGAGGGGGTCGCGAAGTTCATCGACTCCTGGCACGATCTGCTCGCGCAGGTCACCGAGGCTCTGGAGGCACAGCGATGACCTTCGCCATCCACGCATCGGGCGCGGCGCGCGTCGCCATCGACGAGACCGTGCCGGCCCTGGTCCACGACCTCGTCGCCTCCCGCATCACCGGTGGCGACGCCACGCTCTGGGGCCCGGCCGCCGAGGCCGAAGCCGCGGTGCGCCTGGGCTGGGTCGAGGCCGTGTCGGTCTCCCGCCCGCTCGTCGCCGAGATCGTCGCGCTGCGCGAGGAGCTCGCGGCGAAGGGCGTCACCCGCGTGGTCCTCGCCGGGATGGGCGGCTCCTCGCTCGCCCCCGAGGTCATCGCGCAGACCTCCGGCGTCCCGCTCACCATCCTCGACTCCACCGCCCCGGGTCAGGTGCTCGCCGCCCTCGACGAGGGTCTCGCGGAGACGGTCCTCGTCGTGTCGTCGAAGTCGGGCTCCACGGTCGAGACCGACTCGCAGCGCCGGACCTTCGAGGCCGCCTTCCGCGACCTCGGCATCGATCCCACCGAGCGGATCGTCGTGGTCACGGACCCCGGCTCCCCGCTCGACACCTCGGCACGCGAGGCCGGCTACCGGGTCTTCAACGCCGACCCGAACGTGGGCGGCCGCTACTCGGCGCTGACCGCCTTCGGCCTCGTCCCCTCGGGACTCGCCGGCGTCGACATCGACGAGCTCCTGGACGAGGCCGAGGCCTCGCTGCTCGAGGTCGCCGTGGACTCCGCCGACAACCCCGCACTCCGTCTCGGAGCCGCGATCGCCGCCACGAGCCCCCGCCGCGACAAGCTGGGTCTGATCACCGACGGCACGCACATCAAGGGGCTGCCGGACTGGATCGAGCAGCTGATCGCCGAGTCCACGGGCAAGGAGGGCACGGGCATCCTCCCGGTCGTCCTGCTCCCTGTCTCGCCGGAGCTCGACCCGGTCCCCGCCGACCTCCAGATCGTGCGTCTCGTCGACGACGCCAACGAGTTCCACCTGCACGAGCGGCACGAGGGCGAGATCCTCGTCAGCGGCACGCTCGGCGCGCAGTTCATCGTCTGGGAGTACGCCACGGCGATCGCCGGGCACCTCCTCGGGATCAATCCGTTCGACCAGCCCGACGTCGAGTCGGCCAAGGTCGCCGCCCGAGGTCTGCTCGACGCCCGCCCGGAGCCGACGGCTCCCGCGTTCGTCGAGAACGGTGTCGAGGTCCGGGTCTCCGACCCCGCCCTCGCCGCGTCGGGAACGGTCGAAGGCGTGCTGGACGCTCTCTGGGCGCAGCTCCCCGCCGACGGCTACGTGTCGATCCAGGCGTACGTCAACCGCCTCGAGGTGCCGCAGCTCCAGGGTCTGCGCGAACTCGTCGCCGCCGACTCGGGGCGCCCGACCACGTTCGGCTGGGGACCGCGCTTCCTGCACTCCACGGGCCAGTACCACAAGGGCGGCCCCGCCCAGGGCGTGTTCCTGCAGATCCTGGAGCGCACGGACGTGGACCTCGAGATCCCCGACCGCCCGTTCACGTTCGGGCAGCTCATCCAGGCGCAGGCAGCCGGCGACGCGGGTGTGCTCGCGGAGCACGGACGGCCCGTCGTCTCGCTGACGATCACCGAGTCCTCGGACGACGTGCTCGCCCTGTTCGAAGCCGCACAGAAGTAATCGCAGGAGAGCCCCCACCGATGTCTGTACCCATCTCGCGCGGGCACAACCCGCTGCGCGACCCCGACGATCGTCGTCTCAACAGGATCGCGGGGCCCAGCGCCCTCGTGATCTTCGGCGTGACGGGTGATCTGTCCCGCAAGAAGCTCATGCCGGCGGTCTACGATCTCGCGAACCGAGGACTGCTGCCGCCCGGCTTCGCGCTCGTGGGCTTCGCCCGCCGCGACTGGGAGGACCAGGACTTCGCCCAGGTCGTCTACGACGCGGTGAAGCAGCATGCCCGCACGCCGTTCCGCGAGGAGACCTGGACGCAGCTGCTCCAGGGCATCCGGTTCGTCTCCGGCGAGTTCGACAACCCCGACTCCTTCCGCAAGCTGCGGGAGACCGTCGAGAAGCTCGACGTGGAGCGCGGGACCATGGGCAACCACGCCTACTACCTCTCCATCCCGCCGAAGGACTTCCCGCTCGTCGCGAAGCAGCTCAAGGACTCGGGCCTCGTGGGCGAGGACGCGGACGACGACGAGCGCTGGCGGCGCGTCGTCATCGAGAAGCCGTTCGGGCACGACCTCGAGTCGGCCCGCGCTCTCAACGCCGCCCTCGAGGTCGCGTTCCCTGCGGACTCGATCTTCCGCATCGACCACTACCTCGGCAAGGAGACGGTGCAGAACATCCTCGCGCTGCGCTTCGCCAACGAGCTGTACGAGCCGATCTGGAACCGCAACTACGTCGATCACGTGCAGATCACGATGGCCGAGGACATCGGCGTCGGCGGTCGCGCCGGGTACTACGACGGGATCGGCGCCGCACGCGACGTCATCCAGAACCACCTGCTCCAGCTCCTCGCGCTCACGGCGATGGAGGAGCCCATCAGCCTCTCCGCCGAGCATCTGCGAGCAGAGAAGGAGAAGGTCCTCGCCGCGGTGCACGTGCCGGAGGATCTGTCCCTCGCCACCGCGCGCGGGCAGTACGCCGGAGGCTGGCAGGGCGGTGAGAAGGTCACCGGCTTCCTCGACGAGGACGGGATGGACCCCGAGTCGACGACCGAGACCTACGCGGCGATCAAGCTGGAGATCGACACCCGGCGCTGGGCCGGCGTGCCGTTCTATCTGCGGACGGGCAAGCGCCTGGGCCGACGCGTGACCGAGATCGCGGTGGTGTTCAACCGCGCACCGCAGCACCTGTTCGGCCGCGGCAACGCCTCGGAGCTCGGTCAGAATGCGCTCGTGATCCGCGTGCAGCCCGACGAAGGCGTCACGATCCGCTTCGGCTCGAAGGTGCCGGGCAACGGGACGAACGTCCGCGACGTGACGATGGACTTCGGCTACGGCCACGCGTTCACGGAGGCGAGCCCGGAGGCGTACGAGCGTCTGATCCTCGACGTCCTCCTGGGCGACCCGCCGCTGTTCCCGCGGCATGAGGAGGTCGAGCTCTCCTGGAAGATCCTCGACCCGGTGGAGAAGTACTGGGCCGCCCAGGGCGGTCCGGTGGAGCAGTACGCGCCCGGCTCGTGGGGACCGGCCTCGGCCGACGACCTGCTGGCCCGCGACGGACGAGTCTGGAGACGCCCGTGATCATCGACCTTCCCGACACGACCGTCAGCCAGGTCGCGAAGCAGCTCGTCAAGGTGCGCGAGGAGGGCGGCGCCGTCGCCCTCGGCCGCGTCCTCACCCTCGTCATCTCGGCCCGCAAGGGGGTCGCTGAGGCCGCCATCGATGCCGCGAACGATGCGTCGCGCGAGCACCCGATGCGCGTGATCGTGCTGACCACCGGCGACGGCGAGTCCCGACTGGACGCGCAGATCCGCGTGGGCGGCGACGCCGGTGCGAGCGAGGTCGTCGTGCTGCACGCGCACGGCGACGCCGCGAGCAACGAGGAGAGCCTCCTCACCGGTCTGCTCCTCCCCGACGCGCCGGTGGTGGCGTGGTGGCCGGATGAGGCTCCCACCGCTCCGGCGACGTCGCCTCTCGGCCGGATCGCCCAGCGCCGGATCACCGACGCCGCGACGTCCCCCGACGTCCGCGACCGGCTCGCGCTCCTCGGGCGCACGCACGCCCCGGGCGACACCGACCTGGCCTGGACGCGCCTGACGCACTGGCGCGAGCAGCTGGCCGCGGTGCTGGACCAGCCGCCGTACGAGACCATCACCGCCGTCGAGGTCCGCGGGGCGAGCGCCTCGCCGTCCACGGCGCTGCTCGCCGCCTGGCTGCAGATGGCACTCGACGTCCCGGTCCGGTGGTCGTACGAGGACCCGGAGCACTGGCAGGAGGGCATCAAGTCGGTGCGCCTCACGCGCGAGTCCGGCGACATCCTGCTCGAGCGGCCGTCGCCGGGCGTGGCCGTGCTCACCCAGCCCGACCAGCCTGACCACGACCTCCACCTGCCGCGGCGCACGCTGCGCGAGTGCCTTGCCGAGGAGCTGCGCCGGCTCGACCCCGACGTCCTGTACGGTCGAGTGATCACGGAGGGCTGGGAGAAACTCGGTCCGCCCGAGACAGGAGAGTGACCTCGATGCCGGGATCGTCCGCAGAGAAGCGGGTCGTGGTCGAATCCACCCCGACCACCCTCGCCCTCCGGGTCGCCGATCGCTTCCTCACCCGCGTCCGCGCGCGCACACGCAACGGCCGGCTGGCTCACATCGCCCTGACCGGCGGGTCGATGGGCGGCGCCGTGCTGCGCGCTGTACGGGAGAATCCGCGAGCCGCCGAGATCGACTGGTCGCTCGTCCACTTCTGGTGGGGCGACGAGCGGTACGTCCCTCGGGACGACGCGGATCGGAACGCGCTCCAGTCCCGAGAGGCGCTGCTCGACCACATCGACGTCCCGGCGGAGAACGTGCACGAGGTCGCCGGCTCCGACAGCGGACTCGACCTCGATCAAGCCGCCGCCGCGTATGCCGCCGAGCTCGCCCGTTTCGGCACCGAGGAGCACCCGTGGCCGTCGTTCGCGGTGTGCTTCCTCGGCGTCGGTCCCGACGGTCACATCGCCTCGCTCTTCCCGGACCGCGAGGAGGTCACCGTGACCGACGCCGCGGCCCTCCCGGTGCGGGACTCCCCCAAGCTTCCGCCCGAGCGGGTGACCCTCACCCGCCCTGTGCTGAATGCCTCCAAGCGCGTGTGGCTGGTCCTGACCGGTGCCGACAAGGCCTCCGCGCTGGGCCTCGCTCTCGCCGGCGCCAGCTACACGAGCGTTCCGGCAGCCGGGGCGAAGGGACGCAAGCGGACGGTGTTCTTCGTCGACGAGGCGGCGGCATCCGAGGTCTCACCCGACCTCATCGACCAGGCCTACTGAGCGTCGGGGTCGCGCGTCTCGCGCGGGTCCGACTGCTCCGGCGCGCCCGATGACGGCGCCGCAGGCGGGGCCACGGGATCACTCCCCCTGGTGATGCCGAGGTCCTGGCTCTCGCTGAGGACCTGCGGATGGAACCGGGCGAGCCCGACGACACCCCAGACGGCGATGCCGCCGGCGACTCCGAAGATGATGAAGACCCACCACGGCGCCGCCGCGGCCTCGCCGAGCACGAGCATGCCGATGAGCACGGCCACCATGGGGTCGACGACCGTCAGGCCCGCGATGACGAGGTCAGGGGGACCGGAGCTGTAGGCGGTCTGCACGAAGTACGCACCCACCGCGCCCGCCGAGAGCAGCGCGAGCAGGCAGACCGCGGTGATCCACTCGAACTGGCCCGCCTCGATCCGCTTGATGATGACCTTCGCGAGGGTGGCGACGAAACCGTAGAGGATGCCGGCGCCGATGATGTAGAACAGCGCCCGCATCCGGTGCCGGAGGATCAGCCAGCATGCCCCGAGCACGATGATCACGACGAGCAGGATCGCGAGGATGACGAACAGCTCGCGGTCCGTGACCTCCTTCTCCGTGGCGTAGATCGCGGCGAAGAACACGAAGAGGAAGATGCCGCCGACACAGGCGATGATCGCCGTGAGGGATTGCCGCGTGGGAGCGTGACCGGTGATGCGGGCGTTCAGCAGCGTCGTGATGACCAGCGCGATGGCACCGAGCGGCTGCACCACGATCAGCGGCGCCTTGACGAGGGCGGCGAGCTGGCAGACGATCGCGAGACCCAGCATGAGCGTCCCGACCACCCACGATGGTCGCGTGAAGAGCCGCTTGAGCTGATCGAAGCTGAGGCCGGCGGCGCCGTCGGAGCCACTGAGCCGCTCGACCTTCTCCACGCCCCGGTGCTGGTACTGCGCCCCGAGCGACATGAACACCGCGCCGGCGAGGGCCAGCGGGATGCCCAGGAGCAGGCCGGGGTTCTGGAACGCTCCGACCAGCTGGTCGCCGACGTCCTCGACCGTCCCCATCCACACCCCTGCGCTCACAGTACGACCCTACCCGGAGAGTGCCGCCGAC
Organism: Microbacterium meiriae; assembly: GCF_032364335.1. Lineage (NCBI taxonomy): Bacteria > Bacillati > Actinomycetota > Actinomycetes > Micrococcales > Microbacteriaceae > Microbacterium > Microbacterium meiriae. The sequence goes on from NZ_CP133984.1 coordinate 2,012,976, forward strand.
TAGGGTTGTGACGTGGCTGTCCTTCCGATTCGCATCATGGGCGATCCCGTCCTGCACTCCCCCGCCTCCCCCGTCGAGGCCATCACCGACGAGATCCGCACCCTCGTCGCGGACATGTTCGAGACCATGGACGCCGCGCCCGGCGTCGGCCTCGCCGCTCCGCAGGTCGGGGTGCCTCTGCGGATCTACACGTACTCGTACGTCGACGACGACGACCAGCCCTGGCGCGGTGTCCTCATCAACCCGGAGCTGTGGATGACGCCTCCGGAGCCGGGCGCTCCCGACCCCGAGCTGGAGTCCGAGGGCTGCCTGTCCTTCCCCGGTGAGCGGTTCCCGTTGCGCCGGTCCGACCGCGTGCGCGTGACGGCGACGGACCTGGACGGTGGCCCCGTCACGCTCGAGGTGGACGGCTGGCGCGCCCGCATCATGCAGCACGAGTTCGACCACCTCGACGGCGTGCTCTACATCGATCGCCTCTCGGACTCCGACTGGAAGACCACGCAGAAGATCGCCCGCAAGCGCGGCTGGGGGCGACCGGGTGCCAGCTGGCTCCCCGGCGTCGACGACCTCGAGGGCTGATCGCATTCAGCCCACGCACAGCATCCTTCAAGTTGCGTCATAGACTCCGGGCACTATAGCGTGTTCGCGGCGGGGATATTCAGCATGCCCCGCGTCACGCTCTGAAGGGGAAATCCATGATGAAGTCGCGCACCCGTCGCGCACTCGTGCTCACCGGTTCGGCCGTCGCCGTCTCGCTCGCCCTCACCGGTTGCAGCGCGATCAACAGCATCCTCGGCGGCGGTCGCGCCGACGCTGACCGCGACGAGGAGACCGGCCAGGTCACCGAGAGCGCGAACATCGACGTCTTCTCGGTGAAGCTCGGCGACTGCATGCTCGAGACCGGCTCCGGAATGCTCACCGACGCGAACGTCGTGCCGTGCTCCGAGCCCCACGACGAAGAGGTCTTCTACGAGATCAAGATGGACGACGGCGACTACTCGGAGGACGCCATCAGCGCCGCCTCCGAGGGCTGCATCGGCGACGCGTACACCTCCTTCGTCGGCGTCTCCTACCAGGAGTCCGCGCTGGACGTGACCACGCTCACCCCCAGCAAGGACTCGTGGGAGCAGGCCAACGACCGCGTGATCCAGTGCATCATCATCGACCCGGCCGGCCAGGTCGAGGGATCGCTCAAGGGCGCCGCACGCTGATCCGACGGCATCTCCACGAAGGGCTCCGCCATCAGGCGGGGCCCTTCGTCGTCCGGGTCGTGGGTCAGTCGTCGGAGGCGCGCAGCGCGAGCCACGCCGCGACGCGGTCATCCGGATCGCTCAGGGAGAGTCCGATCAGATCCTCGATCCGTCTGACGCGGGTCGTCAGCGTCTGCCGGTGGATGCGGAGTCGCGCCGCACTCTCGCTCCAGGCTCCGTTCGTCGCGAGGAACACTCGGAGGGTGTCCAGCAGCTCGGCCGGCCTCTCGGCGGCGCGCAGCGGATCGAGCAGTCGGGCGAGGCGGCCGGTCTGATCGCTGTCCAGCGCCCCGAGCACGAACGACACCGTCGGGATGGCCTCGTAGCGGACCACGCGTTCGCCCCCGGTGCGCGCGGCTTCGCAGGCGTGCCGCGCCTCGTCGATGCTGCGCGCGAGAGCATCGGTGCCCGCCGGTCGGCCGAGGCCGAGATAGAGGGTCGAGGCGAACGCCCTGGCGCGATGCGCGATCTGGTCGGCATGGTCCTCGCGCACGACGCCCTGGACGATTCCCCGCTGCGACGTGAAGACGTGCTCCGCGCCCAGCTCGTCGAGCCAGAGGCCGAGCAGATGCTCGACGTCGACACCGCTGGTACGGGAGGCGAGGGCGAACCCCACCAGCACGCGCTCGTGCACGCCCCAGCGGCGGAGCAGACGAGTGGCCTCCTCCCCTCCCTCGCGCACGGTCTCGAACATCATCGAGCGGCCGAGGCGCTCCAGCTGACTGCTGTCCCTCGTGCGCATGAGCAGATCGAGCAGCGCCGCGGCCTGCGAGCTCAGTTCCCGACCGCGGCCGGAGCTGTCGTTACGCGGAGCGGTCACGAGCTGCGCGCTGATGTCCTGACCGGGACCGACCGGGTGCACCTGGAGGGCGCGATGCCGCACCCGCACCGGCCTGCCGACGGCGACCGCGATCGCGTCGTCGATGTGCAGGCTTCCGGCACCCGCCGTCGTGATGACCTCACCGTGCCGGTCCAGCAGCACCGCCCACCCGTCGATGCGGTGCGCGAGCTCGGCGATGACGCCGGTGATGCCGCTGCGTCGCGCCGCCAGTGTGAGCACCCGCATCGCCGATGTGATCGCTCGGGCCTCCGCCGCCTGATCGACCGCGAGGAGCGAGGTCAGCGTCGGGACCAGCAGCGACGGCGGCATCGGCACCCCGACGATCGCGGTGATCCCCGCGTCCCGCACGGCTTCGCGAAGACGGGGGCTGTCGTCGCTCGTGACCGCCACGGCCTCCCCCAGCGCGGCGCGCCGGTCGCCGGCGACGCCGAAGAGCGCGGTCTCTTCGGCCACGACGAGCGTCGCATGGAGCGGATCCACCGGTGGACCGAAGTCGTCGAGGGGCACGACCGCGTTGACGGGCCGCGCACCGGGAACGGCGCCGGGCAGCAGCTCCGCGCGGAGATATCGGGCCACCGAGGCGACGTCACGAGCCACCCTCCGATCATACAGATTGTCGAAGAGCAGCCGTTCTCTTCACATATCTGTCGGATGCCGAGGAGTTCCGCTCTCTCCTAGCATCGTGCGCATCCCCACTTCCCGAAGGATGTCATGAAAGCTGTTGTCTTCCGCGACCCCCAGTCGCCCATCGAGTTCGTCGACGTCGACCTCGCCCCGCCCCGCGCCGGTGAGGTGCGCGTGCGCATCGCCGCTGCCGGCGTCTGCCACTCCGACCTGCACGTCAAGCGCGGCGAGTGGGATGCGGCCGCTCCCCTGGTCATGGGCCATGAGGGCTCCGGCGTCGTCACCGAGCTCGGCGAAGGCGTCACCACCCTCGCTGTCGGCGACCACGTCGTGCTGAGCTGGGTGCCGCCGTGCGGCGAGTGCCGGTACTGCCGCGCCGGCCACGAGGCGCGGTGCCAGAAGGTCGCGACCGTGGTCGCGCCGCTGGGCGTCCTCTTCGACGGCACCTCCCGGCTGAGCCTCGACGGCGAGCAGCTGCACCACTACCTCGGTGTCTCGTCGTTCGCGGAAGAGGTCGTCGTCCCCGCGTCCGGAGCCGTGAAGGTCCGCGACGACGCGCCCCTCGACGTCATCGCCGTCGTCGGCTGCGCCGTCGCGACCGGTGTCGGCGCCGTTCTCAACACCGCCGCCGTCGAGCCGGGGTCGACCGTCGCCGTCATCGGCTGCGGCGGCGTCGGCCTCAACGTCGTCCAGGGAGCCCGTCTCGCCGGCGCCGAGCGTATCGTCGCGATCGACGTGCGCCCGGAGAAGACGCAGATGGCGCTGCAGTTCGGCGCCACGGATCGCATCGACGCCTCCCAGGGCGACGCGGTGGCCCAGTTGCGCGAGCTCATCCCGGACGGCGTCGACTACGCCTTCGACGCGATCGGGCGCACCTCCACGACCGAGCAGTCCATCCAGATGCTCGGACTCGGCGGCGCCGCCGTGATCGTCGGACTGCCGCCCACAGGGGCGCGTGCCTCGTTCGAGCCGCTCGTCCTCGCCGAGGCCGACCAGCGCATCCTCGGCTCGAACTACGGCTCGGTGCGACCGTCGATCGACGTCCCCGCACTCGTGGACCGCTACATGGACGGGCAGCTGAAGATCGACCCCCTGATCTCGGGCCGCCGACCGCTGTCCGAGGCCGCCGCCGCGCTGGACGACCTCGACGGCGGCTCGGCCCTCCGCACCCTCCTCATCCCCTGACCGCCGCGCGCGGCCCATCCCTGAAACCCGAATCCAGGAGAACCATGTCAGACACCGTCGTCGCCCCGCCCGGCGCCCCGCAGGATGCCGGGCTCCGCACCGGCGTCATGAGCGGACCCGAGCTCGCCGCCCAGGCCATCGCCAACATCGCCCCCAGCGCCGTCATCGCCTTCACGGCCGCCGCCATCTTCCTCGGCGCCGGGAACGGCACCATCTACGCCTTCGCCCTGGCCACGGTCGTGATCCTGTGCGTCGGCTATTGCGTGGTGGTGTTCGCCCGCAAGCACGCCTCCGCCGGCTCGCTCTACACCTACGTCTCCAAGGGTCTCGGGCCGTTCGGCGCCTTCCTCGCCGGCGTGACGCTGCTGATCGGCTGCTTCGGCATCGCGGCCGCCTCCCTCAGCGGCTCGGTCAGCTACATGGGCCAGTTCCTGAGCATGCTGGGCCTGCCCGCGCAGGGCCTGGGGTGGGATGTCGGCCTGGCGATCCTGCTCGGTGGCCTGGCGACCCTCTTCACGATCCGCGGCATCCGGCTCTCCGCCCGGGTCTCGCTCGTCCTCGAGCTCCTGTCGGTGGGCATCATCCTCGTGCTGCTGATCGCGGCGCTCGCGTGGGCGGGGCCCTCCGCCTGGGACCCCGCGCAGGTGCTCGCGACCGGCTCCTCGTTCCAGGGCATCGCGTCCGGCATGGTGCTCGGCATCCTGGGCTTCGTGGGCTTCTCCTCCGCGGACGCCCTGGGGCGCGAGGCCAAGGAGCCGTACAAGGCGATCCCCCGCGCGATCATGTGGAGCGCCCTCGGCGTCGGCGTGCTCTACGTCTTCGCCGCCTACACGCAGATCGCGGTGCTCGGCGACGACCTCGCCACCGCCGCGAGCCCGTTGGAGAGCATGTCCGCCCTCATCGGCATGCCGGGCTGGTTCGCGGCCGTGCTCACCTTCGGTGTGTCCGCGTCGTTCTTCGCCGTGGTCGTCGCCCCGCTCAACGTGATCGGTCGCATCGTCTACGTGATGGGCAAGGAAGGCGTCGTCGCCGAGCGCTTCGGCCGCACGCACGAGCAGCACCTCACGCCGCACCGCGTGCTCATCCTCGCCGGTGCTGCGGCGATCACGGTCGACATCGTGCTGCTGGTCGCGGGAGCCGCGACGGGCGACATCCTCGTCTGGGTCAACACCTGGGGCACTTACGGCTACATGGTCGCCTACGCCCTCGTCGCCATCGCCTGTGTGGTCTACACGCAGCGGGCGAAGATGCGGAACGGCCTCGTGAAGGTGTGCGCCACGGTCGCGGTCGTGACGATGGCGTACGTCTTCTTCGCGAACGTGTGGCCGGTGCCGGCCTTCCCGTACAACGTGATCCCGTACGTGTTCCTCGTCACCGTCGCCCTCGCGCTGACCCGGTACGCCTACCTCGCCCGTCGCCGCCCTGACGTGATCGCCCGGATCGGCAACACCGAGACGAGTGCCATGGAGGGCGTCGGCTGAACGACGCTCCCCGCAGAGAAGAGCCCCTCCGCGTGGAGGGGCTCTTTCTCTGCGTCCGGCGCGGTCGTGCGGTCCGGATACGAGAGAAGCCCCCTCCGTGGAGGGGGCTTCTCTCGTTGGCTCCCCGGCTTGGACTCGAACCAAGAACCTGCCGGTTAACAGCCGGCTGCTCTGCCAATTGAGCTACCGAGGAATGTGCGCCGCTGTGCGGGCAACTCGTCAAGCTTAGCAAACTCCGGACGCGGTTCGTGACACTGGGGCACCTTCCGCGGCCGTCGGGCGTGTCGCGCTCAGCGGCGTGAATCCGACTCCGCATTGGGCACCCACAGCAGGTCCTTCCCGACGCCGCGCGCGACGACATGGCCCCCACGCAGCATGAGCGTCTCGGCGTTGAGTTCCCGGATGAAGTCCGCGTCGTTGGTGACCAGGAGCGCAGCCATCCCCTCCTCCTTGCGACGCCGGGTGATGGCGTCGAAGACGACCGGTCGCACCTCCAGATCGAGGTTCGCGAGGATCTCGTCGGCGATGAGCACGCGCGGCTCCAGCACGAACGAGCGGGCGATCGCGACGCGCTGCCGCATCCCCGCGCTGAGCTCGTACGGGAACTTCGCCGCGGTCCCGAGCGGCAGGTGGAGCTCATCGAGGAGCGTCGCCACGCGGATCGAGAGCGCGCGGGTGTTGACGCGCTTCTCCCGGATGAGGATCGGCTCGGCGATGACCTCGTTGACCGTCAGCTGCGGCGGCAGGTCCGCCCCGGCGCCCTGGGGCACGAAGCCCGTGCGGTAGGTGAGGATGCGGTGCTTGCGGCCTGGGCGGCGGATGTCGATGCCGCAGACCTGTGCCCGGCCGCCGACGACGCGCACCGAGGGATCGGTCGAGCCCGCGAGCGCGGCGACGAGGGTCGACTTGCCCGAGCCGGTCGGTCCCGCGACGCAGATCAGCCCCCCGGGAGCGAGCGAGAACGTCACGCCGTCGACCGCGCGATTGGGCGCGCCGTGACCGATCCGGTCGATAACCAGATCGGAGCACTCGATCGCGTTCGAGGATTCGGGCGTGCGGGGCATATGTCCATCCTGCCGTCTCGTCCGGGACCGTTCCGGTTACGACTCGGCGAAGAAGCGTTGGCGCTCCACGTCGATGTCCCGCAGCCGCACCCGCAGCGCGCGCCCGCCGTCGGAGTCCGCAGGGACGCGCTGGACCGCGCCCAGCAGCTCCTGCTTCTCGTGCTCGAGCTGCCGCAGCACCAGGCGTCGCGCGAGATCGGTCGCGGAGGCCACCGCTCCGGCCTCATCCCGTGCCGGGAACGGCGTCATCAACAGCTCGCCGGCGAGGGAGCGGTAGGGCTCGCGCACACTGTTCACCGCGTCCGTCACCCACCCGGGGCGGCTGCGGTCGGGCGCGGCCGCGACCGCCTCGCGCACCGCGTCGAGGCCGGGTGTGCGGAACGGCTCGGCGAGAGCCCGGGTCAGCAGCGCCGCATCGACCTGGTGTCCGTACTGCAGAGCCCCCATGAGCGCGTCGCGCTCCACGGCGACGTCGGGTGAGCGGGGCAGGCTGGCCAGTGTGACCGCAGCGACCACGGGAGCGCCTGTGGACGGGTCGACCCGCGGCGTGCTCTCTCGACGCGTCTGGGGCGCGGCGGACTGCGCCCCACGGGCGGCACGCTCCACCTCCCCGTGCACCTCGGTCGGATCCATGCCGAGCCGGCGCGCCAGCACCCGCTCGTACCCGGGGCGCAGCAGCCGGTCGCGGATCTCCGCGACGATCGGGGCCGCGGCACGGAGAGCACCGACCCTGCCCTCGACGGTGGCGAGATCGAAGCCGGCGAGCTTGCGGTCGATCGCGAACTCGAACATGGGCTGCTTCGCGTCCATGAGGCCGCGTACCGCCGCGTCGCCGCGCTGCAGCCGGAGGTCGCACGGATCGAGGCCGTCGGGCGCGACCGCGACGAAGGTCTGGGCGTTGAACTTGTCGTCTTCCGTGAACGCCCGCAGTGCGGCCTTCTGTCCCGCCTCGTCGCCGTCGAACGTGAAGACGACCTCACCGGACGCGTTGTCATCGCCCATCACCCGCCGGAGCACCTTGATGTGCTCGGCGCCGAACGCCGTCCCACAGGTCGCGACCGCGGTCGTCAGGCCCGCGAGGTGACAGGCCATCACGTCGGTGTACCCCTCGACGACGACGACCCGGCGGGGGTCGCCGCGCGCGATGTCGCGCTTGGCGAGGTCGAGCCCGTAGAGGACCTGGGCCTTCTTGTAGATCGGTGTCTCGGGAGTGTTGAGGTACTTGGGGCCCTGATCGTCGTCGAAGAGCTTGCGGGCGCCGAAGCCGATCGTCTGCCCCGACACATCCCGGATCGGCCAGACCAGGCGCCCCCGGAACCGGTCGTACACGCCGCGCTGTCCCGTCGAGACGAGGCCCGCGGTGCTCAGCTCCTCCCGCGTGAATCCCTGGGAGGTCAGCGCCTTGAGCATGCCGTCCCAGCCCCGCGGGGCGAAGCCGACGCCGAAGTGCGCCGCCGCGCCCGCATCGAAACCGCGCTCCCCGAGGAATCGGCGGGCGGCCTCGGCATCGGGCGACAGCAGCTGGGAGCGGAAGAACTCCGCGGCGGCCGTGTTCGCCGCGTAGAGCCGGCTGCGGCCGCTCGTCTCCGGCGCCGCACCCCCGTCCTCATAGTGGAGCGTGTAGCCGATGCGGCCCGCGAGCCGCTCGACCGCCTCCGTGAAGCTGACGTGATCCATCGCTCGGAGGAAGGAGTAGACGTCGCCCGACTCCCCGCACCCGAAGCAGTGGTAGTAGCCGACCTGCTGCCGGACGTGGAAGCTGGGGCTCTTCTCGTCGTGGAACGGGCACAGGCCCTTGAGGGAGCCGACGCCCGCGGATTTGAGCGCGACCCGCTCCCCCACGATGTCGGCGATGTTGGTGCGGGCCTTGACCTCGTCGACGTCGGCCTGACGGATGCGGGGCATCAGCGCGCGCCTTCTGCGACGGGCCGCCTCTCGACACGCGTGCGCGCGCCGGGGCGCGCATGACGCGGCGTCCAGATGCCGACCTCCGCCGGGTCGATCTCCCCGACCAGCCGGTTGTGCCAGTCGATCGCGCTCTGATCGGTCAGGCTCGCGATCTGATCGACGACCACCCGCGCCCGCTCCGCATCGCTCTCCGCCGCGACGAAGTCGGCAGCGAAGGCCGGCTCCAGCACGTCGGCGCCGGCAGACCACAGGGTGTCGGTGGACCACAGGGCGTCGGCCAGCCGCTTGAGCACCCGCCGTTGCTCCTTGTAGACACCCTTCCTGGCGTCGATCGTGACGATCGCCTGACCCATGATCCCCTTGAGCACCGCGATCTCGACCTCGACCACGCGCGGCACGATGACATGCGCGTTGTAGCGGACCAGCCGCGTGCCTCCGAACGCCTCGCGCGTGGCGGAGACCGCCGCCCGTGCGAACCGGCCGATGAGGTCGCTGGTGAGGTTCTTGAGCCGCGCAAGATCCTGTCGGGAGCGGTCGAAGGACGCCAGCCACATCGGCTGCGAGGCGAGCCGGTAGAGCGCATCGGCGAGCTCATCACGCGTGAAGTCGTAACCGACCCACTGCTGGATCCGGCTGAGCAGGGCCTCGTGGGCAGCGGGATCGGCGAGCTGCGCGACGTCGACGTAGCCGTTGACGATCGCGTCCTCGAAGTCGTGCACCGAGTAGGCGATGTCGTCGGAGAGGTCCATGATCTCGGCCTCGATGCAGCGCAGCCGCCCCGGCGCTCCGTCGCGCATCCAGCGGAACACGGCCTCGTCCTCCGGGTACACGCCGAACTTGAGCCGGCCCCCCGGGTCGGGGACGGGACTGTCGACCGTCCACGGGTACTTGCAGGTCGCGTCGAGCGTCGCCCGCGTGAGGTTCAGACCGACGGAGGAGCCGCCCCCGTCGAGCACCTTCGCCTCCAGACGCGTGAGGATGCGCAGCGATTGGGCGTTGCCCTCGAAGCCGCCGATGGCCTCAGCCCATTCGTTCAGCGCCCGCTCGCCGTTGTGACCGAACGGCGGGTGACCGAGGTCGTGGCTCAGGCACGCGGTGTCGACCACGTCCGCCGAGACCCCGAGGGCGGCGGCGAGCTCCCGGCCGACCTGGGCGACCTCGAGCGAGTGCGTCAGGCGGTTGCGGGCGAAGTCGGCCGTGCTGGCGGGGCTGAGCACCTGGGTCTTCGCGGCGAGCCGTCGGAGCGCGGCCGAGTGCAGCACCCTGGCACGGTCGCGGGCGAAATCGTCCCGCTCCGAGCGATGGGTCTCCGCGAAGAAGCGCTCCGCGTCGCGCGCGTCATAGCCGTCGGCGCGTGCGCCGACCCGGGGGTCATCCGCCACTGTTCTCGATCTCCGCTCCACGCATCATTTCCGAGGCCGACGAGGCGAGCTCGCGCGACTCCAGCCACTTCTCCGGAAGAGCGGTCCTCTTCGGGTGCCCCGCGCGTCCGCGCTGCCCTTCGGCGTCCGCACCAGGGTACGGTGCCGCACGGTCGAGCCGTCCGAGGAGGTCGTCGATCTCCTGCAGGCTCGACGCAGTCGCCAGACCCGTCCGGATGTCGCCGCCGACCGGGTAGCCCTTGAAGTACCAGGAGACGTGCTTGCGGATGTCGCGGCAGCCGCGGTCCTCGTCCTCGAAGAACTCGACGAGCAGCTCCGCGTGCCGGCGGAAGGCGTCGGCGACGAAGCCGAGGGTCGCATCGACCGTCTTGCCGTCTCCGCCGAAGGCGAGGGCGAGCTGCCCGAACAGCCACGGCCGTCCGAGGCATCCGCGGCCGACGACCACGCCGTCGCAGTCGGTCTCCGCCATCATCCGCACGGCGTCCTCGGCCGACCAGATGTCGCCGTTGCCGAGCACGGGGATGCTGGTCACCGCCTGCTTGAGCTCGCCGATCGCACTCCAGTCGGCGTGTCCGGAGTAGAACTCGCTCGCGGTGCGCGCGTGCAGGGCGACGGCTGCGGCTCCCGCATCCTCTGCGGCGCGGCCGGCGTCGAGGAAGGTGAGGTGGTCGCGGTCGATGCCCTTGCGCATCTTCACCGTGAGCGGGATGTCGCCGGCGGCCTTCACCGCCTGATCGACGATGTCCGCGAAGAGCTTCGACTTCCACGGCAGGGCCGCCCCGCCGCCCTTCCTGGTCACCTTGGGGACCGGGCAGCCGAAGTTGAGGTCGATGTGGTCGGCGTGGTCTTCCGCGACGATGATGCGGACGGCCTCGGCGATGGTCTTCGGGTCGACGCCGTAGAGCTGGATCGAGCGCGGCGTCTCCGACTCGTGGTGCCGGATCAGCCGAATGGTGGTCTCGTTGCGCTCGACGAGGGCGCGCGACGTGATCATCTCGCTGACGTACAGGCCGGCCCCGTACTCCCGGCACAGGCGCCGGAACGCCGTGTTCGTGATCCCGGCCATCGGCGCGAGGACGACCGGCACGTCGAGGTCGATCGGGCCGATGCGGAGCGGGCGGGCGGGGGCGGTGGCGACAGTCATGGCGTGTCCATTCTCCCAGACCCGGAGCCGGTGGGGATGCGGCGACCTAAGCTGTGCATATGACCGATTCCGCGCTCCGTTCGATCCCCTTCACCGATGCCCAGGGGCAGGAGAAGACTCTGGACGATCTGGGTGCCGATGTGGTGCTCGTGGTGAACGTGGCCTCCAAGTGCGGCCTCACCCCGCAGTACGAGCAGCTGGAGGAGCTGCAGCGCCGATTCGGCGACCGCGGCTTCACGGTGGTGGGGTTCCCCTGCAACCAGTTCTTCGGCCAGGAGCCCGGTTCGGTCGACGAGATCCTCGAGTTCTGCTCCACGACCTACGGCGTCTCCTTCCCGGTGAACGACAAGGTCAAGGTCAACGGCAAGAACGCCGCGGAGCTCTACAAGGCACTCAAGGAGACGCCGGACGCGGGTGGCAAGGCCGGCCGCGTCGAGTGGAACTTCGAGAAGTTCCTCGTGCTGCCGGACGGCGACGTGCTGCGCTTCCGTCCCAAGCAGAAGCCCGATGCGCCGGAGATCGTCGAGGCGATCGAGGCCGCTCTCCCCCGCTGAGTCCCTCCGTTCACCTGCCGGCCTCCCCGTCGACATCTGACGTCCCTAGTCTCGCGGCGGCGATATCCGCCCGAAGACGAAGGAGACCACGCATGCCCGACCGACTGCCGATCAGCCGGCGAACCGTCCTCACCGCGGGAGCACTCGGTGCACTCGGCACCACCCTCCCCCTCGGCACCGCGCCCGCCGCAGCGGCGACGGTTCCCGCCTCGCCCGGCACCGGACAGCGGCGGAACCTGCGTTTCCGCGCCGACGGCACCTTCAAGGTCGTGCAGTTCAACGACACGCAGGACGACGAGCTCACCGACCGCCGCACCGTCGAGCTGATGGAGAAGGTGCTCGACCAGGAGAAGCCGGACTTCGTGGTCATCAACGGCGACGTGATCACCGGCGGGTGCGAGACGCGGCTGGCCGTGAAGCAGGCGATCAACAACGTCGTCATGCCGATGGAGTCCCGCCGCATCCCATGGGCGGTGACCTATGGCAACCACGACGAGGACTCGCTGCCGCAGTCCGGTGTCGATGAAGCGGGGATGCTGAAGATCTACCGCTCGTACGAGTACAACGTGAACGCCGAGAACACCCGCGGCGTGACGGGCACGAGCAACACGATCGTCACGATCGGCTCCGCTGCGAAGAAGAACCGGGAGGCGTTCGCGCTCTGGCTGATGGACTCGGGCCGGTACGCGCCGGATGCCATCGACGGCCAGGACTTCGCCGGCTACCCCGCGTGGGATTGGCTGCGCATGGACCAGGTGGCGTGGTACCGCGAGCAGTCACAGCGTCTGGAGCAGCGCCGCGGCCGCAAGGTCCCCGGGCTCATGTTCCTGCACATCGCGCTGTGGGAGCACCGCTTCATGTGGTGGGGTGGCGTCGACACCCGCACGGGGGCCGACGCCGCGCGCGGCAAGGCCCGTCACGGCATCGTCGGGGAGCGCAACGAGGACGAATGCCCCGGTCCGTTCAACTCGGGGATGTTCAACGCGATCCTCGAGCGCGGCGACGTGAAGGGCGTGTTCGTCGGACACGATCACATCAACGACTACGTCGGCGACTACTACGGCGTGATGCTCGGATACGCCCCGGGAACCGGCTTCGGCGCGTACGGCCTCTCCGGCGCCGAGCGCAACCGCATGCGTGGGGGCCGGGTCTTCGAGCTGAAGGAGACCGGCGAGGACGTCGCGATCACCACCAGGGTCGTCTACGCCAGGGACCTGGGCATCGACCTGACCGCGAACGATCAGCCGATGAAGCCGCTGCCCCTCGGCCCCCGCCAGCAGCGCATCTGAGGCCAGGCAGCGAAACGGCGGGGACCCCCGACCCGGGGTCCCCGCCGTCGCCTGCCGGAGCGGGTCAGGCCTCGACGGCAGCGCTCCGCTGCGCCCAGAGGTCGCGGATGACGTTCTCGAACGCCGCAGGCGGCTGCGCGCCGCTGATGCCGTACTGACCGTCGACCACGAAGAACGGCACGCCCTGGATCCCGTACGCGCGAGCCTGCGCCTGGTCCTGGCGGACATCGGCGAGGTACTGCTCGCTCTCGAGCGCGGCGCGGGCGCGATCGGCATCGAGGCCGACCTCGGCCGCGAGGGCCACGAGGTCGTCGATGCGCCCCACATGCTTGCCCTCGGTGAAGTACGCGGACATGAGCCGCTCCTCCATCTCGTGCTGGCGCCCCTCGGCCTTCGCGAAGTGCAGCAGCTCGTGCGCCTTCACGGTGTTCGTGTGCTGCAGCAGGTCGAACCGGTACTGCAGGCCCGCGTTCGCGGCGACGTTCGTGACGTTGGCCAGCATCTGCTCGACCTGCGTGCGCGGCATGCCCTTGTGACCGGAGAGGAAGTCGATCTCGTCGCCGTCGAAGTCGACGGGGGTGTCGGGCGAGAGCTCGAACGAGTGGAAGGTGACGGTGACCTGCGGAGCATCGTCATCGGCCGCGACGGCTTCGAGACCCTTCTCGAGGTTGCGCTTGCCGATGTAGCACCAGGGGCAGGCGATGTCGGACCAGATGTCGATGGAGATGGGTTCAGTCACACGATCATCAACCGCCCGCGCGTCCGACGTATTCCGTCAGTAGAATCCTCGGATGCTCTCCGCCGATGATCCGCTTCCCTTCCGGCCCGAGCGCGTGCTCGTCGCCGGTGTCACCGGCTCGGGGAAGACGACACTCTCCCGGCGACTCGCCGTGCTCTGGGAGCTGCGGCACGTGGAGATCGACGGCCTGTTCCACGGTCCGGAGTGGACCCCGCGGGCGGAGTTCCTCGACGACGTGCGCGCCTTCGCGGCGGACGCGCGCTGGGTGACCGAGTGGCAGTACACGAGCAAGGGCACCGACGAGATCCTGACTCCGAGGGCGCAGCTCGCGGTCTGGCTCGACTACCCGTACCGCGTGGTGCGGTCGCGTCTGCTCCGACGCACCCTCAGCCGCAGCATCCTCCGCACCCGGATGTGGAACGGGAACGTCGAAAAGCCGATCTGGCGGATGGTGGAGAGCACGCCGGAGGAGAGCATCCTGGCGTGGCAGACCGCGACGCTCCACAAATGGACCGAGCGCTTCCCCCAGGTGGAGGAGCGCTTCCCGCATCTCACGATCGTGCGGCTGACGCATCCGCGCGAGACGGAGCGCTGGCTGCGGGCTCAGGCCGACGTCGGGGTGTCCACCGCGCCGCCGAAGCGACGGTCGCGGGAGAGGTAGACCCCGATCGCACGCCAGAGCTCCTCGCGGGAGAAGTCCGGCCACAGCGTGTCGAGGAACACCATCTCGGCGTAGGCCGACTGCCACAGCAGGAAGTTCGAGGTGCGCTGCTCCCCCGAGCTGCGCAGGAACAGGTCCACGTCCGGCATGTCCGGCACGTACAGGTGCCGGCGGATCATCTTCTCGCTGATCGCGTTCGGCTTCACCCGCCCGGCCGCGACATCGGCCGCGATCGCTCGCATCGCGTCGACGAGCTCGATCCGTCCGCCGTAGTTGACGCACATGGTGAGGGTGAGCACGTCGTTGTGGCGGGTGAGCTGCTCGGCATACTGCAGCTCCTTGATGACGCTGCCCCACAGGCGCGGCTTGCGCCCGGCCCACCGGACCTGCACGCCCCACTCGTTGAGCTGATCGCGACGGCGGTGCAGCACATCGCGGTTGTAGCCCATGAGGAAGCGGACCTCCTCCGGCGAACGAGCCCAGTTCTCGGTGGAGAACGCATAGACGGAGAGGTGCTTCACGCCGGCCTGGATCGCGCCGGCGACGACGTCCAGCAGCACCTCCTCCCCTGCCTTGTGCCCCTCGATGCGGTTGAGCCCCCGGCGGTTCGCCCAGCGGCCGTTGCCGTCCATGACGATGGCGACGTGCTCCGGGACGGCGGGGAATGCGGGCGGATACACGCCCGTCCAGTCGATCGGCCGGTAGGGCACCGCGTCCTTGTGCGTGTAGGGCTTCGGGCTCACCGTGCTCCTTCTCCGGGGGTGGACGAGACGTGCGCGAGCGAGCGGATGCCGCGCTCCAGGTGCCACTGGGCATACGCCGCGACGAGGCCGGATGCAGCCGCCGTGTCGGCGTGCGGGGCGGCGTCGATGAGGTCCCAATCCCCGCGGATCAGCGCGAGCAGCAGCGTCAGGGTCTTCTCGGCGATCCGGGGGCTCCCGGCGGGCGCGTCGGCACGGCAGACCAGGCCGCCGAGCTGCGCGACGAAGACGGAGTGCGGCCCCGGGGCTCCACAGCGCGCGCAGTCCTCGAGGGACGGCGCCCACCCGGAGAGGGACATGACCCGCAGCAGGTACGAGTCGAGGATGCTGCGCGGGGCGTGCTCGCCGCGGGACAGTGCCCGCAGCCCGCCGACGAGCAGGAGGTACTGCTCCGGGGTGGCCTCGGCGTCGCTGAGCCGATCCGCCGTCTCGACCATGGCGTTCGCGGCGGTGAACCGGTCGTAATGGGCGGCGATGTCCGTGCCATAAGCCCCGAGCGACTCGGCCTGCTGCACGATGTCGAGCGAGCGGCCTTCGTAGAGCTGCACGTCCGCGACCATGAACGGCTCGAGGCGGGAGCCGAACTTCGACGAGGTGCGACGCACACCCTTCGCGACCGCGCGCACCTTTCCGTGCCGCCGGGACAGCATCGTGACGATGCGATCCGCCTCCCCCAGTTTGTGGGTGCGCAGGATCACCGCTTCGTCTCGGTAGGTGGGCACCCTTCGATTATCCTCCGTGCGCGACAATGGACGCGTGACCGAACCGCTCTTCACCATTCCGCTGTGGGCGGACCTCCTCGGCGTCGGCCTCGGCGGAGTGCAGGGCGCGATGTTCGCCGCCGGGTTCCAAGGGCAGCGTCGGCTCGACTGGCTGGGCGTCGCGATCATCGGGATCATGATCGGCATGGGTGGCGGTCTCATCCGCGACATCCTGCTCGGACAGACTCCCGCGACGCTGCAGAACCAGTGGTATCTGGTCACGGCCGCGGGTGCCGCGCTGCTCGGCATGCTGCTGGCCGGACTCTTCACGCGACTCAACACGGCGATCGTCGTGCTCGACGCCGTGGTGATCGGCATGTTCGGCGCCTTCGGAACGAGCAAGGCCCTCGCCTTCGGCATCCCCGAAGTACCCGCGGTCTTCATCGGCGTGTGCGCCGCGGTCGGCGGGAGCGTCCTCCGCGACATGCTCATGGGGCTGCCGACCGCCATCATGCACGTCGGCTCCCTGTACGCGGTGGCCGCCGCGGCCGGCTGCACGTTCATCGTCGTCGCGAACGCGGTCGGCATGCCGATCCCGCTCGCGGCGGTCATCGGCATCGTCGTGACGGCTGTGATCCGCATCCTCGCCGTGACGTTCGACGTCTCGCTTCCGGAGCAGCGCCGTCTGTACCGCCGCAAGGTCGCCGCGGAGACCGGCGCCATCGCGATCGTGAAGCCCCAGGACTGACTTCGAGTCGCGCGATTGGCTCCATCCCGCAGCCGGATACGATCAATCGCGCGATTCGAAGGAGGGTCAGGTGCCGGCGAGCCCGTCGATCACGCGCGCGAGACCGAAGTCCCAGGCTGCTCGAGCGTCGTAGGGGGCACCCATCGACTCCCCGGCAGCCTGACCCACTGACCGGGCGAGCGGCATCCCGTCACCGAGATAGGCCGCCAGACGCGGTGCGGCCTCTGCCCACGAGGCCGCGAACGAATCCGCGCTCTCCTCCTCCCGCATGCGTGCTGCCGCGGAGAGAGTGAAGTCGAGCACGAAGCTCAGCGCCGCATCACGATCCACGGCGGTGAAACCGAGGCCGTCGAAGGCGTGGAGTTCCCGGTCGTACTTGGCGATGGTTCCAGGGCCGAGCGCGACCCGCGGGTCGTGGATGTCGATGAGCCAGGGGTGAGCCCGGAGGAGGCGCAGGTTGTCCTCGGCGACCGCCCGGACCTCCGCGCGCCACCCGGACGCCTGCGCAGGCTCGGTGGGCATCCTGGCGTGCATCGCATCCGCCATCAGGACGAGCAGGTCGGCGCGGCTGTTGACGTGCGTGTAGATCGACATCGGAGTCAGCTCGAGACACTGCGCGAGAGACCGGATCGTCACCGCGCCGAGGCCCTCTGCGTCAGCCAGCGCCACGGCACGATCCACGACGTCATCCGTCGAGTGGCGCGCCTTCGGACCGCGCTGCCGAGTCACGGGAGCCGCGGGGCTGTGCCGCCAGAGCAGATCGACGAGATTCCTGGTCATCGGGAATAGCCTAGACCGCTCCAGACTTAACCCTGTACGCTGTACAGACTTTTGGAATGGAGCATCGTGAACATCACTCAGACCGCCCTCTCGCTCAACGTCCCCGACGTGGCGGCCTCCGCCGCCTTCGCCATGACGCATTTCGGCTTCGAGGAGGCGATGTCCGCGGAGGGCTTCGTCTCGTTGCAGCACCCGGGACCCGTCCCGAACGTCATCTTCCTCGAGACCGGGCTCACGACGTTCCGTCCGGAGGAGATCGCCGGATCCGCCGGTCAAGGCACCCTGATCGTCTTCGTCGTCGACGAGATCGACCGGGAGTTCGCCCGCATCGCCGCCGCGGGTGCGCGGGTGGTCACCGCTCCCGAGACCGAGCCGTGGGGCGAGCGCTACTGCCAGTTCGCCGATCCCAACGGCCTCATCTGGCAGCTGGTGCAGTGGATGGACTGACCCCCTACTTCGAATCGCGCGAATGGTCCCATCCGGCGGCCGGATACGACCAATCGCGCGATTCGAAGGAAGATCAGACGGCGGCCAGCTCCTGCTGACGGCTGCGGATCGAGCGGTTCACGCCGGACACGATCGCCTTGAGCGACGCGGTCGAGATGTCGCCGTCGATGCCGACTCCCCACAGGCGCTGGTCGCCGACCTGCAGCTCGACGTAGGCCGCGGCCTGCGCGTCGCCGCCGGCGCTGAGAGCGTGCTCGACGTAGTCATAGACCGTGATGTCGAACCCCTGACCCCGGAGCACCTCGACGAACGCCGCGACCGGACCGTTGCCGTTGCCGGAGACGGAGACCTCCTGGTCGTCGTCCCGCAGCACGACATCGAGCACCACGTCACCGGACATGTCGCTCCTGGTCTGCGTGGCGAGCAGCTCGAACCGCCCCCACTTGGCCTCGGTGTCGGCGGCGGGCAGGTATTCGTCCGTGAAGATCGACCAGATCTGCTCGCTGGTGACCTCTCCGCCCTCGGCATCCGTCTTGGCCTGCACGACCCCGGAGAACTCGATCTGGAGCTTGCGCGGCAGGTCGATCGCGTGATCGGACTTGAGCAGGTACGCGACCCCGCCCTTGCCCGACTGGGAGTTCACGCGGATGACGGCCTCGTACGAGCGGCCGAGGTCCTTCGGGTCGACGGGCAGGTACGGCACGGCCCACTCGATCTCGTCGACCGTCACGCCCTGCGCCTCGGCCTTGGCGGCCATGGCCTCGAAGCCCTTCTTGATGGCGTCCTGGTGCGAACCGCTGAACGCGGTGAAGACGAGGTCGCCGGCCCACGGGCTGCGCTCCGGCACCGGCAGCTGGTTGCAGTACTCGACCGTCCGCTTGACCTGATCGATGTCGCTGAAGTCGATCTGCGGGTCGATGCCCTGAGTGAACATGTTGATGCCCAGCGCGACGAGGTCGACGTTGCCGGTGCGCTCGCCGTTGCCGAACAGGCAGCCCTCGATACGGTCGGCGCCGGCCATGTAGCCCAGCTCCGCCGCGGCGATCGCGGTGCCGCGGTCGTTGTGCGGGTGCAGCGACAGGATGACGTTCTCGCGGTGGGCGAGGTGACGGCTCATCCACTCGATCGAGTCGGCGTAGATGTTCGGCGTCGCCATCTCCACCGTCGCGGGGAGGTTGATGATCACCTTGCGGTCCGGCGTGGGCTCGAAGATCTCGATGACCTGGTTGCAGACGTCGACCGCGAACTCCAGCTCGGTGCCGGTGTAGCTCTCCGGGGAGTACTCGTAGTACACCTGCGTGTCGGGGATGGTCTTCTCGAACTGGCGGCACAGCCGAGCGCCCTCGAGCGCGATGTCGATGATGCCCTGCTTGTCGGTGCGGAAGACCACCTCGCGCTGCAACACGCTCGTGGAGTTGTAGAGGTGCACGATGGCCTGCTTGGCTCCCGCGATCGCCTCGTAGGTGCGAGCGATCAGGTGCTCGCGCGCCTGCGTCAGGACCTGGATCGTGACGTCGTCCGGGATGACGTTCTCCTCGATGAGCTGGCGCACGAAGTCGAAGTCGGTCTGGCTCGCCGACGGGAAGCCGACCTCGATCTCCTTGTAGCCCATGCTCACGAGCAGCTCGAACATGACGCGCTTGCGCTCGGGTGACATCGGGTCGATGAGGGCCTGGTTGCCGTCGCGGAGGTCGACCGCGCACCAGCGGGGGGCCTCGGTGATGCGGGCGTCGGGCCACGTGCGATCAGGCAGGTGGACGGTGATCTGCTCGTGGAACGGCCGGTACTTGTGGATCGGCATCGCGGACGGGCGCTGAGTGTTCTGCATGATGGGGCTTCTTCTCTTCGTCAAGATGAACGGGCCAACACAAGCGCCGCGACGAGGAAGGCCCTAGCTTTAGGACTCGTCGCGGCAGCTAAGAAGAAGCAGACCGCCGAAAGGCATGTGGTCATGCTAGCAGGGAAGCCGCAGGTGTTTCGACGCCCCGAGACGATGCGAGTGCGCGCGACACTGGTCGGTATGAGCACCTTCCGCGACCGTCCCCTCCTCGCCGTCGGCGTCGTGTCGGCGCTGTTGCTGCTGGCCGGCTGCGCCGCGAGCCCAGGAGCATCGTCGCCGCCGACCAGCACGACGGTCCCGTCGGACTCCCGCCTGGAAGAGGCGGAGCCCGCGCCGCCGGAGGGGACCGTGGTCGCCACGGGAACGGTCCTCGACGAATCCGGGGAGGTCCGGCTGTGTCTCGGTGCGATCCGCGAGTCGTATCCGCCGCAGTGCGACGGAGTCGCGCTCGACGAGTGGAGCTGGGACGGTGTGGACGGCAGCGAGGCGTCCGGGGAGACGCGCTGGGGGGCGTACGCGGTCACCGGCACCTGGGACGGCGAGCGGTTCACGGTGACCGCACCGCCCGCCCTCCTCGCGCTCCACGATCCGATGGCTCCGGAGGATCCGACCGACGGCGCGGACGGCGCGAGCACGGCGGATGAGCTCGACCGCGTGCAGAACGACATCGCCGGACGCCTCGGCGCGGACGCGCTCGCCGTGTCGACGGACCGCGGCTACGTGTGGCTCCAGGTCGTCTGGGATGACGGGACGCTGCAGGACGCGGTCGACGCCGAGTACGGCGAGGACGTGGTCATCGTCACGTCCGCGCTCCGCGAGATCGACTAGGCGTCGGTGACCAGCGCGAGCTTGCCGCCCGGGTGCCCTGTGGCGAGGAGCCGGTGCGCGGCCGGCGCCTCGGTGAGCGGGAACGTGCGCGCGAGCGGAACCACCAGGTCGCCGTTCTGCGCCAGGGCGACGAGTTCGCTGCGCACCTCGTCGCGGAATCGTGCACTGTCCGGCATCGACCCCGCGATCGCGAGGAACCCGTCGGCCGATGCCCGCGCGAAGTTCGCGATCGTGACGATGCGGCGGCGATCGGACACCAGGGCGAGGGACACGTCGATCGCCTCGTCGGTGCCCACCGCATCCAGAGCCGCGGCGATCGGTCCGTCGGCCAGCGCTCGTACCCGATCAGCGAGGCCCCGTCCGTAGGCCACCGGGACCCCGCCGAAACGCCGCACCTCGTCGAAGCGTTCGGGGCTGGCGGTGCCGATGACCCGGACGTTCCGGAGCCGCGCCTGCTGCAGCACGCTGACACCGACCGCGCCCGACGCCCCGTGCAGCAAAACCGTCTCCCCCGGCGACGCCCCGGTGACGGCGAGCATCTCCGCGGCCGTCGTGCCGACGAGCAGAAGGTTGGCCGCTTCCGGGTGGGTGAGCGTGGACGGCTTCGCGAACACCTTCGCCGCGGGCACCGTAACCTCGGTCGCGTAACCGCCCCGCACGCGGAACGCCACGACCTCATCGCCGACCTCGGCCTCACCGGAACCGATGCGGGTCGCAGGGCCGATCGCCGCGAGCTCACCCGAGACCTCG
Source organism: Microbacterium meiriae (assembly GCF_032364335.1). NCBI lineage: Bacteria > Bacillati > Actinomycetota > Actinomycetes > Micrococcales > Microbacteriaceae > Microbacterium > Microbacterium meiriae. Next base: position 2,033,953 of record NZ_CP133984.1, read on the forward strand.
TATCCGACGGGCACGGGGAACTCGAGCCCCGGTCGGGGGGCCGCGACATGCTTCGCGTCGGCCGGATTCACACCGGCGGCCCGGACGCGGATCGTGACCTCGCCCTTTCCCGGCGCTGCGGGCTCGTACTCCTCGAACTCCCACGACTCGGGAGACCCCGCCGCCGTCGCCACCCAGTGCGTCGCCATGATTCCACCCTTCATCCTCGCTTCCATCATGCGCCCGCGGGAGCATGACGGCGCGTTGCGTTCGGCACAGAACCTGCTCCGCCGCAGGGCTCAGTGGTCACCTCCCCGGAGTGGTCGACGTAAGAACCTTCAACGAGGGCCTCGACAGCAACGTCCTTGAACGACATCTCCGCGCGGTGGTCGGCCCCGGAGAGTATGACGTACACGGTGACGGGCCCTTCCAGACTCGACACGGGATACGCGTGGCTGCTGGTCACGGAGAAGTCGGGAAAGGTGTCGGGGAGAATCGGTTCAGCGGGCAGGACTTCCACCGCTCCTCCCTCATCGGCAGTCGCCGAGAAGAGCACGATCTCCTGTTCAACTCCCCATTCTTCACGGAGCGCTGTGGAGATGTAGTCGATCTCCCAGGGCTCGTCGAGGCAAAGCACCCACGCGAACTGGTCATCGACGACTGTCAGTGCCACCGGCTCCAGGAAGACGGGGCGTGTGGGCACGCACCCCGCCGACGCCGCCACACCCAGCACTGTCAGTCCGGTGGCCGCAGCGCGGAGAAAGCCCCGCTTCACTCGAACGGTCCTCCGTCGGCATCGGCTACATGCAGCACGCGACAGCAACGCGGCCACGACTCATCGACCTATCCCTCGATCCGACCTTCTCGCCCGCATCGCCGCTACGCACGCTCAGAGGAAGCAGCGGATGTTGGTCGCGGAACCGGAGACGTTGCTCCACGCGTTGGCGGAGACCGTCGCCAGGACCGAGCTGCCGTTCCGGACCTGCATGTAACCGGAGGTGCGGGCGTTCGCCGCCGACTTCGTCGCGAAGGACGACGGGATCGCGATGGTCGTGCAGCTCCCCCAGCTCAGCATGGCGCCGACGCGATTGAGCTCCCGGTATGCGCAGATGCGGCCGGTCGCACAGTTCCCGACTGCACGCGCCATCGTGCGGACGGTCCCGGTGTTCGAGGTGTACTCCATGTCGAGCTTCGGCCAGACGGCGCTGCCGGCGTCGATCACCACACCACCGGGCACCTCGTCGAGGATACGCACCATCAACGGGTCGAGCGTCGGCTCCTCAGCGGTGGCCGCGGCGACGGGACCGCCTGCTCCGGTCAGCACCAGCGCCAGTCCGACCACGACGGCGATGCGCAGCCGTGTCATCGCAGCATCTCCTCGTCGATGTCCCACATCCGGTAGTCGACGATCGCCCCCGCGGGGAACACCCCGTCGTCCTTGAGCACCGTCCGTTCGAGACCCACGATGCGGCCGGTGTCGAGCGATACGAGCACGTCGTCACGGACGACGCCGTCCGCGGAGATGACACGGATCCCGGCGACCGGGCGGCCGAGACGATCGGTCGTCGTCCCCAGAGCCTCCGCGCCCCCGGACTCCTCGATCAGAGTCAGCAACTCGGCGTGCTGCGCGTTCGTCAGCGTCCACTGCCCGAAGACGGAGGTGATCGCCGTGACCGCCTCGAACGCGGTCGGCTGCTCGGGCATGTCGAAGGCGACCAGCAGCGCCCGCACGTCCGCGGCGGAATCGCCCGGGACGTCGACGACAGGAGTGACGAACTCGCCCGGAGCGAGGACGACGCGGGATGCCACCTCGCCCGTGCTCTTCACCTCGGCCTGTCCGTTCGCCACCGCATCCGTCGGCGCATACGGCTCACCGTTGATGGCGACGGCCTCTCCCGAGAGGTCTTCCTCCCAGGTGAAGGTCGCGAACTGCGGAACGACCTCGGCCCGTTCGGTGTCGACCTCGACGTTGTACGACCAGAACGCCGTGCGCGTCGAGCGCTCGGGTTCCGCCGGTGGACTGAAGATCTCGAGGTCCGCCTCCGCCGCGGCCACCGTATCGCTCAGCGAGCCGGCCGCCTCGAACACGAGCGGAGACGGCGCTCCCGCGACGGCGGCTCCTTGCGGGAGGAGGACGCCGAAAGCCACCGCGGCGGACGCCGCGACGGCCGTGAGGCCCGCTGCCCAGCCGATCGTCCTCGCACGCCGCCGTCGCGGCGCACGAGCAGATCGGATGATGCGATCACGCGCGGCGATGGCGCGCGCGTCCGGAGGGGCGTCCCGCGGGGTGCGCGCGGGATCGGCCTCGACGAGCACGCGCTCGAGCAGAGCATTGTCACTCATCACGCATTCCCCGTCCCCTCCAGTCCCAGCGTCTCTCGCAGCCGATCCTCGGCACGAGCCAACGTCTTCCGTACCCGGGACTCAGAAGTGCGCAGCAGCTCCGCGATCTCCCCCACCGCGAGTCCATCCCAGTACGTGAGCATGATGATACGCCGTTGCAGCGGAGTGAGGACACCCAAAGCCCTGAGCACTTCGCGGCGTCCGAATCCGCCGAGGGTCTCGGGGCCGCCGGAGAGCCCTGAGTGCACGGCGTCGATCGCCCCGTGGGCGGTGGATGAGCGCCGGGACCGCGCGCGCAACCGACGGTCGGTCTCCCGGAGCAGCCAGACCCTCCCCGGGGGCCGCGTCGGTCGGAGTCGCGACCACGCCGCGAGGAAGACCTCCGACACGATCTCGCTCACCTCGTCGTCGTCGGGGACGACGCCCTCGATATGGTGGCGCACCGTCGCCCAGTGCTCGTCGAACACTCGTGTGAAGATCTGGTCCCGCAGCGAGCTCGGGTCTTCGCCGCGGCCGATCATGTCGGTGGGGTCGGCGGTCTGCCCGCCGCCTCCGACGTCCTGCGGGCCTGCATGTCAGAACCCGAGCCGGCCGAGCTGCTTGGGATCGCGCTGCCACTCCTTCGCGACCTTGACGTGGAGCCCGAGGAACACGCGGGTCCCGAGCAGCTCCTCGATCCCCGCGCGGGAGCGGGCACCCACGTCGCGGAGGCGCTTGCCCTTGTGGCCGATGATGATGGCCTTCTGGCTGTCCCGCTCGACCACGATGGAGGCGTGCACGTCGGTGAGGTCGCTGTCCTCGCGCGGGGCGATGTCGTCGACCACGACGGCGATCGAATGCGGGAGCTCATCGCGCACGCCGTCGAGGGCGACCTCGCGGATGATCTCGGCGATGCGATCCTCCGTCGACTCGTCCGTGGTGACCCCCTCGGGGTAGAGCGCGGGCCCCTCGGGCATGAGCTGCAGGATCTCGTCCGCCAGCACCTCGAGCTGATCGCGCGTCAGCGCCGACAGCGGGATCACGGCGGCCCAGTCCTCGCGGAGGGAGTCCACCTCCATCAGCCGCTCGGTGATCTCATCGCGCCCGGCCGCGTCGGTCTTCGTGACGATGGCGATCTTCTGCGCGCGCGGGTAGCCGTCCAGCGAAGCGGCGATGCGGCGATCGCCGGGGCCGACCTTCTCGGTCGCGGGCACGCAGAAGCCGATCACATCGACGTCGCCCAGCACCTGCTCGACGAGGTCGTTCAGCCGCTCGCCCAGGAGCGTGCGCGGCTTGTGGATGCCGGGGGTGTCGACGATGACGAGCTGTCCGTCCGGGCGGTTGAGGATGCCGCGGATCGCTCGACGCGTGGTCTGCGGCTTCTCGCTCGTGATGGCGATCTTCTCGCCGACGAGGGCGTTGGTGAGCGTCGACTTGCCCACGTTCGGCCGTCCGACGAAGGTCACGAACCCGCTCCGGGTGTCTTCAGTCATCGCGCCGTTCTCCTTCATCCTGCACATCTTCGGGCTCTGCTGCCCGCTCCACGAACACCGTCGCGATCCCTCGGCCCCGCCCGCGGGAAGCCCCGCCGGTGAGCACGAGGCCGTGGACGGTGGCCGTCGCACCGGGCTGCGGCACCTGGCCGAGCGTCTTGCCGAGCAGACCGCCGATGGAGTCGACGTCCTCGTCCTCGAGCTCCAGGCCGAACAGATCGCCCACGTCCTCCAGCGAGAGCCGGGAGCTCACGCGATAGCGGCCGTCGCCCAGGTCGACGAACTCGGCGGATACCTGATCGTACTCGTCCGAGATCTCCCCCACGAGCTCCTCGATGAGGTCCTCCAGCGTCACCAGGCCGGAGATGCCGCCGTGCTCGTCGATTACGAGACACACGTGCACCGCGTCGCGCTTCATCTGCTGCAGCAGCGTCTCCGCACGCATCGACTCGGGAACGAACGTGGCAGGCCGAGCGATCGGACGGATCGAGGCGGCGCGCCAGGCGCTGTCGTCGCGGTAGGCGAACTGCACGAGGTCCTTGAGGTAGAGCACCCCGACGACATCGTCGGCCTCATCGTCGACGACCGGCATCCGGGACACGCCGCGGTGCAGGAAGAGCGACATGGCCTCGTCGGTCGTCGCCTCCGCGCCCACGGTGACCATCTCGGTCCGCGGCACCATCACCGCGCGGACGAACTGGTCGGTGAAGTCGAACACCGAGTGGATGAGGTCGCGGTCGTCCTCCTCGATGAGGTCGTTCGAGGCGGCCTCGTCGACCATGCTCAGCAGCTGGTCCTCGCTCGAGAACGAGCTGCGTCCGGTCCCCGGGGTGACGCGGTTGCCCAAGACGACGAGGCCCTGGGCGATCGGCCCGAGAATGATGCGCAATCCCCGGACGACGTTCGCACTCCCCCGGATCATGCTCTCGGCGTGCTGATGCCCGAAGGTCCGCGGACTCGCCCCGACGAGGACGAAGGTGATGCCGGTCATCAGGATGGCGGCGGCGAGCATCGCCCACCAGATGTTCTCGAAGACGATCGTGAACGCCACGGTGACGAGCACGGCAGCCGTCACCTCCGCGAGGACGCGGATGAAGGCGACCGCGTTGACGTGCGCGTCGAGGTCGCCGGCGATCCGCTCCAGCGCCTTCGCACGGCGGCCCTCGGTCGCCATGTCGGCCAGGCCGGCACGGGAGGTCACGCCGTATGCCGCGTCGATCGCGGCCATGAGGCCGCCGAACGCCACCAGCAGCACGGCGGCGACGAGCAGCAGCAGCTCCGTCATCGCCGGCGACGCTCGGACGCGGCGAAGCCCTGGATGAGCTGCTTCTGCAGACCGAACATCTCCCGCTCCTCATCCGGCTCCGCGTGATCGAAGCCGAGAAGGTGCAGCAGTCCGTGCGTGGTGAGCAGGATGAGCTCGTCCATCAGCGTGTGGCCGGCGGCCTGCGCCTGCGTCTCCGCGACCTGCGGGCAGAGGACGATGTCGCCGAGCAGCCCGGGGGGCGTCGGCCGGTCCTCGGTACCGGGACGGAGCTCGTCCATCGGGAAGCTGAGGACGTCGGTCGGGCCCGGTTCGTCCATCCACTGCACGTGCAGCGCTTCCATCGCCCCCTCGTCGACGAGCACGATGGCGACCTCGGCGTCCGCGCTGACGTGGAGCTGCGCGAGGTTGAAGTCGGTCAGCCGCTGCAGCACGGTCTCGTCGACATCGATCGCCGACTCGTTGTTGATCTCGATCATGAGAGCCCTCGTTTCGGCATGCGATCGCGTGGTCCTGGTCGCTGGGCACCGCGTCGCTCGGCACGGTTGGCGAACTCGTGCGCCTGTTCGCGCTCGGTGCGCTGCGCCACGCGGCGCTCGTCGTACTCGCTGTACGCGTCGACGATGCGACCGACCAGCGAGTGCCGCACCACGTCGTCGCTGGTCAGGCGGGAGAAGTGGATGTCGTCGATGCCGTCGAGCACGCGGGTGACCAGGCGGAGACCGGAGGCTCCCTGCGGGAGGTCGACCTGGGTGATGTCGCCGGTGACGACCATCTTCGTCCCGAACCCGAGACGGGTGAGGAACATCTTCATCTGCTCGGGCGTGGTGTTCTGCGCCTCGTCCAGCACGACGAAGGAGTCGTTGAGCGTGCGCCCCCGCATGTACGCCAGCGGCGCGACCTCGATGGTCCCGGTCGCCATCAGGCGCGGCACGATCTCCGGGTCCATCATCTCGTTGAGCGCGTCGTAGAGCGGCCGCAGGTACGGATCGATCTTGTCGGTGAGCGTGCCGGGGAGGAACCCGAGGCGCTCCCCCGCCTCGACCGCCGGACGCGTGAGGATGATGCGCGTGACCTCCTTGCGCTGCAGCGCCTGGACGGCCTTCGCCATCGCCAGGTAGGTCTTGCCCGTTCCCGCCGGACCGATGCCGAACACGATCGTGTTCTCCTCGATCGCGTCGACGTACTCCTTCTGGCCGAGCGTCTTCGGCCGGATGACCTTGCCGCGCGTGGACAGGATCGCCTCGCCCAGCACCTCGCTGGGACGCGGGCCACCCTCCTGGCGGAGCATGCGCGCAGAGCTGGACACGTCGCTCGGGGCGAGGTCGTGGCCGGCCTTGGTCATCGCGAGCAGCTCGTCGACGAGGTTCTTGGCCTTGGCGACGGCCTCGCGCTCACCCGTGAGCGTGATCTCGTTGCCGCGGACGAGCACCTGCACGTCGCGGTGCTCCCGCTCCAGCATCCGCAGCAGCCGGTCCTGGGGACCGAGCAGCTGCACCATCGCGACACCGTCGGCGTAGAGCCTTTCGGTGACGGTTTCCTGATCGTCAGAAGCCAACGAGCTTGTTCTCCTCGAGGTTGCCGAGCACATGGGCGTGCACGTGGAAGACGGACTGCGCGACACTCGCGCCGTTGTTGAAGATGAGGCGGTACTCGCCGTTGGCGTGCTCCTCGGCGATGCGCTTGGCGGCGGCGACCATCTCCGCCAGCAGCTCGGGATCCCCGGCTGCGAGTGCGGTCACGTCGCGGTACTCCTCGGTCTTCGGGATGACGAGTACATGGAGCGGCGCCTGTGGATCGATGTCGCGGATCGCGAAGACGCGACCGGTGTCGAGCAGGATCTCCCCTGGGATGTCCCCGGTGAGGATGCGCGTGAAGATCGAGGGTTCGCTCATGCTCTCAGCTTACTGGGGGGACGCGGGCCGCGACCGGTCACCAGCGGCCGAGGGCCACCGAGAGCACGGCGATGGCGGCAGGTCCCGCAGTGGAGGTGCGCAACACGGTGTCGCCGAGCAGGACGCGCTCAGCGCCGGCCGCCGTGATCTTCTCGAGCTCCTCCGGAGCGATCCCGCCCTCCGGACCCACCACGAGCACGAGGTCACGGTCGTCGGGAACGAGCGTGGAGAGCCGGGCCGGAGCGGTCGGGTCGAGCAGCAGCACCCGCTGCGTCGCCGCGCGCGCCGCGAGCTGTGCGGTCGACTCGGGGGCGGCCACCTCGGGCACCCAGGTCCGGTGCGCCTGCTTGGCCGCCTCGCGGACGATCGTCGCCCAGCGCTCGCGTCCCTTCGCCGCCTTCGGACCCTCCCAGCGCGACACGCTCCGGCCTGCCTGCCAGGGCACGATCTCGTCGACCCCCAGCTCGCATGCCGCCTGCACCGCGAGCTCATCGCGGTCGCCCTTTGCGAGCGCCTGGACGAGCACGAGACGCGGGTTGGCCGGCTCGTGCTCGACGCGCTCGGCGATCCGCACATCGACGCGCGACGGCGACACCTCCTCGGCGACCCCCGCCAGCCAGACGCCTCGGCCGTCGCCGACGGTGACCGCCTCGCCGACGCGGAGACGCCGGACGACGGCCGCATGCTTGGCCTCGGCGCCCGTCAGCGACACGAGACCGCCCACCGCGGCGTCACCCGCGGACTCGACGAGGAAGTGCAGCGCCACGATCAGTGGGTACGGAACCGGTCGCGCAGCTTGGAGAACAGGCCCTGCTGGAACTGCGCGAGCTGCGGGCCCGGCGCCTTGTTCTTCTTCGCGAAGTCCTCGATGAGCTTGCGCTGCGCGGAATCGAGCTTGGTGGGGGTGACCACCTGCACACCGACGCGGAGATCGCCACGCTGGGTGCCGCGCAGCGGCGTGATGCCCCGTCCCTTGATGGTCAGCACGTCGCCGGACTGCACGCCCGCGCGGATCTCCAGGTCGACCTCACCGTCGAGCCCCTCGATCGAGGTCTCGGTGCCCAGGATGGCGTCGGTCATGGACACCTCGAGCGTGGCGAGCAGGTCGTCGCCGTCCCGACTGAACGCGGGGTGCGGGTTGACCGTCACCTCGACGTACAGGTCGCCGTTCGGGCCACCGGCGCGACCGACCTCGCCGGAACCCGGGAGCTGCAGCCGCAGGCCGGTCTCGACGCCCGCCGGGATGTCGAGGGACACCGTGCGGCGCGACCGGACGCGTCCCTGACCGCCGCAGGTGCCACAGGGGTACGGGATGGTCGTGCCGTAGCCCTCGCAGGTGCCGCAGGGCTGAGAGGTGACGACGTTGCCGAGCAGGCTGCGCACCTGACGCTGCACGTGGCCGGTGCCACCGCAGATGTCGCAGGTGACGGGCGACGTGCCCTCCTGGCAGCACGAGCCCTGACAGGTCTCGCAGAGCACAGCCGTGTCCACCTCGATGTCGCGGTGCGCACCGAAGACCACGTCCCCCAGGTCGAGGGTGACCCGGACCAGGGCATCCTGCCCGCGCTCCCGTCGTGACCGGGGACGAGCACCGCGCCCGCCGCCCTGGGACGCGCCGAAGAACGTCTCGAAGATGTCGCCGAAGCCGCCGAAGCCGCCGAAGTTGTTCGCGCCGTCACCGCCGCCCATGTCGTAGCGGCGGCGCGACTCCTCGTCGCTGAGCACGTCGTAGGCGTGCGTGACCAGCTTGAACTTCTCTGCGGCCTCCTCGCCCGGGTTCACGTCCGGGTGGAGCTGCCGTGCCAGGCGCCGATACGCCTTCTTGATCTCGTCGGTGGAAGCGTCCCGGGACACCCCGAGAACCTCGTAGTGGTCCGCCACAATCGCCTTTCTGCGCGTGTTTTCCGTGGGGCCGCCTCAGCGGCCGGCCTCGTCATCGTCGAGCATCCGCGACAGGTAGCGGGCGACCGCCCGTGCCGCTGCGAGGTTGCTCGGATAGTCCATCCGGGTCGGTCCCATGACACCGACCCGCGCGGTCCCTGAGGGTGCCGCGTAGTTGCTGGCCACGATCGACGCCTCGCCGAGCCCGAAGGAGGCGTTCTCGGTGCCGATGCTCGCCGCGAGGCCGTGCTCGTCCGGCACCATCTCGCTCATCAGCCGCAGCAGCGTGACCTGCTCCTCGATAGCCTCGAGGAGGGGGTGGATGCTGCCGCGGAAGTCCTGTTCCCGTCGCGCCAGGGTCGCCGCGCCCGCCATCACGAGCCGCTCCTGCCGGAAGCCGCCGAGCTCGTCGATCACGACTCCGGCGACGGCGCGGAGAACGCGGTCCTGGGGGGTCTCCTCCGTGGCGAGGAGTGCCTGCAGGCGGTCGGAAGCCGCCGCGATCGCCTGCCCGGTGACGAGGGCGGACAGTCGAGCGCGCAGCACCGCGAGGTCCGCTTCGTCGATCGTGTCCGGCAGCGCGGTGATCCGCTGTGATACCCCGCCGGCATCCGTGACCAGGACCGTGAGGAGCCGGTTGGGAGCGAGCGTCACGAGTTCGACGTGCGTCACGTGGGCCCGGGCGAACGACGGGTACTGGGCCAGCGCGACCTGTCCGGTGAGTTGCGTGAGCACGCGGACAGTACGGACCATCAGATCGTCGAGGTCGGCCGGATCGGCGAGGAACGACTCGATGGCCGAGCGCTGCGCGGTGGAGAGCGGTCGGAGCTGGGCGAGGTGATTCACGAACACCCGGTAGCCCTTGTCCGTGGGGACGCGCCCGGACGACGTGTGCGGAGCCGTGATCAGCTCTTCGTCCTCCAGCTGCGCCATGTCGTTGCGGATCGTCGCGGCCGAGACGCCGAAGGAATGGCGGTCGACGATGGAACGGCTGCCCACGGGCTCGTGCGTCTCGACGTAGTCCTGCACGATCGCGCGGAGAACCTGCAGCCCTCGCTCTGTGACCATGGGTTCCCCTTCCCGCCGACCGGATGCTGGCACTCTGCCGCCCTGAGTGCCAATCCTACCTCCTGCGATCGGGAGTTCTCCGAAGGCGGGACGGCCCGGGCGGCGTCGCTCAGTCCGTCAGCTCACGCACCACCGCGTCGGCGAGGAGACGTCCGCGCAGCGTGAGCTGCACGCGACCCCGGATCGCCGCCGGCGCATCGATCAGGCCGTCGGCGATGAGCCCGGCGACGCGGTCCCTGTTCCGCTCCGGGACGTCCGTCACCGCGATCCCTTCGCGGATGCGGCTGAGGAGGAGGATGCGCTCGAGCGTCTGCGCCTCCTGGTCGGGACGTTCGCGACCTGCCGCCGGCGAGGATGAGGCGGCCAGCCGCTGTGCGTAGGCCGCCGGGTGCTTGACGTTCCACCACCGGAGCCCGGCCACGTGGCTGTGCGCCCCGGGGCCGAAGCCCCACCAGTCGCTCCCCCGCCAGTATGCGAGGTTGTGCCGCGACCGCTGCCCTTCGCTGCGGGCCCAGTTGCTGACCTCGTACCACTCGAACCCGGCGGCGGCGAGGCGCTCGTCCGCCATCTCGTACATGTCCGCCTGCAGGTCGTCGTCCGGTGTCGGCACCTCGCCACGACGGATCTGCCGCGCGAGCTTCGTGCCGTCTTCGATGATGAGCGCGTACGCGGAGATGTGGTCGGACTCCAGGGCGAGCGCGGCGTCCAGGGATGCTTCCCAATCCGCGAGCGATTCCCCCGGCGCGCCGTAGATGAGGTCGACGCTGACGGCGAGGCCCGCGTCCTTCGCGGCGGCGACCGCGGTGCGCACGTTCTCGGGCCGATGCGTCCGATCGAGCGCGGCGAGCACGTGCGGGACGGCCGACTGCATGCCGACGGAGAGTCTCGTGACCCCCGCCTCTGCGAGGATGCGCGCGACCTCCGGCGTCACCGTGTCGGGATTGGCCTCGACCGTCACCTCGGCACCCGGAGCGAGCCCGAACGCCGCGGTGGCCGCTCCCAGCATCCGCGCCAGATCGCCTGCCGGCAGCAGCGTGGGTGTGCCGCCACCGAAGAACACCGTGTCCATCGGCCGCAGCGCTCCGGCGTCCTCCAGCACGGTGCGGGCGAGGGCGATCTCGCCGATGAGGGTGGACGCGTAGTCCTCCTGCTTCGCCCCGCGGAGCTCGCCGGACGTGTACGTGTTGAAGTCGCAGTAGCCGCAGCGCACCCGGCAGAACGGGATGTGGAGGTAGGCGGAGAACGGCGTCTCCGCGGAGATCGGGAGGTCGGCGGGGAGTCGCCCGTCCGGCGGCGCCGGATCCCCGAGCGGAAGCGGTCCCGCCATCACACCGGGGTCGCGTAGAGCGGGGAGATCGCGCGGAGGTAGCGCGCGAAGAGCTCGCGACGGCGGCGCTTCATGAGGGCGGGGACGAGGCGGTAGAGCAGCGTGTTCGGGGCGTCGAAGGCGCGGACGGTGAACCACACCTCGTCGTTGTCCTCACGCCAGTCCACATCGAACGACTCCTCGCCGCGGACCACGGATCCGCCCACCGTGCCCAGCACGAAGCCGATCCGGCGGGTCTCCTCGGTGACGGAGATCACCCGCAGTTCCGAATCGGCGCGCATGCCACCGACACGGCCGCGCAGGTGCAGCGTCATTCCCGCGCCCACGAAGGGCATCCCCTCCGCGTCGTACCGCGGCTCCACGTCGCGCTTGCTCGGCGCGATCGGGTTCCCTTCGGCGTCGAAGCTCACGCCCGCGTACGCCGGACCGGGAGCAGGACGGACGTCTTCCACGGAGAGCCCGGCGGCGCGCTGCGCGGTCCACGAGAGCAGGGCTTCCCCGGCCGTCTGGAAACGCTCCTCACCGCTGCCGATGCGCCAGGATTCCTCCGCCGGGATACTGCGCTCCGGCGGGTACTGCATCAGATCGGGGGCGTGGGTCGCACCCACGGCCGCATAGTCCACCGTGTCGTCTCGGAAAGTCCCGCGCCGCATGAGTTCCAGCCTACTTCGGGTTCCCTGAGCGAACACCCCCCGCGCCGCACGCCGTCACATCCCCCGGATGATGCTGGGTCCCTGAGCCTGTCGATGGGCTGGATCCCTGAGCGTGTCGAAGGGTGGGTCCCTGAGCCTGTCGAAGGGCTCCTCCACACCGCTGGGTCCCTGAGCTTGTCGAAGGGATCTCCGCACGCCCCGGCCAAGCCGCACGCACCTCCACCATGATGGCCCGATGCCATGGACCTACATCCTCGAATGCGCAGACGGCAGTTTCTACACGGGCATCACGAACGGTGACCTCGAAGCCCGCGTCTGGGAGCACAACCACGACGACGCCTTCTCCGCCAGTCATACGCGGCGCCGGAGACCGGTCTCACTTGTGTACGCGGAGCACTTCGACACCGTCGACGCTGCCTTCTTCCGGGAGAAGCAGATCCAGGGGTGGAGCCGTCGGAAGAAGATGGCGCTGATCGAGGGCCGGTGGGAGAACCTTCCGTCGTTGTCGACCTCGTACAGTGCGCTTCGACAAGCTCAGCGACCCAGCGTGGACCGCCCCTGAGAACCGCGCGCTTCGACGAGCTCAGCGACCCAGCGCGGGCGGCCCGGAAGAACCGAGGCTACTTATTGTCCTTGGTCTCGACGTCGCCGGAGAGAGCGGCGATGAACGCCTCCTGGGGGACCTCGACGCGGCCCACCATCTTCATGCGCTTCTTCCCCTCCTTCTGCTTCTCGAGGAGTTTGCGCTTACGGGTGATGTCACCGCCGTAGCACTTCGCGAGCACGTCCTTGCGGATCGCGCGGATCGTCTCGCGAGCGATGATGCGGGCACCGATCGCGGCCTGGATCGGCACCTCGAACTGCTGGCGAGGGATGAGCTTGCGCAGCCGCTCCGCCATCATCGTGCCGTAGGCGTACGCCTTGTCACGGTGCACGATCGAGCTGAACGCGTCGACCTTCTCGCCCTGGAGCAGGATGTCGACCTTGACGAGGTCGGCCTCCTGCTGCCCCGAGGGCTCGTAATCCAGGGAGGCGTAGCCCTGCGTCTTGGACTTGAGCTGGTCGAAGAAGTCGAACACGATCTCGCCGAGCGGCATGTTGTAGCGCAGCTCGACGCGCTCCTCGGAGAAGTACTCCATGCCGAGCAACGTGCCACGTCGCGACTGGCACAGCTCCATGACGGTGCCGACGTAGTCCTTGGGCAACAGGATGGCTGCCTTGACCATGGGCTCCGACACCGAGCCGATGCGCCCATCGGGGTACTCGCTCGGGTTCGTGACGGTGACGGTCTCGCCGGTGTCGCTCGTGAGCACCTCGTAGATCACGCTCGGCGCGGTGGTGATGAGGTCGAGGCCGAACTCCCGCGCGAGGCGCTCGGTCACGATCTCCAGGTGCAGCAGGCCGAGGAAGCCGCAGCGGAATCCGAACCCGAGAGCCACAGAGGTCTCCGGCTCGTACTGCAGCGAGGCGTCGGAGAGCTTCAGCTTGTCGAGCGCCTCGCGCAGTTCCGCGTAGTCGCTGCCGTCGATCGGGTAGATACCCGAGAAGACCATCGGCTTGGGGTCCGTGTAGCCGGGAAGAGCTTCCGCCGCGGGCTTGCGGGCGTTCGTGATCGTGTCGCCGACCTTCGACTGACGCACGTCCTTCACGCCGGTGATGAGGTAGCCCACCTCGCCGACGCCGAGACCCTTGGTGGGAGTGGGCTCCGGGCTCGACACGCCGACCTCGAGGGCCTCGTGGTTCGCGCCCGTGGACATCATCTGGATCCGCTCGCGGGGCGAGAGGCTGCCGTCGACCATCCGCACGTAGGTGACGACGCCGCGGTAGGCGTCGTAGACGGAGTCGAAGATCATCGCGCGGGCCGGGGCCTCCGCGTCGCCCACGGGCGCCGGGATCTCCTCGACGATCCGATCGAGCAGCTCCTCCACGCCCATACCGGTCTTCCCGGAGACCCGCAGCACATCCTCGGGCTTGCCGCCGATGAGCGAGGCGAGCTCCTTCGCGTACTTCTCGGGATCGGCGGCCGGGAGGTCGATCTTGTTGAGGACGGGGATGATGTGGAGGTCGTTCTCCAGCGCGAGGTAGAGGTTGGCGAGCGTCTGGGCCTCGATGCCCTGCGCCGCGTCGACGAGGAGGATGGCTCCCTCGCATGCCGCCAGCGACCGCGACACCTCATACGTGAAGTCCACGTGACCCGGTGTGTCGATCATGTTGAGCGCGAAGACCTCGTCGGCCCCCTGCGCCTGGGCGAGCGCCCAGGGCATCCGCACCGCCTGGCTCTTGATCGTGATGCCGCGCTCACGCTCGATGTCCATGCGGTCGAGGTACTGGGCACGCATGTCCCGCTCCGCGACCACGCCAGTGATCTGGAGCATGCGGTCGGCCAGGGTCGACTTGCCGTGGTCGATGTGGGCGATGATGCAGAAATTGCGGATCTGCGCAGCCGGCGTCGCGGCAGGCTGAAGAGGGGTGAGAGCGCGTGGGGACATGTCCCGTCGATTGTACGGTGAGGGCTCTCATAATCCCCATTCGGGCGTATCGGTGATAGTCTCCCGAAGTTGCCCGGGATCAATCCGTGACACCGGATCCCGTAAGCGATACGACTCCGTCACAGACTCCGTGAGGGCTGTCGCGTCGCGCGGAACGGCGGATGACACCCGATCATCCGCCCGGCTCAGCGTTGCGTCGGCAGACCCCGAGCGCGTCTGGAGAAGAGAAAGACAAATCCCCCTTGATCAAGTACCTCGCGCGCCGTGCCCTCGGCTGGCTGCTCATGATCGTGGTCGCGACGAACCTCACCTACTTCCTCGCGTGGGGCTTCCTCGATCCGCGCAGCAACTATGTGGGTCGTCGCCCTCCGCTCACCGAAGAGCAGATCGTGAACACCCTCGCTCCCCGCAACCTGAGCGACACCGTCCCGCTCATCGAGCGGTGGTGGACCTGGTTCACCGGCATCCTCCTCCGCTGGGACTGGGGCGTGAGCCCGACCGGCGGTTCCGTCAACGAGCAGGTCGCCTACCGCATGTGGGTCAGCGCAGAGCTCGTCCTCGGGGCGACGATCCTCACGACGGTCCTCGGCATCGCGCTCGGCGTCTACACCGCGTCTCGGCAGTACAAGCTCGCCGACCGCATCGGCCAGGCCACGAGCATCATCACGCTCAACATCCCGATCGTCGTCGCGGCCTTCGCGATCGTCCTCCTCGCGATCGGCCTGAACAACGCCACCGGCACCCGCATCTTCTACGTGACCGGCAACGCGAGCCAAGGCGTCGAGGGTTTCTTCCCCACGCTCATAGACGTGTTGCAACACCTGACGCTGCCGACGATCGCGCTGGTGCTCACCGGCTACGCCAGCATCCACTTCCTGCAGCGATCGCTCCTCCTGGACAACATCAACGCCGACTACGTCCGCACGGCCCGCGCGAAGGGCCTGACCAAGCAGCAGGCCATCCGGAAGCACGCACTTCGGACGTCGCTCATCCCCGTCGCCACGCAGGTCGCCTTCACGATCCCCGCGATCTTCACCGGAGCGGTGCTGACCGAGACGATCTTCGCGTGGAACGGCATGGGCCGGTACTTCATCGAGACCATCACCAAGAACGACATCCACGGAACCGTCGCGATCGCCGCCTTCGGTGCGGTCCTCACGGCGATCGGCGCCATCCTCGCCGACATCGCCGTCGTCGTCCTCGACCCGCGCGTGAGAGTGAGCTGACATGAGCACCGACATGCTCGACCCGACCATCCATCCCGAGCCGGAAACGGCCGGTCCCGAGACGACGCGCGTCGCGACCAAGCGGTTGTCGAAGTGGACGCTGTACTGGCGGCGCTTCTCCCGCAACCGCGGGGCCCTCATCGGCCTCGTGATCTTCGTGCTCCTGGTCCTCTTCGCCATCTTCGGGCCGCTCATCGCCCGGTACGACCACATCGAACTCGACTTCCTGAACCTCAGTTCTCCCCCGTCGGCGGAACACTGGTTCGGCACGAACAACGCCGGCAACGACCTCTTCGCCCAGGTCGCCGTCGGTCTGCAGCGGTCGCTCATGATCGCCATCACCGTCTCCGTCGGCGTCACGATCGTGTCGGCCCTCGTCGGGACGGCGGCGGCCTACTTCGGCGGCTGGACCGAGCGGATCTCCCTCCTCGTGATCCACTTCATGATGGTGATCCCGAGCTTCCTCATCCTCGCGATGATCTCCAACAAGGCCGGCGGCGACTGGCGCGTCATCGCGCTCATCATGATCTTCGTGATCGGGTGGTACTTCCCTGCCCGTGTCATCTGGACGATGGCCCTGTCGCTGCGGGAGCGCGAGTACGTCAGTGCCGCCCGCTACATGGGCGTCGGCGGCATGCGCATCGTGCTCCGCCACCTGCTGCCCAACATCGGCTCGCTCCTCGTCATCAACTTCACCCTCGGCGTCGTCAACGCCGTCGTGACGGAGACCGGCCTGTCCTTCCTCGGGTTCGGCGTCAAGATCCCCGACGTGTCGCTCGGTGCCCTCATCGGCGCCGGTTCGAGCTCGCTCACCACGTCGCCCTGGCTCTTCTACTTCCCGGCGGCGGCGCTGACCCTGCTCACCGTGTCGATGGCGCTGATCGCCGACGGCCTGCGCGACGCCCTCGACCCCACTTCGGCTGCAGGAGGCCGCGCATGACCAACGTCCTCTCCGTCCGTGACCTCAAGGTCAGCTTCGCCTCCGAGGCCGGCCGCGTCGACGCCGTCCGCGGTGTCTCCTTCGACCTCGAAGCCGGGAAGACCCTCGGCATCGTCGGCGAGTCCGGCTCCGGCAAGTCCGTGACGTCGCTCGCCATCATGGGCCTCCTCGACGAGAACGCCAAGGTCACCGGCTCGATCATGTATGACGGGAAGGAACTCGTCGGCATGAACGACAAGCAGTTGTCGGTCATCCGCGGCAACGGCATGTCGATGGTCTTCCAGGACCCGCTGACCTCGCTCACACCGGTCTACACCGTCGGCGACCAGCTCATCGAGGCCCTCACGGTCCATCGGGGACTGTCCAAGAAGGACGCCTGGGACCGGTCCGTCGAGCTGCTCAAGCTCGTCGGCATCACGGAGCCCGAGCGCCGGATGAAGTCCTTCCCGCACGAGTTCTCCGGCGGTATGCGCCAGCGCGTCGTCATCGCGATCGCGATGGCCAACGATCCCAAGCTCATCATCTGCGACGAGCCCACCACCGCACTCGACGTGACGATCCAGGCCCAGATCCTGGACCTCATCGAGAAGGCGCAGGACGAGACCGGCGCCGCCGTGATCATGATCACGCACGACATGGGCGTGGTCGCGCGCACCGCCGACGACGTGCTCGTCATGTATGCCGGCAAGCCCGTCGAGCACGCCCCGGTGCGCGAGCTGTTCCACAAGACCCGCATGCCGTACTCGATCGGTCTGCTCGGCGCCATCCCGCGCGTGGACAAGGCGGAGAAGGAACCGCTCACCCCGATCAAGGGCAACCCGCCGCTGCTCATCAACCTGCCGGATGCCTGCCCCTTCGCCGATCGGTGTCCGATCGTCATGGACGCCTGCCGCACCAAGGAGCCCGAGCTGCTCCCCGTGCCGACGGGCTCGGGCGACCTGCATCAGGCAGCCTGCATCCGCGCGCACGAGATCGAGGACGGCGGCCTCCTCGGCGGCCTGCCCGTGTACCCGGTCCGCCCGGTGCCGGAGAGCGACCTGACCCGGATGCCCCGCGAGGAGCGGCCGATCACGCTCGAGGTCAAGAACCTGCGCAAGACCTTCCCCCTGATCAAGGGCGCGTTCCTGAAGCGCAAGGTCGGCGAGGTCCAGGCGATCAAGGGCATCAGCTTCGACGTGCGCGAGGGCGAGACGATGGCCATCGTCGGCGAGTCGGGCTCCGGCAAGACGACGACGCTGCTGCAGATCATGGACATGGTCAAGCAGACCGAGGGCGACATCGTCATCGCCGGCACGAGCGTCAACGACATCCACAGCCGCAAGGTCGAGCGCGCGCTCCGTCGCGATATCCAGATCGTGTTCCAGGACCCGATGGGCGCCCTGGACCCGCGTATGACGGTCGCCGACATCATCTCGGAGCCGCTGTTCGCGATCGGCACTCCCAAGGAGGAGGCGCACCGGCGCGTGGACGAGCTCATGGACCTCGTCGGGCTCAATCCCGCCCACAGCGACCGGTTCCCGCAGGCGTTCTCGGGTGGACAGCGGCAGCGCATCGGCATCGCCCGCGCGCTGTCGACGAATCCGAAGATCGTCGTGCTCGACGAGCCGGTCTCCGCGCTCGACGTGTCGATCCAGGCCGGCGTGATCAACCTGCTCGACGAGCTCAAGACCAAGCTCGGCCTCTCCTACCTCTTCGTCGCGCACGACCTCTCGGTGGTGCGTCACATCGCGGACCGCGTGGCCGTGATGTATCTCGGTGAGTTCGTGGAGCACGGCGACGTCGATCAGGTCTTCGACGATCCGCAGCACCCCTACACCAAGGCGCTGCTCTCAGCGATCCCGGTGCCCGATCCCGACATCGAGCGCACGCGTCAGCGTGTCGTCTTCGACGCCGACACGATGTCGACGAAGCCCGCCACAGTCTGATCCGGTGGCAGCGTCCGCGTTCCTGGTCACCGTCCGATAACAGTTAGGCAGCATTCACCGCGGGGCGGTGTACCGGGATAAAGCGCGAACTAGTCTTCCCTTTATGAAACGCCGAAAGGCGAAAGGAGCACCATGAAGAACAAGAAGTTGCTGGGGGCGGTCGCTATCGGCGGCGTCCTCGCACTCGCCCTCGCGGGCTGCGCGAGCGGCTCCGGGAACAACGGCGGCGGGGACAACGGCGACAAGGTCGAGACCAAGACCGCCGACTACAACCCGCAGGACCGCAGCAACCTCCAGGAGGGTGGCGAGGTCAACTTCCCCATCAACGAGATCCCGGAGCAGCTGAACGCCTTCAACGGCGACGGCAGTGCCGACACGGTCCGCCTGTGGTCGTGGTACATGCCGCAGATCCTCCTGGTCTCGCCGGAGGGCGAGGTCACGAAGAACGACGCCTACCTCGACGCGTACGAGATCGGCGAGGAGGATGGCAACACCACCATCACCTTCACGTTCACGGACGAGGCGCACTTCAACGACGGCACGGACATGGACTGGACCGCTGTCGACGCGACGTGGAAGGCCAACCGCTCCTACGAAGAGGGCTTCACCCCCAACGCGACCGACGGCTACAAGCAGATCAAGTCCGTCGAGCAGGGTGACACGGCAAAGACCGCCGTCGTGACCTTCGACGGCGTCTACGCCTGGCCGTCCATGGCGTTCCTCACGGGCGGCGTGCTGCACCCGGCTGTCGCCGACCCGGCCGTCTTCAACGAGGGCTTCATCGGCAACATGCACCCGGAGTGGGGCGCCGGCCCGTACACCGTCGACACGTTCGACGCCAACGGCGGCTTCGTCTCGTTCAAGCCGAACCCCGAGTGGTGGGGCGACGCGCCGCTGCTCGACTCGGTGACCTTCACGGCCATGGAGCCGGACGCCGCGGTCAACGCCTTCAAGAACGGCGAGATCGACATGGTGGGCGCCAACACCAACGACCGCCTGAAGCAGGTTCAGGACGTCGAGGACACCACCGTCCGTCGCGCCCAGCAGACCGCCAAGACGATCCTCATGGTCGACGCCGACAAGCCGCAGTTCGAGGACATCGACGTGCGCAAGGCCTTCTTCCTGGGCGTGAACATCGACCAGCAGAAGCAGATCGCGTGGAACGGCCTCGGCTATGAGGAGCCGGTCGCCGGTTCGCTGAACCTGTACTCGTTCCAGGACGGCTACGAGGACTCGTTCGCCACCGCCGGTCTGAAGCACGACGTCGACGCGGCCAAGAAGCTGCTCGACGACGCCGGCTGGACCGAGGGCGAGGACGGCATCCGCGAGAAGGACGGCGAGAAGCTCTCCGTCACCTTCCCGGTCTTCGGCGAGGACCCGACGCTCGAGGCGCTCGCGAAGTCGCTGCAGGCGCAGCAGAAGGAGATCGGCATCGACCTCAAGATCGATGTCCGCGCTTCGGCCGACTTCTCCAACGACCTGACGTCGAAGAACTGGGACGCCGTGTCGCTGCGCTTCACGGACTCCGACCCGTTCGGTCCGGCGTGGTTCTGCCAGCTCTACTGCTCGGACAGCCAGCTGAACCTGTCGAGCACCGGCACCCCGGAGATCGACAAGCAGATCGCTGACGATGTCGAGAGCCAGAAGGACGCGGAGTCCTGGACCACCGCGGCGATGGAGCTCGAGCCGAAGATCGTCGAAGAGACCTGGGGCGTCATCCCGCTGTACAGCGGCCCCTCGATCTACGTGGTCAAGAACGGCCTGGCGAACCTCACGCCGGAGCCCTACGTCGGTCTCGACCTGTTCGGTGTCACGCCGGTCGAGAACGTCGGCTGGGAGAAGTAACATCCTCTGACACATCTCGTGTCGAAGCGGGGTCGGTGGTCCATCCACCGGCCCCGCTTTCCTTATGCTGAAAGCGTGACCGTCCACACCGTCCTCGTGCACGGCATCCGCACGTCCGCCACGATGTGGCGGTCGCAGGTCGAGTACCTGGAGGCGCACGGGCACCCCGTCACCGCCGTCGACCTCCCCGGCCACGGCAGCCGGATGGACGAGGACTTCACGCTCCACGAGGCGCTGCACACGATCGACGCGGCCGTCCGCGCCGCCGCGGAGAAGGGCCCCGTCCTGCTGGTCGGCCACTCGATGGGCGGGCTGCTCTCCCTCGCGTACACCGGCGGGGCCGAGCCTCCCCCTGTCGACGGACTCGTCGCCGCCGCGTGCACGTCGCTCCCCCGCGGCCCCGGGCTGCGTGCCTATCGGCTGTTCGCCCGGGCCGTCGACTCCCTGCCGGACCGCGGCATGTGGCTGACGCAGCGGATGCTCGCCGCGACGATCCCCGAGGAGAACCGTGGCGACTTCTCCGCCGGAGGATATGCGCTGGACGTCCAGGACCAGACGCTCCGCAGCCTCGCCGCCCTGGACGTCGCCGCCGCGGTCCCCCGCATCCAGGTGCCGCTCTGGTTCGTGAACGGCCAGTACGATCAGCTCCGGCTGAACGAGCCTCTGTTCCGGCGCCTGGCCCCGCAGGCGGAGCTCATGGTCGTGCCGCGGACCACGCACCTGCTCACCGCCATGCGTCCGCGGGTGTTCAACGCCGTCCTCGCCCTCGCGATCGCGACGATCGAGGAGCGCGCGGCGTCACGCTGAGGACACCCGCGGCCGCGCGGCAGCGGTCAGCGCTCCCCCGACGAGCGACAGGATGGCCGCCGCCAGGAAGACGAGCCAGAACCCGCCGGCCAGGGCGACGAGCCCCGCCCCGAGCACGGGCCCGATGAGTTGTCCGAGGGCGGCGGTCACGTTCACGATGCCGAGGTCGCGCGCGTGATCCTGCTCATCGGGCAGCAGATCGGCTGCGAACGCGAGGCCCACCGTCGAGAAGGCGCCGTAGCCGAGACCCATGAGCGCGGCGGCCACCATCGTCATCTCGAAGGTGGGCACGGCCACGATCACCACGCCCGACGCCGCCTGCACGACCGTGGCCCCCACGGCGAGCCGGCGCCGCTCCCCGGTGCGGTCGGAGACGATTCCGGTGATCACGGAGGCGAGCACCACGAAGACCGTGTAGACGACGATCAGCAGGAGGAGGTTGTCCTGTGCGGTCGTGCTCTCCTGTCCGAGGCCGTGGAGGAGGAAGAAGAGGAACAGCGCCGTGCCGAGGGCGTTGCCGATGTTGGTGACGAGTCGTCCGGAGAGCATCCAGGCGAAGTCGCGGTCGCGGAGCGACGCCAGGCGGGGCCGCCCGATGCGCTGAGGACGCAGCGCCTCCGTGCTCGGCGGGTCCGGCAGCAGCAGCGCCGCCGCGACCCCGACCACCGCGATGATGCCGGCGAGGAGCAGATACCCGGCGACGATGTCGAGGCCCAGCAGCACGACGAGCCCGACCCCCAGCACGATCCCGACCGCCTGGCTCGACCCGACCGCGGCGGACGCGGCACCGCGCTGCGTCGTCGGGAGCTGGTCGGCGATGAGCGCGGTGAACGCGGCGGAGGAGACGGCGACGCCGATCGAGACGCCGACCCAGCCGGCGCCGACTGCCCATGGGCCCTCGGCGAACCCGGTGAGGACGAGACAGACGGCCGTGAGCGCGACCCCTCCCAGAGCCCATGGCCGCCGCCGGTGCGCGCCGGCGCGGGCTCGATCCGAGAGCGCCCCGGCGAGCGGCCCGGCGACGACGCCGGCGAGACCACCCACTCCGAGCACGATCCCGGAGGAGACGACGCCGCGGATCCAGTCGTCCTCCGGAGTGTCGAGCTGCAGCGGGAGAAGGAGCTGGACCGGGGTGAGCTGGACGGTCCAGATGGCGAGCCAGGCGAGCGTGAACAGCGACATCCAGCGAAGACCGGCGCGGCGGGCGACGAGGCCCGGGGTACCGGTCATGCCCGTGCCGCCGCGGCGTCCCTGGCCTCACGAGCGCCGGCGACGAGGTCGCGGTACCACCCGTAGGAAGCCTTCGGAGCGCGCTCCCCCGACGAGAAGTCCACGTGCACGAGACCGAACCGCTGAGTGTAGCCGTCCGTCCATTCCCAGTTGTCGAGCAGGGACCAGACCGTGTACTCCTCGACCGGGACGCCGGCATCGAGGGCCTCGCCCACCGCGTCGATGTGCGCGGAGAGGTAGGCGATCCGGTCGGCATCCTCGACGGCACCGGCGAGGTCGGGTTCGGGGAAGGACGCTCCGTTCTCCCCGATGATGATCGGTGGCATGTCCGGGTGTCGTCGGTGCAGATCGATGAGGAGGTCGCGCAGGGCGGACGGCATGATCGGCCACTCCGGTCCGAACCCGGTGACGGGGACTCCGGGCGTGGGCACGATCTCGAACGGGATGTCGGCATCCGGAGTACCGGCGGTGACGGTCGTCGGGTTGTAGAAGTTCACCCCGTAGAAGTCGATCGATCCCGCGATGCGGGCGAGGTCGTCGCCGAGGATGGGCAGCGGCGGGAGTCCGAGTGCCTCCAGGTCCGGTGTCGTCCCGGACAGCAGAGGCTCGCTGAACAACCGGTTGTGCAGGAGGTCGTACACCGCGGCAGCGGTGCGATCCTCCTCGGTGTCCCGCAGCGGCAGGACCCAGGTGTGGTTGTTGACGAGACCGACGCTCGCCGCGCCTCTGGCATGCAGCGCCTCGGCGGCTCGGGAATGGGCGAGCAGCTGGTGGTGCACGGTCGGAAGCGCACCGAAGAGGACCTGTCTCCCCGGCGCGAGTGCCCCGACCGCGTAGCCCTGCAGCGTCGTCATGGCGGGCTCGTTCAGCGTGTACCACGAGGACACCCGGTCACCGAGACGGGCGGCGACGAGGGCGGCGTACTCGCCGAAGCGCTCGGCGGTGTCGCGGGCGAGCCAGCCACCGTCGGCCTCGACCGCGCTCGGCAGCTCCCAGTGATAGAGGGTCGGGAACGGGGTGACACCGGCCGCCAGCAGACCATCGACGACGCGGGCGTAGTGGTCCAGCGCTGGGACGTTCCCGGGTCCGTGACCGTCCGGCTGCACGCGCGCCCACGGGATCGAGAACCGGTAGCGATCGAGCCCGAGTCCGGCTGCCAGGGCGACGTCATCCTCCACACGGCGATAGCTGTCGCACGCCGGTTCCGCGGTCGAGCCGTCCCGGATGCGTCCGGGCTTGGCGATCTCGTCGTCCCAGATCGACCGTCCAGCGCCGTCGGCACGACGGGAACCCTCGATCTGGACGGACGAGGTGGCGGCGGACCAGCGCAGCCGCGCACGCGCGGTCGGGTCGGTGCTGAGGGGGGTCATCGGGCTCCTGACGTCGTCGTCGTTGTGGATGATTCTGCACCCGGTCCCGCCTTCCGCGCGACGGCGTCTCGCCTGGGCGATGTCGTTTCGCACGATCCCACCCGGTACTGGTAGACTCGACTCTTGGCTTGCGTGTGGGTTCTTCCCTCACGACCGCCGTGCAGCAGCCCTCTTCTGCTGCCGGCACTCCGAATAACTCCTGTACAGAAAGCGTCCACACGTGGCAAACATCAAGTCGCAGATCAAGCGCAACAAGACCAACGAGAAGGCTCACGAGCGCAACAAGGCCGTGAAGAGCGAGCTGAAGACTCTCGTCCGCCAGACCCGCGCGGCCGTCGCCGCCGGCGACAAGGCCGCCGCCGAGAAGAACCTGAAGAAGGCCTCGGTCAAGCTCGACAAGGCCGTCAGCAAGGGTGTCCTGCACAAGAACCAGGCGTCGAACCGCAAGTCGGCGATCGCCAAGCAGGTCTCCGCTCTCTGAGCTTCTGACTTCCGGAAAGCCCGTCTCCTCGTGAGGCGGGCTTTCTGCTTTCGCGCAGGGGCTTATCCCCCGAACGGCTCACGGGTGGCGATGACCGTCACCATCCGCTCGAGCGCGAAGATGGGGTCACGCGCCGCACCCTTGACCTCGGCGTCGGCGCGCGCGGTGGCCTGGATCGCCATCCCGAGGGAGCGCTCGTTCCAGCCCGCCAGGTCGCGACGCGCGCGGTCGACCTGCCAGTCCTTCATCCCGAGGCGCTGGGCGAGCTGCCTGCTGGGTTCACGGTTGCCGGCGACGCGTGCCATCGTGCGCAGCTTCATCGCGAACGCGGCGACCATCGGCACGGGGTCGGCACCGGAGGACAGCGCATGGCGGAGCGCCACGAGAGCCTCGCCGTAGCGACCGGCGATGGCGGTGTCGGCGACGACGAACGCCGACACCTCGACCCGGCCGCCGTAGTACTTGGTGACGACCTCTTCCGTGATGTCGCCCTCGACGTCGCCGATCAGCTGCTGGCAGGCGGCCGCGAGCTCGGTGAGGTCGTCGGCGAAGGCCGAGACGAGCGCCCGGAGCGCGGCCGGAGCGATGCGCTTCTGGGCCGCCTTGAACTCCCCCGCCGCGAAGTCGACCCGGTCGCCGTCGCGCTTGATGGCGGGGCAGGCGATCTCGATCCCGCCACCGGTCCCCGCACGCAGGGCGTCGAGGAGCTTCTTCCCACGGACACTGGCGCCCGTGTGCCGGAGCACGACCGTCGCACCCTCCTGCGGGTTCTCCAGGTACCCGATGGCCTCCTGAAGGAAGGCGTCGGAGCACTTCTCCACGCCGGATACGCGGACCAGTCGCGGCTCACCGAACAGGGACGGTGAGGTGAGGGAGAGCAGGGTGCCGGGAGCATAGTCGTCGGCACGGACGTCACTGACCTCGAGTGCCGGGTCCTCGGCACGGAGGTAGTCGCGCACCCCGGCGATCGCGCGCTCGGCGCAGACCTCCTCCGGGCCCGAGACGAGCACCAGCGGCGCGGGATGCGGCTCCCGCCAGGACACCTGCGGGATCTTCGTGGCCTTCGCGCCGCCACGGGAGGGAGGACGGGAAGCTGCCATGGGACCAGCCTACCGGCGGTGTCGGACACCCGACTCAGGGCGGCGCGACGTCGGTCCAGACGCGGAGGACATCGTCCTCGACGGCGAGCAGGGTGCGGCCGTCGCGATCGGTGCGGTAGACCTGCGTCCCGAGAGCCGACAGGAGATCCAGGGTCTCCCGACGCGGGTGCCCGTAGTCATTGTCGGCGCCGACCGTAATGAGCGCGACCCTCGGCTGCACAGCGTCGTAGAGGGCGGGTTCCTGGTCGGCGCTGCCGTGGTGGGCGACCTTCACCACGTCGTATCCCGTCAGCGGCATGCTCCGGAGCAGCGCGCGCTGCGGGGCAGCGGAGAGGTCACCCAGGAAGAGCGCACGGGGCACTCCTCCCCCGGCGAACTCCGTGACGACGCTCGCATCGTTCCCTGGCGGGAAGGCGGCACTGTGCGGCAACGGCCAGAGCACCCGCCATGCCGCTCCGCCCAGCGCGCCCCGGTCGCCGGCGTCGACCGGCCGGACGGCTCCGCCCGCTCGGGCCAGGCCGTCGAGCGCACGCGCATCGGCGGCATCGGCAGGTGGTCCATGCAGCACCGTGCCCACTTTGCCTTCGAGTGCCGTCGCGCCTCCGATGTGGTCCGCGTCGAAATGTGTGAGCACGAGGAGGTCGATGTGGTCGATGCTCAGCGAGCGCAGACAGGCGTCGAGCGCCGCCGGGTCCGGTCCCGTGTCGATGAGGGCCACGGCGTCCTGCGAACGCACCAGGACCGCATCGCCCTGGCCCACGTCGCACGCAGCGATCGCCCACCCGTGCGGCGTCACGAGCGAGGCGAGCGGACCGTCGATCAACGCACGGGAGGCGCCGACGGACGCGACGACGATGAGAACGCCGGCCGCCACGCGTCGAGCCGCGGGGAGCAGAGCGCCGGGCGTCCAGGCCCGTCCCGCGCGAACCGACGCCGTCACGACGTCGGTTCGCGCGACTTCCCGGACGCGCGGCCCTCCGCGGCAGCACACGACGGCGATCGCGACGCTCACCAGCGTGACCACCGCAGCGCTGCCGACGCCGGCCGGGAGGAGCACCTGAGCACCCGGGAGTCCGGCGGTGACCCGCGCGACCGTCGCGATCCACGCCGACGGCAACCAGGCGGACGCGGCGAGCAGATCCGCGACGACGGGGACAGGGGCAGCGAGACAGGCGAGGAGCCCGATCACCGTCGCGAGCGGCGCGGCCGGCTCGGCGAGGAGGTTCGCGACGACCGAGACGAGCGACTGCTGCTCCGCGAACAGCGCGATCACGGGCGCGCACGCGAGCTGCGCCGCCAGAGGCACCGCGATCGCGAGGGCGAGCGGACGGGGCAGCCAGCGCGCGATCCCGTTCGCCAGCGCCGGGGCGAGGAGGATGAGTGCCCCGGAGGCCACAGCGGACAGCGCGAATCCCGGCGTCGATGCGAGCCAGGGGTCGGCCACGAGGAGGGCGGTCACGCACAGGGCCAGGATTCCGGCACCTGCGCTCGGCCGCCCGACGAGGATCGACAGCATGCCCGCCGCGGCCATCGTGGCGGCCCGGATGACGCTCGGCTCCGGCGTCACGAGCACCACGAAGGCGGCCAGCGCCACGACGGCGAGAACGACCCGCAACGCCCGCGCCCCTCCGCACAACGCGACGATCCCGAAGACCGCAGCGACGACGATCGCGCAGTTCGCCCCGGACACTGTTTGTGTTGGAGGTGGGTGTCGGCCCAGCCAACTAGGCTGGTGGGATGACTACGGATCGCGCTAGCGGTGATCGACCCTCGGCCAATGCGGAGGCTGCTGTCGAACTGCAGGCATCACTCATTTCGCACGGCGCCCTGCCGTACCTGTTCATCGGAAGCGGTATCTCCCGACGCTATCTCGGTCTTCCCGATTGGGAGGGCCTGTTGCGCAAGTTCGCGTTGGAGGCCGGCGAGAACTTCGACTACCACCTGGCAACAGCCAATGGCGACCTACCGACGGCGGCGACCAGCATCGCTCAGACCTTCCACAAGCGTTGGTGGAACGACGACACCTACGCGCATCAGCGCGAGCAACACTCGGGCGTCGTTCGAGACGACGAAGGCGGACTCAAGGTAGCGATCGCAGAGTACGTTCGTACACATGACTCGCTTGTGGCGGGCGTCCCGGGTGTGGAGGACGCGACTCTGGCCGCTGAGGTGGCTCTTCTCGGGTCGGCCGTCGTCGATGGGGTGATCACCACGAACTACGACTCCCTCACCGACCAGCTGTTCCCCTCCTTCCAGCCTTATGTGGGCCAGGATGAGCTGATGATGAGCGATGCACAGTTCATCGCAGAGACGTACAAAATCCATGGCGCGGCCACACAGCCGCTTTCATTGATTCTGACAAAGGGCGACTACGACAGGTTCTCCAACCGGAACCACTACTTGGCCGCGAAGCTGCTGACGATCTTCGCAGAGCACCCCGTGATATTCGTCGGCTATAGCCTCAGCGACGAGTATCTGAACGAGATCTTGGACAACATCGCGACGGCTGTCGGTCCCAATCGGCTGGGCGAACTCGGCAAACGCATCTATTTCGTCGAATGGGACGCCGATGCCTCGTCAGCGACAGTTATCGAGCAGACGAGCATCCAGCGAGGAGGCTCACGCCTCCCCATCACGCGGATCGGAACGCACAGTTTCGAGTGGCTTTGGGAGGTGCTCACCCATCTGGAGCGCCCGTTCCCGGCGGCGATCCTTCGAGAATTGCGGAAGCACGTCTTCGACCTGGTCACTCATCCAGATCCGTCACAGACCCGCGAAGTAGTTCGGGCCATCCCGATCGACGCAGACGACGCGGACGAGTATCGCGTGGTCTTCGGCGTGGGTGCGTTTTCCGAGAAGGACCTGCAGAACCTCTCTACTATCGGACGCACGCTCCGTCGGGACGACGTCGAACAGGACGTCCTCGGCCTCCGCAAGCGCGGTTTGGATCCGGAAAATCTCCTGGCAACCGGCATTCGTGACGGGATTCGCGCAACGCACAGTTCCTACCTGCCCGTGCACAAGTATCTACTCGAAGCCGGACGCATCGCCTCTGACGGCACCATCAACTTCGGTGGCCTTCCGGACGTCGTCAAGCGACTCGCAGAACGATCGCTTACCTCATCGCCCGGGAGCCGGGCCCGCTTCGAGCGGGAAGTCAAAGGCGTTTTGACCACGCCCCGGCAAGTGGTCGACTCTGACTACACGACCTACTTCAAGCTCGAGTGCCTGGTCCTCCTGGATCCTGCTGGCTATAGCGCCGAGGACCTTCACGAGGTGCTGGTCGAACTGTACGGGAGCACCGAGGTCAGTTCACCATCCAACCTGGCGCTCTTCCGCCGTGTGGTGTGTTTGTACGACCGCCGTCGGGCACTCGAAGCGGCCGCAGTCGGAGACGTAGAGACGCGCGGAGAGGAGTCAGCAGCGTGACACAATCCGGTTATACCGACATCCCGGCCATGATTCGAGTCTGGGACGGAATGAAGCTATCGGCCTCGAGACAGACAAACGGTGCGGCGAAAGGTTTGCTTCGCGATGTTCAGACCAATGCTCTCGTGACACACGCCGAGATCTTCCTCCCCAGCAAGACAACGAGCATGCTGAAGTATCTGACTCCGAAGGATCGGGTTGTCCTTGGACTCGGGGCTTTCGCGGTTGTCGTCGCGACCGCCGCCACAGTCAAGGGCTTCGATCGGCTAATCAGGCGGCGAGCGGCGAAGACTCGGAAGAGCGGTTCTGACCTTCTGACCGGCGTCAAACTCCACGAGCAGAGTGAGGATGTCGACACAGGCAACGAGACGGACACGCTTGTCGTCCGGTCCGAGATCGACGTTAGCGAACCGCAGCTCGTCTTCACCATGAGCGCCGCGGATTGGCAACGGCTTCTGCAGAAAGCTGCGATTCTCAGCTCGCTCGAAGAGCGAATTTGGATGTTGCTGTCCAGCGTTCGCATTGAGGGTGGCGATGAGGATGTGCTTGCATGGCAGCGCCGGATAAGCGAACTCTCACCACGAGAAGCAGCGGACGAACTAAGGGAGCTTCTCGAAACGCATCCCGAGCTAAGCGACGACGAGGAGCTTGCCGACCTTATCCGGATGTTCATCGATGAACGCCGCGATGATGGAGATCCGCACCCTAAGCACCTCGATGGCGACTGACCCCGTGAGTTACGCGAGCTCCACTTCACGCGACGGAAGACCACGCCGCGAACCTCGCGAGCGCCACGCTCTCACTCGTCGATGAGCCTGACGACTGGACGGGCTCGATCCCTGGCTGTGCAAGCCGCGCGCTCTCGGCGCGATTTTCGGTCGTGAAGTGGACGGAATACTTCCCTCGAGTCAGCTTGCCGCCGCGAACATCTCCGAAGCCATGCCTTCGAGCAGAGCCCCAAACTCCACGTGAAGCGCCTCCGCAATCCTTACCAGCGACCGCACATTCATCATTGCGCGGCCAGCTTCTTACGAGCGGATAATCGTGGAGTCGATCAGGCTCGCGACTGCAGCTCATCCACCGCCATCGACAATGCCCTTCGCGCGTTAGCGATACTGTTGCCGATCCGCACGGCGGCGGGCGAAGAGTTGCGAGGCATGCTTTCCAGCATCGCGGATCGCACACCTCGGCTGCTGCAGCAGCGCGCCGTCAATTCCGATTCAGGCCCCAGCGGCGGGAGTCGAGCGCATTCTTGAAGTGGCTCTCCGCCGCGTCGATCTCGCGAGTCGGTGTCGCAGGGTCGAACACCCGCAGCAACGAGAACCGGAACGTAGACGCATCAAGACCGCGCAGCTCGACGTTGCCGCCGTGCCCGTTAGTCGCGTAGGCGTTCCAGCGCTGTCTGATGTTCTCGGCACCGTCGGCCTTGCCGACGTAATGGCGGCCGTCGCGGGTGTCCGTGATGAGGTAGACGCCGACCACCGAACCGAGCGCCGTACGCCAGGCCGCATACCGGTGCTCGCGCATCACCGCCTGGAGCTGCTGGTGGTCCAGGACGAGCCGGTCGAATCCGGGGAACGGCACCGGCTGGGCGTCGGCGATCTCCATCACCGGGTAGCCGGCGGCGGTTGGTCCGTTGAGCCTCCAGGTGCGCGGCGATCTCCAGCCGATCACGAGACGATTCCTGAGGTCCCCCATGTGGTCGGACACGACGAGATCGAAGGTCCTGAGCGCGCCATCGTTCGCGACCTCGCCGCGGTTCTCCACCACCGACCACAGGCGGGCACGGTCGCCGCCCTCACGGACGAACACCACCCAGATCGCCGGCGGCGTGGTCGGGAAGATCCGGGGGTTAGCGGACTGCTGGCTCGTGTATAGCAAGATCTCCTCGTCGGTGGAGTCGGCGTGGATGCCCTGCAGGCCGGTGTTCTCGTGCTCCTTGACGAAGGCGTGCCGGATTACCTGGGCTTCGAGCGGGTCGATCCCTGCACCGCGCAGGATCGGATCAAGCGTCAGCGTCATCGTCAGGGTGGCCCTCCCCCGGTGCCTGAAGCGCATCCGGTGCATCCAATTCCGTCAGCCCAACAAGGGGGCTCGTGGCGTCTACTCCGTCGGAGAAAGCGGCCTCAGTTCGTCGACTTGTTCGGCACGAGATAGTGCGGTCCGATCAATCCAACGTGGACCTTCTTCGTCGGCCCGCTCGTGTCATCGTGGAAGTAGACCCGGGGCGCGAGGTTGCCGCCGCCCTCTGAGATTTTGAGGTGCGAAAGCATCGTGACGACGCCGGTCGGATCGACTGCGGTGTCGATCTTGAAGTCGCGAGTCCCCTTGAACTTGCCGCCGTTCTGCACACCCTCGCTCTCGGTCATCGCCAGTTTCTTGGGTGTGGCCGGCCACCCGAGCACGGGGCCGGATGCGCACCACTCCCAGAACCCACCCTTGTCCCACCCCTCGGCTCGGTCCTTGGCGTATGCCGCGAGAGCGCGAAGACCGCGCCAAGACTTGTTGCCCCAGTTGTACGCCTCGGCCGCGGTGTCGATGTCGTCCAGCTCGCGGATCGCGGAGTCCGGCACCGAGAGCCAGTCAGAGAGGTACATCTGGGCGGCCAACGCGGCCTCCGAGGTGTACTGGACCTCATCAGGGGTGGACGCGGCCTCCGCATGCTGGGATCCCCAGAAGAGATCAGACAGCCCCTGGGCGAGCAGCGCGTCTTTGATTCGGGAGAGGTGACCGTTCGCACTTGCGAGCTCGCGCTCCACCGAGCTCTGCTCGTCGCGGGCCCCCTCGAGTTCGAATTCCCAGTGATCACGAGCTCCCGTGAGTTCCTTCGCTGGCACCATGCCGTCAAGTGCGTCGGCCGGCAGCCCGTTCTGCTGACCGAAGACGCGGAACGCGTCGGGTACGCGACGTCGCGTCGAGAGCTGCGCGACCGAGTAGACGATCCGGTCGATCGTGCTCCAGAGGAAATCCTCGAGTCGAGACCGGAGGTAGTAGCGGTGACGCCACCCGTCGGAGTGCTTGGTCACGACGCCCGGGGCGTAGATGCGGATGCCACCGTCCCAGATCGCGAGCTGCCTGAACTCATCCTTGAACGCCGCGACGGCGGCGTGGTCGAGAGTGACCACGGCCGCGATTCCCTCAGCTCGCGCGGCGATCGTCGAGGCCGTCTGCAGCCAGGAGCGGTCATGCCTGCCGTTGGGCTCCGCGCAGACGATGATCGGGAGAGTTCGCGCCGGATTAGCGAGCATGTCGGTCAATACTGCGACTCCGTTGGCCGGCAGTGCGAGGGGCTCCGTCAGCAGGCCGCTCCCGCCAAGATGGGGCTTCTCGACCGCCCCGAGCAAGTCGTGCACCAGTTTCGGCCGGCCGACGGAAACGCGCCGGGCGAGGTCCTCCGACGACATACTGAGCTCGACGAGCGTGTGGATGCCATCGTCGTCCGCCACGACACGAACGATCGTGACCCAGTCGGTCGGATCGCCGGGCACCTGGTCGGTGGCGGTGATTTCAAAGCCCTCTTCCCCGATGGACCGAAGCACGGCCTCTCGATACCTTCCCTGGGAGACCTCGAAGTCGCTCTCGCCTTCGGAAAGCGCCTCAGGTTCATCCGATTCCTGGGTCCAGGCTGCCACGCACCGCTTCAGCCGCTCAACCGCGAGAACGCGGTCGGTTGTCGATGTGTCCGACCAAACGGCCCTGTACAGAACGCTCATGCAGATCCCCCTCGAGTTTGAGTCGACTCTAGCGAGGGGATCGGACGTCACGGCGAGATTGTCCGCAGCTTGCGACCGTTCGCGGGTACGTCTGTCGTTATGCAGCACGCCGCCTGCCGTGTGGGACCGGTCCTGTGGCGTGACCGGCAACTTCTTTTACTCCCGCATGCGCGTTGAATGGAGGATTTCGCGCGCGTCCGGACTGCCCCGTTGCCATACACGATTCATGCACTGGCGCGAGCATCACAACGCTCATCGGGTGCGAGGCTAAGGAGCATGACAGATCCGTTCGCGCAACCCGGGGCTGCGAGCCCGAGACCTTGACCACCGACGAAGAGCTCAGGATCTCGTTCATCTGCCCCGTGCATGGGGCTCACACCGTCCTCGACCCCTTTGAGGGCAAGCACTGAGGCCGCCGGGGTCAGCCCAGGCGTCGGATCTCGACGACCGGGGAAGTCGCCTGCGTGGCGGAAGCAGGGCCGTCCGGGTCGTTGCCGACGATGAAGCAGACCGGTCTGCCGATCCGGATCGGAGGGCCGAGGAGCCCAAGCAGCGGCCCATCTGCCCGTCGCGGCGGAAAGGGTGCGTCCCGTCCGGATACGAATGCCCGTGTCGGCGGCGAGCGGCGCGATCTGCTCCCCCTCCCCATCGAGCAAAAGCTAGTAGTGCACACCCGAGTCGGTCGACACTGCCCAGGTGCCGCCCCGGTCGAGGTCGAGTCGCTCGCGGCGGTCGGTTCGAGTCATGGGCGGTTCTCCTCTGTTCCACGACTAACGTAGGCCGCGAGGTGTCGGGGTGAGAGGAAGCCCGTGGCCGATGACGGGGAATGATCTGGTGGCGGGGGCGCTATAGGCAATGGGCCCGAGGCCTTGGCCGACGGGATCGCGACGCATGTCGTCAGAGGACCTCTCCCGGCGTAGTCTTACGCACGGTGATGGTGAGTCGGCTCGCGGTGGGAGGATCAGTCCGCAGTGCGATGGATGTGACTGGTGGGTGGCGCGGCGGTGCACTCTGGCACCTCGATCGATCGCGGATACGCTCAGTGAAGACGAAAGGGTGAGTCGACCATGGCCACGAACAGCGGAATCGAGTGGACCGAGGTCACCTGGAACCCCGTCACCGGGTGCGATCGGGTCGCAGCGGGCTGCGACAACTGCTATGCACTGGCGTTGGCGAAACGCCTCAAGGCCATGGGGGCGGAGAAGTATCAGAACGACGGCGATCCCAGGACGTCCGGACCTGGCTTCGGGGTCACGATCCACCCTGCCGCATTGACGCAGCCTCTCCGGTGGCGCACACCGAAGGTCGTTTTCGTCAATTCGATGAGCGACCTGTTTCACGCCAAGGTCCCGCTCGACTTCATCCGGGACATCTTCGACGTCATCCGCGATACGCCACAGCACACGTACCAGGTGCTGACCAAGCGCGCTCATCGCATGGCGCGGGTCGCGAACAAGCTGGACTGGCCTGACAACCTCTGGATGGGCGTCTCGGTCGAGTCCTTCGACGTCGTTGACCGGATCGAACACCTCAGGGCAGTCCCCGCCGCGACCAGGTTCCTGTCGTGCGAGCCGCTCATCACCGCGCTGCCCGGGCTCGACCTCGACGGAATCGACTGGGTGATCGCCGGCGGCGAGTCCGGGCCGCGGGCTCGTCCCATGGAGCCAGCGTGGGTGGAGGACATCCGGGACCAGTGCGTCGAGGCCGGAGTGTCGTTCTTCTTCAAGCAGTGGGGCGGACGGACGCCCAAGGCGAACGGCCGCGAGCTCGGAGGTCGCACCTGGGACGACATGCCGGTGCTGGCCACTGCACTCTGATCAGCGGGGCTATTAGCTGCTCAGGGCCGGGAACTCGATCCAGGTGCCGTCGGGGAAGGTGTTCTTCCGCTTCTGATTCGGCGAGGAGATGCGCCCCGCCTCCTGCATGGGCTTGAGAGTCATCTTCTTGACCTGGCCGCTGTGGAAGGGCGTATTCGTGACGACGTAGTCGGTGACGTCCCTGATGAGCACCGTGCGGCCCGCGAAGTGGTGCGCCAGCTCGTCCTGGAGAGGGCCGGTGTTGGCCTCGTCTTCGAAGAGGACAGGACGCCCGGCGAGCCGGTCGTCGAACCTGTAACCACCGCCGGGAGCGAGCTTCCACATCGCTTCCTTCATCTTGTCGTACGCCTGATCGTCCCGGGTGCAGAAGAAGAGGTAGCTGCCCGTGTGCCCGCTCTGATTGATCATCTCGAAGCTGCAGATGTGGGCGAAGCCGCACTCCTGGCGCAGCTGCCGCTCGTACAGGTCGTGGATGTACTGCCCGCGCCCATTGTCTGAGGCAGGAGCGTTCTTGTAGTCATCGCACCCGAAGAGCGCTGTGAAGTGGGGGTCGACGATGCCGGCGTTCGCGAACCGGTTGACGCTGTTGAAGTCGAAGTAGATGAAGAGCTCGCACGACGAGTCGCTGACCAGGTCGCGGATCAGCGACATCGGTACGTCCTTGTAGCCGAACGGGTCGACGAACGCGAACGTGGGCGCTAGCTTCTTGCCTGCGGGGATGGAGTCGAGCAGCTCGCGAGCGAGGGCCTGAAAGTTCTGGTTGCGCTCCATGACCTTGACGTTCTGCGGCCACGGCGCACGGCTCGTCTTCATCTCGGCGAGGACGCCCTGCAGGGATGCGAACCGCTCGTCGTTCCACTCGTTGAAGACGAAGTTGAACGTGGTACCGCCGAAGGAGGCGAACGAACGGTGTTCCAGCAGCGTGCTGAGCGCCAGCACTGGCGAACCGGGCTCTCCGTCGTCGTAGCGCCCCGGGCCGGCGAAGCCGTCAAGCACGTTGACCCGCTCGTGGTACCTGCTCATACCGAAGATGCCGAACCACGCGCCGAGGTACCGCGTGAGGATGTCGTGCTTGGCCTTGGTGTGCGGCGGCCGCTCCCACACGGTCGGCAGGTTGTCACCCTTCGGCATCGTTGCCCCCTCACCCCGATGACGGGAGTTACTTGTTGCCCTTGGCGCGGTTGTGCGTTTGACAGAGCATCGTCAGGTTGGACAGGTCCGTCTCCCCACCCTTGGACCAGGCCGTCACATGGTCGGCGTCCATCTCGTTCGGCTTGTAGATCCGCGCCTTGTTGTTGTCGCCGCCGATGGCGCACAACGGGCAGTTGGACACCCCATCGGCCTTAGCCTTCTTGGTCTGCTGCTCGTAGGCAACGCGCTTGTCCTTGTCGTCGAACAGCCGGATCGCCAGCAGCTGAGGCTGCTTCTCGCCGCCGAGCAGGTACTCGTAGATGCCCTTGGCGTTGCGCACAGCGGTGTCGCCGCGCAGCTCGTTGACGCGGTCCTCGATCTTCGCGGGGCTGTAGGACGTGCCGTGGTGCTCCTCGTACAGCCGCCCCCACTCCAGTCCCCGCATCTCCTTGTCCGGAGGACGGGTGAAGACGCTGCCGACCCAATCGATGACCGAGGTGAAGTAGTTCTTGAGCTCGTTGATGTCGGGATCGTGCCTGTGCTGGGCGAGGTACGAGTCGACGCTCTTGCCCTGCGACGAGGCGACCCAGTCCAACGCGACCGCGAGGACCTCCTGGCGCTTGGGGTCGCCGTTGACGTAGGACTGCCACTTCTGCATATTCGCGTTGTTCGAGTTGCTGTACTCGGCCTTGGCCTTGGTGATAAAGGGGCCGGAGTAGATCGCGTTGAGCAGCTCCTGCTTGTTCAGCGGGATGCCGGCGATGTTGATTGTTTGAAACCAGGCCTTGATTTCGTCCTCGGTGCCGTCGCACTCGTAGATGTCGAGCCGCGTCTCCACGATCCTCGCCTGCAGGTCCTTGGGGAGCGACGAGAACGTCTGCTCCTTGCCGTTGACCTTGATGGCGAACTTGCCGGTCACGAAGCGGCCGACGCTGGTGATGCGCTGCTGGCCGTCGAGGACCTCCAGCATGGAGCCTTCGTCGTTGAAGTAGATCAGGCCGAGCGGGTACTCCTTGAGCAGCGAGTCGATGACGGCGACGTCACGCTTGCCGTCGTTGTAGATGTAGTTCCGCTGGTACTCAGGCTGGATGACGAGTCTGCCGCCGAGCCCGAACAACCCCTTGCCCTCGAGCTCGTTGTACACGAAGCCTTCGAGAATCTCCTCGACCGTGTAGTGCTTCAGCTGGGTCTTCACGACGACACGCCCCTTCTCCGGATCAGCACCCTCATGTATGGGACGACCGGACGCCCGGCGTTGTCGTAATAGCAGAGGTCCGGGTGGCCCACACTGATCTGCCCTGTCTGCCCGGACGCGTAGTAAGCGTCGACAAACTCCTTCGACATGCCTCGAGTCTTCGCGTACCTGCTGAGATCCACGATCTCGAACTGATCCGGGTTGAACTTGTCGAGAAACGTGATCGGGACGCCCATGACGCCGTCGAAGTCGCTCGGGATCGCGTCGGTGTGGGGCACCTCGATCGCATCGAAGTTGTCGTACTTCTGATAGCTCGCGCTGCCGCCGAGGCTCTTGATGAGCTTCTTGTTGAACTTGAGGTTGTCGGCCATGGTCATCAGTTGCATCGGCTCATGGCGGCGGCCGTGCTCGATGTTCGTGAACCAGCACGAGTTGCCGAGCCGTGTGTAGTCGTTCTTCTCGTCGGACGGGTAGCCCATCCGCTCGGCCTTGGCCCGGTCCGCTTCCTTCACGACAGCGCCCTTGGGGACCCCGAACACCATGTCGGTCGCGTTGGCCGTCGCGCCCTTCCACACTCGGTTCGCCTTGATCAGCGGGAAGACCTGGCTGTAGGTAACGGCATTCTGGTTTCCGATGATGGAGAACCTCTTGTGGCCCTCCATCAGCCAGGCGATGAATTCCCGGAACAGGCTGAACGGCGGGTTGGTGATGACGATGTCGGCCTCGTCGCGCAGCGCGGTCACCTCGGCGCTGCGGAAGTCGCCGTCCCCCTCGAGGTACTCCCACTGCAAATCGTCGATGTTGATCACGCCGTCGTCGTTGAGGTCCGTGCGCTCGAGGACGAACTTCTTCCCGTTGGCGTGGGTCTTGGTGGCGTCGAACTTCGGGTCGTCGAGCTCGAAGAGCGTGGGCTCGTAGGAGAAAAGGGCCGGATTGCTGTCCGGCGCGTAGGAGGTGGAGATGAGCTTCTTCAAGCCGAAGTCGGCGAAGTGGAGAGCGAAGAATTTCGCGAAGTTGCTCCACTCCGGGTCGTCGCACGGCAGGAGGACAACCTTGTCCCTGAAGACGTCGGGGTCGAACTCGAGGTACGCGTTCATCTCCCGCTCGATGTCGGCCCACTGCGTGTAGAACTCGTCGTTCTTCGCCGCCTTGGCCGCAGTGAGGCTCGAGGTGCGATTGGCGACGGTCGACATGTACTCCCCCAGGGACCCGGTGCACCACCGGGAGGCGGGGCGCTTCTTGGTGACATGCTATCGAAGGTGGACGACATTACCGGGCAGGCAAGGCACGTCACTGCGGCACCCGCCGTGCTGATGCCTCAACGCTTAGGCGGTCCAGTCGCCGCACTCAGTCCCGACTCGAGGCGCTCGCCCGATCCAATAGTGCCGAAGAAGCATTGCCCTGTCTCTCGGCAGGAGGGATCGCCGGCTGCCCACAACGCAATAGAGTCGTGTTGATGCCCGAACTTGAGACCGCCCGTGTTCGTGAGTACCTCCGCGTGTCGCTCGACCGTTCAGGCACGGGTAAGAGTCCTGACCAGCAACACGATGAGATTGTCGCCGAGGCCCAGGGTCGCGGATGGCAGGTCCACCCCTCCCCCTACCGCGATGACAACCGAAGCGCCAGCCGCTACGCGCGACGCCAACGGGAGGGGTTCGCCCAGTTGATCTCAGATCTTGAGGATGGCGCCTTCGACGCTGATCTCCTCGCGATATGGGAGTCAAGCCGCGGCTCTCGCCGTACCGGCGAGTGGATCGATCTCGTAGATCTCTGCCGCGAACGCGGCGTCAGCATCTGGGTCCTGACCCACAATCGCGTCTACGATCCGGCTAACGCTCGAGATCGCCGAAGCCTCCGCGAAGACGCCTCTGACGCCGAGTACGAGTCCGATAAGACGAGCGAAAGACTGAGGCGCGACATGCGGGCGGCGGCGAAGCGCGGTCGCCCCCATGGCAAGAACGTCTATGGCTACCAGCGGGTCTACTCCGTGACCGCCAACGGAACCAAAGTGCTAGACAAGATCATCGAGCATCCGGACCAAGCCTGGGTCGTCAAGGAAGCGGCGGCGATGGTTCTTGCCGGACGCTCGTACTACGACATCGCTGCGACGTTCAATGAACGTCAGATCCCGCCGCGACGTCCCGCGCGCTCGGAGCACCGACAGTCTCTGGGGTGGACCGCTCCGGCTGTGAAGCAAATGTTGACTATGCCTGTATACATGGGGCAGCGAGTTCACAATCCCCGCGAAGGTGAGGCTGCAACGTACGACGGCATCTGGCCGGCGCTGATCGAGCCCGACGACTGGCAGCGCCTTCAGGCAGCGATGACATCACGCGGATTCAAGTCGAACAACTGGCCCGCCACCCATCTGTTGTCCGGCATCGCTCTCTGCGGAATCTGCGGCGCTCGAATGCGGGCCGGAAAACAGAATGCCGGCTCACCAAAGGTCGACGAAGACGGCAACGCCCTCCCGCGGCCTCGCTACTACGCCTACAACTGCATCGGCACCCCGGGACGACCCGGCTTCCACGTCTCGATGCGCGAAGAACATCTCGACCTGCTGGTTACCGAGCTAGTCCTCGCTCGGCTCGAACGCCCCGACTTTCTCGCCACCCTCGGCGGGCAAGACGAAGAGATAGACGCTGAGCGGAAGTCAATCGTCGACGAGATCCGAGGTCACGAGCAATGGCTCGAGCAAGTCGCGATGGAGGCCGAGCGCCGCCGGGATCTACGTATGCTCACCGAACAGCGGGACCTCGTCGAACCGAAGATTGAGGCGGCACAGAAGCGGCTCGAGTCACTTGCTGGCGCTGATCCTCTCATCGTGGAACTCGTCCGATCGCGTCAGGTTCGAGAGACGTGGGCGGAATGGACAGACAAGGGCGACATCGTTCGTCAGCGTCACGTCATCCGCGAACTGATCGTGCCTCGGGTGCATCGAGTGCCGGCGGAGGCAGTAGGCAAGCGCGGTCTCAACGCAGAGCGAGTGACTTTCGACTGGCGCTGACTCGACCTGGGCGGCCGCATCGAGTCAGATCAGGTTCTCCGCTCGAGCTCGCGCAATCCAGTTGCTCGCCGTCCGCGATGGAAACTCGAATGCCTCGGCGACCGCTTTGGCGGGTGGGTAACGGACGATGCTGGCGAGTGAGTAGATGGTCGCGACGTCCGTCAGATCGACCGCCTGCCGCTTCTCAATGCCATCCGGATCGCGAACGTCTCGAAGTTCCGGCGCCACGAAGTTGACCACCGCCGCTGTGAGGGCCGAGTGGTTGAGTTCGAAAGTGCGTGGAAGGACCCATCGGAGCACTCCTAGCGGCGCGATTCCTCGAAGTAAGGTGCCGGTTACCTCGTCGCCGGCGGGCGCCTTCACAGAGATGCCTCGTAAGAGGTAGTGGCCGCGGTCCGGGTTGAACGATGCCTGCACCCGCAGCTCGAATCCCTCTTGTTGAGCTAATCCTCCAGGGGCCGACTTGAGCGGTCCCTGCGCGTCCACCGTCACGGGGATCGTCACCCCTGACTGCGCCTGGACCGACCCGGCCGTCTCCACAGTCCATCCGCGTTGCTCGACATCGGACTCTGGTGTGATCGGCATGAGACCTCCTGGCATAGCTTTGACATTACTCTGCCACGTATGTAATGTAACGGATACAACAGAAGAACGAACCGGCGGAGCCATCATCTAACTTCCATCGTGGCCGGAACACTCAGTCCCGTCGCGGCGGCCTCTTCGGGACACGTACTGACAAGGAGTGTTCCGTGGGATCCACCGATTCAACGACACCATCGCACGAAACTCTACTGAGCGCCTTCACCGTAGCTCAGGCGGAGGACATCACTGGCCGATCAGGCTTCGTCCTCCGGGCGGACATTCGCCTAGGCAAGCTCACCGCATACAAGTTCGCCGGGCTCTGGCGAATCTTGCCCGAGGACCTAGCGGCATACCGCTCGAAGCTTGTTACCCCGTCGCGGAGCGCACGTTGAGCGCGGGCGTGATGGAGCGCGTCCAAGAAAAGACGATCGCGCACAACACCGAGAGCATCCGCGTTTGGGCTCGGGACCGAGCAGCAGCAGCTCCCCCGCTGTCGCAACAACAATCGCTGCGTCTTCGGGGCCTGTTCTCGGGAGGTCGCAGCAAGTGACCACCAACGAGATCCGCCCCAGCGCGGAAAACACTGAGGCGGAAGAGACACTTGGCGGCGTCGCTTTCGATTCTATCGAGGAACCGGAGCAGGATTCGAGCGGCGACTCACGTCGTTCCGGACCTAAGCCCGCACGCGCATCGGTTGAGACTCTCACCGAACGTGCAGTCACGACCTACCTGGAATCGATTCAGCACCGTAGGTATGTCTCTCCGCAGAAACTGCGCGACAGTGCGCTGTCCCGGATTAACGCAGAGATCGCGCTCGAGAACATGGGGCGGAAGCGCTCATCTGCTCCGGCGCTTGCGCCCGTGCATCGGCTCGACGAGTACTCGGTGATCCAGATCCTTCTCTCCCGGCATCGCCTTGTGACGGTCGACCTCACTGGCGGACACGGTGATGAGGACAACGGAGTGCTGGCGATCTATGAGGACGATGGACCGCTCCGCGGTCTATACAACACGAGCGTGCCGAGACTGAAGAGGCTGGTCAGCGAGCTCCGTCCGTCCTTCACCGACGCCGGAGTCGAATCGACCCTCCGGAAGTTGCGCACGCACGCCCCTATCGTGATGCGCACCCAGGAACCTCGTCTAATTCCGGTAGCTAACGGCGTGTTCGATCACGCGACGCAGCAACTCCGAGAGTTCTCACCTGAGTGGGTCTTTCTGTCCAAGATCCAGCGTGACTACGACCCCACCGCGCAAAGTCCCCGTATCAAGCAGAGCGACGGAACGGAGTGGGAAGTCGAGGAGTGGTTCAATAGCCTGTCCGACGACGCGGGCATACCCGAGCTGCTGTGGCAGGTGGTGAGCGCGACTCTGCGCCCACACCATCCCTGGAACAAGTCCGTATTCCTCGTGGGCACTGACGGTAACGGCGGCAAGGGCACGCTGGTGAGCCTCCTCCGCAATCTTGTGGGCGAAGCCGCTTGCGCTTCCATCTCGTTGGCTCGATTCGGCGACAGGTTCGGGCTGGGCGACCTGATCACTCGGAGTGTCAATCTCGTCGATGAGAATCCGGTGGGCGCCTTCGCGTCGAGGACCGACGACTGGAAGGCCTGCGTAACTGGCGACGTCTTCCAGGTCGAGTTCAAAGGTAAAGACGTGATCCACATGCGCTGGAACGGCATCGAGGTGCATTGTCTCAATGAAACAAGCCCGCGTATCAAGGACAAATCAAAATCCGTGAAGCGCCGCATGCTTCTCGTGCCGATGACCAAGGACTTCAGCGGCTCGGAGAACGTCGACATCAAGTTGAAGTACCTGCGAGATCCCGAGGTGCTTG
This sequence comes from Microbacterium meiriae, assembly GCF_032364335.1. Taxonomy (NCBI): domain Bacteria; kingdom Bacillati; phylum Actinomycetota; class Actinomycetes; order Micrococcales; family Microbacteriaceae; genus Microbacterium; species Microbacterium meiriae. The sequence continues at coordinate 2,075,956 of NZ_CP133984.1, forward strand.
GTTACGTCCTGAAGCGCGCTCTCCAGATGACTCACATCGCCTTCGACGAGCCGATTGTGTCGAAGCAGGCAGTCGACCGCTGGTTCACAACCAACAACAAGGTCGTCGGCTGGTGGGAGGAACACGAGGATCAGTTCGTATGGGACCTCCTGCCATGGAGCTTCCTCTACGACGCCTACAAGGGCTGGTATAGCCGCGTCGAACCGAGTGGCACTGTCGAAGGACTCAATCAGTTCACGGAGACGCTCCGCGAGCATCTGAAGTCGTCAACTGCTTGGTCCCCCACTAACACCTCGGTCCGACCCGGCACACGGATGTCGTCGCCCGAGCCCCTGATCGATGACCTCAGGCTTACCGACTGGATGAACACGAACTACTCGGGCAGCGACCCCAACCGTCGTTGCTTGCCAACGCTCAAGACGAACTACAAGGGCCTTCTGCGTACCCAGAGTGCGGGCACGACCCCGGACGAAGACGACGGCTGAAGAGACCACCTCAGCATCTGGAGGTTTGGGTAGCGGCGCGGCCGATGCCACACCGCTACCCGAACCAGGAAAGGAAGACATGCAATCTGAACTCGCGCCAGCACCGCTCGAGACCGCACCCGGTGACTGGGCGGCATATTGTCGTCGAAGACATCGATCGCGACGTGAGCCGCGCAGTACGGAGCCGACCTTCGTGGACCGCACCTGCTCGGCCAGAACAAATCATGGAGCCTCAGACGGCTCAGCCCCGGGGCGGAGCTCACTCGCACCCCGCCCCCTCGTGTGCTTGTCGGTGCGCGTGCGGCGCAATCTCATCTCAAGAAAAGGTGTAGCCCCATACACTTTGGCGCGCGTTCTGCTCCTCCGAAGCACCAGGGACCCTGCGGGGCTTCGTCTCGGCCATCCAGACAGGAGCGAAGCATGAGCTACACAATGACCTATGACGTCTCCCACAAAGTGGGGCGCGGAGGGCACGCCAAGGCCTTCTTCCGACACATCGCGAGAGACGTCGATCAAGCAGCCGGATTCGACTTCCCCCAGGCGAACCCCAACATCGTGGCCGACCGCACCAAGCTGAACAGCACCTTTGTAAACGACGGAAACGGTGGCTACAGGCATCCCCAGTCGGTTGATGGCCGACCACCGAGCGACGAATTCGATGACTATCTTCAGCAGCGTCTCAGCACGGTCCAGCGCGCGCTGCGGAGGGATGCCGTGCTCATCCGAGGTGTGGTGCTCCAGCTTGATCCGAAGTGGTTCGAGCAGTACAACCCCGACTGGCGCGAGGAGGGGTTGAATCGTCGAGCAGCCGAGTACACGCATGCTGCGATCCGCTGGGCGCGTGGCGAGTTCGGAGAGGAGAACATCATTGGCATGTCGATGCACCTAGATGAGGTGAATCCCGGGCTGCAGCTCATGATCACCCCCATCACGCCTGACGGAAGGCTTGCCCAGAAGGAATTCTTCAAGGGGCCGGCGGACCTCAAACGGCAACACCGGGAGGTACGGGACGCCGTGGCCGCTGCAGGCTACGACGTCGAGTATCGAGTTACCGAACGATCACGAGAGCACCTCAGCAGCAGCGAGTTCCAGGCCAAGGCGGACCGGCTACGTGATGCAGCGAGTGCCCTCGAGTTCGAGCTCGACGCGAGCCTGCAGAGAAACAAGCGCCTCGCGAAGCGCTCCACCGTGCTGGATGAGCGAGAGAAGGAACTCGCCGAACGCGAGACGCACGTCGCCGAGCGCCATCGGGAAGCTGCTGCCGCGCGAGCAAGAGCGGCGGATGAAGCTGCGGCGGCGAGAACCTCATCATTGCGCGCACGCGAGGCGCACCTGAAGGCAGAACGCGCTCGCGAAGAAGCTGCGGCCGAGCGCGATCGTTTGGCATTGAACAATCAGCGTCTCGACAGCCTCCCGCCGTTCTTCGAGCGCTGGCTCGACAGGACAACAGTTGCAGGGAAGCCGATTCGCACGCGATTCGAAGCAGATCGGATCAAGATGCGTAGTGAGATCAAAGCGAAGCTCGGACCAGCTTCGACGCACGTCGAAAAGCCTCGAGACGCACTCGAACTCTAGAGCTTGCTTAGAGGAGGCGCCGCCAGATTGGGCTGCGTCTCCTCAACGTCCCCGGCCGCTTCTACGCTGGCCGCATGACCAGAGACGAATTCCGATCGAAAGCTACTGCACACCTGATGCCTCGCCCCTCGGAAGACGCGATGCGCGCGTTGGAGGATGCGATCGCCCGCCTCAATGGCGACGGTAACTACATCGCCCGGGCGCTGACCGAGTCGCTTCTTGCCGAACGCCCGATAGTCGACGAGCCGTCGTTATCCCCCGAGGAGATCGACTTCCTGATCACCTCCGGTGAGTTCACTCCCGAAGAATTCGACGACATCGAGCTACGAGTGCGTCGGGGCTCGTTACCCGCCATCGCCGCGAACACCCTCGTCGCGGGGCTGCATAGAAGCATGTCGGACGACGCCGTACGAGGCTTCTTGGATCTCAACAATCAGGAACTCGACGACCTGGTAACCGCGGGGAGACTCTACGCCGTCGATGTCGCGGGTCATCGCCGCTTCCCGTGGTGGCAGTTCAGCCTGTCGTCTCCCGGCAAAGTCTTGCCGCACCTGACCGAGGTCATCGCGCTCCTCGGGAAGAAGCACTGGATCTCGGTCTCTGGACTGATGTCTACGCCCCAGGACACGATGGTGATTGAGGGCAAGCACACACCGGTGGAGTGGTTCCGTGCTGGCGGCGGAATTGATGCGCTTGAGGCGATCCTCGAAGCACAGCGGTGGCGATGACGATTGCTTGTTTAAGAATCCAGTGTCGCGTATCGCTGCTAGCAACCTCTCCGTTCGCAAGTAGACCATCTGGGCTCTCCTCGGTCTCCAGCTGGCCTCGCAATGGCCTCACAGTGGACACCCGAATACAAGCAGGCCGCGGCGGTCTCTTCGCGGCTTCGAAAAGGCCTTTCCGTGGCCACCTCGAGACCTGGAAGAGGCCACTCCGGCTTGTCTGGCCAACAGCTGCGCCGAGTAGTGGACACCGGAAGGCCTCGTGAAGACCATGCGGGGGCCACCAGGAGACCATCAAATTCATGTGTGATGAGCCCTGCAATCAGCTCAGTACCGGAACTGCGTCCAGCCGACGAGCATGTCTGCAGTCGTCGCTAAATTCCGAGGATGAGTACAACCAGCAAGCCTCGCTTTCAAGCCCCGGACCCTGGCGATGATCTCACATTCGGAGTCATGGCATGAGTGTCCGCCAGATAGCTGGCCCGGACTCGCTTTGGAGACTCGCGACGAAAAGTCTCGAACCGCTCTGTCCCGTTGAGTTCAGGTACGAGATGGATCTCGAGGATATTGTCGAGGCGACACCAGGGCTGACCGGCGAGGACACCATGACCATCGGCCGACAAGTGAGAACGCCGGACGGTCACGTGCTCGACCTACTCAAGCTCAGGGCAACAGGCTCGACGATCACAACAGAGTGCAAGAGAGGCCGCGCGAAGGCTGATGCAGTCGGCCAGCTGGTGGCGTACGCGGCATGGGTCGACACCCTGGACCGCGTAGCGCTTGAGAGAATCTTCGAGGAGTACACGCGGAATCGTACGCGATCGCTGGGATCAGTGATGCCCACCCTCGGCGAAGCCTTCGAAGAGCATTTCGGCATCCCCATGCCCCTCACCGTGAATCAGACCCAGACGATGGAATTGGTCGCGGGGAGCGTCGATGTAGCCACCCTAAAGGCGGTGAGGCGACTGCGCGAGAACGACATCCCCATCAGCGTGCACGTCGTGAATAGCTACAGGAGCGCCGGCGAAACACTGGTGACTGTCGCCGAATGGATGGATGTCGAGTCTCCTTCAGAGCGCCCGATTAGCGTACGTGCCCAGCTACAGGAGCTTCACATCGCAACTGTGTCAGCAGTTGAGAACAGCACGAGCCGGCTTCTCAACCACATCGATCGCCAGAGACCTCGGCACGCTGGTCACGACGGTCCCTTTTTCACAAAGGGTGCGCACGCCGACATACTGTGCTTCGCACTGCTTTTCATGCCTCGCTTCACCACGTCTTACGTTCCATACTCGCTGCTCGAGGCGCTGTACGACGGGTGGGTCAACGAGCAAGCATCTCTCGGCGTCGAGCGATTGAAGCCCGCGCACGGCTTTGCTCAGCAACTGAAGCACGCCATCAAAATGGTCGGTGGCTGGCGCTGGGACAGGAAGTACTGGGACGAGGATCCCTCCCTGGAGAATGAACGACTTCGCCTGCTCGCAGGCCGTTGGCCGATGCCGAAGCGCGGCCAATACCTCAGCGGGTACGCGCGCAAGTGATGGTGGCGAGTTAGTTGCATGTAGCGGGCGGTAGCGCAAGAACACCTACGAGCTACCGCCCAGCTACGCGCAATTTGCCAGTTGAACCAGGGTTTTTGTGAACTGTAGCTGAGTAGCCCTGAAATGGGACTGTCCGACAGCCACAGTAACGATCAGCTGGAGACTCCCCCTCCTCGTTGAGGACGACTGCCTCGAGCGAGCTACACAGCTACAGCCATCATAAATCCCCGTTCCTGGGCCATTTCGGTCTTCAACTATGGCGCTACATCGCCGCTACCGCGTGGCTACGAATATCTCGACGGTGTTGATCGGCCGCTTTCTCAAGACCAGACTGTGCAGAACAGCCGTGCCCTTGGGATTCGCCTCAGACGCCACTCCAACAAGCCGCCAGAGGAAGAGGATGGATCATCAGCAGCCTTTAGGTTCATCAGAAGCCGCCCGTGCTCTTGCTCTTGTCAAGAAAGGACAACAGCTCGGAGGACACCAGCCCACCGCAGCGGATCTCGATCGTGCTCGGCGTATCCTCGTCGGCGAGCTATCGCCCGAGGACGCTCGAACCGAGATGCATGCTGCGCTTCAGGCCCTGGTTGAGGACGAACGCGCGAACTGATTATCCCGAGAAGGATTCATCCACCAGCGCCTGAGCGGCGCGGGCAACCTCGTTGAACCGACCCTCGCGGATCGCCGTTATCACGGTGTCATCGCCGCTGAGGAACGGGTTGCCGCCGATGAACCACAGTCTCGCTACCTGGTCACCTTCAGCGTCGCTGACGGTACGCCATACCGCATCGGCCCACTCGAGGCGACGCACCGCATCCGCGTCTGGACGTGCGCCGTCGTCTTCGCTCCATGCAAGCGCTGCTCTCGTATCGCGCGATCCAGCGAGCGTCGAGACGAGCGTCGGGCCGAGAACTGCGATGAGACGGCGGGCGAGATCGACTGGGTCCGGTGAGGTCACGAGCGCGATCCTACTTGTGCTCGACGACGTGGAGGTTTACGAAGAGCGCTCGGAACCGCCTCCGAACGGGGCGAGTGCAGTGCTTGGCGATTAACGCTGCACTCGGCGACACTTAGCGGTCCTCGCCACCTCGGGCGTAGGGTCGCTCACATGTGCGGCCGATTCGCGAACGACGCCAAGACCGACGAGCTGATCCGGGAGTACGTCGCCGATGGCGGCAAGCCCGAGGACTGGTGGAAGTCGTGGGCCGGTGCCTACTCGGTCGCTCGCACGCAGGATGCGCCGATCGTGCGCGATCGCGGCGAGGGGCGGATCCTGGAGCTCGTGCGCTGGGACTGGCAGAAGCCGGCGAACCGTCCCAAGGGCGGACCGATCGTCAACGCGCGGATGGAGAAGGTGTGTATACCGAACTAAGCCTCTCTCCTATCGGTTCTCAATGCGATGCTCGACTAGATGAGCGAGAGAACCCGTGTCGGCGCCGTACTGGCCCTCGATGACCCTCCCTTCTGGGCTGTCATCGATGGTGATGGCGCGGTTATCGCCGCAGTCTCGGACTTCATGCTCGACTTCTGGGCACGTGGGAACGCTGAATCGAGCTGCCGGTCGTACGCGTACGGCCTGCTGAGGTGGTTTCGTCACCTCGCGCTCGAGCGCGCGGACTGGGAGCGCGCAGCACGCGAGACAGTGCGCGACTTCGTGCTCGCCTGTCGCCAACCCTCAGCGCTGAGCCCTCGGCCGCTTTCGCCTCGGACGCTGAATCACAACCTCGCCGTGATCTCGGCCTTCTATGACTATCAGCTTGCGCAACAGCGCGGTCCGATCATCAATCCCGTACCGGCGCGCCGTGCCGATAGCGGCAGAGGGCTGAACGCTCACCACAACCCTGAACTGGCGTTCCGACGCGACCGTCGGGCCGACTTTCGTCAGAAGGTCCCGAAGACAGCACCTCGATTGATCGTTGAGTCGCGCGTCGCCGAGATCCTTCAGACTATCCGCAATACGCGGGATCGAGCCCTCGTCGAGTTCTACCTCTCCAGCGCGGCTCGCCCCTCAGAGCTGCTCGGCATGAATCTCGAAGACGTTGACCCAGGATCCCAGCGCATCACGGTAGAGCGGAAGGGCACTCGCGCGAAGCAGGCTCTGCCAGCCTCGTCCAACGCGTTCCTGTGGCTGCGGCTGTACCAAGAGTCGCTGCCGCCCGATTTACTCGCGAAGGGCAACCCGGTGTGGTGGACGAATCGACGCCCGTATCGGCCGTTCGGGTATGACGCTGCCAGAGCGATGTTCAACAGGGTCGGCCTCGAGATAGATGCGAAGGTGCGCCTTCACGGCCTTCGGCACACTGCAGCCGTGCGGATGTCCAACGACCCCGCTCTGACACTTAGCGACATCCAACGCATTCTCGGCCACCTGCATCTGTCCACGACCCAGGAGTACCTCCAACAGCATGACGACGACATCATCGAGCGCGTCGCTCAGCACCTTCGGGCGCGGTCAGAGCCTAGGCCCGCGCCGGAGGCTCCGGCGTTGACGTACGACAGCTCCGATCTTGACGAACTTGTGGGGGACGCATCATGGTGAAAGACCTCATCGAGACGGAAGACCCGATCGAAGCAGCGCCTACAGCGCCGCAACTCCGTCGACATCGCCGGCCGTCCCGAGGACGAGCGCGCCCCGGCGTGTTCCTCAACGCCGCGATTCCTCACACGCCGTACGACGATGGCATCCGAAACGACTATCGCCCGATCGTTCAGATCTTCATCGATACGCTGATGACCTTCCCCGGCGAGACCTGGCAACGGCGCTGGGACGCAAGCGGGGTCGAGAACATGCCGAGCCTGACCTGGCACGACGCCTTCCCTGGCCTCAACGAAGTCGCTCGCGAACTTGCCACGAGCCCCGGCATAGCCGTGTCGATCTTCATTCGCCTCGACGCTCTTCGGCCGAGTGCAGAGTTCCTCAACCGAGTGGGTCGCATCCGTCTCGACGGCTTCTCGCCGTGGTCGCTCGAAGGCTTCCCCACCGATGCCGCACGAGACACACTGCGAGCCATGCTGATCCTCCAGGTGGCGACCGGCAAACACCTCAGAGAGATCACGGCCGACGACGTCGTGGCCTCCGCTGCCGTCGCCCGCAAGCCCATCCGCCGCGGGCTCGCAGACGCGCTCGAGATCCTTAAACGGCTCGGCATCGTTCCGCCCGACCTCCCGCCTCTTCGCCAGCTCGCGAAGTCGCCGAGGCCGGATGCAGCCGCGATGGTCGCGAGGAACAAGATCGAACCGCCCGCCGTCGCAGAGATGTTCACGCGCTACCTCAGGTCGCGAGCACAGGGCGTGGACTACCCAACTCTGCAGGCGATGTCGACTGAACTGCTCCGGAACTTCTGGATGGAGATTCGCTCGCGCAATCCCGAGCAAGCCGACCTACGTGTCGCGCCGGAGGTGGCTGACTGGTGGAAGACGGAATCGGTCGGACGCCTGAAGAACCGCTATCGCACCCTCTTCGCGGTGCGCGCCATGTACCTCGACATCGCCGTGTGGGCCACGCACGACGCCTACTGGGCGTCGTGGTCGACTGCGAGCATCGTCTCCCAGATCGACACCGCCGGCCACCAGAAACACAGACGACGGGTGATCGCCGCCCACCATCAACGAGTCCGCAAGATCGCGCCTAGAGTCCCGAAGCTCCTCGCCGCCATCGACACAGACCTCGAGCATCAGGAGTCACTTCTGCGCGCGGCGACCACGACTCCTCTCGGAGAGCGATTCGAGTGGGCTGGGCGAGCGTACCTTCGTGAGACGGGTGCAGGCCCCGGTGTGTCGATGACCGCGGTCCCGATTCGAGACCTCGCGACAGGTGAGCGCACTTTCCAGGCACGGATCGCAGAACGAGCGTTCTGGTCCTGGGCCATCGTCCACGTCATGCACGAAACGGGCATGCGTCAGGAAGAAGTCGCGGAGCTCACAGCCACAGCATTATTCACCTATGAAGCGTCGACGGGTGAGAAGATGCTCTTGCTGCAGGTCGTCCCATCAAAATCGGATCGGGGACGCGTACTACTCGTCTCTCCCGAGCTCGCACATGTTCTCGCTCGTCTCCGCCAAAGAGCGCGCGGCGATGAACATCAGGTGCCCCTGGTGATCCGCTACGACTCACTCGAGCGAGATTTCTCCCCGCCACTGCCGTTCCTCTTCCAGTGGAAAGACGGCGACGTTCGCCGCGTGTTCTCCCCTGCCGCTTTCAAGAACTTCGTCGCTTATGCCGTGCAAGTGGCCGGCCTCGACACCCCTGAGACTCGTCTGACTGCGCACGACTTCAGGCGTCTGTTCGCGACGGACGCTCTGAGATCGGGGACTACCCGTGCACATCCTCGCCAAGGTGATGGGACACCTGAATCTCTCCACGACCCAGGGATACGCGGCAGTTTTCGATGAAGACGTCGCTCGACACTTCCGCCAGTTCGTTGATCGTCGATGAGCGTCGAGACCAGTAGAGGACTACCGCGATCCGTCGGCGACCGAGCTCGAGGAGTTCCACGCACACTTCTCCAAACGCAAGGTCGAACTCGGGTCCTGCTCACGCGGCTACGGAACGCCCTGCGAGCACGCGTGTATCCGCTGCCCGATGCTACGACCGGACCCGGCACAACGCCAGCGTTTCGAATCCATCCTGGCCAACCTCCACGAACGGCTTGCCGAGGCGAAGAGGATGGGCTGGCTTGGAGAAGTGGACGGCATCGAGATCAGCATCCGAGCGGCCGAGGAGAAGCTGGGGCAGATGACCCAGATCGTTCGGCTGACCCTCGAACGACGTCGTCCGAACGGTGAAAACCCCACGCCTTGACCCCTCGCGGTTCACGGACAGTACTTCGGTCGCAAACGGTACACCACCCGTTTCGGTGCGTTTGGGTTTCGGCAGGGGGTTACGGCGCGTCGATCCTCGGCGTGTCGCACTTGCGGCAGGCAACTTCCATCGGGCCACCGAAATCGATCGATTTCGGCGGGCGCTGAAGCCATCTTCGCGTGACCCATGCAGCGCGAGCGTCCCAGCACGGGGAGGAGATTCACGCGGACATGGCAAGCAGGTGACTACGGTAAAGACGAGATGAGTTTGCGGAGGTCAAGCACCAGGGGACTGTCCACGGGGAAGCTCCGGGCGGGGATACCGGATGATCTGAATGAGGCCCAGGCCCACGCCGATGCCGATGGAGATATCCGCGATGTTGCCAATGAAGAGGTTGCCGTAGGCGAGGAAATCGGTCACATGACCGATGCCAAACCCGGGCGGGGCAAGGAGTCGATCGATGAGGTTCCCCATCGCTCCGCCCCAGACGAATCCGATAGCCACCGCCCACGCGATCGACTTCGATCGCCACGCAACGTAGACCAGCGCGATCGTCGCTGCAACTCCGATCACAGTAAACACCCACGTGCTCCCCGACCCGAGCGACATGACTGTGCCGGGATTGAATGCAAGTTGGAGGCCCAGCAGATCACCAACTAGGGGAATGCGCTCGTTCTCGCTGAGCTGGGTCAGGGCTAAAGCCTTCGAACCCTGGTCGATCACGGTCATACTGAACGCGATCAGGAGCGCAACAACCAGCCTCCGACTTCGATTCCGCCTCACCATGTGCCGCTCGTGCGGGAGGGGCGGTGTGCGGCTGCTCGGTGGCCGGGCCCGGATATCGAAGTGTGCATGATGGAGATTCCTTGACGTCGAGCGCTGCACTAGCGGGTAGACCCAGGTAGTCGAGACGCTTCGGATCGCGCCTTGTCGGATGATCTGGCGCCGTAGCCGATCATACATCCAAGCGTGTATATTCATTGAGTGCTGACTATTACCACTCGCTTGGACGTGATGAATCGCCTCGGCCGCGCTATGGCCGACTCGACGCGATCACGCATTCTTATGTCGCTGCTTGACGGCCCGATCTATCCGGCGGCGCTCGCCCGCGAGCTGGGTCTGAGCCCATCGAACGTCTCCAACCATCTCACTTGCCTCCGTGACTGCGGCATCGTCGTGGCAGAGCCCGAGGGGCGGCGCACTCGATACGAGGTCGCAGATCCTCGGCTGACCACGGCGCTGACCGCTCTACTGGACACGACCCTGGCCGTGGATCACGAGGCCGAGTGCATCGACCCCACCTGCACAGTTGCGGACTGCTACACGACGGAGGTCAACGCATGATCTTCCTCTCCATCCTCCAAGCAGTTGGTCTGTTCCTGGTAACGAACATCGACGACATCATCGTGCTCTCGCTGTTCTTCGCCCGAGGGGCGGGCCAACGAGGTACAACGACCCGGATTCTGCTCGGACAGTATTTGGGGTTCGCTGGCATCCTCGGCGCCGCCGTACTCGTTGCTCTCGGCGCCGGAGCGTTCCTCCCTCCTGAAGTCATTCCCTACTTCGGCCTCATCCCCCTGGGTTTGGGTCTCTGGGCGGCATGGCAGGCGTGGCGCAATCGCGACGACGACGATGACGACGAGGGCAAGATCGAAGGAAAGAAGGTCGCGGTCTGGGCTGTGGCCGGGGTCACCTTCGCCAACGGCGGTGACAACATCGGCGTCTACGTCCCCGTGTTCCTCAGCGTGGGTCCCGCCGCGGTCGTCGCGTACTGCGTGGTGTTCCTGGCCCTCGTTGCGGTCCTGGTCGTTGTCGCAAAGTTCATCGCTACTCGTCGACCGATCGCGGAGATCCTGGAACGTTGGGAACACGTGCTGTTCCCGCTCGTTCTGATCGGTCTGGGCATCTTCATCCTGGTTAGCGGTGGCGCATTCGGGCTGCGATGAGTCGAGCACGAGTGACGCGGTTGCCTGACCCGGAGCAGGTGACCACCAGGGCGAGCAGCGGGGCACCTCCTGCTGCTCGCTCGCGTGCTGCGTGGGCGATGGTCGGTGTCGGCGTGTGCGTGATTGCGGCACTATTGCTGATCGAAATTTTCGCGCCGACGTTCTTCCCGGTCTCCCTCCCGACCCGCGCGCAGGACGGCCTCACACTCGCTGTCAGCGTCCTCATTGAGTCGATGCCATTCGTCACGCTCGGCGTGGTCTTGTCGATCATCGTGCAGGTGTGGATTCCCGCCGGAGTGCTCGAACGCTGGATGCCGCGACGAGCATGGCCGCGTCGGATGGTGCTCTCGCTCCTGGGCATGTTCGTCCCCGTCTGCGAATGCGGCAACGTGCCGTTTGCTCGGGGACTGCTGATGCGCGGCTTCACTGTCCCTGATGCGCTCACATTCTTGATCGCAGCCCCGATCGTCAACCCGATCGTCATTCTCACGACCCACCAAGCCTTCGGATTCGATGACGGCATCCTGATTGCGCGCCTTCTCGGCGGCTACGCGATCGCCAACCTCATCGGCTGGCTGTACAGCCGTCACCCCGATCCGGGAACTCTCCTCACTGACCAGTTCCGTGATACATGCGACAGAGCCGCCCACGACTCAGGCAGCCGTGGCCGCGGTCGGCGCAGCCTCACCCAGTTCGTCGTCGAGTTCCGCGCAGTCATGCCCGCACTCGTGATCGGCTGCGCCCTAGCCGGTGCCATTCAGGTGCTAATCCCCCGTGAGGTTCTCCTGTCTGTCGGATCCAATCCAGTCATGTCGATCGTGGCAATGATCTTGATCGCGATGGTCGTATCGATCTGTTCGAACGTGGATGCGTTCTTTGCCCTGTCGTTCGCGTCATTCTTCTCCGCAGGATCAGTCGTCGCCCTCCTCCTCGTCGGCCCCCTCGTCGACGTCAAAATGCTCGCTCTCCTGCGCACCACGTTTAGCACCCGGACTCTCGCGGGCATCGTGGCAATCGTGCTCCTCGCAGCCTTCACGATCGGGCTGGGACTCAACGTATTGGCGTAGCGGCGATGACGGGTTCCGAGTCGATGGATCGCCATTCGAGCCCTCGAGGCTCCGAGTGGATAATGCCCGATGGGGGGACAAGCCAGAAACGCCTGCCGAAAGCAGGTACCGGCGAGCACTAGCGGCAGGCGTCTAAGGACGTGGGATGCGAGCTCGCCGGAAACGATCGTTATCGGCGGATCCCAGAAGCGAGCTCGGGCTCACCCGATCGCGTCGGAACACATCCCAACAAGCGCAAAACAGTCAGCCGACCAACACGAAACACGAGGATGATTGACGTTATGAACATCGAGCTGCTGCACATTGCTGGTTGCCCTAGCTGGGTAGAGGCCGGCCGCCGTGTTTCCGAGGCGCTCCGAGAGGCCGGTCACGATGGAGCAGTGCTGCGTTATCGACTCATCCAAACCGAGGAAGATGCAGCGGCAGTACAGTTTGCGGGGTCCCCCACAATCACTCTGAACGGGAACGATCTTTTCCCGGGTTCGGATCGCAGCGACGACTTGGCTTGCCGCGTCTACAACACACCTGCTGGGCTAGCGGGGATGCCGACCGTTGAACAGATTCGAGAGGCGATCACCGCTTATGTCGACTGAACTTGATGTCGCCTGTTCGTGCTGCGGCCGGCACCTGCCGCGCAGAAGGCTGCACGCGCTCGGGGAGGATCGCGCTTTCATCTGCCGTCGATGCGGTTGGTGGGTAGCGCTTCGCCTACGCCGCGACCGCCCGTCTGCGTAGTCGTTCGACGGCTCGTGGATGACCGTCGTCTCGCAGCCGATTGAGGCGCAGCCGAAAGCCCCTGCCATAAGGGATTTCCGGACAGCGTTATCGGCAACTGCTCACGGTCGCAGAACGGGCACGCGCCGGAAACGATCGTTATCGGCGGATCCCAGAAGCGAGCTCGGGCTCACCCGATCGCGTCGGAACACATCCCAACAAGCGCAAAACAGTCAGCCGACCAACACGAAACACGAGGATGATTGACGTTATGAACATCGAGCTGCTGCACATTGCTGGTTGCCCTAGCTGGGTAGAGGCCGGCCGCCGTGTTTCCGAGGCGCTCCGAGAGGCCGGTCACGATGGAGCAGTGCTGCGTTATCGACTCATCCAAACCGAGGAAGATGCAGCGGCAGTACAGTTTGCGGGGTCCCCCACAATCACTCTGAACGGGAACGATCTTTTCCCGGGTTCGGATCGCAGCGACGACTTGGCTTGCCGCGTCTACAACACACCTGCTGGGCTAGCGGGGATGCCGACCGTTGAACAGATTCGAGAGGCGATCACCGCTTATGTCGACTGAACTTGATGTCGCCTGTTCGTGCTGCGGCCGGCACCTGCCGCGCAGAAGGCTGCACGCGCTCGGGGAGGATCGCGCTTTCATCTGCCGTCGATGCGGTTGGTGGGTAGCGCTTCGCCTACGCCGCGACCGCCCGTCTGCGTAGTCGTTCGACGGCTCGTGGATGACCGTCGTCTCGCAGCCGATTGAGGCGCAGCCGAAAGCCCCTGCCATAAGGGATTTCCGGACAGCGTTATCGGCAACTGCTCACGGTCGCAGAACGGGCACGCGCCGGAAACGATCGTTTCCGGCAGGCCTGTCGATTGCGATCTTGAGATCTCGGCGGGGCTAATCCGTCGCTCTAGAGTTGTCCGAGCAACTGCACGAACTCGTCGGCCATGGCGAGTTGCTCCGTGAGTTTCCGGCGACGCTGGTCGGCGCCGTCACGGATGTCGTCGATCCGGGCGCGCAGCGCGATGTCGTCCGGGTCGATGGTGAGGGCGTCGACGACGTCGAGGAGTTCGCGCATCTCGTCGAGGGTGTATCCCAACGGTTTCATTCTGCGGATGATGAGGATGCGTTCGACGTCTTTCTCCGTGTACAGCCGGAACCCGCCCTCCGTGCGTGCGGACGGCTGCACGAGCCCCACATCGTCCCAGTGTCGGAGCGATCGGAATGAGAGCGCCGTACGCTCGGCCACCTCGCCGATCCGCATCGTCTCGACGGTCACGTGTTCGTCTTCCACTGATTTACCCACAACACTCACGTTACGTTAGAGTCTAGATCGGCGCGGCTCTCGCGCCCGCTCCCTTATCTTCCCGTGTCGGCCTGACCGACGCCTGCGCGCCGCTGCGCTCCCATTCGTTTCCCGCGCTCTCAGGAGAGAGCCCAACACCCGGAGGGCACATGACTGCCGTCACTCCCACCAGCGACTCCGCGTCGCGCTACCGTATCGAACCCACCGTCATGCAGGCGCTGCGCAGCCCGCGCCTGCTCACCCGGGAAGTCCTCGCCGGCCTCGTCGTCGCACTCGCCCTGATCCCGGAGGCGATCGCGTTCTCGATCATCGCCGGCGTCGACCCCCGTGTCGGCCTGTTCTCATCCTTCATCATGGCCGTCGCGATCGCCTTCCTCGGCGGACGCCCTGCCATGATTACCGCGGCCACCGGAGCAATCGCACTCGTCATCGCACCGGTGGCCCGCGAGCATGGCATGGACTACTTCATCGCCACGGTGCTCCTCGGCGGTCTCATCCAGATCGTCCTCGCGTTGCTCGGTGTCGCCAAGCTCATGCGATTCATCCCGCGCTCGGTGATGGTCGGCTTCGTGAACGCCCTGGCAATCCTCATCTTCACCTCGCAATTCCCGCAGCTCATCGGCGTCCCTTGGCTGGTCTACCCGCTCGTCGCAGTCGGTCTGCTCGTGATGTACCTCATGCCGCTCATCACGAAGGTCATCCCTGCGCCGCTCGTCGCGATCGTGCTGCTCACAGCGGCCGTGGTCGTCTTCGCCTGGAACGTCCCAAACGTCGGCGACCAGGGTGAGCTCCCGCAGAGCCTTCCCGAGCTGTTCATCCCGAACGTGCCGCTCACGTTCGAGACACTGCAGATCATCGCCCCCTTCGCGCTGGCCATGGCCGTTGTCGGCCTGCTCGAGTCGCTGATGACCGCAAAACTCGTCGACGACATCACCGACACCCACTCCCGCAAGACCCGCGAAGCGCTCGGCCAGGGCGCCGCGAACGTACTCTCCGGCGCGTTCGGCGGCATGGGTGGCTGCGCGATGATCGGCCAGACCATGATCAACGTCAAAGCCTCCGGCGCACGCACCCGAATCTCGACGTTCCTCGCCGGTGTCTTCCTGCTGGTCCTCGTCCTCACGCTCGGCGACGTGGTGGCGATCATTCCCATGGCAGCGCTCGTCGCCGTCATGATCCTGGTCTCGATCGCGACCTTCGACTGGCACAGCATCCGCTGGGGCACTCTCAAGCGGATGCCGAAGAGCGAGACCGCGGTGATGCTCATCACGGTGATCGCGACCGTGTGGACGCACAACCTCGCCGTCGGCGTCATCCTCGGCGTGATCACCGCGATGATCATGTTCGCCCGCCGCGTTGCCCACTTCGTCAGCGTCACCCGCACTATTGACGATGACGCCTCGACAGCGCGCTACGCAGTCAATGGAGAACTGTTCTTTGCCTCCAGCAATGACCTCACGACCCAATTCGAGTACGCGGACGACCCCGACACCGTCGTAATCGATATGAGCCGATCGCACGTCTGGGATGCGTCCACCGTCGCCGCCCTCGACGCCATCGTTACCAAGTACGAGCACCATGGCAAGAGCGTCACCATCGAGGGCCTCAATGACACCGCGGCAGCATTCCACGATCGCCTGACTGGGAACCTCGGCAACGGTCACTGACCCACGTCAACTCAACTCTGGAAGTGATAGAGCGAACCGTGGGGCCGGGCGTCGGTCGATCAAACCCGTGGGGCAAGATGTAGAGGGGTCCCCTTCGCTCCTATGGTCAGATCAGGTCGCTCACCAGCTGTTCGATCCGGCCACGGATGTCGTCGCGAATGGGGCGCACCGAGTCGATGCCTTGCCCTGCCGGGTCGTCGAGCTTCCAGTCCTCGTAGCGCTTTCCGGGGAAGAATGGGCAGGCGTCGCCGCAGCCCATCGTGATGACGACATCGGAGGCCTGCACCGCTTCGGTGGTGAGCACCTTGGGCTGTTCGGCGGTGATGTCGATGCCCAGCTCGGCCATCGCGTCGACCGCGACGGGGTTGATCTGGTCGGCCGGCATAGATCCTGCCGAGCGCACCTCGATGCGGTCGCCGGCGATGTCGCGGAGAAAACCCGCCGCCATCTGAGAACGACCTGCGTTGTGGACGCACACGAATAGGACGGACGGCTTTGCAGTGGTATCAATCATGGTGACTCCAGGGAGTGGGTAGCGGTCAGTTGAGGAGATCGTCGACGAGGGTGCGCACGCGGGCGGTGATGTCATCGCGGATGGCTTCAACGCCTTCGCGCGACGCGAGGGCGGGGTCGCCGACGGCCCAGTCGTCGTAGCGGACGCCGGGGATAATCGGGCAGACATCACCGCAACCCATCGTGATGACGACATCCGCGGCCCTGACGGCGTCGTCAGTCAGCGGCTTCGGGAATCGCTCGGCGGCCGCGTCTCCCTCGATCTCGGCGAGCAGGGATCGCACGTGCGGGTGGATCACATCCGCTGGGCTGGATCCGGCTGAGCGCGCGACGATTTTGCCGCCTGCAAGTTGGTTGACGAGTGCGGCGGCGAGCTGCGAGCGGCCGGCATTGGCGACGCACACGAACAGCACCTGCGGGAGTGCCGTGTCGCGGTCGCGGACGAGGTCGCTCAATCGCTGCCTAGCGAACCGCTCAGTAAGCGGGACCAGTGCCGACGTCACGCGGGCGGTGCGGGCGAGGGCTGTATACGACTCCCTCACCACAGTGAGCACAGCGGCATGATCGAGTTCGGGAGTCTCAGTCGCCAGCTCTTCCGCGAGGCGCGTGATCCGCGCATCGAAGTCCGTGCGGAGCTGGGCTTCGGATGCTCCATCGGGTTCAGGGAGATCGACCGTGGCCGGTGCGAATGAGTCGAGCAGCGTGGTGACGGCGCGGCGGCGGTTCGGGTTGATCTTGTACCAGACCCAGGTGCCGCGGCGCTCGGATGTCAGCACATCAACGTCCTTGAGGACCTTGAGGTGGTGCGACACCGTCGGCTGCGACACTTCGGCGAGCTCGGCGAGATCGCAGACGCAGGACTCGCCGCGCGGGTCGGAGGCGATCGCAGAGAGCATGCGCAGGCGCAGAGGGTCCGAGAGCGCCTTGAGCGTGGACGCAACTGACGACGCGGCATCCTGCCCGATCGCGTGCGTGCTGGCTGGGCTGCATGTGTCGTCTGCAGTCAGGGTGACGTTCATGATGGCGTCCTTACCTCGTATGGATCGGTGTGGAACCAGCGCCTCGCCGCCCAGAGCGAGACGTAGACGAGGCTGACGAGCACGGGTACCTCGATCAGCGGGCCGACGACGCCTGCCAGGGCTTGACCGGAGGCTGCGCCGAACGTGCCGATGGCGACAGCGATTGCGAGCTCGAAGTTGTTGCCGGCCGCGGTGAATGCCAGGGTCGACGAACGTGCGTAGCCGAGGCCGAGCGCTTTGCCGGTGAAGAGCCCGATGAACCACATCAGGGCGAAGTACACCAGCAGCGGCAGTGCGATCCGCGCCACGTCGAGCGGGCGGGAGGTGACCTGTTCGCCTTGCAGGGCGAACAGCAGCACGATCGTGAACAGCAGCCCGTAGAGTGCCCACGGTCCGATCTTCGGAAGGAACTTCCCCTCGTACCAGTCACGACCCTTGCGACGTTCACCGATGAACCGGGATGCGAATCCTGCGAGCAGCGGAACGCCGAGGAAGATGAGCACGTTGAGGGCGATCGCCCCGACGGAGAAGTCCAGCCCTTGCGTGTCCAGTCCCAGCCATCCGGGCAGGACGCTGAGGTAGAACCAACCGAGCAGGGAGAAGGCCACGACCTGGAACACCGAATTGATCGCGACGAGCACGGCCGCCGCTTCCCGGTCACCGCAGGCGAGATCGTTCCAGATGACGACCATCGCGATGCATCGGGCGAGCCCGACGATGATGAGACCCGTCCGGTACTCGGGCAGATCGGGCAGGAACATCCAGGCCAGGGCGAACATCAGCGCGGGGCCGATCAGCCAGTTCAGCACGAGCGAGGAGATGAGCAGTCTCTTGTCGCCGGTGACCGCCGCGATCTTGTCATAACGGACCTTTGCGAGCACCGGATACATCATCACCAGTAGTCCGAGGGCGATCGGGATCGAGATCCCGCCGACCTCGAGGCTGGCCAGGAGGTCGGCGACTCCGGGGATGAAGCGGCCGATGAGGATGCCGCTGACCATGGCCAGACCGATCCAGAGTGGTAGCCACCGGTCGAGGGTCGACAGGCGACGTGCGGCAGGGGCGGTAGTGGGTACGGTTGCGATGCTCATGCGAGGAGCGCCTCCATCTTCTCTGCGATGCCGGCCTTCGGGTGAGCGCCGATGAGCATGTCGACCCGTTCGCCTCCCATATAGAAGCCGAGTGTGGGGATGGAAGTGACGCCGACTGCGGTCACGACCTCGGGGTTCTGGTCGGCGTCGAGCTTGACGATCTTCACGCGGCCGTCGTACTCGGTCGCCAGCTGGTCCAGGATGGGCGCGACCTGCTTGCAGGGCCCGCACCAACTGGCCCAGATATCGACGACCACGGGTATCTCCGATTCGAGGACCTCGGCCTGAAAAGTGGCATCGGTGACGGTGATGGGCGCGCTCACGCGAAGACCTCCTCGGTCTCGGTCGATACTGGTGCGGCCTCGCTACGCGCAGTGAGGAAGTGCTGAGCGTCCTGTGCTGCGGCGCATCCGGTGCCTGCTGCGGTGATCGCCTGACGGTAGGTGTGGTCGACGAGATCCCCGGCGGCGAAGACACCCGCGAAGTTCGTGCGGGTGGAGGGGTGCTCGACGAGCACGTAGCCGTCGGCATCCGTGTCGACGGCTCCGCTGACGATCTCGGACCGCGGGTCATGACCGATCGCCACGAAGACTCCCCTGGCCTGAAGCTCCCGCTCGACACCAGTGACAGTATCGCGCAGTGTGACCGCCTCCACCTTCTCGGCACCGACGAGACCCGCGACTTCACTGTTCCATGCGACTTCGATCTTGGGGTGGTCAAGCACCCGCTGCGCCATGATCTTCGAGGCTCGGAACTCACCGCGACGGTGCACCACGGTGACTTTCGACGCGAACCGGGTCAGGAACAGTGCCTCCTCCATCGCGGAGTCGCCGCCGCCGACCACGACGATCTCCTGCCCGCGGAAAAAGAACCCGTCGCAGGTGGCGCACCAGGAGACGCCGCGGCCGGTGAGGCGTTCCTCGTCGGGGATGCCGAGCTTGCGGTAGGCGGAGCCCATCGTCAGAATCACTGCGCGCGCGAGGAATGTCTCACCAGAGCCCGTCTCGATCGTCTTGACGGAACTCTCAAGGTCGACGCGGACGGCGTCGTCGAGGAAGATGCGGGCACCGAAGCGTTCGGCCTGCATGCGCATCGATTCCATGAGCTCGGACCCCCGGACGCCGTCGATGAAGCCGGGGAAGTTCTCGACTTCGGTCGTGGTCATTAGGGCGCCGCCAGCAGTGACCGAACCGGCAAGGACGACGGGCTCCAGCCCGGCGCGGGCTGCGTAGACTGCCGCGGTGTACCCCGCAGGACCGGAACCGATGATGACCAGCTCAACCTCTTGTATCGACACACTTCTATATTGAGGTAGCTCAATATAGAAGTGCAAGCCGAGACTCGATTGTTCACCAAGATCTCTTGCCAGCAATCGTCCCCACAGGTACCCGCGCATCACAGGTACCCGCATCGATCGGTCGCCGACACCGTCCGGAATCTCCTGCCAGAAACGTCCGCCGGATCCGCGTTCCGGTCGACTTTTGCGGCTGGACTTCTCGGCTCCACTTCGCAAACCCACCAGAAACGATCGTTTTCGGCGAGCGAACATGACCGCCCTGATGAGAGCAGCCAGAGGGAATGCAGGTTCGACATAGACGGTCTTCAGCTGCGACGAGCAGGCTGCTGCAACTCCGTCACCCAATCGGATTGGTTTTCCGAGATCGCCCGGACATAGAGTTCCCGACACGGCCCTGCGTGAACAAGCCCTCTAGCAAATATCTCAGCGTGGATCGCTTGCCAGCTTTCGGCGATGTGATCCATGGAACCGAGATGGATGCCACACACGGCCGCATCAGCAGCGGGCAGGTCGACAACTTCGAAGCCATCGCGGACGGGCCCGTTGTAGGCGTAGCCGGCGATGACCTGCAGACCGGCTTCAATCGTCTCGTACTGTGCGATCGGCGTCGTCAGAGACCCGCACTCATCGCCGATGATCTCGGAAACGGCATCGAACGCGGGACCCACCACGCTTGCGACCTCAGGTTGATCTGCGACGACTACCCGGCGGGCGGCCAGGCGGACAGCGGGCAGCGACTTCTCAACGATCTCTATCTGGGACATGTGGTTCTCCTTCTCGATAAGTTGGAGCCGCCGTTCCACGTCAACGAGTCGGTCAGCAGCGATGCGGTGTTCCTGCTCGACCTCAGCGCGTCGGATACGCAGCAGAGCGGCGATGCGATTCGCGTCGACTCCGCGCTCAAGAATCGACGAGATGTCGTCGAGACCGAAGCCCAGTTGCCGCAGTGCAACGATCCGATGCAGGCGCTCAAGTTGCGAGGGATCGTAGGAACGGTAGCCGCTGCACTCGTCGACGTGAGCTGGTACGAGCAGACCAGCGGTGTCCCAATGCCGCAGCATCCGGTGGGTCACCTGGCCGACCTGCGCGAAGGCTCCTATGGATAACATGTCTCAGTTCTCTCGCCTTCCACAGTGTCAGAGTCAAGTGTCGTCCTGGATTCCGCGGTTATCGTACGCATCACCGACGGACCCGACGGACGGGGCGATGCCCTCGTCGATGAGCCGGTCGGTGAACGAAATCGATGTGTAGACCGACCCGGCATCGGTGTGATGCGTGAGTCCGGCGAAGCCGGTGGCGCCTTCGCGCCGCCGAGTCCAGAGCGCCATCTCGAGGCAGTCCAGCACCAACGGGGTCGTCATGCTCGTCGCGGCCCGCCAGCCGAGGATGCGACGGGAGTGCGCGTCGAACACGAACGCGACGTACACCCACCCCGACCACGTCCACACGTAGGTGAAGTCGGCCACCCAGAGCTGATTCGTGCGGAACCGGGCGAAGTGCCGGTCGACGAGGTCGGCCGGCCTGCTTTCCCTCGGATCCGCGTCGACCGGGTTCTTGCGCCGCCCACGGACGACACCAGCGATCCCGAGCTCCCGCATGAGCCGCTCGACCGTGCAGCGGGCGATGTCATGCCCCTCACGTCGCAACCGCAACCAGAGCTTTCGAGCGCCGAGCAGCCGCCGTTGCTTGCGCCACGTGGCCAGGATGATCGGCTTCCACCGCTCGTCCGACACCTCCCGCGCCGACGGCTCCCGGCTCCGGGTGTCGTAGTAGCTCGATGGGGCGACCTTGCAACCGTGCTGGGTGAGCACGGCACAGATCGACTCGACACCCCACCGGAGCCCACCATCGGTGCGATCCTTGTGCTCGTCGATGAAGGCGACTATCGCAGGTGTGGCCGGTCGAGTTCGGCCGCGAAGAAAGCCGAGGCCGCCTTCAATATCTCGTTCGCACGCCGCAACTCAGCGTTCTCGCGCTTCAGCTTCTTGATCTCTGCCTGCGCGTCGCTCGCGACACCGGGCCGCTGCCCGCCATCGACCTGGACCCGGCGAATCCAGGTGCGGATCGTTTCGGGCGATCCGATCCCCAGCATGCCCGCGACCGCGGTGATCGCCGCGTACTCGCTCGGATACTCGGACCGCACCTCGGCGACCATACGGACAGCGCGCTCACGAAGCTCGCGCGGTATTTGCTGGGACGTGCCATGAGACAGATCCTTCCAAGGAATTCTGCCTCCGGACACACCGGGGCGACTCACTGCTCTCGCAGCGCGTTGTTGGTGGAATCGTGTATCAGCTCATCATGGATGAGCGCGAGAGGATCAAGTGCACCGTACTGCGGAGTTCCCACGATCCGTACGCAACCTGCTTCAGTGCTTCTTAACGACGGTCAGGAGGATGACTGAGTCCTCGATGGCGTCGAGTGAGTGGAGCCCGTCCGGGATGATGAGGAGGTCACCGGGAGATCCGTTCCACGACAGGTCTCCGAATCTGAGCAGGACGCGGCCCTCGAGGACTTGCAGGGTTGCCTCTCCGGAGCTTTCGTGCTCAGCCAGGCTTTCGCCGGCCTTGAGAGCAATAAGCGTTTGTCGGAGTTGATGCTCGTGTCCTCCGAAGACGGTCTTCGCGCTTCTACCACTGGACGCTTCCTTCGCCTGAGAGAGTTCGTGTCGCGCGAGGGCGATGAGTGAGGTCTTTTGCATAGCATTTCCGATGTTCGAATGTCATCGTGCGTGGGGTTGCTCGGCCTTACGGGAACCAAGCTGGCCGACACAGCTTGGCTCAAGCTCGTACCTATTATCTGTCCCCGTTCGGCTTACTCTCCGAGCCTGCCACTCGTTCAGCACGCTGGTCACCGAAAACGATCGTTTTCGGCGGGCGTCCTCTTAGCTCGGTGAAATTTCTGCCAGCGGCTTCTGGGCACCCGCTTTCTCCGCCGCCAGATGCATCGTTCGCATGCGTGTGGAGTTTGACGCTTTGTGGCGGCGTTCTGTGATCGCACGGTGTCGCAGACAGGGCACAGTGTTGGCCTGCCCGAGGAACCATGCGGCCTTGCCGACACTCTGACACGAGGCCCAGTCGAGGTCCTCGACATCCGTGATCGTCAGACCTACCAGCGTGAGGGGCGGGAGCGTGGCGCGCTGCCCGGGGTGGACCAAGACGATCCTCGTCCGCAACATCCTTACGGAGCGGTGACACAAGTAGACGTCAGTTGGCGTGCTCGTCCGGCGCGCTGTCCTCGGGCTGGACGGTCCATGCGGGAGGCTCGTCCTTACCGGTCGCTTCGTCTTGTTCTGCCTTGTCGCTGGTTCTCTGGGTGATGCCAGGTGCGTGGTGCACCGGGGCATAAATCGCGTAGAGGCGCAGCGGTTCGTCGCCAGTGTTGATCACGTCATGCCAGGTGCCGGCGGGGACCTGGACAGACCACCCATCCGAGACGTTTTGCTCGAAGTCGAGCCGGTCCTTGGCCGGGCCCATGACGGCCCTGCCCTGTCCGGCATCGAGGCGCAGGAACTGATCGGTGTTCTGGTGGACCTCCAGGCCGATGGACTCCCCGACCGGGATAGACATCAGCGTGACCTGCAAATACTTCCCGGTCCACGCCACGCTGCGGTAGTTCTCGTTCCGCCGGGTGGCCTCTTCGATGTCGAACGCGTTCGGGCGGGGCCCGATGTCGTTGATGGTCATTGTGTTCTCCTTTCGTGCTCGGACTTCGAGTCCAAGTCAGCATCATCTTTCGGGGGGAGTCAAGGGTGGGTGGGTTTCGGCGAACCTCGTGGAGGCGAGGAGAGCGAGTACGACGCCGGCCCCAGCGACGACGGGGACGCCGCTTAGTCCGGCTGCAGTGGCGCCCATGGTGGCGACCAGGGCACCGGCGAGCCCGGTGCCGATGGCGATGCCGGCCTGGTTGCCGAGCTCCATCTGCGATGAGGCGCGCCCGACCGTGCCAGCGGCATCATCGAGGACGGCGATGGAGTTGATCGTGAAACCGAGACCGGCGCCGAGCCCGGCGATGATCCAGCCCACGGCGGCGACGGGGACGGGGACGGTGGTGAGGATCACGGCACCGATCACCGTCAAACCCGCGATGACGAGAATCGCTCCGAGGCGCGCGATGCCCCCCTTGGTCATGCCCCACTTCAGGAGCCGGGCGGGGGCATAGGCGCCGGCGGTCCACCCGATGATGCCTGCGGTCAGGACGATCCCGGCGAGTGTAGCGCTGATCCCTCGCACGCTGGTAAGGGCGAGCGGAATGAACAGGTCTGCGGTGAAGAACGCCATGGACAAGGCGGCTGCGAACACCACATTCGCCGGGAGCCCTCGACGCGCGGTGAGCGTCCCGGCAGGCAGAACCCGCCGGACGTGCGTGCGCGCCCTGACCTCGAGCTCGCGGAGGTTGCGGCTGACGCGTTCGATACGTAATTCAGTACAGGCGTATCGAGGTGGCTGCACCACTGGGCGCCGATTTGTGGGCGCGAAAAAGCCCCCCGACGCAGGTCGCGTCGAGGGGCAGGTGAGTACGATCCGGTCGTGACTTCGTCTGATCTTCACGAGGCCTTTCCGACTGCTCGGTCTGCGGGCTGAGCTGCCGATACCGGAGGGCGCCCGGGAGGGTCACACGCCGACGCGCGGCGGGTGGTGAGACGGTCAGTGATGACTCAGTTGTAAAGTATGCCGCCGTCGACGAGAAGCACCTGGCCGGTGACGTAGTCCGAGTCGGGGCCGGCGAAGAACGACACGACCTTCGCGACGTCCTCGGGGGTCTCGATGCGGCCGAGCGCGATGCCCTCCACGTTTTCCTTGAGGTTCTGGCCGAGTGGCTTGCCGTTGATCTTGCTGAGCTCGGCGTCGATGAGTTCCCACATGCCGGTGCCGACGATGCCGGGCGCGTAAGCGTTCACCGTGATGCCCTTCGGAGCGAGCTCCTGCGCGGCCGCCTGGGTGAAGCCGCGAACGGCGAACTTCGAGGCCGAATACGCGCTGAGGATGGGGAACCCCTGGATCGACGCGATGGATGCCGCGGAGATGATCTTTCCACCGTGACCGAGCTGTTCGAACTTCGCTGCGGCCGCCTGGATGCCCCAGACCACGCTGTCGACGTTGATCCGGAAGATCTGATCGAGCTCTTCGGCGGTGATCTCGAGTACGGGCTTGATCTGGGCGATGCCGGCGTTGTTGACGATCACATCGAACCCGCCGAGCTGTTCGGCGGCTGCGTCGACAGCGGCAACGACCTGGTCGCGCTTCGACACGTCCGCAGCGACGAAGACCGCTTTTCGGCCCAGCTGCTCGATCTCGGCGACGACCGAATCACCCTTCTCGCGCTGCGGCTCGATGTCCGCGACGGCGATGTCAAAACCGTCGGCGGCGAGACGAAGCGCGATGCCGCGCCCGATCCCCTGCCCGGCTCCGGTGACCAATGCGACCTTATCCTGAATAGCCATTCTCGTACTCCTTCTCAAACGCGAACGGGCGCCCAGCAGATTCGATGTTCGCGGGCCTGGCGCGTCGTACAGTGCAGGGCCAGCAGAAGTGGCTGCCCGTCTCCCACTTCAACATGGCGAATCGATTGTATTCCCTGGCGCTCCTGACGTGCCAGGGTCACGCCATGAACGGCATGAGTTCGGGAGGCATGGTCACAAAGGGCCGCATCATATCGCGATCCTCGTGCTCGAGGATGTGGCAGTGGTACATGTAGCGGCCGCTGTAGGCGTGGAACCGGACGGCGATCTCGACGATTTCGTGGGGGTTGACGCGGACTGTGTCTTTGAGCCCGCGCTCGTTGGCGTCGATGACGTGGTCGAGCTCGTCGTCGGGGTCGCGACCGAGAGTGATCCGCGCGCTGAGGTCGAGATCGCCGATGCCGTCGTCGGGGATCTCCCAGCCGATGGGCCGGCGCGCGAGGACCTGGAAGGGATCGAGGTGGATGTGGATGGGGTGCGTGTCATCGGTGAGGTTGATGAGCTGCCAGATCTCGTACTGGCCGAGCATCGGGAAGAACGTGGCGGTGTCCTCGAAGTGGGCGGCAACCGCGCGGTAGCGCGTCGTGTGGTCGCCGTCGGTGAGGGTGATCAGCGGACCGGTCGTCTCGTCCTCGTCGTCGACAACGGCGAGCTCACGCATGGTCAGCATGTTGGGTACGTCCTCGAACTCGCGCTCGACAAGCGCGATGGCACGCCGCGGCGCCGCGTCCAGCTCCTCGGGTTTTGGCAGGGCGAAGTCGGTCGCCAGTTCGCGGGGCACCGGACGGTGCGCGACCGGGCCCGGGACGACACGGAAACGCATGACCTGGGGGTACGGCAGCAGCGCGTCGAGATCCGCGGCATCGGCGGCATCAGCGGCGGGAAAGGGCGCGCCATCGAACGGAGCGCCGGCGGTGTTGTAGAGCGTGAGCTCGGTGCCCGGTTGAAGGTCCGAGAAGTCGACGAGCAGGTCGGCGCGCTCGGCTGAGGCGAGGACCAGCCCGTCGGGTGGCAGCGCGACGGGCTCGCGGAGTAGGCCCGAGTCGGTGCCGATCTGAGTGATGCGATCGAATTCGGGCACGCCGTCTCGCAGCAGCACGAGCCGGAAGGTGCGGGCGTTGGAGCCGTTGAGCACGCGGAAGCGGTACGTGGCGGGCTGGACGTCGAGGATAGGCCAGACTTTGCCGTTGACGACCGTGAACGGCGCGAAGGCCTCCATCACCCCAGGGTCGGTCTTGTGCACCAGCTGGCCGGTCAGCCGACCGCCCTCGTCGAGTCCGAAGTTACGGTCCTGCAGCAGCAGCGGCACCTCGTACGGTGGTCCCTCGGGCAGCCCGAGGTCACGTTCGCGCTGGTCGCGGATGATCCACAGTCCCGCCAGCCCGGCGTATACGTCGAACCGAGTGACGCCCATCACGTGGTCGTGGTACCAGAGCAGCGTCGCGCGTTGGTCCATCGGGTAGTCAAATACGGCGAGCTGGCCGGGTGCGAAGAGGTTCTCGGTCCAGCCGTCGTACACGGCCGGTGTCAGGCCACCGTGCAGGTGCACGACCGAGTGTCCCGTCAGCGCCGCGGCGTGCGGGTCCGGCGTGCCGCCGCTCAGACCGGGACTGCACTGCACAGGCACACCGTCGGCGTCGACCTCGTCGCCGGCCATCGTTACGATGACGGGCAGCCCGCCGTCAAGCTCGTTGCGCCACTCGACGCGGACCGGGTGGCCGCGCTCAGCCTCGATCGTCGGGCCTGGGAGCGTGCCGTCGTAGCCCCACACACGCGACCGGGGCAGATCGCGATGGAAGCTGTGCGAGCCGGTACGGATCCGCACCGTCAGACGGCCGTTGTGATCGCGCGCGAGCAGGCGCTCGGGCAACGGCAGAACGTCGACGAACGGCGTCAGAGGCATGCGGTGCGCGGCGGCCATGCGCTACACGCTACCAGCCCGCCCGACGTGTCGTGGGACTATGCACACACGGGTATAACGGATGGAGTTCCGCGCGCAGACGCGAGCGTCGAACAGAGGTCTCGCGAATGTCGCGGGCGCGGTCTAG
Organism: Microbacterium meiriae; assembly: GCF_032364335.1. Classification (NCBI taxonomy): domain Bacteria; kingdom Bacillati; phylum Actinomycetota; class Actinomycetes; order Micrococcales; family Microbacteriaceae; genus Microbacterium; species Microbacterium meiriae. The sequence goes on from NZ_CP133984.1 coordinate 2,103,219, forward strand.
ATTCCCGGGTATGAGCGCTGGGGAGCGGATCTACTCGGCGGTGTTGCACCGGGACAAGCGGGCCGAGCAGGAGCTCGATCCTGAGGTGCGACGCAATCTCGCGCCCAATGGACTTCGACTGGTGGCCGCCAACGCGCTCCAGTCCTCGGGCGATCAGATCGTCAACGCCTCGACCGTGCTGCCGTGGATGTTCAACGCCCTCGGCGTTCCCGTGGCGCTGACGGGCCTACTGGTGCCGATCCGCGAGTCGCTCTCGATGCTCCCGCAGGCGTTCCTCACGCCACTCATCGTCCGTGTGCGGTTCCGCAAGTGGGTGTTCATCTCCGGCGCTCTGGTGCAGGCCGCTTCGGCGGGAGTGATCGCCGGAACCGCCGCGCTCGGGGAGGGCCTGGTCGCCGGGGTCGTGATCCTGGTCGGGCTGGCGGCGTTCGCGCTGGGGCGGTGCCTGTGCTCGATCGCCTCCAAGGACGTCCAAGGGAGGACCATACCCAAGGGCGAACGCGGGCAGATCAACGGGCTGGCGACCACGGCGTCCGGAGTGGTGGCCATCACCCTGGGCCTGGGCATCCGGATTCTCGGCGGCGAGGACTTGGCGGCCGAACAGCTCGCGTGGCTGCTGGCGGCAGGTGCCGCACTCTGGGTGCTGGTGGCGGCAGTGTACGTCGGCATTCGCGAACCATCCGAAGAACCTGTCGGCGCCGGCCGCGTCGAGAAAGATGTTGGCCCCGGGCCGAACTGGTTCGCAGAGACCATCGCACTCTTGCGCGGCGACCGCGACTTCCGCCGCTTCGTCGGGGTGCGCAGTCTCCTGCTCGTCTCCTCACTCGCCCCGCCGTTCGTGGTGGCCCTGTCCATCGCCTCCGGAGCGGGCGGACTGTCGGGGCTCGGCGGGTTCATCCTGGCCTCCGGGGTCGCCGCCCTGATCGGCGGCAGGATCTTCGGCCGATGGGCCGACCGCTCCAGCAGGAACGTGATGACGTTCGGCGCTGCCGCGGCATCCGCGATCATCGTGGCGCTCGTGGTGCTCGTCGCGCTCCCCGTCTTCGCAGGAGCATCGCTGGCAGGCAATCTGGTCTTCGTCGCCGCCTACTTCCTGCTGACGCTGACACACACGGGCGTGCGCGTCGGTCGCAAGACCTATGTGATCGACATGGCCGAGGGCGACCAGCGCACCACCTACGTGGCGGTGTCGAACACCGCCATGGGGTTCGTCCTGCTCATCGTCGGCGCGATCAGCGCGCTGCTGGCGACCCTCGCCCTGCAGTGGGCGCTGCTGTTCCTGGCCGCGATGGGCGCGGTGGGGGTGGTCGCCTCTCGACGACTACCGGATGTCTCCAGGCGCTGACAATGGATACATGGTCCACTTCTCTGATCCCCTGCTCGAAGCCATGGCGACTCGGCGCTCACTGGGCAAAGTGGGGCCGGAGACGCCGACCGATGCGGAGCTCATGCACCTGCTCGCCGCAGCGACCCCGGTAGCCGACCACAAGTCCCTTCGCCCGTGGCGGCTCATCACACTCCGTGGCGAGGACCGCACCCGACTCGGCGAGGCACTGGACGCCGCCGGCAGCGTCGACCGCGAACCTGGGGAGCGCAACCCCAAGCCCTTCCGCGCGGAGCTGCTCATCGCCCTGGTCGCCAGCCCTCGAGAACACCCCGACGTGCCCGAATGGGAACAGCACGCCACCGCCGCCGGCGTCGGCCACCTGCTCCAACTGGCCCTCTGGCAGGCCGGCTGGGGCGTCAAATGGCGCACGGGACACCTGGCCAACTCGCCCGAAGTACGGGCCGCGCACGGGCTGGCCGATCACGAACTGCTGATGGGCTGGCTGTACGTCGGCAGCATCGACGACGCCCTGCGGGACCGCCTGACGAGCTCGTCGCGCCCGATCCTCGACCCCGGGCCTCACTTAGAGCCGTGACCGGGGTATCCGTGCGCGACGCATGAGAACTCCCTGAGCCAGAACCTACAGGATCGCGACTGCACGATGACAGTGAACCGGCGGCCCGCTGAGGGGTCGTCCACCGGTACAGGTGCGGACCATCCGGGTGAACGACCAGAACCCAGCAACTACCTAAGCCTTCGATTCCCGTAAGACTGTCCCGCAAAAATGCCCGGTGAAGGTGCCCTAAACGCTACAGTCGCCGCATGCTTGTCGGATACGCCCGCGTCTCAACCTCTGGGCAGGACCTCGCCGCGCAGCGGGACGGCCTCCACTCGCTCGGCGTCGATCCCGAGAACGTGCACGTCGACCACGGCATGACCGGAACGAACCGTGAACGCCCGGGGCTCCGCGAAGCGCTTGCCGCGGTCCGCAAAGGTGACGTCCTGGTCGTCACCAAGCTCGATCACCTCGCAAGATCACTCCCCGACGCTCGTGATATCGCCGACGAGCTGACGCGCAAGGGCGTGACGTTGAACCTCGGAGGTTCCGTCTACGACCCAACCGATCCCGTTGGGCGACTGCTGTTCAACGTCCTCGGGATGGTCGCGGAGTTCGAAGCCGACCTCATCCGTGCCCGCACGCGCGAGGGGATGGCGATCGCTAAGGCCGGGGGCAAGCTCCGCGGAAAGAAGCCCAAGCTCTCCGTCTCACAGGAGAAGCACCTGGTCGCGCTGCACCGTGCCGGCACGCACACCACGAGCGAAATCGCCGAGCTCTTCGGTGTCGCCCGCTCAACCGTGTACCGAGCGATCCAGCGCGGCGGAGCGAACCCACCCGCCGCCTGACGACACCGAGCGAAGCGAGAAGGACGACACCGAGCGAAGCTGCTCACATCGCTGGGCCCGAGCACGTCGCGGACAAAGGTGTCGGTGCTTCCCCGGGCTACCTCACCGCCGCACTGCACGCAGCCACCAACGTGACCCCATCGTGACGAGTGTGTCGCTGTGCGATCTGAACATCGCACAGCGACACACTCGACGAGATCGTAGTCTCAGGCGGGGAGCTTAGAGGCCAGGACGTCCAACTTCTCGATCGTGGGTTCGCTGAACAGTTTGCCGGCCAGAATCGCGGGTCACCCCCCCCGCGATTGGGAGACACGCCCTAGCCACCTAAGCCACGCCTCCGGTTCGAGTGCGAGCCTCCCGGACGGCTGCGCGAGTTTCAGTCGTCAGACTCGGGGCCGTCGTACGTCCAGTTCGCCGTACCGTCCCACTCACCCTCCACAGCTCCGAGGAGCAACGACCGCCAAGTGGTGCGGCCCGCCAAATAGCCGCGGGCTGCGCGGAGACGCCACGTTTCGGCCGAGAGTGTGAGCACGACCCCGATGGCCTCGTCCAGAGTCACGACCGATACCCCGGCCACACCGGCCTTCGAGACCAGGCGCAACAAATAGCGGTCACCCTCCTGCTTGATGCGTTCGGCGTCGGGAAGCAGCTCATCGTCGATGTCCGCGACGAGCAGATCGTGCATGAAGCGGTTGCGCTCGTCGTACGCCGCTGATGCGCTATCGATCGCCGCCCCGATCGCGGCATGAATTCTTCGATCCGCGACGGGTGCACAGGCTGACATCGTGCGGCACTGCCCGGCAAGGTTCGCCCAATTCTGGGGAGCAGCAAGGAGCGCCTCTCGCGTATCGAGCCCGCGAAGCTGCGCGTGCAGGCCCCTCAGGGCTGCATCAAGTTCAATCGACCCCTCGGCAATGCGACCTCTCACCACAGTCCATTGATCAGAGTGATCGAGGCTTTCGAGCTGGCTGAGTTCCATGCCATCAGCATCCCAGGTATGCCGCCGGTCGAGTCAGACGTACCGGAATAGCGGTTCCAATGCCCTCGCATTGTTCGTGGCGAGCTGCATTGCGAAACTGAGCTGATTGACTCTCTCCGATCGAAACAGCGTCTGAAACGGCACTGGTCGGAGCGCGAACTGCAGCCCCTCGATGGCCGCTGCAGGTGCCATCCAAATGAGTCCACCCGCAACGAGATTGCCGGCCCTCATCATCGATCCCGTGTCCTCGGATGGCACAATGCGAGTGCCCTCTCCCGCGGGCTTTCCTTCTCGAACACGACTGAGCCACTCGTTCGCTCGTTGAACGGTGGCGTGCACCGCTACGGGATCCGTAGGAATCTCACGTGACCCTGCCGACGACCTTTCGGGGATCGCGCGGGTATCCATCACGCTCATGGAGGTGCCTTCCAAGAGCATCTCAATTCGCTCGAGCGATCCTCGCGGACAGACCTCAGCGAGAAAACCGACTAGCGAGTGGATGGTGCCCGGCATCGAACCGACGCCGCTCCCAAGCATGAGATGGCCGTCACGGCTCTTAAACCGTCGAGCGAAGTGTCGCTTCCAGTCGGACGCAGTCTGCATCGTCTAGTTCTATCGCATCACATCACGCCTCCCGTCATCGTCTGTCCGTGCTACGAAGGTACAGCGCGCCCGAAACTGTCACATCAGGCATAGCGCATCGATTGCCCTGTCCGACGCGTCATGACTCGACGACTACTCAAGCTCCTCCGCGGCTGCCCTGGTCATGCGCGTGTATCCGCCTCGGTTGGACAGTGCCCATCTGCCGTCCATCCGCTACCTCGCGCCACTGGGTCTCTATCTGTCTGCTGTTCCAGATCGGTCGACGACCCTCTCTCACACGACAATCCGGGTGGCCATCTTGAGCGCAGGCGACCGCTGAAGTAGTAAGTTCTCGCTGTGGGATGCCGTCACTGGGGCGGTCTCGAAGGGGAGCATCGTGGGTGGAGCTGCAGCGGGCTGGTATGCGAATGGGCCGGCGTGGGAAACGTACTGGGACGGCACGCAGTGGCTTGATCAGCACCGACAGGTCGCATCTCCAGACAAGATCGACACAGGTCCCATCCACCAGCCGCCGACGACGACAACGGCAACGGCAACTACGCAGTCGATGGAGGCGCTCGTAGAACCGCAACCTCAACCAGAGGCCGAACTCTTCCCGTTCGCCGCATCCGGCGTAATCATCGATATTCGACCCGAGGGTATACACCTCGAGGGGACCACATGGCTTGGCCGCGGGCTCGTCGGCGATAAGCCGCGGGTTGTGCCGTGGGATGACATCTCGACGCTCGAAGTCATGACCACCGGAATCCGCATCCGCGAGGGTCGCAAAGCGATGCTAATCGGTGTGCCCTCCAAGTTGACTGCCCAATCCCCCCTCGTTGTAGAACGCCTCGCGCGGGAGTTCGAGACAGCCACCGGCCGGACCCTCTCGACAGGCAAAGTGACGCGCGCCGAAAAGACGGCAGCCGTAGAGGACGTATTCCGAAGGGCACTGTCTCGCAAGGTAGAAGCGATCGGAACAGTCATTGAGAGCGGCGATCACTCCGCAGAAGTCGCGATGTCGCATGCGCTATTGGTGTGGTCCAAAGCCCAGAAGATCAAGGGTGGCGTCGAGTTGGCGACTAGTGAGCTCGACAAACTGCGCCGATCGCTGGGAGCACACGTCCCCACAGTGGTCGGGATCGTCGTCTCCGCGAACTTCTTCCCGAATCTGACGGTGTTCGATGACCGCGTTCATCGGGGTGCGGAGGCGCGCCCGATCGACGCGTTCACGCAGGCGCAGGTGTTCCTCGACGGGCAGGTCCAGGTCACGTCGCGCCCATCGATGACAGCAGGTCTCCTCGGGTCGGTGCTCCCGGGCACCGCCCTCCTTCCCGCGTTGGCGTTCGGGAAGAAGGAGAAGACGGACACTCGACAAGCCGAGTTCCACGTCGGCTCGCGCGATTGGACTTTCTCAATGAGCATCCCGGTCCAGAGCGTTGGATCTGCTCGATCGATCGCTCAGCGGATCAATGCGATCGCGGACGGGATGGAGCGAGACGCTCGCTCGTCGCAGATCTCTTCGTCGCCCACGGTGACGCCATCGATGAGCGACGATGCCGACCTCACCAGTCAGATTGAGCGCATTGTGGCCCTAGAACGTTCAGGCGCAATCACGGCAGAACAGGCGACGGCGATGAAGGCACGAATAATCGGTCTATAGAGCGGCGTCCTCCGCCCTGGAAAGGCCCTGCGCCGCGACGGCGCCGCCCCGCGCCATCACTCCAAGAGAGGGCTTCTGTGCCCTCGATGGCTCGGCCCTCGTCTCACTTCAAGGTCTTGCCCCATAGGCCCCGATAACTTCAGTTATCCGGACTATCGGCGCGAACCCCGCCTTTTTGACAGCGGATCGTGACGTGCTCCCCACGGCCAGTTCCGAAACGCCCTCTCGCCCAGCGATGAACGGCGCGGCCAATGGACCTGGCTTAGATCTGAAGCCATCTTGCCGACCTGATCAACATGTTCGATCTCTGCTCGGCGCCGGCTAAGACTGGGGCCCAGTTGAAGCGGTCAAACCGCCCGACTACATGTCGGAGTCTTCTGTCGCAACACCATCGTCGATCGTGAGGATTTTGGTCTGGACACCCGACAAAGTAGAGATCGCTTCGGCCACAAGGCGCAGCCGGGCGGCAAAGATCTCGTCCACGGTCAGCTCCGAAGGGTTCGGCGGAACGAACTGAGACCGCCCTACCCCCTCCGTCAAGCTGTCCAAAGGAACGTAGCCTCCAGTCCTCGGGACTCGAGAGGTGGTGAGAACCATTCCCAGTGTGAGCAGATGGCCGGGCATGTCCCACACCCTTTCAGATCGCGGAATGAAGCTTACGACGGAAGCAAGATCAGCATCCTCGTCAACCCTGCGGAGTGGTTCGAACGGATCTAGGGGTTTGTTGCTCGCGTAGACGCACAAGAGTCCCCTGTGCAGGCCTCCATACTGACGCCTGTTCACCGAGAACATCGTCTCGGAATCCAGACCAATCTCCTTCGGAGCAACAGGAACTCGCTTCAACAACTGCGTGAAGTCTTCCACGGCACGCGTGTTCGACGCGACGTCGTATCGCCCTTGAAAGGTCGAGGTCCAGAACCAGGCATCGACGATCAGTTCATTGCCATACAAGGCGTCATTCATAGCCAGCGCCCCGAGGACGGTCAATTGAACCTTGCTGGGAAGCCAGTCTCTGTTGCGGACGTGAAGCCGCTCGCGGAGGTAAGTGACAGCGACGCGCAGAGCGTCTACCGCTCGCGACCAGTACTTCCTTACGTCGCCACCCTTGAGTTGCAGCACGTCCGCCTACCTGACGCTATTTCTCACCTGCAGTGCGATCACGTTCAGGATCGACAGCCCTCCGTCGGGGAGGTAGTCGACAAGCTGCTCTTCGCGCTCCTGAACTAGGTCCCACTCGTCCCGGAGATTGAGATTCTCGGCGAAGGATTTCGCCACCATGAGGTCGAATGTCGCCAACGGTCGGCCTAGCCGATTCACGCGCTCGAATATTCGAGCGACAGCTTCGGGATGCACTTCATCATCGATGACAACAGCTGGAATTTCGTACCGATCCAGACCGGATAGCGAGTCGACATAGATGTCGGTCAGATTCCGCCGGTCGGCGGTGCGGATCAGGTGAACACGACGGATCCACTCGCGTCCAGCGCTGATTGAGCCGTCATCGTTTACGCCGCCCTTGAACGCCGCCATCGGCTCCCGCGAGAAGTCGAGAGCGGTGGCTCCCCTTGGCTGAAGGCGCGCGAGAATAGCAGCCAACCGTCACCCACCTCTTAAACGAGCGATGTCTCCGGATACGGCGGTGAGGTGGCTGAGGCCGCTCGTGCGCATGTCGGCGTCGACCCCGTCGGGCACTGCGGTGGTGTCGCCCACGGCCAGCCCGGGAAGGAGCCCCGCACCGGGCTCCGGGAGTCGCGTCGCGCGCTCGACGAACGACCGTCGCAGGTCGGCAGCGATTCCGAAGACACCCGGCGCCGCCCGCTCCACGGTTCCCGCGGTGACGAAGACGACGAGCCCCGCCCGCTCCCCCGGATCCGTCGCCATACTCTCGCCGGTCACCCGCACGACCGCACCGAGGACGAACCCCTCAGCCTCCGCGATCCCGATACGCACCGGTCCGCCCGCCGGCCCCGCGGCACCCGGCGCACCGATGCCGCTCAGCTGCACGTCCATCCACAGGCGCCCGTCCCGCCCCACGGACGCCGATGACGACACTTCACCGACCGCTTCGACGACCCTGCCGTCCCACCCGTGCACGGCGTCACGGTCCGCAGACTGTACGAGCACGGTGAACGCCACGGCGGCCCCGGCCGCGAGGACCACGATCATCAGGCCGCTCCACGTCGCGGCTGCCGGACGCCGGAGCGCGAGCACGGCGCCGATGATCACCGCGGATGCCAGGCATCCACCCGCCAGCCACCCCGCCGTTCCCGGCACGAAAACGCAGATCAAGGCCACACCCCACGCACCGACCGCCACCGGCAGCAGGCGCAGATCACGGGTCACGCCGATCCCCGCTCGGACCCCGGGGACGATCGCTGCGGCTCATGCATCCGATCACCCTAGAGTCGCGCCGGTGCCCACTCCCCCCACTGCGACCGCCGCTGCACGAGCGGAGGACAACACCTCTCGAGGTCAGGACGTGGAGGAGCACTTCTCCGAGGACGGAGAGACAGTCGGCGTCGAGCGCGACCGTTCCATCAGCCTGACTGCGGCAGACAGGCGTAGCGTGGGGCTCACGACGACACCGCTATGCTTCGCGCATGACTGAATCTCTGGGGGATTCTCCGGACGAACTCCCTGTGGCCGAGCGCAAGCTCAGCCGTCGGGGATGGCTGATTGCGCTCTTCGCAGTGGGGTGGCTCGCAATGACAATCGGCGCAGCATTTCTTGTCACCGACCTCACCGGACGATGGATCCCTACCGTCTTCCTCGGACTCACGTTCGGCCTCGGTGTGCTCATCCCCGTGATTCGAGATCAAAAGCGGCGGAGACGGGAACTCTCCGATGCGGGCAGCGGTCCGGGGAAATAGATGGCTGCGCCTGACCCCGCACCGTCCCTGATCCAGCAGCGCCTCGCTCTCGGACGCTTGCGTCTGACCGCTCTCTTCATGATGATCGGCTGGGGCGCAGTCGCGGCACTCCGGGGCGTAGGCGTCCATGACGTCGCCGACGTTGTCAACTGGATCGCCTTCCTCCTACCGTTGGCGCTGGCGTCGTACGGAGTGAAGCTCTGGTTCGACTACCGCCGCAAGGTGCGTGCCTTCGAGGCTGCCCACGGACCGGACGCTGGCAAGCAGTCGTAGCACGACGCTCCTCTCTCGCCCCTGCGCACTCCGGGACCATGGCAGCGGCGCCCGAGGCGTGACGCTCGTCACACGCGTACCCCGTCGCGCAGCCCCTCCAAGACCTTCTCCCCGATCCCCGGTACCGCCAGGAGGTCGTCCACCGTGCGGAACCGACCATTCTCCTCGCGCCACGCGACGATGCGCTCGGCAAGCGCCGGCCCGATTCCCGGAAGCTCTTCCAGAGCTGCCTCATCCGCGGTGTTCAGGTCGACGGCGCCATCACCGGGAGGCCCGGCCGAGGGGTCGGCGACGACACCCACGACCGGCACGAGGATCTGCTCCCCGTCCTCGACCCGTCGGGCGAGGTTGACCCCCGCGAGGTCGGCGGCATCCGTCGACCCGCCGGCGGCCGCGAGAGCATCGACGACCCGGGAGTCGGTTCGCAACACGTACAGACCCGGGCGCTCGACCGCCCCGAGCACATGCACGTAGATCTCCGCGGGCGCGGACTCGACCGACGCCGAGCTCTCCGCGAGCGGAACGGCCTCGACGGACGACGGTCGGCCCTGCAACAGCCCGAGGCCGACGGCCGTGGAAAGCGCGATGATCGCCAGCACGACCGCCGCGCCGAGCCCGAGGCGGAGCCTCCGACGGGGCGGAGGAGGTGGAGGCGGCGACGAGGTCATCCGGTCACCCTAAGCTCCGCGCCCACCGCCTCCCGGCTCCGGACACAGCGACCGTGGAGAGACGCTCAGATGGGACTCGTCGTGGAGGACGGCCGTTCCCGGTCGCGACGTGATCCGGGCATCATCCCTTCGCGCCGGGGTAGGCGGAACCGCGGAGCACGCCGAGGACTCAGCCCTTGACGACGATGCTGACGATCTTCGGGGCCCGCACGACGACCTTGACGATCTCGCGATCACCGATCGACCGGATGACGCGCTCATCGGCTCGTGCCAGCGCCTCGAGCTCGGCCTCGCCGATGCGTGCCGGCACCTCGAGCTGCGCGCGTACCTTGCCGCCGATCTGCACGACCGCGGTGACGGTGTCCTCGACGAGGAGCGCCGGATCGGCGGAGCGCCACGACACGAGTCCGACGGACGGCTCGTGCCCGAGGATCTCCCACATCTCCTCTGCGGTGTGCGGGGCGATGAGGTCGAGCATGACGGCGATGGTCTCCGCCGCCTCACGGACGGCGGGGTCAGCAGCACCGGCAGCGCCGTCGATCGTCTTGCGGGTCACATTGACCAGTTCCATCAGGCGGGCGACGAGCACGTTGAACTTCGTCTGCTCGACCAACGCGGGCGCTTCGGCGAGCAGCTTGTGCGTCGCGCGGCGCAGCCCCGCGTCGCCGCCGTCGAAGACCACGTCGACCGGGCTGGCGACCTCGTGGGCGACACGCAGGGCGCGCGACAGGAACTTCTGCGCACCGGTCATCGAGACGTCGGCCCAGTCCTTGTCGTCCTCCACCGGACCGGCGAAGGCCAGCCCGACGCGCAGGGCGTCGGCGCCGTGGGCGTCGAGCTCCTCCTGGAACAGCACCAGGTTGCCCTTGCTCTTCGACATCTTCTGCCCGTCGAGCAGCACCATGCCCTGGTTGATCAGGTTGGAGAAGGGCTCCGTGAAGTCGATCAGCCCCATGTCGAAGAGGACCTTCGTGATGAAGCGGGCGTAGAGCAGATGCAGGATCGCGTGCTCGACGCCGCCGATGTACGAGTCCACCGGCGCCCAACGTGCCGCCTGGGCCGGGTCGAACGCCTCCGTGTCGCTGTTCGGGGACAGGAACCGCAGGAAGTACCAGGAGCTGTCGACGAAGGTGTCCATCGTGTCGGGGTCGCGCAGCACCGGGTCACCGGTCTCGGGATCGGTCGTGCGCACCCAGCTCTCCGCGCCGCCCAGCGGCGAGGTGCCCTTCGGCTTGAGGTCGAGGCCCTCCACGCTCGGCAGTTTCACGGGCAGTCGGTCCTCTGGCACGGGGATGATCCGGCCGTCTTCGGCGTGCAGCATGGGGATCGGGGTTCCCCAGAAACGCTGACGCGAGATCAGCCAGTCGCGCAGTCGGTAGTTCTTCGCCGCGCGACCGGTGCCGGATGCCTCCAGCTGCTCGATGGCGCGGGCGATCGCGTTGCGCTTGGACAGTCCGTTCAGCGGACCCGAGTTGATCATGCGTCCCTCGCCGGTGAGCGCGACGCCGGTCTTGGCCGGGTTCTGCTCGTCGAGCGCGGCATCGGCATCGATCGGGACGCCGTCCTCGTCCACCTCGATGACCGGCATGGCACCGGTGACCGGAGCGGTCGTGTCGACGACGACCTTCACCGGCAGGTCGAACGCGCGTGCGAAGTCGAGGTCACGCTGGTCGTGCGCCGGGACCGCCATGACGGCGCCGTGCCCGTAGTCGGCCAGCACGTAGTCGGCGGCCCAGATCGGGAGCTTCTCGCCGTTGACCGGGTTGATGGCGTAGCGGCCCAGGAACACGCCCGTCTTGGGGCGGTCGGTGGACTGACGGTCGATATCGGTGGTCTTCTGCACCTCGGCCAGGTACGCCTGGAAGCGCTCGCGCACCTCCGGCTCGGCGTCGGCGGCGAGCTCCGCGGCCAGGTCGCCATCCGGGGCCACGACGAAGAACGTCGCACCGTGCAAGGTGTCGGGGCGCGTCGAGAACACCGTCACCGGCTCCTCGCGCCCCTCGATGCGGAAGTCGACGTCGGCGCCGACCGAGCGGCCGATCCAGTTGCGCTGCATCTGCAGCACCTTGTGCGGCCAGAATCCCTCGAGCTGGTTCAGGTCGTCCAGCAGGCGGTCCGCGTAGTCGGTGATGCGGAAGTACCACTGGGTGAGCTTCTTCTTGACGACCTCGTAGCCGCAGCGCTCGCAGCGCCCATCGACGACCTGCTCGTTCGCCAGCACGGTCTGGTCGTTGGGGCACCAGTTCACCGGGCTCTTCTTGCGGTAGGCCAGGCCGCGCTCATACATCTTCAGGAACAGCCACTGGTTCCAGCGGTAGTACTCCGGGTCGGAGGTGTGCAGCACCCGGCTCCAGTCGAACGAGACACCGTACTGCTGGAAGCCGACCTTCTGCTGCGCGATGTTCTGGTACGTCCATTCGCGCGGATCGGCACCCTGACGGATCGCGGCGTTCTCCGCCGGCAGACCGAAGGAGTCCCATCCGATCGGGTTCAGGACGTTGTGACCGCGGTGACGCCAGAAGCGGGCGACGATGTCGGAGTAGAGGTAGTTCTCCGCGTGCCCCATGTGCAGGTCACCGGAGGGGTACGGGAACATGGCCAGCACGTAGCGCCGGGGCCGGGTGTCCTCGTCGCCGCCCGTGAGGAACGTCTCGTGCTCCGCCCAGTACTTCTGCCACTTGGCCTGGATGGCGTGCGGCGAGGAGAACTCCTCGTCGACGGGAGCGGTGGACATGTTCTCGGACAACGAACGCACGACCAATCTGAAGGAAAAAACGGGATCAGTTCAGGATATCGGAACGCCAGGTCGCGGGCATTTCCGCGCCCAGCGCCGCGAGGGGGGCCCTGGCCTTGGTGGCGACCTCACGCACCTCGGCCGCCGGCACCGAACCCCAGGTGATCCCCCCGCCCGCGCCGACGAACGCCGCATCCGCCTCAACCACGATGCTGCGGATGACCATCGCGAGATCGAGAGCCCCGTCCACGCCGATGTAGCCGAAGCAGCCGGCGTAGATGTCGCGAGGAGCGCCCTCGAGATCGTGCAGCTGCGTCATGGCCGACAGCTTCGGGGCCCCGGTCATGCTCCCGGCGGGGAACGCCGCCTCCAGCAGCACTCCGACGGTGATCCCCTCCGCGGCCGTGCCGCTGACCGTGCTCACGAGTTGATGCACGGCCGGATAGCTCTCGACTTCCCAGAGGCCTTCGACGCGGATCGACCCCGGAACGCAGACCCGGGAGAGGTCGTTGCGCATGAGATCGACGATCATGACGTTCTCGGCCCGCTCCTTCGGGTCCGCGGCGAGCTCTGCGGCGAGCGCGGCATCGGTCACGGCGTCGGTGCCCCGAGGACGAGTCCCCTTGATGGGACGGGTGCGGATGACCCCACCGCTGGCGTGAAGGAACTGTTCGGGGCTGGCGCTGAGGAGCGCACGTCCTCCGATGCGCAGGAAACCGCCATGGTGCGCCGGTGTGGCGGCCCGCAGCCGCTCGTACACGGCGACGGGGTCGTGGGTGCCTGGCACGGTGAACCGCGTCGTGAGGCAGAGCTGGTAGGCGATGCCCGCATGGATGAGGTCACGGCAGCGGTCGATGAGCCCCTGGTACGCGTCGGGGGTGTGTCGGCCCTCCGCGACCGGACGGGCCTCCGCCGCACGGACGGGAGCCTCCGCACGGGGCGCGGTCAGAAGGGACTGCAGCCAGCGCTCCCCCTCGTCGTCGGTCTCGCCCTCGGGGGACAGCAGCCACAGTCGGCGCGCGCCGTGATCGAACGCGAGAGCCCTGGTCACGCGCAGCCAGGTCCGAGCGTCCGGTTCCACCTCCCCGGCGACCGGCGCCCCCGCGAGAGCCGCACCGCTCTCGTAGTCGCGCCAGCCCACCCATCCCCCGCGTAACGGCGGCATCCCCGCTTCCACGGGATCGGTGTCGAGACGTACGTCCCCGGGCAGCGGTTCCGCGACGCCAGTGCCGAGGAAGCTCCATCCCTCGACGGCGTCAGCGCCCGCATCGAGCCAGAACACGTCCGCCTCCCGCTGCGCGAGCGCCGGGAACAGACGCTCCGACGCCACCCAGGACGGCAGCGGTCGGGGGCTCAGGCGGTCGGGCACCTTTCCAGCCTAGGACCGGGCCGCTCCCGTATCCTCATGGGGTGGACGACCTCCTGCTCTGGCTCCTCGACACCGTGCAGTCGATCGATCCGGTCACGCGCACACTGGTCGCCGGTGTCGCCGTCATGCTGGAGACGAGCATCCTCATCGGCCTCATCGTCCCGGGCGACACCATCGTCATCATCGCCTCGATGGGCGTCGCCACTCCCCTGGAGGGCATCGCGATGGGGGTGGCCGTCGTCGTCGGCGCCCTGATCGGGGAGAGCATCGGGTTCTGGCTCGGCCGCTGGCTGGGCCCCTACATCCGCGCCTCCTGGCTGGGTCGACGGATCGGCGAGCACAACTGGGTCCGCGCGGAGAACTACCTCGCCCGGCGCGGCGGCATCGCCATCTTCCTCTCCCGCTTCCTCCCGGTCCTGCACTCCCTCGTCCCTCTCACGGTGGGGATGAGCGAGTACCCCTACCGGCGCTTCCTGGCCTGGACGACCCCGGCCTGCATCATCTGGGCCTCGGCGTACGTGAGCGTCACCTCCCTGGCGGCCGGGAGCTTCCGCGAGCTCGTCGACCGCGTGCACTTCGCGGGCTACCTGTTCGTCGGAGTCATCGCCCTGTTCCTCGTCCTCGCCTATCTGGGCAAGAGGCTGCTGCACCGTCTCGAAGCCCGTCATCTGGAGGCCCCGGCGGCGGAGTCCGACGCCGACGTGAAAGACTGAGGCAATGGCCCCCGCACCCCCGGCGCCCAGGATCCACTGGTTCGCCCGACTCGAGCACCGTCTGCACGTGTGGCGCGAGGGACGAGCGCGCCGCCGCGGTCGCAACGCCACTGTCCTGCCCTTCCCCGGCTACGGAGGCCCCGGATGGGTGCGCGTGCTCGGCCGGGTGCTGATCGTCCCGCCGCAGCGAAACAACCGTGACGGCGAGCCGGCGAGCATCCGCGGCTGGCGCAGCTTCGTCGGCATCCCCGTGGGTTTCGCCTCGGTCAGCGTGCACCTCGGAGACGGCACTCATCAGGTCGTCGCCGACCGCGGCGGCGTGATCGACTCGGTCATCCGCGCCGAGCTGGAACCCGGCTGGCAGACCTTCACCATCACCGTCGAAGGGCAGGAGCCCATCGAGGCCCGCGCCTTCATCGTCGCGGAGAGCACCCGGTTCGGCGTCGTCTCCGACGTCGACGACACCGTCATGGTCACGGCGCTCCCTCGACCATTCATCGCCTTCTGGAACTCGTTCGTCGTCGACGAGCACGCGCGCATCCCGGTACCGGGCATGGCCGTGCTGCTCGACCAGCTCCTCCGGCAGCACCCCGGAGCGCCCATGATCTACCTCTCCACGGGTGCCTGGAACGTCGCACCCACACTCTCCCGGTTCCTCGGCCGGCATCTCTTCCCCGCCGGCTCGCTGCTGCTGACCGACTGGGGTCCCACGCACGATCGCTGGTTCCGGAGCGGGCGCGAGCACAAGCTCACCAACCTGCGCCGACTGGCCACCGAGTTCCCCGACGTGAAGTGGCTGCTCATCGGCGACGACGGCCAGCATGACGAGGCCATCTACACGCAGTTCCAGGAGGAGCACCCGGATTCCGTCGCGGGTGTCGCGATCCGTCGACTGCTGCCCGCGGAGGCGGTGCTCGCCGGCGGTCGTGCCGAGATGGAGTCCCATGATGCGGACGAGGCGCCGTGGGTGAGCGCAGAGGACGGCGCGGGCCTTCGCGACCAGCTCGGCGACGCCGGCATCCTGCAGTGACATGATCCTCACGCGTGATGACTGGCTGCGGCGGGAGGACGCGCATCGGCAACGGGCCGACGCGCTGACGGCGGCGCACCGGGAGCGCGTCGCGCGCGGCGAGAAGCACCCCGTGTGGGACTTCCTCTTTACCTACTACGGCTACAAGCCCGCGCAGCTCCGCCGCTGGCACCCCGGAGCGGGCGTGGAGCTGCAGGATGCGTCCGAACGGGCGGCGTGGCGCTGGTACGTCCCCGGGAACACACCCGACGGCGTCGTGCCCGATGCGGAGCGCTTCGCGGCCGAGAAGCCCGAGCTCGCTCGACTGGTGGCCCTCATGCTGCGCCGCACCGGCTCCCGTCCCGGGCAGTTCGGCTGCTTCGGGCTGCACGAGTGGGCGATGGTCTACAACGCCGCGGAGCATCGGCACGCCGTACCCCTTCGGCTTGGTCAGGCGGGCACGGATGCGGTGGTCGAGGCGCACGACCTCCGCTGCACGCATTTCGACGCCTTCCGGTTCTTCACCCCGGATGCGGCGCCCCTCAACCGCACGGCGTTGACGAGAGACGACCAGCCCCTGTTCGAACAGCCCGGCTGCTTGCACGCCGGCATGGATCTGTACAAGTGGGCGATGAAGCTCGGGCCGCTGATTCCCGGCGAACTGCTGCTGGACACGTTCGAGCTCGCGCGCGACATCCGGCTGCTCGACATGCAGGCGGCCCCCTACGATCTCTCGGCCTGGGACGTCGAACCGGTACGCATCGAGAACCCGGAGGGCAAGGCGGACTACGTCCGACGCCAGCGCGGCTTCGCGGAACGCGGTGCCGCTCTCCGCTCTTCCCTCCTCGCCGCCTGGCTCGCACCCGAGGGTCGCGCCGCGGCCTGAGGGTCAACCCGCAGGGGCGCAGTCGTCGCAGACACTCCACGACGACGTCGTATCGGAAAGCTGCAGGCGCAACGCGAGCACGCGCGTCGCAGCATCCGCGAGGCGATCGGCGGGCAGAGTGCCGGCATCGACCGCCGCGGCGATTCCCGCAGCCATCTCTCCCGCCGTCCGGGCATCGGAGCCCGCGATCATCAGCACCAGATCATTGCCGGCCGCCACCGCCGCGACGCCGTTCGCAACCGGATCGGCATACGCCGGGTCCCCGGAGGAGAGCAGCATGCCGAGGTCATCCGTGACGGACACCCCGTCGAAGCCGAGCTCGTCCCGAGCGATGCGATGCCACTCGGCGGACAGCGAGGCCGGCCGCGCGTCCACCGCCGTGTAGGCGAGATGGCCGTACATCAGCAACGAAGCACCGGCTTCGATGCCGGCGGCGAACGGGAGCCCGTCCGCTTCTCGCCACGCGGCCTTCGTCATCCCCGTGCTCGGGATCGCGTGATGCGAGTCGCCCGGCGCCGCTCCGTGCCCGGGGAAGTGCTTGAGCGTCGAAGCCACGACATGCTCCTGCCCCTTCGTCGCGGCGGCGGTGCGGTCGGCGGCACTCTGCGGATCGGTGCCGAGGGCCCGCCCGAAGATGAAGGAGCCGGGGTCGGCGGGGACGTCGGCCACCGTGCCGAAGTCGACCGTGATCCCCGCCCGAGCCACGAGCGCGCCACGGGCTGCGAAGGCCGCCGCGGTCTCGGCGACCGGGCGACTCTTCAGAGTCGGCGACGCCGGGTAGGTGTCCCAGGGCAGCCGCGAGACGATGCCCCCTTCCTGATCCACCGCGATCAGCGGGGGCAGAGCGGGATCGATCGTCAGCGCTGCCGTCAGCGCGCGGAGTTCCGACTCGGACTCCGGGATGTTGCCACCCATGAGGATGAAGCCGCCGAGCCCCGACTGCATGTAGGCGCGAAGCGCCGCGGGGTCGGTCCCGCCGATGTGACCCATCACGATGGACGAGGCCTGCTCCGCGGTGCTCATCTCCGCGACGAGGGCGGCGGCATGATCCCGCAGGCCGTCGCCGTCGGCCGCCTGCACGGTCACCACGCCTGCCGGCGGGCTGGACGGCGCCGCAGAGGACGAGGCGGCGGCCCCGACGCCCACGGCGGTGATCAGCGCGGTCAGGGCCGTCGCGGCACCGAAGCCCCGCCGCATGCGGCGCCCGAACGGACGAGCCGGGTTCATCGCTCTCAGCGCGCGAGCGCCTCGACGATCGGTACCGAGGTCTCCTCGTCGCCATTGCCGAAGCGGATCGTGCGCCCGATCGTTCCGGGGTCCTCCAGGGCCGCGACGATGACAGCCGCGACGTCGGCACGGGAGACCTCGCCGCGCCCCTCGGGGTCGATGCGGATCCGCCCGGTCGGGTCGTCGAAGGTCAGCGCGCCGGGGCCGAGGATCGTCCCGTCGAGGCCCGAGGCGCGGAGGTGCTCGTCGGCAGCCCACTTCGCGTCCGCGTACGGGAAGAAGGAGTCGTCCTCCGGGACGCCGTGGTCGGCCGTGGAGCCGATCCACGACACCATGACGTACCGCCGCACGCCGGCGCGCTCCGCCGCGTCCATCGTCCGCACCGCCGCGTCCCGGTCGACCGCGTAGGTGCGCTCGGGGCTGCCGCCGCCGGCGCCCGCGGACCACACCACGGCGTCGTGCCCGCGGATGATCTCGGCGAGGGCGTCGACGTCCATGGTCTCGATGTCGGCGACGAGCGCGATGGCTCCCCCGTCTTCCACCTCGGACACATGATCGGGATTCCGGATCACGCCCGTGACCTCATGTCCTCGAGCGACGAGGAGCGGGGCGAGCAGCAGAGCGATGCGGCCGTGGCCGCCGAAGACGAGGATGCGCGACATGTCTTCACCCTACGCGCCCCCGCTGACGTCAGCCCGGCGTCTGCGAGCTGTCGATGACGAAAGCCTGCGGATGCGACGGCAGATACCGCACGACGACAGGCGCGCCGGTCGGGATCCACGCGTCGCGATCGGGGTACACGGCAGGAGTGAAGAAATCGCTCTCCAGTGTGTACTCGGTGCCGTCCGCCGCCGTGAACGTCACCCAGTCCCCGTCGACGGTGCCCGTCGTCGGGCGGCCGTTCTCGAAGATGTACGCGCGGGTCACCGGGACACCGGTCAGACTCAGGATCCCGACGATGAGAGAGCCGAGCATCACGAAGGCCAGTACGCGGAAGACCACGCGGACCACGGTGCCGCCGACGTTCCCGCGGGATCGGCTCTCCGCGGGGAGCAGCCCCTCGCGTTCGCGGACGGCGCGCAGGGACCCGCCGCGCGTCGTTCCCCGCGCGGAGATCGCGAACAGCCCGAGGATCGAGAACGCCGCGATGAAGACCATCGCATAGCCGTGCGCGGCCGGGAAGTTCACCAGCCACATCAGCGTGTCCAGGGGGTTCATCGTGCCGCCTCCTTCTCGATGGTGACGGCGACCGTGTGCGGATCCTCCCGGCGGTAGAACGCCCAGACGGGAGCCCCCACCTGCAGCCGCGAGACGGCCTGCGGGTAGACGAACACGGTGGTGTCAGCCTCCCATGGCTCCGCGCCCTCCGGGGCCACCAGCACCTTCAGCGCGAGCTCGCTCTGCCCCTCGCGACGCCGCCCGGTCGGACGGACCTCGACGACGGAGGCGGGAACCTGGGTTCCCGTCGTGCGCGCGCGGGCCTGGGACGGGTCGATGAGGCCGCGGTCGATGCGCCACTGCAGCATCGCCTCACGGACGGTCGGGTCGCTGAGGTCGGCGAGCTCGACCGTGTCGGGGTCCTCGAGGCTGTAGCGGACCGGGACGGGCTGTCCGACCTGCAGCGCTCCGACGTCACCGGCATCGAGCAGCATGCGCAGCTGTCCGATGAAGTCATCGCCGACGCTCGGGCTGACCCGGATGAAGAGGTCGTACTGAGGCACATCGTTCACGGTCACGCCGGTGCGGGACATCTCGACGATGGTGCCGACGCCGATCTGCACCGGCCCGTGGACCCTCTTGCGCCGCGCCAGACCCGACATCGACCCGCCGAAGGTGAGCAGCAGGCCCCAGGCGACGCCGATCACGATCGGTCCACCCAGGCCGTCCTCACCCGCGAAGGGGAGGATCGACTCGCGCTGGTTCACCCCGAACAGGCCTTCACCCACCCACACCACGAGCCACGCGGACAGCAGCAGCCAGACGACGGTCAGGACGATGCGCAGCATGCCTCCCAGCGTATCCATAGGAGCCGCCCCCGGACGAACCGGTCAGGACGAGACCGGGGTCCCCACTCCCTCGAGGGCGCGGACGACGCCGGCCGCAGCGGCTCGCCCCGCCCGGTTCGCGCCGATGGTGCTCGCGGAGGGACCGTAGCCGACGAGCTGCACCCGGGGATCCGCCACCGCCGTCGTGCCTCGACCCCCGCGGTCGAGCTGGATCCCGCCGGCGGCACTGCGCAGGTGGAGCGGGGCGAGGTGACCGATCGCGGGTCGGAACCCCGTCGCCCACAGGATCACGTCCACGCGTTCGAACGATCCGTCGGCCCACCGCACACCATCGGGCTCGATGCGCTGGAAGAGCGGGCGACGGTCGGCATACACCCCGAGACGCTCCGCTTCCCGTTCCTGGGGGCGCAGCATGAGACCCGTCACACTGACCACGCTCTCCGGGGGCAGGCCGGCCGCCACACGCCTCTCGACGAGCGCGACGGCAGCAGCGCCGGCTTCCGGCGTGAAGTCGTCGTCGCGCCAGACGGGAGGGCGACGGGTGACCCACAGCGTCTCCGTGAGGGGGGCGAGGGCGCCGAGGAACTGCACCGCGGACGCACCGCCGCCGACGACCAGGACCCGCTTGCCCGGGAAGTGCTCCGGCCCCGGGTAGTCCACGGTGTGGAACTGCTCCCCGAGGAACGTCTCCATCCCCGGGTAGTGAGGGACGAAGGGTTGCGTCCAGGTGCCCGTCGCGTTGACGAGGGTGCGGGTGCGCCACTCCCCCTCGTCGGCCTCCACGACGAGGACCCCGTCGTCATCGTGGACTCGACGGACGTGCACCGGCCGCAGCACCGGCAGATCGTGGGCCTTCTCGTAGGCGGCGAAGTACTCCGGCACCGCGATGTTCGCCCGGCGCTCGTCCCGCGGGGGCGCGGTGTCTCCCGGGAGCTCGGCGACCCCGTGCACATCGCGCATCGTGAGGGCGTCCCACCGGTGCTGCCAGGCTCCCCCGGCCCGAGCATCGGCATCCAGCACGACGTGCTCGATCCCGCGGCGACGCAGATGGAAGGACGCGGACAGCCCGGCCTGGCCGGCGCCGATCACGAGGCTGTCGAGGATGCTCACGATGGATCGAACGCCGTTGCACCGCCGGATGTTCCGCGTGTCCCGACGCGCCCGGGCGGCCCGCGCCGATTGGTGCGGATGCGGATTCGTGTAGTAGTGTTTTCACGTTGCCCGGAGCACTTCGGAGCAGCGTCTGGGCCTGTGGCGCAGCTGGTAGCGCACCTGCATGGCATGCAGGGGGTCAGGGGTTCGAGTCCCCTCAGGTCCACGAAAAACCCTCGGTTCGCCGGGGGTTTTTGCGTTTCTGGAGCCCGTGACATGGCGCGAGATCAGGCCCTCGCGCCACATCAGGCGGTTGCGCCCCCTCCTGCCTGACCTCGCGCGATCGCCTGCCCGGGATCGAAACGTCGCCAGCGGGAGGGGCGGGCGAGATACCCCGGAGGTCGTAGCGTGTTACCTCTCGGGATGGATGTGGGCTGCCACCGAGGTGCGTAGCGTCCTAGACATGATCGAAACGAACAGAGGTGCAGGCCCGCACCGCACCACACAGCCCCGCCCCGGACGCACGACCAAGGCTCTCTCCGTCACAGCGCTCGGGATCGCTCTCGCCCTCGGCACCGCTGCCTTCGCCACGCAGACTGCGACGGCAGCCTCGGCGGCCGACACGGCACCGCCCCCGTCCACCACGACGACGAGTGACACGGCCCGGCTGGCGCCGACCGTCGAAGCGACACATGACAGCTGGACGATCTCGGTGTCGAAGTCGACGAACAGCGTGGAGACGACAGAGACGCTGGACGGCGATCCTGTCGTCTCCGGTTACGCACCATTGGTCGATGTCGCCGCGGGCGACGTCACTTCGTTGGGTCCATGGGTCGCAGGGAGTGATTTCGATTTCGCCGGAGTCGGCCGACTCAGCGCGATCGGACAGGCGGGGGCGGACATCACCGCGGTCTCCATCACGACGAGCACGGGACGAGTCGTTGAGGCGAAACTGAGTAACGGCATCTGGCTCGCCTCATGGAACGGGGATCTGGACGCGGAGGCGGGTGGCGGCACCGAACCCGACTCCGGGCGCTTCGCAATCGCGTATGTCACAAAGGATGGTCGACAGCACACCGTCAGCTCTGTCGACGTCTCGACGGACTGACGGCCGCGCCGAGGCGGCAGACGTTCGGCTGGAGCTTTCCAGCCGAACGTCTACCGGAACGTCGATGCTCACGGACATCGCGTTTCCGCCCGACGACGAATCCATCCGCTTTCTCTGATCGGGGGTGGTCATGTGCGACAAGCGGGATAGATTGACCCGGTGACCGAACAGGATGCCCTGCCCGCAGACTGGCGTTCGGTACGGGAGCGAGTACTCGCCCTGGGAAGGTCTGCTCACAGGCACCGCGTTTTCGGCGCCGTGGGGCACGAGTTCAGCCTTGACCAACCAGTAGCCGGCGACCTGCTCACTGAGGCGGAGGCGCAATGGGGAGTCGCACTTCCTGCCGATTACCGCGAGTTCCTCAGCACAGTCGGTGCAGGAGGCGCAGGGCCTTTCTACGGCCTCGTATCGCTGGAAAGCGATGGCACGAGATGGAGGTGGCAAACCCGCCCCATGGAAGTCTCGACGAACCTCCACCGCCTCAGCGATCCGTTCCCCGGGTCAGTGGATCCGGAGCGGCTCCGACAGGTACTGGCGCGCGAGCCTGATCAGGACTCATTCGACGACGAGGAGGCCTTCCATGCGGCACATGAGCGGTGGCGAGCCACTTTCGAGGCCTGGTATTTCTCTGACGACCGCACGGCCGGTGCGGTCTACGTCGCCCACCGGGGGTGCGCCTACTACGACTGGCTTATCGTCTCCGGGCCACACCGCGGGCAGGTCTGGACGGACAAGCGCACTGAGGACGGCACCATCGAACCAACCGCCACCTCCTTCACCGCCTGGTACCTCCGCTGGCTCGGCGAAGCGGAAGCCGCTGTCTCCCGTGCTGAGCGCTTGGGTATCGATACTCACGGGCACTGACCCGGGGCTTCCGGGCCGTCTTGACTGACCGCGTCGCGATCCCACGTCCCTGCTTGCGCAGGGTCGATCGTCACCGCGATCTCGTTTTCATACACTCACACAACATCGCGCTTCCTAACCTCGCGGACATGAAGTCACTCAGATTCATCATGTCCGCGCTCCTCGCTGTAGCGCTCCTCGTCGGAGGCACGGCGCCGGCGCTCGCCATCAGCGATGGCGAAGAGGCGCGCGAGCCCTATCCGTTCATGGGCGCCTTCAAGCCCGGCTATCCGGACCCGCCCGGCGCCGGGGGCAATGGATGCGGGGTTACACTCATCGACCCGCAATGGGGCGTCACGGCCGCGCATTGCTTGAAGAACAACCTCGCCCAGTACGACTCTCCGATCGGGTGGACCGTGCAGTTCGCATCGAATGACGTCACACAAGGGGGTGAAATCGCCGATGTCAGTCGCTTCTTCCGTGCATCCGCTCCTGGTGAGCTCTGGTGGGGCAAAGATGTGATGCTGCTGCGGTTCGACAAGCCCGTCTCTCAGACGCCGATCCCCATCGTCTCCGAGAAGCCGGCGCCGGGGACGCCTGCCCACCTCGTCGGCTGGGGAGACGCCTCGTCCGAGCCACCCGCCGTATACCCGAAGATGCTGCAGGAGGGAGACGTCAAGGTGCTCGAGCCGTCAGGATGCCCGAGCTATGGCGGCAAAACCACGATCTGTGTGGGCGGGAAGGCAAAGACCGGCAACGCGGACTCCGGAGGGCCGCTGCTCGTCCGCCAAGGTGACGGCTGGGCGATCGCCGGAGTGCTTTCCGGTCCCGATCCGGCGAACCCCGACTCCTCCGGGGTGTACACGGAGCTCACCGGGCACCTCGATTGGATCCGAACGATCATGGCTACGCACAAGTCGATCCCTGACGATGAGATCGACATGGGAACGGGTGGCTTCCCGGCGTTCCCAAACTGTGAGTCCTCGATCGTTCGCACCGCGGCGTCGCAGGACGACGATCCGGCGCTTCTACTCACGAACGGCCACTGCGTCCCGAACCTCGTTCCGACCATGGAGATGCCGGAACCTGGGTCGTCGATCGTGGATGAGAAGGTCGACTCCCGGATCACGTTCATCGATGCCGCCGGCTTCGGGACGAGTGAGGCGCGAATCAACCGCTTGCTGTTCGCCACGATGACGGGCACAGACCTCGCCCTCTACCGCCTTGATGCTTCGTACGCTCAACTGGAGCAGAAGGGTGTGCGCGTGCTGCGCGTCACCGGCACACCGCCGAAGACCGGTGACAAGGTGACGCTCATGGCGACCGATTTCCTCCTGGCCGGGCCGCGGGAATGCACGATCGAGGCTGTTGTGCCCACGCTGAGCGAGGGCGGCTGGGAACAGCACGACTCGCTGCGCATGGCCGAGGCCGAGAGGTGCAAGTCCCAAGGCGGCTACTCAGGGGCCGCGCTCCTCGCCGCGGACGGGAAGACCATCGTCGGGGTGAACAACACGAGCAACCACGACGGAAAGAAGTGCAAGCTCGACAACCCCTGCGAAGTGAGCGGGAGCGGCGAGAAGAAGATCTACCGCGAACGGCCCTATGGGCAGCAGATCGTCGAACTCAACGACTGCGTGGCCGCAGGATCGATGCTCGACCTGGACGCCGATGGCTGCAACCTCGCCACCAGCTCACGCCCGTCCTCGATCGAGCCGGTCTTCGTCGTCGGGGCGGTCGTCATCGCGCTCGCGCTCAGCGGCGCGGCGATCGTCCTGTTCGTCGGCGTACGGCGACGGAAGCGCCCACATCCAGCCTCCTCGGAAGAACCCGTGGACGCTGGATGAGTTGCCCGAGGGCGAAGGCCCCCTCTTCGCGGGGGGCCTTCTGCCTCTGGCTGACCGCCGCGCCATCCCGCTGAGAGTTCGAGCACGGTCATCCGCCCGGATGACCGTATAGCCAACCCTGGACGGATTCGCTCCCGCCATCTGGTATCTAACGTTTTAGATATGAATTCCTCCCGCATGGCAAAGTATCGGAGCCGAGCATCGTGGCGCTGGCTCTCCGACAGAGGTATGGGAGCGAGTGTCGTCGTCTCCACCCTCGCGTCCGCTTTCGGGGTGTACCTCGTCCTGCTCACCACGTACATCGGGGCGGTCCTGCGAGCGGACCCGGCTGTGGGCAATCGCGACACCCTGTACGTCGTGATCTCGGTGCTCGCACCGCTGCTAATCGCCGTGGCCCTCTACATCGCCGGGGTGGTGACGGCCAACACGTTCGCGGTCGTCGTCGAGGGGCGCGTGCGCCACATCGCCCTCCTGCGGTTGTTGGGAGCGACCGCCCGCTCGCAACGTGCGGCAGTCACCAGGCAGGGCCTCGGTGTGGGGGCGATCGGGAGCGCACTGGGCGCCCTCGTCGGCGTCGGCTGCCACGTCGCAACGATGCTGATCGGAGCGGGACTGGTCACGCACGCGCCCGAAGATGTGCCGGTTCTGCAGCTCGAGATCGTTGCTCCGATGATCGGGGTGACGGTGACGACGTGGCTGGCAGCTTACGTCGGTTCGCGCCGCGTCTTGGCCGTATCGCCGATGCAGGCGCTGGGGAGTTCCACGGAGCGGACGATCGATGACCTCCCGAGATCCGGTCGAAGGAACATCGCGGCGGTCGTGATGTTCTGCATCGGTCTTTTGGGCCTCGCCGCGGGTGTCGCCCTCGGAATGACAGGTCCGATGGGAATCGTCATCGCGTTCGTCGGCGGGGTGTTCTCCTTCACCGGGTTCTCGTTGGGGGCCACCCTCTTCATGCCCTTCGCTCTGCGAGCTGTCGGCCGCCTCCTCGGGCGCTCGACTCCCGCCCGGCTCGCCGCCCAGAACGCCGTTCGCTATCCGGAACGATCGAGCCGCGCCGCGATGGGGGTGGCGATGGGAATCGCCCTGGTGACGATGTTCGCCGTCGCCCTTTCCACCACGAGGACCATGATGACGCGGCAAGGGGCACCCGACGACTTCCTTCGGACCATCGACACCTTCGCGATCTTCATGTCCGCGCTCACAGCGATCTCCGCCGTGATCGCCGCCGTCGGCGCCGCCAACCTCCTCGGCCTCGGAATCGCCCAACGACGTCGAGAACTCGGCCTCATGAGGGTGATCGGTCTGGATGGCAGGCAGCTGCGCCGGATGATCCTTCTCGAAGGAGTCCATATCATCGCGACCGCGTCCTTCGTCGGCGCGACCCTTGGGGTGGGGTACGGCTGGGTCGGTGCGCAATCCGCGCTCGGCTACGTGCCGGTGCTCCCCGACTTCCAGCCAGCCGGGTTCGTCGCTCCGACGATCCCCTGGGCGGTGATCGGAGCCACAGTCCTCGGCGCCGCCGTCGTCGTCGTGCTCTCCGCTGTCGTCACGACACGACGCGTCTCGCGGGAGTCCGCCGTGGAGTCCCTGACCTGACGACCCACCGACCGACCCCTCCGACCTCGATGGTGCTGAACACCTCGACGGAGCAGCGGTCAGCGCTTGGAGATCTCTGATGACTCGAACGACCATTTCCCAGCCCGCTTCTGCGACAGCGCCTCGACCACGCATCATCGGCATCGACATCGCGCGCGCGGTCGCCGTGCTCGGCATGCTCGGCGCGCACATCCTGGGAGACACGGAGGTGACGGTTTCGCCTGATACGTGGCACGGGGTATTCAGCGGGCGCTCGACGATCCTCTTCTTCTTGCTCGCTGCCGTCGTCATCGCCCTGACGGCGGACGTCCGTGCCGCCACCTCGTTCGACAGCGCGGTGGCACGCCAGAGCAGCCTGGTCGCCAGAGGCGCGGTCGTCTTCGCGATCGGTCTCTGCCTGGTCGCCGCGCCGGTCAGCGACATCCTTCTCACACACGGCACTCTCATCGCCTTCACTGCTTTGGCGACCCGGTGGCGGGATCGGACGCTGATCACGATCGCGGTGACCGGCGCGATCCTGACGCTGCCCCTGCTGCAGTCCGTCGCGTTCTTCGCGGAGGCCCACGACACCCTTCCTCCCGAGGCAGCGGGAACGCTTTCCGCCGCGATCAGCGGAGCCCTCGCCCTCCCTGTCACGCTCGTGGGACTCATCGTCGGTCGAGCGATCCGCGACAATCGCGTCCGTCCGGCGACCCTCGCGGTGGTGGGAGCGGGCACGGCCGCTGTCGGATACATCGCGGCCGGCATCCTCTCGGAACTGGCTGGTCGAGACGAGAACCTGCGGGCCCTCCTCAGCGCATCCGCACACTCCGGCTCCACGTTGGAGCTGCTGGCAGGGACTGGCGTGGCTGCGGCGGTACTCGGCCTCGCCCTCCTCGTGCGCGGCCCCGGCGTGCGCGTGTTCGCCCCGCTCGCCGCTCTCGGAGCGATGCCGCTGACAATGTACGGCACGCATATCGGGCTTCTCCTCGTGTACCAGGAGAGCACCTTCGTCACGATGCCGTGGGCAGCGTTCGCCCTCTGCGCGGCGATCCTGGTCGCTCTGAGCGTCGCCTGGCTGCGATTCTTCCGCCGCGGCCCGCTGGAGGCTGCCGTCAGCGCGATCACACGTTGGCTCGTCTCTCCACCGACTTTGGTGGCGCAACCTCGCCGCCGGTAGCGTGTTACACATGCACGCTTCCCCGACCCGGTCTCGCGGTCGCCGCATCGTCTCCGTGATCCTCAGCATCCTCGCCGTCATCGCTCTCGGTATCGGCGGGGTGATCGCATGGCGCCTGCTCGCCCCGGCGCCATCGAACTGGGAAAGCCTCGATGCCACCGACAAGGAGATGCTCACGCAGCTGTCGGAGCAATACGACATCACGGCGACACACGCGGCGGAGATCTGGACGGATGCGTACCGGTACGAGGACCAGCCGCTGGTGCTGCTGCGCACGGACGGGGAGAAGAGCTCCTTCTGGTCGCACGCGATCCTCGTCAACATGAGCGGCGTCACGGACACGTCGGGCATGGCGAAGATCGACGTCCCCGGGGCCTCCCACCTCGATGACGTCCGCATCAGCCGGACGTTCGCCGTCGGGGAATGGCTGCTGTATGCCCCGTCGAACTTCGCTGTCATCGATGTGAGCGACCGCGACGTCCTCGCGTTCAAGTACAACCAGGCGATGCTCGACACCGAGACGACGACCTCTCAGGGCTTCCAGCGCTTCTCCCTGCATGAGAACTTCCACGTCACGAAGCAGGGGCTCGACCCGGAGGCTCCCGGTGCCTGGCCATGGGGAGCCGGTGGGCTCATCCCCGACTACCCGCACACCGAGGCGCAGTACGAGCTGCTGCGTGTCGAGGCGCGGATCTTCGACCGGGTGGAGACGGAGACGGACCCGCAGGCCTTGGCCGTCCTCGCGTCCGACCTCGCCACCGTTCGGATGGCGCGCTACACGACGTGGCCGACCCTGAAGGCGGAGATCGACCTGGAGGCGATCGAGGGGACCGCCACCTACGTGGAGCGGGCCTTCGACAGGGCGCGAGGACTCACCCCGGTGCAGCGGACCTTCACCGATGGCCTCGAAGGTCCGGTCTCCGATCCCGAGCAGCAGATCGTCCTGGAACGCGACTACTCGTACTTCACCGGTGCCCAGCTCGGACTGCTTCTCGACCGGATCGCCCCGGATTGGAAGACGCAGATCGAGCCCGCTCCCACCGGTTCGGCGTCGACTCCTTTCGCGACGCTGCAGCGCGTGACCGGGGTGACCACCGCGCCCGACGACGCAGAGCTCCGCGCGATCGTGGACCGCTACCTCCCTTAGCTCATGCCATCGCGCGACAACAGGCCCCCGGGGAGGGGACGCCTGTTGTCGCGCGAATGCCTGAGGCGATGCGGGCCGACAGGCTCAGTCGAGGACGGCGCGGCAGGTGACGGAGCCCGCCGTCGCGATCTCCTCGTCCGTGCGAAGGACCTCGAGGTTCGCGTCACCCGCGTCCTGCACGATCGCGCACGTCACGGTGGCTCCGGGGTTCTCGATGACGACAGCCGCCTCCTCCCCCTCGGTGACGATGGCCTCGATGGTCATGTCGCCGGCGCGGGCATCGACGACCGTCTCCTCCGTCTCCTTGGTCCCGAACACGAAGCCCTCGGCGAAGGCCGTGTCCTGGTAGCGGATCGTCTCGTCGCCACTCAGACCGTGGAGCTCGTACGTGATGCGGTAGTCGGTCGGCTGGTTGAACAGGTAGTAACCGGCGGCGCCCAGTCCTCCGATGATCGCCAGGCCGGCGGCGATGGAGACTCCCAGGACGATTGGTCTCTTCGTGCTCATACCTCCACGCTGTCACCGGCGCTCTCGTCGCGAATCGGTCGGTCGATGTATGCGCCCCCTCCGCGCGGATGAAGTCCTGGTCATCCGAAAAAACACGGTATGCCCGCACCTCATAGGATGCGCATCGACGGCGCAAAGAAACCCCATCGATCACCTTCCTAGCGTGGAGGGCATGAACACGACTCCCTCTCCCGTCACGAAACGCCTCGCCTGGCTCTCCGGCCTCGTCCTCGCGGGCGGCCTCGTCTTGAGCGGCTGCGCGGCGGCCACGACCGCCGAACCGACGATCTCCGCGTCATCCTCCGCCGCGACCTCAACGGCGGCGTCGACGGACGCCGGGTCGACCGCGGAGACGATCGCCGACACGTCCGCCGCCGCTGCGGCCTTCCTCGCCACGCTGAGCGACGAGCAGAAGAAGGCCGTGTCGTACGACTTCGACGACGAGACGAAGACGACGTCGTGGTCGAACTTCCCGGTGACCTTCGTGCAGAGAGCGGGTCTGAACCTCGCCGACCTGACGGAGGAGCAGCGGACCGCTGCCCTCGCCGTGATGGAGTCTCTCCTCAGCGACGAGGCCTACGCGACCGTCACCGGGATCATGGGCGGCGACGAGTACCTCGCCGAGAACAGCAGCAGTACCGAGGATTCCCTCGGCCAGTACTACATCGCCTTCTTCGGTGATCCCACGGCGACCGACAGCGCCTTCGAGGTGCAGTTCGGCGGACACCACCTCGGCATCAACGCCACGCTGGACGGCGACGCCGACGCGATCACCTTCGCTCCCACGCACCTCGGCGTCCAACCCGCTGTCTACACCGACGAGGACGGCGAGGAGGTGCAGCCGTTCGAGGGGATCTACACGGACGCGTTCGCGTTCTTCGACAGCCTCACCGCCGACCAGCAGGCTACGTTGGCCTCCGGCGATGTGAGCATGTGCGCACCGGGCGACACCTGCGACTTCGCCACCGGAGCCGGGCTGTCGGGGGGCGACCTCTCCGACGAGCAGCGGGATCTCCTTCTCCAGCTCATCGCCAACTGGGCCGGGATGAGCGACGAGGAGACCACCGCCGCGGCGCTGGCGGAGATCGACAAGACCCTGGACGACACCGTCATCGCCTGGTCCGGGGCGACGGTGTACGACATGACCTCCGGGAACGGCATCGACTTCTCCATCTCCGGGCCGAACATCTACATCGCCTTCCAGGCACAGCAGGGCTCGGCCGGCGCCGACGTCGACGGTGTG
Source organism: Microbacterium meiriae (assembly GCF_032364335.1). NCBI lineage: Bacteria > Bacillati > Actinomycetota > Actinomycetes > Micrococcales > Microbacteriaceae > Microbacterium > Microbacterium meiriae. The sequence continues at coordinate 2,133,471 of NZ_CP133984.1, forward strand.
ACGACATCGGGCTGGGGACATGTGCACACCATCTACCGCGATCCGACGAACGACTATGCCAACAGTGTCACCCAGCAAGCCTCTGCCGGGATGAGCGGCGGTCCCGGGGGCGGGAGCACTCCCCCCGCATCCTGACGCCCGACGCCCGTACCCGTCCAAGCCGCCACCCGTCAACGGCCTCCTCCACCATCGCGTACACGCGTAGACAGAGGGCATCCGACGAAAGGAGACGACATGTCCAACACGACTCCCCCGATCCCGCCCCTCCCGCCGATCGCCGACGGGGATGGGGACGCCGAAGAGCTCCCCACGCGTGAAGTCGACGGCGAAGAGGTGCTCGACGAGGATGCGGACGACGCCCAGGTCGACAGCGCAGAGGCCGACCGCGCCGCTGTCATCGGCGACGACGACTGACCGGGACGTGAGAAAGGGCACCCCTCCTCGCGGAGGGGTGCCCTTTCTCGTGCGGGTTCAGGTGGCCAGCAGCGGCGGGCGAGACGGGATCGCGATGGGGCGCGTGGCTCGGCTGGCGCCTTGCATCCGCTCGACCTCCTCCAGTACCTCGAACGCGGTGCCATACCGGATGGCGAGCGGAAGATCACGCAGCCACGTCACCTCGACCTCGGTGTCCGCGAGCTCGTACACGCAGGCGACGACATGGCGCGGATCGTTCTGGGGATAGCGCAGGTCGTTGATCACCCACTCCGACGGCGTGATGCGGTGAAGCACGAAACGGGGATCAGGAACTTCTGACATCAGTCGGCCCTCCAGGACTCTCTGATGACGAGCCTCCGATACCCCGCCGGGGAAGGGAAGGGCCTTGACACCCTCGTGAGGAGGTGCAGGAGAATGGTCAGATCGGCTTGTTCAGCCCTGGGGACGCACGGTGAGATCCGTGAGGTGCGCATCCCGCGGAAGATCGAGCGCGGCGAGGATCGTCGTCGCCACCGCTTCCGGCGTGATGAACCGGGCGGCGTCGTACTCCTGGCCTTCCTGCCGGTGCACGCGCTCCTGCATCGGCGTCGCCGTGCGTCCCGGATAGACCGAGGTCACGCGGACGCCGTGCTCGGCCTCCTCCTGCCGAAGCGCATCCGCGAGGGCCCGCAGGCCGTGCTTCGAGGCCGCGTAGGCCGACCACCCGGCGCTCGCCCGCAGCCCGGCTCCGGAGTTCACGAAGACGACGTGCCCGCGCGAGACGCGCAGGACGGGGAGCAGGAGCCGGGTGAGCTCCGCCGGGGCGACGAGGTTGACCGCGAGCTGCTGTTCCCAGAGCGCCGGGGTGAGGTCCCCCACCGATCCGAGGTCCACGATCCCTGCCGCGTGCACCAGGGAATCGATGCGATCGGGAAGGCTCTGCTTCGACAGGGCCCACGAGAGGCGGCCGGGCTGCGCGAGGTCACCGACCAGCGTCGAGACCCCGGGGAGGTCGTCGGCGATCTGCCTGGCCCGTCCCGCATCGCGCGCGAGCACCACGACGTCGTCGCCGCGCTCCACGAGTCGCCGCGCGAGGACGGCACCGATGCCGGAGCCCGCACCGGTCAGCAGGTGCGTGGCCATGTCAGCGGTTGTCGGCCGAGGTCTCGGCGACCTCGAGGGGGATCACCGGGCAGTCCTTCCACAGGCGCTCCAGGCCGTAGTAGACCCGTTCCTCCTGGTGGAAGACGTGGACGATGAGGTCGCCGAAGTCCAGCAGCACCCACCGCGCCTCGGCGCGCCCCTCCCGGCGCACGCGCTTGTGCCCGGACTCGACGAGACGGTCCTCGATCTCATCGGCGATGGCGGCGACGTTCCGCTCGCTGTTACCGGTCACGAGCAGGAAGATGTCCACGAGCGGCAGCGGCTCGGAGACGTTCAGCGCGACGAGGTCCTCACCACCCTTGGCCACGGCGGCTTCGGCGGCGATGCGCAGCATCTCTTCGGCGGTTTCGGGTGATTGCATCAGAAGACGTTTCCTGTGAAGGCGATGACCAGGGCAGTGCCCAGGCCCAGCGCGAGGGCGCCCGCGACGATGGCGGCGATCAGCATGAGCCGGTTGCCCTTCTCAGGGGCCGGCGGACGGATCACCTCGCCGGCGGGCTTGATGGTGCTGACCGCGGAGCTCGCGGCGATGGGGGTGGGCGAGGACGCCGGAGGAAGCTCACCGTCGATGAGCACAGCGTCGACCTCCTTGCCGTCCGTGGTGCCGTGGGCATGGCCCTGCGAGCCGAGGCCCTTCGGCAGCTCGTACGACCCCGTGACGAGGATCTCGCCCGTGGAGGCGACCGGTCCGGAGAGGGAGCCCTCGCCGGGCGACGGCGTGAAGATCAGCGCATTGGGCGCCGAGTGCTGGGTGCCGCCGGAGTCGTTCGACGTGAGCAGCTCATCGAAGGAGGGGCGGAAAGGCGCCGGCTCGGCAGGAGCCTCCTCCTGCAGCACGCCCTGCCCGAACGTCGGGCTCACGGTCGGGCGCTCAACCTCGTCGACGTCGCGCTCGTCGAGATCGCCGTCGTCGTCGCTGTCGAGGAGGTCCTCGCCACCCGGGCCGTCCTGCTCGGAGACGCCGAGCACGACGGAGATGTCCTCGGGCTCGGACTCCGGCGCCTCCACGGGCTCTTCGACGAGCGGCACGTCTCCGACCGTGTCGGCGACGTCGACCGCGCGGACGGGCTCCGCAGCGACCTCGTCGTCGACGACGTCGTCGTCGTCGTCGGACCCATCGGGCTGTGCCACCACAGCCTCATCGGTCGTGTCGTCCGCCTCCGCGCCGACGGCCGGGACCGCGGCGGTCTTGATCTTCTCCTGCTCGCGTGCCTGACGCCGCGTCAGCGGCGCGGCGTCAGGATCGACGGACGTGTCAGCGACAGGCGCCGAGGGAAGGACGACGGGCTCGGCGGCACGAGGCAGCGGCGGTGCGGGCGTCGCGGCCTCCGCCGCGGCGGCGCTCGCCTGCTCCTCGCTGATGATCGGGGTGGATCCCGTCAACCGGATCTCCCGCAGCTGCTTCCGCGTCAGCGGACCTCGCTGATCCGATGTGCTCATGCCTTGCTCCGATACAGATGATGCTTCGCGATGTACTGGACGACCCCGTCGGGGACGAGGTACCAGACCGGTTGATCGTCACGGACGCGGTCACGACAGTCCGTCGACGAGATCGACAGCGCCGGCACCTCGAGCTGGCTGACATCGTCGCTCGGGAGGCCGTCGATGCTCAGAACGTGTCCTGGGCGGGAGACCGCGACGAAGTGGGCCAGTTCCCACAGTTCATCATGGTCTCTCCAACTGAGAATTTGCGCCACGGCGTCCGCGCCGCTGATGAAGAACAGCTCGGCGTCCGGCCGCTGCTCCTTGAGGTCGCGGAGGGTGTCGATCGTGTACGTCGGTCCCGCGCGGTCGATGTCCACCCGACTCACCGTGAACTGCGGATTGGACGCCGTCGCGATCACGGTCATCAGATAGCGGTGCTCGCTGGGCGTGACGTCGGCCTTCTGCCACGGACGACCCGTCGGGACGAACACCACCTCGTCGAGATCGAACGAGTGCGCGACCTCGCTGGCGGCGACCAGGTGGCCGTGGTGGATCGGATCGAAGGTTCCGCCCATCACGCCGATGCGCGGTGCGCGCGTGGTCGCGGTGCTCATGAGGGCCTAGTGGCCGTGTCCCGCCTCGTGGTCCTTGCCGTGCTTCGCCGCCCAGGCTTCTGCCTTGGCGGAGTGGCGGTTCGCGACGTTCTTGTACGACAGCGTCACGAAGCCGAGAGCGGCGAACACGATCGCGGCGATGACTCCGAAGATCAGGGTCTCGAGAGCCACGTTGCCGTGGTGCTCGGTCTCTGCGGCGGCCATCGCGATCTGTGCGACGAGGTTCATCCTGACTCCGTTCGTGGCGTGCTGTCTCGGGGGTCCTGTAGGGATACAGCGTCCCCCAGTCTAGCCCTCAGCCGCGCGTCTGACCCGCCCCACGCGCAAGCCACTTCGTACTGGTCAGCTCGGAGAGCCCCATCGGACCGCGCGCGTGCAGCTTCTGCGTCGAGATCCCGACCTCGGCACCGAAGCCGAACTCGGCCCCGTCGGTGAACCGAGTGGACGCGTTCGCCATCACCACCGCCGAATCCACCTCGGCCAGGAACCGCTCCGCGCTGCGGGAATCGGTGGTGACGATGGATTCCGTGTGCCCCGTGCTGTAGCGACGGATGTGGTCGAGCGCGTCGTCGAGGCTGTCGACGACCTTCATCGCGACGTCCAGGCTCAGGTACTCCGTCGCCCAGTCCTCCTCCGTGGCCGGGATGATGTTCGCCACGAGCCCGGCGACCACGTCGTCGCCGTGGATCGCCACCCCCTCGCTCATGAGGGCGCTCGCGACGAGCGGGATCAGGCGCGGCGCCGCCTGCCGGTGGACGAGAATCGTCTCGACCGCATTGCACACGCTGGGGCGCTGCACCTTGGCGTTCACGACGATGTCGCAGGCCCAGTCGTCGGGGGCGCTCTCGTCGAGCAGGATGTGCACGTTCCCGGCGCCCGTCTCGATAACGGGCACGGTCGACTCGGTCACCACCGTCTCGATGAGCCCGGCGCTGCCGCGCGGGACGAGCACGTCGATGAAGCCGCGGCCGTGCATGAGCGCCTTCGCCCCGTCGCGCCCGAAGTCGTCCACGGTCTGGATCGCCTCGGGCGTCACCCCGGCGTCGCCGAGGGCAGAACGCATGACGTCGACGAGCACGGTGTTGGAATGGAGCGCCGCGCTGCCTCCCCGCAGGACGACCGCATTCCCCGAACGCAGCGCGAGGGCGGCGATGTCGACCGTGACGTTGGGACGCGCCTCGTAGATCGCCCCGACCACCCCGAAGGGGACGCGCACCTGCTCCAGAGCCACGCCGTTCGGCATGCGGTGTCCGCCGACCACGCGACCCACCGGATCGGGCAGGGCCGCCACGTCGCGGACGGCCGCGGCGAGGGCGGAGACCCGCTTCTCGTCGAGGCGGAGGCGGTCGATGAGCGACTCGCCGATGCCGTCGTCCCGACCGCGCGCGACGTCACGCTGATTGGCCTCGATGATGCGGGCGGCGTTCTCCTCGAGGGCGACGGCGATGGCGTCGAGCGCCCGCGCCTTGTCGTCGCTCGTGAGGGCGGCGGTCGCCCGCGAGGCCTCTTTGGCCCGCTCCAGGCGCGTCTGAGGGGTGAGGTCGGTCATCCGCCCAGTCTAGGAGGTGGCGGGCTCGAACCAGGTCCCGATGTCGGCGCCTGCAAGGGCCTGCGCCACGAGGTCGGCGCTGGTGACCAGCACCCCGATGCCCGAGGCCGCCGCGAGTCGGGCAGCGGAGACCTTCGTGGCCGCTCCCCCGGTGCCGACGCTGTTGACCACGGTCGCACCGAACTCCAGCCCGGAGAGGTCCGCATCGGGGGCGACGACGTCGATGGGCTCGGCGCCGGGATCGCTCGGAGGCCGCGTGTAGAGGGACTCGATGTCGCTGAGCAGGACGAGGGCGTCCGCCTCGATGAGCTGGGCCACGAGGGCGCCGAGCCGGTCGTTGTCGCCGAAGCGGATCTCCTGTGTCGCGACCGTGTCGTTCTCGTTCACGATCGGCAGCGTGCGCAGCCCCAGGAGGCGCTCCATGGCCCGCCGCGCGTTCGAGCGCGACGTCGGGTTCTCCAGGTCTCCGGTCGTGAGCAGCACCTGGCCGGCGACGATGTCGAAGGGGCGCAGAGCCTCCTGGTACCGGTAGACGAGGATGTTCTGGCCGACCGCGGCCGCGGCCTGCTGCGTGGCGAGATCGGTGGGCCGCGCATCCAGACGGAGGAACGGGATGCCGGAGGCGATCGCTCCCGACGACACGAGCACGACCTCGGCCCCGCGGGCGTGCGCCGCCGCCAGCGCCTCGACGATCACCGGGATGCGCCAGGACGACTCGCCGCTGATGGACGACGAGCCCACCTTCACGACGATCCGCGTCGCCGTCGCGAGATCGGCGCGCGTGCGTGCGGTCACGCCTCGTCCTCGCGGTACGTGGCGAGGCGCTCCGCCTCCAACTCCGCGCGCGCCTGCGCCTTGGCGTCCATGCGCTCGTAGTACTTCTCGCGACGCTCGGACGTGGTCCGGCGGGCGTTCGGAGCCAGACGCGGGTCGGTGCCGCGGGGCGCCGACATGAGCTCGGCGGCGGAGCTCATCGTGGGCTCCCAGTCGAAGACGATGCTGTCGCCCTCGCCGATGACGACGGTCGAACCCTGGACGGCGCCGAGGCGGAAGAGCTCGTCCTCGACGCCCAGCTTCTCCAGACGGTCGGCGAGGTAGCCCACGGCCTCCTCGTTCTGGAAGTCGGTCTGCTGCACCCAGCGCACCGGCTTCTCACCGAGGATGCGGTAGACGTTGCCGTACGTGCCGCCCTCGACGCGGATCGTGAACGGCTTCACGGCGCCCTTCGGGCGGATGACGACGCGCTCGCGCGGGGCCTCGACCGCGGTCTCCTTGCGGTGCTTCTCGACGAGCTCGCCGAGGGCGAGGGTGAGCGGGCGCAGCCCCTCGTGCGAGACCGTGGAGATCTCGAAGACCCGGAATCCGCGGGCCTCCAGATCAGGACGCACGAGATCGGCGAGGTCACGGGCCTCCGGCACGTCGACCTTGTTCAGCGCCACGAACTGCGGGCGCTCCAGCAGGGGCGTCTGCCCCTCCGGCACCTCGTACGCGGCGAGCTCGGCGAGGATGACCTCGAGGTCGGAGATCGGGTCGCGGTTCGGCTCCAGCGTCGCGCAGTCGAGCACGTGCAGCAGCGCGGAGCAGCGCTCCACGTGCCGCAGGAACTCGAGCCCGAGGCCGCGGCCCTCGCTCGCACCTTCGATGAGGCCCGGCACGTCGGCGACGGTGTAGCGGAAGTCCTCCACCTGGACGACGCCGAGGTTCGGGTGCAGCGTCGTGAACGGGTAGTCGGCGATCTTCGGCCGCGCGGCCGAGATCGCGCCGATGAGGCTCGACTTCCCGGCGGACGGGTAGCCGACGAGCGCCACGTCCGCGACCGTCTTGAGCTCGAGGACGACATCGCCCTCGAAGCCGGGGGTGCCGAGCAGGGCGAAGCCGGGAGCCTTGCGCTTCGGAGTCGCCAGGGCCGCATTGCCCAGGCCGCCCTGGCCGCCCGCCGCCACGACGAAGCGCTCACCGGGCTCGATCATGTCGATCAGGACGTCGCCGCTCGGGCTCTTGACCACGGTGCCGACCGGGACGGGCAGCTCCAGTGTCTCGCCGTCGAAACCGGAGCGGTGGTCCCCCATGCCCGGTCCGCCGTTGCCAGAGGACCGGTGCGGCGAGTGGTGGTAGGACAGCAGCGTGCCGGTCTGCGTGTCGGCGACGAGCACGATGTCGCCGCCGTCGCCGCCGTTGCCGCCGTCGGGGCCACCGAGGGGCTTGAACTTCTCGCGGTGCACCGAGACGCAGCCGTTGCCGCCCTTGCCTGCACGCAGGTGCAGTGTGACGGTGTCGACGAACGTGACCATGTGCGAGTCCTTCGGTGTGCTCGGGGTGCCTGACGGCAGATACGCGGACGGGGCGAGCCGAAGCCCGCCCCGAACCGGATGTTTAGCGTGGTGCTGTGATCACTCAGCAGCGGCGACGATGTTGACGACCTTGCGGCCGCCCTTCGCGCCGAACTCGACCGCACCGGCGGCCAGAGCGAACAGCGTGTCGTCGCCCCCACGGCCGACGTTGGCGCCGGGGTGGAAGTGCGTGCCGCGCTGGCGGACGATGATCTCGCCGGCGAGGACCTGCTGACCGCCGAAGCGCTTCACGCCGAGGCGCTGTGCGTTGGAGTCACGACCGTTACGGGTGGAGCTTGCGCCCTTTTTGTGTGCCATGTCCTGGTCTCCTCGGTCTTACTTGATGCCGGTGATCTTGACGCGCGTGAGCTCCTGGCGGTGGCCCTGACGCTTCTTGTAGCCGGTCTTGTTCTTGTACTTCTGGATGACGATCTTCGGGCCGCGGAGGTTGCCGACGACCTCAGCCGTGACGGTGACCTTCGCCAGCGCGTCGGCGTCGGTGGTCACCGTGGAGCCATCGACGAGCAGCACGGCGGGCAGCTGGATCTCGTCGCCCTGGGCAGCCTGAACACGGTCGAGCTGAACGATGGTGCCGACCTCGACCTTCTCCTGCCGGCCACCGGCGCGCACTACTGCGTAAACCACTTCATACCTGTTTCGTTGGGGAGCACGCGGCTCCGAGAATCTCACGGGAAGACTGTTGCTTGCATGCGTCGCTGGTACGACGGGCGCGAATGCAAGACTCTCCGCTTCGGCCGTCGAGGACGACGCGGCATGCGCACCAAGGGACTACTTTACCGGATGCCGGCTGACCTCGCAAAGTGAGCCGGGTGACGGGGCCGGTCGTAGGCTGACGGAGTGACCGTACTCGTCGACGACCCCCGCTGGCCCGCCCATGGACGCCTGTGGGCGCACCTGGTCAGCGACGACAACCTCGACGAGCTGCACGCCTTCGCGCGCACACACGGGATCCCCGCCCGGGCCTTCGACCTCGACCACTACGACGTCCCCGGGGACGCCGTCCCCCGGCTCATCGCCGGTGGTGCGCAGCACGTCCCCGGCAAGGAGCTGGTCCGGCGCCTGATCTCCTCAGGCCTCCGGGTCCGCGGACGCGACCGGCGGCGCTGACGCCTCCGAGTTCACCGACACCGGCGTGCCGGAGAGGGCGGCGGTGGTGACCCGGCGCCGTCCACGACCCTGGCCGGGCGCCTTGGGCTCCGGAAGCGCATCCAGCACCGAGTCGAGCAGTTCCTCGGTGGGCGTCTTCGGCCCCTTCCGGTCACCGCGCTTCTTCCGGGCCTTCTTCGGGCGCTCGGAGGCGGGGACGGGCGCGGACTCGGCCGCCGGTGCCTCGGCGGCCGGTTCGCCGGACGGCACGATCGTGGAGGCGGCGATCTGCGCGAGGGCCGACTTCGCCCCCTCGGTGATGCTGTGGGTCACCGGCGGCGCGGCAGGTGCGGAGTTGTTGTTGCCACCGCCGTTGCCGTTGTTGCTGCCGCCGTTCCCGCGCTGACGGCGTCCGCCGTTGCCGTTACCGCCGTTGTTGCCGTTGTTGCTGCCGTTCGCACGGTGCTTCACGACCGGGTCGTGGTGCACGATCACGCCGCGACCGGCACACACCTCGCACGCCTCGCTGAAGGTCTCCAGCAGCCCGAGACCGAGCTTCTTGCGTGTCATCTGCACGAGACCGAGCGAGGTGACCTCGGCCACCTGGTGCTTCGTGCGGTCGCGGCTCAGGCACTCGATGAGTCGGCGCAGCACGAGGTCGCGGTTGGACTCCAGCACCATGTCGATGAAGTCGACCACGATGATGCCGCCGATGTCGCGCAGACGCAGCTGGCGGACGATCTCCTCGGCGGCCTCGAGGTTGTTCTTCGTGACCGTCTCCTCGAGGTTGCCGCCGGAGCCGACGAACTTGCCGGTGTTGACGTCGACGACCGTCATGGCCTCGGTGCGGTCGATCACGAGCGAACCGCCGGAGGGCAGCCAGACCTTGCGGTCCAGTGCCTTCTCGATCTGCTCCGTGATGCGGAACGCGTCGAACGGATCGACGTCGTCCTCGTACGCCTCGACACGCTCGAGCAGGTCGGGGGCGACGCTCTCCAGGTACGCCCGGATGGTGCGCTGCGACTCCTCGCCCTGGATGAGCATCTTCGTGAAGTCCTCGTTGAAGACGTCACGGACGATCTTCACGAGCAGATCGGGCTCGGCGTGCAGGAGCGCCGGAGCCTGCTGGCTCTCGACCTGCTTCTGGATGTGCTCCCACTGGGAGGTGAGGCGCTGCACGTCGCGGGTCAGCTGATCCTCGGTCGCGCCCTCCGCGGCCGTGCGCACGATCACGCCGGACGACTCGGGCAGCACCTCCTTGAGGATGCGCTTGAGGCGAGCGCGCTCGTTGTCGGGCAGCTTGCGGCTGATGCCGTTCATGGAACCGCCGGGCACGTACACCAGGTAGCGGCCGGGCAGCGAGATCTGGCTCGTGAGGCGGGCGCCCTTGTGACCCACCGGGTCCTTCGTGACCTGGACGAGCACGCGATCGCCCGGCTTCAGAGCGAGCTCGATGCGGCGGGGCTGGTTGCCGGTCTCGACGCCGTCCCAGTCCACCTCGCCCGAGTAGAGCACGGCGTTCCGGCCGCGGCCGATGTCGACGAACGCGGCCTCCATGCTGGGAAGCACGTTCTGCACGCGACCGAGGTAGACGTTGCCGATCAGCGAGGCGTCCTGGTTGCGGGCGACGTAGTGCTCCACGAGCACGCCGTCCTCCAGCACACCGATCTGCGTGCGGCCGTTCTTGGAGCGCACGACCATCTTGCGGTCGACCGACTCGCGGCGCGCGAGGAACTCGGCCTCGGTCACGACCGGACGACGACGGCCGGCGTCACGTCCGTCACGACGGCGCTGCTTCTTGGCCTCGAGGCGCGTCGAGCCCTTGATGGCCTTCGGCTCGGTGATGTACTCGACGACCCGCTGACGCTGCCGCGGCTCTTCCCGCTGCTCGTCGCCCTCGGATCCGCCGCGGCGGCGACGACCGCGGCGACCGGCACCGGGCTCGTCCTGGTCGCGCTCCGGCGCACGGTCGTCACGACCGGGGCGCGCAGGCAGCGGAACGACCTCCGGCGCGTAGAAGTGCAGCTGCGTCGACACCTGCGACACGAACACCTCGGGCAGCAGACCGAGCGACACGGCGGTGACGGCCGCGGGCTTCTCGGGCTCGGCGGGGGTCTTGTCCGCAGGCGCCGCCTCAGCGGAAGCCACGTCCGCGGGGGCTTCGTCCGCGGGAGTTTCCTCGGCGGGAGCCTCCTCCGCGGCAGCCTCCTCGGCAGGGGCCGGCTCAACGGGTCCCTGCTCCGCAGGGGCCTCCTCGACCTGAGCCGCCGCGTCGATCGCGCCTGCGGCGGCCTCGTCTGCGGCAGCAGCGTCCTCGACAGCGGCCGCAGCCGCATCGTCCGCCGCCGCAGCGGCGTCATCGGCCGCCGCGTTCTCGGCAGCGCGGTCGTCCGCCGCGGCCTCCGCCGCCGCGTCGTCCGCGTCCTCCTGATCCCGCGAGGTGTCCTCCGACTCCTCCGCGGCGAGAGCGGTGGGCGCCGTCAGCGGCTCCGCGGCGTCAGCCGGGGCGTCGAGGGCGGGGGCGTTGTTGTCATTGTTCTCATCGGCCATCTCTGGCGTGCTCCCTGGCACGGTCCACTGCGTGTCCCGTGAAATCTCATGCGGCACCCGCGGGTGCCGCGAACTCAATCGGCCTGCGACCGGCTCATGGCTCTGGTCGCGTGGGGCATGGGCCCCGAAGTCTGCTCGACGCGTGTCGCGGCAACGCCGTTCATCGCATCACAGGTCATTATCGCACCACATCGGTCCGATCGCGGCATCCCCTCGGTCCGCGACCGTTTTCTCCGGGCGGTTCTCGCCCTTTCCATAGCCGTCGCTGGGATAATCCTGAGCATGAGCGAGCAGCGCACCCGCCCCGTCGTCTATGCCGTGTGGTTGATCATCGCGAGCGTCATCGGCTGGTACGCCGCCTTCCAGCTCACCGTGGAGAAGTTCGCACTGCTGGAGCATCCGAAGGAAGCGCTCGGCTGCGATCTCAGTCCCTTCATCCAGTGCAGCACCAACCTGCAGTCGTGGCAGGGATCGGTGTTCGGCTTCCCGAACCCGATCATCGGTCTCACCGGCTGGATGGCGCCGCTCGTCGTCGGCGTCGCGATCCTCGCCGGGGCGCGATTCCCCCGGTGGTTCTGGGCGGCGTTCGGGGTGGGCATCACCTTCGCGTTCGGCCTCGTGTGCTGGCTGATCGCCCAGAGCCTCTACGACCTCTTCGTGCTGTGCCCCTGGTGCATGGTCACCTGGGCGATGACGATCCCCACCTTCTTCGCGACCATGGTCCACCTCGCCCGCAACGGCACCTTCACGGGCAACGCGAAGGTCCGCGCCGCGGCGGACAAGCTCATGCCGTGGGTGCCTCTGGCGACCGTGATCGCGTACGCGCTGATCATCTTCCTGGCGCAGCTGCAGGGCCTCGACTTCCTCGGCGAGATGGCGAAGATCCTCTTCTGAGCGCCTCTCCTCGAACGACGAAGCCCGTCCGCCATTCCGGCGGACGGGCTTCGTCGTGAAGATGGGGTCAGTCGAACCAGATGCCCAGCTCTCGGGCCGCCGACTCGGGGCTGTCCGAGCCGTGCACGAGGTTCTGCTGCACCTTGAGGCCCCAGTCGCGGCCGAAGTCGCCACGGATGGTGCCGGGCGCGGCGGTCGTGGGGTCGGTCGTGCCGGCGAGGGAGCGGAACCCTTCGATGACGCGGTTGCCCGCGAGGCGGATCGCCACCGAGGGACCGGACATCATGAACTCGAGAAGGGGCTCGTAGAACGGCTTGCCCTCGTGCTCGGCGTAATGGGCGGCGAGGAGGTCGCGGTCGGGCTCGACGAGGCGGATGTCGACGAGCGCGTAGCCCTTCGCCTCGATGCGGGCGAGGATCGTGCCGGTGAGGCCGCGGGCGACACCGTCCGGCTTGACGAGGACGAGGGTTTCTTCGGTGGCCATGTCATTCACTCTCTGTGTCTGCGTTCTGCGCGGTCGGAGCCCCGCTCGGGCGTCGTGCGTCCAGGCGGGCCCCCATGATGGTCGCATACGCCCACATGCCGCCGAAAATCAGGACGACGAGGAGCACGGCGGGGACCGCGATGGCCGAGAGGGCCACGACGATCTGCACGATCCAGCCGGCGGCGATCGCCCACGGCTTCGTGATCATGCCGGCGATGACGACGCAGGCCACCGCGACGACGGCACCGCCCACGATCCCCCACCACTGCTCGATGCCCGCCGGAAGCGTCTTCAAGCCGAAGATGGTGAGGCCGACGAGGAAGACGACGATCGCCTCGAAGCCGAGCACCACCGGGGCGAGCTTCTGGACGAGGGTGCGGGGGGCTCGGGGCCGACGCGGGGCAGCGGAGGCGCTCACGCGCGCCACCCCGACTTCCAGTCCTCCTCCTCGGAGAGCGCGATCGCCTCTCCGGCGAGGACGACGGAGCCGGCGATGACCACGGCCCGACGATCCGACGAGGCCGCCCACTCCCGCGCCGCGTCCGCGGCATCCGCGAGCGACGGGTGCACGGTGGCGCGCTGTCCGGCCTGTTCGACGAGGTCGGCGATGAGGTCGGCATCGCTGGCGCGGTCGGACTCCGGCGCGGTCGCGAACACGTGCGCGGCGGCGGGCGCGAGGCGCGCGACGATGCCTGCGGCGTCCTTGTCCGCGAGGACGCCGAGCACGAGTCCCCACTCGTCGAAGTCGAAGCTGTCCTCCAGCGCCTGGGCGAGCGCTGCGGCGCCGTGCGGATTGTGCGCGGCGTCGACGATGACGGTGGGCGCGATGCCGAGGAGCTGCAGACGGCCGGGAGACGTGCTGCCCTGCAGGCCGTCCGAGATCACTCCGCCCGCGATGGCCTGGCCGGCCCCGCCGATCAGCGACTCGACGGCGGCGACGGCGAGGGCCGCATTGTGACCCTGGTGCGCGCCGTACAGCGGCAGGTACTCCTCCTCATACTGCCCGGCGAGGCCGCGGATGGTGAGGAGCTGACCGCCGACGGCGAGCTTCTGCTCGGAGAGCCCGAAGTCCTCGCCCTCGAAGGCGATGGTGGCATGACGCTCCGCGGCCACGCGACGCAGGACCTCGGCGGCTTCAGCCGGCTGCTGGGCGGAGACGACGGCAGCGCCTTCTTTGATGATGCCGGCCTTGACCTGGGCGATCTCCGCGATCGTGCTTCCCAGGCGGTCCGCGTGGTCGATGTCGATCGGAGCGAACACCGCCACGTCACCGTCCGCGGTGTTCGTGGAGTCCCACTCCCCTCCCATGCCGACCTCGAGCACGAGCACGTCGACGGGGGCATCGGCGACGGCGACGAAGGCGAGGACCGTGAGCAGCTCGAAGAACGTCAGCGGGGACTCCCCCGCCGCCTCGAGCTCGGCGTCGACGATCGCCACGAACGGCTCGATCTCGTCCCAGGCGTCGGCCACGGCCTCGTCGGCGATCGGCTCACCGTCGATCATGATGCGCTCGGTGAAGCGCTCCAGGTGCGGACTCGTGAACAGCCCGGTGCGCAGGTCATGGGCGCGCAGCAGGCTCTCGATCATGCGCGCGGTCGACGTCTTGCCGTTGGTGCCGGTGATGTGGATGACGCGGTAGGTGCGCTGCGGGTCGTCGAGGTACTCGAGGATGCGGGCCGTGCGCTCCTTGCGCGGCTGCACCCAGCGTTCCCCGGCACGGCTCAGCAGCGTCTCATAGACGGCGTCGGCCCGGTCTCTCGCACTCATGCGCCCACCTTCTCCAGGTTCGTGTCGATCGTGACGAGGAGCGGTGCCTTCCCGGCCCCGAGGGCCTTCGCCCCGCTCCGATGCACGCCGTCTCCGGGGCTCGTGACCTCGTCGACGAGCCGGTCGAGGTCATCGGTCGGCTGCACGGCGAAGGCCACGGCGAGCGTCTCGGCGGCGATGAGGTCGGCGTGGGTCTCCAGCGCCGCCGCCTCCGCGGGGGCGGCGTTGAGCGCCAGCACGATCCGGTCGCTGACGTCGAGGCCCGCGTTCTTGCGCGCCTCCTGCACGACGCGGATGGCGTCGCGGGCGATGCCCTCGGCCTCCAGCTCGGGCGTCGTGTCGGTGTCGAGCAGGACGAACCCGCCGGACGGGACGATGGCCAGGGCCTCCCCCTCGGGGCGACCCGTGGTCTCCAGCACGAGATCGTACTCCGCGGGCTCCAGCGCGATGCCGCCGGCGGTGACGACGCCGTCGGTCTCGGACCAGTCACCCGAGCGCGCGGCCTGGATGGCCTTCTGCACGTCCTTGCCGAGGCGCGGACCCGCCGCGCGGGCGTTCACGCTCAGCCGGTGGCTGATGCCGTACTCCCCTGCCGCCTCGTCGGTCAGCGGGACGAGCTCGACGGTCTTCACGTTGAGCTCCTCGCGGAGGATGTCCTCGAACTGGCCGAGGTCGGCCGCGAGCGGAGAGACCACCGTGAGCCGTGCGAGCGGCAGGCGCACGCGCAGCTTCTCCTTCTTGCGCAGCGCGTTGCCGACGCTCGACAGCTCACGGACGGCGTCCATGGCGTCGCGGATCTCATCGGCCGCCGGGAACTGCTCCGCATCCGGCCAGTCCTGCAGGTGCACGCTGCGCCCGCCGGTGAGGCCCTGCCACACGCGCTCGCTGATGAGCGGGACGAGCGGCGCGGCCACGCGGCACAGCGTCTCCAGCACGGTGTAGAGCGTGTCGAAGGCCTCGCGGCTCTTCGGGTCGTCCGTCACGCCCACCCAGAACCGGTCGCGCGAACGACGGATGTACCAGTTCGTCAGCACCTCGGCGAAGTCCCGGAGCCGCGCGGACGCGGTGGTCGAGTCCAGACCCTCCAGGTCGGCGCGGACCTCGCGGACGAGATCGCCCAGTCGCGCGAGGATGTACCGGTCGAGGACATCCGTCGAGTCGGTGCGCCACGACGCCTCGTACCCGCCTCCCTGGGTTGCTGAGCCTGTCGAAGCATTCGCGTACGTCGCGAAGAAGTACCACGAGTTCCACAGCGGCAGCAGGAACTCGCGCACGCCGGAACGGATGCCCTCCTCGGTGACGATGAGGTTCCCGCCGCGGAGCACCGCGCTGGACATGAGGAACCAGCGCATGGCGTCGGACCCGTCGCGGTCCAGCACCTCGGACACATCCGGGTAGTTCCGCAGCGACTTCGACATCTTGTAGCCGTCGCTGCCGAGCACGATGCCGTGGCAGCTGACGCCCGTGAACGCCGGGCGGTTGAACAGCGCCGTCGAGAGCACGTGCATGACGTAGAACCAGCCGCGGGTCTGACCGATGTACTCCACGATGAAGTCCGCCGGAGAGTGCGAGTCGAACCACTCCTGGTTCTCGAACGGATAGTGCACCTGGGCGTAGGGCATCGATCCGGAGTCGAACCACACGTCGAAGACGTCGCCGATGCGCCGCATCGTGCTCTTGCCGGTGGGGTCGTCAGGATTGGGCCTCGTCAGGTCGTCGATGTACGGGCGGTGCAGGTCCACCTCGCCCTCGGGGTTTCGGGGCAGCGTGCCGAAGTCACGCTCCAACTCCTCCAGCGAGCCGTAGGCGTCGACGCGCGGGTACTCCGGGTCGTCGCTCTTCCAGATCGGGATGGGCGAGCCCCAGTACCGGTTGCGGCTGATCGACCAGTCGCGGGCACCCTCGAGCCACTTGCCGAACTGCCCCTCCTTCACGTTCTCCGGCACCCAGGTGATCTGCTCGTTGTTCGCGAGGAGGTCGTCCTTGATGTCGGTGACCCGGATGAACCAGCTCGACACCGCCTTGTAGATCAGGGGGTTCCGGCAGCGCCAGCAGTGCGGGTAGGAGTGCTCGTAGCTCTGCAGCCGGACCAGGCGGCCGTTGTCGCGGATGATGCGCACGAGCGGCGTGTTCGCGTCCATCCACAGCTCGCCAGCGACATCGGTGACGTTCGGGAGGAAGCGGCCGCCGTCGTCGAGGGACAGGATCGTGGGGATGCCGGCCGCTCCGGCGACGCGCTGGTCGTCCTCACCGTAGGCGGGTGCCTGGTGGACGATGCCGGTGCCGTCGGTCGTGGTGACGTAGTCGTCGACGAGGATGCGCCAGGCGTTCCCGGTGCCGTAGGTCTCCTCGTCCGCGTAGTAGTCGAACAGACGGTCGTAGGTGACGTCGGCAAGATCTGCGCCGCGGAGCGTGGCGTCGACCGCGGCGAGCGCGTCCTCCGGGCTCTCGTAGCCGAGATCCTTGGCATAGCCGCCGAGCAGGTCCTTCGCGAGCAGGTAGCGGTGCGCGGAGGCCTCAACCGCGAGCTGGTCTGCCGACGGAGCGGCACGGCCCTGGTGCACGTCGGAGGCGCCGGCGGGACCGGCGGGCAGCACGACGTACTCGATGTCCGGGCCCACGGCGAGCGCGAGGTTGGTCGGCAGGGTCCACGGGGTCGTCGTCCAGGCGAGGGCACGCACCCCGGTGAGGCCCAGCGCCTCGGCCTTCGCGCCGGTGAGCGGGAAGGTGACCGTGACCGACGGGTCCTGTCGCATCTGGTAGACGTCGTCGTCCATGCGGAGCTCGTGGGCGGACAGCGGCGTCTCATCGCGCCAGCAGTACGGGAGGACGCGGTAGCCCTCGTAGGCGAGTCCCTTGTCGTACAGGGTCTTGAAGGCCCACAGCACGCTCTCCATGTAGCCGAGGTCGAGCGTCTTGTAGCCGCGCTCGAAGTCCACCCACCGGGCCTGGCGGGTGACGTAGTCCTCCCACTCCCGCGTGTACTTCAGGACCGAGGAGCGTGCCTTCTCGTTGAAGACGTCGATCCCCATCTCCTCGATCTCGCTCTTCTCGGTGATCCCGAGCTGCTTCATCGCCTCCAGCTCGGCCGGAAGCCCGTGCGTGTCCCACCCGAAGACGCGGTCGACCTTGTGGCCGATCATGGTCTGGAAGCGCGGGAACACGTCCTTCGCGTAGCCCGTCAGGAGGTGGCCGTAGTGCGGCAGACCGTTCGCGAACGGAGGGCCGTCGTAGAACACCCACTCGGCGGCACCCTCGCGCTGCTCGATGGAGGCGCGGAAGGTGTCATCGGTCTTCCAGAAGTCGAGCACCTCCTCCTCGATCTGCGGGAAGCGGGGGCTCGGCGCCACAGACCCCTGGGTACCTGAGCTGGTCGAAGGGTCGGCAGCGGGGCCGAAGGAGGAGCGCGGGTAGGTCATGGTCTCTCGCAGTGGTCGTCGTGGCGGATGCTGCTGCGAGGACGATCCTCGCGGACCGCGGTACCACCTCGCGTGCCCCTGCGTCCCCTCGACAAGCTCAGAGACCCACGGACCACTCTCACTGCGGCTGTGACGGGCCTGCCCCGCTCGGTTCTACTGAGTCCGTCGCCGGACCGTTCTTCCGAGAGCTCCCCGGTGATGGCCGGATCGATGCTCGTGTGCCCATTGTACGCGTGCTCCTCCCCCCGCGGATGCTCTTCGACGTCGCAGGAAGCGGAGCCATCCCTGCGACCAGGGGCGGAATCTGCGACATCACGCCGTGCGGGCACGATGCAGTCCCTGGGCGACGGCGCGCATGATGAGGTCCTGCACCGCGGGCCACTCGTCCATCACCTGGTGATAGCCGAGACGGATGACGTGGAAGCCGCGCAGCTTCAGCTCCGCATCGTGACGGTTGTCCTGGTCGCGCTGGGCTCCGACATGGGTGCCGCCGTCGATCTGCAGCACGAGCCGCTCGCCGATCAGGGCGTCCACCCGATGCCCGGCGATCCACGTCTGGAAGCGCAGCGGGAGACGGAGCCAGCGCAGTCGCACGCGCAGGTAGGTCTCGAGTCCCGCATCCGCGAACGGCAGCGCCTCGGCCAGGAGCCGCCGCCCGCGCGGTCCCCAGCGGAGGCGGAGCAGCCTCTCTCGATCGACGAGCCCCTTGTTCAATGCCGACTCCCAGGTCGCGAGCGCCTGTTCGTACGGCTCGCACGTGGACACCAGGCTCAGCACGTTCTCGATCGGGTCCTCCAGGACATCAGGATGTCGCGGGACCAGGGGCCGAGCCCAGTGCACGCGCGCCTCCGGTGGCTTCCCGCCCCTGCTGCCCGGGCTGGCGGCCAGGTGAAGGCGCGGTCTCTCGTCGTGCACCCAGATCCCGAGGCGCCGCGCCTGCGTCACGCATGTCATCAGAACACCGTGCTGCGCCGCGGTCACCCGAAGCGGATCCGCATCGGGCAGCGCCACCCACCCGACCCGCACCCGGTGGATGATCCGCTCCGCCACCGCCGTCTCGAGGTCGTACCGGCTGACCCCGCGTTCCCGGAGCCGCTCGACCCTCGCGACTCCGTCGACCTCGCGCATCGCCTGCAGCAGCCGCGCCCGCCTCATCCCGTTCATGCCCCTGATACTGCTTCCGTCCCCCTCCCTCGTTCCCTGCCTCGGCCAGCTCCTCCCATGCCCTGTGCACAACTCCCCCACTCCCCCTCCTGTGCAGCCTGAGTCCCTCTCCTCCCCGGCGCCACCCGACGTCGCAGATTCGCGCCCATGTCGGACGTTCCCGCGGAGAACCTGCGACACAGCGCGGATCAGCGAGCTCCTACAGGGCGAGTCCCAGAGCCCCGGAGCCGAGGCAGGGGCGAGGCAAGGCCGGGGTGAGGTCGCAGATCGGGACTCCCGTCGCAGGGGCTGCGAGGGAGAGTGCGAGGCAGCGAGGATCTGCGACCTCGCACCGGAGCGGGAGCACGGAGGAGCGGGGGTGTCGGAGGGAGGACATAGCCTCGGAGGATGCCGAAGTCCCCGACTGCACCCCGAGTCTCCGCGCCCGACCTGCCACTGGTGCTGGAGCCGCGCGTGGCCGCCCGCCGCGCCGATCTCCTCGCCGCCGCGCTGGAGCTGACCGGCACCGTCGATCTCTCCTACGCCACGCTCGAGCAGTGCGTGGTCCAGGCGGACGCCGACAGCATCGACCTCACCGGGGCGACGCTCCTCGACGTCGACCTCCCCGACCCGCGTATCGTGTCGCTCCGGTTGCGGAACGCGAGCATCCGTCGGCTCCGGATCACGGGCGGCCGCATCGGGACCCTCGACCTCAGCGACGCCCGCGTCGCGGAGCTCGAACTGCGGGACGTGCGCATCGACTATCTCAACCTGGGTGCCGCCCGCGCCGAGGACGTCGATGTCGTGGGATGCGCCGTCCGCACGATCGACATCCCGCAGTCGGAACTCACGCGCGTCCGGTTCCAGGCCACGCGCAGCGACGAGGTCGACCCCCGGGGCCTGCGCGCGAAAGACCTCGATCTCCGCGGCCTCGACGCGCTCTCCTACCTCGACGTCCAGAGCCTCCGCGGCGCGACCCTCTCGTCCCTGCAGGTGCAGCAGCTCGCACCGGTGATGGCGGCGGGGCTGGGCATCGTCGTCACGGACTGACGGTGCCGCTCGCGGCGAGCAGCTCCCGGGTGAACGGATGCTGCGGGGCGGCGAACACCTCAGCCGTGGGCCCCTGCTCCACGATCCGGCCGTCCTGCATGACCACCACGTCGTCCGCGACCGCGCCGACGACATCGAGGTCGTGCGAGACGAAGACCATCGTGAGCCGCCGTTCCTCCTGCACTCGCGCGAGGAGTCGGAGCACCCGCTCCCGCACCGACGGGTCGAGGGCGGAGACGGGCTCGTCCAGCACCAGGACGTCCGGGTCGGCGGCCAGGGCTCGGGCCAGAGCCGCCCGCTGCCGCTGCCCGCCCGACAGCGCCGCCGGTCGTCGTCCCGCCAGACTCTCCTCGAGCCCGACCTCGGCGAGCAGCGCACGCACCCGTGATCGACGCGCGCCGCGCGGCACGCCTCCCGCCTCCAGCGCCTCCTCCAGCGACCGCCCGACCGTCCACCGCGGGTCGAACGCCCCGAGCGGGTTCTGATGCACGAGCTGCACCCGCGGCGCCCCGGCCCAGCGCAGCTCTCCGGAGGTCGGCGTCTCGACGCCCACCATCATCCGTGCAAGGGTCGTCTTGCCCGACCCGGACTCGCCGACGATGCCCAGCGTGCGCCCGGTGGGTACCGTGAACGACGCGTCGACGACGGCCGGCACCCCGCCGAACGCCTTGGACACGCCCTCCGCGACGAGTACGGCCTCGGAGGGCGCCGCACGCTCCTCCCGTGGCTCGTGCATCGTCGCCGCGATGAGCTGCTGCGTGTAGGGGTGCTGCGGGGCAGCGAGCACCTCCGTGACCGGCCCGGATTCCACGATCCGGCCGTCCTTCATCACGAGCACCCGGTCCGCCACCCGCCGCACGGCGGCGAAATCGTGACTGATGAAGACCACGGCGGTGCCGTCGTCGACGATCTCCCGCAGGAGCACGAGGATGCGGGCCTGCACCGTCGCATCCAGGGCCGTGGTGGGTTCATCCGCGACGAGCACGGCGGGGTTCCCGGCCAGCGCCGAGGCGATGAGTGCGCGCTGCCGCAAGCCTCCGGAGAGCTCCTGCGGACGCTGCCGTGCACGGCGGTCGGGGTCGGGCATCCAGACCCGCGCGAGGAGGTCCCGGACGCGCGCGGCGACGACCGCCCGGCCGCGCGCGAGGCGGTGCAGCCGCAGCGGCTCCGCGATCTCGTCCGCGATCCGCCGCAGCGGGTCCAGCGACACCAGCGCGTCCTGGGAGACGAGGCCGATCCCGGTCCCTCGTATCCGCCGCCAGCCGCGCTCGGTCAGGGCGGCGGCGTCCACCCCGTCGATGCGGAGTCGGTCGACGGCGACATCGGCTGCCGGCGGAGTGAGGCCGAGCAGAGCGCGGGCCGAGAGCGACTTCCCGGCCCCCGACTCCCCCACGATCGCGACGCACTCGCCGGCCTCCACAGCGAACGACACGCCCTCCACGACGGGAGTCCCCGCGAAGGCGATCCGCAGCTCCTCGACCTCCAGCGCCGCACTCATGCGTCCCTCCCGTCCGCCCGAGCCCGGAGGATCCGTCCGATCACGGTCGCACACACCACCGTCAGTGTGATCGCGAGACCGGGGAAGACCGACACCCACCACGCCTG
Source organism: Microbacterium meiriae (assembly GCF_032364335.1). Classification (NCBI taxonomy): domain Bacteria; kingdom Bacillati; phylum Actinomycetota; class Actinomycetes; order Micrococcales; family Microbacteriaceae; genus Microbacterium; species Microbacterium meiriae. The sequence goes on from NZ_CP133984.1 coordinate 2,154,986, forward strand.
TCCGAGCACATTGCGACCGCCGGCGAGCATGAGGCCCCACTCCGGGGTCGGCTCGGACGGCCCGAGGCCCAGGAAGCTCAGTCCGGCGGCGGCGAGGATGCTCGATCCGATGCCGATGGTCGCCAGCACGCTCAGCGATCCCAGCACCCCGGGCACGACGTGGCGGCGGAACGCCCGCAGCGGCGGGACGCCCAGGATGCGGGCGGCCTCGACGTGCTCGGCCACGCGCAGCGTCCTGGTCTGCACGCGGGCGAGCCGCACGTACACGGGCGCGGCCGCCAGGGTGACCGCGATCGCGATGTTCACCGGCCCCGGTCCCAGCACGGCCACCACGACGAGCGCCACCAGGAACTCGGGGAACGCCATGAGGACGTCGTTGATGCGCATGAGCGTGACGTCGACACCGCGCGGAGACATGCCGGCGAGCGCCCCCACGAGCAGGCCGGCGGCGAGGGCGATGGCGGTGGCGAGAAGTCCGATCCCGACCGAGCGCCCCGCGCCGAACACCACGCGGGAGTACACGTCGCGGCCGCTCTGGTCGGTACCGAAGAGATGCTCGGCACTCGGCGGCAGGAGCGCGGCCCGCACCTCGGTCTGCAACGGATCGTGCGTGGCGAGCAGTCCCGGCCACAGGGCGGCGACGGCGATCACGGCCAGCACGGCTGCGGCGGACCCGAGCAGGAGCCGCTGGCCCCGACTCATACGGCGCCTCCCGACCGGGGCGCGGCGACGCGCGGGTCGATCAGCGGGTGCACGAGCTCCACCACCACGTTGATGACGACGAAGACCAGAGCGCTCAGCAGGATGATCCCGGTGAGGACCGGGAGATCCCGGTCGTTGATGGCGGCGAGGGTCACCCGCCCCAGGCCGGGGCGGGCGAACACGGTCTCGACGAGGACCGCGCCGCCGAGCACCGAGCCGGTGAGATAGGCCGCGAGGGTGACCGCCGACGCGGCGCCGTGCCGCACCCCGTGCCGCAGCGTGAACCAAGTCGGCCCCGCGCCACGCGCGCGGACCGTCTCCGCGAACGGCATCCGCTCCGCCTGCATCAACCCGTCGCGCAGCACCTGGCTCAGCAGCGCCGCCACCGGGAGGGCGAGCGTGATCGCCGGCAGCACGATGGTCGCCGGGTTGCGGGTGCCCGAGACGGGGAACCACCCCAGTCCGAACGCGAAGACGCTGAGCAGCAGCAACCCGATCCAGAACACCGGCGAGGAGAGCACCACGAGCTCGACGCCGGCGGCGATGGTGCGCCCGACACGGCCCCGCACGAAGAGGGCGACCGCGAGAGCGAGCACGACGGCGATCACCAGGGCGAGGGTGGACAGCTGCACGGTCGCCCCGAGCTGCCGTCCGATGACCTCCGACACCGGAAGCCGCAGCTGGTACGACTCGCCGAGGTCGCCGCGGGCGAGCTGCCCGATGAAGCCGACATACTGCTCCAACGGCGGACGGTCGAGGCCGAGGTCGGCGCGGATGCCGTCCTTGACGGCCTCACTCACCTGCGCCTGCGGGCCCAGCATCACCGAGACCGGGTCGCCGGGGATCACCCGGAAGGCCAGGAATGCGACGGTCGCGGCCCCCCACAGCACGATGACCACCGAGGCCACGAGCCCGAGGGCGCGGCCGAGCACCGCCTTCACGGTTCGATCACTCCGCCCGCTCCCTCGAAACGACGGCCGCCGGATGTCAGCCGAGGCTCACATCGTAGAAGAGCGGCCGCCCGTAGAGGTCGTAGTCCAGACCCTGCACGCGCTCGCCGACCGCCGTGATCGCCGAGGGGCTGTAGAGCGGGACGATGGCCGTGTACTCCGCGTTCCACTGCTGCAGCCGCGTGTAGAGCTCGTTGCGGGCGTCCTGATCACTCGACGCGACGGCCTCTTCCAGGAGCGCGTCGATCTCCGGATCGCTCACCTGCGAGGCGTTCTGGAAGCCGTCGGTGTGCAGGTGCGCACGGAGGAAGTCGGCGTCCACGCCGGAGAAGCCCCAGTCGGTGAGGTCGAACGTCTTCGGCTCGTACTGGGCGTTATAGGCGCCGGGCTCCAGCTCCTCGCGCTCCACCTCGAAGCCGATGGCCTTGAGGTCCGACTGGATCGCATTGGCCAGCGCCGCGCGGTCATCCGGGACCGGGGTCCAGGCGATCCACCGCACGGACAGGCGCTCGCCGTCCTTCATGCGGATGCCGTCCGCGTCGCGCTCCGTCCAGCCGGCCTCGTCGAGCAGGGCGTTCGCGGCATCCTGATCGAACGGCCAGGAGTCCTCCAGCGACGCGTCGTAGCCCGGGGTCGTGCTGCCGAGGACGCTCCACGCCCGCGGGAACTGCCCGAAGTAGATCTCCTCGACCGCCGCGTCGACGTCGATGCCGCGGGCGAACGCCTGCCGCACCTTCTCGTCGGCGAAGACGCCGTACTTCTCGTTCAGGTAGAGCGAGTAGGGCAGTCCCGGGTACTCCACCGAGTCGACCGTGACGCCGGCGTCGTCGAGACCGGCGACCTGGTTCGGCGGGATGTTGCTGGCGAGGTCGGCTTCGCCGCTCTCGATCACTCCGGTGCGGACCGACGCCTCCGGCTGGATCTGCACGCGTAGCGTCTCGAACGCCGGCGCCTTCGTCTCGTGCGGGCCCCAGGCGTAGTCATCGTTGCGCGTGTAGACGATCTCCTGGTCGGCGGTGTACTCGGTGAGCACGAACGGCCCGGTGCCGACCGTGACGTCGGGGCCGCCCGCCTTGAGCTTATCGGCCGACTCGGCGAGCACGGCCGGCGAGTAGAAGCCGAGCTGCGGGGTGCTGGCCGCCTGGAGGAACGGCGCATACGGCTGCGTGAACGAGACCTTGACCGTGTGGTCGTCGACGACCTCGGTGCCGGCGTAGAAGTCTGCACCGAGCATGCTCGATGCCTGCGCCGACGCCGTCTCCGGGTCGACGATGCGGTCGAAGTTCGCCTTGACGGCCTCCGCATCGAACGGCTCGCCGTCCGTGAAGGTCACGTCGTCGCGCAGCGTGAAGGTGTACTCCGTGCTGTCCGGCGAGACGTCCCAGCTCGTCGCGAGCCACGGGCTGAACGTGCCGTCGTCCTCCTGGAACACCAGGGAGTCGAGCACCGCGCGCTGCACCATGCCGGAGACGTCGAGCTGGCTCACCTGCGGGTCCATGTGCCCCGCGGACAGGTTCGCGCCCTCGATCGACCAGACGAGCTCACCGCCGTCGCTCTCCGTGGACGGGCCGGCGCACGCGGTCAGCACCAGGGCGGTGGCGGCGGCGAGCGCGGCGAGGGGAAGGAGGCGACGCACAGGGGTGGCGGGCATGAGGATTCCTCAGAACGGACGGGTCGGGATGCCTCCATCCTAGGGCGGTTTATTGGACCCGGTCGATCTGTGCAGGTCGCGGTATCAGAGCGACGGCAGGACGACCAGGTGCCGCTCGGTCGCTTCGGCTCGCTCCCCCTCGACCCGTGTCTGCCCTGGCGCGACGACCGCCGCGCTGAGCCCCTGCACGCGAGGTTCCGGCAGCCCGACCAGCCGCACGTCGACGAGGAGGTCGCCACACCTCCCCGCGATCCGCCAGCGCAGCTCGGCCTCCGTCGCGGCACTCACCACGCGATCGACGAACGGTTCCTGTTCCGGGCGGAATCCGCCGATCTCCTCGACCTGCGCAGCCAGCCGGGCATCACGGACGTCCGCCGGGACGTCGTCGAGCACGTGGTCGGCGAGGAACGGGTACTCCGCGGCGGGCCGAGCGGAGCGGAGCGCGACGTCGAGCGCGTGCGCTGCGGCGGCTGTCTCCTCCCACGGGTGCAGCACAGCCGAGGGGGCGTCGGTCCGTTCGAGCAGGTGCTGGAGCGCGGCCCCCGCGATCCGCCGGGCACCGAACTCGTCGGAGTTCCCGAAGGCCACGACGCCGACGCCGGTGGCCGCATGCCAGCGCATGTGCGCCGAGAAGCCGGGGAGGCCGCCGGAGTGCTGCACGACGCGGCCGAACCGCCGATCGTCCTCGACGAAGAGGCCGTAGCCGTACCCGGCCCCCGCGAGATCACGTCCGTCGAACATCGCCGAGGGTACCGGGATCGGAGTGCGGGCCTGCTGCAGCTCCCGTCGCGACGCCGGCGCCAGCACGTCCGGGGCGAGCGGGTCATCGGTGAAGGCGGAGCCGAGGAACCACATCCATGTCGCGATGTCGTCGACGGTGCTGAACATGCTGCCGATACAGCCCAGCGCCCCGGATCCGACGAACGGCTCGGGGCGGAACGTGGCGCCGTCGTCGAACGTCCGGAACCCGCCGGCCAGGGTCTCCGGCGCGAAGCCGTCCGGGACGTGTGCCGTGCGGCGCAGCCCGAGCGGCTCCAGCATGCTCTCCCGGATCACGTCCTCCACCGTCCGCCCGGTCACCGCTTCCACGACGCGGCCGAGCAGCGACTGTCCGAGGTTGGAGTACTGGTAGACGGTTCCCGGCGCGGCCGCGAGACGCACCCCACCCGCGAACAGGGCGGCGATCTCGGCCCGGGAGGCGCCGAGGTGCCGATCCACCCAGGCGTTGTCCTCCCCCAGACCCGAGCGGTTGGAGAGCAGCAGGTCGCCCGTGACGACGGCGTCCGCACGGCGGTGCCGCAGGCGGACATCCGGCAGGTAGGTGCGGATCGGCGCGTGGAGGTCGAGCAGACCGCGGTCGCGCAACGAGAGCACGGTGGCGGCGAGGAAGCTCTTGGACATCGACGCGATGCGGAAGACGGTGTCCCGCGTCGTCGGGGCCTCATCGGCGCGGGGATGGCCGCGGGTGAGCACTGCGCGGACGCGCCCCCGTTCGGCCACCGCGGCGATGGCGGCCGGGGCGGCACGACGTGCGCGCTCGTCGAGGCCGTGCTGGAGAGCTTCCGCGGCGGTCTCCGTCGTGACGAGGAGACCCGCATCCGCAGGCGTCACGCCGGGACCTCGGCGCGCACCTCGTCGGCGAAGGCCTCGATGAGCGCGCGGCTGGCCGCGGTGTTGTGGTCGTGCACGCGCTCGGCGGCGGCGATGAGCGCGGGAAGCGAGCGTCCCTCTCCTCGCAGCGCCGCGTCGTCCCATCGCGCGAGGTCGGCGGCGGAGGCCTCGGGGTGGAACTGCACGCCGCGCACCCGCGCGCCCAGACGGAAGGCCTGGTTCTCGACGGCCGCGCTCGACGCCAGCAGCACCGCCGCGGGAGGGAGCCGCGTGATCATGTCCTGATGGTTCTCGATCATCGGAGCCTCGTCACCCAGCGCCGCGAACACGGCGTCCGTGCGTCCGGCCGCGGTCGGACGGATGGGGGTCGCGCCGCGCTCGATCGGTCCGGTCTTCTCGGCGACCTCGCCGCCGGCCACGTAGGCGAGCAGCTGACCTCCCAGACAGATGCCGAGCGTGGGGAGGTCGCGGGCGATGGCCTCCGCGGCGAGCGCGCGCTCGGCGGCGAGCCACGGTGCACGGTCATCGTCGTCGGGCATGAGCCCGCCGCCCAGCAGGGCGAGTCCGGCGTAGCCGTCCAGGGACGTCGGCAGCGACTGCTCGGCTCCGACGATCTCGTCGACGTCGATCCCCTTCTCCCGCAGCCAGGTGCCGAGGCGACGCGGGCCGGAGCTCGCCGAGTTCACGATCACGAGGACGCGCGGGTTCACAGCGCTCCCTCCCGCTTCGTCGTGTCGGCCGCCGGCGCGAGTGCGGCGTCGGTCGGCTCTCCCGCGCGGCCGTCCAGGAAAGCCTCGTGATCCGAGTCGGAGGCCTCCAGCACGCGGAGGACGTTCTCGTGGGCCACTGCCTGGAGGTCGTCCTCCGACCAGCCCCGGCGCCGCAGCTCCGCGAACAGCGCCGGGTATCCGGAGACGTCGCCGAGACCGTCCGGCATCGCATCGGAGCCGTCGTAGTCGGCACCGATCCCGACCGCATGCGCGCCGGCCACGCGCCGCACATGATCGAGGTGATCGGCGACGTCGCGGACACCGACGCGCGGTGCCTCCCCTTCTCCCCCGCCCTCCCACCAGTCGCGGCGGGCCTGCGAGACGAACGTGGGCACGAACGGCACCATGACCACGCCGCCCTGCGCGCCGATCGCGGCGAGCACGTCGTCCGGCACGTTGCGGGGGTGGTCGCACAGGGCGAAGGCGCCGGAGTGGCTGACCATCACCGGGCGCGTCGTGACCTCGAGCGCGTGCCGCATCGTCGTCGGAGCGACGTGCGAGAGGTCGACGAGCACACCGATGCGATTCATCTCGCGCACCACCTCGCGTCCGAAGTCCGTCAGACCGCCGTGGCGCGCCTCGTCGGTCGCGGAGTCCGCCCAGGCGATCGTGCGCGACCAGGTGAGGGTGAGATACCGAGCGCCGAGGCGCGCGAACTGCCGCAGCACGGCCAGCGATCCGCCGAGCTGGTCGCCGCCCTCGATGCCGATGAGCGAGGCGATCCGCCCCTCGGCCATCGCCGCACGCACGTCGGCCGCCGTCCGAGCGATCGCGAAGCGCTGCGGGTGTGCGTCGACGAGCCGGTGCACGAAGTCGATCTGTTCGAGCGTGGCCACGACCTGCTCCGCCCCCTCCAGCACGGGATCGACCCAGACCGACCAGAACTGGCCGGCGACCCCGCCGGCGACCAGTCGCGGCAGGTCGGTCTGCGTGGCCGCCACCGACCCGGCGAGCTCCGCGACCCGGTAGCCGAGCAGCGTCCTGCTCGCCCAGGCGAGATCGTTGTGGCCGTCGATCACCCGATCGATCGGCAGGTCCTCGTCGACCATCTCAGTCCTCTCGTCCATCCAGCACCGCGTTCATCCGCGCGGTGAGAGCGGGGTCCACGCGGCGCGCGACTCCGTCCAGCTCCCGCACGGGAACGGCGCCGCGCGTGCTGGAGCAGAGCCACAGCGTCTCCGCCCGCTCCAGATCGTCCCGCACCATCGGACCGATGCGGGAGGGCATGTCGGCGAGTCCTGCGAAGACGTCGGCCTGGGTCGTCCCGGGGAGCACCCCGTGCTCGGGCGGTGGCGTGACCAGCGTCCCGTCGAGCAGCGCGATCAGCGTCGACCGCGGCCCTTCGAGCACGAAACCGTCGGCGCTGACGAAGATGACATCGTCCGCGCCCCGGCTCCGCGCCTCCCGCAACGCCGCCTGGTTCACCGCGTACGCGAGGGATTTCGCTCCCTGCAGCAGCCAGGGCGCCGTCGCCATGACGTCGTGCCTATATCCGCGGTCGAGGACCACCGCGGAGACGCCCCGCGCGCGGACGGCCTCCGGGTCCTCGCCCGCGAAGCCCAGCACCCACCCCGTCGGCCCGGCCGGGTCGATCTCGTCCCCGCGGGTCATCGCGAACTTGATGGAGGCGATCTCCCCGTCGCGGAGCACTCCGGGGCGGGAGACCTCGGCGGCTGCGCGGCGCACCGCCCGTGCCCACCGCTCGCGGCGTGGCGCGGGCAGCCCCAGGAGCTGCGCCGAGCGCTCCAGTCGTGCGAGGTGCGACTCCAGGGCCTGCGGCCTGGCCCGACGCACGACAGCGGTCTCGAACACGCCGTCGCCGCGGGTCACGCCGAGGTCGGTCGCCCGGATGATCGGCTCGCGCGGGTCGACGGGATGGATCCCGTCCTCCGCGGCTTCGACGGCGAGATCGAGCCGGTACAGCAGCAGTGCACGCATGGGATTCCGCTCTCGCAGGGGTCGGAGGCCGGTCAGCCCGCGGTCAGGGCGGCCTCGGGGGCCTCGGCCGCGGAGGAGTCAAAGACACGGGACGCGTCACGGGCGATGCGCTCGGCGAGCACCTCGTGTCCGATCCCCGGTCCGGTGGGGACGGTGACCCGGCCCGCGACGGCCGTCACCGGAGGGGTGATGATGTCGGATTCGTAGTACTTGTCCGAACCCGAGACGTCCGACGGGAGCAGGAAGCCCGGGAGCGAGGACAGCGCGACGTTCGCGGCCCGCCCGACGCCGAACTCGTGCATCCCCCCGCACCACACCGGGATGCCCGCATCGCGTGCCATGTCGTGCGCGGCGCGGGCGACGGTCAGCCCGCCCATCCGCGACACCTTGATGTTGAGGACCCGCCCTGCACCCAGCCGGATCACGGTCCGCAGGTCGCCGAGGTCGACGACCGACTCGTCCAGGCACACGTCCGTGTCGAGCCGCGCCTGCAGATCGGCGTGGGCCACGAGATCCCGCGGCGCGAAGGGCTGCTCGATCATGGTGAGCGCCTCACGGTCCAGGCGCCTGAACACCTCGGCCGCCCGGTCGTCATCCGCGTAGGCTCCGTTCGCATCCACGTGGAGGTCGAGGTCGGGGAAGGCACCGCGCACCGCGCGCACGGGTTCCACATCCCACCCCGGAGCGATCTTGAGCTTGACGCGCGGGTAGCCGGCCGCGCGCTGCAGCTCGACCTGGGCGAGCAGCTCGTCGAGCGACGGCTCGATCCCCAGCGACACCCCGGCGACGACCTCGTCGCGCGTCCCGCCCAGGGCCGCGGCGAGCGCGATTCCGCGCATCCGGGAGGACAGGTCCCACACCGCTCCGGAGAACCCGGCCTTCGCGAACTCATGCCCGCGGACGCGTGCCCACGACGCCTCCAGAGCCGCCGGCTCGTCCCCGTCCGCACGGAGCAGCGCGGGCACGAGGTAGCGCGTGGCGATCTCCCACGCGGTGACCGTGGTCTCCGCGCCGTAGAACGGATCGCTCGGCGACGCGATCTCCCCCCAGCCGGTCTGCCCGTCGGCATCGGTGACCTCGACGAGCACGTGCTCGATGCCGGACTTGCGGTGCGAACTCGTCTCGAAGCTGTGACGCAGCGGCTGTCGCAGGGCGAACAGGCGGACGCGGACGACCCTCACGCGTCCTCCTCGGTGCGGGGGCGCGGCGTCTCGGGGCCGTAGAGACCCAGCCGTGCCACCAGCCGGTCCCGTTCGGCCAGCCGCCTCCGCGCGCCCTTCGCGCTCGCCGTGGTGAGCGCACTGAGCAGGTGGCACACCGCCGCGACCGGGGTCGGGGAGTCGGCGTACGACGCCGATCCGGTGCGCACCCGGATGAGCGAGGTCGCGATCGATGCGAGCGGGGCGTCCTCACTGTCCGTGATGACGACGAGCTGGCCCCCGGCTTCATGGAAGAGCCGCCCGAGCCGCACGGTCTCCTCGCGGTAGCGCCGCAGGGAGAACGCGATGAGCACGTCGCTGGCCCGGACGTCGGTGAGCACAGTGAGCGGCTGCAGCGCGTGCCCGTCGACGAGGAACACGTTCGACAGCGTCGCCGAGAGATCCGCATTGAGCAGTTGCGCGTACGCCGCCGCCTTGCCCTCGCCTGCCACATACCGTCGTCGGGCGCCGAGCAGCAGCGCGGCGGCCTGCGGGACCTGGGCCGAACGGCTGAGCTCCTCGAAGGTCTGGGCGAGCGTGCGCTGCTCGGTCTCGATGATCCGCGCCTGGATGCTCTCGGCGGAGAGGTTGGTACGGATGCGCTCGCCGTAGCGGTCCCGCGGAGAGACGAGGTCGCGATCCTCCTGGTCGTGGTCGTGGTCGTTCATGCCGTGCCCTCCCCGGGTGTCGCGCGGTAGACCGCCGTGTGGTCGTCGAGGCGCACGGCCCCGACGAGGACGTCCCCGCGGCGGAACGCCGCAGACATCGTCCGCTCCAGATCCCGCCGCAGCACCGCACGATCCTCGGCGTCGAGCTCGCCGGGGCGGGTCGGGATCGCGATCCAGGTGCCGCCGTCCGCCGCCACGGCTCGCCCCCAGTCGTCCGGCCCGAGCTCAGGCGGGACCGGGAGGGTGCGGCGGGTCGGGTGATCGGCGGCGTCCAGATCCCAGGAGACCACCAGGCGGTCGGTGTCGGGACGGGCGTAGTAGTCCCGTTCGTACGCGATGCCGACGGCGCCGAGCGAGCTCAGGTTGAAATGGGCGTTGCGCGAGAGCAGCGGATCGAACGTCCACCGCATCGTCCGCTGCCCCCAGCGCAGAGCCACCGCGCGCTGCGCGAACTTGAGTGCCTGGCCGACGCCCCGCCCCTGGTGCGCGGCGTCGACGGCCGCCGCCTGTGAATAGTGGAACGACGCACCGGCGGTGTCGCAGCCGGCGAAGCCGTAGGCGAATCCGATCAGCGTTCCGTCGTCGGCGAAGGCGCCGACCGCGGAACCACCGTTGCGGGCGAGGGCGGTGAGCAGGTTGGCGTTGAGCGCGTACTCGTTCTCCGTGTAGGCGAAGACGCGGGCGTACAGCGCGGCGGCCTCACGGAACTCGGCGTACTGGGTGAGTTCGCGGCAGCCGTGGGCGACACCGGCGGCCACCGAAGAAAGAGGCACGATACGTTTCCTAAGATCGAGAAGTCCTGCTGCTCTGAGCGATGCTATCGGCGGGTTGCGGGGTGATCAAGGGGCAAGATACGGTTCGTAACCGTGACGACTCCTTCGGCAGTGCGCGACGCGGACCATCCTTCCGACGACATCATCGCACTCGTGCGCGAACTCGTGCTGCTCGAGACGCCGAGCCGCGACGTCGAGGCGAGCGGCCGTATCGCCGACCTGCTGTCCGCGTGGTTCGCCGGCGTCGGCGGCACCGTCCAGCGGGTCCCGCACGAGCTCGGGACAGACCTCGTCATCGACGTCCCCGGCACCGGAGACCCGGTGCTCCTCATCGGCCACACCGACACCGTGTGGCCGGTCGGCACGCTGGCGGACGACCTGCCATGGAGCGAGGAGGGCGATGTCGTGCGCGGCCCCGGCTCCTACGACATGAAAGCCGGCATCGTCGTGATGCTGGAGACGCTGCGCCGCCTGCAGCCCCTGCCGCTCGCACAGCGGCGCGCGGTGCGGATCGTGCTGGTCGCGGACGAGGAGATCGGCTCGCCGGTCTCGGGCCCCCTGCTCGCGGAGCGGGCTCGAGGTGCGGCCTGCGCCATCGGGTTCGAGTCCCCGCATCCCGACGGCGCCCTCAAGGTCGGCCGCCGCGGCAGTGCCCGGGTGCGCATCGCCGTCACCGGACGTGCGGCCCACGCCGCGCTCGACCCGGAGCACGGCGTCTCGGCGATCGACGAACTCGTTGACCAGCTCCTGCGGGTCCGCGCGATCGTCGCCGACCCGGATCTGCCGAGCCCGGTGCTCTGCAACGTCGGGGTCATCGACGGCGGGGCGCGCACCAACGTGGTGCCGGCGCAGGCCGCGGCCGAGATAGGACTCCGCTTCCTCGACCCGGACTCCGAGGAGCGCGTCCTCGCCGCTCTCCGCGGTCTGACCCCCGTGCGCCCTGGCGCCCACGTCGAGGTCGCCGTGCTCAGCGCCCGACCCGCCTGGCGTGCCTCCGCGGCGGACGCCACCTTCCTCGCGCGGATCGCCGAGGAAGGTGCCGCGCTCGGCCAGCACGTCGACGGCCGCCCCGCGGCCGGCGCGGGCGACACCAACCTCCTCGGCGGCCGCGGGCTCCCGACGGTCGACGGCTTCGGCCCGCGGGGTGGCGGCGCGCACGCGGTGGACGAGCACTTCCTGCGTTCCTCCCTGCACGAACGCATCGCGCTCCTGCGCGCCGTGCTCACCATCCCGACGGAGTGACGATACGATTCCGGTTCCCGCGCCCGAGCGGAACCGACCCGGGATACGTTCCGGATGTCTGGGACGTGTGACCACCGTCCGCCTCGGCGATCTCTCCCGGCGCATCCTGGCATCCGCGTGTTTCCGCCGTGTTACACCCCCTCGACGGCCGGCGATCTTTCCGGGTGTCGGCACTTTTCTTCCGCGATACGCATCGAATGTCTTGACCGCGCGGCCGTCTTCCGCTTGCATGGTCAGCACCGACCCGGCTTCACTGTGGATCCGGGCGGCGCCCGAAGGGACCTTCCATGCGTCTTGCCCCCCGCTCCAGAACCGTGCGAAGTCTGACCGCCGCCGCGATCGCCTCCGCGCTCCTCATCGCCGCTCCGGTCGGTGCCGCCCAGGCACAGTCCGTCAGCGCGGCCACCGAGTCCCCGGCGTCCGAGACGACGCTCCGGATCGCCACCTCCGGATTCGTGGACACGTTCAACCCGTTCATCTCGATCTACCTGACGCCGACAAACATCATCCGGTACGTCTACGAGTCGCTCGTGCAGAACGACGCCGAGGACGGCTCCCCCACGAAGGGCCTCGCGGACTCCTGGGAGGCGACGGACGGCGGCCAGACGTGGACCTTCACCCTCCAGGACGACCTCGTCTGGTCGGACGGTGAGCCCATCACCTCCGCCGATGTGAAGTACACGTACGACCAGATGATGACGGTCCCCGCCCTCGGCACCGCCAACGGCAACCTCGTCTCGAACTTCGACACCGTCGAGACCCCCGACGACAAGACCGTCGTGATCACCCTGAAGACGCCGCAGGCCCCGAACCCCGGCTCGGAGATCCCGATCGTCCCGAAGCACATCTGGGAGGCGGTCGACGACCCCACCACCTTCACCAACGACGCCGACGTCGTCGGCTCCGGTCCGTTCGTCCTCGACAGCTACTCGGCCAACCAGTCCATCGTGCTGAAGGCGAATGAGAACTTCTGGCGCGGCGCCCCCAAGATCGACGCGATCCAGTACGTGTACTACACGAACTCCGACGCCCAGGTGCAGGCGCTCAAGGCGGGCGACGTCGACCTCGTCACCGGCCTCACCCCGACGCAGTTCTCGGCGCTCGACGGCGTCGACGGCGTCACCACGCACTCCGGCGAGGGCCGCCGCTACCACTCGATCAGCATCAACGTCGGTCAGCAGACGCGCGACAACGTGCCCTACGGCACCGGCAACGCCGCGCTGAAGGAGCTCGAGGTCCGCCAGGCCATCCGCCTCGGCACCGACACGGCCACCCTGCTCGACAAGGTGCTGGACGGCGAGGGCACGCTCGCCACGAGCTTCATCCCGGCGTCCTTCCCGAAGTGGCACCTCTCCGACGACGACGACGTGATCGTCGGCTTCGACCCCGAGGCCGCACAGGCGAAGCTCGACGAGGCCGGCTGGGTTCCCGGCGCGGACGGCATCCGCGAGAAGGACGGTCAGCGCCTGAGCCTGCGCCTGCTGACGGATGCGGACGATGCCAACGAGCAGTCCATCTCCGACTTCTTCGTCCCGTGGATGAAGGACATCGGGATCGAGATCACGGTCGAGTCCACCGACTCCGACACAATCAGCGCGAAGGCCACGTCCGGCGACTACGACCTGTACTTCAGCGGCTGGTCGGTCAATCCCGACCCCGACTACCAGCTGGGCATCAACACCTGCATGAATCTGCCGACCGCGACCGACGGCACCGGCGGCACCACGCAGGACGGGTACTGCAACCCGGAGTTCGACGAGATGTACGCCGCGCAGCGCTCCGAGATCGACCCGGAGAAGCGCCAGGAGATCGTGCACGACATGCTCGCGCTGAACTACACCGACACCGCGCAGGTCGCGACCTGGTACGCCAACTCGCTGGAGGCCTACCGCTCCGACCGCTTCACGGGCTTCACCCTGCAGCCGAAGGACGGCGGCATCATCGCCAACCAGGCCGGCTACTGGGGCTACCTGACCGTCGAGCCCGTCGAGGGGGCGACCGCCGGCGGCACCGGCACGAACACCGGACTCATCATCGGAGGCGTCGTGGTGGGGGTGGTCCTGATCGGAGGACTCATCTTCTTCCTGATCCGTCGCCGCAACATCGCCGACGTCGAATGAGTCCGGCGAGACGCCGCGGGTGGCGGGCTTCCGCCCCCGCGGCGTCTCCCGGTCCGCTGTAAGGAGACCCCCATGTCCAACGCGGTTCCCCCGTCCACCTCCGCCATCGCGACAAGCGCCGCGGCCGAGGAGCAGCCGAAGGGCGTCGGCGCCCTTCGCTACTTCCTGGTCAAGCTCGGCGGCGCGGCCATCAGCCTGGCGATGGTGATCCTCCTCGGATTCTTCGCCTTCAAGATCCTGCCGGGCGATCCAGTCGCCTCGATCGCCCGTGAGCGCGGCATGAGCGCCGAGCAGGCCGACCAGCTACGCGAGCAGCTCGGCCTGAACAAGCCCCTGTGGCAGCAGTTCGTCGACTACCTCGGCAACGTGTTCACCCTGAACTTCGGCACGAGCTACGTCTACCGCACCTCCGTGTCCGAGCTCATCGGCCAGTACTTCTGGAACACGATCCTCCTCACCGGCACGGCGGCGATCATCGCGATCGCGCTCGGTCTCTGGCTCGGGCAGAAGGCGGCCTGGAAGCACGGCTCCACCTTCGACCGCATCGTCTCCGGCACCTCGCTCGTGTTCTGGTCGGTACCGACCTTCTGGCTGGCGCTGCTGCTCCTGATGATCTTCGGCGGCACGCTGCACTGGTTCCCTACCGGAGGCATGGTCTCCCCCAACCCGCCCACCGATCCGGTCGGCGCGGTCCTGGACGTGATCTCGCACATGGTGCTCCCGGTCATCACGATGGTCGCGGTCGTCTACGCGCAGTACCTGATGGTGATGCGCAGCTCGCTCCTCGAGGAGATGGGCGCCGACTACCTCACGACCGCGCGGGCCAAGGGCCTCAGGGAAGACCTCGTCCGCCGTCGGCACGCCGTCCCCAACGCCCTGCTGCCGACCGTGACGCTCGTCTTCATGCACATCGGCGGCCTCATCGCCGGGGCGGTCACGGTGGAGACGGTGTTCTCCTGGCCCGGGCTCGGGAAGCTGACCTTCGAGGCCATCTCCGGACCCGACCTCCCGCTCCTGCAGGGCACCTTCGTGGTGTTCTCCACGATCATCATCGCGATGAACCTCATCGCGGACCTCATCTACCGTCAGCTCGACCCGAGGGTGAGGCGCGCATGACCACGGCATCCCCGACCATCCGTTCACCCCGTGCTCTGGCGTGGCACCGCCGCGGCACCGCGTTCGTCGACTTCTGCCGGCAGTTCGCCCAGCACCGGGCGGGCATGGTGGGCCTCGTCTTCCTCGTGATCGTCGCGCTCATCGCGATCTTCGCCCCCGTGATCGCCCCCGCCAGCATGCTCGACGTCACGAAGCTCGTCGACGTGCAGCGCTTCGCCTCGCCGTCCTGGGAGCATCCCCTCGGCACCGACCATCAGGGTCGCGAGATCTGGGTCCGCATGGTGTGGGGCGCCAGGGTGTCCCTGCTCGTCGGCCTCGCCGCCACGGCGATGTCGATGATCATCGGCACCCTCGTCGGCCTCTCGGCGGGCCACTTCACCGGCTTCTTCGGCGGGCTGATGATGCGCATCATCGACTTCTTCCTCGTGCTGCCGTCGCTGATCCTCGCGATCGTGCTGTCGTCGGTGCTGAGCCGCGGCGTCTGGACGATCATCATCGCGATCGGCCTGACCTCGTGGGCCGGCACCGCCCGCGTCGTCCGCGCGCAGACCCTCTCCGTGGAGTCGCGCGACTACATCGAACGCTCGCGGGCCCTCGGCGCCGGGCACTGGCACATCATCATGAAGCACCTCCTCCCCGGGGTGCTGCCGCTCGTGCTCGCCAACACGACGCTCACGGTCGGCTCGGCGATCATCTCCGAATCCACCCTGGCGTTCCTCGGCCTCGGCGACACCACGCTGCAGTCCTGGGGCTCGATCCTGAAGAACGCGATGGACGTCTCCGCGGCGACCAGCGGCTACTGGTGGTACGTGCTCGTGCCGGGCATCGCCATCGTCCTCGTCGTGCTGTCGTTCACCCTGATGGGCCGCGCCGTCGAGAACATCACCAACCCGACGCTGAGGAGCCGCTGAGATGCCCGACATGATCTTCGACGACGTCTCCATCACGTACCGCACCTCCGGGCGGTCCGGTCGGGACGAGGTGGCGGCCGTGCGCAACGTCTCGCTCACCCTCCCGGCAGGGCAGACCCTCGGCATCGCCGGCGAGTCCGGGTCCGGGAAGTCCACGCTCGCCATGAGCGTTCTCCGGCTCCTGCCGCGCAACGCCCGTCTCAGCGGCCGTGTGCTGCTGGGCGACGAGGATGTCGCCTCGTTGTCCTTCGGGCAGCTGCGCGCCGTGCGCTGGGCGCAGACGTCCATCGTGTTCCAGGGCGCGATGCACTCGCTCAACCCGGTGCGCACCGTCGGCTGGCAGCTCCTGGAGGCGCTCGAGCTGCACGCCTCGGAGCGTTGGAAGGGCGAGAAGGCACGCAGAGAACGCGTGCGCGAACTGCTCGACATCGTCGACCTGCCGCAGCAGAAGAGCGAGTCGTACCCGCATGAGCTCTCCGGCGGCCAGAAGCAGCGCGTGATGATCGCGATGGCCCTCGCCTGCGATCCCGAGGTCATCATCGCGGACGAGCCGACCACCGCGCTCGACGTGATCGTGCAGAAGCAGATCCTCGACATGATCTCCCGGCTCGTGGCCGAGCGCGGCATCTCGATGCTCATGATCAGCCACGACCTGTCGGTGCTCGCCACGGCCTGCGACCGGATCGCCATCATGCGCGACGGGGAGCTGGTCGAGGTCGGCGAGAGCTACGCCGTCTGCACCACCCCGCAGGAGGCGTACACGCGTCAGCTCGCCGACGCCTTCCCCACGATCGGCGACCCGGCCTCGCGGATGGCCCCGGTGACCCGGCACGGTCGTGGCGCGGACGAGGTGCCGGAGATCACGCACGGCGACGAGGTGCTGCTGGAGGCCCGCGGCGTCAACGTCACCTACCGCTCCGGCGGACGCCCCGTGCACGCGGTCCGCGATGTCGACCTCTCCGTGCGTAAAGGCGAGATCGTCGCGCTCGTCGGCCAGTCCGGCTCCGGCAAGTCGACCCTCGCCCGCGCGCTGATGGGCTTGCAGCCTGCCGACCCGGAGTCGCAGATCCGCTTCGACGGCGCACCCCTTCCGTCGAAAGGACGCGACCTCGCGCGATTCCGCTCGCAGGTGCAGCTCGTGCTGCAGGACCCGTGGGCCGCGCTGAACCCGAAGCACAGCGTGTACGAGTCCGTCGCCGAGGGGCTGCGTGTGCAGCGCTTCCCCGGCGACGAGCGCGAACGCGTGGCGCAGAGCCTCGCCGACGCGGAACTCACCCCGCCGGAGCGCTACTTCGGCGCCATTCCGCAGGAGCTCAGCGGCGGACAGAGGCAGCGCGTCGTCATCGCGGGGGCCCTCGCCGTGCAGCCGCAGATGCTCATCGCGGACGAGCCCGTCGCCTCGCTCGACGCGTCCGTGCGCGGGGAGATCCTCGGACTCCTGCTCGAGCTGCGCCGCCGCCTCGGGCTCTCCGCCCTCGTCATCACGCACGACCTCGGTCTCGCCTGGAACATCGCCCACACCGTCGCGGTGATGTACCACGGGCAGATCGTCGAGCACGGCCCCACCGAAGAGGTGCTGCTGAACCCGCAGCACGAGTACACCAGGCACCTGCTATCCGCGGCGCCGCGCATCGAGGAGAAGACGGCATGAGCGTCACGACGGAGGCCGGGGTCTCGCCCTATCTCGACACAGCGCCCCTGCAGCCCGGCGACACCGTGGCGATCGTCTCGCCGTCCGGTCCCGGCAACGAGGAGAACACCCAGCGCGCCGTCGGCTACTACGAGTCCTGGGGCCTGAAGGTCCGGGTGGGAGAGCACGTCCTCACGCCGCACCCGCGCGCGTCGTACCTCGCGGGGCCCGACGACCTCCGCCGCGCCGACCTCGTCGACGCCTGGCTCGACCCCGAGGTGGACGCCGTCGTCACGGCCCGGGGCGGCTACGGGGCCCTGCGCCTCCTCGACGGCATCGACTGGGCCGACATGCGCCGAGGGGCGCTGCGCAAGGACGGACGACCGAAGCTGCTCACGGGCTCGTCCGATGTGACCGCCCTGCACGAGACGTGGCGCGCGCACCTCGACGTCGCGACGCTCTTCTGCCCGATGGCGGGGAACAACGTCTTCCGCGACTCGGAGCAGGTGCGCGACGACGTGCAGCGCTGGCTCTTCGAACCCTGGCGCGGACGCGAGCTCATCGGCCCGAAGACCGAGATCATGACGCCGGGTCGCGCCGAGGGACGCTTCACGGGCGGCAACCTCAGTCTGCTCGCCGCCGGACTCGGCGCCCCGGAGGCGGACGTGCCCGCCCCCGGCATCCTTTTCCTGGAGGACATCACGGAGGAGCCGTACCGCCTCGACGGCTTCGTCACGCAGCTGCGTCGGGCAGGCCGTCTGGCGCAGGCGACGGGCATCGTGCTCGGCTCCTGGCATGAGTGCGGCGACCTCGACCTGGTCCACGCGCTCATGCGGGACGAGTTCCAGGACGCCGGCGTCCCGGTGCTGTGGGAGCAGGGCTTCGGCCACGACCCGCACGCCCTCACCATCCCGCTCGGTGTGGACGGGGTGCTGGACGCGACGGGCGACGAGCCGCGCCTGACGGTGGGGCGGCCATGATCGCTCTTCCGCCCCTCGACCCCCGTGTCACCTGGTCGATCCGGCTCGTCGACGCCGGCACCGCGGAGACCCTGGCCGAGCACGAGCCGCACACGCAGTGCGAGACCGCGAGCATCGGCAAGATCTTCCTGCTCCTCGAGGTCGCGCGCCGGCTGGAGGCGGGCACGCTCGCCGCGGACGACCGGATCGAGATCCCGGACGAGCACCGCGTCGAGGACTCCGGCCTTCTGTACCGCATGCACGATCAGCGCGTCACGGTTCACGACGCAGCCCTCCTCGTCGGCGCGGTGAGCGACAACCTCGCCACGAACGCGCTGATCCACCTCTGCGGACTGGAGGAGGTGCGGGCCGTCGCCCCGGCGCTCGGGTACCGCGACACCGCGCTGCACGACTACATCCGCACCGAGCGCACCCCCGACCTGCCCTGGACGCCGTCGTTCGGCACCGCGGCCGAGCTGTCCGACGTGATGCGCCGTCTCGGCGCCGGCGAGGCGTTCTCGCCTGGCGTGAGCGCCCGGGTGCTGGACTGGCTCGCCGCCGACACCGACACGTCGATGACCGCCGATGCCTTCCTCCTCGATCCGCTCGCCCACGTCGAGGCCGAGTATCAGGGGATGATCCTGCGCCACAAGACCGGCAGCGTGGGCTTCGCCCGCGTGGACGTCGGGCTGCTGCGGGGCCCGGAGGCCGCCGTCGCGTATGCGGTGGCGGCGAACTGGAAGGACTCCGCGGCCGACCTCCGGGCGCCCGTGCTCGACGACATGCGCGCCGTCGGCGAGCTCATCCGTGCGCACGTGACCGGGCGTGCACGGGACGAGGAGGACGCATGAGCGCTATCGACGTGGAGCTCCCCGACGAGAACGGCACCGTGTGGTCGGTGCTCGTCCAGGACATCGACTCGGGCGAGGTGCTGCTGCGCCATGACCCTGAGACGGTGCAGGACACCGCGAGCGTCGGCAAGATCTTCCTCCTGCACCGGCTCCTCACCGAGGTCGACGCGGGCACGCGCGCCCTCGAGGACCGGGTGACCCGACGGCCGGTCGAGGCCATCGAGGACTCCGGTCTCTGGTACCTGCTCCAGGCATCCGAGCTGTCGCTGTACGACGTGGCTGCTCTCATCGGAGCGGTGAGCGACAACGCCGCGACCAACACGCTGGGTCGCGTCATCGGCATCCCGACCGTGCAGGAGCACACCCGCGCGCTCGGCTACACCGCCTCCTCCCTCGACGACATCGTGCGGTGGCCGATCCCGCCCGGTGCACCCCGCACGCTGTCGCACGCGAACGCCGCGGAGCTCGTGCGCTTCATGTCGCGGCTCGCCGACGGCACCGACCTCTCCCCCGCCTCGGCCGACACGCTGCGCCGCTGGCTGGGCGCGGGCATGGACCTGTCGATGGTCGCCTCGGCGTTCGACCTCGACCCGCTCGCGCACTGGGGCTTCGACCGCGGCGTCTGGCTGCTGAACAAGACCGGCACGATCTCCCGCGTCCGCGCCGACACCGGGATCGTGATGTCCCCCAGCCGCCGGATCGCCTACGCCGTGCTGGCCAACTGGGACAGAGGAGCCGACGGACGCGGCCCGGTGCTGGCCGCGATGCGTCGCATCGGCGAGGGCATCCACGCCGCGCTCGCCGACTGACCACGGTTCACAACTCAGGACATTCGGCGGCGGTCGGTACGACTCGCCGCTCCCGCGGCGCCGCCGACCCGGTTTCTCCTGAGTTGTGAACGCGGGTCAGACGGCCCCGGCACGAGTCAGACGGTCCCGCACCCGGTCGATCGGCACCGCGTGCGCCGTCCGCCCCTCGGGGCCCACGGTGGTCTCCGCGGCGAGCACCGAGTTGATCAGCGCCTCCTCGACAGCGTCCATCGTCGCGGCGAAGAGCGGCGAGAGGTCGTCATCCGCCGCAGGACCGCCCGACGCCGGGTCGTGCACGGAAAAGGCGATCGCGTAGTCGCCGCTGCCCTGTGCGTAGTCGGCGCCCACGCCCCGCATCGCGAACACGGCGCGGTGGGCCACCCGGCCGAGCTGCCGACCGTCGACGGGCGCATCCGTCGCGACGACGATCATGCATGAGTTGCCGACGGGCTGTGCCGGCTCCTCGGCGAGCAGCTCCTCCGCGGGCAGTGGCACCCCCGCGATCCGCAACGTGCCGCTGAAATTCGTCTGCACGAGAGCCCCGACCGTGGACGTGCTCCCTGCGACATCGACCAGACGGGACGCCGTGCCGAGGCCGCCCTTGTAGCCGAGGGCGACGGTTCCGGCGCCGGCACCGACGCACCCCTCCGCGACCGGACCCGCTGCCGCCGCGGCCAGGGCCGCCGTCACCTGCTCCTCGCCCACGGCGCGCCGGCGGATGTCGGAGAGGAACCCGTCATTCGTCTCGCCCACCACCGGGTTCAGGGTGGTCGTCCGTGCGTGCGCCGGCGTCGCCAGCAGATGCCCGAGCAGCGCATCCGCGACACGGAACACGGACAGCGTCGAGGTCAGCAGGATCGGCGTCTCCAGAGCCCCGAGCTCGCGGAGCTGCGTGGCACCCACGAGCTTGCCATAGCCGTTGCCGACCGAGAGGTTCGCGGGAAGGCTGCGGCGCTCGGCGGTGAGGGCGTCGGGGACGATGGCCGTCACTCCCGTGTGCAGACCGTCGCCGTGCAGCGTGGCGTGCCCCACCCGCACGCCGCGGACATCGGTGATGGCGTTCGCCGGGCCGCGCGCGAAGGCGCCGGACGGGACCCCGAGGTCGGCGAGACGGGGACGGGAGGACGAGGACGACGGCGGTGTCATGCTCCGATCCTCCCAGCGTCGGAGGGGCCGGCGCAGCGCCGCGCCGGGCGCTCCCCCGGGTCGAGCGCCGGAGCCTGCACCCTCGGTAGACTGGGCGGCACCACCCACACTCAGGCACGCTCACACAGTGCCGCATACATCGCTCGAGGAGACCTCCATGTCCGCCATTCCCGACAAGCCCGCACTCGAAGGTCTCGAAGCGAAGTGGGACGCCGCCTGGGCGGAGCAGGGTACGTACCTGTTCGACCGTCTGCGCGCCGCCGAGCTCGGCCGTGAGGGCGTCTACTCGATCGACACCCCGCCGCCCACTGCCTCCGGCAGCCTCCACATCGGTCACGTGTTCTCCTACACGCACACCGACGTCAAGGCGCGGTACGAGCGCATGCGCGGCAAGACCGTGTTCTACCCGATGGGCTGGGACGACAACGGCCTTCCCACCGAGCGCCGTGTGCAGAACTACTACGGTGTGCGCTGCGACCCGTCGCTCCCCTACGACGCCGACTTCACCCCGCCGTTCGAGGGCGGCGACAACAAGTCGAGCCGCGCCGCGGACCAGCAGCCGATCAGCCGCCGCAACTTCATCGAGCTGTGCGAGCGCCTCACGATCGAGGACGAGAAGCAGTTCGAGGCGCTGTTCCGTCAGCTCGGACTGAGCGTGGACTGGACGCAGACGTACCGCACCATCTCCGACGACACGATCCGGCAGAGCCAGCTCGCCTTCCTCCGCAACATCGAGCGCGGCGAGGCCTATCAGGCCCTGGCGCCGACGCTGTGGGACATCGACTTCCGCTCCGCGATCGCGCAGGCCGAACTCGAGGACCGCGACCAGCAGGCGGCGTACCACACGATCGAGTTCCCCTTCGCGGACGGTTCCGGCTCCATCGCGATCGACACCACGCGCCCGGAGCTCCTCCCCGCGTGCATCGCGATCGTGACCCACCCCGAGGGACCGCACAAGCACCTCATCGGCACGAAGGTCCGTACGCCCTACTTCGGCGCCGAGATCGAGGTCCACGGCCACCACCTCGCCCAGCCCGACAAGGGCACCGGCGCCGCCATGGTCTGCACCTTCGGCGACGTGACCGACATCATCTGGTGGCGCGAGCTGCGCACCACTGCCGGCGAGTCCCTGCCGAACATGACGACGATCGGTCTCGACGGCCGCTTCCTCCCCGAGGCCCCGTCGATCGTGGCCGACGCCGACGCCCGCGCCTGGTACGCGGAGAACGTGGCCGGCAAGACCGTCTTCAGCGCCCGCAAGGCGATCGTCGAGAAGCTGCAGGAGACCGGCGACATGACCGCCGTCGGCAAGCCCTTCCAGCACGCCGTGAAGTTCTTCGAGAAGGGTGACCGCCCGCTCGAGATCGTCTCGACCCGGCAGTGGTACATCCGCAACGGCGCCCGCGACGGCGAGCTGCGCGAGCAGCTCCTCGCGCACGGCACCGAGCTGGCGTGGCACCCCGACTTCATGCGGGTCCGCTACGAGAACTGGGTCGGCGGCCTCACCGGCGACTGGCTCGTGTCCCGGCAGCGCTTCTTCGGTGTGCCGATCCCGCTCTGGTACGCGCTGGACGAGAACGGCGAGCGCGACTACGACCGCGTGCTCACCCCGGACGCGGCCGCGCTGCCCATCGACCCGACCACGGACGTCCCCGCGGGCTACACCGAGGCCCAGCGCGGCGTGCCGGGCGGGTTCGACGCCGAGGCCGACATCCTCGACACCTGGGCGACATCCTCCCTGACCCCGCAGCTCGCGGGCGGCTGGCAGCGCGACGAGGAGCTGTGGCAGCTCACCGCGCCGTTCGACCTGCGCCCGCAGGGACAGGACATCATCCGCACCTGGCTCTTCTCGACCATGCTGCGCTCCACGCTCGAAGACGGCCGCGCCCCGTGGAAGAACGCCGCCATCTCCGGCTTCATCGTCGACCCCGACCGCAAGAAGATGTCGAAGTCGAAGGGCAACGTGGTCACCCCTGCCGACGTGCTCGACGCCCACGGCTCGGACGCGGTGCGGTACTGGGCGGCTTCCAGCCGCCTCGGCATGGACGCGGCCTTCGACCCGCAGAACCCGACCCAGGTGAAGATCGGTCGGCGTCTGGCGATCAAGGTGCTCAACGCCGCGAAGTTCGTGCTGTCGTTCCCGGTGCCCGAGGGCGCGCAGGTGACCCACGCGCTCGACGCCTCGATGCTCACGGCGCTCGATGGCGTGGTGGCGGAGGCGACCGCGGCCTTCGACCGGTATGACGCCGCCAGAGCGCTGGAGCTGACCGAGGCGTTCTTCTGGACGTTCTGCGACGACTACCTGGAGCTCGTGAAGGAGCGCGCCTACAACCAGAACGACGTGGGCCAGGCCTCGGCCGCCCTCGCGCTGCGTCTGGCGCTGTCCACGCTGCTCCGCCTGCTCGCCCCGGTGCTCTCCTTCGCCACGGAGGAGGCCTGGTCGTGGTTCGAGGAGGGCTCCGTGCACACGGCTGCGTGGCCCGAGAAGCTCGGCATCGAGGGCGATGCGGCCGTGCTGGCCGTCGCCAGCGAGGCGCTCATCGGCATCCGGCGTGCGAAGACCGAGGCGAAGGCGTCGCAGAAGACCCCGGTCTCCCGTGCCGCCATCGCCGCTCCCGCCGCGAAGGTCGAGGCCTTGCGCGCCGCGGCGGATGACCTCCGCGCTGTCGGCCGCATCGCCGAGCTCGAGATCTCCGAGGCGGAGGAGTTCGCGGTCACCGCGATCGAGCTCGCCCCGGTCGAGGCTTCCTGATGCAGCTCGGCACGCGCTGGGCCACGGGGGCGCAGCCCCCCGCGTCCGTCCCCGAGGCGCTGCGCCCCGCGATCGCCGAGGTCGAGTCCCAGGGCCTCACCGGCCACTGGACCCTCACCTGGCTCGAGGGCCGCGCGATCGCGGAGCTCGACGCCGGCTGGGAGGTCCTCCAGACCTCCTCCGGCGAGGTCATCGCCCGCCCCTTCTGATCGCCGAGACCCCGCTTCATCGTCGAGACCCCCTCCTTTCCACGTGGAGAGGAGGGGGTCTCGACGCGTATCCGGGGTCTCGGCGTCAGCGGCGCGGGGCTCCGAGCTGCGCGAGGAGATGGTCGACGGCGTGCGGGTCATGCCGGCGGGCCTGCTGTTCGCGGAGGAGGTCGAGGGCGAGGACCCGCCGCTGTGCGCGACGCTCGATCCGGTGCTCGATCATGGCGGTGACCCGGTCGGCGAGGTGCAGCAGGCCGCGCTCCGTCCGCGTGGGACTGACGAGGTGCAGGGTGGCGGCGGTCATGATGCGTCCGTCGTCTCGGCCGTGGCGGCGCCGCCAGGCCTGGGGAGGTCGAAGATCTCGGCACGGAGGGAGACACGGCGCACGTCCGGGCCCTCCTGACCGCGGTACTGCGCGATCGCCTTCTCCACGACGGCCTCCAACTCCGCCCGGAGGGCCATCGCCTGCGCGGCCGTCATGTCGAGGTGCGTGGTGATGGTCAGACCCACGTCACGCCACCCCTCGGGGATGTCGGCATCCGAGCGGTTGAGGTACTGCATCAGCGTCTCGTGCCGGAGCCGGAAGAACTCCGATGTCACGATCTGGGCCGCGGCACGGTTGGCCGGCGACATCTGCTCGTCCGGTCCCGGCACGTCGATGCGGCCCTTCGGGCGCTCCCACCACCGCTCCCGCGCCGTGCCACGACCTTCCACTTCACGGATGAGATCGTGGGCGGCGAGGGCGCGGAGGTGGTAGCTGGTGGATCCCGAGGTCTCCCCGACGAGGGCCGCGAGAGAGCTGGCCGTCTGAGGACCACGAGAGGCGAGCAGATCGAAGATCTTGACCCGCAGCGGATGCGCCAGCGCCTTGAGCGCTCCCGCATCCAGCGTCCGTACCTGCGTCTCGTTCGTCATGCATGCAAAGGTACGCTTGCAAACAAATCTTTGCAAGCTTTTCTTTGCAACGCGGTCAGCTCACCGCATCCCGCGCCGCGACGAAGGCCGTCACACAGCGCTCGACCTGCTCGGCGGAGTGCGCGGCGGAGAGCTGCACCCGGATGCGCGCCTTCCCCCGCGGCACCACCGGGAAGCTGAACGCCGTCACGTAGACGCCCTGGTCCTGCATCGCCGCGGCGATCCGGGCTGTGAGCGCGGCATCACCGAACATGACCGGCACGATCGGGTGCTCTCCGGGAAGCAGATCGAAGCCTTCCTCCGCCATCCGGGTGCGGAACAGGGCTGCGTTGTCCCGCAGCCGCGCCCGCAGGTCCGCCGATCCCTCGACGAGGTCGAGTGCGGTCAGGGTACCGGCCACGATGGCCGGAGCGAGGGTGTTCGAGAACAGGTACGGACGGGAACGCTGACGCAGCAGCGCGACGATCTCCGCGTGGGAGGCGACGTACCCCCCGGAGGCGCCGCCCAACGCCTTGCCGAAGGTGCCGGTGTAGATGTCGACACGATCTGCGACGCCGCACAGCTCCGGCGTCCCCCGCCCGTTCTCCCCGACGAAGCCGACCGCGTGCGAGTCGTCCACGAAGACGAGGGCGTCGTACCGCTCGGCGAGGTCGCAGATCTCAGCGAGCGGGGCGATGTAGCCGTCCATCGAGAAGACGCCGTCGGTCACGATCACGCGGAACCGGGCATCGGCGGCCGCCCGCAACTGCTCCTCCAGATCCGCCATGTCGCGGTTGCGGTACCGGAGTCGGCGCGCCTTCGAGAGGCGGATGCCGTCGATGATGGACGCGTGGTTCAACTCGTCCGAGATGATCGCGTCCTCCGCGGAGAACAGCGTCTCGAAGACACCGCCGTTGGCGTCGAAGCAGGACGAGTAGAGGATCGCGTCGTCGGTGCCGAGGAAGTCCGCCAGCCGACGCTCGAGTTCGAGGTGCTGCTCCTGCGTTCCGCAGATGAAGCGCACGCTCGCGAGCCCGTACCCCCACTCGTCCAGGGCCGTCCGGGCCGCAGCGAGGATGCGGGGGTCGTCGGCGAGCCCGAGGTAGTTGTTCGCGCAGAAGTTGAGCACCTCGGCGCCGTCGGCCGTGATCTCCGCCCGCTGCGGACCGCGGATGCCGCGCTCATGCTTGGTGAGCCCGGCCTCCTCGATCCCCGCCAGCTCCCGCGCCACATGGTCCTTGAAGGTCGCGTACATCACAGCTCCGTCCAGTCGAGGATGATCTTGCCCGTGCCGGCGGACTCCGCCGCCGCGAATCCGCGCTCCCAGTCGCGCGCCGGCACGACCTCGGCGATCACGCGGCCGATGGCCGCCCGCAGTGTCGCACTCGTCTGCAGCATCGCCCCCATGGCGTTCCAGGTCTCGAACATCTCGCGACCATAGATGCCGGTGATGGTGAGCATATGCGTGACGAGCTTGCCCCAGTCGATGTCGAACCCCGTCGACGGCAGCCCGAGCATGGCGATCCGTCCGCCGTGGTTCATGTTGTCGATCATCGCCGGGAGCGCCGATGCCGCGCCGCTCATCTCGAAGCCGATGTCGAACCCCTCGCGCATGCCGAGCGCCCGCTGCGCGTCGCGGATCTCCTGGCGGGAGACGTCGACGACGTCGTCTGCTCCCATCCCTCGTGCCATCTCCAGGCGCGGGCCGCTCACGTCGGTCCCCACGATGAAGCGGGCACCGGCATGCCGGGCGACGGCGATCGCCATCAGGCCGATCGGGCCGCATCCGGTGACGAGCACGTCCTCGCCGACCAGAGGGAAGCGGAGGGCGGTGTGCACGGCGTTGCCGAGCGGGTCGAAGATCGCGCCGAGCTCCGGAGCCACCTCGGCGTGGTGGACCCACACGTTGGTCGCCGGCAGCGAGAGGTATTCGGCGAAGGCACCGTCGCGCTGCAGACCGAGCCCGATGGTGCGGATGCACATCTGCCGGCGTCCGGCACGACAGTTCCGGCAGGTGCCGCAGACGATGTGTCCTTCGCCGGAGACCCGGTCGCCGACGGCGATGTCATGGACGAGCGATCCGACCTCGACGACCTCGCCGTAGAACTCATGTCCCGGGATGAGGGGCGCGGAGATCGCGGAGGCCGCCCAGTCGTCCCATCGCCGGATGTGCAGATCGGTCCCGCAGATGCCGGTGCGGAGGACGCGGATGACGACCTCGCCGGGGCCGGCGGTGGGATCGGGGCGCTCCACGAGCGCGAGGCCGGCGCCGGGTTCCTCCTTGAACAGAGCCTTCATGCTCCGATCTCATCGCATACGTCCCTGTAGAACAATCGGCAGCTTCTGCATCGTCTCTATAGCCAGGTCTAAACTATATACGTGGAACTCCATCAGCTCCAGATCCTCCGCGAACTCGGAGCCTTAGGCAGCGTGACGGCTGTCGCCGACACGCTCCGGGTCACCCCGTCCGCCGTCTCGCAGCAGCTCGCCGCGCTGCAGCGCTCCTTCCCCGCCCCGCTCACCCGTCGCCAGGGCCGCACGCTCGTGCTGACCTCTGCCGGCGAGGTCCTCGCGGCGGCCGGCGCCGAGGCCATCGATGCCATGGCCGCAGCGCGGCACGCGCTGGACGACTTCGAGGGCGCGGCGACCGGAGAGGTGAGCATCAGCGGGTTCCACAGCGTCGGTCAGGCGCTCTTCGGCCCGCTCGTGCGGGAGCTCTCCGGGAAGGAGCACGCGCCGACGGTACGCCTGACGGACGAAGACGTCGCGCAGAGCGAGTTCCCCGGGCTCACCGCGCGGTACGACCTCGTCCTCGCGCATCGGATGGAGCACTCCGCGCCGTGGCCGACCGCAGGCATCCGCGCTGTCGGTCTCGTCCGCGAGCCCCTGGACGTCGCGGTCGCCGCCGCACATCCTCTCGCCGGTCGCCGCACCCTCTCGCCGGACGAGGTCGCCGACGAGCACTGGGTGACGAGCCGCGTGGGGTACTCCCCCGACGACGTGCTCCGTGCCGTCGCCGCCGTCGCCCGCCGCCCGGTCGAGGTCCGCCACCGCATCAACGACTACGGCGCGGTGTCGGCGGTTGTCGCGGCCGGCGGCGTCCTGGGAATGCTCCCCCGGTTCACCTCGCGCAGCGTCGACGATCGCGACATCGTACGCATCCCCCTGCGCGGCGTGAGCACGCACCGCATGATCGACGTCCTCGCGCGCCCGGAGAACCTGCGCCGCCGCTCGGTCCGTGTCGTCGTCGACGCCCTGCGAGAGGTGATGACCCGTCTGAGCACGGAACGTTCCGGGGATGGCGGTGGCTAGGCTCGGAGGATGAGCGACGCCACGAATCCGCTGCTGCAGCCGTCGACCCTTCCCTTCGGGCTCCCGGACTATCAGGCCATCCGCCCGGAGCACTACCTTCCCGCCTTCCGAGCCGGTTTCGCGGAGCAGCTCGCGGAGGTCGCGAACATCACCCGCGTGCGGTCGATGCCGACGTTCGAGAACACGCTCGAGGCGCTGGAGCGGTCGGGCGATCTCCTCGATCGGGTGGCGCACGCCTTCTACACGGTGAGCTCTGCCGACGCCACGCCGGAGATCCAGGCGATCGATGAAGAGCTCGCTCCGCTCATGGCCGCCCATGAGGACGCGATCACGCTGGATGCGGCGCTCTACGCCCGCGTGGCCCACGTGTACGACCAGCGTGAGGCGCTCGGCCTCGATTCCGAGCAGCGGTATCTCGTGGAGCGCTACCACCGCGAGATGACGCATGCCGGCGCCGGGCTCGACGACGACGCGAAGGCGCAGCTCACGGGTCTGAACCAGAAGCTGTCCGTGCTCACGAACACGTTCGAGCGGAACCTGCTGAGCGATACGAACGACCTCGCCGTGGTCTT
The DNA here is from genome assembly GCF_032364335.1 of Microbacterium meiriae. Taxonomy (NCBI): domain Bacteria; kingdom Bacillati; phylum Actinomycetota; class Actinomycetes; order Micrococcales; family Microbacteriaceae; genus Microbacterium; species Microbacterium meiriae. Next base: position 2,183,771 of record NZ_CP133984.1, read on the forward strand.
CGACTCCGCCGCCGAGCTGGAGGGCCTGAGTGCGGGCGAGCTCTCGTCCGCGGCGCGCGCCGCGGCCGACCGTGGGCTCGACGGCCGCTACCTCCTCACCCTGCCGCTGTTCACCGGCCATCCGGCCCTCGCCCGGCTCGCGGTGCGGGAATCCCGTCGCCGGATCATGGCGGCGTCGCGCGCGCGGGGCTCGCGCGACAACGGCAACGACAACCGCCCGGTGCTGCGCGAGATCGTGCGCCTCCGCGCCGAGCGCGCGCGCCTCCTCGGGTATCCGTCGCATGCCGCGTACATCACCGCCGACGAGACGGCGGGCTCCCCTGAGGCCGTCGAGCGGATGCTGCGCCGGCTGGCTGCGCCGTCCGCCCGGAACGCCCGCGCCGAACGGGACGCGCTCCAGGCGATCGTCGACGAGACCGAGCCGGAGCCCTTCCCCGTGGAGGCCCACGACTGGGCGTTCTACACCGAGCGCGTGCGCACTGCCCGCTACGACATCGACACCGCCGCCCTGCGTCCCTGGTTCGAGGCGGAGCGCGTGCTGCAGGACGGCGTGTTCTTCGCGGCGACCCGCCTGTACGGGGTGACGTTCCACGAGCGGCACGACCTCGCGGCCTATCACCCGCAGGCCCGCGTGTTCGAGGTGCGCAACGCCGACGATTCTCCCCTGGGCCTCTACGTGCTCGATCTCTACACCCGCGACTCCAAGCGCGGCGGGGCATGGATGAACGCGATCGTCAGCCAGTCCCGGCTGCGCGGCAGCGCCCCGGTCGTGGTGAACAACCTCAACGTCCCGCAGCCCGGGGACCGCGAGCCCACGCTGCTGACGCTCGACGAGGTGACGACGCTGTTCCACGAGTTCGGGCACGCCCTGCACGGCCTCTTCGCCACGGTGACGTATCCGCACTTCGCCGGGACCAACGTGTTCCGCGACTTCGTCGAGTTCCCCAGTCAGGTGAACGAGATGTGGATCCTCTGGCCGGAGGTCCTGGACCACTACGCCCGGCACCACGAGACCGGCGAGCCGCTGGATCCCGCCATCGTGCAGCGGCTGCGGGCGACGGCGACGTTCGATCAAGGGCACGCGACCAGCGAGTACCTCGCCGCAGCGTGGCTGGATCAGGCGTGGCACCGGCTCTCCACCGAGGACGCGGTGGAGGATGTCGCCGCGTTCGAGGCCGCAGCGCTGGCCGACATCGGGCTGGATGACCCCGCCGTGCCGACCCGGTATTCCTCCACGTACTTCGCGCACGTCTTCTCCGGCGGTTACAGCGCGGGGTACTACTCGTACATCTGGAGCGAGGTGCTCGACGCCGACACCGTCGAGTGGTTCCGAGAGAACGGCGGGCTCACCAGGGCCAATGGGGACCGTTTCCGCGACCGGCTGCTCGGGGTCGGCGGCTCGAAGGACCCGCTGGCCGCCTACCGCGACTTCCGCGGGCGGGACGCCGACATCGAGCCGCTCCTGAAACGCCGTGGACTGGATTCCTGAGTCGTGAGACCCTGAGCGCATGGACGCATTCCCCGACGCTCCCTTCGGCCCGGCGGACAGCCTGGAGCTGGACGCCGTTCCCCTCGCCGTCATCCGGCACAAGGGTATCCGCCTCGCCGACCTCCGTGACGCTTTCGACACCGGCTACGGGGCGATCGCCGCGGCCTTCGCCGCCGGCAGGCTGATCCCCACCGGCCCGGCGCTCGCGATCTATCACGGCGACCCGATGGGCGTGTTCGATCTGGAGCTCGGCTTCCCGGTGCAGGCCGCACCGTCCGACCCGATCGCCACCGGCGACGGAACCGCCATCGTGGCGTCGGCCCTGCCGACCGGGCAGGCCGTCGCGACCACCGTCTTCGGCTCCTACGACGGTCTCGGCACCGGATGGGCCGGGCTGGTCGCACGCGCGGCGGAGGCCGGGCTGCACCCACGCGGCCTCTGGATCGAGGTGTACGTCTCGGACCCCGGCATCGATCCGGACGAGCTCCGCACGGACCTGCTCATGCCGGTGGCGTGAGCAGGCACGCCTGCGATCTGCTCACCGCGTCCGCGGGGGGTGTCTGACCCGCCGGGGCCCGGCGCTCAGGCGCTCTTGCGCTTGCGCTCCATCACGATGGTGGGCGGGGCACCCTCGTCGACGGCGGCGCGGGTGATGATCACCTTCGCGACGTCCTCCGCAGACGGGATCTCGAACATCACCGGACCGAGCACGTCCTCCAGGATGGCACGGAGACCACGGGCACCCGTCTTGCGCTCGACCGCCAGATCCGCGATCGACCGCAGCGCGTCCTCCTCGAACTCCAGCTGGACGCCGTCGAGCTCGAACATGCGCTGATACTGCTTCACGAGCGCGTTGCGCGGCCCCGTGAGGATGTCGATGAGGGCGGCCTGGTCGAGCGGCGACACGTTGGTGACGACGGGCAGGCGACCGATGAACTCCGGGATGAGCCCGAACTTGTGGAGGTCTTCCGGGAGCACCTCGCTGAAGAGATCGAGGTCCTTGCCCTTGTCGTGCAGCGGAGCGCCGAAGCCGACGCCGTGCTTGCCGACGCGCGCCGAGACGATGTCCTCCAGCCCGGCGAAGGCACCGGCCACGATGAAGAGCACGTTCGAGGTGTCGATCTGCAGGAACTCCTGGTGCGGGTGCTTGCGACCGCCCTGCGGCGGCACCGAGGCGACCGTGCCCTCGATGATCTTCAGCAGCGCCTGCTGCACACCCTCGCCCGACACATCGCGGGTGATCGACGGGTTCTCGGCCTTGCGGGCGATCTTGTCGACCTCGTCGATGTAGATGATGCCCTGCTCGGCGCGCTTCACGTCATAGTCCGCGGCCTGGATGAGCTTGAGGAGGATGTTCTCGACGTCTTCGCCGACGTAGCCGGCCTCCGTCAGCGCGGTCGCGTCGGCGACGGCGAACGGCACGTTGAGCCGCTTGGCGAGCGTCTGCGCCAGATAGGTCTTACCGCAGCCCGTCGGGCCGATGAGCAGGATGTTGCTCTTCGCGATCTCGATCTCTTCGGCCTTCTGCTCGGCCGGCTGCAGCGTGCCGTGGGCGCGGACGCGCTTGTAGTGGTTGTAGACGGCGACGGAGAGGGCGCGCTTCGCGGGCTCCTGTCCGACGACGTACTCCTCGAGGAACGTGAAGATCTCGCGGGGCTTCGGAAGCTCGAACTCGGCGACGCCCTCAGCGGACGACTCCGCCATGCGCTCTTCGATGATCTCGTTGCAGAGCTCGACGCACTCGTCGCAGATGTACACGCCGGGTCCGGCGATGAGCTGCTGCACCTGCTTCTGGCTCTTTCCGCAGAACGAGCACTTGAACAGGTCAGCGCTTTCACCGATGCGGGCCATGCGCGTCCTCCTCGGGGGGATCAGGATCGTTCTTCGAGCCTAACCGCTGCATACGACACCGGGCCGCATTGGCGACGAGTCGTTCGGCGGGTCCGGCGGATGACGGTGTCTCCGCCGTCATTCCGCGGGGAGGCAGCCGCCGTCCATGATGTATCCCCCGACCTCGATGTGCACCTCGTCCGGACGCACCTCCCCGAAGACGCAGCCGCCCTCGGGACCGTCGGCACCGAACGCCACCGCGCGCGCATCTCCCCGGGCGACGTGATGGACGAGGCCGACCTCGCGCAAGGCGTCCTCGACGGAGGTCACAGAGATCGTGCTCTCCGCGCGCAGTGCTTCGAGACGCACGCGGAGGTCCGCCACCGGCTGCTCGGCGGCCGCCCGCGCCTCGGCCGACGTCTCCATCCGCTCACGATGCCGGTCGTTCTGTTCCATCGCGTGTTCCGGGTCGTACGGCGCACACTCCGGCGGAAGCTCGGCGCCGTCCACCTGCGCGCAGGCGACGGTCGGGGTCACGGTCGGCGTCGGCTCTCCGGCGGTGACGTCGGCCGGCGCCGCTGCGCAACCGCCGAGAAGCAGGATCGCCGCCAGCACGAGCGTCACTCGCCCGGGGCGGGCGCGGACGCCGGAGGTCGCCATCATGCCGCCATGAAACCACAGCACCGGCGTCACGCGCACGCCGCTCGAACGACGAGGGCCCCGCCGCGCGGTACGCGACAGGGCCTTCGGTCCTCCTGACTGGAAGTCAGACCATGCTCTTCGTGTGCCAGACCGTCTTGACCTCGGTGAAGGCGGCGATCCGCTCCGGCGACGCGACCACGTCACCGGGGGCGAGCACGCGCTTCAGCGTGTCCGCTGCGGCGATCTGCATGTCGACCCACTCCAGCGCACCGGCGCCGGCGAGGTCGAGGGCGTTCACGTCCTGGTGCGAGGCGAGCCAGGGGGCGATCTCGGCCGGCGAACCGGTGAGCACGTTCACCACGCCGCCGGGGACGTCGCTGGTCGCGAGCACCTCGGCGAGACTGATCGCGGAGAGCGGGTACTGCTCGCTCGCGACCACGACGACGGTGTTCCCGGCGACGAGGGCCGGGGCGACGACAGAGACCAGGCCGAGCAGCGCCGAGTCCTGCGGCGCCACGATCGCGACCACACCGGTGGGCTCTGGCACCGAGATGTTGAAGTACGGACCGGAGACGGGGTTCGCGTTGCCCGCCACCTGGGCGTACTTGTCGCACCACCCGGCGTACCAGACCCAGAGATCGATCGCCTCGTCGACCTGCGCCGTGGCCGCCGAGGACGAGATGCCCTCCTGCGCCACGATCTCGTCGACGAACTGTGCGCGACGTCCCTCGAGCACCTCGGCGACGCGGTAGAGCACCTGGCCGCGGTTGTAGGCCGTCGCCCCCGACCAGCCCTTGACGGCGGCGCGCGCGGCAACGACCGCATCACGGGCGTCCTTGCGGGAGGCCTTGGCGGCGTTGGCGAGGAAGGCGCCCTTGCGGGAGACGACCTCGTACGTGCGTCCGGACTCGCTGCGGGGGAAGGCCCCGCCGATGGCGAGCTTGTAGGTCTTCGGAACGGTCAGTCGCTTGCTCATGCTGCGGCTCCCTTGAGGTAGGCGGTGAGCCCCTGGCGACCGCCCTCGCGGCCGAATCCGGACTCCTTGTAGCCGCCGAACGGGCTCGACGGGTCGAAACGGTTGAACGTGTTGGCCCACACGACGCCCGCACGCAGCCGATCCGCGACTGCGAGGATGCGCGAGCCCTTGTCCGACCAGATGCCCGCCGAGAGGCCGTACGGCGTGTTGTTGGCCTTCGCGATCGCCTCGGCGGGCGTCCGGAAGGTGAGGACCGACAGCACCGGGCCGAAGACCTCGTCGCGGGCGATGCGGTGCGAGGCCTCGACCCCGGTGAAGATCGTCGGGGCGAACCAGAAGCCCTGCTCCGGGATCGCGCAGTCGGCGGTCCAGCGCTCCGCGCCCTCGGCCTCGCCGATGTCGCTCAGCTCGCGGATGCGGGCGAGCTGCGCCGCGGAGTTGATCGCGCCGATGTCCGTGTTCTTGTCGAGCGGGTCGCCGAGACGCAGCGTCGACAGCCGGTTCTTCAGCCGGTCGACGACCTCGTCGTGGACCGACTCCTGCACGAGCAGACGACTCCCGGCGCAGCACACGTGGCCCTGGTTGAAGAAGATGCCGTTGACGATGCCCTCGACCGCCTGGTCGATCGGCGCGTCGTCGAAGACGATGTTCGCGGCCTTGCCGCCCAGCTCCAGGGTCAGCTTCTTGTTCGTCCCCGCGACGGCCCGGGCGATGTCGCGACCGACACCCGTCGAGCCGGTGAACGCGACCTTGTCGACGTCGGGGTGACGGACGAGGGCGGCACCGGTCGGCCCGGCCCCCGTGACGATGTTCACGACACCGGCGGGGAGATCGGCCTGCTGCAGGATCTCGGCGAAGATCAGTGCCGTCAGCGGCGTGGTCTCGGCCGGCTTGAGCACGACCGTGTTCCCGGCCGCCAGCGCGGGCGCCAGCTTCCACGCGAGCATCAGCAGCGGGAAGTTCCAGGGGATGACCTGACCGGCGACGCCCAGAGCACGGGGGTTCGCACCCAGTCCGGCGTAGTCGAGCTTGTCGGCCCAGCCCGCGTAGTAGAAGAACCAGGACGCGACGAGGGGCACGTCCACATCGCGGCTCTCCTTGATGGGCTTGCCGTTGTCGAGGCTCTCGGCGACGGCCAGCTCACGGGCACGCTCCTGCACGAGGCGGGCGATGCGGAACAGGTACTTGCCCCTGTCGCGGCCGCTCATCCGCGACCAGACCTTGTCATAGGCGCGACGTGCCGCGGCGACGGCGCGGTCGATGTCCGCGTCGTCGGCGGAGGCGATCTCGGCGATCTCCTTCTCCGTCGCCGGGGAGATGGTGCGGAAGGGGGTGCCGGAGCCGTCGACGAACTCGCCGTCGATGAACAGCCCGTAGCTGTCCTTGAGGTTCAGCACCGCCGTGGACTCCGGAGCCGGAGCGTATTCCAGGAAGTTCATTTCAATCCCTTGGGTTGCTGCCCTTCGACCGGCTCAGGGACCGGCCGAAGAAGTCAGTCGATCGTGACGTAGTCGGGGCCGGAGTAGTGGCCGGTGGCGAGCTTCTGACGCTGCAGGAGCACGTCGTTGAGCAGGCTCGAGGCGCCGAAGCGGAACAGGTGCGGCTGGAGCCACTCCTCCCCCACGGTCTCGGCGACGGTCACCAGGTACTTGACCGCGTCCTTGGACGAGCGGATGCCGCCCGCGGGCTTCACGCCGATGCGCTCCCCCGTGCCGCGGTACCAGTCGCGCACCGTCTCCAGCATCAGCAGCGTGGTCGGCAGCGTCGCCGCCGGCTGCACCTTGCCCGTCGAGGTCTTGATGAAGTCGCCGCCGGCGAGGATGCCGAGCCAGGAGGCGCGCTTGATGTTGTCGTACGTGTTCAGCTCGCCGGTCTCGAGGATCACCTTGAGCGAGGCGTACGAGCCGTCCTCGCGGCGGCACGCCTCCTTGACCTGGGCGATCTGGTCGAACACCAGCCCGTAGCGGCCGGACAGGAACGCGCCCCGGTCGATGACCATGTCGATCTCGTCCGCACCGGCCGCGACCGCCTCCGCGGTGTCGGCGAGCTTGATCGCGAGGGAGGACCGGCCGCTCGGGAAGGCGGTGGCCACGGCGGCGACCGAGATGAGGCCGTCGTCGGGGTCGCCGTGCAGGCTGCCGAGGGCCTCGACCGCGCCGGCGACCATGTCGCCGTAGACGCAGACCGCGGCGACGCGGGGCGTCGAGGGGTCGGCGGCGTCGGGGTTCTTCGCCTTGGCGACGAGGGACCGTACCTTGCCGGGGGTGTCCGCGCCCTCCAGGGTGGTCAGGTCGATCAGCTTGATGATCGTGTCCAGCGCCCACGCCTTCGACGTCGTCTTGATGGAGCGGGTGCCGAGGCCGGCAGCGCGCTGCTCCAGCCCGACGGCGTCCACACCGGGGAGGCCGTGCAGGAAGCGACGGAGGGTCGCGTCGTCCGGCTCACCGCCGAGGACGTCCACCGCCGTCCTGCGGCTGAGTTCTGTCGTCGTCACTGTTCCTCCAACAATGCTCGTGCTGTGGTCTCATCGGTCACCAGGACCCCGCACAGGCCGCTGGTCACGACCGTGCGCGCGATGTCGTGCTTGGCGGGGCCCGCCGTCACGAAGATGGCCCGCGCGGCACCGCGCAGGCGGTCGAGCGAGACGCCGACCGTGCGGGCGTCCAACTGCGGGTCGACGATGTTGCCCTCGGCGTCGACGTAGCGCCCGAGGACGTCGCCGACGGCGCCGCGGCGCGCGAGCTCCTCCACATCGTCGGCGGTGAGATAGCCGTTCTCGACGTGGGCGGAGGTCGCATCGCAGGGGCCGGCGGTGAACAGGAACGCCTGGGCGTCCGCGGCCTCCTCCAGCACGGCCGCGACGGTGCGGTCCCCTTCGATCGCCTGCTTCGTCTCGACGTGCTCCAGGATCGCGGGGCTCGGCAGCAGGGAGACCTGGCCGGAGGCGCGCTGGGCGATGGTCACCGCGAGTCCCGCGGCCCCGCCCGAGCGCCGGTTCAGGCTGACGCCGCCGTTGAGCTGCACGACCGTGACACCGTTCGCCCAGCCGTCGGGCAGGGCCTCGGCCACGGCGCGGAGCGTCTTGCCCCAGCTCACCCCGAGGGTGCGCGGAACAGGGCGGAGGGCGGTCAGGAAGTCCGCTGCCGCCTGGGCGACGCGTTCCAGAGTGCCCTCGTCGCCTTCGGGCGAGGGGACGACCACGGCATCGGTGAGGCCGAAGCGCTCCACGAGCTCGCGCTCGAGGCCGAGCCGACGGGCGCGCGGGTGGACGATCTCGATGCGGACGATGCCGCGCTGCCGCGCCTGCGTGAGGAGGCGCCCGACCTTCCACCGGGAGATCTTCAGGAGACCACCGATCTCGTCCTGCGTCTTGTCCTCGTCGTAGTACAGCTCGGCGACCCGGACCATGAGCAGATCTTCTTCCACGGTGTCCTCCTTCCTCCTCCAGGGTAGGCCGGATTCAGCGTTCGCGCACCCATCTGCTCATATGCGCATCTGCGCCATCCTCCCGCGCGCATCCGCCGGAAACGCGAAGAGGACGCCCGTCGATCGACGGGCGTCCTCTTCTGCGGGTGCGGACTACGCGCGCTTGCGCGAGGTGAGCACCTGGTCGACGATGCCGTACTCCAGCGCCTCGTTGGCCGAGAGGATCTTGTCGCGATCGATGTCGCGGTTGACCTGCTCGACCGGCTTGCCGGTGTGACGGGCCATGGTCTCCTCCAGCCAGGTGCGCATGCGGAGGATCTCCGCCGCCTGGATCTCGATGTCCGAGGCCTGACCGTGTCCGGCCTCTCCCATCGCCGGCTGGTGCATCAGCACGCGGGCGTTCGGCAGCGCGAGACGCTTGCCGGGGGCACCCGCCGCGAGCAGCACGGAGGCGGCCGAGGCCGCCTGGCCGAGCACGACGGTCTGGATCTGCGGCGCGACGTACTGCATCGTGTCGTAGATCGCCGTCATCGCGGTGAAGGAGCCACCGGGCGAGTTGATGTACATGGTGATGTCGCGCTCGGAATCCTGGCTCTCCAGGACGAGGAGCTGCGCCATGACATCGTCGGCCGATGCGTCGTCGACCTGCACGCCGAGGAAGATCACGCGGTCTTCGAACAGCTTGTTGTACGGGTCCTGGCGCTTGAAGCCGTAGGCGGTGCGCTCTTCGAACTGCGGCAGCACATAACGGCTGGAGGGCAGGTTTCCGGCGGACTGGAACGTGGGTGTGTACATGGTGTCCTCTCGAATCCTTACTCGACGCCCGTGCCGCCGCCGCCGGTGACGTCGCTGGCGTGCTCGCGGATGTGGTCGACGAAGCCGTACTCGAGGGCCTCCTCCGCCGTGAACCAGCGGTCGCGGTCACCGTCGGCGTTGATCTGCTCGACGGGCTTGCCGGTCTGCGACGCGGTGATCTCGGCGAGGCGCTTCTTCATCGACAGGATGAGCTGCGCCTGGGTCTGGATGTCGCTCGCGGTGCCGCCGAAGCCGCCGTGCGGCTGGTGCAGCAGCACGCGGGCGTTCGGCGTGATGTAGCGCTTGCCCTTGGTGCCGCTCGTCAGCAGCAGCTGGCCCATGGACGCGGCCATGCCGATGCCGACCGTGACGATGTCGTTCGGCACGAACTGCATCGTGTCGTAGATCGCCATGCCCGCGGTGATCGAGCCGCCGGGCGAGTTGATGTAGAGGTAGATGTCCTTCTCGGAGTCTTCGGCGGCGAGAAGGAGGATCTTCGCGCAGATCTCGTTGGCGTTGTCGTCTCGCACCTCCGAGCCGAGCCAGATGATGCGGTCCTTCAGCAACCTGTCGAAGACGCTTGTCGCGACGAGGGGTTCAGCCATGTCAGCTCCTGCTTCCGTGTTTCAGTGATTCGAATCTACCGGCGCGCGCACAGCCCCTAGGTCGTGTTCGCCGTCGGCATATCAGGTGTCGCTGCCGGCGATCTCCTGCGCATACGCCGTCATGGATCGGTGGTAGCGCGGCAGGTGCGGGACGAGCGCGAGGATGGCCACCGACAGGCCCTGCGCGGGCCGGCCGGCACTGGCGAGGATGAGGGCGTGCACCACCGCGACCGCGTCGCGATACGGTCCTCCCGCCGCGATCTCCTCCTCGGCGCGGATGACGCGCAGCGCCTCGTCGTAGTCGCCGAGGTTGCGCAGCGAGCTCGCGAGCTGGATCACGCACTGCGGGCGATGCTCCTCGTCGAGGCCGAGCGCCAGCGCGCGACGGTAGAGCTCCACGGCCTCTGCCGGGCGTCCGGCGGAATCGCGGGCACCGGCGCGCTCGAACTCGGCCCGGGCGTCGTCCGCGCCCCGTTCCGCGGCAAGGGCGTCGATGCGCGCGATCGTCTCGTCGCCGACCTCTTCTCCCGAGGCGTCCGCCCACACCTGATCGATGCGGTCGTCCCAGCTCGTCATCCTGTCGTCCTTCCCTCGATGAGAAAGAGGGCGGATGCCGCAGCACCCGCCCTCTTCACTCGACCGTGCCGATCACTCGGCGGTGTCGGCGTCCTTCTTGGCCGGAGCCTTCTTCGCAGCCGGCTTCTTGGCGGCGGGCTTCTTCGCCGCGGCGGGCTTCTGGTCCGCGTCGGCGTCCTTCTTGGCGGCCGCCTTCTTGGCCGGAGCCTTCTTCTTCGCGGCGGGCTTCTCCTCGGCCTCGGCGGCCTTCTCGCCCTCGGCCTCGGCCTCGTCGTCGGTCACGACGAAGTCGGAGAGGTCGACGGCCTTGCCGTTGGTGTCCACGACCTTGACCTTGCCCAGGGCGATCGCGAGTGCCTTGTTACGGGCGACCTCGCCGACCAGGGCCGGGAGCTGGTTCGAGGACTGCAGCGCCTCGACGAACTCCTGCGGCGCCATGCCGTACTGCGCGGCGGACTGGATGAGGTACTGCGAGAGCTCCTCCTGCGAGACCTGCACGTCGGCCTGCTCGGCGATCGTGTCGAGCAGCACCTGCGTGCGGAACTGCTTCTCGCTGGCCTCGGTCACCTCGGCGCGGTGCACGTCGTCCTCGAGACGACCCTCGCCCTCGAGGTGGTTGTGCACCTCGTCCTCGATGAGCTGCGGCGGGACCGGGATCTCGATCTGCGCGAGCAGCGTCTCGACGAGCTTGTCGCGGGCGGCGGAGCCCTGCGTGAAGACGCCCTGCTGCTCGACGCGCTCGCGCAGGCTGTCGCGCAGCTCCGCGATGGTGTCGAACTCGCTCGCGATCTGCGCGAACTCGTCGTCGGCCTCGGGAAGCTCGCGCTCCTTGACAGCCTTGACGGTGACGGAGACCTCCGCCTCCTTGCCGGCGTGGTCGCCGCCGACGAGGGCGGAGCGGAAGGTGGTGTCCTCACCGGCGGTGAGCGACTCGATCGCGTCGTCGATGCCCTCGAGGAGCTCGCCGGAGCCGATCTCGTAGGAGACGCCCTCGGCGCGGTCGATCTCGGCGCCGTCGATGGTGGCGACGAGGTCCAGCTCGACGAAATCGCCCTTGGCCGCAGGACGGTCGACGGGGATGAGCGTGCCGAAGCGGGCGCGCATGTTCTCCAGCTCGGCGTCGAGGGCGGCCTCGTCGGCCTCCACGGCGTCGACCTCGAGGGTGATGCCCGCGTAGTCGGGGAGCTCGATCTCCGGGCGCACGTCGACCTCGACGTCGACGAGCAGGTCGCCGGAGAAGTCCTTCTCGTTCGGCCACTGCGTGATCTCGGCCGACGGACGGCCGACGATGCGGAGCTTGTGCTCGGCGGTCGCCTCGCGGAAGAACTTGTCCAGGCCCTCGTTGACGGCGTGCTCGATGACGGCGCCGCGGCCGATGCGCTGGTCGATGATCGGAGCCGGCACCTTGCCCTTGCGGAAGCCGGGGATCTGGACGTCCTGCGCGATGTGCTCGTAGGCGTGCGCGATGCTCGGCTTGAGGTCGTCCGGGGTGACCGTGATGGTGAGCTTGACCCGGGTCGGGGTCAGCTTCTCGACGGTGCTGTTCGCCATGCTGGTGTGTTCTCCTTGTGGTTTCCGCGCAGAACGCGGCTGGAAGGTCGTGGGGTCGAGTCGGGGCGACAGGAGTTGAACCTGCGACCTCCCGCTCCCAAAGCGGGCGCTCTACCAAGCTGAGCTACGCCCCGGGGAATCCGCACGCAGATTCAGCCCCATCGAGTCTAACGGACAGGAGCACGCCCGACCGTCCGCTATGATCGATGGAGTCCGGACTCCGGTTCCGGGGGTGTAGCTCAATGGTAGAGTCTCAGTCTTCCAAACTGATTGCGCGGGTTCGATTCCCGTCACCCCCTCCACGTCGTCACCTCGGTCGAATACGCTGACAGGATCAGCTCCCGACCGGAAGGCCTGCCGAGATGAGCGCCTCGTGACCGCCCCTCCGCCGTCGGTTGCCGCGACCGCCACGGGGCCGGCTCCGGGTGGGCATCGTCTCCCGCCCGTCCTCTCCTCCGCGTCCGGCGTCTCCCGGCCGCCGCGCGACCGGCGAAGGCTGAAGGGCATCCTCGCCGGCGCCATCGGCACGGTCGTGGTGTTGACCGGTCTCGGCATCACGCAACTCGTGGCGAACCAGGGATACGACGAGGCCGCCAGCGGGGTCGAGGACGCCACCCGATCGGTGACCGCCCAGCAGACGGAACTCCGACAGCGGACCGCCGATCTGATCGCGGCGACGGACGCCGGGCATGTCATCATCGACACCGGCGCGCCCGCCCTCGCCGTTCCCGAGGACCTCTGGGCGGCCCTGGACTCCGCCGTGGCGGAGGGCGAGACCACGGGCGGCGAGGCCGAGGACGTCCTCGCGACGCGGCTCCCGGCCGACGAGACGAAACCCGGCTGGTTCTGGGACCTCTTCGCCGCGACGAGCCGTCTCGCCGAGGACCAGAGCATCCTGCGCGACGTCGCCGAGTCGATGGACAGCGCCTCCACGTCCGCCGCCGCGAGCGTGGACGCGGTCCGGACGAACGGCGTGGCCGTGCTCACCACCGCGGCCGAGGCCGCCGGCGCCTTCGAGAGCGCGCATCCGTCGACCCGCAACGCCGCCGTGATCGCCCTGCGCGGAGCCGCCGCGGATGCTCTCGCCGTCACCGAGGTCGACGACGCGGCTGCGGCCGCCTACGTCGCCCTGCAGAAGGCGGCCACCGATGTCGTCGCGGCCGAGGACGCGGAGCTCGCGGAGAAGGCGGGCCCACTGCGGAACGCCCGGCTCGAGATCGAGACCTTCGCCCGCTCGCTCGCGCCCGGCGTCCTGTTGGAGTTCGACTGGGCACCCGTCGTCAACGGCGCCGGGTACAACGGCAGCATGGGCGGCTACACCACCTGGTGGTGGGACGAGCCGGGACGCGCGGTCATCGAGCTGTCGAACTCGGTCGCGGAGCAGTGGCCCGCAGAGCGCAGCAGAGCGCTCGTCGCCCACGAGGTGGGTCATGCCATCAGCGTGAAGTGTCAGGACATGTACGACTCGTCCACGCAGGACAGCATCGAGAAGTGGGCGACGGCCTGGGCCATCAGCATGGGCTTCGCGGACGACGCCAACGGCGTGTGGGCCTACGGGTATCCCCCGCAGAACTACATCGACGCCGCGGCCGGCTGCCGCTGAGACGGAAGAAGCCGCCGTGATCACCACGGCGGCTTCTCCTCTCGCTCAGTCGGCGGTCACTGACCCCGACGCTCGCGCAGCTGAGTGAGGGCATCCTCCAGGAGCTGGACGGCCTCCTCGTCCGTGCGACGCTCCTTCACGTATGCCAGGTGCGTCTTGTACGGCTCGGCCTTCGCGACGGCGGGAGGGTTCTCCTTGTCGCGCCCGGCCGGGAGACCCGACTGCGGGTGGTCGATGATCTCCGGGATCTCCTCCTCGGGGAGGCCGGCGGCGAAGTAGCGCACCGTCTCGTTGCCGAGGCCGTCCCAGTACGACACCGCGATGCGGTCGGCGTGATAGCCGTGGTCCTGCTCCCCCATGGGACCGGAACCGACACGGGTACCGCGGATCGCGTTTCCACCGGTAGCCATCAGATCACCTCGAACTTCGTGATGAGGCCGAGCGCCACGATGGCGATGAACCACGTGAGCGCCAGGACGACGGTGAAGCGGTTCAGGTTCCGCTCCGCGAGACCGGAGGAGCCGACCGCAGTGGTCATGCCGCCGCCGAACATGTCGGACAGGCCGCCACCGCGACCCTTGTGCAAGAGGATGAGAAGAGTCAGCAGGACGCTGGTGATGCCCAGCACGACCTGCAGGACGAACTCGAGAATTGCCACGGAAAGAGCCTTTCGCTGGGGCCGGAGCGCCCCCGTAACGGTCAAGTATACGGTGCAGCGGGGCCGGGGCCCCGCCGCACTCACACGCCGACGTGCTTCTCGAAACGGATGATCGCCGCGAACTCGTCGACGACGAGGCTCGCGCCGCCGACCAGAGCGCCGTCCACGTCGGGCTCGCGCATGAAGCTGGCGATGTTCGCTGCCTTGACGGAGCCGCCGTAGAGGATGCGGGTGCGCGCAGCCGCCTCGTCGCCGAGGACCTTCGCGATCACGCCGCGGAGTGCGGCGCACACGTCCTGCGCCTGCTGCGGCGTGGCCGCCTGACCCGACCCGATGGCCCAGACCGGCTCATACGCGACGACGATGTCGGCCGAGGGCGAGACGCCCTGCAGCGCGGCCTCGAGCTGTCCGGCCGGAACCGCGCTGGCGCCGAACTTCTCCAGGTCCGCCGCCGTCTCACCGACGCAGATCACCGGGGAGAGGCCGTGCTTGAGAGCAGCCTTCACCTTGCCGGCCACGATCTCGTCGGACTCGGCGTGGTACTCGCGACGCTCGGAGTGCCCGATGATGACGTACTTCGCGTCGAGCTTCGCCAGGAACGCGCCGGAGATCTCGCCGGTGTACGCCCCGGAGTCGTGCGCCGAGACGTCCTGCGCACCGAACGCGAACGGGATCTTGTCCGCGTCGATCAGCGTCTGCACGCTGCGGATGTCGGTGAAGGGCGGGAAGACCGCCACCTCCACGGATCCGTCCTCGTGCTTGGCCTCCTTCAGCGTCCAGTGCAGCTTCTGCACGAACGCCACCGCCTGCAGGTGATCCAGGTTCATCTTCCAGTTGCCCGCGATCAGCGGGGTACGGGAGCTCACGCCCATCCGAGGACCTCCAGCCCAGGTAGTTTCTTGCCCTCGAGGAATTCGAGGCTCGCGCCGCCGCCGGTCGAGATGTGCCCGAACTGGTCGTCGGTGAATCCGAGCTGACGGACGGCTGCGGCGGAGTCGCCGCCACCGACGACGCTGAGGCCGTCGACCTCGGTCAGCGCCTGCGCGACCGCCTTGGTGCCCGCGGCGAAGGCCGGGAACTCGAACACGCCCATCGGGCCGTTCCAGAACACGGTCTTCGATCCGCGGATGACCTCGGCGAAGCGCGCCGCGGTCTCCGGACCGATGTCGAGGCCGATGCCCGACGAGCCGAACGCGGTCTCCTCGATCGCGTCTGCGGGAGCCACCTCGTGGTCCGCGTCCGCGCCGAACGAGGCGGCCACGACCACGTCGGTGGGGAGCACGAGCTCGACGCCGCGCTCCGCGGCCTCGGCGATGTATCCGCGCACGGTGTCGAGCTGGTCCTCTTCGAGGAGGCTCGACGCGACGGCATGCCCCTGTGCCTTCAGGAAGGTGAAGAGCATGCCGCCGCCGACCAGGATGCGGTCGACCCGCGGCAGCAGGTGCGAGATGACTCCGAGCTTGTCGCTCACCTTGGACCCGCCGAGCACGACCGCGTACGGACGCTCCGGGTTCTCCGTCAGGCGGTCGAGCACATCGAGCTCGGTCGCGATCAGGAGGCCGGCCGCCGAGGGCAGCAGCTTCGCGAGGTCGTAGACGCTCGCCTGCTTGCGGTGCACGACGCCGAAGCCGTCGGACACGAGCACGTCGCCCAGCTCCGCGAGCTGGGCCGCGAAGGCACCACGCTCTGCCTCGTCCTTCGAGGTCTCCCCCGGGTTGAACCGGAGGTTCTCGATCACGACGACCTGGCCGTTCTCGAGGGACGCCACGGCGTCCTTCGCGGCTTCGCCGACCGTGTCGCCCGCGAAGGCGACCGGTGCGCCGAGCAGCTCGGACAGTCGCTGCGCGACCGGCTCCAGGCTGAACTGCGGATCGGGTGCGCCGTCGGGGCGTCCCAGGTGCGAGCAGACGACGACGCGGGCGCCCGCGTCGATGAGGGTCTTCAGGGTCGGCAGCGAGGCGCGGACACGGCCAGCGTCCGTGATGATCCCGTCCCGCAGGGGGACGTTCAGATCACAACGGACGATGACGCGCTTGCCCTCGAGCGAACCCAGTGAGTCCAGGGTGCGCAGAGTCATGTGTCGGAGCTCAGATGCGCTCGGCGACGTACTCGGTCAGGTCGACGAGACGGTTGGAGTAGCCCCACTCGTTGTCGTACCAGCTCGACACCTTGATCAGGTTGCCGCTGACGTTGGTGAGCGTGGAGTCGAAGATCGACGAGTGCGGGTTGTGCACGATGTCGCTCGACACGATCGGGTCCTCGTTGTACTGCAGGTACCCGGCCAGACGACCCTCGGCCGCAGCCTTCTTGTAGGCCTCGTTGACCTCGTCCACCGTCAGGTTCTCGCGGTCCGTGATGAGCGTCAGGTCGACGATCGAGCCCGTGGGAACCGGCACGCGGTAGGACGAGCCGCTGAGCTTGCCGTTCAGCTCGGGCAGCACGAGGCCGATGGCCTTCGCAGCCCCCGTCGAGGCCGGCGTGATGTTGATCGCGGCGGCGCGGGCACGACGGAGGTCCTTGTGCGGGCCGTCCTGCAGGTTCTGGTCCGCGGTGTACGCGTGCGCCGTCATCATGAAGCCGCGGTCGATGCCGAAGGCGTCGTTGAACACCTTGGCCAGCGGCGCGAGGCAGTTCGTGGTGCAGGAGGCGTTGGAGATGATGTGGTCCGTCTCCGGGTTGTAGGTCTCCTCGTTCACACCCATGACGATGGTGCGGTCGTCACCGGTGGCCGGAGCCGAGATGAGGACCTTCTTCGCACCGGCGTCGATGTGCTTGCGCGCGGCGTCGGCGTTGGTGAAGAAGCCGGTGGACTCGATGACGATGTCCACGCCCAGCTCGCCCCACGGGAGGTTGGCGGGGTCGCGCTCTGCGAAAGCCTTGATCTCCTTGCCGTCGACGGTGATGCTGTCGTCGTCGTACGTGATCTCGGCGTCGAGGACGCCACTGACCGAGTCGTACTTCAGCAGGTGCGCCAGGGTCTTGTTGTCGGTGAGGTCGTTGACCGCGACGATCTCAAGGTCTGCTCCCTGCGCGAGAGCTGCGCGGAAGTAGTTGCGTCCGATGCGGCCGAAGCCGTTGATACCGATCTTGACAGACACTCAGGTCTCCCTGTTTCTCATGCGCCGAGCGCCGCCGTCGAGCGTGCGCCATGCGCGGGTTTTTTGGCTGAGATGGCGCCCCGACGAGCCGTGGGCCCGCCGGGACGCGACCCGATTACGACAGTACCAGCAGGCCGTTCGTCTGCTGACGGGCGACCTCGAGACGCTGGGCGACGTTCTCCCAGTTGGCGATGTTCCACGCGGCCTTGACGTAGTCGGCCTTCACGTTGAGGTAGTCGAGGTAGAAGGCGTGCTCCCACATGTCCAGCTGGAACAGCGGGATGGTGCCCTGCGCGGTGTTCGACTGCTGGTCGAACAGCTGCTGGATGATCAGGCGCGAGCCGATCGAGTCCCAGCTCAGCACGGCCCAGCCGGAACCCTGGATACCGGTGGCGGCGGCGGTGAAGTGCGCCTGGAACTTCTCGAAGGAGCCGAAGTACTCGTCGATGGCTGCCTTGAGCTCGCCCTCGGGCTGGCCGCCGCCGTTCGGCGAGAGGTTGGTCCAGAAGATCGAGTGGTTGACGTGCCCGCCGAGGTTGAAGGCGAGGTCCTTCTCGAGCTTGTTCACGTTCGCGAGGTTGCCGCTCTCACGGGCCTCGGCGAGCTGCTCCAGGGCCGTGTTGGCGCCCGCGACGTAGGTCGCGTGGTGCTTGTCGTGATGCAGCTCCATGATCTTGCCGCTGATGTGCGGCTCGAGAGCGGCGAAGTCGTAGGGAAGGTCGGGGAGCGTGTAGGTTGCCATATCGCATTCATCCAATCCGCGCCGCGCCGCGGCGCTTGCCGATGCTCCGCGTCGCCGATGTGCGACGGAGAGCGGACGACTTTCATCCTACTGACGACAACGCACCGGGTGTCCGGATCCTTCCGGGGGTTGACACGCCGTCCGGGAGACGGTGGCAGCCGGGTCAGACGTCGAGCCCCGCGGGGACGGCGGCCTCGGTCCCCGGGATGCCCTCCTGCTGCGCGCGCTTGTCGGCCATCGCCAGCAGGCGGCGGATGCGGCCGGCCACGGCGTCCTTCGTGAGCGGAGGGTCGGCGTGGTGGCCGAGCTCGTCGAGGCTGGCGTCGCGGTGCGCGAGGCGGAGCTCGCCGGCCACACGGAGGTGATCGGGCACCTCGTCGGCCAGGATCTCGAGGGCGCGCTCGACCCGGGCGCATGCCGCCACGGCGGCCTGCGCGGAACGGCGGAGGTTCGCGTCATCGAAGTTGACGAGACGGTTCACACCGGCGCGCACCTCACGGCGCTGCCGCAGCTCCTCCCACGCGAGAGCGGTGCGCTGGGCACCCATCTCGCTGAGGATGGTGCGGATGGCCTCCCCCTCGCGCACGACGACGCGAGGAAGCCCGCGGACCTCACGCGCCTTCGCGGCGACACCGAGGCGGTGAGCCGCGCCCACGAGTGCCATGGCCGCCTCGGACGACGGGCAGGCGACCTCGAGCATGGCGGAGCGGCCCGGCTCGCTGAGCGAGCCGGCGGCGAGGAAGGCACCGCGCCAGAGTCCGGCGACCTCGGCTCGGGAACCCGTGGTGAGGCGGTTCGGGAGCCCGCGGACCGGGCGGCGTCGCTGGTCGAGAAGCCCCGTCTGGCGGGCCAGCGTCTCCCCCTGCGCGATGACGCGGACGGCCCACCGGGCGCCGTCGTTGGCGGTGCTCGACTGCACCTGGGCGATCTCCGGACGGACGCCATAGATCTCGGCGAGGTCTCGGGCCACACGACGGGCGAGGGTCTCGGCATCCACCTCCGCCTCCACCGCCACCCGGCCGGCGATGGAGTGCAGGCCACCGGCGAACCGGAGGATGGCCGTCACCTCAGCGACGCGCACCGTGGGGGGTGCATTGCGGATGCTGACGAGCTCAGCCTTGACGTCGGTGGTTAGTGCCACGAGACTCCTTCACGTTCACGCGCCGGGTCGCGACGCAAACCTCCAGCTTACTCGGTCGGGGGCCTATTCCCTGCCGAGGTCACGGTGGCGGACGTTGACCGCGACGCCCGGGATTCCCGCCAGTCGACGGGCGAGCTCCTCGGACATGGCGACCGAACGGTGCTTGCCGCCCGTGCACCCAATGGCGATCGTGGAGTGGCTCTTGTTCTCGCGCTGATACCCCTCGAGGACCGGCACGAGGGCCTTCGCGTAGGCGTCGAGGAACTCCTCCGCGCCGTCGCGGGAGAGCACGTACTCCCGCACCGTCTCATCCTGTCCGGTGAGACCGCGCAGGTCCTCGTTCCAGTACGGATTCGGCAGGAAGCGCATGTCCGCCACGACGTCCACATCGGTGGGAAGCCCGTATTTGAACCCGAAGCTGAGAAGCGTGACGCGGTGCCGGGCCTCGCCCTCCTCGGAGAAGATGTCGGACACCTTCGTCGCCAACTGATGGATGTTCAACGCCGTCGTGTCGATCACGAGGTCTGCGGCCTCGCGGATCGGCGCCAGCCGGGTGCGCTCGATGCGGATGCCGTCGAGAAGCGTCCCGTCGCCCTGCAGGGGGTGCGGACGACGCACCGCCTCGAAGCGTCGGACGAGCACGTCGTCGGAGGCGTCGAGGAAGAGCACGCGGATCGATCCACGGGTGCGCAGCACTCGCGCCACGCCGGGGAAGTCGTCGAAGAGGTTGCGACCGCGGACATCGACGACCGCGGCGACCTTCGGCAGTGAATCCCCGCCCATGCCGGTGAGGTCGAGCAGCGGCCGGAGGATCTGCGGCGGCAGGTTGTCCACGACGTACCAGCCGAGATCCTCCAGCGCGTTCGCGACCGTGGTGCGACCGGCGCCGGACATCCCGGTGACGATGAGGAACTCGCCCTTCTCCCCGTCAGACATCACTCACTGCTCCTTCTCCCCCTCGGCCTCCCAGCCTAGCGAGTGGACAGGTGCGTATGGATGTTCTGAGCCAGCACCGGGCCGATCCCCTGGACCTCCTGGATCTGGTGGGGTTCGGCGGCGCGCAGCGCGGTGACCGAGCCGAAGTGCTTGAGGAGGACCTTGATCCGTGAGGCCCCGAGACCGGGGACCTCGGCGAGCACCGTCGTGATGTCCTTCTTGCGCTTCTTCCGCTGATGGACGATGGCGAAGCGGTGGGCCTCGTCACGAAGCCGCTGAAGCAGGTAGAGCGATTCGCTGGTCCGCGGAAGGATGACGGGGAAGTCGTCGCCGGGGAGCCAGATCTCCTCCAGGCGCTTGGCGATGCCGCACACGGCGATCTCGGTGTGCCCGGCGTCGCGGAGGGCCCGCGCAGCGGCCTCGACCTGGGGCTGCCCGCCGTCCACGAGCAGCAGCTGCGGCGGATAGGCGAAGCGAGGCTTGCGGCGCACCCCCGCCTCGCCGACGTCTTCCGCGACCACCTCGTCGGTGGTGGGATCGACGGTCTCCTGCTCTTCCGGGCGGTCGAGGTAGGCGAGCCGACGACGCAGCACCTGGTACATGGAGTCGGTGTCGTCGGTCGTCTCCGCGATGTTGAAGGTGCGGTACTGGTCCTTCCGCGGAAGACCATCTTCGAACACGACCATGGACGCCACGACATTCGTGCCGCCGAGGTGCGAGATGTCGAAGCACTCGATCCGGAGCGGCGCCTCCTCCATACCCAGCGCCTCCTGCAGATCGGTCAGCGCCTGGGTACGGGCGACGTAGTCGCTGGTACGCCGGGTCTTGTGCCGGATCAGCGCCTGCTGGGCGTTCAGCGTGGCCGTGCGCATGAGATCAGCACGCTGACCACGATGCGCCACCGCGATCTCGACCTTCCGGCCTCGGCGTTCCCGCAGCCACACCTCGAGCTCGGACGCATCGTCGGGGAGCACGGGCACCAGGATGCGACGCGGCACGTCCTGCGCTTCCCCGTACGCCTGCTGGAGAACCTGCTCCACGAGCTCTCCGCCCGTGATGTCGATCTCCTTCTCGATCGTCAGAGCACGCACGCCGCGGACACGACCTCCGCGGATGACGAAATGCTGCACGGCGGCCGCGAGTTCGTCCTCGGCGATACCGAACAGGTCCGCGTCCTCGTCCGCGGGCAGCACGAGAGCGCTCTTGCCGAGCACGGCCTCGATCGCCGAGAGCTTGTCGCGGTACTTCGCCGCCGCCTCGTAGTCCATGGCGGCCGACGCGGCGAGCATGCGCTGGGTGAGTTCCCGGGTGAACCGCTCGTCGCCACCCGCCATGAAGGCGACGAAGTCGTCGACCATGGCCCGGTGCTCCTCGATCGACACCGTCATCGAACACGGCCCGCCGCACTTGCCGATCTGCCCCGGGAAGCACGGGCGTCCCGTCTGCATCGCCCGCTTGTAGCTCGCGTCGCTGCACGTGCGGATCGGGAACGCCTTGATCATCAGGTCGATGGTCTCGTGCACCGCCCAGACCTTCGGGTACGGGCCGAAGTAGCGGGCGCCGGGGATCTTCCGGTTCCGGGTCACGAGCACGCGCGGCGCCTCGTCCCCCATCGTCACGGCCATGAACGGGTACGACTTGTCGTCCCGGTACTTGACGTTGAACGGCGGATCGAACTCCTTGATCCACATGTACTCGAGCTGCAGCGAGTCGACGTCCGTGGGTACGACCGTCCACTCCACCGACGCCGCCGTCGTCACCATCCGGCGCGTGCGCTCGTGCAGCGTCCGCAGCGGAGCGAAGTAGTTCGACAGCCGCTGACGGAGGTTCTTCGCCTTGCCGACGTACAGCACGCGGCCGTTGGCGTCACGGAACCGGTACACCCCCGGGTCGGTCGGTATCTCGCCGGCCCGGGGTTTGTACGGCAGGACGTCGGCCATCAGCTGGCCTTCCGCGCAGAGCGCCCCTCACCCAGGATCTCGGCGAGGAACTGGCCGGTGTGGCTCTCCTCGACCCGCGCGATCTGCTCCGGCGTGCCAGTGGCGAGGATCGTGCCGCCGCCGGAGCCGCCCTCGGGACCGAGGTCGATCACCCAGTCGGCGGACTTGATCACGTCGAGGTTGTGCTCGATGACGATGACCGTGTTGCCCTTGTCGACCAGACCGTTCAGCACCTCGAGGAGCTTGCGCACGTCTTCGAAGTGCAGACCCGTCGTCGGCTCGTCGAGCACGTAGATGCTCCGACCGTTGCTGCGGCGCTGGAGCTCGGTCGCGAGCTTCACGCGCTGCGCCTCACCGCCGGAGAGCGTGGTCGCCGACTGCCCGAGGCGGACATATCCCAGCCCCACATCGACCAGGGTCTTCATGTAGCGGTGGATGGCCTGGATCGGCTCGAAGAACTCGGCTGCCTCCTCGATCGGCATCTCCAGCACCTCGGCGATGTTCTTGCCCTTGTAGTGCACAGCAAGGGTGTCGCGGTTGTACCTCTTGCCGTGACACACCTCGCAGTCCACGTACACGTCCGGGAGGAAGTTCATCTCGATCTTGATCGTGCCGTCACCGGAGCAGGCCTCGCAGCGTCCGCCCTTGACGTTGAAGCTGAAGCGCCCGGGCTGGTAGCCGCGGACCTTCGCCTCGGGCGTCTCGCTGAAGAGCGTGCGGATGCGATCGAAGACGCCGGTGTAGGTCGCCGGGTTCGAGCGCGGGGTGCGGCCGATCGGCGCCTGGTCGACGTGCACGACCTTGTCGAGGTTGTCGAGCCCGGTCACGCGCGTGTGCTTGCCCGGCACCGTCCGCGCCCCGTTGAGTCGCGAGGCGAGCACCTGGTACAGGATGTCGTTCACGAGGGACGACTTCCCGGATCCGCTGACGCCCGTGACCGCCGTGAGCACGCCGAGCGGGAAGTCGGCCGTGACGTTGCGGAGGTTGTTGGCGCGTGCGCCCACGACGCTCAGCATGCGCTTCTTGTCGATCTTCCGGCGCTTCGCCGGCATCGGGATCTCCCGACGGCCGGAGAGGTAGTCGCCGGTCATGGAGTAGGTGTCGGCGAGCAGCGCGGAGTAGGGCCCGGAGTGGACCACGGCGCCGCCGTTCACGCCGGCGCCCGGACCGATGTCGACCACCCAGTCCGCCGCCTCGATCGTCTCCTCGTCGTGCTCGACGACGATCAGGGTGTTCCCCAGGTCGCGCAGAGTGAGCAGTGTCTCGATGAGTCGACGGTTGTCGCGCTGATGAAGGCCGATGGAGGGCTCGTCCAGCACGTAGAGCACCCCGGTCAGGCCGGAGCCGATCTGCGTCGCGAGCCGGATGCGCTGCGCCTCACCACCCGACAGGGAGCCTGCGGAGCGGCTCAGGTTGAGGTACGACAGCCCCACCTGGAGGAGGAAGTCGAGACGCAGGCGGATCTCACGGAGCACCTGGGCGGCGATCTTGGCCTCGCGCTCGGTGAGCTGCAGCTTCTCCATGAACGCCCGGGCGTCGGCGAGACTGAGGTGCGAGACCTCGGCGATGGAGTGACCGTGCACCTGCACGGCCAGCACCTCGGGCTTCAGCCGGTCGCCGTTGCACACGGGGCACGGGACCTCGCGGAGGTACTCGCCCCACCGGCTGCGCTGCGTGTCGGATTCGGCCTGCAGGTACTGGCGCTCGATGTAGGGCACCACGCCCTCGAAGCCGGACGCGTACCGCATCTCACGGCCGTAGCGGTTCTTCCATTTGACGGTGACCTTGTAGTTCTCTCCGCGCAGCACCGCTTCCTTGACGTCGGAGTGCAGGTCCCGCCACGGGGTGTCGAGGGAGAAGTCGAGGTCTCGCGAGAGTCCTTCGAGCAGCCGCTCGTAGTACTGGAAGAGCCCCTTGCCCTGGGTGGTCCAGGGGATGATGACGCCTTCGCGGATCGAGAGGTCCTCGTCACCGAGCATCAGGTCCACGTCGACGGACATGCGCGTGCCGAGGCCCGAGCATGCGGGGCAGGCGCCGAACGGCGCGTTGAAGGAGAACGTGCGCGGCTCGATCTCGGTGAGGGTGAGCGCGTGTCCGTTGGGGCACGCCAGCTTCTCCGAGAAGGTCTGCCACGCGTCGTCGCCCTCGCCGTCCACGTAGTTGATCTGCACGACGCCGCCGGCGAGCCCGAGGGCGGTCTCCACGGAGTCGGTGACGCGCCCGAGGATGTCCGGCGAGGCGACGAGACGGTCGACGACCACAGCGATGTCGTGCTTGTAGCTCTTCTTGAGCGTCGGCGGCTCGGCCAGCTGGATGAGCTCGCCGTCGACGATCGCGCGCGAGTAGCCCTTCGCCCCCAGCTCGCGGAAGAGGTCGACGAACTCGCCCTTCTTCTGCGAGACGATCGGCGCCACGACCTGGTACCGGGTGCGTTCCGGAAGCTCCATGAGCTGGTCGGCGATCTGCTGCACCGTCTGGCGCTGGATCTTCTCGCCGCAGACCGGGCAGTGCGGCACGCCGATACGCGCCCAGAGCAGGCGCATGTAGTCGTAGATCTCGGTGATGGTGCCGACCGTCGACCGCGGGTTGCGGTTCGTCGACTTCTGATCGATCGACACCGCCGGGCTCAGCCCCTCGATGAAGTCGACGTCCGGCCGGTCGACCTGGCCGAGGAACTGCCGGGCGTAGGCGCTCAACGACTCGACGTACCGGCGCTGCCCCTCGGCGAAGATCGTGTCGAAGGCGAGGCTGGACTTCCCCGATCCGGAGAGGCCGGTGAAGACCACCAGCGAGTCGCGGGGGATGTCGATGTCGACGTTCTTGAGATTATGTACGCGGGCGCCGCGGACACTGAGTTTTCCTGGGGAAGCAACGGGGACGATGGGCACCGAACAAGTCTACGAGGGGCCACGGACATCGGCTCCGAGAACGCCGTACGCGCCTGGTGCGGACGCCGCCGCGCCCGCCCGTCTCGCCGCACGGTGGGCGACTAGGATCCCGCCGAGCAGCGCCGCCGCGGCGAACGGAGCCAGGATCACGACCTCGGGGGTGTCCGGCCGCTCGGCGAGCAGCCAGACGCCGAACGCCAGCGGCTGCGCGATCAGCTGAACGGCGAGGAAGCGGCCGGCACTCGGAAGCAGGACGGACAGGGCCACGCGCGAGGAGAGCGGCACCACGAGGCTCAGCGACGCGCAGACATGCAGGGCGTGCACGAACAGCAGAGCCAGCGCGGTCCGGGAGGGATCCGGTTCCGAGAGGATCACGCCGAACGGGAGGCCGGCCAGCGCCACCCAGGCGGCGAGACTGCGGGGGATCGCGACGGCGACGGCAGCGGCGAGCACCGCGATGCCCTGCCACAGCGGGAAGGGGATCAGGAGCAGTGCTCCCCCGGCGGCCAGGGCGACCACTGCCAGCCGGAGGACGGCCCCCGGGACCGCGACACCGGCGCGGAAAGAGCGGACGGCGCGAGTCATCGGCGCCCCTTCCCGCGACGCGCAAGACGGCGGGCGGCACGGCGCATCGCGGCATCGACACCACCGGACCACGGCACCACCTCGATGCCGGCATGTCTCAGCTCGGCCAGGACGTCGGTGCGCTCGGCGAGCAGAGTGCGCAGGGCGATCCGCTGCTCGCGACTGAGGCGGCTCTCCTCGGGAGTCGGAAGCACATCGACGGCGATGACGGCGTGGCCGGCGGCGCGCCAGCTGGTCGCCAGCCGTGCCGCCACCCCGTCGACGAACGTCGAGAGCACGAAGACGATCGACCCTGGCGGCACGGCCGGGGACCGCCGATAGGACGGATCGGTGCCGATGCCGGTCGCGGCGATCGCGCGGCGCACACGGGCGAGGTGCCGGGCGCCACCGCCGGAGGGCAGCGAGAGGCCGTCCGGAGAGAGCGCGTGATAGGCCACGCGGTCGCCCACGCCGATCGCCGCGGTGGCGATGGCGAGGGCCGTTTCCCGGGCGAGATCGAGTGAGGTCACTCCGGAGCGATCGGGGTCGCCGCTCCCCCATGCGGCCACGGCGGCACCGAGATCTTCGGCGGTGTCGATCGCGAGCACGACCGACGAGTCGCTCAGCGCGTCGTCCCTGCGCACCAGGAGATCTCCTGGTCGACGTGCGGCGCGGGCGGTCGCGCGCCAGTCGACCCGACGGAGCTCGTCTCCGGGGACGAAGGGCTGGATGTCCCGGAAGTCGCCACCCTGCCCCGGGCGGGAACCCGGATGCGACCCGTGCAGTCCGGTGAGCCGCAGCGCCACCGGGAGGCTGCCGATCCGCACCGCGCGCGGCGGCGCGTTCCAGGCGAGCGCCGTCCGAGGGACGACATCGGAGACCCACGCGCCGTCGAGACTCGACCCCCGCAGGGTCACGGCGAGCGGCTCACTCGGACCCGAATGCTGCAGCACACCGCGCGCCGTGAGACAGGCCGTTCCCGGTCGGACATCCACGAGACCGGTTCGCCGCCCGTCCTGATCCACGGCGATCTGCACCGCATCCGCCGCCAGCACCACATCCGCGGCGGTCTGCACTTCCGGGCGATCGACGCTGCCGGCGGCGTGCGCGCGCAGAGCGATTCGCGCTTCTCCGGGGCTCGGGCGGCGGAGGAGCGCCCACGCGGCGGCCAGCGCCAGCGGCAGGCCGATGGCGACGACATCCGGACGGGAGAAGGCGAGCCCCACCGCGGCGATGATCGCCGCGCCGCCGATGCCGAGAGCGATGACCGGCGTCCGCCGCCAGGCGACCGCGGTCGCCGTCTGCACCGCCGCCTCGTCCGTCACGGGGCCGCCGCGACGGTCGGAGGCACGGCCGTCCGCGCCAGGGCCGCGTCGACGACCGTCCGCGGGTCCACTCCCTGTGCCCAGGCCTGCGGCGTCAGGGTCAATCGATGCGCGAGGACCGGCACCGCGACGCGCTTGAGGTCGTCCGGCCGTACATATGCCCGACCGTCCAGCGCGGCGAGCGCGCGTCCGAGGAGGACGAGCGCCTGCGAACCACGCGGGGAGGCGCCGACGGCCACCGTCGCCGCCTCGCGTGTCGCCCGCGTGAGCTCGACGCCGTATCGCACGACATCGCGGTCGACGTGGATGCCCTCGACCGCTGCTTGGATCCGCCGCAGGCCGTCGGCGTCCACCACGGGCTCGACCTCGATATCCGGGCTCTGCCGCTCCATACGGTCGAGGATGATCCGCGCTTCCTCCTCCGGCTGCGGGTACCCCACCGCGAGCCGCACCATGAAGCGATCGAGCTGCGCCTCCGGCAACGCGTACGTCCCCTCGTACTCGATCGGGTTCGATGTGGCGATCACGTGGAACGGACGCGGGAGCGGAAACCTGTTGCCCTCCACCGTCACCTGGTGCTCGGCCATCGCCTCGAGCATCGCCGACTGTGTCTTCGGCGTCGTCCGGTTGATCTCGTCCGCAAGCAGCAGTCCTGTGAAGATCGGACCGGGGCGGAAGGCGAAGTCCCCGGTGGAAGGCGCGTAGACGTACGAACCGGTGACATCGCCCGGCAACATGTCGGGTGTGCACTGCAGCCGACGGAAGTCCAGCCCGAGCGCACCCGCGAGGCTGCGCGCGGCGAGCGTCTTGCCGAGGCCGGGAACGTCCTCGAAGAGCACGTGGCCGCCCGCCAGGATCGCAGCCAGCGCGATCGTCAGGGGCTCGTCCATCCCGACGACGGCCGTCTTGACGCCCGCGAGCACGCGGCGTCCGACATCGGCGATCTGCGTGGTTTCGTCGGTGGTCATGTTGTCTCCTCCGTGTCGATGGGGATGCGGTCGAGGGCGTCGAGGACACGCTCGAGGTCCACGCGTTGCACTTCTCGCGCATGCAGGGAGGCGCGGACACCGTCTCCCAGCACCGCGTCGATACGCGGGTGGTCCTGAAGGTCATCGAGGTCGAGGCCGCGATGCGCGAGGCGCCGACGGACCACGCCCTGCACGCGTCGAACGACGACATGGCCCGCGACGCCGGTGCGGGTGTTGATCGCCCACGCCAACCGCGACACGTCCGAGCCACGGCCCTCCGCTCGGGGCGCCTCCGGCGGCCACACGACCACCTCGTCGACGAAGGCCTGGCGGGTGGCCGCGACGATCGCGAGCAGGATGAGGGTCCATGCGACGGCGAAGGGGGCGGGCACTCCGAAGATGAGCATCACGACGAGAAGACCAGCGGCGATGAGGGCGCTGAGGAGAGCCAGGACGATCCTCCCTCTCATCGCCACCCCGCCTTGATGCCGCGAAGCGCGTCGGCGGCGCTCCGCCGGTCGCCTTCGTCTGCGATCAGCCCGCCGAAGCGCACCCGCTCATAGAGGCGTTGCAGGACCGCGACGTCCGCGGCGATGCCGTGGCGCCCGCCGATCACCCTGGCGGTGAATTCTGCCGGCGTCTCCGTCGGAGCGCGCCCCTGACCGGCGTCCGCGGCGGATTCCTCCAAGCCGATCCACGCCGCGACGATCGCGTCACCGGGTACTGGTCGTTCGATGACCGTGCGAAGCGCATCGGAGACCCCGCGGCGGATGGTCACTTCGTCAGGGAGGATATCCGGCGACGTGGGGCTGGCACCCGGCCCGGCAGCCGCGGCGTCGCGGCGTGCGAGCGGACGGTCCCGCCACAGCCGCACGAGGAATCGGATGAGCTGGCGAACGACCACGACGACGAGCGCGAGGACGGCCAGCCCCAGCACGAGACCGAAGACCATGCCGAGCACCTGCGCGAGAACCGGATCCTCCCATGATTCCGGAGGCAGCGGTGTCTCCGTCGCCGTCGGGGCGGGGAGCACGACGTTCTCCTGGGGCGGCGATGTGCTCTCGGCCTCCGTCGACGCGAACTGCGGGGTGCCCTGCACGGCCGCGGCGAACATGAGGAGACCGAACAGTCCGGCGACGGCGGCGAGGCCGAGGAGCAGCGGCGGCCCCGGTCGACGCACGCGCTCCGGCGCGGGGACCGGAGGCTCGGGGCGCGACATGCCTCCCACCCTAGGGGTGCGCAGGCGAGCACCAGCGCTTCATATCGGGATGCCGCGGAACGGTCAGGGGTGGGCGGGGCGGGGCCCCGCGAAGGCGCCCAGTCCGTCCCGCAGTGCTGCCACCTCGTCGATGTCCATCCCCACGGCGGCCATCACCTGCCGCGGCACGTCCACCGCCCTGGCACGCAGGGCGGCACCGGCGTCCGTGAGCGTGATCTCGAGTCGGCGTTCGTCCTCGCTGCTGCGCTGGCGGGCCACCAGGCCGTCGGCTTCGAGTCGCTTGACGAGGGGCGACGCCGTCGCGGGCTCCAGCGCGAGGTCGGCGGCGAGGTCGTTGAGGGTTCGCGGAGCCCGCTCCCAGAGGGCGAGCATCACCAGGTACTGCGGATGGGTCAGCCCGAGCGGCTCGAGGATCGGCCGGTAGATCGCCACCACGTTCCGCGCCGCCGTGACCACGGCGAAGCAGAGCTGGTTCTCGAGGCGGAGCAGATCATCGGTGTCGGTCACGATCCCGACTATACATCTGCACGAATCATTAGTACACTAATCAACATGTCACGCGACTCCAGCCGGCCCCCTCTTCGCACCCGCATCCGCGAAGCGGGGGGCCTCTATGCCTGGGTGAACACCAACCTCGTGCGCCTGGCGGGCCCTGCCTCCGTCGGGCCCTACGAGAAGACGCCGCCGCCGAGTGCCGCGGAACGCGCCGAACGCGCCTGCCCGCTCTGCGGAGCGCCGATGACGGAACACGAGATCGACCGCTCCGGGCCGAAGACCCTGGTGCACTGCCCGTAAACCGCTCGGGGTCAGTCGCCGTCCGCGGTGGCGGCCCCCACTGACTCTCGGGCCATGTCGATCCACATCATCAGCGCCGCATCATCGGTGATCGCGGACGCGGCGACGTCGATCCAGCCCGACCCCATGGTGCGCGACCCCATCACGGCCCGCGCAGCACCCGGCTGGGTCACGGCGACGGCCCCGTTCTCCTCATCCACGCGGACGAGGAGCGTGCCGTCCTTCCGTGCTCCGACGAGGATGCGGCCCTCGTCGAGGAATGCCCTGGTTCCGAACATCCGCCTCTCCTCGATCGAGGGGTCAGCGCCGAGCAGCGCCCGGACTCGGTCCGCGAGTTCCTCTCCTGCCGCGTCCATCTGGTCTCCGTCTACGCGTGCCCGGCCCGCTCCATCGAGCGGAGCTCCTTCTTCATATCCTGCACCTCGTCACGCAGGCGCCCGGCGAGCTCGAACTTCAGCTCCGCGGCAGCGGCGAGCATCTGATCGGTGAGGTCCTGGATCGTGGCTTCGAGCTGCTGCGCTCCCTCGGCAGCGATGCCGATGCGCCGAAGGTTCGGCGTGGGCGACTTGCCCTTGCCCGACGCACGGCCTCGCCCGGACATCAGCTCCGCCGTGTCCTGCCCCTCGCGCGCCAGCACCTCGGTGATGTCGGCGATGCGCTTGCGCAGCGGCTGCGGATCGATCCCGTGCTCTTTGTTGTACGCGATCTGCTTCTCGCGCCGACGGTCGGTCTCCTCGATGGCTTTGGCCATGGAGTCGGTCATGTTGTCCGCGTACATGTGCACTTCGCCCGAGACGTTACGCGCTGCCCGGCCGATGGTCTGGATGAGTGAGGTCCCGGAGCGGAGGAACCCTTCCTTGTCGGCGTCGAGGATCGCGACGAGCGACACCTCCGGGAGGTCGAGTCCCTCTCGGAGCAGGTTGATACCCACCAGGACGTCGTACACACCGGCGCGCAGCTCGCTGAGCAGTTCGACGCGGCGCAGGGTGTCGACGTCGGAATGCAGGTAGCGCACTCGCACGCCGTGTTCCCCGAGGAAGTCGGTCAACTCCTCGGCCATCTTCTTTGTGAGGGTCGTGACGAGGACGCGCTCGTCCCGCTCCACGCGAAGCCTGATCTCCTCGAGCAGATCGTCGATCTGTCCCTTCGACGGCTTGACGATGATCTCCGGGTCGACCAGTCCCGTCGGGCGGATGATCTGCTCCACCACACCGTCGGCGATGCCCATCTCGTACTTGCCCGGGGTCGCCGACAGGTAGACGGTCTGCCCCACTCGGTTCTTGAACTCGTCCCAGCGCAGCGGTCGGTTGTCCATCGCGCTCGGCAGACGGAAGCCGTGGTCGACGAGCGTGCGCTTGCGGGAGGCGTCGCCCTCGTACATGGCACCGATCTGCGGCACCGTCACGTGCGACTCGTCGATGACGAGCAGGAAGTCGTCGGGGAAGAAGTCCAGGAGCGTGTGCGGGGGCTCCCCCGGCATGCGCCCGTCCATGTGGCGCGAGTAGTTCTCGATACCGGAGCAGAAACCGAGCTGCTGCAGCATCTCCAGGTCGAACGTCGTCCGCATCCGGAGGCGCTGCGCCTCGAGGAGCTTGCCCTGTCGCTCGAATTCCTTGAGCCGCTCCTCCAGCTCGTGCTCGATCGTGCCGATCGAGCGCTGGATGACGTCGGTGCCCGCCACGTAGTGCGAGGCGGGGAAGATCGGCACGGCGTCGAGCTTCTCGATGACCTCGCCCGTCAGCGGATGCAGCGAGTACAGCGCCTCGATCTCGTCGCCGAAGAGCTCGATGCGGATGGCGTGCTCCTCGTACACCGGGATGATCTCGATGGTGTCGCCGCGGACCCGGAAGTTGCCGCGCGAGAAGTCGACGTCGTTGCGGTTGTACTGCATCGCGATGAACTGACGGATCAGGGCGTCGCGGTCGTACCGCTCCCCCACCTGGAGCGCGACCATGGCGCGCAGATACTCCTCCGGCGCGCCCAGGCCGTAGATGCAGGACACGGTCGACACCACGACCACATCGCGGCGGCTCAGCAGTGAGTTCGTCGTCGAGTGGCGAAGGCGCTCGACCTCCGCGTTGATCGAGGAGTCCTTCTCGATGAAGGTGTCCGTCTGCGGAACGTAGGCCTCGGGCTGGTAGTAGTCGTAGTAGGAGACGAAGTACTCGACGGCGTTGTTCGGCATGAGCTCACGGAACTCGTTGGCGAGCTGAGCGGCGAGGGTCTTGTTGTGCGCCAGCACGAGCGTGGG
Organism: Microbacterium meiriae; assembly: GCF_032364335.1. Lineage (NCBI taxonomy): Bacteria > Bacillati > Actinomycetota > Actinomycetes > Micrococcales > Microbacteriaceae > Microbacterium > Microbacterium meiriae. The sequence goes on from NZ_CP133984.1 coordinate 2,215,789, forward strand.
GCGCTGCACCTGCTCAACGAGCCAGGCCGTGGTCGCGGACTTGCCTGTTCCGGTGGCGCCGAGCAGCACGATGTCGGTCTCGCCCGCGTTGATGCGGGAAGCCAGATCGGCGATCGCCTGCGGCTGGTCACCGGCAGGGGTGTACTCGCTGATGACCTCGAAAGGGCGGACACTGCGGGTGGGCTGCATACCTCAAGCGTATGCCGCCCCTCCGACATCGGGGCCGGCGGGGTCGGAAGCCTCCGGTGGGCGGCTGTCCTTCAGCGCGCGCGGAGCCGGTCCCAGAGCGCGTCCGTCTGAACCAGGGTGTGCTCGATCGACCCCGAGGTGTCGATCACGACGTCGGCGATCGCGAGCCGCCGTTCGTCGGAGACCTGGGCGGCGATCCGGTCGCGCGCGGCTTCGGGGGTCATGCCGCGCAGACCGACGAGCCTCTCGAGACGGACGTCCTCCGGCGCATGCGCGACGACGATCTCATCCCAGGGGTCATCGACACGAGCCTCCACCAGGAGCGGAACGTCGTACACGACGACGGCGTCCGGGTCGGCGGCGAACGCCGCGTCGAAACGGCGCTGGGACTCGGCCCGTACCGCAGGGTGCACGATGGCGTTCAACTGTGCGAGCCGGTCCGGGTCGGCGAACACGGTCGATCCGAGGGCAGCCCGGTCGAGGGATCCGTCCTCGGCGATGACGGCGTCTCCGAACGTCCGTGCGATCATCCGGAGCACCTCGGATCCGGGCGCTTGGACCTCGCGCACGATCTGATCCGCGTCGACGACGACCGCGCCGAGCTCGGTGAGCCGGTTCGCGATGGTGGACTTCCCCGACGCGATGCCTCCGGTGAGAGCGATGAGCGGCATCCGACCATCCTGCCACGCTCCGGGCCCGGGGCCGCACGACGCGGAAACGGAACAATCGGGAAAGCTTCGGCCCCTCTTGAGGAAGACTTGACAGTCCCCTGAGGTGTGCTGCGTAACGTCGAAACCATGACGAACACGGATGCCTCCACACGCCCTGACCGCACCGAGCGACGCTCCCGGCGACGCCCGATCATGGCGTTCGCGCTGGCCGTGCTCGCGACCGGCGGCATCGGCGCGGCGCTCACCAGCGCCGCGTGGACGGACAACACCTTCTTCAGCGCCCCCGCCGCGGGAGCCACCTTCAACCTCCAGGGTTCCGTCGACGGAACCACCTGGAAGGAGTCGGCGGCCAAGAACAGCATCGAGCTCGTCGTCCCCGCCGAGAAGCTGGCGAACCTGCTTCCCGGCGAGACCCGCACCATCAAGCTCTGGGTGAAGAACGTCAGTTCCGTCAACGCCGCGCTCACCTCCACCGTCGAGTACGCCCCCGGCACCACGGCGACCGACTTCACGGTCAAGCCGACCGCCACGATCACCGGACTCGCGGCGTCGCTGACCTCCTCGGGGTCCACCGCCGCCGATGAGTTCGAGCTCGTCGTCACCACTCCGGCGGACTGGGCGACCAGCAACCAGGGCAAGACCGGCACGATCCTCGTCACGGTCTCCGCGACCGCGACCAACTGACCACCCACCGCCGCAGCCGAGACGAAGGACGAATCGTGGTGCAGCTCCTCCGCCGGCTCGCCCTGCCCGTTCTCTGGACGCTGGCCGTCATGGGGGTGGGCTGCGGCGTCGTCTGGGGCGCCACGGCCATCGGAGTCATCCAGCCGCTCGTCGTGATCTCGGGCTCGATGGAGCCCGAGATCATGACGGGCGATCTCCTCATCGCCACGAAGGTCCCCGCCGACTCTCTGGAGGTGGGTGACGTCGTCAGTTTGCCGAGCGCGCTGACCGACTCCCTGGTCACCCATCGCATCACCGCCATCGAAGCCGCCGATGGCGCGCGCACCATCACCATGAAGGGCGACGCCAACGAGTTCTCCGACGCTCTCGACTATCCGGTGACCGGCGACGTGTGGAAGCCGGCGGTGCAGCTTCCCGGGTGGGGAACCGCGATCATGCGGATGACGACGCCCGCTGTCGCCCTCCCGTTGCTCCTCGGGCTCCTGGGGCTGCTCGGTCTCAGCATGATGAGCCCCGTGGAGCACCCGGCGCGGAAGCCCCTGACGACGTGACCCCGGCGCGACGACTGGTGGTCCCGCTGGGCGGCTTCGCCTTCGCGGTGGTGGTCGTCTTCGTGTCGCTCGCACAGGCGAGCGTTCCCACCACCAGCGCGGCGTGGACGGACCGCGCGGTCGTCAAGGGAACGGTGACGGCGGCATCCGCCTGGTTGTCCCCGTTCACGGGGAACACGTGCAAGGCGTACAGCAGCCCCACGGCCGCCCCCACCACCTGCGCGATCACGGCGATCCGCTACGAGGAGATCAGCGACACCTCCGGCCACTTCTACATCAGCACGAACGCCCCGGGCGGGTCGCACCACGTCGACGTCGACGTGGATCTGAAGAAGGCGACGGGCCTTCCCCGGACGTGGACCTCGTGGAACGCCGCGGGGGTGCTCCCGGGCAGTCACGTCACGCCGGACCCCGCGTGGACGTGCTCCTCGTTGCCCCGGCTCACCGGACGCAGCCTCGACTGGCACCTCACCGACCTTCAGGTTCCCGTGACGCTGCACCGCACCTCGGCGGACACGATCTGCACCTGAGCCTCCCGGGCGCGGCGCAGCCCCCTCAGCGCGCGAGCAGCTGCCGTCGGGAGCTGATCACGCCGGTGTCGAAGCCGGCGAGATGCAGTCCGCCGTGGAAGCGGGCGTGCTCGATCTTGATGCAGCGGTCCATGACGACCGAGAGGCCCGCCGCCTCGGCGAGCGCAGCGGCCTCCTCGTTCCGGGAGCCGAGCTGGAGCCACAGGGTCTTCGCCCCGCTGTCGATGGCCTCCTGCGCGACCCCCGGGAGGTCGTCGTGACGACGGAACACGTCCACGATGTCAGGCTGCACGGGCAGGGCGCTCAACGACGGGTAGACCGGCTGTCCGAGGATCTCGGTCTCCCTCGGGTTCACGAGATAGACGTCGTAGTCCGTGCTGGACAGCAGGTAGGTCGCGACGAAGTACGAGGCCCGTGACGGATTCCCGGAGGCACCGACGATCGCGATGGATCGTGCCCGGCGCAGCAGCCCGAACCGCTGCGGCTGCGAGGGTCCGGTCCACGTGCGGCCCGGTTCGACGGTGACGGGAAGCGCGCAGCTGGTCGCGTCCGTGGTCGCAGGAAGGGTGCAGGCGTCGCCGGCGGAGGTCGTGCTCATCGGTGGGCTCCCGTCGCGAGGGTGAGGGCCTGATCGAGGTCCCAGATGATGTCCTCCGCGTCCTCCAGGCCGACGGAGATGCGGATCAGGTCGGGGCGCACGCCGGCGGCGACGAGCTGTTCCTCGGTGAGCTGGCGATGCGTCGTGGAGGCCGGGTGGATGACCAGGGTGCGGGCATCGCCGATGTTGGCGAGATGGGACGCGAGCTGCAGGTTCTCGATGAACGCCTCCCCCGCAGCGCGGCCGTCCTCGGCGGCGACCCCGAACGCGAACACGGATCCCGGTCCCAGCGGCAGGTACCGGGCGGCACGCTCATGATGCGGATGGCCTTCGAGCCCTGCCCAGGTGACGTAGGACACGCGGGGGTCTGCCGCCAGCCACTTGGCGACGACCCGGGCGTTGGCGAGGTGAGCGTCGATGCGCTGGGGCAGGGTCTCCACGCCCTGCAGGAGCGTGAACGCCGACTGCGGGCTCAGCGCCGGGCCGATGTCGCGCAGCTGCTCGGAGCGCAGCTTGGTGAGGAACCCGTACTCCCCGAAGTTGCCCCACCAGGAGATGCCGCCGTAGGAGGCCACCGGTTCGGTCATCTGGGGGAACTTGCCGTTGCCCCAGTCGAAGGTGCCCTTCTCGATGACCACTCCGCCGAGGGTCGTCCCGTGACCGCCGAGGAACTTCGTGACCGAGTGGATGACGATGTCCGCCCCGTGCTCCAGCGGACGCGCGAGGTACGGGGTGGCCAGGGTGGCGTCCACGACGAGCGGCACGCCTGCCTCGTGGGCGACAGCGGCGAGACCCTCGATGTCGGCGATCTCGCCCGAGGGGTTTCCGATCATCTCGACGTAGACGACCTTGGTCTCGGGACGGACGGCCGCGGCGAAGTCCGCCGGGTCGGAGGAGCGGACAAAGGTCGTCTCCACGCCGAAGCGACGCAGTGTCACGTCGAGCTGCGTGACCGTGCCCCCGTAGAGCTGCGCGGCGGCGACGACGTGATCACCCGCGCCCACGAGGGCGGCGAACGTGATGAACTCCGCGCTCATGCCGGAGGCGGTCGCGACCGCACCGATGCCGCCCTCCAGCGAAGCCAGGCGCTCCTCCAGGGCGGCGACCGTGGGATTGCCGATACGCGAGTAGATGTTGCCGTACTTCTGCAGCGCGAAGAGGTTTCCGGCGTCGGCTGCATCGTCGAAGACGAACGACGTCGTCTGATAGATCGGCACCGCCCTCGCCCCGGTGGCTGCGTCCGGGGTGCCCCCGGCGTGAAGGGCGCGGGTGCGGAACCCGAAGCGATGGTCGTCGGTCATGATGTCCTCGATTCTGCGGCGAGAGCGCCGGCGATGTCGTCGACGGCCCAGGGGTTCTGCAGTGACGTCGTGTCGCCGAGCGCCTGCGGGGTCCGTCCCGCCCGCCGATCCTGTTCCGCGTCCCAGAGCTGCGCGAGGAGGCGGCGCATGATCTTCCCCGAGCGCGTTTTGGGCAGATCGGGCACGACGACGATGTGCTTCGGCTTCGCGACAGGACCGATCGAGCGGGCGACCTCAGCGCGCAGCGCGTGCGCGTCGATCTCCGCCCGGCCGGACGGGGTGACGAACGCCACGACCGCCTGCCCGGTGACCGGGTCCGCCACACCGGCGGACCCGGCTTCGCCGACCGTCTCGTGCGCCACGAGCGCCGACTCGATCTCGATCGTCGAGAGGCGATGACCGGAGACGTTCACGACGTCGTCGAGCCGCCCCAGGATCCAGATGAAGCCATCGGCGTCGCGGGTCGCTCCGTCTCCCGCGACGTAGTAGCCGCCGTGCGCCCCCACTCCGGCGTACGCGGACCAGTACGCGTCCCGGTAGCGCTCCGGGTTCCCCCAGACGGTCCGTGCCATCCCCGGCCACGGGCGCCGCACCACCAGCGTTCCCGATCGTCCTGGCGCCACCTCGTCGCCGCGCTCGTCCACGACCGCGACGTCGATACCGGGAAGAGGGATCGACGCGGAGCCCGGTTTCAGAGGCGTGACACCGGGCAAGGGGGCGATCATCGCGGCACCGGTCTCCGACTGCCACCATGTGTCGATGACGGGGAGCTCATCCCGCCCGAAGTTCCGGCGAAACCACACCCAGGCCTCCGGGTTGATCGCCTCACCCACCGTGCCGAGCAGCCGCAAGCTCGACAGGTCGTGTCCGCCCGGCAGTTCGTCGCCGAACCAGGTCATGAACGTCCGGATGAGCGTCGGCGCCGTGTAGTAGACCGTCACGCCGTAGCGCTCGATGATCTCCAGGTGCCGCTCGCGACGCGGAGTGTCCGGCGTGCCCTCGTAGATGACCTGGGTGAGCCCGTTCGACAGCGGTCCGTAGATCTCGTACGTGTGCGCGGTGACCCAGGCGAGGTCGGCCGTGCACCAGTGCACGTCATCCGGTTTGGCGTCGAAGTGCGCCCAATGCGCCCAGCTCGCGTGCGTCAGGTAGCCACCGGAGGTGTGCACGAGCCCCTTCGGCTTCCCTGTCGTGCCGGAGGTGTAGATGATGAACAGCGGGTGCTCGGCGTCGAAAGCCTCAGCCTGATGCGCGGTGGGTGCTGTGTCGACGACGTCGTGCCACCACACGTCCCGACCGTCGGTCCACGGGACGGCCTGTCCGGTACGACGGAGCACGAGGACGTGTTCGAGGTCCGGCAGTCCCGCAGCGGCGGCATCGGCGGCGGACTTGACCTCGGTCGCCGTCCCCCGCCGGAACTGGCCGTCGCTGGTCACGAGCAGCTTCGCCCCGGTGTCCTCGAGCCGGAACCGCACGGCCTCCGCCGAGAACCCTCCGAAGACGAGCGAGTGGACGGCTCCGATCCGCGCGCACGCGAGCGTGATGACGACGGTCTCCACGAGCACGGGGAGGTAGATCACGACGCGATCGCCCGGTCGGATGCCGAGGTCTTCGAGCGCGTGCGCCGCCTGGGCCACACGACGCTGCAGGTCGGCGTAGGTCACCGAGATCCGGTCGCCCGGCTCCCCCTCGAAGTGGAGGGCGACCTTGTCTCCGCGTCCTGCATCGACATGCCGATCGACGCAGTTCACCGCGACGTTGAGCCGCCCGCCGAGAAACCATCGCGCCGCGGGGACCGCACCGTCGAGAGGCGGCTCCCAGTCGTGCACGAGGCGCCACGGCTCGACCCAGTCCAGCCGGCGGGCCGCATCTTCCCAGAAGGCCACAGGATCAGCGGCCGCGCGAGCATAGGCTTCTGCGGTCACGTTGGCATCGGGGAACGCGGGCGACGGAGGATAGACCCGTTCCTCCAGCAGCCGAGCCTCGGTCATCGTCACGTCCATCGCCGCAACAGGTACTTCTCCAGCAGTGCGAGCACGCCGTTGGTGATCGTGCCGAGCAGCGCCAGCAGCACGATGGAGAGCAGGATACGGTCGACACGCCCGGTGCTCTGCGAGTCCGTCAACAGGAACCCGAGCCCCATGGACGACGCGATGAGCTCGGCGGCCACGAGGAACAGCCATGCCTGCGCGAGCGCGAGACGCAGCCCCGCGACGACGGAGGGCACGACGGCCGGGAGCTGGACCGTGCGGAACAGCGACCAGCCGTGCAGGCTGAACGAGCGTCCCGCCTCGACGAGCTGCGGGTCCACGTGACGCAGTGCCGAGGCGACCGTCGTGTAGACCGGGAAGAACGCGCCGATCGCGATGAGGGTCACCTTGGACTCCTCGCCGATCTGCATCCACAGGATCAGCAGCGGCACCCAGGCGAGCGACGGGACGGCGCGAACGGCGGCGAGGGTGGGACTGAGCAGAACGTCACCCCACCGCGAGAGTCCGACGATGCCGGCCGCGGCGAGCCCGATGACCGAGCCGATCGCGAAACCGAGCAGCACCCGCTGGACCGAGATGGCGATGTGGGTCCAGAGCTGACCTGTCTCGGCGAGTTCCACTCCGGCCTGGAAGACCGATCCGGGCGTCGGGAGTCGGTACGGCTCGATGAGCCCGGCCGTCGTGACCACCTGCCAGGCGATGAGGATCACGGCGGGGAGCAGGAAGCCCCCGAGGATCCGCACGATAGGCGGCAGGCCACGCCGTGCTCCCCCGGGCCTCCCGCGGGGAGCACCCTTCGCGAACTCGAGCGCGTCCCGCGATTCCGCCGGGACGACCACCCGCTCCTCGAAACCGGTCACTCGCTTGCGCCCGCCTTCGTCGCGAAGGTGTCGTTGATGATGCTGGAGAGCGCCTTGTCGACCGATGCCTGACCGCCCTGCACATCGCCGGACTCGACGAGCACCGGCGCGATCTTCTCGAGAACGGCGAGCTGGTCGTCACCGGGGACGCCGCTCACGTCGAGGTTCGACCGCTCCTGGATCACCGTTGTCGCGACCTCGAGGTCGATGCCAGCGACGTCGGCGAGCAGGGCGGCCGTCTCCTCCGGGTGCTCGAGCGCCCAGACGCGCGCCTCCTCGTAGGCGTCGACGACGGCCTGTGCGAGATCCGGGTGGTTGTCGATGAAGTCCTCGGTCGCGTTGAGGAAACCGTAGGTGTTGAAGTCGACGTTGCGGTAGATGAGCGTGTCGCCCGACTCCTGCTCCGCAGCGGCCATGATGGGGTCGAGACCCGCCCACGCGTCGACGGACCCGCCGTCGAGCGCGGCCCGCCCGTCCGCGTGCTGGAGGTTCTGCACCTCGACGTCCGCGAGCGACAGCCCACCCTCCTCCAGCGCCTGGAGGAGGAAGAAGTACGGGTCGGTGCCCTTGGTGGCCGCGACGGACGCGCCCTTGAGGTCCTCCACCGACGTGATGTCGCTGTCGGGACCGACGACGATGGCCGACCACTCGGGCTGGGAGTAGATGTCGATGACCTGGATGGGGGAACCGTTGGCGCGAGCGAGCAGCGCGGCCGAGCCCGCCGTCGAACCCACGTCGACCGACCCGGAACGCAGCAGCTCGTTGGCCTTGTTGGACCCGGCGGACTGCACCCATTCGACGGTCACGTCGTCGCCGAGGATGTCCTCGAGGATGCCCTGGTCGCGGATCACGAGGCTGAGCGGGTTGTAGGTCGCGAAGTCGATGGACAGCGTGTCGGCGGACCACTCGCCGCTCCCGGCGGGCGTGGACTCGGCGCCGGCCGTCGCGTTCTCGCCGGCGACGCAGCCGGTGGCGACGAGCATCATCGTCCCGGCGACGGCGATCGCAGGGATGATGCGGCGGGTGATGGTGCTCATCGGTTCTCCTCGGGGGTGTGGTGGTGCGTGTCGACGCCGAGCCCTTCGAGGAGCTCGGCGCGCAGGTCGGCGAGGCCGCGGTCGGCGCGGTCTCGGGGGCGGACGCCGGGGACGTCGACCGTCCGCGCGACGGACGACTCGTCGTCTCCCGCGCCGACGGTGCGCAGCAGCAGCACGCGGTCGGCGAGGTAGAGAGCCTCCTCCACGTCGTGGGTCACGAGCAGCACCGTGGTGGGCTCGGCGGCGTGGATCTTGAGCAGCAGGTCGTGCATGCGCAGACGGGTGAGGGCGTCGAGCGCGCCGAACGGCTCGTCCAGCAGCAGCACCCCGGGGTTGCGGGCGAGAGCGCGGGCGAGCGAGGCGCGCTGGGCCATGCCGCCGGAGACTTCACGAGGGCGCTGGTCGGCGGCGTGCTCCAGTCCGACGAGCTGCAGCAGCTCACGCACACGTGTCCGTCCGGCGACCCGGCCGGTGCCGCGCGGCAGTCCCAGTTCGACATTCTGGGCGAGCGTGCGCCATGGAAGCAGCCGCGGCTCCTGGAACGCGACAGCGGTGCGCTCGTCCACGTCGGCGACGCTCGAACCGTCGAGCCGGATCGTGCCCGTGGTGGGAGCGTCGAGGCCTCCGATGAGGCGCAGCAACGTGGACTTCCCACACCCCGACGGACCGACGACGGCGACGATCTCCCCGGCGGCGATGTCGAGGTCGATGCCGCGGAGCACCTCTCGCCGGCCCTGCGCGAGCGGGAACGAGCGCGCGATGCCGTCGAGGCGGACGGGCTGCGCGGAACCCGACCCCTTCGGGGCCTCGGCAGTGCGCGACGCAGCGGGCAGGAGGGCGGTCATGTCCCCATCGTGTCGGAGGCGCTGGATTGTTACGAATGCGGCCGTAACGTTGCGTCACGCAGCGGTTTCCCGGGGTTCCGGGCATGCGAAAAGGGCCGTCACACCCGCCGTGAAGCGGGGTGACGACCCTTTTCGGAGTGTTACTTAGGAGTTGCCGCCCGAAAGCTTCTCGCGCAGAGCCGCGAGAGCCTCGTCGTCGGCGAGCGTGCCGGCGCCGGCCGTCTCGCTCGAGAAGGACTGGCCGCCGAAGTCGTCGCCGGCCGCAGCCTCGGCCTCGGCCGCCTTCGCGACCTGAGCCTTGTGCGCCTCCCAGCGAGCCTGGGCCGCAGCGTACTCCTGCTCCCATGCCTCGCGCTGGGCGTCGAAGCCTTCCTTCCACGCACCGGTCTCGGCGTCGAAGCCCTCCGGGTACTTGTACTCGCCGTTCTCGTCGTACTCGGCGAGCATGCCGTACAGAGCCGGGTCGAACTCGGTGCCGTTGGGGTCGACCGACTCGTTGGCCTGCTTCAGCGACAGCGAGATGCGACGACGCTCGAGGTCGATGTCGATGACCTTGACGAAGACCTCTTCGCCGACCGACACGACCTGCTCGGCCAGCTCGACGTGCTTGCTGGAGAGCTCGGAGATGTGGACGAGGCCCTCGATGCCGTCTGCGACGCGGACGAACGCACCGAACGGAACGAGCTTGGTGACCTTACCCGGCGTGACCTGACCGATCGCGTGGGTGCGGGCGAAGACCTGCCACGGGTCCTCCTGCGTCGCCTTCAGCGACAGGGAGACGCGCTCGCGGTCGAGGTCGACCTCGAGGATCTCGACGGTGACCTCCTGGCCCACCTCGACGACCTCGGAGGCGTGCTCGATGTGCTTCCAGGACAGCTCGGAGACGTGCACGAGGCCGTCCACGCCGCCCAGGTCGACGAACGCACCGAAGTTGACGATCGACGACACGACACCCTTGCGGACCTGACCCTTGTGCAGGTTGTTCAGGAACGTGGTGCGCGACTCCGACTGCGTCTGCTCGAGGAGCGCACGGCGGCTGAGGACGACGTTGTTGCGGTTCTTGTCGAGCTCGAGGATCTTCGCCTCGATCTCCTGGCCGAGGTACGGCGTGAGGTCGCGGACGCGGCGCAGCTCGATGAGCGAGGCCGGGAGGAAGCCACGGAGGCCGATGTCGACGATGAGTCCACCCTTGACGACCTCGATGACCGTACCGGTGACGACGCCGTCGTTCTCCTTGATCTTCTCGACGTCTCCCCAGGCGCGCTCGTACTGCGCACGCTTCTTGGAGAGGATCAGGCGGCCTTCCTTGTCCTCCTTCTGGAGGACGAGGGCCTCGACCTCGTCGCCGACCTTGACGACCTCGTTGGGGTCGACGTCGTGCTTGATCGAGAGCTCGCGCGAGGGGATGACACCCTCGGTCTTGTAGCCGACATCGAGCAGGACCTCATCGCGGTCGATCTTGACGATCGTGCCTTCGATGATGTCGCCGTCGTTGAAGAACTTCAGGGTCTTCTCGACCGCGGCCAGGAAGTCCTCAGCAGATCCGATGTCGTTGATGGCGACCTGCTTGGTGGCCGGGGCGGTCGTTGCGGTAGTCATGTAGTGGGTTGTCCTTGTGAATGGATACTCGGGCTGCGGAGCATGACCGCGCACGGTCGGGATGTGCTTCGCAGCAGGTGGATTGTGGTGTGTTCGTCACCTGGGCATGCGTGTACACGCCACGAGTGACAGTTCAGGCTACCAGAAGTTGCCGCCCTATGAAGGAGCCGATTCCTCGCAGCCGCTCTGTGGATAACGTCGGCAGCGAGCTCGGCATTCCGCATACGGTGGCCCGGTGATCTCGCCCACCGCTTTCCGCCTGCTCGCCACGCTGGCAGTCGGCGTCTCGATGCTCTCCGGGTGCACCCCCACTCCGGAGCCCACGCCGACTCCCTCCCCCGCGTTCTCGTCCGAAGAAGAGGCCTTCGCCGCCGCCGAGGCCACCTTCTCCGAATACATCGACGCCCTCAATCGCGTCGACACCCGAGACCCATCGACGTTCGAGCCGTTGTTTGAGCTGTCCAGTGGCGGGGTGGAGGCATCGGATCGAAAGAACTTCTCGCGGATGCACGCGGAAGGGCAAGTACTGGCGGGGAAGACAAGCATCATCTTCTTTGAGGGGGAAGAAAGCGAGCCCCCGTTCGAACGCATCCGCGCATCTGCATGCCTAGATGTGTCGAAGGTCCGAATCACAAACCAAGACGGCACCTCTGGCGTTTCTCCCGACCGTCCCAGTGCCTACGCTCTGGAGCTCTTGTTGCTGGCGCATCCGCACGGAGTTCTCACTGTCGACACTGCAAACCGGATTGAGGATGCTTCGTGCCCAGGTTCGTAGTCGTGATCATGCTCTTAGTGCAGTTCGCTTCTGGGGCCGATTCGCCGGGATTCTCAGATTTCCTAGCGGGGACGGACGGTTCGACCGTGAGCGTCTCCGCCGCGACTCACCCTTCCGATCCATGGACGCATTCGAACCGTAGGTCCCCTGCGGTCCCCGAGGCGGAAAGCAAGGCGTGCCGGACCGACACGGTGCTGAGCCGATCGTGCGGGATGTACGCGGTGCGGGTGACGGAGGAGTCCGGGACGCCGCTCACGATCGAGGATGTCGCGCAGTTCGCACCCACCCCCGTGACCACGACGGCCGAGCCGGGCAACGTGGGCGTCGTGGGGATGCCGACCAACTTCGTGGCGACCGTCGCCGCACACACGGCGACCGGCACACTCCTCGACCGGCCCGTGACGGTGCGTTTCACGCCCGTTCGCGTCGTCTTCGACCACGGCGACGGCACGACGGCGGTGACGCCCGACGGCGGTCGCACTTGGTCGATGCTCGGGCAGGCGCCGTTCACGCCGACCGAGACGAGCTATACCTATGCGCGACGGGGCACCTATTCGACGAGGACCACGGTCGCGTACACGGCGCAGGTCGACGTCGGCGGCGGCTGGTTCGCGGTTCCCGGTGAGCTGTCGATAGAGGGAGCGTCCCAGGACATCCGCATCTACGAGGCGACCACCGCGCTCGTGGCGCGGACGTGTGAGGAACGACCCGCGGCGGCCGGCTGCTGAGCGCCCGATGGGACACGCTCTACCCTGAATCCATGACCCGCGCCGAACGCCTCATGCTGCTCGACACCGCCAGCCTCTACTTCCGCGCGTTCTACGGGGTGCCCGACAAGGTCACAGCCCCGGACGGGTCCCCGATCAACGCCGCACGCGGCCTGCTGGACATGATCGCCAAGCTGGTGACGACCTACCAGCCGACCCACGTCGTGGCGTGCTGGGATGACGACTGGCGTCCGCAGTGGAGGGTCGACCTCATCCCCAGCTACAAGACGCACCGCGTGGTCGAGGTCGTCACCGGTGCGCCGGACGTCGAGGAGGTCCCCGACCCGCTGGAGGCGCAGATCCCCTTGATCCGGGAGACGCTCGCCGCCATCGGCATCCCCATCGTCGGCGTCGCCGAGCATGAGGCGGACGATGTGATCGGCACCCTCGCGACGAACGCGACGATGCCGGTCGACATCGTGACCGGCGATCGCGACCTCTTCCAGCTCGTCGACGATGCCCGGGACGTCCGGGTGATCTACACGGCCCGCGGCATGAGCAATCTCGAACTCGTCACGGACGCGACGGTCGTCACGAAGTACGGTGTCCTGCCGACGCAGTACGCGGACTTCGCGACGATGCGCGGGGACGCGTCGGATGGGCTCCCCGGTGTCGCCGGCATCGGCGAGAAGACGGCCGCCACGCTCCTGCAGAAGCACGGCGATCTGCTCGGTATCCGCGAGGCCGCGGACGCGGGTGAGGGCATGAGCGCGGGCATCCGCGCGAAGATCCTCGACGCGCAGGCCTACCTGGACGTCGCTCCGACCGTCGTCGCCGTCGCCACGTCGCTCCCGATCACCGCCCCGGGTGTCGCCCTGCATGCCCTCACGCCGGACGAGGCCGAGGCGGCCACGGCCCTCGCCGAGCGCTGGAACCTCGGCAGCTCCATGGCCCGCGCCGTCACCGCGGTCACCGAGGCGGCGAAGGCGGTCGCGGACGCCTGACGAGGGCGCCCGTCACTCCGCCCAGGCGAGCAGACGCGACAGGCCCCACGTGGTGACGATGCGTGATGCCGGCACCCCGGCACGCTCCGCCCGCTCGGCTCCGTGGTCCAGGAGCGACAACTGGCCGGGGGCGTGTGCGTCGGAATCGATGGAGAACAGGCACCCGGCGTCGAGCGCGATCGCGATGAGCTCGTCCGGCGGATCCTGACGCTCGGGACGGGAGTTGATCTCCACGGCGACCCCGTTCTCCGCACAGGCCGCGAAGACGGCCGCGGCGTCGAAGGCCGAAGGCGGGCGCGTGCCACGGTCCCCCTGCACGAGACGACCCGTGCAATGCCCGAGGACGTTCACCCGCGGATGCGACACCGCGGCGATCATCCGCTTCGTCATCGCCCGGCCGTCCATGCGCAGCTTCGAGTGCACGGAGGCGACGACCACATCCAGCTCAGCGAGCACGGCGTCGTCCTGATCGAGGGCGCCGTCTTCGAGGATGTCCACCTCGATGCCGGCGAGCAACGTGAATCCGTCCCCCGACTGCGCCCGCACCTGCGGGATCTGCTCACGCAGCCGTTCCACCGAGAGACCTCGGGCCACGCGGAGGCGCGGCGAATGATCCGTGATGGCCTGGTACTCATGCCCCTGCGCGCGGGCTGCGGCGGCCATCACCTCGATGGAGGTCGTCCCGTCTGACCACTCGGTGTGAGCGTGCAGGTCCCCGCGCAGCTTTCCACGGAGCGCAGACACCCGCTCAGGCTCGACGTCCCCGCGCAGTTCGATCAGATACTCCGGCACGTCACCGGCCTGAGCCTGCCGGATGACGGCGAAGGTCGACTCGCCGATGCCCTTGGCCGCCCGAAGACGGGTCGGGTCGTCCTGCACATCGGCAGGGAGGTCCTGGAATGTCGCGGCCGCCTGACGGAAGGCCTTGGCCCGGTAGCGTGACGCCCGCTCCCGCTCCAGCAGCGAGGCGATCTCGAGCAGCGCGTCGACCGGATCCATGGTCACTCCTGAGGGGCGGCCAGCTCGCGGCTCACGCCGATCCACTGGTCGAGCTTGGCCAGTGCACTCCCGTCGTCCACGGCAGCGGATGCACGGGCGAGCCCGTCGCGGAGGCGCTCGAGGATCGGCCGCTGCACCTGGGTCGCGTCCTGGGAGAGCTCGAAGGCGACGATCCCGGCGGCGGCGTTCAGGAGCACGATGTCCCGGACGGGCCCCTGCTCCCCCGCGAGCGTCCGCCGGAGCACGTCCGCGTTGTGGGCGGGAGACCCGCCGATGAGGTCGGACAGGTCGGCGAGGGGGATGCCCAGGTCGCGCGGGTCGAGATCGTGTTCATGGATGTCCCCGCGGGTGACCTCCCAGATCCTGCTGTGCCCTGTGGTCGTCAGCTCGTCCAGGCCGTCGTCGCCGCGGAACACCAGCGCCGTGGCCCCCCGCGTGCGGAAGACGCCGGTGATCAGCGGCACTCGCTCCATCTGTGCCACGCCGACCGCGTTCGCCTCCGCGCGCGCCGGGTTGCACAGCGGACCGAGCATGTTGAACACGGTCGGCACGCCGAGCTGCGACCGGACGGCACCCGCGTGCTTGAACCCGGGATGGAAGGCCCCGGCCCAGGCGAAGGTGATGCCTGTCCGGTCGAGGATCGAGGCGACGGCCGCCGGGTCGAGCGAGAGCTCGAGGCCGAGCGCACCGAGGACGTCGGAGGAGCCGGAGGCGGAACTCGCCGCCCGATTCCCGTGCTTGACCACCGGGATGCCGGTCGCGCCGATGATCACGGCCGCCGTCGTCGAGACGTTCACCGTACCCACGCGGTCCCCACCCGTGCCGACGATGTCCAGCACATTCGGGGAGACCGGAAGCGGCACGGCCGCTTCGAGGATGGCGTCACGGAAGCCGACGATCTCGTCGATCGTCTCGCCCTTCGCGCGCAGCGCCACGAGGAACCCCGCGAGCTGCGCCTCGGAGACCCCACCCTGCATGATCTGCCGCATGGCCCAGGTGGACTCCCAGACGCTGAGGTCGCGACGCTCCAGGAGAGAAGTGAGCACGTCGGACCAGGTCAGGGAATCAGCCATGTGTGCGATCCTATCGGCGCGGAGAAAACGTGCAGTGCGATCCGGGCGGGCGCGCAGACACCGAACGTGCGGCGTTTCCCGCGTATTCACCGGGTATTCGCAGTGTTTTCTTAGGGTCCCCTAAGTCATCGACGGGCGAATCGAGGGGCGGGGGTGCAAGAATCACGCTCGCGGATCGGCCATAATGGAGGGGTGACGACCTCAGCGACGTATGCCCCGGCGGCGAGAACCATCAAGCGGCCCAACCCGGTAGCTGTCGGCACCATTGTGTGGCTCGGCAGCGAGGTGATGTTCTTCGCGGGACTCTTCGCGATCTACTTCACCCTCCGCAGCACCTCACCCGAGCTGTGGGCCGACCGTACCGAGCTCCTGAACGTCCCCTTCGCGGCAGTGAACACGGCGATCCTCGTGCTCTCCTCGTTCACCTGCCAGATGGGTGTGTTCGCGGCGGAGGACCTGCAGCCGTACAAGATCGGCAAGGGACAGAAGAACGGCGCCGGCCGCCGTCGCCTGTTCGGCTGGGGCATGGTCGAGTGGTTCTTCCTCACCTTCGCCCTGGGCGCGATCTTCGTCTCCGGCCAGGTCTGGGAGTACGCACAGCTGGTCGCGGAGGGCATGCCCATCCAGGCTGACGCCTACGCCTCGGCCTTCTACCTGACCACCGGCTTCCACGCCCTCCACGTCACCGGCGGACTCGTCGCGTTCCTCCTGGTGATCGGCCGCGCGTACGCCGTCAAGAACTTCCGGCACAAGGAGGCGACCTCCTCGATCGTGGTGTCCTACTACTGGCACTTCGTCGACGTCGTCTGGATCGTGCTGTTCTTCGTTATCTACTTCCTGAAATAAGAGCGGAGCTGATCCCCGAGATGGCACGAGAGAAGAAGCGCCGTTCGAGCGGTCGTCGCAGCCCACTGGCGGCGGCCGCGCTCATCGGAGCAGGCCTCATGATCACCGGCGCTGTGTACGCGGGTGCGACCGCGGCATTCGCCGCCAACGACGCGCCCACGGCATCGACGCAGCTGACGGTCGAGGACGGCGAGAAGCTGTTCACGGCCAACTGCGCCACCTGCCACGGCCTCGACCTGGAGGGCACCCCCAACGGCCCGAGCCTCTACGGCGTCGGCGAGCTCGCGGTCGAGTTCCAGGTGTCGACCGGCCGCATGCCGCTGCAGATGCAGGGACCGCAGGCCCCCCAGAAGGAGCCGCAGTTCACCGAGGAGCAGATCCTCGCGATGGCGGCCTACGTGCAGTCCGAGGCCCCCGGACCGGAGTTCCCCTCCGAGAAGATCCTCGACGGCGAGGGCGACGTGGCGCACGGCGCCGAGCTCTTCCGCGTCAACTGCGCGATGTGCCACAACGTGGCCGCCGCCGGTGGCGCACTGACCGAGGGCAAGTACGCTCCGGCGATCACCGAGACCAGCGCGCTGCACATCTACGCCGCCATGGTCACCGGCCCGCAGAACATGCCGGTCTTCGGCGACATGAACCTGTCCGACGAGGACAAGCGCGACATCATCTCGGCTCTGCTCTTCCAGCAGCAGTCCGTCCAGATCGGCGGCTTCTCCCTCGGCTCGCTCGGACCGGTCTCCGAGGGCCTGTTCGTGTGGATCTTCGGTATCGGCGCTCTGGTCGCCATCACCGTGTGGATCACGGCGAAGTCCAACTGACGCTTATTCATCGAAGAGGAACGTACGAGGAGCACCATGGCACACGACGACGACTCGCAGGCTCTTGACAGGGCCTACCAGCCCTCTCCGGGGCTGGGTGTCGCAGTCAGCGATCCCGTGCAGAACCCGGGTCTTCCGCCGCACCGTGAGCGGATGACCGACAAGGACCCGCGCGCCGAGAAGACCGCGGTCCGCACCGTCTACACGCTGTTCTACCTGTCCCTCGCCGGGAGCATCTGGGCGGTCGCCGCCTACATGCTGTTCCCGATCGAGAGTGGCGCGCTCATCGACATCCGTCAGAACAACCTCTTCATCGGTCTCGGCATCGCGCTCGCGCTGCTGGCCCTCGGAATCGGTGCCATCCACTGGTCCAAGGCGCTGATGTCCGACAAGGAGTTCATCGAGCACCGCCACCCCACCCGGGGCAAGGACTCCACGCGTGAGGCCGCCATCAAGGCGTTCTCCGACGCGAACGAGGAGTCCGGGTTCGGACGCCGCACGATGATCCGCAACTCGCTGTTCGCCGCGATCGTGGCGTCGATCATCCCCGGCGTGACGCTGTTCCGCGGCCTCGCTCCGCACTCGACGCCGGACGACCCCACCGCGGGCGACCCGGTCGCGCTGCTGAAGCACACGATGTGGGACGAGGGCATGCGCCTGGTGCGCGACCCGGACGGCACCCCCATCCGCGCAGCGGACGTGACGCTCGGCTCCGCCTTCCACGTCATCCCCGAGGACCTCGCGGAGCTCGGGCACGACGAGGGCTACCTCGAGGAGAAGGCCAAGGCCATCGTGCTGATGATGCGCCTCCGCCCTGAGCAGCTCATCGAGGCCGAGGACCGCAAGGACTGGTCCTACGACGGCATCGTCGCCTACTCCAAGGTCTGCACGCACGTCGGCTGCCCCGTCGCGCTGTACGAGCAGCAGACCCACCACCTGCTGTGCCCGTGCCACCAGTCGCAGTTCGACGTCACGGACCACGCGAAGGTCATCTTCGGCCCGGCCGCCCGGCCGCTGCCCCAGCTGCCCATCACCGTGGACGACGAGGGCTACCTCATCGCACGCAGCGACTTCACCGAACCCGTCGGCCCGAGCTTCTGGGAGCGCCATTGAGCACCGCAACGCTGTCCAAGGACGAGAAGGACACCAAGGCGCCTCTCGGCGGCCGTTTCGTCGGCGCCGCGTCGAACTACATCGATGAGCGCACCAGCCTCTCGGGCTTCGTCAAGGAGCTCGGTCGCAAGATCTTCCCCGACCACTGGTCGTTCATGCTCGGTGAGATCGCGCTCTGGAGCTTCGTCGTCGTGTTCCTCTCCGGAACCTTCCTGACGTTCTTCTTCCAGGCCTCCATGGTGGAGACCCACTACACCGGCGCGTACGCCCCCATGCGCGGCATCGCGATGTCCTCGGCCCTCGAGTCGACGCTGCACATCTCGTTCGACCTCCGCGGCGGTCTGCTGGTCCGCCAGATCCACCACTGGGCCGCGCTGGTGTTCATCGCCGGCATCGGTGTGCACATGCTCCGCGTGTTCTTCACGGGTGCGTTCCGCAAGCCGCGCGAGCTCAACTGGGTGATCGGCTTCGTGCTGTTCATCCTCGCGATGGCGGAGGGCTTCACCGGCTACTCACTCCCCGACGACCTGCTCTCGGGTAACGGCCTCCGGATCATCGACGGCATGATCAAGGGTCTCCCGCTGATCGGCACCTGGACCTCGTTCCTCCTCTTCGGCGGCGAGTTCCCCGGTACCGACATCGTCGGACGCCTGTACACCCTGCACATCCTGCTGCTGCCGATGCTGGTCATCGCCTTCATCGCCGTGCACCTGATGCTCATGATCATCAACAAGCACACGCAGTTCGCCGGCCCCGGCCGCACGAACGACAACGTCGTGGGCTACCCGATGATGCCGGTCTACATGTCCAAGATGGGCGGCTACCTGTTCATCGTCTTCGGCACCATCGTGCTGATCGCGACGTTCTTCCAGATCAACCCGATCTGGAACTACGGACCGTACGACCCCTCCCCCGTCTCGGCGGGTACGCAGCCCGACTGGTACATCGGCTTCGCGGACGGCGCGCTCCGTCTGGCGCCGTCGAACTGGGACATCGTGTTCCTCGACCACACCTGGTCGTTCGGCATCCTGGCCCCGGTCGCCGTGCTCGGCCTGTTCATCGTCATCGTCGCGATCTACCCCTTCATCGAGGCGTGGGTAACCGGTGACAAGCGTGAGCACCACATCGCCCAGCGCCCGCGCAACGCGGCCACCCGCACCGCGATCGGCGTCGCCGGCGTCATCTTCTACGCGGTCCTGTGGGCGGCGGCCTCGTCCGACCTCATCGCGACGCACTTCATGCTCACCATGGAGGGCGTGATCCACACGCTGCAGGCGCTGCTGTTCCTCGGCCCGATCATCGGCTACTTCGTCACGAAGCGCATCTGCATCGCGCTCCAGAAGAAGGACCGCGAGATCGTCCTGCACGGCTTCGAGTCGGGCCGCATCGTGCGTCTCCCCGGCGGCGAGTTCATCGAGGTGCACCAGCCGGTCGACAAGTACGACCGCTGGAAGCTCATCGACGTCGACGGTTACGAGCCGCTCGTCGTCCGTCCGAACGCGAAGGGCCGCATCCCGTGGACGGAGAACCTCCGCTCCGCGATGTCGCGCTGGTTCTTCGAGGATCGCCTCGCCCCGCTCACGCAGGCCGAGATCGATGCCGCGGACGCTCACCAGCACCACGTCACCGAGGGCAACGAGGCGGCGGAGGTCGCAGAGATCCAGGGCGCTCATGAGCGTGCCGGCTTCCCCGACGCCCCGCTCACTGTCGACGAGACGCACGTCGACGAGACTCCGAACACGCCCAGCACGGTGATCTCCACCGAGCCGGTCAAGAAGCCTCGGAAGAAGAAGTCGGAGGACGACGAGTAATCGTCACTCCCCCTCGCGAAGGCCCCGTCCGCTCGGACGGGGCCTTCGTCGTTCGCCCCGATGAGAGGATCGAATCATGTCATCCGTCGTCCGTCTCCTCCACGCACCCCAGCTCGCCGATGCCCCCTACGCCTATGCAGCCACCGCACCCGCGGACGCCCGTCTCGTCTTCCTCGCCGGAGCCTGCCCCCTCGAGGACGACGGCACGACCATGGCTCCGGGCGACTACGCGGCGCAAGCCGCACGATGCGTGGAGACCCTGGAGCAGGCTCTCCAGGCCGCCGGTGCCACCCTGACGGATGTCATCAGTACGCGGGTCCTGGTGGCCTCCTCCGCGCAGCAGGACCTCGTCACGGCCTGGGACGTCATCCATGCGGCCTTCGGCGCTCACGAGGTCCCCAGCACGCTCCTCGGCGTGACGGTGCTGGGCTACGACGAGCAGCTCGTCGAGATCGAGGCGATCGCGGCACTCCCGGCAGACCGCGCATGAGGCCGCTCATCCGCTTCGCGACCGCCGCCGACCACGTCGTTCTCGAAGAGCTCGAGCGCGCCGCCGACCTCATCCTGATCGAGCGTTTCGGGGCGCGGTCGTGGCCACCCCCCACCTCGAACGAGGAACGCCAGGATGCCCCGGGGTTCGTCCTGGTGGCGGCCCTCCCCTCCCCCGCCGACGAGCAGGCCGACCATCCCTCGACGCCCGTCGGATTCGCGCACGTCCTCGAGGTGGACGGGGAGGCGCACCTGGAGCAGCTCTCCGTGCGCCCGGAGCACGCCCGCCGCGGCGTCGGCCGCGCGCTGGTGGTGGCCGCTCAGGAGGAGGCACGACGTCGAGGCCATCGGCGCCTCACCCTGCGCACCTACGCGGACGTGCCATGGAACGCCCCCTTCTACGCCCGGTGCGGCTTCGAGGAGTCCGCGCCGGACACCGACTTCCTGCGCGCACTCGTCGGCGTCGAAGAACGGCTGAACCTCTCCGTCCACGGCCGTCGGATCCAGATGACCGCAACGCTCTGAGGAGGATCGGCAGGATTCGTGCGATGCGCGACGGGAACACTCATCCGTGCGGCGCCCACGTTCCGTAATCTGAACTCATGATCGACCGTACCGACTACTTCGCTGCCCGCCTCGCCTATGAGACCGACCCGAGCGACGTCCATGCTGATCGCGCCGCTGGCCGCCCCCTCGTCGTGGTCGACGTGCGCTCGACCGAAGCATGGGCTCAGGGGCGCGTCGCCGGAGCCGTCCACATGCACCACAGCGAGATCGCGGACCGGGCGCCGCGAGAGATCCCCCGCGACGCCGACGTGGTCGTGTACTGCTGGAGCCCGGGGTGCAACGGTGGTGTGCGCGGTGCGCTCGAGTTCGCGCGCCTCGGCTATCGCGTGCGCGAGATGATCGGCGGCTTCGAGTACTGGGTCCGCGAGGGGTACCCCGTCGAAGACGCCGACGGCGTGCACCATCGCCCGATCGACCCGCTCACCGGCATCCCCCGGATCCGTACCCGGGCTTGACCACGGCGCCCAAACGAGGAAGGCCCCCGGAGTGATCCGGGGGCCTTCCTCGTGTGCGGGGACTCAGCGGGCGAAGTTACCGCGGTAGTACTCGTAGACCCAGCCGACGATGGCGACCACGAAGATGGCCAGACCGATCGGGAGGAGGAAGTGCCCGACCGCGAGGCCCACGACGAACACGCCGGCCGATGCCGCGAGGACCAGCGGCCACCAGGACCACGGGCTGAACTCGCCGAGCTCGGGGTCGCCGTCGTCGATGTCCGACGTGAGGATGTCCTCAGGCAGCTCGCCGTTCTGCGCCTTGTGCGTCCGGTCGAGGTAGAACGCGACCATGGCGCCCATGAAGGCCGAGAAGAACAGTGCGACCGTGCCGACCCACTCGATCTGGTTCACGAGCGGAAGGCCGGGGTGAGCCAGGATGTTCCAGCCGGTGTAGACGACGCCGACGAGGGCGAAGAACGCGGTCAGGACCCACCAGATGATGACGTTGTCGCGCATGACTCAGTGGCCCTCTCGCTCGCCGGGTGCGGTGGTCGCGAACTCCGCGGCCTCCGGGTGGTTCAGGTCGAAGGCCGGACGCTCGCTACGGATGCGCGGGATCGACGTGAAGTTGTGCCGCGGCGGCGGGCACGAGGTGGCCCACTCGAGCGAGGCGCCGTAACCCCACGGGTCGTTCACCGTGACCTTGGGCGCCTTGCGTGCCGTGATCCAGACGTTCAGGAAGAACGGCAGCATCGAGGCACCCAGGATGATCGCGCCGATCGTGGAGACCTGGTTCTGCCAGGTCCAACCGTCCGCCGCGGAGTAATCCGCGTAGCGCCGGACCATGCCGTCGACACCGAGCCAGTGCTGGATGAGGAAGGTCATGTGGAAGCCCACGAATAGCATCCAGAAGTGCACGTAGCCGAGACGCTCGTTGAGCATGCGGCCCGTCCACTTCGGCCACCAGAAGTAGAAGCCGGCGAACATGGCGAACACCACCGTGCCGAACACCACGTAGTGGAAGTGCGCCACGACGAAGTACGAGTCGCTGAGGTGGAAGTCCAGCGGCGGGGCCGCGAGGATCACACCGGTGAGACCACCGAAGACGAACGAGACGAGGAAGCCCAGTGCGAACACCATCGGCGTCTCGAAAGTCACCGAACCTCGCCAGAGCGTGCCGATCCAGTTGAAGATCTTCACACCCGTCGGCACCGCGATGAGCATCGTCATCAGGGCGAAGAACGGCAGGAGCACCGAGCCGGTGACGTACATGTGGTGCGCCCACACGGCCACGGACAGCGCGGCGATGGCGATCGTCGCGTAGACGAGGGTCTTGTATCCGAAGATCGGCTTGCGGCTGAACACCGGGAAGATCTCGGAGACGATGCCGAAGAACGGCAGCGCGATGATGTAGACCTCGGGGTGGCCGAAGAACCAGAACAGGTGCTGCCAGAGCAGGACTCCGCCGTTCTGCGGATCGTAGATGTGGGCACCGAGCACACGGTCGGCGGCGGCGGCGAAGATCGCCGCGGCCAGGACCGGGAAGGCCATCAGGATCAGCAGGCTGGTGATGAGCGTGTTCCAGCTGAAGATCGGCATGCGCCACATCGTCATACCCGGAGCCCGCATCGTGATGATCGTCGTGATGAAGTTCACCGCACCGAGGATCGTGCCGAAGCCCGAGATGCCGAGACCGAGCATCCACAGGTTTCCGCCCGCTCCTGGCGAGAACGACGCGTTGGCCAACGGCTGATAGGCGAACCAGCCGAACGAGGCCGCACCCTGCGGGGTGAGGAAGCCGGCGACCGCGATGGTCGAGCCGAACAGGAACAGCCAGAACGCGAAGGCGTTCAGACGCGGGAAGGCGACGTCCGGAGCACCGATCTGCAGCGGCAGGATCGCGTTGGCGAAGCCGGCGAACAGCGGCGTCGCGAACATCAGCAGCATGATCGTGCCGTGCATCGTGAACAGCTGGTTGTACTGCTCCTTCGTCGGGACGATCTGCATCCCCGGCGCGAACAGCTCAGCACGGATGACAAGCGCCATCACGCCACCGAGGAGGAAGAACATCACCGAGGCGATGAGGTACATGTACCCGATCGTCTTGTGGTCCGTGGAAGTGATCCACTTGACGACGATGTTGCCCTTCTGCTCCACTCGCGAGGAGCTCATCAGAGCGGCCTGGCGCGCGGGCAGGGTGGTGGGACGGGAGCGGGGTGCCTCGTCGGTGCGAGGAGCTTCAGTGGTCGACATGGCTTACTCCTCTCCTTCCTCGGTTTCGGTCTTCCCGGAGGTGCCGGGGAGGTTCGAGAGACGGTCGTACGCGTCGGTGATGTCCCCGGTGTTGCCCTCTTCCTCGAGGGACTCGAGGTAGGCGTCGTACTCGTCCTGCGAGACGACCTTCACGTTGAAGAGCATCATCGAGTGGTACTCGCCGCAGAGCTCGGCGCACTTGCCGGCGTACTCGCCCTCGCGGGTGGGGATGAAGGACCAGGAGTTGTCCTTCCCGATGAACATGTCCTTCTTGTAGAGGAAGTCGATGATCCAGAAGGAGTGGATGACATCGCGCGACTGGAGGTTGATCGTGACCTTCTGGTCGACCGGGAGCACCAGCGTCGGCAGCTCGGACTGGTCGATGTTGCCTGCCGCGTCCGGCTGGGCCTGGATGCCCATCGTCCAGACGGTGTCCTCTTCGGTCTCACCGTTGTACTGGAAGTCCCACGCCCACTGCTTGGCGATCGCGGTGATCTCGACGTCGGGGTCATCCCACTTCGTCTCGATCTCGGTCTGATCGCGAGCCGTGAAGAAGAACATGCCCAGCACGAGGATGAGCGGCACGATCGTGTAGAAGATCTCGATCGGCATGTTGTAGCGCATCTGCACCGGGAGGCCGGTCTGGCCCTTGCGCCGGCGGTACGCGATCGCAGCCCAGGCCATGAGGCTCCAGGTGACGACGCCGACCGCGAGGAGAACGATCCAGGAGTTCACCCAGAGGGACGACACGCGCTCCGTCTGGTTGGTTGCTGCCGGACCACCGTCCACGAAGCCCGGAAGAAAGCCGTTCAGCTCGGTGGGAGTACATCCCGCCAGAGCCACAGCTGCCACAACTCCCACAGGGAGTGCGGCCCAACGAAGGCGGCGTTTCGAGGGCACGATGCACCTTTCAGATCGCGGACAAGGCATGTTCAAGTCTAGAGCAACCTCACACCTGATTCATGCCAACCATGCAGGTTGAGAAGCGGAACGGCCGCCGTCACGCGAGGTGACGACGGCCGTTCGCGGGAAGAACGTGTCAGTGGAAGCTGTCGCCGCAGGCGCAGCTGCCCGCCGCGTTCGGGTTGTCGATCGTGAAGCCCTGCTCCGAGATGGTGTCCTTGAAGTCGATCGAGGCGCCGTCGAGGTAGGGAACGCTCATGTTGTCGACGATGACCTCGACGCCGTCGAAGTCGACCGTCTCGTCACCCTCGAGGAATCGCTCGTCGAAGTAGAGCTGGTAGATCAGGCCCGAGCAGCCGCCGGGCTGCACGGCGACGCGCAGACGCAGGTCGTCGCGGCCCTCCTGCTCCAGGAGGTTCTTCACCTTCGTGGCGGCGGCGTCCGTCAGCTTGACGCCGTGTGCGCTGGTGGTCTCTGCGGACAGGATGGTGTCGCTCATGTCGCTCCTCATGACGGGCCGGGTACGGGCTCTTGGACGATTCTACCGCCGGTGGGGACGGAAGGCTCAGATCTCACGCGCGTTCATACGGGCGAGCAGCAGCGCCTCGGTCGCCACGGCGTGCCGGAAGGTGTCCAGATGCAGCGACTCGTTGGGGCTGTGCGCGCGGGAGTGCGGATCCTCCACGCCGGTGACGAGGATCTGCGCCTCGGGGAACTCCCGCACGAGATCCGCGATGAACGGGATCGACCCGCCGACACCGAGGTCCACCGGGGGCACACCGTACCCGTCCCGCATGGCATCCCTGGTGAGCGCGACGGCCCACCCGCTCGTGTCCACGAGGAAGGGGTTGCCGAGGTCCACGTCGGAGAAGGTCAGCTCGGCGCCGAAGGGCGCGTGTGCGCGGAGGTGACGCTCGAGAGCCTCGTACGCGTCCTGGCCGGACTGGCCGGGGGCCACACGGGCGCTGATGACCACGGACACCTCAGGGAGCAGCGTGTTCGAGGCCGCGGCGACGCTCGTCGCATCGATGCCGATGACCGTGACGGAGGGCTTGTTCCAGATGCGGCTGAGGATCGTGCCGTCGCCGATGGGCGTGGTCCCCGGCAGGAGCCCGGCTTCGTCGCGCAGCGTCTCCTCGGTGTACTCAGGGGTCTCGGCGTCTCGCGCCGTCATCCCCTCGACGGCGACGGAGCCGTCCTCGTGCCACAGTGTGGCGAGGAGCCGCACGGTCGCCATCATGGCGTCGGGCACCGCTCCGCCGAACATCCCGGAGTGCGAGGCGTGGTCGAGCGTGCGCACCTTCATGGTGAAGCGCGCGTTGCCACGGAGCGAGACGGTCAGGCCGGGCGTGACCGAGTCCCAGTTGCCGGAGTCCGCGACCACGATCGCGTCGGCGCGGAGGGCGTCCTTGTTGTCGGAGAGGAACTGGGCGAAGGACCGCGAACCGTACTCCTCCTCCCCCTCGATGAACATCGCGATGCCGAGGTCGAGGTCGTCACCGAGCACCTCCGCGACCGCGCGGATCGCCCCGATGTGCGCCATGATCCCCGCCTTGTCGTCTGCGGCGCCGCGGCCGTACAGGCGGCCGTCCCGCACGGTGGGCTCGAACGGCGGCGTCTCCCACAGGGCGTCGTCCCCCGGGGGCTGCACGTCGTGGTGGGCGTAGAGGAGGATCGTCGGCTTGCCGTTCCGTGCCGCGCGCGTCGCGAGCACCGCGGGCTGACCCTGCTCGTCGGTGCCGGGGATGTCCGCGCGGAGCACGGTCACCTCGTCGAAGACGCCGGTGCCACGCGCGAGGGTGGCGACGGCGTCGGCGCTGCGCTCCAGCTGCGTCTGATCGAAGGCAGGCCAGGCCATGCCGGGGATGCGCACGAGGTTCCCGAGGTCCGACAGCGCGGAGGGGATACCGGTGGCGACGGCTTCGAGGACGGCGGCGTCGGACTCGCTGGGAAGAGCAGGTGAGGTCATGCGAGTAATCTTAAGGCGACCCACCCCAGCGAACCGAGGAACCTCGTGGCCACTACCCCCGCCTCCCCTTCGACGAACGACGACGCCCCCCAGACGCCTGCCGTCGGCAAGGGACGCGCGACGCCGACCCGCGCCGAGCAGGAGGCCGCCCGTCGCCGCCCCCTCGTGGCGAACACCAAGGAGGCCAAGGCCGCGGCCCGCGCCGAGCTCAACGAGCGCCGCGCGAAGGCGCAGGCGGGCATGGCCGCAGGCGAGGAGAAGTACCTCCCCGCGCGCGACAAGGGCCCGCAGCGTCGGTGGGTGCGCGACTACGTGGACGCCGGCTGGCACCCCGCCGAGTTCGTCATGGGGGTCATGGTGCTCGTCATCCTGGCCTCGCTGCTGCCGACGAACATGATGATCTCGTTCTACGCGTACCTGTTCATGATGGCGTACCTCGTCATCGCGATCGGCGGCATGATCCTCCTCGGCATGCGGGTCAAGCGCAAGGCGGCCGCGAAGTTCGGCAAGGACCGCGTCGAGAAGGGCCTCGGCTGGTACGCGGGTATGCGCGCCCTGCAGATGCGCTTCATGCGTCTGCCGAAGCCGCAGGTCAAGCGCGGGCAGTACCCGGACTGACCAGTCCCCGGTTGATCTCGCGGCCCCAGAACGGTCCGCGGTAGAGGAACGCCGTGTAGCCCTGGACCAGGGTGGCCCCGGCATCCAGACGCTCCTGCACATCCGCCGCCGTCTCGACACCGCCCACCGCGATCACGCAGAAGTCCTCGGGGACCGCGGTGCGGACGACCCGGAGGACCTCGAGCGACCGCTTCTTGAGCGGAGCACCGGAGAGACCGCCCGCGCCGGCCGCCTCGACAGCGGCCGCATCGGTGCGGAGCCCGTCCCGGCTGATCGTCGTGTTGTGCGCGATGATGCCCGCGAGCCCCTCCTCGACGGCGAGGCGCGCGATCGCGGCGATCTCGTCATCCGGCAGATCGGGGGCGATCTTCACGAGCAGCGGGGTCGCTCCGGCTGCCTCGCGGACGGCCCGCAGCAACGGCGCCAGCGTCTCGACGGCCTGCAGACCGCGAAGTCCAGGGGTGTTCGGCGACGAGACGTTGACGGCGAGGTAGTCGGCGAGCGGGGCCAGTCGGGTGGCCGACGCGACATAGTCCGCCACGGCGTCCTCGACGTCCACCACACGGCTCTTGCCGATGTTGACGCCGATCACCGTGTCGGGCGCGCCACGACGAAGCCGTGCGAGACGACGGGCTGCGGCATCCGCACCACGGTTGTTGAAGCCCATGCGGTTGATCACCGCGCGGTCCTCGACCAGTCGGAACAGCCGGGGCTTCGGATTGCCCTCCTGCGGGACGGCCGTGACCGTTCCGACCTCGACGTGCCCGAAGCCGAGCGCTGCCAGGCCACGGACGCCGACGGCGTTCTTGTCGAACCCGGCCGCGACGCCGAACGGCGAAGGGAACGTCAGCCCCAGCGCCTCGACCCGCAGGGAGGGGTCGGGCCGGGTCATCGCGCGCGTGGCCCACGAGAACGGCGGCACACCGAGCACGCGGATCACCGCCATACCGGCGTGATGGGCGAACTCGGGATCGAAGCGCGAGAGGACGGCGCGGAAGAGCAGCGGATACATCCCTGCCAGATTACCGGTCCGCCGCCTCCGCCTTGGCGTGGTCGGCCCGGAGGTCGCCGATGGCGGACTCGAAGTCCTCGAGCGAGTCGAACGCCTGATAGACGCTCGCGAAGCGGAGGAACGCGACCTCGTCGAGCTCCCGGAGCGGTCCGAGGATCGCGAGGCCGATCTCGTTCGTGTCGAGCTGGGAGACACCGGTCTGCCGGACCGCCTCCTCCACGCGCTGCGCGAGGATCGCGAGGTCTGCCTCGGTCACTGGGCGCCCCTGACAGGCCTTCCGCACTCCGGAGATGACCTTCTCCCTGCTGAACGGCTCCATGACGCCCGAGCGCTTGATGACGTTCAGGCTCGCGGTCTCCGTCGTCGAGAAACGTCCCCCGCATTCCGGACACTGGCGACGACGACGGATGGAGAGCCCGTCGTCGCTGGTGCGCGAGTCGATGACCCGGGAATCGGGGTGACGGCAGAAGGGGCAGTGCATCTGACAGATCCTACGCGGTGAAACGGGCCTCGATCGCCTCGCCGTGGGCGGGGAGCACCTCGGTGTCGGCCAGCGCGACGACGCCGTCCCGGACGGCGGCGAGGGCGTCGCGGTCGTACGACACGACCTGCTGCGGGCGGAGGAACGTGTACGCACCGAGGCCCGGGGCGTAGCGCGCCTGACCGCCCGTCGGCAGAACGTGGTTGCTGCCGGCCATGTAGTCGCCGAGACTGACCGGCGTCTGATCGCCGACGAACACGGCACCCGCGCTCGTGAAGACGGCGGCCGCCTCCTCCGCGTCGGCGAGGTGCAGTTCCAGGTGCTCCGGGGCGTAGGCATTGCTGAACGCGATCGCCGCCGCCCTGTCGTCCACGAGCACGATCGCCGACTGCGGCCCGGACAACGCCGCCGCGACGCGCTCGCTGTGCCGGGTGCGCGCAGCCTGCCGTTCGACCTCGGCTCTGACCTGCTCGGCGATCTCCACCGCGTCGGTCACGAGGACGGCCGATGCCTGCTCGTCGTGCTCGGCCTGGCTGACGAGGTCGGCGGCGATGAGACGGGGGTCGGACGCGGCGTCCGCGACGACGAGGATCTCGGTCGCGCCGGCCTCGGAGTCCGTGCCGACGACCCCGGCCACGGCACGCTTTGCCGACGCGACGTAGTTGTTGCCCGGTCCGGATACCACGTCGACCGGATCGAGTCCCAGGCTCGCGACGCCGTGGGCGAGTGCTCCGATGGCTCCGGCCCCGCCCATCGCATAGACCTCGGAGACGCCGAGCAGCGCCGCCGCGGCGAGGATCGTCGGGTGGACACGGCCGTCCTGATCCGCCTGCGGCGGCGAGGCGAGGGCGATCTGCTGCACCCCGGCGACCTGCGCGGGGACGACGTTCATGACCACGCTGGACGGGTAGACGGCTTTGCCCCCGGGGATGTACACCCCGACGCGAGACACCGGCTGCCACCGCTGCGTGATGGTCGCTCCCCCGCCGATCCGCGTCACCTGCGGGGCGGGGACCTGCGCGGCCGAGGCGAGACGCACACGGCGGATGGCCTCCTCGAGCGCTGCGCGGACCGTGGGAGTGAGATCCGACAGGGCTTCCGCGAGGTGGGCCTCCGGAACACGAACCGCGTGACCGACGACGCGGTCGAAGCGCTCCGCCTGCTCCCGCAGCGCGTCCTCGCCGCGTTCCCGCACGTCGTCCACGAGGCGCGCCGCGGTGTCGAGCGCCTCGGCCCGAGCCTGGGTCGCGCGCGGGACGGCGGCGAGCATGTCAGCGGGCGAGAGCTCGCGCCCCCGCAGATCGATCGTGCGCATGTCAGCCCTTCGTGATGCCGGCGATGTCGTGGAGGTAGCCGATACGGCCGTCGTCGTGACGCACGACGAAGGCGCCGCCCCGGTCCTCGATCACGAGTGCCCAGGCGGTCGGGCCGATGCGGAAGATCGGCTCTCCGCGTTCGTCGTGCACGTCGCGCTCCGTCGGGGCGAGTATCCAGAAGGGCTGCGCCTCAACAGCACTCTGTCGCGGAGCGGCAGCCTGCGGATCGGCGTGGTCGCTGATCACCGGGTGCACAGCGGTCGCGTCGTCCGGTGTCGGCTCCTGGGCGGCGGCGAGCTCCTCCTCGGAGAGTGCCTTGGCGCCGAGCAGCGACTCGATGCTGCCGGTGTCGGACACGATCTCGGGCTGCTCCCCGCGGGAACGCCGCGAGTAGACCGGGGTGTACTCGGGTTCCGACGTGACAGGGACGGTTCCGGTCCCCCCACCCGAGGCGTGTGCGGTGAGCGGAACGCGATCCGCGTCGTCCACGGAGGCGCCGCGGTCGGCGGTGGCCGTCTCACGGACGTCGACGGCGTCGTCCTGGTCCGCGGGGGTCGGCTCGAGGTCGGCATCGGCGATCACGGCCGTCTCATCCGCGGCAGGAGAGCTCTGGGGGACGGCGTCCGCAGACGCCTCGACAGCCGCCTCGGCCACCGATCCACTCGGCGTCGCCTCGGGGCGCGGGCGTGCGATCACCGGGCGCACGGGGTTCGCGTTGCGGTGGGCGAGCGTGACGAGCCGCCCCTGGAAATCCTCCTTGAGCCCCGGGATGAGAGGCGCGAAGACGGTGAGGACGACGAGGGCGGTGGAGGTGATGACCTGCACGACCGCGTTCCAGGGCAGCCCCCAGTTACCCGTGGAGATGACCGCCGAGAGGGCGAGCCACAGGTTGCCGGCCCACACGCAGGCCGCGACCGAGAACGCCACGGAGGCGAACTGGTCGATGCCGAGCGAACCGACGCGACGGATGCCGTCCGGCGAGAAGCGCCGGAGGACGAGGAGGAAGACGGCCACCGTGGGCACGCCGATCGGCAGGATCCACTGGATGCCGATGCCCCACAGGGAGATGCCGCCGCTGAGCGGGAAGAAGGAGACGAGGAAGGAGACCAGCCAGATGCCCACGATCAACAGCTCGCGCAGCGTGAAGCCGAGGATGCCGTACTCCGGCGTGACCTCGTCGTCGTAGAGGACGCCGTCCTCATCGCTGAACACCGCTTCGGCGTCCGGCTCGGGAAGATCCGTGCTCATAGTCGTCCTTTCCTCGTCGGCGCACCACGACTCTCCGGTGCTCTCGACGGCTCCCGATCCTACCCGCTCACCCCAGACAGGTTGGTCCGAGCAGAGACTTGAGGTCACCGAAGAGGTCGGCCGAGACCTTCACCGGCATGGGCACCTCGAACACCTTCGCCGTGCCCGCGCGGTGCACGCGGAGCAGCACCTCGGTGTCCCCGCTGTGCCGCCGGAGGACCTCGGCCAGCTCCGTCATGACCCGCTCGGTGGCGCGCTGCTCGGCGAGGACGAGCGACAGCGGGCCTGCAGCGTCGAAGGAGCCGACGTCGGGTGCGAACGCGGACTGCGCATGCAGGTTCAGCCCGTCGTCACGGCGCGAGACGCGTCCACGCACCGCGAGGATGGCGTCCTGCTGCAGGGTGTGCTGGAACTCGAGGTAGGTCTTGCCCATGAACATCACGGTGACCTCACCGTTGAAGTCCTCCACGGTGATCATGCCGTACGGGTTCCCACTCGCCTTCGCCACACGATGCTGCACGCTGGTGACGAGGCCGGCCACGGTGACCTGATCACCGTCCTGCAGATCCTCGGAGTTGTTGAGGTCGTGGATGGAGATCGAGGCGTGCTTCGCGAGCGGCACCTCGAGACCGGCGAGCGGATGATCCGAGACGTAGAGGCCGAGCATCTCGCGCTCGAACGCGAGCTTGTCCTTCTTGATCCATTCCGGACGTGGGGGCACCTTCGCGGGCGCCGCCTCCTCCATACCGTCGTAGAGACTGTCGAAATCGAAGCCGATGGCGCCCTGCGCCTCGTTCCGCTTCCTGTCGACCGCCGCCTCCACGGCGTCTTCATGGATCTCGAGGAGCGCCCGGCGGGTGTCCCCCATCGAGTCGAAGGCACCGGCCTTGATGAGCGATTCGACCGTGCGCTTGTTGGCGACGTGCAGGGGAACCTTGTCGAGGAAGTGATGGAAGGACGTGAACCGCTCGTCCTTGCGGGACTGCACGATGCCGTCGACGACGTTCGTGCCGACGTTGCGGACCGCGCCGAGACCGAAGCGGATGTCGTCGCCGACGGCCGCGAAGAAGTTGATCGACTCGGAGACGTCCGGCGGCAGCACCTTGATGCCCATCCGGCGGCACTCGTTCAGGTAGAGCGCCATCTTGTCCTTCGAGTCGCCGACGCTCGTCAGGAGCGCGGCCATGTACTCGGCCGGGTAGTGCGCCTTGAGGTACGCGGTCCAGTACGACACGAGACCGTACGCAGCGGAGTGCGCTTTGTTGAAGGCGTAGTCGGAGAACGGCAGGAGGATGTCCCAGAGCGCCTTGACCGCCCCCTCGCCGAAGCCGCGTTCGGTCATTCCGGCCGCGAACCCCGCGTACTGCTTGTCCAGCTCGGACTTCTTCTTCTTGCCCATCGCGCGGCGCAGGATGTCGGCTTGACCGAGGCTGAATCCGGCGACCTTCTGCGCGATCGCCATGACCTGCTCCTGGTAGATGATGAGTCCGTAGGACTCCTCCAGGATCTCCGCGAGCGGTTCCGCCAGTTCGGGATGGATCGGGGAGATCTCCTGCTGACCGTTCTTGCGCAGCGCGTAGTTGGTGTGGGAGTTCGCTCCCATCGGTCCAGGACGGTACAGCGCGATGAGGGCCGAGATGTCGCCGAAGTTGTCCGGCTTCATGAGTCGCATGAGCGAGCGCAGCGGCGGGCTGTCGAGCTGGAACACGCCGAGGGTGTCGCCACGGGCCAGCAGTTCGTAGACGGCGGGGTCATCGAGCCCGAGGTGCTCCAGATCGAGCTCCTCGCCGCGGTTCATCCGGATGTTGTCCAGCGCGTCCGAGATGATCGTCAGGTTCCGGAGGCCCAGGAAGTCCATCTTGATGAGGCCGAGGGACTCGCACGACGGGTAGTCGAACTGCGTGACGATCTGGCCGTCCTGCTCCCGGCGCATGATCGGGATGATGTCGAGCAGGGGCTCGGACGACATGATGACGCCGGCGGCATGCACGCCCCACTGCCGCTTCAGCCCCTCGAGCCCGAGAGCCCGGTCGAAGACGGTCTTCGCCTCCGGATCGGTCTCGATGAGGGCGCGGAACTCGCTGGCCTCCTTGTAGCGGGGGTGCGCGGAATCGAACATGCCGTCCAGCGGCATGTCCTTGCCCATCACCGCCGGGGGCATCGCCTTGGTGAGCCGCTCCCCCATGCTGAACGGGAACCCGAGCACGCGACCGGCGTCCTTGAGGGCCTGCTTCGACTTGATCGTGCCGTAGGTGACGATCTGCGCGACGCGCTCGGAGCCGTACTTCCGGGTCACGTACTCGATGACCTCGCCGCGGCGACGATCGTCGAAGTCGACGTCGAAGTCGGGCATCGAGACGCGGTCGGGGTTGAGGAAGCGCTCGAAGATCAGACCGTGCTCGAGGGGATCGAGATCCGTGATCTTCATCGCGTAGGCGACCATCGAGCCGGCACCGGAGCCACGACCCGGGCCGACGCGGATGCCGTTGTCCTTCGCCCAGTTGATGAAGTCGGCGACGACGAGGAAGTAGCCGGGGAAGCCCATCTGCAGGATGATCCCGGTCTCGTACTCGGCCTGCTTGCGCACCTTGTCCGGGATGCCGCTGGGGTACCGGTAGTGGAGGCCCTTCTCGACCTCCTTGATCAGCCAGCTGTCCTCGGTCTCGCCGTCCGGGACCGGGAACCGCGGCATGTAGTTCGCCGAGGTGTTGAACTCGACCTCGCAGCGCTCGGCGATCAGGAGCGTGTTGTCGCAGGCCTCCGGGTGGTCCCGGAAGAGCTGCCGCATCTCGGCGGCGGTCTTGATGTAGTAGCCGTCGCCGTCGAACTTGAAGCGGTTCGGATCGTCGAGCGTGGAGCCGGACTGCACGCACAGCAGGGCCGCGTGGGCGTC
Source organism: Microbacterium meiriae (assembly GCF_032364335.1). NCBI lineage: Bacteria > Bacillati > Actinomycetota > Actinomycetes > Micrococcales > Microbacteriaceae > Microbacterium > Microbacterium meiriae. Next base: position 2,249,980 of record NZ_CP133984.1, read on the forward strand.
GGCTTCGTGCTGGTGGGTGTAGTGCGAGTCGTTGGTGGCCACGAGCGGGATGCCGAGGTCTTTCGCGAGCCGCAGCAGATCGGTCATGACACGGCGCTCGATGGAGAGACCGTGGTCCATGATCTCGGCGAAGTAGTTCTCCTTGCCGAAGATGTCCTGGAACTCCGCCGCCGCGGCCCTGGCGGCGTCGTACTGGCCGAGCCGGAGCCGGGTCTGCACCTCCCCCGACGGGCACCCCGTCGTGGCGATGAGACCCTTGCCGTAGGTCTGGAGCAGCTCGCGGTCCATGCGGGGCTTGAAGTAGTAGCCCTCCATGCTCGACAGCGAGCTCAGCCGGAAGAGGTTGTGCATGCCCTCGGTGCTCTGGCTCCACATGGTCATGTGGGTGTAGGCGCCCGAACCCGAGACGTCGTCGCTGCGCTGGTCCGCCGAGCCCCACTGCACCCGGGTCTTGTCGCTGCGGTGCGTGCCCGGGGTGACGTAGGCCTCGAGACCGACGATGGGCTTGATGCCGGCGTTGCGTGCGGCGTTGTAGAACTCGAACGCCGCGAAGGTGTTCCCGTGGTCCGTCACCGCGATCGCCGGCATGCCGTAATCGGCGGCCGCCTGGGTCATCGCGTTGATCTTCGCGGCCCCGTCGAGCATCGAGTACTCGCTGTGCACGTGCAGGTGGACGAAGGAGTCGGATGCCATGCTTCGAGTCTACGTTCGGCCCCGGACACCGGCATGCGTCGCGCTCCCCCAGCGAGCGCGCCGCGGAACCCGGTTCACGCGTCCTCGCGGAGGTCCAGCCGCATGAGCACGCGGGGGAACCCGTCGAGCACCGAGCCCGTGTCCGCGACCTTGCGGAATCCCGCGCTCTCGAAGAGACGCCGCGTGCCCACGTACGCCATCGTCAGGTTCACCTTCGCCCCGGCGTTGTCGACCGGGTACCCCTCGACGGCGGGGGCGCCGCGCTCTCTGGCGTAGGCGACGGCTCCCTCGATGAGCGCATGCGACACGCCCTGCTTGCGGTGCCCCGGCCGGACTCGGAAGCACCACAGCGACCACACGTCGAGGTCGTCGACGTGCGGGATGAGGCGGTTGCGCGCGAAGCTCGTGTCGCGCCGAGGATGCAGCGCCGCCCAGCCGACCGGCTCGTCGTCGAGGTAGGCGAGCACACCGGGAGGAGGGTCCTGGTGGCAGAGCTCGCGCACCCGGTCGGCACGCGCGGGACCGCGCAGGGAGACGTTCTCCTTGTTGCCGATCCGGTAGCTCAGACAGAAGCAGACGTTCGACGTCGGCTTCTTCGGTCCCACCACCGCCGCGACGTCGTCGAAGACCGTCGCCGGACGCACCACGATGCTCATGCGGTCAGTGTGGCGGAGACCACCGACACCGCGGAAGCGACGCTCCGCGGGACCTATTCTCCGCGGAGCACGTCCAGTGCGTGCTGGAAGTCGTCCGGATAGGGCGAGGTGAACTGCACCCAGTCCCCCGTCGTCGGATGCGCGAAGGCGAGCTGATGCGCGTGCAGCCACTGCCGGGTGAGACCGAGCCGGGCGGACAGCGTCGGGTCGGCACCGTACAGCGGATCGCCGACACACGGGTGGCGGTGCGCGGCCATGTGCACGCGGATCTGGTGGGTGCGGCCCGTCTCCAGGTGGATCTCGAGCAGGGAGGCACCGGGGAACGCCTCGAGGGTCTCGTAGTGCGTCACGGAGGGCTTGCCGTCAGGGACGACCGCGAACTTCCAGGAGTGGTTCGGGTGCCGACCGATCGGGGCGTCGATCGTACCCACGAGCGGGTCCGGATGCCCCTGCACCACCGCGTGATAGATCTTCTCGACCGTGCGCTCCTTGAACGCCCTCTTCAGAGCGGTGTAGGCGGCCTCGCTCTTGGCGACGACCATGAGCCCGCTCGTCCCCACGTCCAGCCGGTGCACGACGCCTTGACGCTCCGGCGCGCCGCTCGTGGCGACGCGGAACCCGGCGGCGGCGAGAGCACCGACGACCGTGGGACCCTCCCACCCGAGCGAGGGATGGGCGGCGACGCCGGTCGGCTTGTCGACGACGACGATGTCGTCGTCGTCGTACACGATGCCCAGCTCGGGCACCGCGATCGGCACGATCTTCGGCCCCTCCTTCGGCTCCCACTCGACGTCGAGCCAGGCACCGCCACGCAGGCGGTCCGACTTGTCGAGGGTGACGCCGTCCAGGCGCACGCCGCCGGAAGCCGCCACATCCGCCGCGAAGGTGCGCGAGAACCCGAGGAGCTTGGCGAGGGCGGCGTCGACGCGCGTGCCGTCGAGCCCGTCCGGGACGGGCAGCGACCGGGACTCCACGCTCAGCGCCCCTCGGACGCGGCGGCCGCCTCGGCGTCCTCGTCGGTCTCGACCGGGGCGTGGTCCTTCTCCCGCGTGCCGTCGAAGCGCAGTCCGAACACGACGAGCAAGGCGACCGAGATCATCCCGGTGACGATGAAGATGTCGGCGACGTTGAAGATGGCCGGCATCATCCACGGCATCGAGATCATGTCGACCACGTGGCCGACGGGGAAACCGGGGTCGCGGAACAGTCGGTCCGACAGATTGCCCAACACGCCCCCGAGCAGGCAGCCGAGGACGACAGCCCAGAGGCGCGAACGCAGCCCGAACGCCTTCCAGACGATGACACCCGCCACCACGGCGAGAGCGATCGTGAAGATCCAGGTCACGCCGGAACCGAGGGAGAACGCCGCGCCGGGATTGCGCACGTAGTAGAGCTGCAGGAACTCCCCGAGAACCGGGACCGCCTCGTGCAGCGGCAGGTTCTCGATCGTGAGGTACTTCACAAACTGATCGGCGGCCAGCACGACCGCTGCGAGAATCGCAACGATCGCACCGGCCGCCGACCGACGAAGGGGACGACGTCCTGACAAGAGGGCGCCTTACAGGCCGATCGCGGAGACCGGGGTGGAGTCCGTGGACGCCGACTTCTCGTCGAGCTCGCGGAGCTGGCCCTCGATGTAGCCGCGGAGCTGCGAGCGGTAGTCGCGCTCGAAGTTGCGCAGCTCGGTGATGCGGGCCTCCAGCGTGTTGCGCTCGCGCTCGAGACGTGCGGTCTCCTCGCGCTGCTTCGCCTCGGCCTCCGTGCGGATGCGGGCGACCTCGGCCTCGGCCTCGGAGATGAGCTGGTTGCGCTTCGCCTCACCCTCGGCGACGTGCTCGTCGTGCAGACGCTGCGCGAGCTCGATGATGCCGGCGGTGGCGGTCGCGGAGCCGGTCGGTGCGGCGTCGGCGGCGGGTGCCTCGACCGCGGGGGCCGGAGCGGGAGTGGCGGCAGCCGGCTCGGCAGCGGCGGGAGCGGGGGTGGAACCCGACTCGTACGCGGCGAGCTTCGCCTTCAGCTCGGCGTTCTCCTCGAGGGCCTTGCGCCACTCGATGACGATCTCGTCGAGGAAGTCGTCGACCTCGTCCGGGTCGAAGCCGTCCTTGAAGCGGACGTGCTGGAACTGCTTGGTGACGACGTCATCCGGGGTAAGTGCCATGGGTGGCTCCTCTTTCGATGAGTTCGATTGCCAGTACCGATGTATGGCGTGTTCGTGATGTGGCGCGAACCCGGGGCGCGCACCTGGGTGCCAGCATAGCCCCCGAGCCTTGGCGTCGCGATGCCACGACACCCAGGCTCGGACAACTCGCGGCGGTTCCCCGGTGCGACACGCGGGGTGGTCAGCGGATGAACAACCGGACGATGTTCATCAGGATCAGCACGACCAGCAGGGTCAGCGCGAAGCCGAAATCCAGCGACAGCTGGCCGATGCGCAGCGGAGGGATGATCCGCCGGAAGAACCGGATGGGCGGATCCGTGACGGTGTAGACCGCTTCAGCGGCCACGAGGCCGAAACCCTTCGGACGCCACTCCCGATTGAACATCGGGATGTAGTCGAGGATCAGCCGCGCGAAGAGCACGAGGATGTACACCAGCAGCATCAGATGGACGATGCTGGCGAGGACCGAGACCAGCTGCACGGTCTAGGAGTGGTCGAAGCCCGCAGACTCGGCGTCTGCGTGCGCGATGCCCCCGTGACCCGACACCGCGATGTTCTCCGGCGACAGCAGGAAGACCTTCGAGGTCACCCGCTCGATGCGACCGTAGAGGCCGAGGGAGAGACCGCTCGCGAAGTCGATGAGGCGGCGCGCATCGGCGTCGCTCATCTGGGAGAGGTTGATGATGACCGGGACGCCCTCGCGGAAGCTCTCCGCGATCAGCTGGGCGTCGCGGTACTGCTTCGGGTGGACGGTGAGGATCTCGTTCACGGCTCCTGCTGCGGGCTGGCGGACGGCGACGGGACGACGGAGCGGCGTGACGGGAGCCGGAGCCGGCTCTTCGCGGTCACGCTCACGCTCGCGCTGGGCACGAGCGGGCGCCGGCGTCTCCTCCTCGTAGACCTCTTCCTCATCGGCGAGGCCGAGATACACCATGGTCTTCTTCAGCGGGTTACCCATCGTGTCCTCCGGTTCGAACGTTTCGGGCTGGTCTTGTCACAGGTTAGCCCCGGGCGGGGCGCGGGCCCGTGATTGCGGAACCGATCCGCAGGTGTGTCGCGCCGGCGGCGATCGCCTCGGCGAAATCGCCGGTCATCCCGGCGGAGATCCAGGTCGCCTCGGGGGCGACCGATCGCACGTCGTCGGCGATCCGCCGCAGGCGGTCGAAGGCGGCCGTGGGCTCCTCATCGAGAGGAGCCACCGCCATGACGCCGCGGAGGCGCAGTGAGGGCAGGGTGAGCACGTGCTCGGCCATCGCCACCGCGGAGGCCGGGGCGACGCCTCCGCGCCCTTCGTCCTCCGTCAGATTCACCTGCACGAGCACGTCGAGCACGTCGTCGTCCACGGCGGCTCGGTGGAGGGCGTCGGCGAAGCGGTCACGGTCGACGGAGTGGACCACGTCGGCACTCCGCCTGATCGCGGAGGCCTTGTTCGTCTGGCCCTGCCCGATGAAGTGCCACTCGAGGTCGAGACCGGCGAGCTCGGTCTCCTTGGCGGTGAGCTCCTGCTGTCGGTTCTCCCCCACCGCGTGCACTCCGAGGGCGTGCAGATCGCGCACCAGGGAGGCGGGGTGGAACTTCGTGACGACGATCCGGGTGATCTCCGCCGGCGAACGGCCGGCGGCCCGCGCGGCGTCGGCGATCCTCTCGTCGATCGCCGACAGCCGCGCGGCCAGGTCCGATGGCGCCGAAGCGCCGACCGGCATCGTCACTTCAGGAATTCGGGGATGTCGATGTCGTCGTCGGCGAAGGCCGGCTCGATGCTCGTCGCGGGGGTGCGAGGCGCCGACGGCGCCGCGGTGGGCTCCGGCGCGCTCTTCTCCGTCGCGGGCTCGGTGGTCTCCGACAGCGCCACCTCGGGAAGCGACGCGGTCGAAGGACGCGAGACGACCATCGGGTCCAGCCGCAGCGAGGGCTCGCCGCCATCGAAGCCGGCGGCGATGACCGTCACCCGGACCTCGTCGCCCAGCGTGTCGTCGATCACGGTACCGAAGATGATGTTGGCCTCCGGGTGCGCAGCCTCCTTGACGAGGTCAGCCGCATCGTGGATCTCGAAGATGCCGAGGTTCGAGCCACCCTGGATCGACAGCAGCACACCGTGCGCACCCTCGATCGAGGCCTCGAGCAGCGGCGACTCGACGGCGAGCTCGGCGGCCTTGATCGCGCGGTCGGCGCCGCGCGCCGACCCGATGCCCATCAGCGCGGACCCTGCTCCCTGCATGACCGACTTCACGTCGGCGAAGTCAAGGTTGATGAGACCAGGGGTCGTGATGAGGTCCGTGATGCCCTGCACACCGGCGAGGAGCACCTGGTCGGCGGTCGCGAACGCCTCGATCATCGAGATGCCGCGGTCGCTGATCTCGAGCAGACGGTCGTTCGGGACGACGATGAGGGTGTCGACCTCTTCCTTCAGCTTCGCGACGCCTGCCTCGGCCTGGCTCTGGCGGCGGCGACCTTCGAAGGAGAACGGCTTCGTGACGACACCGATGGTCAGGGCACCGATCGACTTCGCGATACGGGCGACCACCGGCGCACCGCCGGTTCCCGTGCCGCCGCCCTCACCCGCGGTGACGAAGACCATGTCGGCGCCGGTCAGCGCCTGCTCGATCTCCTCCGCGTGGTCCTCGGCCGCACGGCGACCCACCTCCGGGTCCGCTCCGGCGCCGAGGCCGCGGGTGAGCTCACGGCCCACGTCGAGCTTGACGTCGGCGTCGCTCATGAGCAGCGCCTGGGCGTCGGTGTTGACGGCGATGAACTCGACTCCGCGGAGACCGAGCTCGATCATGCGGTTGACGGCGTTGACGCCGCCACCGCCGACGCCGACGACCTTGATCACGGCGAGGTAGTTCTGGTTCTGGCTCATGGCCGGCCTCCGATTAGTAGAGCCTGGAAGGGGTGAACCTTAAACCTCAACTAGAGGTGTAAAGTATTTCCCGGTATTGCGTTCTCTCAGATCGAAGGTAAGCGCCGCCTGCCCCTGCGCGCGCAGCGACATGGGCGTGTCGCGCCATTCCCGTCGAAACAGATCAGCCGACCACCGCGACGTCGGGTGAGGTGACGTCGATCGACGAGGCATCGGGGTTCTTCACGAGCGCGGCGGAGAGCGCGAGCGCCTTCAACCCGGAGTCCTCCTGGCTCCCCCACACGACCGTGAGGCCCGAGTCGAGGGTCAAGGTCACGTCGTCCGCCGTCGAGGCGCGGACGCCGGTGAGCGCACTGCGGATGTCGGCAGGGAGAGCGCGGACCACGAGACCCGCGCTGCGCAACGCCGGCGAGTCCATTCCCCCCTCGACCTCCACCAGCGGCTGCCCTGCCGGGCGCTCCGCCGTCGTCGAGAGGGCGACACCTGCGGCATCCACGAGAGTGAAGCCGGCACCCGACTCGACGACCCCGATCGGCGTGCGCTCCACGATGCGCACGGTCAGATCGTGCGGCGGTCGAGCCTCCAGGGCGTAGGTCTCGATGAGCGGGAACGTCAGCAGCGCCGCCTTGACCTCGCTCGTGTCGACCAGGGCGAGGGGCGTCCCGAGCTGATCCGCGAGGGCCCCCTCGATCACCGCGGGATCGATCGTCGTGGTGCCGGTGACCGTGATGCGCTGCACGGCGAAGAGCGGGCTGTAAGCGGCAGCGACACTCCCCCCGATCAGGAGCACGACGGCCCCCACAGCGCTCAGCCAGACGATGCGGCGCCGCCGCGATCGGTGGGTGAACCGACGGATCTCCGCCCTGAGCGCCTTGCGGCGGGCGCGTGCCGCGCGCCAGACGTCCATCGAGGAACGAGGGCCCGCTTCCTCCTCCGCCTCCGCCTCGTCGGGCTCGACGGGCGCGGCGACGGCACCCTCGTCCGGAGCCGCCTGAGGCGCGGGACGCCGGCGGAGGATCCGCTCGGAGGCGACGTCCGTCTCCCCCGGAGTGTCCGGAGCGCTCGGGAGCGGGGGCGGCCGGCGCATGGGCTACGCCCCGTCGGTCCGGCGCAGCGACTCCAGCACCTGCGGGATGATCTGGTAGACGTTGCCGCAGCCGAGAGTCACGACGAAGTCGCCGTCCTTCGCGACAGACGCCGTGTAGTCGGCCGCTTCCTGCCAGTCGGCGACGAAGTGCACTCGGGACGGGTCATCGAACGCCCCGCTCACCAGCTCGCCGGTCACGCCGGGCACCGGGTCCTCCCTGGCACCGTAGACGTCCAGCATCACGGTGTGGTCGGCGAGCTCCTCCAGGACGTCTGCGAACTCCTGGTACATGTGCTGCGTCCGCGAATACGTGTGCGGCTGCTGGATGGCGATCAGCCGGCCGGACCCGGCGATGCTGCGCATGGCCTCGAGCGCCGCACGCACCTCGGTCGGGTGGTGCGAGTAGTCGTCGTAGACGGTGACCCCGCGCTCCTCGCCGTGGCGCTCGAGACGACGGATCGTCCCCGCGAAGCCCTCGACGGCACGTACGGCGTCGCGGAGCGAATAGCCGAGCGCGAGGAGGACGGCGACGGCGCCGGTCGCGTTGATCGCGTTGTGCACGCCGGGGACCGCGAGCTGCATGCGCTCGGTCTCGCCGCCGTGCGAGACGGCGGCGGCGACGGGGCCCGAGGTGACGATCTCGCTGACGCGGACGTCGGCGTCCTCGGCCTGCCCGAACGTGAGGATGCGCGGGTGCGACAACCCGGCCAGCACGCGGAGTGCGCCGGGGTCGTCGCTGGAGATGACGACCGCCTCGGATGCCGCGTCCGCGAAGCGCACGAAGGCCTCGTGGAAGGCCTCATCGGAGCCGTAGTGATCGAGATGATCGGGGTCGACGTTCGTGATGAGCGCGACCGCGGTGTCGTAGAGGAGGAAGGTCCCGTCCGACTCGTCGGCCTCGATGACGAAGAGGTCGCCGTTCCCGGTCGCGCTGGAGGTGCCGAGCTGCTCGATCACCCCGCCGTTGACGAAGTGCGGATCGGCGCCGAGCGCGCGCAGAGCCGTGACGATCATGCCCGTCGAGGTGGTCTTGCCGTGGGCGCCGGCCACCGAGACGAGGCGTCGGGTGCCGATCAGCCAGTGCAGGGCCTGAGAGCGGTGGATGACATGGAGGCCGCGCTCCTTGGCGGTGACGAACTCGGGGTTCTCCGGCCAGATGGCACCGGTGTGCACGACCGTGTCGGCGTCGCCGAGGTGGGCGACGTCATGACCGACGTGGACGGTCGCCCCCGCGGCGGCCAGCGCCCGTAGGTTGTCGCTGTCGGCGCGGTCGCTGCCGGAGACGCGGATGCCCGCGTCGAGGAACATCTTCGCGAGTCCGCTCATCCCGGATCCACCGATGCCGATGAAGTGCGCGGAGGTGATCGTGTCGGGGATGGGGAGGGAGAGGTCGGGTCTGATCATGTCCGCTTCAGTCTACTTTTCGTTCTCGTCCGGACGGCGGCGTCACGCCGCACCGAGGGCACGGTCGATCATCGCGACGACGTTCTCGGTGCCGGTGCGGGTGCCCGCGGTCTCCGCCGCCTCCGCCATCCGCCGGATGCGGTCACGGTCGCCGAGCAGCGGCACCACGATACGTCGGACCGCATCGCCGTCGAAGGTCGCGTCATCGAGGAGCTGAGCGGCACCGGCGGCCACGGCGGATCCTGCGTTCAACCGCTGCTCTCCGTTGCCCACCGAGTACGGCACGTACAGCGCGGGAATCCCGAGCGCGCTGATCTCGCTCACGGTGGCCGACCCCGAACGCGACACGATGAGATCGGCCAGCGCGAACGCGAGGTCCATGCGGTCGATGTACCGGCGGAGGACGTACCCGGGCACTCCGGGATCCGGCAGGTCGCTGCGCTCCCCGGTGACATGCAGCAGCTGCCAACCGGCGGCGAGGATGTCGCACCAGGAGTCCGCCAGGGCGTCGTTCAACCGCTGCGCTCCGAGCGAGCCGCCGAAGACGAGAAGGACAGGACGATCGGCGTCGAGCCCGAAGTACTCGGCGGCCTCGGCGCGTCGAGCCGCCCGGTCGAGCGTGATGACCTCGCGCCGCAGCGGCATGCCGACCACCTCGCTCCCGCGGAGCGGCGTCCCGGAGAACGCGACTCCCACACCCGCGGCCGCACGGGCACCGAGCACGTTCGCCAGCCCGGGCTTCGCATTGGCCTCGTGGACGACGAAGGGCACGCGCTCGCGACGCGCGGCGACGTAGGCGGGTGCGGAGGCGTAGCCGCCGAAGCCCACCACGATGTCGATCCCGTGCTGCCGGATGTGCGCACGCACCTGGGCGATCGCCCGGCGGAACCGCGCGGGGAACGCGGCGGCCTGCGCGTTCGGGCGCCGCGGGAACGGCACCTTGTCGACGATGAGCAGCTCGTAACCACGCTCGGGGACGAGACGGGACTCCAGGCCCTCCGCCGTGCCGAGCACGAGGATCGTCGCCGACGGGTCACGCTCACGCAGCGCATCGGCGACCGCGAGCAACGGATTGACATGGCCGGCGGTGCCACCGCCGGCGAGGAGGTACGAAGTCACCTCGCGACCCTACCCCGCTCGGCTGACTGCTTCTCGGCGACCGGGATGGTCCGCGCGAAGGCCAGCAGGACGCCGCAGGCGACGAGCACGGCGAAGAGTGCCGTTCCGCCCTGGGACATGAACGGCAGGGGCACACCCATCACTGGGAACACGCCGATGACGACGCCGACGTTCAGGACGGCCTGACCGACGATCCAGACCGTGATCCCACCCGCGGCGACGCGGATGAAGGGGTCCGACGTCTTGCGGATCACATGGAACGCACCGACCGTGAAGAACGTGAACAGGGCGAGGACGACGATGCAGCCGATCAGCCCGAGCTCCTCGCCGACGATCGCGAAGATGAAGTCGTTGCCCGCGGCGGGGAGCCAGCCGTACTTCTCCTGGGAGTTGCCGAGGCCGAGTCCGAAGATCCCGCCGGAGGCCATGCCCCAGATGCCATGGATCGACTGGTAGCAGTCGGTGTAGTACAGCGCCATGTCATCGCACGTCGCGGTGATGCGACGCATGCGGTCCTCGCTGGAGAGCGCGTAGGCGAGCACCGCGACCACGCCCAGGATCATCGGGATGATGAAGAGGCGCAGCTTCACACCCGAGAAGAAGAGACAGCCGAGCAGGATGAGGACCATCACCATCGCGGTCCCGAGGTCCTTGCCGGCGAGGACGGTGCCGATGGCCAGCGCGCCGACCGGGATCACGGGGATGAAGACGTGATGCCAGGTCCCGAGCATGGTCTGCTTGCGCAGCAGGACCGCGGCGATCCACAGGGCGAGGGCCAGTTTGAGGAACTCGGACGGCTGCATCTGGAAACCCGCCACCTGGATCCAGTTCCGGTTTCCGCCGTCGGCGATGCCGAGCGGTGTGAACACGAGGAGCTGGAGGGCGATGGCTCCGAACAGCGCCGGCCAGGCCATGCGCTTGAGGAACGCCACAGGGAAGCGGCTGATGAGGAACATCATCGGGATACCGAGCAGGGCGAACACACCTTGCCGGAGAGCGCCGTCCAACGGGTTCTGCGCCTTGGCCACCGCCGTCGCGCTCGTCGCGGACAGCACCATCACGAGACCGAAGATCGTCAGGAGCAGGGCGGTCGACGCGATCAGCAGGAACTCGGTCGACACCGGGGTGAACCGGCGTCCGAGCGAGACCCGCGCGGCGAGGCCACCCGACTCAGACCGCGGAGGGCGAGCCACCTGCGTCATCGGCGCTCCCCCGATCGATCCACTCCCGCACCGCTTCGGCGAAGCGGTGGCCGCGATCCGCATAGCTGGAGAACTGGTCGAAGGACGCGGCGGCGGGAGCGAGGAGCACAGTGCCCTCCCCGTCGACGATCCCCGCCGCGATCTCCACGACGCGGTTCATGACCTGTCCAGTGTCGCCAGCTTCGACCTCGAAGACCGGCACCGTCGGCGCGTGTCGCTCGAATGCCGCGACGACGGCTGTGCGGTCCGCTCCGATGACGACCGCCGCGCGCGCGGTGGAGCCCGCGTCCGCGACGAGATCGGCGATGTCGACGCCCTTGAGATCACCGCCGACGACCCACACCGCACCGGGGTACGCGCGCAGTGACGACGCGGCCGCGTGCGGGTTCGTCGCCTTGGAGTCGTCGACCCAGGTGATGCCGGCGTGGCGCGCGACCACCTCGATGCGGTGCGCGTCCAGGCGGAAGGTCTGCAGCGCCCCGTGGATGGCCTCGGGCTCGACCCCGAGAGAACGGGCGAGGGCACTGGCGGCCAGGATGTTCTGAACGATGTGCGGTGCCGACAGCCCTGCGGCCTCCAGGTCGGCGACCGTGGTCAGTTCCAGGGCGCTGCGGGCTCGATCGTCGAGGAACGCCCGGTCGACGAGCAGCCCCTCCACGACGCCGAGATCGCTCGGGCCGGGGATGCCGAGATCGAAGCCGATGGCGCGGGCGCCCTCGACGACGTCGGCCTCCTCGACCATCCGGCGCGTCGCCTCGTCGGCCTTGTTGTAGACGCAGGCGACCCGCGTGTTGCGGTACACCAGCGCCTTCGCGTCCCGGTAAGCCTGAGCGCTGCCGTGCCAGACGAGATGATCGTCGGCGAGGTTCAGGCAGACTGCGGCGTGCGGGAACAGCTCCCCCTCCGAACGCGACAGTCCGAGGTACCAGAGCTGGTGGCTGGAGAGCTCGACGACGAGCACGTCGAAGCCGGCGGGGTCGCGGACCGCGTCGAGCACGGGGACGCCGATGTTGCCGCACGGCGCGGCGCGCAGGCCACCGGCGACGAGCAGCGTCGCCGTGAGCTGGGTCGTCGTCGTCTTGCCGTTGGTCCCGGTGATGAGCACCCAGTCCGCCGGCGTGCCGTCCGCGCGGAGGACCTTGTCGCGCACCCGCCAGGCGAGCTCGACGTCACCCCAGAGCGCAATGCCCTCGTCCTGAACCCAACGGATGACCGGGTGCGCCGGGGCGAAGCCAGGGGACGCGATGACGACCTCGGGCCCGAACGCCCTCAGCGCCTCGGGCACGGCGTCCAGCGGACCGAGCTCCAACCGGGCACCGATGACGGGGAGCAGGCGGGCGTACTCCTCCTCCGCGGACTCGCTGAGCACGAGGACGTCGGCACCGAGCTCGGCGAGGGTGTCGGCCACGGAGAAGCCGGTCATGGAGAGGCCGAGGACGGCGACGCGCAGGCCGCTCCAGTCTGCGTGCCAGCTCGTCAGCCCGGCCAGACGCTCAGCCGACACGGGTCAGCCATTCGACGTAGAAGAGCCCGACGGCCGACACCGCGAGAAGACCCGCGATGATCCACATGCGCACCACGATGGTGACCTCCGACCAGCCCCGCATCTCGAGGTGGTGGTGGAACGGGCTCATCAGGAACAGCCGCTTGCCGCGGGTGATCTTGAAGTAGGCGCGCTGCAGGATCACGGATCCGGAGGCGAGCACGAAGACGCCGGCGATGATGAGGAGCAGCAGTTCGGTGCGGGTCATGACCGCCATCGCGGTGATGACGCCACCGATGGCCATCGAGCCCACGTCTCCCATGAACACCTTCGCTTTGGGCGCGTTCCACCACAGGAACCCGATGAGGCTGGCGGCGAAAGAGGCCGAGATGATGGCGAGGTTGAACGGGTCGCGCACCTCGTAACAGCCGCCGAGCGAGCCCGGATCACCGCCGATGCAGGGCTGCTTGAACTGCCAGAACGCGATGAGGCTGTAGGCGCCGACGACGATCACGCCCGCGCCGGCGGCGAGGCCGTCGAGGCCGTCGGTGAGGTTGACGCTGTTGGAGGTCGCGACCCCGATGATCGAGATCCAGGCGAGGTAGAGGATCCAGCCCAGGATGACGCCGAACGCGAAGAGGTTCAGCCAGGTGATGTCCCGGAAGAGGGAGATCGACGCACTGGCCGGCGTCTGCCCCCACTTGTTCGGGAAGTTCAGTGCCACGATGCCGAAGGGGATCACGACGATGAGCTGACCGATCACCTTCCGCCACCCCGACAGCCCGAGGCTGCGCTGGCTGCGCACCTTCATGTAGTCGTCGATGAATCCGACCACACCGAAGCCGACCATGAGCCAGATCACCAGGATGGCGGACAGCGCCGGCGTCTCGCCGCTGACGAGGACCCCGGTGAAGTAGCCCACGATCGAGCCGAGGATGAAGATGACACCACCCATGGTCGGGGTGCCGCGCTTCGCCTCGTGGCTCGGGTTGCCCGCAGCCTCCGGGGTACGGATGACCTGCCCCCAGCCCCACTTGCGGAAGAGCCGGAGGAAGACGGGAGTCAGGAAGAGAGTGAAGGCGAGCGAGATGGCCGCCGCCATGATGAGGGACCTCACGAGAACAATTCTCCCAGACGATCGCCGAGATGCCGGAGGCCCACGGAGTTGGACGACTTCACCAGGACCCGGTCTCCGTCACGCAGCTCGGTACGGAGGTACTCGAACGCAGCGTCCTGGTCAGGCAGATGCACGGCTTCGCTGTCCCATGACCCCTCGCCGACGGCGGCGAGGTAGAGCCGCCGTGCCTCCGGGCCGACGACGACGATGCGCCGGATGTTGAGACGCACGGCGAGGAGGCCGATGCGATCGTGCTCCTCCCCTGCGCTCTCGCCGAGCTCGCTCATCGCGCCGAGGACGGCGACCGTGCGCTCGTCGGGGCCGGTGATCTGGGCGAGGGTCCGCAGGGCGGCCGCCATCGAGTCGGGACTGGCGTTGTACGCGTCGTTGATGATGCGGACGCGGTCGTTGCCCAGCGGCTGCATCCGCCACCGCTCGGCGATCTCGACGGTCTCCAACCGGGAGACGGCATCGGCCGGGGCCACGCCGAGCTCGACGGCGGCGGTGATCGCGGCGAGGGCGTTGCTGACGTGGTGGGCGCCTAGGACGCGCAGGCGCAGCGGCAGCCGCTCCCCTGCGACCTCGATCACGCACTGCGTGCCGGAGGCCGAGACCTCGATCTCCCGCGCGTGCACGACAGCCGCAGCCGACTGGCCGAAGCCGACGACCCGGAGGCCGCGGCTCTCCGCGAGCTCGCGCATCGCCCACACCCGGGCGTCGTCCGCGTTGAGCACGGCGATGCCGGGCACGCGGGCCGCGGCGACGAGCTCGGACTTGGCCTTCGCCGTGGCCTCGATGCCGCCGAAGCCGCCCGCGTGCGCCATGCCGACCATCAGCACGACCACCAGGTCCGGCTCGACGAGACCGGCGAGCCGCGCGATGCTGCCCGGCGCGGCAGCCCCGAACTCGCTCACCAGGAAGCGGGTGTCGTGCGTGACGCGGAGCATCGTCACCGGGGCGCCGACCTCGTTGTTGAAGGACTTCACCGGGGCGACGGTCTCGCCCTCGTCCTCGAGGATGCGGGCGAGGAAGTTCTTGGTCGTCGTCTTGCCGTTCGAGCCGGTGATGCCGACGATGCGCAGGTTCCCGCCGGCGCGCACGCGCGCCACGACCTCGCGCGCCAGCTCGCCGAGGGCGACCACGGCATCGGACACGACGATCTGCGAGACATCGACGTCGACGGGGTGCTCGACGATCGCCAGGACCGCACCGGCTTCGGCGGCGACACCGACGAAGCGGTGCCCGTCGGTCTCGGCGCCGGGCTTGGCGACGAAGATCGACCCCGCCTCCATGGTGCGCGAATCGGTGTCGACGATCCCGTCGACCACCGTCTCCGGCGTGTGCTCTCCGGCCACGCGCAGTTCACCACCGATGGCGGCGGCGATCTCAGCGAGCGTCAGGGCGATCATGTCATCTCCATGCGCGGCTCTCGCCGGCTATCCGAACTTGGGGAGGAGCGCGTCCATCGGGACAGAGGACGGCATCACGCGATAGGTCTTCATCACCTGCGTCATCGCCTTCTGGAAGGCGGAAGCGGTGGCCGCGGACGATACAACCTTAGTCGGCTCGTCGAGGGTGACCACGACGACGTACTGCGGGTCGTCGACGGGCGCGAAGCCCACCATGCTCGTGTAGTACACGCCTGCCTTGTAGCCGCCCTTGCCGTCCGAGACCTGCGCGGTACCGGTCTTGCTGGTCACCCGGTATCCGGGAACCTGGATGCGATCGGCGTTCCCGCCCTGCACGGCGACGTTCTCGAGCATGCGGGTCAGATCGGCGGCGGTCTGCTCCTTCACGATCTGCTCGTGCTTCGGCTTCGGCGTCTCCGTGACCGTTCCGTCGGGCGCCGTGCAGGACTCCACCATCGACAGGTCGATCTTCTCCCCGCCGTTGGCGATGGCCTGGTACGCGCCGGCGAGCTGCGGGGCCGTCACCGTGAAGTACTGGCCGAACGTCGTCGTGTAGAGGGACTGGCTGTCCCAGTCGCTCACCGGGTGCAGGATGCCTCCCACTTCGGAGGGGAAGTCCAGGGTCTTCTGCCCGACCCCGAAGCGCTGCAGGTAGTCGTAGCGGACCTCGGGGGCGACCATCGTGCCGAACTTCGACAGCGCCGTGTTGGAGGAGTCGATCAGTCCGCCCGCGAGCGTGTAGTTGTAGGCCGGGTGGCTGAACGCGTCGTTGACCACGGCGCCGTTCGGGAAGGTCTCGCGCGAGGAGGCCGTCACGGTGCTGAGCGGGGTGAGGCCCGCACCCTCCATCGCCGCCGCCGCGGTGATCGCCTTGAACGTCGAACCGGGCTCGAAGTCGCGGTGGAAGATCTGGCTGTAGCGGGTCTCCGGAGTCGAGGAGTCCAGGTCGTTCGGGTCCATGGCCGGCCATTCGGCCGCGGCGCGGATCTTGCCGGTGCCCACCTCGACGACCGTGACGGTTCCGCCCTTCGCGCCCTGCTTCTGGGCCTCCTCGCCGATCATCTGCTGGAGGTACCACTGCAGGTCGCTGTTGATCGTGAGCTGCACGGTGCCGCCGTCGACGGCGTCGGTGACCGACTCGCTCCCCGGGATCACGACGCCGTCCTTGCCCTTGCGATACGTCTTCTCCCCATCGATCGGCGCGAGGCACGATTCCTCGAGCTGCTCGACGCCGGCCTTGGCCTCCCCGGTGTTGTCGAGGAAGCCCAGCACGTTCCCGGCGACCGCGCCGTTGGGATAGACCCGGGTCTCGCGCGGCGTCAGGGCGAGGTACGACCCCAGGCCGAGGTCGCGGAGCGCGATGAACTGCTCGGTGTTGAGCCCCGTCTTCAGGGGTGCGTACTGGCTGTTCGGGTTCTCGGCCAGGGCATCGGAGACGCGTTTGCGGATCTCGTCTCCCGGTACCCCCGTGATCGCGGCGATCTTCTCGGAGGCCTCGGCCCAGGGCAGCGCAGGATCCTTCTCCTCCGTGAGCCTGATGACCTGAGGACTGAGCTGCGCGTCGTAGACCATCACGCTCGACGCGAGGACTGTGCCCTCGGCGTCGACGATGGATCCCCGCTGTCCGGGGATCGTCGAGCCGTCGCCGATGTGCTCGAGGGATTGGTTGACGTGCTCGTCGGCGCTCACTACCTGGATGTCGATCAGGCGGACGACGAACGCCACCAGGATCGAAAGGATGACCGCCAGTGCGACGACGGTGCGTCGCCGCGGTCCGCGCGTGGCTCGTGTCGTCATGGGATCTCTCCGTCGATCGGGGATGGTCAGTGCGTCGTGGGGCTGGGCAGGCCGTCGGTGATGGCGGGCGGCAGGTCCTGCGCGGGCGGTGTACCGCCGGACGCGTCGTCCCCGGCGTTCTCCGCCGGCGGGGTCTCCTCCGTGACGAGGACGTTGCCGACGGCCGCCTTCCCGTTGGGATCGATCGTGGAGACCCCTTCCGCCCCGGCGCCCGTCCCGAAGACGGCGCCGTCGCTGAGACGGAGGTAGGACGGGGCGCCCGCCACGACCATGCCGAGGTCGGCGGCGCTGCTCGCGAGCACCTGCGGGGAACTCAGCCCCGTCAGCTCCTCCTGCAGCGCGTCGGTCCGGAGGTCGAGTTCGCGCTGCTGGGACGTGAGCCCGGCGAGGGTGAACGAGTCCTGGGTGATGGCCAGCGAGAGCCCGACCTGCCCCGCACCGATGGCCAGGGCGCCGCCCAGCGCGACGAGCGCGTAGGCGAGCTTCGGCTTGCGGCGCCGTGCGGGCGCCGTCACCGGTCGCAGGCGCCGCTCGGGCGTCGTCTCCGGAGCGACCGGCTGCAGCGGCAGGATCGGCTTGCGGACTGCGTTCATGCTCATGCGCTCTCCCGCACCTTCTCGGCGGCGCGCAGGCGCACCGGTATCGCACGCGGGTTGCGTGCGCGCTCTTCGTCATCGGCGAGTTCCGCACCCTTGGTGAGGATGCGGAATCGGGGGGCGTGCTCCGGCAGCTCGACCGGCAGCCCGGCGGGCGCCGTCGAGGAGGAGGCGGCCGCGAAGGCCTGCTTGACCAGCCGGTCCTCGAGGGACTGGTACGACATCACGACGATGCGGCCTCCGACCGCGAGTGCGTCCATCGCGGCGGGGATCGCGTCCGCGAGGACGTTCAGCTCGGCGTTGACCTCGATCCGGAGGGCCTGGAACACGCGCTTCGCCGGGTGCCCGGATCGCTGCGCGGCCGCGGGGGTGGCGGCCACGAGGATGTCGACGAGTTCGCCCGATCGCGTGATCGGCTGCTTCTGACGGGCGTCGATGATGAAGCGCGCATACCGTCCGGAGAGCTTCTCCTCTCCGTACCGCTCGAAGATGCGCCGCAGGTTGCCCTCGCTGTAGGTGGCGATGACCTCGGCGGCGGTGATGCCCTTCGTCTGGTCCATCCGCATGTCGAGCGGAGCGTCCTTGGAGTATGCGAAGCCACGTTCGGCCTCATCGAGCTGCAGCGACGAGACACCCAGGTCGAAGAGGATCCCGGCGGCGCCCTGGGCGTGCAGGCCGATCTCGTCGTAGACGGTGTGGACGAGGGTCACCCGATCCCGGAACCGGGCGAGCCGCTCCCCCGCGATCTTGAGCGCGTCGGTGTCACGGTCGAGACCGATCAGACGGATGCCGGGGAACCGCTCGAGCAGCGCCTCCGAGTGCCCGCCCATCCCGAGCGTGGCGTCGACGAGCACGGCGCCGTCCTCCTGGAGGGCAGGTGCGAGGAGCTCGACGCAGCGGTCGAGCAGGACGGGGGTGTGGATGTCGCGGAGGTTCATGATCTCTCTCGGGTCCGACCTTCGGCTCTGATCCCCCTCCGCATCTCGACCCGGCACCGGGGAAGTGTGTCGGGGCGGGAGCGGCGGGGCATCACAGCCGTGGTCAGAACAGTCCCGGAATCACCTCCTGCTCCAGCTCGGCGTAGGACTCCTCGCCGGCGGCGAGGTACGCGTTCCAGCTCTCCGCGTCCCAGATCTCGGCGTGGGCGCCGACTCCGGTCACGATGAGCTCCTTCTGAAGACCCGCGTACTGACGCAGGTGGGCGGGGATGGTGATGCGGTTCTGGCTGTCGGGCATCTCCGCACTGGCACCGGAGAGGAACATGCGCATGAAGTCACGCGCCTGCTTGTTGGCGAGCGGAGCCTGACGGATCCGCTCGTGCATCGCCTCGAACTCGGCCGTGCTGAAGACGTAGAGGCAGCGCTCCTGGCCCCGGGTGACGACGATGCCGCCGCCCAGGTCCTCGCGGAACTTCGCGGGAAGGATGACCCGTCCCTTGTCGTCCAGCTTCGGTGAGTGCGTGCCCAGCAGCATCGGCCATCACCCCCTCTCCGTCCGGCCAACTCGAGGTGCGCCCCACTTTACTCCACTTTCCTCCACATTCCTACGACGAATCCAGGGTATCGTCCCTGTGCTTCCGCGGGCCTCGCCCTACTTCCGCGACATTCCGCGGTGGAGCGAGGTGGAGCGCCAGTGGAGGGCCGGTGGAGCGCCGGTGGGGACCGGATGCCCAGCAGGCACGAAAAAGCCCGGATGCTCAGCATCCGGGCTTCGTGGTGGAGAGGAAGGGAGGAGGTCAGTGGCCGTCCTGGCGCCGATCCCATCGATCGTTCATGCGGTCCATGAAGGAGGAGGAGTCCTGCCGCTTCGGAGCGGTGCGGGTCCGGGGCTCTGCCGGTCCGGACCGTCGGACAGGGGTGACGGCCAGCATGACGCCGCCGAGCATGGCCGCGAAACCGATGACCCCGACGACGATGCCCCAGATGTCTCCGAGGATGACACCGACGACCAGTCCGCCGACGCCGGCCAGCAGGAGCAGAGCACCGTAGACGAGATTGCGATAGCTGAGCGTGCGATCGCCCGACGGCGCGCTCACGACGTCGGCGTCATTGTGCAGGAGATGGCGTTCCATCTCGTCGAGCAGACGTTGCTCCTGTTCGGAGAGTGGCATCTCGTCCCCCTCGGGTATGGTGCCCTCCAGTCTACGCGCGACCGGCGTCCGGGGCTAGCGGTTCGGGCGTCTCATCCTTTACGTATGCTGGGAGTCGTGCCGTCCCCCTCCCCCTCCGTCGCCGACGCCGTGGCCGCGCGACTGGACCTGTTCCTCGACCGCATGCGAGCAGAGTCGGCGGGGTACGGCGACGACGCCGCCGCCTTCCTCGATGCGGCGTCCGACACCCTCTCCGGAGGGAAGAGGCTGCGCGCCCGCTTCTGCCACGCAGGGTGGCGCGCCGTCTCCCGGTTCCGTGACCGTCTCGCCGTCGAGGACGACGCCCTGTGGGACCTCTGCGCGGCGCTGGAGATCTTCCAGTCCGCCGCTCTCGTGCACGACGACCTGATCGACAACTCCGACACCCGCCGGGGCCGTCCCGCGGCGCACCGGGCGCTCGAGGCCTCCCACCGCTCCGCCGGATGGTGGGGCGACGCCGCTGCCTTCGGGCGCGCCGGTTCCGTGCTGCTCGGCGATCTCCTCGTGGCGTGGAGCGACGACCTCCTGGAGTCGGCGCTCGACGGTCACGGCGCGGCACGGACCGTGCGCGCCGAGTACGCGCGCATGCGTCGCGATGTCACGACCGGACAGTTCCTCGACATCGCCGAGGAGTCGGCGTGGAGCGTCAGCGATGACCGCGAGCATGCGGAGCGCGCGCTGCGCGTGGCCTCGCTGAAGTCGGCGCGCTACAGCATCGAGCAGCCGCTCATCCTGGGAGCGAGCCTCGCCGGCGCCGACGCCGGGCAGACCGAGGCGCTGCGCCGCTTCGGGCACCCTCTCGGCCTCGCCTTCCAGTTGCGTGACGACGTGCTCGGCGTGTTCGGCGATGCGGCCGTCACCGGCAAGCCCGCGGGCGACGACCTCCGAGAGGGCAAGCGGACCGTTCTCATCGCGCTCACCAGGGAGAAGCTGGACGCACCCGCCCGGCGCGTGCTCGACGAGATGCTCGGCGACCCCGACCTGACGGCGTCGCAGGTCTCGTTCCTGCAGGAGACGATCGCCGGGACCGGAGCCCTCGAACGGGTCGAGACGATGATCGCCGACTACGCCGGAGAGGCCGATCGCGCGCTCTCCGGAGCCCGGCTCGAGGACGCCGCGGTCGGCGAGCTCCGCGATCTCGGCCGAGCGGCGACCGTGCGCTCCTCCTGAGCGGGTCGCTCAGGCGAGGGTGCGCGCGAGCCGACGGACCTCGCTCTTGTGCCCGGCGAGCAGAGAGGCGATCGGGGAACGCCCGAGGGTCTCGTCCTCGGCGAGCAGCCAGTCGATCAGTTCGTCATCGGAGAAGCCGGCATCCTGCAGGACGATGATCGTCCCGCGCAGGGAGCTCAGCGGCTCGCCGTCCACGATGAACACCGCAGGAACGGCGAAGACGCCGCTGCGCCGCGAGCCGACGAGGTAGTGCTCGTCGATCAGACGACGCACGCGGCCGAGGGGCTCGCCGAGCACCTCGACGAGGTCGGGCATGGTCAGCCACTCGAGGGCGGCGTCAGGGGTTGCAGCGACGTTCTCAGACACGTTGCCACTATCTCACCTCGGCCGCCGACACGCCTATTCATCGCTTCCGTCACATTCGTCACACCTGTCACTTCTGTTGACATCTCTATACATCCGTGTCAGCGTGAAGTGCTCGAAAAGGGGGCTGACGTGATCTTCCAGACAGCCGTGGCCGGCGCCCTCGCCGCCACTCTGACGGCGACACCCGCCGCCGCGCCCGCACCGCCGGTCGCGCCGCACGAACGGCATCGGATCGCTCCGGTGCGCGTCGCACCGACGCAGAACATCCCGCCCTCGCACGTCGTGCAGCCGGGGGACACGGTCGCCGGCATCGCCGGTCGTCACGGACTGCGCACCGCCGACGTCCTCGGCTGGAACGGCCTCACCTGGCGCTCGGTCATCTATCCGGGGCAGACCCTGCATCTGCGCGCCCCGGCCTCGGCACCCGCGCCGGCGCCCACGCCGGTGGCTGCGGCGACGAAGACCCACACGGTCGTGGCGGGCGACACCGTCTTCGGCATCGCCCGGAAGTACGACACCTCGGTCGGCGCGATCCTCGCCGCCAACGGCCTTCCCGACGGCGCCATCATCTACCCGGGACAGAAGATCGTCATATCCGGAGGCGCGGCTTCCGCTTCCCCTCCCGCACGCGCGGCGGCACCCGCGACGCCCCCGCGGACCGGCGGCAGCGCCCATACCGTCGCCGCGGGCGAGACGCTGTTCTCGATCGCTCAGCGGTACGGGACCACCACGCAGTCCCTCTTCGCCTGGAACGGCCTCGGCCCGTCGTCGATCATCTACCCGGGTCAGCGCCTCGCCGTGCAGGCGCCTGCTCCGAAGCCCGCCGCCGAGCCGACCGGACAGCGCAGCGCCACCCTGACGGCCGAGCAGGCTGCCAACGCCGCGCTCATCATCCGCGTGGGCCGCGAACTCGGAGTCTCCGACCGCGGGATCGCCATCGCCCTCGCCACCGGCATGGTGGAGTCGGATCTCCGCAACCTGGACTGGGGGGATCGCGACTCGCTCGGGATCTTCCAGCAGCGCCCGAGCACCGGCTGGGGCACCCCGGCGCAGATCATGGACGCGGAGCGGAGCACGCGAGTCTTCTACGGCGGCACGGGCGACCCGAACGGGCACACCACCCGCGGACTGCTCGACATCGCGGGCTGGGAGTCGCTGCCCTTCACCGACGCGGCGCAGGCCGTGCAGATCTCCGCCTACCCCGATCGCTACGGGCAGTGGGAGGCCCAGGCGTACGCATGGCTCGCCCAGCACGGGTGAGGCCGCCGGAAATCCGGATGACCCGAGGGGTGAGGCGTTCCCGGGGCTTTCAGCCATTCGTCCATAGACTTCTGTCGTGACGACCAATCATCAGGCCGACCCCCTCATCGGGCGGCTTGTCGACGGTCGGTACCGCGTACGTGCGCGGATCGCCCGCGGCGGCATGGCCACGGTCTACGTCGCCACCGACCTCCGCCTGGAGCGCCGCATCGCCTTGAAGGTCATGCACGCGCACCTCAGCGACGACTCCGCGTTCCAGAGCCGGTTCATCCAGGAGGCGCGCGCCGCAGCCCGCCTCGCCGACCCGCACGTGGTCAACGTCTTCGATCAGGGCCAGGACGGCGAACTCGCCTACCTCGTCATGGAGTATCTGCCAGGGATCACTCTGCGTGAGCTCCTCCGAGAGCAGAAGCGCCTCACGGTCGCTCAGACGATCACGATCATGGATGCCGTTCTCGCCGGGCTGTCCGCCGCGCATCGCGCGGGCATCGTCCACCGCGACGTCAAGCCGGAGAACGTCCTGCTCGCGGAGGACGGCCGTATCAAGATCGGCGACTTCGGACTCGCGAGAGCCACCACCGCGAACACCGCCACCGGGCAGCAGCTCCTCGGGACGATCGCGTACCTCGCGCCGGAGCTCGTCACCCGCGGTACCGCCGACGCCCGCAGCGACATCTACGCGCTCGGCATCATGCTCTACGAGATGCTCGTCGGCGAGCAGCCCTACAAGGGCGAGCAGCCGATGCAGATCGCGTTCCAGCACGCCACCGAGTCGGTCCCCCGACCCAGCGTCCGCAATCCGTCGGTGCCCGAGCAGCTCGACGAGCTCGTGCTGTGGGCCACCGAGAAGTCCCCGGACGAGCGTCCGGACGACGCTCAGCAGATGCTGGAGCGCCTGCGGGAGATCGAGCGCGAGATCGGTGTCGCCCCCGCCGTGACCCGGACCACCGGCGCCTCCCGGGATCAGGCCGACTCCGGCGACCTCACCAAGGTCATGCCGGGCACCATGCTCCTGCCGGAACCGGCGACGGCCACCTCCCCCGGGATCGACAACGCCACCATCCTCCGGCGGCGGGCCGCCAAGCGCCGCGCCCGTGGCACCTTCCTCCTCTCCCTCGTCCTCCTGCTCGCCGTCCTCGCCGGCGGCGTGGGCTGGTGGTTCGGCTCCGGTCCCGGCTCGCTGATCGCGGTGCCCGCCGTGGCGGGCCAGACGTACGACGAGGCGGCGGCAGACCTCACGGAAGCCGGCTTCGAACCCGCCCAACGCGACGAGTTCTCCGTCGACGTCGAGAAGGGCATCGTCATCGAGACGGATCCCGGCGAGGGAACCAGGATCGACAAGGGCACCACCGTCGCCGTCGTCGTGTCCGCCGGCCCCGCCTCCCACGACCTCGCCCCTGTGGCCGGACAGCCGGCCGAGGACGTCCGGGCCGCGTTGCAGGCGGCGAACCTCGAGATCACCGACGACGAGGAGTACTTCACCGACGCCGCGGCCGGATCGGTCATCAACGTCCGCATCACTCCCCGTGACGGCGGCGATGCCTTCGGCTGCGATGAGGGCTGCACCGTCCACGAGAAGGACACCGCCACGATCCAGGTGTCGCGCGGGCCGGTGCCCGACGTCACGGACATGACCGTCAAGCAGGCGACCGAGACGCTCACCGGCAAAGGCCTCAAGGTGGCGGAGGAGAACATCTACCGCCCGAGCGATTCCATCGGCAAGGACCGGGTCATCGGGTACGCGGACCGCACCGAGGAAGGATCCTGGCGTCCTGGCGAGACGATCCAGCTGATCGTCTCGCAGGGCCCGCCGCTGTTCGATGTGCCGGATGTCTCCGGGATGACGCGCGACGAGGCCACCGGCGCCTTGCGAGACGCCGGATTCACCTGGAGCTACACGAGCAGCACCGGTCTGCCGGACTCCGTGTGGGACCTCCTCGCGAACGAGAACACGCGCGTGGAGTCGTACAGCCCATCCGAACCGCAGCGGAAGGGCGCGAGCATCACGCTCACCATGAGCTTCGCCGGCTGACGCCGACACGACGAAGGGGCCGGAACATCGTTCCGGCCCCTTCGTGCATCCGCCCGTGGCTCAGCGCTTCTCGAGCTCCTCGGCCACGAGGAACGCCAGCTCCAGGGACTGCATGTGGTTCAGGCGCGGGTCGCACAGGCTCTCGTAGCGGGTCCCCAGGGCCGCCTCGTCGATCTGCTCCGATCCGCCCAGGCACTCGGTGACGTCGTCGCCGGTCAGTTCGACGTGGATGCCGCCGGGGAACGTGCCGACCGCCCGGTGCGCCTCGAAGAAGCCGCGGACCTCGTCGACGACGTCGTCGAAACGACGCGTCTTGTACCCGGTCGGCGTCGTGATGCCGTTGCCGTGCATGGGGTCGGTGACCCAGAGCGGCTGGGCACCCGACTCGCGGACCGCCTCCAGCAGCGGGGGCAGCGCATCGCGGATGCGGCCGGCGCCCATACGCGTGATGAAGGTCAGCCGGCCGGGCTCGCGCTCCGGGTCGAGCTTGTCGATGAGTGCCAGTGCCGTCTCCGGCGTGGTGGTGGGGCCCAGCTTCACGCCGATCGGGTTCCGGATCTTCGAGAAGTAGTCGACGTGCGCGCCGTCGAGCTCGCGGGTGCGCTCCCCGATCCACAGGAAGTGGGCGGAGGTGTTGTACGGGGTGTCCGTCCGCGAGTCGATCCGCGTCATCGGGCGCTCGTAGTCCATGAGCAGACCCTCGTGACCGGTGAAGAACTCGACGCGCTTGAGCTCGTCGAAGTCGGCGCCGGCGGCCTCCATGAACTTGATCGCACGATCGATCTCGGCGGCCATGCGCTCGTACCGCTGGTTCGCCGGGTTCTGCGCGAAGCCCTTGTTCCAGGAGTGCACCTCGCGGAGGTCCGCGAAGCCACCCTGCGTGAACGCCCGGATGAGGTTCAGCGTGGAAGCGGCGGTGTGGTAGCCCTGCAGCAGTCGACCGGGGTCGGCCTGACGGGAGCCCTCGGTGAAGTCGTAGCCGTTCACGATGTCGCCGCGGTACGCCGGCAGGGTGACCTCGCCGCGCGTCTCGGTGTCGCTGGAGCGCGGCTTGGCGAACTGCCCGGCCATGCGCCCCATCTTGACGACCGGCATGGACGCGCCGTAGGTGAGCACGACGGCCATCTGCAGCACCGTCTTGATGCGGTTGCGGATCTGCTCGGCCGTGGCCCCGGCGAAGGTCTCGGCGCAGTCGCCGCCCTGCAGCAGGAAGGCCTCCCCGGAGGCCGCCCTGGCGAGACGGTCGCGGAGGTTGTCGACCTCACCGGCGAAGACCAGCGGCGGAAGGCTCGAGATCTGCCGGGAGACGTCGGCGACGCGGTCGGCGTCTGGCCACTGCGGCTGCTGCTTGATGGGAAGCGAGCGCCAGGCATCAAGGGCGTCGATGTGGTGCGGAAGCATGCGTCCAGCCTAGTGGGCGGCACCACCGCCGAGACGCGCCGGGGGCCTATGTGACGCGTGTCGGAAGACGGTCCTTGACCGTGGACGCGTAGACGTCTTCGTACTCCTGCTGACCGAGGCGCTGGAGGGCCACCATGATCTCGTCCGTGACGGACCGGAGGATGTAGCGGTCGTTCTCCATGCCCGCATAGCGGGAGAAGTCCAGCGGCTCGCCGATGACGATCCCGACCCGCATGACCCGCGGGATACGGCGGCCGATGGGCATGGCGGTGTCGGTGTCGACCATGATGACCGGGATGACCGGGACCTTGGCTTCGAGCGCCATTCGGGCGATGCCGGTGCGGCCGCGATAGAGCTTGCCGTCGGGGCTGCGCGTGCCCTCGGGGTAGATGCCCAGCAGGTCGCCGCCACCGAGCACCTGCAGGCCGGTGTTGAGGGAGGCCTCGGACGCCTTGCCGCCGGAGCGGTCGATGGGGATCTGACCCGTCGCCTTCATGAAGAAGCGGGTGGACCAGCCCTTGAGGCCTCGTCCGGTGAAGTAGTCGCTCTTCGCGAGGAACGACATCGACCGATCGATCACGAGCGGAAGGAAGATCGAGTCCGCGAAGGAGAGGTGGTTGCTGGCGAGGATCGCCGCCCCGGTCGCGGGCACGTTCTTCCGCCCCACGATCCAGGGACGGAACACGGCCTTGACCACGGGGCCGATCACGACGTACTTCATCAGCCAGTAGAACATCGAGGTGAAGTCTAGCGCCGCGACGCGGATCGCCCTCATGTTCCTCGTCGGGCGACCCGCAAAGCGACTGAGTTCCACCCTGACCGCGACCGGGTGCCATGCCCTAGACTCGGACCAACGCCCGTGCCCGACCGGTACCGAAGGAGCTGCCGTGGTCCAGTTTGAAGTCCCCGCGATCGTCCCCGCCGATCCCGACGCGAACGTCGCCGACCTGCTTGCGAAGCGCGTGGAGGCGACTCCCGACCGGGCGCTGTTCTCCGTCCCGCAGGGCGACGGATGGCGCGACATCACCGCCGCCGACTTCGAGACCGCGGTCATCGCGCTCGCGAAGGGGTTCGCCGCTGCCGGCATCCAGCCCGGCGAGAAGGTGGGCTTCCTCGCCCGCACCACGTACGAGTGGAGCCTGGTCGACTTCGCGCTCTTCTATGCCGGTGCCGTGATGGTGCCGATCTACGAGACGAGCTCGCCGTCGCAGATCCAGTGGATCCTCGAGGACTCGGGCGCGATCGCCCTCCTCGTCGAGTCACCGGAGCACTTCGCCCGCGTCGACGAGGTGCGCGGCGACCTTCCGCTCCTCCGAGAGGTCTGGCAGCTGCACCTGGGCGCGATCGACACGCTCACCGCGCAGGGGGCATCCGTCTCGGATGAGGAGATCCAGCGTCGCCGCGGCCTCGCCGTCGGCTCCGACATCGCGACCCTCATCTACACCTCGGGCTCCACCGGACGACCGAAGGGCTGCGTGCTCACCCACAGCAACTTCGTCGAGCTGTCCCGCAACTCCGCCAAGGCGCTCGACGAGGTCGTGCAGACGCCCGGCTCGTCCACGCTGCTGTTCATCACGACCGCGCACGTGTTCGCCCGCTTCATCTCCATCCTCAACGTGCACGCGGGGGTGCGCACCGGCCACCAGCCCGACACGCGTCAGCTGCTCCCTGCCCTCGGCTCGTTCAAGCCCACCTTCCTCCTCGCGGTCCCCCGCGTGTTCGAGAAGGTCTACAACTCCGCCGAGCAGAAGGCCGAGGCGGGCGGCAAGGGCAAGATCTTCCGCGCCGCCGCCGATGTGGCGATCGAGCACTCCCGGCTGCTCGAGGAGGGCAAGAAGATCCCGTTCGGGACGAAGCTCAAGTTCGCGCTCTTCAACAAGCTCGTCTACTCCAAGCTCCGCGAGGCCATGGGCGGCAACGTCGTCTACGCGGTGTCGGGCTCCGCTCCCCTCGGCGCGCGCCTCGGCCACTTCTTCCACAGCCTCGGCGTGGTGATCCTCGAGGGCTACGGCCTGACCGAGACCACGGCGCCCGCGACGGTGAACCTCGCCTCGAAGTCGAAGATCGGCACGGTCGGCCCCGCCCTTCCCGGGGTCGGGGTGCGTCTGGCCGACGACGGCGAGATCGAGGTGCGCGGCATCAACGTCTTCAAGGAGTACTGGAACAACCCGGAGGCCACCGCCGAGGCGTTCAGCGACGGCGGCTGGTTCCACACCGGCGACATCGGCAGCTTCGACGCCGACGGCTTCCTCACGATCACGGGGCGCAAGAAGGAGATCATCGTCACGGCGGGTGGCAAGAACGTCGCTCCGGCCGCACTCGAGGACCCGATCCGCGCGAACCCCATCGTCGGGCAGGTCGTCGTCGTCGGGGACCAGCGCCCGTTCATCTCGGCCCTCGTCACCCTCGACCCCGAGATGCTGCCGACCTGGCTCGCGAACAACGGCCTCGACGAGAAGATGACCCTCGCGGAGGCCTCGACGAACGCGCAGGTCCGTGCCGAGGTGCAGCGTGCGGTGGACGCGGCGAACGAGCGGGTGTCGCGCGCCGAGTCCATCCGCAAGTTCACGATCCTGGACTCGGAGTGGACGGAGGCCTCCGGCCACCTCACCCCCAAGCTGTCGATCAAGCGGAACATCATCATGAACGACTTCGCCGACGAGATCTCCGCAATCTACGACGAGCCGGTCGCCACGACCAACGTCGCCATCGGCGGCTGACCCGCGCGTCGACCCACCTCCTTCTGACCGAACCGGCCCCTTGCGCTCGTGCGCAAGGGGCCGGTTCGTACGTGAAGGGGTGGGTCGGCGGCTAGAACCAGGAACTCTCGCGAACCTCGCGCATCGCGACCTTCCGGGTCTCCGGGTCGAGCCGGGAGAGGAAGAGCGTGCCGTCGAGGTGATCGGTCTCGTGCTGGAGCGCCTGCGCGAGCAGCCCGTCCCCCTCGAGCACCACGGGCTGTCCGTCGAGGTCGATTCCCTCGACCCGGGCCCAGGGATGGCGCTGGGCGTCGTGCCAGAGTCCCGGCACCGACAGGCAGCCCTCGCCCGTCGGCTCGGGCTCGCCGCGGACCTCGGTCAGCACGGGGTTCAGCACGTAGCCGATCTCGCCGTCGACGTTGTAGCTGAAGGCGCGGAGCGCGACGCCGATCTGCGGCGCGGCCACGCCGGCCCGGCCCGGGAGCTCGACGGTCTCCAGGAGATCCGTGACGAGCGCACGCACGCCGTCGTCGATCTCCTCGATGGGTGCGCACACCGTCCGCAGGACCGGGTCGCCGAAGATGCGGATCTCGCGAACCGTCATCAGGCGACCTTCGCCCGGAGGCCCTCGACGAGGAGCGCCGCGAGTTCCCTCGCCGCCTTCCGCGTCTCGGGGAGGAGGTTCGCGAAGACGATCGTCCCGCCCGCCGCGATCTGCGGGTCGTACGGCACCCGTACGACGCTGCGGGCCCGCGTGGCGAAGTGCGCCTGGAGCTCCCCCAGTCGCACGAGCGGCGTCCCGGGCGTGGACTGGTTGAGCACCACGATGGCGTCGCGCGCCTGCTGCGCGTACCCGTTGGACTCCAGCCACGTGAGGGTCTCGGACGCCAGCCGCGCCTCGTCGACGCTGAGTCCGGAGACGATGACGATCTGGTCGGCGAGGTCGAGGGTCGCCGACATCACCGAGTGGACGATCCCCGTGCCGGTGTCGGTGAGGACGAGGGAGTAGTAGTGCGCGGCCACATCGGCCACGTCGCGATAGTCGTCGTCGCTGAAGGCCTCGGCGACACGCGGGTCGGCGTCCGAGGCGAGCACGTCGAGGCGCGTCGCATCCCGTGCCACGATCGCGGAGATGTCGTGGAACCCGCGCACGTCGTCCCGGATGCGGACGAGGTCGCGCACGGACTTGCCATGCTGCGCGCGCTGCACCCGGTCGGCGAGCGTTCCGCGGTCGGGGTTCGCGTCCACGGCGATGACGCGGTCCTCCCTCGCGTCAGCGAGGGCCATGCCGAGGAGCGCGGTGACCGTGGTCTTGCCCACGCCGCCCTTCCGCGAGAGCACCGGCACGAACCGGGCACCGCCGGCGAGCGGGGCGGCGATCCGCGCCGTGAGCTCCTTGCGCTCGCGCGCGCGACGGCCGTCGCCGATGTTCAACCGGCGTCCGGACAGCGTGTAGAGCAGGTGACTCCACCCGCCCTCGGGTTCCGGCTTGGCGACGCGGTGCGGGTCGAGGAGCCGATCGGAGGTGAGGAGATCTGCGGACTCGCGGGCGGACTCGCCCAGCTCCCCCAGACGCTTCGCGGTGAGGGTCACGTCGGTCCGGGGCGCCGGACGTGCGGGCGCGGATGCGACGGGCTTGTCGTCGGCTTCGGGCATCGTGGTCTCCTTCTGCACGGGCGCCTGTGGGGCACGCGCCGGTTTCGCGGCCGGGACCTCCGCACGGTCGGCTCCAGCCTTCGCGAGGAAGCGGGCGGCCGCCTCCTCCTCCGCGACCAGGTCAGCCGCGGGCTCGGCAGCCGGCACGGGCTCCTCCGGCACGGAATCCGCCACCACGGGCTCCTCCACCACGACGGCGTCGATCACGTCGTCGAGTCGCGGAGCATCGAGGACGGGCTTCGGCGCCGCGGGGAGGGAGAGGTCGTCGACGATGAGGTCGATGCCGACCTCCCCGTCCACGACACCGTCGTCGGCGAGGTCGTCATCCTCCTCCGCCGGCAGGGTCACCCGCACCTGCGCGGTTCCGCCGAGGATGCCG
Source organism: Microbacterium meiriae (assembly GCF_032364335.1). Taxonomy (NCBI): domain Bacteria; kingdom Bacillati; phylum Actinomycetota; class Actinomycetes; order Micrococcales; family Microbacteriaceae; genus Microbacterium; species Microbacterium meiriae. The sequence goes on from NZ_CP133984.1 coordinate 2,280,652, forward strand.
ATGCCGGCGGTGTCGACGGATGCGGCGTCGTCGAGCACCCCCAGCGGACTGTCCTCGGGGTCGGCGTTGTTCTTCGCGGTCACGTGTCACTCCCAACCTGTGCGGGCCTCGGGATGCGCCCAGGGTGCGCGGCCTCGCCCGCACAAGATTAGTGCGCCGGTCGGATCACGACCAAAAGATCGCCCGCGTCCACCTGCTGCGTCTCGGAGATGGCGTGCCGCTCCACGACCCCGTCCACGGGGGCGGTGATGGCGGCCTCCATCTTCATCGCCTCGATCGACGCGACCGGCTCGCCCGCGCGCACCGTCGCTCCCACCTCGGCCTTGAGGGTGACCACGCCGGAGAACGGCGCCGCCACCTGGCCGGGGACGGACGTGTCGGCTTTCTCGACCTCGTGCGCATCGACCGAGATGGAGCGGTCCCGCACGAACACCGGGCGGAGCTGACCGTTCAGCGTGGTCATCACCGTCCGCATGCCCTTGTCGTCGGCCTCGCCGATCGCCTCGAGCCCGACGTAGAGCTGGACGCCGCGATCGATCTCGATGAGGTGCTCCTGGCCGGGGACCAGCCCGTACAGGTAGTCGCCGGTGTCCAGCACGGACAGGTCGCCGTACTGCTCCCGTCGTTCGGCGAACTCGGCCGCCGGAGCCGGGAAGAGCAGAGTGTTCAGGCGGGAGCGTCGTTGCGCGCTCGTCCCCGCCAGCTCGGCCTCGTCCTGGTCGGTGAGAGCCGTGAGCCCGGTCCGCACGGAACGACCGGCGAGCACCTTGGACCGGAACGGCTCGGGCCAGCCTCCGGGGAGGTCGCCGAGCTCACCCGCCATGAAGCCGACCACGGAGTCGGGCACGTCGTACTTCTCCGGGTTCGCCTCGAAGTCCGCAGGGTCGGCCTTCACGGCGGCGAGATGCAGGGCGAGATCGCCCACCACCTTCGACGACGGGGTGACCTTCGGCACGCGTCCGAGGATGCGGTCGGCCGCGGCGTACATGTCCTCGATGAGCTCGAAGTCGTCGGCGAGCCCGAGGGCCTTGGCCTGCTGTCGGAGGTTCGACAGCTGCCCGCCCGGAATCTCGTGGTGGTACACGCGGCCGGTGGGCCCCGGGAGCCCGGACTCGAACGGCGCGTACTGGCGACGCACCGCCTCCCAGTAGGGCTCCAGATCCGAGACGGCCGCGAGCGAGATCCCGCTGTCCCGCTCCGTGTGGGCGAGGGCGGCGACGAGTGACGACAGCGACGGCTGACTGGTCGTGCCCGACAGCGGCGCCGAGGCGGCGTCCACCGCATCCACGCCGGCGGCGCTGGCGGCGAGCAGGGTCGCGAGCTGCCCGCCGGGGGTGTCATGGGTGTGCAGGTGCACGGGCAGGTCGAAGCGCTCACGGAGCGCCGAGACGAGCTTCGCGGCCGCGGCGGGGCGGAGCAGGCCCGCCATGTCCTTGATCGCGAGGATGTGCGCGCCGGCCGCGACGATCTGATCCGCCAGCTTCAGGTAGTAGTCGAGGGTGTAGAGCTCCTCTGCCGGGTCCAGCAGGTCTCCGGTGTAGCAGAGCGCCACCTCGGCGACGGCGGTCCCCGTGGCGCGGACCGCCTCGATCGCCGGCCGCATCTGCTCCACGTCGTTCAGCGCGTCGAAGATCCGGAAGATGTCGACGCCGCTTGCCGCCGCCTCCGCCACGAAGGCCTCGGTCACCGCGGTCGGGTACGGCGTGTAGCCGACCGTGTTCCGGCCGCGCAGGAGCATCTGGATGGCGACGTTCGGGAGGGCGGCACGCAGCTTGTCGAGCCGCTCCCACGGGTCCTCGCCGAGGAAGCGCAGCGCGACATCGTACGTGGCGCCGCCCCAGGCCTCGACCGACAGCAGCTCCGGGGTGAGACGGGCGAGGTACGGGGCGGCGGCGACGAGGTCCTTCGTGCGGACCCTGGTCGCGAGCAGCGACTGGTGCGCGTCGCGGAAGGTCGTGTCGGTGATCGCGAGGGCGGTCTGCGCGCGGAGGCCGCGGGCGAACTCCTCGGGGCCCACCTCGAGCAGCCGCTGCCGGGAGCCGGGCGCCGGTTCCGTGCTGAGGTCGATCGGCGGGAGCTTGGTCGCGGGGTCGATGACGCCGGGGTGCGCGCCGTGCGGCTTGTTCACCGTCACGTCCACGAGCCAGTTGAGGATCTTCGTGCCGCGGTCCTTCGAGGCGCGACCGCGGAGCAACTCCGGGCGCTCGTCGATGAAGGACGTGCTGACGTCGCCGCGGATGAAGGCCTCGTCATCGAGCAGCGCCTGGAGGAAGGGGATGTTCGTGGAGACGCCGCGGATGCGGAACTCGGCGAGGGCACGGCGCGCGCGGGCCACGGCGGCCGGGAAGTCGCGGCCGCGGCAGGTCAGCTTCGCGAGCATCGAGTCGAAGTGCGGGCTGATCTGGGCACCCTGGTGCACGGTGCCGCCGTCGAGCCGGATCCCGGCACCGCCGGGCGAGCGGTAGGTGGTGATCTTCCCGGTGTCGGGACGGAAGCCCTGCGTCGGGTCCTCCGTGGTGATGCGGCACTGCAGCGCGGCACCCCGCAGGTGCAGGTTCTCCTGCTGCAACCCGAGATCGGCGAGGGTCTGCCCCGCGGCGATGCGCATCTGGCTCTGCACGAGATCGACGTCGGTGACCTCCTCGGTCACCGTGTGCTCGACCTGGATGCGGGGGTTCATCTCGATGAAGACGACCTCTCCCGCGCGCTCCCCCGCCGTCTCCAGCAGGAACTCGACGGTGCCGGCGTTCTCGTAGCCGATGGAGCGGGCGAAGGCGACGGCATATCCGTGCAGGGCCCGGCGCACGTCGTCATCGAGGTTGGGGGCGGGAGCGATCTCGACGACCTTCTGATGCCGCCGCTGCACGGAGCAATCCCGCTCGAACAGGTGCACCGTCTCACCGGTCTTGTCCGCGAGGATCTGCACCTCGATGTGCCGCGGGCGCACGACGGCCTGCTCCAGGAACATCCGGGGGTCGCCGAAGGCGCTGCCGGCCTCCCGCATCGCCTCGGCGAGGGCCGGTCCGAGGTCGCCGAGCGTCTCGACGCGTCGCATGCCGCGGCCGCCACCACCGGCGACGGCCTTGGCGAAGAGGGGGAAGCCGATCTCCTCCGCCTGGGCGACGAGCGCGTCGACGTCGTCGGAGGCCTCGGTCGAGCGGAGCACGGGGACGCCCGCCTCGACCGCGTGCCGCTTGGCCTCGACCTTGTTGCCGGCCATCTCCAGCACCTTCGCGGGAGGACCGATGAAGACGATGCCGTGGGCGGCGGCCTTCTCCGCGAGCTCCGGGTTCTCCGAGAGGAAGCCGTAGCCGGGGTAGATCGCGTCGGCACCCGACTCGGTGGCCACGCGGATGATCTCGTCGACGTCCAGGTAGGCGCGGACGGGATGGCCCCGCTCGCCGATCTCGTACGCCTCGTCGGCCTTGAGCCGGTGGACCGAGCCGCGGTCCTCGTGCGGGAAGACGGCGACGGTGCGCGCCCCCACCTCCACGGCCGCTCGGAATGCCCGGATCGCGATCTCGCCACGATTCGCCACAAGGATCTTCTGGAACATGCACACCTCTGAGAGCTCGATGCACGGCCGAGGCACGCACATGGGGCGGGGCTGAGTGTTCCCCCAGCCTAGGGGAAGGTAACGTGGAGTCCGTGCACGTACTCAGCGTCAGCTCTCTCAAGGGGGGCGTCGGCAAGACGACCGTGACACTCGGGCTGGCCTCCGCGGCTTTCGCCCGGGGTGTCCGGACGCTCGTCGTCGACCTCGACCCGCAGTCCGACGTCTCCACCGGGATGGACATCCAGGTCGCGGGACGACTCAACATCGCCGATGTGCTGGCGAACCCGAAGGAGAAGACCGTCCGCCAGGCGATCACCTCCAGCGGCTGGGCGAAGGTCCACCCCGGCACGATCGACGTGCTGATCGGAAGCCCGTCCGCCATCAACTTCGACGGCCCGCACCCGAGCGTCCGCGATGTGTGGAAGCTCGAGGAGGCGCTCGCAGCGGTCGAGGCGGACTACGACCTCGTGCTCATCGACTGCGCGCCGTCGCTGAACGCCCTCACCCGCACCGCGTGGGCCGCGAGCGACCGCGTCATGGTCGTCACCGAGCCCGGCCTCTTCTCCGTGGCCGCCGCGGACCGTGCCCTGCGCGCGATCGAGGAGATCCGCCGCGGTCTCTCACCGCGCCTCCAGCCGCTGGGCATCGTGGTCAACCGCGTGCGCCCGCAGTCGATCGAGCACCAGTTCCGCATCAAGGAGCTGCGAGACATGTTCGGCCCCCTCGTGCTCTCGCCGCAGCTTCCGGAGCGCACCTCGCTGCAGCAGGCGCAGGGCGCCGCGAAGCCGCTGCACATCTGGCCCGGCGACTCCGCTCAGGAGCTCGCCGCGGACTTCGACCAGCTCCTCGACCGCATCGTCCGCACGGGTCGCGTCCCCGTTCCGGAGAACGGACCGCAGAGCTGACACCGCGGAACGACGAAACGGCCATCCTCTTCGAGGGTGGCCGTTCTTCGTGAAGCGGGGAGGGAGCGTCAGGCGGAGCGCTTGGCGCGACGGGCGGAGAGCTCGTCGACGGGGTCCGGCGCGGAGGCATCGAAGGCGACGAGCGTCGACTCCACCTCGCGCAGCACCTTGCCGACCGCGATCCCGAAGACGCCCTGACCGCGGCTGACCAGGTCGATCACCTCGTCGTTCGAGGTGCAGAGGTAGACGGACGCGCCATCGCTCATGAGGGTCGTCCCCGCGAGATCGCGGATGCCGGCGCGACGGAGCTCGTCCACCGCGGTGCGGATCTGCTGCAGGGAGATGCCCGTGTCGAGCAGGCTCTTGACGAGCTTCAGGACGAGGATGTCGCGGAAGCCGTAGAGACGCTGCGAGCCGGAGCCGTTCGCGCCGCGCACCGTGGGCTCGACGAGCTCGGTGCGGGCCCAGTAGTCCAGCTGGCGGTAGGTGATGCCGGCCGCACGGGCTGCCACGGCGCCGCGATAGCCGACCTCGTCGTCCATCGCGGGCAGACCGTCGGTGAAGAGGAGTTCGGTCACGAACCGCGGGTCGCCTGCGAGCTCATCCGCATTCATCTGAAATCCTCCCTGGAACGGTTATCTCCACGGTAGAGCAGGGTCCCGGCACCGGCAACGACATCCGTGCGACGCCGAAGGTGTGTCGCAATCAGTTCGTTACGAAAGGATCCGCGTGAGCGCATCCTTCACGAACAACGTCCGGACGTCGTCGATGCGCGTGGCCAGCTCCGGTGCGAGTTCGTTGGCGCGCGCCCGCGAGGTGGCGTCGGTGCGACGCAGCAGCGTGGACAGCGCCGACTCGATGAGCGAGACCTCCCGCTCCGCGCCCTGCCGCAGGGAACGGAGATGACGCGGCTCGATACCGTGCCGGTCGAGGGCCACGAGCCCGCGGAGCAGCGCGACCGTGGACTCCGAATAGGTCTCCTGTGCGGTGATGACCCCGGTGCTGATCGCGTCGTTGAGGAGCTGCGGTCCGGCGCCGGCAGCGGCCAGGAGCTCGTCGCGACGATAGCGCCGCGGCGCCGGGGCGATCGAGGGCGGCGGGGCGAGCGCGGCCGTCTCGCCCGAGGCCTCCGCCTCGTCGAGCTGCTCGCGGATCACACTGAGGGGAAGGTAGTGATCCCGCTGCAGGGTCAGTCCCAGACGGAGGCGCTCGATGTCCGAGGAGGAGAACTTCCGGTAGCCGGACTCGGTGCGGGAGGGACGCACGATGCCCTGCACCTCGAGGAACCGCAGCTTGCTGGAGGTCAGGTCGGGGAACTCCGGGGTGAGACGTGCGAGCACCTGACCGATACTCAGCAGGCCCGCGGACGCCGAGCGTTCGCGGGCGGGAGTTGCCGCCATCAGGCGTTCGCCGCGCGGTCGAGCGGGGACGCGAAGAAGTTCAGACGGAACTTGCCGACGCGCAGCTCGGAGCCGTCCGCCAGGGGGCTGCGGTCCACGCGCTCGCCGTTCACGTAGGTGCCGTTGAGGGAGCGCTGATCGATGATCTCGAACGTCGTCCCGTTGCGGGTGATCTCCGCGTGACGGCGGGACACCGTGACGTCGTCGAAGAAGATGTCGGCCTCCGGGTGACGACCGACCGTGGTCACGTCGGTGTCGAGGAGGTACCGCGCACCGGCGAGCGCACCGGAACGGACGAGCAGCAGAGCCGAGCCCGAGGGCAGCGCCGCGATGGCCGACTGCTCGACATCGGTCAACTCCACGCCGAACGGCACGAACGACAGATCGGAATCGTGTCCGAACGTCTGCGTCACGTCGTGTCTCGGCTCGCCGGAGCGATGGATGGCGGCTTCACCGGCCGGTCGGCTGTCGCTGTCTGTCACTGTGCCCTCCTGGCTGTCCAGACTATCCGATCCGGAGGGGTGCGCGGGAGGCCGCTTTCACACTCAGCGGTCCCATACCGGGGATTCATAGGCTGGACTCGTGAAGACCACAGCTCTGCGCCGCCCGGCGGCCCCGATCGCCCTCGCAGCCACCCTCCTCGCCGCATTCCTCGTCCTCCTCTCCCCGCTCTCCGCGTCCGCCCATGACGCGCTCGTGTCGTCCTCGCCTGCGGCGGACAGCTCCGTGGAGACGCTGCCCTCCGAGCTCACCCTCACCTTCAGCGCGAAGCTCATCGACGGAGAAGGAGCGACGGAGCTGACCGTCACGGATCCGGCCGGTCAGTCCGTCATCGACGGCACTCCCACGGTCGAGGGCGCCATCGTGACGCAGCCCCTGGTCGGCTCCGGGCCCGCCGGTGAGTACCACGTCGTCTGGAAGGTCGTCTCGAGCGACGGCCACCCGACCTCCGGCGAGTTCTCCTTCACCGTAACGGTCGGCGACGAGGCCACGCCGTCGGACGAGCCCACCACCGCTCCCCCGACGGCGGCGCCGACGACGGAGCAGACCGCCGCCCCCGAGGCGACCGCGACGACGGCACCGGACGCGGGAGACGACGCGGGAGCCCCTTCGGTGTGGATCTGGGTGCTCGCGATCCTCGTGCTCGCCGCGCTGGCCCTTGTCGTCTGGCTCGTCCTGCGCCGCCGCCGGGGACCGGCTCCGACCGATTCCGCTACCCCCTCGGAGCGATAGGCTTAAGGCATGCCACACTACGACGTCGTCATCCTTGGTGCAGGTCCTGGCGGATACGTCGCTGCGGTTCGCAGCGCGCAGCTCGGTCTGTCCACCGCCATCATCGAGGAGAAGTACTGGGGTGGTGTCTGCCTCAACGTCGGCTGCATCCCTTCCAAGGCGCTCCTGAAGAACGCGGAGATCGCGCACACGCTGAACCACAAGGCCGACTTCTTCGGGATCTCCGGAGAGTTCACGATCGACTACGGCAAGGCGTTCGACCGCAGCCGCGTCGTCGCCGATGGCCGGGTCAAGGGCATCCACTTCCTCATGAAGAAGAACAAGGTGACCGAGTACGACGGCCGCGGCACCTTCACGGGCCCGAAGGCCATCTCGGTGGCGAAGGCGGACGGCTCCACCGAGGAGGTCACCTTCGACAACGCGATCATCGCCACGGGCTCGAAGGTCCGCCTGCTCCCCGGCGTGCAGCTCAGCGACAACGTCGTGACCTACGAGGAGCAGATCCTCTCCCGTGAGCTGCCGAAGTCCATCGTCATCGTCGGCGCCGGCGCGATCGGCATGGAGTTCGCCTACGTGATGACGAACTACGGCGTCAAGGTCACGATCATCGAGTTCCTCGACCGCGCCCTCCCCAACGAGGACGCCGACGTGTCGAAGGAGATCACGAAGCAGTACAAGAACTACGGCGTCGACATCCTCACCTCCACCAAGGTCGAGTCGGTCGTCGACAACGGCTCCTCCGTGACCGTCTCCTACACGGGCAAGGACGGCCAGCAGGCGTCGATCGAGGCCGACAAGGTGCTCATGTCGGTCGGGTTCGCGCCGAACGTCGAGGGCTTCGGGCTCGACAAGACGGGCGTGAAGCTCACCGAGCGCGGCGCGATCGACATCGACGACCACATGCGCACCAACGTCGAGGGCATCTACGCCATCGGCGACGTGACCGCCAAGCTGCAGCTCGCGCACGTCGCGGAGGCACAGGGTGTCGTCGCGGCCGAGACCATCGGCGGCGCCGAGACCATGACGCTGGGCGACTACCGCATGATGCCGCGGGCGACCTTCTGCTCGCCGCAGGTGGCGTCCTTCGGGCTCACCGAGCAGCAGGCGAAGGACGAAGGACGCGAGATCAAGGTCGCGACCTTCCCCTTCATGGCCAACGGCAAGGCGCACGGCCTCGGCGAGCCGGTCGGCTTCGTCAAGCTCATCGCCGACGCCGAGCACCTGGAGCTCATCGGCGCGCACATGATCGGCCCCGACGTGTCGGAGCTGCTGCCCGAGCTCACCCTCGCGCAGAAGTGGGACCTCACGGCCCTCGAGCTGGCTCGCAACGTGCACACCCACCCGACCCTGTCGGAGGCGCTGCAGGAGGGCTTCCACGGCCTGGCCGGCCACATGATCAACTTCTGATCCCCGCCTCGAGAAGGCCCGGTCCGCGCTGGCGGACCGGGCCTTCTCGCGTCAGAGGCCGCGCATGGTGATGAGACCGGTCGTCCACGAGCGCAGCGTGGAGGAACCGAGCGTACGCACCAGCCCCTCCCGCACGGCGACGACCGGGGCGACCGCCGGAGCCCCCATCGCCGTGAAGAACGCGGAGCGATGATGCGCCTTCCGCGCCGCCCGCTGGACCTCCCGGGCGAAGCCGTCGAGGACGGGGGCGGCGCCGCGGTCGGTCCGGCGCAGCGCCGCGACCAGCCGGAGCGCATCCGCCCAGCCGAGGTTCATGCCCTGGCCGCCGATCGGGCTCACCTCGTGAGCGGCGTCGCCGAGCAGGACGATCCGTCCGCGGTGCAGCCGTCGAGCCGCGTGCTGGGCCGCGCGGAACGAGGAGACAGGCGCGGTGGGGTCGACCTCGAGCCTCTCCCCGGTCCGGTGACCGACGATGTCCGCCAGCTCGGCGGCTGTGGACACCGTCCGGCCGCGGTCTTCGCGCACCACCCAGCGGCGCCGCCCGCCTGGCAAGGGGAACGACTCGACGAGGCCGTCCGGTTCGAAGTACAGCACGGCGCGATCGTCGGCCGGCGGATCATCGACGTCGAGCATCGCGTAGCCTGCGGTTCCGGTGCGCGCCAGCCACCCCGCACCGAACGCCTCCCGCAGGGGACTCCGGACGCCCTCGGCGACGACGACGATCGACGCCGTCTCCTCCCGACGTCCGTACTCGCCGTCGATCCCGACCCGCACGAACGGCCCCTCGTCGCGGACCGAGCGGACGACGGAGCCGGACTGCAGCGCATCCGGTTGCAGCGTCCGGAGACGGTCTCGCAGCAGCTCCTCGGTGCGGGGCTGCGCGAGCGTCAGGATCGGACGCTCGGTGGTGAAGGTCAGGGCGGCGAGTCGCCGGCCGCGGCTGCGGACCTCGCCGCCGGACAGGCGGAGCGCCTCGGAGCGCACGCCGGTACCCACTCCCGCGGCGTCGAGGGCATCGAGCCCCGGACGGTGGATCCCGATCGCCCGCGTCTGCGTGCCCGGCTCGGGGCGACGCTCGCACACCCGCACCCGGCGACCGTCCTGCCCCACGAGGCAGGCGAGGAGCAGCCCGACCGGACCGCCGCCGACCACGAGGACATCATGGTCGACCATCGCCATCCTCCCAGCGCAGTTCGAGCCGAGCGGGCAGGTGCGACCGGACCTCCCAGCCCGGCGGCGCGACGGCCGCGAGCTCCCGCGGGGTATAGGAGCGGCGGATGCTCAGGAGGCCGTCGACTCGGATGAAGGAGCCCGCGAGAAGGTTTCCCGCGAACGGCCGGGTGCCCACGGCGAACGCCCCGTAGGCGAGGCGGCTGCGGGCGATGTCGTGGTGGGAGACGAGTCCGCGATCACCGACCAGGGCGCGGGAGTCGTCGAGCACCGCGTGCAGCGCTGCGGCGTCGAGGTGATGGAGGACGTGGTTGGAGAGCACGACGTCATAGGTGTCGCCCGCCGCCACGAGGTCCCCGGAGAACGCGTGGCGATAGCGGATCCCTGCACCGTCGTCGTGTGCCGAGGCCCAGCGGATCGCACGCTCGTCGGCGTCCAGGGCGGTGACATCGGCGCGGAGGCCGTCGCGACGCAGTCTCCGGACCAGATCGCGGCACAGGTCGCCACCACCGGCGCCGATGTCGAGGATGCGCAGCACACGCCCGGCCGCCGCCCGGGGACGGATGTCCCGCCGATACAGCCGTCCGGGGCGCGAGACGACCGCGTTGACGGCGCTGAAGCGCCGATACGTGCGACCGAGCGCCTCCTCATCCGCGTCGGGGTCGTCCATGAGCTCGACGAGGTCGATGGCACGCGCCGACAGGTCCAGGCTCACGGTGCGGGCGCGACCACGGTCAGCAGCGCGCTCTCGGCGGTGAGCCCCGGGCCGAAGGCCATCGCCGCCACGCGGTCACCGGGATCCGCGCCCTCCTGCTCGAGGATGCGCTTCAGCACGAACAGCACGGTCGCACTCGACATGTTCCCGTACTCCCGGAGCGTCTCGCGCGCGGGTCGCAACTGCACGTCGCTCAGGGCCATCCGCTCCTGCACCCGGTCGAGGATGCTGCGCCCGCCGGGGTGGATCGCCCAGTGGCGCACCCGCTCGCCCACCCGCCCGGCGGCGAAGGCCTCCGCCAGGTCGTCCTCACGACCGTAGAGCGGCGTGAGCGCCCTGATGATCGACTCCCCGATGATCTGTGGGACGGCGGTCGAGAGGATCATCTCGAAGCCCGAGTCGCCGATCGTCCAGGCCATGTCGTCCACGCCCTCCGGCACGATCGCCGTGTGGAAGCCGTCCAGCCGGAGCGCGGGGACGGCGGTGGGCAGGTCCCGTGCCGTCACGATTCCGGCGGCAGCCCCGTCCGCGAACAGGGAGGAGGCCACGATGGTGTCCGGATCCTCGGAAGAGCGCAGATGCAGCGTGCACAGCTCGACGCTGACGACGAGGACGACCGCGTTCTCATCGGCCGCGCAGAACTGTGCGGCCGCGCGGAGGGCCGGCATCGAGGCGTAGCACCCCATGAAGCCGAGGTGATAGCGCTGGACGGCATCGGACAGGCCGAGCCCTCGCACGATCTCGTACTCGGGGCCCGGGGCATGGAAGCCGGTGCAGGAGACCGTGATGACGTGCGTCACGTCCGCCGGGTCCAGGTCGGGGTCCGCCTCGAGGGCGCGGCGCGCGACATCGACGAAGAGACGGGAGGCCACACGCGTGTAGACGTCGTTGCGCGCCTTCGTTCCCGGCGCCAGCAGCTGTCCGGAGGCGCGATCGTAGAACAAGGGCTCATCCTGGTCGGCGTCATCGGCCAGCTCCGCGATGACGGTGTGCCGCGTGTCGATGCCGGAGACGTTGAACGACGTCGCCACGATGCGCTGCGCCAGCCGTCCCAGATCGGGCTGGGCGGCGAAGACGTCGCGTACCTGCTCCTGCACGAGGACGGTCTCGGGGACGATCGTCTGCAGCGATCGGAGCACGGGCGGTCGACTCATGTCGTCACTCAACCACCCCGGAGCCGGACGCGGAAAGGGGTTGCATCCGGAGAGTCCGCGGCCTAGAAGCCGAGGGCGCGGGCGAGCTTCGAGTCGGAGCTCGCCTCTCGGCCGCCGACCGCGCGCACGGCGCTTTCGATCGCCGCGAAGAACGCCGAGCGGCCGGCGTCGTCTGAGGGGCCTGCGGGCCCGAGTTCGACCTCCCACTCCCGCCACGCACGTCGCGCCCCGGTGCGCAGGTCGGTCGCCTGGACGTGGTCGTCGACGAACTCCGCCACGACGCCGTCCTGTCCGGTGAGGAGGTACGCCGTCCGGTCGTTCTCGATGCGGGCGAGAGGCTCCAGCGGCGCGGTCGTCCAGACGGCGATCGCCTCGCGCACCGCCGTCGGGATCTCCTCGTCACCGAGGGGCCAGCCCTGCTCGACCCGGCCGTCACCCTGCCGCGGACCCTTGATGTGCCACCCCTCGTCCGGTCCGCCGGAGCGACGACGCAGGGCGACACCGGCACGGGCCAGCGCGCCGTCTGCGGTGTCCAGATAGCGGGCGTCGAGGGCACGGTGCTCGGCAGACGAGACGGCATCGACGCCGGGGATCGCCGCCCAGTCCGGCAGCGGAGTCCCCTCGTCGACGTCGTACTTGCGCTCGACCTCGACGGTGCGAGAGGGCTCAGTCATCCTCGAGCGTGAGGTCCTCGAGGGCCTCCTCGAACCAGTAGTCGACCTCGGTGGGGCCGTCGCCCTCGCCTGTGTTCTGCGGCTCGCCGCGGCGGTTGTAGACCACCTGCGTCTCGCTGTAGGGGACGATCAGCTTGTCGTCCGCGTCGTCGTCGAGGGGGATGATCTGCCCGTCCAGCGGGCCGCCGTGAAGTCGTGCGAGTGCCATGTGCCCAGGGTAGCGCCGCCCTCCCCCATTCGGTGCGACCTGCACGGTCAGCCCCCGAGGACACCGAGGACGGCCCCCGCGATCATCCACGGCCCGAAGGCGATGCGCGTCCTCCGGTCGACCCGTCCCGCGGCGAGGAGCACGAGCGCGAAGACCGCCCCGAGCACGAAGGCGGACGACGCGCCCAGGAGGAACGCGCCCCAGCCGTGCCACGCCAGGAGGAGTCCGATCACGAGGGCGAGCTTCACGTCCCCTCCTCCCATGCCCGCGTGGCTGATCATCCGCAGCACGGCGTAGAAGCCACCGAGCACGAGGGAGCCGAGCAGGCCCCGGCCGAGCGGCGCCGCGTCTGCGGTGATGACGGCGTCGACGGAGACCGCCACGACCAGCAGGGCCAGGGTGGGCAGCACGATGCGGTTCGGCAGTCGGTGCGTGCGGACGTCGATCACGGTGAGCAGGATCCCGATCCCGAGGAGGGCGCCGTGCACGAGACCGAGGAGGGCGAGACGGATGTCCATCCCGGCAGGGTAGGGAGATCCGGGACGGCGCGGAGCGCCCTGTGGACAACCAGGCGGCGATGTCGGATGTACGAACTAGCGTCAGTCTCATCACTTGCTTTATTCGTACATATCTTCGAGGATGGATACATGGGGATCGGGCTCGATGCGATGACCGCGCTCTCTCCGACCAGCGACACCCGCGCCGGAGAGGTGCTGCGACTGCGCCGCGAGATCAGCCGGATGCAGCGACGGCGCAGCGAGCACACGCTCCTCCCCCTCGATCCCGCCTTCGCGGCGCTGCTGCCGGAGGAAGGGCTGCAGACGGGCACCTCGTACACCGTCTCCCCCTCGCCCGCCCTCGTGCTCGCGCTGCTCAGCGCCTCCTCCGGTCGGGGCCACTGGTGCGCGGTGATCGGCATGCCCACCCTCGGGGTCGAGGCCGCCGCCGCCTACGGCATCGATCTGAGCCGGCTGATCCTCGTCCCCGACCCGGGAGACCGCTGGCTCGCGGCGGCGTCCGCATTGGCCGAGGTGGTGCCCCTGATCGTCGTGCAGCCGACGACGAGGGCACGGGACGCCGATGTCTCCCGGTTGAGTGCCCGCCTGCGCGACCGCGGGGCCACACTGCTCGTGGCGGAGGAACCGGGCGCCGGCCGCTGGGCGCAGAGCGAGGGGACCATCCGACTGCACGATCCTGATTGGCACGGGCTCGGCGAGGGGTGGGGGCTGCTCTCGGACTGCACGGTGACGGTCACCGCGCGGACCAGGCACAGCCCCCGCGCCTCGAGCGTGCGCGTGCGACTTCCCGGCGGACACGGAGCCGTGGAGACCGCGGCCGCGGAGCTGACCGCCCTGCCGCCGCTCGCTTCCTCCCCGACGGACAGCGCTGCGTCCGCGTCCTCCGACCTCCTCTTCTGGGCGGAGGCGGGATGAACGCTCCTCTCCGCGTCCTCGTGCTCTGGTTCCCCGACTGGCCACTGCGGGCGGTGCTGGGCGGAGGGCCGCATCCGCCGACGGCCCTGGTGCAGGCGAACACGGTCGTCGCCTGCACCGCCTCGGCGCGGGCGCACGGCGTCCGCATCGGGCAGCGCCGCCGCGTCGCCCAGGGCCTGCTCTCCTCGCTGCAGGTCCTCCCCCACGACGCCGAGAAGGACGAGCGCGCCTTCGTCCCGGTGCTGCAGCTCATCGAGAAGCACGCCCCCGGCGTCACGCTCCTGCGCCCCGGCCTCGCGATCCTGCGCGCCCGCGGCATCGCCCGCTATCACGGCGGAGAGGCCGAAGCGGCAGCGGCGCTGTCCGCGGTCCTCGCTGCGGCCGGCTTCCCCGAGGTGCGTGTCGGCGTCGCCGACGGCCCCTTCACCGCCGAGATCGCGGCCCGCGGCGCCGCCGCCTGCACCGTCGTCCCGCCCGGCGGATCCCGCGAGTTCCTGGCCCCCTATCCCGTGCAGGTACTCCGCGACGAGCAGATCAGCGATCTCCTCCTCCGCCTCGGCGTGCGGACCCTCGGCGAGTTCACCGCGCTCGCCCCTCTCGACGTCCGCGACCGCTTCGGCGAGCACGGCGCCCGCCTGCAGGCTCTCGCCGCCGGCGCCGATTCCCGCCCGCTGGCCCCTCGGCCGCCGGATCCCGAACTGGCCAGGACCATCGAGTTCGAGTCCCCTCTCGGCGGCACCGACCAGGTGGCCTTCGCCGTACGGCAGACCGCCGATGCCGTGATGCTCGCCCTGGCGGATGCATCCCTCGTGTGCACCGAGGTGCGGATCGACCTGACCGACGACGACGGCGTCGTCCACTCCCGCACCTGGCTGCATCCGACGAGCTTCGACGCCGCCGACCTCGTGGACCGCGTGCGCTGGCAGCTGGAGGCGCTGGCCGCCCTGACCGCCCGCGAACCCGTCGACGAGGCGAGGGCGTTCGGGGGCATCGTGGCCGCCCGCCTCCTCCCCGTCGCCGTGGACGACGCCGCCCACCACCAACCGGGGCTCTTCGGCTCGGGTACCGATGAGCGGCTGCATCACGCGGTCTCGCGGGTGCAGACCATGCTGGGGCATCAGGGCGTGGTCACCGCCGCCCTCTCCGGAGGGCGCTGGCTCGCCGACCGCCAGGTGCTCACGCCATGGGGCGAGCGTCCGGTGCCTCCGCGTGATCCGCGGTCCCCCTGGCCGGGGAGCCTCCCGGATCCCCTCCCCTCCGAGGTGTTCCGGCCCCCGCGTCCCATCGGCGTCGTCGCGGCGGACGGGAGCACGATCGACGTCGATGACCGCGGCGCCCTCACGCACGATCCCGCCCGCATCGACGGGGCGACCGTGCAGGCCTGGGCCGGCCCGTGGCCCGTGCACGAACGGCGCTGGAGCACGGGGGGCGGCAAACGAGGACACCGGCTCCAGATCGTCGACGACCGCGACCGCGCCTGGCTGGTCTTCCTGGCCGGCGAGCGCTGGTGGGCCGAGGGGAGGTATCGCTGATGGGCTGGCACAATCCGCCGTTGACCTGGGATCAGCTCGAACGCACTCTCAGCGGGGAGCCCATCCCCGAAGCGGCCTCCGCGCCCCCGGGACTCCGACCGGATCCCGGGCCGGTGAGTCGCCCGCGGAAGCTCGTCCCCCCACCCCTACCGGAGCGTCCAGAGGAGGCGGTGCCCTATGCCGAGCTGCACGCGCACTCGTCCTACTCGTTCCTCGACGGGGCGTCCTCCCCCGACGATCTGCTCGCGGAGGCCGAACGTCTCGGCCTGAGCGCGCTCGCCCTCACCGACCACGACGGGTTCTACGGTGCCGCCCGCTTCGCCGAGCTGGCGGAGCTCATGGAGCTGCGCCTGCAGACCGTCTACGGCGCCGAACTCTCCCTCGACCTCCCCTCCGCTCCGCAGGGGGCCGCCGATCCGCCGGGCACGCATCTGCTCGTGCTCGCCCGGGGCCTCGAGGGATACCACCGCCTGTCGGGAGCGATCACCGCGGCCCAGCTGCGCGGCGGAGAGAAGGGGCGCCCGGTCTACGACCTCGACGAGCTGGCCGCGACCGCCGACGGGCACTGGACGATCCTCACCGGCTGCCGCAAAGGGGCGGTACGGCAGGGGCTGGAGGCCGGAGACGCCGCTGCGCCGCTGCGTCACCTCGTCGACCTCTTCGGGCGCGACAACATCGCCGTCGAGCTCTTCGACCACGGCGATCCGCTGGACACCCGGCGCAACGACACCCTCGCCGAGCTCGCCCGTCGGATGCGGCTGCCCGTCGTGGCGACCAACAACGTGCACTACGCCCGACCGGACCAAGCCCCTCTCGCCGAAGCGGTGGCCGCGGTCCGCGCGGTCCGGAGCATGGACGAGCTCGACGGCTGGCTGCCGGCCCACGGGGGTGCGCATCTGCGCAGCGGGGCGGAGATGACCGCCCGCTTCCGACGGTACCCCGGCGCGATCTCGCACGGTCTAGAGCTGGCCGCGGCCTCGGCCTTCCCGCTCCGGATGGCGCGTCCCGCCCTCCCCCGCCAGGACGTGCCGTCGGGGCACACCCCGATGAGCTGGCTGCGGCACCTGGTCTGGGATGCCGTCCCGTCGAAGTATCCGCGGCTGGACGAAGACGGCCGTCGGCGCATCGCCCGTGAACTCGACGTGATCGAGGAGAAGGACTTCCCCGGGTACTTCCTCATCGTGCACGGCATCGTGGCGGAAGCACGGCGACGCGGCATCCTCTGCCAGGGCCGGGGTTCCGCTGCGGCGAGCGCGGTCTGCTATCTGCTGGGCATCACCGCGGTCGACCCGATCCTCTACCGCCTCCCCTTCGAGCGCTTCCTCGCCACCACCCGCACGGAGGAGCCGGACATCGACGTGGACTTCGACTCGCGGCGGCGGGAGGAGATCATCCAGTGGGTATACCGGGAGTACGGCAGGGAGCGGGCGGCTCAGGTGGCGAACGTCATCCAGTACCGGCCGAAGAACGCGGTCCGCGACATGGCCAGAGCCCTGGGGCACTCGCCGGGGCAGCAGGACTCCTGGTCGCGGCAGGTGGACGGCTGGGGGTCGGGACTCGAACCCGTCGAGGGACACGACATCCCCGACACCGTGCTCGACTACGCGGCCGAGCTGCTGAAGGCTCCGCGGCACCTGGGGATCCACTCGGGCGGCATGGTGCTCACCGCCCGGCCGGTCGGTGAGGTGGTGCCGGTCGAGCACGCCCGCATGGAGGACCGCACCGTCATCCAGTGGGACAAGGACGACGCCGCCTTCATGGGGCTGGTGAAGTTCGATCTCCTCGGCCTGGGCATGCTCGCGGCACTGCAGCACTGCTTCGACCTGGTCCGGGAGGCGACGGGCGAGGAGTGGACGCTGGAGACCCTGCCGAAGGAGGAGGCCGGCGTCTACGACATGCTCTGCCGGGCCGATTCGATCGGCGTCTTCCAGGTGGAGTCCCGCGCGCAGATCGGGCTGCTCCCCCGACTGCAGCCGCGACGCTTCTACGACCTCGCCATCCAGATCGCCCTCATCCGTCCCGGGCCCATCCAGGGCGGCGCCGTGCACCCGTTCGTCCGGCGCAAGATGGCGAAGGACAGGGTGGACGAGGCGAACCGGGAGCGGGAGGCCAGGGGCGAGCCCCCGGAGGACTTCCCCATCCCGTACCCGCACAGCGACCTCGAGGACATCCTCGCGCGGACTCTGGGCATCCCCATCTTCCAGGAGCAGCTCATCCAGATGGCCACGGCCGTCGGCGACTGCACCGCCGATGAGGCCGACCTGCTGCGCCGCGCGATGGGGTCGAAGCGAGGTCTGGAGAAGATCGAGAAGGTCAGGGACAAGCTGTACGCGGGGATGGCCCGCCGCGGGCTCGTCGACGAGGCCGCCGACCGGATCTATGCGCAGATCCAGGCGTTCTCGAACTTCGGCTTCGCCGAGTCCCATTCGCTGTCCTTCGCCCTGCTCGTCTACGCGAGCTCGTGGTTGAAGCTGCACTACCCGGCGGCCTTCCTCGCGGGTCTGCTGCGGTCGCAGCCGATGGGCTTCTACTCCCCTGCGACCCTCACGGCGGATGCCCGTCGGCACGGCGTGGAGGTCCGCCGCCCGGATCTGCATCTCTCCGGCGCCATCGAGACCCTCGAACCCCTCACCCCGGACGCGGCGGGCACGACCGGGAGGGCCGACTGCCTGGCCGACCCGCAGCCGCCCGTGCACCGCTTCGACAGGAACGCACCGGACGAGTCCGCGACGCACCGCCGGGACGGACGGTTCGCGGTGCGTCTGGGCCTCAGCGGCATCCGCGGGATCGGGGTGCCGATGGCGGAGCGCATCGTCGCCGAACGGGTGGCTCACGGTCCCTACCGCGATCTGCACGACCTCGTGCGTCGCACCGATGCCACGGCCGCGCAGGTGGAGGCCCTCGCCACCGCCGGAGCCTTCGCATGCCTCGGGCTGGAGCGCCGGGAGGCCATCTGGCTCGCCGGGGCCGCCGCGGAAGACCGCGCCCGGTTCCTCCCGGGGACCACGGTGGCGGTGCAGCCGCCGCTGTTCGCCGACCAGACCAGCTACGAGCGCCTCTCGGCCGATCTCTGGGCCACGGGCATCTCGACCGACGACCACCCGATGACGCACTTCCGTGACGACCTCCGGGCTCGCGGCGTCCTGACCGCCGCGGACCTGCAGCGCCACGAGACCGGACGACGCGTCGAGGTGGCCGGTCTCGTCACCCATCGACAGCGACCCGCCACCGCCGCCGGCGTCACGTTCGTCAACCTCGAGGACGAGAGCGGGTTGGTGAACGTGATCTGCTCGACGGGGGTCTGGGGACGGTTCGGTCGCATCGCCCGAGAGTCCCCCGCGCTCATCATCCGCGGCATCCTCGAGCGCTCACCGGAGGGGGTCGTCAATGTGCTCGCCGACGCCTTCGAAGACCTCCGCACGGGGGTCATGCACCGCTCGCGGGACTTCCGATGACCCCGGTGCGCGAGGGGCCCCGGCTTCCGGCCGTCACCAGAAGCGTTCGGGCTCCTCCGGCGGGGGCCGATCCGATCCACCCCAGCGATCAGCCTCGGCCTTGGCCGCGTTGACTGCCGCGTCCGCGCCCCGCAGAGCGATGCCCGCGCCGCTGGCTGAGGGCCCGATGGGGTCGAGGAGCAGCGACGTTCGCGGAGCGACGCCCACCGCCACCGTGCAGTCGAGGACGCGACCGATCCAGTGCGTCACCTCGGCCCGCGGCTCCTCGGCGCGACGGTAGCGGATACCGGTATCGAGGTCGAGCAGCGAGAGGACGACCGGCTCCTCCGTCTGCGGGTCGACGAGTTCGGAGACCTCGACCCGGTGCCCGACCGGGAGCGCGACCTGACCGGCGAAGACGAGCATCCTGTCCATGCCCCCACCCTACGGAACGGCTGGCATCGGCGACAGGGATCGGAGCCGCGCAGAATTTTCGAAGAAATCTTTGTCCCCCAAATGGCGGACAAGGAGATTAAGGGATATCCTGCTCTCGTAGCGGGGGCTACCGGCTGAATCTCTGGGGGATCAGCCGTAGAGACAGCGAGACTTCGCCGCCTCCCCAACCGTCCGGGTAGGACGGTGAGCCCTCTCGGCAGCACCGAGTTGGGGCGGTCCCGTCGAGAGGGCATACCCCGCGGCTAGCCGCCGTCCCGCCGAGCGTCAACCCCGGCGAACGCGCGCGCCCGCCGGACTACGGTCGTGCACCATGACGCCTCTCCGCAGTCTCCGACGCCACTCCGGCGCGCACACCGCCGGAGGCGGTCAGTCGTCGGCGGGCTCGTCGAGGCCGTCCTCGTCCAGGGGCACCTCGATCCGCTGCTCCGCGGCATCCGCGGGATCCGCCTCGATGGGGTGCGGCTCCGGTGCCGAGGGGGTCGGCGCTTCCGGGTCCTCGGGAGTCTCCGCGGCGAGGCGCTCCTGCTCCTGCAGGTCGGCTTCGGGCTTCACATCGTCGATCGGATGGTCATTCAGGGACATGGCTTCTCCTCCTTCGGTGTGGATGTCTCCAGCTTGCCGACGCCGGATGACAGCGGCAAGGGGCTTGACCCGAGGGAGGCGGCGATGACGCGGACGGGCGGTGGAGGCCGGGTCCGCATCGGCGTCTCCGGATGGCGGTACGCCCGGTGGCGCGGCGACTTCTACCCGCGCGGCCTGCCGCAGCGACGAGAGCTCGAACACATCGGATCGCTGTTCCCCACGGTGGAGCTCAACGGCTCGTTCTACTCCCTGCAGCGGCCGGACAGCTACCGGCGGTGGGCGGCGAGCGTTCCCGAGGACTTCGTGTTCGCGGTCAAGGGCTCGCGCTACGTCAGCCACATGCTCCGGCTGCGGAACGTCGAGCAGGCGCTGGCGAACTTCTTCGCGTCGGGGGTCCTCGCCCTCGGTCCCCGCCTCGGCCCGATCCTCTGGCAGCTCCCCGAGCGCCAGCGCTTCGACGCCGAGCTCCTGGAGTCGTTCCTCGACACCCTTCCCCGGACGACGGCGGAGGCCCTCGCGCTCGCTCGACGTCATGACGAGCGGCTGCAGGACCGGGCGTGGCTGGAGATCGATGCCGACCGCCCACTCCGGTACGCCCTCGAACCGCGTTCCGACTCGTTCGCCGATCCGTCGAGCCTGCGTCTTCTGCAGGAGCACGGCACCTCCCTCGTCGTCGCCGACACCGCCGGGAAGTGGCCTCGCTTCGACGCCCTCACCGCGGACCTCGTCTACATCCGTCTCCACGGTGCGCAGATGCTCTATCACAGCGGGTACACGGACGCGGAGCTGCGGGAGTGGGCGGCCCTCATCCGCGGATGGGCGGACGGCTCAGGAGCCGACGACGGGAAGCCGCGCGACGTCTACGTGTACTTCGACAACGACGCCCGCGGGCACGCGCCCCATGACGCCGTGGCCTTGAGCGCCCTCGTCGCGGATATGCCCTCCTGACGCGGCGAGCGCGGCCTACCGATCGCCGACGTGACCCGGCGCGGTGAGCGACAGGACCCGCTCGACGAATGCCGCGTACTCCTCCATGTAGTGCGCGAGGAACTTCTCGGTGTCGGCGTCGTGCACCGTGCCGTCGGCACCGAACACCTCGGGCCGGAACGCGATGTACGCCTCAGGGGCGTTCAGCTGCGGCGCGTTGAGGAAGCTCAGCACGCTCCGCATCGACGACTGCATGACAGCGGTGCCGATCGCCCCGGTCGAGGCGCCGATGATGCCGGTGGGCTTCCGCGCGAAGGAGTTGTGCCCCCACGGCCGCGAACCCCAGTCGATGGCGTTCTTCAGCGCACCGGGGATGGAGCGATTGTACTCCGGCGACACGAGCAGCAGACCGTCCGCCCCCTCGACGGCACTCTTGAACGCGGTGACCGCGGCGACGGGTTCGAGCTCGTCGTCGCGGTTGTAGAGCGGGAGGTCCCGGATGGGAATCTCCACGAGCTCGAGGTCCGGCGGGGCGAGCCGCACGAGCGCCGTGGCGAGGACGCGGTTGATCGAGTCCGATGCGAGGCTGCCGATGAGGTAGCCGATCCGATGGGTCATGATGAGGTCCCCTCGTCTCCCTGCACTTCCAGGATATCGCCGGGGTGGGGGCTTGCCACAAGGCCCCCCTCGCGAGGCAGAATCGACGGCTCGTGTGCCCCCGCCCGCTCTCGCGAAGGAGACCTCCGGTGCTCGACCCCTTCACCCTGCCCGACGACCACGCGGCGAAATCCGCGGATACCCTCATCGCCGTCGATCGTGCCCACCTCCGGCGTCTCGGCGCCGCGCTGTCCCGGGAGCGGGATGCCCTGACCGCTCGTCTCGCCCTCGTCCGTCGGCAGGCCGCGGACGCGGGTGTGACGGCGGTCGACCGCGACCTCGAGATCCGACGGCTCAGTGCGACCCTGCGCCTGCGGGAGCGCTTCGACATCGACATGTGCCTCGGGCGGATGACCCCTGCGGAGGGCCCGCCCGTGTACATCGGGCGCGCCGGGGTGTCCGACGCGGACGGCACCCGTCTGCTGGTCGACTGGCGGGCTCCGGCAGCCGAACCGTACTTCGCGGCGACCTGGGAGGACCCCCGGGGGCTCATCTCGCGGCGACGGTACCGATGGAACGCAGGCCGGATCACGGACTACTGGGACGAGGCCCTGTCGCCGGAGGGTCTCGACGGTGCGGCATCCCTCGACGATCAGTCCGCGTTCCTCGCGAGCCTGGAGGCGCACCGCACCGGGCGGATGCGGGACGTGCTGGCGACGATCCAGGCGGATCAGGACGCCATCGTTCGCGCCCCCTCCCCCGGCGCTCTCGTGGTGGACGGCGGGCCCGGCACCGGGAAGACGGTGGTCGCGCTGCACCGGGCGGCGCACCTCCTGTACGCCGAGCCGCGGCTGACGAACGGCGCCGGCGGCATGCTCCTCGTGGGTCCGAACCCGCAGTACCTCGGCTATGTGGAGGACGTGCTGCCGAGTCTCGGCGAGGACACGGTGCGGTTGTGCACCCTGCGCGACCTCACACCCGAGGGCGCGGGCGCGGTCGCAGAGCAGGACCCCCGCGTGGCCGAGCTGAAGCAGGGCCTCGACCCGGACCAGGTGATCGAGGCGGCGGTCGCCGTCCTGACCCGGCCGCCGAGGCACGCGCTCCGCATCGAGACGCCGTGGGCCGATCTGTGGATCAGCCGAGACGACTGGGGCGAGCTGTTCGCCGCGGCCGATCCCGCCTCCCCGCTCAACGAGGCCCGCGACGAGGTGTGGGAGGAGCTGCTGGAACTGCTCGTCGACCAGGTGCGCGACGAGGATGTCCCGGAGTCCTCGATCCGCCGGTGGCTGCGGCAGGACGACGAGCTCACCGGGACCTTCGTACGGGCGTGGCCGCTGCTGGCGCCGGAAGCGGTGGTCGCCGCGCTCTGGGCGTCCCCGACGTTGCTCGCGCAGTGCGCCCCCGACCTCGCGCCCGAGGAACTCGCCCTGCTGCACCGTGACGAGGGGGCGCCCTGGACGGATCCCGACCTTCCCCTCCTCGATGCCGCGCACCGCCGGATCGGCGATCCCGAGGTCGTCCGCGAGCAGCACCGCCGGCAGGGCGCGGCGGCCGCGGCGCAGGAGCAGATGTCGGCGGTGGTCGAGCACCTCGTCGCGAGCGACGACAGCGAGATGAAGGTGATGTCGATCCTGCGAGGTCAGGATGCGCGCAACGTTCTCGCCGGAGCGGACGTGCCTCCCCCGCTCCCGCCGGACGAACTCGCCGGCCCCTTCGGTCACATCGTCGTCGACGAGGCCCAGGAGCTGACCGATGCGCAGTGGCGCATGCTGATCGCACGGTGCCCCTCCCGCAGCTTCACCGTCGTCGGCGACAGGGCCCAGGCGCGGAGGGAGTTCACGGAGTCGTGGTCCGCCCGCCTCGAACGTCTCGGCCTGCGGAACGTGCGGGTCTCCTCGCTCCGGGTGAACTACCGCACTCCAGCCGAGGTCATGGCGCTGGCCGCACCGACGATCCGCGAGGCTCTGCCCGACGCGAACGTCCCGACCTCCGTACGGGAGAGCGGCATACCGGTCCGCTACGGCGCGGTGGCCGAGCGCGACGCGGTGCTGGACACGTGGGCAGCGGCGAACCCGGAGGGTGTCGCCGCCGTCATCGGCGACGAGAGCGCCGTGCCGCGGCCCCGAGTCCGCACGCTGACGCCGGAGGGGGCGAAAGGGCTGGAGTTCGACCTCGTGGTCCTCGTGCGCCCGGAGGCCTTCGGCTCCGGGCGCACGGGGGCGGTCGACCGCTATGTGGCGATGACCCGCACGACGCGCGAGCTCGTCATCCTCCGCTGAGGGACCGTCCGGTATCAGGCGTCGTCCGGGTCGCCACCGTCGGTGATCGTGCCGGTCGGCTCGCTCTCCTCGATCTCATGGCGGGCGCCGTGCTCGGAGGCGAGCGCTTCACCCTCCTCGATCGCCTCGTCGCGGCTGGTGTAGCTGCGGGAGAGCTCCGGCGCGCCTTCCACCTCGTTGACCCACTGGCCGTTCTTCGAGCGGGTGACGATCGACGTGATGGCCATCAGACGTCCCCCGGCCCCAGGTCGCCCTGGCCTTCTTCGCCGAGATCGGCGAGGACCGGATCCTCCCCCTGGCTCTCCGGCTGCGGTGCGGAACCCGGCAGGTCCGCCGCCGGCACCTGGTCGTCGGGGTCCGGGATCTCATCCGGATCACGGCCCGTCGCGGTGGTCGCGTCCAGCTCCTCCGGCGTCGCGCCCTCGTCGAGGGCTTCCGTGCGCTCCCATTCCGCCTGAGCGGGATCGTTGCTCGGGTCGGCCTCGGTGGTCGCGTCGCCGTCGCGCAGCGGCTGACCGCCGACGTCGTCGGGTGTCGATTCCATGTCTCCTCCTTCGATCGGGCTGGCCCCAGTCTTCCTGCCGGAGCCGCAGTCATCGAGGGGCTTGAGGAGACCTCGCCGAGCAGCTAGGTTCCCGGAGCGTCGGGAGAGGGCGGGTTCAGTTGCGCCCGGCCATCACGCCGCCGTCCGCGTCCCAGACCGCTCCGGTCACCCAGCCGGCCCGGTCGGACAGCAGGAACGCGGCGACCTCGGCGATGTCCTCCGGGGTCCCCACGCGGCCCAGCGGGTGGAAGGCGTCGAAGCTCGACACCACCTCGTCGACCTCGTCCTTCGGGATGAAGCCTTCGTAGATGGGGGTGCGCACGACCGCCGGGGCGATCGCGTTCACGCGGATGCCGTGCGACGCCAGCTCCATCCCCAGGTGCTGTGTGAGCGAGTGCAGGCCGGCCTTGGCCATCGAGTACGCCGACGACGGCGTCGCGGAGATGGCCTGGTGCGCCCACATGGAACCGAGGGTGACGACGGCTCCGCCGCGGCCCTGCGCGACCATGCCGGAGACCACCGTCTGGGTGACGAAGAAGGTCGCCCGGTTGAGGTCCAGATATGCGTCGTAGTCGGCTTCGGTGTGCTCGAGGAACGGCTTCGGCGCGAAGACGCCCGCCGCGTTGACGAGGAGATCGGCGTCGGCGTGCTCCGCGGCGAGGCGGGCGCGGAGCGCCGCCACACTCGCGGGGTCCGTCAGGTCCGCCTGCACAGTGATGGCGTCGATGCCGTGGCTGACGAGAGACGCCCGCGCCGCCTCCAGCTTCTCCCCGCGCCGGCCGACGAGGACGACGGTCGCGCCCTCCCGTCCGATCCGCTCGGCGATGGCGAGACCCATCCCGCTCGTGCCCCCGATCACGATCGCGGTGCGTCCGGTGAATTCCCTGTCGAGCTCGGCCATTGTGCGGCTCCTCTCCGTCATGGACGGCGGGTGCCGTCTCGTCTCCACGCTACGAAGCGAGAGCCCGCCGCAGTAGACGAGCGCGCATGATGGAGTGATAACGACTCCTTATGACCGGACGGCGGCGGGATCCAGCGAGAGCGCGGCGGTGAGCTCGGCCAGGTCGTCGGCGAGCGGGGAGGAGGGATCCCAGACGGCCTCGTAGAAGATCTCCACGTCCATGCCGCGTTCACGCAGCGTGCGGTGCGGCGCGTCCGGGGACGCGAGCTTCGATCGCGGGATCACCGCCGTGCCGAGGCCGAGCTTGGCCCACTCCTCGAGCACACGGTAGGTCGCGGCCTCGCCGTCGTAGGCGCTCAGCGGAACGTCGTTCGCAGCGAAGAGATCGGTGGTGAAGGTCGTCAGCCCGCACGTGTCCGGCATCAGGATCAGGGGTGCGTCCGTCAGGTCGCTGAGCTCCACGGGGCCGTCCGGCGACGGCTCCTGGTCGACGACGACCACGGGCTCCGCGTCGACGATACGGTGCCGGAACCGCGGCATGGGGGCGACGGACGGGACGAGGATGAGGTCGAGCTCCCCGGCGGAGAGCTCGCGCCGCAGGTCGGCGACGTTCGCCTCGCGGAGGACGAGCTGCCGCGGCGCCGGAGAAGCGGGAAGTGCACACACGGCCGTGTAGGCACGAGCGACGATGGCCGGGTTCATGAGCGGGGAGACGCCGACCCGCACCCGTGCGTCGGCCGACCGGTTCCAGCGCGCGGCCTCGGCGGCCACCTGGTCCACGGCGAGGAGCGCGCGGTCGATAACCGGGAGCAGATGCGCACCGAACGCCGTCGGGACGACTCCGCGGGGCGAGCGCTCGAACAGGCGCTCTCCCAGACGGTCCTCCAGCTTGGAGATGCCCGTCGAGAGAGCGGGCTGCGTCACGCCGTAGGCACGCGCGGCGGCACCGAAGGAGTGCGTCTCGGAGACGGCCTGGGCATAGCGGAGGGCTTCGACGCTCACGCGGTCACTCATAACCCGACGTTATCACCGCGCGACGGGCGGTCGGGCCGTTCGCGGCAACCCGCGCCCGGTCAGGCGTAGCCGAGGTCTGGAGCGCCGACCCAGAAGAGGCCCTCCCGCGCGTCCGCGGGGAGGAGGCCTTCGATCCACTCGGCGACGACGACGAGGACGGCTTCCTCCAGGCGATCCCGCGTCCACCGGCGCGGGCGCGAGGGCACCGCGGGCTCCCAGCCGTCCGCGGTCCATTCGACCCCGAACAGATGGCGCTGCTCGTCGAGACGTCGGTCCAGCGCGAAGGCGTCAGCCCCCTCGAACCGGGCCCAGACGTCGAACGGGCCCTCGCCGTCCTGGTCGACGAAGACGTCGATAAGGATCGCCTCCACGCCGTTCTCCGCCTCGACGGCGGCGCGGTGCAGGTCCCCCAGTGCGGCGGCGACGCGCTCGCTCTCCGTGTCGAGCACGGTGCGCAGGGCACGGGCGTACGATTCCGCATCATCCACGCGCGCTCTGGGCTCTGCAGCGCTCATCGCTCCGGCTCCGTCCCGGTTTCGAGGTCCCTGCCCACGGCGATCTCGCGGATCGCCGACGCGAGCGCGTCCCTGGACCGTCCGTGCGGGAAGGGGCCGGCTGCGAAGTCCAGCAAGCTGCGGCCGTCGGGGAGAGCCGGCGTCGCGGGATCGACGTCGCCGTGCACGAGGAGGGTCCGCACCAGTGGCGCCAGCGCGGTCTCCTCCATGTCGCGATCCAGCAGCTGCACGAACGGATGACCCTCCGGGAGCGTCGCGACGGGTGTCGGGCCCGGGATCGCGCCCTTCTCGAGGAGGCGTCGCAGTACCGGCTCGTCCTCCGCGTCCAGCGTGGGGTTGGCGAAGAGGACGTTGACCGGGCTCAGGAACGACAGGGAGGAGGACGCGTCGAGGCGCTGGTCCAAGAGCCAGAGCGCGAGCTCGCGGCGGCGCTCCGGGTGCGGGTTACTGAGCGCGGCGTCGAGGAGGAACCGGTATCCCGGAGCATCGACGACGACGTCGAGGAGATCGTTGAGCGTGCCCGTGAGTGCGAGATCGGGGAACACCCCGAGGCCCGCGTAGACCTGCTCGATCTCCTCCCGCTCGGGCACCCGATCGAAGACGAAGCTCGCGTACGGCGCATCCAGCAGGGTCGGCGGCCCCATGCGGTCCCCCATCCGCAGCGCCCACTGGAGCTGCGGCACCCCCAGGGCTTCGGCGTAGATGGTCTCCAGGGGGTTCGTCGTGTCCACGTCGTCCGGGTCGAGGGCAGAGCGCACCCGTCGCAACATCCCTTCCGAGGCGCGCCAGTCGACGTCATCCCGCCAGAACACGGCGTGCACGGCGGGCAGGGTCGTCGCGCCGGGGAGGAGGCCGCCGGTCTCAGCGGGGCCAGGGGCCGAAGCCTCGCGATGCACGACCGGGAAGAACCCTCCCGGGTCTCGGTCCACCACGAGCGACAGCAGGTCGTCGGGCACCCCGCCGAACAGGGCGAGCTGTTCCTCGAAGGTGGGCTCGGGTCGCGCGGCGGCGTCGGGACCCGTCGGATGCGACAGGAGGAGGCCGCGCCCGTCGTGGGTGAAGTGCCACGTCCAGAAGTGGTCGCCGGTGCGGAAGCCGCCGCGCATCGCATCGGGGACGAGGGATGCGCCCGCGAGCGGCGGGCCGTTCCACGGCACGGGTTCGGACGCGGGGGCGCCGCCCACGAGGGCGGAGACGTCGGAGATGATCCGGGAGCGGATGCGGAGCTCCCAGGGACTGCTCCCCCGCGCGAGGTCGAGCACGGCGTCCGGTCGCGCGATGACGATGATGACTTCGGGGTCGTCGCCGTACGAGGGGTCGGGTGTCCCGGCGACGACAGCCACCGCGTGGCCGTTCACCCACCAGAGCGGCGCGGTGAGCAGTCCGGTGGCGCGCATGACACGGGTGAGCGGGCTGCGGCGATCGATTCCGGTCTTCTCGTTGCGGGCGTGGATCTCCCCCGCCGCTCCCCACCGTTCGCCCATGATGCGGATGAGGTCGTCTGCCCAGGCCTGGAGCGCATCGACCGTCCAACGCTCCCCCGAGGCGAGCACGACGCGGAGCGCCCGACCGTGGTCGTCGCGGAGCCCGCGTCCGCCGATCTCGAACGTCCGATCCGCCCAGTCGGCGTCCTCCGGCGAGCGCTCCCACCACGCTCTGGTGACGCGCTCGATGTCCGCCACGAGGTCGTGATGGTCGCCGCTCGTCGGTACCGCGTAGCCGAGGCGGTCCGTGTCGGACGGGCGGTCCTGCTTCGGGTACGGGCACGCGGCGAAGACCTGCTCGAACCAGGCGCGCCGCTCGTCGCCCTCCCGGGACATCTCGTCGAGGGTGAGCGCGCCCCCGAGGCGATACGGCTGCCGCACCGCGGCGCCGAAACCGAAGTCGTCCATGCCGAAGTCGTTGCGGCGGCCGATTTCCATGAGCGAGGGCGAGACGCACCAGTGCGCTCCGTCGAACCACACCGCGCCGGTGATGACCGGCACGGGTTCGTCGCCGAGCATGCGGAACTCCAGGTCGTGCTCCGCGACCGCGCCGCGGGCGTCCTCGCCACGGGCGGCGATGAGGGAACGGAGGTCGTCCGGCACCCTGTCGAGCATGCGAGCGGCCAGGATCAGCCAGGCCTCCGCCAGGTCCGCCTCCCGTTCGGACGAGTCCACGACGTCCGCCGCCTCGCCACCGTGCTGCTGCGCCACCTCGGCGAGGAACTGCGCCGGCGCTTCGTCCGCGAACGTCGACGTCGGGTCCTGGATGAGGACGAGGATGCGGCCGTCGTCCGTGAACGTCCAGACCGTCGTCACCCCGCTGCGCGACTGCAGGCTGAAGCGGGACGCCGGGACGTCGACATCGCGCAGCCGCACCTCCCCGGCGCCGAACAGCGTGCTCAGCAGCCAGGCGCGGCGTCGGAGCTCGAGCGGATGCTCGCCGTTCATGAGGAGGTCGTTGTGCATGTCCTCCTCGGGCAGGAGCGCGCTGAGGCTGCCGACGGCGTACTCCCGCGGCAGCACGACCATCGCCTGGCGCAGCATGCTCTGCCGCGGTTCGGCGTCCCAGTTCGTGACCAGCACGCAGTACAGATCGCCGCGGTCCCACATCTCCGCCTCCGGGATGCCGACCGAGACGAGGACGACGTCGAGGATGCCCTCCGGGTCCTGGTTCTCCCCCACGAGCGACGGCTTCCGGACCATCGGCGCGCCCCACGCTTCGTGCAGCGTCCGGCGCACGCCCTCCGTCCACTCCTCCGCGTAGGCGGCGAATCCGCCCTCGGGGACCACGAGGTCCGCGGGCGGGTTCGGCTGCAGCGACTCGTCGGCGTCGGGGTCGTAGCCGCCGAGCGGGAGCAGCCAGACTCCCTGCGACTCCTCGACCTCCACCCCCTCGAACGTGAAGGCCTCCCGCGTCTCTCCCGCGAGCAGGTGGGCGACAAGCCGGTCGAGGAACCCCGGGACCTCTTCCCTGCCGAACGGCGGTGTGTAGTACGGGAGGTCCTCCTCCGTCTCGTCGCTCGTGTCTGCGTCGTCCCTGCCGGTGTCGTCGACCATGCCCCACCCCGTCGTCATCGAAACAGCCTTGGGACGAGCATACGGACGCGTGGCGTCAGGCGTCCTCGGAGTCGATGAGCTCGAGGAGCTTCCGCAGCTCGTCCCTGACCTCCGTGTGGTCGTACTGCCCGGCGCGGCTCTCACCCGAGATCACGCCGGAGCGACGCACCTTCTGGAAGTCGCCGAAGGGAAAGCTGTACGCCTTCTTCGTCTCGGGGTTCTCGCTCTTGTCGATGCCGAGGTGCCAGTGGGCGAACTCCGTCCATCCGCGCTCGTCGATGAAGCGGTTCTCGTCTTCTGCGCTGGGCGCCGCCTCGGACCAGTCGTCGCGTTCGTCCCGCACGACCTTGCCGTCGCGGACGAGGGAGCGCGCGAGCTTCAGCGCCGGTCGGTTCAGTTCGATAGCCATGGGGGGAACGGTAGGACGCGGAGGGACGGTGCCGTACCCCCTTGACGGGGGATGCAGAAGGCCCGGAGACTCGTGCGGGTTTCCGGGCCTTCTCGGTTGGGCTGATGGCACAACGTGATCTGGCGCGGGTGGCCGAAGAGAGCACCCGCGGAGGCCCCCGGTCTCAGCCGCCGATCTGCGTGCGCACCGTCCGTCCTGCGAGCACGGCGTACAGGCCGATCGAGACCAGGAGTCCGATCGGCACCGAGAGGTCGAGCCCGCCCAGCGCCGCGCCGAGCGGGCCGGTCCACACCGTCGTCGACAGGAACATCGCGGTGGCGAAGCCACCGGCGACCACGGAGACGAGACCCGGGATGCCGAAGCCGCGGGTATACCAGAACCTACCGCCGGAACGTTCGTCGAACAGGTCGGTCCCGGAGTAGCGGTTGCGGCGCAGGACGATGTCGGCGACGTAGACGCCCATCGTGGGCACGGAGATGATCAGCAGGAACTGCAGCATCAGGTTGACGGCGCTGATCAGGTCGGATGCGACGACGAGCACGATCGTGAACGCGCAGCCGAGCGCACCGATGAGGATCGCGGAGGGGATGCGGCGGATCGGCACGCCGATCGACTGCAGTGCCATGCTGGCCGTGTAGGTCGTCATGCCGTTGAGCGAGATGCAGTTCACCAGGACGCCGAGCACGAACAGCGGGGCGAGCCAGACCGGCAGCTTCTCGAGCAGGGAGTACTCGATGCCGTTCGCGAGACTGTCTGGCCCGATGGAACCGCCCAGCACGACGCCGAAGGCGGTGATGAGCACCGCGGGGAAGAGCTGTCCCAGCGCGGTCGCGCCGATGATGCCGGACGCTGTGGTGTCGCGTGGCAGATAACGGGCCATGTCGGCGCTGTTGCTGAACGACAGCGGCGACGATGCCATCAGCGCGAACGCGATCGTGACGCTCACCCACAGCGGCAGCCCGCTGAGCGGCTCGGGCTGCGCGAACCCCCAATCCAGCGCGGGGGCGATGAAGCCGATGACGAGTGCGAAGATCACGAACAGCCCGATCGAGATCGCCAGGTAGGCCTTCAGGATGAGGGCGTGACCGTACACGGCGACGATCACGGTGATCGTCGAGACCACGACCGCCACCAGGATCGATGCCGCGATCGGATCGGGGAAGCCCCACCGCACGAGCAGTTCGCCGCCGATGAACGACGCCGCCACCCAGTTCAGCGCGAGGAAGACCCCCGAGATGAACCAGCCGTAGAACGCGATGACGATCTTGTTGCCGTGGATGCCGTAGATCGCACGCTGGACCACTGAGCCGGACGTGCCGGCTGCCGGTCCGGAGATGGCGACGATGCCCGGCAGCAGAGCGAGCACGCTCGACGCCAGAATCACGAGCAGCGCCTGCCAGATCTCCAGGCCGAGCACGAGCGTCATCGACGCGCCGACCGTGATGTTCAGCACGCTGACGCCCGGTGCGCTCCAGACGAAGAACAGATCGCGCGCTCTCCCGTGCCGTTGGGCGTCGTCGATGAGTTCGATGCCTCGGGTCTCGGGGGTGTTCGCGGAGTCGATGAACTCGGACTCGGATCCGGGCGCGACGGCACCAGGAGCGGGGATGGCGGATGTGTCGGACATGACGGTCCTTCCAGGACGGGCACCCACCTGCGTCAGTGCAGGGGGCGTTCGGGATTCAGGAGCGGAAGCTCATGGGCGCCGGTAGGCGACCTCGCCGTGCACGAGGGTGAGCAGCACGGCGCCGGTGAGCAGGTCGTCGGTCGGCGCGGACAGCGGGTCGATGTCCAGCACGGCGACGTTCGCGAAGAAACCGGGCGCGATCCGGCCGTAGGCGTCGTCGATCGCGCCGACGTAGGCCGCGCCGGACGTCGCCGCCGCGACTGCCTGCGCGGCGGTGAACGCGCGCTCGGGGTGGTACGGCGGCAGCGTGCGGTCGATCGAGGATCGCCCGGACATCGCGATGAACAGGTTGTGCAGCGCCTCGTGGGGTGCGGTGGGGGCGTCGGTGCCCAGCGCGACGGGAACGTCGACGTCGCGGAACCAGTTCCACGGGAAGCCGTCGTGAGCGCGCTGATCACCGAGCATCGCCATCCAGTTGTCCAGGATGGCGGGGTCGCAGTGCACCGGCTGCATGGAGGCGGCGATGCCGTGCGCGCGCATCCGTGCGACCGTCTCGGGCGCGACCGACTCCAGATGCTCGATGCGCGGCCGGCGGCCGGTGCCGGTGCCGTTCTCGCGCTCACAGGCCTCGACGAGGTCGACGGCGAGTGCGCTCGCCGCGTCTCCGATCGCGTGCATCGCGAGCTGCAGGCTGGCGCGGTCGGCGGCGATCGCGACCGGCGTCGCAGCCTCGCGGCTCCAGATCGGGTCGGCGTTCGAGCCGTCGGCATACGGACGCACCATCGCGGCGGTGCACGCGTCGATCACGCCGTCGAGGATGAACTTCACCCCGACGACCTTCAGCCACGGCGTGCCCGTGGCTGAAGGTCGTCGCGCAGCTGCACCGCACGCTCGACCTGCGCGAGATCGGCGGCCGGGTCGCCGGTGGAGCTCAGCCACCAGTGCGCGGTGACCGGGAACGGCAGCCGACCGTCGCGGTCGAGCCGACGCCGCAGCGCCGCGATCGACTGCTCTGTCATCCCCATGTCGGCGGCGCCGGTCACGCCGGCCGCCAGGTACGCGCTGAAGGCGAGGTCGAGGTGGCGGTCGACCTCCTCCTCGGTCCGGATGCCGTCGAGATACTCCGCCAGCAGATCCATGGCCGCGGTCTCGAGCAGGAACCCGGTCGCCTCTCCGTCCTCGTCCCGCACGACCTGGCCGCCGATCGGGTCGACGGTATCGCGGTCGATGCCTGCTGCGCGCAGCGCGGCTGTGTTCACCCAGGTGCTGTGCAGGTCGTTCGCATCGAGGAAGACCGGGATGTCGTCGATCACTTCGTCGATCATCGCCGCGGTCGGCTGGGTGACGCCATCAGGCAGCGCGTCGAACAGCCAGCTGACACCCTCGATGATCGTCGCGTCCGGGTTCATCGCCCGTGCCTCGAGCAGCCGCTGCTGGATCTGTGCCACCGAGGTGCAGTCGCGGAGTTGCACCTTGCCCTGCGCGTGGCCGAACATCGCCAGGTGCGCGTGCGCCTCGATGACACCGGGCATCACGAAGGCCCCGTCAAGGTCCACGACCGCGGCACCCTCTCCTGCCGCGGAGCGGACCTCCGTCTCCGTGCCGACAGCGAGGATGCGATCGCCGCGCACGGCGAACGCGGACTGCACCGGAGCATCCGCGAGCCCGTCGAAGACGATGGCGTTGCGATAGACGGTGGCGGTGTCGGTCATGGTGGTCCCTTCGATCGGGTCAGAGCGCGAGCGTCAGATGCGGGCGGGTGGCGGTTTCAGCCGGAGTGCCGTCGAGCACGTCGGCCCGACGACCGACGGGGTCGAGCACGACAGTGGCCAGGCTGGCCCACCGCTGTCCCATCGGAAGCGCGAGGTCGGGTAGGCAGGTCACCGGAGGCTCGCCGTCGCCGGTCACGAGCATCGTGCGCAGCTGCTCGGCATCCGTCGGTGCGCCGGCCGACAGCAGTCGGCCCCGCAGGAAGTCCCAGCGCTGACCGGAGTCGGGCTGGTACAGCCAGGTCTTCTCGTGCGCCGCTGGTTCTTCGGTGAGGAAGTGATTCGTGCGCAGCCAGGTGCCCTCGGTGATGGCGGGCGCGGAGAACACGCCTTCGGGGCTGATGTCGAGCAGCACGGCGTCGCCCGCGGCGTCGAAGAGCGCGAACGAGCCGGAGCTCGTGACCGGCGCCTCGCGCACCAGTTCGACGGCGTGCGCGACACTGGAGGCCTCCTCGAGCACGAGAGCGGCGAGCACGTGCATCGGGATGCCCTCGGGCCGGTCGGACCGATGCCCCAGGATGTTGAAGTGCAGCGCGACGCCGGCGCTGTTCACGCCGATCTTGCCGAGGATGCCGCATTCGGTGAGCCCGGCATAGTCGTGGACACCGCCGCGAGAGATGATCGTGTGCCAGTACGGCGCGATCTCCATGTGCCAGTCCCACGTCTGCACGCCGAGGGTGCGCGCGCGGCCGTCCGCATCGCGGATCGAGCGCACGATGGTCGAGCACTCTCCTGGCGGTACGGCGACGCTGCGGGACAGGATCTCCGTGCGGCCGTTCAATGCTGCGACGCGCCAGATCTCGACGTCCGCACCGGCGGCGATGCCCTCGATCTGCGCGCGCAGCGCCGGACGGTGGGCGTCGACCGCGTCGAGCAGCCGCTCGGCGTCGTCGCGCACGGTCTTCTCGTCGACGGCGCCGAGGCGGAAGAGCCGATCATACGCGGCGATCGTGCCGGGCAGAGCCGCGCGCAGCTGCATGCCTCGCTCGGCGCCGCGCCGGAGCGGATCCGCGGCATCGGCCGTGATCTGCAGGCGCCGCTCCGGGCGCGGGAAGGGCGACGTCACGAGAGTTCCTCTCCGGGAAGAGCGGGAGTGCGCGGCGGCGCGGTGCGGCGATCGCCGGTCGCCTCGAACGCGGCGGCGAGGCGCAGCAGGGCGGTGTCGTCCCAGCCGCGGCCCGCGATGGTCAGACCCACCGGCATCCCGATGTCTGCCATCGTGCCCATCGGCACCGTGACGGTCGGGATGCCGAGATGACGGATCGCGAGATTGCCGTTCGCGACCCACACGCCGTTGCGCCACCCCGCGTCGGCGGATGCCGGGTTCACGTCCATGTCGGCGGGGCCGACATCGGCGACGGCAGGGAAGATCACGGCGTCGAGGCCGAGCGCGTCCATCCACTCCTCGAGGTCGACGCGGCGGGTCTCCTCGAGCCCGCGCACACCCTCCTCGAGATGCGGGATGTCGGTGAATGAGGCGTACGGGCGCTCGCGGACGAGGGCCGGATACCCGGCGATCTCGTCATCGAAGCCGGTGTAGCGATCCGGGAGGGCACCTCCCGGATGCGGGAAGATGCGCGCGCCGTCGACGAGTTCGAGCCGATCGAGCGCGGGGTCGCCGTTCGCGCGCAGGAAGTCGTCCCACGCCCAGGCGGAGAGATCCTCGATCTCGGAGCGCAGGAACCGCTCGGACACCAGTCCCCTGGTGCTCACGGTCGGCGCCCCGGCGCGGTCGCCCTCGTAGTTGGTGACGACCGGGAAGTCGACGTCGACCACGTGGGCGCCGGCGTCTTCGAGGTCTCGGCGCGCCTGCTCCCAGAGGTCGATGACGGACGCCCGGGTCACGATGCCCTGCCCGGTCGCGCCTCCGATGGTGGTGCCGGTGCCGGCATCCGGATCGGCATTGACGTACATGCGCGGCACACCGAAGCGGCGGCCGGCGAGAACGGAACGAGGGTCGGCCGCGGCGAGGTCTCGGTACGACGACGGACGCACCTCGGAGGCCGCAGGAACACGCACCCACGGCTGGGCGCGCCAGAAGTCGCCGCGGACGTCGGCGTCGTCGGCGACGATCACGTCGAGCACCTCGAAGAGATCGGCCATCGTACGGGTATGCGGCACCACGACGTCCATCGTGGGCACCAGCGGCCAGTTGCCGCGCACCGAGATGACGCCGCGGCTGGGCGTGTATGCGCAGAGGGCGTTGTTCGACGCCGGTGCCCGACCGCTCGACCAGGTCTCCTCGCCGAGTCCGAAGGCAGCGAAGCTCGCGGCGGTCGCGGTGCCCGATCCGTTCGAGGAGCCGGATCCGAATGCGCTGGTCAGCCAGTCGGCGCTGTACGGACTCTCCGCCCGTCCGTACACACCGCGCTGCATCCCGCCGTTCGCCATCGGCGGCATGTTGGTCAGGCCGAGGCAGATCGCCCCGCCGGCCCTGAGCCGTTCGATCGTGAACGCGTCCCGCTGCGCGACCAGATCCGCGAACACCGGGGAACCGCATGCCGCGGTGAGCCCTGCGACGAGGTAGCTGTCCTTCGCCGTGTACGGGATGCCGTCCAGCGGGCCGAGCGAGTGCCGGGCCGCCCTGCGGGCATCGGACGCCGCGGCTTCGGCGAGGGCGTCGGGGTTGCGGACGACGACCGCGTTGAGCGCGGTCTCGGTGCCGGGTGCGTCGTACGCGTCGATACGGGTGAGATAAGCCTGCACCAGCGCGACGCTGGTAGCCGCACCGGTCTCGAGTGCTCGTCGCAGGTCCGCGATGGATGCTTCGACCACGTCGATCATGCGGGCGCCTCGCCCGTTGCCGGCTGCTGCTGGGTGATGCAGTGGATGCCGCCGCCGCGCGCGAAGATCGGGCGTGCGTCGACGGTCACGGTCCGTCGCCCGGGGTACGCGGCTCCGAGGATGTCCCGCGCACGGGCATCGGCGGCGTCCTCGCCGAACCCGCAGACGATCACGGCGTCGTTCACCACGAGGTGGTTGATGTAGCTCCAGTCCACGTAGCCCTCGTCGTCGCGGAGGGTCTCGGGGGCCGGGACGTCGATGATCTCGAGCGGGCGGCCCGCGGCATCCGTCTGGTCCTGCAGGAACGCCTTCAGCTCCCGCGTGACGACGTGGTCGGGGTGTCCCGCGTCGTCCTGACGGTGCAGCAGAACCCGGCCCGGAGCGGCGAACGCGGCGACGATGTCGACGTGTCCGTTGGTGCCGAACTCGTCGTAGTCGCGCGTGAGGCCTCGCGGCAGCCAGATGGCAGTGGTCGCGCCGATCGTGCGTGCGAGTTCGGCTTCGACGCGGCCTCTGTCGGCGTAGGGGTTGCGGTTCGGGTCGAGCTGCACGGTCTCGGTGAGCAGCACCGTGCCCTCGCCGTCGACGTGGATGCCGCCGCCCTCGTTCACGAGCACCGAACTGATGTGCTCGGCTCCGACGTGTGCGGCGACGATGCGCGCGACGCCGGCCGACACCTGCCACTCGGCCCATGCGGGCGCACCCCAGCCGTTGAAGATCCAGTCGACCGCGCCGAGGGAGCCCGGCCGGTCGTCGTCGAGGACGAAGGTCGGGCCGAAATCGCGCATCCAGAACTCGTCCAGCGGCGACTCGACGATCTCAACGGCCGAGCCGAGCATGTCCCGCGCCCGCGCCATCTCGGTCGGGTCCACGACCATCGTGACCGGTTCGAACTCGGCGATCGCCAGCGCGACGTCGGTCCACGCGCGGTACGCCGTGTCGCGCCAGGCAGCACCGTCGCCCAGGGTGACGCCCACGCGCGGAAACGCCATCCAGGTGCGTTCGTGCCGTTCGCCCTCGTGCGGCATCCGCCAGCCCATGTCATCTCCTTTGCCGACAACGGCTTGTTGGTCGCATGACCAATACAGGAATGTTCCTACACTGGAGGCACCATGTCAACACCCGATACGCGTCCCCGAACCAGGAAAACGCCGGAGCAGCGCGCCGGCGAGATCTACGACGCCGCGATCGCGATCGCCAGGGAGAAGGGACTGTCCGCGCTGACGCTGCGGGCGGTCGCCGGCAGGGCAGGGGTGGCGCCGGGGCTCGTCTCGCACTACGCATCGAGCATGGACGAGTTGGTCGCGCGCACCTTCCGCGAGCTGACGGCATCCGAACTGGACGACGTCCGCACCCAGGCCGAGACCGAGAGCGAGCCGGCGGCACGGATGGCACGGATGATCTCCACGGTCCTCAGCAGCGGCCACGACGACATCACGCTCGTGTGGGTGGACGCCTGGTCCCTCGGCCGCGGCAGCGCAGCGCTGTCGGTGACCATCGACGAGCAGATGAGCGCCTGGCAGTCGTTCATCGCGCAGCTCATCGAGGAGGGCCGGCGCTCCGGCGTGTTCCGCACGGATGACACGGATGCCGTGGCCTGGCAGATCCTCGCGATGATCGACGGCATCGCAGCGCATGCGCTGACGCGCCGTACCGACGCCGCGCTGTTCGCCGCCCGGTTGGCACAGGCCTGCGAGACTCTGGTCGGCGCGCCCCAGGGGACGATCGCGGAGCTCCTTCCCACGCGCTGACGGCCGCGGAGGGCCGCATAAGGCGTGCCCTCTTCGTGCCCTCGGCGATCCCGGGAAGGCAGAAGGGCCGGAACCTCTTGCGAGATTCCGACCCTCAAATGGTCGGGCTGACAGGATTTGAACCTGCGACCCCTTGACCCCCAGTCAAGTGCGCTACCAAGCTGCGCCACAGCCCGTTGTTCTGCACTCTCGCGCAGGCAACTCCCCTATCTTAGCCGCACCGGAGGCCTCTCGCGAACCGAGGCGTTGCGGGGTGTCGGAAGCTGCTTGTACCGTCGCCTGCATGTCGACGATCACGACCGCGCTGGCGACGACCGCCCGCTGGGATGACGTGCAGCACGCGCTCACCGGCGGCGGTGACGGGGCGAGCTGCCAGTGCATCTGGCCGGTGCTGCCGAACAAGGACTGGAATCAGACCACCACGCCTCAGCGCACCGAGATGTTCCGCGCCGAGATCGACGAGGGTCCCCCTCCGGGACTGGTCGCGTACGTCGACGGCGAGGCCGCGGGCTGGATCCGGATCGGACCGCGCACCCGTCAGGCCCGGATCCCCCGCACCCGCATGATCGCCGCGTCGAGCACCGAGCCGTTCGACGACGAGTCCGTGTGGGCGGTCACCTGCTTCGTCGTCCGCAGGGAGCATCGGGGCACCGGGCTCAACGCGGAGCTTCTTGATGCCGCGATCGCCTTCGCGCGGGAGTCCGGCGCCCGCCTCATCGAGGGCTATCCTGTCGATACCCGCGGCGAGAAGAAGCGCGCGAACGATCTGTACCACGGCACACTCGGGACGTTTCTCCGCGCCGGCTTCGAGGAGAAGGCGGTGATGAAGCCGGGGCGCGTGCTCGTCGCCCTGGAAATCACACCGAACGAGAGCGATAGCGTGAAGGCATGAGCGCCGCGAACTCCTCTCTCGATGATCCCGACCTCGGACCGCTCCACCGGGCGACCTCCGAACTCGACGACGGTTCCGTCCTCACCCACGACTGGTTCGTCGGCGGCGTCGAGGTCGAGGGCAGCACCTACGAGCTGATGGTCGAGGGCGCGTCGCCGGACGAGGTCGCGCCGCTGCTCCCCCGGCTGCGCACGGTCGTCGCCGCGCTCCCGGGACTGCGCCGGGTCGCCTCGGACGCCGTGGTCACGACGTTCAGCACCGGAGACCCCGGCCCCGCCGAGCTCGACGAGGCGGCCGACGACCTGGAGCTCGAGACCATCGAGGCCGGAGCCGACGGCACCGTCGTCCTCCACTTCACGGACACCTGCGGCGAGCACTTCCCGGAGGGCTACTGGCCCGCCGTGCACCTCGATGGCGAGGGCGCCGTGGCCACGGTCACCGTCGAGTCCTGAGTCGGCCCGGTCCGATCGACCGCCTTCGAGACGACATGCCCCTCCGGTCATACGATGGAGGGATGCAGCGCCGCACCCTCCCTCCCGCGATCGTGTGGGCGTTCGTGCCGTACGTCGTGGTCTCTCTCCTGCACGTTGTGCTTCTCGCGCTCGGCCACGACCTCGCGGGGCCGACGAAGCTGCTGCTCATGCCGCTGCTCGCGGTGCCGGTCCTCGTGGCGGCGCGACGGATCCACCCGCCCGTCACGGTGGCCCTCCTCCTCATCGCCCTGCTCTTCTCCTGGCTGGGTGACGGCGCGGGCGCGCTGTTCCCCGCGGCCCCCGAGCTTCCGCTCATGCTGGGCTTCTTCGGTCTCGCGCACATCGCCTACATCGTCCTCTTCGCCCGCCACTTGGCGCGCCGCCGCCTGCCGTGGTGGACAGCGATCTATGCCGCCTGGTGGCTCGCGATGATCCTCCTTCTCGGCCCGCACACGGGCCCGCTCCTCATCGGGGTCGCGCTGTACGGCCTGCTCCTCGCGGGCACCGCCGCGTTCGCCGCACGATGCCATCCGCTCGTCGTGACGGGCGGCGCGTTCTTCCTGGCGAGCGACACGATCCTCGCTTTCCGACTCTTCCTCCCCGACGCCCTCCCGGCCTGGAGCAGCCCCGCCGTGATGCTGACATACACGCTCGGCCAGGGGCTGATCGTCGCGGGCGCGCTCGTCTCCCTGCAGCGGAGGGCCGCCTGATGGTCGACAGCGCGCGGGTGGACAGTTGGCTCTGGGCGGTGCGCGTCTACAAGACCCGGTCAGCGGCGACCACCGCATGCCGCGCGGGGCATGTGCGCGTCAACGGCGACAAGGCGAAGGCCGCGCAGGCAGTTCGCGTGGGCGACGAGCTCCGCATCCGCATCGCGGGCTTCGATCGAATCCTGATCGTGCGCCAGATCCTCGTCAAGCGTGTGGGCGCGCCGCTGGCCGCCCTCGCGTACGAAGACCGAACGCCGGAACGCGAGCCGCAGGCAGCCCTCGGCGTCCGGGACCGCGGCGCCGGACGACCTACGAAGCGGGAACGTCGAGACATCGATCGCCTTCGCGGACGAGGCGATATACAACAGGACTGAACCCTTCCTTGATTCGAACATAGGTTCTAAAATCGAAGTATGACGAACCTCACGACCGCACCCCTCGACCTGGAGGAGCGGCGACGCGTGCGAGACGCCTGGGCGGAGACCCGCCGGCGCATCGCGGCGCTGGAGGCAGAGGCCGCGGAGCTGTTGGTCGCGCAGATCGCTTTCCACGACGAAGACGTCGCGTCAGCCCCGCACCACCGTGACGCCATCCACCGCTCGATGGTCGCCGAGTTCGCCGCGGCGGGGCGCGTTTCCACCGGCACCATGGAGTTCGCGTTCGCCGACGCTCTTGCGCTGAGCACGGCGCTCCCCCGCGTGCGGCAGGCCTTCCACGAGGGAACTTTGAGCTCCGCACACGTCCGGGAGGTCGCACGGGCGAGCGCCATCGTGGACGAGGCCATCCGCAACCGCGTCGTCGCGCCGGAGACGATGGCGCTGTTCGAGACGGCGGTGCTCGTCGTCGCCGAAGCCGAGACCGCGGCGCGCACGCGGGTGCATGCCCGCCGCGTCGCCTCCGCTCTCGTCGGCGAGACCATCACGGAGCGACACCGCCGAGCGGCGGACGAGCGCTGCGTCACAGTGCGATCGGTCGACGACGGCCTCGCGGTCCTGACGGCGATCCTCCCGGAGTGGGCGGCGGTGGCGATCGCCGACCGGCTGAGTCAGCTCACCCGCACGGTGCTCCGGGCGCGCGCTGCGGTTCCCGCGCCTGATGCGGGGTCGGACGAAGCGACGCATCCCCTGGCTCCTGCGAACCACGAACTACTGACTGCTCACAGCGTCGAAACGGATCGCCCGTGCGATGACACCCGGGCGGGGACTACGATCCCGAGCGCCGACGGCGACACGTACGCCCTCGACCCCGAGGCGGAATCGGCCCCCTCAGACACCCGCACCTGGAGCCAGGTGCAGGCCGACCTGCTGACCGATCTGCTCCTCACCGCCGATCCGAGCGCCGTCGAGGGCGAGGGCCTCGCCGGCGTACGCGGGCGCCTGCAGGTGACCGTGGCGGCGACGACCCTCGCGGGTCTCGACGACCGTCCGGCCGAACTGGACGGACACGGCGCCCTGCACCCGGACATCGCCCGCGCTCTGGCCGGACGTGACGGGGGGTGGACGCGCTTGTTCCTCGATCCGCACGGCCAGGTTGTCGAGACGGACGCGTACAGCCCGACCGAGAGCATGCGCCGACTGCTCCGAGCCCGCGATCAGCACTGCAGGTTCCCCGGATGCCGGCAGCCGGTACACCGTTGCGACATCGACCACACCTGGGATCACGCGAAAGGCGGCCCGACTCGGGTCGACAACCTCGCGCACCTCTGCCGCGGACACCACATGCTGAAACACCCCGATATCCCGGAGCCTCAGCGCTGGACGGTACGACAGCGCCCCGGTGGGGTTCTCGAATGGCGAAGTCCCCTCGGCGCGATCCACACCGATCACGCCCCGCGTCGGGTCGCGTTCGTCTGAGTTTCTCGGGTCGCTTCGACTGCCCGCGCAGCGCAAGCGTCGACAGTACAGCGCCCCATGCCTCGCGTCCGCGCGGACCCCCAGAGCCAACCGAGACAGACCCCGACGGCGAACGAACACACACCAGAGCCGATCGAGACGGACCCACGGCCGAACGAGCACACCCCAGAGTCGATCGAGACAGACCCGGACGGCCGAACGAGCAGACCCCCCCCCCCCCCCGAGCCGATCGGGGTGAGTCCCCGAACAGCCCGCCGCGGGCTAAGCGTCGAGGAGGCGGAGGAGCCAGCCGCTCGATCGCACCTGCGCCCCGGCGGCCTCGACGCGGGACTGCAGCTCCCGGTCGCTGGTCACGGCGAGAACCGGCCGCGCGCTCGCGACCCGGCGTTCGACCTCGGCCACGATCGCGTCGTCACCGGCGCCCTCCGCGCGCACGACGTGCAGGGCCGAGCTCGCGACGCCGGCTTCCGCGGCTGCAACGTCAGCGGACGATCCGTCGGCAGAAACCTCCGCGATGTCCCGCGCGCGACCTTCCACGACGAGCGAGACCTCCGGGAACCAGTCATCCCCCGCGAGTCCGAGGTCGTCCGCGGGCACGGAGAGTCCCGTCAGGCGGTCGCGCAGTCGTGCGGCCGCTCCGGCGCGATCCTTCCACCAGCCGTCCGGGACAGACCCCACGACGTTGGCGGCGTCGACCACGACCACCGGATGCGCCGACAGTTGAGCTCGCAGCATCGGCCACGCCGCACCGAAACCGGGGTGCAGGGGCAGCCCCTCCACGTCCTCGACGGGCACCCACGACAGCGCGACGCTCTCCGGGTCGCTGATCACGGGGTCGAACGGCGTCCGCACATCGGCGACGACGGTGGTGTACGACCAGATGCCGAGATCGAGCACACTCGTGAAGCGGGGCCGCACCGCACCATCCGGCACTCCCGCCTCCTCCTGCGCCTCGCGCACGGCACCGACGATGGCCGCCTCACCCTCGTGCAGCGCTCCCCCGGGCAGACCCCAGGTGCCGCCGAAGTGGCTCCACGCCACGCGATGCTGCAGCAGGATCCCGCGCTCCGCGTCGACGGCGAGGAGACCCGCGGCGCCGAAGCGGCCCCAGTACCGCTCGCCCGTGTCGGCGACCACCCAGGCATCGCCGGGATCGCGAGGCCCCTCGGGGCGACGCGGTTCACCGGCGGCGGGAGGTACGACAGTCACCCCCTCAGCTTTTCACAGCATCGGGGCTCCGGCGCCACCGCCGCGACATGCGCGGCAACGAGTCAGCGCTGACGCTTCTCGCGCACCCGCATGTTGATCACGATCGGCGTGCCCTCGAACGAATACAGCTCCCGCAGGCGGCGCTGGATGAACCGGCGGTAGCCCGGGTCGAGGAAACCTGTCGTGAACAGCACGAACGTCGGCGGACGGGTCGAGGCCTGGGTCCCGAAGAGGATGCGCGGCTGCTTCCCGCCGCGCACCGGGTGCGGGTGCTCGGCGACGAGCTCGGCGAGGAACGCGTTGAACTTGCCGGTGGGAATCCGGCGATCCCAGTTCTCCAGCGCCGTCTCCAGCGCCGGGACGAGCTTGTCGAGGTGACGGCCGGTCTTCGCCGAGATGTTCACGCGGGGGGCCCACGCGACATGCGCGAGGTCCTGCTCGATCTCGCGCTCCAGGTAGCGGCGGCGGTCGGCGTTCTCCAGGTCGTCGTCGTTGAGGCGATCCCACTTGTTGAACGCGAGGACGAGCGCGCGGCCCGACTCGAGAACGAGGTCGATGATCCGCACGTCCTGCTCGCTGATCGTCTCGGAGACGTCGAGCACCACGACGGCCACTTCGGCCTTCTCCAGGGCGGCGGAGGTGCGCAGCGAGGCATAGAAGTCGGCGCCCTGGGCCATGTGCACGCGGCGACGGATGCCGGCCGTGTCGACCAGGCGCCACATCTTGCCGCCGAGCTCCACGACCTCGTCCACCGGATCACGGGTCGTGCCGGCGAGGTCGTTGACGACCACGCGCTCCTCCCCCGCGGCCTTGTTCAGCAGCGAGGACTTGCCGACGTTCGGGCGCCCCAGGATCGCGACACGGCGCGGGCCGCCGATCTCCTGCTTCGCGACGGCGGAGACCTCCGGCAGCTTCTTCAGCACGTCGTCGAGCAGGTCCGCGACACCGCGACCGTGGATCGCGGAGACCGGGTGCGGCTCCCCGAGACCCAGGTTCCACAGGGCGGCCGCTTCCGGCTCCTGACGCGCGTCGTCGATCTTGTTGGCGACGAGGAAGACCGGCTTGCCGCTCTTGCGCAACAGCTTCACGACGTGCTCGTCGGTCGAGGTGGCGCCCACCATGGCGTCCACGACGAACAGCACGACATCGGACAGGTCGATCGCGACCTCGGCCTGTGCCGCGACCGAACGGTCGATGCCCCGGGCGTCGGGTTCCCAGCCGCCGGTGTCGACGACCGTGAAGCGACGATCGTTCCACTCGGCCTTGTACGTGACGCGGTCGCGGGTGACACCGGGGGTGTCCTCCACGACGGCCTCACGACGGCCGAGGATGCGGTTCACGAGCGCGGACTTGCCGACGTTCGGCCGCCCGACGATCGCCAC
Source organism: Microbacterium meiriae (assembly GCF_032364335.1). Lineage (NCBI taxonomy): Bacteria > Bacillati > Actinomycetota > Actinomycetes > Micrococcales > Microbacteriaceae > Microbacterium > Microbacterium meiriae. The sequence goes on from NZ_CP133984.1 coordinate 2,325,188, forward strand.
CACGGGCAGCGCGGGGCTGTACTGGATGCCGTCCTCGCCGAGGGTGATGCCCGCGAGGAGCTCCGCGTCCTCGTCGTCCAGCTCGTAGTCGGCGAGGCCGGCGCGCAGGGTCTCCGCGCGCTGCTCGGCCAGCTGCTCGTCGAGCTGGTCCATCTTCTCGGCGAGCTGGTCGGGACCGCCTTCGTATTCGTCGTCAGTCACGGTGTGCTCCTCGGAGTCGTTCGATCGCCGAGAGGACGGCGTCGATGGTCTGGGGGAAATCGAGTGCGGTCGAGTCGACGACCTCCACGCCTTCCGCGGCGTTGAGGAAGTCGACGACCGCGCTGTCGGAGGCGTCGCGCTTGTGCAGGGCGTCCGCGACGGCGGCGGCGTTCTCGCCTGCGAGCTCACCCGCGCGGCGGGCGGCACGCACCTCCGGTGCGGCGGTCAGCAGGATGCGGACAGGCGCATCGGGTGCCACGACGGTCGTGATGTCGCGGCCTTCGACCACCACTGCCGGGTACGGCGCCTCAGCGACCAGTGCCCGGAAGAGCTCGTTGACCTGGGTGCGCACCTCGGGCACCCGCGCCACGCCGCTCACCGCGCCGGACACGCGGGGCTCGCGGATCGCCTCCGTCACGTCCACGTCGCCGACACGTACCGTGCGGTCATCCGGGTCGAGCCCGAGGCGGACCGGGAAGTCGGCGGCCGCGGCGCGCACGGCCTCCGCGTCGTCGGTGTCCGCGCCGCGATCGAGCACGTGCCAGGCGAGAGCGCGGTAGGCCGACCCGGTGTCGAGGTAGCCGAAGCCCTCGCGACGCGCGATCGCCTTGGACACGCTCGACTTGCCGGACCCGGCGGGACCGTCGATGGCGATGAACTTCGTGGCGGAGACGGTGGAGGTGTCAGTCATTGGTGTTCCCTGCGATGCGCCAGCCGCGTTCCTGGAGCCCGGTGATCGCGCCGTGCAGCGCCGCGGGGTCGACACTGATCTCGGCGAGGCCGAACTGCGCGCCGGGAGAATGCTCCAGCCGCAGGTCCTCGACGTTGACGCCCAGCTCGCCGAGCTCGCCGAACAGGCGCCCCAGCTGACCGGCGGTGTCGTCGACCATGACGACCAGTGTCTCGAAGCGTCGGTTCTGTCCGTGCTTGCCGGGGAGGCGCTCGACGCCGTCGTTGCCCTGGCGGATGGTCTCCGCGAGCACGCGTCGGGCTCCGGGGGCCGCGGGAGCGCGCAGCGCATCGGCGACCTCGCTCAGGTCCGTCGCGAGGGCGTCGAGGATTTCGACCACGGGACCGGCGTTGGCGCCGAGGATCTGCACCCACAGCTCCGGAGCGGACGCGGCGATGCGCGTCGTGTCCCGCACGCCCTGCCCTGCCAGGCGGAGCGCGCCCTCCTCGGCCCCGGCGAGACGCCCGGCGAGGAGACTCGCGACGACCTGCGGCACGTGCGAGGTGAGGGCGACGGAGCGATCGTGCTCCTCCGGGGTCATCTCCAGCGGCATCGCACCGACATCGAGAGCCAGCGCCTCGACCAGCGCGAGGTCCCGCGCGGTGGTGTCCTCGTCGCGGCACACGACCCACGGCCGTCCGATGAACAGATCGGCTCGCGCCGAGATCGCCCCGCCGCGCTCCCGGCCGGCGAGCGGGTGGGAGCCGATGTAGCGGGCGAGGTTCACGCCGCGGTCACGGAGCGTGCGGAACGGCTCCAGCTTCACGCTCGCGACATCCGTCACGACGGCGTCGGGGTAGCGCTCGAGCTCGGCCTGGATCACGTCGGCGGTCACATCCGGCGGCACGGCCACGACGACGAGCACCGGGGCGTCGTCATCCTGCGGAAGGCGTCCGGCGCCGTAGTCGACGGCGAGGCGCAGCTGCGCGGGGGACGCATCCGTGAGGACCACGTCGATGCCCTTCGCGCGGAGCGCGTGGCCGACGCTGGCACCGAGCAGCCCGGCGCCGACGATGCGCACGGTGCCGGACAGGCGCGGCGCGACGGCACCGGCCTTCCGCGCCGCGGGCGCACTCGTCGTCTGGGTCATTCGCTCTCCTGCTCGCCTGGCGCCTCGGCGACACCGGATTCCCGGCGCGCGAGGGTCAACAGCGCGCCGAGTTCGATTTTACTCAGTTCCCGCGTCCGGCCCGCCGGGAGGGTTCCCAGGTGCAGCGGACCGAACTGCCGCCGCACCAGTTCCGTGACCGGATGACCGACCGCGGCCATCATGCGACGCACGATCCGGTTGCGTCCCGAGTGCAGCGTGAGCTCGACGAGGCTCGAGCCCGCCGATGTGTCCAGCAGGCGGGCCCTGTCGGCGGCGATGGGGCCGTCCTCCAGCTCGATGCCCTTCGTGAGCTTCGAGATGGTCTGCGCCGTCACCGTCCCTTCCACCTTCGCGATGTAGACCTTGGTGACGCCGAAGGACGGGTGCGCGAGGACGTGCGCGAGCTCGCCGTCGTTGGTGAGCAGCAGCAGGCCGCTGGTCTCGGCGTCCAGGCGCCCGACGTTGTAGAGCCGCTCCTCGTAGTCCTTCGTGAAGCGCCGGAGATCCGGACGGCCGCTCTCGTCGCGCATGCTGCTGACCACGCCCGTCGGCTTGTTCAGCATCACGTAGCGCTTGGACACGTCGAGCTGCACCGCGGTGCCGTCGACGTCGACGAGGTCGCGCTCCGGGTCGATGCGGCGGCCGAGCTCGGTGACCACCTGGCCGTTCACGCGGATACGCCCCTCGACGATGTACTGCTCGACGACCCGACGGGACGCGACGCCGGCGGCTGCCAGCACCTTCTGCAGTCGGACGCCCTCGGGGGCTGCGGAATCGTGGGCGTCGGTGGTCATCGGACCGTCCCTTCGTCGAAGCCGTCGGCGCCGTCATCGAGGAGCGGCGAGATCGGCGGAAGCTCATCCAGAGAGTTGATGCCGAGATGCTGGAGGAGCGCATCGGTCGTGCCGTAGTTGATCGCCCCGGTCTCGGAGTCGGCGAAGAGCTCGATGATCAGGCCTCGTGCGAGGAGCGTGCGGACCACGGAGTCGACGTTGACCGCGCGGATCGAGGCGACCTGGCTGCGGGTGACGGGCTGCTTGTAGGCGATCACCGCGAGCGTCTCCAACGCGGCCTGCGAGAGCCGGGCCGGAGCCTGGCCGCCGACGAACTCCGCCACGACCGGATCCAGGTCTTCGCGGACGTAGAGCCGCCACCCGCCGCCGACCTCCCGCAGCTCGAAGCCGCGCCGCGGACCCGCGCCCCGGCCGTCGTAGTCCTCGACCAGCGACTCGACCGTCTGCCGGACGGCGGGCACCGGCGCGCCGACCGCCGCGGCGAGAGCCACCAGGCCGATCGGCTCGTCGACGATGAAGAGGATCGCCTCCACGCGCTCGCTGAGGGGCAACTCGGCACCCGTCACGGCGTCGGGCTCCTCGCGGAGCCCGGTTTCCGTCTCGGTCATGTCATCGGTCATAGTCGGCCCCCAGGGTCGCGAGTGTCTCGTCCGACCAGGAGTCGGCGGCCCAACGGAGCGTCAGCTCCCCGAGCGGTTCCAGTTGTTCGAAGGACAGCGCCGCGTGCCGGTACAGCTCCAGCACCGAGATGAAGCGGGCCACGACGATGCCCGGCTCGGTGACGCCGGCGACGAGTTCGCGGAAGCTCAGCGACTCGGTGCCGCGCAGCAGCGTGACGACGATCGCGGCCTGCTCGCGGATGCTGACCAGGGGCGCGTGCAGGTGGTCGAGCCCGACGTGCGGGATCTCCTTCGGTGCGAAGGCCAGCAGTGCCAGAGCCGCGAAGTCGTCGGTCGTGAGCGACCAGACGAGCTCGGGTGTCTGCTTCCGGTGCTTCTCCTCCAGCGGCACCGCGCGCACGTGGCGACGGTCCTCCCGCTGCAGGCACCGTGCGAACCACGCGGAGACCTCCTTGAACGCGCGGTACTGCAGCAGACGGGCGAAGAGCAGGTCGCGCGCTTCGAGCAGCGCGACGGCCTCGGCGTCGACGAGCTCGCCCTGCGGCAGCAGGCCCGCCACCTTCATGTCGAGCAGGGTCGCCGCGACGACGAGGAACTCCGACGCCTGGTCCAGCTCCTCCTCGTCCTCGAGGTCGGCCAGGTACGCGATGAACTCGTTGGTGACGGCACTCAGCGACACCTCGGTGATGTCCATCTCGTGTTTCGAGATGAGGGTCAGCAGGAGGTCGAAGGGGCCGTCGAAGTTCGACAGCGAGACCCGGAAACCGGCGTCGTCGGCGGAGGAAGCCTCCGCAGCGTCGACGGCGTCGGCGAGTGCCGGGACCTCAGCGGTTCCGAGCTCGTCAGGCGACGGCGCCACGGGCGACCAGCTCCCTGGCCAGCCGCAGGTATGCCTGTGCGGCCGCGTGCTCCGGAGCGAACTCGGTGATCGGGACCCCCGAGACCGACGCATCCGGGAACTTCACGGTGCGGCCGATCACGGTCTCCAGCACGTCGTCGCCGAACGCCTCCACGACGCGTTCGAGCACCTCGCGCGAGTGCAGCGTGCGCGGGTCGTACATGGTCGCCAGCAGCCCGTCCATCTCGATGGAGGGGTTCAGGCGATCGCGCACCTTGTCGATGGTCTCGATGAGGAGCGCGACACCGCGCAGCGCGAAGAACTCGCACTCGAGAGGGATGATGACGCCGTGCGCCGCCGTCAGCGCGTTCACGGTCAGCAGGCCCAGGGACGGCTGGCAGTCGATGAGGATGACGTCGTACTCCCCCGCCACCTGCCGGAGCACGCGGGCGAGGATCGTCTCGCGGGCGACCTCGTTGACGAGGTGCACCTCCGCGGCCGAGAGGTCGATGTTCGCGGGGAGGACGTCGAGACCGGGCACGTTCGAGTGCACGATCGCGTCGTGGGCGTCGCGCTTCGTGTCGAGCAGGAGGTCGTAGACCGTCGGCACGTCATGCGTCTGGATGCCGAGACCGGCGGACAGGGCGCCTTGCGGGTCGAAGTCCACCGCGAGCACCTTGCGACCGTACTCCGCGAGGGCGGCGGCGAGGTTGATGGACGTCGTCGTCTTGCCGACGCCGCCCTTCTGGTTGCAGAGGGCGATGATGCGAGCGGGGCCGTGCGACTTCAGAGGCGCCGGGATCGGGAAGCCCTGATACGGACGGCCGGTGGGTCCCATGGGAGTGTCGTCGGCCTTCTGTGCCTTCGCCCTGGACTTCGCCGCTTTCTCAGCCACCGGTTCTCCTGCTCCTTCGTGCTTGCTCGATTGTAGCGGCCATGCGTTCCCCGGCCGTCCCGGCGCGCGGCGGGCCGCCTCGGGAGGAGGCGCGGATCCGCGCGGGATCAGCGTGCCCGGGGGTGCGAGGTCGCGTAGATGTCGCGGAGGGCGTCCACCGAGACGTGTGTGTAGATCTGCGTCGTCGCGACCGAGGAGTGCCCCAGCAGCTCCTGCACCACGCGCACGTCGGCGCCGCCCTGCAGGAGGTGGGTCGCGAAGGAATGCCGCAGCGTGTGCGGGGAGACCTCGGCGGTGAGCTGCGCGCGCTCCGCGGCGGAACGGATCACCAGCCAGGCGCTCTGCCGCGAGAGCGGAGCGCCTCGCGCGCCGAGGAAGAGCCGGGCCGACGCACGTCCCTTCGCCGCGAGGCCCGGGCGGACCCGGGTGAGATACGCGTCGACCGCGGCGCGGGCATACGACCCCACGGGGACGATGCGCTCCTTCGAGCCCTTTCCCCGCAGGCGCAGCACCTCGCCGTGCGCCATGTCGTCGACGTCGAGCCCGACCGCCTCCGACACCCGGGCACCCGTCGCGTAGAGAAGCTCCAGCAGCGCCCTGTCGCGGATGCCGAGCGGCTCCTCGGCCGACGGCGCGGCGAGCAGCCGCTCCACTTGGTCGATCGTGAGGGCCTTGGGCAGCCGGCGCGGGGTCTTCGGCGGGCGGAGGCGTCCGGTCGGATCGTCCGCCTCGATGCCCTCCCGGGCGAGGAACCGGTGCCAGCCGCGCACCGAGGACTGCAGGCGCGCCAGGCTCGTCGCCGCGGGCGGCGGCTCCGCCGAGGCACGGTCGGCGACGAAACGGTCGACCACCACGGACGTGATGTCCGCGGTGTCGTCGATCCCCTCCGCCGTGAGCCAGTCCCGGTAGCCCTCGAGGTCCCGCCGGTAGGCGCCGACCGTATGCGCGCTGAGCCCGCGCTCGATCGTCACGTGACGCAGGTACGCGTCGAGGGCGCGATCGAGCAGCATCCTCAGCCTCGGTCGCGCAGCCTCTGCGCCGCGGCCAGCACGCCGATGGAGAGGATGCCGTTGCGCAGGCGTCCGGCCATCACTCCCGCGACGGCGTCTTCCAGCGGCACCCAGGCGAGCCGGATGTCCGCCTCCTCGTCCTCGCGGTCGTGCGCGGTCTCCGCGGCCGAGAGCCCGGTCGCGAGGAACACCCGGATGAGCTCGTCGTTGCCTCCGGGCGTCGTCCACGAGGACACCAGCGGCTCCCAGTGGGCGGCGACGAGGTCGGCCTCCTCCGCGAGCTCGCGACGGGCGGCCGCCATCGGCTCCTCCCCCGCGATGTCGAGGAGGCCCGCCGGCAGCTCCCAGTCGCGGTGGCGGATCGGGTGACGGTACTGCTGGATGAGCAGCACCCGCCCCTCGTCGTCCAGCGCGAGGATCGCGACGGCGCCGGGATGGGCGACGTACTGCCGCACGATCTCGCCGTCGCCGTACCGGACCCGGTCGGAGCGCACGTCCCAGACGTAGCCCTCGTAGACGAGGTCGCTGCTCAGGACCTCCGGCTCGAAGGACTCGTCGCGCAGCGACTCGTCCGCCGCGCCCATCCCCTGCTCACTCATCGACGGGCACGTCGAACAGCTCGCTCGCGCGGTGCCGGGCGATGGCCGCGCCGACGAGACCGCGGAACAGCGGGTGCGGGGCGGTCGGACGCGAACGCAGCTCCGGGTGCGCCTGGGTGGCGATGTAGTACGGGTGCACGTCGCGCGGCAGCTCGACGTACTCGACGAGGTCCAGCTCCGGATTCAGGCCCGAGAACACCAGCCCGGCCTCCGACAGGCGATCGCGGTAGGCGTTGTTCACCTCGTAGCGGTGACGGTGACGCTCGGACACCTCGGCGGCGCCGTAGACCTCGCGCGCCAGCGAGCCCTCCGCGAGAGCGGCCTGGTAGAGACCGAGGCGCATGGTGCCGCCCAGGTCGCCGCCGTCGAGGATCTCGATCTGCTCGGCCATGGTCGCGATGACGGGCTCCGCGGTGTCCGGATCGAACTCGCTGGACGAGGCTCCGGCGATACCGGCCACGTCGCGGGCGTACTCGATGACCATGCACTGCAGGCCGAGGCACAGGCCGAGGGTCGGGATCCCCTGCTCGCGGGCGAACTTCAGTGCGCCCAGCTTGCCCTCGATGCCGCGGATGCCGAAGCCGCCGGGCACGCAGATGCCGTCGAGCTCGGCCAGCTGCTCCTGTGCACCCTCGGGCGTCTCGCAGAGGTCGGACGGGATCCAGCGGATGTTGACCTTGGTCTCCTGCGCGAAGCCGCCCGCCTTGAGGGCCTCCGTGACGGACAGGTAGGCGTCCGGGAGGTCGATGTACTTGCCGACGAGACCGATCATGACCTCGTGCTTGGGGTTGTGCACCGCGTGCAGCACCTTGTTCCAGCGCGTCCAGTCGACGTCGTCGGCCTTCTGGTCGAGACCGAGGCGGCGCACGATGTAGGAGTCCAGGCCCTGCTCGTTGAGGGTGGAGGGGATGTCGTAGATGCTCGGCAGGTCGACGGTGTTGATGACACCCTCGACATCGACGTCGCACATCAGCGCGATCTTGTTGCGGTTGCTCGCGCTCACCGGGCGGTCGCTGCGGAGCACGAGCGCATCCGGCTGGATGCCGACCTGACGGAGCGCGGCGACCGAGTGCTGGGTCGGCTTGGTCTTCTGCTCGCCGGACGCCCCCATGAACGGCACGAGCGAGACGTGCACGAAGAACACGCTGTCGCGGCCGAGCTCGTGACGCAGCTGGCGGGCCGACTCGAGGAACGGCTGCGACTCGATGTCGCCGACCGTGCCGCCGACCTCGGTGATGATCACGTCGGGACGCGGGTCCTCGGTCGCCTGCAGCCGCATGCGGCGCTTGATCTCGTCGGTGATGTGCGGGATGACCTGCACGGTGTCGCCCAGGTACTCGCCGCGGCGCTCCCGCGCGATCACCTGCGAGTAGATCTGACCGGTCGTGACGTTGGCCGCCTCGGACAGGTTGATGTCGAGGAAGCGCTCGTAGTGGCCGATGTCGAGGTCGGTCTCCGCACCGTCGTCGGTCACGAAGACCTCGCCGTGCTGGAACGGGTTCATGGTGCCCGGATCGACGTTCAGATACGGGTCGAGCTTCTGCATGACCACGCGGAGTCCGCGGGCGGTCAGGAGGTTGCCCAGGCTGGCCGCGGTGAGCCCCTTGCCCAAAGACGAAACGACACCACCAGTCACGAAGATGTGCTTGGTCGTGTCGTTCTTGGGCCCCGCAGAAGAAGAGTTCATCACGGGCTTCTATCCTAACAGTTCGTTCAGACGCCGAGGCTGAGAAGCTCACGAGCGTGGGTGAGTGCGGCATCGGAATCCGCGAGTCCGGAGAGCAGACGGGCCATCTCGGCCTCGCGCTCCTCCCCGTCGAGCCGCCGCACGCTGGAGGCGGTGACGGCGCCGTCGTTCGATTTCACGACGGTCAGGTGGTTGTTCGCGAAGGCGGCGACCTGGGCGAGATGGGTGACGGCGATCACCTGCGACTTCTCGGCGAGTCGGGCGAGTCGCCGACCGACCTCGATGGCCGCGGCACCGCCGATGCCGGCGTCGACCTCGTCGAACACGAAGGTGGGAACCGGGTCGGTCGCCGCGATGACGACCTCGATCGCGAGCATCACGCGCGACAGCTCGCCGCCGGACGCGCCCTTGGCGACGGAGCGGGGTTCGGCACCGGGATGCGGCGCGAGCAGGATGGCGACGTCGTCGCGCCCGTGGGTGCTCTCGGCGCCAGGCGCCACGGACACCTCCAGGCGTGCGTCCGGCATCGCCAGCGCGTGGAGCTCGGCGGTCACGGCCGCGCCGAGCCGGACGGCGGCCTCGCTCCGGGCGGCGGTGAGGGCGTCCGCGCGGGCGTCGAGCTCCGCCCTGGCCGCGTCGCGCTCGGCGGTGAGGCGTTCCAGACGCTCCCCGTCGTCGTCGAGCTCGGCCAGCCGTGCGGAACCGGTCTGCCACAGTGCCAGCGCTTCCGTCAGCGAACCGTGCTGACGGATGAGGACGCCGAGCGCGGCCCGGCGTTCCTCGACGGCTGCGAGCTCGTGCGGGCCGGACTCGTCGAGGTCGGCGAGGAAGCCGGAGAGCACGCCGGCGGCGTCGGCGATCCGGTAGCCGATGTCGGCCAGGGTCTCGGCGACCTCCGCCAGCTTCGGGTCCGACACGCGCTCGATCGCTCGGCGTGCCTCCGCGACCAGCGCCGACGCATCGGGCTCGCCCTCCTCGTTCGAGAGGGAGCCGTGGGCCAGGGCGGCCGCGAGCCGCAGCTCCTCCGCGTTCGCGAGGCGTTCGGCGCGGGCCGTCAGCTCCTCATCCTCACCCTCTTCGGGAGCGGTGGCCTCGATCAGGGCCAGGTCCTCCCGCAGCCGGGCGGCCTCCTCGGCGCGCCGGTCGCGGTTCGCGGTGATGTCGACGATCTCGGCGTCGAGCGTGCGCCAGTGCTCGAACGCGGCCTGATACTCCTCCAGCGCCCGGGCGATGGCCTCGCCGCCGAAGCGATCGAGGGCGTCGCGCTGCGCGGCCGCCGATCGCAGCCGCAGCTGCTCGGACTGTCCGTGCACCACGATGAGCTCGTCGGCGAGCGAGGACAGCACACCCGCCGGTGCGGCGCGGCCGCCGACGCTCGCGCGACTGCGGCCTTCGGCGCTGAGGGTGCGCGAGACGTACAGCTCCGCAGTCCCGGCGCCGGCCGGCTCCAGCTCTCCCCCGGCCTCGGCGACGATGTCGGCGACCTCACCGGTCTCCGGCACGATCCACACACCGGCCACCGACGCCTGCGCCGCGCCCTTGCGCACGGCGCCGGAGTCGGCGCGCTGTCCGAGAAGCAGGCCGAGACCGGTGACCACCATGGTCTTGCCCGCTCCGGTCTCGCCGGTGATGGCCGTGAAGCCGGGCCCGAGCGGCAGGACGGCATCGGCGATCACGCCGAGCCCCTGCATGCGCATCTCCTCGATCATGCCTCGCTCCTCCGTTCCTGTCCGCGCCATCCCTCGACGGGCAGCTGGAACTTGCGGACGAGACGATTCGTGAACGCGGTGGGGTGCAGTCGCGCGAGGCGGACCGGGCGCGACGAACGACGGACGACGACGCGGGCACCCGGCGGAAGGTCGTGGGAACGACGGCCGTCGCACCAGAGGATGCCGGAGCCGTCCGTCCGCTCCAGCATCTCGATCGCCACGGCCGCGTCGGGGCTCACCACGAGCGGCTTGGCGAAGAGGGCATGGGCCGACAGCGGGACGACGGCGATGGCCTCGACCGTCGGCCAGATGACCGGGCCGCCGGCGGAGAAGTTGTAGGCGGTCGAGCCGGTCGGGGTGGAGACGACCATGCCGTCGCAGCCGAAACTCGACAGGGGGCGCCCGTCGATCTCGAGCACCACCTCGATCATGCGCTCCCGGCTCGCCTTCTCGACGGTCGCCTCGTTCAGAGCCCAGGTCTCGAAGACGACGTCGCCCGAGGCGTCCTTCACGCGCACCGACAGTGCCAGGCGCTCCTCGACCTCGTAGTCGCGGGCGATGACGCGGCGCATCGCGTCGTCCATGTCGTCCCGGTCGATCTCCGCGAGGAAGCCGACGTGGCCCATGTTGATGCCGAGCACCGGGGCGCCGCTGTCGCGGACGAGTTCCGCCGCACGGAGGATCGTGCCGTCGCCGCCGAGCACGATCGCGAGCTCGAGGGACGCCGGACCGGCGGAGGCATCCAGCACCTCGACGTCCGCGAAGAACGCATCGACCGCGGAGAGCTCCGCGTGGTCGTCGGCCGCCAGGACGGGGCGCACTCCCGCGCCCCGGAGGGCATCGACCACCCGGCGGGCGGCCGCGACGGTGTCGACGCGACCCGCGTGGGCGACGACCAGGATCCTGCGCTCGTTCATCGTCCCCCTGCCAGCTGGTTGATGGTGTCCATCCATTCTGTCGGATTGCTGCCGCCGCCCGGCACGAGGTGCACGAGATACTCCGCATTGCCGTGGGTTCCGAGGATCGGGGAGGAGACGATCCCGGCCATCCCCATCCCCGCGTCCCACGCGCTCCACGCCACGCGGGCGACGGCATCGGCACGGGTGGCGGGGTCGGTGACGAGACCGCCGCGCACCGCCGTCCGGCCGACCTCGAATTGCGGTTTGACGAGCAGCAGGACATCGGAACCCGGCGCCGCGACGGCGACCACCGCGGGGAGCACGAGCTCGAGCGAGATGAAGGAGAGGTCGCCCACCACCAGGTCGGGCGAGGCGGACTCCCCCGTCGCCGCGGCGAGACTGTCACGGGTCATGTGCCGCACGTTGAAGCCCTCGACCGCGGTGACACCGGGGTCTGCCGCGATCGACGGGGCGAGCTGGCCGTGACCGACGTCCACAGCCAGCACGCGCCGCGCGCCGCGCTCCCGCAGCACCTGCGTGAAGCCGCCGGTCGAGGCTCCCATGTCGAGCACGAGGCGCCCCTGCACGGGAATGGTGAAGCCGTCGAGCCCGGCGATGAGCTTGTGCGCGCCGCGGCTGACATAGTGGTCGGCGCCGGCCACCGTGATCGTGTTCTCCTCGCCGACCGCAGTCGAGGCTTTGACGACCGGGCGACCGTCGACGCTCACGAGACCGTCGGCGATGAGGGTGGCGGCGTGCGTGCGCGAACGGGCGAGTCCTCGGGAGGCGAGGGCGGCGTCGAGTCGCGTCATCGTGGTCCCGGAGTCTCCCGCTGTTCCAGCCGGGATCCGCTCTCGAGCCGCCGAGAGAGTTCGTCGTGCAGGGCCGAGTACAAGTCCGCGCGTGCGGAGAGCGGCTGACCTTCGATCAGGCGCAGACGACTCCACAGGCCGTCCGTCGGCGCGCTGGTCGTCGTCTCGTCACTCACGCTTCCACTGTACGCGGCGCCGCCGACGGCCGACGGCGCCACGCGTGGCTCAGGGGCGGTGGAACGGGTCGGCGTACAGCCGTTCGGGAACCCGCAGCACGAACACCGGCGTACCGGACGCCCAGATGGCCGCGGCGCCGGCGCGGAGGAGGTCGAGCTGCTCGCCGGACTCGGCGACGATCTCGACGTCCGCTCCGTGGACGCGGACGGCGGCACCGTTCACGTCGAACACGCCGTCGGTCACGACGGGCTCGGGATACGGCTCATGCAGGCCGCGCAGATCACCGAGGATGTAGGTCGGGCGTGAACCTTCCGGCGCGGCGAGGACGTGCTTGGGACGGTCGATGCCGGTCAGCACGAGCGCGGACTCGATTCCGGCGCGGCTGGCGCCCATGATGTCGGTGTCCAGGCGGTCGCCGATGAACAGAGCCTTCGCGGCACCGAAGCGGGCGAGCGCCTCCTCGAAGATCGGGGTCTCCGGCTTGCCCGCCACCGTCGCCAGGCGACCGATCGCGGTGTGCACGGCGGAGACGAGGGTGCCGTTGCCGGGGGCGACGCCGCGCTCGCGCGGGATCGTCCAGTCCGTGTTCGTGGCGATCCAGGGGATGCCGCCCTCGTCCTCAGGGACCTTCAGCGCGAACGCCGCCTCGGCGAGGTCCGTCCAGGCCACCTCGGGCGCGAACCCCTGGACCACGGCCTGCGGAGCGTCCTCGGCGCTGCGCGTCACCGTGTACCCGGCCTTCTGCACCTCGTCGACGAGCCCGTCGCCGCCGACGACGAGGATGGTCGCCGGCGCGGGAACGATCCCGGACAGCAGACGCATCGCGGCCTGCGGGCTCGTGACGACGTCCTGCGGAGCGACGTCGAGCCCGAGACTGGTCAGATGCGCGGCCACGGAGGCGTCCGTGCGCGAAGCGTTGTTGGTGATGTAGCCGAGACGCACCGCGTGCGCCGCGGCGTTCAGGCTCTCGACCGCGTGCGGCAGAGCCCCGGGACCGGCGTAGACGACGCCGTCGAGATCGGCGAGGACGGTGTCCACGCCCTCGAGAGGCGTCCGTCCCGCTCGAGACCTCCGTGCCTTGGGTGTGAAGAGCCCCACTACGCCTCCGGCTTCTCGGACGCGGAGGGCGAGTCGTCCTCCGTCTCGTCGTCCTCGCCGAGCAGTTCGCGCACCTCGTCTTCGATGGACGGCTCGGCGGGCTCGGGGGTCTCGTTCGTGTCGGAGGAGGACGAGTCGTCTCCGGTCTCCGCGTCGGAAGCCTCTTCTTCCTCGGAGTCGGAGTCGGTGTCGGTGTCGGAGTCGGTGTCGTCGGCGGAGTACTCCTCCTTGTCGGACACAACATCCTCGACGGAGACAGCGTGCTCCTCGGAGAACTCGTCCTCGACGAGACCGTCTTCGACGTAGAGCTCCTCGTCGCCGGCCTCATCGACACCGAGAGCCTCCGCGGCGACCTCGGCGCGGTGCGCCCAGAACTCCGCCTCGTCCGTGCGGCCGAGATCTTCCAGGACGGCAGCGCGCGCGGCGAAGAGCGCGGGGCTCCACTCGAACGCGCGATCCGGATCGAGCTCCGGGATCTCGAGCTCCCCGAGGGCCAGCTCCAGGTCGCCCTGGTCCAGCCGGGCACCCGACATCGCGATCGCGAGAGCCACGCGCACGGGGGTGGTCAGAGCCGATCGGTCCACGGCGCGGCCGGTCTCGAGGGCGCGGTCGGGACGTCCGATGCCTCGCTCGCTGTCGACCATGAGGGCGATCTGGTCGTCCTTGCCGGAGATCCGGCGATAGGTGCGCAGTTCCCGCAGGGCCAGGGCGAAGTCACCCGTCGCGTAGGCGGTGATGCCCAGGGTCTCCCGGACGATCGCGATGCGCCCTGCACGACGCGACGCTGCGAGTGCGTGCTCGTGCGCCAGAGTCGGGTCCTCGTCGATCAGCCGAGAAGCCATCGCCAGATGCCGAGCGACGAACTCCGCGTTCTCCTTGCTGAGCGTCTTCAGCTCGTTGCGCGCGGAGGGGTGCAGGTCGCGCGCCGTGACATCCTCCGGGACGCGGGGCTCGTCGAACCGAGGACGCTCGCTCGCCGCGTTGGCAGGACGCTCCCGCCCCGCGCCGCCGCGCTGCGGGAAGGACCGGGACCGGTCACTCCGCCGCTCCCGGTCGAATCCGCCCTCGCGGCGCGGTGCGCTGTCACGATTGTTGTACCCGCCTTCGCGACGGGGGGCACCACCATCGCGGTTGTACCCACCTTCACGACGGGGCGCACCACCGTCACGGTTGTACCCGCCTTCGCGACGCGGGGCACCACCATCGCGGTTGTACCCACCTTCACGACGCGGGGCACCACCGTCACGGTTGTAACCGCCTTCACGACGCGGGGCACCACCGTCACGGTTGTAGCCACCTTCACGACGCGGGGCACCACCGTCACGGTTGTAGCCACCTTCGCGACGCGGGGCGCCACCGTCACGGTTGTAGCCGCCCTCGCGACGCGGGGCACCATCACGGTTGTTGTAACCGCCTTCGCGACGAGGGGCACCACCATCACGGTTGTAGCCGCCCTCGCGACGGGGCGCACCATCACGGTTGTTGTAACCGCCTTCGCGACGAGGGGCACCACCATCACGGTTGTAGCCGCCCTCGCGACGCGGGGCACCATCCCGGTTGTTGTAACCGCCTTCGCGACGAGGGGCACCACCATCACGGTTGTAGCCACCTTCGCGACGGGGCGCACCATCCCGGTTGTTGAAACCGCCTTCGCGACGAGGGGCACCACCATCACGGTTGTAACCACCTTCACGACGCGGCGCGCTGTCGCGGTTGTAACCACCTTCACGACGGGGCGCACCATCGCGGTTGTTGTAACCACCTTCACGACGCGGGGCACCACCATCGCGGTTGTAACCACCTTCACGACGCGGAGCGCTGTCGCGGTTGTAACCACCTTCACGACGAGGGGCACCGTCACGGTTGTTGTAACCACCCTCACGACGCGGGGCACCACCATCACGGTTGTAACCACCTTCACGCCGAGGGCTTCGGTCGCCGGAGCCGGCACGAGAACCGCCGTCGCGGTATACGGGGCGACCTCCGGAAGGACGTTCGTTGCGCTGGTTCCCGTCGTTGCGACGCGGACGGCGCTCTTCCTCTTCCGGCATGGTGCTCCCTGTTCTCTGTTCTCTTCGCTCGTAAACGCAAAATGGCCACCCAACGATGGGTGGCCATTTCGACTAAAAGGAGTCCGGCGGTGTCCTACTCTCCCACAGGGTCCCCCCTGCAGTACCATCGGCGCTGTGAGGCTTAGCTTCCGGGTTCGGAATGTGACCGGGCGTTTCCCTCACGCTATGGCCGCCGAAACACTATTGATGTTTCAATCAAACCTAAAGCAATGATGAATCATTGTTGAAGGTAGTTCTCGACCGTACATCGAGAACCACTCAGTGGACGCAAGCACCAACAAACGGTGTGTTATCAAGTCATCGGCTTATTAGTACCAGTCAGCTGCACACGTTACCGTGCTTCCACATCTGGCCTATCAACCCAGTAGTCTGGCTGGGAGCCTCTCACCCGAAGGTATGGAAGTCTCATCTTGAGGCCGGCTTCCCGCTTAGATGCTTTCAGCGGTTATCCATCCCGAACGTAGCTAATCAGCGGTGCTCCTGGCGGAACAACTGACACACCAGAGGTTCGTCCAACCCGGTCCTCTCGTACTAGGGTCAGATCCTCTCAAACTTCCTACGCGCGCAGCGGATAGGGACCGAACTGTCTCACGACGTTCTAAACCCAGCTCGCGTACCGCTTTAATGGGCGAACAGCCCAACCCTTGGGACCTACTCCAGCCCCAGGATGCGACGAGCCGACATCGAGGTGCCAAACCATGCCGTCGATATGGACTCTTGGGCAAGATCAGCCTGTTATCCCCGAGGTACCTTTTATCCGTTGAGCGACAGCGCTTCCACAAGCCACTGCCGGATCACTAGTCCCGACTTTCGTCCCTGCTCGACCTGTCAGTCTCACAGTCAAGCTCCCTTGTGCACTTACACTCGCCACCTGATTGCCAACCAGGTTGAGGGAACCTTTGGGCGCCTCCGTTACTTTTTGGGAGGCAACCGCCCCAGTTAAACTACCCACCAGGCACTGTCCCTGAACCGGATTACGGTTCGAAGTTAGATATCCAGAGTGACCAGAGTGGTATTTCAACAATGACTCCACGGTAACTGGCGTCACCGCTTCAAAGTCTCCCACCTATCCTACACAAGCCACACCGAACACCAATACCAAGCTGTAGTAAAGGTCACGGGGTCTTTCCGTCCTGCTGCGCGTAACGAGCATCTTTACTCGTAATGCAATTTCGCCGAGTTCGCGGTTGAGACAGTTGGGAAGTCGTTACGCCATTCGTGCAGGTCGGAACTTACCCGACAAGGAATTTCGCTACCTTAGGATGGTTATAGTTACCACCGCCGTTTACTGGGGCTTAAATTCTCAGCTTCGCCTTGCGGCTAACCGGTCCTCTTAACCTTCCAGCACCGGGCAGGCGTCAGTCCGTATACATCGTCTTGCGACTTGGCACGGACCTGTGTTTTTAGTAAACAGTCGCTACCCACTAGTCTCTGCGGCCTCCAAACGCTTTCGGAGCAAGTCCTAATACGTCGAAGGCCCCCCTTCTCCCGAAGTTACGGGGGCATTTTGCCGAGTTCCTTAACCACGATTCTCTCGATCTCCTTGGTATTCTCTACCTGACCACCTGAGTCGGTTTGGGGTACGGGCGGCTAGAACCTCGCGTCGATGCTTTTCTCGGCAGCATAGGATCATCCACTTTTTATCCGCATCGTGTCTCAGCCTGTATGAGTCGCGGATTTGCCTACGACTCGGCCTACGCACTTGCACCAGGACAACCATCGCCTGGCTTGGACTACCTTCCTGCGTCACACCTGTTAATACGCTAACCGCACCAGCATGGGGTCACGTGCTCCCCTCCACGGTGTCACCCGAAGGTGACGATGTGAAGGCTCGGACGTTTAGCACCACTGGATTAGCTTGGGCGGTTCTTCGCCGGTACGGGAATATCAACCCGTTGTCCATCGACTACGCCTGTCGGCCTCGCCTTAGGTCCCGACTTACCCAGGGAAGATTAGCTTGACCCTGGAACCCTTGGTCTTTCGGAGGACGTGTTTCTCACACGTCATTCGCTACTCATGCCTGCATTCTCACTCGTGTAGCCTCCACGGCTGGTTTCCACCGCCGCTTCGCTGGCCACACGACGCTCTCCTACCCATCAACACGGCTGGACCACGAAGGCCTACCAATAATGTCAATGCCACAACTTCGGTGGCGTGCTTGAGCCCCGTTACATTGTCGGCGCGGAATCACTTGACCAGTGAGCTATTACGCACTCTTTCAAGGGTGGCTGCTTCTAAGCCAACCTCCTGGTTGTCAGAGCAACTCCACATCCTTTCCCACTTAGCACGCGCTTTGGGACCTTAGTTGGTGGTCTGGGTTGTTTCCCTCTCGACTATGAAGCTTATCCCCCACAGTCTCACTGCTGCGCTCTCACTTACCGGCATTCGGAGTTTGGCTGACGTCAGTAACCTTGTAGGGCCCATCGGCCATCCAGTAGCTCTACCTCCGGCAAGAAACACGCAACGCTGCACCTAAATGCATTTCGGAGAGAACCAGCTATCACGAAGTTTGATTGGCCTTTCACCCCTATCCACAGCTCATCCCCTCAGTTTTCAACCTAAGTGGGTTCGGTCCTCCACGACGTCTTACCGTCGCTTCAACCTGGCCATGGATAGATCACTTCGCTTCGGGTCTAGGACATGCGACTGAATCGCCCTATTCAGACTCGCTTTCGCTACGGCTACCCCACACGGGTTAACCTCGCCACATATCGCTAACTCGCAGGCTCATTCTTCAAAAGGCACGCTGTCACACCTACCAGGGGTGCTCCAACGGTTTGTAAGCAAACGGTTTCAGGTACTATTTCACTCCCCTCCCGGGGTACTTTTCACCTTTCCCTCACGGTACTTGTCCGCTATCGGTCATCTGGGAGTATTTAGGCTTATCAGGTGGTCCTGACAGATTCACACGGGATTTCACGGGCCCCGTGCTACTTGGGATACTCTCCACGCCAGAACACGCATTTCGACTACGGGGTTGGCACCCTCTATGACCGGCCTTTCAAGACCGTTCGTCTATACGCTTCTGTAACGTCGCCAGCTCGGCAGAACTGACTGGTGAGTCCCACAACCCCGAATATGCAACTCCTGCCGGATATCACACACACTCGGTTTAGCCTGATCCGGTTTCGCTCGCCACTACTAACGGAATCGCGGTTGCTTTCTCTTCCTGTGGGTACTGAGATGTTTCACTTCCCCACGTTCCCTCTACCCGCCCTATATATTCAGGCGGGAGTCACTAGGTCGGCACGCCGCCCAGCGGGGTTTCCCCATTCGGACACCCTCGGATCAAAACTTGCTTATCAGTTCCCCGAGGCTTATCGCAGATTGCTACGTCCTTCTTCGGCTCCAGATGCCAAGGCATCCACCGTTTGCTCTTAAAGACTTGAAATCACATGAGTTTGAATCAAAAACTCGACCCCATCCGAAGATGGAATCAGAAATTGACTAATGATCTTTAAGATCATCTTGTGCAACCAGCTCGAAAGCCGGCTGCAAGATGCTCGCGTCCACTGTGTAGTTCTCAAAGTACGGGCGGAACCCCCATCCACCTGCCCCCACAGGGACAAACAGAAAGAGGTCCAGAGGTTCAGACCAGACCCCGAAGGATCCGCATCCGGTCCCTCAGGACCCAACAGCGTGCAGGCACCGGTCCCCTCACCCAGAACCTTCCAACCACCGAAGCGGCGTACTAGTCCCGAGATCAGATCTCGATGCCATGTCAAATGTTCCACCCATGAGCTCCCAGCGAAGAACGTATGCCTTCGATCTGGGTTCTGGACGCCGAAGCGTCAGATGCTCCTTAGAAAGGAGGTGATCCAGCCGCACCTTCCGGTACGGCTACCTTGTTACGACTTAGTCCTAATTACCGATCCCACCTTCGACGGCTCCCTCCACAAGGGTTAGGCCACCGGCTTCAGGTGTTACCGACTTTCATGACTTGACGGGCGGTGTGTACAAGACCCGGGAACGTATTCACCGCAGCGTTGCTGATCTGCGATTACTAGCGACTCCGACTTCATGAGGTCGAGTTGCAGACCTCAATCCGAACTGGGACCGGCTTTTTGGGATTCGCTCCACCTCACGGTATTGCAGCCCTTTGTACCGGCCATTGTAGCATGCGTGAAGCCCAAGACATAAGGGGCATGATGATTTGACGTCATCCCCACCTTCCTCCGAGTTGACCCCGGCAGTATCCCATGAGTTCCCACCATTACGTGCTGGCAACATAGAACGAGGGTTGCGCTCGTTGCGGGACTTAACCCAACATCTCACGACACGAGCTGACGACAACCATGCACCACCTGTTTACGAGTGTCCAAAGAGTTGACCATTTCTGGCCCGTTCTCGTATATGTCAAGCCTTGGTAAGGTTCTTCGCGTTGCATCGAATTAATCCGCATGCTCCGCCGCTTGTGCGGGTCCCCGTCAATTCCTTTGAGTTTTAGCCTTGCGGCCGTACTCCCCAGGCGGGGAACTTAATGCGTTAGCTGCGTCACGGAATCCGTGGAATGGACCCCACAACTAGTTCCCAACGTTTACGGGGTGGACTACCAGGGTATCTAAGCCTGTTTGCTCCCCACCCTTTCGCTCCTCAGCGTCAGTTACGGCCCAGAGATCTGCCTTCGCCATCGGTGTTCCTCCTGATATCTGCGCATTCCACCGCTACACCAGGAATTCCAATCTCCCCTACCGCACTCTAGTCTGCCCGTACCCACTGCAGGCCCGAGGTTGAGCCTCGGGATTTCACAGCAGACGCGACAAACCGCCTACGAGCTCTTTACGCCCAATAATTCCGGATAACGCTTGCGCCCTACGTATTACCGCGGCTGCTGGCACGTAGTTAGCCGGCGCTTTTTCTGCAGGTACCGTCACTTTCGCTTCTTCCCTGCTAAAAGAGGTTTACAACCCGAAGGCCGTCATCCCTCACGCGGCGTTGCTGCATCAGGCTTTCGCCCATTGTGCAATATTCCCCACTGCTGCCTCCCGTAGGAGTCTGGGCCGTGTCTCAGTCCCAGTGTGGCCGGTCACCCTCTCAGGCCGGCTACCCGTCGACGCCTTGGTGAGCCATTACCTCACCAACAAGCTGATAGGCCGCGAGCCCATCCCCAACCGAAAAATCTTTCCAAACGCAGACCATGCGGTCACGTCACATATCCAGTATTAGACGCCGTTTCCAGCGCTTATCCCAGAGTCAGGGGCAGGTTGCTCACGTGTTACTCACCCGTTCGCCACTGATCCCACAGAGCAAGCTCCGTGTTCACCGTTCGACTTGCATGTGTTAAGCACGCCGCCAGCGTTCATCCTGAGCCAGGATCAAACTCTCCGTAAAAAGAAATTGCATACGAACCGGGGAAAAACCGGAACGCAGCGAGTTTGATGCTGACCAAAGAGACAAATTCATTGCTGACTTCATCCATTGCCAGCCCCCGGAAGGGCTGGTCTTTGATCCAAAGGAATTCTCACCCAGCCGAAGCTAGACGAGGATAATTTGGCATTTGACAAGTGCACGCTGTTGAGTTCTCAAGGATCGGATGCTCCCACGACCCAGCCATCACGACCAGGCCCGCAGGGCAACTTCTCTATCTTAGCCATCCCGACCCGCTTGTCAAATCGGCGCGCCGTGCGGATCTCGGATCCGCTGCGCAGCCGGTGACAGCCGCAGAAGGGGTGGATCTCCCATCCTAGACGCAAGCGTCTGATCTCTCAAGTGAGAGAGGATTGGGAGTGGTTCTCCGCTTGAGGGGGGTGAAGCTCTGGGCTTCTCCGCTTCCCTGTGGGGCGAACAAGTAATAAGTTACGTGGATTCCGGGGGTCTGGCAAATCGGGCGCACACCCCCGGGCGTGTCGCAGGCCCTCATGCTCCTGATTCCCCCGGATCAGCCAGGGTTTCCGGCCACTTCGCCGCCGGGAGTAGCATCTCGCCATGGTCCCCGGTCGTCGCACCTCCGCCGCTGAGCTGCTCGCCCGCGTCGTGATCGAGGCGGGCGGGGACGCGTCGCAGGCCCCGGCGGACTCCGGCCTCCGTGCCCTCGGGGGCGTCCCGCTCTCTTCGCGCACGGCGACCGGCGATCTCGCTCTCGTCAGCGTCGCAGCAGTGGCCCTCGCCGCGGGTATCGATCTCACGCGCGTCGACCCCGTCCGCGTCGCCGTCGCCTACCGGAGCGACAGGTATCTGGAGGTGGGCGGCACTCCCCCTCCCGTGTGGGCGCCCCTCTCCGGGTTCTGGGCGAGCGCGGATGGATGGGTCCGGACACACGGCAACTACCCGCACCACGCCCGCGCGCTTCGCACCGCGCTGGACCTGGACGACAGGGCAGGAGCGGAGGCCGTGGCCCGCACGCTGGAGACGCTGCACACCGCGGAGGCCGTCCGCCGGATCTCCGAAGCCGGAGGTCTCGCCGTGGCCGTCCGCCCTGAGGACCGCGCGGCCGATGAGGCTCTGCGACGGACGCCCGTCGTGGACGTCGCGGTCACGGAGGCGATCGGCCGACGACGGGGGAAGGACCGACGTCTGGTGTCGCCCGGTGCGGCGGGACGCGCTCCCCTCGCCGGCGTCCGCGTCCTCGACCTCACGCGGGTGATCGCCGGTCCGGTGTGCACCCGGACCCTCGCGCTCCTCGGCGCGGACGTGCTCCGCATCGACCCGCCGCACCTCCCCGAGCTTCCGTGGCAGCATCTCGACACCGGTCACGGCAAGCGCACCGCGCTGCTCGATGCCCGAGGCCCTGCCCTGCACGACCTCCTCGAGACCGCCGACGCCGTCGTCCTCGGGTACCGGCCCGCCGCCCTCGAGCGCCTGGGCCTCTCCCCCGACGCGCTCGCCGAACGGCATCCGGGCCTGCTCGTCGCCCAGCTCAGCGCCTGGGGCACGTCCCACCCCGAGCGCGCCGGCTTCGACAGCCTGGTCCAGGCGGAGAGCGGCATCGCACTGATCGAGGGCGACGGCGGTCGGCCGGGCGCTCTTCCGGCTCAGGCATTGGACCACAGCGCCGGCTACCTCCTGGCCGCCGCCCTCACGCAACTGCTCCGCCACCGCGACGGGCACTCGCGAGTCGTGCGGACCGCCTTGCGTCGTATCGCTGCCGAGTTGCTCGGGATGCCGCGGACGCCCCACGCGTCGGCGCTCCCCGAGGTGGACGCATCCGGCCACCTGGCCCGCTTCGACGTCGACGGGGAAACGATCGTGACGGCCGCGCCGGCGCTCCCCGGCCTGGCGTTCGATGCCCCGCACGGGTGGGGCACGGACGCGCCGCGCTGGTGAGGCGCGGGATCAGACCGCAGCGCGCGGCCGCCGCACCGCCAGTACGACGCAGAGGACCAGGGTCAGCACGCCCCACACCGCGCAGGCGGGTGGCAACACCCGATACGCCAGATGCTGCACCGTGAACTCGGCGGACAGCGGACCGAACGCGAGCAGACCGCCGACCCACGCGATCACGAGGATCACCGGCAGCGAGAGCCACCAGGCGACCCGCACGAACGTCGGAAGGACTCGGGGCGCGTCCGCTCGAGGCGTCGCGCGGCGCAGCCGCAGTGCAGCCCAGATCGCCAGGCCCAGCAGTCCGAGCGCGCTCGAGCCGTACTGGAGCCACTTGTAGCCGTCGAAGGGACCCCAGGAGTCCGCGAGCGCGGGCAGCAGATCCACGCCCCACCGTGACTCATGCGTGAACGCATCCCAGAGGATGTGCGAGAGCACGCCCAGCATCGTCGAGAACACGAGCAGGAACGGATACAGCGGTCGCCAGCCCGCGTACCGCGGGCGGTCATCGCGACTCAGCGCCTCGATCGCCGCCCGGTATCCGGTCGCCCCCCAGCCGGCGGGCAGCCGCACGGACACCCATCCCGGCAGCAGCTCCAGGGTCGCCGGGCGCAGCAGGACACGCCAGAGGAGGAACAGCGCGAGAGCGAGCAGCGTCGTCCACACGAGGTTGACCGGATCGTGCAGGAAGCCGTAGTTGAGGCCGACGTTGCGCAGGAACAGCGAGATGTCCGGCGTCATCGCTCCGATCGCGATCGCCGCGGGGACGAGCGGCGTGCGCACGAACGGCAGCGCGACGATCGCGTGGCTCGGAGTGAACGGCATACGAGGCCGGGGTCAGCCCAGGAAGACGCCGGCGAGGGTCTTCTTCCCGCGACGCAGCACCGAGACACCGCCGGGCAGGGTGCCCTGCACGGTCGCGGAGTCGTCCTCCACCCGCTCCCCATCGAGGGAGACGCCGCCCTGCGCGATGGCGCGGCGCGCCTCCGACAGGCTCGACACGAGACCGGTGGCGACGAGGGCGTCGACGACCGGAGTTCCGGCTGCGACCGTCGCATGCGGAAGCTCGTCGAGCGCCGTGCGCAAGGTCGCCGGGTCGAGAGTCGTCAGGTCGCCCTGCCCGAACAGCGCCTCGGACGCCGCGATCACGGCCGCCGTCGCCTCGACGCCGTGCACCGTCGCGACGACCTCGAGCGCGAGGCGCTTCTGGGCGGCACGGCGGAACGGCTCGGTCGCCACGAGCTCCGCGTACTCCTCGATCTCGGCCCTGGTCAGGAACGTGAACACCTTGAGGCGCTCGATCACGTCGGCATCCGCCGTGCTGAGCCAGAACTGGTAGAACGCGTACGGGCTCGTGAGCTCCGCGTCGATCCAGATCGCGTTGCCCTCGCTCTTGCCGAACTTGGTGCCGTCGCTGTTGGTGATCAGCGGGGTGCCGATCGCGTGGACGGACGCCCCTTCGACCCGGTGGATGAGGTCGGTGCCGCTGGTGAGGTTGCCCCACTGATCGGAGCCGCCCGTCTGCAGCACGCAGTCGTACTGCCGGTAGAGCTCGAGGAAGTCGAGCCCCTGGAGGATCTGGTAGCTGAACTCGGTGTAGCTGATGCCGGCGTCGGAGTTCAGGCGCGCGGCCACCGCGTCCTTCTTCAGCATGGTGCCGACGCGGTAGTGCTTGCCGATCTCGCGGAGGAAGTCGATCGCGGAGAGCGGCGCCGTCCAGTCGAGGTTGTTCACCATGCGGGCGGCGTTCTCGCCCTCGAAGCTGAGGTAGCGCTCGACCTGTCCGCGCAGACGGTCGACCCATTCCGCCACCGTCTCGCGGGTGTTGAGCGTGCGCTCCGCGGTGGGCCGGGGGTCGCCGATGAGACCGGTGGACCCACCGACGAGACCGAGCGGCTTGTGCCCGGCGAGCTGGAGGCGGCGGAGCAGGAGCAGCTGGACGAGATGCCCGAGGTGCAGGCTGGGCGCCGTCGGGTCGAAGCCGCAGTAATACGTGACGGGATCTCCCGCGAGCAGGGCGCGCAGCGCCTCCTGGTCGGTGGACACGTGGACGAGGCCACGCCACACGATCTCGTCCCACACGTTCTCGAACGTGGGGTCGATCGCCTGCGGCGCGGTCGTCAGAGCGGGAGTTGACACGCGCTCCAGGCTAGCAGCGGACGACCGCCCCGCTGCGTCGCGCGGAGGGGTGTCAGCTGTGCGCGGCCCACCACACGAGGAACGCGGCGCCGAGGCCGATCACCCAGCTCACCAGGCTGCCGACGAGGAAGTACTCCGCGCGGGCCCCGGTCTCCCCGTCGCGGGAGATCTCCGGGAAGCGGACGATGCCCTTGGCGGCGAGCATGGCCGCAAGCACGGGGTACGCCGCGGCCAGGGTGAGGATCATCACGAGGACACGTTCGAGCGGGCCGATGAGCCGCCCGCCCTTGAAGCCGTGGCGCGGATCGGCGGGGATCACGGCGGACACCGCAGGGGCATCGGCCGCAGGCTGGTCGGTCGGTGCGGATGCGATGACCGGAGGCACCGGCTCCGCCACCTCCGCGGGGCGCCAGGTGTGCTCGCCGTCCAGAGCCGCGCGGACGACGAGGTTGGCGGATTCGAGCAGGAAGACACCGGCGCCGAGAGCGAGCACGGCCAGATCGAACGGCACCTCGCCGAACGGCGAGCGGAGCGTCCAGAGCTCGCCGATGAGACCGGCGGCATTCCTCGATCCGCCCCAGACCACGGCGCCGATGCTGAGGGCCGCCAGCGCGACGGCCGGCCAGAACCCGGCACGGGACGGCCCCTCGTCCGGGATGCTCCAGGCCCACAGCGCTCCGGCACCGAGTCCGAGGAGGGCCGGCAGCAGCGCGTCCCCGCCGATACCGAGGAGGAGGACCACAGCCGCGGCCATGACGTAGCCGATCCACCGCCGAGGCACGAACTGGCGGACGAGGTCGGTCGCGCCGACGGCCAGGAGGACGAAGCCCGCGAGGATCATGCGGTCTCCCCCCGGAGCGCGGCCACACCCTCGATGACAGCGGCGGCTCCCGCGCTCCGCAGCGATTTGGACACGCTCGGCTGGGAGATGCCCTCCTGGGCGGCGAGCTCCTGCTGGGACCGGCCGACCAGGCGCCCGTACGTGAGGTGGCGCTCACGCGCGCTCATCGCCCCGACGAGCTCGTCGCGCGCGAGGACATACGCGTTGGACGCGGCGATCACGGTCTCCATGACCTCATCCTGGCCCGGGGCTCCGACAATCCAGGTGCGCGTGCGCGGCACGGCGCGCTGTTCGCGGGCGTGCACGGTCTCGATCGCGGCGCGCGCCGCATACCACCCAGGGCCGTCGGCCAGCTCACCGTGCACAGACGCCACCGGTCGGACCTCGCCGATGCCGACGCCGAAGCGGAACGCGAGGCCCTCAGGGAGCCGGAGCTGGACCATGAGGAGGGAGAGGAGCGCGTCGGGAAGCTCGCGGTAGACGCCCTGCTGCTCGTCCCCTACCGTGGGCGTGAGCGGCTGGACCGCCAGCGGACGGTCGCGTTCGACCTGCGCGATGGTCTCGTCGAGTGCACGCTGTGCGGCGCTCCGGTCCCCGAGCTCTCGGGAACCCACGATGTCGGCGATCACGGCGATGACCATGGGATAACCGTAACATGAATATTCGAGATTTATGCCTCATATGGCTATAGATAGGAAATATGCCTGATTCACGCATCATCGATTGGACCGATGGCAACTGGACCCACGCCCCCGCGCTGACGCGCATCGACGGGCATCTCGACGCCACCGCGATCGAGGGCAGCGATGCCTGGCGTCACACCGCGTACGGCTTCGTGCACGACTCCGAACATGCACTGCTCGCCCCGCTGGAGGTCGGTGAAGCGATCGAGGTCGCCTTCCGCGCGCCGTGGGAGGGGCAGTTCGACCAGGCGGGCCTCTTCGTCCGCGCCGATGACGAGCACTGGATCAAGGCGGGAGTCGAGTTCGCCGACGGCCACCTCGGCCTGGGCGCCGTCGTGACCGCCGGCCGCTCGGACTGGTCGGTCGGCTACGTCGACGACTGGCGCGAGAGCGAGATCACCGTCCGGGTCAGCCGCTGGGCGGACGCGATGATCGTGCGGGCCCGCGCGGACGACGGACCGTGGCGACTCGTCAGGGTGGCTCCCTTCGCCGGTGACACGGCCGTCTCCGCAGGACCGTTCCTCGCAGCACCCACCCGGGCGGGCCTGACCGTCCGGTTCACCCGGTGGGAGCGCTCGGCCGCCGACGGCGACCTGCACTGAGGCGCGGTCGCCGCCGGAACGACTACAGGCCGAGCGCGTGCGCGGCGGCCTGCGCGCGGGCGACGAGCTCCGCGCGCTGCTCGGCCACCCGCTCGGGCGCGGTGCCGCCGACGCCCGTGCGCGACGCGACGGATCCCTCGATCGTGAGCACCTCGCGCACCGCGGGGACGAGGTGGGGCGACACCGACAGCAGCAGCTCGTCGGAGGCGTCCTCCAGCCCGATCCCCCGTTCCTCGCAGGCGCGCACGAGTGCTCCGGAGATCTCGTGGGCATCGCGGAACGGCACCCGCCGCTTCACCAGCCACTCGGCGACGTCGGTCGCCAGCGAGAACCCCTGGGGGGCGAGCTCGGCCATGCGCTCCGTGTGGAAGCGCAGCGTCGCGACCATCCCCGCGAACGCCGGCAGCACGACCTCGAGCGTCTGCACGGAGTCGAAGACCGGCTCCTTGTCCTCCTGCAGATCGCGGTTGTAGGCGAGCGGCAGCCCCTTGAGCGTCGCCAGCAGGCCGGACAGGTTGCCGATGAGACGCCCGGACTTGCCGCGCGCGAGCTCGGCGATGTCCGGGTTCTTCTTCTGCGGCATGATGCTGGATCCGGTGGAGTAGCCGTCGTCGAGGGTGACGAAGCCGAACTCGCGGGTGTTCCAGAGGATGATCTCCTCGGAGAGTCGGGAGAGGTCGACGCCCGTCATCGCCGCGATGAACGCGAACTCCGCGACGACGTCCCGCGCGGCGGTCCCGTCGAGGGAGTTCTCCGCCGGCCGGTCGAGACCGAGCTCCGTCGCCACGAGAGCGGGGTCGAGGCCCAGCGTCGATCCCGCCAGCGCTCCCCCGCCGTACGGGGAGACACCGGCACGCCGGCGCCAGTCGACGAGACGTTCGAGCTCGCGCACCAGCGGCCACGCGTGAGCCTGGAGGTGATGGGCGAGCAGCACCGGCTGCGCGTGCTGAAGGTGCGTGCGTCCGGGCAGGATCGCGTCGGGGTGCGCCTCGGCCTGCGCCACGAGCGCATCGATCACGCGCAGCAGGTCACGGGCGATCACCCGGGCGTGATCGATCAGGTACATCCGCACGAGAGTGGCGATCTGGTCGTTCCGGCTGCGTCCGGCGCGGAGGCGTCCGCCCAGCTCCGGACCGAGCTCGGCGATCAGCGCCTGCTCGAGCGCACCGTGCACGTCCTCGTCGGTGGGCAGCGGCTGCAGGGTGCCGTCGGCGACCTTGCGCGCCACGGCGTCGAGGCCCTCGTGCATGCGGGCGGCTTCATCCGGTTCGAGGTACCCCGCCGCGGCCAGCGCCGTGGCATGCGCGTGGGAACCCGCGATGTCGTACGGCGCGAGGATCCAGTCGAAGTGCGTCGAACGGCTCAGCTCGACGAGCTCCGGCGACGGACCGGTGGCGAACCGCGCGCCCCAGAGCGCGCCCTCGTTGGTGCCTTCGTGCGAGCCGGCCATCACGCGTCCTTCTTCCCGAGGAGCCAGACCAGCAGGGCCTTCTGGGCGTGCAGGCGGTTCTCCGCCTCGTCCCAGACCACGCTCTGCGGACCGTCGATGACGGCGGAGTCGACCTCGTAGCCGCGGTCGGCGGGGAGGCAGTGGATGAAGATCGCGTCGTCGTGCGCGAGCTCCATCGTCTCCGGCGTGACCTTGTAGCCGCCGAGGTCGCGGATCCGCGCGAGCTTCTCCTCCTCCTTGCCCATCGACACCCAGGTGTCGGTGACGACGACGTCAGCGCCCGCGGCCGCCTCGACCGGATCGGTGAAGAGCGTGATCGATCCGCCGGTCTCCCCGGCGCGGCGGTCGGCCGCCTCGATCACGTCGGCGCGCGGCGCGTAGTCCTCCGGAGAGGCGATGCGCACGTGCATGCCCGCCGTGACGCCGGCGAGCGCGTAGGAGTGCGCCATGTTGCTCTGGCCATCGCCGAAGAACGTCAGCGTGAGGCCCTTCAGATCGCCCTTGTGCTCGCGGATCGTCAGCAGGTCGGCGAGGAGCTGGCACGGGTGGAAGTCGTCGGACAGTGCGTTGACCACGGGGACCCGCGTGCCGGCGGCCATCTCCTCCAGGCCCGATTGCGCGTACGTGCGCCACACGATCGCCGCGACCTGGCGCTCGAGGACGCGCGCCGTGTCGGACGGCGTCTCCTTCCCGCCGAGCTGGCTGCTCGCGGTGGAGATGATGAGCGGGGTGCCACCGAGGTCGGCGATCCCCACGGCGAACGAGACGCGCGTCCGGGTGGACGACTTGTCGAAGATCACGGCGACGGTCTGCGGGCCGGCGAGGCTCTTGTCCGCCCAGCGGTCCTTCTTGAGCTCGAGGGCGAGATCGAGGATCTCCGCCTGCTCGGCGGGCGTCAGATCGTCGTCGCGCAGCAGGTGGCGGGTCATGCGGGGACCTTTCCGGTGGCGGAGGAGTGGACGTCGGAGAGAGCGGCGGTGAACAGCTCGCGGAACTCCGCCAGCTCCGCGTCGCCGATGGTGAGTGCCGGCGCGACGCGCACCGTCTCGGGGTTGGCGGCGTTGACGATGAGACCGCGGTCCTGGGCGGCGGCGACCACCGTACCCGCCACGGGCTGGGTGAGCGCGACGCCGACGAGGAGTCCGCGGCCGCGGACGCCCTCGATCAGCGGGGAGTCGATGCCCAGGATGATCTCCCGCAGCTGGGCTCCGCGGCGCGCGGCATTGTCGACGAGGTCGGCGCGCTCGATCTCGGCCAGCACCGCGTCCGCCACGGCCGTCGCGAGCGGGTTCCCGCCGAAGGTGGAGCCGTGCGAGCCGGGCGTGAACAGGGCGCTCGCGGCGCCGTAGGTGACGAGGGCGCCGATCGGGAACCCGCCGCCGATGCCCTTCGCGAGCGTGATGGCGTCGGGCGTGATGCCCTCGTGGCTGAACCCGAACCAGGCGCCGGTCCGTCCTGCCCCTGTCTGGATCTCGTCGACGATGAGCAGGGCTCCGTGTGCGAGGGTCAGCGAGCGCGCGGCGGCGAGGTAGCCCTCGGGGAGCTCGACGACGCCGGCCTCACCCTGGATCGGCTCCACGATGACAGCGGCGACCCGGTCATCCATCGCGGCCTCCAGCGCATCGATCGTGGCCGGGATGTGCTCGACCCCTCCGGGCATCGGAGCGAACGGCGCGCGCATGGACTCCTTGGCCGTGAGCGCGAGCGAGCCCATCGTGCGGCCGTGGAAGCCGTTCTCCAGCGCCAGGATGCGGGGACGCTCCGCGCCGCCGTGCAGACGGGCGAGCTTGAACGCGGCCTCGTTGGCTTCGGCACCCGAGTTCGAGAAGAAGACCCGACCGTCGATCCCCGCGCCGGCGAGGCGCTTGAGCCGGGCCGCGAGCGCGAGCTGCGGCGGGGTCGCGAAGTAGTTGGAGACGTGCGCGAGGGTGGCGGCCTGCCGCGACACCGCATCGACGAACACCGGGTGCGCGTGCCCGAGCGAGGTCACCGCGATGCCGGCGAGGAAGTCGAGGTAGCGTCGGTCTTCGGCGTCCCACAGGTACGAGCCCTCACCGCGGGTCAGCAGCGCGAGGCGCTCCCCCGCGTTGAGCACGAGATCACGTGCCGCGTCGTCCTGCCAGACGGTCATGCCGTCGCCCCTTTCTCTCCCAGGACCACTTCGGTCCCGATTCCCTTGCTGGTGAACAGTTCGACGAGCACCGAGTGCGGGACCCGTCCGTCGATGATCGCGGCCGCGTCGACGCCGCCCTCGACCGCATCGAGGCATGCGCGCATCTTCGGGATCATCCCCGACTCCAGGCGCGGCAGCATCTCGACGAGCGCGCCGGAGGTGAGGTGCGACACGAGCGAGTCCCGGTTGGGCCAGTCGGCGTACAGCCCTGGCACGTCGGTGAGGATGACGAGCTTGCGCGCCCCCAGCGCCACGGCCAGGGCGGCGGCGGCGGCATCTGCGTTGACGTTGAGCGACTGACCCGGGTGGTCGAGGTCGGGCGCGATGCTCGACACCACGGGGATCCGCCCCGCCGCGAGATGATCGAGCACCGGTGTCGGGTCGACCTGGACCACGTCGCCCACGCGGCCGAGGTCCACCTCCTCGCCGTCGATCATGACACCGCGGCGGCGGCCGCCGAAGAGCCCGGCGTCCTCACCGCTGAGGCCGGTGGCGATGGGGCCGTGCGAGTTGATCTTCGACACGAGCTGCGGGTTCACCTGGCCCGTGAGCACCATCCGCACGACGCCGATGGCCTCGGTGTTGGTGACGCGGTACCCGCCCTTGAACTCGCTGGGGATCTCCAGCCGCTGGAGCATGTCGGAGATCTGCGGCCCACCGCCGTGCACGACCACCGGCTGCACGCCGACGTAGCGGAGGTACGCGATGTCCTGGGCGAAGGCTTCCTGCAGCTCGTCCGAGACCATGGCGTTGCCGCCGTACTTGACGACGACGATCTGGTCGCGGAACTTCCTCAGCCACGGCAGCGACTCGATGAGGGTGGTCGCCTTCTGGGCCGCGATGTCCGGCGTGGTGTCCTGGATGTCGGTCATGAGGCGTAGGCGCTGTTCTCGTGCACGTAGTCGTGGGTGAGGTCGTTCGTGAGGACCGTGGCGGTGGCCTCCCCGACCTTGAGGTCGATCATCAGGTGCGTCGCTCGCGGCGTCAGGTCGACCTCCTCGCGCGGCCGGTCCGGGCCACCGGCGGTGCACACGCGGACGCCGTTCATCCACACGTCGACGTCGTACGGGTCGAACTGCGCGGTCGTGGTGCCGATCGCCGCGAGCACGCGTCCCCAGTTCGGGTCGTTGCCGAAGATGGCGGCCTTGAACAGGTTGTTGCGGGCCACCGAGCGGCCGACCTCGACGGCATCCTGCTCGGAGACGGCGTGCTGCACCTCGATCGTGATGTCGTGGCTCGCGCCCTCCGCGTCGCCCTGCAGCTTGACCGCGAGCTCCTGGCAGAGCGTGGTGAGCGCCTCGGCGAAGTCGTCGAGATCGGGGGCGACCTCGGAGGCGCCGTTGGCGAGCAGCGTCACCTGGTCGTTGGTCGACATGCAGCCGTCCGAGTCGAGGCGGTCGAACGTGCGTCCCGTCGCCCGACGCAGCGCCTCGTCGGCCTGGAGCGGTTCGAGCACGGCGTCGGTGGTGAGCACCACGAGCATCGTCGCCAGACCGGGGGCGAGCATGCCCGCGCCCTTCGCCATGCCGCCGATCGTCCAGCCGTCGCGGGTCACCACAGCGGTCTTCGCAACCGTGTCCGTGGTCATGATGGCGTGCGCGGCGCTCTCCCCGCCGTCCGAGCTCAGCTCGGTGATCGCCTGCGCGGTGCCGGCGAGGACCTTCTCGCGGAAGACCTCGTCGCCCGTCCCGATGAGCCCCGTGGAGCAGACGAGCACGTCGCCCGCGCTGATGCCGAGCATCTCGGCCGCCTTCTCCGCGGTCTGGTGGGTCGTCTGGAACCCGAAGCTGCCGGTGAAGCAGTTCGCCCCGCCGGAGTTGAGGACGATGGCCTCGACCACGCGGTCCGCGACGGCCTGCTGGGACCAGATGATGGGGTTGGCCTTGGCGCGGTTGCTCGTGAAGACGGCAGCGCCGACCTTACGGGGGCCGCGGTTGACCACGACGGCGACATCGGGCTTGCCTGTGGACTTGAGTCCGGCGGCGACTCCGGCCGCCTCGAATCCTGCGGGGGCGGTGACGCTCACGGGGCGACTCCGTTCACTGAGAGGGCGCGGGTCTCGGGAAGCCCCAGCGCGATGTTCATGGACTGGACGGCAGCTCCGGCGGTGCCCTTGACGAGGTTGTCGACGGCGGTGACCACCGTCACGCGGTTCGCGGCGCGGTCGATCGCGAGGCCGACGAGGGCTGTGTTCGCCCCGAGCACGTCGGCGGTGCGGGGGAAGCTGCCCTCGGGGAGCAGCTGCACGAAGGTCTCGTCGCCGTAGGCGCTCTCCCACGCCTGGCGGATCTCGGCGTCGCTCACGCCGTCGACGATCGGCGCCGTGGAGGTGGCGAGGATGCCGCGCGACATCGGGACGAGGACCGGGGTGAACGAGATCCGGATGTCCTGGGTCCCTGAGCCTGTCGAAGGGCCTGAGCCTGTCGAAGGGCCTGTGCCTGTCGAAGGGCGGGCGGCGGCGAGCGCCTGTCGGATCTCCGGGATGTGGCGGTGCGTGCCGCCCACCGCATACGGGTTCGCGGAGCCGAGGATCTCGGAGGCGAGGAGGTTCGTCTTCAGGCTCTTGCCCGCCCCGGACGGGCCGACGGCCAGGACGGAGACGATGTCGCCCGGGTCGATCACGCCGGCCGCGACACCGGGGGCCAGGCTGAGGCTCACCGTGGAGGCGTTGCAGCCGGGTGCGGCGATCCGGGTCGCGCCGCGGAGCGCCTCACGCTGCTTGCCCCCTCCGACGAGGAGCTCGGGCACGCCGTACGTCCAGGGCTCGTGGAACGCCCCGCCGTAGAAGGCGTCCCACTCCGTCGAGGAGGTGAGCCGGTGGTCGGCCCCCGCGTCGATCACGAGCGGGGTGTCGCCGAGGGCGTCCGTGTACTGTCCGGACTGGCCGTGCGGGAGGGCGAGGAACACGATGTCGTGTCCGGCGAGGATCTCCGGCGTGGTGTCCTGCAGCGTGAGGTGGGCGAGCGAGCGGAGGTGCGGCTGATGGGCGACGAGGGGCTGTCCGGCGTTCGAGTGCGCCGTGACGGTGCGGATCTCGACGTCGGGATGTGCGGCCAGGAGGCGCAGGATCTCTCCGCCTGCGTAGCCGGAGGCGCCGGAGACGGCGACGGAATACGTCATGCTTCTACCTTAACGGTCGGGTCCTCGACGATCTCGGGACCGGGGGCGGGGCCGGAGGCGGCGACACCGGCACTCGACCGCCGCGCGGACGCAGGCAGAAGGGCGGGGTCGCCTAGAATCGGCGGCCGCGACGTCGGCGCACGGCGATGACGCTCGGGACGAGCGTCGAAGGAGCGGTGGCGACCGAAGGCATGCGGCGACGATAGCGCGGGCGCGTCCGGCACCGCAAATCCCGGGCGTCACACGACAGCGCGCGCGACCGGTGCGGCGAAGAAGGCGCGTTCGTGTGCGCTCGAGGTGAGGAAGGCGCGCCGCATCCGTTCCCGGCCGATGTCGTCGGTCCTCGCGGCCGCAGCGGCGACATGCGCGATGGCCTGCCGCGTGGCCTCCGCGAAGGCCGGATCCGCGTAGGTCGCGAGCCACGACGCGTAGGGATGCCGGGGGTCGCGGGGCGCCGCGCCGAACGCTCCGGCATGGAGTCGCTCCCCCAGGTCGGTGTAGAGCCAGAAGCACGGCAGCACGGCCGCGATCAGTGCGACGTAGTCGCCGCCGAACGCGACCGCGCGCAGATGGTCGAGGTAGGCAATCGTCGCCGGGGCGGGCTCGGTGGCGAAGGTGGCGCCGCTCACCCCGGTCTCCGGTGTCAGCCACGACGCGTGCAGCTCCAGCTCGCCGCGGATCGCACCGTGCGCGGCCTCGGCCCAGAACGCCTGCTCGTCGGGGGTCGGGGCGAGGCGCGACGCCTCCGCGAGCACCCTGGCGTACTCGCGGAGGTACAGGGCGTCCTGCGCGAGGTAGAAGACGAAGGCGTCGCGGTCGAGCGTCCCGTCGGCGAGCGCACGCACAAAGGGCAGCGCATCGATGTCGCGGCGGATCGCGGCAGTCTCATCCCACCAGGCCACGGCCACCTCCTCCGGCGTCGACCGGGTCTCGACCCCACCGCGTGCCCAGAGTCCCGCGAAGTGGTGGATCGGGCCGTGCCCTCGCCCGACGTCCAGGTCGTCGGCCGCGCGGAGGGACTCCCGGAGCCAGGCGCGCGCGGCGCGGACCGCGGTCGCGGGATCGTCGCCCCGCGCCAGTCGTGTGGCCAGAGCCGCGGACAGCGAGCAGCCGGTGCCGTGGGTGTTCTCCGTCTGGATGCGCGCCCCGGGGAACTCCGCGTGCGTACCGGCTGCCGTGTCGATCAGGGCGTCCGGTGCCTCGTCCCCGGGCAGATGCCCGCCCTTCACCAGCACCGCGGTCCCCGTATCGGCCGACAGCTCTCGCGCCGCGGCGAGCGCGTCCGCCCAGCCCGCCACCTCGCGACCGGCGAGGACGGCGAGTTCGGCGAGGTTCGGGGTGACCACGGTCGCCAGGGAGAGCAGGCCCCGCAGCTCGCGCTCTGCGTCGGGGTCGAGCAGTCGGTCTCCCGAGGTGGCGATCATGACGGGGTCCAGCACGACGATCGGGGGCTGCGTCGTCCGGAGCCAGGCGGCGACCGTGCGGATCACCTCCCCGTCCGCGAGCATGCCGATCTTCACGGCGTCGATGCGGATGTCGTCGGCGACAGCGTCGAGCTGCGCCCGCAGGAACTCCGCGGGAGGGACATGCACGGCGCGGACGCCCTGCGTGTTCTGCGCGGTCAGGGCTGTGAGGGCTGCCATGCCGTAGCCCCCGTTCGCGGCGATCGCCTTGAGATCGGCCTGGATGCCCGCACCTCCGGACGGATCGCTGCCGGCGATGCTGAGCACGTGCGGCACCGCCCGTGCGAACCAGTGTCGCCGGAAGGCCCCGGCCGCGGCCCGGGGGTCCTCTGCCGCGCACAGCGCCGAGACCACCGCGATCCCGGACGCGCCGGCCTCACGCAACGCCGCCGCGTCCTCCAGGTCCACCCCACCGATCGCGACGCACGGCAGCGGACTGCGCGCGACGAATGCGGCGAAGCCGTCGATGCCGAGCGGCACCGGATGGTCGGGCTTCGTGCGCGTGGGGCGGATGACGCCGACCCCGAGGTAGTCGACCGTGCCCGGCGGCAGGGCGGCGACCTCGTCGAGGTGCGCGGAGGTGTTCGCCGTGAGCCCGATCAACGCCTCCGGGCCGAGAAGCTCGCGCGCGCGGAGCACCGAGGCATCCGCCTGGCCGAGGTGCACCCCGTCCACCCTGGCACCGCGACGACGGGCCTCGACGGCCGCATCGAGGCGATCGTTCACGACGAGCAGCGCGCGACCGTCGATGGCTTCGGACAGGGCGAGGAGTTGCGCGACGGTCTCCTCGTCCGTTGCCTGCTTGTCGCGCAGCTGCACGATCCGGACGCCGCCGGCGACGGCCTCTCGCACGGTCTCGACCACTCCGCGCACGCCGCACAGCGACCGATCGGTGACGAGGTACAGGGACAGGTCGACGGTCATCGGGCCTCCTCCTCGACGCGGGCGCGGGCGCGGAGGTCCGCCGGAGTCACGGCGGACAGGGCGTCGAGCAGTGCGACGGCGAAGCTGCCCGGTCCGCGGGAGATCTCGGCTGCCTGCTCGGCTGCGACCGTGTAGACGAGGGTCGCCGCGGCCACCGCCGTCAGCGCATCTGTCGCGGAGCCACGGGCCGCCCCGAGGAACGCCGCCATCACGGCGCCCAGGGCACACCCGCCGCCGGTCACCCGTGTGAGGAGCTCATGCCCGTTGGCGATGCGGATCACCCGCTCCCCGTCGGTGAGGAGGTCGACAGGGCCCGAGACGGCGACCACGGAACCGTACCGGTGGGCGAGCTCGCGGGCCGCCGCAGCCGCCGCCTCGGTCCCGTCCGTCGCGTCGACACCGCGGCCGCCACTGCTGTGTCCGGCCAGCGCGAGGATCTCCGACGCGTTGCCGCGGATGGCGGTGGGGCGCAGCGCGGCGAGCTCGTGCGCGAGCGCCGTCCGCACCGGGAGGGTGCCGATCGCAACGGGATCGAGTACCCACGGCGTGCCGGCGACGAGCGCTCCCGCCACGGCCTCCCTGCTCGCCTCCCGCTGCTCCGGGGTCGGCGTCCCGAGGTTGATGAGAAGCCCCGAGGCGGCAGCGGCGAACGGCTCGGCCTCGCCGACGATGTCGACCATGGCCGGCGCCGCCCCGAGCGCCAGCAGCACGTTGGCGGTGAACCCCGTCACGACGGCGTTCGTGATGCAGTGCGTCAACGGCGGCGTGGCCCGGACCTCCTCCCGCAGCCTTCCCGCCGTGACGGCGAGGTCGAGGACGGATTGCGGACGCACAGGATCGCTCATCGGCGACATCCCTTCGCTAGTACGAACTAGATCAGGTTCGACGGGTGTGATCTCAGCCGCGGATGCGGCACCCCGTGTCACTGCCTCGCAGTCTAGCGAGCGAGGGCGTCGAGCAGCGCCCGCTCCTCCGTCCGCGTGAGTCCGGCGCGGCGCTCGCGGTCCACGCCCCGTTCGCGCTCGTCCGCGACGACATGCTCCACCGTCTCGTCGAGGGGGCGGAGCGAGCCCCCGCTGCGCCGGTACCGCGCATTCGAGCGGGTCATGAATCCGCGCATGTCGGGCGGCAGCCACAGCGGCAGCGAGCGCGGCCCCGCCCAGTACGCGACACCTTCGGCGACGAGGCGCTCCTCCGTGCCGACGACGACCGGCCCGGCGTGCCCCGTGGCCGCGCGCACCGTCCGCAGCACGTCCTCCAGGTCGCGCACGTCGCCGATCGCGTTCACGGCACCGGTGACGGTGGCGGACACGACGAACGCGGCGACGTCCTCGACGTCGATGACCTGCGTCGTGCGCCCTTCGAGCGGTGGAAGCAGCACCGGCTCATCCAGGGCCCGGAGGAACGCCGCCGCCCAGTAGCCGAAGCGATCGCTCGGGTCGCCGTCGCCGACGATGAGGCCGGGGCGGACGAGGAGTGCGCGATCGCCGACGCCGGCCTGCACGGCATCCTCCGCCGCGACCTTCTGTCGCGCGTAGTCGTCGTCCTCACCGGCCTGCGCCGCCGGGTGCCGCGATGCCGACTCGTCGGTCCCGACCGTCTCGTCGTCGCGGTACACCGACATCGACGAGATGTACGTCCACCGAGCGGCACGGTCGCCGAGCGCACGGACCGCCCCGGAGACATGATCGGCGCGGGAGGAGACGTCGACGACGTGGTCCCAGTCCGTGCGCGACACGACGTCGTAGGCGGCCTCCTCATCGCGGTCCGCGAGAACGAGGGTCGCTCCCGGCGGCGCCGGGCGTCCGCCGCGGGCCAGGCAGGTCACGGTCGCCCCCGCCCCGAGCGCATGCGCGGCGATGCGCCCCGACAGCCATCCGGTTCCCCCGAGGATCAGAACATCCGTCATGTGCCCATGTCATCAGGATCGACGACTCGGGGGAAGGGCCTCCGCTCAGAGCGGAGCGGCAGGACAGGCCTCAACGCGAGTACAGGCCATGACGCGAGCACAGGCCACCGCGCAAGCACAGGCCACCACGCGAGCACAGGCCACCACGCAAGCACAGGCCACCGCGCAAGCACAGGCCACCGGCACTGCTGTCGCCTGATGCCGCGCGAACGCCTGATCCCGCGCGGCCTCGGCGCCGTAGCGGAGGGCGGCCCCGAAGCGGTTAGGGGACGACGATCTCGTCGAGGCCGTCCAACACCGGGATGCTCCAGGACGGGTCCGGTCGCCAGTCGATCCACTCCCGATCGAACGGCCAGTCGCCGGCATGGAAAGACGCGATGGCCGCGACCGCGTGCCGCTCGATCTGCGCCGCCTGCGCGGCGGTCAGCCGTCCCTGGTCGACGGCGGCGACCAGCTCGTCCTCGTCCTTCATCGCCACGCGCCCGTCCTGTGCGATCTCGACGTCGAGGACGTGATCGGAGGTGTAGGTGGCACTGTCGGTGCGCAGGTGCGCGTTCTCGAGGTTGACGTACCAGCCGGCGAAGTCCCACGTCGTCCCGGTGGCCGCGCTCCAGAACAGCCAGACCGACCACGGCACTCCCGCGGGCGCGATGCGCAGGATGCCGTTGCCCCACCACTCCTCGACGATCCGGCGCCGGGGCTCCCGCCACCGCCGATCGAGCGGGACGGTCCGGATGCGCTCCCCGTCCCACGTGCCCTGGCCTTCCTGCTGCGTCCCGGCGGCAAGCCACGCGACGAGACCGCGCTCATCGTCACGGACGACGCGCATGGGGGTGACGGTCGCTGCCTCCCCCGTGGTCCACCCCGGCTTGCGGTAGTGCCAGTCGAGCTGCGCACCCGGCGAGAGGAACGGCCCCTCCCCGAGCGATCGCGCTCCGGCGGGGACCGAGGGTGGCGTGGGCTGCAGGAGGAGGCTCGTCATCCGGCCACGCTATCGCGAGAGCGCACGGCTCCCCGGAAAGGGCCGTGCGCTCTCCCGATCAGTCGCGGAGGGCGGCGCCGAAGCGCTCCGCGGCCACGGCGACGCCCGCCATCTTCGCCGCGGAGGCCTCCGCGGCGGTCAGCGTGCGGTCGTCGGCGCGGAAGCGCAGGGCGAACGTCAGCGACTTCGATCCCTCGGGCACGCCCTCGCCGCGGTAGTCGTCCACGAGCCGGACGGACTCCAGCAGTGCACCCGCGCCCTCCGCGAGAGCCGCGCGGACCTCGCCCGCCGGCACCTCGGCCGGGAGCGTGAGCGAGACGTCCTGCGTCGCGGCCGGGAACGTGGAGAGCGATGCCGCCACGATGCGTCCGCCGGCGAGCGTGAGCAGCCGGTCGAGGTCGAGCTCCAGCACGGTGGCGCGACCCGGCAGGTCAGCCTCCTCGGCGACGGCGGGATGCAGCTCGCCGACGTAGCCGACCTCCTCGCCGGCGGCGACGAGCGCACCGGTGCGTCCGGGGTGGAGCGCGGCGCGCTGCGTCTGCACGACGTTGAGCTCGATGCCCGCGGCGGCCCCGATCACGCGGACCGCGTCGAGCGCCTCGACGAGTCCGGCGGCCTCGGCGGCACGACCCGGCTGGCGCGGCGACACGTTGCCGGTCAGCAGCACCGCGACGTGGCGCTCCTGCGGCGGGATGGAGGCGTCGAGCGCGGCGAGCACCTCATCCGACGGCCGGACGCCGAGCGGCGGGACCTCGGCGGTGCCGTACTCCACGCCGGGCTCCGGAACGAACACGGCTCCGGTCTCGAACAGCGCCAGATCCGTGAGCCCGCGCGAGATGTTGCGGTGCGCGGTCTGCAGGAGACCGGGGATGAGCGAGCGCCGCAGGAACGGCACCTGCCCGTCGAGCGGGTTCGCGAGGCGGATGCTGGGCAGATGGTCGCCGGACGCCGACCCATGCAGATCGTTCTGCGCCTCGGTCGTGAACGGGAACGCCGGGGTCTCGACGAATCCTGCGGCGGCGAGAGCGTTCACCACGCGGCGACGCCCCTGCTGATGTGCCGTGAGACCGCGGCCGGACGGCGGCGTCGGCAGCACCGAGGGGATGCGGTCGAGCCCGTGGATGCGGGCGACCTCCTCGGCGAGCGTCCACTTGTCGGTGAGGTCGGGGCGCCAGGTGGGCGGGATGACCGTCCACCCGGAGTCACCCTGGGTCCCTGCGCCTTCGGCCTGGGTCCCTGAGCCTGTCGAAGGGCTGACCTCGGCCCCGATCGTCGTCAGCGCGCCGGTGATCTCGTCGTCGGTGTAGTTGACGCCGATCAGCCCCTGCACGAAGCCGCGCGGGAGCTCGATCTCGGCGACGAACACCTCGGCGAAGAGCGCTCCGCCCTCCTCCGTGAGCGTGCCGCCGGCGAGCTCGACCATGAGGTCGGCTGCGCGGCGGGCCGCGACGAAGGGGATCAGCGGGTCGACGCCGCGCTCGAAGCGCTTGGACGCCTCGCTCGGGAGCTTGTGCCGACGGGCCGTGCGGGCGATGGTCGTCGCGTCGAAGGTCGCCGCCTCGATGAGAACGTTCCGCGTGGTGTCGCTCATCTCGGTGGTGCCGCCGCCCATGACGCCGGCGAGGCCGATGGGACCGGAGTCGTCGGTGATGAGGAGGTCTTCGACGTGCAGCTTCCGCTCCACGCCGTCGAGCGTGGTCATCTTCTCCCCCGGCGTCGCGCGCCGGACGGTGAGGCCGCCCGTGAGCTTGTCCAGGTCGTAGCCGTGCAGCGGCTGCCCGAGCTCGAGCATGACGTAGTTCGTGATGTCGATGAGCACACCCAGCGACCGCATGCCGGCGAGGCTCAGGCGCGCGATCATCCACGGCGGAGTCGGCCGAGACGGATCGACGTCGCGCACGACCCGGGTGACGAACTCGCTCGCACCGACCTGGCCCCGCACCGGCGCCTGGTCGTCCACCACGGCCGTGTGTCCGGAGCCGGGCTGCAGCTCGGCGAAGTCGCGCTCGGCGGGATCGCGGAAGGCCGCCCCCGTGGCGTGGGAGTACTCACGGGCGACACCGCGCACCGAGAACGCGTAGCCGCGGTCCGGCGTGACGTTGATCTCCACCGCGACGTCGTCGAGGCCCAGCAGCGCGATCGCGTCGGTGCCGACGGGCGCATCGATGCCGAGGTCGCTCAGCACGAGGATGCCGTTGTGCTCGTCGCCGAGACCCAGCTCGCGCGCGGAGGCGATCATGCCGTCGGACACGTGGCCGTAGGTCTTGCGGGCGGCGATGGGGAACGGGCCGGGGAGGACAGCGCCGGGCAGGGTAACGACGACCTTGTCTCCGACGACGAAGTTGTGCGCGCCGCAGACGATCCCACGGACGCCGCCGTGCTCGGAGCCGACGTCCACCTGGCACCAGTTGATCGTCTTGCCGTTCGACTGGGGTTCCGGCTCGAGGGAGACGACCTGGCCGACCACCACGGGACCCGTGATGTCGAACCGGTGCACGTCCTCCTCTTCGAAGCCGACGGTCACCAGTGCCGCGAGGACGTCCTCGGGCGTGGCATCCGCTGCCAGATCGACGTACTCACGCAGCCACGAAAGCGGGACGCGCATCACACCACCATCCCGAACTGCTCGCTGAAACGGACATCGCCCTCGGCCATGTCGCGCATGTCCTGCACATCGCTGCGGAACATCAGGCCCCGCTCGATGCCCATGCCGAACGCGAAGCCGCTGTACACCTCCGGGTCGATCCCGGCCGCGCGCAGCACGTTCGGGTTGACCATGCCGCAGCCGCCCCACTCGATCCAGCGCGCGCCACCCTTGAAGGTCGGGTGCCACAGGTCGAGCTCGGCGGAGGGCTCGGTGAAGGGGAAGTAGTTCGTGCGGAAGCGGGTCTTGGCCTCCGGGCCGAAGAGCTGCTTCGCGAAGTGGTCGAGCGTGCCCTTGAGGTGCGCCATCGTGATGCCCTTGTCGACGACCAGGCCCTCGAACTGCGTGAAGACCGGGAGGTGCGTGGCGTCGAACTCGTCGGTGCGGTACACGCGGCCCGGGCACAGCACGTAGATGGGGACCTCGCGGTCGAGCATGGATCGAACCTGCACGGGGCTCGTGTGCGTACGCATGACGAGGTGGCGCGACGTCGGGTCGACGTAGAAGGTGTCCTGCTCCTGACGGGCGGGGTGATCGACGTCGAAGTTCAGGGCGTCGAAGTTGAACCACTCGTGCTCGAGCTCCGGCCCCTCCGCGATCTCCCATCCCATGCCGACGAAGATGTCCTCGACGTGGTCCTGCAGGAGGGGCAGCGGGTGGCGGGCGCCCACGCGCGTCCGCGACGGGACGGCGGTGATGTCGACGCGCTCGGCCTCCAGGCGCGCGGCGACCTCGGCGGCGGCCAGCTCGGCCTCCTTCGCCGCGAGCGCCTGGTTCACACGACCGCGGCCCTGACCGACGAGCTTGCCGAACGCGGCCTTGTTCTCGGGGGCGACCTGGCGCATCGAGGCGTTCAGGACCGCGAGCGGCGATCCCTCCGCGACGTGCGCCGCACGGGCGGCTTTCAGCGCGGCGGTGTCGGCGGCCGCCTCGATCGCCGCGAGGGCGTCGGCGACAGCGGCTTCGACCGCTTCGGGTGTGATTTCCGGAGACTCTGACACGGGAGTCGAGTCTACCGGCGCGGGACGGGCGTCCCGCGCCGGTCGTGGCTCACACCGCCAGTCCGCCGGAGTTGTTGCTGTCGTGCTTACCGAGACCCCGCTGCATCACGATGAGCGACGTGTTCGTCTCGCCGTCGTGCTGGCGGGGGTCCGGCTCCACGGGACCGGCCTTGGCCGAGCGCTTGGCCCGGCGCTGCAGGCGGTAGGCCACGTAGGAGAGCACGAGACAGACCGCGACGTACATCGAGCCGCCGACCATCGCGGCGGGGATCAGCGGCGACCCGTAGGGCGCCTGGTTGCCGATCTGGTTGATGACGTAGAGCAGCTCCTGGTACGTGATGATGAAGCCGAGCGCGGTGTCCTTCAGGGCCACCACGAGCTGCGCGATGATCACGGGCATCATCGCCCGGACGGCCTGCGGGATGAGGATGAAGTACATGACCCCCGTCTTGCGCAGGCCGATCGCGTAGCCGGCTTCCTTCTGCCCGCGCGGCAGCGACTCGATCCCGGCGCGGAGCACCTCCGCCAGCACGGAGCCGTTGTAGACGATGAGCGCGATGACGACCGCGTAGTACGGGGGCATCCGGATACCGATCACCGGGAGGCCGTAGTACAGCAGCATCATGAGGATCAGGACGGGGATCGCCCGCATGATCTCGATGATCCACC
The DNA here is from genome assembly GCF_032364335.1 of Microbacterium meiriae. Taxonomy (NCBI): domain Bacteria; kingdom Bacillati; phylum Actinomycetota; class Actinomycetes; order Micrococcales; family Microbacteriaceae; genus Microbacterium; species Microbacterium meiriae. The sequence goes on from NZ_CP133984.1 coordinate 2,368,279, forward strand.
GCACCGGTTCCCGCACCCAGGCGTGCTCGGAGAGGCGGCCGATGCCGAGGACGAAGCCCAGCACGATCGAACCGACACCGGCGACCGCGAAGGCGGAGAGCGTGCTGAGCAGCCCCTCCCCGAAGCGCACCCAGACCGCCGAGTACGTGAAGATGTTCCACTTCTCCGCGGAGAACTGGCCGGTGGCGTACAGGCGCCAGACCACCCAGCCGAGCACGGCGAGGACGACGAGGATCGTGACGGCGCCGATGATCCGGTTGCGGGCGACGGCGCGAGGCCCGGGGACGTCGAACAGGACGGAACTCATCGCGCGATCCTCCACTTGTTCTCGAGTACGCGCTGCACCCAGCTCAGGAGCAGCACGAGCACGACGAAGATGACCATGACCCAGAGCAGCACGACGAGGGCGTTCTCGCCCCGCTCGCTGAGTGCCGCTCGGATCGTGCCGAGGTTGACCACCGAGAAGCCGGCGGCCACCGTGGTGTTCTTCATGAGGGCGATGAGCACGCTCATGAGCGGCGGGACCACGGACCGCGTGGCCTGGGGCAGCACGACGAAGCGCATGACCTGGCCGAAGTTGAGGCCGATGGCCCGTGCCGCCTCCGCCTGTCCGACCGGCACCGTGTTGATGCCGGCGCGGATCGCCTCAGCGACGTAGGTGGCGGTGTAGATGCCGAGCGCGATCGTGGCGAGCAGCAGGGAGTTGACCCGCTCCCCGAGCAGGATCGGAAGGCAGAACGCGAAGAAGAACATCACCAGCGTGAGCGGGGTGTTCCGGATCCAGTTCACGTACACGGCGCCGACGCCGCGCGCGATCGGGACCGGGGACACGCGGGCCGCTCCGACGATGAGTCCGAGCACCACGGCGATGAGGCCACCGCCGAGGAACAGCGCGATGGTTCCCCACAGCGCTTCACCCCAGAGGTCGAGGTGGTCCGAGATCACTCCCACTGCTGTGCCTTTCGGTTCGTTTCCGCGTCAGGTCGACGCCGAGGAGGACGGGGGCGGCCGGCTGGACCGACCGCCCCCGGGGAGATCAATCGACCGGGTCGACCTCGGGCTGCTCGGCCTTCACACCGGAGGCGCCGAGGTTGTTGTCGAAGATCTGCTGCCAGATGTCACCACCGTCGGTGAGCTGGGTGTTGAAGTACTCGACGAGCGCGTCGTCGCCCTTCGCCACACCGATGCCGTAGCGCTCCTCGCTGAACGGCTCGCCGACGACCTTGAGGTTGTCGGGGTCCTGGGCCGCGTAGCCGATGAGGATCGCCTCGTCGGTCGTGACGGCGTCGACCTGGCCGTTCTTGAGGTCCTCGACGCACTTGGAGTACGTGTCGTACTCCTTCGTCTTCACCTCGGGGTAGTTCTCCTTGATGTTCTGGATCGGCGTCGAACCCGTCGCCGAGCAGACCGTCGTGGAGGAGTCGAGGTCGTCGACGCTCGCGATGTCGCTGTCGGCCGCGACGAGGAGGCCCTGGCCGGTGACGAAGTAGGGACCGGCGAAGGCGATCTGCTCCTTGCGCTTGTCCGTGATCGAGTAGGTGCCGACGTAGTAGTCGATGTCGCCGTTGACGATGGCCTGCTCGCGGTTCGCGGAGGCGATCGCCTGGAACTCGATCTTCTCCGGGTCGACACCGAGGGATGCCGCCATCCAGCGGGCGATGTCGACGTCGAAGCCGGTGCGCTCGCCCGTCACGGGGTCGAGGTAGCCGAGACCGGGCTGGTCCTCCTTGACGCCCACCTTGACGGTGCCCGACGAGGAGATGCGGTCGAACGTGGGGCTCCCCTCGATCGTGACGTCCTCCTCGATGGTCCAGGGCGTGCTGCTCGAGGTGTCGCCCTCGTCGCTCCCCGACATGCCGGTGCTCGACGGCGTGCCGCTGTTGCAGGCCGTGAGCGCGAGCAGCGCCACCGTGGCGATCCCGAATCCGGCCAGTGTCCGTGTGCGTCGCATGTGCGTCTCCTTCGTGTGCTGTGCTGTGGGTGCTGGGTCTGGGAAGTCAGTGCGTGAGGAGCTTCGAGAGGAAGTCCTTGGCGCGGTCGCTCTTCGGGTTCGTGAAGAACTCCTCGGGCGTGGCCTCCTCGACGATCCGGCCGTCCGCCATGAAGACGACGCGGTCGGCCGCCTTGCGGGCGAAGCCCATCTCGTGGGTGACGACGATCATCGTCATGCCCTCCTGGGCGAGCTCGACCATGACGTCGAGGACCTCGTTGATCATCTCGGGGTCGAGCGCGCTGGTGGGCTCGTCGAAGAGCATGACCTTCGGCTGCATGGCCAGGGCCCGTGCGATCGCGACGCGCTGCTGCTGGCCGCCGGAGAGCTGCGCGGGGAGCTTGTTCGCCTGCTGCGCGACGCCCACGCGCTTGAGCAGCAGCATCGCCTCGGCCTCGGCGTCGGACTTCTTCAGGCCACGGACCTTGATCGGGCCGAGCGTCACGTTCTCGAGGATCGTGAGGTGCGCGAAGAGGTTGAAGGACTGGAAGACCATGCCGACGTCGGCCCGCAGGTGCGCGAGAGCCTTGCCCTCCGCGGGCAGCTCCTTGCCGTCGATGCGGATGGAGCCGCTGGTGATGGTCTCCAGGCGGTTGATCGTGCGGCAGAGCGTCGACTTGCCCGAGCCGGAGGGGCCGATCACGACGACGACCTCCCCCGCGTTGACGGTCAGGTCGATGTCGCTGAGCGCCTGGAACTCGCCGTAGTGCTTCTGGACGTTCTCGACGACGACGAGCGGGGTTTCAGAGGTCATCATTTCTCCAAACTAGCCACGCGATGCGCGCGGTTCCAGGCACCACGGTGAGGTTTACACGTTCGTAATCACCTGATCGCGGCGCCAATGCATCCTCGCAGGGGCGCCCCACGGCCCGCCCCCTCGGGCCGCGGGATCGCCCTGCTGCCACGCTCCCAGCGACAGCAGGCAGCAGGTGTCCGATCGTGTGCGATCGACCTCACCCTGGCAGAGCGCGCCGACGCCTGTCAGGGATCTTGAGGATTTCTTGAGGGGACGCCCGTCACCGGCGCAGGCCGCGGTAGTACTCCTCCGCACCGGGGTGCAGGGGCACCGGCCCGGTGAAGATCGCGGACCGCCGGTCCAGCAACGCTGCCGCCGGGACGTCGGCGGCCAACGTGGTGCGCGCCGCGAACAGGCCCCCGACGAGATCATGGACGACGCCGGGCGGGGTGCTTCCGGCGGTGACGAGGTAGTTCGGCACCGCCAACGTCATCACGGAGGCGTCGAGGCCGTAGGTGCCCGCGGGCACGTCGGCGGGCCGATACGCATGGGAGTACCGCTCGTTGACCGCATTGACCCAGTCCTGCTCGACCGGGAGCAGACGGACGTCGACCGTCTCCGCGAGGTCCGCGATGCCGGGCGTCGGCAGCCCGCCCACCCAGAAGAAGCCGTCGATCTCGCCGCGCTCCATGGCGGCGATGGACCCGCCGAGGTCGAGCTGCGGATCGTCGATCGTATCCGCGGCCACGCCGGCGGCGTGCAGCACCCGGGTCGCGATCACGTTCACCCCCGAGTTCTCGGCCCCGAGGGAGATCGTCCCCCCGGCGAGATCCGCGAGATCGTCCAGGGCCGAGTCGTCGCGCACGACGATCTGCAGGTACTCGTCGTACAGCCGGGCGACCGCCTGCACGTCCAGCGGCTCGGCGAAGGCTCCCGTTCCGGCCACGGCGTCGGCCGCGGCATCGCCCTGCGCGAAGCCGAGGAGCGCCTCCCCCGCACTCACCCGCAACAGGTTGTCGACCGATCCGGCGGTCTCCTCCGCCGTGAGATCGACGTCCAGCTCGCGCGACAGCTCGACCGCCAGGCGACTGCCGTAGTCGTGGTAGACCCCGGTGGGGCTTCCCGCGGCGATCACGGCGACGGTGTCCGTCCATCCCTCGGAACGCGGACTGCACGCGCTCAACGCGACGGCCGTCACGAGCGCGAGCATCCCGGCCACGACACGCCGTCCCCGCCCGCTCATGCCGCCGCCTCCGCGGGGAGGACGAGGGCCACGAGGAGCCCGCCGCCATCGGCGCCGCGCACCCGCAGCTCGCCCCCGACCGTCGCGAGGAGGTCGGTCGCGATCGCGAGCCCGAGCCCGGTCCCCGGCATGTCGCCGCTGTCCGCGCTCCGCCAGAAGCGGTCCGTCGCCGACGAGGCGTCCTCCGGAGACAGACCAGGGCCGTGGTCGCGCACGGTGAGGTGGCATTCGCCGCCCACGCGCCGCGCGCCGACCTCGATGGACGAGCCCTCCGGCGAGTACTTCACCGCGTTGTCGATCGCGGCATCGAGCGCGCTCTCCACGATGGTGCGGTCGGTGATCGTCATGACCGACGGCTCCCCCGTGGGGCGCAGCCCGATGGCCCGCTGCGCCGCCACCTCCTGCCAGGCCTCCACCCGGCGGGCTGCGACAGCGGCCAGATCGACCGCGGACATCGTGGAGTCGGTGCGACCGCCGCGGGCGAGTCCGAGGAGGGTCTCCAGGATGCGGGTCATCCGTCGGCCCTCCTCCCTCGTCTCCTCGACGTCGTGGTCCCACTCGCGTCCCAGGCCCGTCGCGAGGTGCTCGACGCGCAGCAGCAACGCGTTGAGCGGATTCCGCAGCTCGTGCGAGGCGTTCAGCGCGAACTCCTGCTGCCGGGTCATGACGCGCTCGATCTCATCGGCCATGCCGTTGAACACCCGCGTCATGCGCCGCAGCTCGGGCGGCCCGGTGCCCTCGGCCACCCGGGCGTCCATCTCCCCGCGCTCGATCGCCGCCATCGTCTCGTCGAGGCGGCGCACCGGGGAGAGCACCCAGCGCGCCAGACCGGCGACCAGGAGGATGCCGAGCGCGCACAGCAGCACGACGATCACGCCGAGCACGAGCGTCTGGCGCAGGATGACGGTCTGCGGCGTCTCCGTTCCTCCGCTCACGAGCACGGCGCCGATCACGTCGCCGTCGTCGAACACCGGCTCCACGAGCGCCGCGTCGGACACGACCCATGCGGAGGAGGTCGGCTGTTCGGCGCGGCGTCCGGAGAGCGCCAGCCGTACCCGCTGCGCGTCCTCCTCCGACAGGACCGTGTCGCCGTGATCCCCCGCCGCCCACGGGCTGCCGGTGAGATCGAACACGGTCACCTCGATCCCGTACACCTCCTGGAAGCGGCGGACCTCGGCGTCCATCACCGCCGGGCTCCCGGAGCGGAGCGCCTGCCTGGCGCTCGTCGCGAAGTAGCCGAGGTCGCCGAGCTGCTCCGCGTAGAACGACTGCTGGACGCTGCGCGCCGCGCTCCACCCGGTCACGCCGCCCAGCGCGACGAGCACGACGATCAGCGGCACGAGGAAGACCACGGTCAGGCGGCGGCGCACGCGTCAGGACCCCGCGAGCCGATAGCCGACGCCGCGCACCGTCTCGATGAACGCGCGGTCCCCGCTCTTCTTCCGGATGGCCGCCACGTGCACCTCGAGCGAGTGGCCGAAGCCGCGCCAATCGGTGTTCCAGACCTCGCGGATGAGGCGCTCCTTCGGCACCGCCACACCCGGATACCGGGCGAGCACGCCCACGATGTCGAACTCCTTGCGGGTGAGCGCCAGCGGCACCCCGCCGACCTGCACCTCCCGCGCCACGAGGTCGATCTGCACCGCCCCGTCGTGCAGCAGCACCCGGGTGTCCGGTTCCGTGCGCAGCGGCCGTGATCGCCGGGTGACCGCCTCGATCCGCGCCAGGAGTTCGTGCACGTCGTACGGCTTCACCACGAAGTCATCGGCCCCGGCGCGCAGCCCCTTGATGCGCTCGGCGACCTGGTTGCGCGCGGTGACGATCACGATCGGGACGTCGGACCGCCCCCGGATGCGACGGCAGAGGTCGATCCCGTCGACGTCCGGCAGCCCGAGGTCCAGCAGCACCACCTCGGTGTCGGCGTCGAGGTGCTCCAGCGCGGTCGCCCCGTCGGCGGCGTGCACGGTGGCATAGCCCGAGCGCGCGAGGAAGGCCTGCAAGGCCCCCGCCACCCGCTCGTCGTCCTCGACGATGAGAATCCGCATCCTGCGTCCCGTCCGTCGCCGGTCAGCCGGTGGCGGCGGCGCGTTGGGCGAACGCGCTCTCGTACAGGCACACGCTCGCCGCGGTGGCCAGGTTGAGCGACTCCGCGCGTCCGAAGATCGGCAGCCGCAGGACCCGGTCGGCCCGTGTCAGCGCATCGTCCTCGAGTCCGCGCGCCTCGTTGCCGAACAGCCAGGCGGTCGGCTCGCCGAGCACACCGTCGGCGCGGGCTGCGAGGAGGTCATCCCCCTTCACGTCGGCCGCGAGGATCTGCAGGCCCGCATCGTGCGCACGTCGCACGACCTCGTCAAGGTCCCCACCGACGGAGACCGGAAGGTGGAAGAGCGAGCCCGTCGTCGCCCGCACGACCTTGGGGTTGTAGGGATCGACCGTGCGGCCCGTGAGCACGACGGCGTCGGCGCCGGCGGCGTCGGCGGCCCGGATGATGGTACCGAGGTTGCCGGGGTCGCGCACCTCCTCGCAGATGGCGACCAGACGCGGTGCGCCATCGAAGATGTCGCGCACGGAGGTCGGCGTCTGCCGGACGACGGCGACCAGCCCCTGCGGCGTCACCGTGTCGGCCATCGCGTTGAGCACGTCCTCGCTCACGTACTCGACCTCGACGTCCGCCTCCGCCGCCGCGGCACGGATGTCCGCGTGCCTCTCCCACCCGTGCGGGGTCGCGAACAGCTCGATGATCGCCTCCGGACGGTACGTCAGCGCCTCACGGACGGACTGCGGACCTTCCAACAGGAACAGCCCGGTCTCGGTACGCGCGCTGCGCTTGGTCAGCTTGGCGACGGCACGGACTCGGGGGGAACGGGGGTTCTCCAGCACGGACTCAGTCTACGGTCAGCCCGCCACCGCCCGGATACGCGGAACGGGCGCCTTCCCGGAGGAAGACGCCCGTTCGGAAGCGAGATGCTTACGCGACCGACTTCGGCGCGTTGACGTCGGAGGGCAGAGCCTTCTTCGCCGTCTCGACCAGCGTCGTGAACGTCGCGGCATCGTTCACCGCGAGGTCGGCGAGCATGCGACGGTCGACCGTGACACCCGCGAGGTTGAGACCCTGGATGAAGCGGTTGTACGTCATGCCGTTCTGGCGGGCAGCCGCGTTGATGCGCTGGATCCAGAGACGACGGAAGTCGCCCTTGCGCTTGCGACGGTCCCGGTACGAGTAGACCAGGGAGTGGATGACCTGCTCCTTGGCCTTCCGGTAGAGGCGCGAACGCTGACCGCGGTAGCCGGAGGCGCGCTCGAGGATGACCCGACGCTTCTTGTGGGCGTTGACCGCCCGCTTGACTCTTGCCATTTTCCTGTGTTCCTATCGTGCGTTCGGCGCGTCAGCGACCGAGAAGCTTCTTCGCGACCTTGAAGTCCGCCTTCGCGAGCACCTGGTCCTGGTTCAGACGGCGGGTGCGACGGCTCGACTTGTGCTCGAGGTTGTGGCGCATCCCGGCCTGCTGCTTCTTCAGCTTGCCGCTGCCGGTGATCTTGAAGCGCTTCTTAGCACCCGAGTGGGTCTTCTGCTTCGGCATCTTCTCTTCCTTCGTATGGCGCCTTCTCAGGCGACGGTGTCAACCCGCGGTGCGGGAGTTCTGGGGGCGGATCTACTCCGCCGGGGCGTCCGCGGAAGCGTCCGCGTCGTTCTTCGCATCGCGCGCGGCCTGCTTGTTCGCGGCGCGCACGGCGTTCTGCTCCTGCTTCGCCTCGGACTTGCTCTTGTGCGGCGCGACGACCATGACCATGTTGCGGCCGTCGATGGTCGGGTTCGACTCGACGGTGCCGAACTCGGCGACGTCTTCGGCGAACTTGCGCAGCAGACGCACACCCTGCTCGGGACGCGACTGCTCGCGACCGCGGAAGAGGATCATGGCCTTGACCTTGTCACCGGCCTTGAGGAAGCCCTCGGCGCGCTTGAGCTTCGTGGTGTAGTCGTGCGCCTCGATCTTCAGACGGAAGCGGACTTCCTTGAGGATCGTGTTCGCCTGGTTGCGACGCGCTTCCTTTTCCTTCTGCGCGGCCTCGTACTTGAACTTGCCGTAGTCCATGATCTTGACGACGGGCGGCTTCGAGTTCGGGGCGACCTCGACGAGGTCGAGATCGGCTTCCTGTGCGAGACGCAGCGCTGCCTCGATGCGGACAACGCCGATCTGCTCACCCGCGGGGCCGACGAGGCGGACCTCGGGGACGCGGATGCGCTCATTGGTACGGGGATCGCTGATGCGGAGCTCCTTAGACGATGTGATTCGGCCACCGTGATGCTGTCTGCATCTCGGGCGAAATCGGAGTCGTCCCCCACCCGCCGGCTCTCAGACGCCGGCTCCGCACCCTGTCTACCGGTCCCCTCGTGACGAGCGGAGCCGGCGGAGCGCAAGACCCGGTAGCCTGGAACGGCAAGCGCGGGTGGGAAGTGAATCCTCTTTCGTTCCGGAGCATGACGCTCCGGAGCCCGCCAAAGTCTAACAGAAAGCAAGGCGAAGTGACGAACCAGGCATCGGACGAGGCGGCCCGCGAGCGCGAGGAGCGATGGGCTCGGCAGGAAGAAGCGGCCTCCTCGGCCGTCCGCGACATCGCCGACGTCCCGGCCGTCGAGGTGATCACCACCGCCGCCGTGCACCTCATGAGTGCTGCCGCCGTCAAGCTCGGCCTGGCGGACGACCCGGAGGCCGCGGCTCAGCTCGACCTGGACGAGGCGCGCAAGCTCATCAACGCGCTGGCGGGACTCATCACCGCCGGCGCCCCCGAGATCAGCGACATGCACGCCCGCTCGTTGCGTGACGGCCTCCGTTCGCTGCAGCTCGCCTTCCGCGAGGCCTCGACCATCCCGGACCCGATCGGCAAGGGCCCCGGCGAGAAGTGGACCGGCCCCGTCACCTGATCCGGTCGGCGCCCCCTCAGACGCTGCGGCGGAGCTTGACCGTCAGCGAGTCGGCGAGGACGGCGATGCGGTCATCCGCCGCCCACCGCTGGGCGAGGCGCGCGAGCACCGCATCCAGGACCTCGCGCTCCAGGCCGTCGACGAGCTCCAGCACCACGATGAGCTCCGGCCCGCGCAGCCGCGCATCCGGGTCACCGGGCGCGACCGCGACGTCGATCACGGCGAGTTCATGGGCGATGCTCTCCCGGAGCGCGGTGACCACCTCGGGCGAGAGGAAGCTCGGTTCCCACGCGTGCCCCTGCGCCACGGCCCAGACGGCGGGTCGCCGGATCACGAACTCCGTGTCCGAGGTCGGGTCGAGCACGATGAGGTCGGTGTCCTCCGACGATGCGGCCAGCGCGGCGCGGACGGCCTCGACAGGGATGGGTCGCGCCGACGGGTCCCAGCGCTGCATCGTCTCGACCGACGAGAACACCGGCTGGACGCGGCGCCCGTCCGGTGCGGCGACGGTGACGATCGACAGCTCCTGCGTCTTGTCCACCGCGAGGCCGCTGGGGGCCACACCCTCCTCACCCTTCTCGGCGATCAGCGGGATGAGCACCCGCGCGGAGCGGAACGCGTCGACGACCTCCGTCTGGCTCCCCTCCCCCGCGCGGAAGCGGAGCAGGGCGGCGAGAAGAGCAGGGTCCGCCGAGCCGTCGTCCGCGGCGTGCGGATTCGACTCGAAGCTGCGCCCCTCCCAAGGGACCCCGGCCGAGTCGGCCCGGTTGTGCGACTCCGGCCCGCAGGCGTGGGGGTCAGTCTCCGGCGACATCCAGAGCCTCCGCCAGCGTGAAGGCGCCCGCGTACAGCGCCTTGCCGACGATGGCGCCCTCGACGCCCAGCGGCACGAGGTCGCGCAGGGCGGCGATGTCGTCGAGGTTCGAGATGCCGCCCGACGCGACGACCGGCTTCGGCGTGCGCGAGGTGACCTCACGCAGGAGCTCCAGGTTCGGACCGCGCAGCGTGCCGTCCTTGGTCACGTCGGTGACGACGTAGCGGCTGCAGCCGGCGTCCTCGAGGCGCTCGAGCACCTCCCAGAGGTCACCGCCCTCCTTCGTCCAGCCCCGCGCCGCGAGCGTCGTGCCGCGCACGTCGAGGCCGACGGCGATCGCCTCGCCGAAGCGGCTGATCACGTCGGCGGCCCACTCCGGGTTCTCCAGGGCGGCGGTGCCGAGGTTGATGCGGGCGGCGCCGCTCTCCAGAGCCGCCTCCAGGCTCGCGTCGTCCCGGATGCCGCCGGAGAGCTCGACGTTGACGTTCTTGAACTGCTTGATGACCTTGCGCAGGATCGGGGCGTTGCTGCCGCGTCCGAACGCCGCGTCGAGGTCGACGAGGTGGATCCAGGAGGCCCCCTGCGAGACCCACTCCCCCGCGGCGTCGAGCGGGTCGCCGTAGCTCGTCTCCGTGCCCGCCTCCCCCTGGGTCAGACGGACCGCCTTGCCGCCGGCGACGTCGACCGCGGGGAGGAGCGTGAGCGAGGGGGACTGCGCGAAGTCGTTCATGGGGTCCTTGGTTCGGGTGGGTCTGCGGCCCGAGAGGGCACGAGAGACGAGGGTAGTCCGCCGCGGGGCGCGGGACAAACCGCATGACGCCCGGCGCCGACGCGGCTCCGGATCAGAGGCTCTGCACCCAGTTCCGGAGCAGCTGGATGCCGGCGTCTCCGGACTTCTCGGGGTGGAACTGCGTCGCCGAGAGCGGGCCGTTCTCCACGGCCGCGAGGAAGGGACCGCCGTAGGTCGCCCAGGTGAGCACGGGCTGGGGGAACGGCGGGATCACATCGAGCTCCCAGGACTGCGCCGCATAGGAGTGCACGAAGTAGAAGCGTTCCTGCTCGATCCCGCGGAACAGGACGGTGTCCTCCCCCGGCTCCACGGTGTTCCAGCCCATGTGCGGCAGGACAGGGGCGTTGAGCTCCGTCACGGCGCCCGGCCACTCGCCGAGGCCCGCGGTGTCGTGCCCGCGCTCGACGCCGTGCTCGAAGAGCACCTGCATGCCGACGCAGATACCCAGCACCGGTCGACCGCCCGCGAGACGACGGCCGATGATCTCGTCGCCGCCGTGAGCCTGCAGGGCGTCCCGCACGGCCTGGAAGGCTCCGACGCCGGGCACGACGAACCCGTCGGCCTCGAGAGCCTCGGTGCGGTCGCGCGTGAGGACGGCGTCGGCTCCCGCGGCGACGAGCGCCTTGACCGCGGAGTGGACGTTGCCGGATTCGTAGTCGAAGACGGCGACCCGGGGCGCGGCGCTCACAAGGCTCCCTTGGTGGACGGGATGCCGTCGACGAGGGGATCCAGCGCCTTCGCCTGACGGAACGCCCGCGCGAACGCCTTGAACTCGGCCTCGGCGATGTGGTGCGGGTCGCGCCCGCCCAGGACCCGGACGTGCACGGTGAGGGCGGCGTTGAAGGTGATGGCTTCGAAGACGTGCCGGACGAGCGATCCGGTGAAGTGCCCGCCGATCAGGTGGTGCTCGAAGCCCGCGGGTTCACCCTCGTGCACGAGGTACGGGCGACCGGAGATGTCGACGACCGCCTGCGCGAGCGCCTCGTCCAGGGGGACGAGGGCGTCGCCGTAGCGGGAGATGCCGGACTTGTCCCCGAGCGCGGCGAGGATCGCCTGACCGAGCACGATCGAGACGTCTTCCACGGTGTGGTGCGCGTCGATGTGGGTGTCGCCGGACGCCCGCACGGTGAGATCCGTCAGCGAGTGCTTCGCGAACGCCGTGAGCATGTGGTCGAAGAACGGCACCGAGGTGTCGATGCGGCTCGCGCCGGTACCGTCCAGGTTGAGCTCGACCTCGACGGTGGACTCCGACGTGCTGCGCACGCGGCTCGCGGTGCGTGCGGTGGGCGCGGGGATGGTCATGATGCCGATCCTATCGAGGCCAGGGCGTCCAGGAACGCCGTGGTCTCCGCCTCCGTACCGGCACTCACCCGCAGGTGACCGGGGATGCCGACGTCACGGACGAGCACGCCGCGATCGTAGAGCTGCTGCCAGGTGGCCTGCGGGTCCGCGACGCCGCCGAACAGCACGAAGTTGGACCACGAGAGGTGGGGCGTGTAGCCGAGGGCCTCCAGCGTGGCCGTGATCCGGTCGCGCTGCTCCACGATCTCCTGCACCATCCCGAGCATGACGTCGGCATTGCGGAGCGCGGCGACGGCCGCCGCCTGCGTCAGGGCGCTCAGGTGGTAGGGCAGGCGCACCAGACGCAGCGCGTCGATGAACGCGGGGTCGGCGGCGAGGTAGCCGACGCGGGCACCGGCGAAGGCGAAGGCCTTGCTCATGGTGCGGGAGACCGCCAGCCGCGGCCGGCCCTCCAGCAGAGTCAGTGCAGACGGGGCATCGCGCGGCGCGAACTCCTGATAGGCCTCGTCGACGATCACCACGCCACGGGCGGCGTCGTAGACGGCCTCCACCACGTCGAGCCCCAGCGGCGTGCCCGTCGGATTGTTCGGCGAGCAGAGGATCACGATGTCCGGGTCGGCCGCACGGACCTGCTCCGCCGCCTCCTCCGCGGTGACGGTGTAGTCCGGCTGCCGGGTGCCGGCGATCCACGACGCCCCTGTGCCCTTCGCGATGAGCGGGTACATCGAGTACGTCGGGCCGAAGCCGAATGCCGTGCGGCCCGGACCGCCGAAAGCCTGGAAGATGTGCTGCAGCACCTCGTTGGAGCCGTTTCCCGCCCAGATCTGCTCCGGCGTGAGGCCGTGACCCAGGTAGTCGGCGAAGGCCTCCCGCAGCGTCGTGAACTCACGATCCGGGTACCGGTTCACGTCCCGGATCGCCACGGCGATGTCATCGAGGATGTCGCTCGCGACCTCGTCGGGAACGGGATGCGTGTTCTCGTTCACGTTCAGAGCCACCGGCAGCGGGGCCTGGGGCGCGCCGTACGGGGTGAGTCCGCGCAGATCGTCGCGGAGCGGGAGATCGTTGAGGGAGAAGGTCACCCTTCCCATCTTAAGAGGAGCACGGAGAGCCGAGGTCATCGTGACGACCGGATCGGAAGACTCGGGCTCCGCGTCAGTCGGTGTAGCGGGCCGGGAGCGCGAGCTCCTGACCGACCTGCAGCTCGCCGCCGCGGAGGAGGTTCATACGGCTGATCTCACCGATGACCTCGCGGGGGTCGGCCTCGGGGGCGATGCTGCTCGCGATCGACCAGAGGGTATCGCCGGGCATGACCGTGACGGTCTCGACGGAGACGGCCGGTGCGTCCGCGCCGGAGGCGATCGCACTGCCCCCGCTGATGGCGGCGAAGGCGATGCCCGCTGCGAGCGGGACCGAGGCGAGCGCGAGCAGAGCGCGGCGGCCGCGTGCCGTGATCCGCAGCCGGGTGGCCGGACGGGCCGATGCCGGGAAGGCGGTCGCGGTGCTGAGGCTGATGCTGCTCATGTCTGCTCCTTACTGTCCCGGCGCCGGAGCCCGGGGAGGTTGGCGTAGCTTTCGCATCCGCGCCTCGGCCGGGAGCCGTGGATGCGAAGCTACGTTCCGAAGATATCTTCGAGTTCGAACATCTGTCAAGCTGTCTTCGAAACCGCGGCCCGCGAATCGCCCGACACGCTCGAACAGATCTTCCAGATCCGCGCTTTTCTCGGATACGGTTTCGATAAGGACACCCCACCACGGGCCACCGACATTCGAAGCGGCACGTCGGATCACGCAGTGAAGGAGCACCATGAGCGACACCTCAGCCCTCGAGTCCGAGGCGCCGCGCACCCGCCGTCGCAAGAGTCTCAGCCCGAAGCAGATGGCGATCCTCGAGGTCATCCAGGCCTCCATCGCACAGAACGGCTACCCGCCGAGCATGCGCGAGATCGGCGATGCCGTCGGACTCAAGTCGCTGTCCAGCGTCACGCACCAGCTCGGTCAGCTCGAGCTCAGCGGCTACCTGCGGCGCGACCCGGGCAAGACGCGCGCCATGGAGGTCCTCATCGACCTTCCCGGCACCGGTGCGGAGAACCCCGCGGATGTGGCGACCCCGGTCGGCGACGCCGCCCTGGTCCCGCTGGTCGGCCGCATCGCCGCCGGCGTGCCCATCACCGCCGATCAGCAGGTGGAGGAGATCTTCCCGCTCCCCCGGCAGCTCGTCGGCAAGGGCGACCTCTTCATGCTCAAGGTCTCCGGCGAGTCGATGATCGACGCCGCGATCTGCGACGGGGACTGGGTCGTGGTCCGGTCGCAGAACACCGCGGAGAACGGCGAGATCGTCGCCGCCATGCTCGACGGCGAGGCCACCGTCAAGGTACTTCGTCGTCGCGACGGCCACACCTGGCTGCTCCCCCGCAACTCCGCGTTCGAGCCGATCCTGGGCGACGAAGCCGTCGTGCTCGGCAAGGTCGTCGCGGTCATGCGCGCCGTCTGAGACACACGACGAAGGCCCTCCCGGTGCACCGGGAGGGCCTTCGTCGTCTCGCTGAGCAGGAGTGTCAGGCGGTGACCACCACGTCCTCGCGCACCCGGCGGGTGGCCTCGACGATGTTCCGCAGCGATGCGGTGGTCTCGGCGTAGCCGCGGGTCTTCAGGCCGCAGTCCGGGTTCACCCAGAGCTGACGGAGCGGGATCTCCTCGACCGCGCGACGCAGCAGGGACTCGACCTCCTCGACCGTCGGCACACGCGGCGAGTGGATGTCGTAGACACCGGGGCCGATGCCGTGGTCGAAGCCGACCTCGGCGATGTCCGCGACGACCTCCATGCGGCTGCGGGCCGCCTCGATCGACGTCACGTCGGCGTCGAGCGCACGGATCGCGTCGATCACGACGCCGAACTCCGAGTAACAGAGGTGGGTGTGCACCTGCGTGGCCGCCGCGGCACCGCCCGTCGCCAGACGGAACGAGGCGACGGACCAGTCCAGGTACGCGGGCTGGTCGGTCTGCTTCAGCGGCAGCAGCTCGCGTAGCGCCGGCTCGTCGACCTGGATCACCTGGATGCCCGCGGCCTCCAGATCGGCGATCTCGTCGCGGAGGGCGAGCGCGACCTGGTTCGCGGTCTCCCCCAGAGGCTGGTCGTCGCGGACGAAGGACCACGCGAGGATGGTGACCGGCCCCGTGAGCATGCCCTTCATGTGCTTCGCGGTGAGCGACTGGGCGTATGCCGACCAGGCGACCGTGATGGGCGCCGGGCGGGAGACATCGCCCCAGAGGATCGACGGACGCGTGGCTCGCGAGCCGTACGACTGCACCCAGCCGTGCTGCGTGACCGCGAAGCCGTCGAGGTGCTCTGCGAAGTACTGCACCATGTCGTTCCGCTCGGGTTCGCCGTGCACGAGGACGTCGAGGCCGAGGTCCTCCTGCAGGGAGACGACCGCGGCGACCTCACGGCGGAGGAACTCCTCGTAGTCGTCCTCGGGGATCTCGCCGCGGAGGAACTGCGCGCGTGCGCGGCGGATGTCGCCGGTCTGCGGGAAGGAGCCGATCGTCGTCAGGGGCAGCACCGGCAGGCCGAGGACATTCTGCGCCTCTTCCCGCTCCGCGTACGGAGCACGGGCGAAGTCGGCGTCGGTCAGCGCACGGGAACGCACCGCACCGTCGCGCACGCCGGGAGCGCTCAGGCGATCCTGCAGCGCAGCGGTCGCGGCGTCCAGCTCGGTCGCGATCGCCGTGCGCCCTTCGGACAGACCGCGGGCGAGGCTCACGACCTGCTGCACCTTCTGGTCCGCGAACGCGAGCCAGGAGACCAGGCGCTCGTCGAGCGCGGTCTCGTCCTGCACGTCGTGCGGCACGTGCAGCAGCGAGGTCGAGGTGGCCGCGGACACCGGAGCACCGAGCGCGCGGAGCGCCTCCAGGGAGTCGAGCGCCGCGGAGAGGTCGCCACGCCAGATGTTGTGACCGTCGATCACACCGCCGACGAGGGTCTTGCCCTCGAGGCCAGGCACCGCTTCCGGGACGGCACCGCGCACGAGGTCGACGGCGATCGCCTCGATGGGGGCCGCGGCCACGGTCCCGAACGTCTCGCCGAGGCTCGCATACGGGGCCGCGACGAGGATCGAGGGACGTTCCTCGGCGCTGCCCAGCACCGCGAGCGCGCGCTCCGCCGCCGAGGCGAGCTGCGCGGTCGTGGCCGGCAGCGACTCGCTGACGAGCGCGGGCTCGTCGAGCTGCACCCACTCGGCACCCGCGGCACGCAGGCGGGCGAGCAGATCGACGTAGACCGGCAGCACGTCCTCCAGACGCGAGAGCGGCTCGAAGCCCTCCGGCGCGTCGTCCGACGCCTTCGCGAGCGCCAGCAGCGTGACCGGTCCGACGACCACGGGACGCGTGACGAATCCGGCGGCCGCGGCCTCGGCGACCTCGCGCACCAGCCGGTCGCTGGCGAGGGAGAACACCGTCTCCGGACCGATCTCCGGCACGAGGTAGTGGTAGTTCGAGTCGAACCACTTCGTCATCTCCAGCGGCGCGCGCTCCCCCTCGCCGCGTGCGACGGTGAACAGTGCGGAGAGTCCGATCGTCCCGTCCGCCTCCCGCAGGTCGTCGAAGCGCGCGGGGATGGCGCCGACCGTGGCGGCGGCGTCGAGGACCTGGTCGTAGAACGAGAAGGACTCCGGGATCGACGAGTCCGTGCGACCGAGACCGAGCGCGGCCAGGCGTTCACGGGTCGCCGCGCGCAGGTCCGCTGCCGTCCGCTCCAGCTCCTGCTCGTCGATGCGGCCCGCCCAGAATGCCTCGACGGCCTTCTTGAGCTCGCGGCGGCGGCCGATGCGGGGATAGCCGAGGATGGTGCCCTCGGGGAATGCGGTCATGGTGTTTCCTTTCGGCGGGGACTAGTGCCGGAGCGCCGGGATGATGCCGGCTTCGGCGAGGACGGTCAGGACGGTCTCGTGCTGGTTGAAGGCGTACAGGTGGACGCCGGGGGCGCCGCCGGCGACGACGTCGGCGGCGAGGCGGGCGGCCCACGAGATCCCGATCTCCCGGCGCCCCTCGGCCGTGGGCTCGACGTCGAGGGCGACCGAGAGCTCGCTCGGCAGGTCCTCCCCCGTGAGCTCCAGCACCCGGGCCAGCCGGGCAGGTGAGGTGATCGGCATGATGCCGGGGAGGATCGGGATGGTGACGCCGCCCGCTCGGGCACGCTCCACGAAGGCGAGGTAGTCGTCCGGGTGGAAGAAGAGCTGGGTGATGGCGAAGGTCGCCCCTGCCGCCTGCTTGGCGAGCAGAGCCTCCACGTCCTGGGTGCGGTGCGTGGCCCGCGGGTGCCCCTTCGGGAAGGCCGCGACCGCGATGTCGACCTTCTGACGGGGCGCCACCAGCGCGGCTCCGGGAAGGCCGGGGACAGGGGACTCCTGGTACGGAGCACGTTCGGCCTGGACGCGATCGATGAGCTGCACGAGCTGAGCTGCGCTCTCCAGGTCGCCGAGGAAGGGCTCGGTCCGGCCCGCGGGCGGATCGCCGCGGAGGGCGAGGAAGCGGAGGATCCCGGCGTCGAGGAACTCCCGGATGAGCGCCGTGGCCCCGGCATAGGTGTTGCCGACGCACGTGAGATGGGCGAGGGGCTCGACGTCGGTGTGCTCGCGGATGAACCGCAGCACGTCGAGCGAGCGTCCCCCGGTCGAGCCGCCGGCGCCGTACGTCACCGAGAGGAACGCGGGCCCCGCCGCGGCGAGGTGACGGACGGTCTCGTGCAGCGCCTCCTGGCTCGACTCCGAGCGGGGCGGATACAGCTCGAAGGAGAACGGCACGCGGGAGGCGCGGGAGGCGTCGAACGGGGAAGACATCTTCTCTCCAGGGGACAGGGGCCGGGGTCCGCGCACGACGAACAGCACGTCGTTCGCGGGCGGGTGCCGGGCTCGGCTGTCGCTCCACGTCCGGGATCAACCGGGCGTTTCCAGAAACCTAGAACACGCCCTCGGCCCGCCGCACGAGTGTGACGTCGTGTGTCACCGCCCGTAGGCTCGACGCATGTCCTCACCGTTCGGCTCCTGGTCCTCCCCCTTCACCGCCGCCGCCGTCGCCGGAGCAGCTCCCCGCATCGACGGAGCACGCTTCGTCGGCGATGAGGTGTGGTGGGCCGAGTCCGTGCCCGCCGAGGGCGGACGCGTCACGGTGCGCAGCTCGACGGGGGCGGAGATCCTCCCGGCACCCTGGAACGCCCGCTCCCGCGTGCACGAGTACGGGGGCGGTGCCTGGACCGTCGACGGCGACACCCTGTACTTCGTCTCCGGCGCCGACCAGCGTGTGCACCGCATGGACCGCGGCGCGGAGCCGCGCCCCCTCACCGCCGCCGGCCCGTCGTACGGCGGGCTGCGCGTGCAGAGCGGCCGCCTGCTGGCGGTCCGCGAAGACCTCTCGGCCGCCCCGCACCGCCGCGCGATCGTGGAGATCCCCGTGGACGGCTCGGCCGCCGACGAAGCGGCTGCGGTGCGCGTGATCGCGGAGGGCACCGGGTTCTTCGCCCACCCCGCTCTCTCGCCGGACGGCAGCCGGGTGGCCTGGGTCGAGTGGCAGGCGGACAGCATGCCGTGGGAGAGTGCCGTCCTCGCCATCGGGGCGGTGGACGGCGGGACCGTCACCTGCGTCCCCACCTCCGCGGCCCTGCAGCCGGAGTGGAGCGGCGACGACGCGCTCGTGTTCGCCGACGACGCTTCAGGGCGCTGGCAGCTCCAGCACCTCGCACTGGACGGCCTCCGGCTCGGCGCCTCGCGCGCGCTGACCTCGTCGGACGCGGATACCGGATACGGCCTCTGGGTGCTCGGCAACCGCTGGTTCCAGGTCCTGGCCGACGGGCGCCTCGTGGCGGTGCGCACGAATGGACGCGACGAGGTGCAGCTCGTGTCCGCGGACGGCGAGACCCGGGCGATCACGGTGCCGGGCGACGGGCACCTCAGCGTGGACGACGTCGCCGGCTCCCGCGTGCTGCTCAGCGGAGACGGCTCGCGCGTGACCTCAGGCATCTGGTGCGTCGATGTCGACAGTGGGACCGTCGAGACCATCACCGGTGGCGCTCCGGTCGACGAGGACTGGATGCCGGGGGCGCAGCAGATCGTCGTGGAAGGGGCACACGGCCCCGTGCACGCGTTCGCTTATCCGCCCGCCGCGCCCGGAGACCCCCGCGGCGCCGACGGGGAGCTGCCGCCCTACATCGTGCTCGTGCACGGCGGTCCGACCGCCCATGTCACCGGTGCGGCCTCCGCCTCCATCGCGTTCTTCACGAGCCGGGGCATCGGGGTCCTCGACGTCAACTACGGCGGATCGACGGGATATGGACGCGCCTACCGCGACCGTCTGCAGGGACAGTGGGGCATCGTCGACGTGGACGACGTGATCGCGGCGGCCCGCGGCCTCGCGGACGCCGGGCTGGCAGACTCCACCCGCATCGCCATCCGCGGGGGCTCGGCCGGCGGCTGGACGGTGCTCTCCGCACTCGTCCGGGGCGGCACGTTCGCGGCCGGCATCAGCCGCTACGGTGTCGCGGATCTCCGGCTGCTCGCCGCCGAGACCCACGACTTCGAGGCGTCGTACCTCGACGGCCTCGTGGGTCCGCTCCCCGCGGCCGAGGACGTCTACATCGAGCGCTCGCCCCTGACGCACGCCGACCGCATCGACGTTCCGGTGCTGCTGCTGCAAGGCGGGGAGGACCGCGTCGTGCCGCCGTCCCAGTCCGAGGCCATCCGCGACGCTCTGGCGGCGAACGGCATCGACCACGAGTACGTGCTGTACCCGGGCGAGGGCCACGGGTTCCGCAGCGCGGAGACCATCGTCGACGCGCTGGAGCGGGAGCTCGCCTTCCTCGGCCGGGTGTTCGGCTTCACGCCGAGCCTCTGAGCCGGCTCGGGCTACTCGCCGACCCGGTTGCGCAGGCGCATCGCGCGCTCGGCCTCGCGGGTGTCCTGACGCTCGCGGAGGGTCTGGCGCTTGTCGTACTCGCGCTTGCCCTTCGCGAGGGCGATCTCGACCTTGGCGCGACCGTCCGAAAAGTACAGCTTGAGCGGGATGAGCGTGTATCCGCCCGCGGAGACGGCGTGAGCGAGCTTCGCGATCTCCTCCCGGTGCAGGAGCAGCTTGCGGATGCGCTTGGCCGAGTGGTTCGTCCAGTGCCCCTGCGAGTACTCCGGGATGTGCACGGCATCGAGGAAGACCTCGTTGCCCTTCACGAACGCGTACCCGTCGCTGAGGTTCGCGCGCCCCTGACGGAGCGACTTCACCTCGGTGCCGGTGAGCACCATCCCCGCCTCGTACGACTTCTCGATGTTGTAGTCGTGACGCGCGCGACGATTGGTCGCGATGACCTTCTCCCCGCGTTCCCTGGGCATGATGATCTCCTGTGCTGTCGTGCTGTGGACGGCTCGACAGCGGATCGGTCGAGCAGCCTTTCAGGGTATCAGGTGCGCAGCCAACGCCGGATCGCGAAGCCGGCCGAGAGCGCCGCGAGCACGACGCCGATCCCGACGAGGACCGGGACCACGAGGATCGCGTCCTGCATGGTCACCCACGTCGTGATGAACGGCACCCGTCCGCGGAGATAGCCGTTCACGCCGAAGTGCATGCCGGCGACGACCGCCGCGCTCGCGAGAGCCGAGCCCAGCAACGCGGCGAAGACGCCCTCCAGCACGAACGGCGTCTGGATGAAGCGGTTCGAGGCGCCGACCAGGCGCATGATCCCGATCTCCTTCCGTCGCGCATAGGCGGACAAGCGGATGGTGGTGGCGATCAGAAGCGTCGCGGCGATGAGCATGAGGACGGCGATGCCGACGGCGATGTAGGTCGCCACGGTGAGCGCGGAGAACAGCGGTTCGAGGTATTGGAGCTGGTCCTGGACCTGTTCCACTCCGGCTTGGCCGTTGAAGGCCTCGGCGAGGACCTGCGACTGGCCCGGGTCCTTCATCGTGACGAAGAAGACCTCGAACGCCTGATCGGGCGAGAGCACGCTGGCCTGCTCCTCCCCGACCTGCTCGACGAGCTTGGCGTAGGTCTCCTCCTTCGTGTCGAAGGTCATGGAGCTGATGAGCGGCGACAACGCGTCGCCCTCGAGCTGGGCGCGCACGGCGGCGACCTGCTCCTCGCTCGCCGCGCCGTCGACGCAGGTGTCCGACTCCGACACCGCGGAGCACATGTAGACGGCCACCTGGGCGCGCTCGGCCCAGTAGCCGCGCATGACGCCGATCTGGGACTGCATGAGGATCGCGGCGCCGACGAACGTCAGCGACACGAAGGTGACGAGCACGACGGAGATGACCATCGAGATGTTGCGCCGCAGGCCGACGAGGGCCTCGGTCAGGATCAGGCCGATTCTCATGAGGTCGGGCCCACTTCCTCGTCGTCCTGGTCGGACAGCCCGAGGCGGTCGGCGACGCCGAGCTCGGCGACGTCCACCTCCGGGATCACGATCGGATGCGTGCGCGGACCTGCGGGCGCGGGACGCTCGGCAGCGGGCTGCGGCGCGGCCGGTGGCTGCACGACGTCCGGCGGTTCGACCACGCCGGGCTCCCGCGAGGGCTCCGGCGGCTCGACCACCTGCGGAGCGGGTTCGGCGGCGGGCTTGGTGACCGCGGGAGACGCGGCGGCGGCACGGCGCTGGGCGTCCAGCTCCTCCGCCAGGGCCGCGCGGACCACGGAGAGGTCGGCGGTCTGGCGTTGCACCTCCTGCACGGCCGTGAGGGCTGCGGCGGCCGCGGCACCGCGGACCTCCTCCGGCACCAGGCGCGGGATGTTCGAGGTGTCGCCGTATCCGCCGTGCACCTCGTCGCGGACCATCTCGCCGTCGCGGAGCTCGATCACGCGGCGGCGCATCTGGTCGACGAACCCGGCCTCGTGGGTGGCCATGAGCACCGTCGTGCCACCCGCGTTGATCCGGGCGAGCAGCTGCATGATGTCGACGGAGGTCGCCGGGTCGAGGTTTCCGGTGGGCTCGTCGGCGAGCAGCACCTGAGGACGGTTGACGAGCGCCCTGGCGATCGCGACGCGCTGCTGCTCGCCGCCGGAGAGCTCGTGCGGCATGCGCTTCTCCTTGCCGTCGAGCCCGACGAGGGCGAGCGCCTCGGGAACCGCCTGCTGGATGAAGCCCCGGGACGAGCCGGTGACCTGCAGCGTGAAGGCGACGTTCTGATGGACGGTCTTGGACGGGAGCAGGCGGAAGTCCTGGAACACCGAGCCGATGTGCCGACGGAAGTAGGGCACCTTCCGGTTCGCCAGAGCCCGCAGGTCGCGGCCGAGGACGGCGACACGGCCCGTCGTCGGCACGTCCTCGCGGAGGATGAGGCGCAGACAGGAGGACTTGCCGGACCCGGAGGCACCGACCAGGAAGACGAACTCCCCGCGCTGCACCTCGAAGTCGACACCGGACAGGGCGGGCTTCGACGTCCCGCGGTAGCGTTTCGTGACGTTCTCGAACCGAATCATGGCGATTCGAGCCTAAGCGCGGCACGGGCGTCGCCCCGGCACGACACCCCGCCGCGCGGCACGCCGTGCCGCTCTTCCTCCTCCCCCGTCGGCCCACCGAGGTCCGCGCCCGCTGCTATACATGGAGTGTCGATTCGCGTCCACCACGCGAGCGCACACACGGAGGGGACCCCCATGACGACACCTGCCGGCTGGTACGACGACGGTTCCGGGCGCCTGCGCTGGTGGGACGGCCAGCAGTGGACCGAACACTTCGCGCCGGAGACCACCGCGACGCCCGAGGACACCACCGCTGCGGCGGCTGAGGACGCGGGCGCGGACAGCACTTCCGCGGAGAGCGCCTCCGCGGCGACTTCCGACGGCGCTCCCCCGGCGGAGGAACCGACCGCCGCAGCGGAGCCCTCCACACCCGAACCCGTCGCCGCCGAACGGGAGATCGCTCCGGACGAGCCCGCGACCGACTTCATCGTCGCTCCCGAGCCCGCGCAGGACTGGACGGCGCCCGCCAGCGGCGCGCACGATCTCCCCGGCGCGGCACCGATCGTCCCTCCGGTCGGTACCGACGGCGGCACGGCGGCCTATCCCCCCGCGGCACCGTTCCCCCCCGACCAGAACGCGTATCAGGGCCAGGGCGGATACCCGGCGCAGGGTGCGTACCCGGGCTCGCAGAGTGGCGGCGGCTACCCGGGACAGGTACCGGGCGGACAGGGCGCGTACCCCGGGCAGGGCGCGTACCCCGGACAGGCCGCCTATCCGGGCCAGGCACCGGCCACCGACGGCCCGAAGAAGATGTCGGTGCTCGGCCTCGTCGGTCTCGGGATCGCCGCGCTCGGCCTCATCCTCGCGTTCATCCCTCTGACGCTCCCGTTCGCCTGGTTCCTCCTGGCGGCCGGGTTCATCGTCTCGCTCATCTCCCTGTTCCTGAAGGGCACCAAGTGGCCGGGGATCACCGGCCTCGGGGTCTCGGTGCTCGGCGGGATCGTCGCGATCGTCGTGAGCATCATCTTCGTGGTGTCCGTCGCGAACACCGTGCGCCCTGTCACGCTTCCCGACTACGACGAGGGCACGAGCCAGAGCCCAGCACCGGAGACCGATGACACCGGCGACGCGGGCACGGGCGAGGTCGCCGAGGGCACGCTCGGCGAGCCGGTCACCGTGCCGCAGCTGGAGGGCACCGCCGAGGTCACGATCCGCTCGGCCACGTTCGGCCCGACCAACGGCTCGGACTTCGAGGCCAGCAACGGCGGTTACCTCGTGATCGACCTCGCCTGGGAGACGCTCGACGGGACGACCTACGTCAACCCGCTCTACTTCTCCGTGGAGACGGCCGACGGCGCCGAGGGCGACTACGACATCTTCGGCGATGCGACGCTCGAGTCCAGCGAGCAGGAAGCCGGTTCGACGGTGGAGGGCACGGTGTCGTTCGACGTCGCCGAGAGCCCGTCCTACGTGGTCGTCATCACGGACGAGATGCTGCAGGAGGTCGCCCGCGTGACCGTCGAGGCGTCGGCACGCTGACCCTTCCGCACCGCACGACGAAGGCCCCGGGAGCTCCCGGGGCCTTCGTCGTCGTGCAGGTCAGTCCTCGTCTTTGCGCTTGCGCCAGCGGATGCCCGCGGAGATGAAGTCATCGAGGTCGCCGTCGAACACGGCGGCCGGGTTGCCGGACTCCTGGCCCGTGCGCAGGTCCTTGACGAGCTGCTGGCCGTAGAGGAAGTAGGAGCGCATCTGGTCGCCCCAGCTCGCGGTGATGTTGCCCGCGAGCTCCTTCTTCTTGGCGGCCTCCTGCTCCTTCTGCAGCAGGAGGAGGCGGTTCTGCAGCACCCGCATGGCCGCAGCACGGTTCTGGATCTGCGACTTCTCGTTCTGCATCGACACGACGATGCCGGTCGGCAGGTGGGTGATGCGCACGGCGGAGTCGGTCGTGTTGACGGACTGGCCGCCGGGGCCGGAGGAGCGGAAGACGTCGACCCGGATGTCGTTCTCGGGGATGTCGACCTCGGTCGCCTCCTCCATGAGCGGGATGACCTCGACGGCGGCGAACGACGTCTGGCGCTTGTCGGCCGAGCCGAACGGGCTGATGCGCGCGAGGCGGTGCGTGCCGGCCTCGACGGAGATGGTGCCGAAGGCGTAGGGCGCGTCGATCTCGAAGGTCGCCGACTTGATGCCGGCCCCCTCCGCGTAGGAGGTGTCCATGACCTTCACGGGGTACTTGTGGCGCTCCGCCCAGCGCAGGTACATGCGCATGAGCATCTCGGCGAAGTCGGTGGCGTCGTCGCCGCCGGCGCCGGAGCGGATGGTGACGATCGCGCTGCGCTCGTCGTACTCTCCGTCGAGCAGCGTCTGCACCTCGAGCTGGTTGATGAGGTCGGTGAGCGTCTGCAGCTCCTTGCGCGCCTCGATCGCCGACTCCTCGTCGCCCATCTCGTTCGCGAGGTCGACGAGGACCTCGAGGTCGTCGAGCCGCTGGGCGATGCCGGTGATACGGGCCAGCTCCGACTGGCGGTGGCTCAGGGCGCTGGTGACCTTCTGGGCGTTCTCGGTGTCGTCCCAGAGGTCGGGCGCGCCGGCCTCCTCGCTGAGACGCGCGATGTCCTCGCGGAGACGGTTGACATCGACGACCTCGCTGATGTCGCCGAAGGTGTGCCTGAGCGCCTGGATTTCGGCGGAGAGATCTAGTTCGAGCATGACACCTCAGCCTAACGTGCCGCCCGCGCGCGCGGGGACGGGCGTGTCCGGCCCTTCGCGCCGACCGGAGTACCGTGAGGGACGTGAGCAGTGCATCCACGGTCCTCCGCCAGTTCGGCCCGATGGTGTACCTGCCGACCGTCCTCTTCTCCCTCGGCGAAGGTGCGGTCATCCCGCTCATCCCGGTCATCGCCGCGTCGATGGGTGCCGACGTCGCCTTCGCGGCCCTCGTCGCCTCGGCGCTCGTGGTCGGCCAGCTCTGCGGGAACCTCCCGGCCGGGTGGGCCGTAGGGCGCATCGGCGAGCGCTTCACGATGGTGATCGCGGGCGTCATCGCCATCCTCGCTGCCGTCGGCATGGTCTTCGCGCCGTCACTCGGGGTCCTCGCGGCGTCGGTGTTCCTCCTCGGCCTGTGCGCAGCCGCCTTCGGGCTGGCCCGGCACGCGTTCATGACCACGCGGGTGCCGCTGACGTTCCGCGCCCGCTCGCTCTCCCTGCTGGGCGGCAGCTTCCGCCTGGGCATCTTCATCGGCCCGTTCGTCTCCGCAGGTCTCCTGCAGCTCTTCGGCACGGAGGCTGCGGCGATCTGGTTTTTCCTCGGTTGCCTCGTGGTGATGGTCGTGCTCGTGCTCTTCGGACCGGATCCGGAGAAGACCGTCGCCCCGCTGCGGACGACCGTCCGGTTCGCAGAGGACAGCGGCGAGGCCGTGAGCGGGTCGATCCCGACCATCGAGCGGGTCGGGATCTTCCAGACGATGTGGCGCCAGCGCGGAGTGCTCGGGCGGCTCGGACTCGCCGCGGCCTCGCTCTCGGCGGTGCGGTCGGCGCGACAGGTCGTCCTCCCGCTGTGGGGACTCTCGCTGGGCCTCGACGCCTCGACCATCGCCCTCGTCGTCGGCGTTTCCGGAGCCATCGACTTCGCCCTCTTCTACGCCAGCGGCCAGGTGATGGACCGCTTCGGCCGGCTCTGGGCGGCCATGCCCGCGATGGTGCTGATGGGTGCCGGGTTCCTCGCCCTGTCGGTCACGCACGACGTCGACTCCGCGGTGCTCTGGTTCGGTATGTTCGCCGCGGTCCTCGGCGTCGGCAACGGGCTGTCCAGCGGCATCCTCCTCACCCTCGGCGCGGATGTCGCCCCGAAGCACGACCCCGCCGCGTTCCTCGGGTCGTGGCGCACGCTGACCGACGCCGGCGGCGCGGTCGCCCCGCTCCTCGTCTCGGGCATCACCGCGGTCGCCTCCCTGTCGTTCGCGGCCGGGGCCATGGGTCTGATCGGACTCGTCGGCGCCGCCGGGTTCCTCCGCTGGATCCCCCGGTTCGTCCCCCGGACGCCGCCGAGCACGCCGGACCCGTCCGAGGACTGACCGCCCGGTCGCTAGCGCAGCGCCGTGCGGCTCGTCGCGGACGCCTGCAGCGGCACCCCGTCGGGCACGAACGGCGAGAGCAGCGGCGGATGCCAGATCGCTGCGACGGTGACGCGCGCGCTCACGCCGTCCGGGGTGCCCGCGCCGACGACGGTCGCCTCGAACCCCGCGTCACGGACGAGCGGCCCCGCCTGCTCGGCCACCCTCGCGTCGGTGAGCGTCGCACGCGGCACCTCCCCCTCCACCTGCAGCGTGAAGCCGTCCGCTCCGGCGAGCGCCGCCGCATCCGCGAGCCCGTCCAGGCGCTTCTGGGTGAGGTAGAGGTCGGTGGCGCAGACACACACGGACAGCACGGCGAGCGCGAGGATCAGGTAGCCGAGGACGAGGAGCAGCACGCTCCCCTCGTCGTCGCCCCTTCCGTCCTTGTCCGCGTCGCGCGTGCGCCGGCTCATCCGCCGCTCCAGCGTCGGGAGACCTTCTGCACCGACACGGCTTCCACGGGGACGGACGTCGCCTGGTCGAGTCCGAGCACTCCCGGCACGAGCGGCAGCGGCACGCGCGTCGAGACCGTGACGACCACCGTCGCTCCCGCCGCCGGACAGGCCGATGCCCGGGGGCGACACGACACCGCGACGTCGACCGCTCCGCGATCGATGCCGTACTCCGCGACGATCCCGTCCAGCACCTGCTCCCCGCGGGCTGCGGCCCCTGCGACGTCGGGTGCCGAGGCGATGGCACGTGCGGCCTGCCGCGCCGCGGCCTCGACGCCGAGCGACTGCTCCTGCACCGAACCCACGGCGATCACGAGGTACAGCAGCGGCACGAGCAGGATCACCCCGACAGTGATGAACTCCAGCGAGCTCGATCCCGCGTCATCGCGCATCGAACGACTCCGCCGGTGCGGAGGCTTCGACCTGCAGGGCCGCCGGGACACCGATGAGGCCGAACACCGGGAGGGTCGTCCGGATGCGGACCTCGACGGTCTCCTGTCCCTCTCGCCGCGCCGAGGCGACCGTGATGTCGTCGGCGTAGGAGGGGCCGATCGCGCGACGGATGACCTCGCGCGCCCGCTCCTCCCCCTCCTTAGCGGTCGTGTCGGCGAGCGCCGCGTAGTACGCGCCTTCGACGGCCGCATCGTGGACGACGTTGCGCACGTAGATCGCGAACGCCAGCTGCAGCACAGCGAGGGTCAGCGCGGTGAGAAGGGTGCCGACGAGCAGGAACTCCACCGGGTTCGATCCGCGGTCATCCGTCATCCCCGCAGGCGCACGCATGTCAGAGCCCCGACACCCGCTGGATGGCCTGCTCGAAGAGGGAGGTGAGCGCGGGCCCGGCGACCGCCCAGATGAGCACAACGAGGCCCGCGGTCATCAGGGTGACGAGCACCCAGCCCGGGACGTCTCCCCGTTCGTCGTCGTGGAAGGCACGGAGCATCGAGCGCGCACGAGAGATCATGCGGCCAGTGTGCATCGAAGACCTGCCGCGGCGCGGACGTTATCCACAGGGCTGTGCGAGTGGCTCGGCCCTCACGCGGCGACACCAGTGCGAGGCGGTCTTTGTCCGAGCCGGAGCCGGCCTGCCAGATCGTGCCAGAAGTCACCAAGCGAATCCGTGTTATTCACGTGCACCTCGCGCCATGCCGAAGCCCGTCTAGCCACGGAGGGACCACACGTCCGCAGCCGGACGCGATGACGTGCTCGCCGACAGATCCTCATGGACTGCCACCTACTGTGGCTCATCTTGTGTCTTGTGTCCCCCAAAAAGGGGACAGACACCTGATCACTCCGAGGTTACTGTGACGCTGGCCCGCAGGTGCGAGCCATTTAGCGATGATGGGGGTTCGGAAATGTGTGAATGGCGTGCAGGGATGGCGTTAGTTGCTATCGTTGCGATGCTGGGAACAGGAGTCGCGCCGGCAGCGGCTCAAGCACCCGACGAGTCCGAGCGGACGACGATCACTACATTTGGCTTCGTGCCGACAGACAGCGCTGGCACGGCCGCGCAAACCGACGTAGAAGCCCAGATCGCCGAGGTGGAATCCCTCGAGGCTTCGGACGCTCCATTGGCTGCCCCTTACGACTCGAGCAAGATGCCGAGTGGGTCGCCAAAAGACCGCGCAGCGATGGCCGCGGGTGACACGGCCTATCGGATCGTCTCGACGTGGACCGATAACATTGCAAAGCCGATCGTTGCTCGCGCGGGCAATGGAACCACATGGGGTCTCACCAAGGTTCAGAACAAGCATCATGTCAACCTCAACATGATCAAGAAAACGACAAAGTTCCCGAGGCCGACCGGCGGCCGCGTCACTCAAGGCACCTCCACCATTTACTTGACGGACGCGATCGAATGGGAGTGCTGGATCGGTTCCTGCAAGCCGAAGCGCTCGATGACGGTGAAGGTGGTGATCGAGAACGCGCGCATGAGCGACGGCAAGCAAAAGGGACTTATCACGGCATACTGTATGGGCGTCACGGTGTGCCCCCAGTGGGTCATTAACGTTGCGGGATGAAGGGCACATTACGCATGTGTAGCGACGTGAATGCAGAGACCTTTCTCTCAGCGGTCCGCGAAGAATGGGATAAGGCGCACGGGACGATCGTGGTGCCGGCGGAACTCGAGTTGACGCGTCTGGAAGCCGACGGCGAGTCGTTGACATTGCAGGTTACAGACTCCGCTGGGTCGCGCTTCGGTTGGCGTACGCCACTTCCGGCCCATATGCGCAGTAATAACAAGACACCAGGAGAAACGGGAACACCACAGCATTGGGCGCTCTGGGAAGTCCTCATTCCCCTGGTAGAAGAGCTCGAGACGAACGCTGCAACTCGGTTGCCGCCCGACATCGACGGGGTGAGGTGGATCTCGAGGTAAGGCCGCTCACGCCGAGACCGTGCATCCGGGCGGACTGCGTCACTGCCTATCGGAAACCGCCGAGAACGCAATAGGCTCCTGCCTCATGGAGCCCAACCCCCTGCTGCCGTCGATTCCGGTGCTGATCGCGATCGTCGTCGGCGTGGTGGTCCTCGTCGCCGTCATCGTCATCGTCATCGGCGCGCGGAGGGCGAAGCGGCGAGACCCTGTACTCCCGTCACGCGAATCGCACAACCCCGGGTCCGGTCGTCCCGACGAGGGATAGCCTGTCACGCATGCGCCCTGGACCTGACGATGAGATGCGGGCCAGAGTCGAGATCGACGGGCTCACCTATCCCCTGCCTCGCGGCACCGATGTCGCCGCCCTCCGAGAGAGGATCGAGGCCGCCGCGCGCGCTGAACCCACCTTCGTCTCGTTCGCCACGTCGGACGGCCTGGCGAGCGTGCTCGTCCACCCGACCTCGCGGGTTTTCCTCTTCCAGGTCAAGGCCTCCGACGAGGGGAGCCTCGCCGCAGACCTCGGCGGACTGCCGGATTGGGACGTCTGAGCGCCGCGGAGAGCCGCCGTGGGATCAGGAGGTGAACTCGTCGATGACGAGCTCACCGCGGGCGTTCAGCCGCTCCATCATGTGACTGACCCGGGCCGGATCGATCGCCGGCGGCGGCTCGGCGTCGAACTCGAGCACCAGCGGGATCGCCGGGTGCATCCACGCGGACAGTCGGCCAGGGCTCTTCTTCCCCGACGGCCACGTCATCATGAAGCTCTCCTGGCGACGGAGCTTCGTGGAGATCACGATCTTCAGATGCGCCAGCACGGTGTCGTCGACCTCGATCGGCGGACGAGAGCTGTTGTACTCGAGACTTCCCATAGACAAAAGGTAAGCCCCCACGGCTTCCCCCGACGACCACTCATCCGATGCCGAGCCGCAGGATGAACAGGCCCGGGTAGATCGCGAACACGACGGACAACGGCAGGATGAGGAAGACCAACGGCAGGAGCATGAAGATCTCCTTCCGTCCGGCCTGCTCGATGAGCGTGCGCTTGGCCTCCTCCCTGGTGTCATCGGCCTGCGCGCGCAGCACCGCGGCGAGGGGTGCGCCGTGCTCGAGCGCGGCGACGATCTGGTCCGCGGCTCGGGTCAGCCCCGGAAGCTCCAGCCGACCCGCCATGGCGGCCAGCGCGTCGGCGAGGGACGACCCCGTCCCGACCTCCACGATCACGCGACGCAGCTCGACCGTGAGCTCCCCCGACCCCACGCCGGCCACGCGCTTCACGGCGTCGAGGAAGCCCTCGCCCGCAGAGAGGCAGAGGGCCAGGAACTCCAGGGTCGTCGGCAACTCCTCGGTGAGGCGCACCTTCCGTGCCCGCACCCGCGCCGAGAGTCGCATGTCGTAGCCGACGGCGCCCGCCGCTCCCGCCAGGAGCGGGATGGCACCGACGGGAACGGACCACCGACCGATCAGCACGAGGACGATGACGGCGAGCGCTCCGCAGACGAGCGCGACCACACCTGAGGCGAGCTGGCGTCCACGGAAGGCGACGGGATCGAGGGGCGAGCCCGCCTGCGTGAGTCGTCGTCGGAGTCCCTCGCTCCCGCCGAGGACGCGGTCGATCATCTCCCCACCGAGGGTTCCCAGGCGGAATCCACCGGCAGGCAACGCGCCGGCCCGGGGAAGAGCCTCCCGCGGCAGCACGTCATCGTCGACGACGTCGCGGATGTACGGCGCGATCCGTGAAGCGAGGGACGCAGCGCGCCACCGCGGCAGGCCGGAGAGAAGCGCCAGGACCCCCGCCGCGAAGCCGCCGCCGAGCAGCACGGCCACGGCCAGCGCGGAGAGCCCGCTCACCCGAACCACCGACGGGGCTCGGGCAGCCGACCGATCCGGATCATGAGGCGGAACGCGACGACCGACACGACCGCGCCCACGACGATCACGACGATGCCCTCCGGTGTGCTGTACGCCTTCGCCCCCTCCGGACGGAGGATCAGGAGGGTGAGGATGACCCACGGCGCCACGGCTCCGAGGACGGCGGCTCCCCGGATCCACGACTGCCGCGCCTCGACCTCGCCGCGGAGCGCCGCGTCAGCACGGACGGATGAGGACAACGCCCGCAGCACGCCGATGAGCTCGGTGCCGCCGACCTGCCGCGCCATCCGCAGCGTCTCGATGATCCGATCCCCGAGCGGATCGGCGAGGACGACCTTCAACCGGTCGAGACTCGCGTCGAACCGTCCGCTGCTCCGCAGGTCTCGGGCGAACACGCCGAATGCGGGGCGGAGCGCCGGGGGCGCCGACTCGGCGAGGGTGGCCACCGCATCCGGAAGCGACAGGCCGACGCGGATCGCGGCGATCAGCAGGTCACAGACATCGGGCCAGAGTTGCCGGCGCAGACGCCGCAGCCGCAGTCGTCGGCCGCGCAGGTAGGCGATCGGCGCAGTCCCGCCGGCGATCCCGGCGAGGACCGCGAGCGCGGCACTCGCCGTGACGAGCCAGACGAGGGACGCCGCACCGAGGGCGGCGCCGGCGATGCCGATCACGAGGGAGCGGGTCTGCAGGGACGGGAACCCCGCCTCACCCGCCAGACGCACCAGGCGTCCGCGGTGCGGCGTGGAGGTGGAGCGCTCTCCCGTCGGCCACAGCCATGGCGACAGGGTCAGGAGCACGCCGGCCGCAAGCGTCGCGCCGAGGAGGATCGTCATGCGAGGACCCCCGAACCGACCGAGGTCGACCGCGGCGGCCGGTGTGCGGCGGCGCCGAAGACCGGAGTGCTGAGCACCCGTCCCTGGACCACTTCACCCGTCGGGGCGACGATCTCCTCGACGTATCGTCGGCCTGCCGCATCCCGCGCACAGTGGACGACGAGATCGACCGACGACGCGATCGCCGGAGCGACGAAGCCGCGGTCGATGTTCCGCCCGGCGAGGAGCGGCAGCAGGCACAGCTTGTCGAGCGCCTCCGCAGCGGAGTTGGCGTGGACAGTGCAGGCGCCGGGGACGCCGGTGTTGAGTGCCAGCATGAGGTCGAGGGCCTCCGCATCGCGCACCTCTCCCACCACGAGGCGATCCGGTCGCATCCGCAAGGCTTCCTTCACCAATCGTCGCAGCGTGATCTCACCCGTGCCTTCGAGGCTGGGCTGGCGCCCCTGCAGCGCGACCACATCAGGACCGTCCACCGCGAGCTCGAATGTCTCCTCGACCGTGATGATGCGCTGGTCCGCCGCGCAGGCGGCCAGCAACGCCCCGAGCATGGTCGTCTTTCCCGCATGGGTCGCCCCGGACACGATCACGGACGCACCTGCCCGCATCGCCTCACCCAGGGCATGCGCGGCATCAGGAGTCAGCGCGCCCTGCGCCGTCAGCGCGTCGAGCGAGCGGTGCCCGGGAAGGAACTTGCGGATGTTGACCACCCACGACCCGCGGACGACATCGGCGATCGCCACGTGCAGCCGCGAACCGTCCGGCAGCGAGGCATCGACGAACGGCTGCCCTATGTCCACGCGCCGCCCCGTCGCCTGCAGCATCCGCTCCACCAGATCCCGCACGGTCGCCTCGTCGAGCCGTAGCGCCGTCCTCTCCGCGATGCCACCCCGCGCCGTATGCACGGCCCCGTCTCCGTTGATCCACACCTCCTCGATGCCGGGGTCGTCGAGCAGGGGCTGCAGAGCGCCGAATCCACTCACCGCCGCGAGCACGTCCCGCACGCACGCCGCCTCGTCCTCAACGAGCACGCCGCCCCGCGCGAGAGCCCGATCGTCGTGGCGCCGCACCTCCGCCCTTGTAACCTCCCGCGCCCGCTCTGGGTCGATCGCCGGATCCACACCCTCGGTCCGCAGCCGACGCCGAACGAGGTCGGCGATGATCGACGCGGGCTGCTCCATCCCTGCATCCTCGCAACGATCAGCTCCCGGCCCGCGGAGTTATCCACACCCCGTGCGCGGCCTCCGAACGGAGGCGGTCCGGCACCCGATACGGTGCAGGCATGAAGCGGTTCACTGTCTCGTTCGGGCTCCTCGGCGTTCTCCTCCTGTCCGGCTGCACCAATGGTCCCGATCTCCTGCAGTGCCAGAGCGTGGCCGCCGTCGACACGGAGTTCGAGGCCTTCTTCGACCAGGACACGGTGGGCGGCACGCCGAGCCCGGAGCAGACCGAGCGCCTGAAGGAGCTCGCCGACGAGTACGCCGATCTCGACGTCGACGGCGAGGTGCAGGAAGCAGCGACGGCGGTGAGCGACGACCTGCGCGCGCTCTACGACTACCGCGTCGGCGTCCAGAACGGCGACACCGCGGACCCCGACCGCGAGCAGGCACTCCGCCGGACTGCGATCGACACGTTCGTCGAGGGGCAGGCCGTCTGCATCGATGGCTCGTCCTGACGCCGCCGTAGCGAGCCGCCGGCCCCGGTGTCAACCGGTACGTCGCCCGTCGTCGCGCTCCCTAGGCTGAGGAGCAGACCTGCGAGGAGACGACGTGCACCGCGCCACACCGGCCGCCCCCGAACCGACCCTGAGCGTGGTCATCCCGGTCAAGGACGATGCGGCGGAACTGCGGCGGTGCCTCCGCGCCCTCGCCCGGCAGACACTCCCGCCCGACGAGATCATCGTCGTGGACAACGCCTCGACCGACGATTCGGCCGCGGTGGCCGCCCGGCACGGCGCGCGGGTCGTGCGGTGCGACACCCCGGGCATCCCCGCGGCGAGCGCGACCGGCTACGACGCGGCGACGGGCGACGTGATCCTGCGGCTCGACGCTGACGGGGTACCGGGGCCGCGGTGGGTCGAGACGATGGCGACCGCGTGCACACGCGATCCGCGGGTCGGCGCCTGGACGGGCGGGGCGCACTTCGTCGACGGCCCCCGGTTCCTGCGGAGGCCCCTCGCGGCGGCCTACCTCCTTTCCTACGTCGTCGTGTGCGGCTCCGCCCTGGGCCACGCGCCGCTGTTCGGATCGAATCTCGCCCTGCGCCGCTCGGCCTGGCTCTCCGTCCGGGACCGGGTGCACCGCGATGACGCCGAGCTCCACGACGACCTCGACCTCGCCTTCCATGTCGGCGAGCGCCACCGCATCCGCTGGCTCCTGCACACCGACATGGGCATCTCCATGCGCCCGTTCGGCAGCGGACGCTCCTTCGCCCGCCGCTCCTGGATCGGCGCTCGCACCGTCCTCGTGCACTGGCCCGAGGACTTCCCTCCGGTGCGCTGGGTGCGGCTCGCGCTGCGCCGGGTGCTGCACCGCCTCGGAGTCCCCGCGCCGGGAGCCCGCCGATGACCGCGCCGCTCCTCGGATCGCCGTCCACCACCGAGCTGCACGTCATGACCCTCAACATCCGCCGCGACCTCGGCGCGCTCGCCTGGCCGCCCGCCGACCGCTGGTCGGTTCGACGTCCCCGGCTCACCGCGCTCCTCCGCGCGGAGCGGCCGGACATCCTCGGCGTACAGGAGGCCCTGCCCGCGCAGGCTGCCGAGGTCTCCGCCGCGCTCGGCCCGTCGTTCCACCGCGTCGGCCACGGCCGCCTCGCCGGACCCCGCAGCGAGGGTTGTCCGCTCTTCTACGACGCCGACCGACTGGAACTGGGCGGCTGGCGACAGGTCGCGCTCTCCCGCACCCCCGACCGCCCCGGTTCCCGCTCCTGGCTGAGCGTCTCCCCGCGGGTGGTGGTGGAGGCGTCCTTCCGCGACCGCCGCACCGGCGCCGCCCTCACCGTGCTCAACACCCACCTCGACGCGTTCTCGCCGTGGGCCCGGCTCCGTCAAGCGCAGGCGGTGCACGATGTCGCCGCCGCAGCGGAGAGCCCCGTCGTCCTCCTCGGGGATTTCAACGCCGCCGCCGGCACGGCACCGTGGCGCGCCCTCGAAGCCGACGACGTCCTCCGCGACTCGTGGACGGCGGCCGTCTCCCGCCGCACACCGGCCTGGCGCACATTCGCCGGCTACCGTCCGCCCCGGCGCGGACGGCGCATCGACGGCATCCTCACCTCCCCCGCGCTGCCCGTGCGCCGGGCGGGCACCAACGCCCGGCAGTATGGAGGGGGCTGGCCGTCGGATCATCTCCCCGTGCAGGCCCTGATCGACCTCGCCCCCGCCGTCATCCCACCCGAGGAGACCGCATGAAGGAGGACTTCCTCCGCCCACCGCACTCCATCGCGGAGTACGGTGCCGACGCCGTTCGGGTGATCGGCGTCCTCAGCGTCCTCGTCGCGGCGATCTGGTCGACCCCGACCGACGCGGGCATCCTCGCACTCGCCCTCCCCGCCCTCATGCTCCCCCGCGTCCTCGGCATGCGCGGCGGCATCGATCTCGCCATCGGCCTGATCGTTCTCGTCGCCGCCGCGAGCAACGTGTTCGACCTGTACCGCACGCTCACCGGGTGGGACCTCGTCGTGCACTTCGTCTGCACGGGAGCCCTCGCCGCCACCGGCTACCTCGTGCTCTCCCGCCTCGACATCGTCACGGCGCAGGAGTCCACGGCGTTCCGCGCCCGCATCCCCCTCGTGCTCTGCACCGTGATCGGGCTCGCGGCGAGCGCCCTGTGGGAGATGATCGAGTGGGCGGGCCGCACCTTCGTCACCGACGAGATCTTCGTCACCTACGAAGACACCATCGGCGACATGGCCATGGGAGGACTCGGGGCTCTTGCGGCCGGAGTCCTCGTCGCCGTCGTCCGGGCTGGAGCGTCGCCGCTCGGCGTGACGGCGCGGAACTGCGGGACGATCCCCAGGGTCGAACGGGGCGCGGGTCAGTAGACTGAAGCCACCGCGCGGGAGTGGTGGAATTGGCAGACACGCAGGATTTAGGTTCCTGTGCCCCCAGGGCGTGTGGGTTCAAGTCCCACCTTCCGCACGACGGGTGCTTCGGCGCCCGCATCGCTCCACCGCCGACACCTCACGACCGACGGGAATCCCGCCAGTGCTCGAAAGCATGCTGCACGTCCCTACCGCGCTCATCCCGTGGCTCGATCCGCAGACGATCATCGGGGCGGCGGGTCCGTGGGCGCTCCTCGTGGTCTGCTTCATCATCTTCGCCGAGACGGGTCTGCTGGTCGGCTTCCTCCTCCCCGGTGACACTCTGCTCATCATCGCGGGCCTGCTGACCCACACGAGCAACGTCTTCGGCGTGAACATCTGGGTCGTCTCGCTCCTCATCGCGCTCTCCGCGTTCATCGGCGGCGAGGTCGGCTACGTCATCGGCCACAAGGGTGGTCCTGCCGTGTTCGAACGCAAGGAGTCCGGCCTCTTCAGCCGCAAGAACGTCGAGCGCACCAACGCGTTCTTCGAGCGCTTCGGCGGCCTCACCGTGATCCTCGCGCGCTTCGTGCCGATCGTGCGCACGTTCGCCCCGGTCGCGGCGGGTGTTGGCCACATGCCGTGGCGGCGCTACTCGCTCTACAACTTCATCGGGGCGATGATCTGGGGCTTCGGACTCACGATGGTCGGCTACCTCATCGCCTACATCCCGTGGATCCGCCACCTCGTCGTCGAGTACATCGACATCATCCTGCTCATCGCCGTCGGCGGCACCGCGCTCGTCACCCTGTGGCATTACTTCTCCGAGCGCCACAAGGCCAAGAAGGCCGCGGCCGCAGGAGAGGACGTCGTGACCGATCACGAGGAGGCCGAGGAGCTCGTCCTCGACGCCGACGTGTTCGATCGCGCCCCCGACCTGGACGGCGACGGGAAGCACTGACCCGGCCGCGGATCAGCCCGCGTTCTTGGAGCGCTTCTCCTTGGAGCGGGCGACGCTGGCGCGCAGCGCCTCCATCAGGTCGATGACCTCGCCGCCGTCGGCCGCCTTCTCGGCATCGCCGCCGAAAGTCTCCGCCACGTCGAACGTCTCCCCGGCCTCGATCTTCGCGTCGATGAGGGTACGGAGCTCCTTCTGGTACTCGTCGACGAACTCCTCGGGGTCGAAGTCGGCCGAGTAGCTGTCCACGAGCGACGAGGACAACTCCAGCTCCTTCTTCGAGATCCGCACGTCCTCGTCGAGCGACGGGAACTCCGCCTCTCGGACCTCG
Organism: Microbacterium meiriae; assembly: GCF_032364335.1. NCBI lineage: Bacteria > Bacillati > Actinomycetota > Actinomycetes > Micrococcales > Microbacteriaceae > Microbacterium > Microbacterium meiriae. The sequence goes on from NZ_CP133984.1 coordinate 2,405,467, forward strand.
TCCGACCAGAGCAGTGTCTGCAGCACGAGGACCTTGCCCCGCACGCGCAGCGCGGCGAGCCGTGTCTTCTGACGCAGCGTGAACCGCACGATCGCGGTGCGGTCGGTCTGCTCGAGGGTCTTGCGCAGCAGCACGTACGCCTTGGGAGACTTCGAGTCCGGCTCCAGGTAGTACGGCTTGTCGAGGGTGAGCGGATCGACCTGGTCGGAGGGCACGAACTCCACGACATCGATCTCGCGGCTCTTCTCCGCCGGCAGCGCCGCGAGGTCGTCCTTGGTGAGCACGACGGTCTGCCCGTCGTCGACGTAGGCGCGATCGATGTCGGAGTAGGCCACCGTCTCGCCGCACACCTCGCACGTGCGCTGGTAGCGGATGCGACCGCCGTCCTTCTCATGCACCTGATGCAGCGGCACATCGTGGTCCTCGGTCGCCGAGTACACCTTGACCGGCACGTTCACCAGCCCGAACGTCAGGGCGCCCTTCCAGATCGTCCTCATCACACCAGTAGACACCAGCCACACCCGTCACGACCACCCCTTGACTACGCTGGCTCCATGGTGGGAGAGGCGCAGGTCGTGCAGGTCGATGGCCGACGGCTGCGGGTGACCAACCTCGACAAGGTCGTCTACCCGGAGACGGGCACGACCAAGGGCGAGGTCATCGCCTACTACACCACCATCGCTCCGCTCCTCCTCCCGCTCCTCGACGGCCGCCCGGTCACCCGCAAGCGCTGGGTCGAGGGGGTCGGCACCGCCGCCGCTCCCGAGGACTCCTTCTTCACGAAGCAGCTCGAGCCCGGCGCCCCGGACTGGATCCCCCGACAGGACATCCAGCACTCCGACGGCCCCAAGGCGTACCCACTGGTGGAGGACGTGCCCACGCTCGTCTGGCTCGCGCAGGTCGCGGCGATCGAGCTGCACGTGCCGCAGTGGCGGTTCACCCCGGAGGGGCTTCCCGGCCGTCCCGACCGTCTCGTGCTCGATCTCGACCCCGGACCCGGCGCCGACCTCGCGCAGTGCGCCGAGGTCGCCCGGATCGCTCGGACGCTCCTCACCGGGATGGGGCTCGACCCTCTGCCCGTGACCAGCGGCAGCAAGGGCATCCACCTCTACGCGGCCCTGCCCGGCGAGCAGACCAGCGACGAGGTCTCCGCCGTGGTCAAAGAGCTGGCGCGCATCATCGAGAACGAGCACCCGGACCTCGCCACGAGCGTCATGTCAAAGGCCGTGCGCGGGGGCAAGGTGTTCCTCGACTGGAGCCAGAACAACGGCAAGAAGACGACGATCTCCCCGTACTCCCTGCGGGGGCGCGCCCGCCCCGGCGTCGCGGCGCCGCGCACCTGGGAGGAGCTCGACGACCCGGACCTCGCTCACCTGGAGCTGGACGAGGTGCTCGCGCGCGCCGCCGCCGGATTCGATCCGCTCTCGTCCCTCCGCCCCGACACTCCTGCTCTGCCGGCGAACGCGCACGCCGCGACACCGGCTCGAGCTCCCGCGATCCGGGCGGCGGCGCCCTCCCCCGCCCGTCGCGGCCGGCCGCTCGCCGAGCAGACGGCGTCCCCCACCGGGACCACTCTCCCGTCCCTCGCGCCGATGCTCGCCGAGAACGGCACCCCCGCGATCGCCCGAAGCCTCAGCTCGCCGTCGTGGGTGGAGGTGAAGTGGGACGGCATCCGTGCGATCGGCACCTGGCGCGACGGGCACATGTCGCTGCACGCCCGTCGCGGCACCGACATCACCGCGCGCTATCCCGAGCTGACGGCCGACGGTGCCCCGTTCCTCCCGGTCGACGAGGCGATCGTCGACGGGGAGATCGTCGCCTTCGACAGCGCCGCCCGGCCGAGCTTCTCCCTGCTGCAGAACCGCATGCACCTCACCCGACCCCGGGAGATCGAGCGCGAGGTGGTGCGCACACCGGTCGTGTACATGCTGTTCGACCTGCTCCGTCTCGACGGCCACGATCTCACCGGGATGCCGCTCCGCGAGCGCCGCACTCTGCTCGGCGACATCGTGGCGGGGGTCGACGCGCCCATCCAGGTCCCTCCCGTCTTCGACGACGTGGACGCGGCGCTGGCCGCCAGCGAGGAGTTCGGGCTGGAAGGCGTCGTCGTGAAGGATCCCGCCTCCCGGTACCGTGCCGGCCAGCGCTCCCCGTCCTGGCTCAAGCTCAAGAACACCCGCATGCAGGAGGTGGTGATCGTCGGCATCCGCCCGGGGAAGGGCGAGCGCGAGGGCACTCTCGGCTCTCTCCTCCTCGCGATCCCGGAGGGTGGCGACCTCCGCTACATCGGCCGGGTGGGCACCGGCTTCACGGACCGCATCCTCCGCGACCTCCTGGCCCGCATGGAGCCGCTGCGGGTGCCAGGCGCACCGCTCGACGGCGTCCCCCGCCCGGACGCCTCGGACGCCCTGTGGGTGCGCCCCGAACTCGTGGGCGAGGTGGAGTTCGCGAACTGGACGCCGGACGGCATCCTCCGGCACGCCCGCTGGCGAGGTCTGCGCCCGGACAAGACCGTCGACGAGATCACCGTCGAGGCGTGAGCGGCTCCCTCAGGCGTGGTGCGGTTCGCAGTCGCTCTGCTCGGCCGGTTCGATCTGGAACGTGGAGTGCGCGACATCGAAGTGATCCGCGAGGCACGCCTGCATCTCCGACAGCAGCGCCGCCGAGCGGCCGTCCGCCAGCAGGTCCGGGCGCACGCTGACGTGCGCGGTGAAGACGGGGGCTCCGCGGGTGAGCTGCCACACGTGCACATCGTGGACCCCGACGACGCCGTCATAGCCGAGCAGGTGGGTGCGGATCTCCCCGACGGCCATGCCCTTCGGCGCCGATTCGGCGAGGACGGAGAACACCTCCTTGAGCAGGACGAATGCCCGGGGGATGATCATCGCCGCGATGAACAGCGAGGCGAGGGCGTCGGCCGGCATCCAGCCCGTCACGAGGATCACACCGGCGGCGATGATGACCATCAGCGAGCCGAGCAAGTCACCCATCACCTCGAGGTAGGCGCCGCGCACGTTGAGGTTCGTCCGCTGGGCCCGGCTGAGCAGCCACATCGACACCGCGTTCGCGACGAGGCCAACGACGGCGACGACGAGCATCAGCCCGCCCGCGACCTCGACCTCGGAGGGGTTCAGCAGCCGCTGCACGCCCTGCACGGCGACGACCGTGGCGAGGGCGATGAGGATGACCGCGTTGATGAGCGCGCCGAAGACCTCGGCCCGCTGATAGCCGAACGTCCGGCGGTCGTCCGCGGGGCGCGCCGCCACGGTCGCGGCGATCAGTGCGATCACGAGCGCCGAGGCGTCCGTGAACATGTGCGCAGCGTCCGCGAGCAGCGCCAGCGAGCCGGTGAGGAGGGCGCCGACGACCTGCACGATCATCACGGTGGCCGTGAGGGTCAGGGAGATCGCGAGCAGGCGGCGGCTGCTCGCCGAACGGAGACCGCCGGGCGCGGGCGCGTGATCGTGCATGCCCCCAGGCTAGCCCGGCGACGGGTGCAGGGAGGCCGTTCCTGGCTAGTCGGGAACAGTAACGATTCTCACCGTCAGCAGGGGTTCTTCTCTTCGACGATCAGAGCGCGACGAGCAGCGGCACGAGCGCCGTGAAGGCGCGGGCGCGATGCGACTGCGCCTGCTTCTCCTCCGCCGTGAACTCCCCCACGGTGCGCTCCGCGCCGGCCGGCTGACCGTCCGGGATGAAGACCGGGTCGTAGCCGAAGCCCCCGGCTCCGGAGGCTTCGTGGGCGAGGCGTCCTGGCCAGATCCCCTCCACGACGTGCTCGCGACCGTCCGGGAGGACGAGCGCGATGGTCGAGGTGAAGTGCGCGGAGCGATGAGGGTCGGCGATGTCGCGCAGCTGATCGAGCAGCAGCTCCAGGTTCGCCGCGGCGTCCTTCTTCTGACCGGCCCAGTACGCCGAGAACACTCCGGGCGACCCGCCCAGCACGTCCACGCAGATGCCGGAGTCGTCGGCGAGCGCCGCGAGGCCGGTGTGTGCGGCGGCCGCTCGCGCCTTGAGGAGCGCGTTCTCAGCGAACGTCACGCCGTCCTCGACCGGCTCGGGGCCGTCGTAGCCGACGACCTCCAGGTCGGGCCGTGTCTGCTGCACGATCTGCTGGAACTCCGCCACCTTGTGCGGGTTGTGGGTCGCGAGGACGACGCGCATGCTCAGGCTCCTGCCAGCGCGGCGAGCTGCCGGTCCTTCAGGTCCGCGCAGCCGGCGACGCCGAGGTCGAGGAGCGCGTCGAGCTCACGCTTGTCGAACGGGGCCCCCTCGGCCGTGCCCTGCACCTCGACGAACAGGCCGCGGCCGGTCACGACGACGTTCATGTCGGTCTCGGCGCGGACATCCTCGACGTAGGCGAGGTCGAGCATCGGCTCCCCGTCCACGATGCCGACGGACACCGCGGAGACGGAGTCGAGCAGCGGCGTCGAGTTCTTGCCGATGAACTTCTTCTCCCGGCCCCACTCGATCGCGTCGGCCAGGGCGACATAGGCGCCGGTGATCGCCGCGGTGCGGGTGCCACCGTCGGCCTGGAGCACGTCGCAGTCGATGACGATGGTGTTCTCGCCGAGCGCCTTGGTGTCGACGACGGCGCGCAGCGCGCGGCCGATGAGTCGGGAGATCTCGTGCGTCCGACCGCCGATGCGGCCCTTCACGCTCTCCCGGTCGTTGCGGCTGTTCGTCGCTCGCGGGAGCATCGCATACTCGGCCGTGACCCAGCCCTTGCCCTTGCCGGTGAGCCACCGGGGCACGCCGTTCGTGAACGAGGCGGTGCACAGCACCTTCGTGCCGCCGAAGCTGATGAGGGCCGACCCCTCGGCCTGCGCGCTCCAGCCGCGCTCGATGGTGATCTCGCGCAGCTGCGAGGTGGAACGGCCGTCGGCGCGGACGATGTCGGTCATGAGCTTCTCTCGGTCGGGGATGGAGCGACGGGCTCAGCGCGCGTCGAGGGCGGAATCGGGAAGCGTGATGACGCCGGTCTGGACGAGCTGCACGTCGCGCACCTCGCGGCCCATGAGGCGGTTGGCGAGCGCCGTGAAGTCGTCGGCGGAGTCGCCCGTGGCCTCGTAGACGTAGGTGGCGGTGGCATCGGCCGGCGCCAGCAGATCGCCGCGGACGAGCTGGCGGTAGACGTCGCCCGCGGTCTCGTCGTCGCTGGAGACCAGTGTCACGCCCTCCCCCATGACGTAGCTGATGGCGCCGCGGAGGAACGGATAGTGCGTGCACCCGAGGACGAGCGTGTCCACGTCGGCCTCGCGCAGTGGCGCGAGGTACTCCTCGGCGACGGCCAGCACCTCGGGGGTGCCGGTGACACCGGCCTCGACGAACTCGACGAACCGGGGGCACGCGGCGGTGAACACCTGCAGGCGCTCGTTCACCTCGAGCATGTCCTGGTAGGCCCGCGAACCGATCGTGCCGACCGTGCCGATCACACCGACACGGCCGTTCCTCGTGGTCGACACCGCGCGGCGCACGGCGGGGCCGATCACCTCGACCACCGGCACGTCGTAGCGCTCGCGTGCGTCGCGCAGCATCGCCGCCGACGCCGTGTTGCAGGCGATGACCAGCATCTTCACGCCCTGGTCGACCAGGGTGTCGAGCACCTCGAGCGCATAGCGCCGGACGTCGGCGATGGGCTTGGGGCCGTACGGCGAGTGGGCGGTGTCACCGATGTAGACGAACGATTCGCGGGGCAGCTGGGCGCGGATGGCCCTGGCCACCGTGAGCCCGCCGACACCGGAGTCGAAGATCCCGATGGGCGCGTCGTTCATGACTCCCCAGCCTACCCGCGTGCGCGCCGCCTCGTGCATCACGGCCTCACTAAGCTGAGCGCATGACCACGTCGACGGCGCTGCTCACCGACCGTTACGAGCTCACGATGCTCGCCGCCTCGCTCCGGGACGGCACCGCCTCCCGCCCGAGTGTCTTCGAGCTCTTCTCCCGACGCCTGTCCGGCGGACGCCGCTTCGGCGTCGTCGCCGGAACCGGACGACTGCTCGGCCTGCTGCGCGACTTCCGTTTCGGCGACGACGAGCTGCGCTTCCTCCGCGACGAGCGGGTCGTCGACGCCGACACCCTCGCCTCCCTCGAGCGCTATCGCTTCACCGGCACGATCCGGGGTTACCGCGAGGGCGAGCTCTACTTCCCCGGGTCGCCCATCCTCACGGTCGAGGGATCGTTCGCGGACGCCGTCGTCCTGGAGACGCTCGCCCTGAGCGTCCTCAACCACGACTCCGCGGTCGCCACGGCCGCGGCCCGCATGAGCATCGCCGCCGGCGAGCGTCCTCTCGCCGAGATGGGCTCCCGGCGGGCAGCCGAGCGCTCCGCTGTCGCCGCAGCACGGGCGGCGTACATCGCCGGGTTCAGCGCCACGAGCAACCTCGAGGCCGGCCGCGCCTGGGGAATCCCGACCATGGGCACCGCTGCGCACTCGTGGACGCTGCTGCACGACAGCGAGGAGGACGCCTTCCGTGCTCAAGTCGAGAGCATGGGCGTGGACACGACGCTCCTCGTCGACACCTACGACATCCGCACCGGCGTCGAGACGGCGATCCGGGTGGCCGGGACCGGGCTCGGCGGCGTCCGCATCGACTCCGGTGACCTGCCGACCGTCGCCGCCGAGGTCCGAGCGCAACTGGACGAGCTCGGCGCCACCGAGACCCGCATCACGGTCACGAGCGACCTCGACGAGTACGCGATCGCCGCGCTGGCGGCCTCCCCCGTGGACGCGTACGGCGTCGGCACCTCCGTCGTGACCGGTTCCGGATACCCCACGGCGAGCATGGTCTACAAGCTCGTCGCCCGGCAGGACGCCGACGGCTCGTGGGTCGGGGTCGCCAAGGCGTCCGCGGACAAGGCGTCGTTCGGTGGCCGCAAGGCGGCGTTCCGTACGCTCAGCGACGGGGTCGCCGCGGCGGAGACGGTCGTCGTCTCGGACGGGTTCGAGGCGCTGGACACGCCTGCCGAGCACCCGGACGGCCGACCGCTCCAGGTCACCCTCGTCGAGGGCGGAGAGATCGAGACCGCCTTCGAGGGCGCCGCAGGGACGGCAGCCGCCCGCGCGCATCACCTGCGTGTCCGTGAAGAGCTGCCGGTGCGTGCGTTGGCACTCAGCAAGTCCGATCCGGCGATCCCGACGGTCTACGTCGAGGCGGACTGAAGCGGGGCCGAGCGACGGCGGTCAGCCGACCATCGACTCGTAGATCTCCTTGCACGTCGGGCAGATCGGGAACTTCTCCGGATCACGGCCCGGCGTCCACTTCTTGCCGCAGAGCGCGCGGACGGGCTTGCCTGTGATCGCCGACTCGAGGATCTTGTCCTTCTTGACGTAGTGCGAGAAGCGCTCGTGGTCGCCCGGTTCGATGTTCTCCTCGCGGAGGAGCTCTTCCAGTTCGCGATCAAGCGTTGCCACGCCGCCCTGATCGGGGCTGTCCAGCGGAGTACTCATCCCGCGATTCTAGCCGCGTCTCCGCCTCGGCGGGGCGGTCTCACGCGGTCTCGACGAACTCCATCAGACGTTCGCCGCTGTGCTCGAAGATGCGTCCGCCGATCACGGCTCCTCCGATGAAGGCGACGATGCCGGTGGCGATGCCGACCCAGAAAGCCGCCGGCGCGAAGCCCGGATCGGCGACGATGCTCGCACCGAACAGCCAGATGGTGGGCACGCTCAGGACGATCGCACCGAGGAACGCCGCCGCCGGGCCGTAGATCCCTCGGGAGGTCGGGCGCTGCGGCTGCTGGAACGGGCTGTCCCCCGGACGGGAGACCGCGTACGGCGCCACCACCGACACCACGCTGGAGATGCCGAGGGCGGAGAACAGCAGGCTCGCACCGAGGCCGACGAGCGGGAGGAGAAGACTCCAGCGCCCGGCCAGCAGGAGCGAGAGCGGTACGGCGATCGCCAGCACCGGCACGGCGACCAGGAGCACCGGCACCAGGCGTCCGAGACGGTCCGGAACCCCGCGGACACCGCTCGCGACGTGCGTCCAGAGGGCCGTCGAGTCGTAGGCGACGTCGTTGTGGGGCAGCCATCCGAAGAAGAGGGCCATGACGGGCACGGGGACGAGGGCGGCGATCTCGACCGGCACGCCCGCGACGATCAGCGGGAACACCGTCAGCACGCCCGCCACGGGCACGACGATGATGTTCATGATGTACCGGCGGTCGCGCAGCCAGTACACGAGGCTTCGCGACGCGATGGCGCCGAAGGCGTTGGAGGGCAGCAGGCCGAACCAGCCGAGTCCGCTGCGCTCGCGCGCCGCCACCGGACGCTCGGTCGTCGTCAGCAGGCGCCGTACGAACCAGGTCCAGGCGAACCACAGCAGCGCGAGGGTGACGGCAGCCACCAGTCCGCTTCCCCACGCCGCAGCCGTCTCGCCTTCGGCCGCCGCGAACATCGCCGCCGGCGAGGCGGCGAGCGGGGTGAAGCCGATCACCGAGGTCAGGGTCGCCAGTGACGCCGGCACCTCACCGTCCCAGCGGAGGGAGCCGAGGAACACGGCGACCGGGAACGCGATGACGATCAGGGCCAGGGCGAACAGCGCGGTGAGTTCCCGGGAACGACGCTCCGGGAGCAGGAGCGCATTGAGCGCCATCCCGACCCGGGAGAGGAGGATGGTCGACAGCAGCCCGATCACCGCCAGGAGGACGGCCGGCACCCACGGCGCGCCGGCGCGGATCGCGACGACCGTCACGCTGATGTAGACCGCGAGGAGCGCGAGACTCGGCACGCTGACCAGCGACGCGAGCGCCAGCACCCCTGGCATCTTCCGCTCGTCGACGCCGAACACCGCGAAGCGCCGCGGGTCGAGCTGATCGACGGCTCCCACGAGCAGCGGCCCCACGAGGAAGCCGAGCAGAAGGGCAGCGCCACCGAGCACCGTCACGGCCTGGGAGACCGGCACCGGCGCGTCGCCGAGGCTGAAGACCGCCACGCAGACCACCACGGTGACCGCGACGACCGCGCCGAAGGAGAGCAGGGTGCGCGCCCGGTGTTCCCCGCGCAGGGCGCCCAGGAGAAGCGCGAACCTCAGTCGGAGAACGTGTGCAGCCACTCGAGCCCCTCCACCTCTCCGCTGGAACCTGCGAGCTCCACGAAGCGCGATTCGAGCGTCTGTCCCGCGCGCACCTCGTCGATCGTGCCCTCGGCCAGCACCTCACCGTTGACGATGATGGCCACCCGGGAGCACACGCGCTCGACGAGATCCATCCCGTGGCTCGACAGGATCACCGTGCCGCCGTGCGAGACGTAGGCGCGGAGGATGTCGAGGATCACGGCGGAGGAGACCGGATCGACGGATTCGAACGGTTCGTCGAGAACGAGGACGCGCGGAGAGTGGATCATCGCGCCGGCGAGCATGATCTTCTTCGTCATGCCCGCGGAATAGTCCGACACGACCCGATTCAGGGCGTCGCCGAGGTCGAAGGCCCTGGCGAGGTCGCCGGTGCGCTTCTCGATGACGTCGGCGGAGAGCCCACGCAGCAGCCCGTAGTAATACAGCAGCTGTCGGCCGGTGAGCCGGTCGAAGGTGCGCAGCCGGTCGGGCAGGACGCCCATGACGCGCTTCGCCGCCAGGGGCTCGGCCGCCTGGTCGATGCCGCAGATGAGGACGCTGCCCTCGTCCGCGCGCAGGAGACCCGCGACGATCGAGAGGGTCGTGGTCTTGCCGGCGCCGTTGGGGCCGACGATGCCGTAGAAGGAGGCCGCGGGCACGGTGAGGTCGATGCCGTCGACCGCGCGGTTCTCGCCGAACTGCTTCACGAGACCGCGGATGCGGATCGCCTCGGTGGCGGGCTCGGCTGCCGCCGAGTCATCGGCCTCGGTCGGGGGCTCCTCGGCGATCACCGCTTCGACGACCTCGACGGTCTCCACCTCCGCGACGCGCCGGTCATCGGGCGCGGGCTCCTTGGTCACCGGCAGCGCGGTGTCCGACACCTCCACCACGGACTCCGCCGCAGCAGGCTCCTCGACCGGCGTCGCTTCCTCGGCGGTGTCTCGGGCCGGTGTCGCCGTCTCGACGGACGAGGTGCCGGCCTCGTCCGTCTCGACGGTCTCTGCGGCCACGGTCTGCGCCTGCACCGCGCCGGACTCCTCCGGCTGCGTCTCGGCCGTGCTCACCTCTGCGGCTGCGGACTCGACGGTCCCGACCTCAGCCGCCTGGGCCTCCGCGGCCTCGGCCTTCACGGCCTCGTCTTCGGCGGCCTTCGCTGCCTCGTCTTCGGCGGCCTTCGCCGCGGCCGCCTTCGCCGCGGCTGCCTTCGCCGCAGCGGTCTTGGCGGCGGTGGTCTTGGCCGTCGTCTTGGCCGCCGAGGCCTTCGCGGCAGCGGTCTTCGCCGCGGCGGCCTTGGCCGCAGCCGTCTTGGCCGCCGATGTGCTCGCCGCCTTCGTCGACGTCGCGGCCGGACGCTTCGAGCCGGTCGAGCGTGCAGCCGTGTTCTTCGCGGCAGCCGCGCGGGCGGCGGACGCCGTGCGAGCGCCTGCTGGAGCGGTCGCGGGATCGACACTCGCCGCGGGGGTGGGCTCGACCACGACCTCAGCCGTGGGCGCGGCCTTCTCGGCTGCCGCCTTGGTCGGTGCGGGCCTCGCCGTCCGCGCGGCGGTCGGCTTCTTCGCCGCGGCAGTCCTCGTCGAAGTGGAGGACTTCGCCGCGGTGGACTTCGCGGCCGTGGTCTTCGCGGCGGAGGGTGTGGCGGCCGTCGTCTTCGCAGCTGCCGACTTCGGAGCCGCGGTCTTCGCGGCCGTGGTCTTCGCCGCAGCAGACTTCGCCGCGGTGCTCTTCGCAGCCGTGGTCTTCGCCGCAGCAGACTTCGCCGCGGTGCTCTTCGCGGCCGCGGGCTTCTTCGCAGCCGGCTTGTCCGCTGCGGCCGTCTGCGCCTTGGCCGAGGCCGAGGTCGACTTCTTCGCGGCGGTGGACGCGGCAGGTCTCTTGGCGGCCGGTTTCCGAGCGGGCGCGGAGGCCTCGGTCGGAGTCTCGGCTCCCTCTGCCTGGGGGGTGGGGTCATCAGGGGAGGAAGTCACCGTCCTACGGTATCAACGGGTGGCTGAGAGCCAAGGCCCCACGCGACATTCCGCAACCGGATCCCTCCCCGGCGCTTTCCGCAAGGGGGTTGTCGTCCCTGTGCGTTGCGTGTGTACTCGATCACGAAATGGCAACGGGGCCCGCCTGGCCCCGGGGTTCTCAGGGGGAATCGCTAGCATGATCCCCGGCACGACGAAGTGTCTGGTCGGTGAACCGACCGTGAACACAACTTCCTTAGGAGTATTCGTGAGTCTTCAGACCGTCATCCTCGCAGCCGGCATGGGCTCTCGCCTCGGCCGCGCGCTGCCCAAGCCGCTCACCGAGCTCAACGACGGCCGCACGATCATGGGCCAGCAGCACGACAACATCCGCGCCGCTTTCGGCTCCGACGCACGCATCACCACGGTGGTGGGCTACCGCGCCGAGACCATCATCGAGGCCTTCCCCTCGGTGAACTACGTCCACAACGAGCGCTACGACGAGACGAACACGTCGAAGAGCCTGCTGCGCGCCCTGGGCGCCACCGGCAAGAGCGGCGTGCTGTGGATGAACGGCGATGTCGTCTTCGACCCGATGATCCTCGGCCGCGCCGCCGCATACATCGAGCGCGACCAGTCGTTCGTCACCGTCAACACCGCCAAGGTCAGCGATGAAGAGGTGAAGTACACCGTCACCGCGGAGGGCTTCATCAAGGAGCTGTCCAAGTCGGTCAAGGGCGGCCTGGGCGAGGCCGTCGGCATCAACTACATCTCGTCGGGCTTCAAGAAGGCGTTCATGCGCCAGCTGCAGCGCGTCGAGGACCAGGACTACTTCGAGCGCGGCCTCGAGCTGGCGATCGCCGAGGACGGCCTGCTGCTCGAGCCGATGGACGTCTCCGACCTGTACGCGGTCGAGGTCGACTTCGCAGAGGACCTGGAGCGCGCGAACCTCTTCGTGTGACGCTCCCCTCCGAGAGCCCCGTTCCGCCACGGACCGGGGCTCTCGGTGTTTTCGCGGACGGGCTCCATAGGATCGGCGCATGGCCCCCAAGGTGCACAAGATCCACTCCCTGCCGGACGACGCCCCGTGGGACAAGGCCGTACCCCCGGTCGGCTCCCCCGAGCACCCCATGATGGTGCGCGGGCTCGATCGGGTCCTGTCGATCCAGCGGCCGCTGGTGCTCGCCCACATCCGCAGCATCCGGCTCCGCAACCCCCACGCGACGCCCGACGAGATCATCCGGATCCTGGAGCGGCGCTACCTCGCGGCCGTCACGACGGGTGGGGCCGCGGTGGGGGCGACCGCCGTCGTGCCCGGCATCGGCACCGGGATCACGCTCGCGCTCTCCGGCGTCGAGACCGTGGGATTCGTGGAGTCCACGGCCCTCTTCGCGCAGTCGGTGGCCGAGGTGCACGGCATCGCGGTCGGCAACCCCGACCGCGCACGCGCTCTCGTCATGACGCTCATGCTCGGCAAGGAGGGCGTCGACCTCGTCGGCCAGCTCGCCCGGCAGGTGGCGGGGCGCGGGGGCAGCCGCTCGGCGTACTGGGGCGAGATGGTGACGAAGTCGCTGCCCCGCGCCGCGGTGGGACCCCTGGTGGACCAGCTCAAGGGGATGTTCGTGAAGCAGTTCGCGGCCAGGGGCGGTGCCTCGTTCATCGGCAAGGCGATGCCCTTCGGGATCGGCGCGGCCATCGGCGGGGCGGGCAACCACATCCTCGGCCGCCGGGTGCTCACCACGTCCCACCGCGCGTTCGGCGCCGCGCCGCTCACCCTCCCCGCCGAGCTGGAGCCCGTGCCCGGCGCCGAGAAGGTGGAGCTGCGGATGCTCCGGGGGGCGCGCTACGCCGGCACCGCCGTCGCGGGAGCCGCCGGCACCGTGGCGCGCGGAGCGGGGTGGGTCGGTCATCGGGTGGGTGAGATCGCCGGACGCCGGCGTGAGCATGCGGCGGACGAGATCGAGGCGGGCGATAGCGACGGCGACCACGATCTGCCGCCGCGCCCGGGTTCCGACGCGACCGGGACGTGAGGGGTCGCGCACCTCGCCAAAGGATCCGCCGGCCCGTTGTGCCGATCATCCAACAGACGGCGCGGACCCGACGCTAGGGTGGAATCCGTGACGGACAAGCCCGACCCCTTTACCACCGCCGGCAAGATCGCGGACCTGCGCGCTCGCTACACCGAGGCCGTCGTCGACGCCGAGGCGAAGGCGAAGGAGAAGCAGCACGCGAAGGGCAAGATGACCGCCCGCGAGCGCATCGAACTCCTCGTCGACCCCGGCAGCTTCGTCGAGTTCGACGAGTACGTGCGCCACCGCACCACCGCGTTCGGGATGGACCGCTCGCGCCCCTACGGCGACTCCGTCGTCACCGGCGTCGGCACCATCCACGGCCGCACCGTGGCGGTGTACTCGCAGGACTTCTCGACCTTCGGCGGGTCGCTCGGCGAGGTCGCCGGCGAGAAGATCGTCAAGGTCATGGAGTTCGCCCTGGCCGGCGGCATGCCCTGCATCGGCATCCTCGACTCCGGCGGGGCGCGCATCCAGGAGGGTGTGGTCGCGCTCGGCAAGTACGGCGAGATCTTCCGTCTGAACACCCGCGCCTCCGGCGTGATCCCGCAGATCTCGATCATCATGGGCCCGGCCGCCGGCGGCGCCGTCTACTCGCCCGCCCTCACCGACTTCGTCATCATGGTCGACAAGACCAGCCAGATGTTCGTCACCGGGCCCGACGTGATCAAGACGGTCACCGGCGAGGACGTCGGCATGGAAGAGCTCGGCGGCGCCTACACGCACAACACGCGCTCCGGTGTCGCCCACTACCTCGCGGAGGACGAGGACGACGCGATCGACTATGCCCGCACGCTCCTCGGATTCCTGCCGGACAACAACATGGCGGAGCTGCCGTCCTACGAGAGCGCGTTCGAGTTCGAGACGACCGACGCCGACCGCACGCTCAACACGCTCATCCCGGATTCCCCGAACCAGCCGTACGACATCCACACGGTGATCGAGCATGTCGTCGACGACGGCGACTTCCTCGAGGTGCAGCCGCTGTTCGCTCCCAACATCGTCATCGGCTTCGGCCGCATCGAGGGCCGCTCGGTCGGCATCATCGCCAACCAGCCGTCCCAGATGGCGGGCACGCTCAACATCGAGGCCGGCGAGAAGGCGAGCCGGTTCGTGCGGTTCTGCGACGCATTCTCGCTGCCGATCGTGACCCTCGTCGACGTGCCGGGATACCTGCCAGGCACCGACCAGGAGTGGACAGGCGTCATCCGCCGCGGCGCCAAGCTCCTCTACGCGTACGCGGAGGCCACCGTGCCGCTCGTGACGGTGATCCTGCGCAAGGCGTACGGCGGCGCGTACATCGTCATGGGGTCGAAGCAGCTCGGCGCCGACGTGAACCTCGCCTGGCCCACCGCGGAGATCGCCGTGATGGGCGGCCAGGGCGCCGTCAACATCCTCTATCGCGGCGAGATCCGCAAGGCGGAGGAAGCCGGCGAGGACGTGGCGGCGGTCCGCACGCGTCTGGCCAACGAGTACACCTACAACGTCGCCTCGCCCTTCCTCGCGGCCGAGCGCGGCGAGCTCGACGGCATCATCGAACCGGCGAACACACGCGTCGCGATCGCGAAGGCGCTGCGCGCGCTCCGCGGCAAGCGCGCAGAGCTGCCGCCGAAGAAGCACGGGAACATCCCGCTGTGAGCGCGCAGGAATCCGCCGTCGACGGGACGGCCCCCGCGCCGCTCCTTCTGGAGATCACGCGCGGCGCCGCCACGGAGGAGGAACTCGCGGCCCTCATCGCGGTGCTCGGCGACGCCTACGAGACCGAGCAGGCGGAGGCGACGGTCGAGGAGCCGCGGGTGTCGGCGTGGACGCGCACGCAGCGCCCGCTGCGCCGACCGCTGCGTCGCGACATCCCCTGGGGACGCTTCGCCGGCTGAATCGGGTCGTCGTGTTTTGTCCCCCAAAATACCTACAGACAACCGTTGCACGACCCCGCAGACTGAAGGGGACGCTTCGCGTTCGGCTGGTCTCTCTGTCCCAGGGTAGACAGACGCTGACCGGCCACCAGCGGACGGTTTTCGGGTAACTGTCCGCACGGCGAGGGGCAGGCGGATTCGCCGCCCCTCGCCCACTCTCACTTCCGTGCGTCGGAGGCGGTCTCACGCCGCTGTCTGGCGATCTCGTGCCACAGGTCCACGGAGTCGTCGTCCGAGGCCCGCAGGCCCGCGCGGCCGACGACGGTCACCGCGACGAGCGGATCCCGTGCGGAGCGGATGATGATCCGGCCGGTACCCGCGCTGCGCAGGACCGCCGCGAGTTCGTCCCGGATCTCCATGCGCCGCCCCTCGTCCACGCCGTCGAGCCCACCCTCGTCGAACACGGTCACCGAGGCACCGTGGCGGCGCGCGGCGTCGATCGCATTGCGGACGTCGTCGTTCAACAGGTCCGCGCCGCGCAGCTCGTCGCGCAGACGTCCCTCAGCGAGCCGGGCTTCCAGGCGCTCGTCGTCGTCGAGCAGCCCGCGTGAGGCCACCACCCTGCTGAGGATCGGGCCGGCGACCGCGAGGGCGAACTGCGTCCGCAGCCGACGCTCGCGCTGGCGGACGCGCTGCGTCGCATGCCAGGCCGACACGGCCTGCTGGATCTCGGACAGGCGCTCCGTGTCGCTGACGGCGCGATCCCAGAACATCACCAGCAGCTGGGCGACCGCCACCCACATGATCGAGCCCACCACGCCGAGGTTCATCGCCACGCCCATGCCCAGCGCGAGCGACGCGGAGACGACGAGCACGGCGAGCGTCGTCCAGCCCACCCAGGGCCGGCGCCGGACCACGCACACCACGCCGAGCAGCCCGAGAGCGCCGATGTACCAGGTGGCGAACGGCGCCGTGCGATCGTCCGGTTCCAGCGAGAGGGTCACGAGCGCGGGGATCACCGCGCTCACGGCCAGCGCGAGGAGCGCCGACCACAGCGGCATCCGGACCGTGGCCGGGCTGCCGAGGATCGCGATGTTCACCACGACGAGGTACGCGGCGATCGCGAGGACCATGAGCAGCGGTGCCGTCGGCTGCTCGATCCACCAGATCCCGCGGGCGACGAAGTACAGCGCGAACCCGACGGCGAGCGAGGTCGCGACACTCCGCACGGTCCGGTTCATGAGCGCTCCCAGCCCAGGGTGACGACGGTGCCGCCCTCGTCGGAGGAGATCCGCGCGGTGCCGGCGACACCGGCCATACGGGCGAGGATGGAGGCGCGGATGCCGAGCCGATCCGGACCGATCGTGTCGACGTCGAACCCGTTCCCGGTGTCGGAGACCGTCACGGCGATGCCCTCGTCGCCGTGACCGACCACGAGGATGTGCAGGCCGCGCCCGTGGGCGTGTGCGACCGCGTTGCCGATCGCCTGCCGCGCCGCGAGCACGAGAGCCCTCGCTGCGCGCCCCGGGATGAGGCCGCTCCCGCCACGCTCCTCCACGATCGCGTCCGCGCCGAGCTCGGAGAGGGCCCGTCGCAGCTCCACGACGATCTGCGCGGCGCCCACCGGCTCATCGCTGCCCTCCTCCGCGACCGCCGCCTCCGTGTTCGCGAGCCGCGTGAGCGCCTCCCGCGCCATCGCCACGGCGAGCTCTCTCGCCCGCTCGCCCTCCGCGCGTTCGGCGGCGATGAGTGCGGCCAGCACGCTGTCGTGCATGAGCGCCGACATCGCCACACGCTCCTCCTCCGCCGCCGCGGCGGCCGCCGCCGTCGCATACGACGCCACCGCCGTGCCCCGCGCCTCGTCCACGCCCGCGGCGACCGAGCGGAACATCCAGCCGAGCGAGACGATCACGACGCCGAGGATGAGCGTGAAGGAGACGTCGAACGCCGTGGTCACCCAGAACTCCCGCGAGAAGTCGCCCTGCACCAGACGCACGTACCCGTAGACGAACGGCACCCCGACCGCCCACGCGAACTGCAGCCGCACGGGGAAGGCCAGCATCGCCGCCACGACCCCGACGTTCACGAGGAAGAAGATCCACGGCTGGTCCCCCGCCACCTTGTCGGTGGGATCGACGACGACCGGCCATGCCGCGAGCGCGAGGACGTACACGACGGCGAAGACCCCCGCGGCCAGGCGCACGCCGCGTCCGACCAGGCAGGCCACGAGCATCGCCGCCAACGGCACGAACACGGCGATGAGCATCGCGATGTGCGGCACGTCCGCGCGGGACATCGTGTGCACGGCCGCGATCAGCGCCTGCGCCCCGAGCACGGCGGAGCCCAGGGCGACGACGATCGCGAGGATGCGCTCCATCCGCTTCCCGGTGAACCGCTCGAAGCCGTTCTCCGCGCTGCCGGGAGACGGGATCTTGCTCCAGGCGTCGCGGACGCTCAGCGGCTCAGCGGGCACTCGGCGCCCCATCGGCCGTCACGATGCCGTCCTCCATCGCGCGCCGCAGCAGATCGACCTTGGTGGGCGCCGGCCGACCGACCTCGACGTACTTCACCCGGATCCGGGTGATGTTCTCCTTCGCCGTGGAGTACGCGACGCCCAGGCGCTCGGCCACGGCCTTCAGGGGCAGGCCGGTCGCGTACAGGCGGAGCACCTCCCGCTCCCGGGTGGACAGCTGGGCGTCGGCGAACGCGCGGTCGCCGTCGACCGCGCTGGCCCATTCGACGTTGTTCAGAGCCTCACCCTGCGCCACGGTGCGGATCGCATCCAGCACGTCGTCGAGGGCGGAGGACTTGCTGACGACTCCGGCCGCGCCGGCCGCCAGCGCCTCGCGGACGGCTGCCGGACGGTCGGCGACGCTGTGGATCACCACGCTGGCGCCGTCGGCGACGAGGGACACGACGTTCTCCGTGACCGTCGTCCCGTCCCCCAGCGTGAGGTCGAGCACGACGACGTCTGCGGGCGGAGCGCCCGTGGACGAGCGCCACACGAGGTAGGAGCCGACCGTGCTCCCGGTGAACACGACGGTCTGCCCGTCCCTGGCGCACGCGGCCTCGAGGCCGAGGCGGACGGACTCGTGGTCGTCGATGAGGGCGACGGTGCTCATGCCCACAGCCTAGTGAGTCGCGGACCCGGGGTCGGGAATGCGCTCACCGGGTGAGCAGGGCGACGACCTCGAAGTGATGCGAGTGCGGGAACAGATCGAAGCCGCGGAGGGCACCGACCTCCCACCCCAGGCCGCGGAAGGTGCCGAGGTCGCGGGCGAGGGCCACCGGGTCGCAGGCGACGTAGGCGATCGCGGACGGACTCAGCGCATGCACGCCCTCCACGACCGCCCGCCCGGCCCCCGACCGCGGCGGATCGAGCACGACGGCTCCCGTGACGCCTCCGCGTCGAGGCTGCTGCAGGAAGCGGTCGACGCGAGCCGTGACCGCCGTCACGTCGAGCGGGGCGAGGTTCGCGGCGGCGTGCTGCGTCGCCCGGCGGCTGGACTCCACCGTGACGACATCGGTGCCGCCGAGATCCGCGAGGGTCCGCGCGAAGAGGCCGACGCCGCCGTACAGGTCGTAGTGCGTCGCGTCCGGCTCCACATGCCCGTCGAGCAGCCCGTACACGGCACCGTCGAGGACGGAGGCGGCACGGGGGTGCACCTGCCAGAACCCTCCGGCGTCGACGTCGAACGTGCGGTCACCGACGCGTTCCTGCATGACCTCGGGTGTCGGCCGAGGACGACGATCCCGCGGTGAGCGCCGCTCGGCCTCGGGGTGGCGGAGGATGCGCACCCGGCCGTCCGCGGGCTCCACGAGCTCGATGCGTCCGGCCTGCTCGCCCTGCAGGTCCAGGGCGAGCTCGGCGATCGCGGGGCGGGCGAGCGGGTGCGTCGACACCGGGACGACGCGGTGGCTGCGGGCCGCGAAGGGGCCGATCCGTCCCTCGTCGTCCACATGCAGGGTCACCCGCGTGCGCCACCCCGTCCCATCCCCGGACTCCACGGCCTCGATCTCCGGCGCCTCGAGACCGGGTCCGGCGAAGCGGTCGAACGCCTCCGCCAGCACCTGACGCTTGAGCACGCGCTGCTGCTCGAGGTCGATGTGCCCCAGGTCGGCGCCCCCGGGCCGCTGGGCGGGGTCGTGCGCGACGTCCGCCTCCGGCCAGATATGCGGCCGCCGATGCGGAGAGGCCTCGAGGACCTCGATCGTCTCGGCGCGCCAGAAGCTGCGGGTGTCGGGCTCGCCGGCGCCGGCGGACGGATCCAGCAGGCGGGCACGGACGCGCTCCCCCGGGATCGCATCGGAGACGAAGACCACGCGACCGTCGTGACGGGCGATGAAGGTGCCTCCGTGGGCGATGCCGGTGATGTCGAGATCGAGCACGTCGGCTGCGGAGGAAGTCATCCTTCGAGGATACGGTGGTCTCCATGCGCGTCTGCCTCGCCTCGACATCCCCCGCCCGGCTCATGCTGCTGCGTCAGGCCGGCATCGAACCCCTCACGCTGTCGCCGGAGGTGGACGAGGACGCCCTGGCCGCCGCCGCGGAGGAGCGCATGGGCCCCGTCGCACCCGCCGACCTCGTGCTGCTGCTCGCTCGCGCCAAGGCCGCCGCCGTCGCCGAGCGGCTGGCCGCCGAGGGCGTGTTCGACGGCATCGTGATCGGCGGGGACTCCATGTTCGCGCTCGGGGACCGGGTCTACGGCAAGCCCTACACGCCGGAGGAGGCCACGCGCCGGTGGCAGGAGATGCGCGGCGCCACCGGCGTGCTGCACTCCGGGCACTCCGTGTTCCGCGTCTCCCCCGGCGCCGAGCCCGTCGAGGCGACCGCTGTCGCGGAGGCCGCCGTGACGTTCGCCGAGGACATCAGCGATGAGGAGATCGCCGCGTACGTGGCATCGGGGGAACCGCTGCACGTCGCCGGAGCCTTCACCGTGGACAGCCTCGGCGGCGCCTTCATCACCCGGGTCGAGGGCGATCCCTCCACCGTCGTGGGGATGTCACTCTCCACCGTGCGCCGTCTCGCTGCCGATCTCGGAGTGCGGTGGACGGATCTGTGGTCGTAGACTCCCCTCCACGTTTTTCCCTCTTTCTTGTCGAGAGTCGTCAAAAGTATCGGGATGCTACTCGCTAGGCTGACAACCATGCCTGAAATCGCGAAGGTGCTCGTCGCCAACCGCGGCGAGATCGCCGTCCGCATCGTCCGTGCCGCTCGTGACTCCGGGATCGCCTCGGTCGCCGTCTACGCCGACCAGGATCGGGACGCGCTGCACGTGCGCCTCGCTGACGAGGCGTATGCGCTCGGTGGCGCGACCAGCGCCGAGACCTATCTCCAGATCGAGAAGATCCTCTCCGTCGCCCGCCGCGCCGGCGCCGACGCCGTGCACCCGGGCTACGGATTCCTCGCGGAGAACGCCGAGTTCGCGCGCGCCGTGATCGACGCCGGGATGATCTGGATCGGCCCCTCGCCGGAGGCCATCGAGGCGCTCGGCGACAAGGTCACCGCCCGCCACGTGGCCGAGAAGGTCGGCGCGCCCCTCGCGCCCGGCACCCCCGGCCCGGTCTCCGGTGCCGACGAGGTCGTCGCCTTCGCGCAGGAGTACGGTCTGCCGATCGCGATCAAGGCGGCCTACGGCGGCGGCGGTCGCGGCCTCAAGGTCGCCCGTGAGCTCGACGAGGTCGAGGAGCTGTTCGAGTCCGCCACGCGCGAGGCGGTCGCCGCGTTCGGCCGCGGCGAGTGCTTCGTGGAGAAGTACCTCGACAAGCCCCGGCACGTCGAGACCCAGTGCCTCGCCGATGCCGAGGGCAACGTCGTCATCATCTCGACCCGCGACTGCTCGCTGCAGCGTCGACACCAGAAGCTCGTCGAAGAGGCACCCGCCCCGTTCCTCACGCCCGAGCAGAACGAGAAGCTCTACTCGGCGTCCAAGGCCATCCTCAAGGAGGTCGGCTACGTCGGTGCGGGCACGTGCGAGTTCCTCATCGGCGCCGACGGCACGGTCTCCTTCCTCGAGGTGAACACCCGCCTCCAGGTCGAGCACCCCGTGTCCGAGGAGGTCACCGGCATCGACCTCGTCCGCGAGCAGTTCCGCATCGCCGCCGGCGGCACGATCGACTACGACGACCCCCAGCCGCAGGGCCACTCCATCGAGTTCCGCATCAACGGCGAGGACCCTGGTCGTGGATTCCTCCCCCAGCCCGGCCCCATCCACGTCTTCAAGACCTTCGGCGGCCCCGGCATCCGACTCGACTCCGGTGTCACCGCCGGGGACGCGGTCTCCGGCGCGTTCGACTCGCTGCTCGCGAAGATCATCGTCACCGGCAAGGACCGCGCCGAGGCCCTGGAGCGCTCGCGCCGGGCCCTCGACGAGTTCGAGGTCGCAGGCCTTCCCACTGTCATCCCCTTCCACCGCAAGGTCGTCCGCGACCCCGCCTTCACGGCCGAGGACGGGACGTTCGGCGTCTATACGCGGTGGATCGAGACCGAGTTCGACAACGACATCCCCGCGTGGGACGGCGAGCTCGAGGCTCCGGCCCCCGCGAACGCCCGGCACACCGTGGTCGTCGAGGTCGGCGGCAAGCGGCTCGAGGTCAGCCTGCCCGATCGTGTCGCCGTCGCCCCCGGCACCGCGGGACGCCCTGCGGCGGTGCCACCGTCGCGTCGCAGCCACGCCACGGTCGCCAACGCCGGGGCCTCCGGCGACGCGGTGAAGTCGCCGATGCAGGCCACGGTCGTCAAGGTCGCCGTCGAGGAAGGGCAGCAGGTCGTCAAGGGCGACCTCGTCGTCGTCCTCGAGGCGATGAAGATGGAGCAGCCGCTGCAGGCGCACAAGGACGGCGTCGTCGGCAGCATCGACGCCGCCGCTGGCACCACGGTGTCCGCCGGCCACCAGCTCCTCACGATCTCCTGACACGATCTCCTGACACGCGAGACCCCGCTTTCACGCCGAGACCCCGGGCTGCAGATGTCTGCAGCCCGGGGTCTCGGCGATTGCGCGGGGTCTCGGGTCAGGAGATGTTCACGAGGTGCATCGCGCGGCTCGCGTCGGTGATGCTGCTCGACAGCGAGGGGTACGCGGCGAAGACCCGGGAGACCTGGTCGACGGTGAGGCGACGTTCGACCGCGATCGCGATGGGGTAGATGAGTTCGGAGGCCTTCGGTGCCACGATCACGCCGCCGATCACGGTGCCGGAGCCCTTGCGCGCGATGAGCTTGACGAAGCCGTCCTTGATGCCCATCATCTTCGCGCGCGGGTTGGCGGCGAGCGGGAGCTTGTAGACCATGCCGTCCGCGAGGCCGTCCTCCACGTCCTTGACGCCGTAGCCGACGGTCGCGATCTCCGGCGCGGTGAAGATGTTGGAGGTGATCTTGATGAGCTCGAGCGGGATGACGATGTCGCCCAGCGCGTGGAACACCGCCGTGCGACCCTGCATCGAGGCCACCGAGGCCAGGGGGAAGAAGTTCGTGCAGTCCCCGACCGCGTACACGTTCGGCACCGAGGTGCGCGCGACGCGGTTCACCCGGACATGGCCCGAGTCGTCGAGCTCGACGCCGGCCTCCTCCAGGCCGATGCCGGCCGTGTTCGGGATGGAGCCGACGGCCATGAGGCAGTGGCTGCCCTCGACAGTGCGACCGTCGGACAGGGTCACCGTGACGCCGTCTCCGGTGACCTCGACCTTCTCGGCACGCGACTTGGACAGCACCTGCATGCCGCCGCGCTTGAACACCTTCTCGAGCACGCGCGCCGCATCCTGGTCCTCGCCGGGGAGGACCTGCTCGCGGCTGGAGACGAGCGTGACCTTCGCACCGAGGTTCATGTAGGCGGAGGCGAACTCGGCACCGGTCACGCCGGAGCCGACGACGATGAGGTGCTCGGGCAGCGCCTTCATGTCGTAGAGCTGGGTCCACGTGAGGATGCGCTTGCCGTCGGGCTTGGCGGAGTCGAGTTCGCGCGGCGAGGCGCCGACCGCGACGACGATGGTGTCGGCCTCGACGCGGTCGAAGTCGGTGCCCCGCTCGCCCGTGGAGACGACGATGGCGTTCGGACCCTCCAGACGGCCGTGACCGGAGAGGATGCGCACGCCTGCGTCGAGGAGGGTGGTGCGCATGTCCTCGGACTGCTGACCGGCCAGCGCCACGAGGCGCTTGTTCACCGCCGCGAGGTTGATGGCGATCTCCGGCTTCAGGGGCTTGCCGTTCTCGCCCTTGGCGTAGAAGTTCACGCCGAGGTCGCTGGCCTCGGAGATGGCGACCGCGGCGTCCGCCGTCGCGATGAGGCTCTTCGAGGGCACCACGTCGGTGAGCACGGCGGATCCGCCGACACCGACGCGCTCGACGAGGGTGACCTCCGCTCCGAGCTGGGCGGCCGCCAGGGCCGCCTCGTAACCGCCGGGTCCGCCGCCGAGGACGGCGACGCGCTGAGTGCGCTCGAAAGTGGTGGAAGACATGCTCTCCATTCTTCCGCAATCCTGGCACCGGAGCCTGCCACTTCCTAGAGTGGATCCATGCCTGAAACCCACAGCAACCCCCTCGACGACCCCTCTGCGAACCCGTTCGAGGTCGCAGCCGAAGCCGCCGCCGACATCGCGCGGCTGACCGGCGTCGAGAAGCACGACATCGCCCTCACGCTCGGCAGCGGCTGGGGCAAGGCCGCCGACCTCATCGGCGAGACCGTGGCGACGATCCCCGCCACCGAGGTCACCGGGTTCTCGAAGCCCGCTCTGGAGGGCCACGTCGGCACGCTGCGCAGCATCCGCACGCCCGGCGGGAAGAACGTCCTCGTCATCGGTGCCCGCACGCACTACTACGAGGACCACGGCGTCCGCCGGGTCGTGCACAGCGTCCGCACCGCCGCAGCCACCGGCGCGAAGATCATGGTGCTCACCAACGGCGCCGGCGGCATCAGGGAGACCTGGAAGCCCGGCCAGCCCGTGCTGATCAGCGACCACATCAACCTCACCGCCGACTCCCCGCTGGAGGGCGCGACGTTCATCGATCTCACCGACCTCTACGCGAAGCGCCTGCGCGACATCGCCCGTACCGTCGACCCCACCCTCGACGAAGGCGTCTACACGCAGTTCCGCGGCCCGCACTACGAGACCCCGGCCGAGGTGCAGATGGCCAAGCACATCGGCGGCCACATCGTCGGCATGTCGACCGCTCTCGAGGCGATCGCGGCGCGCGAGGCCGGCATGGAGATCCTCGGGTTCTCGCTCATCACGAACCTCGCGGCCGGGATCCAGCAGACCCCGCTCAGCCACGCCGAGGTCATCGAGGCCGGACGCGAGGCGGAGCCGGTGATCTCCGACCTGCTGGCCCGGGTGGTCGAGGCCCTGTGAGCGAGGAGCGGCTCGCCCAGGCCCGCGCCTGGCTGCGCCAGGACCCCGACCCGCAGACCCGCGACGAGCTGGCCGGCATCATCACCCGCGCCGCCTCCGGGGATGAGGCCGCCACGGCGGAGCTCGACGACCGCTTCGGCAGTCGTCTCGCGTTCGGCACGGCCGGGCTCCGCGGCGCGCTCGGGGCGGGAAGCAACAGGATGAACCGGGTGCTCGTCTCCCAGGCCGCGGCGGGCTTCGCGGCGTATCTGCGCGAGCGGGCCGCGGGCGCGACCCCGACCGTGGTGATCGGCTACGACGGCCGCCGCAACTCCCGGGTGTTCGCCCAGGACTCCGCGGAGCTGTTCGCCGGTGCCGGCCTGCGCGCGATCCTGCTCCCCCGCCTGCTCCCCACCCCCGTGCTGGCCTTCGCGGTGCGGCACCTCGGCGCCGACGCCGGCGTGATGGTGACCGCGAGCCACAACCCGCCGGACGACAACGGCTACAAGGTGTACCTCGGCGGCGCGGATCACGGTTCGCAGATCGTGGCTCCCGCCGACGCCGAGATCGCCGCCCACATCCAGCGCGTCGCGGACGGCGGAGACGTGCGGACCCTGCCGCGGTCCACGGCCTACGAGACCGCGGGCGAGGATCTCGTCCAGGCCTACGTCGCCGCCACCGCGGCCGTCGCCCCCGCACCCGCGGCAGGCCGCCGCCTGCGCTGGGTCTACACCGCGATGCACGGCGTCGGCTGGGAGACGTTCGCGCGCATCCTCGACGCTGCCGGCTACCCGCGGCCGATCGTGGTCGACGAGCAGCTCCACCCGGACGCGACGTTCCGCACGGTGTCCTTCCCCAACCCGGAGGAGCCGGGCGCCATGGACCTGGCGTTCGCCACGGCCCGGAGGGCGAAGGCGGACTTCATCCTCGCCAACGATCCGGACGCCGACCGGCTCGCCGTGGCCGTCCCCGACGACACCGCCGCGGACGGCTGGCGACGTCTGACCGGCAACGAGGTCGGACTGCTGCTCGGCGCCCGCGCCGCGCGTGCCGCGGCCGGAACTCCCGGGGCCTCGCTCGCGTGCTCGCTCGTCTCCTCCCCCGGGCTCGGCGCCATCGCCGCCCACCACGGGTTGGACTTCCACGAGACGCTCACCGGGTTCAAGTGGATCTCGCGGGCGCCCGGCATCGTCTTCGGCTTCGAGGAGGCCCTGGGCTACCTCGTCAACCCCGAGACCGTGCGCGACAAGGACGGCATCTCCGCCGCGGTCGCCGTGCTCGGGCTGGCCGCCGAGGCGCAGGAGCGCGGGCTGACCCTCGCCGACCTCGTCCGCGAGGTGGGCGACACGTACGGTCACTTCG
Organism: Microbacterium meiriae; assembly: GCF_032364335.1. Classification (NCBI taxonomy): domain Bacteria; kingdom Bacillati; phylum Actinomycetota; class Actinomycetes; order Micrococcales; family Microbacteriaceae; genus Microbacterium; species Microbacterium meiriae. The sequence goes on from NZ_CP133984.1 coordinate 2,431,074, forward strand.
CGAGCTCCCAGGTGTCGGTGCGGGTGGCTGACCTGTCGCTCATCGGCACGGTGATGCTGTCGCTGCGCTCGCTTCCGCCCACGCAGATCGGCGGACGCTCGATCGCGTCGACCGAGGACCTGCTGCAGAGCGCACCGGGGCAGCCCTCCGGGGACGTGCTGCGGTACCGGCTCTCCGACGGATCCCGGGTCATCGTGCGCCCGAGCGGAACGGAGCCGAAGCTCAAGGTCTACATCGACGCCGCAGCCGACTCCGCGGAGGGTGCGGCGTCCGCCGTCGCCGAGCTGGAGGCCGGTGTCCGGGTCCTCCTGGACGAGCGCTCCTGACCATGCCCGTCCGCCACGTCGTCGTCAGCGCCCACAACGGGGTGCACGCACGACCGGTCGCGGAGCTCGTGCGCCTCGCGCAGGCGCACGAGCTCCCGGTCACGCTGCGCACCGCCGGCGGCACGGCCGTGGATCTGCGCAGCGTCCTCGCGGTGATGGACCTCGCCCTCGCCCCCGGGGACGCCGTGACCCTGGAGACGCCGCCGGGCCCGTCGTCCGAGCGCGTCCTCGCGCAGCTCGCCCTGGTGCTCGCGCCCGACGCCTGAGTCTCAGCCGTCGATCACGGCGACGAGCTCATCGAGGAAGCCCTCGAAGGTCGCCCCGCGGCGGACGATCCGTTGCACGCTCTCCCGCTCGCTGAACACCTCGACGAGCTGCTCGAACACGGTCTGGAAGGCCGCCCTGTCGCTCTCGCTGAAGGCGGCGAGCGCGACGACCTGCACGCGTCCGTCCCCCCAGGCCGCCGACCCGTCCGCGACGCCGAGCGCGATCGCCGTCCGGGTCGCGGTCATCTGCAGCGCGTGCGGCACGGCGAGTGCGTCGGTGAAGGCTGTGGACGACATGCGCTCGCGCACGATCGTGTTCTCCACGTAGTCGTCTCCGATCAGCCCCGCGCGGACCAGCGGCGCGCCGAGCTGCCGGATGATGGCCTCCTCGCCCTCGTCAGGGAGCGGGTGCACGAAGGCATCGGGGTGGAAGTAGCGCGCGAGCTCCTCCCGGAGCCGGGCGAGCCGTCGACCGCGGCGCAGCCGCCCTGCGGCCTGCTGGATGCGGTCGACGTCGGCGTCCGTGAGGAACGGCTGGATGCGCACGAACCGGTCGCCGGAAGCCCCGGGTTCGATCGTGCTCAGCACGAGGTCGGTGTCGAACGACGCCCAGTCCGGGTCGACGTTCGTGACGACGCTGGTGACCTCGATCGCGGAACCCAGCGAGCGGTCCACGCTCGAACGCAGGAGTTCGTGGAGTTCGTAGTAGCCGGGGCAGACGATGGTCGCGGTGAGGATGGACTCCGCCTTGCGGCTCCGCTCCAGCCGTCCCCCGACGTGCATGGCGATGTAGGCGATCTCGTCGTCGTGGATGGGCGTGCCGAGCCAGTCGTGCAGACCGCTCGCGATCGACACCGCCACCTCGAAGATCATCGGATAGGTCGTCTTCAGCGAGCGGGTCAGCGGGTTCCGGGTGAGGGCGCTCTCCTCGGCGCGGCGCAGGAGGTTCTGCACGTGCAGCGCGAGGCGGAGCACGAACGTCTCGTCGACGAGGTCGACGCGGTAGTCCTCCGCGGCCCGCGCGATCTCCGCTCTGACCGCCGCCTCCACGTCCGGGGCGACGCCGCTGCGGGCGAGCTCCTGCGCCGCCTCGCCGCCCGGCGCGACGATCCGCGTCAGGACCAGGGAGGCGAGGTGACCGCTGTCGCCCTCGCCCAGGACCACGGCGAAGTGCTCGGCGGCGAGGCGGGCGATCACCGCTCCCACCCGCGGGATCTCCGGTCGAGCTCCCACGGGGGGTGCCTCGAGGGCACGGCCGGCGGCCACCCGCTCGGCGGCGATCGCGATGTGCAGGAGCACGTCGGCGATCGCGAGTTCGTTGACGTAGTAGCCGAGTTCGCCGAGCTCGCGCACGAGGGCCGACTTGAAGGGTCCGACCGCCTGCGCATCGACCGCGGTCCCGGAGAGGGCCCGCCGGAAGATCTCCGGGTGGAACGACGCGTCGTCCATCTCGTCGTGGGCGAGGCGGCTGAGTAGGCGGCGCTGGGCGGCCTCGTCTCCGCGGAGCCGCACCCGCTCACGGGCCCGGTCGAGCGTCAGGTCGGTCCCGTCGAGGAGCCCGCGCACGCGCACGAGGTCCGCCTCCAGCGTCGCCTCGCTCACGTGCAGCGCATCCGCGGTGTCGAAGACGTCGATCCCCTCCGGCTCGTCCAGGAGCAGCCGGACGAGGGCGTGCAGCCGTTCGCGCGGGGCGGAGTCGCCGCCCTGCCGGACGCGCAGCGCACCGCGGGCGCCGGGACCCGCCCGATAGCCCGCGGGGCCGGACTCGACGACCGCGGCGCCCGGCGTGCGGGCGTTCAGTGCCGCGACGTAGGAGCGGATGCTCCGCGGGGTCACACCCAGGAGATCGGCCAGCGTGCCTGCGGTCGCCCAGCCCTCCTCGCGCAGCAGCGCGGCGAGGAGCTGGTCCCGACGCTGGCGCGACATGGTCCCTCCGAGTTCCCGTGCTGACGGCACTGTCCGACTGCTCTCCATGATGACAGCCTCCGGCGGCACGGGCGCGGCGAGGAGCATTCCGCAGGGGCGGAAGAGAACGTGTTGGTGCCGCCGTGGTCACGTTTCCCAGACTGTTCTCAGGAAGGGTGACATCGATGAGGATTCTCGTGGTCTGCGGCGCCGGCGCGTCGAGCACGTTCGTCGCTCAGCGCCTGCGCACTGCCGCAACGGCAGCAGGCCTGGACTGGGCTGCGGATGCCGGGGTCGAGAGCACCGTCCCCCTCGGCGGACACGACCTCGTCCTCGTGGGCCCGCATCTGCGTGAGCGCCTCGACGCCATCCGCGACCTGACCCGCGCGCCCGTCGCCGTCCTGCCGGACGACGTGTTCGCGGACCGCGACGGCGTCCGCACCCTTCTGCTCGCCCAGTCGACCCTCGCCGCCGCCGGCGGGGCCCCGAAAGGAACACCATGACCGCCACCCGCACCGTCCGCATCGGCTCCTCGCACGGACTGCACGCCCGGCCCGCAAAGATCTTCGCGCAGGCCGCGAAGGACTCCGGGCTCGCGGTCACGATCGCCAAGGACTCCGGCACGCCGGTCAACGCCGCGAGCATCCTCGGGGTGATCGCGCTGGCCATCGAGCACGGCGACTACGTGACGCTCACGGCCGACGGCGACGGCGCCGAGGCCGTACTGGACACGCTCACCGAGCTGCTGACGACCGACCACGACCAGGACGCGGCCGGATGAGCGCGTTGCGAGGAGTGGGCATCGGTCTCGGCGTCGCGCAGGGACCGGTCGTCCGCATGACCGAGGCGCTGCCCGCGCCCGAGAACGTCCCGAGCACCGCCGGGGCCGATGCCGAGCGCGCGCGGGTCCGCGAGGCCGTCGCCGTCGTCGCGCAGGAGCTGACGCAGCGTGGCGAGGCCGCCGGCGGCGCCGCGCAGGAGGTGCTGGAGGCGCAGGCGATGATCGCCGAGGACCCGACGCTGCAGGACGAGGTCGACGCGAGGATCGATGCCGGGGCCACCGCGGAATGGGCCGTTCACGACGCCTTCGCGGGCTTCCGGGCCACGCTCGAGGCCGTCGGCGGCTACCTCGGCGAGCGCGCCGCCGACCTCGACGACATCGCGCAGCGGGTGCTGGCCCGGCTGCGCGGGGTGGACGCCCCCGGCGTGCCCGATCCCGGGCACCCGTTCGTCCTCGTGGCACGCGACCTCGCGCCCGCCGACACGGCGCTGCTGAACCTCGACCAGGTGCTCGCCCTCGTCACCACCGACGGCGGCCCCACCTCCCACACGGCGATCCTCGCCAGGGAGAAGGGCATCGTGGCCGTGGTCGGCGTCGGAGACGGGCACGCGCTGACGACCGGCGAGACCGTCATCGTCGACGCCGCCGCGGGTGTCATCACCCGCGAACCGACTGCCGATGAGCGCAACCGCGCCGCCGAGCGCGCCGCGGCCCGACTCGTCGCGGACGACGCGCCGCTGACGCCCGGTGCGCTCGCCGACGGCACACCGGTCGCCCTGCTCGCGAACCTGGGCAAGCCCGCCGACGCCGCCGACGCGGTCGCACGCGGGGCCGAGGGCGTCGGGCTGTTCCGGACCGAGTTCCTGTTCCTCTCCGCGTCGCAGGCGCCCACCGTGGCCCAGCAGCGGGAGTCCTATCGCGAGCTCCTGGAGGCGTTCCCGGGCAAGAAGGTCGTCGTGCGGATGCTCGACGCGGGTGCCGACAAGCCCCTGGCCTTCCTCAACGACGCGCACGAGGAGAACCCGGCCCTGGGGTTGCGCGGTCTGCGGGCTCTCCGCGCGAGCGAGGACATCCTCCGCGAGCAGTTGACCGCGCTGGCCGAGGCCGACGCCGCGACCGACGCCGATCTGTGGGTCATGGCGCCCATGGTGGCCACCGTCGAGGAGACCGTGTATTTCACAGGCCTCGCCCGCGAGTACGGCCTGAAGACGGCCGGCGTCATGGTCGAGGTGCCGTCCAGCGCCCTGCTCGCCGACCGCGTCCTCGCCCACGCCGACTTCGCGTCCATCGGCACCAACGACCTCACGCAGTACACGATGGCCGCGGACCGGCTGCTCGGCTCGGTCGCCTCGTTCCAGGACCCCTGGCACCCCGCGGTGCTGCGGCTGGTGCGCGAGGTCGGCACGGCCGGTGCCCGCCTCGGCAAGCCGGTCGGCATCTGCGGCGAGGCCGCGGCCGACCCGCTGCTCGCGGTCGTCCTCGTGGGGCTCGGTGCGACGAGCCTCTCCATGGCGCCGTCCGCCCTCGCGGACGTCCGCCAGGCGCTCGCCGCCCGCACTCGCGACGACGCCCTCCGCCTCGCGGAAGCCGCGCTCGCCGCGGACGACGCCCCCTCCGCCCGCACCGCTGCGGCGACCCTCGCCGCGGCACTCCCCCCTCATCAGAAAGAGACCACATCATGACGACGACGTCACCCGCCGCCACCAGACCCGGTGGCCTCCGCGTAGGCGTGCAGCGGTTCGGCACGTTCCTCTCCGGCATGATCATGCCGAACATCGCGGCCTTCATCGCCTGGGGCTTCATCACGATGCTCTTCATCCCGAAGGGCTTCTTCGGCGCCGAGAGCCCGTTCGGCTGGCACTGGGCCGGCGTCGCCGAGATCCTCGGCGGCGGCGGCGACTCCGCCGTCCTCGGCTGGCAGGGCGCGATGACCGCGGTCGCCGAGGGCGCAGACGGCAACATCCTGGCCTACGTGGGCCTGGTCGGCCCGATGGTCACCTACCTGCTGCCGCTGCTGATCGCGAACACCGCCGGCCGCATGGTCTACGGCGAGCGGGGCGGCGTGGTCGCCACGATCGCGACCGTCGGCGTGATCGTCGGCACGAACATCCCGATGTTCCTCGGCGCGATGATCATGGGCCCGATCGCCGCTTGGATCATGAAGCAGGTCGACAGGCTGTGGGACGGCAAGATCCGCCCTGGTTTCGAGATGCTCGTCAACAACTTCTCCGCCGGCATCCTGGGCATGCTCCTCGCCATCGTCGGGTTCTTCGCCTTCGGTCCGGTCATGCTGGGCATCAGCGCCGCGCTGGGTGCCGCCGTCGACTGGCTCGTGTCGCTCAACCTGCTGCCGCTCGTGTCGATCATCGTCGAGCCGGCCAAGGTGCTGTTCCTCAACAACGCCATCAACCACGGCGTGTTCACCCCGCTGGGGATCGAGCAGGCTGCGGAGACGGGCAAGTCGATCCTCTTCCTCATCGAGGCGAACCCCGGCCCCGGCCTCGGCCTGCTGCTCGCCTTCACCTTCTTCGGGGTCGGCGCCGCGAAGGCCTCGGCTCCCGGTGCCGCCATCATCCAGTTCTTCGGCGGCATCCACGAGATCTACTTCCCGTACGCTCTCAGCAAGCCGACCACGATCCTCGCGCTCATCGCCGGTGGAGCGGCTGGCGTCACCACGAACATGGTCCTCGGCGGCGGACTGGCCTTCCCGGCCGCCCCTGGCAGCATCATCGCCGTGACCGCCGCGGCCATCGGCCCCGGCGTCGCCAACCTCCTTGTCGTGTACCTGTCGGTCATCGTCGCTGCGACCGTGACCTTCCTCATCACCGGCGTCATCCTCCGGGCCTCGCGCACGCGCGACCTCGCAGCCGAGGGCGACACGTTCGGTGCGGCCATCGCGCAGACCGAGGCGAACAAGGGCAAGTCGTCCGCGGCGATGGACGCCCTGCGCACCTCGACCGCGACGGCGGCACCGGAGTCCACGCCCGCTCCCGCCACCACTGCGGTCGCGGCGGCCCCGATCGAGACCATCGTGTTCGCGTGCGACGCCGGTATGGGCTCGTCCGCCATGGGCGCCAGCGTGCTGCGGAACAAGCTGAAGAAGGCCGGCATCGAGGGCATCACCGTCACGAACGCCGCCATCGCCAACCTCGACGGCGCCGCCGACGTGGTCATCACGCAGCAGCAGCTCACCGACCGGGCCACGGCGAAGTCGCCGGACTCCCTGCACGTCTCGGTGGACAACTTCATGAACTCGCCGAAGTACGACGAGGTCGTCGAGATGGTCAAGGAACAGCGAAAGGACGAAGAATGAGCGTTCTCACAGCCGAGCAGGTCCGCATCCACCCGGGAGGCGCGTCGCGGGACGACGCGCTCCAGGAGGCGACGGACATCCTCGTCGCCGCCGGTGCGGTGACCCCGGCGTACGTCGATGCGATGCGTCAGCGCGAGGAGACCGTGTCGACGTACATGGGCAACGGCCTGGCCATCCCGCACGGCACGAACGAGGCGAAGGACACGATCCTGGCGTCCGCGCTCTCCGTCGTCCGCTACGACGGCGGCGTCGACTGGGACGGCGAGCAGGCGAGGTTCGTGATCGGCATCGCCGGCGTCGGCGATGAGCACCTGGACATCCTGTCCCGCATCGCGATCCTCTTCTCGGAGGAGGACGACGTCGCCCGGCTGGAAGCGGCGGCGACGCCGGACGAGCTGTTCGCTCTCCTCTCGGAGGTGAACGAGGGATGAAGGCGGTCCACTTCGGGGCGGGCAACATCGGGCGCGGTTTCGTCGGCCTGCTCCTGCACGAGGGCGGGTACGAGGTCGTGTTCAGCGACGTCGCCGACGCACTCGTGGAGGCGATCGACCGGGCGGACTCGTACACCGTGCACGAAGCCGGCCCCGGAGGGACCGACCACGTCGTCTCCGGGTTCCGTGCGGTGAACAGCCGCACGGACCCCGCCGTGGTCGCGGAGGAGGTGGCGACGGCCGACGTCGTCACGACCGCCGTCGGCCCCACCGTGCTGCGGTTCGTCGCCCCGTCGATCGTCGCCGGGCTCGCGTTGCGCTCCCCCGAGGCCGCGCCTCTGCAGGTGATGGCCTGCGAGAACGCCATCGGCGCCACCGATCAGCTGCGGCAGGAGATCGTCGCGGCGGCGGGGCCGGATGCCGACGTCCTCCTCGCGCGTGCGGTGTTCGCGAACACCGCCGTCGACCGCATCGTCCCGGCGCAGCCGGACGGTGGGGGCATCGACGTCACCGTCGAGCCGTACTTCGAGTGGGCGATCGAGGCCCGGCCGTTCGGCGACACCCCGCCGCGTATCCCCGGCGCCCATTTCGTCGACGACCTCGCGCCGTACATCGAGCGCAAGCTCTTCACGGTGAACACCGGTCATGCCGCCACCGCGTACTTCGGTGCACGGGCGGGCATCGAGCGGATCTCGGACGCCCTCGCGGACGACGCGATCGCCGCGCAGGTGTCGGCCGCCCTCGAGGAGACCTCGGCGGTGCTGGTCGTCGAGCACGGGCTCGACCCCGCAGACCTCGCGCAGTACCGTGCGACCATCCTGGAGCGGTTCCGGAACCCGGAGCTCGTGGACACCGTGCAGCGCGTCGGCCGTCAGCCCCTGCGGAAGATCTCCCGGCACGAGCGGTTCATCGGCCCCGCGGCGATGGCAGCCGAGCACGGACTGCCGACGGATGCCCTGGTGGCCGCGGTCGCCGCCGCGCTGGAGTTCGACGACGCCGCCGACGAGCAGTCGGTCGAGCTGCAGACCCTTCTGCGCACGGAGAACGCGGCCGGCTTCACCGTCCGCACCACCGGCCTCGATCCGGAGCACCCGCTCTTCCCCGCCGTCCGCGACGCGGTGGCCCTCCGTCAGGCGGCGCTCGCCGGTTGAGGGACGCGGCGTCGGGGCCGGGGTAGCGTTGCTGCTGTGCAGAAGAAGCCCCGGCGCCGCGTCCTGAAGCGAGTCCTGTGGAGCGTGGCGATCGTCATCCTCCTCGCCATCGGCGGAGTCCTCGTCTGGAGCCAGGTCGGCGTCATGGCCGCGGAGCCCGCACCGCTGACCGCCGTCCGCGAGAACCCGGCGATCACGGTGACCGATGCCGATGAGGGGATCGTCCTGGAGCCCGCGGACGGCTCCTCCGACCGGGGACTCGTCTTCATCCCCGGCGCGAAGGTCGACCCCTGGGCCTACGCGTCGATCCTCCAGGGGCTCGCGGCAGAGGGCACCACGGTCGTGATCACGCGGCCCTGGCTCCATCTCGCCTTCTTCGACCCGCGCGGCCTCGACTCGTTCACGAGCGCCGCGCCCGACGTGGACACCTGGGCCGTGGGCGGCCACTCCCTCGGCGGGGTACGCGCCTGTCAGCTCGCGACGGACGCCGATGCCCTCGTCCTCTTCGCCTCTTACTGCGCGACCGACCTCGCAGGCACCGACCTCCCGGTGCTGAGCGTCTCCGGCAGCGAGGATGGTCTCTCCACACCCGAGAAGATCGCGGACGCCCGCTCCGAACTCCCCGCGGACGCCGAGTTCGTCGAGATCGACGGCGCCTCCCACGCCTCCTTCGGCGACTACGGACCCCAGTCCGGCGACGGCACCCCGACCATCGACGACGACGAGATGGATGCCGAGGTCACCGAGGTCGTCGGCGGGTTCCTGGAGCAGGTCGCGCCCTAGGCCGCCCGCGGATCCCCGAGGATCGAGTCGAGCAGCGGGTGCAGATGCCGGGTGGTCAGCACTCCGGCGGCCGAGCGTGCGCCCGCCGAGAGCGCCGACGCCAGGTCCGCGCCTCCCAGCCGCGCGTCGAGGACGCCCGCGAAGAACGCGTCGCCGGCGCCGTTGGTGTCGACGACGGTGGTCGGCACGGCGGGCACCCGGAACTCGGCACCGTCCGCCCCCACCGCGACCGCTCCCTCGGCGCCGAGCGTGCACACCGCGAACGCCGCTCCCTCCGCGACGACGGCGCGGAGGAACTCCACCGGCGCGTCCAGCCGGTCCGCGTTGCAGAAGACCGCCGTGGCTGCCGCGAGGAACGGCCGGTGGTACTCCCCGACGCCGTCGTAGTCGTGCACGTCGACCCACAGCGGCGTGCCGCTGGCCACTGCGAGCGGGAGCAGCCGTCGCGGCTCGGCGGACAGGTCGAGGACGACGGCGTCGGCTCCAGCCATCTCCGCCGCGTGCGCCCCGTCCGCCTCCCCCGTCGTCTCCGCCGGGGTCGAGAGGTACAGCGACACCCGCTCACCGCGCGGCGTCATCAGGTTGAGGTGCCGCTCGGTGATCCCGTCCGTCCACTGCGCGACCACTCCGGCCGCCTGCAGCGCCTCGCGGACGCGCAGCCCGTCCTCGTCCTCTCCGGCGGTGCCATGCAGCACGACCGGCCGCCCCAACGCCGTCAGGCTCAGCGCCTTGCCGGCGCTCGTGCCGCCGACCGTCTCCCAGCTCGCCTGCGCGAACTGCATGTGGGGCACGGGCTCGGGGAGCCGGTCGAGCAGGACCATCCGGTTCCACGAGGCGGGACCGGCGAGGAAGACGGAGGCGGGCATGCCCCCATCCTCGCGTCCCCGCATCCCGTTCCGGCCGTGCCGACGGGTCGTGTCGGCCGCGACGGGTCGTGTCGGCCGCCGGGTCAGGCGCCGAAGCCCTCGGCGATCATCTCGACGAGCTCCTCGCGCTCCTCGACGGGGAGGAACGCCGCAGCGGCGGCGTTGAACTGGAAGGCCTCGAGGTCGTCGAGGTCGTACTCGAACGTCTGCACGAGCAGCGCCAGCTCCCGCGTGAGGGAGGTCGCGCTCATGGTGCGGTTGTCCACGTTCACCGTCACCGCGAACCCGAGCTGGTACAGCAGGTCGAACGGATGATCGGCGAGGGTCTGCCCCCACGCCGCGACGGCTCCGGTCTGCAGGTTCGACGACGGGGAGAGCTCCAGCGGGATCTCCCGATCGCGCACCCAGCGGGCGAGGTCACCGAAGCGCACCTGCACCTCGTCGCCCTCCTGCGTGACGACCTCGAGGTCCTCCGCGATGCGCACGCCGTGTCCGAGTCGGAGCGCACGCCCGTCCAGAAGGGCGGAGCGGATCGAGGCGAGCCCGGCCGCCTCCCCCGCATGCACGGTCACCGGGAAGAAGTTCTCGGCGAGGTAGTCGAAGGCCGCGCGGTGGTCCGACGGAGGGAAGCCGTCCTCGGGGCCGGCGATGTCGAAGCCCACGGCACCCCGTCCGCGGAAGTCCACCGCGAGCTCGGCGATCTCCCGTGCGCGGTCGGTGTGCCGCATCGCGGTGAGGAGCTGGCCGACGCGGATGCTGCGGCCGTCGCGGTCGACGGCGTCCTCACCCTCCTCGATGCCCTGCTGCACCGCCTCGACGGCGTCCTCCAGCGAGAGACCGCGCGCCTGGTGCTGCTCCGGCGCCCAGCGCATCTCACCGTAGATGACACCGTCCGCCGCGAGGTCCTGGACGAACTCTCGCGCGACGCGCGTCAGCCCCTCACGGGTCTGCATGACCGCGGTGGTGAGCTCGAACGTCTTCAGGTACTCCACCAGCGATCCCGCGTCGCTCTTCTTCGCGAACCACGAACCGAGCGCGGCAGGGTTGGATGCCGGGACCTCGAGACCGATCGCGTCGGCGAGCTCGATGATCGTGGCCGGGCGCACCGCGCCGTCCAGGTGGTCGTGCAGCGACACCTTCGGCAGACTCCGCAGGGAGACGCCCTGGATGGCGACGTCGCCGCTCGCATCGATCGACATGGGGATCCTCTCGGTCGCGGGGTGTTCGTCCAGGCTAGCGCCCGGGCCTCACGCCGTGATGCGCTCGCGGACGATCGGTCCCACGGTCGGAGCCTCGTCGCCGAGCTCCCAGGCGCCCTCGAGCGCCTCGATCGCCCGGGGGAAGCGCGCCTCGTCGGCTGCCGAGAGCGTGAACAGCGGCTGCCCCGCCGACACCCGGTCCCCCGGCTTCGCATGCAGATCGATCCCCGCCTCGAAGATCACCGGGTCCTCCGCGCGCGCACGCCCGGCGCCGAGACGCCAGGCGGCGATGCCGAAGGGAAGCGCGTCCATGCGGGTCACGACGCCGTCCGCGGGCGCCGTCACGACGTGCGTCTCCCGCGCCACCGGGAGCGCCGCGTCGGGGTCGCCGTCCTGGGCACGGATCATCGCCTTCCACGTGTCCATGGCCCGGCCGTCGTCGAGCGCTGCCTCCACGTCGGCGTCAGGCTGACCGGCGAGGGCGAGCATCTCCCTCGCGAGCGCGACGGTCAGCTCCCGGACGTCGGCGGGTCCCCCGCCGGCGAGGATCTCGACCGACTCGCGGACCTCGTTGGCGTTGCCGATCGCGCGGCCCAGGGGAACGTTCATATCGGTCAGAAGTGCCGTGGTCGCGACACCGGAGTCCGTGCCGAGCGCCACCATCGTGCGCGCGAGCTCCCGAGCCCTGTCGATGTCCTGCATGAAGGCGCCGGAACCGAACTTCACGTCCAGGACGAGAGCGTCGGTCCCCTCGGCGATCTTCTTCGACATGATGCTGGAGGCGATCAGCGGGATGGCCTCCACGGTGCCGGTGACGTCGCGGAGCGCGTAGAGCTTCTTATCGGCGGGCGCGAGACCCGACCCCGCGGCGCAGATCACGGCCCCGACGTCGCCCTGCATCTGCGCGAACATCTCCTCGTTGCTGAGCGCAGCGCGCCAGCCGGGGATGGACTCCAGCTTGTCGAGCGTCCCGCCGGTGTGGCCGAGGCCGCGGCCGCTGAGCTGCGGCACCGCCACGCCGAACGAGGCGACGAGGGGTGCGAGCGGCAGGGTGATCTTGTCGCCCACGCCACCCGTGGAGTGCTTGTCCACGGTCTTCTTGCCGAGAGTCGCGAAGCTCATCCGCTCCCCCGAAGCGATCATCGCGTCGGTGAGCACGCGGATCTCGTCGCGCTCCATGCCGCGCTGGAAGATCGCCATCGCGAAGGAGGCCATCTGCGCGTCGGACACGTAGCCGCGCGTGTAGGCGTCCACCATCCAGCGCAGGGCCGGCTCCGGGACCACGCCTCCGTCGCGCTTGGCCCGGATCACGTCGATCGCGTCGAACTGCTCGATGGCTCCCTGAGCCTGTCCCGCGGTCATCGTGCGTCCTCCAGGTCGCGCGGCCCGAACGCGTCGGGCAGCACCTCGTCGATCGTGCGGATGCCGGAGACGGTCTCCAGCAGCATGCCGGGTACCGCATGCTCGAACAGCAGCTGGCGGCACCGGCCGCACGGCATGATCGTCTCGCCGTCGTTGTTGACGCACACGAAGGCGACGAGCTGCCCGCCGCCGGACATGAACAGATCGCCCACGAGCGCGCACTCGGCGCACAGCGTGACGCCGTAGGAGGCGTTCTCGACGTTGCAGCCGGCGACGATCCGCCCGTCGCTGACGAGAGCCGCCGCTCCCACGCGGTAGCGCGAGTACGGCGCGTACGCCTTGGTCATGGCATCCGCGGCGACCTGCCGCAGCTCATCCCAGTCGATGTCCGTCATGGTTGGTGGTTCCTTCTTCCCTGCGGGTTCTACGACTTGATGTACGGCTTGCCGCTGGCGGCAGGGCCCCGGATCTGACCGGCGAATCCGGCGACCGCGAGCAGCGTGACGACGTACGGCAGCATGAGCATGAACTCGCCGGGGATCGGCGTCTTCAGGATCGAGAGCAGGTTCTGCAGGTTCGTCGCGAATCCGAAGAGCAGGGCGGCGAGCGTCGCGCGGATCGGGTCCCAGCGGCCGAAGATCACGGCGGCGAGAGCGATGAAGCCGAGACCTGCCGTCATCTCCTTGCCGAACTGCGGGACCGACACGAGCGTGAAGTACGCACCGCCGATGCCGGCGATCGCGCCCGCGAGCAGCACGTTCCAGAAGCGGGTCGGGTTGACCCGGATGCCGACCGTGTCGGCCGCCTGCGGGTGCTCGCCCACGGCGCGCAGCCGCAGACCCCACCGCGTGCGGTACAGGCCCCACGCGACGACGGCCACGGTGATGAACATGAGGTACACGATGAAGGTCTGGTTGAAGAGCACCGGCCCGATGATCGGGATGTCGCTGAGCACCGGGATCCGGATCGGCGCGAAGCGCTCCGGGCTGTTCAGCTCGTTCTCGTTCGGCGCGAGGAGCGCCCCGTACAGGAAGCCGGTGAGGCCGGTGACGAGGACGTTGAGCACGACACCGACGATGACCTGCTCGACGAGGTACTTGATGGCGAAGGCGGCCAGCACGCTCGCGACGAGCACGCCGCCGATCATGGCGCCGATCAGGCCGACGAACGGGCTGCCGGTGATGCTCGACAGCAGCGCCGCCGAGAAGGCACCGAGGAGCAGCTGTCCCTCGATCGCCACGTTGACGACACCGGCCCGCTCGCCGATGACGCCGCCGAGGGCGCCGAACACGAGCGGCACCGACAGCGACACGGCGCCGAAGAGCAGGCTCGTGACGGGGACGAGGCCCCCGGCTGCGGCCCAGACGAGGAACGCGAAGACAGCGAGCACGCCGTAGACCACCATGAGCCAGATCGACGCGGCGCGGTACGTCCACGCCCGGAGGAACGCTGCGACCGTGAGGACGACGAGCACGGCGAAGACGACCCAGAAGGTCGGCGCGGTGGGCAGCGCCACGTCGGGGAGCTCGAAGGCCGACGTGCGGTCGCCGAGGCGGAAGGTGCTGGTGCCGCTGCGCGGCACCGCCAGGAAGAGCACGGCCAGCAGCGCGGTGACGATCGCGAGGCTGATCGGTGCCTTGAGGTGGCGCTCCCGGACGGTGGCGAGCTGCACCGTGCCGTCGGCGGCTTCGGTCTGCACGATCGACATCATGCCGTCACCGCCTTCTTCGCGGCCTTGGCTCTCGCCTTGGCTGCCTTCTCTGCATCGGACTTGGGGAGGAAGAACACCGTCCGCAGCAGCGGCGGTGCGGCGATGAACAGCACGACGAGCGACTGCACGACGAGCACGATGTCGACGGGGATGTCCTGCGCCTGCATCGAGAACGAGCCCGCCTTGAGGGCACCGAACAGGATTCCGGCCGCGAAGGTCCCCCACGCGCGGCTGCGTCCGAGGAGGGCGACCGTGATGGCGTCGAAGCCGATGCCGGCGTCGATGGTCTCGGTGACGCCGGTGGTGACGGCGCCCTGGAGCTGGTTCATGCCGGCGAGGCCGGCGAGGGCACCCGCGAAGAGCATCGCGTAGACGTAGACGCGCTTGACGCTGATGCCCGCGGCGCGAGCGGCGTGCGGGTTCTCCCCCACCGCGCGCATGCGCATGCCCAGCGAGGAGCGCTCGATGAGCCACCACACGAACACCGTCGCGATGACCACGATGACGAAGCCGAGGTCCAGAAGCGGGAACTGCGGGCCGAGCAGGGTCGGGAACTGCGCGCTCTCCGGCGTCGCCGAGCCGAGCGCCTGATTGGTCCCCGGCTTCTGCAGGAGCCCCGGCGTGCGGATCATCCAGAGCAGCAGGTAGTACGCGATGTAGTTGAGCATGATCGTGAGGATCACCTCGTGCGCGCCCGTGCGTGCCTTGATGAGACCGGCGATGCCGCCCCAGAGCGCACCGCCGGCGATACCGGCCAGCAGGGTGACGGGCAGGTGGAACCAGATCGGCAGGTCGAGGTTGAACGTCAGCAGGGCCGCCACCGCGACGCCGACGAGCATCTGACCGCGGGCACCGATGTTGAACAGGCCGACGCGGAAGGCGAGGGCGACGCCCAGACCGGCGGCGATCAGCGGAGCCGCGAAGCCCAGCGTGTTCGTCAGCGGTCGGATCTGCGCGGCGAAGTCGGCGCCGCGGGCGTTGAAGATCGCTCCGCGGAACAGCGCCTCGTAGCCGTTGTAGACCGCGTTCCAGGCCGCGACGAACGTGTCGCTCGGCTTGGCGAAGAAGTACCCGGAGGCCTTCTGCACGTCTTCGTTCGTGAAGGCGATGAGGATGCCGCCGACGATGAGCGCGAGGACGATCGCCAGGATCGTCGTGACCGCACTCCCGCGGAGGATCTCCTTGAGGACGACGTTGCCGCGCGGGGGCGGCGGCACCTCGTCCGCCAGGCCCGTGCTGGGCGGAAGCTGCTCGGGAGGCAGCCCCTTCGTGACGTCTCCTGCGCCGGGCGTCGCGCCGCTCACGCGGTCACCTCCGTATCGGCCGCTCCGGCCATCATGAGTCCGAGTGTCTCCCGAGGCGTGTCGCCGGGGACGATGCCGACGATGGTGCCGCGGTACATGACCGCGATCCGGTCGGCGAGGGCGGCGACCTCGTCGAGCTCGGTCGAGACGACGATCACGGGGATGCCCGCGTCCCGCGTCTCGATGATGCGCTTGTGGATGAACTCGATCGAGCCCACGTCGACCCCGCGCGTCGGCTGGGCCGCGACGAAGAGCCGCAGTTCCCGGCTCATCTCGCGCGCGATCACGACCTTCTGCTGATTGCCTCCGGAGAGGGTTCCCGCGGGGGTGTCCGGGCCCTGCGTGCGGATGTCGTATTCCGCGATGCGCTCCTTGGCGAAGTCCTCCAGGGCGCCGCGACGCAGCGTCCCGGCCCGGCTGAAGGCGGGATCGTCGGAGCGGTCGAGGATGAGGTTCTCGGCGACCGAGAATCCGGCGACGAGGCCGTCCTCGGTACGGTCCTCCGGCACGAATCCGACACCGGCGTCGAGGATGCCGCGGACGCTCTTGCCCACGAGCTCGGTACCGTCGAGGATGATGTTCCCCTCGACGCGTGCGGCGAGGCCGACGATGGCCTCGACGAGCTCCGTCTGGCCGTTGCCCTGCACACCGGCGATGGCGAGGACCTCACCGGGGCGGACCGTGAAGTCGACGTCGTCCACGACGATGGCTCCGGTCGAGGTGAGCACCCGGAGGTTGCGGACCTCCAGGCCGCCTTCGCCGAGGCGGGGCGCCTCCTTGTGCACGGTCAGCTCGACCGCGCGGCCGACCATGAGCGAGGCCAGCTCGGCGTTGGTGGCGGTCGGCGAGGCCTCCCCCACCACCCGGCCGAGCCGGACGATCGTGATGCGGTCGGCGACCTCGCGCACCTCGCGCAGCTTGTGCGTGATGAACACGATCGCGGTGCCCTCGTCCCGGAGCTGGCGCATGATGGCCATGAGCTCGTCGGTCTCCTGCGGCGTCAGCACCGCGGTGGGCTCGTCGAAGACGAGGACCTTGGCGTCGCGGGACAGCGCCTTGATGATCTCGACGCGCTGCTGCACACCGACGGGCAGGTCGCCGACGACGGCGTCCGGATCGATGTCGAACCCGAACCGCGCCGCGACCGCGCGCACGTGCTCGCGCGCCTTCGCGATGTCGAGCGTGCCGAGGCCCTTGGTCTGCTCGTGACCGAGCATGACGTTCTCGGCCACCGTGAACACCGGCACGAGCATGAAGTGCTGGTGCACCATGCCGATGCCCGCGGCCATCGCGTCGCCGGGGCCGCGGAAGTGCTGCACGACGTCGTCGAGGAGGATCTCGCCCTCGTCGGCCTGATACAGGCCGTAGAGCACGTTCATCAGCGTCGACTTGCCTGCACCGTTCTCGCCGAGGAGAGCGTGGATCTGACCGGGTTCGACCACGAGATCGATGTGGTCGTTCGCCACGAGGCTGCCGAATCGCTTGGTGATGCCGCGAAGTTCGAGCTTCATATCTGCACCTTATCCAGAAGAGTCACCGAGGAGAATCGTCGCCGCCCACAGTGCGGGGCGAGTGGCAGCCTGCGCCACTCGCCCCGTGCTGGGTACGGCTCCGACTCAGCGGGTGGGAGAGTTCTCGGACTCCACCGTGATGTCGCCGGAGATGATCTGCTCCTGGAGAGCGGACAGCTCGTCCGTGAGGCCCTCGGGCAGGTCCGCCTCGAAGTCGCCGAAGCCGGAGAGCTTCACGCCCTCGTTCTCGAGCGTGCCGATGTAGGGCTCCGGGTCGAACTCGCCGGCGGCGGCCGCGAGCGTCGCGTCGCGGACGGCCACGTCGATGGCCTTCATGATGGAGACGAGCGTGATGTCGGCGACGCTGGGGTCGGCGACGGCGAGGTCGCTGTCGACACCGAGCATCAGCGTGTCCTTGCCGCTGTCGTTGATCGCCGCTGCGGCGCTCTGGTAGACCGGGCCGCCGACGGGGAGGATGACGTCGACACCCTGGTCGAGCACGCCCTGGGCGGTCTGCTTGGCCGTGTCGTTGGCGTCGAAGCCGCCCGTGAAGGAGCCCTTCTGGGTGGCGGCGTCCCAACCGAAGACCTGGACGTCGGCCGACTTGTCCTCGTTGTACTTCTCGACACCGAGCTGGTAGCCGTCCATGAAGACGGCGACCGACGGGATCTGCATGCCGCCGAAGGTGCCGACCTTGTTCACGCCGGCCTCTGCGGACCAGGCGGCCGCGGCGTAGCCGCCGAGGTAGGCAGCCTGAGCGGTGTCGAAGACGAGGGGCTTGATGTTCGGCGCGTCGGTGGTGCCGTCGAAGTCGTTGTCAGCCCAGTCGTCGATGATCGCGTAGTCGATCTCGGGGTTCGCGAGTGCGGACTCGACCGTGGCTGCGGACAGCTTGAAGCCGACCGAGACGATGAGCGAGCAGCCCTCGGAGACGGCGGTCTCGAGGTTCGGCGCGTAGTCGTTGTCGTTGGCGGACTCGAACTCCAGCGGCTTGATGCCGAGCTCGTCGGCGGCGCTGTCCATGCCCTCCTTGGCCGACTGGTTGAACGACTTGTCGTTCCAGCCGCCGGCGTCGGAGATGAGGCACGGCTTGAAGTCGGAGTCGACGGGGGCGGATCCGCCCTCGGACTCGTCGGTCGGCGCCTGACCGCAGCCGGCAAGAGCGAAGACGACACCGGCGGCGACCGTCGCGCCGAGCAGCTTCTTGGTGGTGGAGATGGTCACGGATGCCTCCCTCAACGAACCCGCGGCCATCGCGGATCGATCAAAGTTACCTAGTGTTTCGACGTTCGTGCACGTCGGCCCCGGGCGGCCGGGCCAATGGTTACAAAGCTGAAATCAACCCTGCCGATGAGCACGGAGCGCTGCTCATCAGAGCACGTCGCCCTGACCGTTGAGTTTGAGTGACTCCACCACGCCCTTCACCCGCTGCGCGTTCTCGACCGTCGTGACCAGGAGCGCGTCGGGGGTGTCGACCACGACGATGTCCTGCACCCCCACCAGGCTGATCACGCGGGTGGTCTGGCTGACGAGGATGCCACTGGCCGCGTCGGTCAGCACCCGGGCGCGGGGCCCGAGGACGGCGAGGTCGTTCTTGCGGCCGTTCGTGATGAGCTTCGTCAGCGACGCGAAGTCCCCCACGTCGTCCCAGTCGAAGTGCCCGGGGACCACGGCGAGACGCCCGCGCCGCGCCGCCGGCTCCGCGACGGCGTAGTCGATCGCGATCTTCTTCAGCCGTGGCCAGATGCGGTCGACGGCGGGCCCACGGAGCTCCCGGTCGTCCCAGGCCTCGGCGAGTTCGAGAAGACCGGCGTGCAGGGCGGGCTCGTTGGCCGCGAGCTCGTCCAGCAGGACGCTCGCCTTCGCGATGAACATGCCCGCGTTCCACAGGTAGGTGCGCTCGGCGAGGTAGGCCCTGGCCGTCTCCAGATCCGGCTTCTCGACGAAGCTCTCGACGAGGGCCGCCTCCCTGGCGCGCTCCACGACCAGCTCCGGCCCCTTCTTGATGTAGCCGAAGCCGACCGCCGGCTCGGTCGGCGCGATGCCGATCGTGCAGATGTAGCCCTCCCTGGCGACCTCGACGGCGTCGCGGACGGCGAACTCGAAGACCCGCGTGCCCCGGATGACGTGGTCCGCGCTGAACGAGCCGATGATCACGTCCGGGTTGCGCCGATGCAGCACGGCCGCGGCCAGCCCGATCGCCGCCGCGGACTCGCGGGGCTCGGATTCCAGGAAGACGTTGAGGTCGGCGATGCCGGGCAGCTCCGCCTCCACCGCAGCTCGGTGGGCGCGGCCGGTGACCACCGCGATCCGGTCCGGTCCGGCGAGCGGCTCCAGCCGGTCCCACGTATCGCGCAGCAGCGAATGGCCGGAGCCGGTGAGGTCGTGCAGGAACTTCGGGGCGTCCGCGCGGGACAGCGGCCACAGCCGACTGCCGATGCCACCGGCGGGGATGACCGCATAGAAGTCTTCGATCGGCTCGCTCATGCAGGCCAGCGTAGCGGCGGCGCTATCGTCGAGCCATGAGCCGGTCCCGCAGACCCCTGATCGCCTACGCCCGCCGCCTCGCCGTCGCTGCCCTCGCCGGCGTCCTGGCCCTCGTCGTCCTCACCCCTGCCACCGCTTCCGCGGCCGGCGGGCCGGCGGGAGACGTGTTCGCCCGGACCAACGCCCAGCGGACCGCCGCCGGGCTTCCCGCGCTCGTGTCAGACCCCGGTCTCGACGCGGCCGCCGCCGAGTGGGCGCGACAGCTGGCGTCGTCGTGCACCTTCGAGCACAGCTCCTCCTCCTGGCGGAGCACCCGTATCGCTGCCTTCGGATGGACGGCGAGCGGTGAGAACATCGCAGCGGGACAGCCGGACGCCGCCGCCGTCGTCTCGAGCTGGATGGCGTCGCCCGGCCACAAGGCGAACATCCTCGACCGTCGATACACCGGGCTCGGAGTCGGCTACGCCACCGGCTCCTGCTACCGCACGTACTGGGTGCAGATCTTCGGCATCGGCTCACCGGTGAAGACCCTGTCCGGTGGTGTCGGCGACCTCAACGGCGATCGGTCAGCCGATGTGCTGGCTCGAACCACCTCCGGTGACCTCCGTCTCTACCCCGGCACCGGAACCGGACGATTCGGAGCGGCGACGACCGTCATCCCCGGCTGGGGCAGTCGTCCCTTCGCGCCTCTTGGTGACTTCACCGGGGACCGCCTTCCCGACATCGCCCGCGTCGAGGCGGACGGTCGGCTGATGCTCTACGCGGGCAACGGGCGTGGCGGGTTCGGCACGCCCACCGCGATCGGCTCCGGGTGGGCGCGCTTCGCGCAGGTGATCGGAGGGATGGACTTCGACGGCGATCGCCTCGCCGACGTGATCGCGCGGACGACGGCGGGTGAGCTCCTCCTCTACCGGGGAAACGGACGCGGCGGCTGGCTCGCCGGAGGCGGCGCCCGCATTGGCTCGGGATGGCAGAACTTCACGTCGGTGTTCAGCCCCGGCGATTTCACCGGCGACTCCCGCAGCGACCTCATCGGCCGCCGGGCAGACGGCACGTTGTGGCTGTACGCCACCACGGGTAAGGGCACCTGGGCTTCGGGCCGACAGATCGGGAAGGGGTGGGGTTCGTTCACGGCCCTGGCCGGAGCCGGGGACTTCGACGGGAACGGCACGCAGGACATCCTGGCCAGGAACGCCTCTGGAGCGCTCCTCCTGTACGGCGGCACCGGACGGGGCGGATTCCTCCCCGCGCGGACGGTGGGAAACGGATGGAACGGCATCGCGCAGCTCGGCTGACGCCGCGCGCGGCACTTAGGGTTGCCTTCGTCGCCCGCGGCGTCCGCACGGGAATAGGATGGACTCCGATCGGGCGTGCCTGACCCTCCTCCAGGCCAGATGTGGACGAAGCAGCGCACGCGACCGAAACACATCGATCCAGGGAGGACGACCGTGTCCACAAGCGCTCGCTTGACACCGTCGATTTCGGAAACCACGTCCAAGACCCCCCGCGGCACCCTCTACCGGGGTCGCGAAGGCATGTGGTCGTGGGTGCTTCACCGCATCACCGGAGTCGCCATCTTCTTCTTCCTGTTGGTGCACGTGCTCGACACGGCGCTGATCAGGGTGTCGCCGGAGGCGTACGACGCGGTCATCGGCACATACAAGAACCCGGTCATGGCGATCGGCGAGGTCGTGCTCGTGGCGGGCATCGTGTTCCACGCCATGAACGGCCTGCGCATCATCGCCGTCGACTTCTGGTCGAAGGGCGCCAAGTACCAGCGCCAGCTGTTCTGGGGCGTGCTGCTCGTGTGGGGCATCATCATGGCCGGCTTCGTGCCGCGTCACCTGATGCTCGCGTTCGCCGGCTTCGGAGGAGGACACTGATGAGCGCGCAGACCGTCGCCGCTCCCGCCCGCCGTCAGCGCGGCATCAACCTCGAGAAGTGGGGCTGGGTGTTCATGCGCGTCTCGGGCGTCGTGCTCGTCGTGCTGATCTTCGGCCACCTCTTCGTCAACCTCATGGTCGGCGAGGGCATCCACGCCCTCGACTTCGCCTTCATCGCCGGCAAGTTCGCCACGCCGTTCTGGCAGTGGTGGGACGTGCTGATGCTCTGGCTCGCCCTCATCCACGGCGCCAACGGCATGCGCACGATCGTGAACGACTACGTGACCAACCCCACCGCGCGCAAGGCGCTCGTCTGGGCCCTCGGCCTGGCCGCGGGCCTGCTCATCCTCCTCGGCACCCTGGTCGTCTTCACGTTCGACCCATGCCTGGGTGTGACCGAGTCGAGCACGCTGTGGGAGACCTGCCAGGCGCAGGGCTAGAAGAAGAGGCAAACGAGAAGTGACTACCCAGACGCAGGATTCCGTCGTCCGTGACGGCGTGCACTACCACCAGTTCGACATCGTCATCGTGGGCGCCGGCGGCGCCGGCATGCGGGCGGCCATCGAGGCCGGCCCCGGCGCGAAGACGGCCGTGATCTCCAAGCTGTACCCGACGCGGTCGCACACCGGTGCTGCGCAGGGCGGCATGGCGGCGGCCCTCGCGAACGTCGAGGAGGACTCCTGGGAGTGGCACACCTTCGACACCGTGAAGGGCGGCGACTACCTCGTCGACCAGGACGCGGCGGAGATCCTCGCGAAGGAGGCCATCGACGCGGTCATCGACCTCGAGAACATGGGCCTCCCCTTCAACCGCACCCCTGAGGGCAAGATCGACCAGCGCCGCTTCGGCGGCCACACGGCCGAGCACGGCAAGACCCCGGTCCGACGCGCGTGCTACGCCGCCGACCGCACCGGCCACATGATCCTGCAGACGCTGTTCCAGAACTGCGTCAAGCTCGGCATCAACTTCTTCAACGAGTTCTACGTGCTCGACCTCATCACCGTGAAGGACGCGGCGGGGGCGACGCAGGTCGCCGGCGTCGTCGCGTACGACCTCGCCACGGGCGAGCTGCACGTCTTCCAGTCCAAGGCCGTGATCTTCGCGACCGGCGGCTTCGGCAAGATCTTCAAGACGACCTCCAACGCGCACACGCTCACCGGCGACGGCGTGGGCATCGTCTGGCGCAAGGGCCTCCCCCTCGAGGACCTCGAGTTCTTCCAGTTCCACCCGACCGGTCTCGCCGGCCTCGGCATCCTCCTCACCGAGGGCGCCCGCGGTGAGGGCGCGATCCTCCGCAACGCCTCCGGTGAGCGGTTCATGGAGCGCTACGCCCCCACCATCAAGGACCTGGCACCCCGAGACATCGTCGCGCGCTGCATGGTCCAGGAGGTCGCCGAGGGCCGCGGCGCCGGTCCCCACAAGGACTACGTGCTGCTGGACTGCACGCACCTGGGCGCCGAGGTGCTCGAGACCAAGCTCCCGGACATCACCGAGTTCGCCCGCACGTACCTGGGCGTCGACCCGGTCGTCGAGCCGGTGCCCGTCATGCCGACCGCGCACTACGCCATGGGCGGCATCCCCACGAACAACAACGGCGAGGTGCTCGCGGACAACGACACCGTCGTCCCCGGCCTCTACGCCGCCGGTGAGTGCGCCTGCGTCTCGGTGCATGGCGCCAACCGTCTCGGCACGAACTCGCTGCTCGACATCAACGTGTTCGGCAAGCGGTCGGGTCGCAACGCGGTGGAGTACGTCAAGACGGCGGACTTCGTCCCGCTTCCGGAGAACCCCGCGGCGTTCGTCTCCGACATGCTCGAGGGCCTGCGCAACAACCAGGGCACCGAGCGGATCGCCGTACTGCGCAAGACGCTGCAGGACGAGATGGACAAGGGCGCGCAGGTGTTCCGCACGCACGAATCCCTCCAGCACGTCCTCGGCGTGATCGCCGAGCTCCGTGAGCGCTATAAGAACGTGCACGTCGACGACAAGGGCCACCGGTTCAACACCGACCTGCTCGAGGCGGTCGAGCTGGGCTTCCTGCTCGACATCGCCGAGGTCGTCGTCTACGCCGCACAGAACCGCGAGGAGAGCCGCGGCGGCCACATGCGCGACGACTTCCCGAAGCGCGACGACGAGAACTACATGAAGCACACCATGGCGTATCTCACGGGCGACCCGCACTCCTCCGACCCGAGCGACCACATCAAGCTCGACTGGAAGCCCGTCGTCTTCACCAAGAACGACAAGGGCGAGTTCAACTACCCGCCGATGGAGAGGAAGTACTGAGCATGTCCAACGCCCTCGCCGAGGCCCCGGCAGATACGACGGAAGAGACCGGGATCCAGTCCTTCATCGTCACCTTCAACATCCGTCGGTTCGACCCGGAGATCGACGCCGAGCCGCACTGGGTCGACTACGACGTGGAGCTCTACTCCACCGACCGCGTCCTCGACGCCCTGCACAAGATCAAGTGGGAGGTCGACGGCTCGCTCACCTTCCGGCGCTCCTGCGCCCACGGCATCTGCGGCTCCGACGCCATGCGCATCAACGGCCGCAACCGCCTGGCGTGCAAGACGCTGATCAAGGACCTCGACATCTCGAAGCCGATCTACGTCGAGGCCATCAAGGGCCTGCCGCTGGAGAAGGACCTCGTCGTCGACATGGAGCCGTTCTTCGCGTCGTACCGCGAAGTGCAGCCGTTCCTCGTCGCGAACTCCGTGCCGGAGAAGGGCAAGGAGCGCACGCAGTCCATCGCCGACCGCGAGATCTTCGACGACACCACCAAGTGCATCCTCTGCGCCGCGTGCACCTCGTCGTGCCCGGTGTTCTGGACCGACGGACAGTACTTCGGCCCGGCGGCCATCGTCAACGCGCACCGCTTCATCTTCGACTCGCGTGACGACAACGCAGCGGTCCGCCTCGACATCCTCAACGACAAGGAAGGCGTCTGGCGCTGCCGCACGACCTTCAACTGCTCCGAGGCGTGCCCCCGCGGCATCGAGGTCACCAAGGCCATCGCCGAGGTCAAGCAGGCGGTCCTCCGCGGCCGTCCCTGACGCGCCGACGCAGGCATTCACGCGAGAACAGGCGGTCCCGGACGGGGCCGCCTGTTCTCGCGTCTGTGCCTGTTCTCGCGGAAGGGCGTGATCGGTCTTGGGTAGGGTGGGGGCGTGTCCGAGCCCGGTTCGGCGACCGATGGTCGCCTCGATGCCGCGGTCGAGCGCGCGACCGCGCTGACGCGGCGGACCCTCGGTCTCTTCCCGGTGCGGGTGTGGCGCCACTTCCTGCAGCACAACGGCTTCCTGCTCGCCGCCGGGGTGAGCTACCAGGCGCTGTTCGCCATCTTCGCCGCGGTGTACCTCGCGTTCGCCATCACAGGGCTCTGGCTCGGCGGCAGCGAGGAGGCCGTGAACGGGCTCATCGACATCATCAACAACTACATCCCGAACCTCATCCTCGACGAGGGCGGCGTCTTCACGCCCGCGCAGGTGCAGGAGATCGCGTCGAACACCACCGGGTTCCTCGGAATCACCGGCCTCATCGCGCTCGGCACGGTCATCTGGACGGCGATCGGCTGGGTGACCTTCTCCCGGCGAGCCGTGCGGGACATCTTCGGCCTCGAGCCCGACCGCCGCAGTTACCTCCTCCTCAAAGCGCGCGACCTCCTCGCCGCGCTCATCTTCGGTGTCTCGCTCATCCTCGGCTCCGCCCTCAGCTCGGCCAGCGCCGCCGTCCTGAGCTGGGTGCTCTCGCTCCTCGGCTGGGACGCGGGATCGGACGGACTCAACCTCGGCATCCGGATCGGCACGGTGCTCGTGTCGTTCGTCCTGCTGACGGGGGCGCTGGCGGCGATGGTGCGCTTCCTCACCGGCACCTCGCTGCACTGGAGCACCATCTGGCCGGGCGCCCTCCTCGGCGGCGCGGCCATGACGGTGCTGCAGTTCGGGGTCGGGTTCCTCCTGAGCTACACGCCGTCGAACCCCCTGCTGGCGACCTTCGCGATCTTCGTCGGGCTGCTGCTGTGGTTCCGGGTGAACGGGGTGGTCATGCTCGTCGCCGCCTCCTGGATCGCCGTCGCCGCCCAGGACCGCGACCTCCCGCTCCTGCTGCCGACGGAGGCCGAGCGGCGGGTGGCGGAGCACGCCACCCTGCTCGCGGCGGCACGGATCCGCTTGCGCGACGCCCGAGCCGCGCAAGACGAGGCCCCGTGGTATCGGAGCTGGGCGGCCGGGCACGCCGTCCGCGAGGCGGAGGACGAGGTCGCGCGACTGGAAGCCTCTGCTCCCCCGCCCGCACCCCCGACCTCCCCTCTCGCGCAGCGCCTGCTCTCCGAGCTCGATCACCGTCAGAACCGCGATGTCGGCGGTGCTCGTTAGGCTGGAGGAATGCCTCACCTGCGTATCGCCTCGGTCAATGTCAACGGGATCCGGGCGGCCGCCCGCAACGGGATGAGCACGTGGCTGGACGCCGCGGACATCGACATCCTCACCCTTCAGGAGGTGCGCGGGCAGGACGAGCACATCGAGGCCGCCCTCCCCGGCTGGACCTTCGTTCACGACGAGGCCACGGCCAAGGGGCGCGCAGGCGTCGCGATCGCCAGCCGCCTCCCCGCGCTCGCCTCCCGGGCGGACTTCGGCCCGGAGGACTTCGACTCCAAGGGGCGCTGGATCGAGGCCGACTTCCTGATCGGCGACCGTCCGCTCACCGTCGTCAGCGCCTACGTGCACTCCGGCGAGGCCGACACCCCGAAGCAGGACGAGAAGTGGAAGTTCCTCGACGCGTTCGAAGCGCGACTGGCGAGCCTGAACACCGACGGCGCCCTCGCCCTCGTCACCGGCGACCTCAACGTGGGGCACCGCGAGCTCGACATCAAGAACTGGCGCGGCAACCGCACCAAGGCCGGCTTCCTGCCGCGTGAGCGCGCCTACTTCGATCGCTTCCTCGGTGAGGCCGGGACCCCGGTCACCGGCGTCGACGGCTCGGTCGGCACCGGCCTGGGCTGGGTGGACGTCGGCCGCCGCTTCCACGGCGAGGTGGACGGGCCGTACACATGGTGGTCCATGCGCGGGAAGGCCTTCGACAACGACTCGGGATGGCGCATCGACTACCACCTGGCCACGCCCGCTCTCGCCGAGCGCGTCCAGGCGTACCACGTGGCGCGTGCGGCCGCGTACGACCAGCGCTGGAGCGACCACGCGCCGGTCGTCGTCGACTACACCTACTGACCCGGGTCGGGCTGCTCGGAGGGTGACGGCTCCGACTCCCGATACCATCCGCGGTACTCCAGGACGGTGCCGAGCAGCGGGTTCACGGCACGCATATCGATCGTGCGCCGGCGGTGCTCCGCGTCCCAGCCGTCGACCAGGTCCACGCGCGCTCCGAGCGGACCGGGCAGCGCGAACCGCCGACCGAACAGCCGCAGCGCGACTCGGACGGTGCGCATCCGCAGGAAGCCCTCCGCCGTCACACTGCACTCCTCGATGAGTTCGACGCGGCCTCGGGCACCGAGCAGGTTCCGGACCAGTCCCGGTCGGACGCTCACCGTGAGCCGGTCGACGATCCGCGCGGTCCGTCCGGGGAAACGGAACTCGCGGATGGAGTCGAGCGTCGCGCGGCCGGTCTCTGTGCGCCCCGAGGCCGTGCGGAGCACGAAAGGGACATCTCGTCCCGATGTCGGCACCAGCAGACCCGGCCCGACGATCGGTCGCGCGAGAGCGGCCGCGCGACCGAAGCGGCTCCCCGCGACGGCGAACACCCCCTCCGCGTGCCCCGCCGCGACGGGAGCGCGATATTGCGCGAGGATCTCCGGATGCAGACGCTCGGCGTCCGCGCCCAACGCGTCGAGGAACACCTGTCCGCGCGTCGGGGGCGCACCGCTCGTCATGACGTCAGCGTAAGGGATCGGCGGGCGCAGGGGTCCGCGGCGCGGACGCATAGGATTGACGGGTGAACAAGCCTCGTCTCTACTCCGGAATGCAGCCCTCCGCCGACTCCCTCCAGATCGGCAACTACATCGGCGCGCTCCTGCAGTGGCGGGAGCTCCAGACCTCGTACGACGCGTTCTTCTCCGTCGTCGACCTGCACGCCCTCACGGTCGCCCAGAACCCGGCCGAGCTCCGCGAGAAGACCCGCCGTACCGCCGCGCAGTACATCGCGGCGGGCATCGAGCCCTCGCAGTCGACGCTGTACGTGCAGTCGCACGTGCGTGCGCACGCCGAGCTCGCCTGGATCCTCAGCACGATCACCGGCTTCGGCGAGGCCGGACGGATGACCCAGTTCAAGGACAAGTCGGCCCGCTACGGCGCCGATGCGACCAGCGTCGGCCTCTTCACCTACCCGGTGCTCATGGCCGCCGACATCCTGCTCTACCAGACGGACGTCGTGCCGGTCGGCGACGACCAGAAGCAGCACGTCGAGCTCACCCGCGACCTCGCGGAGCGCTTCAACTCGCGGTTCGGCGAGACCTTCACGGTGCCGGTCCCGGTCATCCAGAAGGAGACGGCGCGCATCTACGACCTGCAGAATCCGACGGCCAAGATGTCGAAGTCGGCCGAGAGCGATGCCGGCGTGCTGTGGATGCTGGACGACCCGGCGAAGTCGGCGAAGAAGATCATGCGCGCGGTGACCGACAACGAGGGCACCGTGCGGTTCGATCGCGAGGCCAAGCCGGGCGTCTCGAACCTCCTGACCATCTACGCCGCGCTGACCGGACGCCAGATCCCCGCGATCGAGGACGAGTACGCGGGTCGCGGGTACGGCGACTTCAAGAAGGGCCTCGCCGAGGTCGTCGTGGAGGAGTTCGCTCCGGTGCGCGACCGTGCGCTCGAACTCCTCGACGATCCGGCCGAGCTCGACCGGATCCTCGCCGAGAACGCCGCCCGCGCCGATGCCGTCGCCGATCGGACGCTGTCCGACGTGTACGACCGCGTCGGACTGCTGCGCCGGGTCTGAGCCGCGCGCCACCCTAGGATGACATCGTGACCGATCCGCAGCTGCCCCCTCCGTCCGGCGCCGTTCCGCCCGCCCCTCCGGCGGCCTCGGTCCCGCAGGACTCGGTCTCCGGTGCGATCCCGCCGCCCGCGTACGCGTCCGTACCGCCGAGGGCTCCGGCACCGTACCCGCCCGCCGGCGGATACGGCCAGCCGGCACCCCCGGCTGCGCCTCCGGGGGCGTATCAGGTGCCCGTGGGCGGCTACGCAGCACCGTCCGGCACGTACACCGCGCCGGATGCCGCGCCGAAGCCCTCGGGGTTCCTCGGCCTGCTCGCCCTCGGCCTCTCGATCCTCGCGGCCGTCGTCATGCCGATCATCGGCGGCGTCAGCGCGTTCGAGGTGGGCCGCCGCATCCCGCAGGGCATCAGCGGCTCCTCGGGAGATCTCGGGTTCCTGTCCCCCGCGCGTGATCAGGTGCTGTGGACGGAGCTGTCGTTCTGGGCCGGCACGGTTCTCGGCATCGCCGCGATCGTGCTGGGCATCATCGCGATCCGCCGGCGGCAGGGACGTGGAGCGGGCATCGCCGCGCTGATCGTCGCCGTCCTCGGCGCAATCATCTTCTTCGTCGCCGTGTTCACGGCCTTCGCCGTCGGCGGCGCCGCGGGATACGCCACCTTCACCACCTGACCCCGCGGGGCGCCGGTCAGCGCGGTGCGTGATGCTTCTGCTGCGCGGCGAGCAGGCCTTCCCCGACGAGGAGCTCGACGGCGTCCGCGGCGTCACCCACGAGCAGGGGAAGGTTCGCACGCTCGTCCTTGCCGAACGGGGAGAGCACCCAGTCGGCAGGATCCTGGCGCCCCGCCGGTCGGCCGATGCCGACCCGCACCCGCGGGAAGTCCGGGCTCGTGAGGGCCCGCGCGATGTCACGCACGCCGTTGTGACCGCCGTGCCCTCCACCGGTCTTGAGCTTGACCGTGTCGAACGGGATGTCGAGCTCATCGTGCACGACGACCACGTGGTCGAGAGGGACGGAGTAGAACCGGGCGAGCGCTGCGACCGGGGTTCCCGAGACGTTCATGAACGTGTTCGGCTTGGCGAGCACGAGCTTGTCGGCGCCGGGCCGGAGCCAGGTCTCGACGACGCGCGCGCCGCCCTTGTGCTCCCGGAAGCTCTCTCCGCGCCGCGCCGCGAGCTCGTCGACGACCATTTGGCCGATGTTGTGGCGGGTCGCCTCATAGCGGGGTCCCGGGTTGCCGAGACCGACCACGAGCCAGGTCGCTGCCATTCCTCGTCCTCTCTCGCCGGAGCCTTCACCCCGGTCAGGATACGACGGAGGGGACGCGATCCGATCGCGTCCCCTCCGTGATGAAGCAGGCGGAGATCACTCCGCGGCGGCCTCCTCGGACGCCTCGGCGGACTCGCCCTCGGTCTCCTCGTCCTCGTCCGGAGCGGCCGGGACGGAGATGGCGACCACGAGGACCTCGCCGTCGGTGAGGAGCGTCGAGCCCTTCGGGAGGGTGACGTCGGCGGCGGTGATGTGCGCGCCCTCCTCGAGTCCCTCGACCGAGACCTCGATGTTCTCGGGGATGTGCGTGGCCTCGGCCTCGACCTGGATGGTCGTGGCGTCGAGGTTGACGATGGTGCCGGGGGCCGACTCACCGGTGACGACGACGGGCACGTCGATGGCGACCTTCTCGCCCTTCTTCACGACCAGGAGGTCGATGTGCTCGATGATCTGGTGCACCGGGTCCTTCTGCACGTCCTTGACGAGTGCGAGCTGCGAGGTGCCCTCGATGTCGAGCTCGAGCAGCGCGTTGGCGCGGCGGATGATCAGGGAGACCTGGTGGCCGGGCAGCGCGACGTGCACGGGCTCGGTGCCGTGGCCGTAGATGACCGCGGGGATCTTGCCGGCGGCGCGCAGACGACGGGCGAAGCCCTTGCCGAAGCTGCTGCGCAGCTCGGCGTGGACCGTGGTGTCTTCAGACATGAGGTTCTCCTTCGGGGCACGCAGCGAAGGCGCCGCGCGGTGGTCTTGGAATTGTGGACTCGAACGCGGACGCGTGAGGAAAGCCACCGGGCTTGCTTCGCCGCGTCGATCACGGACGCCCGCGCACGCGCAGAAGCGTCCCTCGCCGAGGTACGCCTCCATGGTACCGGATGACCCGATAGGCTGAGGACACCGGTCCCCACTGCAGAAATTCGGAGTACCCCCATGCTCGACGGCGCCTTCCTCTCCCACGTCCTCCTCTGGCTGATCGGCGCCATGTCGGTGTGCGCGGCCGTCGCCACGGGTGCGGCTCTCTTCTCCCTCGGCCGCTCGGGCTACCGCAAGGACTGAGGCTCCCCCGGCGTTCCCGTCTCCGCGGCGAGCGCCTTCCGGATCGCCGCCACCTCCTGCACCAGCGGGAGCGCGGCATCGACCCGGACGCCGGGCTCGTCACCCGTCAGCGGTTCCCACGCGTCGAGCTGGGAATCGAGCAGCGAGGCCGGCATGAAGTGGTCGGGCCGTCCACCCAGTCGCCGGGCGAGCGTCTCCCGTGCCACGCCGAGCTCGACGAAGAAGGCGTCCGGCGCCTCCGCCCTGATGGCATCCCGGTAGCGCCGCCGCAGCGCGGAACAGGCGACGACGATGTGCGTCTCGGCGGCGAGCGTCCGTCCGACCACCCGCAGCCAGGGCATCCGGTCCTCGTCATCGAGGGCGATCCCCGCTGCCATCTTCTCGACGTTGGTCAGCGGATGCAGATCGTCACCGTCCACGAAGCGCGCCTCGAGGCTCTCCGCCAGCGCCGCACCGACCGTCGATTTCCCGGATCCGCTCGGCCCCATCACGACGATGCGCACGCTCATACCTGCTGCATCCCGATTCAGTAGAACTCGACCGTGTCGACCACTGCGCGCAGCTCCCGACCGTCGAGCAGGCGGGTGGCGTTCTCGGCGAACCGCCGCGCGATGCGCTCCTCCTCCTTCGAGCTGAGCGCCGCGGTGTGCGGGCTGACGAGTACGCGCGGGTGCGCCCACAGCGGGGACTCGGCGGGCAGCGGCTCCTGCTCGAAGACATCCAGCCCGGCGAAGCCGACGCGGCCGTCGTCGAGGGCGGAGAGCAGCGCCGCCTCATCGACCACGCTCCCGCGCCCGACGTTGGTGAGGATGACCCCGGACTTCACTGCCCGCAGAACCTCCTCGCCGATGAGGTGTCTGGTCTGCTCCGTGCCCGGAAGCGTGACGACGATCGCGTCGACCTCCCCCACCGCGTCCACGAGGTCGTCCAGCGCGATGAGGCGATCGACGCCCTCGACCGGACGACCGGAGCGAGTGGTCCCCCACACGCGGGCGCCGAGAGCGTGGAAACGGCGGGCGCACTCCGCGCCGATGCCGCCGAGTCCCACCACGAGCACGGTCATCTCGTCGACCTGGCGCATCTCCCACCGCTCGGGCCAGATGCGCTGATCCTGATCGGTCCGCAGGCGCGGAAGGTCCTTCGCCCCGGCGAGCACCGCGAAGAGGGCGAACTCGGCGAGCGTGCCGCCGTGGACGCCGGCGCTGGTGGTGAAGACGATGCGGTCGAGATCGGCGCGGTCGAGTTCCGCGGCCTTGACCGTGCTGCCGCCGCCCGCCGCCGTGGTCATGACCCACCGCAGCCGCGGGTTCGCAGAGACCGTCCGCGCCAGTGCGTCGGGGTCGACGTCGGGGATGCCGAAGAGCACGTCGGCGGAGTCGACGAGGGCCTCGAACGCGCGCTGCTGCTCCGGCGTGCGGGTGAAGTCAGGGTCGCCCGACCAGTCGGCCGGACCGCGCATGGGAGGCACCAGTGCCGCGTCGTGGATGACCTCGAGCCGCGGCTCGAGCTCCTCGATGAGCCCGCACAGCTCCTCCGTCAACGGCACCGCGACGACGGCGCGGACCTTCTTCTCGGACTCCGTCACGACCGACTCCCTCCAGCTCCTGTGCTCCCTTCAGCGTAGAGGTCCGGAGCCTCCGGGCCGCCCGACGTCGCGGACGATGACGGTGATGCGTCATCGGGTGCGCCTCGATCCGTCGCACAGCGATACGCTGAAGACAACCCTTCTTCACGATCGAGGAGCCTTCCGTGCCCGAAGCATCAGCGAACATCGGAGTCGTCGGACTCGCCGTCATGGGGTCGAACCTCGCCCGTAACCTCGCGAGCCGCGAGGGCAACACCGTGGCGATCTTCAACCGCAGCTACGAGAAGACCCAGACCCTCCTCGACGAGCATCCCGAGGCGGGCTTCATCCCCGCGAAGACGTACCAGGAGTTCGCCGACTCGCTGCAGAAGCCGCGCACCGCGATCATCATGGTCAAGGCCGGAGCGCCGACCGACGCCGTGATCGACTCCCTCGTGGAGGTCTTCGAGCCGGGCGACATCATCGTCGACGGCGGCAACGCCTACTTCCCCGACACCATCCGCCGCGAGAAAGCGGTCCGCGAGACCGGCATCAACTTCGTCGGCGCGGGTATCTCCGGCGGCGAGGAGGGCGCCCTCACCGGCCCCTCGATCATGCCGGGCGGCTCGGACGAGTCCTGGATCACGCTCGGGCCGATCCTGAAGTCCATCGCCGCAGTCGCCGAGGGCGAGCCCTGCGTGACGCACGTCGGCCACGACGGCGCCGGCCACTTCGTCAAGATGGTGCACAACGGCATCGAGTACGCGGACATGCAGCTCATCGCCGAGGCCTACGACCTCATCCGTCGCGGCACCGGCAAGACCCCCGCAGAGATCGCCGAGATCTTCGCCGAGTGGAACCGCGGAGAGCTGGAGTCGTACCTCATCGAGATCACGGCCGAGGTGCTGCGCCAGGTCGATGCGTCCACCGGCAAGCCGCTGGTCGACGTCATCCTGGACCAGGCCGGCGCGAAGGGCACCGGCGCCTGGACGGTGCAGACCGCGCTCTCGCTCGGCGTCCCGGTCTCGGGCATCGCCGAGGCGACGTTCGCCCGGTCCCTCTCCTCCCACCCCGAGCAGCGCGCGGTCGCCGCGGCGCTTCCCGGTCCGGACGAGGAGTTCACGGTCCCGGCCGACGAGGTCGACGCTTTCGTCGAGGACGTCCGCCTGGCGCTCTATGCCTCCAAGATCGTCGCGTACTCGCAGGGCTTCGACGAGATCCGTGCCGGCGCCGCCGAGTACGGCTGGAACATCGACCTCGGTGCGATCTCGAAGATCTGGCGCGGCGGCTGCATCATCCGTGCGCAGTTCCTGAACCGGATCGCCGACGCCTACGCGGAGACCCCCGACCTGCCCGTGCTGATGACGGCTCCGTACTTCGCCGAGGCGCTCACCCGCGGCCAGGCGGCATGGCGTCGTGTGGTGGTCACGGCGGCGCAGTCCGGCATCCCGGCTCCGGCGTTCTCGTCGTCGCTGTCGTACTACGACGGCATCCGCGCCGACCGCCTCCCGGCTGCTCTCGTGCAGGGCCAGCGCGACTTCTTCGGCGCGCACACCTACAAGCGCATCGACAAGGAGGGCACCTTCCACACGCTGTGGTCGGGCGACCGCTCCGAGATCGAGGCCGAAGACACGCACTGACCTCGGGTCTGCGAAGGGCCGGGCACCGTAGGGTGCTCGGCCCTTCGTGCGTCACACGAGGATGTTGTGGTTGCGGCGGAACAGGTTCTGCGGGTCCCACTGCGCCTTCACCGCCCGCAGACGCGCGTAGCCGTCGCCGTCGTACATCCCGGACACCGCGTCCGGTCGCTCCCGGTCGACGAAGTTGCTGTACTCGGCGAGGCGGCCCCCGACGATCCGCTGCGCGTCCGCGGCGGCCTTCGCCCGCCCCTCCTCGTCGAGCATCCCCGGGACATCGAAGGCACCGGCCATGACGAACCAGGTCGCCGTGCGCGCCGGGAAGGCCGTCTCCTCTTGCGGAACGTCGCCGAACGCCCCGCCGAGGGACCGGAGGAAGACGACCGAGGCGGGGTACTCCCGCCGATAGGCCACCAGCCGATCGATCGTCTCATCGTCGAGGTCGGCGACGAGCCCGTTCCCGCCGAGGAACCCGGGAGGGGCGGGAGCCTCGCCGCCCTCGGGCTGCGGCATCTCCATCAGGATGTCCCGATAGGCGGGTTCGGTGATCTCCGTCGTGACACCGTCGAGGGCGGTGATCGGCGCGAGCTCCACGCGCAGCGCCTCCGGGTCGGGCCCGGCCCACACGGCGGTCAGCCGGGCACCGGCCGGAGCGCTCGGGTCCATGGGCGGCACGTCCATGTACGTGACGGTCAGCTCGCGCGGGGCGTCGCGGAGGAGTTCGCGCGCGGCCCGGAGCACGGCCGTCGCGTCGCCCTCGACGACGGACTCGGCCAGCGCGATCCCCGGCAGGCGATGCGCTTCGAAGTCGAAACGGGTGACGATGCCGAAGTTGCCGCCACCGCCGCGCAGCGCCCAGAACAGGTCGGGATGCTGCGTGGCCGAGACCTCCACCACGTCTCCGCTCGCGGTGACGACCTGGGCGCCGACGAGCTGATCGACGGCGAGACCCCAGGCGCGCACGATCCAGCCGATGCCGCCGCCGAGGGTGAGACCGCCGACGCCGACGCTGGCCGTGTCGCCGGAGCTCAGGGCGAGGCCGTGGCCGGCGAGAGTCTTCGCGACGTCGCCCCACACGGCACCGCCGCCGATGCGCACGGCGGTGCCGTCGACCTCGATCGAGGAGAGCGCCCCGAGTTCGAGGCGCAGACCGGGAGCGGGGGCATGGGACCAGGGCCCGTGGCCGCCGGAGACGACGGTCAGGGGGACCGCCTCCTGCGCGGCGGCGCGGACGAGCGCGGCGACCTCGGAGACGGTGGAGGGACGGTGGACGGTGGGCTGTGCGGATTCGACGTGGTCGACCATGAGCACACGGTAGACCCGGGGTCGGACATCGCGGAAGAGGGGCGGCTCGCCGTCCGCCCCTCCCCCGCGCCGCCGACTACCGGGTGATGTCCCTCACCGTCCCCTGCGTCAGACGCAGCCGTTTCGTCGCCCGCCGCGCCACCGCGGAGTCGTGCGTGACCACGACCATGGTGATGCCCTCTGCGCACAGCCGTTCGAGGAGGTCGAGGATCTCGTCGCGCATGCTCTCGTCGAGGTTGCCCGTCGGCTCGTCCGCGAGCAGCACTCGGGGGCGTTTGACGATCGCCCGCGCGATCGCGACACGCTGCTGCTGCCCGCCGGACAACTCTGCGGGACGATGGTCTCCGCGGTCCGCCAGGCCGACGTGGGCGAGAGCGGCGGCGACCCGCGTGCGTCGTTCCGCCCGGTCGATGCCGAGCGGCTCCAGGGCCATGTCGACGTTCTCCACCGCCGTCAGCGTCGGGATCAGGTTGAACCCCTGGAAGACGAATCCGATCTCCTGCGCGCGGATCCGTCCCAGCTCCGACGGCGACGCCGACGACAGTTCACGGCCGTCCAGCTGCAACGTCCCAGCAGTCGGGGTGTCGAGCGCCCCCAGCAGCTGCAGCAGCGTCGACTTGCCTCCTCCGGTCGGCCCCTGGATCGTGACGAAGGCGCCGGGCATGATCTCCAGGTCGATGCCGGTGAGCGCGGTCACCGTCCGTCCCCTCCGCGTATAGGTGCGCGTGACACCCGTCGCCCGGTACAGCGGGGTCGCCGCCGACGAGGCCGGAACGCGGGCCTCGGAATCCGTCATCGTGGTCATC
The DNA here is from genome assembly GCF_032364335.1 of Microbacterium meiriae. NCBI lineage: Bacteria > Bacillati > Actinomycetota > Actinomycetes > Micrococcales > Microbacteriaceae > Microbacterium > Microbacterium meiriae. The sequence continues at coordinate 2,466,935 of NZ_CP133984.1, forward strand.
TCGGTCTCCTTCTCTCCTGTGTGGTTCGCGACGCCGCTCATGCGACGGACCGCAGGGCCTCTGCCGGGCTCAGCCGCGCCGCCCGCCAGCCTCCGAAGGCGCCGGCGACGAGCCCGCCCAGCACCGCGAGGCCCACGGCGGCGACGAGCACCCAGGGGGTCAGCGGTGCCTGCAGCACGATGTCGGTGGCGGTCTCCGCGCCCGGGGCCATGCCACCGGGGCCACCGAAGCCGCCTCCTCCCTCCGGGCCTCCGCCGACGGCCGCGGAGCCGGCGGCTACGCTCGGCTGCGCGACGGTGATGATCAGGATCCCGGCGAGGCCGAGCACGAGACCTGCCGCTCCTCCGAGGAGTCCCTGCACCATCGACTCCCCGGCGACCTGACGCACGACGCGGCCGTTCGACCACCCCATCGCCTTCAGGGTGCCGAACTCGCGGGTGCGACGGCCGACGCCGGAGAGGGTGAGGAGCACCGAGAGCAGCACGGCGACGGCGAGGACGATGATCGACAGCCAGGTGCCGAGGTTCGTGACGAGCGCCGTCGCGTTCGAGAGCGAGCCGGACACGGTCGCAGCGAGCTCGGACTGCGAGGAGACGGTGGCGTCGGGAAGCTCCTCCGCCAAGGCCGTCTGCACCTCGTCGAGGGACGCCGCCGAATCCGCCTGCACGTACACCGTGGAGATCACGTCCTCCACGCCGGCCAGCTCCTGCGCGGTGTCGAGCGGGAGGTAGACGTCCGCCGCGGTGTCTGCGGCATCCGACGCCGAGGTGAGGAGGCCGACGACCTCGACGTCGGAGCCTGCGACGTCCATGGTGTCGCCGACGGCGATGTCCTCGCTCGCGGCGTACGTGCTGTCCACCAGAGCGACGAGCTCTCCGCTGTCGTCGGCGTCCAGCCCACGCCCCTCGCCGATCTCGGCGGAGGCCAGCGGGCCGACCTCCGTCGCGGACGGGTCGATGCCGAGGACGGTGAACGAGTCGATGCCGAACGCACCGCCACCGCCACCGCCACCGCCGCCCTGCGGGGGCGCCTGGCCCTCCACGGGCGCCTCGCCGCCCTCCGCGCCGTCCTGCCCGCCGAAGCCGCCGCTCGGCAGCTCACCGGAGAAGGTCGAGTTCGTCAGGCTCAGCGCACCGGTCGCGGCGGCGACGCCGTCGGTACCGGCCACCGTGTCCAGCACCGCGGCATCGAGCGTCGTCCGGCCGAAGTCCGTGCGCAGGGTCGACTGCTCCAGGGTCGTGGTCTCGCCGTCGCTCTCCCCCGCGTCCTCGTCGAACTCGAACCGCGGTCCCGTCCCGTCGCCCGGTTCCGCGGCGGCGCCGGTGACGGTGAGATCCGTCCCCACTCCGTAGACCGCTGCCAGCGACTGAGTCTGGGCGTCGCGCACACCGGTCGTCAGGGCGTTCACCACGATCACCAGTCCGATCGCGATCGCGAGCCCGATGGCCACGATCGCCGTCTGCTTCTTGCGGCCCGCGAGTTCGCGCCGCAGATATCGTCCGTACATGTCTCTCCTCCCGCCGCGACGATCGCGGCGCCGAACCGACGCTAGGGACGACCGTTGTGCGGATCCGAGGGACGGATGATGAGGGTTCTATGAGGCGGACATCTCTCAGATAACCCATAGCCCGTTCCATAGAAATCACATAGGAAGTTCCGCAGAATAGAGGCATGACCAGCGACCTGCCCGAACTGCGCCGCCCCGACGGCTCCCCTCTGCGCATCCTCGCCGTGGACGACGAGCAGATGCTCACCGATCTGCTCGCCATGGCCCTGCGCATGGAGGGCTGGGAGGTGCGCACCGCGTCCTCCGGGCTCGAGGCGCTCCAGGTCGCGAAGGAGTTCGAGCCGGACGCCCTCGTGCTCGACATCATGATGCCCGACCTCGACGGGATGGCCGTGCTCAAGCGGCTCCGCGAAGCGGGCAACCTCGTCCCCGTCCTCTTCCTGACGGCGAAGGACGCCGTGGGCGACCGCGTCGCCGGGCTCACCGCCGGGGGCGACGACTATGTGACCAAACCGTTCAGCCTGGAGGAGGTGATCGCCCGGCTCCGCGCGATCATCCGGCGCACCGGACACGCCAGCGCCGACGACGGGCAGTCGATCCTCCGGGTCGCCGATCTTACGCTCAACGAGGACAGCCACGAGGTCGTCCGGGACGGCGTGGAGATCGAGCTGACCGCGACCGAGTTCGAGCTGCTGCGGTACCTCATGCGCAACGAGCGCCGGGTGCTGTCCAAGGCGCAGATCCTGGACCGGGTCTGGAGCTACGACTTCGGCGGCAAGTCCTCGGTCGTGGAGCTCTACATCTCCTACCTCCGGAAGAAGATCGACGCCGGCCGCACGCCCCTCCTGCACACCGTGCGCGGCGTCGGCTACATGATCAAGGCCCCGCAGTGAGCGGAGCGACGGTGGCGCGACGGCCCATGAGCCTGCAGACGCGGCTGATGACCGCGGTGATCGGGTTCGTGTCGCTGATCCTCGTCATCGTCGCCGTCATCACCAGCGCCACCCTCGGCAGCACGCTGGAGGACCAGCTCGACAACAAGGTGAAGAGCTACGCCGCGACGATCAGGGATCGGATCGTGGAGGGGATCGCGCCGTCCGAGGCTACCGTCGACAACATCCTCCCTCTCCTCGGCTCTCGCGCCCCCGGGTTGCTGCTCTCGCTCGGGAGCCCCGTGGCCGGACCGAGCGGTGTCACGTTCCAGGAGACGCGTGGGGCGTTGAACAGCACGCCGCAGCCGCTCACTCCCGAGCAGTTGCAGAGGTTGTACGGCACGGTCGCACTCGGCACCCCTGCCACGGTCTCCTTCGACGGCCTCGGCTCGTATCGGGTCGTCGCGACCACCGCGAGCAACGGCGTCGTCGTCGTCACCGGGCTCCCCCGCGACGACGTCCAGAATCAGCTCACGCAGCTCCTCACCGTGATCCTGCTGGCCACGGCGGGCGGCCTGATCCTCCTCGCCCTCACCACGGCGGTCACGATCCGCGTGGGGCTGCGGCCGCTGCGCGCGGTCGCGGCGACCGCGACGAGGGTCGCCAATCAGCAGCTCGACCGCGGCGAGGTCAGCATCACCGAGCGCGTACCGGCGAGCGAGGCCGATCCGCGGACGGAGACCGGGCTCGTCGGCGCCGCGCTCAACAAGCTGCTCGACCACGTGGACACGTCCCTCTCGGCGCGGCAGAAGAACGAGGAGCAGATGCGCCGGTTCGTCGCCGACGCGAGCCATGAGCTGCGTACGCCTCTGGCCTCGATCCGCGGCTACTCGGAGCTCTCGTTGCGGGCACTGCGTCAGGCACCGGAGGCGACGAAGGAAGACGCGGTCATCGAGGGCACGACCTCCTCCTTGGAGCGCATCCAGGCGCAGTCGCTGCGGATGACGCGACTCGTGGAGGACCTCCTGCTCCTCGCCCGCCTCGACGAGGGCCGTGAGCTCGTGTACGGCACGGTCGACCTCGCCCAGCTCGCCCTCGAAGGCCTCTCGGATGCGCGGCCGACGGCGGCCGACCACCACTGGAACATCGAGGTGCCGGACGAGCCGGTGACCGTCGTCGGTGATGCAGGGCGCCTGCATCAGGTGGTCGCGAACCTGCTGGCCAATGCCCGGACCCACACCCCCGCGGGGACCACGGTGACGTTGAGCGTGGCTCGGGAGGGCGACGAGGCCGTGCTGCGCGTGCACGACGACGGCCCGGGGATCGATCCCGCCCTCCGCGACGAGCTCTTCGCCCGGTTCGCCCGCGGGGACAGCTCCCGCGCCCGGCAGACCGGCGGCACCGGACTCGGTCTCGCGATCGTGAAGGCCATCGTGGAGGGTCATCACGGCCGCATCTCGGTCGAGAGCGAGCCCGGCGACACGACCTTCACGGTCCGTATCCCGATGACTCCTCCCGGCGAGACCCCGCCCGACTGACCCGTCATTCCCTTTCTGTCGCGCACACCTGCACGACCCGACCCCGTCCGCACGACCGATCCGTCCATCCCGTCGTGCACCCGTCCCCCTGTCGTGCAGGCGTCGTCCGAGGTCGAGACGAGCCGTGCTCGCCCGCACGAACCGACCCCGTCGGCACGACCGATCCGTCCATCCCGTCGTGCACCCGTCCCCCGGTCGTGCACCCGTCCCCGGTCGTGCAGGCGTCCCCCGGTCGCGCACCCGTCCCCCGGTCGCGCACCCGTCCGCCGACGGGTCGTGACGGAGTTCTGTCGTGGCCGGGCCGCCTGCACGATCCGGGGCGGGCTGCACGACGAGACCGGGGATTCCGTCGTGCGGGTGTCGCGGGGTCGTGCAGGCGTCGCAAAACCCCGGCAGAAGGGACGGAAGACGATCCGGGTCAGTAGCCGGCGAAGGCGTCCGTGGTGAGGGAACGGGCCTTCTGCAGCGCGGGCGCGAGGTCGGCGATGAGCCGCGGCGGGCCGGAGATGAACGCGTGCCGCGCCGAGAGGTCGTCCACCGCGCTCTCCAGGGTCTCCGCGTCCAGGCGTGCCCCCTGCCCCCACGTCCAGTGCGGAGGAAGGCCAGCCGGCTCGTCGCGGGTGAACACGACCGTGCGCACACCCGTCGCGGCCAGCTCGTCCCGGAAGGCGAGCTCCTCCGCCGAGGACGCCACATAGACGAGAACGATGTCACGCCGCTGCCCTGTCGCCTGGAGCTGCCGAAGCTGCGAGACGAACGGTGTCACACCGATGCCGGCCGCCACCATGAGCACCGGTTGCTCACCGCGCGGGAGGATGAAATCGCCCCAGGTGCCCGTCACCGCGAAGGTCGCGCCGGGCTCGGCCGCCGCGAGAGCGCGCTTGTAGCTCGACGGATGCTGCTGGTCGCCGTTCTTGTAGGCGATGCGGAGTGTCGGGAGGTCGGCGGGGGCGGACACGATGCTGAACTCGCGGCGCGTCCCCCGCGCGTCAGGGCGCCGATGCGGGACATCGAGCTCGAGGTACTGCCCGGGCAGGAACCGCACGCGGCCCTTCGCCCGGAACGTGAGCTCCTGCGCGGTCGGCGTCACGAGGGCGCGGCGCTCGAGGACGAGGCGCACGGAACCGCGGAGGGCGAACGCGAAGGCCACGAGGTTGCCGATGAGCAGGGCGCGCTCTTGCCCGAGCGTGAACAGGCCCCCCACCGAGATCGGCCACCCCGCGAGGAGACCGACCACGACGGCGACGACGAGCTGCTGACGACGCCGCGGCGGCAGCGTCAACGGCTCCGACAGCATGAACGCTCCGAGGAAGAGGAACGGCGACTGGAGCACTGCGAACGACAGTGCCGTCATGAGATCGAAAGAGATGTCGAACTGCCCGGCCTGCACCGCCTGCCGCACGAGGGAGGTGGCCACGGCGACGACGAGGAACAGGAGGACGACGCCGACCTTCTCCGTGCGCCACAGCACGGCCAGCCCGAGGAGGACGACAGGGATCACGAGAACCGGTGTGCCGACCCACCACGACGACGAGGTGCCGAGCCAGCTGAACGCGCCGAACGCTCCAAGGATCGACACCACCGCGGCGCCGAACGCTGCCGGATTGAAGATGTGCCGTCCCCGCCAGGCGATGAGGTACTTGGACGCGCTCGCCACCGCGCCGGCGATCGCGAGGCCGAGCAGGGCCGACGGCTCGATGCCAGGACGCAGCACGAACAAGAGGATGAGGGCGGTGACGAGGGACGACTCGACGCGCCACGGAAGGCGAAGCAGGCGCTGGGCGACCGCGTCCACGGCGGAGATCGCCACCGCCAGCACCGCGAAGGAGGCCAGCAGCTCGACCGGGGTCGGAGAGACGATCACCCCGACCAGGGAGAGCACGAGGGCGATGAGCGCGAGTGCCGTCAGCGCGAACAACACGAGGCGGTACATCGACAGTGAACCGAGCACGGCGAGGACGCGCTGGCGGGCGGCGGCGAAGGCAGTGGTCATGGTGTCCTGTCTCCCACGGTTCCGGCGGCTCGCGCAGGAGCTGCGGTGAAGAGCTCGGCCTGGCAGCCCGGCGAGCGCTGCACACGGCCGTCGGTGGTCATGCGCACCCACTCGACGCCCCAACGGGCGGCCAGCTCCGGGCCGCCGTCGAAGAACAGGGCGGTGGCCACGGCATCGGCCCTCATCGCCTCCGGGGCCAGTGCCCACGTCGCCGCCCAGGTGCGGACGGGCTGTCCTGTCCGCGCGTCGAGCACGTGATGGAGGCCGTTCCCCCACGCCCTGCGGTTGACGGCCGATGCGCACAACGCTCCGTCAGCGACCTCGACGACGCCGATCGCCTTCCGCGCATCGAACGGGTGCTCGAGCGCGATGCGCACGCCGGCACCCCGCACGCGGATGTCCCCACCGGCATCCACGACAACATCACCGGGGATGTCGGCCAGCACCGCCATCACCCGGTCGACGAGACGCCCCTTGCCGAGGGCGCCCACGTCGAGGAGGGCGGGCTCGTGCGCCTCGACCGTGTCCGCCGACCAGGTCAGCAGGGATGACCAGGACGTAGGAGCGGGGCGGGGCTCCCCGGCCCGCAGCGAATACGTGGCGTCATAGCCCAGGGCCTCCAGGCTGTCGGCGACCAGGGGGTTCACGGCACCGGCCGTGGCGGCGTCGAGATCGCGATAGACGTCGAGCATCGGCCCCGCGTCCGGCGAGGACAGCGAGCCGCCCGACCGTCCGAGCCGGGCCACATCGGAGTCGTCGCGGAACCGGGACCAGGCGCGATCGAACCGCTCGATCTCCACTGTCACGGCCGCGCGGACGTCATCCGTGAGCGGGGCGCCGGTCTCGATCTCCCATCCGGTGCCGATCGCCTCGAATCGCCACTGCCCCATGAGGACGCCTCGCGCCTAGGCGGCGGCCTGCTCCTTGATGGAGGCCACAGCGTCGTTGAAGCCGCCGCTCGTGAGCGAGGATCCGGCGACGCGGCTGACGTTCAGCTCGTCGATCGGCTTCCCCACGACCTCATCGGCGATCCCGTCGATGAACTCGCCCTGGTACCGCTCGGTCTCCGGAGCCTTCGGGTCGCCCGTCACCTCGACCTCCGTCACGACGCCGTCGGCGAGGGTGAGCGAGACGGTGATCTCCTCCACCGTCTCCGGGGTCTGGTACGAGCCGTCGGCCGTGTACGTGCCGTCGGTGTAGGTGCCGGAGGCGTCACCCCCGCTCGACGAGGACGAGCTCGACCCGGAGGTCTCGTCGGTGCCGGTCGAGGTGTCTGCGGCGTCGCCGGTCGACGAGCATCCGGCGAGGACGAACAGCCCTGCGACCCCGAGGAGGGCAGTGCCGGTGCGGACAGAGGTGGGAACGGTCGTGCGGATCATGATGTCCTCCGTGGTCGGCGTCGGTCGACTCTTCCGTCGATGACTCGACCGTAAGCAGCCCGGCTATGCACGGGCTGTGCCGTCCCGATGAGTTACGCGTCCCCGCCGAACATGCTCGTGACGGAGCCGTCCTCGAAGACCTCGTGGATCGCGCGGGCCAGCAGCGGCGCGATCGGCAGCACGGTCAGCGTCTCCCAGCGGCGCGATTCCGAGAGCGGGATGGTGTCCGTGACGACGACCTCGTCGATGGCCGCGTCCTGCAGCCGCTCGGACGCCGGGTCGCTGAAGATCGCGTGGGTCGCCGCGACGATCACGCGGTGCGCGCCGTTCGCCTTGAGCGCCTGCGCCGCCTTGACGATCGTGCCGCCGGTGTCGATCATGTCGTCGACGAGGAGGCAGGTGCGCCCCTCGACGGTGCCGACGATCTCGTGCACCGAGACCTGGTTGGCGACCTTCGGGTCGCGGCGCTTGTGGATGATCGCGAGCGGCGCCCCGAGGCTGTCCGACCAGGTGTCGGCCACGCGGACGCGTCCCATGTCCGGGGACACCACCGTGAGGATCTCGCGGTCCTCCGGGGTGAGTGTGCGCTCGAAGTGGTCGAGGAGCACCGGCTTGGCGAAGAGGTGGTCGACGGGGCCGTCGAAGAAGCCCTGGATCTGGGCGGCGTGCAGGTCGACGCTCATGACGCGGTCGGCGCCGGCCGTCTTGAGCAGATCGGCGACGAGGCGGGCGCTGATGGGCTCGCGGCCGCGGCCCTTCTTGTCCTGACGCGAATACGGATAGTAGGGGGCGACGACGGTGATCCGCTTGGCCGAGGCGCGCTTGGCGGCGTCGATCATGATGAGCGTCTCCATGAGCCACTCGTTGACCGGCTCGCCGAACGTCTGCACGAGGAAGAGGTCGCAGCCGCGGATCGAGACCTCGAAGCGGGCGTAGATCTCGCCGGAGGCGAAGGTGCGGTGCTCGACCGGAGCGATCTCGGTGCCGAGCGAGGCGGCGACGGCCGCGGTCAACTCGGGATGCGATCGACCACTCGCGATGACCAGACGCTTCTTCGTCTTGGCGACGAGGCCGGGGGCCACGCCGTTGTCGCGATCCAGGTCGACCGTCTTCTTCTTCCGGGCCATGCTCCGCCTATTCCGCCGAATTCTCCCGGGCCGCGGCATCCGCCGCGCCCGTCCCTGCTCTGTTCTTCTCGACCCACCCCTCGATGTTGCGCTGGGGGGCCACGCTCATGGCCAGAGCACCGGCCGGGACGTCCTTGCGGACGACGGCGCCGGCGCCGGTCTTCGCACCAGGACCAAGCCTAACGGGCGCGACCAGCACCGTGTGCGAGCCCGTGTGCACCTCGTCGCCGATCTCCGTGCGGTGCTTGTTGACGTCGTCGTAGTTGGCGGTGATGGTGCTCGCCCCGAGGTTCACCCCGCGGCCGATGGTCGCATCACCGACGTACGACAGGTGCGGGACCTTGCTGCCCTCGCCGATCTCGGCGTTCTTCGTCTCGACGTAGGCGCCGATCTTGCCCTTCGGGCCGAGCACGGTACCGGCGCGGAGGTACGAGAACGGGCCGACGGTCGCCTCGGCACCGATCACGGCCAGGGTCGCGTCGGTGCGGCGGACGACCGCGTCCTCCCCCACCTCGCAGTCGACGAGCGTGGTGTCCGGGCCGATCGTCGCTCCCGCGGCGATCGTCGTCGCGCGCAGGATCTGCGTGTTCGGGAGCACGGTGACGTCCGGGGCGAGCGTGGCGTCGTCGTCGATCCAGGTCGTGGCCGGGTCGACGATCGTGACGCCCTCGAGCTGCCAGCGGCGCACGATGCGGGCGTTCAGGCGCCGGCCGACCTCGGCGAGCTGGGCGCGGTCGTTGACCCCGAACGTGACCTCGACGTCCGAGACGATCGAGGCGGCGACCCGGTCGCCGTCCCGGCGCACGAGGCCGGGCACATCCGTGAGGTACATCTCGCCCTGCGCGTTGTCGACACCGAGCCGGGGCAGGTAGCTGCGCAGCGTGGCGGCACGGAAGACGTACATGCCGGCGTTGATCTCGCTGACGGCGGCCTCCTCCTCCGTCGCGTCCTTCTGCTCGACGATGCGGTCGACGCCGCCGTCCGCGTCGCGGATGACCCGCCCGTAGCCGGTGGGGTCATCGACGAGGGCGGTCATGAGGGTCGCCGGCGCTCCGGAGGCGCGGTGCTCGGCGAGGAAGGCGGACAGCGTGTCCGCATCTGCCAGCGGGCAGTCGCCGGACAGGACGAGGACGTCGCCGTCAAAATCGGCGGGAAGGGCATCCACCGCCACCTGGACCGCGCGCCCCGTGCCGGGAACCTCGTCCTGATCGACGAAGATCGCCTCCGGATAGTCGTCATGCAGCGCGGACACGACCTGATCACGCTCGTGCCGCACGACCACCTCGATGTGCGCCGGGTGCAGGCGGGTCGCGGTCGTCAGCACGTGTCCGACGAGCGGACGCCCGCCGATCCGGTGCAGCACCTTCGGCAGGCGCGACTTCATGCGCGTGCCTTGGCCTGCGGCGAGGACGACGACGGCGAGGTTGTTCTCAGTCATGCTCCGCCGCCAGGACTCGAACCTAGACCTCACAGCTCCAAAGGCTGTCGTGCTGCCATTACACCACGGCGGACCGCGGCACCCCCGGGGCACCGCCCGATAAGTCTGCCACGTCCCGGTGTCCGTTCCTGTGTGTGCGACCCGCGTCGCACCGGCCCGTTATCCGCCCGAAACACCGCTCTGCGATGCTGGGGCGATGACCATCGTGATCGAGCGCGTCACCGTCGCCACCCCCGAGATCGCGGCCTTCATCGCCGCTCACCATGCGGAGATGGACGGCACCGCTCCGCCGGAGAGCCAGCATGCACTCCCGCTCGACCGGCTCCTCACTCCTCGCGTCCGGTTTTTCACGGGGATCGTCGACGGACGGATCGCCGCGACCGGCGCGCTGGCCGTGGTGGCCGACGGACACGAGGAGCTGAAGTCGATGCGCACCGACCCGGCGTTCCGCGGGCGCGGGTTCGGGCGGACGATGCTCGGCCACCTCCTCGACGACGCGGCCGCGCGAGGCATCGGTCGCCTCTCGCTGGAGACCGGCAAGGACCCCTTCTTCGCTCCCGCCCTAGCCATGTACACCGCCGCCGGGTTTCGGGAGGGCGCGCCGTTCGGCTCGTACCTGCCCGACCCGCACAGCGCGTTTCTCACGATGCTGCTCCCCGCGTCATCCGCGGCCACGACTCCGCCGCACGCGATAATGAACGGATGAGCGAGGCGGATGAGGTCGATCGGATCGTCGGTGCGTGGAACACGCAGCGCCCCGACCTCGACTTCTCCCCGCTCGAGGTGCTGTCCCGCATGGATCGCCTCTCGCGGCACCTCGACCGTGCACGCCGCGAGGTGTTCCGTCGGAGCGACCTGGAGCCGTGGGAGTGGGATGTGCTGTCGGCGCTGCGCCGGGCGGGTTCGCCGTTCCAGCTCTCGCCCAAGCAGCTGCTGCAGCAGACCCTCGTGTCGAGCGGCACCATGACCAACCGCATCGACCGTCTCGTCGGCCGTCGCTTCGTGCGCCGCGAGGCCGACCCGGCGGATGGCCGCAGCGTGCTCGTGACCCTGACTGACGACGGCCGGGTCCGCGTGGACGCCGCGATCACCCGGCTCGTGGACGCCGAGGCCGACCTCCTGCGCGCCCTCTCCCGCGCCGACCGTGACCGGCTGGCCGCCCTGCTGCGGAAACTGAGCCTCAGCTTCGACACCTGACCCGATCCTGGAGTGGTTCGGTTCGGTTCGGTCCGGTTCGGCCGACCCGTCCGGTCTGTTCCGCCTGCACGATCCGTGCACGGCTGCCCGGGAGAAGTGGTCACCTGGTCGTGCATCCGGACCCGGGTCGTGCAGACGTCGCAGGACCGATCCGACACGGGTCGTGCATCCGGACCCGGATCGTGCAGACGTCGCAGGACACGACCCGGCACGGATCGTGCGAACGGGTAGGTCAGGGACCGAGGAGGATGCGCCGGTTCTTGGCCGGGACGGTGTCCGGAAGCGTGGCGACGACCTCGGCGATCGAGACGCCTTCCAGGGACCTCCGCCAGGCGTCGTGGGCGCGGCGCATCACGACGGCGAGTCCGCACGGCGCGGTGCAGTCCTCCGGGCGGGCGGCGCCCCTCCCCTGCTGACGGAGTTCGCGGCAGATGTAGGGGTCGGCGGCGCCGTCCACCGCGGAGACGAGATCGAGGATGCTGATGCTCTCGGGCTCCCTGGCGAGACGGAAGCCACCGCGGGGTCCCGTGCTGCCTGTGAGGATTCCGGCGCGGACGAGCTTGGCGAGCTGCTTCGACAGATACGGCCCCGGCACACCGAAGTGCTCGGCGAGCTGCGCACCGGACACCGTCGACCCCGCGGGGAGCTGGGCGATCACCGCGACGGTGTGCAGCACCCACTCGGAGGTCTCGGGGAGTTTCACTTGCCCATCGTATCGGGACCAACCTATTGTGGACACACAATATCCATGATTGAAGGAGTGGGCATGCGCATCGCGGTCGCAGGCGGAACGGGGCGGATCGGGCGACGGGTCGTCGAAGAGGCTCGGCGTCGGGGGCACGATCCGCTGTCACTCAGCCGCAGCGAGGGCGTCGATCTGACCACGGGCGAAGGCCTCCCCGCCCTGCTGCGCGGGGTGGATGCGGTCGTCGATGCGACGAATCCCCCGGTATCCGACGTCGCCGAGGCCGAGCGGGTGTTCACCACGCTCAGCCGCACGCTGCTCACCGCCGAGGGCGAGGCGGGGGTCGGCCACCACGTGGCCCTCTCGATCGCGGCGCTCGATCGGGTGCGCGGCAATCCGCATTACGCGGGTAAGCGCGCCCAGGAGCGTGAGGTCACGCGCGGCGCGGTGCCTTTCACCATCGTGCGGGCGACGCAGTTCCACGACTTCCCCGCGATGATCGCCGAGTGGAGCATCGAGGACGGTGAAGGCATCGTGCCCCCTCTGCTGCTGCAGCCCATCGCGCCCGCAGACGTGGCCGTCGCCCTCGTCGACGCCGCGGAGTCGCCGGCGCTCGGCGGCTCGTTCGACATCGCCGGACCCCGCACGGAGGACGCCGTCGACATGGCGCGCCGCACCCTCGCCGCGTGGGGGCGTGAGCTTCCGCTGCGCGCCGCGTGGAAGGGTGCCGCGCTCGGCGTCGAGTTCGCGGGTGAGGTGCTGCTTCCCGGTGACGACGCCCGCATGGCGCCGACGACCTTCGACGACTGGCTCGCCGCCGAAGCCCGCTGACACCCCGACCGGTTCAGGGCCTCCCGTCCGGTCCCCTCGCTCCGGATGCACGACCAGGGTCCGCTCGTGGGACGAAAACCCCGGAACGGTCGTGCAGGCGCAACCGGATCGTGCACCGAGGCGGACAGCGACCCTGTCTCCCGTCGGGTCCCACCACTCCGGATGCACGACCGAGGTCCGGACGTGGGACGAGAGCCCCGAAACGGTCGTGCAGGCGCAACCGGATCGTGCAACCGGGGCGGGATGAGTGGCGGCCGCGGCCCACGGACTCTGCCCGGCCGGTCGCCTAGGCTGGAAGCACCCGGTCGCGGCCCCGCGACCCCTGCTCCGAAGGCCGAGACATGGGCATGCCCTCCCCGCTTCCCGTGCGCGACGGGGTCGGCGCGACCCGGCTGCACGTGCCGATGACGGGTGCATGGCCCACGGTCGCCGCCTACATGGTCGAGCGGTTCTTCCACCTGGATCCGGAGCGGCTGCTCGTGCGCTTCGACCGCGGGGAGATCGTCGCGCGCGACGGCCGGCCGCTCTCCCGGGACACGCCTCTCGGCGCCGAGGAGTTCGTCTGGTACTACCGGGAGCCTCCGACCGAGAAGGAGATCCCGTTCGCCGAGGAGATCCTGCACCAGGACGAGCACCTGGTGGTCGTGGACAAGCCGCACTTCCTCCCCACCACGCCGGGCGGCAAGTACCTGCAGAACTCCGCCCTCGTCCGGCTGCGCAACCGTCTCGGCAACCCGGATCTCACGCCCATCCACCGCCTCGACCGGGCCACGGCGGGCCTGCTGATGTTCTCCGCCCGCCCTGCCACCCGCGGCGCCTACCAGCTGCTGTTCGAGGATCGCCGCGTGGAGAAGGTGTACGAGGCGGTCTCCGCGCGCCCCGCGGACTGGGATCCGTCGCGGTTCCCCCTGGTCTACCGCAACCGCATCGAGAAGCTCCGCGGTCAGGTGTGCGTGCAGGTGGATGAGGACGGCGAGCCGAACTCCGAGACGCTCATCGAGGTCATCGCCGCCGACGACCGCGTCGTGCACACGCTTCTCCGTCCGCACAGCGGGAAGATGCACCAGCTCCGCGTACACCTCGCCGCGCTCGGCCTCGGCATCCTCCACGACGGCTTCTACCCCGTGCTGCAGCCGGAGCGTCCGGACGACTTCACCCGCCCGCTCCAGCTCCTCGCACGCGAGCTCCGGTTCACCGATCCGCTGAGCGGGCAGGAGCGCACGTTCACCACGCGCCGGAGCCTGCAGGAGGCCCCGGCACGCTAATCGACCTCAGCGGCGCATGACCTTCCGCGCGAGCCGGGTGCCGAGCGTCTGAGCCACGTGCACGAACACGACGATGAGCAGCACGGCGGCCCACATCACGACCGGCTCGAACTGACGTCGGCCGTACGTCAACGCGAAGTTCCCGAGACCACCCGCGCCGATGTAACCGGCCATTGCGGTCATGTCGATGAGCGCCACGATCACGAACGTGTATCCCAGGATCAGGGGTCCGAGCGCCTCGGGGATCACGACCGTGAAGAGGGTTCGCCACGGTCCGGCTCCCATCGCACGTGCGGCTTCGATCACTCCCGGCGAGACACCGACCAGATGCTGCTCGACGATCCGGCCGATGGCGAACATCGACGCCACCACCAGGGCGACGATGGCAGCGTTCGTGCCGATGCCGCTCCCCACGATGAACCGCGAGAACGGGATCAGCACGGTGATGAGGATCACGAAGGGGATGGGGCGGAAGAAGTTGATGAAGAGGTTCAGAACGGCGGAGATAGCCCGGTTCTGCAGCATGCCGCCCGGCCGCGTGAGGTACAGCCCGACTCCGATCAGGCCTCCCAGCAGACCACCGAGCACCAGTGTCAGCGACACCATGTAAAGCGTCTCGACGGCAGCCGTCCAGAACTCAGGGCCCAACTCGATCAAACGATCCATCAGCGCACCTCCTCGCGGTCGATGTCCGTCACTTCGATGCGCTCCGAGATCCGTGCAAGCGTCGCATCGATGCGAGCGTCGTCCCCGCGGATCGCGAGAGTCAAGTGGCCAAAGGCCCTGCCGCGGATGTCATTGATACCGCCGAAGACCAGCTCGAACTCCAACCCGGCCTCCGCCAGCTCCAGGAAGACCTGCGCTTGGGACGGACCGCCGTCGCGGAAGGAGAACGTCACGAGTCGTCCCTGATGCCGGTCACGCAGGACAGCACGCTCGGACGGGGAGGGAATGCCCTTGACGACCGTACCGACGAATCGCTGCGACGCGGCATGCTGCGGGTTGGAGAAGACCTCGAACACATCTCCCTGCTCGATCACCCGCCCACGGTCCATGACGGCGACCCTGGTCGCGAGCGTCTGGATGACGTCCATCTCGTGGGTGATGACGACGATCGTGACGCCCTGCTCCTCATTCACGCGCTTGAGCAGGGAGAGGACTTCATGTGTGGTCTCCGGGTCCAGCGCGCTGGTCGCTTCGTCGGCGAGGAGGATCGCCGGCCTGGTCGCGAGTGCCCGCGCGATCCCGACCCGCTGCTTCTGGCCTCCCGACAGGTGCTCGGGGTACGAGCGTGCCTTGTCGCTCAGCCCGACGAAAGACAGCATCTCGGTCACGCGCGCGTCGATGTCTGCCTTCGACCACCCCGCAAGCTTCAGCGGATACGCGATGTTCGCCCGCACGCTTTTCGAGGAGAAGAGGTTGAACTGCTGGAAGATCATGCCGATCCCGCTCCGCACCCGCCGGAGCTCACGCTCGCTGAGTGCCGTGATCTCGACACCGTTGACGGCGATGCGGCCGGCGGAGGCGGGCTCCAACGCGTTGATGAGTCGAACCAGGGTGGACTTCCCCGCACCCGAATAGCCGATGATTCCGAAGACATCTCCCTGCTCGATTTGCAGAGACACATCGTCGACAGCGGTGATCTGGGTGCCGGATGCGGACGGCGAGGGGTAGCTCTTCGACACGTGCTCGAGGGAGACGATCGGCATGGGTTCTCCGGTCTTGAAGGAGGAAAGGGCGGGGTCGGCCTGAAGACGACGAATCGGGCGACGCATCCGCGTCGCCCGATTCTCTCAGGTGAACCTGATCAACCGTTCGCAGCGACGTCCTTCTGGACGTCCTTCAACAGCGAGGCGAGCTCATCTGCCGGCGTCTGCAGAGTGACGCCGGTTCCTCCGGACGACTTCGCCAGCCCCTCCTGTACAGCTTCGTCGGTCTGGAAGATCTCGACGAGCTTGAGGTAGGTCTCGTTGTCGACGTCCTCAGCGCGAGACGCGAAGATGTTCACGTACTGGAGCGCGCTGGGGTCCTCCGGGTCGTCGGTGAAGAGTGCATCGTCGAACGAGAGACCGGCGTCCTCGACGAAGTCGTTGTTGATGATGGCGGCAGCGACGTCGGGCAGAGCCTCCGGAGTAAGTGCGGCTTCCAGCGCGGTGACCTTGACCGTCGACTTGCTCTCGTCCACGTCTGCGAGATCGGAGAATGCCGTGCCTCCGTCCTTCAGCTCGACGAGGCCAGCGGCTTGAAGCACGAGAAGCGCGCGGGCCTGGTTGGACGCGTCGTCGGGAACCGCGACGGTCTCGCCCTCAGGAATGTCCTCGACCGAGTCGTACTTCGTCGAGTAGAGACCGAGCGGGTAGATCTGCGTCGAACCGATCGCCGCGAGGTCATCCCCCGAGGCCTCGTTGTACTGCGCCAGGTACACGACGTGCTGGAACTGATTGAGGTCGATCTCCCCCTCGCTCAGCGCAGGGTTGGGCAGCTCGTACGAGCCGAAGTCGACGAGTTCGACCGTGATGCCGGCGTCAGCCGCCGCATCCACGAAAGCGGGCCACTGCGGGTCGCTCTCGCCGACCACGCCGATCTTGACGGTCTCGTTCTCGGAACCGCCGTCGCCGGACCCCGCGTCGGACGAGGTGGCGCACCCGGCGAGGGCGACGAACAGCGGGACCACGGCGAGCGCGGCGAGGGCGGAGGTTGTGCGGCGGGACATGATGAGGAGTTCCTTCCTGGCGGGACTCGACAACGTTAGGCAGGGGGGCGCGCTGTCGCGGAATCGGGATGTCACACGGCGTCACAGCCGCGCGGGAGGCGGGTCAGTCGAGCTCTTCGATTCCCTGCAGGCGCACCTGCTCCAGGTCGAGACGGGCGGAGATCCGGCGGACGACCATGTCGTCCACGGTGCCGGCGCCGCGGAGCCCGAGCAGGACCTCGCGCTTGCGGTCGAGCAGCGCGAGCTTGAGCCGGGTGTGCTCCTCGTGCCGCACGAGCGGCGAGCGCTGGGCGAGGTCGACGTCGGCGGAGGTCGCGATCATCTGCAGCGTCGTGCCGTCCGTCGCCTCGGGGTCGGGGGCGGTCCCTGCCGACACCGCGACGTCGCCCGCGTCTGCGTCCTCGTCCTCGCGACGGGGCGCCTCTCCCCCGGTGCCGTAGGGATCGGGCTCGCCGAGCATCTCGTCCAGCGCGTCGGCCTCGGCGTCGATGAGCGCCTGCTCCCGCGCGAGCGTCCGGGCGTTCGCGAACTCCAGCGCCTGGTACCCCTCGGCGCGCACCCGGTCGCGCACCTCCTGGCCGATGCCGTGCTCCGCGGCGAGGTCGTCGAGCGCGGCCAGGGCCGCACCCGAGATCGCCCGCTCGGCGAGCTCGTACTCCTCGTCCTCGGCATGGTCGACCGGGAATCGCGCCCAGCGCACGAGCGCGGGGAGGAGAGGCGCCTGCACGAGGAGGCTGAGCAGGATCACTCCGGCGGTCACGAAGACGATCTCGTCACGGCCGCCCACGACGCTCCCCTCGGAGACGCCGGTCGGCACCGACAGTGCGATCGCCAGCGACACCGCTCCGCGCATGCCGGCGACCGTGGACACGAGTCGGGCGCGGGAGCGGGAGCCGCGCGGCGGGCGTTCGGCCGGGCGACGCTGGAACAGCACGTTGAGGAGCTGGAACACGTACCGGACGGCGAAGAGCGTCGCCCACACGGCGAGCGTCACGAGCACCAGGCGGCCGATGGCGGCGGCGGAGATCTCGTGCGCGACGAACTGCACCTCGAGGCCGATGAGCACGAACAGCGCCCCGTTCAACAGGAAGACGCCGAACGGCCAGGCCGCGTCGGCCTGTCGGCGCGAGGCCGCCGTCGTCACGCGCGGCGACACCCAGGCGACGATGAGTCCGGCCACGACCACGGCGAGCACCCCCGACGCGTGCACGAGCTCGGCGAGCAGGAACGCGGAGAACGGCACGAGCAGCAGCGTGACGTTGATGACGATGGTGGAGGAGATGCGGCGCAGCAGCAGCGTGGCCAGGGCCGCGACCACGATCCCCGCGGCGATCCCGCCCACGTACGACACCAGCACGTCCCAGGTGACCGAGAGCGGCGTGACCTGGCCGCCCAGCGCGAGGGACACCGCGATGGCGTAGAGCACGAGCGCGGTGCCGTCGTTGGTCAGGCTCTCGGCCTTGAGCTTCATGAACATCCGACGCGGCAGCAGCCGACCGAGGGCCGCGACGGCCGTGGCATCGGGCGGTGCGACCGCAGCACCCAGGATGAGCGCGATCTCCCAGGGCATGCCGAACAGCACGCCGATGCCGGCCACCGCGAACGCGGAGGCGACGACGAGGAGCGTGCTCATCGGCACGATGTAGCGGAAGTCGCGGCGGATCGACCGCAGCGATGTCGTCAGGCTCTCCCAGAACAGCATCACCGGCAGGAAAAGCAGCAGCACGGTCTCCGGCGGCAGCTGGACCTCGCGCAGCGGCGGGATGAATCCCAGCGCCAGACCGAGGATGACGAGGACGAGGGGCAGCGCGAGACGCACGCGCGGGGCGATCAGGGTTCCGACGAGGATTGTGAGTCCGAGCAGGACGGTTACTTCGAGGCCTTCCATCGCTACTCCCAACAGTCGTGGGAGAAGGATATTCCTCCGTCAGCCGATCTGCTCCGTGACTTCGAACCAGCGCAGCTCCAGCTCCTCGATCTCGGCCTCCTGCGCCGTGATCGCCTTCATCCGCTCGCCGAGGCCCTCGTAGTCGGACTGGTCGTGGTCGGCGAGGGCGTGCTTGGCCGCGTCGACCTGCTGCGTGAGCTTCTGGATGCGGCGCTCCAGGGCGGCGGCTTCCTTCTGCGCCGCCCGGAGAGCAGCGCCGTCGAGACCGCTCGTTGCGGGGGCCGCTGCCGCGGTCGCCGCGGCCGTCTCGAGGTGCTGTCGCAGGCGCAGGTACTCGTCGACGCCGCCGGGGAGATGCCGCAGGCGCCCCGCGCCGTCCGGCCCCGGGAGGATCGCGTACTGCTGGTCCGTCACTCGCTCCAGGAAGTACCGGTCGTGGCTGACGACGAGGAGCGTGCCCGACCAGGAGTCGAGGAGGTCCTCGATGGCGGCGAGCATGTCGGTGTCCATGTCGTTCGTGGGCTCGTCGAGGATGAGCACGTTCGGCTGGTCGAGCAGCACGAGCAGCAGCTGCAACCGACGCTGCTGGCCACCGGAGAGATCCTTCACCGGCGTCGAGAGCTGGGCGGAGGAGAACCCGAGTCGCTCCAGGAGCTGTCCGGGCGTGAGGTCCTGCGCCTTCGACCCGGCGCCGAGCGTGTACGAGGTGCGCAGACCCGAGATGACTACGCGCACGGGGTCGTTCCAGTGCGGCAGGAGTTCGTCGAGGCGCTGCGTAAGCGTGCGCACCTGCACGGTCTTCCCTCGCTTGATCCGCCCCTCGGTGGGCTCGACCGTGCCGGAGATGAGCCCCAGGAGTGTGGACTTCCCGGCGCCGTTCACGCCGAGGATGCCCGTGCGCTCGCCCGGGGCGATCCGCCACTCGACGTCCTTGAGCACGGTCTTCCCGCCGGTCCCTGAGCCCGCCTGGGTCCCTGAGCCTCCCTGGGTCCCTGAGCCTCCCTGGGTCCCTGAGCCTGCCTGGGTCCCTGAGCTTGTCGAAGGGTACGTCACCCCCACATCGAGCAGGTCGACGACGTCCTTGCCCAGCCGCGAGACGGCGAGCGACTGCAGCGAGACCTTGTCGCGGATCTCGGGCACGTCGGCGATGAGCTCGTTGGCGGCGTCGATGCGGAACTTCGGCTTGCTGGTGCGGGCCGGGGCACCGCGGCGCAGCCAGGCGAGCTCCTTGCGGGCGAGGTTCTGCCGCTTCGCCTCTGTCGCCGCCGCCATGCGGTCGCGCTCGACCCGCTGCAGGATGTAGGCCGCGTAGCCGCCCTCGAAGGGCTCGACGATGCGGTCGTGCACCTCCCACGTCTCGGTGCAGATCTCGTCGAGGAACCACCGGTCGTGGGTCACGACGAGGAGGGCTCCGGCGTTCGCGGGCCAGCGCTTCTTGAGGTGCCCGGCGAGCCACGTGATCGCCTCGACGTCGAGGTGGTTCGTCGGCTCATCGAGCGCGATGACGTCCCAGTCGCCCGTGAGCAGTTTCGCGAGGGACACACGGCGGCGCTGCCCGCCGGAGAGGGAGCCGATCTGCGCGTCCCACGGCAGATCCGTCAGCAGCCCCTCGATCACGTCGCGGACGCGGGCGTCTCCGGCCCATTCGTGCTCGGCCATGTCGCCGACCACGGCGGCGCCGATCGTGATGTCGTCGGGGAGCGTGTCGGCCTGGTCGAGCACGCCGATGCGGGTGCCGCCGCGCACGGTCACGCGCCCGGAATCCGGTTCCTTCCGGCCGGCGAGCATGGCGAGAAGGCTCGACTTGCCGTCGCCGTTGCGGCCGACGATGCCGATGCGGTCGCCCTCCTCGATGCCGAGGGTCACGGCGTCGAAGACGACGCGGGTCGGGTATTCGAGGTGCAGGGCTTCGGCCCCGAGAAGATGTGCCATGTCCTCTCCAGGGTAGTCGCGCCGCGTCGGGCGGTCGCCCGGTCAGACGAGCGAGGGGGCGAAGAGCTCCGGCAGCGCGGCGGTGAAGACCTCGAAGTGGCTGTACCAGACGGTGTGGGCGGCGCCGGGGATGCTGCGCACCGTCACCCCGCCGTGCTCGAACCGTCGCGCGTCCTCATCGGTCACCCAGGCGCTGGGTTCCGCGCGCACGACGATGGAGCCGGGGGCGGCGGTCCAATGGCCGTCCTCCCCGCAGGAGACGGAGGCCGCCGTCGGCGGGTCGAACCGCTCGGCCGCCCGCGCCTCGACCGTGGCGTCGTCGACGGAGTAGAAGGGACGGAGGCGGCGGAGGTCGGCGGGCGACATCCGCTCGCGGCGGTCATGCTCGTACTGCGACACGAGCACGGCACGATCCTGGCCGCCCTGCAGGGCGAGCGGCGCGTCGACGTAGACCGCGAGGCCCGGGTCGAGGCGGGGCGCGGCGGCGGCGAGCACCGTGGCTCCGAAGGAGTGCCCCACGGCGACGGCGAGGGTGGAGCAGGCGCGGTCCCCCGGGGTGCCCTCGGCATCGCAGCCGGCCGCGACCTGCGCCAGAGTCTCGACGACGGCATCGGCCGCCGACTCGATCGTGAGCTCCGGGTCACGCGGCGAGAGGCCGTGGCCGGGCAGATCGAGCGCCAGCACGCGGAAGCCGCGTTCCACGAGCAGCGGGACCACGCGGTGCCAGCTCTCGGCGGACCCCATCATGCCGTGCAGCAGCACGGCGACGCGGTCGCCCTCCCCGGCTTCGATGACGTTCAGGAGCACGGAGCCAGTCAACCACGGTCGTTATTCTTTCGTGATACGACTTTCGGCCAGATTCCTTCGAACCTTCGTTCGAATGTCGGTGGTCGGTGATGGACTGACGTCATGCCCGCACTGCTCGACGCGACCGACTCCCAGATGGCGATGCTCGCCGATCTGGTGGAGGGGCTGGAAGCGGCCGAGAAGACGCTGAGCAGCATGTAGGCGGCCCGCGACGGACTGCTCGCGATGGCGGGGCGTCTTGCGGTCGACATCGCTCGGCAGGCGCGTCATCCGGACGGCGGCGACATGGCGATCCGCACGGTCGCCGCGGAGATCGGGGCCGCACAGCGCGTCAGCGACCGCACGATCGAACGGCGGATGTCCGAGGCGTCCTGGCTGGTCGAGCGGTTCCCCACCGTCTGGGAGGCCCAGGGCGCCGGACGGATCAGCGCCGCGCACGCGCGGCTGATCGTGGAGGCGGGCGCTCATCTCGATGACCCGGACGACCGTTCGTGTTTCGCGACGGAGGCGATCGAGGTGGCCGCTGCGGAGTCTCCGAACCGGATACGCCGGCTCGTGCGCCGACTGGCCGACCGGCTCCAGGAGCGGACGCTCGTCGAGCGACACCGCGACGCCAGGGAGCTGCGCCGCGTCTGGGTGACCGACCTCGAGGACGGCATGGCCGAACTCGGTGCGCGCGGCCCTGCGGCCCTCGTGCACGGCATGTTCGACCGGCTCTCCCAGATGGCGCATGCCGTGCGGGAGGAGAACGCGCGAGCACACCGTCGGGAGGCGGAGGAGAGCATCCCCGACGACAGGACCGTGGACCAGCTGCGCGCGGACCTGCTCGCCGACCTCGTCCTGACGGGCGCTCCGGCGGGACATGACTCGGACGAAGGACTGCTCTCGGAACTTCGAGCGCGCGTCGAGGTCACCGTGCCGGTGCTGACCCTGATGCACGGCGAGCAGGAAGGGACCACGGACGGGACTCCGATCCTCGCCGCCGAGCTCGACGGGGTCATCCCGATCGATCCGGCCACGGCCCGCCGACTGGCCGGCGCGGCGAGCGGATGGGACCGGGTGCTCACCCACCCGATCAGCGGGGCGCTGCTGGCCGTCGACCGGTACCGGCCGAGCGAAGACCTCCGCCGGCACCTGCGGGCCCGCGATCAACGCTGCCGCTTCCCCGGCTGCGGCCTCGCGCCGCGGAAGTGCGACCTCGATCACAATCACGATGCGGCGCTCGGCGGAGAGACCGTGCACGACAACCTCGCGACCTTCTGTCGACGACATCACATGCTCAAACACCACTCTCCGTGGCACGTCGAGCAGGGGCCGGGCGGCGTTCTCGAGTGGACGAGCCCCACCGGCCGGAGCTACATCGACCGACCGCCGCCTCCGCACACCGTGACCTTCGCCGAGGATCCCCCGTGGTCCGCCGCCGACGCGCGGCCCGGCTCCGACTGATCCCGCAGGCACGACGTTGACGTCTGCACACCGATCACGCAGGGACACCGATCACGCAGGCACACCGATCGCGCCTGCACACCGATCACGCAGGCACGCCGATCAGCCGTAGGGTGGAGGGCATGTCGAGTCCCGAATCAGACAGGTCGGGGGCTGCCGGTCACACCGTCAGCCCCGTGAACCGCTGATCCCTTCGTCCGCCCTGTCGGCGGGCGCGCGCCGGTGACCCGGGCGCTGACCGTGGTGACGAGAAGCCCTCCTCTTCCCTCTCACCTCGGAGCACTCGATGCCTTTCCCCCTCTATGCCCTCGCCCTGGCGGTCTTCGTCATGGGCACCTCGGAGTTCATGCTCGCTGGACTCCTCCCCGCGATCGCGGACGACCTCCACGTCCCGGTCGGCACGGCCGGTCTCCTCACCTCGGCCTTCGCCGTCGGCATGGTCGTGGGCGCGCCCGCCATGGCCGCGTTCGCGCGCGAGTGGCCGCCGCGTCGCACGCTCATCGTCTGCCTGGCGCTCTTCGCCGCGTGCCATGTCGTCGGCGCGGTGACGTCTGCCTTCGAGCTCCTCCTCGTCATGCGCGTGCTCAGCGCCCTCGCGAACGCGGGGTTCCTCGCCGTCGCGCTGCGTACGGTGACTCTCCTCGTCCCCCGCGAACGCACGGGACGCGCCCTCGCGGTGGTGCTCTCGGGGACGACCATCGCCACCGTCGTCGGCGTCCCTGCGGGGGCGGTGCTCGGCAGCGCATCGAGCTGGCGGGCCACCTTCGCCGCCGTCGCTCTGCTCTGTCTCCCCGCGCTCCTCGGGATCCTCCGTGGAGTGCCGACGACGATCCGGGGCGCGACGCATGGGCAGCCTCGGTCGACATCCGGAGCAGCCCCGGCCCCGGCGCATCCCGCCAGGAAGGCACCGTCCCTGCGCGCGGAAATCGCCCTCCTGCTGACGCCGCCGCTCGCCCTCGCGATGATCCTGGCGGCGCTGGTGAACGCGGGGACCTTCGCGGTCTTCACGTTCCTGGCGCCGATCGTCACCGAGATCGCCGGTCTGCCCGACGCTGCGGTCTCGGTCGCGCTCGTCTTGTTCGGTCTCGGCTCGTTCCTCGGCGTGACGATCGCCGGTCGATACACTGATCGGCACTCGGGCGCGTTGCTCGCCGTCGGTGGACCGCTGCTCCTGGGCGGCTGGATCGTCTTGGCGACGGTCGCGGATCAGCCGGTCGCGCTGCTGGTTCTCGTCTTCGTGCAGGGCATGGCCTCGTTCGGCGTGGGAAGCACCTTGATCACCCGCGTCCTGTACGCCTCCTCCGCCGCCCCGACGATGGGAGGGTCCTACGCGACCGCGGCCCTGAACCTCGGTGCCGTGATCGGTCCGGCCTGGGGCGGCTGGACGCTCGCCAGCGGAGCCGGTCCGCTCTCCCCCGTCGCGGTCGCCGTGACCCTGTCGACCTGTGCCCTCCTTCTTGCCCTGATCACGCGAAGAAGGCACTCCGGCAGCGGACGCCGCGAGGCTGAGCCCTGACAACGGCGGCGAGCCGCCCGGACCCGAAGGTCCGGACGGCTCGTCGTGTCCGACGTTCGCGGGGAACGAGGACGGTCTCGCTTCTGCTTACTCGTACGACTTCACGATCTCGAGGAGGCTCGGAACGTTGGCGTACGCCTCGGCCGCGTTCTCCTTGGTCACGATGACCGGCGGGAGGAGGTAGGCCGGGACGACCTTCTTGCCGTTGTCGTACTGGTCGGTGTCGTTGACGTCGACCTCGTCGCCCTTCTGGAGCTGACCGACCATCTTGATGGCCTGCTCCACGAGCAGCGTGGTGTCCTTGTTGATCGTGGAGTACTGCACGCCCTCCATGATCGACTTCACCGACTCGACCTCGGAGTCCTGACCGGTGACCACCGGGACGGGCTTGCCGGCCTGCTGCGCCGAGGTGATGATGGCGCGGGCGAGGGTGTCGTTCGGGGACAGGACGCCGTCGAGCGTCTCCGAGCCGTAGCTCGACGTGAGGATCGAGTCCATGCGACGCTGCGCGTTCTCCGGCTTCCAGCCCTCGGTCGCCGTCTGGGAGATCTCGGTCTGCCCGGAGACGACGTTCAGCGTGCCGTCGTCGATCTTCGGCTGCAGCACCTCCATCGCCCCGTTGAAGAACACCGCCGAGTTGGCGTCGTCCGGCGAGCCCGAGAACAGCTCGATGTTGTACGGCGCCTCGTGATCCGCGCGCTCGGCGAGGCCGTCGAGCAGCGCCTGGCCCTGGAGCTTGCCGACCTCGAAGTTGTCGAAGGCGACGTAGTAGTCCACGGCGTCGGTGTTCTCGATGAGACGGTCGTAGGCGATGACCGCGACACCCGCGTCGCGGGCGGCCTCCACCTGCGTGGTGAGCTGCTTGCCGTCCTTGGCACCGATGATGATGACCTTGGCGCCACCGGTGACCATCGCCTGGATCTGGTTCTGCTGCTCTGCGACCGTGTTGCTGGCGGGCGCGTACTGCACGTCCGCCTTGAAACCGGCCTTCTCCAGGCCGTCGGTGAACAGCTGACCGGCCAGGACCCAGTTCTCCGAGGTCTTGTCGGGCAGAGCGACACCGATCGTGGAGCCGGCGTCGAAGCCCGAGGCGGTCTCCTCGCCCGCCCCCGAACCCGAGTCCCCACCGCCGCGCTCCGAGGAGCAGCCGGTGAGGGCGAATGCGCCCGCGACGACAAGCGCTGTCGCCGACAGAAGGATCTTCTTCATGTGATCTCTTTCTCTGGTGTGTGCAGGTCCCGCCGCGCCTGCGTTGCGCGACGTGGCCCTTACTATCCGCGCGTCTCCTCGACGGCGGGGGCTTCGTACTTCTGACTGGTGGGGTAGTTGGTCTTCGTGGGATCGAACGTGTCGGTGGCCGGGTCCTGCTTGCGGCCGAGACGGCGCGTGAGGAAGCCGGTGATCGACGGACGACCCTGCTGCTTGTTCCACACGTCGACGCCGACGGCGAACAGCAGCACGAGGCCCTTGATCATCGAGACCACGTCAGCACCGGCGCCGAGCAGCGCGAGGCCGTTGTTCAGGAACGCCATCACCAGACCACCGATGATCGACCCGATCACCGTGCCGATGCCGCCGGAGACGGCCGCGCCGCCGATGAAGACGGAGGCGATCGCGTCGAGCTCCCAGCCGTTGCCGTCCTGCGGGCCCGAGGCGGTCGCCCTCGCGACGTAGATCATGCCGGCGAGCGAGGCCAGGACCGACATGTTCATCATCACGAAGAAGTCCACCCAACGGTCCTTCACGCCCGAGAGGCGCGCGGCCTGGCGGTTGCCGCCGACCGCGTAGATGTGGCGGCCGAAAACGGTGTTGTTCGTGATGAACGAGTAGAGGATGACGAGGGCGAGGAGGATGACGCCCGAGATCGGGAAGCTCGTGCCCTCGCGCCCCGTGGCGAACAGCCAGCCGGCGATGAGGATGACGGCCGAGATGAGGACGACCTTCGTCACGCTCACCCAGATGGGCGCCATGTCGGAGCCCATCTTGCGCTGGATGCGCCGGGTGCGGATCTCCCAGAACACGATCCATGCGACACCGGCGAGCGCCAGCAGCATGGTCGGGATGTTGAACGGCAGGGGCAGGGCGATCTCCGGCAGGTAGCCGGCACCGATGATCTTGAAGCCCTCCGGCACGGGCACGGACTGAGAGTCACCCACCGCCTGGTTCGCACCGCGGAAGAACAGCATGCCGGCCAGCGTCACGATGAACGCCGGCACCCCGACGTAGGCGACCCAGAATCCCTGCCAGGCGCCGACGAGCACGCCGACACCGAGACCGAGGAGGATGCCCAGCGGCCAGGGGAGGTTCCAGTCCTGCATGGCCTTCGCCACGACGATGCCCGTGAACGCGGCGACCGATCCGACCGAGAGGTCGATGTGTCCCATGATGATGACCATCACCATGCCGATCGCCAGGATCAGGATGTACGAGTACTGGTTGACGACGTTGATGAGGTTTCCGGAGGACAGCGTCAGTCCGGTGCCCTTGAAGATCCACGTCAGCACCTGGAAGACGACGAGGATGACGACGAGGCTGCCGAGGATGCCGAACTGACGGAGGGTCGACTGCCCTCCCCCGAACATCTTCGTGATGTCCTTGAAGTGGAAGCCGCGCTTCGCGGTGGTCGAGTCGGTGGTCATGCGGTTGCTTTCTGGGTCGCGGAGGTCATGCTGCGCATGAGGTCTTCGGGGGTCGCCTGGTCGGCCGGGATGCAGTCGGTGACCCGGCCTTCGAACACGGTGTAGATGCGGTCGGAGATGCCGAGCAGCTCGGGCAGCTCGCTGGAGATGACGATCACGCCCTTGCCCTGCGCGGCGAGCTCGTTGATGATCGCGTAGATCTCGTACTTGGCGCCGACGTCGATGCCGCGGGTGGGCTCGTCGAGGATCAGCAGGTCGGGGTCGGTGAACATCCACTTCGCCAGGACGACCTTCTGCTGGTTGCCGCCGGACAGCTTGCCGACGCCCTCCTCCACCGACGGGGTCTTGATGCGCAGCGCCTTGCGGTACCGCTCCGCCACCGAGAACTCCTCGCGGGAGTCGACGACGCCGTGGTGCGCGATCTTGGAGAGCTTCGCCGCGACGATGGACCGCTTGATGGTGTCGAGGAGGTTGAGGCCCAGCACCTTGCGGTCCTCGCTCACGTAGGCGAGCCCGTGCTTGATGGCGGCGGCGACGTCGGGGAGCTCGATCTCCTGTCCGTCCTTCACGATCGTGCCGGAGAGGAACGTGCCGTAGGAGCGGCCGAAGATGCTCATCGCCAGCTCGGTACGGCCGGCCCCCATGAGCCCGGCGATGCCGACGACCTCGCCACGACGGACGTTGATGCTCGACCCCTTCACGACCATGCGCTCCGGCACGGTCGGATGCTGGACCCACCAGTCCTTGACCTCGAAGAACACCTCGCCGATCTCCGGCGTGCGATCCGGGTAGCGACTCTCCAGCGACCGGCCGACCATGCCGCGGATGATGCGGTCCTCGTTGATCTCGCCGCGGGAGATGTCGAGCGTCTCGACCGTACGGCCATCGCGGATGATCGTGATCTCGTCGGCGATCTGCTCGATCTCGTTGAGCTTGTGACTGATCATGATCGACGCGATGCCCTTGGCCTTGAGCCCGAGGATCAGGTCGAGGAGGTGCTGCGAGTCGTTCTCGTTGAGCGCCGCGGTCGGCTCGTCGAGGATGAGCAGCTTGACGTCCTTGTTGAGCGCCTTGGCGATCTCGATGAGCTGCTGCTTGCCGACGCCGAGCGTCTTGACCGGGACGTCAGGGTCCTCATCCAGCCCCACGCGGGCGAGGAGCTCGATCGTGCGCTCCTTCTGTGCCTGCCAGTCGATGCGCCCGAAGCGGCGGATCTCGTTGCCGAGGAAGATGTTCTCGGTGACCGAGAGCTCCGGGATGAGCGCGAGCTCCTGGTGGATGATGACGATGCCGGCCTGCTCGCTGGCAGCGATGTCCTTGAAGCGCTGCTCCTGGCCGTACAGGAGGATCTCGCCGTCGTAGGTCCCGTAGGGGTACACCCCCGAGAGGACCTTCATCAGCGTCGACTTCCCGGCGCCGTTCTCGCCGCAGATCGCATGGATCTCACCGGCGCGGACGGTGATCGAGACGTCGGCGAGCGCCTTGACTCCCGGGAACTCCTTGGTGATGCGGCGCATCTCCAGGATCGGGCCTGACACGGTCGGCAACGTTGCTGTGGTGCTCACGGATCTTCCTCGCGACGTGCGGTCACCTTCGATGTGACCGTTCACATCGGTATATCGTCGTCTTCCGCAGGAGCGGTGTCAAGTCCGCGGCGTGTTTTCGTGTCGCTACCGTGATGCAGCGGATTCGCGCGCCCGCAGAAGGGTCTGCAGAGGGCCGAACGCGGGGGGCTTCTCACCGCGGATCTCGGCGAGGAGGATGCGCACGGCGCGTCGGCCGAGCTCGGGGAAGTCCTGATGCACGGTGCTGAGCGTCGGCGCCACGTGCGCCGCGACCGGGATGTCGTCGAAGCCGATCACGCTCACGTCGTGCGGCACGCGCAGCCCGGCATCGCGGAAGCCGTGGAGCAGCCCGATCGCCATGAGGTCGTTCGCCGCGAACACCGCCGTGAAGTCGCGCCGCAGCGAGAGTTCCTTGCCGGCGAAGTAGCCGAAGTCGGCCGTCCAGTCGCCGCGGATCGGTGGGAACGTGGAAAGGTCGGCGTCGCGGAGCGCATCGAGGTACCCGCGCATCCGGGACTCGGCCTCGATCCAGTCCTGCGGGCCGGCGAGATGGAGGATGTCGCTGTGGCCCAGAGCGATCAGGTGCTCCGTGGCCGCCTTCGCCCCCGCCACCTGGTCAGCCGAGAGGCTCACGCCGTCCGATCCCGAGGCCGTCTGCAGGGTCACGAACGGCATCGTGACGTTCATGCCGCGCAGGACATGGAAGACGCGCACCTGCGGCGCGAGCACCACGATGCCGTCGACCTGCTCGCGCTCGAGCTGGCGCACGGCGTTGCCGATCGCCTCCGGCGTGGTCGCGGGGAGATTGAGCGTGGAGACGGAGTACCCCTCCTCCCGCGCCGCGTCCTCGATGCCGGCGATGGACGACGTCGGTCCGAACTCGCCGATCGTCGCGGAGAGGATGCCGAGCATGTTCGACTTGCTCGTCACGAGCGCGCGGGCGGCGAGGTTGGGGCGGTAGTCGAGGACGGCGATCGCGTCGAGGACTTTCGCCTTGGTCTCCGGGCGGATGCTGGGGTGGTCGTTGAGCACCCGGGACACCGTCTGGTGGGAGACGCCGGCGAGGCGGGCGACGTCGCGGATGCTGGGCATGCGGGCACGCTCGGAGGAGGTGGACATCCAGCCTCCTCGCGTGTGCACGGTCACATGACCACTTCATTATGTCTGCCATGACCCCCGGACGCACCTCGACCGCGCGCACACCCCTCGTGTCCCGGACACGGCGGATCGGGAAGGCTCAGCCGATGATGCGGGCTCCGGGGACGGCGCCGTGCACGTGCAGTGGATCGAGGCCGCCCTCGCGGAGAGCCGTCTGCACCGCCTGCGCGGACTCGGGATCCGCGCAGAGCAGCGCCACGGTCGGCCCCGATCCCGAGACGAGGCCGTGCAGCGCGCCTGCTGCGACCCCGCGTTCGATGGTCTGCGCCAGATTCGGTCGCAGGTCCAGGGCGGCCGCCTGGAGATCGTTGTGGAGCGCGTCCGCGAGCTGCCAGGCATCTCCGGTCCGCAGCGCCTGCAGCACCGGGATCGGCACGTCCAGCGAGAGCGGCGGATCGTCGGCGAGCGCGCCCTCCTCCTCGCGCAGCTCATCGAGCCGGGTGTACACGGCGGGGGTGGACAGTCCCTCGTCGCTGGTCACCAGCAGCCAATCGAAGCGGCCGCGGGCGAGGGCCGGATTCAGCTGATCGCCGCGGCCGGTGCCGACGGCGGTGCCGCCGTGCAGCGCGAACGGCACGTCGGCGCCGAGCCGCGCGGCCAGATCGTGCAGCCGTGCAGCCGAGAGCCCCGTGCCCCAGAGGGCATCGCACGCGACCAGCGCGGCCGCCGCGTCCGCGGAACCGCCGCCCATGCCGCCCGCGACGGGGACGCTCTTGCGGATCCGCAGCGCCGCCCCGCCCGGATGATCGGTCGCCATGGCCAGCAGCTTGGCCGCGCGCATCGCGAGGTTCCGGTCGTCGAGCGGAACCGAGCCGTCGTCCTCCACCCCTGACACCGTGAGGGAGAAGTCGTCGGCCTCCCTGGCGATCACGTCCTCGTAGAGCGACACCGCCTGGAAGACCGTCGCGAGGGCGTGATAGCCGTCGTCATGGCGCCCGCCGACCCCGAGGTAGACGTTGATCTTCCCCGGCGCGCGCACGTGCACGGACCGGGAGGACGCGGCGAGGCTCATGAGCGGATCACAGGTCCGACGAGGTCGCCCACAGGTTGACGTCGATGGCGCCGGCGAGCTCGTCGATGCGGCGGAGCTCCTCGTCGGTGAAGGCGGGGCCGTCCAGAGCCGCGAGGTTCTCGTCGAGCTGCTCCGTGCGGGACGCTCCGATGAGAGCCGAGGCGACGACCGGGGTGCGCAGCGTCCACTGCAGGGCGAGCTGTGCGAGCGACTGTCCCCTGCCCTGGGCGACCTCGTTCAGCGCGCGGAGCGTCTGGACGGCGTCATCGGTCAGTGTGCCCTTCGGCAGCGAACCGCGCTGCTGCGCGCGCTCGGCGGTGCCGTCACCGAGGTACTTGTCGGTGAGCAGCCCCTGGGCGAGCGGGGTGAAGGCGATGGCGCCGAGGCCCGACTCCTCGAGGGTCTGCGTGAGGCCGTCCTCGATCCAGCGGTTGAGGATCGAGTACGCGGGCTGGTGGATGACGAGCGGCGTGCCCAGCTCCTTCGCCACCGCGACGGCCTCGGCCGTGCGCTCGGCGCTGTAGGAGGAGATGCCGACGTACAGCGCCTTGCCCTGGCGGACCAGGGTGTCGAGAGCGCCGACCGTCTCGGCGATCGGGGTGACCGGGTCGACGCGGTGCGAGTAGAAGATGTCGACGTAGTCCAGCCCCATGCGCGTGAGGGACTGCTCCGCGCTCGCGAGGATGTACTTCCGGCTCGCGTAGTCGCCGTACGGGCCGGGCCACATGTCCCAGCCGGCCTTCGACGAGATGATCAGCTCGTCGCGGTACGGACGAAGGTCCTCCGCGAAGATGCGACCGAAGTTCTTCTCGGCGGAGCCGTACGGCGGGCCGTAGTTGTTCGCCAGGTCGAAGTGCGTGATCCCGTGGTCGAACGCGTGGCGCAGGAGCGCCCGCTGGTTGTCGAGCGGGATGTTGTCGCCGAAGTTCCACCAGAGCCCGAGCGAGATCGGGGGGAGGTACAGGCCGGAGGAGCCGACCTGACGGTAGGCGAACCGTCCGTAGCGGCCCTCGTCGGCGGCGTACGGACGGTGCAGCTCGGGGACATCGGGGCGGAAGCGGGGGGAGTCGGTCACCGTGCCAGATTAGCCGCTGACGCCGGAACCCTCGATCGCCGTTGCGTGCTGGGCGATCCGCTGGTAGTCGTCGACCGTGAGGTCCTCCCCGCGGGCCGTCGGGGCGACGCCGGCGGCGGTCAGCACCTCGATCGCCGCGGCGGAGCTGCCGAAGACCCCGGAGAGGGCCTGCCGCAGCATCTTGCGGCGCTGGTTGAAGGCCGCATCGACGATCGCGAAGGTGCGTCGGCGCTCCTCCACCGGTCCGCGCTCCCCCTCGGAGCGGTCGAAGCCGACGAGGAGGCTGTCCACGTTCGGCACCGGCCAGAAGACCTGCCGGGAGACGTTCCCGGTGAGCTTCCACTCGCCGTACCAGGCGGCCTTCACGCTCGGCGAGCCGTAGATCTTCGACCCGGGCTTCGCGGCGAGACGCTCGGCCACCTCGGCCTGCACCATCACGACACCCCGCTGCAGGTACGGGAACGTCTCCAGGAAGTGCAGCAGCACCGGCACCGACACGTTGTACGGCAGGTTCGCGACGAGGACGGTCGGCTCCCCCGGCAGCTCTGTGACGCGGAGCGCATCGGCGTCGACCACCGTGAGCCGGTCTGCCTCGACCCCGTGTTCGACAGCGGTCTGCGGCAGACGCGCCGCCAGGCGGTGGTCGATCTCGACCGCGGTGACCGCGGCCCCCGCCTCGAGGATCGCCAGCGTCAGGGACCCGAGTCCCGGTCCGACCTCCACCACCCGCTCCCCCGGCTGCACGCGGGCGGCCTGGACGATCTTGCGGACGGTGTTCGCGTCGACGACGAAGTTCTGCCCGAGCTTCTTGGTGGGGGTGACATCGAGCTCGGCGGCCAGACGGCGGATCTCGGTGGCCCCGAGCAACGTGACGGTCATGGATCCATTCTCCCGGATGACGAGCCGTGCCCGGATCCTGGGTGGGTTCCTGGGTGAGTTCCTCGGCAGTGTCCGTGATCATCGCTATCCTTCGGAGGTGCCCTCCCTCGGTGAACTGATCGCTCCGCGGCGCCTGGGCAGGGATTTCCGCTGGCTGCTCGCGTCGTCGTGGACGAGCAACATCGGAGACGGCGTGGCGCTGGCCGCCGCTCCCCTGCTCATCGCTTCGATGACGTCGTCGCCGATCCTCGTGGCCTCCGGTGCCATCCTGCAGTTCCTGCCGTGGCTGCTCTTCGGCCTGCACGCCGGGGCGATCGCCGACCGCTTCGATCGGCGGCGCCTGGTGATGACAGCCAATGCCGTGCGCGCCGTCGTGCTCGCCGCCCTCTGCGTGTTCCTCGTGACGGGAACGGCGAACATCGGGATCGTGCTGGCCGTCGCGTTCCTCTACGGCACCGCGGAGGTCTTCGTCGACACCGCGGGGAGCACGTTGCTGCCGATGCTCGTGAAGCCGGCTGACCTCGGCATCGGCAACGCACGGCTGCAGGCGGGATATCTCGTGGCGAACCAGTTCGCCGGACCGCCGCTGGGCGCCTTCCTCTTCGCCGCCGGGAGCGCGTGGCCGTTCCTCGTCGAAGTCCTGTGCGTGACGCTCGCCATCGTCCTGATCTCCCGGATGGCGCGCACCCCCGTGCCGCCGCGGGAGACCGAGACCCACCCGCCGGTGCACACCGACATCGCGGAGGGGCTGCGCTGGCTGTGGCGCAACCCGCCGGTGCGGATGCTCGTGCTCATCATCCTCGTCTTCAACGTGACGTGGGCCGCACCGTGGGGCGTGCTCGTGCTCTACGCCACCGAGCACCTGCAGATGGGGCCCGTGGGCTACGGCGCCCTCACCACGGCGTCCGCGGCGGGCGGCATCGTCGCGACGCTGAGCTTCGGCTGGCTGGAGCGGCACGTGTCCTTCGCGACTCTGATGCGCATCGTGCTCTCGCTCGAAGTGCTCATGCACCTCGCCTTCGCGCTGACCACCACGGGCACGGTCGCCCTCGTCATCATGTTCTTCTTCGGCGCGTACGCCTTCGTGTGGGGCACGATCTCCACGACCGTCCGGCAGCGGCTCGTCCCCGCGTCCCTGCAGGGGCGCGTCGCCTCGGTCAACATGGTCGGCGTCTTCGGCGGCATGATCGTCGGCCAGGCCCTCGGCGGCGTCATCGCGCAGACCTGGGGCCTGACGGCGCCGTGGTGGTTCGCGTTCGGCGGGGCGGCGATCACCCTGCTGCTGGTGTGGAAGCCCATCTCGCACATCGTCAGCGCGAAGCCGGTCGCCGAGACGGGGCCGGACGACGTCGAGCCGGAGGGTCAGTCGGCGAACGAGCCGTAGACCCGCAACGTGTTCTCGGCGAGCTGCGCGGAGAGATCGTCCACGTCCAGGCCGAGCTCCGCGGCCAGGAAGCGCACCGTGAGCGGCACGAGGTACGGCGCGTTCGGGCGGCCGCGCAGCGGAATCGGCGTGAGGAACGGAGCGTCCGTCTCGACGAGGAGGCGGTCGAGCGGGGTGACCTTGAGGGCGTCCCGCAGGTTCTGCGCGTTCTTGAACGTCACGTTCCCGGCGAACGAGAGGTAGTACCCGGCATCGGCGCAGACCCGCGCCATCGCTTCGTCCCCCGAGAAACAGTGGAACACGGTGCGCTCGGGAGCGCCGACCCGCGTCAGCGTCTCGAGCACGGCCTCGTGCGCATCCCGGTCGTGGATCTGCATCGCGATGCCGTGCTTCTTCGCGAGCGCGATGTGCGCCTCGAACGAGGCGAACTGCGGCGCACGGCGCTCCGGCTCGGTGCGGAAGAAGTCGAGCCCGGTCTCGCCGATCGCGCGCGTGCGCGGATGCGCGGCGAGGTCGTCGATCACGGCGAGCGCCTCGTCGAGGCGCCCCTCCTCCGCGTACGTCGGGGCGTCGTTCGGGTGGATGGCGACCGCGGCGAGGACCCGCGGATCGGACGCGGCGGCCGCGACCGCCCAGCGGGACGACTCGATGTCGCCCGACGCCTGCACGACGCCGATGACGCCGACGGCCTCGGCCCGGTCGAGCTGGGCTTTGAGGGAAAGCCCCTGGGTCCCTGAGCCTGTCGAAGGGCCATCGGCGATCTCGAGATGCGCGTGGTTGTCGTAGACGGGCACGGCGAGGGGTTCCGGGGCCGCCGGGTAGGTCCGATCCTTGCGCCCGTCGCCCGAGCGCTCGCGCACGTAGGTCTCCGCCATGGTGTCCTGCCCGGATGTCAGGCCGTGGACTCCACGCGCGGGAACAGCGGAGCGAGGCCGTTGACGCTCGTGCCCGGCTTCAGCACGCCCCAGGCGCCGGCTTCGCGGATCGGCTGATCCTGCAGGCGGCCGAGGGTCTCCGCGGCACCGAGGGCGATCCACAGCTTCTCGGTCGACTGCGGCATCACCGGCGACAGCAGCACGGCGAGCGCGCGCAGCCCCTCGGCGCACGTGTAGAGCACGGTGCCCAGACGCTCGCGCTTGTCCTCGTCGCGGGCGAGCGCCCACGGCTCGTTCTCGGTGATGTACCCGTTGAGCGCGTCGACGATGGTCCATATCGCGGAGATCGCCTCGTCGATGCGGAACTGGCCGATCGCGGCGTCCGCCTTCGTCGCGGCGTCCGCCACGATCCGCTGGATCGCGAGGTCGGCCTCGGTGTACGCGGCCGCCGGCGGCACGATGCCCTCGAAGTACTTCTCGATCATCGCGGTCGTGCGCGAGGCGAGGTTGCCAAACCCGTTCGCGAGCTCGGCCTGGTACCGGGCGGAGAGGTCCTCCCAGGAGAAGGAGCCGTCCTGTCCGAACGCGATCGCGGACAGGAAGTAGAAGCGGTACGCGTCGGAGCCGAAGACATCGGTGATCTCGGTCGGCGCGATGCCGGTGAGCTTCGACTTCGACATCTTCTCGCCGCCCACGAGCAGCCAGCCGTGCGCGAACACGCCCTTCGGGACGTCGAGCCCCGCCGCCATCAGCAGCGCGGGCCAGATGACGGCGTGGAAGCGCAGGATGTCCTTGCCGACCACGTGGTAGGCGGGCCAGCGGCGCGCGAAGGTCTCCTCGTCGGAGCCGTAGCCGACGGCCGTGGCGTAGTTGAGCAGCGCGTCGACCCACACATAGATGACGTGCGACTCGTCCCACGGCAGCGGGATGCCCCAGTCGAAGGTCGAGCGGGAGATCGAGAGGTCCTTGAGGCCCTGGCTCACGAACGAGACGACCTCGTTGCGCGCCGAGTCGGGGCGCACGAAGTCGGGCTCCGTCTTGTACAGCTCGAGCAGGCGGTCCTGGAACTCGCTGAGCTTGAAGAAGTAGTTCTTCTCCTGCAGCAGCTCCAGCGGCTTCGAGTGGATGGCGCAGACCTTCAGCCCCTCGAACGGACCCGTGCCGTCGACGATCTCCGATTCCGGCTTGAACTCCTCGCAGCCCACGCAGTAGAGCGCCTCGTACTCTCCCGCGTAGATGTACCCGCGGTCGTACAGGCGCTGGAAGAACGTCTGCACGTTCGTCTCATGCCGCTCCTGCGTGGTGCGGATGAAGTCGTCGTTCGCGACGTCGAGGGTCTTCAGCAGCGGGAACCAGCTCTCGCTGACGAGCTTGTCGACCCATTCCTGCGGGGTGACGCCGTTCGCCGCCGCGGCCCGCAGCATCTTCTGACCGTGCTCGTCCGTGCCCGTGAGCATCCACGTGTCGTCCCCCGCCTGACGGTGCCACCGCGCGAGGGTGTCGACGGCCACCGTCGTGTACCCGTGGCCGATGTGCGGCACATCGGAGGGGTAGTAGATGGGCGTGGTGATGTAGAAGGAGTCGCCAGCGGGCATGGGGACAATTCTAGGTGCCCCCATGCCCGTGGTTACGCCGTGCGGCTCGTCAGAGCCCATTGCGGCGGGCGACCTCGCCGAGCCAGGCCAGCGAGGGCTTCGGGAACCGCTCGAAGGTCTGGTGGTCGAAGCCGATGAGACCGAACGTCGGCCGGAATCCGCTCGCCCATTCGTAGTTGTCCAGCGCGCTCCAGTGCTGGTAGGCGCGGACCTCGATGCCGTCGCTGATGGCGCGGTGCAGCCCCTCCAGCGCCCCCTGCGTGTAGGCGATGCGCCGGGTGTCGTCGGCCGTGGCGATGCCGTTCTCCGTGACGAGCACGGGCACGCCGCCGCTGCGCTCCCACGCGCTGCGCACGCCCAGCTCGAGGGCCTCGGCGAAGAACTCCCAGCCCGTGAGTGTCGTCTCCACATCCGGCGACACCGGCAGCGGACCCTCCGGACCGATGAACGTGCGGGTGTAGGCCTGCACGCCCACGAAGTCGTCGCCGGCGGACTGCTCCAGGTACCAGTGGTCACGCGGGTCGCCGTACGTCGCGAGCATCTCGTCCGCGCCGGGCTCGCCCGTGGAGTGGAACGCCTGGGTGGCGATCGTCCACCCCGCCTGCACACCGGGGACCGTGTGCAGGATCTCGGACGCGCGCCGGTGCGCCTGCAGCAGGGTGTCCGCGACGCCGAGGTCGGGGTTCGGCAGGCCATAGGCGACGAGGTTCGCCGCGTCCTCTCCCCCGGCCAGCATCGCCGCGATGTTCGGTTCGTTGATCGTGCACACGTAGCGCACCCCGTCGAGGATCGGCAGCACCGTCTCGACGTAGCGGGAGAACAGGTCCACCGCGTCGTCCGCACGCCAGAACCCGTCCTTCTGGAACCACTGCGGCACCGTGAAGTGCATGAGGGTGACCGTCGGGTCGAGACCGTTCTCCCGCGCGGTGTCGATCATGCGGCGGTAGTGGTCGAGCATCGCCCGCGAGACGAACCCGCGCTCCGGCTCGATCCGCGCCCACTCGACCGAGAAGCGATAGGAGTTCAGCCCCGCCTCGGCGAGCAGCCGCATGTCCTCCGGATACCGGTGGAAGTGGTCGGCGGCGTCACCGGAGGGCTCGACCATGGTCGAGTCCGGCGCGTGTTCCATCGCCCACCAGTTGCTCGTGGTGTTGTTGCCCTCCACCTGGTGGGCGGCGGTCGCGGCGCCCCAGAGGAAGCCGTCGGGGAATGCGAGCACGGATGCGCTCCTCTCTCTTTCTTGCAGTCTTTCCCGGGCCTCAGCGGGCGCGGGCAGGGTTCGGCACGGCGTCGAGCAGTTCGACCGTGTACGGGTCCTCCGGATGCTGCAGCACCTGGGAGGTCTCGCCCCGCTCGACGACGCGGCCGCTGTTGAGCACGAGGATGTTCTCGGTGACCAGACGCGCGCTCAGCAGATCGTGCGTGATGTAGAGCATGCTGATGCCCCACCGTTCGCGGAGGTCCTCCAGCAGCGCGAGCACGCCGGCGCGGAGCGACACGTCGAGCATCGACACCGGCTCGTCCGCGATCAGCACCTGCGGGTCGCTCGCGAGCGCCCTGGCGATCACGACGCGCTGCCGCTGCCCGCCGGAGAGCTGGTGCGGCAGCTTGGCGGCGAACTGCTCGACGGGCGTCAGGCCCACCGTCTCCAGCAGTTCGAGCACACGGGCCCTGGCCTCCGCCCCGCGCAGCCTCGTGTAGTTCACGACC
This sequence comes from Microbacterium meiriae, assembly GCF_032364335.1. Lineage (NCBI taxonomy): Bacteria > Bacillati > Actinomycetota > Actinomycetes > Micrococcales > Microbacteriaceae > Microbacterium > Microbacterium meiriae. The sequence goes on from NZ_CP133984.1 coordinate 2,504,961, forward strand.
GGACGGGTCAGCGCGTACTCGACGGTGTGCAGGGGATTCAGGGCCGCGTACGGATCCTGGAACACCATCTGCACGTCCTTGCGGAGGTCGCGGAGTCCGCGGCGCTTCAAGGACGCGACATCGGTATCGCCGAAGCGGATGCTGCCGGAGGTCGGCTTCTCGACCCCGGTGAGCATCTTCGCGATCGTCGACTTGCCCGAGCCGGAGGCACCGACCAGCGCCAGCGCCTCCCCCGGCTCCAGGCGGAAGGACACGTCGTCGACCGCGACGACGGGATCCTGCCCGCGGCGCGGAGCCGGATAGCGCTTCGAGACGCCCTCCACCACGATCGCAGCGTCGGCGCGGCGGGCGTCCCGCGGCGACACCGTCGGCAACGTCTCGGTGACGTCCGTGCGGCTGCGCCCCTCCCGGCGACGGGTGCCGAGATCGACGAACCCGGGGATCTCGATCTTCTCGGCGCGCGGGTCGGCGTAGTGACTCAACAGCATCCGGGTGTACTCGTCCTGCGGACGGTGCAGGATGTCCTGGCTGGAGGCATCCTCCACGATGCGCCCCTCGTGCATGACCATCACCCGGTCGGTCGCCTCGAGGACGATGCCGAGGTCATGGCTGATGAGGATGGCCGTGAACCGCTCGGACCGCTGCAGCTCCTGGATCGTGTCCATGACCGCGTGCTGGACGAGCACGTCGAGCGCCGTGGTGGGCTCGTCGAACACCATCAGCTGGGGTTCGAGCGAGAGGGCGAGGGCGATCGAGGCGCGCTGCCGCATGCCTCCGGAGAGCTCCCCCGGGTACCGGTCGAGCACCTCCGGCTTCAGCCCCACCTTGCCGACCAGCTCCCGCGCCCTGGCCTCGCGCTGCTCCGCGGGCACATGGCCGTGCGCGGCGAAGATGTCGCGGAAGTGGTTGCCCACGGTCCGCACGGGGTTCAACGCATTCATGCCGGACTGCAGCACCATGGCGAAGCCGCCCTGTCGCTGGCGCCGCAGCTCCTCGGCGTCGAGCTCGCGGATGTCGCGGCCGTCGAAGAGGATGCGTCCTCCGCTGATGCGCGCCGGCGGCTTCTGCAGCCGCGTGAGCGCGAAGCCGAGCGTGGACTTGCCCGACCCGGACTCGCCGACGAGCCCGACGAACTCGCCGCGCCGGAGCGCGAACGACACGTCGTGCACGGCCGGCACCGGCACCTGCCCCGGGGAGGCGTACTCCACGGACAGCGACTGGACGTCGAGGAGGAGGTCGTCGTGCTCCATGGCGCTCATCGGCCCTTCCCTTCGCGGAGGCGCGGATTGGAGATGCCGTCCACGCCGAAGTTGATGAGTGTGAGGCTGAGGGCGAGCAGCGCGATGCACAGACCGGGCGCGAACAGCAGCAGCCACTGGCCGGTGAGCAGGGAGTTGGAGTTCTGCGCCCAGTAGAGCATCGTGCCCCAGCTGACGATGCTGGAGTCGCCCAGCCCGAGGAACTCCAGCCCCGCCTCGGCGAGGATCGCCGCCGTCGCCGCCCCGAAGAGCGTCCCGGCGATGATCGAGGTCATGTTCGGCAGGATCTCCCGGAAGACGATGCGAGCCCTGCTGTCGCCGGAGAACTGCGCCGAGGTGACGAAGTCGTTGCCGCGGAGGGACTGGGTCTGACTGCGCAGCACGCGCGCACCCCACGCCCATCCGGTCACGACGATCACGGCGATGATCATGAGGATGCCGCCGTTCTGCAGGTAGGCGGCGATCACGATCATCAGCGGAAGGCCGGGGATCACGAGGAAGAGGTTCACGATGAACCCGACGACCTCGCCCGCGAAGCCGCGCATGTAGCCCCAGCTCAGGCCGATGAGCACCGCGACGATCGTGGAGAGGAGCCCCGCCGCGAAGCCCACGAGGAGGCTGACCTGCGCTCCGTAGATGAGCTGGCTGAGCACGTCCTCCCCTGCGGCGGTCGTGCCGAGCCAGTGCTCCCACGAGGCGTCGGCGTTCCGCGGGAAGCCGTTCTCCTTCGGCCCGTAGGGGGCCAGGAGCGGGGCGAACACGGCGACGAGCACGAAGAACGCGAGGAGGCAGAGGCCGATGCGGGCCTTGCCGTTGGACCACAGGGTGCCGACCATGCGGCCGAAGGCGCGCCAGGGGCTGGGCGCCGCGATGCGGTCGGTCGGGACCTTGACGGTCACGGTGCTGGGGGTGGGGTTCGGGGTCGTCATCGTCGAGTCCTCGGGTCGAGAACCCCGTAGAGGATGTCCACGAGGAAGTTGGCGATGAGCACGCTCACGGTGATCATCAGGAAGAGCGCCTGCATGAGCGGGTAGTCCTGCCCGATCACGGCGTTGAACAGCAGGTAGCCGATGCCCGGGTATCCGAACACCTGCTCGACGAGGATCGAGCCGCCCACCACGCCGCCGAGCGTGAGCCCGAAGCCGGTGAGGTTCGGCAGGATCGCGTTGCGGGCCGCGTAGCGGAGGGCGATGGTGCGACCGCGGAGGCCGTTCGCCTCGCCGAAGGTGATGTAATCCTCGCCGAGCGTGTTGATCATCGCGTTGCGCATGCCGATGATCCAGCCGCCGAGGGAGGTGAGCAGGATCGTCAGCGCGGGCAGGAACGCGTGCCGGACGAGGTCGACGATGAAGTCCCAGGTGAACCCCGGGGTGGTCGTCGCCGAGTAGGCGCCGGTGGTCGGGAACCAATGCAGCACGTAGCCGAGGAAGAACAGCAGCAGCAGCGCCGTCCAGAAGTACGGGAACGTGCTGAGGAACGACCCGGTCAGCGTCGGCAGCGAGTCCAGCCACGTGCCGCGCCGCCAGGCGGCCATCACGCCGATCAGCGTGCCGATCACGAACGCGAGGATCGTGACGATGCCGACGAGGCCGAGCGTGTAGGGCAGCGCGGTGGAGACCATGCTCGACACGGTCTGCGGGTAGAACGTGTACGAGACGCCGAAGTCGAGCCGGACGACCTGGCCGAGGTAGGCCACGTACTGGTCCCACATCGAACCGGTCGGCACCCCGAGCTGGGCCTCGATCGCGGCGCGCGTGGCGTCGGAGACCGGACCGTTCTGGGAGAGCTTCGCGATCGCAGCGTCGGCGGGAGAGCCGGGCATCAGGCGGGGCAGGAAGAAGTTCAGGGTGATCGCGGCCCACAGGGTGAGCACGAACAGGCCGATCTTCTGGAGGACGTACTTCACTGGTCTCCCCCGTCCGTGCGCTTCAGGTGGGTGAAGATCCCCAGGGGCGCCGAGTCGTAGTTCTGCGGGATCATGTACGGATCGTCCGCGGAGGGCCAGCCGGTGAACTTCGCGTCGTTGAACAGGCCCCAGATCCCGCCGTAGTACATGCCGATCACGGGGACCTCCTCGTACACGATGCTCTGCAGCTCGTGCACGATCTCGGTCTGGCGCTCGGGATCGATCGTCGCGCGGAACTCCTCCAGGAGGGCGTCGGCCTCCGGCGAGCGGTAGCGCTCGAAGTTGTTGGTGGTCACCTCGCCGGCCGGCACGTAGAAGTCGCTGGAGAGCAGGCTGTTGTAGGCCTGGTACACGTCGCCGTTGCCCATGCCGCCGATCGCCATCTCGAAGTCGCCGGTGCCGATCGCGCTCTGGTAGCCCGCGGGCTGCGGGAGCTTGAGCGACACCTTGACGCCGATGTCTGCCAGCTGCCGCTGCACGGTCTGGGCGGCGCGCGTCCAGTCGGAGAAACCGTTGGCGGTGGTCAACGAGAACGCGAGCTGCTCGCCGTCCGGGCCGACGAGCTGGTCGCCCTGCAGGGTGTACCCGGACTCGGCGAACGCCGCGAGCGCGGCGTCGCGGTCCTGCGCGAGCATGCCCTGATCGGGGATCTCCGGGTCGAGGTACTGCTCCTGGTTGGGCAGGATGAGCCCGGTCTGCCCTGCGGGCTGCATGTACCCCTCGGAGGCGGTCTCCGCGATCTCCTCCCGGTCGAGCGCGAGCGCGATGCCGCGGCGGACATTCACGTCGTCGAAGGGCGCGACCTCGAGGTTCGGCACGAGCGAGATGACGCCGCCCGGCGGGAACCACCAGGTGTTGTCGGGACTCGCCGCTCCCCAGGTGCCCTCGACGTCGGAGATGAAGGAGTAGGCCCAGTCGTAGCCGCGGGTCACGGTGTCGAGCTGCGTGTTCGTGGCCGGCAGGATGATGTGCTCGATCTCGATCCTGTCCGCCTGCCAGTAGTCCGGGTTGCGGTCCATCGAGTACTGCTGGTCGTTGTAGTTGCCGAGCACGAACGGCCCGGTCCCGACCGGCTCCTCGTTGCGCCAGGTGGCCGGGTCCTTCACATCCGCCCACAGGTGCTCGGGGACGATCATGGTCTGCCCGAGGATCGACAGCGACGGCGCGTCGTCGCTCTGCAGGTGGAACACGATGTCGTCGCCGTCGATCTCGATGCGGTCGATGTGCTGCCACGCGCCCTTGATGTCGAGCGAGGGCTCGTCCTTGATGAGCTGGAACGTGAACGCCACGTCCTCCGGGGTGAGCGCCTCGCCGTCGCTCCACTCGACGCCGTCGCGGATCGTCATCACGATCGTGCGGGCGTCGGGCTGGGTCCACTCGGACGCGAGCCACGGGGTGAGCTCGCCGTCGAGCGGGTTCACCAGGATGAGCGGCTCGTAGATCCACCGCGAGGCGGTCCTGGTGTTGGTGAGGTAGGGGTTGAAGTTCTGCGTGAAGAACGGGTTTCCCTTGTCGGCGTTGATGAGCATCGTGTCGTCGCCGATCGACGGGTCGGGCTGCGAGCTGATCTGGATGCTGCAGCCGCTGAGCGCGACCGCTGCGGCCGCGAGCCCCACGACGGCGGCGCGGCGCCAGCGTCGGAAGGTGTGCGTCTCTGCCACTGGATGACCTCATGTCGTCTCTGTCATGAAGGGCGCCCCGGGGGGTGGGGAGTCCTGCCGGCCGAAGCCGTACACCAGATTGTAAGCGCATACATTTTGAATCGGCAACCCCGTGACGAGCCAGGGGGTCCTCCGGGGCGGCGCGGTCGCGGCGACTCAGGCCGGGCGCGTGGAGCTCTCGCGGAGGAGGATCTGGAGGGGCAGACGCGTGGTGAGCGGCGGGGCGTCCGGCTGCTCCAGCCGTCGCGCGAGCACCTGCACGGCCGCGCGTCCGAGCTCGATCATCGGCTGCCGGATCGTGGTCAGCGGCGGCGACACCAGGGTCGCCGCCTCGATGCCGTCGAACCCCGTCACGAGCACGTCGTCCGGCACCTGCACGCCCGCAGCACGGAACACGTCCATCGCCCCGAGTGCCATCTGGTCGTTGGCGGCGATGAGCGCGGCGGGCACGCCGTCGCGCGTGAGCTCCTGCCCGGCCCGGCGCCCGGAGGCCCGTGTGAAGTCGCCCCGCAGCACGCGCACCGCTGCCGGATCACGCCCCGCTGCGGCGAGCGCGGTCGACACGCCCTCCCACCGTTGCTCCGCGTCCGGCGAGTCGGCCGGCCCGGCGAGGAAGACGATCTCCCCCTCCCCGACCTGCGACAGCACATGGCGGGTCAGCTCCCCCATCGCCTCGGCGTTGCTCACCGTGACGTGGTCGTAGGCATCGCCCCGCGGCGGCCCGGACAGCACGACCACCGGGATACGCCGCCCCAGCCGCGCCAGCACCTCGTCCGGCACGCTGCGGGCGAGCACCATGAGTCCGTCCACCCGGCCGGCCATGTCGCGGACGGTCGAGCGGTCGGGGTCGTCACGTCCGACGCCCACCATGAGCACGAACCCCTGCTTCCACGCCTCCAGCTCGGCCCCCCGCAGGACTTCGTCGAGGAACAGCATCGAGGAGTGCGGCGGGTCGGCTTCGTCCGACACGACCGTGAACGGCGGGCGCGCGGCGGCGGACAGCACATCGAGCGGCGGGGCGTCCTCGGCGGCGTCGAACTGGGGGAAGTACAGCCCCAGCACCCCCGTCCGACGCTCGGCCAGACCCCGCGCACTGCCGCTGGGGACGTAGCCCAGCGCGGCGACCGCGTCGAGCACCCGCTCCCGGGTCACCGGACGGACGGCCTCCGGCGAGCGCAGCACACGCGAGACGGTCGCGATCGACACTCCGGCGCGCTCAGCGACGTCGTACACCGTCGCGGCCTTGCTCACGCGTGCTCCTCTCCCCCGCGGTTCTGGTTCTGGTTCCGGTTCCGGTTCCGGTTCTGGTTCTGGTTCTGTCAGCGTAGGACAGTCTCCCCCGGTGCCCCCGTCCCCTCCCGCGCGCGGGCGCAGATTCGCGTCGGTGTCGCACGGATGGTGCCAGAACCTGCGACACGGTGCAGATCTGCGACGGGGTTCCTGGACGGTGCAGGATCACGCGCTGCGGGCGCGGAGGGATCCGTGGGGGCGGGAGCTGATCTCGCCGGGCTCTCGCTCGCGGGCCTCGGACCACTGCAGCTCGAGGCCGGCGGCGGCGAGCAGCGGGGACAGGGCCTCGGCGGTCCAGAAGAACGCGGGTGCGACCGCATGAGCGAAGGCCGCCCGGGGTTCGCCGACGAAGTATCCGAGGAGCAGGCTCCCGCCGGGGGCGAGCACCCGAGCGAACTCGGCGAACACCTCCGTGAGCTCGGCCGGAGGCGTGTGGATCACCGAGTACCACGCGAGGATGCCGCCGACCGTGCCCGATGCCTGCGGCAGCGTCCGGAACGACCCGTGATGGAACGTGAGGTGCGGATACCGAACCCTCGCCCCGTGGATGAAGGCCGTGGAGAGGTCGATCCCCTCGACGTCGCGCCCGGTTTCGAACTCTGCGCCGTCACCCCCGTGGAGAAAGGCCGTCCAGTGACCGGGACCGCACCCCGCGTCGAGCAGCATCCCCGGAGTCTCATCGCGCCAGCGGCGGATGAGCTCGCGGTCGCGCGGATCCATCAGCCCCAGGTCCCCCGCGACCTCGAGGTACTCCGCGGCCCTCTCGTCGTAGGCTCGCGCGACCGACTCCTGTCCCGCGGGAGGTCGCAGATCCGGACCCGCGCCGCACGCCTCCCCGGAATCCCTGCGACCGGGGTGCGAATCCGCGACGGGAGTCACCGTGACCGCGCCGCAAGGGCGGCCTGATACAGGTCTCGGGAGGACAGGCCCGTCAGGGCCGCGACCTCGGAGGCCGCGTCCTTCAACCGGGTGCCGTCCGCGACCAGGGCCTGCACCTGAGCGAGGGCGTCCTCCGGCGAGGCCTCCCGCCGCGGCGCACCCTCGACGACCACGACGATCTCGCCCTTCACCCCGTCGGCGGCCCAGGCTGCGAGCTCGGACGCGGTGCCGCGACGGACCTCCTCGTACAGCTTCGTCAGCTCCCGGCACACGGCGATCCGGCGGTCTGCGCCGAAGGCGGCCCCCATGTCGGTGAGGGTCGTCGCGAGGCGCGAGGGCGACTCGAAGAACACCATCGTGCGGGGCTCGGCGGCGAGGGCGGAGAGGGTCGCCCGGCGCTCCCCCGGCTTCCGCGGCAGGAACCCCTCGAAGGTGAAGCGGTCCGTGGGAAGCCCCGAGATCGCCAGTGCCATGAGCACCGCGCTGGGTCCGGGAATGGCGGTGACCGTGACCCCCTGCGCCACGGCCTCGGCGACGAGACCGTATCCCGGATCGCTCACGGTCGGCATCCCCGCGTCGCTCAGCACCACGAGGTCGGTCTCCGCGGCGAGCGCGGCCAGCTCCGCGGCCTTCTGCTTCTCGTTGTGGTCGTGCAGCGCGATCAGCCGGGGCCGGTTGTCGATCTTCAGGGCCTGCAGGAGTCGCTGCGTCGTGCGGGTGTCCTCCGCGACGACGATCTCCGCGTTCTCCAGCACCTCCACGAGTCGCCGCGACGCATCGCCCAGGTTTCCGATCGGGGTCGCGGCGAGGATGATCACCCGCCCAGCTTAGGCGTGGGCCTGAGTCGGGGCCGTCGGAGCGGACCGGTGCCGGCATACCGGAAGCACAGGGCGGAGTGTGTCTAGGCTGGACCGGTGACCGCGCCCGAGCCCCTGCTGCCCGCCCCCGAGGAGCGGCTCACGCGCTACGAGCGGCTCCGCGACCGCGTGCTGCACGCCCCGGACTGGGGCCGAGCGATGGGCTGGTTGGCCCCGCTGCTGATCACCGCCCTCGCCGCGGTGCTGCGCCTGGCGAACGTCGGCCATCCCCATCAGCTCGCCTTCGACGAGACCTACTACGTCAAGGACGCCTGGTCGCTGTGGAGCCTCGGCTACGAGGGGGTGTGGGGAGAGAACGCGAACGACGCGTTCATCACCCTGCAGGAGCTCCCCCTGACGAACAAGGGTGCGTTCATCGTGCACCCGCCGCTCGGGAAGTGGCTGATCGCGCTGGGCATGGCCATCGGCGGACCGGACAACAGCGCCGGCTGGCGTCTCGCGACCGCCGTGCTCGGCGCAGCATCCGTGCTGCTGGTCTACCTCATCGCCCGACGTCTGACCGGTTCGGTCGTGGCGGCGACCGTGGCCGGCACGCTCCTCGCGATCGACGGCCTCAGCATCGTGATGAGCCGGATCGCGCTGCTCGACGGCATCCTCACCTTCTTCGTGCTGCTGGGCGTGCTGTTCGTGCTCATCGACCGCCAGCACACGATCCCGCTGCTCGAACGCCGGAATCCCGACGACGAGGATCCGCTGTGGGGACCGATCCTGTGGCGCCGTCCCTGGCTCGTCGCCGCGGGTCTCGCGCTCGGCGCCGCCTCGGCGGTGAAGTGGTCAGGACTGTACGTGCTCGCGGGCTTCGGCCTCTACGTCGTGATCACCGATGCCCTCGCCCGGCGCCGCGGCGGGGTCGTCGTATGGCCGGCATCCGCGGTCTTCCGGCAGGGGCCGGTGTCGTTCGTGCTCCTCGTCGTCCCCGCGCTCGCGGTGTACCTCGCGAGCTGGACCGGATGGCTGGTGACGGCGAACGGCTACGACCGCGGCAGCGATCCGAACCCGCTCGTCGCGCTGTGGAACTACCACGAGGCGATGCTCGGCTTCCACGTGGGCCTCACCCGAGGACACCCGTACGCGAGCCCGGCGTGGGAGTGGCCCTTCCTGCTCCGCCCGACGGCGGTGTGGGTGGACAGCGACCCCACCGGCTGCGGCGTCGACCACTGCATCGGCGTGATCTCGGCGATCCCCAACCCGCTCATCTGGTACGGCGGCGTCGCGGCCGGCGTGTACCTGCTCTACCGCCTCATCCGCGGCTGGATCACCCGGCAGCCGGTCGGCCCGGCCCTGAGTCTTCCGCTCGTGGGGCTCGCCGTCACCTACCTCCCCTGGCTGATGTTCCCTGAGCGGACGATCTTCCAGTTCTACACGGTCGTGATGATGCCGTTCCTCGTGCTCGCGCTCACCGTCACGCTGCGGATCATCGCGGGGCGCCGCGAGGATCCGCTCGTGCGCCGCCAGTCCGGAGAGCGGACCGTCCTGATCTTCCTCGGCGTCGTCGTCCTCGTCTCGGCGTTCTTCCTGCCGCTGTGGACGGGGATGAGCGTGCCGTACGACTTCTGGCGCCTGCACAACTGGCTGCCCGGCTGGGTCTGACCCGCCGCGCCGTGAACCCCGGTCAGGGGATCTCGTCGGCCACGTGCTCAACGAGCGGGAGCACGCGACCGGAGAGGTGGGTGCGCATGGCGATCGAGGACGCCGTCCGCGCGACGCCCGGCACCAGGGCGACCCGGTCCAGCACCTCCTGGAGCCGGGTCGCGTCGCGCGCGACGAGCCGGAGCTGCATGTCGCTCGCGCCGGTCACGGTGTGCATGTCGACGATCTCCGGCACCGCGTCCGCGAGGGCCGTCGCCACATCGTCGTGCCCGACCTTCTGATCGATCTCGACGAGGCAGAACGCCACGACGCCGTAGCCGAAGCCGGCGGGGTCGATGCGCGGCACGATCGCCTCGATCACCCCGCCCTCGTGCAGCCGCGCGAGGCGGCTGGTGGCCGTCCCTCGCGCGATGCCCAGCCGGCGCGCGCACTCGAGGAGAGGCAGCTGCGGCGACTCCGTCAGCAGCCGGATCAGCGCGGCGTCGAGGCGATCGATCCGCACGTCACTCCCTGACGATGCCGGGGCGGGAGACACCCCGCGTCAGGCGGGCGACGACGAGCAGCACCGCGGTGAGCCCGAGCGTGAGCAGCAGCTGGATGCGCGCGGCCGGGTCGATCATCGCGAGCGCGATCACGGCGGCCAGCAGCACCAGGCACAGCCACGACACCCAGGGGAAGCCCCAGAGCCGCATAGGCATCGCCTCGCCGGCACGGTCGGCCCGCCGTCGCAGCACGATCTGCGAGATCGCCGTCGCCGTCCAGATCACCAGCAGGGTCGACCCCACGACGTTCAGCAGCGCCGGGAGCACGACGTCCGGGAACGCCCAGTTCAGTCCGACGGTGACGAACCCGAAGGCCACCGAGGCGAGCACCGCGACGAACGGGACGCCCTTGAGGCTCGTCCGGGTGACGGACAGCGGCGCCAGTCCCCGCTCCCCCAGCGAGTACGCCATCCGGGAGGCGCCGTAGATGTTGGCGTTCATGGCCGAGAGCAGCGCGATCACCACGATGAGGTCCATCACGAGACCGACGCCCGGGATGTTCAGCGTGTCCAGCACGGCCGAGAACGGACCGGCCTGCACGGCGGGGTCGTCCCACGGGAGCACCGCGACGATGACGAAGATCGAGCCGACGTAGAAGATGAGGATGCGCACGAGCACCTCGCGCACGATCCGGCGGATGTTCCGCGCGGGGTCGTCGGACTCGGCCGCGGCGATCGCCACGACCTCGGTGCCGCCGAACGCGAAGACGACGATGAGGAGCGCCGCCGCGATGCCGGTGATCCCGTGCGGGGCGAAGCCGCCCTCGTCCACGAGGTTCGAGATCCCCGTCGCCGGCACACCGGGGATGAGTCCGATGATCGCGCACACGCCGACGATGAGGAAGGCGATGATCGCGGCGACCTTGATCGCCGCGAACCAGAACTCGAAACGGCCGTAGTTGCGCACGCCGAAGAGGTTCACCGCGGTGAGGGCGACGACGAAGACCAGCACCCAGACCCACGCGGGGATCCCGGGCACCCAGTTCGCCACGATCCCGGCCGCGCCGGTCGCCTCGGCGGCGATCACGACGACCAGCTGGATCCAGTACAGCCAGCCCACCGCGCTTCCGGCGCTGCGCCCCATGGCCTTCTGGGCGTAGGAGCTGAAGGCGCCGGAGCTCGGGCGGGCCGCGACCATCTCGGCGAGCATCGCCATCACGAGCACGACGATGCCGCCCGCGACGAGGTAGGAGATCAGCACGGCGGGTCCGGCGATGCTGATCGCCTGCCCTGAGCCGACGAACAGCCCCGCGCCGATCGCGCCGCCGAGCCCCATCATGGAGATCTGGCGGCGGGTGAGGCCCGGGTGCAGGCCCTTCGTGGTCGTCGTGGTGACGGGGACCTCGGTCACGGGATCGTTGGTCATGCGTCCATCGCTCATGCGTTCACCTCGGCGAGCTCGGTCTCGAGGGCGGCTTCCACCCGGTCGATGTCAGCGGCGGATCCGGACGAGATTCGCACGCCCTCGCCGGGGAAGGCGCGGGCGACCACGCCCCCGGCGTGCAGGAGGGCGTCGAGGTCGGCGGTGCGCTCCCCCGCGGGAACCCAGACGAAGTTGGCCTGCGAGCGGACGGCGGGCCAGCCGGCCGCCGTGAGCACGGTGTGCAGCCGATCGCGCTGCGCCACGACCTCGTCGATGCGGGCGGCGAGCTCGTCCTCCGCAGCGAGGGAGGCGAGGGCCGCGGCCTGGGCGAGGTCGGTGACCCCGAACGGCACGGCCACCTTGCGCTGCGCCTCGGCGATCGCGGTGGGGGCGATCGCGTAGCCGATGCGGAGGCCGGCCAGGCCGTACGCCTTGGAGAACGTGTGCAGCACCGCGACGTGCGGGTGCCGACGGAACAGCTCGATCCCGGCACCGCGGCTGCCCGTGCGGTCGAAGTGCACATAGGCCTCGTCGATGACGACGAGGACGTCGTGCGGCACCGCGGCGACGAAGCGCTCCAGCGCCTCGGCGTCGACGACGGTGCCGGTCGGGTTGTTGGGGTTGCACACGAACACGAGACGCGTGCGCGGGGTGATCGCGGCGCGCATCGCGTCGAGGTCGTGTCCGTGGTCGGCGTCCAGCGGCACGGCGACAGGCGTGGCACCCGCGATCCGGACGAGCGAGGGGTACGCCTCGAAGGACCGCCATGCGAAGACGACCTCGTCGCCCTCGCCGGCGACCGCGTGGATGAGCTGGGCGGCGATCTCCACCGACCCGGCGCCGACGGTCACCTGGGCCGGGTCCACGGCGTACCGGGCGGCGAGCGCCTCCCGGACCGCGGAGGCGCTCATGTCCGGGTAGCGGTGGATGCCGGCGACCCGGTCCTGCACGGCCTGCACGACGGAGGGCAGCGGCGGGTGCGGCGACTCGTTCGAGGAGAGTTTGGAGGCACCGGCCGGGGCGGAGCGCCCCTGTCGGTAGGCGGGCACGGCGTCGAGGCCGGCGCGGGCGGAGAGGGTCATCGTCAGAGCATCCTTGCTGTGATCCGAGAGGGGTCGCGTCACCCTAGAACGGATGGCAGGCGCTGGGCAAACCGTGCACTCGAAGCTGCGCATCGCGCGCAATCGAACGCCACCTGGGTGCCGCACGCTAGGCAGATTGCACACCCCTGCTCCGGGGAAGGGCGCTCACCGTGCGTGCGACACCGCGGCCGGATCGCTCACCGGCAGGCGGCACACGAAGGCGCGGCAGTCGTAGGCGCGCTCGGCTGTCGCCTCCTTGCCGTCGAACAGTTCGAAACCCTCGGCGGCGAACGCCGTGGCCTGCGCCGGGCTGACGACGACGATGACATCGGCATCGGCTCCGCGTGCCGCGGCGGCGAGCGCTCCCCCGGGGTCCTCCGTGACCACGACGAGCTGCCGCGGGGCCGCGACGAGTCCGGCGGCGACCCGGAGCAGGCTGCCGTGCGCGAAGGGCTGGGCGAGCGCCCGGGAGGCGAGCGCCTCCACCCGCTCGGCCGCCGCCGCGCGGTACCGGTCGCCCGCTCCGAGCCGCCAGGCGGTGAGCGCGGCCTGCGCGACCGCCGCCGTGTCCGAGGGGAGGTCTCCGTCGGTGTGATCGGGCGAGGCGGCGATGCCCTGCGCGCGGAGCAGCGGGTCGTCTCCCCCGGCTCCGTCCAGCACCTCGTCGAGGAGGTCCCGCCCCGTGACCGCGGGAGCGACGTCGCCGGTCGCCGCCGCCAGGGCGAACAGGCCGTCGGCGAGGAGGGCGAGGTCGGCCGCAGTGGCCACCGCGGCGGAGGCCCGGCCATCCAAGGACGCCCGCACGAGAGCGCCGTCGCCACCGCGATTGGTGCGGAGCACGGCGTCGGCGGCGTCCGCGGCGGCGGCGACCCACGCGTCCTCGCCGAGCGTCGCACCCGCCCTGGCGAGTGCCGCGACCGCGAGGCCGTTCCATCCTGTGATGACCTTGTCGTCCACCGCCGGCGGCTCCAGCGTGGCGCGCTCCGGGACCGGGCGGAGGTAGTAGCCGCCCTCGCTGCGGGCCCCGTCGATCCACGACTCGGAGTCCTGAGCGGCGCCGAAACCGCCGCCCTCCCGCCGCAGCGTGCCGAGCAGGAAGCGGGCGATTCCGCGGGCGGTCTCCTCGTCGCCGGTGTCGAGCGCGACCTCGAGAAGCTGGGCGTTGTCGGTCAGCATGCGCTCGTAGTGCGGCACCGTCCAGTCGCGCCGGGTCGCATAGCGGAAGAACCCGCCGTCGGCATCCCGCAGAGCAGAGCCCGCCATCGCCGTGAGCGCGCGCTCGGCTGCTGCCGCGGCCTCCGGCGCGGCCTCGCGGACGAGGGGCTGCTGCAGGAACCGCAGGGTCGTGGCCACCGGGAACTTGGGAGCTCCGCCGAAGCCGCCGAACTCGCTGTCCTCCCTGGCGGCGAGTCCGCGGGCGGCCTCGGCGAGCGCGGCGGTGTCCGGGAGGGTCGAGGGCGTGGCCTGCGCAGCCTCTGCGAGGGCTGCGGTCACCGCGTCCGCGGACTCCTCGGCCTGCGCGCGGCGCGTCGTCCAGGCCTCGCGCACGGCGGCCAGCACATCGCGGAACGCCGGCATCGGCGGTCGCGCCTCGGGCGGCCAGTACGTCCCCGCATAGAACGCGCGACCGGCGGGGGTGGTGAACACCGTGAGCGGCCAGCCGAGGTTCTGCGTGAACGCGGACGCGGCGGCCATGTAGGCCCCGTCGACGTGCGGATGCTCCTCGCGATCGACCTTCACCGCGACGAATCCCTCGTTGATGCGGGCGGCGGTCTCGGGGTCGGCGAACGACTCGCGTGCCATCACATGACACCAGTGACAGGTGGAGTAGCCGATCGAGATCAGCATCGGCACGTCTCGGCGGCGGGCCTCGGCGAACGCCTCTTCCCCCCACGGGTACCAGTCGACGGGGTTGTCGGCGTGCGCCCGAAGGTACGGGCTGAGGGTGTCGGCGAGACGGTTCGTCATGTCCCCACGCTACGCCGGGGAGACAGGCTGCGGGTCGGCCGTCGATCGGCTCGCGGGGACCGGCAGCTCCGGGTCAGCCGACGAGCAGCTCCGCGGGGCGGGTCGCGGTGTAGCCGACGAGCGGGAGGGCTCGCTCGGCGGCCAAGGCGATGCGCGCGCGCAGCACGTCGGTGGCCACCTCGTAGCCGTCGAAGTCCGTGGTGCTCGCGTAGACGCCGAGGGGCAGCGTGAGCGCCTGGAAGAAGGCGAAGAGCGGCCGGAGCTGGTGCTCGATCATGAGGGCGTGCCGCTCGCCGCCGCCGGTCGCGGCGAGGAGCACCGGCGTGCCGACGAGCGCGTACTGGTCCACGAAGTCAAACAGGTGCTTGAACAGCCCGGTGAACGACGCGCGGTACACCGGGCTCCCCACGATGAGGAGGTCGGCGGTCTCGATCGCCTGCAGGTGCACCTCCACCTCCGGCGGGAGCTGGTCACGGGTGAGAGCACCCGCGAGCGACGGCCCGATCTGCGTGAGCTCGATCAGCTGCGCCTCGACGGGGGCACGCTCGGCGACCGCGGCGGTGATCGCTCGGAGGAGGGCGGTGGTCTTGCTCGGCTCGTGCAGGGAGCCCGAGACGGCGACGACGCGGAGCGGAGCTGTCATGCGCTCGACGGTACCCACGCGGACGCCCCGTGTCGCGCGAAGCGACACGGGGCGTCATGTGGAACGGAGACGAGCCGCCGGCCGCGGGCTCGGGAGCACGGCTCCGGTGAGTGCGGGCTCGGTGACGGCGTCAGTGCCGAGCCCGCGGCCGGTATGAGGGCGGGATCAGTTGACCTCGTCCGGGTGCGAGCCGACGCGGCCGGAGCCGTCGAGCGGGTCGAGGGCGTCGATCGCGGCGATCTCGGCGTCGGTCAGCTCGAAGCCGAACACGTCGAGGTTCTCCCGCAGGCGCTCCGGGCGCACCGACTTCGGGAACACGATGATGCCCTTCTGCAGGTGCCAGCGGAGGACGGCCTGCGCGGGCGTCACGCCGTGGGCGGCGGCCGCATCGGCGACCGCCGGAGTGCCGAAGAGGTCGTACTTGCCCTGGCCGAGCGGACCCCACGCCTCGATGCGCACGCCGTTTGCCTCGGCCCAGGCGACCTCCTCGCGGCGCTGATACGCCGGGTGCAGCTCGATCTGGTTCACGGCCGGGACGACGCCGGTCTCCTTCACCGTGCGCTCCAGGTGCGGGACGAGGAAGTTCGAGACGCCGATGCTGCGGGTCAGGCCCGCGTCGCGCAGTTCGATGAGCTTCGCGAACGCGTGGACGTAGTCGTCCTTCGCCGGAGTGGGCCAGTGCACGAGGTACAGGTCGACCTGCTCCAGGCCGAGCTTCTCGAGGCTCTCGCCGATGGCGGCGCGGGGCTCGTCGTCGTGATGACGGTCGTTCCACAGCTTCGTGGTGACGAAGAGCTCCTCGCGCGGGATGCCGGAGGACGCGATGGCAGCGCCCACGCCCTCCTCGTTGCCGTAGATCGCGGCGGTGTCGATGTGGCGGTACCCGATCTCGAGGGCCTCGCTCACCGCCTTCTCGGTCTCTGCCGGCGGCACCTTGAAGACGCCGTAGCCCAGCTGGGGGATGGAGTTGCCGTCGTTCAGTTCGAGTGCAGGAATGGTCATCCCCCCAGCCTAGGACCTGTGATGACAGGCGTGCCCGTGCGGATGACGAAAAGCGTCAGCGCCGAGGGACCGCGGCCATCGCGGTGGCCCCCTTACCGACGAGGCGCTCCAGGGGACCGCGTCCGACGAACATCGCCCACAGCGTCGTCACCACCAGGAGTGCCACGGCCGTGAGCCCCCAGAACGAGTTGTCCGCGATGAAGCCGCCAGGGCCCGCGACGAGGACGACGGAGACGACGTGCAGGCTGTATGCCGTGAGCGGCATGGACCCCAGAGCGCCGAGCGGCAGCAGCGGCCAGCGCAGCGGGCGGCTCAGGAGCAGGCACAGCGCGATCACCGCCAGGGCGAACCCGCCGGAGCCCAGGATCTCGGCGGTGCCACCGCTGTGCGGGTCGACGGCGAAGACGGCGCGGACCACGGAACCGAGCGGATCGCTCGCGGCGAGAGCCTCGGGGTAGCTCTCCCAACCGGACGGCGGCATCACGTCGTCCGGGATGAACGACGACAGACTCTCGGCGGGAAGGCTGTCCAGGCTCTCGCTGGGGAGGCTGTCCAGACTCTCGCTGCCGGAGTACCCGCTCGTCGAGGAGGTGAGCGAGCCCGTCCCGCCGAGACCTGTACTCGCGCCCACGGCTCCCAGGCCGTAGCCGATCGCGGCGAGGACCACCCCGACGACGAGGGCGACGACGGCCGTGCGCACCTCCTGCACGCGGAGCCGGCCCAGGGCCATGCCGCCCAGCACGAGAGCCAGCCACACGGTGATCGGATAGGTGCCGTAGAGCACGAACCCGATGCCCGCGCCGAACGGCTGCAGCGCCACCGCGCTGATCAGGGCGAGCAGCGCCGGACCGGCGAGCGCGAGGACGGCGGCGCCGAGGAGCAGCTGCCGGGGCCGCCACCGCAGCACGGGGATGACCGCGACGTAGAGCAGCCCGTAGAGCGTCAGGATCACGGCGATCGGGGTGTTGAGGAGCTCCAGGGCCAGGCCGATCACGAAGATCACGGCGCCGCGGCCGACGAGATTCAGGCGGATGCCGGGGAGACGCTCCCGCTCCGGCAGCACGTCGCGCCCCGTCATGAGCGCGATGGAGACGCCGGCGAGCAGCGCGAAGAGGATCGAGGAACGACCGTGCACGAGGTCCGTCCACGTGGTGGGGTCGCCCCAGTCGAAGGCTTCGGTCATGCCGACGTGGGCGCCGGCCATTCCCAGGATCGCCAGACCCCGTGCGACGTCGAGGCCGAGGATGCGCGGCGGCCGACCGAACTCGCGGAACCAGCGCACGGGGCGCAGAGCAGTCATCACCCGATGATCGTATGCGGCGATCGCGGCGGCTCCGGTGTGCATCCCGGCATACGATGGAGGGCTATGTCCTCCCCTGTGATCTCCTATCCCCCGGAGCTGCCCGTCAGCGCGGCCAGGGACGAGATCGCCGACGCCATCCGGGACCACCAGGTCGTCATCGTCGCCGGCGCGACCGGATCGGGGAAGACCACGCAGCTGCCGAAGATCGCGCTGGAACTGGGCCGCGAGCGCATCGCCCACACCCAGCCCCGGCGGCTGGCCGCCCGCACGATCGCGGAGCGCGTGGCCGAGGAGCTGCGGGTCGAGCTCGGCACGCTCGTCGGCTACAAGGTGCGCTTCACCGATAAGGTCTCCGACGAGACGCGCATCGCCCTGATGACCGACGGGATCCTCCTCAACGAGATCCACCGCGACCGCCTGCTGACGCGCTACGACACGATCATCATCGACGAGGCGCACGAACGGTCCCTCAACGTCGACTTCCTGCTGGGCTACCTCGCCCGCATCCTCCCGCAGCGCCCGGACCTGAAGGTGATCATCACCTCCGCCACGATCGATCCGGAGAGCTTCGCGCGGCACTTCGCCGCGGCCGACGGCACCCCCGCTCCGGTCATCGAGGTGTCGGGGCGCACCTATCCCGTCGAGATCCGCTATCGCCCGCTCGTCGACGAGGACGCGGAGCAGGACGCCGCCGGCGAGCCGGAGGACGAGGTGAGCGCGATCGTCACGGCGCTCCGCGAACTCGACCGGGAGGCGCCCGGCGACGTGCTCGTGTTCCTGCCCGGCGAGGCGGAGATCCGGGACGCGGCCGACGCCGTGCGCGCCGCCTACGCGAAGGACCGTTCGCCCACCGAGGTCCTCCCCCTGTTCGGCCGGCTCTCCGCCGCGGAGCAGCACCGGGTGTTCGAGCGCAGCACCGTGGCCGGCGTCCGTCGCCGCGTGGTGCTCGCGACGAACGTGGCCGAGACCAGCCTCACGGTGCCCGGCATCAAGTACGTCATCGACACCGGCACGGCCCGCGTCTCCCGGTACAGCAACCGCTCGAAGGTGCAGCGGCTCCCCATCGAGGCCATCTCGCAGGCCTCGGCGAACCAGCGCTCCGGTCGCGCCGGCCGCACGAGTGACGGCATCGCCATCCGCCTGTACTCCGAGGAGGACTACGCGCGGCGTCCCGAATTCACCGAACCCGAGATCCTGCGCACCTCGCTCGCCTCCGTCATCCTGCAGATGCTCGCGCTCGGCTTCGGCGACATCACCGCGTTCCCCTTCCTCACCCCGCCCGACTCCCGGGGCGTGAAGGCGGCGTTCGACCTGCTCACCGAGCTCGGCGCCCTTCGACCGGCTCAGGGACCGGACGACGGCCCCCGGCTCACCCGCATCGGGCGGGACATCGCCCGGATGCCGATGGACCCCCGGTTCGCGCGGATGCTCATCGAGGCGGGCCCTTCGACGGGCTCAGGCCCTTCGACAAGCTCAGGGACCCAGCGGGGTGCAGGCCCTTCGACAGGCTCAGGGACCCAGAGGGCGGTGCTGCGGGACGTGCTCGCGATCGTCGCGGGGCTGTCCATCCAGGACGTGCGGGAGCGACCGGAGGAGCGGCGCGAGGAGGCCGACCGGCTGCACGCGCGCTTCGTGGACCCGACGAGCGACTTCCTCACCCTCCTGAACCTCTGGAACCACCTGCGCGAACAGCAGCGGGAGCTCGGCTCCAGCGCGTTCCGGCGCCTGTGCCGCAGCGAGCACCTCAACTACGTGCGCGTCCGCGAGTGGTTCGACGTGCATCGGCAGCTCCGGACGCTCGTCAAGAGCCCCGATCGCGGGGCGGAGCCGGGCGGCGCGGCCGATCCGGATGCCATCCACCGCGCGCTGCTGTCCGGCCTGCTGTCGCAGATCGGCGTCCTCGACGAGCGCACCACCCCCGCGGGGAAGGCCCACTCTCCCGCGAAGGACGCCCGCCGCCGGATCACGGAGTACCGGGGCGCGCGGGGTATCCGGTTCTCGATCTTCCCGGGGTCGGGGCTGCGCAAGAAGAGCCCCCGGGCGGTCATGGCGGCCGAGATCGTGGAGACCTCCCGCACCTTCGCCCGCACCGTCGCCGCCATCGACCCCGCCTGGGCCGAGCCCCTCGCCGGCGACCTCGCGAAGCGTCAGGTCACCGAGCCGCACTGGTCCAAGGACGCCGGAGCCGCGGTGGCGTTCGAGAAGGTCACGCTGTTCGGGGTCGAGATCATCCCGCGCCGGCGCGTGCAGTTCGCCCGCGTCGACCGGGCCGCATCGCGCGAGCTCTTCGTCCGTCATGCGCTCGTCGAGGGCGAGTGGGACCCGTCCCGGATCGACAAACGGGTCAGCGCGTTCTGGCGCAGCAACGCCGAGCTCCGCCGCCGCCTGGAGAAGCTCGAGGAGCGTGAGCGGCGCCGCGACATCCTGGCCGGCGACGAGGCCGTCTTCCGGTTCTACGACGAGCGCATCCCCGCCGAGGTGTTCGACGTGCGGTCGTTCGAGAAGTGGTGGCGCGAGGCGCTGACGACGACGCCGAAGCTGCTCGTGATGCGCGAGAGCGACCTCATCGACGACGAGGACCGAGCCGACCAGCGCGAGTTCCCGACCCGGTGGACGCAAGGCGACCAGGTGCTCGGCCTCGCGTACCGGTTCGAGCCGGGTGCCCCCGATGACGGCGTGAGCGTCGTGCTGCCGCTGCCGCTGCTCGCCCAGATCGAGGATCGCGGCTTCGACTGGCAGGTTCCTGGGCTCCGCGCCGAGCTCGTCACCGGACTTTTGCGCGCGCTGCCCAAGGCCATCCGCCGCCACGTCGTCCCCGCCGCCGACTGGGCGGAGAAGTTCGGGGCGGCGCTGGCCGACGAGGGTCCGGAGGTGCACGGCGGCCTCCCTCCGCGCACCCTCAAGGAAGCGCTCGCGCGGCTCGTGCAGCCGCTCGCGAACCAGGTGGTGACGGCCGCGGACTTCGATGACGAGCGGGTGCCGGCGCACCTGCGCATGAACTTCCGCGCCGTGGACGAGCGGGGACGGGTGGTCGGGTCAGGGCGTGATCTCCGGGCGCTGCAGGCCGAGCTCTCCGACCGCGCGCGCAGCAGCGTCGCCCGCTCCATCGCCCGACCCGGGCGTGCGGAGGCACCGGGGCCGCGCGGGGCGGAGCGCGTGGCCGCCGCTCCCGTCGAGCAGACCGGGCTGACGGCGTGGACGTTCGGCGACCTCCCGGCGGTCATCGACACGAAGGTCGCGGGCGGCGTCGTCCGCGGGTATCCGGCGATCGTCGATGCCGGCAAGAGCGTGTCGGTGCGGGTCGAGGCGACCCCGGACGCCGCGGCCGCCGCCACGCGCGACGGCGTGCTCCGTCTCGTCCTGCTCGCGGTGCCCTCGCCGTCCTCGTACGTGCAGCAGCACCTCACCAGCCAGGAGAAGCTCGCCCTCGCCGCCTCGCCCTATCCGTCGGCGGCCGCGCTCATCGAGGACTGCCGAGCCGCCGTCGCCCGTCGCGTGATCGACGCGTCGACCGGCGCCGACGGCCGGGACCGCGGCGTCGTGCGCACCGAGGCCGAGTTCGCCCGCGTGCGCGACGCCGTGTCCGCCGTGCTCGTCGACGAGCTCTTCGCCTGCGTCTCCCTCGTCGCCCGCATCCTCACGAAGGCGCGGGAGGTGGAGCGCGGCATCAAGTCCCAGAACTCGCTGGCGCTGCTCGGCCCGCTGAACGACATCCGCACCCAGCTCTCCGGACTGCTGCACCCCGGCTTCGTCGCGGCGGCGGGTGTCGACCGGCTCGCCCACTTCCCCCGGTACCTCGACGGCATGATCGACCGGTTGAAGACCCTGGCGAACGAGCCGGGCAAGGACCGCGCACGGATGACGGAGTTCGAGCGGATGGCGGTGCTGTTCGCGGACGCCGGTGGCACGATCCCCCTCGCGCCCGACGCTCCCCCCGCGATCGTCGAGGTGCGCTGGCTGCTGGAGGAGTACCGGGTCAGCGTCTTCGCTCAGCGTCTCGGCACCGCGCAGCCGGTGTCGCCGCAGCGGATCACCAAGGCGCTCGCGGGGAAGTGACCCCCGCCGGGTAGCCTGAGGGCATGGCCCGCGCGATCGTCTACACCGAGTTCGGATCCCCCGCTGTCCTCCACCTGATGGAGGTGCCTGACCCCGTGCCCGTCCGCGGCGAGGCGCTGGTGCGCATCGAGGCGGCCGGTGCCAACCCCATCGACGCGAAGCTCCGTAGCGGCAAGCGCCCGTCTGCGCCGATCACCGAGCCGCGTCCGGTCGGGTTCGACGGCGCCGGGGTGATCGAGGTGCTGGGCGAGGGTGTCGACGACCTCGCGGTGGGCGACCGCGTGGCGATCCGCGACACGCTCGGCACATACGCCTCCGCCCTCGCGGTCGAGGCCGACAAGCTCGTGAAGCTCCCGGACGCCGTCACCGCGGCCGAGGGTGCGGCGATCGGCATCCCGGCCGGCACCGCCTACCAGTCCCTCCGCTCGCTCGCCGTGACGGCCGACGACGTGCTCCTCGTGCACGCAGGATCCGGCTCGGTCGGCCAGGCCGCCGTGCAGTTCGCGGTCGCCTGGGGTGCGACGGTGATCGCCACCGCGAGCCCCGCGCGGCACGACCAGCTCCGCGAGCTCGGCGCGATCCCCGTGGCCTACGGCGACGGCCTGCTCGACCGTGTCCGCGCGGCGGGCCCCTCCCCCGTGACCGTCGTCCTGGACTGTGCGGGCACCGATGAGGCCATCGAGACCTCCCTCGCCCTGGTCGCGGACCGCGACCGCATCGCGACCATCGTCCGCGGTCCCGACGCCGCCGACTTCGGCATCCGGGCGTTCTCCGGCGGGTCCCCCGAGCCGCTCACGCCGCAGGAGCTGGAGTGGCGCGCCGAGGCGCTGCAGAAGACCGTGGACCTCCTGGCCGCGGGCGACTTCACCATCGAGCTCGGGCCGGAGCTGCCCCTCGCCGAGGCGGCACGGGCCCATGAACTCATGGAGACCGGCGCCGCCTCGGGGAAGATCATCCTCGTCCCCTGAGAGATCAGGGTGGCACCGGAGCGGGGTTGCGGCTGCGACGGGCTCCGACCCGATCGCCTAGCCTCCGGGGCAGTCGCACTCACTGCCGCTGTAGCACTGGCACACCGAGTCGGGGTAGTCGGCCTTGGTGGCGGTGATTCTGACATCGAGTTCTTCGAGCGGGACGACGTCCTCGATGCCGTCCAGTTCCGGGATGTCCGGGCAGTCCGCGGGGCCGGTCTCCACGATCTCTTCGCCTCGCGGAAAGGTCAGAGTGAAGCACACCGCCCCCTGACGCTGCTCGTACCACCAGCCACCGCCCGTCTGCGCGCCACCGAGTGCGAGGAGTGTCAGGGTGGTGCCGTCGCCCCTCTTGTCGAGGTCGAGGAGCTTGAGGGGGTTGCCGTCGAGCTCGTCGGTTCCGTCCCGGAGGTCGGAGGCGAGGGAGAGTTCGGCGATGGTCGCTTCCGAGTCCGTGACGATCTTGCCGCGGTGCTCCCACATACTGTCCTGCGCGTCTTCGATGGAATCCGCGAGGCTCACCCGCACGAGGTTCTCGATGCTCGGCGCGCACCCGACGAGCATGGCGGCCGCAGCGACGAAGCCAACGACAGGGAGGCTTCGGCGGCGCAGACTGCTTGTCATGATGCGACGGTAGCGCATCGGGTGAGGACCTCCCGCAAGGTCAGGCGGGCGCGAGGGGGCGGCCGAGCGAGAGCATCAGCCGGTTCGCCCAGTTGAAGAAGGCTGCGCCGTGCACGACGTCCGCGATCTCGAGGTCTTCCAGTCCGGCCGCACGGAGGCGCGCGATGTGCGCGGGACCGAACTGGCGTGGCGTGTCGGTCAGCGCGACCGCGGCGGCGATGATCGCGTTCCAGCGCTCCCCCAGATCTGCGTCCACGCCCTCGGCGAGCAGCGCATCGACGTCCTCCGGCCGCTTGCTGTGGTGCGCCGCGAACCGGGAGTGCACGGAGGCGCAGAACACGCAGCCGTTGCGACGCGAGGCGGCGGTGGCCGCCAGTTCCCGCTCCGCCCGTGGGAGGCCCTCTGCGGCGTTGTAGAAGATGTCCTTGTCGACGAGGGTGCGCGCGCGGAGCACCTCGGGGTCGCGGGCGAGCAGCCGGAAGTACTCGTTCTTCGCCCGGGCGGCGTCGACGAGGCCGTCGAGGTGCCGCGGGGTCAGATCCTCCTCCGCCAGGGGCGCGAGGTGCGGCGTCCAGCCGACCTCGGCGCGGGTGAAGGCGTGCGGATAGGGGGCGTCGTCGTGGCGGAGCACGGTGTCGGCGGCGGTCATGCGGCCTCCTCGTCGGTGGCGGTTTCGGTGTCGGTGGCGGTGTCGGTCGTGGTCGCTGTGTCGGCGGCGGTGAGTCCGGCCTCCGGAAGCACGCGGAGGCCGGTGACGACCCGCTGCTGGAAGGCGAGGAAGGACACGAGCTGCGACAGCGTCACGATGCCGTCCGTCGACCAGCCGGCGTCGTGCAGGCGGCCGAGGTCGGCGCCGGATGCCTCGCGGGGACGGAACACCAGCAGGTGCGTGTGCGCGAGAGCGGTCGCGAGACGCTCCCCCAAGGCCGCCGATGCCGCTTCGTCCGGGAGGTAGCGCGTGCCGTCGGTGCTCTCCGCCTCCAGCCCGCGTTCGGTGTAGGCGCCGAACGGTCCCGTGGTCGCGGCGGCCTCAGCCTCTCGGGCGACGATCGCGGCGCGCTCCGGGTCGATCTCGCGGGCCCGCCCGGCGTAGAACACCGCCGTGGGATCGTCGGCACCAGCGAGCGCGGTCGCGAACGCCGCGATGAGCGCGCGCTCTGCGAGAGACACATGCTCCGCGGATACCGGGTGGAAGAGCGCGTCGAAGCTCGCCTGGAGCTGCTCCCTGGTCACGGGACGGCGACGACGCAGCGCATCCAGCTCCGGCGTCACCCCCGTCAGCTGGTCGACGATGTCAGCGGTCATGCGTTCTCCTTCACGGTGGGGGTGTTCTCGGGCGTGTGGGTGGTCTCGGGATCCGGCGGCGTGAGCGCGTAGCCGAGGGCCGGGGCGACCTCCGTCGCGAACAGCTCGATCGAGCGCAGGACGTGGGCGTGCGGCGCGTCGACCGAGTGCACCTGGAACGCCACCTCGGTCGCGCGGCGCAGCGTGGTGTCGGCGGCGAGCGAGGCGGCGACCTCCTCGGGGGTGCCGAGGTGCGTGTCGAGAGCGGCGATGAGGTCGTCGATGCCGTCGCCGGGGATCGTCTGGCCCTGCCGCCGGAAGCCCTCGGCCGCCCGCCGTAGACCGACCTCGGCGAACCGGAGCGCCTCGGCGCGGTCGTCCGCCACGAACACGGTGCGGGAGGCGGTGATGCGCGGCGTCGCGGCGGCGGGGAGCGCGTCGAGGTACGCGTCGATGATCGGGTCCTGCAGGGCGGACAGCGGTGCGTGCAGACGGTCGCCGGGGCGGGGCTGCGTGCGGGACAGCAGCAGTCCATGACCGTGGACGCCTGCTCGATGACCGCCGGGTGCCGAGAACGTCGCCTGCCAGATCCGCGAGGCCAGCGACCCCGCGTCCGGATACAGCGTGTTCCCCGCACCGACGTCGCGGCCCTGGAGAGCGTCGAGAAGCACGCCCAGCTTGCGGTCGTAGGTGGGCCCCTTGTCGCGCACGTCCTCCCCGAAGGGCGTGAAGGACGACGGGGTGCCGCCGCTGCCGAGCCCGAGGTCGATCCGTCCGTCCGCGAGCAGGTCGGCCACCACGGCGTCCTCGGCCACCCGTACCGGGTCTTCGAGGGGCAGCGTGATGATCCCGGTGCCGAGCCGGATCCCCGAGGTGCGTGCCGCGGCATGGGCGAGGAAGACGAGCGGCGAGGGCAGCCCGCCTTCCGCCGCCCGGAAATGATGCTGTGCCACCCAGGCCCTCCCCACGCCGTGCCGTTCGGCGTGCTGGATCTGCGCCAGGGCGAGGCGGTAGCGGTCGTCCGGAGACGCATCGTCCAGGAGCCGGGTGAAGAATGCGACGGTGGGGCGAGGGGTGGGGGCGCTCATGCGAGGATCTCCGTTCGGCCGGGGACCGCGGCCAGCAGCTCCCGGGTGTTCTGGTGCTGCGGGTCGTGGAACAGCTCTTCGGTCGGTCCGTCCTCCACCACGCGCCCGCGGTGCATGACGGAGACGGTGTGGCTGATGCGACGCACCACCGCGAGGTCGTGCGAGATGAAGAGGTAGGTGAGTCCGAGCTCGGCCTGGAGCGCGGAGAGCAGTTCGAGGATGCGCGCCTGCACCGTCACGTCGAGCGCCGACACCGCCTCGTCAAGCACGAGGATCTCCGGGTCGACGGCGAGCGCCCGCGCGATCGCGACCCGCTGCCGCTGCCCGCCGGACAGCTCGCTCGGGGTGCGGCGTGCCGCATCCGCCGGCAGCGCCACGCGTTCGAGCAGCGCGACCGCGCGATCCCGACGCTCGGACCGGTCGCCGATGCGGAAGTTGTGCAGCGGCTCGGCCACGATGTCGGCGATCTGCTGCCGCGGATCCAGGGAGGCGAACGGGTTCTGGTACACGAGCTGGATCCGTCGACGCAGGGCGCGCAGCCGGGACCCCTCCACCGCCGTCGCGTCCTCCCCCGCGAGCTCCACGGTCCCGGCGTCCGGACGGAGGAAGCGCGTGACCAGGCGCGCTGTCGTGGACTTGCCCGATCCGGACTCGCCGACCAGCGCATGGGTCGTGCCGCGGCGCACCCGGAAGGAGACGTCGTCGACCGCCCGGAAGCGCTCACGACCCGCGACCCGGAACTCCTTCACGAGGCCGGCGGCCACGATCTCCCACGGCTTCTCGGCGGCCACCGCCGCGGCGTCCCGGAGGAACGGCGGCGCGTCCGGACGCCGGAAGCCGGTCGTGAAGGCGGGCGCGTCCGCGAGCAGCTGCCTCGTGTACGGGTCTTCCGGCTCCGCGAGCACCTGCGCACTCGGCCCCTGCTCCACGATCCGGCCGTCCTTCAGCACCGCGATCCGCGCCGCCCGGTCCGCGGCGACGCCGAGGTCGTGCGTCACGAGCAGGATGCTCGTGCCGTCCTCGCGCTGCAGCTCGTCCAGCAGATCCAGCACCCGGCGCTGCACCGTGGCGTCGAGGGCGCTGGTGGGCTCGTCCGCGATGAGCAGCCGAGGGCGGAGGGCGATCGCGGCCGCGATGAGCACCCGCTGCCGCATCCCGCCGGAGAGCTCGTGCGGATACTGTCGAGCACGCAGATCAGGGTCGTCCAGCCCGACGCGGTCGAGCAGCTCGAGCACGCGGGCGTTCCGGGAACGACGGTCGCGATGCCCGTGCAGACGCAGCACCTCGGCGACCTGCACGCCGACGGGGCGCACCGGGTCGAGCGAGGTCGTCGGATCCTGCGGGACCAGCCCGATCTCCGAGCCGCGGATGCCGCGGAACGCCCGATCCGACCATCCGGAGATGTCGAGGTCCCCGAGCCGGACGCGCCCGCCCTCGACCCGTCCGCCCTCCGGCAGCAGGCCGAGGAGGGCGTGCGCCGTGGTGGACTTGCCGGAGCCCGACTCGCCGACGAGGGCGAGGGTCTCCCCCTCCGCGATGGCGAAGGAGAGGCCGTGCACGACCTCGCGGCCGGCGTACGAGACCCGCAGGTCCGTCGCGGCGAGGACGGGGGTTGCTGAGGACGGGGGCGCGGTCATCGCGAGCTCCTTCCGAGCCGATGGCTGATGCGGTTGGCGCTGAGCACGACGGCGACCACCACGAGGCCGGGGAGCGCCGTGAGCCACCAGGCGGTCGCGATGTAGTTGCGCCCCTCGGCGATCAGCAGGCCCCACTCGGGGGTGGGCGGCGGGGCGCCGTAGCCGAGGAAGCCGAGGGTGGAGATGGCGAGGATGGCCGTGCCGAACTGCAGCGCGGCGAGCGCGATGATCGGGGTGAGGGCGTTCGGGAGCACATGCCGGTGCAGCACGGCGACGAAGGTGCCGCCGCTGCCGTACGCCGCCTCGACGTACTCGGTGCGGCGCACCCGCGCCACCTCGGCGCGCATGAGCCGGGCGAAGGCGGCGACGCTGCCGAGTCCCACGGCGATCGCCGCGTTCACCGTTCCGAAGCCGAGCAGGATGATGACGGAGAGCGACAGCAGCAGCCCGGGGATGGCCAGCAGCACGTCGACGATCCGCATCAGCACGTCGTCCACGACACCGCCGGTCGCGCCGGCGACGGCTCCGAGGAGCGTGCCGAGCGCGAGGCCGACCGTCACGGCGATGAGCGCGCCCGACAGGGAGTGCACCGCGCCGTGCACGACCCGGCCGAAGAGGTCGCGGCCGAGGGCGTCGGTCCCGAACCAGTGCGCGGCGCTCGGCGGCAGGAGCTTGTCGGCGGGCACGCCGGTCAGCGGATCGCCCGGCGCGAAGACCCCCGGGATCACCGCCCACAGCACCGCCACGGCGACGACAGCGAACGCGAGGTACAGCCCCCAGGCGCGCGACCGCCGTCGCGGAAGGGATGCGGAGACGGGCGCCGGGGCGGACGGCGCGGGCGGGGCACCCGACGTCTCGACCGACGTCTCGACGATGACGGGAGCGGTCATGCGGGCACCTCCTGGGCGGCGGGACGGACGGGGCGCGACCGGGCGGCGCGGGCCGCCCGCCGCTGCCGCGGGTCGATCAGGGGCGTGGCGAGGTCGACGGCGAAGCTGATCACCACGAACCCCAGGGCAGACAGCAGCACCACTCCCTGCAGCACCGGGATGTCCTGGTTCGCGACGGCCTGCTCCGTGAGGCGTCCGATGCCGGTGCGGCCGAAGACGGTCTCGGTGACCACCGCTCCTCCGACGAGCTCTCCGAACAGCACCCCCGCGATGGTGAGCGTCGGGACGGCGGCGTTGCGCGCGACCGACCGCGTGAGCACCCATGCCGGCGGCGCGCCCTTCGCCCGCACCACGGTCACGAACGGCTGCGCCTGCACGCGGTCGATGGACCGGACCAGGACCTGGGCGAGCGGCGCCGAGATCGGCACGGCGAGCGTGAGGACGGGAAGGATCAGGCCGCTGATCGGATCGGCCCCCACGATCGGCACCCATCCGAGCCCGAACGAGAACACCTGGATGAGCAGGATCCCGAGCCAGAACACAGGGACCGCCACGAACAGTCCCGGCACCTGCCGCAGACCGTCCCGCAGCCAGGCGAAGGGCGCGAGCGAGGAGAGCACCGCGATCAGCACCGCGAGCAGGACGGCGACCAGGAGCCCGAGCGCCGCGAGCAGCAGCGTGGCGGGCAGTGCTTCAGCGAGCATCGTCCGGACCGGGGTGCCGTACTGGGTCGAGTAGCCGAAGTCGCCGGCGAGGAAGCCGAGCCCCGCGTGCAGGTACTGCTCCCCCCACGGGACGTCGGCGCCGTAGGTCGCGCGGATGTCGTCGAGCTGCTCCGGCGAGAGCCCCAGGCTCGGGTCGGAGAACTTGATGAGGATGGCGTCTCCCGGCAGCAGCTGCAGCAGGAAGAACGTGGCCGTGAAGGCCGCGATCAGCACGATCGCGGCCTGCCCGGCCCGTCGGAGGACGAAAGTCATGGGGTCACCGTGATCCTCAGTGCTCCGCGAGCCACACGCCGGAGAACGTGGGCCGGCCGACCGACTCGAAGGCGACTCCGTGCACATACGTGGCCGCACCGTAGACCTGCGGCTCCTCGAAGAGCGGGATCACGTACGCCTGCTCCGCGATGTAGTCCTGCACGGCCTGCGAGGCGGCCACCCGCTTCTCGGCGTCCGGCTCGGAGGCGACGGCCAGCAGCAGTTCGTCGAGCGTCGCGTCCTGAGAGATGAGCACGTCGCGGTTCTTCGTGAAGTACTGGCTCTTGATCACGTCGAGGTCGGCACGCCCGACCATCGAGTGGTAGAACCCCGTCTTCAGCGGATCACGCGTGTCCTCCGCGTAGCTGCCCGCATCGCCGGGCTTGACGGTGAGCTCCACGCCGACCGCCGCGAGCTGCTGCGCCACGAGCTCCAGGGTCTGCTTCGACAGGGGCTGCGGCTTGGCCTCGTAGACCGTGATCGACAGCCGCTCGCCGTCCTTCTCCCTGATGCCGTCGGCGCCGGGCTCCCAGCCGGCCTCGTCGAGCAGCGCCTCCGCCTTCTCCGGATCGTGGGCGTAGTGCGCGGACTCGTCCTTGTAGCCCGCGGCCTGGGAGGACAGCACCGACGTGGCCACCGGGTAGTTCTCGGTGAACAGGGTGTCGACGACCTCCTGCGCGTCGACCGCGGCGATGATCGCCTGGCGCACGCGGATGTCGGACAGCAGCGGGTTCTCCGGGCGGAGGGCGATCGAGTTGTTCACGCCGCGGGTCTGCGGCGCGTACAGCGTGAAGCCGGCCCCCTCCACGCGGTCCTCGTCGAACGCCTGGACGTAGCGGACGTAGTCGGCTTGGCCCGCGAGCAGGGACCCGATGCGGACGGAGTCCTCGGGGGTCACCAGCACGTGCACGGCGTCGAGGTAGGGACGACCGTCGTTCTCGGCGCTGTCCGGGCCCCAGTCGTAGTCGTCGCGGGCGGTGAGGGTGTACTCGGTGCCGAGCTTCTCGTCGGTGACGGTGAAGGGACCGGAGCCGATGATCTCCTCCGCGTTGCCGGCGCCGAAATCCTCGATCGTGCCGTCCAGCGTCTCCGGGGACAGCAGCCCCGAGTTGATGGTCGACGTCGCCTGCAGGAAGCCGGGCGACGGAGCGCTGAAGCGGAACGTCACGGTGTCCTCGTCCACCACCTCGCTGCCGGCGTAGTTGTTGATGGCCTCGGAGACGGTGAGACCGCGTTCGGCGTCCCCCAGCCCGTAGGTGTCGAAGTTCTTCGCGACGGCGGCGGCGTCCACGGGCGTGCCGTCCGAGAACGTCACGTCCGGGTTGAGGTCGAAGGTGTACTCCGTGGCGTCGTCGTTCACGGTCCACTCCGCGGCGATCCACGGCTCGATCTCGAGCGTCTCCGGATTCTGCCAGGTGAGCCGGGCGGCGATGTTGTTGACGATGCCGCCGTTCGGGTAGAAGCCGGCCTGCGGCGGGTACAGGTTCGTGTAGGCCTGGTGCTCGAGGTAGGTCATGGTGCCGCCGGAGACCGGGTCCCCCGCGTCGGCCGGAGTGTTCCCCGGGGCGGGCGAGGTGGCGCAGGCGGCGAGGCTGCCGGCCAGGACGAGCGGGACCGCGACGGCGGCGGTGCGGATGAGGCGGCGGTTCATGCGGGGGACTCCTCGGATTCGGAAGACGGGGTCTCGGGTGCGGAGGGGGTGCAGGTGGTGTTCACGGTAGGAAGCGGCAGGGCACGGGGGCGAGGCGGCGGACTCCGGGTGTCGCGAGACGACACCCGTGGTCACGCGCCGACACGCGACGTCACACGGAGGCGGTCGCGCAGCGTCTCACGCCGGCCGTCCTGGCCGGCCTCCTCCGCCGCGCGGAGCAGGCCACGGCGGCGGAGCTCGGGGGCCGCGAGGCGGGTGAAGGCCTCGAACTGCGCGGGTTGGAATGCCGAGAGGACGTTGAAGCCGTCGGCGGCGCCCACGTCGCGCCAGCTCTCGAAGTGGTCGGCGATCGTGCCGGCATCGCCGACCACGAAGGCCGCGGGGACGGCGTGCGCGGCGACGAGATGCCGCCAGGTCACTGCCGCCTCCGCCCCGACCGCGAGCCCGGCGATCCGCGCGAGTCGCTCGACGAGCGCGGCACCCCGCTCCCCCAGCCGGAGCACCTCGGCGGCCGTCACCGGGGCGTCGAAGGCGGCGGCGCGCAGCGGGTCGTCGGCGGCCACGTCCAATGCGTCGGCGAGGGAATCCACCGTGCGGTTCGGCGGGAACGCGACGCGATCGGGCTGCACCCCCTCCGCGAGCGGCACGAGCTCCAGCAGCCGCCGGACGATCCGGTGCGCCCCGGCGTCCGACTCTGCGACGACGGGCAGCACCGGGGCGATGACCTTCAGCTCCTCCGCCGGGCGCCCCGCGTCCGCGGCGATGTCCTTCAGCAGCCGCCGCGTGGTCACGGCATCGGCGAGGGTGGGCGCGGCGATGAGCGCGAGATCGGCGGCGGTCGCGGCGAGCGCCCGCGACCGCGGCGAGGTCCCCGCGTGCACGATCGGGATGCGCCCCTGCGGCGGACGCGCGACATTGAGCGGACCGGCGACCCGCACATGTGCGCCCGTGACCTCGGCCGCGCGCAGCCCCTCGGGGTCGATGAGCACGCCGCGCTCGGCGTCCGCGATCCAGGCGTCCTCGTCCCACGAGTCCCAGAGCCGGCGCAGAGCGACGACGAACTCCTCGGCCCGGTCGTAGCGGGTCTCGGTGTCGGCGTGGGCGTCACGGCCGTGGTTGCCCGCGGCACGCGGCTCGGCGCCGGTGACGAGGTTGATCCCCGCCCGGCCGTGGGTGAGGACGTCGAGGGAGGCCAGCGCCCGCGCCGTGGCGTACGGATCGGCATAGGTGGTGTTGACCGTCGCGATGAGACCGATCCGCGAGGTCACCCCGGCGAGGAACAGCACCGCGCTCAGCGGGTCGATGCGGGCGAGCAGGTAGGGGTCGCGGAACTCCAGGTCGGGTCCGGTCGCCAGCCAGTCGCCGAAGAAGAGGTAGTCCAGGCCCGCGTCCTCCCCCTCCCGCGCGATGCGGCGCAGGATGTCCGCGTCCTCCGCGGGGTCGCGGTGGGCTCCGGGATACCGCCAGCCGGAGGGGTAGGCGCCGAGGGTGCGCACCATGGCGCCGATCACGAGGGGTTCCGTCATGACGACACGGTAGGAGCGCCGCCTCCATCCCGGCTACGGGGAGGAAGCCGGAGGTCACCGGATGTCACAGACGGTCACACGCGCCACCCTCTACGCTGAGAGGATGACTGGACTTCGTTGGGGAATCCTCGCGACCGGCGGCATCGCCGGCGCCTTCGCATCCGATCTGCGCACGGCCGGCCTCGACCTCGTCGCCGTGGGCTCACGCTCGCAGGAGTCGGCCGATGCCTTCGCCGCGCGCTTCGACATCGCGCACGCGCATCCGTCATACGAGGCGCTGGTCTCCGATCCCGACGTCGACATCATCTACGTCTCCACCCCGCACCCGATGCACCACGAGAACGCCCGGCTCGCCCTGGAGCACGGGAAGCACGTCCTCGTCGAGAAGGCGTTCACGCTCGACCACGCCCAGGCCGCGGACCTCCAGCGGCTCGCCGCCGAGCGCGGGCTGCTCGTCATGGAGGCGATGTGGACCCGGTACCTGCCGCACATGGTCCGCATCCGCGAGCTCCTCGCCGACGGCGCCCTGGGTGAGATCCGCACCGTGAGCGCCGACCACACGCAACAGCTGCCCACCGACCCCGCCCACCGTCTCAACGCCCTCGAACTGGGCGGCGGGGCGCTGCTCGACCTGGGGATCTACCCGATCTCCTTCGTCTGGGATGTCCTCGGCGCACCGACCACCATCCGCGCGGTGGGGCGTCTGGTCGAGACCGGAGCCGATTCCGAGGTCGCCACCGTCATGATCCACGAGAGCGGGGCGATCTCCACGACGCTCTCCTCCTCGCGCGGCGCCGGCCCCAACGCCGCGAGCATCGTCGGCACCGAGGCCCGCATCGACATCGACCGGGTCTGGTACGCCCCCACCTCGTTCCGTCTCGTGCGGCCGGACGGCACGGTGCAGGAGGAGTACGTCTCGTCCGTCGAGGGTCGCGGCATGCAGTACCAGGCGTTCGCGGCCGAGCGCCTCGTCCGCGACGGTCTCCTCGAGGGCGACGTCCTCCCCATCGCGGAGAGCGTCGCCATCATGGGCGCACTGGACGAGATCCGCGCGCAGATCGGCGTGCGCTACCCCGGCGAGGAGGACGACCGTGGCTGAGACGACCGACGCCCGCGTGGCGGTGTACCTGGACTTCGACAACATCGTCATCTCCTGGTATGACCGGGTCCACGGCCGAAACTCCTACGGCAAGGACCGCCAGCGCATCACGGAGCACCCGAACGACCCCGAGGTCGCCGAGCGGCTGAGCCGGGCGATGATCGAGGTCGGCGCCATCATCGACTACGCGGCGTCCTTCGGCACCCTCGTGCTGACCAGGGCGTACGCGGACTGGTCGTCGCCGGTCAACGCCGAGTACCGGTCGCAGCTCGTGGCGCGCGCGGTGGACCTCGTCCAGCTCTTCCCCGCCGCGGCGTACGCGAAGAACGGCGCGGACATCCGGTTGGCGGTCGATGCGGTCGAGGACATGTTCCGTCTTCCGGACCTGACCCATGTGGTCATCGTGGCCGGCGACAGCGACTACGTGCCGCTCGCCCAGCGCTGCAAGCGCCTCGGCCGGTACGTGATCGGGGTGGGCGTGGCCGGGTCGACGGCGAAGTCGCTCGCCGCGGCCTGCGACGAGTTCGAGTCGTACGACTCGCTTCCGGGCGTGGCGCGTCCGGCGAAGGCGGCACAGCCCGCCGTCGCTCCGGTGGTCGAGGCCCCGGCGGAGCCGTCCGCCCCGGCCGCCGCGGACGCGGGTACCCCGAAGCCCAAGACCGCGTCGAAGTCCCGGGCGAAGGCCAAGGCCAAGGCCACTGCCGAGGAGCCCAAAGTCGAGGAGAAGATCGACGACCAGGGCGAGGCCACGCGGCTCCTGGAGCGCGCCCTGCGCCTCGGCCACGACAAGGCGGATGCCGACGAGTGGCTGCACAGCTCCGCGGTCAAGACGCACATGCGCCGCATGGACCCGTCGTTCAGCGAGAAGGCCCTCGGCTACCGGTCCTTCTCCGACTTCCTCAAGTCGCGCGACGACATCGCCGAGCTCGAGGAGACCGGGCACGAGCGCCTGGTCCGCCTGCGGGAGCCCTAAGCACGGGCCGTCGCCTGCCGTCCCGTCACTGGTGGCGGAACGCGGCGTCGAAGGCGGCCGCGGGCTGCGGCCACAGCAGGGAGCGCACGAAACCGAGCGCCTCGGGGGCGCCGTGCAGGCGGTCCATGCCGGCGTCCTCCCACTCGATCGAGATCGGGCCGTCGTACCCGATCGCATCGAGCGCGCGGAACGCGTCCTCCCAGGGCACGTCGCCGTGGCCGGTGGAGACGAAGTCCCAGCCGCGCCGGGGGTCGCCCCACGGCAGGTGCGAGCCGAGCACTCCGGCACGGCCGTTCCGCGGCCGCAGGCGGGTGTCCTTGCAGTCGACGTGGTAGATCCGGTCGGCGAAGTCGACGATGAAGCCGATGGGATCGATGTTCTGCCACATCATGTGCGAGGGGTCCCAGTTGAAGCCGAAAGCGTCGCGGTGGTCGATCGCGTCGAGGGCGCGGACGCTCGACCAGTAGTCGTACGCGATCTCCCCGGGATGCACCTCGTGGGCGAAGCGCACGCCCTCGCCGTCGAACACGTCGAGGATCGGATTCCATCGGTCAGCGAAGTCCTGGAACCCCTGGGCGATCACCGTCTCCGGCACCGGCGGGAACATCGCGACATAGGGCCAGATCGACGACCCGGTGAAGCCGACGACGGTGTCGACGCCGAGCTTCCTGGCCACCCTGGCCGCACGCGTCATGTCCTCCGCCGCCCGCTGCCGCACACCCTCGGCCTCGCCGTCGCCCCAGACGTACGGGCGCAGGATGCCCTGGTGCCGGAAGTCGATCGGGTCGTCGCACACCGCCTGCCCGGCGAGGTGGTTGGAGATCGCGAACACCCGCAGTCCGTGCCGGTCGAGGATCTCGCGGCGGGAGGCGACGTAGGCATCGTCCTCATCGGCCCGGCGGAGGTCGAGGTGGTCGCCGGACGCGGCGATCTCCAGCCCGTCGTAGCCCCACTGCGCGGCGAGGCGGGCCACCTCCTCGAACGGCAGGTCGGCCCACTGGCCGGTGAACAGGGTGACCGGGTGACTGCTCATGGATACTCCTTCGTATCGCGGGTGCTCGTATCGCGGGGGTTCAGGCGCCGAGGGCGCGCAGGTGGGCGATGCTGCGGGCGGCGAGATCGTCCTGGCTGGCCGCGAGCGGTCGCCACACCGAGGCCGCGACCGCGATCGTCGCGTTCTCGCCCGTGAAGCTCTCCAGCCCCAGCACGCCGCGGTAGCCGGCGTCGTCGAGCGCGCGGAGCATCTCCGGCCAGTCGGTGTGGTCGTCGCCCACGGCACCGCGGTCGCTGCCGCACACCTGCACGTGCGCGATGGCGGCGCCCGCCGCCCGGACCGCGTCGGCGGGACGCTTCTCCTCGATGTTGAGGTGGTAGGTGTCGAGGGCCAGCCCCGCCCCGGCACCGAGCAGCGGCGCCAGCGCATCGAGGCTCTGCGCCACGGTGTTCAGCACGCTGGTCTCGTAGCGGTTGAGCGGCTCGACGGCCAGCGTCACGCCGATCGCGGCGGCCTCGCGAGCGAGGGGGGCGAGGTTGTCCCTGAGCTCGCCGACGACCTCCGCCCGCTCCGTCTCGTCCATGCGCCAGGTGACGCCGGTCGGGGCGTAGAACGGCCCGGCGACGACCGCGGCCCCGAGGACGGCCGCGGCGTCCAGGCAGGCGCGGAGGTAGTCCTGCGTGGCGGCGACGTCTCCGGCGCGCGCGAGCAGCGAGCGCCCGGGTCCCATCGCCCCGACCACGACCGCGCCCATCCCGAGGCCGTCCAGCACGGCCCGGGCCCGGAGCGGGTCCCAGTCGCCGATGCTCTCCAGCGGCAGCTCCAGGGCGTCGTAGCCCATCCGGGCGGCCGTGCGGGCGAGCGGCTCCAGGGTGTCGTCCGTCAGCGGAGACGTCCAGACCCAGGTGTTGACGGCGATCGTGCGGGGCATCGTTGTCCTTCTGATCGTGCGGGTGCTCCCACCCTCCCACTCGCCTCAGGCGGAGCGGAAGGGCGGGAGCACACGGGGTCACGGGATCTGGCGCTCCTGCCAGACCGTCGGGTAGCCGGGAAGGTCCTCTCCGCCGAACTTGGCGTAGTGGCCGTCGGGCATGCCGTCGTTCGCCGTGAGGTAGTCGTCCAGCTCGGCCTCGGTGATCGGCTTCTGCGGGAGCACCCACTCCTTCGGCACCTCTTCGCCCGCGAAGATCATCTGCGCCGCGAGCAGCGGGGTGCGCCACTGGAAGTTCGAGTACACCGGGGCGAGGCCGGTGAGGCCCGTGTCCTTCCACTTGCGCAGGAAGCTCATCTCGTCCTCGCCGGTCATCACGGGGTAGTCGGCCCCGGCATCCTCGAAGGCCTCGATGGCCGCGACGGCGCCGTCACCGGCGTCCATCCAGATGCCCTGCACGTCGCCCTTGGCGAGCTCATCGCTGATGATGCTCTTGATCTCGGCGGGGTCCGCTCCGGTGAAGTGGTCGACGGCCTCGATCCCGGCCTCCTCGAACAGCTTCTCGGCGCCGGCCCAGCGGTGCTCCAGCACGTCGACACCGGGGAGGATCCGGAGAGCCACGACCTTATCGCCCTCTTCCAGGTTGTCGATGAGGAACTCCGCGGTGTCGATGCCCCAGGCGAAGCCGCCGATCGGGTGGATGAACGTGACAGGGCAGTCGGTGTTCACGCCGCGGTCGAACACGACCACCGGCTTGCCCGTCTCGCACGCCCGCTCGACCGCGGGGGTCATCGCCGCCGTGCTGTTCGGGGAGATGAGGAAGACGTCGCACTCGCCTTCGGAGATGAAGTAGTCGATGTCGGCGATCTGGGTGTCGTCGGAGTCCTGCGCGTCGCGGGTCTCCATCTCGCTGATCGCGCCCGACTCCTGCAGCACCTTCAGCTGCTCGTTCATCGTGATCCAGCCCGTCTGCCGCCACGGGTTCGAGATCGAGGCGTTCGCGAAGCAGGCCTTCTTGGCGCCGGTGCTGGCGAACTCCGACGTGTCGACCATCTCGGCGTTGATGTGCTGCAGGTAGGGCTGGTCGGCGGGGCCCTGGGGGTCGACGCCGCGCTCCTCGTCCTGCTTGTCGAAGAGCTCCTGGTCGAACCACTCGGTGGTCTCGGCCGACTCCTCGGGGTTCTCCGACTCCGCCGGCGCCACGGACGGGTCGGTCGTGCACCCGGCGAGCGCGATGAGGCCGAAGAGGGCCACCCCTGTGGTGGCGATCTTCATCGATCGTCGCATTGCTAATCTCCTCTGGTTGTAGGGCTTGATGCGGTGCTGCGGTTCTCGGCGTTCTCGGTCCCCGCGGTATGGACGTCCGTCGGCTGGGGACCGCGCCGGCGGCGGGCTCGGAAGGCGACACCCGCATAGGCGACGGCCGCGATGATGATGACGCCCTGCACGGCGTCACGGAGGGTGGAGGGGACGCCCGCGATGTTCAGGAGCAGGAACAGCGCCTCCAGCGCGAACGCTCCGGCCACGGCGCCGACGATCCAGCCTCGACCTCCGCCGAGCACGACGCCGCCGAGCACCACCGCGGTGATCGCGGTGAACTCGTAGCCCCGGCCGACGGACGGGTGCACTCCCGCGTACCCGACCAGCAGGACGGCCGAGAGGGTGGCCGAGAGGGAGGACAGCACGAACGCGCGGGTGGTGACCCAGGCCCGGCGGGCACCGGCGTAGTCCACGGCGCGGGCGTTGTCGCCGATCGCGATGAGGGTCTTGCCCAGCGGGCGCTTGGTGATGACGATGCCGAGGGCGAGCCAGGCGGCGAGCAGCAGCACGGCCCAGGGCAGGAACTCCAGCACGGGGAGGTCGCGGATCCCTCCGCGGCCGATCTCGCGGAAGCTGTCGGCCGGGTTGCCCGTGGCCGCGCCGCCCGTCCACCACATCACGCCGCCGAGCAGGGCGAGCATCATGCCCAGCGTCACGATGAACGACGGCACCTTGAGCAGCGTCGTGAGGACGCCGTTGACGAGCCCGACGACGATACCGAACACCACCATGAGCAGCAGCACCGGGAGGGTGCGCGCGTCGTCCTGGCCGACGAGGTTGCCGGCGATGATGACCTGCGCCGTGATGAGCGACCCCTGGGAGAGATCGAACTCCCCGGCGATGATCACGAAGTACTGCCCGATCGCGACGATCGCGATGGGCGCGACGCGCTGCAGGTATCGCATGAACTGGCCGGGCTCGGCGAAGCTCGGGTTGAGCACGGCGACCGCGACGAGCAGGATCACGAGCAGCAGGAAGACCGCCCCGCGGGGGCTGACGAGCGTGCGCAGCGCGTTCATGAGCGTCCTCCTTCCCGCACGGAGGCGGTATCCCCTGCGCTGTCGACGGCGGCGACCTCGATGGTCGGATCGGCGAGTTCGGCGGCCGCCCCCGCCATGTCCCCTTCGGCCGCCTTCGCGGCGTCGTCTCCCC
This sequence comes from Microbacterium meiriae, assembly GCF_032364335.1. Lineage (NCBI taxonomy): Bacteria > Bacillati > Actinomycetota > Actinomycetes > Micrococcales > Microbacteriaceae > Microbacterium > Microbacterium meiriae. The sequence continues at coordinate 2,543,496 of NZ_CP133984.1, forward strand.
CGGTGCGCGTGCCCCCGGCCCCGAAGCGCGGCCGACGGCGCACGATGGCCCGCCGACTGTAGACGGCGACGGCGGCGACGATGACGATGCCGCGCACCACATCCTTGAGGAAGGGGTTCACCTGCAGCACGCTCATCACGTTGTCGACGACGGCGAGGATGGCGACGCCGCCGATGGTGCCCCAGATCGAGCCGCGCCCGCCGAGGAGCAGCGTGCCGCCCAGCACGACCGCGGCGATGGAGAGCAGCGCGTAGCCGCCCTGCTGACCGACCGTCGGGCTGCCCACGCCGAGACGGCTGGCGAGCAGGAGGCCGGCGAGGCCCGCGAACACGGAGCACAGCACGTGCGCCCAGACCAGCGGCAGGCGGGTGCGCACGCCGCTGAGCCGCGCGATCTCGGGGTCGCCGCCGACGGCGTAGAGATGGGCGCCGGTGCGGGTGCGGTTCAGCAGCACCCACACCAGCACGGCGAGCGCGATCATGATGAGCGTGGACACCGGGATCGGTCCGACCCCGGTCGCGCCGATGAGCTGGAACGTCCACGGGACCTCGCCCGCCGAGCCCTCGAAGTTCGTGTTGAGGATGCCCTGGAGGATCAGCCCGACGCCGAGCGTCGCGATGAAGCCGTTGACCTTGAGCACCGTCACGATGAGCCCGTTCACGAGCCCGATCCCCGCGCACACGAGGAGCGTCACGATCACCGCGAGCGGGATGTTGCCGGCGTTCCCGGCCATCATCGTCGCCGCGAGCAGGCTCGACAGGCTGATGACGTAGGTGACCGACAGGTCGAGCGAGGCGCCGAGCACCACGAGCGTCTGCCCGATGGCCACGAGGCCGAGCACGCTCATCCCGGTCAGGATGTCGCGGATGTTCCCCGGGCTGAGGAAGTTGCGACCGACCGTGGCGACGAGGATCGCGCCGACGACGAGGGTCAGCAGCAGGATGCCGAGCACGATGACGGTCGAATCGATGCGGAGACGGGCTCCGGGGCGGCGGCTCATCGCGCGCCCCCGTTCGTCGAAGGACCGCGATCGGCGCCGGTGGCCGCCGTGAGGATCTCGTGCTCGGCCGCGCCGGCCGGCAGCTCGGCGACGAGCTCGCCGTCGTGCATGACGAGGATGCGGTCGCTCATGCCGATGACCTCCGGCAGCTCGCTCGAGACCATGAGCACGGCCTTCCCCTGCGCCGCCAGCTCGCGCATGAGTTGGTAGACCGCGTACTTGGCCCCCACGTCGATGCCCCGTGTCGGCTCGTCGAAGAGCACGATTTGCGGCTGGGTGAGCAGCCACTTGGCCAGCACCACCTTCTGCTGGTTGCCGCCGGACAGGAAGCGCACCTCCTGGTCGAGACCGCGCGAGGACACCTCCAGCGTGCGGAGCACCCCCGGCACCTCCCGGCGCGACGCCGCGGTGCGCCCCGCGAACACGTTCCGCACCACGAGCAGGGTGTTGTCGAGGATCGACTGCCCCAGCGCGAGCCCCTGCGCCTTGCGGTCCTCCGAGACCAGGGCGAGTCCGGCGCGCACGGCCGCACGCGGCCCCGTGATCCGCACCGGCTCGCCGTCGATCCGCACGGCGCCGCGGGTGAACGCCTGGATGCCGAACACCCCCTCCACGAGTTCCGTGCGTCCGGAGCCCTGGAGCCCGGCCACCCCGACGATCTCCCCGGCGCGGAGCGTCAGCGACACCCCGTCCACGTAGGCGTTCCCGCAACCGTCCAGTTCGAGCCGGGGCGCGCCGACCGCGGTGCCGGCGACCGGGTCGGGGAAGTAGGACTGGATCGACCGGCCCACCATCCGGCGGACGAGCTCGTCGGTGGTCAGGGCCGCGGTCTCGTCCGTGGAGACGAGGGCGCCGTCCTTGAGGATCGTGATCCGGTCGCAGAGGTCGAAAATCTCCTTCAGCCGATGGGAGACGTAGATGACGGCGACACCACGGGAGGTGAGCCGACGGATGATCGCGTACAGCAGCTCCACCTCGCGGTCGCTGAGCGCCGCGGTCGGTTCGTCCATCGAGATCACCTGCGCATCGAACGACAGCGCCTTCACGATCTCGACGATCTGCTGCTCGGCCACCGTCAGCGAGCCCACCCGGGCCTGCGGGTCGATGAAGGAGACTCCGAGGTCGCTGAGCAGCTCCGCGGTGCGCTCGTTCATCGCCCGCACGTCGATGAGTCCCGCGCGCCGTGGCTCCCGGCCGAGGGAGACGTTCTGCGCGACCGTGCGCTCCGGGAGCAGGGTGAACTCCTGGAACACCGTAACGATGCCGGCGTCCATCGCCTGCCGGGGGTGCGCGTGGCGCACCTCCGCGCCGCGGTAGGCGATCGTGCCCTCGTCGGCCGGCTGCACGCCCGCGATGATCTTCATGAGCGTGGACTTGCCTGCACCGTTCTCGCCGACGAGGCCGTGCACCTCCCCCGGTCGCACGTCGAAGTCGATGCCCTTCAGCACCTCCACGCCGAAGAACGCCTTGCGGATCCCGGCCACCTGCAGCACCGGCTGCGTCGTCGTCGCGGTCATGCCGGCACCTCCGTCCAGCGGCCCTCATGGGCGGCGGAATCGAGCACGGCCTCGGTCAGGACCGCCGCACGACGGCCGTCCGCGAACGTCGGCATACCGTCGGGCACGTCGCCCGCGATCGCGGCGTAGACGTCCGCGACGAAGCCGTTGAAGGCGTCCTGGTATCCCATGGCGTGCCCGGCGGGGACGCGCTGCAGCCGGGCGGACTCCGGGTCGGCCGTGGCGGGGTCGCGCAGCAGCAGCCGCGACTCCTCCCGCATGCCGACCCAGAGCTCCTCCGGCCGTTCCTGCTCGAACCGCAGACTCTGCCGCGTCCCGTGCAGCTCCAGGGTGAGGGCGTTCTTGCGGCCCGCCGCCATCTGCGAGATGAGCAGCGTGCCGAGTGCCCCCGCCGAGGTCTCGACGAGCACGGCGACGATGTCCTCCGTGTCGACGGCTTGCCCCGCCCGCTCGGCGAACACCCGGCGGGTGCGGGCGCTGAGGGTCCGGATCCGATCGCCCGTGACGAACTCGAGGAGGTCGCACAGATGCGAGCCGATGTCGGCGAAGGCGCGGGAGGCGCCGCCGGACGAGGAGCGCACCCGCCAGTCGTCGTCGGTGGGCCGCAGCATCCAGTCCTGCAGGTACGAGCAGTCCAGCGTGAGCAGCTCGCCGGCCTCCCCGCGGGCGATGCGCGCCCTGGCCTCGCGCACCATGGGGTGGTAGCGGTACACGAAGGGGACGGCGGCGACGAGTCCGGTCTCGGCGGCGACCTCGGCGAGGGTGGCGGCGTCGGCGGCGCTCGTGGCGAGCGGCTTCTCGCACACGACGTGCTTGCCCGCTCGCAGCGCGCGCAGGGCGAGGTCGGCGTGCGTGGCGTTGGGGGTGCAGATGTGGACGACGTCGATGTCGTCGGCGTCGAGCAGGGCCTCCGCGTCCTGCTCGGCGCGGGCGGCGCCGAGCAGGTGCGCGGCATCCCTGGCGCCTTGGGCGGACCGGGTGGCGACGGCGCGCAGTGCCCCGCCTGCGTCTCGGGCGGCCGTGCGGTGCACGCGGGCCATGAAGCCTCCGCCGAGGATCCCGGTCCGGATCGTCCCGAGACCGGTGTCAGTGACATCCGTTGTCATGCCGGTGAGTCTGACACAGCGCTGAGGACTTTTGCTAGTCCTTCGTCAAAAGTTGTGTGTAACGAATTCGAAGTCGCACCACGGAGCGGAGGAAGTGCTGTGCTTTACTGACGCCATGGTTGACGTGCTGAGACCGCTTGCGACGCCCTCCCCCGGGACCGGCGAGATCTTCCAGATCCTCCGCGACGGGCACGCCCGCACCAAGGCGGAGCTCGCCGCCCTCACCGGACTGGCCCGCTCCACCGTCGCCTCCCGGGTCGATGCTCTGCTGGCCGCCGACCTCCTGCGCCCCGCCGGTGAAGCGGTGTCGACCGGAGGTCGTCCTCCCGCCCGCGTGGCGTTCAACCCGCGCGCCGGGCTCGTCCTGGCCGTCGACCTCGGAGCCACCCACGCGACCGTCGCCGTGGCCGACCTCGCCGGCGTGATCCTGGACGCACGCACGCGCGGGATCGACATCGGCGAGGGGCCGGAGGCCCTCCTCGACGCGATCCTCGCGGAGGGCAGCGCCCTGCTCGCCGCGACCGCCGGCGGCCTCCCCCTCGTGGGCGTGGGCATCGGCGTGCCCGGGCCCGTCGAGCACTCCACGGGGCGCCCGACGAACCCGCCGATCATGCCGGGCTGGGACCGCTTCGACGTCCCCGGCTACGTGCAGCGCACGTTCGACGTGCCGGTCCTCGTCGACAACGACGTGAACATCCTCGCCCTCGGCGAGCAGGCCACGAGCTGGCCGCGGGTGGACGACCTCGTGTTCGTGAAGGTGTCGACGGGCATCGGCGCCGGGATCATCGCCGGCGGGCAGCTCCAGCGCGGCGCCCAGGGGTCGGCGGGCGACATGGGCCACGTCCAGGTGCCGATGAGCGCGGGCTCGGCGCGGCAGCCGGGCGACGAACGGGATCTCGAAGCCCTCGCGAGCGGGTCGGCCCTCGCCGTCGCGCTGCGCGCCGAGGGGCATGACGTGCACACTGCCTCCGACGTCGTCGGCCTCGTCCGCGCCGGCAATGCGGCAGCCATCGAGGCCACCCGTCAGGCCGGCCGCGACGTCGGCGAGGTGCTCGCGACGGTCGTGAACCTGCTGAACCCGTCGATCATCGTGCTCGGCGGCAGCATCGCCCGCGCCGGCGAGCATCTGCTCGCCGGGGTCCGCGAGGTCGTCTACCGCCGCTCGATCCCGCTCGCCACCCAGCACCTCGCGATCGTGCAGTCGCAGGCAGGTGACCGCGCGGCGGTGCTGGGGGCGGCGATCATGGTCGCCCGCGAGGTGCTCTCCCCCGCGAACGTCGACCGCTACGTCGCCGCGAAGGGATCGAAGTCGGCGGGCAGCGCGCCCACCTGATCCAGCGTGCTCGCGACCTCCACGAAGGTGCGCCGCGCCGCCGCCTCCTCGATCGAGAGCAGGGTGTCGAGCACGTGGTAACCGAACTCACCGGTGGCGACGTGCGGCCGGCCCTCCGCGATCGCGCGCGCCATGTCGAGCAGCCCGAGCCCGCGCCCCGCGAGCACGCCCTCCGGCACGACGTCGATGACCTCCTGCACCACCGGCTCCGGCGGCACGAAGTGTCGGGACAGCGGCCGGGTGATCGTGATCGGCCCGCCGAACGTGTTCGGGTCGGGGATGACCAGGGTGCCCTCGGTCCCCGTGATCTCCACGATCCCCTGCCGCACCAGCGGTGAGTCCGTGCTGTAGAGGCTCTGCGCCTGACCGCCGCCCTCGAAGTCCATCAGGACGCTGAGCGTGGACGGGATCTCGACCGGGAACTCCTCCCCGGCGCGGTCGCCGACCTGCACCCGGCGCGTCGGCGACCCCTGCAGCCCGAGCGCGGCCACCGCGGCGACCGGCCCGAAGACGTGGACCAGGGTCGAGACGTAGTACGGTCCCATGTCGAGGAGCGGCCCCGCGCCCTTCGCGTAGAGGAACGCGGGGTTCGGGTGGAAGATCTCCGGCCCCTGCCACTGGAAGGTCGTCTGGCCGAACAGCGGACGGCCGATGTCGCCGCGGGCGATGGCACGCTTCGCGGTCTGCACGCCGGGACCGAGGACGGTGTCCGGCGCGACGCCGACGCGGAGTCCGGCCGCCGCGGCCGCCTCCAACAGGCGTCGCGCCTCCTCGCGGTCCACGCCGAGCGGCTTCTCCGTCCACACGTGCTTCCCCGCGGCGACGATCGCCTCCGAGACGGCGACGTGCGCGGCGGGGATCGTGAGGTTCACGACGATGTCGATGTCGGGATCATCGAGCACCACCTCGACGCCCCCGGCTCGCGGCACCCCGTACGCCGCGGCCTGCGCGCGTGCACGCTCCTCGACGAGGTCGCCGATCGCCCGCACCTCCACGTCCGGAAAGCGCGTGAGGTTCTGCAGATACTGGTCGCTGATGTTGCCCGCGCCGATGAGGCCGACGCCGACGACGTCGCCGCCGCGCACCATCAGCGCGCCGCCTCGGCGTCGAGGAAGACCCGGCTGCGCTCGATGGCGTCGAACAGATCGCCGTCGTAGTGGTCGAACTCGACGATGGCGAGTTCGAGCGCCGGCGCGGCGGCGATGGCCTCCCGGAGCGGCACCGCCCCGTCGCCCGCGGGCACCTGATCCGCGGGCGGGTAGGCGTCCAGCAGCGCGGGGTCGAGGGTGCCGTCCTTCGCGTGCACGGCGATCACCCGCTCGCCGAGACGCTCCACGAGGGTCACCGGGTCGACACCGCCGCGGGCCACCCAGTACAGGTCGACCTCCAACACGACGCGCTCATCGAGGTGCTCCGCGAGAACCTCCAGCCCGGTCACCCCGTCGAACACCGCCTCCAGCTCATGCGCGTGGTTGTGGTAGCCGACCCGGACGCCGGCCTCGGCGCCGATCTCCGCCGCCTCGTTGAGCAGCCGGGCGGTCTCGACGATCTGATCGACCTGTTCCCAGCGCGCGGGCTCGGTGTACGGATCGATCACCGTGTCCATGCCGAGCGCCTTCGCGGCCGCGAAGACCTCCGCCGGCGAAGGGACGGGGGCCGTCGTGCCGGAACCGTCCGGGCGCACGAAGGTCGGCGTGGCGAGGAAGGCATGCCCGGAGGGGGCCGTCAGTCCAGCGGCCGACACCGCGGCCGCCATCGCCTCCGCCCGGCGGACGAAGTCGTAGGGCTCGACCGCGCTGAATCCGCGCGCCGCGACGGCGGCGAGCGTGCCCTCGAGGTCGGCCTCCAGCTGCTCGCGGATCGTGAACAGCTGCAGAGAGGTCTGGATCGTCATCGGTCGTGCTCCTCGGTCGTCGGTGACAGGCGGGCGTCGGGTGCCCCGGAGGCACGCTAGCACTGAATACCTCCACATGGAAGTTTCCTGTCGATAGACTCGGGACATGCCCACGCCACCCCCCGAGGACTCCGAGCGCCCGCGTCCCCGCGGGGCCTACGCCAAGGGCATCGCGCGGCGCCGGGAGATCCTGGACCGTGCGATCGAGGTGTTCGCGGCCCGGGGTGCGGACCGCACGAGCCTGCGGGCGATCGCGAAGGAGGTGGGGGTGACGCATGCCGCCCTCACCCACTACTTCGGGTCGCTGGAGGAGCTGCTCGTCGCGGTCTACGTCGAGAGCAACGCGCCGGAACGGAAGACCGACCCGGAACCTGCGAACCCCGTCGAGGGCATGATCCGGTCGGCCAGGGCCAACCGCGAGGTGCCCGGTCTGGTGCAGCTCTACTCCACGCTCGTCGCCAGCGCTCTCGAGGAGGGCCACCCCGCCGCCCGCAGGTTCGCGACCGAGCGCTTCGCCCGCCTGCGGGCCGACATCGCCGAGACGGTCCGGGAGCAGCAGAAGGACGGAAGCATCCGTACGGACGTCGATCCGCTCGCGGTCGCCGCCCTCGTCGTCGCCGCCTCGGACGGCCTGCAGACGCAGTGGCTCCTGGACGACACCGCTCCGCAGCATGAGGCCCTCGCCCTCCTCGACCGCTTGCTCCGCCCGACCGACGACGCGGGCCGGGAGGAGTCCTCCGCGGGCTAGGCTCGAAGCGTGACGCCCGTGCCGCAGTCCCCGTACGCGAGGGCTCTCGGCGCGCGTCTCACCGAGCTGCATCCCCGGCTGCGGGCCTACTTCCAGGCGGTCCCCGACGGGATGGTCGGCGTCGGCGAAGGGACGTTTCAGCGCGTCGGCACGCCCCGCCGGGCCCTCTGGCCCCTGCTCCGCCGCCTCGAACGGCGCGGGGTGATCGCCGCCCGGTGGGAGCGCGACGTGCCGTTCCGCATCGAGAACCGCACCATCGCCTCCCGGGCGATCGCCGAGCGCACCTTCCGATTCGCGGGCGGGCCGTGGGTGATGCGCGATGCCGTGGCCCCGACCAGGCACGGCCGCATCGTCGACGAGCTCGGCGAGCCCGGCCTGGTCGTGGCCTGCTTCGACGTGGAGCCCCGTGCCGGCGCCCTGCACCTGACGAGTCGCGCGGTGGGCATCCGCGTCGGGCGCTTCCGGCTCCGCATCCCGCGGGTCGTGGCCCCTGTCGTCCGGCTCGTCGAGCGCTGGGACGAGGAGGCCGAGCGGCAGCGCGTGCGGCTGACCGTGGATGCGCCGCTCCTCGGGCGCCTCTACGAATACCGCGGCGACTTCAGCTACATCCTGGAACCGGATCGGAAGGACGACGACGCATGAGCACGGACCGGGTGGTCATCGGCGGAGCGACGGGCTTCATGGGACGGTATCTCGCTGCACGCCTGCGGGATGCCGGGCGCGAGGTCGTCACGATCTCCCGCTCCGGCAGCGATCTGTCCTGGGGCGACCAGGGCGGCATCGATGCCGCCGTCGATGGGTCGTCCCTCGTGATCGGCCTCGCGGGCAAGAGCGTGAACTGCCGGTACACGCCGCGCAACCGGGCCGAGATCTTCCGCTCCCGACTGGACACGACCGCAGCCCTGAGCCGCGCGATCTCCCGCGCCGCCACTCCGCCGCCGCTGTGGGTCAACTCCTCCACGGCCACCATCTACCGACATGCCGAGGACCGACCGATGACGGAGTCATCCGGCGAGATCGGCACCGGCTTCTCGGTCGAGGTCGCCAAGGCGTGGGAGCGCGCGCTCTTCGCCGACGCCCTGCCCGGCACCCGTCGCGTGGCTCTCCGCAGCGCCATCGTCCTCGGCGACGGCGGCGTGCTGGAACCGCTCCGCACGCTCGCCCGACTGGGCCTCGGCGGCCCGCAGTACGACGGGTTCTGGCCGGTCGGCCCCGCGCGCCGGGCCGCCGGGACCGCACACCTCCCCGGCGCCCGTCGCGGTCGGCAGCGCTTCAGCTGGATCCACATCGAGGATGTGGCGCGCATCATCGAGTTCCTCGAGGAGACCCCGGCGCTGGAGGGCCCGGTCAACGCCGCCTCGCCGCACCCCGTCGACAACGCCGCCTTCATGGCCACCGTGCGCCGGGTGCTGGGGGCGAAGGTCGGCCCGCCGATGCCGCGCTGGATGCTCGAGCTCGGCGCGATCGGCATCCGCACCGAGACCGAGCTCGTGTTGAAAAGCCGCTGGGTCCTGCCCGAGAAGCTCACCGCCGCCGGCTTCACCTTCCGCTACCCCGACCTGGAAGAGGCCGTCCGCGCCTCGTTCGCCGTCGCCGACGTGAGCTCCGGACCGCGCGCGGCCTGATCCCGACCGCGTGAAGAGGCCGTCAAGCCGATTCCTGAAGCGTCGGGAACGTCCAGCTGCCGTCGAGCACCTCGGGACGGGGGCGATAGAGCCGGACCAGGTAGTTCCAGCCCTCCGTGATCGGCAGAACGTTCGGCAGGCCTTCCGGGTGGTCGCCGAAGCGGACGGTGAGCGTGCCGTCGTCGTTGCGGACGCCGGTGATGTCGTTGATCGTGTAGGCGTCGCGATCGTTCGGCTCGAAGAAGCCGTCCGCGTTGTACACGGAGATCGACCAGAAGCCGTCGACGGGAACGTCGCCGACCGTGAGCTCGTACCGCCCCACCGGCAGACGCGGGTCGACGCCGATGTAGCTCGCCTCGGACGAGGGAAGCCCTCCCCAGCCCGCCGCCGTGCCGATGAGGTGCCGCACCGGGTCGACCTCGTCCTCGCTGCCGAACATGCGGTCGAAGCCCCGGAGGTTCCGGGCCAACGCGAGCAGCGCCTGGCGGGTCTCGTCGAGGCTGGCGGAGTCGTAGTCCGGCATCGTGAAGGGCGTGGCCGCCCCGCTGCGCAGGGCGATGCGGTCCTGGAGAGCGGTCACCGCCGCCACATCCGTCGGGTCGGTGGGGTCGACGAGGATGCGCACGGCGAGCACGACATACGGCGTCCCGAACTGCGCCGTCGTGAGGGTGTGCTCGCCCGCCTCGTGGAAGATCGCATCCACGTAGTGATGCTCGTTGACGACCATCGCCGAGAGGTAGCGGTCGCCGTGCTCCGGGATCGTGAAGGCGGCTCCCTCGCTGATGTCCAGGACGGCGAAGCTGTAGAGCGTGTCCCGGTTCAGCCGGATCACGGTCTGCCGGTCGATCGCGGCGGGAGCCCTGTTGTGCAGGAACCGATCCACACCCCCGGCCTCCTTCTGGAGGTCGCGCATCATGCGGTGGGTCTCGGCGAGGGCGAAGTTGTCGACGTTCACGAGGATGCTCATGACGGCATCCTGACAGCCCGGAGCGGTCGATCGCTAGGACTGCGGGAGGGCGTCGTCTCCGCGTTCGCGACGGCGCTTCTCGATCTCCTCGCGCAGCCGCCACTCCTCGATCTCGCGGTCGAGGTCCGCGATCTGCTGCTCGGTCGAACGGGTGTCCACCGACGGCGCAGGCCGTGCGACGGTGGCCGTCGGGGCGGACGGACGCTCGGCTCGCCGCATCCGCGGGAGGGGGACGCCGGCGTCCCCGTACTCGCGGCCGATCGCGAACCACAGCGCACTGCCGATCAACGGCAGGAGGATCACGATGATGATCCAGACCATCTTCGGCAGGTACTTCACCTGCGAGTCGTCGCGCGTGATGATGTCGATCAGTGCACCGATCATCAACGCGATGACCAGGAGCGAGAACAGGAACGGCATGGGTTCAGGGTAGACGACGCGCGGGCCGGAGCGGAGGGATCACGGCAGCAGGTGTCCCGCGGCGCGGAAGAGCTCGTACCACTCGGCCCGGGTGAGCACGACATCCGCCCCGGCCGCGGCCTCCTGGACCCGGTGCGGTGTCGTCGTCCCGAGGACCACCTGCATCCCGGCGGGGTGACGGGTGATCCAGGCGGTGGCGATCGCCGTCGGCGTCACTCCGTGGACCCCCGCCAGGCGCTCGATCACGGCGTTGAGCTCGGGGTAGTCCGGGTGCCCGAGGAAGACGCCGCCACCGAAGCCGCTCTGGTACGGCGACCACGCCTGCACGGTGATGCCGTGGATCCGGCAGTAGTCGACGATGCCACCGCCGTCCCGTCCGATGCTCTGGTCGTGGCCCGCCATGTTCGCGGCCACGGGCTGCGCGATGATCGGCGCGTGCGTGAGGGACAGCTGCAGCTGGTTCGCGACCAGGGGCTGCCCCACCGCGGTCTTCAGCAGCTCGATCTGCGAGGGCGTGTGGTTGGACACCCCGAACGCCCGCACCTTGCCCGAGGACTCGAGATGATCGAAGGCGCGCGCCACCTCGTCCGGCTCGACCAGGGCGTCCGGCCGGTGCAGCAGGAGCACGTCGATGCGGTCCGTGCGGAGGGCCGCGAGCGAGCCCTCGACCTGCGCGACGATGTGGTCGTAGGAGAAGTCGAACATGCCCTGCGCCGGCACGATGCCGCACTTGGTCTGCAGCACGACCTCGTCCCGCTCCGCGGCGCTGAGCTGGAGGGCATCGGCGAATCGCGCTTCGCAGCGGTGCATCTGCCCGCCGTAGATGTCCGCGTGGTCGAAGAAGTCGATGCCCGCGCCGCGGGCGGTCGCGTACAGGTCGCGGATCTGCTCGTCGTCGAGGCTGTCGATGCGCATCATCCCGGCGATCAGGGCCGGAGCGGTCGTCGATCCGAAGGAAACGGTCTTCATGCGCCCACGCTACTTCATCGCATCGCCCGGTCCGAGGCGCGAGCGGGCATCGTCTACGGCGCGCAGGGAAGCAGCCGCGTGACGGGGACGCCGAGGACCGTCGCGATCCCCGCCAGATCCTCCATCGTGAAGTCCGCACGCTCGTCGAGGAGGTCGGCCAGCGCGGCCGTCGCGATTCCGGCCCGCTCCGAGAGCTCGATGAACGACACTCCGGCGTGCAGGCGCGCAGCCTCCACCGCCGATGCCACCAGATGACGCAGTTCTGTCCCCATGCGCCTACGGTACCGCCACGCACGGACACTCGTCGGGTCACGAGAGACCAATATGACGGCATCCTGCTCTCGGCCCGCTGCTAAGGTGAGCCGGATGAAGACACCAGCCGAGGATTTCAACGAGGCGGTCGGCCGTCAGATGCGGGCGGAGATCGCGGCGGCACGAAGCAGCATCGCCGCCATGGCACGCGACGTGGGCATCGCCCGGAGCGCGCTGGACAACTACGTGACCGGCAAGCGCGCGATCCCGGTGCCCGTCGTCTACGCGGTGTGCGCCACGCTGGGAGTCGAGCCGCACATCCTCGTCGCCCGGGCCGAGGAGCGTCTGGCCGCCGACGGCACGTCGGCGATCGTCACTCCCCTCCGGCGCCGCACCGATGTCGCCACCCCACGCGATAATGCCCGCGAGGTCGCCTTCGAATCCGGATCCACCGGCGAGACGGACACCGACGACCTCTACGAGTAGACGACACCGACCGGACGGAGGCCCATGCAGCAGCTCCTCCGTCTGGCCGACGACCTCGGGCTCCGCGTGGTCGAGCGCCCCGGGCCCACACCCGGCGGCTTCCAACCCGCCACCCGGACGATCCGGCTCGCTCCGGGGATGAGCAGGCGCACCGCCCGCAGCGTGCTCGCCCACGAACTCGGTCACGCCCACCTCGGCCACGTGCCCACACGGCACCCCGCCTTTCGCGCTCGGCAGGAGCGGCAGGCCGACGAGTGGGCCGCGCGACGCCTGATCACGCCGGCGGCCTACGCGGCGGCGGAGCAGCTGCGCGGCACACATCTGGCCAGCCTCGCCTTCGAGCTGGACGTGACGATCGAGATCGTCCTCGCGTTCCAGCGCGTGCTGAGCCGGGAGCACCTGGCCGTCCCCGCCTGAGGGCCGGGCGCAGCGCCCGACGCTGGTTGAATGACCTCATGGCCTTCCACGTCGCCCCCGCCCCCGTCACTCTCACCGGTGAGCTCGTCGAGCTCCGCCCTCTCGACCGGTCGCACGTCGACGGGCTCGTCGAAGCGGTCACCGAGGGCGACCTGTGGAAGACGGCCTGGTACACCTCTGTTCCTGCACCCGATGGAGTCGCCGCCGAGGTCGACCGGCGCCTGGGCCTCGTCGCCACCGGCGAGATGGTGCCGTTCACGGCCTTCGACGCCGCCGGTCGCGTGCTGGGGCTCACCTCGTACTACGACATCGTCGCCGACGTCCCCCGGCTGCACATCGGATACACCTGGAACCGCCCGTCCGCCCACGGCACGGGTACCAACGCGGAATCGAAGCTACTGCTCCTCCGCCACGCCTTCGAGACGCTCGGGGTCTTCCGGGTCGGGCTGACGACCCAGTGGGTGAACTTCCAGTCGCGCGCCGCGATCGAGCGACTGGGCGCGAAGCAGGACGGCGTGATGCGGGCCATGAGCCGCTACCGCAACGGCGCGCTCCGGGACAGCGTGGAGTACTCCATCATCGAGCCGGAGTGGCCGGCGGTGCGGGCGAACCTCGAAGCGAGGCTCGCCCGGCGACGGTGAGCGCGGGGCGCAGCCCCGCGGCGATCACTCGGTCGGGCTGCCGGTCCAGTTCTTGGAGCGACGCGTGGCGGAACCGCGCTGACGCATCGCGAACCCGAGGGCCAGCGAGACGAGCAGGATGCCGCCGACGAAGGTGAGCGCGGCGAGCGTGTCCGGCATCTCGTGCGCGATCCCCAGCAGCCAGAAGCCTCCGAGGAACATGATCATGAAGAAGAGGAAGCTGAGGATCACGGGATCTCCTGTCGTCGGTGCTCTACCAGGATAGCCCGGACCCGGAAAGGCCCTGTGCCGCCGCCGGGATCTCTGGTGGGGTCGGAGCATGAACACTCCACTCACCGCCGTCGCGATCTCCTGCACGCTCAAGCCCTCCCCCGCGTCGTCGAGCTCGGATCTGCTCGCGCGTCAGCTCCTCGATGCCCTCGCCGAGCACGGCGTGACGGGCGACCTCGTCCGAGCGGTCGATGTCGACATCCGACCCGGCGTCGAGAAGGACATGGGTGACGGCGACCAGTGGCCGACCCTGCGACAGCGCGTCCTCGACGCCGACATCCTCGTGTTCGTCACGCCCACGTGGATGGGACAGCACTCGAGCGTCGCCCAGCGCGTGCTGGAGCGCCTCGACGCCGAGCTCAGCGAGACGGACGAGCAGGGCCGCCCGATCCTGTTCGACAAGGTCGCCATCGCCGGCGTGCTCGGGAACGAGGACGGCGCTCACCACATCTCCGCGATCCTCTTCCAGGCGCTGAACGACATCGGGTACACGATCCCCGCGCAGACCTCGGTCTACTGGAACGGCGAGGCCATGCAGACCGTGGACTATAAGGACCTCGACGAGACTCCGGAGGCCGTGAGCTCCGCGATCACGACGGCAGCCCGGAACGCGGCGCACCTCGCGCAGCAGCTCGCCACACAGGCGTACCCCGCCGAGTAGCGGAGGCGCTCAGTCGGCCGGGCCGTCGATGACCTCGTCCACGAGGCTGATGCCCCCCGACGAGCTCGCCTCGACCATGAGGGCCTGGACCCACTTCACGTTCAGCTCCGGCGTCTCCGGCTCGCCGAAGGTGAAGCGCAGCGGGATCGACGGATGCAGCCAGATCGTCGAGCGCCCCGGCACATCCCCGTCGGGGTGCTTCCAGGACAGCGTGAAGCTCTCGTTCCGACGGAGTTTGGTCGCGATCGCGACCTTCAGATGGGCCAGGGCGCGGTCCTCGATCTGGATCTCGCTGCCGGAGCCGTACTGCATGGTTCCCATCCCACGACTTTACGGCCCCGAGCGGCGCTGACGCGAGGAGCGACACTCTCCCGCATCCGGTATCAGCGGTGGAGACCCGCGCTCACCGCAGCCGTCAACCGGCGGCCCGGCGCTGCAGAAGCCGGCGCACGTGCTCCTCGATCTCGGCGTCGTCGACGAATCCCATACGTGCGTACGGCGATTCCGTCGATGCCGCCGGGAGGGTGACCGGCGCCGGCGGCGCCATCTCCTCGGCACGGGCACGGAGCGCGGCCACTCGGGCGGCCTTGCGGCGCTCCTCCTGCGCATCGATCTCGGCGCGAGCCGCCTGTGCGCGGGATCCTGTGACCGACACCATCGGCTCCGGAAGCGGACGCGGAGTCCAGGTGGCGGGGCCCTGGTCGTGCAGGACCGGGGCCTCTCTCCTCTCGACGGTCTCGACCGCCGCGGCCTGCGGCCGACGGGCGGCGCGCACCGCGACCGACGCCATCCGCTGCAGGACCATGGTCGCCACGAGCGCCGTGGCTCCACCGCTCCAGAGGAGCACGGCGCCCCCGGTGGCGAGGAGCTGCCAGATGCCGAGACCGACGGCGACGAGTCCGAGCACGAGCGCGCCGGTCGCCGCCAGACGCACGCGGCGGCGGGCGCGGGCCTGACGGATCACGGGATCGGCGCGGGTCGCAGCGAGCTCCTGGCGGAGCGCTTCGAGCTCTGCGGCCTCCCGCTCGGCCTGCAACCGCTTCGCGAGCTTCTGCTGCGCGACGACGGTGCGGGCGTTGAGTTCCATGTGCACCTCGCCGGGAGTCTCACTCGTCTCGGCGAGGATCCGCAGCGCCTGATTCAGCCGCACGGCGTTGCGCTCAGCGGCGTTGTACTGGAAGCGGCCACGCCAGGAGGGCAGGAGATACAGCATCCACAGGAGCACGGCGACGAGCACGATCACTCCCCCACTCAGCACCGGCCCGTCCATAGGTCAACGGTAACGGCGGCGGACCGGCCGCGCCGTGCAGTCGGGGCGCGTGTCGCGGCGAGTC
Source organism: Microbacterium meiriae (assembly GCF_032364335.1). NCBI lineage: Bacteria > Bacillati > Actinomycetota > Actinomycetes > Micrococcales > Microbacteriaceae > Microbacterium > Microbacterium meiriae. The sequence continues at coordinate 2,559,136 of NZ_CP133984.1, forward strand.
CTCCCGCGACGGGGGCGTCAAAGGGTGAGACGGTCCGCCGGCGGGATCGTCGCCGCCTGCGGCGGCACCTGTCCGTGGATCCACCGGGCGAGGACACCCTGCGGAACCTCCTCCTGCGTGAGGGCGAAGGCGTAGTGATCACGCCAGTCCCCGTCGATGTGGATGTACCGGCGGCGCAGCCCCTCGTATCGGAAGCCGAGCTTCTGCACGACCCGCAGACTCGCGGCGTTCTCGGGGCGGATGCAGATCTCCATCCGATGCAGCCCGTACTCCGTGAAACAGGCGTCCGTGGCGAGCGCGACCGCGGTCGGGGTGATCCCCCGACCCGCGAACCGCTCACTCACCCAGTAGCCGATCGTCGCCGAGCACAGCGAGCCCCGGGCGACGCCCCAGACGTTCAGCTGTCCGGCGACCTCGCCGTCGTACTCCATCACGAACGGGTAGCCGCCGCCGTCCCGATACTGCTGGAGCAGGCGACGGATGCTGACCCGCATGTCGAAGGAGACCGCTCCGTGCGGGATGGTCGCCTCCCACGGCTGCAGCCACGCGCGATTGGCGAGCAGCTCCTGCTGCAGAGGCCGCGCGTCCTTCGTCCGGATGAGACGCAGCTCGACCGGTCCGTGCCGCATCCCCGTCGACAGCTCCACGCCGCACCTCCGACGACCGCGAGGCGCCTAGAGGCGCTCCGCGAAGTCCTTGAGCCAGGGGCGGAGCTCGGAGCCCAGGTCGTCACGGTCGGCCGCGAGCTGCACGATCGCCTTGATGTAGTCCACGCGGTCACCGGTGTCGTAGCGGCGGCCTCCGAAGACGACGCCGACCACGCCGGGTCCGCCGTCCGCCGTCGCCAGCTCCTGGAGCGCATCGGTGAGCTGGATCTCGCCGCCCTTTCCGGGTTCGGTGCGCTCGAGGATCTCGAAGACCGACGCCGGGAGCACGTAGCGACCGATGATCGCGAGGTTGGAGGGTGCGTCCTCCTTGGCAGGCTTCTCGACGAGGCCCGTGACACGAACGGCGTCGGAGCCCTCGATCGCCTCGACGGCGGCGGCGCCGTACATGTGGATGTTGTCCGGGTCCACCTCCATGAGGGCGATGACGGCGGCACCCGTGCGCTCGTGCTCCGCGATCATCTCCGTGAGCAGCGGGTCGCGCTCGTCGATGAGGTCGTCACCGAGCAGCACCGCGAACGAGCTGTCGCCGACGTGCGTCCGAGCGCGGAGCACGGCGTGGCCGAGACCCTTGGGCTCGCCCTGGCGGACGAAGTGGATGTCGGCGAGGTCGCTCGACTTCATCACGCGCTCCAGGCGACCGGTGTCGCCCTTCTCCATGAGCTTCACCTCGAGCTCCGGCACGGAGTCGAAGTGGTTGGAGATGGCGTTCTTGTTGCGCCCGATGATCACGAGGATGTCCTCGATCCCGGCGTTCGCCGCCTCCTCGACGACGTACTGGATCGCCGGCTTGTCGACGACGGGGAGCATCTCCTTCGGCATCGCCTTCGTCGCGGGCAGGAATCGTGTCCCCAGCCCGGCAGCGGGAATGACAGCCTTGATCTTCTCGTGAGCCATTCCCACAGCCTACCCGTGGGTGCCGCCCTAGACTCGGACCATGGCTAACGACGTCGAGCACGCCAAGCGAGCCCTCCGCGCGGAGCTGCGCGAGCGGCGTCAGCTCCTGTCCGATCCGCAGCGCGAGGCCGCTGCCGAGGCGATCGGCGAACGCCTCGACGCCCTCGTCGACGAGCTCGGGGCCCGCTCCGTCTCCTGCTTCCTCTCCACCACCACGGAGCCGGGCACCAGGGAGTTCGTGACTCGCGCGGTCCGCCGCGGGATCCGGGTCCTCCTCCCGGTCACCCGCTCCGACGGACTGCTGGACTGGGCCGTCGCCGACGACACCGAGGAGATCGCGGAGGGCCTGTACGGGCTGCCGGAGCCCACCGGCGAGGTGCTCGGTCCGATCGCGGTGAACGATGTCGACCTGATGATCGTCCCCGCCGCCGCCGTCGACCGCTCGGGGATGCGGATGGGCTGGGGCCGCGGCTACTTCGACAAGACCATCGGCTCCATGGAGAAATGCCCTCCGGTGTACGCGGTGATCTATGATTCCGAGGTACTCGACGAACTGCCGCGTGAGGTGCACGACCAGCCGGTCGACGGCATCGTGACCCCGTCGCAGACGCTGCATCTGTCGCCCCGGCGACGCTGACCCGCAAGGACCGCCATGCCCACCTACGCCTATGCCTGCACCGCGTGCGGGCACCAGTTCGACGCCGTCCAGAGCTTCTCCGACGACGCGCTCACGGTCTGCCCCGAATGCGGCGGCGCCCTGCGCAAGCAGTACGGCTCGATCGGCGTGACCTTCAACGGCTCCGGCTTCTATCGCACGGACTCGCGCGCCAAATCCGGGGGTTCGAAGGATGCTTCGGCATCATCGAAGTCGGATTCGACGACGAGCGCCAAACCGGCTGCTGCGTCGACTCCCGCCTCGAACTGAGGCCCAGTCGACTTGGGGGTTTCCATGCTCAAAGGATTCAAGGACTTCCTGCTCCGCGGGAACGTCATCGACCTGGCCGTCGCGGTCGTCATCGGCACCGCTTTCACGGCCGTCGTGACGGCCGTGGTGAACAGCGTCATCAACCCGCTCATCGCGCTCTTCCTCAAGGCCGATGCCGCCGGCAAGTTCGGCATCCAGATCACGAACATCTACGGCGAAGAGGTCACCTTCCCGATCGGCGACCTCATCTCGGCGATCATCAGCTTCCTCGCCGTCGCGGTCGTGGTCTACTTCGTCTTCGTCCTGCCGATGAACACGTTCAAGGCCCACGTCGAGGCCCGCAAGGGCACGCCAGCCGAGGAGCCGGAGGAGGAGCCGGCCGCCGCGACCGAGGCGGAGCTGCTCGTCGAGATCCGCGATCTGCTCAAGACCCAGCAGGGCCCGCGCGGCGTCTGACCGCACCGCCCTCACGACCCACGGCTCTCCTCGGAGGGCCGTGGGTCTTCCTCTTTCCGGTCGCGGACGCGTCAGTAGTGCGGGGGCACGTCGCGGAGGAGCTGGTCGTCGTTGGGGCCCTTCCGGTCGCCGGGCGCCGACCGCTGCGGCGCGCCGCCCTCCGGGACCTCCGGTGCCGGATCGCTGCCCTCGACCGGCGTCAGCCGCGCCCGCCGGGAGCCCGGCACCCGGACGACCCGCTGCCGCGGCTCGTCCCGGCCCTCAGTCATTCCGGTGATCGCCGAGATCGAGAGGCTGCGTGTCGTTCTCCGCGCGCGGGGCCGTCTCGGAGATGCCGAGCACCGTCGCGATCCGGGACGCCACGGTGCGCGGGTCGCTGTAGAGGTCGAACGCGTGCACGCGGACGTAGTGCCAGCCGAGGCGACGGAGCACATGAGGGCGCAGCCGCAGCGTCTCGCGCAGGGATTCTCCCCGGGACTCCGGATCGGACTCGATCACGACCGCCTTGCCGTTGTGCTGCGCCACGAGCGGCAGGAGTCCCCGATAGTCGACGTCGACGGAAGCCCCGAGACGCCGGAGCTCCCTGGCCAGTGCGAGGGTGAGCGGGTCGGCCAGGTCCTCCAGTCGCGCGTCGCGGGCACGGGCCGCGAGACCGCCGAGGATCGACATGAGCGTGGCCGCGCCGTGCTCGAGGCGCCCGTCGTCGAAGGCCGAGGGGCGGATGGACGAGACGATGACCATCGAGCGCCGTGCGCGGGTCATCCCGACGGTCAGCAGTCGCTCGCCGTCGGGCGTCGACAGGTCGCCGAAGTCGCTGAGGACACGGCCGTGCTTCGTGAGCCCGAAGCCGAGGGAGAAGATGACGCGGTCGCGGCTCTCCGCGACGGACTCCTCGAGCGTCAGCACCGCGAACGGCTCCGCGGTGTCGCGGGCGACGAAGTCGGCGACGTCGGAGCGTCCCGCGAAGGCGGCGGTCACGGCGGCGCGCACGCGCTCGGCATGGCGAGTGCTGGCGGTGACGACCATGAGCGATTCGGTCGGGCGATGCACCGCATGCTCGACGACGAGGGTGACGACGCGGGCGACCTCGGCGTCCGGGCTCTCGACGGCGCCCGAGACGGGGTCGGGCGCGCCGGTACCGCCTTCGACGTAGTCGACGGTGAGGCTGCCGCGCCCCAGGTACGAACCGGCCCACGGGAGGGAGACGATCTCGCCGCCGTAGAACGCGTCGTTGATGAGCTCCGCGAGATCCTCGCCGCCGGCCCGGTAGCTGCGGGTCAGGGTCATCACCGGGAACAGCTCGGACAGGCGCTCGAAGACCGAGACGTCATCGAACGGAACCTCCTCCTCCCACTCCTCGGCGGGGTCGACCGCGATGCGGAAGGGAGAGGGACGCTGCGTGACCGGATCGCCGAACGCCACGACCTGACGGGCGCGGCGGATGGCCGGCGCCGCCTCGGCGAGGTTGATGGCCGCGGCGTCGACGAGGAGCACGGTGTCGAACTCCACCGCATCCGGGATCTCCGGCACCAGATAGGGCGACGAGATCCAGACCGGAGCCAGCACGTCGACGAGGGTCGGCGCGGCGCTGACGACCTCCGCGGCCGTCGTCGCGGACTGGGTCAGGGCGCGGCGGAGGTTCTGCGACTGCTCGGGCTCGTCGACGATGGCGATGCGCCACTGGTTCGCGAGCTGCCACGCGAGCAGCGGCCCTGCCATGGCCGCATGGGCCTCGTCCACCAGCCGGAAATCGCGCTCGAGGCGGTCGACCACGGCGGTGTTCGCGCCGAGCAGCGCCCGGTTGTCCTGCAGTGCGCGCTCCAGGAGGGACTGCCACCAGGCGTACTCGAGCTCCTCCCCCACCCGCGCCTCGGAGACGTGCCGCACCGAGAGCTCGGTCAGCAGCGGCTCCAGGCCGAGGAGGGCGAGCTTGTCGCGCAGCTGGGCACGCTCGACGAGGTTCTCGAAGACGTCCGACTTCGCGGCGAGGCCGGCGAGCATGCGCACGAGCCGTGCGACCGGCAGGGACGAGAGGGGCTCGCGGCGGCCGAGGGCGGCATCGAGCTCCGCCAACTCCGCTTCGACCCGCTGCCATGCGGTGGACACATCGGCCAGACCGAGCGGGATCTCCGGAGCGACGCCCGCCTCCACGTACCGCTGCCACTGGGTGCGCTGGGTCTGGATGCGCAGCAGCGCCTCGTGCATCTCCGTCACGTGCACGCCCGGGCGGACGTATTCCTTGGCCAGGCGACGAAGTCGACGACGATTGGCCCCCGACATCCCTGGCGCGTCCCGTCGCGAACCGTGGGCCTGGATGAGCTCCCCGAGCGGCCGCTCGAACACGGTGGGGCTGAAGCGGTCGAGCGTGTCGCGGATGCCCTCCAGCAGACCGAGGTACTCGCCGAGTTCGTCGATCGTCGAGAAGGGCCGCATGTGCGTCTGCGCGATCAGCTCGTACCCGCGCTCGAGCAGGGCGGGCACGCTGTCGGCGTGCAGGCGTCCGGCGAGCTCGTGCGCGGCGCGGGCCGCCTCGGTGCTGCCGAAGGTGACGCCGTACCAGGGCGAGTCGTTCGGCCCGACGCGGAACTCTCCGAGGCGCGCGGCCTGCGCCAGAGCCGCGGCCGCATCCGTGCGGTCCCGCGCCAGCCTGCGCAGCGCATCCACGCTCAACCGCGCTGTCGTCGACGGGGGGACGGGAAGCGAGGCGAGGCGGGTCAGGTGTCGGGTCGCGTCCAGCACGGAGGCGTCGAGACCGGGGACGGGGACGGTCAGCGCGTCGCGGTAGTCGCGCAGCACCGTGCGCAGCCGCACCAGCGCGTCGTCGACCTCGCTGACCTTCGGAGCCGTCGCCTTCTCGTTGCGTCCGATCGCGCGGACGAGATCGCGGCGCAGGCTCCCCGGCGACACCGCGAGGCTGTCCAGCCCGATACCGGCGAGGCGATGACGAACACCGTCGAGCGTGGACCGCCGGGCCGAGACGACGAGGACCTTCTTCCCGGCGCGGACCAGCTCCCCGAGCGCGTTGATGACGGTCTGCGTCCCTCCGGTGCCCGGAAGGGTCGCCACGGTGAGGGAGTGCCCGGCGGCGATGCGGGCCAGCACGGCCTCCTGCTCCGCATCCGCATCGAGCAGCAGGTTGTCCGAGGCGGGCGCACGGTCGTCGGGCCCGACGTGGTGCGGAACGGCGCGGGGTGCCGTGACCTGCTCACGATCGCCGACGTGGCCGCCGAGCGCGTTGAGGACGGGATGATCGAGGCTGCCGCCGTCCTGGGCCATGGCGCCGGCGACGTCGGCGAAGGTGGAGACCACGAGTCGCGGTTCGACGGAGAACGTCTCGATGGATCGGGTCAGCGCGCGCAGGCTGTCGATCACGGGCTGGGGCTTGAAGATGCCGCCGTCGTACGCGAGTGCGGCGAGCGCCGACGCATCGAGGGTCAGTCCGAAGTGCTCGCGGGCGACCCGCACGAGCTCCGGGTTCACCTCGAACGCCCCCTGCAGCTTGAGCTCGAAATCGGTGTGATGGCGGCGGATCGCGAGCGGCCGCAGCAGGACGGGGGCGGCGAAGGTCGCCCCGCCGATGAGCCACCGTGCGACGCCGACGGCGAGGTGGACCGCTTCGATGCCGCGGACGGTGCGCAGCTCGGTGTTCTTGGCCGTGATGCGCTCGGCGGCGAGCCGCGCGGTGCGCAGACCCACCTCATCGCGGAAGAGGTTGGACAGGAGCGTCGACTTGCCGGTGATGAACTGCGGGAGGCTGCCGGGGTGCGCCTTGGAGATGTCGATGCCCGACTCCGGGCCGTCGCGGAAGCTGCTCAACGGCGAGGGTCCACCCAGATCAGCCGCCTCCGCCCGCAGCCGCGTGCGCTCCGCCTCCGCGGCGTGCGCGATGCCGACGCCGGTGGACGAGTCGCGCAGGTCGCCGAGGGACACAGCGTTGTCCACCGCCGTGTTGTTCGCAGACCTGCTTTCCCGTCGCCACACACTGACACCCTAGGCGCGACACCGCCGGAGATCGGTATCCCCGGCGGGTTTCCGGTGAAAAACCGCCGGTGCGGCACTCGCTCGGACTACTCCTGCCCGCATGGTCGTGCGCTCTCGTTGTCCACGGAACGCGCGACGAACCCGGCGACCAGTTCTCCGCCGTCGACCCGGACGGTCAGGATGGGGACATGACCTTCCGCTACGACTTCGCTCCGACGCCCTTCGGCGACGCCCTCGCGGTCTTCTCCGACGACGGCATCGTGCGCTTCGACCTGTCCGAGTCCGCGGATCCGCAGGTGCCGTGGCTGCTGGAGGGCGTGTCTCGGCAGCTCGGCGCCATCCCGGAGCCCGAGCCCGGAGCTGCCGACGAGCTCGTCCCGCTCCTGGAGGCGTACTTCGACGGAGAGCCCGTGCGCTTCGACGAGCATGTCGCTCTCGACTGGCGCCTCGTGGACGGCTTCCACCGGGCGGCGCTGCGCACCGTCTGCGAGATCCCGTGGGGACAGACACTGAGCTACGGGGAGGTCGCGGTCCTCGCCGGCCACCCCGGAGCGGCCAGGGCCGTCGGCACCGCCTGTCGGCTCACACCGTTCTCCCTCATCGTGCCCGTGCACCGGGTGGTGCGGTCCGACGGCTCCGCAGGGCACTACGGCGGTCACCCGGAACGGAAGAGGTTCCTGCTGGACCTCGAGTCCCGGTGAGTCCCCCGCTCCTCGGGTGCGGGCCCGGCGAGTAGGCCGCCGGGCCCGCACCCGAGGGGTGACGCGTCAGTGGTCGACGGCTTTCTCCGCACCGAAGCCGGTGAGAGAGCGCACCTCCATCTCGGCGGCCAGCTGGGGCGACTCGCGCCGGGTGCTGGTGATCGTCCCGAGCCAGCCGAGCGCGAACCCGAGCGGGATCGAGACGATGCCCGGGTTGTTCAGCGGCCAGATCGCGATGTCGATGCCGGGGATCATCGACGTGGGTGTGCCGGAGAACACCGGCGACAGGATGATGAGGATGATCGCCGAGCCGAGCCCGCCGTACATGCTCCACACCGCACCGCGCGTCGTGAACCGGCGCCAGAACAGCGAGTAGAGGATCGTCGGCAGGTTGGCGGACGCCGCTACGGCGAACGCGAGGGCCACGAGGAAAGCGATGTTCTGCCCCTGCGCCCCGATGCCGCCGACGATCGCGAGGATGCCGATGACGATCACCGTCCGACGGGCGACCCGCACCTCGCCGTTGGGATCGGGCTCGACGGGCTTCCCCTCCGCGTCCTGGCGTCCCTTCTGGATGACGTTCGCGTAGATGTCGTGGGCGAACGACGCCGCCGCGGTGATCGTGAGTCCCGCGACGACGGCGAGGATCGTGGCGAACGCCACCGCGGAGATGAACCCGAGGAGCACCGGACCGCCGAGCTTGAGCGCCAGCAGCGGAGCCGCGGAGTTCACGCCCCCGGGTGCCGCCGCGATTACGTCGGCGCCGACGAGCGCGCCGGCGCCGTAGCCGAGCACGAGCGTCAGCAGGTAGAAGCCGCCGATCAGCCAGATCGCCCACACCACCGAACGCCGCGCCTCCTTGGCCGTCGGCACGGTGTAGAAGCGCATCAGCACGTGCGGCAGGCCCGCGGTGCCGAGCACCAGGGCCATCCCCAGCGAGAGGAAGTCCCACGGGTTCGCGCCGTACTGCAGGCCGGGCGCCAGCACCGCCTCTCCCTTGTCGGAGTTCGCCACGGCGGCCTCCAGCAGGGTGTTCAGGCTGAAGCCGTTGATCGCGAGGACCCAGATGGTCATCGCGAGGGCGCCGCCGATCAGCAGCACCGCCTTGACGATCTGCACCCAGGTGGTGCCCTTCATACCGCCGATCAGCACGTAGACGATCATGAGGATGCCGACGACGGCGATGACGACCGACTGCCCGACCCTCCCGTCGATCCCCAGGAGCAGCGACACGAGACCGCCTGCCCCGGCCATCTGCGCGAGGAGGTAGAAGAAGCACACCGCGAGCGTGGTGATCGCCGCCGCCATTCGCACCGGCCGCTGCTGCAACCGGAACGAGAGCACATCCGCCATCGTGAACTTGCCCGTGTTGCGCATGAGTTCGGCCACCAGCAGCAGGGCGACCAGCCAGGCGACGAGGAAGCCGATGGAGTACAGGAATCCGTCGTAGCCGTTGATCGCGATGGCACCGCAGATGCCCAGGAAGGATGCGGCGGACAGATAGTCGCCCGCGATCGCGAATCCGTTCTGAGGTCCGGTGAAGGACCTCCCCGCCGCGTAATAGTCGGCGGCGGTCTTGTTGTTCCTGCTGGCGCGGATGACGATGAACAATGTCACCGCGACGAAGGCCAGGAAGATCGAGATGTTGAACACCGGGTTGATGTCGAGCGCGACATCCTCGGTGGCCGTGCGGATGATGCTCATGCGTCGGCCTGCGCCTTCTCGAGTTCTTCACGGATCTCCGACGCCAACGGATCGAGCTTCCTGTTGGCGAACGCGACATATGCCATCGTGATGGCGAACGTCGTCACGAACTGCCCGAGCCCGAAAAGCAGCCCGACGGTGATATCCCCCCATACGCGCTGCGCCATGAAATCGCGGGCGAATGCGGCCAGCAGCACGTAGACGAAATACCACACCAGGAAGAACGCGGCGAGGGGGAAGATGAATGACCGCTGCGTCCGTTTCAACCGCAGGAATCGAGGGGATTGCTCGACGGCGACGTAATCGATCGCACCGTTCTGAGGGGTCGGAACCTGTTCGCTCATGGGGCCTCCTTGCCACATGTCCGCTGCACGCGCGGCCGTCGCCGCCCGAGTGGTAGGGTCGACGCTACGAAACGGGGAACACCGCCGTCACCCCCGAAAGTAGGTATTCGTGAGCTCTCCGATCACCGTCGAACCCGAGGCGGAGCTCGTCGCCAACGCGGTGCGCGAGCTGGCGCGGCGCACGCGCTTCCCGGTGGCGTTCGGTGGGCTGATCGAAGAGGGCGTCGTGAGCGTCACGAGCATCGTCGGAGCCCGCACACGCGCTCTCGACGGTCTCCGCGTACGCCCCGAGCGCGGTCTCGGCGGGCGGGCCATGATGGAGCTGCGTCCGCGGATGACGAGCGACTACGGCTCCTCCCGCCAGATCACCCACGACTACGACGTCTTCGTCCTCGGCGAAGGCCTGCGGACCCTGCTCGCCCTGCCGATCGTCGTCCAGGGCCGCCCTCGCGGCGTGCTCTATGCCGGCGCGTGGGCGGAGGAGAGGATCGGCGGCGTGACGACGGCCCCGGCCATGCAGGTCGCCCAGTCCGTCGCAGACGAGCTGCGCATCCGCGACGAGGTGCAGCGGCGCCTCCGTGCCGCATCGCCGACACCCGCAGCGGTCGCGCCGGCACAGCGCGAGGAGCTGCGGGAGAGCTTCGCCGAGCTCCGCAGCATCGCCGCGACCGTCGACGACGCCGGCATCCGCGCACGGCTGGCGCAGGTCGAGCGCCGACTGCTGACCCTCGCCGGAGACGACCTGCCGACGACCACGACCGGCCCGGTCCCCGTCGTCCACCTCTCCCCGCGCGAGACGGATGTCCTGGCCTGCGCCGCCCTGGGATCGACGAATGCGGAGATCGCCGCGCACCTCGGTCTGCGGGAAGGGACGGTCAAGGCCTATCTCGGCACCGCGATGTCGAAATTGGATGCGTCGACGCGGCATGCCGCCGTGACCAAAGCGCGTCGCGCCGGCCTTCTCCCCTGAATCGACATTCTCGGCGGCTGCGTCATTGTTCGCCATGACGGAACGGCCTTTGTTGTGCGCATTCCCGCACCCGCGATAAAGTCGGCCCCATGGCGAGACGAATTGTGCACCAGCTGGTCGACGACATCGACGGCACCGTCCTGGAGGTCGGGGAAGGCGAGACCGTGCATTTCTCGCTGAACGGCACCTCCTACGAGATCGATCTGAATTCCGCGCACGCCGAGGAATTGCGACAGGCACTCGAGCCCTACATCACGGCCGGGCGTCGGGCCGGATCGGGAGCGGCGTCCGGCGGCGGACGGTCCTCGTCCTCGTCCTCGTCGCGGAAGCGGCCCTCACGCAACCCGGAGGTCGCCGCGATCCGCGCCTGGGCGAAGGAGAACGGCTACACGCTCTCGGAGCGGGGTCGCGTACCGGCTCCCATCCTCGAGGCCTACCGCGCCGCGCATTGACCCGGTCCCGCCCCACCTCACGGTCGGGCGGGATCTTCTTTCGCACCCTCGAGCGCCCACGCCTCATCGCGGAGGGTGATCTCCTCCGTCATGTCCAGGAGGAAGCGGATCACGACCTCCCGCTCCGCCGCCGACAGACGCGCCGCCGCGTAGAAGCGCTTGGCCTGCTGCCGCCCGACCGTCTCCATCGCGGCGTGCCTGGTCTCGGGGGTGATGGTGATCGCGAGGGCTCGTCGGTCGGTGGGATGCGGCGAGCGCCGGATGTGCCCACCCTTCTCCAGCCGGTCGAGCAGCTTCGTCGTCGCGGCGGTGGAGACCCCGAGATGGTGGGCGATCCCGCTGGGCGTCGCCACGACCGTTCGGTTGTCGCACACGATCAGGTAGTGCAGCGCGCGCATGTCGGTCTCGTTCAGCTGCATGTAGCGCCGGGACGCCTGCGAGAGACGCTGCTCAGCCTCGCGCAGCCCGCCGAGCGCCTCCATGAGGCGTCCGATCTGACGCAGATCCTCCGGGGCGACGCCCGAGCGATCGACGAGCGTACTGCGCGGGTCGCTGGCGTCGACGTCGTAGATGGACCCCTGAGCGAGTTCGTCCCGCTCCGCCGCCGCCGTCGCGTGGGCGACCGGGGTGGTGCGGGGCTCGGAGGGCATGCGATCATGTTACACACGAACAGCTTCATGCTAAGTTGATATTTCGCCAGGTTAGCTAAACGACGAGAGGACGCCATGGACAACGTCACACTCCTCGCCGAAGACGGGACTGCCGTCGGCATCCTGCCCAAGAGCGAAGTCCACACGACCGACACTCCTCTCCACCTCGCCTTCTCCTGCTATGTGCAGGATCGAGAGGGACGCCTCCTCGTCACGCGTCGCGCGCTCGGCAAGCGCACCTGGCCCGGGGTCTGGACCAACAGCTTCTGCGGGCACCCGCAGCCCGGCGAGGACATGGCCGATGCGGTGCGACGGCGCGGCTCCGACGAACTGGGGGTCCAGGTGACCGAGATCCGCCTCGCTCTCCCCGACTACCGCTACCGCGCCGTGGACGCGAGTGGCATCGTGGAGAACGAGATCTGTCCGGTGCACGTCGCGGTGGTCGACGAGCAGCCGTCGGCGAACCCGGACGAGGTGGCGGAGTGGGAGTGGGTCGATGTCGATGACCTGCTCGCCGCGGTCATCCGCACCCCGTTCGCCTTCAGCCCCTGGCTCGCCGAGCAGCTCCCTCTCCTCCGTCGACACGGGGAGGTCTGAGCCATGGCGGTCATGGTGACAGAAGAAGACCTCGGCACCAGGATCGAGGCGGTGCTGCGACGACGGTTCGCCGAGCGCACTGCCGCCGCCGAGCACTACGGGGCGGAGTTCGCCGCCCTGTGGCACACGGCCGCCGAGCACGCCCTCGGCGGGAAGCTCCTGCGCCCGCGCATGCTCATGGACCTGCTGTCCGCACTCGCCACGACCCCCCTCACGGAGAAGGACACGGCGCGGGCGATCGACGTGGCCGCTCATGTCGAGCTGCTGCATTTCGCGTTCCTCCTGCACGACGACGTCATCGACGGCGACCTCACCCGCCGCCGCCGTCCCAATCTCATCGGCTCCCTGGTCTCCCGTCGCCCCGACGAGGCCGGCGATACGGCGCTGCACTGGGGCCGCTCGAGCGCCATCCTCCTCGGAGACCTCCTGCTCTCCACCGCCGTGCTCGGCTTCGCCCGTGCCGACGTCCCCGCGCCGCGACGGGAGCGGCTCCTCGCTCTCCTCGAGACGACCGTGTTCGAGACCGTCGCCGGGGAGCACTCCGACGTCGCCCTCAGCGACGGCATCATCGCGGCCGACCTCCGCACCATCCTCGCCACCAGCGCGTCGAAGACCGCCGCCTACTCGTTCGTCCTCCCGCTCCGCGCGGCGGCTATCCTGTCCGGCGCTCCGACCGCCGCCGAGGAGCAGCTGACCGAGATCGGCGGCCACCTCGGTCTCGCCTACCAGCTGCAGGACGATCTGCTGTCGGTGTTCGGGGACCCGGACGCTCACGGCAAGGACCCGTATTCCGATCTCCGCGAGGGCAAGGAGACCGCGATCATCGCGTACGCCCGGATGACCAGCCACTGGCCCGGCATCGAATTGCGGTTCGGCGAGACCGACCTCAGCATCGACGACGCGGCGGAGATGCGCGACCGCCTCCGCGAGTGCGGCGCGGAGGGATTCGTCCGAGGACTCGTGGAGGAGCAGCTCGCGGCCGTGTCGACGATCCTGGCGGAAGCCGAGGAGGCGGGCACGCTCTCGGCCGACGCCGGACGCATCATCCTCGCTCTGGCCGACCGGATCGAGGGCCGCAGCCGATGACCGCGACCCCTTCCGAGCCCCGCGACGACGCGGCGCTGCGACGCTTCAGCCGGACTGCCGAGATCGCGACATCCGACGTCATCCGCACCTACTCGACGTCGTTCGGACTGGCGACGCGTCTTCTCGGGCGACGCCATCGCCAGCACGTGCGCAACATCTACGCCATGGTGCGCATCGCGGACGAGATCGTCGACGGCGTCGCCGCCGAGGCCGGACTCGATGCGGGTGCACAGGCCGCGGCCCTGGACTCCTACATCACGGAGACCCATCGCTCCATGCGGACCGGCTACAGCAGCGATCTCATCCTGCACGCGTTCGCGCGAACGGCGCGCGAGTGCGGGATCGGCGAAGACCTCACCCAGCCGTTCTTCGACTCGATGAGGGCCGACATCGCCGGCCCGTCCGGCTTCACGGCCTATGACGCCCACGCACACGCCGCGTACGTCTACGGCTCGGCGGAGGTCGTCGGCCTGATGTGCCTGCGGGTCTTCCTGCGCGACGCCACGCGGACGCCGGAGGAGCTCGACATCCTCGACCGCGGAGCGCGTCGGCTGGGCGCCGCGCTCCAGAACGTGAACTTCCTCCGTGACCTCGCCGACGACACCGACCGCCTGCAGCGCGGCTACCTCGGCGGCACGGAACCTCTCACCGACGCCGACCGCGACGCCTGGGTCGACACCGTCCACCGTCAGCTCGCCGACGCGAGAGCCGCGATCCCGCTGCTCCCGAAGGACGCCCGTGCCGCTGTCCGGAGCGCCCTCGCCCTCTTCGCCGCCCTGACGCACCGCGTCGCACGCACGCCGGCTGCGGAGCTGTACCGCCGCCGGGTGCGCGTGCCGGACCCGATCAAGGCGCTGCTCGCTGCGCGCGCCGTCCTCGTCACGGCCCTGGAGCGGGACCGATGAGCCGCGTCGTCGTCATCGGCGCGGGCGTGGCCGGTCTGGCCACGGCTGGGCTGCTCGCGCGCGACGGACATGACGTCGTGGTGCTGGAGAAGAACGACCGCGTCGGCGGACGGGCGGGCACCATCGAGCGCGATGGTTTCCGATTCGACTCCGGCCCGTCGTGGTACCTCATGCCCGAGGTCTTCGACCACTACTTCGCGATGATGGGGACCAGCACCGAGGAGCAGCTCGACCTGACGCTGCTGGATCCGGGGTACCGCGTCTTCCGCTCGCCCGAGTCCGGCGACGACCCCGTGACGGTGCCCGCCGGGCGGGAAGCCGTGTCCGCGCTGTTCGAGTCGATGGAACCGGGCTCCGCCGCGGCACTCGAGACCTATCTCGCCTCCGCCCACGATGCCGGCTCCATGGCGAGGCGGTACTTCCTCTACAATCCGTTCACCCGCACCAGGACGCTCGCCGCTCCCGAGGTGGTGCGCGCGCTGCCGCGACTGTTCTCGCTGCTCGGCACCCGCCTCCAGGCTTTCGCCGCCCGGCGCTTCCGGCACCCGGTGCTGCGGCAGATCCTCGGCTACCCCGCCGTCTTCCTGGGCACCGACCCGCGGACGGCGCCGGCGATGTACCACCTGATGAGCGCTCTCGACCTCGACCAGGGCGTGCTGTATCCGCAGGGCGGCTTCTGGCGTGTCGTCGAGCGGTTGGCGGCGCTGGCCCAGGATGCCGGCGCGCGGATCGTCACGGGCGCCGAGGTCACCGGGATCCGCACGCAGGACGCAGACGGTGCGACCCACGTGACCGGCGTCGGCTGGACGGACCGAGACGGCCATCAGCACGTCGAGGACGCGGACATCGTCGTCTCCGGCGCCGACCTCCACCACACCGAGACGGCGCTGCTGCCTCCCACGCTGCAGTCCTATCCGGAGTCCTGGTGGGCGCGGCGCACGAGCGGACCCGGCGGCGTGCTCGTGATGCTCGGCGTCCGCGGGACCCTGCCCGAGCTCCCCCATCACTCGCTGTTCTTCACCGACGACTGGGATGCGAACTTCGACGCGATCTTCGGTCGCACCCCCGGCGTCCCCACGCCGGCGTCCACCTACGTCTGTCGGCCCAGCGCGACGGACGCGGGGGTCGCGCCGGCCGGGCACGAGAACCTCTTCGTCCTGATCCCGGTCCCGGCCGACGTCGAGCTCGGCCACGGCGGGAGCGACGGCGCCGGCTCGCCGAAGGTCGAGAAGGCCGCGGACGCCGCGATCGACATGATCGCAGCGTGGTCGGGGATCCCCGACCTGCGCGAGCGGATCGTGGTCAGGGAGACGGTGGGTCCGGCCGACTTCCGCGACGACTACCACTCGTGGCGGGGCGGGATGCTCGGCCCCGCGCACATCCTCTCGCAGAGCGCCATGTTCCGCGCACAGAACGCCTCCCGGCGCGTGCGGGGGCTGTACTACGCGGGAGCGACCACCGCGCCCGGCGTCGGCGTGCCGATGTGCCTCATCAGCGCCGAGATCGTGCTCAAGCGCATCCGAGGCGACCACTCGCCCGGCCCGTTGCCGGAGCCGGCCACCCGAACCGCCACACCCGAGAAGGCATGATGGGCGCGATCTACCTGACCGCCCTGCTCGTCTCCCTCGGCTGCATGCTGCTGCTCGACTGGCGGTTCCGTCTCTTCTTCTGGCGGGATGCCGTGGCGGCGGCCATCGTCACGATCGTCGGACTCGCCTTCTTCCTCGTCTGGGACGTGGCCGGCATCGCGGCGAGGATCTTCTTCCGCGGCGAGGCGGCGATCGCCACGGGTATCGTCCTGGCTCCGGAGCTCCCCCTGGAGGAGCCGATCTTCCTGATCTTCCTCGTCGTCTGCACGATGGTGCTCTACGGCGGCGCCGTCCGGCTTCTGGATCGCCGTCGGGTCAGCGCCGGGGAGGGAGCGGCGCGATGACCTACCTGCAGCTGTCCGCCGTGTTCCTCGCCGTCGCCGCTCTGGCCGCGGTCGCCCTCTGCGTCGGAGCGCGGCGCACCCCGCACCTCGGCGCCCTCACGCTCACCGCGCTCGCTCTCCTCGTGCTGACCGCCGTGTTCGACACCATCATGATCGCCACCGGGCTGTTCCACTACGCGCCGACGCAGCTCGCCGGCGTGCACATCGGTCTCGCGCCGCTCGAGGACTTCGCGTATCCGCTGGCCGGGGTGCTGCTGCTCCCCGCGCTGTGGACCGCCCTGCGCGCGCGCCGATCCCGGACGCGCACCGCCGCAGACCGGGAGGAGCACGCATGACGGAGAAGACCTCCCGCGGCGGCGGCATCGGCCACGACATCGCCCAGATCGTCCTCTCGTCCCGGCCGATCAGCTGGATCAACACGGCCTTCCCCTTCGCCGCCGCCTACCTGCTGAGCACCAGGGAGATCGACGCGACCTTCGTGATCGGCACCCTGTACTTCCTGGTGCCGTACAACCTCGCGATGTACGGCATCAACGACGTCTTCGACTACGCCTCCGACCTGGCGAACCCCCGCAAGGGCGGGATCGAGGGCGCGCTGCTGTCCCCGCGCATCCACCGCGCGACGCTGTGGGCGGCGGCCGCCACGAACGTGCCGTCCCTGGTCTACCTCTTCGCCGTCGGCGCCCCGGCGTCGTGGCTGTGGCTCGCCGTGAGCGTCTTCGCCGTCCTCGCCTACTCGGCTCCGGTGCTGCGCTTCAAGGAGCGCCCGTTCCTGGACTCCGTGACCTCCAGCACGCACTTCGTCAGCCCCGCCCTCGTCGGCCTCTCCCTCGCCGGAGCGCCCGTCACCACGACCAGCGTCCTCGTGCTCGTCGCGTTCTTCCTCTGGGGCATGGCCGCTCACGCGTTCGGTGCCGTGCAGGACATCGGGCCCGATCGCGAGGGTGGCATCTCCTCCATCGCGACCGTGATCGGCGCCAGGGCGACCGTCCGGCTCTCCCTCGTGCTGTGGGCCGTCGCCGGCGGTGCGATGCTGCTGACCCCGTGGCCGGGACCGCTCGCCGCCGTGCTGGCGCTGCCCTACATCGTCAACGCCGCGCCGTGGTGGAACGTCACCGACGAGACCTCGGCCGGCACGAACCGCGCCTGGCGCCGGTTCATCGCACTGAACTACATCGCCGGTTTCCTCGCCACGATGATCCTCAGCCTCGCCTGGGTCTCCTGACCCTTCGCGCCCCGCCCCTCTCCCGAAAGGACCCCGATGTCCCGCCCCGCCCCCGCACCGACGCCGCCGACCCGCGAGCGCACCCGACGCCACTCCTGGCTGCGCGTGTTCCTGCCGGTCGCCCTCATCCTGGTGTGGCTGGCGGGTGCCTCCTTCGGCGGTCCGCTGTTCGGCAAGGTCGACGAGGTGTCGTCCAACGATCAGACGACGTACCTGCCGGAGTCCGCGGACGCCACGACGGTGCAGCAGCTCCTCGGTGAGTTCACCGACAGCGACGCGATCCCGGCGATCGCGGTCTTCACCTCCGAGGAGGAGCTGACGCCGTCCGAACTCGAGGCGATCTCCGCCGCCGTGGCGGACGCCCCGGACGTGGAGGGGGTCACTGACGACGTCTCCCCCGCGCTCCCCTCCGAGGACGGCCGGGCCGTGCAGGCCTTCATCCCGATCGACGGCGACGCCGAGCTCAGCGATGCCACCGCCGCTCTCGGCGACGAGCTGCGCGCGGCGGTACCGGACGACATCACGGTCTACATCACGGGGCCGGCAGGCTTCACAGCCGACCTCGCCGCCGGGTTCGCCGGCATCGACGGACTCCTGCTCGGTGTCGCCCTGCTCGCCGTGCTCGTGATCCTCGTCCTCGTCTACCGTTCGTTCCTGCTGCCGCTCGTCGTGCTCTCCACGAGCCTGTTCGCGCTGTGCGTCGCGCTCCTCGTCGTGTGGTGGCTGGCGAAATGGGAGATCCTGCTGCTCAGCGGGCAGACCCAGGGGATCCTCTTCATCCTCGTGATCGGCGCCGCCACCGACTACGCGCTCCTGTTCGTCGCGCGGTTCCGGGAGGAGCTGAGGGTCGCGCAGGACAAGGGCGTCGCCCTCCTCGCCGCGTGGAAGGGATCGGTCGAACCGATCGTCGCCTCCGGGGGCACCGTGATCGCGGGACTCCTGTGCCTGCTGCTCAGCGACCTGAAGTCGAACAGCACGCTCGGCCCGGTCGCGGCGATCGGCATCGTGTTCGCGATGCTCTCGGCCCTCACGCTCCTGCCCGCGCTGCTGCTGTTGTTCGGACGCGCGGTCTTCTGGCCCCGGCGTCCCCGGTTCGAGCCCGAGGTCGTGGCCGAGGAGCACGGCATGCGCACCACCGGCCTCTGGGCGCGACTGTCGGGCCTCATCAAGAAGCGCCCCCGCGTCATCTGGATCGCGACCACCCTCGTCCTCCTCGCCGGCGCGGCCGGCGTCACACAGCTCGACGCACAGGGCGTCCCGCAGTCCGACCTCGTGCTCGGAGCGTCGGAGGCGCGCGACGGTCAGGTCGCACTCGGTGAGCATTTCCCCGGCGGCTCAGGGAGCCCCGTCTCCGTGATCGTGGACGAGGACCGCCTGCAGGATGCCGCCGACGTGCTCCTCGCGAACGACGGGATCGACGGGGTGACCGTCACCGCGGCCGATTCCCCGAGCGGGTCCGCCCCGGTGACGACGGACGGGATCACGGCCGTCGGCCCTCCCGGGACCCCCGCTCCGGAGCCCACGACGGTCGACGGCCAGGTGCTCCTGCAGGGGACGCTGACGGATGCGGCCGATTCCGCCGCGGCCGCCTCCACCGTGCGCGAGCTGCGCGGAGAGCTCGACGACATCGGAGCCGTGGTGGGCGGGGTGACGGCCACCTCGATCGACACGAACGACGCGTCCATCCACGACCGCAACCTCATCATCCCGGTGATCCTCGTCGTCATCATGATCATCCTGATGCTGCTCCTGCGCTCGATCCTGGCGCCGGTGCTGCTGATCCTCACGACGGTGCTGTCCTTCGGTACGGCGATGGGCGTCTCGGCGCTGGTGTTCAACGGCATCTTCGACTTCCCCGGTGCCGACCCCGCGGTCCCGCTCTACGGCTTCGTGTTCCTCGTCGCCCTGGGCATCGACTACAACATCTTCCTCATGACGAGGGTGCGGGAGGAGTCGAAGCAGCACGGGACGAGGGAGGGCATCCTCCGCGGGCTCTCCATCACCGGCGGCGTCATCACCTCCGCCGGGCTGGTGCTGGCGGCGACGTTCGCGGCACTGTCGGTGATCCCGATCCTCTTCCTCGTGCAGCTCGCGTTCATCGTCGCGTTCGGCGTGCTGCTGGACACGTTCGTGGTGCGTTCGCTCCTCGTGCCCGCACTCGCCTACGACATCGGGAAGACGATCTGGTGGCCGTCGAAGCTGTGGCGGCGCGGGCAGCCCTGACGCATGCGGAAGCGGGAGTGCCCTCGACAGGATTCGAACCTGCGACCTGCCCTTTAGGAGAGGGCTGCTCTATCCTGCTGAGCTACGAGGGCGCACAGCCAGTCTACGGGACCACGGCTGCGCGCCCTCGCGCTGGCTCTCACGCGGCCAGGGCGAGGTAGGGCTCCCAGCGGGGGTCGCTGCGCTCCACCCCGCGCACCGTCCACGCCGTCCCGTGCGGCGGGCGCGGCGTGAACCGCAACTGCCACCGCATCTCCTGCGGGGTGCGGTTGCTCTTGAGGTTGTTGCAGCGCAGGCAGCAGGCGACGAGGTTCTCCCAGGAGTCCGCGCCGCCGCGCGAGCGGGGCAGGACGTGGTCGATCGTCGCCGCGGCCTTGCCGCAGTATCCGCAGCGATGCCCGTCACGCCGCAACACGCCGCGACGGGTGACCGGCACGCGACGGCTGAGGGGGACGCGCACGTAGCGGGAGAGGATGATCACCGCCGGGCGATCGTAGACGCCGTGGGTTCCCCAGACGGGGTCGTCCTCGACTCTCTCGATGACCGTCGCCTTGTCGTTCATGACCAGGACGAGGGCTCTCTTGAAGGACACGATCGCCAAGGGCTCGTATCCGGCGTTCAGGACCAGTGTGCGCATTCGTCATCCTCTCGATCCGCCGGGACGGCTTCCCGGCACTCTCGACTCACACGACGTCGTGCAGGAGGAGGAGTGTTCGCAGGGATGAGAAAAGGCGCCGTCTACAGACGGCGCCTTTCGCGCGCGGCAGCACCGCGGCATCCCTGCGGGCAATGCCGAAGGACGTGACGACCGAGAGCGTCCATGGTTCGGATGCTCGGTGTTCGCTCCATCAGCCTCTCCCGCCTGTATGACGACGGGTTCAGGCTAACCCATCCCGCGAGGACCGAGGCGGAACGGGAGATGAATGCTCGAGAACGTGTCCCGGTCAGCCGGCGTTGACGGAGAGCCAGGACATCGGCTCGACGAGGCCGCCGTTGATCCAGACCTCGAAATGGAGGTGATTCGCGGTCGACCGCCCCGTGCTGCCCACATAGCCGATCAGCTGTCCGGCGGCGACGGTCTGCCCGGCCTGCACCTGGCGCGACCCGTAGAGCATGTGTCCGTACGTGGTCTGGACCTGCTGACCGCCCACGACGCTGTCCAGCATGACGGCGACGCCGTAGCCGCCGATGCTCTCGGCGGAGGCGCGCACGACGCCGGCCGCAGCGGCGTAGATCGGCGTGCCGGCGGGCGCGAGCATGTCGGCGCCGTTGTGGCCGCCGCCGACGGTGCGGCTGACGTTCCAGGAGCCGAGCGGCAGCGGGTAGCGGACCTGGCCGGAGCCGGGAGCGACGAGTGCGTAGCCGGCCGTGTTGAAGGTGCCGGACGAGGGTGCGGACGCGGACGCGGAGGCAGCGGCAGCGGCGGCCCGCGCCGCGGCGGCGGCGGCCTCTTCGGCCTTCTTCTTCTCGATCTCCTCCGGCGTGGTCGCGCTGAAGGCACCACGCACGAGCGGAGCGGCCGTGGCCTCCGACGCGACGACGAGCGACTGCGCGTCGACCGCGGCGAGCTGCTGCACGGTCTGCGCCGTGGCGTCCGTCGGCTTGGACGCCGCGTAGGCGGGCAGCGCGACAGCGGCGACGAGAGCGCCGACAGCACCGAAGATCGCCACCGACCGGAGGGGGGCTGCGATCTTCCGAGCACTGACCGGTGCACCGGTGCGCCGGGCGGGTACTCGATCTTCAGATGTCTTCGCGGTCGGTTCGATGTCTGCGGCCAAAACGTGGTCCTCCTGAGCCCTCGCACCTCGGGTGGTGCTGGCCCGTCGACGTTCTGCCCCAGGGCAGAGATGCACTACTCGGGTTCGAGTGCGTCCCTGTCGGGAAGACGACGAGCCGGAAGGCGGATCTTCGCGGTTCGCCCCCAGCGGGCTTCTTCGCTGAGGACCTGACCGAGGTTACCGGAAGATAACGATCATGTCACCCTGGGAAACTGACAATCCTCGGTGAGGCCTTCTCAGGCCGGTTCGCCGACGAGGAAGATGTGCGAGGCCAGCTCCACGGGGAGCTCGAGACCCTCCTCCTTGCCGTCCATCTGGATGAGCACATAGCCCTCGTTGAAGCGGAAGTCGCCGCGGGCCCCGGGCACGACGCCCGCGTCACGCAGCTGCTCCAGGAGCTCCGGGTCGACCTGGGCCGGCTCGGCGAGACGGCGGACCGTCCCCTCGACCGGCTCGCCTGCGGCGTTCAGCCGCTGCACGAGACCGATCACACCCTCGTCGAAGGTGCGGGCGGGAAGGTCGCCGAGCTGGTCGAGACCGGGGATCGGGTTGCCGTACGGCGACTCGGTGGGGTGCCCGAGCAGCTCGACGAGACGACGCTCCACCTGCTCGCTCATGACGTGCTCCCAGCGACAGGCCTCCTCGTGCACGAAGGCCCAGTCCAGCCCGATCACGTCGGACAGCAGGCGCTCGGCGAGGCGGTGCTTGCGCATCACGTCGACGGCCTTCCGGCGCCCGGCGTCGGTGAGCTCGAGCGTGCGGTCCTCGGATACCACGACGAGGCCGTCGCGCTCCATGCGACCGACGGTCTGCGAGACCGTCGGTCCGGAGTGCCCGAGGCGCTCCGAGATGCGCGCCCGCAGCGGCACGATGTTCTCCTCCTCGAGTTCGAGGATGGTGCGGAGATACATCTCCGTGGTGTCGATCAGATCCGTCATGTGGGCCCTCCGGAAGTTCTTAGGCAAGCCTACATTCCTCCGGCGACATCGGACGGGGTCGCGGACGGGAGGAACGGCGGGATCCCCCTAGAATCTAGCCATGGCGATCGAGATTCCCCATGACCTCCTGCCCACAGACGGCCGCTTCGGCTGCGGCCCCTCGAAGGTGCGCGGCGCGCAGCTCGAGGCGCTCGTCACGACGGGGGCCTCCGTCCTCGGGACCTCGCACCGCCAGGCACCGGTGAAGAACCTCGTCGGCAGCGTCCGCGAGCAGCTCGCCGCTCTCTTCCGTCTCCCCGAGGGCTACGAGATCATCCTGGGCAACGGCGGCTCGACGGCGTTCTGGGACGCCGCGGCCTTCGGCCTGATCGAGCGACGCAGCCAGAACCTCGTGTTCGGCGAGTTCGGCGGCAAGTTCGCCAAGGCGGCAGGAGCCCCCTGGCTCGAGGCGCCGGATGTCCGCTCCGCCGAGCCCGGATCGCGGAGCGCGGCCGAACCTGTCGACGGCGTCGACGTCTACGCGTGGCCGCACAATGAGACCTCGACCGGCGTGGCCGCGCCGATCGAGCGCGTCCGCGCCGACGGTGCCCTGACGGTGATCGACGCGACGAGCGCCGCGGGCGGCATCGACGTCGACATGACGCAGGCCGACGTCTACTACTTCGCCCCGCAGAAGAACCTCGGCTCGGACGGCGGGCTCTGGTTCGCCGCCGTGTCTCCGGCCGCGATCGACCGCATCGAGCGGATCGCCGCCTCGGGACGCTACATCCCGGAGTTCCTGAGCCTGAAGCACGCGGTGGACAACTCGCGGCTCAACCAGACGCTCAACACCCCTGCGCTCACGACGCTGCTCCTCCTGGACGACCAGCTGCGGTGGATCCTCGGCAACGGCGGTCTCGCCTGGGCCGCTGCGCGCACGGCGGAGTCGTCGTCGGCGCTGTACGACTGGGCGGAGGCGTCCGCCGTCGCGACCCCCTTCGTCACCGACCCGGCGCACCGCTCACCCGTGGTCGCGACGATCGACTTCGACGACAGTGTCGACGCCGCGGCGATCGCCAAGGCGCTCCGCGCCAACGGCATCGTCGACACCGAGCCGTACCGCAAGCTCGGCCGCAACCAGCTGCGGGTGGCGACGTTCGTCTCGATCGAGCCGGACGACGTGCGTCAGCTCATCCGGGCCATCGACTTCGTGCAGGAGAACCTGGGCGGCTGAGCGTCCGCCTCACTCCTCTTCGTCGCCGGCGTCCGCATCGCGGGCGTCGGCGTCGTCGTCTTCGGAGTCCTCTGCCTCGTCGTCCTCGTCGTCCTCATCGGACGCGTCGAGTTCGTCGTCCTGATCGGACGGGTCGAGCTCGTCGATGTCCACGCCGTCGAGGTCTCCGGCATGGAGGATGTCGGAGCCGTCCTCGTCGAGTTCGTCATCGTCGATGCCGTCGTCGTCGAGGTCGCCGTCGGCGTCCTCTTCTTCCCCGTCGGCGTCCTCACCACCGGCAGCGGCGGCCTCGGCCAGCTCCGCCTGGTGTGCGCGGTACTCGGCGAGGCGTTCCGCCCACGGCACCCACTCCGGGGCCAGCAGAGCACCATCGCCGGGGAGCAGCTCGACCTCGAGGACGGTGGGCTCCTCGTCCTCGACACGGGCGACCGTCACCGTCCAGTACCAGCCGGGGTAGCCGGGGAGCCGGTTCTCGAATCGCAGGGAGACGGATCCGTCCTCCTCCGGCGTGAAGCCGGCAGCCGGCCCGACCGTGGCGGCAGGGGTGATCTCGCGCAGGGCGGCGAGCGCGAGGTCGTGCGCCCCGACGAGCCGCGCGTCGGCGTCAGGCTTCGAGGTCATCGGCGACCTTGCGCAGGACGGCCGCGATCTTGCGGCCGTGGCTCGAGGAGGGGTAGCGGCCGCGGCGCAGGTCGCCGCCGATGCCGTCGAGGAGCTTCACGAGATCCTCGATGATGATCGCCATGTCGTCGGCGGGCTTGCGCTTCGCCTTCGCGAGACTGGGCGGCGCTTCGAGCACCCGGACCGACAGCGCCTGGAGACCGCGCTTGCCGTCGGCCACGCCGAACTCCACGCGCGCACCCGCCTTCACCGCGGTGCCGGCCGGCATCGCGGAGGCGTGCAGGAAGACGTCCTGGCCGTCATCGCTGGCGATGAAGCCGAAACCCTTGTCTTCGTCGTAGAACCTGACCTTGCCGGTGGGCATGGGAGAACCTCGCTGGATCGAATGCGGACGGAGCGCGCTCGTGCGCGTGTCCCCCAGCCTACCGGTCACGGGCGGAACGGAACCGCTCCCGCGCGTGCGAGTAGGCTGGGGCGGATGAGTACGCAGAGTCCCGGACCGGAGGTCCCCATCCGTCGGATCGACCGCATCCTGGCGTTCACCGCGCTCGGTATCGCGGCCGCGTCGGTGATCTGCTTCTTCGTCATCATCATCGGCACCGCGCTCGGCATGGACAGGGCCGCGTTCGGTGAGGGCCTGTGGCCGGTGATCGCCGCGATCCCCTACTGGGGGCTGCCGCTCGCCTTCGTCATGATCATCGCGCTGCTGGTGATGAGCTTCGTGCGGAAGGGTCGCGCCGAGTCGCGTCGCTGAGGCCGCATCGATGAGCACGCACGCACGCCCGTTGGCCGACGACCTGGCCGCGGCGAGCGATGACGAGCTGACGGCGCTGCTGACCGCGCGCGGTGTGCGTCCCGATGTCGCCTGGCAGGATCTCTTCGACGCGGCCGAGGCCCTGCTGGACGCCGCGTCGATCGGCCGTGCGCTGCCCGCCCTGACCGCCGCGGAGGCCGCCGCGCTCGTCGACGCCGTGGCGGGAGACGGAGCCGGCGCCGGCCGCGAGCGTCTGACCGCGCTCGCCCTGCTCCGCGCCGACGGCACACCGCACCCGCCCGTCGCCGAGGCGGTGGCCGGGAGGTCTCGGCCTGCTCCCCTCGACGAGACCCCCGCACCGGCAGCGGAGGAGTCCGTCTCCGCGCACGCCGCGGAGCGCGCCTTCACCACCGTCGGCGTGCTCGCCGACATCCTGCTCCTCGCCAGGGAGCAGCCGTTCACCCTCCTCATGGGCGGTGCGGTGAGCGCGGGCCAGAAGCGTCAGCTCACCGAGACGGGCCTCGATGTCGAGAGCGTCGATCCGCTGGTGGCGCTCGCCGTGCGCGCCGGTCTCGCCGCTCCCGTCGAGCGCCTGCTGCGCACCACCCCGGCCGCTGAGGACTGGCTCCGTTCCCCCGCGCCCGCACGCTGGAACCTCCTGGCCACCGCCTTCCGTGACACGCTCCCCCGCGGGATCCGCACGGCGACGGGAGGGTGGCTGCCGCCGAGTCAATGGCCCCTCGCCCATCCCTGGGATCCGGCCTGGCCGGAGGAGGCGGTTCGGCAGTTCGAGGCCGCTCGTCTTCTCGGCCTCATCGCGGAGGACGGCTCCGAGCCCCCGTGGTCCGCGGCGCTGCGGCGCGGCGAGGCGGCCGAGCCCTCCGCCCTTTCGGCGCTCCTACCCGCGGAGGTGGACCGGATCTTCCTCCAGAACGACCTCACCGCGATCGCCCCGGGCCCCCTGCAGCCTGCACTGGACGTGCGGCTGCGGACCATGGCCCGTCGGGAGTCCGCCTCCCAGGCCTCGTCGTACCGCTTCACCGCGGAGTCGGTCGCACATGCGTTCGCCGCAGGGGAGGACGAGGCCTCGATCCTGGGGTTCCTCGGCGAGATCTCGCTCACGGGCATTCCGCAGCCCCTCGGCTACCTCGTCGCGCAGACCGGCCAGCGCCACGGGCTCGTGCGGGTCTCCGTGGACGAGGAGACGGGGCGCACGCGGGTGGAGAGCACGGATGCGCACCTCCTCGAAGCCATGGCGGTCGACCAGTCGCTCCGGCCGCTCGGGCTCACCGCGCACGTCGGCTCGCTGACGACCAAGGTCGGGCAGGACACGGTCTACTGGGCGCTGACCGACGCCAGGTACCCCGCGACCCTCGTCGATCGCGACGGGACCGTCGCTGTACGCACGCGACACCCGGCTGCCGTACCCGACCCCGCCCCCGCCCCCGACTACGCACCGCTGATCGCGCGGCTGCGCGAACGCCAGGGACCCGACGCGGACGCCGCGTGGCTGGACAGGGAGCTGGAGGCGGCGGTGCGCGCGAAGGCCGTGCTGCGGGTGACGGTCGGCATGCCGGACGGATCCACCAGGGACCTCCTCCTCGAAGCCACCGGGATCGGCGGCGGGCGGCTGCGGGGAAGGGACAGGGCGGCCGATGTCGAGCGCACCCTGCCCGTGTCGAGCATCCGCGCCGCGACCGTCGTCCCGACCTAGGCCCCGTGCAGCCAGGGGCCGGTAGACTGGTCAGCTATGTCTGATGGCCCCCTGATCGTCCAGAGCGACCGCACCGTGCTCCTCGAGGTCGCCCACGCCGACGCCGAGAGCGCCCGCCACGAGCTCGCGATCTTCGCCGAGCTGGAGCGTGCGCCCGAGCACATCCACACGTACCGGATCACGCGGCTCGGGCTGTGGAACGCCCGCGCCGCCGGCCACACCGCCGAGGACATGCTGGAGACGCTCGACCGCTGGTCGCGCTTCCCCGTCCCGCCCTCGGTCGCCGTCGACCTGCGCGAGACGGTCAACCGGTACGGCCGCCTGGTCATCGAGCGCGACGACGAAGGCGTGCTCATCCTGCGCTCGACCGACCCCGCCGTGCTGGCCCAGGTCGCGAACAACAAGCGCATCCAGCCGCTGCTCATCGGGCACCCGACGCCGGACACGTTCGTCGTGGACGCCTGGGCACGCGGTCAGATCAAGCAGGAGCTGCTGAAGATCGGCTGGCCGGCGGAGGACCTCGCCGGGTACACGCCAGGCACGCCTCACGAGATCGAGCTCGCCGAGGACGGGTGGGCCATCCGCCCATATCAGCAGGACGCCGTCGACGCCTTCTCGAAGGACGGCTCGGGCGTGGTCGTGCTCCCCTGCGGTGCGGGCAAGACGATCGTCGGCGCCGGGGCCATGGCGGCCACCAAGACGACGACCCTCATCCTCGTGACGAACACGGTGTCCGCGCGGCAGTGGCGGGACGAGCTGCTCAAGCGCACCAGCCTCACCCCTGAGGAGATCGGCGAGTACTCCGGGCAGGCCAAGGAGGTCAAACCCGTCACGATCGCGACGTACCAGATCCTCACCGCGAAGCGGAAGGGAGAGTACGCGCACCTCGCCCTCCTCGACGCGCTGGACTGGGGCCTCATCGTGTACGACGAGGTGCACCTGCTGCCGGCGCCCGTGTTCAAGCTCACCGCCGACCTCCAGGCGCGGCGCCGGATCGGCCTCACCGCCACCCTGGTCCGTGAGGACGGCCGCGAGGGCGACGTCTTCAGCCTGATCGGCCCGAAGCGCTTCGACGCCCCGTGGAAGCAGATCGAGGCGCAGGGCTTCATCTCCCCCGCCGCCTGCTTCGAGGTGCGAGTCGACCTTCCCCCGGCGGACCGCCTGGAGTACGCGGCGGCCACCGACGACGAGCGCTACCGACTCGCGGCCTCCGCCCCGGCGAAGATCGATGCGGTGCGCGAGCTGATCGCGGCTCACCAGGGCGAGCAGATCCTCGTCATCGGCCAGTACCTCGACCAGCTCGACGCGCTCTCGCAGGCGCTCGATGCCCCGCAGATCACCGGGTCCACTCCGGTCGAGGAGCGGGAGGAGCTGTACCGGGCATTCCGGGAGGGCGACATCTCGCTGCTCGTGGTGTCCAAGGTCGCGAACTTCTCCATCGACCTCCCCGAGGCATCGGTCGCCATCCAGGTGTCCGGCTCGTTCGGCTCCCGGCAGGAGGAGGCCCAGCGTCTCGGGCGCCTTCTCCGTCCGAAGCAGTCCGGCCACACCGCGAGCTTCTACACGCTCGTGGCACGCGACACCATCGACCAGGACTACGCGCAGAACCGGCAGCGGTTCCTCGCGGAGCAGGGCTACAGCTACACGATCATGGACGCCGAGGCGATCGCCGCCTGACGGCGGTGCGGGCACTCAGCCGCGCAGCATCCGCGGGAGCTGATGCGTGCCCGCGGCGCCGTCGGTGATCGCTGCGGTCCGCTCGATGCCCCGGCGGCGGGCCCAGCGGTCGACGACGCCGGCGAAGACGAGCATCGCCAGCGCGGATCCGAGGAGATCGACCGGCGTGCCCGAGGTCGCATTCGCATCGACCACGGCGACGGAGCCGAGCAGGAAGATCAGCAGATTGTTGACGATGTGGAGCGAGATCGCCGCCTCCAGACCGCCCGTGCGCCACGTCAGCCAGGCGGCGACGACGGCGAAGAGGCCGACGCTCGCCGCACCCCAGACGTCGTAGCCGTGCCCCAGCACGAACAGCGGCACCGGCAGCAGGATCGCGAAGGCGGGGTGCCTCAGCCAGCTCCCGACGAGCTGCATGAGGTACCCCCGGAAGACGTACTCCTCCGCTGCGGCCTGGAACGGGATCAGCACGAGCAGGAGCACCACCATGAGCAGCAGCCCCGGGTGGGAGAAGTCGGGCGTCACCGCGTCGCCGGCGGCGGCCGACCAGCCGAGCACCACGGCGAAGTAGACCAGGAACACGGCGAGTGCCAGCACGAGGGTCCGGCCGAGCCACCCCATCCGCAGCCGCCCGGTGACCGAGGAGAGCAGGCCGACGCCCCGCCCCTGCACCACCCGCGAGGCGAGCAGCAGAGCCGGGATCATGAGGATAAGCGGGAGCACCAGCGCCACGAGGAGCCACGGACGATCGAGCTGGAAGTAGGCGGTGGTCCGGAACAGCATCTGCAGTTCCGCCGCCCAGCCCGGGACGAGGGCGGACACGATGACCAGCGGCACGATCACGAGCACGAGGATCGCGAGGTAGAACGCGATGCCGAGGAGTCCGGTGAGCAGCGGCTTCCACCACCGGGGGCGCGGGCGGAGGAGCGCCAGACGGTGGTACTCGAGCCCTCCGTCGGACCCCTCAGGAGACGCGGCGGACGGGGTGACGGGGGCGGCGGTGGCGTCCTCGATCGAACTCATGCCTCGATCCTCCCCCGACCGCCTGTGCAGCACATCCACCTGCCGACGGATCGACCGCATCCACGCCGTTCCGCAGGATAATCAGCCCGCGCATGGCCGAAGTCACCATAATGGGGTCATGACTGCTGCGCGCATCCTGGTCGTCGACGACGAGCCCAACATCCGCGACCTGCTCTCCACGGGTCTCAGCTTCGCCGGGTTCCAGGTGAAGACGGTGGCCAACGGCGCCGCCACGATCTCCGCTGTCCTCGAAGAGGAGCCGGACCTCATCATCCTCGACGTCATGCTCCCCGACATGAACGGGTTCAGCGTGACCAAGCGCCTCCGCGGCGCCGGCTTCACCGCACCCATCCTCTTCCTCACGGCCAAGGACGGTACGGAGGACAAGATCGAGGGACTGAACGCCGGTGGCGACGACTACGTCACCAAGCCGTTCAGCCTGGACGAGATCGTCGCCAGGGCCCAGGCCATCCTCCGCCGCACCATGCAGGCCGACGAGGAGTCGATCATCCGCGCGGGCGAGCTCTCGATGGACCAAGACACGCACGACGTGCACGTCGGCAAGGAGCCGATCGACCTGAGCCCGACCGAGTTCAAGCTCCTGCGCTACCTCATGCTGAACCCGAACCGGGTGCTGTCGAAGGCGCAGATCCTCGACCATGTCTGGGAGTACGACTTCAACGGCGATGCCGGCATCGTGGAGAGCTACATCTCGTACCTCCGCCGCAAGATCGACCCGCACACCGAGGAGTCGCTGATCCAGACGAAGCGCGGCTTCGGGTACATGCTCAAGGTGGGCAAGACGGTCTGAGACCGTCGAGCCCGCAGCCGCCGTCCCCGGACGGCACCGCCGTCGCAGCAGGGAGGACCGCATGGCGCACAAGCCGGATGCGGTCACCGCGTGGTGGCGGCGCATCAGCCTCCGCGCCAAGGTCACCGGCGTCACCGTGGCCGTCCTCGCGCTCGGCCTCCTCGTCGCGGGCATCGGGACCGTACCGCTGCTGCGGAACGCCCTGGTGGAGAACATCAACGCGCAGCTCCCTGCGCTGGTGACCAGCGACCTCGTCAACCGCTACTTCGACACGACGACGATCGACGGCGTCACCACATACACGCCGAGAGACGAGAAGCCGCGTGACTTCTCGTTCGCGGTCTACGACGCGGAGGGCGCCCTCCGCGCGACCGCGCCGAGCGCGTCGGGCCGAGCTCCAGTCTTCCCCGCCGAGTACTCGCTCTCCGACGCCCAGGCGAATGAGGAGCAGGTCCTCGCGCTCGAGGACGCGGACGGCGGCGTCTACCACGCTGCTGCCGCGGTCGTGCAGCAGGAGGGCGACCCGCTCAGCATCCAGATGGTGGCGCTCCCCCTCGCCGAAGCCGACCGCATCATCAGCCAGTACTTCGGCATCTACATCACCATCGCCCTCTTCACGATCTTCGTCGCGGCGCTGCTCACCCGCGGCCTCGTGACGCTGACCTTCCGCCGGCTCGGCCAGGTAGAGCAGACCGCCATGTCGATCGCGGCC
This sequence comes from Microbacterium meiriae, assembly GCF_032364335.1. NCBI lineage: Bacteria > Bacillati > Actinomycetota > Actinomycetes > Micrococcales > Microbacteriaceae > Microbacterium > Microbacterium meiriae. The sequence continues at coordinate 2,590,091 of NZ_CP133984.1, forward strand.
GGCGACTTCCGACAGCGGCTCACCGACCTGGAGCCGACCACGGAGGTCGGCCGCCTGAACGCGGCCATCAACACGATGCTCGACCGCGTGGACCGCTCCCTCGCCCAACGCGACCGCACGGTGCAGCACATGCGCCGGTTCATCGGAGACGCCAGTCACGAGCTGCGGACCCCGCTCGTCAGCGTGCGCGGGTACGCCGAGCTGTACCGCATGGGCGCGATTAAGGGCGAGGAGGACACCGCTCGGGCGATGGAGCGCATCGAGAAGGAGGCGATCCGCATGGGCGTGCTCGTGGAGGATCTCCTCGCGCTCGCACGGCTGGACGAGGAGCGCGAGCCGGAGATCGTCCCTCTCGACCTCCGCCCCATCGCCCGCGACGCCGCCCTCGACGTGCGCGCCGCGGCGCCCGGACGCGTGATCTCCGTGATCGACAGGACGGTCGAGAACGTCCCGACCGCCCCCATCCGCACGCCCGTGGTGCCCATCGCCCAGGACCCCGCACCCAAGACCCGGCCCCGGGCCACCCTGTCGCGGCTGCGCCGCCGTCCGCGCACGCCGGAGCAGCCCCCCGCCATCGACTTCACCGAGGTCGCGGACATCCCGGTCCGGACACCGCCGATCGTGCTCGGCGAGGAGAACAAGGTCCGCCAGGTGGTCACGAATCTCCTGGGGAACGCGCGCCGCTTCTCCCCGGAGGACAGCCCGATCGAGATCGTGGTGGACTCGGACCGCGTCGCCGGGACCGCGAGCATCTCGATCGTCGATCACGGCGAGGGTGTCCCCCCGCAGATCCGGGAGCAGATCTTCGAGCGGTTCTGGCGCGCCGACACGTCCCGGGCACGGGAGACCGGTGGATCCGGTCTCGGGCTCGCCATCGTCGCCTCCATCCTCAAGGCTCTGAACGGCGACATCACGGTCTCCGAGAGCCCTGGAGGCGGAGCCACCTTCACCGTGACGCTGCCACTGGCGCCGGCGCGCTCGACCCCGGAGCATCTCCTCGAGGACACGCAGCCGCTCGACCGCCTCGACCTGCCGTAACCGCCTCTTCTGCACAGTCGGCTCGCACCGCGGCGTTCTCCCGTCCGCGGTGCCGCGCTCCCTCTCCGGGCGCCCCGGGACTGCCGCCTGCGTATCGTCGGGGTTTCCTCGAAGGGAGTTCCCATGACCGTCTTCACCGTCGACACCGACGCCGTCCACGCGGCCGAAGCCGCGACGCGCGCCACCATCGAGCGTCTGCGCGCCGAATCCGCCACCCTCATGTCGCAGCTCAGGCACCTGCAGACCGCCTGGGTCGGCACCGCCGCCACGGCGTTCCAGGGATGCGCGGAGGAGTGGCAGGGCGCCCAGCAGCACGTCGAGCTCGTCCTGGACGGTATCGGCACCTCGCTCGGCGCCGTGGCCACCCAGTACGCCGACGCAGATCAGTACTCGGCGAGCCTGTTCCGCTGAGGGACACGCAGAAAGCCCCCGGCCGGAGCCGGGGGCTTTCTGTCGGTGAGACCGGGGTCTCCGATCCTGTCAGAGGATCAGAAGTCCATGCCGCCCGTGGGGTCACCCGCGGGAGCAGCAGCCTTCTCCGGCTTGTCGGCGACGACGGCCTCCGTCGTCAGGAACAGACCGGCGATCGACGCGGCGTTCTGCAGCGCGGAACGCGTGACCTTCGCCGGGTCGATGATGCCCTGTGCGAACATGTCGCCGTACTCGCCGCTGGCGGCGTTCAGGCCCTGGCCCGCGGGGAGCTCGGAGACCTTGTTGGCGACGACGCCCGGCTCGAGACCGGCGTTCAGCGCAATCTGCTTCAGCGGTGCCTCGATCGCGACGCGGACGATGTTCGCACCGGTCGCCTCGTCGCCCTCGAGCGAGAGAGCGTCGAGCGCCTTCGTGCCGGACTGGATGAGCGCGACGCCACCACCGGGGACGATGCCCTCCTCGACGGCCGCCTTCGCGTTGCGGACGGCGTCCTCGATGCGGTGCTTGCGCTCCTTGAGCTCGACCTCGGTCGCAGCGCCGGCCTTGATGACGGCCACACCACCGGCGAGCTTCGCCAGGCGCTCCTGCAGCTTCTCGCGGTCGTAGTCGCTGTCGGTGTTCTCGATCTCGCGACGGATCTGCGTGACGCGGCCCTCGATCTGGTCGGCCTCGCCGGCACCCTCGACGATCGTGGTCTCATCCTTGGTGACGATGACCTTGCGCGCACGGCCGAGCAGGTCGAGCGTGGCGTTCTCGAGCTTGAGGCCCACCTCTTCGGTGATGACCTGGCCGCCCGTGAGGATCGCGATGTCCTGCAGCTGCGCCTTACGGCGGTCGCCGAAGCCGGGAGCCTTGACGGCAACCGACTTGAAGATGCCCTTGAGCTTGTTCAGCACGAGGGTCGCGAGGGCCTCACCCTCGACGTCCTCGGCGATGATGACGAGCTCCTTGCCGTCCTGGATCACCTTGTCGACGATGGGCAGGAGGTCCTTGATGTTGGAGACCTTCTGGTTCGCGATGAGGATGTACGGGTCCTCGAAGACGGCTTCCTGGCGCTCCGGGTCCGTGACGAAGTATGGGTTCAGGTAGCCCTTGTCGAAGCGCATGCCCTCGGTGAGCTCGAGCTCGGTGCCGAAGGTCTGCGACTCCTCGACGGTGACCACACCCTCCTTGCCGACCTTGTCGATGGCCTCGGCGATGAGCTCGCCGATCGCCGGGTCGGCGGCCGAGATGGAGGCGGTCGCGGCGATCTGCTCCTTGGAGTCGATCTCCTTCGCCGTGCTCAGCAGCTCCTCGGTGATCGCGGCGACGGCCTTCTCGATGCCGCGCTTGAGCGAGATGGGGTCGGCGCCGGCCGCGACGTTGCGCAGCCCCTCGCGGACCAGGGCCTGGGCGAGCACCGTGGCGGTCGTCGTGCCGTCACCGGCGACGTCGTCGGTCTTCTTGGCGACCTCCTTGACGAGCTCCGCGCCGATCTTCTCGTACGGGTCGTCCAGCTCGATCTCCTTGGCGATGGAGACACCGTCGTTCGTGATCGTGGGGGCGCCCCACTTCTTCTCGAGCACGACGTTGCGACCACGCGGGCCGAGGGTCACCTTGACCGCGTCGGCGAGGATGTTGAGGCCACGCTCGAGGCCGCGGCGGGCCTCCTCATCGAAGGCGATGATCTTTGCCATGAGTTTTGTCGTCCCTCCTGGACGTAGACGGTGGGTTTAGCACTCAGAGTGAGAGAGTGCTAACGCCATTCTGGCACTCGACACCATCGAGTGCAAGCCGCACAATCCGGGAGGGAGACGGGCGTCAGGGCGCGGGAGTCTCGGGCACCGACGCGGCCCGGTCGACGCCGATCACGATGGTGAGCTGCTTCTGCCCGTCCTCCGTCTGGCCGGCGTAGTAGTCGCTCTGCTGCACCTCGGCACCGCCGATGACGCCGGCGAGGCCCTTCGCCGCCTCCTCGTCCTCGGCGCTGACGTAGTAGACGGTCGTCGTCTCGAAGTCGTCGCTGGCGCTGTCGCTGGCGAGCACGGTCGCCGCCGCCCACCCGGCGTTGATGAGGGTGTCGCGCATCTGATCGTCCAGCCCGCTGTCCGGGGTCGCGTTGAGGATGAGCACCGAATAGCTCGGGTCGATCACCCCGGTCTGCTCAGGCGTGGGGGCCGCGGACGGCGCCGCCTCCGGGAAGAGGTCGATCCGTCCCATGACGGCCAGGGCGCCGAAGATGCCGGCGATGATGAGCACGAGAGCGGCGACGAAGGACCACAGCAGCACGACCCAGCCGTTCATGCCCGGGGCTTCGGCGCGGTGTGCTCCCACGCGTCCGGTGGAACGGGGGACCTCGTCGAAACGGTCACGGGGGGGCTTGGACACCCCTCGATGCTAGCGGCACGTCCCTGGCAAACCGTTCCGCGACGAGCCTGATCGCGTGCCGCGGGTCGGGTCAGCCCGTGAAGCCGGGGACCCGCGCCGATCGCCGGGCGCTCCTGGCATCCCGCAGCCGACGCAGGCGGCCGACGAGGATCGGATCGAAGGCGAGGGCCGCCTCCGAGTCGATGAGCCGACCGAGGAGCTGGTAGTAGCGCGCCGCGCTCATCCCCAGCCGCGTACGGATGACCTCCTCCTTCATGCCGCCGTGGCGCGGCCAGGCGGCCTCCAGGGCGAGGATCGCGCGATCGCGCTCCGTGAGGTGGTCTGCGGGCATGCCCTCAGGTTAGGTCGTGGTCGGCGTTTCGCCCGCGCGCCACTCCCACCGGGCGCCGAGCGGATCGGCTGCGGCGCGCACCCGACCGTCGAGCGCGACGACGAACCCGGGCCACGTCTCCGCGGCGACCGGCGGATCCCAGACGTCGAGCAGGGCGGGCGGGTCGATCGTGACCCAGCGCGCGGGGAGCGCCGCGATCCTCGCGACCAGCGCCTCGCGCTCCGCCCGCGGGATGTGCACGAGAACGCCCGGCGTCGTGATCACCAGCGTGGCGTCCGCCGGGGCGGCCCGCGCCAGGTCCTCCAGGTGGACAGCCGCGTCTCCGGCGACGAGAAGAGGCGGGTCGGCGGCCGCGATGTCGAGAGCGGCCGTGATGCGCTGCTCCCTCCCCTCCTCCCCCGGCCACACGAGAGCGCGCAGCCAGCGCCGATCCTCGTCGTCGGCGGCGTCGAGCGGAGCGAGGTCGATCCCCGCACGCCACACGACCTCGGGCATCCGCAGCGACGGCAGGTCGCCGGAGACGACGCTCTCGAGCACCACCGACGAGGGGCCGTCGAGGGGATCGAGCGCCTGACGGACGAGTCCGTCTCCGTCGATGACGCGATACGAATAGCGATCGGGGTACAGGCAGAGGCCGGCGGAGGCACCGACCTCCAGCAGAGCGAGGGGTCCGTCGATCTCGGAGAGCACCGGGAGCAGCGCGGCGGTACGCAGCGGCTCGTTGGTCTGGAGCGCGCGCCGCGTGCATTCCTCGACGAGCCGGTCGGCGTGCGCGAGGACGAAGCGACGCCACTCCGAGTACGGCCCATGACCGGCGCCGAGCAGGCGGGACACGGCGAAGACGAGGGGAGGCTGACGTCGGGTCGCGGGGATCCGCTGGAGGAGGTGTGTGATCTCCTGGTCTTCGGCGACCCCCGCCGCCCACTCCGCATACAGCGCGCTGCGCGCCGGCGCCTCCATCGCGGCGAATCGGGCATAGCGCTCGTGCACGGCGTCGGTCATTCGTCCATTCTGACGCGGAGCGCCACGAAGGCTCCGCACAAGGGAGAATGGAAGGGACTCAGGAGGACACGATGCCCTACAGCGTGAACAAGACCGAAGACGAGTGGCGCGAAGAGCTCGGCGAGGAGCAGTACGCCGTGCTGCGCCAGGCGGCGACCGAGCGCGCCTGGACCGGTGAGCTGCTCGACGAGGAGCGCGCCGGCCTCTACACCTGCGGCGCCTGCGGTGCGGAGCTCTTCAAGAGCGGCACCAAGTTCGACTCTGGCTGCGGCTGGCCGAGCTTCTACGAGTCGGTCCGCCCGGATGCGGTGGAGCTGCTCGAGGACGACAGCCTCGGCATGGTCCGTACCGAGGTCCGCTGCGCGTCGTGCGGCTCGCACCTCGGCCACGTCTTCCCCGACGGCTTCGGCACGCCCACCGGTGACCGCTACTGCATGAACTCGATCGCACTGAACTTCACGCCCGACGAGTCGTGAGCGCCCTCGACGCCGTCCGCGCACGGCAGTCCTGGTCGAAGGTCGGCGACACCGCTCCCGGACGTGAGGAGCTGGTGACGCTCGTCGGCGCTGCGGGCCGCGTCGCCGACCACTCGTCGCTGCGCCCCTGGCGTCTGATCGAACTCCGCGGCGCGGACCGTGAGGCGCTCGGCGCCGCGATCGCCGAGGCGCAGGGGGACGCGGAGCCGTCCACGAAGCCGCTGCGTGCTCCGCTCCTCATCGCGGTGGTCGCGAGCTACCGCCCGAGCGAGAAGGTACCGCGCTGGGAGCAGGAGGCGGTGGCTTCCGGCGTCGCCCATGTGCTGAGCCTGCTGCTCGATGAGGCGGGGTGGGGCGTCATCTGGCGCACCGGGCACTACACGCGCTCGGAGCCGGTCGCGCGGATGCATGGACTGGGTCCGGACGAGGAACTCCTCGGCTGGCTCTACGTCGGCGCGAAGCCGGAGGGCAAGAGCCCGGGCCGACGCAAGACCGTCGACGCCCGCGCCCTCCTGACCCGCCCGCCGAAGCTCTCCACCGAAGCCCGGGCGGCTGCGGAGGAAGCCGCGCGGGAGGCCGCGGACAAGAAGGCCGCCACGGCGGAGAAGAAGGCCCGCAAGAAGGCGAAGAAGAAGGCGAAGAAGGCCGCCAAGAAGAGCGGTTCCTAGAGCCGGCGGCGACGCCAGGGCACCGCGACGAGGACTGAGCCGACCGCCACGATCACCATCGCGATCACCTGCCACAGTGCCGGTCCCGCCTGCGCCGGCCAGAGCAGGTCGATCACGACGGACGTGACGAGCTGCCCGAGCACCGAGCCCAGGCCCATCAGCAGCACGCCCGTGTGCGCGACGATGAACGCGCCGAGCAGGATGTAGCCGGCCCCCAGGAAACCGCCGAGATAGAGCCAGGGCTCGGTCGGCAGCGCGGCCGGCCACCCCCGCACCGCGACGCTGGTGCCGGCGGCGACCGCCAGCACCAGGGTGCCAGCGATGAAGCTCATCAGGGTGGCGGCGATCGGCGACTGCACGCGCTGGGCCAGCCGCCCGTTGGTCGCCGCCTGCCAGGCGATGCCCACGCCGGCGGCGAACGGAAGCAGCAGCATCCACAGCGGGGCGGTCGCGAGCACATCGCCGGAGAGGGAGATGCCGACCGCGGCGAGGGCCAGCACGCCGCCCATCACGCGACCGGGGGTCACGGCCACGACGCCGGCCGGGCCGAAGCCGATGCGGTCGAGGACGAGGCCGTGCAGGGTCTGTCCCGCGACGACGCCGACGGTGAAGAGCGAGACGCCGAGGATCCCCGCCGTCAACCCCTGAGTGGACACGGTGAGCGCACCGCAGGCACCGCCGAGGAGCATCCAGAACGGGATGCTGCGCTCCCGGATCCCCCGTCCGAGGCGCATTGCGCCGCGCCGGGCGAAGGGCAGGAACGAGATGACCACGGCGAGCGCCACGAGCCCGACCGCGAAGGACAGGAAACCGGCGACGATGCCGTTGTCGACACGCACGCCCAGCACGCCGTTGATGCGCGCCTGGACCGCGGTCATGACCCCGATCGCGACGGCTCCCCCGAGGGCCAGAGGAGCGGGGAGTCGGCGGGCGGGGGTCACCTGTCGACACTATCGGAGCGACGCAGCCCACCCGTCCTCCCCCACACGGTCCTCCCGGAGGACGATCCCACCGCTTCCGGGAATCGTCCTCCGGGAGGACGCGCCGCGACCCGCCGATCCGTAGCGTGGAACCCATGATCACCGCAGAAGGCCTCACCAAGAGATTCGGGGACAAGACCGCCGTGGACGGCGTGTCCTTCACCGTGCAGCCCGGCAGCGTCACCGGCTTCCTCGGACCGAACGGCGCAGGGAAGTCGACGACCATGCGCATGATCGTCGGGCTCGACCGTCCGACGGCCGGGACGGCGACCGTCGCCGGGCGGGAGTACCGCAAGCTCCGCGCACCGCTCACCGAGGTGGGCGTGCTGCTGGACGCGAAGGCGGTGCACACCGGACGGACGGCGCGCGATCACCTCCGCGCGATGGCCGCCACGCACGGCATCCCCACCTCCCGCGTCGACGAGGTCATCGAGCTCGCCGGCATCGGCTCGGTCGCCCGGAAGCGCGCCGGGAAGTTCTCCCTCGGCATGGGGCAGCGCCTGGGGATCGCCTCCGCACTGCTGGGCGATCCGCACACCCTCATCCTCGACGAGCCCGTCAACGGCCTCGACCCGGAGGGCGTCCGCTGGGTGCGGCAGTTCGTGCGACACGCCGCCTCCGAGGGCCGGACGGTGCTGCTGTCCAGTCACCTCATGAGCGAGATGGCGCAGACCGCCGACCATGTCATCGTGATGGGACGGGGCAAGGTCCTCGCCGATGCCCCGCTCGCCGAGCTGGTCCGTTCGTGGACGACCAACCGAGTGCGCGTGCGGACGCCGCGCCCGACCGACCTCGTGGCCGCCGTGGGCGGTCCCGACGTGGAGATCGTCAGCGCGGCTCCCGATCTGCTCGACATCGCGGGGCTCCCGGCGGCGCGCATCGGCGACCTCGCCGCGGAGCGGGGGATCCCGCTGCACGAACTCACCCCGACCACCGGATCCCTCGAAGAGGCCTACCTCGCCCTCACCGGCGACGCCGTCGAGTACCGCACGAAGGAGCTCTCATGACCGCCGCCCCCGCCGTGACGACCCCGGCCGTCGCACCCCCCGTCGCCGACTCCGGCCGGCGCCTCACGTTCGCGCGCGCCGTGCGCGGCGAGGCCATCAAGCTCACCACCCTCCGGTCGACGTGGTGGTCCATCGCGATCGCCGCCGTGCTCACGATCGGCATCGCCGTCCTCATCGCCCAGGCGATCGACGCCCCCGGGTTCGACCCGATCCAGGCCGTCGTCATGCCTATCCAGTTCACGATGCTGCTCGCCGGTATCATCGGCGCGATCTCGGTGACCGGGGAGTACTCCACGGGCATGATCCGCTCGACGCTGACAGCCGACCCGATCCGCGGGTCCGTGCTGCTGGCGAAGTCGCTCGTGCTCGCGGGCTTCCTGTTCGTGTCGTCGCTGGTCATCTTCGGTGCCGCGGCGGCGGCCGTCTCCGCCGTGGTCGCGGGACGCGAGCGGGGCATCGACTGGTCGGACCCCTCGAGCTCCGTCCTGCCGATCGTGGTCGCCTCGCTCGCCATGGCCGTCTTCGCGCTGATCGGTGTGGCCTTCGGCTTCATCCTGCGCTCGGGCGCCGGGGCGATCGCGGCGACGGTCGGTCTGCTGTTCGTGCTCCCGATCGTCGCGAGCTTCTTCTCGATGGCCGGCGAGGCCTGGGCCTGGGTGATCGACGCCTCGGCCTACCTGCCGGTCGCCGCCGCGCAGAACGCGATCCTGCCCGGTGACACGGCGACGCTCGACGCTCCGGTCGCCTACCTCACGCTGGGCTGCTGGGTGGTCGGCGGCCTGCTGGCCGCCTGGGCCGTCCTCCGCACGCGCGACGCGTAGGAGACCGGGTGCCGGCGACGCGACGCAGAACGGACACCGTCCGGGAGGACGAGGGGCTGCGGCTCCCTCGTCCTCCCGGGGTGTTCCGTCGTTTCTGGGCGCGCCATCCCGTCCTCGCCGACGTCCTGCTCACCCTGCTCTGCATCATCCTCACGATCACCCCCGCCGCGCGCATCGATGACGCCGACCGCGGGCCCGTCGGGCTCGTGCTCGCCGCCCTGCTGCCGCTGTGCGTGATCGCGGCGTGCGCCACCCTGCTCTGGCGTCGACGGAAGCCCTGGCTTCCCGCGGTCGCGGCGATCCTGCTCGAAGCCTTCCTCCTGTTCACCGCCCTGCCCGGGAGCAGCCCGCTCCTGCTGATCGCCGGTTACTCCCTCGCCGTCTACCGCTCCGCCCGCGCGGCGTGGACGGCCTTCGGCATCGGGGTCGCGACGACCGCCTCCGGGGCCGGGCTCCTCCTCTGGGCCGGCGTCTTCACCCTTCAAGAGGCGGTCAACGCGCTCCTCGGCACGGTCGTACTCGGGCTCATCGGCACCCTGATCGGCGCGAACGTGGGCAACCGCAAACGCTATCTGGACGCCGTCATCGATCGCTCGCGGCAGCTTCTCGTGGAGCGGGATCAGCAGGCGCAGCTCGCCGCAGCCGCCGAGCGCGCGCGGATCGCGCGGGAGATGCACGACATCGTGTCGCACTCCCTGACCGTGGTCGTGGCGCTGTCCGAGGGAGCGGCCGCCACCCCGGACCGAGAGCAGGCCCGCGCAGCCGCCACCTCCGCGGCGGACACCGCCCGCAGCGCGCTCACCCAGATGCGGGCGATGCTCGGCGTGCTGCGAGACGACGACGCGCCGCTGCTCCTCGCGCCGGTGTCTCCCGCGTCACCGCAGGAGACCGTCGCGGCGGCGCAGCGGACCGGGTATCCGGTCACCCTCGCCACAGCCGGTCAGGCGGAGGTGTCGTCCGACGTGGCCCATGCCCTCGGCCGGATCGTGCAGGAGGGGCTGACGAACGCGATGCGGCACGCGCCGACGGCGACCACGGCGTCCGTGCGCCTCGAGTACACGCCCGCTACCGTGAGGGTGGAGATCGTCAACGACGGCGTGGCCGGGGCTCCCACTGAGGGCGGCTTCGGACTACGAGGGCTCACGGAGCGCGCCGCGCACGTCCGCGGCACCCTGGAGTCCCGGCCGGATGGCGAGGGGCGATGGACCCTGCGGGCTGTCCTGCCGACGTCGGCCGAGGCCCCGGCCGTGTCGCCGGGCGGAGAGGAGAACACATGACAGCGCCGATCCGCGTGCTCCTGGTCGACGATCAGGAGCTGATCCGTCTGGGTTTCCGCATGGTCCTGGAGGCGGAGCCCGACATCGTCGTCATCGGAGAAGCCGCCGACGGGAACGCCGCGATCGCCCAGAGCGCTGCCCTCGCCCCTGACCTCGTGCTCATGGACATCCGCATGCCGGAGCTCGACGGGATCGCCGCGACGAGAGCCATCGTCGGCGCGCATCCCGAGACGAGGGTGCTCGTCCTCACGACGTTCGATCTCGATGAGTACGCCTTCGGTGCGATCCGCGCCGGCGCCAGCGGCTTCCTCCTGAAGGACGCCCAGCGCCACGAGATGCTCTCCGCGGTCCGTGCCGTGCACCGCGGTGACGCCGCCCTGGCGCCGCGGGTGACCCGCATGCTGTTGGAGCATGTCGGTCCGCAGCTGGGAAGCGCCGCGCCGACGGCCGAGGCAGTCGACGACGCCGGATACCGTTCCCTGACCGACCGCGAGCAGGAGGTCTTCTTCGCGATGGGAAGGGGTCTCTCCAACGCCGAGATCGCGGCGACCCTCTACGTCGGCGAGTCCACGGTCAAGACGCACGTCGGCCGCATCCTGGCCAAGCTCGGGGCACGGGACCGGATCCACGCCGTGATCCTCGCGCACCGGCTCGGGCTCGTCGGGCGGTGAGGCCGGGTCAGCTCTGAGGCGGCGTCCAGGCCGACACGCGGTTCAGGCGCTCGACCTCCTCGGACGACAGCTCCAGCCGCGCTCCGGCGAGCAGATCCGGAACCTGATCCACCGTCCGAGCACTGGCGATGGGCGCCACCACGGTCGGCTGCGCCCGCAGCCAGGCCAGAGCCGTCGCGGCGACGGATGCGTCGTGCGCGGCGCCGATCTCATCCAGCGCGTCGATGATCCGAAGTCCAGCCGCGGTGGCGTACTTCGCGGCTCCGGCGGCGCGCGGCGACCCTTCTCCCCCGGCATCCGTCGAGCGGTACTTGCCGGTCAGGAAGCCGCTCGCCAGCGCGTAATACGGCACGAGGCCCAGCCCGAACTCCTCGGCGACGGGGATGATGGTGTCCTCGACGTCGTTGCGGTGCACGAGGTTGTAATGCGGCTGGATGGCGACGGGGCGCGCGACGCCGAGCCGGTCGGCGATGTCGATCCACTGCCGGATGCGGTCGGCCGTGTAGTTCGACACCGCCACGTGCCGCACGAGTCCGTCCGTGACGAGGGCGCCGAACGCCTCGACCGTCTCCTCCAGCGGCACCGACTCATCGTCGAAGTGCGCGTAGTAGAGGTCGATCTCGTCCACGCCGAGGCGAGCGAGGGACGCCTCCGCCGCGCGGCGGACGTTCCCGGCCGAGAGGCCGCGGAAGTCGGGATGCTGGCTGACCTTGGTCGCGACGACGACGCCCTGGGGCCGCCGCGACGCGAGCCACGCCCCGATGATCGTCTCGCTCTCGCCGCCCTCGTTGCCCGGCACCCAGGCACTGTAGGAGTCCGCCGTGTCGATGAAGTCGCCGCCCCCGTCGAGGAAGGTGTCGAGGACGGCGAACGACGCGTCACGGTCGGCGGTCCAGCCGAACACGTTGCCGCCGAGGGCGAGGGGGAAGACGTCGAGGTCACTGGAGCCGATGCGGGTCATGTCCGAGACAACCGCAGCGAGCGGCGCGAACATTCCCACGGGGGATCGGAAAAGATGCGCAGGTGGCCGGGGCGGGGTGCCGACCACCTGCACCCCAGTAACATAACACCCTCCGACGTGCTACGCGATATGCGGGCGCGCAGTGCGCCTCGGGGTCAGACGTTGCCGAAGTTGAGACTCACCTTCGCCACCTTCGTCTGACTCACTCCGCCTTGTGGACTGCGCGCGGCCACAAAGAGGTGGTTTCCCGACGGAACCGGAATCATGGTGCTGAATTCAATCTGAGCGATTCCCCCGACGACACCGGGGAAGGTGCCTGCGAACCCCCCGCTATAGACACCGGTGGACGCGTTGAGCAGGTAATACTGAAGAAGCAGGGTCTTCTCGGGCGTGAGGCCCGTGAAGTACGCATGTGTCGTCACCTGGTAGAGGCCGGCGCCGCCCGCTCCGGCGGCCATATCGAACACTCCGGATGAGAAGTAGAGTCGCGTGTTCGCACTCGTGCCGATAGGGGCGGTGTATTCGCCCTGGCGGCGATGGTAGATGGGCACGATGTCCTCCGGTTGTGTAGATGGCGGTGTGTTCGATCCCGTGTATTCCCAGTGCCACGCCTCCGGGTGGGCTCCGGCCGGCTCAGCCCATGCCGGGTGAGTCCACCCATAGGCTGCCGCGTGGCCCTTCATCCAGACGTAGATCGGATTCGTCCAGGCGGTCCGGGGCACGCCGATGTCGATTGCGAGGGCCCAACCGTGGTTGGACGTTCCGGGAACAGCCGCGAACCCGCAGTTCCCCTGGCTGCACCAGTAGTTCCGCGCCTCGACCTGGCCGGCATAGTCCCTGTACGCATCGTTGAGCGGCAGGTCTCGACCAAATGCGGCGCGAAACGCCTTGTTGAGTTCACCCAACGCCTGAACCGCATCCGAGCGGAGTCGACGCGCCGTGTTCCATGGCACTGTCGAGAGCGATGAAAGCGGGATCCTCCCGTTCGCGTGCCCTCCCCACGCTCCGCTCCGCAGCAGAAGCGGGGCGGCGGTTGCGGGCGTTGCCAGCACCGCGTTCGCGCCCAGCGACCCAGTGGCAATCGCTAGACCTGCGGTTGTCAACAAGCCGCGTCGCGAGATTCCGTGAAGAGTGAGCTTCGGTACCGTCATCGACGGAGAAGATTCGGCGTCAACCATCTGTGGCTCGCATTCGTCGTAGGTCGGTCTGATCGTGTTCACATGTCGCCGTAGTCGAAGGCAGGCGCCTGCAGCTGGGCGACGGCGGCATCCGCCAGACGAAGTCGCACGAAATCGAGCCCGACCGCGCCCGGGCGCGTCAGCGATTGTGCAGAGGGGACCTCGCGGATCGAGATCCCCAAGGAGTCATCTCCTTCGCCGACGTCCACGGCCCCGGCGGCCACTGCCGCTGCACGAACGGCACCGACGGACACACCCTCCAACGTGCCGATCTCGACACCGCCCACGGAGGCTTGTGAAACCGATACTGTCGCGCCGGCGCCCATCGGCTTGAGCACGCGAATGCCGTCCCAGTCGAAGTAGGTCACTTCGTAGCCGTTGGGATCCTCCGTCACCGCGGGTGCGCCACCGAGGATCCCGCCGAGGGCAACGACGAGGGCATCGGCGTCCTCATAGATGAAGGTCTCCTCCTGGCCGCCCGAGACAAAGGTGATCGCTCGATTGCCTAACGTGAGAGAAGTCATGCTCGAAGCGTATGGATGGCGAGCCCATCCTGTCTGTCCCCACTTCGGCCTACAGACAAGTGCCGCCGGTGCCGATACGGTCAAAGGGATGGTTATGAATCTGCTAGACCATCGAGCATCTCGATCGACTAGCGACCCTCTCACGCGCACACTTCTCCACCGGGCCTGACGAGACCTTCTGCTGAGGCACGCGTCGAAGGCATACTCGTTACAGCCCTTCGAGCACTGGAAACTAGAGAGCCGACTACGGGACTCGAACCCGTAACCCCCGTATTACAAGTACGGTGCGCTACCAATTGCGCCAAGTCGGCGGATGCCATCACAGCTTAGCGATGGCGGGGACGCGCGGCGGTCTACTCCGCCGGCGCCGAGGTGGCGGTCGGGGTCGGCGTCGGGGACGTCGACTCGTAGTACGCCTCGCTGGCGACGGACATGACGAACGTCGACAGCTCCTGCGGGTCGTCCAGCGCGCCAACATAGGCCTCGCCGTTGACGACGATCATCGGAGCGGCGGTGAGCACGAGGTCGTCGGAGCCGGGGAGCGGCCCCTTGAGCGCACGCGTCGTCGCCTCCTTCGCCCAGTTGACGTAGTCGCCGTCCTCGATGCACGAGCGCACGGTCTTCCCATCGTCCACGCCGACGGCGCCCGCGAGGTTGGCGAGCTCCTCGTCGGACATCCCGTCGCTGCCCACGTCGGGCTGGTCGTCGAGGAGGTCGTGGTTGAACGCGTAGAACTGGTCCGGCGAGTGCGTGGCGACGCAGGCGGCGGCAGCAGCGGAGCGCAGCGAGTACTTGGTGCCGTTGGAGCTGGCGGTGAGCAGGGCGACCGGGTGGTAGCTCACGGTCGCGGCGCCGTCCTCGATCCACTGCGCGAGCAGGCGGGCGTTGGCGCGCTCGAACTTGCCGGCGTCGGGTGAGAGGTAGTCGACGTACACGTGCACGTCCACCGCACCGGCCGCGGTGGGCTCCGGTGCCGGGGTCTCGGTCGCACCGGCCTCCGTGGGCTCGGGCTCCGGCGTGGCGGATGCGCTGCCGGCGATGGCGGCGGAGGCGATGTCCGTCACCACGACGCCGTCGGCCTCCATGCCGCTCGGGCTGAGCTGCGGCTTGGACGTCTGCGAGGTCACGGCGAGCGTCACCGCGGTCCCGATCGCGCCGACCGCGATGATCGCGACCGCGCCGATGATGATCCGTCGCATCAGACGCGCCCGCGACTGCTGGGCGTGAACCTTCTGTGCCTTCTCCCGCACGGCCTCGCGCGAATTGCGAGGGGCGGGGACGTTCGGCGTTTCGTCGCTCGACATCGTTCCTCTTGAGTCTCAGGGGGTCCGGGTTGGCCCCGACCACCGTCGGGCGGTGATCGCCGCTGCGCACGGCCGGATTCGATGCTAACCAGTGAGGCTGAGAAATACCCAGGTGCGGCCGTTCGTGCCATACTGATCCCGACCCGATGGAGGGTCACGGCGGGTCGCTCCGCCGCTTCATTCACTACGGATCGTCCGGCACGTACCTGCCGGTGAAGGAGAAACACGATGGCATCTGTGACTTTCGACGAGGCCACCCGCCTGTACCCCGGCGGCACCCGTCCGGCTGTCGACAAGCTCAACCTCGAGGTGGGAGACGGCGAGTTCCTCGTCCTGGTCGGTCCCTCCGGTTGCGGTAAGTCCACCTCCCTCCGCATGCTCGCCGGCCTCGAAGAGGTCAACTCCGGCCGCATCCTCATCGGCGACCGCGACGTCACCGATGTGCCGCCGAAGGACCGCGACATCGCGATGGTGTTCCAGAACTACGCGCTGTACCCGCACATGACCGTCGCCGAGAACATGGGCTTCGCGCTCAAGATCGCCGGCGTGGGCAAGGAGGAGCGTGCCGCACGCGTCCTCGAGGCCGCGAAGCTCCTCGACCTGGAGCAGTACCTCACCCGCAAGCCGAAGGCGCTCTCCGGCGGTCAGCGTCAGCGCGTCGCCATGGGTCGCGCGATCGTCCGTCAACCCCAGGTCTTCCTCATGGACGAGCCGCTGTCGAACCTCGACGCCAAGCTCCGCGTCCAGACCCGTACGCAGATCGCATCGCTGCAGCGCCGCCTCGGCGTCACCACGGTCTACGTCACGCACGACCAGACCGAGGCGCTCACCATGGGTGACCGCATCGCCGTGCTGAAGGACGGTCTGCTCCAGCAGGTCGGTTCGCCGCGCGACCTGTACGAGAAGCCGGAGAACGTCTTCGTCGCCGGCTTCATCGGCTCGCCCGCGATGAACCTGTTCTCGGCCGACCTGGCGGACGGCGGCGTGCGCTTCGGTACCGAGGTCGTCCCGCTCGACCGCGACACCGTTGGCCGTGCCAACGGCTCCCAGGTCACCGTGGGCGTCCGCCCCGAGGACATCACCGTCGGCCCGGCCGACGGTCAGGGCCTCTCGGTCGTCGTCGACCTCGTCGAGGAGCTCGGCGCCGACGGCTACCTCTACGGCCACACCGAGATCAACGGCAAGCGCACCGACCTCGTCGCCCGCGTCGACGGCCGCAACCACCCGAACGCCGGGGAGACCGTAACCCTCGCCGCGAACCCGGGTCACGTGCACGCGTTCGACCTCGAGTCCGGCGACCGCCTGAACGACAAGCCGGTCGTCTCGGCCTGATCGGACACCTCCACCGCGGCGCGGGCTGACTTCGGTCGCCCGCGCCGCGTCTTTTCCCCGGCACCCCTCAGGAGTCCCCATGCAGGAATCCCTCCGGATCACCGCCAAGACGGTCGACCCCGGGCTGCTCGCCCTGCCGTGGTCGACGCCCCTGGAGAAGTGGCCGTCCGAGCACATCGTCTCCCTCCCCAAGGGCCTCTCGCGCCACCTCGTCCGCTTCGCGGACCTCTCGGGTCGCGTGGTGGCCGTCAAGGAGACGACGACCGAGATGGCACGGCGGGAGTACGAGATGCTCGGCAACCTCGCGCGCCTCGACGTGCCGTGCGTGGAGCGGGTCGCGGTGATCGCCGGCCGCACGGACTCGTCGGGTGATCCGTTGCCCGCGGCGCTGGTCACCTCGCACCTGCGCTTCTCGATGCCCTACCGGGCGCTCTTCACCCGGGTGCTCCGCCCGGACACGGCCACCCGCCTCGTCGACGCGCTGGCCCTGCTGCTCGTGCGTCTGCACAACGTCGGCTTTTACTGGGGCGACGTCTCCCTCTCCAACACCCTGTTCCGCCGGGACGCCGGAGCGTTCGCGGCGTACCTCGTGGACGCGGAGACCGGGGAGCTGCACGAGGAGGGCCTGACGGACGGACAGCGCGCCTACGATCTCGATCTCGCCCGCACGAACATCGCCGGTGAGATCATGGACCTCGCCGCGGGCGGTCGCCTGGAGCACGGCGTCGACGCGGTCGCCATCGCGGACGGCATCGTGTCCTCCTACCGCTCGCTGTGGGCCGAGCTCACCGCGCAGGAGTCCTTCTCCGCCGCCGAGACCTGGCGCATCACCGAGCGGGTCGAGCGGCTCAACGCCCTCGGCTTCGACATCGACGAGATGTCGATGTCGACGACCGCGGACGGCACCGTGGTGGAGATCCAACCCAAGGTCGTCGACGCGGGACACCACCAGCGCCGACTCATCCGCCTCACCGGTCTCGACGTCGAGGAGAACCAGGCGCGACGGCTCCTCAACGACCTCGACGAGTTCCGTGCCCGCTCCACCAAGCAGTGGGCGGACGAGGAGATGTACGCGCACGAGTGGCTCACGCGCGTCTTCGAGCCCGTCGTGCGCGCCATCCCGTACGACCTGCGCGCCAAGCTGGAGCCGGCCGAGGTGTTCCACCAGGTGCTGGAGCACCGCTGGTATCTGTCGCAGGCGCAGGGACGCTCGGTGTCCCTCGCGGAGGTGCTGACGAGCTACATCAACGACGTGCTCCGCCATCGCCGCGACGAGGCCACCATCATGGGACCCCCGACGGAGACGATGGGCCTGCCCGTCGTCACCGGCACGCTGGCGCTCGGCGACGACGACGAGGTGGACTGGCGCGACCTCGTCTGAGGCCGCCCCTTCGGTTCCGGACGGCGTCAGTAGCCGACGGTGAACCGCTCGCGGTGGTGGTTGCCCTGCTCGATCTCGTCGACGATCGCGACGGCGAAGTCCGCCCCGGAGATGTAGGACTTGCCGTCCTCATCGCGGACGAGCACGTCACCGCCGTCCCGATAGCGACCGGTGCGCTCCCCCTCGGCCCACGGTCCGAAGACCTCGGCCGGGTGCACGAAGAACCAGTCCAGGCTCTCGGCCGTGCGCTCCAGGAGCGCCAGCGAGTCGATGCCGACCTGCGCCTCGTGCTTGTACTCCTCCGGGAAGCCCTGATCGAACAGACGGGGACCGCCCGGCGCGACGAGGCTGCCGCCCGCGCCGCCCACGACGCCGAGCCGCGTCTCGGTGCCGTCGATCAGCGCGACCACGTTCGTCAGCGCCTCGAGGACGCGGTCCTCCATGTCACCGCGCGGCGAGAGCGCGGAGACCACGGCGTCCGCTCCCGCGAACGCCTCGGTCAGCGTCGCGGGGTCGAGCGCCGACCCCTGCACGTAGGCCGCACCCGCGACCGGATCCGCGGGGGTCGAGCGCGAGATGGCGACGACCGCGTGATCACGGCTCACCGCCTCCGCGACGATGTGGCGTCCGGCGTAGCCGGTTCCTCCCAGGACGATGATGCGGGCCATGCGTGTTCCTCTCGGTCAGTCCGCGGCGCGGACGGTCGCGACCTGGTACAGCGCGACCGAGGCCGCGATGCCCGCGTTCAGCGACTCGGTCGCCGCGGAGATGGGGATGGAGACGATCTGGTCGCAGGTCTCGGTCACGAGGCGGGACAGGCCCTTGCCCTCCGAGCCCACGACGATGACGACGGGGCGGTCCGCCAGCTCCAGCGCCGGCAGCGACACGTCGCCGTCGCCGTCGAGCCCGAGCACGAAGACGCCCTGCTTCTTGAACTCCTTGAGCTGGGTGGTGAGGTTCGATGCCAGGGCGACCGGGATGCGCGCCGCCGCGCCCGCGCTCGTCTTCCACGCCGCGGAGTTCACGCCGGCGGAGCGACGCTGCGGCAGGATGATGCCGTGGCCGCCGAACGCCGCCGTCGAGCGGATGATCGCGCCGAGGTTGCGGGGGTCCGTGATGCCGTCGAGGGCGACGAACAGCGGCATCTCGCCGCGGTCGATGACCTCCTCCAGCAGGTCCTGCGGGTGGGCGTACTCGTACGGCGGCACCTTGAGCGCCACGCCCTGGTGCACGCCGTCGAAGCCGGCCATGCGGTCGAGCTCCTGGCGGGTGACCTCGAGCACCGGGATGTCGCGGTGGGTCGCGATCGACAGCATCTCCTTGACCCGGTCGTCCATCTCGACGCGCTGCGCGATGTACATCGCGGTCGCCGGGATCTTCGCCCGCAGCGCCTCGAGCACCGAGTTGCGGCCGGTGACCGTCTCGGTGTCGTTGGTGTTGTCCTTCGACCTGGCGGTGCGGTTCGGGTTGCCCCCGGAGGCCGGACGCCCGCCGGGCTTGCCCTTGCCCCCGGCCGCGGCGAAGCGCTCGGCCGCGGCCTTGCGCTTACCGGCGGGGTGCCACGCGCGGTCCTCCGCCTTCGGCGTCGGGCCACGCCCCTCGAGCGCCTTGCGCCCGAGACCTCCCGTGCCCTTGGTGGGGCCCTTCTTGTTTCCCTTGCTCGCGCCGGGGCGCCCTGGCTTAGCCATCGATACTCCAATGAGTTCCGGCCGGAGTGTCCTCCAGCGTGATTCCTGCGGCGGCGATCGCGTCTCGGATGCGATCCGCCGCCGCCCAGTCCTTCTCCGCGCGCGCGGTGGCGCGCTGCGCGATCATCTCCTGCACCAGCGCATCGAGCGCCGCTGCCTGCGCATCCCCGGCCTTACGGGAGCCCGCGTCCTCGACGAGGCCGAGCACACCGGTCATGCCGAGCACCGCCCGCGCCGCGTCCAGGGCCGTTGCGGTGTCGCCCGCGTCCAGAGCCGAGTTCCCGGCCCGCACGCTCTCGTGCACGACGGCCAGCGCCTGCGGCACACCCAGGTCGTCGTCCATCGCATCGATGAACGCCGAGGGCAGGCTCTGCGCGTCATCGGCGCCGATCCCGTCGCCGGCCGCGCGGAGCGCCCGCTCCAGGAAGGAGCGGATGCGGCCGAGCGCCGCCTCCGCTTCCGACCAGGAGGATTCCGAGAGGTCGAGGCTCGATCGGTAGTGCGCCGCCGCGAGGGCATAGCGCACGACGAGCGGATCCCGCTCAGCGAGCACGTCCCGCGCGAGCGTGAAGTTGCCGAGCGACTTCGACATCTTCTGTCCGTCGACGGTCACGAGGCCGTTGTGCACCCAGTACCGGGCGAAGCCGTCGCCCGCTGCACTCGACTGCGCGAGCTCGTTCTCGTGATGCGGGAACCGCAGGTCCAGTCCCCCGCCGTGGATGTCGAACTCCGCACCGAGGTACCGCTTCGCCATGGCCGAGCACTCGATGTGCCAGCCGGGGCGCCCGGCACCCCACGGCGACGCCCAGGTCGCGTCGGCGGGCTCGTCGGCCTTGGCACCCTTCCAGAGGGCGAAGTCCTGCGGGTTGCGCTTGCCGCGCGGGTCGGCGTCCTGCGCCGCTTCCATCGCGTCCACGGACTGATGGGTGAGGTCGCCGTAGGACGGCCAGGAACGCACGTCGAAGTACACGTCTCCCGAACCATCGGGGGCGGGGTACGCGTGGCCTCGGTCGATGAGCAGCGCGATGAGCTCCTGCATCTGCGGCACGGAGGCCGTCGCACGAGGTTCGTAGGTCGGCGGGAGGATGCCGATGCCGGCGTAGGCGGCGGCGAACTCCTGCTCCATCCGGTAGGCGAGTGCCCACCACGGCTCGGAGTCCGAGGCGTTCGCGAGGACCTTGTCGTCGATGTCGGTGACGTTGCGCACGAAGGTCACGCGCCCGTGGCGGTATGTCAGCCACCGGCGAAGGAGATCGAAGCTCAGAGCAGCTCTGACGTGACCGATGTGCGGTCCGGACTGCACCGTGGGTCCGCAGACGTACATCGTGATGTTCTCGGGATCGAGAGGCACGAAGTCGCGCAGCAGCTGTGCGCGGGTGTCGTAGAGGCGGAGAGTCACCGCTCAAGCCTACTCGGCGGGCGCTGGGAGACCCCGCTCCGGTCGCGGGATGACGACCGCGACGGCCGTGACCGCGATCCCCTCGCCCCGCCCGGGGAACCCGAGACCGTCCGTCGTCGTGGCCGTGACCGTCACCGGGGCGCCCCCGAGCGCCGCCGACAGCGCCGCCTCGGCCTCCCCGCGGCGCCCGCTGAATCGCGGACGGTTGCCCTGGAACTGGACGGACACGTTGCCGATCGCGAACCCCGCCTCCGCCAGGAGCTCCCCGGTGCGGGAGAGGAAGACGTCCGCGTGAGCCCCCGCGTACTCCGGATGGGCCGTGCCGAAGTGCTGCCCGATATCGCCGAGCCCTGCAGCCCCGAGCAGCGCGTCGACGATGGCGTGGGCGACGGCGTCTCCGTCGGAGTGCCCGGAGAGCGCGGGCTCCCCCGGCCATTCCAGCCCCGCCAGCCACAGCGCCCCGTCGCCGCCGAAGGCATGCACGTCCGTGCCGATCCCCACGCGGGGAGCGTCGACCACGACCGCCGACGGCCGCGCCGCCGCGGAGGGCGCCCCCGGAGTCGTCGCCACGAGGAGGCGCGCGCGCTCGAGGTCGGCGGGGGTGGTGATCTTGAACGAACGCTCCGAGCCGGGCACCAGCCGCACCGCATTCCCGACTGCGGCGAAGAGCGCGGCGTCATCCGTGTACTCGGCGCCCTGGGCTGTCGCCTCCGCGTACGCCGCTTCCAGCAATCGGCGCGGGAATCCCTGCGGCGTCTGCGCGGCCGCGAGCTCCGCGCGATCCACGGCGCCGACGACGAGGCCGTCGGCCACCCGCTTGAGCGTGTCGACCACGGGCAGACTCGGCACCGCTCCGGCGTCGCCGACCACGGCCGCCGCCACGGCATCGATGACGGTAGGCGGCGTGAGGGCGCGTGCCGCATCGTGCACGAGGACCGTCGTGATGTCCCCCCACAGGGCGGCGAGCCCCGCGGCGACCGACTCCTGCCGCGTCGCTCCTCCCGTGACCACGCGGCCCAGGTCGGCGCGATCGCCGGCGGCCGCCAGCAGCTCCGTCTGCGCGTCACCTTCGTAGCCCGCCGGGGCGACCACCACGACCTGCATCGGGGCCGCCGCGAAGACACCGTCGAGGGCGTGCCGCAGGATCGTGCGCCCGTCGATGCCGACGAAGGCCTTGGGCGCCCCCGCCTCGAGACGGGTGCCGGAGCCGGCGGCGACGACGATGATCGCGGTGTGCGGGACGGGGAGGATGCTCACAGCTTCACGTTACCCGCGGGAACGACGAAAGGCGGGTGCCGCAGCACCCGCCTTTCGTGGAGGACGTCTCAGGACGCGAGGACCTCGTCGAGCAGTGCGCCCGCCTTGTCCTCATCGATCTTCTCGGCCAGCGCCAGCTCGGAGATGAGGATCTGCCGGGCCTTGGCCAGCATCCGCTTCTCACCCGCGGACAGGCCGCGGTCCTGGTCACGGCGCCAGAGGTCGCGCACGACCTCGCTCACCTTGATGACATCGCCGGACGCGAGCTTCTCCAGGTTCGCCTTGTATCGGCGCGACCAGTTGGTGGGCTCCTCCGTGAACGGCGCGCGCAGCACCTCGAACACGTGGTCGAGGCCCTCCTTGCCGATCACGTCGCGAACGCCGACGAGGTCGACGTTCTCAGCCGGGACCTCGATGATGAGATCACCCTGCGTGACGTTGAGCTTCAGGTACTTCTTCGCCTCGCCCTTGATGATGCGCTCCTTGACCTCGATGATGGTCGCAGCGCCATGGTGCGGATAGACGACGGTCTCGCCAACCTCAAAAAGCATAAAAACATGTCCTTTCGGCAACCTCAAGGATACCACAGGGGATATGCGCTAAGGTTCGCGCTCCCTGTTCCCTGCGCGCTCCGGACTTACCCATAGAATGGGGAGGGATATCCCGTCGGACCTCAGGAGGACCCGTGAAATCGCGCCTTGCCGCGTCTGCCGCCATCAGCGCCCTCGTTCTGCTCGGCGCGACCGGGTGCACGTTCATCACCCCTCAGGCGACGAAGACCGAATACGCCGCCTCCGACGGCGTGAACGTCTCCGATCAGGACGGCCCCATCGCCGTGCGCAACGCCCTGATCATCGCGAACGAGGACGGCTCGGTCGGCAACTTCGTCGGCGCCGTGGTCAACCCGTCGCAGGACCGCGCCACCCTCACGGTCTCGCTGGAGGGCGGCGACCCCTTCCAGATCACCGTGCCTGCCGGCGGAAGGATCAGCTTCGGCGCCGACGAGGAGCCCGTGGAGATCACCGGCCTCGACACGATGCCCGGCGCGACCGTCGCGATGCACTTCCAGTCCGGCGACTCCGCCGGTGTGACGACCGAGATCCCGGTCCTCGACGGCACGCTGCCGTACTACTCGGACCTCGCTCCGCAGGACTGAGTCCGCAGACAAACAGAAGAGGCCGGCACCCGCGGGTGCCGGCCTCTTCTGTCTGTCGTCAGCCCTCGAAGCGATATCCCAGGCCGCGGACGGTCACGAGCATCACCGGCTCGCTGGGGTTCTCCTCGATCCGCGAGCGGATGCGCTTGATGTGGACGTCGAGCGTCTTGGTGTCGCCGAAGTAGTCGCTCCCCCAGACGCGGTCGATGAGCTGGCCGCGCGTGAGCACCCGACCGGAGTTGCGCATCAGCACCTCCAGAAGCTCGAACTCCTTCAGCGGCATATTGATCTGCTCGCCGGCGACCGACACCGTGTGCCGATCGATGTCGAGCGAGACGCGCCCGCCCTCCAGCACCCGTTCGTCCAACTCGCCCTCGGCCTGCACGACGCGTCGCAGCACCGCCCGCATCCGGGCGAGGAGCTCCCGCGACGAGTAGGGCTTGGTGATGTAGTCGTCGGCGCCGAGCTCGAGCCCGACCACGATGTCGACCTCGGAGTCCTTGGCGGTCAGCATGATGATCGGCACGGCGGACGTCGAACGGATCTGACGGCATACCTCGGTCCCCGGCATCCCCGGCAGCATGAGATCGAGCAGCACGATGTCGGCGCCGCGCTCCCGGAACGCCGTCAGCGCACCGGGACCGTCCTCGGCGATCTCGACCTCGTAGCCCTCGCGGCGCAGCAGGTACGCGAGGGGGTCGGCGAGGTCGGGCTCGTCTTCGACGAGAAGGATGCGGGTCATGCGGTCTCTCCGTTTCGGACGCGCGTCGCCCCGGTCGCGGGGGCGCCCTTGCGTGCGCGCTTCTTCTTGCTCTTCTTGCCCTGCCCGCTGTTCGCGGGGGCGTCGATGCGAGGCAGGCGGATGGTGAACGTCGATCCTCGGCCGGGGCGCGACCACAGCCGCACCTCTCCCCCGTGCCGCTGAGTGGCGTGCTTGACGATGGACAGCCCGAGGCCGGTACCGCCGGTGCGCCGCGAGCGGGCTTCGTCGGCACGGTAGAACCGCTCGAAGATGCGCTCGCGATCGGCCTCGACGATCCCGATGCCCTGGTCGGACACGGCGATCTCCACGACGTCGTCGTCCGCCTTCACGCCGACGCCCACCCGGGAGCCGCGGGGCGAGTAGACGATCGCGTTGGCGATGAGGTTGCCGACGGCCTCGATGAGGATCTGTGCGTCGCCGCGGACCCACACGCCGCGGTCGCCGCCGCGGGCGAGTTCGACGCCGGCCGAGTCCGCCTGCACGACATGGGCCTCGATCGAGGCGGCGATGACCTCGTCGATCGAGACGGGCGCGACCTCGGTCAGCCCGTCCTCCGCCTGCAACCGCGACAGGCTCATGATGCGCCCGGTGAGCTGGCCGAGCCGGCCGGCCTCCGCCGAGATCCGGGAGGCGAACGCACGGACCTGGGCCGGATCGTCGGCGGCGGACTCGATGGCCTCGGCGAGCAGGCTCACCGCGCCGACGGGAGTCTTGAGCTCATGGCTCGTGTTGGCGACGAAGTCGCGGCGCATCTGATCGAGGCGCTCCTGCTCCGTCACGTCGCGGATGATGAGGAGCACGAGGCGCGTGCCGATCGCGCTCGCCCTGGCCGACACGAGCCGGGGGTCGAGACTGAGACCGCCGCGGGTGATCCGCATCGAGGCCGTCGCCGTCTCCCCCGTCGAGCGCACACCGCGCACGAGCTGCCGGAGCTCGGGATTGTCGAGCGTCGACCCGACCTCGATCCCGAAACGCGCCGCGGCTTTCGAGGTGGCCAGCACGAGCCCCGAGACGTCCACGACGCACGCGGCATCGTCCATGCTGCGCAGCACGTCGGTGATCCCCGTCGGGATGACCATCGAGGTCTCCTCCTCCGCCCGCGCCCGGGCACGGTACGCCCAGACGACGAGGAGCGAGAGGCCCACGCCGATCGCCAACCCGATGGCGAGGGAGGACAGCGCGAGCTGCGGCAGGGTCATGACTCCAGCGTAGAGCGCGTTCACCGTCGATCCGGCGGGTTTCCGCGCCATCACGGGGAGCGGAGACGTACTATTCACTCGCTGGGCACCGTTCGTTAACCTTCGGAGCAGACAATCGCTTCAGGCCTGCGCGCGCGCAGTCCTCCCCCATGCGGACGCCCCGCCGCCCCGCGCTGGACCGTCAGCCGGGATCCGAACGAAAGGTTGCGCCCACCATGCGCGAAGTCTTCCACCAGTCCCTCGAGGACCTGCAGTCCCGCCTCGTCGAGATCGCCGAGCTCGTGACGGTCTCCATCGACAAGGCCACCCGCGCCTTCGCCACGAGCGACGTCGCGCTGGCCGAGGAGGTCATCGCCGACGACGCCAAGATCGACGAGCTCGCCGTCGCGCTGGACGAGCAGGCCATCGAGATCCTCGCCCGGCAGCAGCCAGTCGCGCGGGACCTCCGCATCGTCGTCACCGCGCTGCGCGTCAGCGCCTCGCTGGAGCGGATGGGAGACATGTCCGAGCACATCGCCCAGCTCGCGCGGCTGCGGTTCCCGGAGCGCGCGATCCCGAAGGGCCTCAAGGGCACCTTCGTGAAGATGGGCGAGCTCGACGTGGAGATCTCCCGCACGCTCGCCGAACTCCTGCGCACGCAGGACCTCAAGTTCGCGGACGCCATCCGCAACGCCGATGACGACGTCGACGAGCTGCACGCCAGCGTCTTCGAGAAGGTGCTCAGCGACAACTGGAAGGGCGAGGCTGTCGCCACGGTCGACGCGACGCTCGCCAGCCGCTACCACGAGCGGTTCGCTGACCACGCGGTCGCCGTCGCCAAGAAGGTCGTCTACCTCGCGACGGGCGACTGGCACGTCGAGGAGGAGGACATCGCCCTCGCGGTGGAGCAGCAGGAGCAGCTCGGTCACGCCTGACCCGAAACCCCGCCTTATCGTCGAGACCCCCTGCTGCAGTCGACTGCAACAGGGGGTCTCGACGTGAAACCGGGGTCTCGGTTACTTCTTGCCCTGGGCGGCCACGGCCGCGGCACCGGCGGCGGCGGCCTCCGGGTCGAGGTAGCGGCCGGGACCGGTCGGCGCGTTGTTCTCGTCGAGCTCGTACACGAGCGGGATGCCGGTCGGAATGTTCAGGCCGGCGATGTCGTCGTCGCTGATCCCCTCGAGGTGCTTGACGAGGCCGCGCAGCGAGTTGCCGTGTGCCGTCACGAGCACGGTCTTGCCGGCTTCGAGGTCGGGGACGATCTCCGCGTCCCAGTACGGCAGGAGGCGGTCGATGACGAGCTTGAGCGATTCCGTGCGCGGCACCTCGCCGTCGATGCCCTCGTAGCGGGCGTCGCCCACCTGGCTGAACTCGCTCGCGTCGTCCAGCGGGGGCGGCGGGACGTCGAACGAGCGGCGCCACAGCTGGAACTGCTCCGGGCCGAACTCCTCGAGGGTCTGTGCCTTGTCCTTGCCCTGCAGAGCGCCGTAGTGACGCTCGTTGAGGCGCCACGACCGCTTCACCGGGATCCACAGCCGGTCGGCCGCATCCAGCGCGATGTCGGCGGTCTGGATGGCCCGGCTCAGCAGCGACGTGTGCAGCACGTCGGGCAGGATGCCGGACTCGGCGAGCAGCTCACCGCCGCGACGGGCCTCGCCCTTGCCCTGCTCGGTCAGGCGGACGTCCACCCAGCCGGTGAAGAGGTTCAGTTCGTTCCACTCGCTCTGGCCGTGGCGGAGCAGGATCAGGGTGCGCTTCGCAGTCATGTCGCCAGTTTATCCGGGGGCGCGGAGCGGGCGCAGCGGCGGAGGAGGGAGGATGGACGCATGGCGTCATCTCCCCTCGGTCGGCCGACCCGCGGCACGACCGGGACGAACCGGCTGCGTCGGAACGACCGGTGGATCGCCGCCTCCCCCGCCTTCCGTCGCGCCGCGGACCCGCTCGTCGTCGACCTCGGGTTCGGGGCGAGCGGGGTGACCGCGTTCGAGCTGGCCGCACGACTGCGACGAGTGCGGCCGGACGCGGAGGTGCGCGGTCTGGAACTCGATCCGGAGCGGGTGTCCACCGCAGAGCAGCAGCTCGGCGAGGTCCGAGCCGGCCGGACTCCATTCCCCGCCGACCTCCGCGTCTCCTTCGCCCGCGGCGGATTCGAGGTGCCGCTCCCTGACGGCCGGCGCCCCGCCGTCATCCGGGCGATGAACGTCCTGCGGCAGTACGACGAAGCCGAGGTCGCGGGCGCCTGGCGGACGATGGCGCACCGCCTCTCTCCGGAGGGCCTGCTGGTGGAGGGGACCTGCGACGAGATCGGGCGCGTCGCGAGCTGGGTGGATGTCGATCCCGTCGGCGCTCCCCTCCGTTTCTCCATCTCCCTTCGCCTCCGCGGACTCGAGGTCCCGAGCATCGTCGCGGAGCGGCTGCCCAAGGCCCTCATCCATCGCAACGTCCCCGGCGAGCGCATCCACGCACTGCTCGTCGACCTGGACCGGGAGTGGGAGCGCGCCGCTCCCCTGTCGACCTTCGGAGCCACGCAGCGCTTCCTCGCCGCGGTGGCCGCCCTGCGCGCGCAGGGCTGGCCCGTGCAGGGCGGACGGAGCCGCTGGCGACTGGGAGAGCTCACCCTGCCGTGGGAAGCGGTGGCACCGGCCTGACGGTGCGTCCCCGCGGCATCCGTGTTGTATACCGGTGCACACCGAACCGCAGGCCCATGCACCGCTAGCGTCATACGCGGCGGGCCGTACCGACGCGTGCGCCGACTCGATCGCCATGCGTTCCCAGGGCAGGAGAGGCGATGGCGACGAGAGCGCGAAGGCGGAAGGATCCGCGGAGGCACAGGAGAACGACCGCGAACGGCTCGGCGACGTCTTGACGTCGGCACAGGACTTCGCACACGAGCAGTCCGGCTACCGGACAGCGCTGAAGGCGCGGCACCTGCAGATGATCGCTCTCGGCGGCGCGATCGGGACCGGCCTGTTCATGGGCGCCGGCGGACGACTGAACACCGCAGGCCCCCTGCTGGCCGTCTCCTACCTCGTGTGCGGGGTGTTCGCGTTCTTCATCCTCCGCGCCCTCGGGGAGCTCGTCATCCACCGTCCTTCCTCCGGATCGTTCATCTCGTATGCGCGGGAGTTCTACGGCGAGAGGCTGGCGTTCGCCGCCGGCTGGCTGTACCTGCTGAACTGGGGCATGACGGCCATCGTCGACTCCACGGCCGTGGCGCTGTACGTCCACTACTGGTCGGCGTTCCGCGTCGTCCCCCAGTGGCTCCTCGCGCTGATCGCCCTGGTCGTCGTCGTCGGCCTCAACCTCGTCTCGGTCCGGCTGTTCGGAGAGATGGAGTTCTGGTTCTCGCTCGTGAAGGTCGCCGCGCTCGCACTGTTCCTCGTGGTCGGCGTGGTGTTCCTCGCGGCCGGCTGGCAGACCGACCAGGGAGCGACGGGGATCGCGATGCTCGCCGCACACGGCGGGTTCGCACCGGAAGGCGTCCTTCCCGCCGTGATCGTCATGCAGGGGGTCGTCTTCGCCTACGCCTCGATCGAGCTCGTCGGGACCGCCGCGGGCGAGACGGAGAACCCGGAGAAGGTGATGCCCCGGGCCGTCAACTCGGTGATCCTGCGCATCGCGGTGTTCTACGTCGGGTCGGTGCTGCTCCTCGCCCTCCTGCTGCCGTACACGGTGTACCGGGCTGGCGAGAGCCCGTTCGTGACGTTCTTCTCGCACGTCGGCGGACCGGACGTCGGGACCGTGGCCGGCAGCGCCATGAACTTCATCGTGATCACCGCCGCGGTCTCGGGCCTGAACGCCGGCCTCTACTCCACAGGTCGGGTCTTCCGCTCGCTCGCCGCCTCGGGGGCCGCACCTCGCGCGACCGGACGGATGAGCCGCCGCGGCGTTCCGATCGTCGGCATCCTCGTCACCGCCGTGTTCGCGCTCACCGGCGTGCTGCTGAACGCGATGGTGCCGGGTCAGGCCTTCGAGATCGTGCTGAACATGTCCGCACTGGGGATCGTCGCGGCCTGGGCGACCATCATCCTCTGTCAGCTCCGCCTGTACCGCCTGTCGCGACGCGGCCTCGTCGAGCGGCCGTCGTTCCGGCTGTTCGGCACGCCGTACACGTCGTACGTGACGCTGGTGTTCCTCGCGTCCGTCGTCGTGCTCATGGCCTTCGACTACCCGACCGGCACCTGGACGGTCGCCAGCCTCGGCGTGCTGATCCCTGCGCTCATCGGCGGCTGGTTCCTGGCCCGAGGACGGATCGCGGAGCTCGCCGCGCAGCGCTCGACGGCCGGACCGGAAGACGTGGGCTGACCGGCGCCCGTCAGCTCAGACTCCGGCGTCGCGAGGATCCGGCGCTGTGGGACGGCGGGACAACCGCGTCAGTCGCGGCACATCCGCGGTGGCGCCGGCGTCCGCGGGCACGATGATCTGCTGGGACGCGGCGATGTCGATCCCCTCGGCGCGGACGACGAGGTCGCCGACGGGGGCACGGCGGGACAGGAGGGCGAGGGCGATCGGCCCGTCCTCGTGATGCCGCGCGGAGGAGGTGATGTGCCCGACCTCGTCATCACCCGCGAACACCGGAGCACCGGGTTCCGGAAGCACGGCGTCGCTGCCGTCGAGCTGGAGCAGGGCGAGACGCCGCGGCGGATGCCCGAGGTTGTGCACCTTCGCGACCGTCTCCTGGCCGCGGTAGCAGCCCTTGTTCAAGTGCACGGCACTGCGGAGCCAGTCCGACTCGTGCGGCAACGACCGCTCGTCGACCTCGGCCGCCCAGCGCGGACGCCAGGCGGCGATCCGCAGGGCCTCGGCGGCGAGCAGCCCGGCGACGTCCTCGCGGTCGAGGTCCGCGGCGAGTGCGCGCGCCGCCGTCTCGGGCACGATGCCGATCCGCCAGGCGAGGTCCGCCCCCGGGTGGGAGGGCACAGCGGCGTACTGGTGGCCGCCCACGCTGATGCGCTGCCAGGGGTCGACCCACACCTGCGCACCGTCGAGGCCCCGTACGCGGTCGGCAGCGGAGCCGCCGTCGACGAATCCGAGCAGCGCGAGGTCGGGGCGCAGCTCGACGGTGGCCTGGGTGCGGAACTTCATCCGTGTCAGCCACGTCGCGAGCCCCTCGGCGTCGCCGGCATCCGCGAGGAGCCAGGTCGAGATGCCGTCGTCGAGGACGCCGGCCGCGTGCTCCACCCGCCCCTGCGGGTCGAGCACGAGGAGCTCGGTGCTCTCCCCTGCGCGCAAGCCGCTCACCGCCTGGGACGTGATGGAGTCGAGCCACGGGAGGCGTTCGGGGCCGGACACCTCGATGACCGTCCGATCGTCGAGGGGCGCGATCGCCGTTCCGGCCGCGAGACGCCGCTGCTCGCGGAAGGGGTCGCCGAAGTGGGCGATCCCGCGCTCACCCGTGATCGCTCCGGGGACGCCGTCGAAGACGCTGCTGCTCACGGTGTGCTCCGTTCAGACGCGGGCGAGACGCGCCGAGGCGTGCGCCCGCAGAGGTGTGCCGAGCGCCGCGATGTCCCACGCCCACAGCAGGTGCCCGTCGACGAGCCCGTACATCCGCGAGGCGGAGGCGTAGTCCTTGGCACCGGCGCCGCGCACGATGGCGTCGGACGAGAGGTCGACACGAGGACCGTTGATCTCACCGACGTAGTACTCGAGCATGCCGTCCGAGCGGGCCAGCGACACCTCGAGTGGGAAGGCGCCGTTGGGCGATCGCAGCGTCTCGACGTCGTCGACGGTGCGGGTCACGGGCGTCGCCGTCGGCGGGAGCAGGGCAGGACCCGCATCGGTCGCCGCAGCCGGTCGCGCCAGTCGCCAGAACCCGGACTCGGCGGTCAGCGGGACGGCGGGTGCGGCATCGTCGCCGACGAACGTCGCGGTCGCCGCGTAGTTGAGGAACGGTCCGCCGTCATGGCTGAAGCTCACGCGATGGGTGAACTCCCCCTGCAGCCGCTCCTCCCCGACGGGGTAGTCGATCACCCCGGAGCCCTCCCACACGCCGATCAACCACGCCAGCGGGGCGAGGTCGGCGGGGAGGTCTGTGGGGAGCTCGATCACGATGTCGTCAGCGCTGGCCGCGGAAGAGGTTGCGCAGCACCACGGCCGAGACGAACACGATCGCGAGGCTCGCCAGGCCCAGCAGGCCGATGAAGAAGATTTCGAGCGCCATGATGTCCATGACCTCCACCTTACCCCCGGCGATCCGGCTCAGGCAGGGATGAGGGCGGCCAGGCCGAAGCCGACGGAGATGATCCCCATCAGCAGCAGGGAGCCCGTCACGCTGCTCGCGACGCGGAAGATGAAGCCCTGCGTGCGGCCGTACCAGAGCTGCACCGCGAAGGAGAGGAGCACGACCGCACCGAAGCCCACGAGCATCCAGGGGATCCGCCACTCCTCCGGGGCGAGGATCCCGATGACGACGCTGCCGACGAACGCGGTCGCCCAGACCGCGATCACGCCGGTGAAAGCGTTGCGGGGCGCGAGAGCCGGTTCTGACATGTCACCATTCTTGCGCATCGGCGGCCGCTATCATGGCGGCACGGCGTCGATCCCCCCGCCGGTGAGGAGTGCGCGTGGCCCTGGTGCTGGTTCTGACCAATGCTCCGCTCTCGGAGCAGGTGCTGCCCGCCCTCGAGCTGCTGAGTCATCGCACACGACAGATCCCCGCGGAGCCGGCGCAGCTGATCAACGCCCCGGAGTACGACATCGTGATCGTCGACGGCCGTCACGACCTCGTCGGGGCGAAGTCGCTGTGCCGTCTGCTGCGGGCCACCGGGCAGGATGCACCGCTCCTGCTCGTCGTGACCGAGGGCGGCATGAGCGCGCTGTCGGGCGAGTGGGGCATCGACGATGTGCTGCTGGCCACCGCCGGCCCCGCCGAGATCGACGCCCGCGTGCGCCTGGCGCTCGCCCGACGGGACGAGGTCGCGGAGCCGGCGCGCGTGCAGGCCTCCGGGGTCACGATCGACGAGCAGTCGTACTCGGCGAAGCTGCACGGGCGACCGCTCGACCTCACCTACAAGGAGTTCCAGCTCCTGCACTTCCTCGCGACCCATCCCTCGCGGGTGTTCACCCGTGAGCAGCTGCTGAGCGAGGTGTGGGGGTACGACTACTTCGGCGGTACCAGGACCGTCGACGTGCACGTGCGGCGGCTGCGCGCCAAGCTCGGCGATCAGGAGCAGATCATCGGCACGGTGCGCAACGTCGGTTACCGCTTCAACGTCTACGAGGACGACAGCCTGGTCGGCTCGCGTTGACCGCTGTTCACACGTGCGACACCTGCCGGTGCTTAGATGTACCCCATGATCGATCCCGCACTCGCCGACGCCGGCCTCGGTGACGCCGAAGACGACGACTTCGACGACGCCGTCGAGGCGCCGGACTCGCAGCTCCCCGACCACCGCTATCTGGACCGCGAGCTGAGCTGGCTCGCGTTCAACCAGCGCGTGCTGGAGCTCGCGGAGGATCCGTCGCTGCCGGAGCTGGAGCGGGCGAACTTCCTGGCGATCTTCGCCAGCAACCTCGACGAGTTCTTCATGGTGCGTGTCGCCGGACTCAAGCGGCGCATCATGACCGGTCTCGCCGTGCCGACCAACATCGGGCGCTCCCCCGTCGACGCCCTCGCCGACATCTCGCGGGAGGCCCACGCGCTCCAGCTCCGCCACGCGGACGCGTGGACGACGCTCGTCCGTCCCGCTCTCGCCGACTCCGGCATCGAGATCACCGAGTGGTCCGATCTCACCGACGACGAGCGCCGGGCGCTGTCGGACTACTTCGGGGCGCAGGTCTTCCCGGTGCTGATGCCGCTCGCGGTCGACCCGGCGCACCCGTTCCCGTACATCTCCGGCCTCTCCCTGAACCTCGCCATCCGCATCCGCAACGCGCGGACCGGCCGGCAGGAGTTCGCGCGTCTCAAGGTGCCGCCCATGCTCCCCCGCTTCGTCGAGGTGCCGGGCGGCGGGGAGATCAAGCGCTTCCTGCGGCTGGAGGAACTCATCGCCAACCACCTCGGCGACCTCTTCCCCGGCATGGAGGTGCTGGACCACCACGCCTTCCGCCTCACCCGCAACGAGGACGTGGAGATCGAGGAGGACGAGAGCGAGAACCTCATCCAGGCACTCGAAGCCGAGCTGCTGCGTCGTCGGTTCGGCCCTCCGATCCGGCTCGAGATCACCGATGACATGGACGATGTCACCATGGACCTGCTGGTCCGGGAACTCGACATCACGGACCTGGAGGTCTATCGCCTCCCTGGTCCCCTCGACCTGCGCGGCCTGTTCGACCTGTCGCGGATCGACCGTCCGGACCTGCGGTACCCGCCGCACCTGCCCACCACCGCCGTCGCCTTCCAGCCCGCGGGGTCGAGCAACCGAGCCGACATCTTCAAGGCGATCCGCAAGTCCGACGTCCTCGTGCACCACCCGTACGAGTCCTTCACCACGAGCGTGCAGGCGTTCCTCGAGCAGGCCGCCCGCGACCCGCACGTGCTCGCCATCAAGCAGACGCTGTACCGGACCTCCGGAGACAGCCCCGTCGTGCAGGCCCTCATCGACGCGGCCGAGGCAGGCAAGCAGGTGCTCGCGCTCGTCGAGGTGAAGGCGCGATTCGACGAGGCGAACAACATCGTCTGGGCGCGCAAGCTGGAGAAGGCCGGCGTGCACGTGGTGTACGGCCTGGTCGGCCTCAAGACGCACTGCAAGCTCGCCCTCGTGATCCGCGAGGAGGACGGCAAGCTCCAGCACTACTCGCACGTCGGCACCGGCAACTACAACCCGAAGACCAGCCGCATCTACGAGGACTTCGGGCTGTTCACCGCCGACGCCCAGGTCGGCAAGGATCTCACGCGGCTGTTCAACGAGCTCAGCGGCTACGCGATCGAGAAGAAGTTCAAGCGTCTGCTCGTCGCCCCGCTCCACCTCCGCAAGGGGCTCGTCCGGCTGATCGACGCGGAACGCCGGATCGCCGAGTCGGGAAAGCCCGCGCACATCCGCATCAAGGTCAACTCGATGGTCGACGAGGAGATCATCGACGCGCTGTACCGCGCCAGTGCCGCCGGGGTGAAGGTCGACGTGTGGGTGCGCGGCATCTGCAGCCTGCGGACCGATCTCGACGGGATCAGCGACAACATCACGGTCCGCAGCATCCTCGGCCGCTACCTCGAGCACTCCCGCATCTTCACGTTCGAGAACGACGGCGACCCGCAGGTGTACATCGGCAGTGCCGACATGATGCACCGCAACCTCGACCGTCGCGTCGAGGCCCTGGTGCGGGTCACCGACCCCGCGCACCTCAAGGAGCTGACCGCCTTCTTCGACCTGGCGATGGACGACCAGACCTCGTCGTGGCATCTCGGCCGCGACGGAGTGTGGGAGCGCCACGCCGTGGATGCCGATGGCAAGCCGCTCGTCGACCTGCAGGATAAGACCATGGGGATGATCCAGCGACGTCGTCGGGCGCGGGCGGTTCGATGACGGCGCGGCAGGTCCAGCTCCCGGCGTCCGCGGCGGACGCGAAGTGGGCGGACAAGGCCGTGTACGCGGCCGGGGCCGTCGTCTGGCGTCTGGTCGACGGCAAGCTGCGCATCCTGCTCATCCACCGCACCAAGTACCGCGACGTCACCCTCCCGAAGGGCAAGGTCGACCCGGGCGAGATGCTCGCGGAGACCGCCGTGCGCGAGGTGCACGAGGAGACCGGCATCCGGGTGGCCCTCGGCGTCCCCGTCGGGATCAGCCGCTATCACCTCGCGTCCCGCAAGCAGAAGGTCGTCCACTACTGGGCGGCCGAGGCCACGGATGCCGCGATCCGCGCCTCGACGTTCGTGCCGAACCGCGAGATCGCCGCCCTCGAGTGGGTCAGCGTGAAGAAGGCGCGTGCCGCGCTGAGCTACCCGGTGGACCTCGAGATCCTCGATGCGTTCGCGGCGCTGGTGGACGACGGCGTGCTGCGGACCTTCCCGGTGATCGCCCTCCGGCACGCGAAGGCCCTGCCCCGGTCGGAGTGGGACAAGGCGGACGCGGCCCGGCCGCTCACCGACCGCGGGAAGCGGCAGGCCAAGGCCATCGTCGGACCGCTCCGCGCTTTCGGCGTGCGCAAGATCGTCACCAGCGACGCGGTGCGCTGCGTGCAGACCGTCACCCCGCTCGCCAAGGCCCTGGACCGCAAGCCGGTCCTCACCGAGAAGATCAGCCAGGACGCATGGGAGGACGGCGTCGCCGACCTCCGTTCCGTCGTCGGTCGCCGCATCCGTGCAGGCAAGCCCGCGGTGCTCTGCAGTCACGGCCCCGTGCTCCCCGCGCTCCTCTCAGAGATCGCCCTCGCGACCGGCACCGTGCACGGCTCCTACGTCAGCAGCGCCGCCGATCTGGAGACCGGCGCGTTCTCCGTGGTGCATGTCTCGGCGACGAACCCCGGCTCCGGCATCATCTCGATCGAGACCCACGCGCCGAAGGTCTGACCCCTCCCTCGTTCGAGTCGCTCACGTGGCTGCATCCGGGCCGGGGATGGCGCACAGTGGGCGATTCGAACGGAGGAGGCGCCCCTGGGACCCGCACAACGACGGGGATCGGCCCCAGAGAGTCGCTGGCCGTTCACCTGCCGTTCACCTGCGCGGGAGAGTCTCGTTAACCGTCGCCCCTAGCGTCACTGTGTGCCCTGCACCGGGCCCCACCCCTCCAAGATCGAAGGATCCACAGTGAAGATCTCCCGAATCGCACGAATCGGCGCCATCGGCGCCGTCGCCGCTCTCGCCCTCGCCGGCTGTGCCGCGAACGAAGGCGGAACCGGCGGCTCCAGCGAAGAGCCCTCGGAGTCCACGCTCTCCGGCACGATCGACGCGACCGGCGCGTCCTCGCAGACCGCAGCCCAGGAGGCCTGGGTCGCCGCCTTCCAGACGGCCAACCCCGACGTGACGGTCAACTACGAGCCCACCGGCTCCGGCACCGGCCGCGAGAACTTCCTCGAGGGCGGCAGCAACTTCATCGGCTCCGACCGCGCGTTCAACGACGAGGAGATCGCCGCCGGCGGCTTCGGCGCCTGCACCACCGACGACATCGTCGAGGTCCCCCTCTACATCTCCCCCGTCGCGGTCGCCTTCAACCTCGAGGGCATCGACACGCTGAACCTCGACGCCGCCACGATCGCGGGCATCTTCGCCGGCACGATCACCAACTGGAACGACGAGGCCATCGCGGCCCTCAACGACGGCGTCGAGCTGCCCGACCTGGCCATCTCGCCGGTGCACCGCTCCGACCCTTCCGGCACGCAGGAGACCTTCGCCAAGTACCTCAGCGCGACGGCCCCCGACGTCTGGACCTACGAGGTCTCGGACGAGTGGCCGATCCAGGGCGGCGAGGCTGCTCAGGGCACCTCGGGTGTCAAGCAGGCTCTCACCGCCGGCAACGGCGCCATCGGCTTCCTCGACGCCTCGCAGGCGGACGGCCTCGGCCAGGTCGCCGTGGGCGTCGGCGAGGACTTCGTCGCCTACTCGGCCGAGGCCGCCGCGAAGCTCGTCGAGGGCTCGCCGCTCGCCGAGGGCCGTGGCGAGGGTGACCTCGTCTTCGACGTCGACCCGGCCGCTGCCGCGGACGGCGCCTACCCGATCGCCCTGGTCAGCTACCTCATCGGCTGCGAGCAGTACGAGGACAGCAACGTCGCGGAGCTCGTGAAGGAGTACTTCACGTACGTCGCGAGCGCCGAGGGCCAGGATGCCGCCGCGGAGAACGCCGGCAGCGCCCCGATCTCGGACGGCCTGCGCGAGCAGGTCCAGGCCGCGATCGACCTGATCCAGGTCGGCTGATCCTGCCGATCCACTGACGACGGTGCCCCCGCGTCCCCGAGCGGGCGCGGGGGCTCCGCCAGGTCAGCACCCGATCCATCTCCACCCGGCCCGAAACAGGGAGATCATGAGCACGACCGCGCAGGAGCCGACAACGGCACCGGCACCGACACCGGCGCCGCCCACACCGATCAAGGCCAAGCAGCGCCTCGGCGACCGGGTCTTCTCCGGCACCGCGCTGGCGGCCGGCATCATCATCCTGGTCGTGCTGGCGCTCGTCGCCGCCTTCCTCGTCATCCAGAGCCTGCCGGCCTTCCAGCTCGACACCACCGACAACCACATCCTCCGGGGCGAGTCGTTCTGGGTGTACGTGTGGCCCCTCGTCTTCGGCACGCTCTGGGCGTCGTTCATCGCCCTCCTGATCGCCGCGCCCATCGCGATCGGCATCGCCCTCTTCATCTCGCACTACGCGCACCGCCGACTCGCCGCCTTCCTCGGCTACATCATCGACCTGCTCGCCGCGGTGCCCTCCGTGGTCTTCGGCCTCTGGGGCGGCCTCGTGCTCGCGCCCATGCTGCAGCCGATCTACGTCTGGCTCAACGAGAACGCGTCGTGGGTGCCGTTCTTCGGCGGTCAGGTCTCCGCGACCGGGAAGACCATCCTCACCGCCGCCCTCGTGCTCGCCGTGATGTGCATCCCGATCATGACCGCCATCTGCCGCGAGGTCTTCCTGCAGACCCCGAAGCTCCATGAGGAGGCGGCCCTCGCCCTCGGCTCCACCCGCTGGGAGATGGTCCGCATGGCCGTCCTCCCCTTCGCCCGCGGCGGCATGGTGTCGGCCGCGATGCTGGCCCTCGGCCGTGCGCTCGGCGAGACCATGGCCGTGACGATGGTGCTCTCCCCCTCCGCGGTGGTCAGCTTCCTCGTGCTCACCGCCACCAACCCCACGCCGATCCCCGCCAACATCGCGCTCGCCTTCCCGGAGGCGCACGGCACCGGCGTGAACACGCTGATCGCGACCGGCCTCATCCTCTTCGTCGTGACCTTCGCGGTCAATGCGGTGGCGCGCTGGATCGTCGCCCGCCGCGCCGAGTTCTCGGGAGCGAACTGACATGACCGCCCTCACCAGCGCTCCGCCCTCCGCGAGCACCACCGCCCTCACCTCCGGCCGTCTTCCGAAGTGGGCGCCGTGGGCCCTTCTCGGCGTCTCCTTCGTCGTGTCCGCCGCGGTCTTCGGCGTCGCCGCCGCCGGGTCCGACACCCCGCTCGCCGACTTCAACATCGCGGGCACCGTCATCGTCGGCATCCTGCTCTACATGGTGATCATCACCGTGATCTCCTCCATCGCGGAGAGCCGCCGGAAGGCCGTGGACCGCCTGATGACGGCCCTCGTCGCCACCGCCTTCCTCATCGCCCTGCTGCCGCTGATCTCGCTGCTGTGGACCGTGGTGGCGAACGGCATCGAGCGCTTCGACGCCGAGTTCTTCTCCTACTCGATGCGCAACGTCGTCGGCGACGGCGGCGGCATCGTGCACGCGATCTGGGGCACCGTCCTCATCACGCTCACGGCCACGATCATCTCGGTGCCGGTCGGCCTGATGACCTCGATCTACCTCGTCGAGTACGGCCGCGGCAAGATCGCCAAGGCCATCACGTTCTTCGTCGACGTGATGACGGGCATCCCCTCGATCGTCGCCGGTCTGTTCATCTACGCGGTGTTCGCGCTCCTGATCCGCCCCGGCATCTCGATGGGCTTCATGGGCGCGCTCGCGCTCGCGGTGCTGATGACCCCGGTGGTGGTGCGAGGCAGCGAGGAGCTGCTGCGGATCGTTCCGAACGAGCTGCGCGAGGCCTCCTACGCCCTGGGCGTGCCGAAGTGGCTCACGATCCTCAAGGTCGTGCTGCCCACCTCGATCGCCGGCATCATGACCTCGGTGATGCTCGCCATCTCCCGCGTGATCGGCGAGACCGCCCCGCTGCTGCTCACCGCCGGCTTCACGCAGAGCCTGAACACGAACATCTTCGACGGCCAGATGATGACCCTCCCGGTGTTCGCCTACAACCAGTACATGAACCAGGGCACGAGCCCGGACGCCGCCGTCGCGCGCGCCTGGGCCGCCGCCCTCACCCTCATCCTCATCGTCATGGTGCTGAACCTGCTCGCGCGCCTGATCGCGAAGCTGTTCGCCCCGAAGGTCAACGGCCGCTGAGCGCCCGACCACTCAGAATAGGAATCCACGTGTCCAAGAGCATCGAAGTCAACGACCTCAACGTCTACTACGGCAACTTCCTCGCGGTCGAAGGCGTCTCCCTCGACATCCAGCCGCGCAGCGTCACGGCCTTCATCGGCCCGTCCGGCTGCGGCAAGTCCACCTTCCTCCGCACCCTCAACCGCATGCACGAGGTCATCCCCGGCGCCCGTGTGGAGGGCGAAGTGCTCCTCGACGGCAAGGACCTCTACGGCGCCGGCGTCGACCCCGTGCTCGTGCGTCGCCAGGTCGGCATGGTGTTCCAGCGCCCGAACCCGTTCCCCACGATGTCGATCAAGGAGAACGTGCTCGCGGGTGTGAAGCTCAACAACAAGCGCATGTCGAAGAGCGAGCAGGACGACCTCGTCGAGAAGTCCCTCACCGGCGCGAACCTGTGGAACGAGGTCAAGGACCGCC
Source organism: Microbacterium meiriae (assembly GCF_032364335.1). Lineage (NCBI taxonomy): Bacteria > Bacillati > Actinomycetota > Actinomycetes > Micrococcales > Microbacteriaceae > Microbacterium > Microbacterium meiriae. Next base: position 2,629,715 of record NZ_CP133984.1, read on the forward strand.
TCGACCGTCCCGGCTCCGGACTCTCGGGCGGCCAGCAGCAGCGCCTGTGCATCGCCCGCGCGATCGCCGTCTCCCCCGAGGTGCTGCTGATGGATGAGCCGTGCTCGGCGCTCGACCCCATCTCGACCTACGCGATCGAGGAGCTGATCGGCGAGCTGAAGAACGAGTTCACGATCGTGATCGTCACGCACAACATGCAGCAGGCGTCCCGAGTCTCCGACAAGACGGCGTTCTTCAACATCGCCGGCACGGGGAAGCCCGGCAAGCTCATCGAGTACGACGACACCACCAGCATCTTCACCACTCCGTCCGTGCAGGCCACCGAGGACTACGTCTCCGGCCGCTTCGGCTGACCCGCACTCTCTCGACCTTCGGGCCCGGACGCCTCGCGTCCGGGCCCGAACCTGTCCCCCGCCCCGTCCCCGGGCCCGTCCCCCGCCCCGTCCCCGGGCCCGTCCCCGGGCCTGTCCCCGGGCGCAACTTCGGAGATGCCGCGCGACACGCCGTCGCCCGGGCTCCGGCCACGGCGTGTCTCCTTCGATCTCCGAAGCTGTGCACGAGTCGGGGCTCCTGCACAGATCGCGAGTCGGGAGGACCGTCCACAGGCGGTGGGCTACCGAGGCGAGTCGCGGCCGGGGAGGCCGAGACGGCGCGAATGATGGCGGGATGTGCACGGGGCGAGGGACGCAGGTGTGGACGTATGCCGCGCTCCGCTCACGACACGGACGACGGCAGATCGAGCGTCGGGTGCGCGGCGGCACCCTCCTCCGGGTGCGGCGCGGGGTCTACGCAACGGACCGCGCCTGCGTGGAGGTCGTGACCGCCGCCGCCCACGGCGGGGTCCTCGGCTGCGAGTCCGCAGCGCGGCATCTCGGGCTCTGGGTGCTCGACGAGCCGGCCCTGCACGTCTGGATGCACCACGACCGCCATCAGTATCCGCACGAGGGCTGCCGGTGCGTGACGCACTGGGATGCTGCGATGTCGAGCAGTGCCTTCGAGCAGCCGGGGGTGCCCCTCGTGCTCCGGCGGATCTACGGCTGCCGAGGGCCGGAGGCGTTCTTCGTCGCCGTGGAGTCCGCCCGCCGGCTCGAACTCATCGACGAGGTCGGGCTGCGCCGGCTCGGTGACCGGCTCGGAGCCGAGGGACGCGACCTCATCGCGTTCTCGCGGGCCGACGCCGACAGCGGGCTGGAGTCTCTGGTGCGGCTGCGGATCCGGCGGTATGGGTGGCGCGTGCGGACGCAGGTCGGCGTGGTCGGAACAGGCCGGGTGGACCTCCTCATCGACGGCTGGCTCATCATCGAGACCGACGGACGCGCCAACCACGAGGAGAGCTCGCTCCGGCACCGCGATCTGGTCCGCGATGCGACCGCTGCGGGCTGGGGTCACCCCACGCTCCGCTTCGACTACGCGATGGTCCTCCATGACTGGCCCCTCGTCGAGCGCGCCATCGTCGAGACCATGGGTCGCCGCCCCTGACCCCGACCCAGCATCTTGCCGCCCTGTGCCGTGCACAGCTTCGGAGATCATCGAGGACACGCCGGTATCGGGCGGTGAGTGTCGGCGTGTCGTCCGGGATCTCCGAAGCTGTGCCCGGGAACCCAGGGACCTCAGTCGCGCGGGGAGAGGAGGTAGGTGTTGAGGTCGTCGGTGAGGGCGGTGTCCACGGGAACCGGCGTGCCGTCGATCGCGGTGATGGCGGTCGCGAGACGCACACTCGACACGAGCCACGCGGCATCGGCCTGCGTCAGATCGGCGGCGGGGATGCGATCGTAGCCCACTTCGAAGCCGCGTGCGAGGAGGTGGTCGTAGACGCTGAGCTGCGTGGTCCCGTGCAGGATGCCGCCGTTCGGGGCCGGGGTCGTGAACCGGTCGCCGACGCGCAGGATGAGGGAGGCCGTCGGAGCCTCCAGCACGAAGCCGTCGCTCGACAGGAAGATCGCGTCGTCGGCTCCGCGGCGCTTGGCCTCGCGCAGGGCCGCCATGTTCACGGCGTAGGACAGCGTCTTGGCCCCGAGCAGCAGCCAGGGGGCGCGTTCCGCGGCGCCGAGGTCGTATCCGCGGTCCAGGGTGACGACCTTGACGCCGTTCCGCCGCACCGCCGCGAAGTCCGCCGCCGGAGCCGCCGTGACCCACGCGGTCGGCGTCGGACCGTGCTCGACGCCGCGGCTGAGGATCAGCTTGATGACCGACTCCCCCGCCCCGAGCTGTGCTGCGGCCTGCTGGATCGCCTGACGCCACTGCTCCTGGTTCGGCACCGGGAGGTCGCAGAGTCGCGCCGAGTGCGCAAGGCGTTCCAGATGCGGGACGACCTCCTGCGCATGTCCGTCGATCACGCCGATGGACTCGAACACGCCATCGCCCCGTTGCGTGCTCAGCTCGCCGACGCTGAGGGCGGGGGCCGCGGCGTCCACCTGCGTGAACGTGTCGGCGTAGTCGTCACGCTGCTCGTAGGCGGCGACGGGATCGATCATGAGGGCGAAGCGACGGGTCATGTGACGAGCCTAGGCCGCCGGGAATACCCACCGCGTCCTCGCGTTACACTGGAGTGGCCGGGCCGCATAACCCCGGGCTCCAATTTTCGCCGCTGCGAGCGGCCTTCCGCCGAGAGGCGTTCTTGCGGCCCGGTCTTTCTCTGTCCGGATGCCGTCCCGACAGAGCCGAACTCAGGCCAGCGCTCCGGTGCGCCACAGAGCCGCCGACGCTGCGAGGTCCTGGGCATAGCTGCTCAGCCGCTGCGCCCGCGTGGTGAGCTCGCTGGCACGGGCGGGCTCCGTCGGCTCGTAGTCGTCGGCGGTGTGCGTCGCGCCGGAGGCCTGGACGCGGCAGAACGCCGCCGCGCGCTCCAGCGCGACGGCGAAGTCGCCGCGGAAGGCGCCGCGCAGGATCGTGTCGATGAGCGCCACGAGCTCGTCCGGGCTCGCCGGCACCGGCGCTCCGGCGACCACGGCATCGGCCGACGGCAGCTCGACCCGCCCGCGGTCGTAGAGGAGGGCCGCCGTGCGCGGATCGCCGTGGATGGCGAGCTGGAGGACGTACAGCCGCCACAGCGACCCCGGGAGGGTGCGCGACGGCGCCTTCGACCACAGTTCGGCGATCTCGTCGATGCCGTGCTCGCTCGTGAAGGCGATCAGCCGTTCGACGCTCGCCCCGCTCTCGTCCTCGCGGACGCGGGTCAGCAGCGCGGAGGCGGTGGCGTGCGCGACGCGCGTCTCCTCGGCGGGGTCATGGGCGCCGACGATGTTGTCGAAAGCGCTCGTCGGTCGACGCACGGGACGGTGGTGCTGCTCGGGCATCCCTCCAGGGTACGCCGGACCGGGGCCTCTCAGGCCGTCGGGATGACGATCACCGGGTCGGTCGTGGGCAGTCCGGACGGCGATCCGCCCTCCTGCTCGATCGTCACCGCGATGGCATCGCCGACCTGCATCTCGCCCTCGAGGAGCGCGGTGGCCTCCCCACCGTCGACATCGAACACGCCGGCGGCGATCGGGTCCTCCCCGCGCACGAACCACAGCTCGTACGTCTTCCCGTCCGCGACCTCGGGCAGCCCATCCGTGACCAGCACGGCCTTGCCGACCGAGCCCGACCAGTGCGCGGTGGCCGTCGCACCGTCGTCGAGCTCCACCGTGGCCTTCTGCGCATCGCCCGCGGATTCGATCTCCTGCAGCGCGACGACGCTCTCCGGCCGGTTCAGCTGATCGTTGAGGGCGACGGCACCGATACCGACACCCACCAGGAGCGCGAGACATGCGGCGAGCGCGAACGCGAGCCGGGTCCAGCGTCGGGGCGTGCGGGGCGCCGTCTCATCGGCGGGAATCGAACTCGCCGCCGCCGGGACCTCCGGGTCGGCCTCGGGGTCCGTGGCGTCATCCTGCGGAGTCTTGGCGATCTGGGCGAGCAGGGCCGCGCGGATGCCGGCGGGCGGAGCGACCGGAGCCATGCCGTCAGCGAGGAGAGCAGCAGCCTCGGCGTCGGCGTCGTGCTGCGCCGCCCACTCCGGATGCTCGGCGAGGGCGCGTCGGTACCGACGCTCGTCGTCCGCCGACAGCGCGTGGAGCGCGGCACCTGCCGCGAGTTCTGCGAAGTCCTTCTCGTTCATGCCGTCACCCCCATCGCCGTGCGGAGCCGGGTCAGCCCGTCTCTCATCCGTGTCTTGATCGTGCCGAGCGGTGCTCCCACGAGCGCCGCGATCTCGTTCTGACTGTAACCGCCGTAGTAGGCGAGGACGAGCGCCTCCCGCTGCGCCTCGGGAAGCCCCGTCAGCGCTGCGACGACCCGCTCTCCCTCGATCCCCAGTTCGACCCGTTCCGCCACGCTGTCGTGCGCGACGCCGAGGTCTCGATAGCCCGCACGCACGTCCCGGTCCGCACTCGACTGCGAAGCCCGCACCCGATCCACGGCCCGGCGATGCGCGATCGTCATCACCCAGGTTCGTCCCTGTCCCTTGTTCGGAGCGAACCGGGAAGCGGATTGCCAGATCTCGAGGAACACCTCCTGCAGCACCTCCTCGCTCTGCGCGCGGTTCACGAGCACGCGGAGGATGAGGCCGAACACACGGGAGGAGAGGGAGTCGTACAGCGCGGCGAAGGCAGCCTGATCACCGGAGGCGACGCGGACGAGGAGGTCGGCGACAGCATCCTGCGGCGCCGCCCCGTCCTCGGGGACGTCCATCCCATCGATGACCATCTCCATAAGCATGCCGTATCTCCTCCCTCTTCCCGTGCAGACGTCACCCGAATGTGAACGAATACACCTCGACGCCGGTGGGGACCTCGAGCGTGAACGTGCCCTTCTCGATGTCGCCCTCCTCGAGCAGGCCGTACGAACGCGGCGTTCCGTCGATCCGGATCGTCTGTTCGTTCCCGTCGGCGTCCGTGACCACCACCTCACCCGACCCCGCGACGACCATGCGCACCTCGGCCGCGCGATACTGCAGCCGGATCCGCGCGTCGTCAGCCGTCGGCGTCACGTACTGGGTGTCCACGGTCCAGTCCCCGTCCAGCGCGAAGCTGTCGTCCGGCTGGTCGTCGGGGAAGGTGAAGCTGCCGTCGCCGCGACGGTACTCGCCGCCGCCGCCGTAGTTGACGTCCTTCGAGGAGCCGAGGAAGGTCTCCCGGGTCGTGGCGCCCACCTCGGGGGTCTCGTCCTTCACGTCCGTGGCCGCGGGAAGCTCGACGTCGGGGTCGGCGTCCTGCAGCAGCTCCCTGATCATCTTCTCGGTCGCGGCGTAGTTGCCCTCACCGAAGGAGATGTGGCGCACGGTGCCCTCCGCGTCGATGAGGTAGTGCGCGGGCCAGTACCGATTGCGGTAGTTGGTCCAGGTGGAGAGCGAGTTGTCGAGCGCGACGGGGTACTCGATGCCGAAGTCGCGTGCGCCGGCGGCGACGTTCCCCGGATCCTTCTCGAACGCGTACTCGGGCGAGTGGACGCCGATCACCTGCAGCCCCGCATCACGGTAGGTCTCATCCCAGGCCACGACGTGCGGGATGGAGCGCTGGCAGTTGATGCAGGAGTACGCCCAGAAGTCGATGAGCACCACCTGCCCGCGCAGATCCTTCAGATCGATGGCCTCTCCGTCCGGCGTGTTGAGCCACTGCTGGATGCCCTTGATGGACGGCGCCGTTCCGCAGGACTCGAGTTCGGTCGCGCCGTTCGTGCACTGGTCGAGGTCCTTGTTCTCCTCGTTGACGAGGCCGCCGAGATCGAGGGCGTCCTGCACCTGCTCGGAGTCGGCGATCTGCTCCTGCAGCGGCGCGGTGTAGTCCGGGAGCAGCCGCTGCAGCGCCTGGGGGACGTTGAAGACGAGACCCACGGCGAGCGCGATCATCGCCACCCCGGCGGCGATCCGGAGCGCCCGTTCCTTCGTGCGGAAGGCCCGGATGCGCTCGATGACGCTGCGACCGGCGAGCGCGAAGACCAACAGGGGCACGGCGACGCCGATCGCGAAGGAGACGGTGAGCAGCACGGTGCCGACGCCGATCTGCCCGGTGGAGCCCGCGACGATGATGGCCGCGAGGACAGGACCCGCGCACGGGACGAAGACCGCCCCGAGGGCGAGACCGACGCCGAACCCGTTACCGCGGTTCTTCACCTCTCGCTGCCCGAAGCGCTGAAACGGCCGCTCCAGGATGTGCTGGAACCGCGGCACGATGAGTCCCACCCCGATGATGACCAGCACCGCGATGCCGACCCAGCGGATGATGTCCTGCGGCAGGTTCAGCAGGCCCAACAGGAGCGACCCGGCGAGCGTCACGAGCGTGAAGCTGAGCACGAGCCCCGCGATGACGAAGTAGGGGCGGCTGCGTTTCGCCGGCACCGCCTCCCCCTCGTACGACGCCGACTGGGCTCCGCCGGTGAGGAAGATCACCGGGAGCACGGGCAGGATGCACGGCGAGATGCCGGTAATGAGCCCGCCGAGCAGGCCGATGATGATCAGGTCCATGAGGTCCTCGTCTCTGTCGGGTGCTGTTCGCGCCGACCCCCCGCAACGGATTGGATCGGATCCGATTTCGGAGAATCTCGAAATTCTTCCCATCCGATCCGCGGAGGCTTCCGAACAGCCCTCGACGCCACGGAGAGGCCGTGGCCGGAGTTTCGAAGGAGCTCGACATGTTCAGCACCAAGAAGAAGGTCACCGCAGCAGTCACCCTGGGTCTGGCGAGCGCATTCCTGCTCTCGGCATGTTCCATGGGCAGCGGGACGAGCACGGAGGAGTCGTCGGAGCCGACGACGCCGGAGTCGTCGGAGTCGACGCCGATGGAGATGGATCCCGCCGCGAACCTCGTCGGTCCCGGCTGCGCGGCGTACGCCGAAGAGGTCCCGGACGGCGCCGGTTCGATCCAGGGCATGTCCCAGGACCCGGTGGCGGTCGCCGCCTCGAACAACCCGATGCTGACGACGCTCGTCTCGGCCGTCAGCGGTGAGCTGAACCCCGACGTGAACCTCGTCGACACGCTCAACGGCGACGAGTTCACCGTGTTCGCACCGGTCGACGACGCCTTCGCGAAGATCGACGCCGCGACGATCGAGACCCTGAAGACCGACAGCGACCTGCTGACCTCGATCCTCACGTACCACGTGGTCCCCGGCCAGATCGAGCCGTCCGACATCGAGGGCATGCACACCACCGTCCAGGGCGCCGACCTCGAGGTGACCGGCAGCGGTGACGAGTGGATGGTCAACGACGCCAACGTCATCTGCGGCGGCGTGCAGACCGCGAACGCGACCGTGTACCTCATCGACTCGGTCCTGATGCCCCCGGCTGAGTAAGCCAGGGACGGTGCCGGTGACCCGACCGGCACACGGCCTCCCCTGTTGTCAGGAGGGACACGGGGCAGGTGAAGGGGCCGTCGGCGGCTGTGGCGCCGACGGCCCCTCGTCGTGCGCCCCCTAGACTGGGAGCACGGGCCTCTAGCTCAGTTGGCAGAGCATCGGACTTTTAATCCGCGGGTCGTGGGTTCGAGCCCCACGGGGCCCACCGCATCCTCAGTCGTCGCCGCCGGCGTTCCCGGCGAGCAGGTCGTCGCGGATCCCGGCGACGCCGTCCGGCAGCGTCTCGCCGTGCATCACGAAGTCGGGAGCGTCAGGGCTCCCCCCGATGCCGCAGACGGCGACGTTGTCCTGACCGTCGATCGTCTCCGGGACGGCCACGAACCACACCGCTGACTGTTCCAGCCACTCGGTGGTCGCCATGTCGGCGAAGAACGTGGCGTTCGGCGAGATCGTGCGGATCTTGTCGGTGCAGAGGGAGACGAGCTGCACCTTCGTGAAGGCACCGGCGGCCGGCGGCGACGACGTCTCCGCGGGCGTCGGGGTCGGCGTGGGGGCGGGCGAGGACGACGGCGTCCCCGTGTCGCTGGAGGTCGCGGTCGGCGTCGGTTCCGGGGCCGGCGTGCAGCCGGCGAGGACGACCAGCACCGGCAGGAGGAGGAGAGCGGGACGGAGGCGCATGTCTGGATCGTATCGAGTCGCCGATGCCCTTCCCTCCAGCGCGGCCGCTCTGTATCACCGTCGTCTCCGGCTGGCCACCCCCTGGCGACGCCCGGAGCCCTGCGAGAGGCTCGAGGAGTCCCCGGAACAGGGCGACTTCCCACCGAAAGGACGGACCATGACTCTCACCGGAAACCGCGTGGCATTCCTGGCGACGGACGGCTTCGAGGACAGCGAGCTCACGAGCCCCTGGGAGGCGGTGACGACGGAGGGCGCGAGCGCCACTCTCATCGCGCCGGACGGTGCCGCGATCACCGGCAAGAACGGACACGAACAGGCTGTCGACCTCAAGGCCGCCGACGCCTCCGCCGACCAGTTCGACGCGCTCGTGCTGCCGGGCGGCGTGGTGAACGCCGACCACCTCCGCATGGATCAGGCCTCCATCGACCTGGCCCGTGCGTTCTTCGAGCAGCACAAGCCCGTCGGCGTGATCTGCCACGGCGCCTGGATCCTCATCGAGGCCGGTGTCGTCGACGGTCGGACGATCACGAGCTACCCCAGCCTGAAGACCGACCTCCGCAACGCCGGAGCGAGCTGGGTGGACGAGGAGGTCGTGGTCGACGAGGGTCTCGTGTCGAGCCGCACCCCCGACGACCTCCCGGCGTTCAACGCCAAGCTCGTCGAGGAGATCGGCGAGGGCAAGCACGCGGGGCAGACCGCCTGACGCTCAGCTGACGCGCGCCCGATGGCGCCGCACGGCCGCCCGGTTCGCGCACCTCACGGAGCAGAACCGCTGGCGGCCGTTGCGCGTCACATCCGCGACGACGTTCGTGCACGGCGGAGCGTCGCAGCGTCCGAGACGGTTCATCCCTCTCGTCACGAGGTGCAGCGCGGTGCCGAGGTTGATGATCGCGCGCAGCACGAAGGGCAGCGAGCGCACGTCGTCGCGATAGTGCAGATGCCACCCCTCGTCATCGTGGTTGGTGAGCCGCGGATAGGCCCCAGCGGCGGCGAGCTGATCGTTGAGCAGAGCGGCCCGTGCATCGGCGTCCGGTTCGTCGACGATGGCCAGCCAGTCGTCGATCACCGCGCGCACCTGCGCGTGGTCATCGGGTGCCGGGGGAAACGTCTGCGTCATCCCCAGCGCGAGCGTGCGCTCCTCGATCCCCGCGCGGTCCTCCGGCCAGTCGTTCGCGAGGGAGGTGGCGAGGAGCACCGCATACTCGCCGTAAGGGTTGAGATGCATAAGACCATTACACCACGCTGGTCCCATGACCTCCTCCGACACCCTCCCGATCCCCCGGCTCGCCTCCCCCGCCGACACCCACGAGCACGCCTGGCTCGTGGAGTCGCGCCATCCCACGAGCGAGGGCGTCGTGATGTACGTCCGTTGCGTCGGCTGCGATTCCCGCCGGGTCGACCTGGCCGCGCACGCTCAGGTGCCACCGGCCGCGCTGAGCCGCGCGGCGGTCATGCCGTCAGGGCGATGAGCTTCCGCACGGTGCGCAGGTTACGGGCCGTCCCGGCAGTCCCGAGCGCACGGTCGAGCACCGCCTTCGTGAGTCTGGTCGTGTGCACTCCCCCGGCGGCGTAGTCGATCCACAGATCGTGCCCGACCAGGGCGAGACGCTCGCCCGGCACGAGACGTCCCTGCAGGGCGTCGAGGGCGCCGGCCGCCGGAGCACCCTCGAGGAACATCGCGTGCACCAGCTTCAGATCCCCCTCCGGGAAGGGCTGGGCCGCCTCGGAGTCGGCGAGCTCGGCGTGCGTGCGGTGGATGACCGGGGTGTCGACACCGAACTCGGCTGCGATCAGCGCGCGCACCGTCGCGCAGGACGCCGCCGGGTCTCGCGGGGTCGCGCAGACGATGTTGCCGCTGGCGATGTAGGTGGAGACGTCCTGCAGGTCGGTCTCGGCGTCGAGGACTTCCCGCAGCCGGGCCATGGGTACGCTGCTGCGTCCGCTGACGTTGACCGCGCGGAGGAGGAGGACGCTGCGACTCACGCCTCCGCGCTCTCGAGGAGTTCGGCACCGGCATGCGCGAGTTCGGCGAGGGCCGCGGCGCTCGATTCGGGGGCGACTCCGGCGATCAGGTCCGTGAGGATGCGGACGTGGACACCGTGGGCGATCGCGTCGAGCCCCGAAGCGCGGACGCAGTGGTCTGTGGCGATGCCGACGACGTCCGCCGTGACGACCCCCGCGGCGCTGAGGACCGCGGCGACCGTCGCGCCGTCGTCGGACACCCCCTCGAACATCGAGTACGCCGGGCGCCCCTGACCCTTGCGCACGTGATGGGTGACGCCGTCCGTCACCAGCAGCGGATCGTAGTCCGCCCCCGCGGTGCCGGCGACGCAGTGCACGGGCCAGGAGTCGGTGTAGTCGGGGGTGGAGGAGAAGTGCCCGCCGTTGTCGCCGTCCGCGTCGTGCCAGTCCCGGGAGGCCACGATGACCTCATAGTCGGCGGCGTGCGACGCGAGGTGGGCGGATATCGCGGCGGCCACCGCGTCACCACCCTGGACGGCCAGGGCGCCGCCCTCGGTGAAGTCGTTCTGCACGTCGACGATGAGAAGCGCTCTGCTCATGCTCCGAGCGTACGCCCCACGGCCGGGCCCGGAGACGAGGAAACCCCCGGGACCACGAGGGTTCCGGGGGTTTTCCTGAGCCGCTTGTCAGAATCGAACTGACGACCTTTTCATTACGAGTGAAATGCTCTGCCGACTGAGCTAAAGCGGCGTGCGACGCGTGAGCGGCGCGATCACCGATATTACCCTGTCTCGCGCTCGCTCGCGAATCGAGGCGCGCTCACTCGCAGCGCAGGCCGTCCTCCGGCACCACGTCTTCGAGCAGGAAGGCCTCCACCGCGTCATCCACGCAGACGTTCCCCTTGTTGTAGCCGGTGTGCCCCTCGCCCACACGGGTGATGAGGACGCCCTCGGAGAGCTGGTCGGCGAGCGACTCCGACCACTCATACGGGGTCGCGGGATCGTTGGTGGTGCCGACGACGACGATGGGCCCCGCGCCTTCCGCGGTGATCTTCTCGCGAGTGCCGGTAGGCGGATACGGCCACACCTCGCACGGGTCGGGTCCCGACCAGTACGGAGCGATGGTCGGCGCCCCCTCCGCGATCTTCTTCTCGGTGGCCGCCTCTGCCGCAGGGTCGTCCTCGACCGGGTAGTCCATGCAGTTGTACGCACGGAAGGCCTCGGTCGAGTTGTCGATGTAGGCGCCGTTCTCCCGACCGTTGTAGAAGTCGGTGAGGCGGAAGGCCGTCGACGGGTCGCCCTGCAGCGCCTCGTCCAGGGCCTGGGTCAGGATCTCCCAGCTGTCCTCCGAGTACAGCGCCGCGATGATCGCCGTCATCAGGGTGTCGGCGCCCATGAGCCGGCCGTCGCCGTTCTTCAACGGCGTGCGGTCCGCGCTCGCGAGCAGGGCGCCGAGATCGGCCATCGCCTCGTCGACCGTCCCGCTGAAGGGGCAGGAGCCGGAGTCGAGGCAGTTCTGCATGTAGGCCCGCAGTGCCGACTCGAAGCCGAGTGCCTGCGTGGCGCCGACCTCGAGACCGGGCACGGAGGGGTCGATCGCCCCGTCGAGCACGAGCCGTCCGGCCTTCTCCGGGTAGAGCTTGGCGTAGGTCGCGCCGAGGAACGTGCCGTACGAGTACCCGAGGTAGTTGAGCTCCTTGTCGCCGAGGACGGCGCGGAGGAGGTCCATGTCGCGGGCGGCGTTGACCGTGGTGATGTACGGCAGGATCCCCTCGCTGTTCGCGTCGCACGCCTCTCCGAAGGCGCGAGCGGAGTCGAGCAGCTCGGACTCCCACTCCGGGGTGCCCCGCGGCGCGGCGGGGATGCCGTAGAGGTAGTCGTCCATCTCCTTCGCGTCGTAGCAGGTGACGGCGGTGGAGGCCCCGACACCGCGCGGGTCGAAGCCGATCACGTCGTAGTTCTCGATGAGCGCCGGGCCGACCGCGTAGTCCAGGCTGCTCTGGATGAGGTCGACGCCGCTGGAACCAGGCCCTCCGGGGTTCGTGAGCAGCGAGCCGATCGCCTCGCCCTCGGCGCGGTGCCGCACCACGGCGAGCTCGATCTCTCCCGCGCTCGGGTCCTCCCAGTCGAGCGGCGCGGTGACGGTCGTGCAGTCGAAGCCCTGACCGCAGTCGGTCCAGTCCAGCTCCTGGGAGTAGAAGGGCAGCAGATCCTCCGCGACGCCCTCGGTGTCCGGCGTCTTCTCCACGGCCGGCTTCGAGGACTGCTCCGGGATCATGGCGTAGAGGCATCCGGAGAGCGCGACCGAGGCCGCGGCCAGACCGGCGATGAGCGCCGCGGTGCGACGGAGGCGGGGCAGGGATCGAGTCTTCACGGTTTCCTCCCGCTCGTGACGGTCACGAGCAAACTCTCGAGCGCGAGCAGCGGGGCGACGTTGCGCTCCAGCGCCTCACGGGTCTCGGCCAGGTGGTCGAGCACGACGAGCGTGCGCTCCACGCTCCATGCGGACGCGAGCCCGGCCAATTCGGCATGGAGCTCGCGGTTGATGAGGTCGTCGCCGCGACCGTACTGCAGCATCACGACATCGCGGAAGAGCGACTGGAGGTCGGTGAGGACGCGGTCGATGCCGTCCCGCAGACTCCGCGTGGCCCGCTTCTTCTGATCGTCCTCCAGCGCCGACACCTGAGCGCGCAGCGCCGGAGGCACCGCCTGACCCTCGGCGACCCCCACGGTGCGCAGCAGGGCGGCGCGTTCGGCCGCGTCCCGCTCGGCGGTGAGGGCCTTGGCGTCTTCCGTCGCCGCTTGGATGATGCGCCCGGCGACCTCGACGGCGTCGTTGACCCCGCGCACCCCCATCACGGCACGGAGCGTCTCGTCGCGGCGTCGGCGCGCGGCATCGTCGGTGGCCAGACGCTGAGCCATGCCGATGTGCCGCTGCGCGTGTCGAGCCGCCTGCTCGGCGACCGCCTCGTCCACACCCGTGCGGAGGCTGATGAGGCGGGACACGTCCGCCACGTCTGGTTCGCGGAGACGGAGCGACCGCACGCGCGACCGGATCGTGGGGAGGAGATCGGCCTCACTCGGCGCGCACAGGATCCAGACGGTCTGCTCCGGCGGCTCCTCCAGTGCCTTGAGCAGCACGTTGGAGGTGCGCTCCACCATCCGATCGGCGTCTTCCACCACGATGACCCGGTAGCGACCGGCGGACGGGGCGAAGTAGGAGCGTTCGACGAGGGCGCGCGCCTCGGCGATGGTGATGATCACCTTGTCGGTGCGCAATGCGGTCACATCGGGGTGCGTCCCGGCGAGGACCTGCCGCATCGTGGCCTCGTCGTCGGGGCCCTCGGCGATGAGCGCGGCGGCGAAGGCATAGGCGAGGGTCGACCGTCCGGACCCCGGAGGGCCGGTGATCAGCCAGGCGTGCGAGAGTGCGGCCGGATCGGATGAGGCGGAGCGCAGCGTCTCGACGGCGGCTTCCTGCCCCCAGACGTCTGCCCACGGAAAAGGCGGGGCGAGGGTTGAGGGCATGCACTCAGCCTAATCGGCACCGCCGACGCTCCCACCACCCGGCGGCGACTCTGCGTCCGTCCGGATGACGATGTCTCCGGGGAGGATCAGTCGAAGAGTGCGGAGACCCGGGCGCGGATGCGGTCGGCGATGCGCTCGGGTGCGTCAGCGGCGTCGATCACGAGGAACCGCCCAGGCTCCGCGCGGGCCAGGTCGAGATAGGCCTCGCGCACGCGGGAGTGGAAGGCCTCCTTCTCGGCCTCCAGCCGGTCGAACGGCTTGTCGGCCGAATCGAGGCGCATGCGCGCGGTGGCCGGATCGAGGTCCAGCAGGACGGTGAGATCCGGAAGAGCCCCTTCGGCGGCCCAGAGCGACAGGTCGCGGATCTCCGTGGCGTCCAGAACACGTCCGGCGCCCTGGTAGGCCACCGAGGAGTCGAGGTAGCGGTCCTGCAGCACGATCTCACCGCGAGCGAGTGCGGGTCGGACGACCGTGGCGACGTGGTGTGCGCGGTCGGCGGCGTAGAGCAGCGCCTCCGCACGCGGGGCGATGTCGCCGCGGTGGTGGAGCACGATGTCGCGGATGAGTTGCCCGACCTCGGAACCTCCCGGCTCCCGGGTGCGCACGACCGTCTGACCGCTCTGCTCCAGCCAGGTGGCCAGGAGGTTCGACTGGGTCGTCTTCCCGGAGCCGTCCCCGCCCTCCAGCGTGATCCAGAGGCCGGAGCCTGCGGTCACGAGTCCGCCTTCTCTGCCGCCTTCGCCGCCGCGTTCGCCGCCCGGGTCGCCGCCGCCTTCTTCGCCGCCGCCGAGCGGGCCGCGGAGGTGGTCGACGTCTTCGCCGTGGACTTCTTCGCGGTGGAGGCGGCCGTCTTCGCCGGAGCCTTCTTGGCTGGAGCCTTCTTCGCGGGGGCCTTCTTGGCCGGTGCCTTCTTGGCCGCTCCACGCTTGGGCGCCGGACCCTTGTCGCGCTTGTCCGCGAGCATCTGCACGGCGATCTCGAACGTGATGTCGTCCGGGGTCTGTCCGCGCGGGATCGTGACGTTCGTCTCACCGTCGGTGACGTACGGCCCGAACCGGCCGTCGCGCACACGGATAGGCTTGCCGCTCACCGGGTCGGCGTCGAACTCGGCCAGCGCGCTCGACGCCCGGCGGGCGCCGTACTTGGGCTGCTGGTAGATCTCCAGAGCCTGCTCCAGAGTCACCTCGAAGATCTGCGACTCGCTCTCGAGCGACCGGGAATCGGCGCCCTTCTTCAGATACGGACCGAAGCGCCCGTTCTGCGCGGTGATCTCGTCACCCGTCTCCGGGTCGACGCCGACGACGCGCGGCAGGCTCAGCAGCTGCAGCGCGGTGTCGAGGTCGATCGTGTCCACCGACATCGAGCGGAACAGCGAGGCGGTGCGGGGCTTGGGCGCCGCTTCCTTCTTCGCGCCGCGCTTCCCCTTCGCGCTGGGTGCCTGAGCCTGTCGAAGGTCGACGACCTCACCGGTGGCCTCGTCGACGGCGGCATCCTCGGAGACCGGATCGTTCTCCTGCACGTAGGGACCGAAGCGTCCGTCCTTGACAACGACGACCTTGCCGTTCTCCGGGTTCACGCCGAGGACGCGGTCACCGGCGACCGGCGCATCGATGAGCTCCTGGGCCTTCTCCGCCGTGAGCTCGTCGGGCGCGAGGTCTTCGGGGACGTTGACGATCCGCGGCTTGGCCTCCGGATCCTTCGGGTCCGCCACCTCGAGATAGGGACCGTACTTGCCGAAGCGCAGCGTCGCGGTGTCGGTGATCCGCGTCGAGTTCAGCGCGCGGGCGTCGATCTCGCCGAGGTTGTCGACGACCTGGCGAAGACCCACGTGCGAGTCGGAGCCGAAGTAGAACGACTTCAGCCACTCCACGCGGTTCTGCTCGCCGCGCGCGATGGTGTCGAGATCGTCCTCCAGCGCGGCGGTGAAGTCGTAGTCGACGAGCTCGGCGAAGTGCTCCTCGAGCAGGCGCACCACGCTGAACGCGAGCCATGTCGGCACGAGGGCCTGTCCGCGCTTGACCGCGTACCCGCGGTCGAGGATGGTCTCCGGGATCGTGGCGAAGGTCGAGGGCCGGCCGATGCCCTTCTCCTCGAGCACCTTCACCAGCGAGGCCTCGGTGTAGCGCGGCTTCGGCGTGGTGCGGTGCCCCTTCGCCTCCGCGGCGGACACGGCCAGCTCATCCCCGACGGAGACCGCGGGCAGGGACTGGTTCTCGGCGGCGTCCGCGTCGCTGCGCTTCTCGTCACGCCCCTCTTCGTACGCCTCCAGGAAGCCCTTGAAGGTGTAGACGGTGCCCGAGGCAGTGAACTCGGCGGTCTGGCCGTCCGCCTCGACTGCGATGGTGACGGTCGTCGTCTCGTACTTCGCGTCCGACATCTGGCTCGCGACGGTGCGCTTCCAGATGAGGTCGTAGAGCCGCTGCTCCTCGCGGTCGAGCTCGCCGGACAGCGAGGACGGCGTGCGGAAGTTCTCCCCCGAGGGACGGATCGCCTCGTGCGCCTCCTGGGCGTTCTTGCTCTTCGACTTGTACACGCGCGGCTTCAGGGGCACCGCGCTGTCGCCGTAGAGAGCGACGGCCTGGCTCCGCGCCGCCTGCACCGCCTGGGTGCTCAGCGCCGTGGAGTCGGTACGCATATAGGTGATGTACCCCTTCTCGTAGAGGCGCTGGGCGACGCTCATCGCCTGCTTCGCACTCATCGAGAGCTTGCGGCCCGCCTCCTGCTGCATGGTGGAGGTGGTGAACGGCGCGTAGGGGCTGCGCGTGCCGGGCTTGGCCTCGACCTTGGTGACGGTTCCTGCCCCCGCGGCGTCGACGGCTCGCGCCAGGGCAGCCGCCTTGGCCTCGTCGAGGACGACGACCGCCTTCTTGAGCTTCCCGGTGTCGTCGAAGTCGGACCCCCGGGCGAGCTGTCCGCCGTCCACGCGCACGAGGCGGATGCGGAAGGAGGTGCCGGTCGCCGCGGCGTCGGCATCCACGTCCCAGTACTCCGCGGACACGAAGGCCATGCGCTCGCGCTCACGGTCGACGATGAGGCGCGTCGCGGCGGACTGCACCCGGCCGGCGGAGATCCCCGTCTTGACCTTGTACCAGAGCACGGGCGAGACGTCCCACCCGTAGAGGCGGTCGAGGATGCGCCGGGTCTCCTGCGCGTCGACGAGGGCATGGTCGAGCTCGCGGGTGTTGCCGACCGCGGCCTGGATCGCGTCCTTGGTGATCTCGTGGAACACCATGCGCTTGACCGGCACCTTCGGCTTCAGCGTCTCCAGCAGGTGCCACGCGATCGCCTCGCCCTCGCGGTCCTCATCAGTGGCGAGCAGGACCTCGTCGGCGTGCTTGAGCGCGCGCTTGAGTTCGGCGACCGTCTTGGTCTTGCGGTCCGACACCACGTAGTAGGGGTCGAAGCCGTTCTCGATGTCGATGGAGTACTTGCCGTACGCCTTCTTGTCCTCGGCCGGGATGTCCTTCTTGTCGGCGAGATCGCGGATGTGGCCGACGGAGCTGAGCACCTCGTAACCGTCGCCGAGGTATCCCTGAATAGACCGCATCTTCGTCGGGGACTCGACGATGACGAGCTTCTTGCCTTCAGCCAAGGGGCGTCCTTTCTTCGAAGCACACCATACACACCGCTATTCGGGGTCGTTCACAGCGGGCGAGGGGTAAGGCCGTCGTCATGATTCCTCGGGTGGCCCGGCGCGGGCTCGGGAGACGGCGGCGAGTCCAGCGTACGCCGCCTCCACAGACACGGTCGCCACATACCCTTCCAGCGAACAGCTCGTCAACGCCGCCCCGCCTGCCGCGGCGACCCTCGCCGCGAGCGCGCACGGCTCATCCGCCGTCGCCACGGCACCGCTGGCGGCATCGGCCGCGGCGAGTGCGGCGGCGTCGGCCGCACCCGCCGCGCGCTGTGCCGTGACCGCCGCACCGCCCACCGCCGCGAGCCCGACGGACAAGGTCGCGCTCACGACGAGGAGGGCGGCCGCGAGCGCCGAGCCCGCCATCAACGGCCCCCATCGAGAGCGCAGCTCGAGGCGCGCAAGGGGAAGCTGATGACGGCGCCGACCGAGACCCGGACGGTCGCCGTGGCGCACACCAGGTCCCCGGTGGAGGCGAACGAGGCCCCGGCGCCGGGGACCGCCGCGTGCACGATGCGCGCAGCCGTCGCCGTGTCCTCGCCCCGTCCGAGCAGGCGGGCTGCGTCCGCTGCCGCATCCTGGAGCGCCACCTGCCGGGACGCGGCCGCGAGAGCCCCGGCCCCGAGCAGCAGCACCAGCACGACGGCGGGCAGCGCCATGGCGAGCTCCGCCGCGACGGCGCCTCGTTCGCTCCCGCCCCGCGGTCGCTCGCGAAGGGCCGTCACGACACGGTCAGGGCGCGGCGGACAAGCCCCGTGAGGATGCCCCGCACCTCATCCGAGCGCATGATGGCCACCAGCAGTCCCGCGAACGCGACAGCGGCCATCGTGGTGATGGCGTACTCGGCGGTCGCCGCGCCGGTGTCGTCCCCGAAGAGAGCGAGGGCGCGGCGTCGGTTCAGGGTGGGAAGGGTGTCATTCATCTTCGGTACCTCTTTCTTCATCGGTGTGGAGGGGGTCGTCAGGTCGGCAGCGGTGTGGCGGCGAACACGCTGAGCAGCAGCGGTGCCACGCCGAGCAGGAGGAATGCCGGCAGTGTGCAGACGCCGAGCGGAAGCAGCAGGCGCGTGGAGAGCCGAGCAGCGCGAAGACGACCGTGGACCCGTGCCCGGTGCCGGTCCTGCGCCGCGGTCGCGCGGAGGAGTTCGACGGCGGGGACGCCGGCCGCGCGGGAGAGATCGAGCACCTCTTGCACACGGTCGCGTCCGGCCGCATCGACCACCCTCGTCTCTGCCACCAGTTCGACAGCGCGGTCGATCGGTGCGCCTCCCGCCAACGCCACCCCCACGAGCTCCGCAGCCATCCCCGGGGTCCCCGGCTGCGGCCGCGCGCGGCGCAGCAGAGCCTGCGTCCAGAGCCGGGCGAGGACGACGAACAGCAGACCGGTGACGACGCAGGCGGCCCCCAGAGGGTTCCCGACGATGACGCCCCAGGCGTCGAATCCCAGCGCGACGCCGAGCAGCAGACCGGCCAACGGCATCCAGAGCAGCAGGCGCGCCGTGCCCGCAGGCTCGGCGAGCGCGACCCGCACGTCGTCAGCGGCGGATGCGGCGTCGCGCAGAGCCTCGGCGATCGAGCGCAGCACATCGGCCAGTGGGGCCCCGACGGTGGTGGCGATCTCCCACGCCGCCGCCAACTCCGTCCACATCCCGCCCTGCTCCTCGATCGCGGAGACCAACGGCACACCCTTTTCCGTTCGTGCCAGCACCGCCACGGCCACCGGGTCTCCGGTGCGCGCCAGATGACGCCAGGCGACGAGCGGGACCGCGCCGGCCTGGAGCAGCACCGCGAGCGTCTGCACGGAATCGGCGACGTCGGATCCCTGCTCCGCCGACGGTGCGTGCGCGACGAGCCTCACCACGGCTGCACCTCCTCGATCGCGAGACGATCCCTCGCCATCACGAGCCGGCCGGCCTTCGCGAGTCGCCGCGTCCCGCCCGGCGCCCGCTCGAGATGGAGCACCATGGTGAACGCGCTCACCGCCTGACGCCCGAGGGCCACCGCGTCCATACCGGCGAGCGCTCCCAACGCCTCCAGCCGCGCCGGCACGTCGGCCAGGCCGCTCGCGTGCAGTGTGCCGGCCCCGCCGTCGTGTCCGGTGTTGAGAGCAGTGAGGAGTTCTCGTACCTCCTCGCCCCGGCACTCTCCCACCACGAGCCGATCCGGTCGCATCCGCAGGGACTCCCGCACCAGCCGCGCGAGATCGATCCCACCCGCTCCTTCCAGGTTGGCCTGACGCGCCTCCAGCGCCACGTGGTGCGGATGCCGGGGTCTGAGCTCCGCCACGTCTTCGATGGTGACGATCCGCTCACCGGGTGGGGCGGCGGAAAGGAGCGCCGACAGCAGCGTCGTCTTTCCGGTTCCCGTCCCCCCGGTGAGGAGGAGGTTCGCCCGGTCGCGCACGAGTCCGCCGAGCCATCGCTGCTGCCGGGCGTCGAAGGCTCCGCGTTCCGCCAGGGCGTCGAGGTCAGCCACGTGTACGCGAGGAACCCGGATAGAGATGGCGGTGCCCTGCGCAGCGATAGGGGCCAATGCGGTATGCACGCGCACCCCGGAACCGAGCCGCACATCGACGCACGGCGTCTGGTCATCGAGATGGCGGCCGCCGAGGGCCACGAGGGCGACGGCGAGGTCACGGACTTCACGCTCCGTGGCGCGCCAGGACGGCACGCGCTCCGCGCCGCTTCCCCGGTCCACGAACAGCGTGTCCGCGCCGTTCACGAACAGGTCCGTGACGTCCTCGTCGAGGAAGGCGGCGAGCGGAGCGAACGCCGGCTCGTTCCGGAGCGCCTCCTGCGGGGCGCGCACCGGATCCGTGGGCCCTGAGGGCCGCGGGTGGATGACGAATCGATCGGGCATACGGCGACGCTAGGCGGCCTGCGGACCTCAGCCAGCGGACGTGCGCGGGCGCTCACAGAGCATGTGCACAACCCCACAGACCGATCCGCAGTGGAGGAGCGAGCGGAGGGCATCGAACCAGAGAGAGCGCTCCCATGAGAAAGGGCGGCACCTCACGGGGGGAATGAGATGCCGCCCACGGCAGCTCTCGATCGGGGGAATCGGGCGCGCCAGGGCCGGAATGAGATTTCGGCTGTCGTCGAGTGTACGCAAGGCGACCGTCCTGACAAAACCCATCCGAGTACCGACTTTCGGCAGTATTCGGCGGTCAGGGGCGGGGATAGATTCGCCCTGACCTGGTCGCACTCCCCCTGCGGCCATGCCTGCATGACCCGAACGCCGCAAAGGAGCGCCTGCCGATGAGCAGTCAGATCGATCACCTTCTCGACGAGACCCGGCGCTTCGCGCCGTCGGAGGAGTTCGCCGCCCAATCCGTCGCCTCGCAGGAGCTCTACGAGCGCGCAGCCACGGACCGCGAGGGCTTCTGGGCCGACCAGTCACGCGAGCTCGTGCACTGGCACAAGCCCTTCACGCAGGTCCTCGACTGGAGCAACCCGCCCTTCGCCAAGTGGTTCGACGACGGCGAGCTCAACGTCGCGTACAACTGCCTCGACCGTCACGTCGAGGCCGGCAACGGCGACCGCGTCGCGCTGTATTGGGAGGGCGAGCCCGGGGACAGCCGTCGCATCACCTACGCCGAGCTGACCGATGAGGTCAAGCGCGTCGCGAACGTGCTCGAGGGGCTCGGCATCGGTCAGGGCGACCGGGTCGCGGTCTACCTGCCGATGATCCCCGAGGCGATCGCCGCGATGCTCGCCGTGGCCCGCGTCGGCGCCATCCACTCGGTCGTCTTCGGCGGCTTCAGCGCGGACAGCCTGCGCTCCCGGATCGACGACGCCGGCGCCAAGCTCGTCATCACCGCGGACGGCGGCTACCGCAAGGGCCGCGTCTCGGCGCTGAAGCCGGCGGTCGACCAGGCCCTGGCCGACCGCGGCGAGGGCGAGCAGCAGACCGTCGAGCACGTGCTCGTGGTCAAGCGCGGCGAGAACGACGTGGAGTGGACGGACGGCCGTGATCTGTGGTGGCACGACGTCGTTCCCGCGGCCTCGGCCGACCACACCGCCCAGGCTTTCCCGTCCGAGAACCCCCTCTTCATCCTCTACACCTCGGGCACGACGGGGAAGCCGAAGGGAATCCTGCACACCTCCGGCGGCTACCTCACCCAGGCGGCGTACTCGCACAAGAACGTCTTCGACCTGAAGCCGGAGACCGACGTCTACTGGTGCACCGCCGACATCGGCTGGATCACCGGACACAGCTACGTCACCTACGGCCCCCTCGCCAACGGCGCGACCCAGGTGCTGTACGAAGGCACCCCGGACACCCCGCACCCGGGCCGCTGGTGGGAGCTCATCGAGAAGTACAAGGTCTCGATCTTCTACACGGCCCCGACCGCGATCCGCTCCTTCATGAAGATCGGCCGGAGCGTCCCGCAGAAGTTCGACCTGTCGTCGCTGCGTCTGCTCGGTTCGGTCGGAGAGCCCATCAACCCCGAGGCGTGGATGTGGTACCGCGAGGTCATCGGCGCCGGCACGGCCCCCATCGTCGACACCTGGTGGCAGACCGAGACCGGCGCGATCATGGTGTCCGCCCTCCCCGGCGTCACCGCCACGAAGCCGGGCTCCGCGCAGGTGCCGCTGCCGGGCATCTCGATCGACGTGGTGGACGAGCAGGGCGTCGAGGTCGGTAACGGCAACGGCGGTCTCCTCGTGGTCACGGAGCCCTGGCCGAGCATGCTGCGCGGCATCTGGGGCGACCCCGAGCGCTTCCGCGAGACGTACTGGGAGAAGTTCGAGGACAAGGGCTACTACTTCGCCGGCGACGGCGCCCGGCTCGACGAGGACGGCGACCTCTGGCTGCTCGGCCGGGTCGACGACGTGATGAACGTCTCCGGCCACCGGTTGTCGACCGCGGAGATCGAGTCCTCCCTCGTGGCACACGAGGCCACCGCCGAGGCCGCGGTCGTCGGCGCATCGGACGAGACCACCGGTCAGGCGGTCGTGGCGTTCGTCATCATCAAGGAGAGCTACCTCTCCGCCCACGACCCGGCCGGACTCGCGCAGCAGCTGCGGCTATGGGTGGGCGAGCAGATCGGCGCGATCGCGCGTCCCCGCGACGTGTACATCGTGGGCGAGCTGCCGAAGACCCGCTCCGGGAAGATCATGCGACGCCTGCTGCGCGACGTCGCCGAGGGCCGCGAGGTCGGTGACACCACGACGCTCGCCGACACCGCCGTGATGAGTATCATCTCCGCCCAGGTCAAGTAACGCGAGACCCCGGGTTCACGTCGAGACCCCCTGCTGCAGATGTCTGCAGCAGGGGGTCTCGACGTTTGCGCGGGGTCTCGGCGGGCCGGGCGCGGGGACTACGCGAGGCGGAACGTGACCTCGACCTCGACGGGGCTGCCGAGCGGGAGCTCCGCGACGCCGACAGCAGCGCGAGCGTGCCGTCCCTCCTCGCCGAAGATCTCGCCGAGCACCTCGCTCGCGCCGTTGATGACAGCAGGCTGTCCGGTGAAGCCCTCCGCAGAGCCGACGAAGCCGCCGACGCGGACGACGCCGGCGATCCGGTCGACACCGCCCGCGACATCGGCGGCCGCGGCGAGCGCGTTCAGGGCGCACGTCCTGGCGTACGCCTTCGCGTCCTCTGCGGAGACCTCCGCGCCGACCTTGCCAGTCGCGGGGAGGGCGCCGTCGACGAACGGGAGCTGGCCCGACGTGTAGACGAGTCCGCCGTGCACGACCGCCGGCACGTAGGCGGCGACCGGAGCGGCGACGGCGGGCAGCTCGATGCCGAGCTCGGAGAGACGGGCGGCGACGCTCATGCCTGGCCTCCCTCGAACTGGCGCGAGGCCTCGGCGGCAGCGGCGAGACCGGCGTTGGCCGAGCCGTCCGTCGTCACGGGGCGCTTGAAGTAGGCGACTAGACCACCTTCGGGGCCCTGCACCACCTGGACGAGCTCCCAGCCCTGCTTGCCCCAGTTGTTGAGGATGGCCGCGGTGTTGTGGATCAGCAGCGGCGTGGTGAGGTACTCCCACGTGGTCATGGCACTCCTGTCGATCAGGGCGCGTCCAGGGCAGACCGGGCCGCGCTCATCAAAGCCGGTATTCAGGGAACTCCCCTACGATCAAGCGTATGCCCCAAAAGAACCGCACGGTGAAGGGCGTGCTCGGCGGTCTCGTCGGGCTCGTCGGACTGAGCGCCATCGCCGGTCTGCTGGTCACCGCCAGCGTCACCCCCGTCCTCGCGATGACCGGCGTCGCCGGCTCCACGGCACTGACGATCTTCGATGAGCTGCCCGAGGTGCTCAAGGTCGACACCCCGATGGAGCAGTCGACGATCTACGCGACCAACCCCGAGGGCAAGCCGGTCGTGCTGGCGTCGTTCTACGAGCAGAACCGCGTGCCGGTCACCTACGAGCAGGTCGCACCGGTCCTCTACGACGCGATCCTCTCCAGTGAGGACAAGAACTTCTACACCCACGGCGGCGTCAACCTCGGCGCGACCGTGAAGGCCCTCGTCGACAACGTGCGGGGCACCTCCAGCCGCGGCGCCTCGACGATCAGCCAGCAGTTCGTGAAGAACGTCCGCATCCAGCAGTGCGAGCAGAATGTCAACACGGCTTCGGAGACGTACGCGGACGAGCTGCAGCAGTGCTGGCAGGACGCGACCAACGCCTCCGGCGTGGACGGCATCGAGCGCAAGCTCCAGGAGATGCGCTACGCCATCCAGATCGAGAAGGACTACTCGAAGAACGACATCCTCCTCGGCTACCTGAACATCGCGAACTTCGGCGGCACCGTCTACGGCATCGAAGCCGCCGCGCGCTACTACTTCTCGACCTCGGCGGCGAGGCTCACCGTCGGCCAGGCCGCGACGCTCGCCGGCATTGTGCAGAACCCGAACACGTACCGCATCGACAAGCCCGGCGGGACCTACACGACCGACGACGGCGTCGCGCACAACTCCGCCGAGGACGGCTACAAGGACGCCAAGGATCGCCGCGACTACGTGCTCGGGCGCATGCTCACCGACGGCAAGATCACCCAGGCCCAGCATGACGAGGCAAAGGCCGCGGCGATCGAGCCTGCCATCAAGGTCCCCACCCAGGGATGCGCGGCCGCCGGCCGCAACGCGTACTTCTGCCAGTACGTGAAATCGATCGTCGAGAACGACGAGGCGTTCGGTGCGGACATCCAGGAGCGTCGTGACCTGCTCCGCCGCGGTGGTCTCAAGATCTACACGACCCTCGACTTCCGCGTGCAGGACCCGGCGGCCGAAGAGATGGCCAACGTCGTCCCGGCGAACTTCGACAACAAGTACTTCGGTGCTGCCGGCGTCTCGATCGAGGTCGGCACCGGCCGCATCCTCTCGATCACGCAGAACACCAAGTTCGCGGAGACCCCGACCACCGACCAGCAGTACTCGTCGCTCGTCTTCGCGGGCGACCAGAAGTACGGTAAATCCGGCGGCTTCCAGGTCGGCTCGACCTACAAGCTCTTCACCCTCATCGACTGGCTCGAGAAGGGCCACTCCGTGCGGGAGAACTTGAACGGCACCGTGCAGTCCAACCTGCAGATCCCGGTCTGCGGCAGCCCGCAGCCGACGGACACCGCGAAGATCGGCAACTTCGGCCGCAGTCGCGGCTATCCGGGGACCCCGATGACCTTCACCGCGCAGTCGCTCAACAGTGGCTACTTCGCGATGGCCTCCAAGCTCGACGTCTGCGACATCAACAAGGTCGCCGACAAGATGGGCGTCACCCTGGCCAGCGGCGAGAAGGTCACGGAAGAGAACGTCCCCTACGACGTCCTCGGCCCGAAGAACATCTCCCCCATCGCGATGGCCAACGCCTACGCGACGGTCGCCAGCGGCGGCACATACTGCACGCCCCGCGCGATCGACAAGGTGATCGACGCCGAGGGCAAGGAGCGACCGCTCCCCAAGGCGTCCTGCACCGAGGGTGTGCTCTCGAAGGAGGTCGCGGCGACCGCGGCCTATGCGCTGCAGGGCGTCATGGCCGGCGGCGGCACGGGTGCGCGTGCCAACCCGTTCGACGGCACCCCGCTGATCGGAAAGACGGGAACGCACGACCTCTGGTCCACGATGATGATCGAGTCCAGCACCAAGGTCGCGACCGCGGTGTGGGCCGGCCGCTCGAACGGAAACCACGACAACGTGTTCAACGTCTGGACGGGCAGCCACCTCCTCAACGAGGTGCGGTACCCGCTGGCGCGAGCCGCGCAGCACGCCGCGAACCAGGCCTACGGCGGCGACCGGTTCCCGGAGCCGGACGGCAACCTCATCCGGCAGATCCGTGTCGACGTGCCGGATGTCGTCGGGCAGACCGTCGAGGAGGCGACTGCGAACCTCGAGCGCGCCGGTTTCGATGTCTCCGTGGGCGCCCCCGTGGACAGCGACAAGGCGACGAACATCGTCGTCGAGCAGAACCCGTCCGGCCAGGCGGCCGCCGGAGCCACCATCACGATCTCGCCCAGCAACGGCAACGGCGCGACCGTCCCCGATGTGACGGGGCAGAGTCCGACCGAGGCGAACGCCGCCCTCGTCGCCGCCGGCTTCACGACGGTCGAGCGAGAAGGATCCTGTAACGCGGAAGGGGCGACCGTGACCGCGACGACCCCCGCTGCGAACTCCGCGGCCACGAAGGCCACGCCGATCCGAGTGTCGTGCAAGTAGGCGCGTCCCGCGCGGCGCACCCGGCCCTCATCGCGCTCGGCGCGGTGGGGGCCGTCGGTGCGGCCGCGGCGATCTGGGGTATCGGTATCGAGCGGCATCTGTTCACGGTGCGGGAGGTCTCGGCAGAGGCGCTTCCGTCGGGCGCGGCGCCGCTGCGCATCCTGCATCTCTCCGATGCGCACATGGCGCCCTGGCAGCACCGGAAGCAGGACTGGCTCGCGTCCCTGGCCGACCTGAAGCCCGACCTCATCGTCAACACGGGCGACAACCTCGGGCACGAAGAGGGCTTGCAGGGCATCCGCCGGGCGTTCGCCCCCTTCGCCGGCATCCCTGGCGTGTTCGTGCACGGCTCCAACGACGTCAACGGCCCCTCCCCCCGCAATCCGCTGCGGTACTTCTCCGGGCCGTCGCAGAAGCACCGCGAGCCCACGCTGCTCGACACGGCCGGGATGGACCGCTACTTCACGGACGAGCTCGGCTGGGCCGACCTGAACAACGCGGCGACGCGCCTCACGGTGCGGGGCGCCGCGGTCGACCTGTTCGGCGTCGACGACGCCCACCGCGACTGGGAGCGGCTGGACGTGCTGCCCGCGGCCCTCGAGGCGCTGGGCCCGCGGACGGATGCGACGCCGGTGCTCGGAGTCACGCACGCGCCGTATCAGCGCGTGCTCAACGGCTTCGTCGACCTCGGTGCGGACGCCGTCCTCGGCGGCCACACGCACGGCGGACAGGTCTGCCTCCCCGGCTTCGGGGCCATCGTGGCCAACTGCGACATCCCGCTGAAGCAGGCCAAGGGGCTCAGCACCTGGACGCACGGCGACCGTTCCGTACCCCTGAACGTCAGCGCCGGCTGTGGGCACTCGATCTACGCGCCGGTCCGCTTCGCGTGCCGTCCCGAGGCGACACTGCTCACCCTGACCCCGCGCGCCTGACCCGCGAGACGGATCCGCCACGCGGATGGGAGCGCTCGATTCGGTGCTGGAGGCATTTCGCTGTAGACTCGGAGGGTTGCAAAACGGGGTGTGGCGCAGCTTGGTAGCGCGCTTCGTTCGGGACGAAGAGGTCGCAGGTTCAAATCCTGTCACCCCGACCAGTGACACGAGAAGGCCGCCCGCAGGGGCGGCCTTCTCTGTATCGGGATGTCGTGCGAGAGGGGAACGCATGGGGAGGCTCCTGCCACCGCCGCGACGTTCGACGCGCGTGTGGGCCGTCGCCCTCGGACTCCCTTTCCTCATCGGCGTGGCCCTCCTGACCCTCACGCCTGCCCGCGTGGAGCAGACGATGCCCAATCTGCTCGACCTCCTCCTTCGCGCGATCCGGCGGCTCGGCTGGACGAGCCTGGACTTCACGCGCCTCGAGGTGCTGGCGAACATCGCCGTCTTCATCCCCGTCGGCGTCCTCGCCTTCCTGCTCGTCCCCCGTCGCGCCTGGCCGCTGTCGCTGCTCGTCGGCCCCGCGCTCTCCCTCGCCATCGAGACCGCGCAGTACGTGGCCCTCCCCCATCGCGCCGCCACCGTGAGCGACGTGGTGGCCAACTCCACCGGCGCGACCATCGGCGTCGTCCTCGCGATATTCTGCACGCTGCTCGCCGCCACACCGTCCTCCCGGCCGCGAACACCTACAGTGGAGGCATCATGACATCGCCCTCTCTCGTCGCCTTCGACCTCGATGACACGCTCGCGCCGTCCAAGGGCACGATCGACCCGCAGATCGCCGCGCTTCTGGGTGAGCTGCTGCGGTCGGTGGAGGTCGCGATCATCTCCGGCGGCAACGAGGCGCAGTTCCGCTCGCAGGTCGTCGCTCAGCTCGCGGATGCCGATCCGGAGGCGCTCGCCCGCCTGCACCTGCTGCCGACGTGCGGCACGCGCTACCTGCGGCATGACGGCACCGACTTCGTCGCGGTGTACGCGCATGACCTGAGCGACGACGAGAAGACCGCCGCCCTCACCGCCCTGCGCGAGGAGGCGGAGCGCCTCGGACTGTGGGAGGCGGAGCCCTGGGGGGAGATCCTGGAAGACCGCGGCTCGCAGATCACGTTCTCCGCGCTCGGTCAGCAGGCGCCGCGCGACGCGAAGCACGCGTGGGATCCGACGGGCTCGAAGCGCGGGGCGCTTCGTGATGCGGTGGCCGCGCGGCTTCCGGGCCTCGAGGTGCGCTCGGGCGGCTCGACCTCGATCGACATCACCCGCGCCGGGATCGACAAGGCCTTCGGCATGCGGCAGCTCGCCACCCACACCGGCATCGATCTGACCGCGATGCTCTTCTACGGTGACCGCCTCGACGAGGGCGGCAACGACTACCCGGTCCTCGCGCTCGGAGTGCCGTCCGTGGCCGTCGAGGGCTGGGAGGACACGGCCGCCCGCCTGCAGGAGCTGCTGCCGACCCTCTCCACCCGGGTCTGACACGCTCGCCCGCACGACTTCGACACGCCTGCACGACGAGAGGGCGGAGTCCGTCGTGCAGGCGTGACCTGGCCGTGCAGGTGGGTCAGTGCACCTCGACGCCGGCGGCGCGGGAGACGGGCACCAGGCGCGTGAGCTGGGTCACGTGGGCCGGCTCGAGCTCCGCGAGCGACGCGACGCCGAGCAGCCGCATCGTGCGCTCGATCTCGCTGCGCAGGATGGCGATCGTGCGGTCGACGCCCTGCCGTCCGCCCGCCATCAGGCCATACAGGTACGCGCGGCCGATAAGCGTGAAGTCGGCGCCCAGCGCGACGGACGCCACGATGTCGGCGCCGTTCATGATCCCGGTGTCGATCATGACCGTGAAGTCGTCGCCGACCGCACGACGGACCTCGGGCAGGAGGTGGAACGGGATGGGCGCGCGGTCGAGCTGACGTCCGCCGTGGTTCGACAGGACGATGCCGTCCACGCCCGCATCCCGCAGGCGCACGGAGTCCTCGACGTTCTGCACGCCCTTGATCACGATCTTGCCGGGCCAGATGTCGCGGATGACGGCGAGGTCGTCGTAGCTGATGGTCGGATCCATCGCCGCGTCGAGGAGCTCGCCCACGGTGCCGCCGGTCGTGCTCAGCGACGCGAACTCCAGCTTCGGGGTGGTCAGGAAGTCGAACCACCACCACGGCCGCGGGATCGCGTTGATGATCGTGCCGAGCGTGAGCTGCGGCGGGATGCTGAAGCCGTTGCGCTTGTCACGGAGACGGGCACCGGCGACCGGGGTGTCGACGGTGAACTGCAGGGTGTCGAAGCCGGCGGCCGCGGCACGACGGGCGAGCTCGTAGGAGATCTCGCGGTCACGCATCACGTAGAGCTGGAACCAGTTCCGACCGGGCACGGGCCCCTGCGGCTCCCGGATCGTCGCCGCCTTGACGTCCTCGATCGACGTGGTCCCGAGGGTGGACAGGGTGAACGGGATGCCCGCGGCGGCCGCGGCTCCGGCGCCCGCGACCTCGCCCTCCGTCTGCATGAGGCGGGTGAAGCCGGTCGGCGCGATGCCGAACGGGAGCGCGGAGGGGCCACCGAGGATGTCGACGGCCGTGTCCACGTCCGGGGCCGGCTTGAGGATCCCGGGGTGGAACTCGACGTCCTGGAACGCCTGGCGGGCTCTGCTCAGCGACAGCTCGCCCTCGGCGGCACCGTCCGTGTAGTCGAAGGCGGCCTTCGGCGTGCGGCGCTTGGCGATCTTCCGCAGGTCGTCGATGGTGAGCGCGGCGTCGAGGCGCCGCTTGCGCCCGTCGAGCTCCGGCTTCTTGAACTTCATGAGCTCCAACAGCTCGGCGGGGTTGGGGAGCTGGCGCTGGACCATGTTCTGCCTCTCAGTTCTGCGGTGTGATGGCGCGGGTGAGACCCGCGGCGGTGTAGTAGCCGGTGATATGGGCGCGGACGAGACGGCGGGCGGTGTCCGCGTCGCCGTCGTCGATCGCCGCGACCAGAGCGCGGTGCTCGGAGCGCAGGCGGGCGGCCATCCGATCCCAGTCGTCGACGGTCGCGGCCCCGGCGAGCACGTAGGACTCGATGGAGGAACGGAGCCCCGCCATCATCGCCGCGATGACCGTGTTGCCGCTGCCCTCGGCGAGGGAGAGATGCAGCTGCGCATCGAGGGCCAGGAACTCGGCCGGCGTGAGGGCACCGTCATCCATCGCGGTGAGCAGCTCGTGTGCCCGGGAGGTGTCGCGGTCCGAGGCGGCGGCCATGGCCTCGACGACCGCGTCCTCCAGCACGAGACGCGTGCGGACCACGTCGTCGAGCGGGAAGCCCTGCGCGGCCACCTGGAGCCGCAGGAGCGCGGACATGCCGCCGGTGGGCGTGGCGATGACGATGGCGCCCGACTGGGGGCCGGAGCCGGTCGCGGTGCGGATGAGTCCGAGCACCTCGAGCACCCGGAAGGCCTCCCGCACGCTCGATCGCCCGACGCCGAGGTCGCTGGCGAGGTCGCGCTCCGACGGCAGCCGGTCGCCCGGGCCGAGGCGACCGTCGAGCAGATCACGCTCGATGTGCTCGAGCACGAGTCGCCATGCACGCGCCGGCTGCTCCGTCATCCCGCCTCCTGTGGTCAGACCACAGGTTAGCGCGTGTGGTCAGACCACGCAATGCGGGACCACTGCGCCGCCGACCCACCCCTTTTCGTGCGCCCCGGCCGCTTGCGTACGCGCGCAGAGGGGTGGGTCGACCGGAAGGGGGTGGGTCGGAGGTGGGATCAGCCGAGACGGCCGCCGGACTCCTCCAGGTAGCAGGTGCCGCACAGCGACTCGTAGGTCGTGAGTTCGGGCGAGGAAGAGCCGTCGGCACCCTCGTCGATCGCGACCTGGTCGCCGTCGAACACGAACCGGCCGCCGACCACCCGCCCGTTGAACACCGCCTTGCGCCCGCAGCGACAGATCGTCTTCAGTTCCTCGAGCGAGTGCGCGATGGCGAGGAGCCGGGCCGATCCGGGGAAGGCGTGCGTGCGGAAGTCGTTGCGGATCCCGTAGGCCATCACCGGGATGCCGTCCTCCACCGCGATCCGGAAGAGGTCGTCGATCTGGGTCGGAGTCAGGAACTGCGCCTCGTCGACGAGCAGGCAGGCCACGTCGACGGGCCCCGTCGGGATGAGCTCTTCCTCCGTCGACCGACGCAGGCGCTCCCGATGGATCGCGAAGAGCGCGCGGGCGTCGTCTTCCGGTCCGATGAGGACGTCGACCGGACGCGTGACCCCGAGGCGGCTCTCGATCTCCCCCGCACCCTTGGTGTCGATCGCGGGCTTGGCGAGCAGCACGTGCTGGCCGCGCTCCTCATAGTTGTAGGCAGCCTGCAGGAGGGCGGTCGACTTGCCCGAGTTCATCGCGCCGTAGCGGAAGTAGAGCTTCGCCACGGTCCCGGGTCAGGCGTTGAGGCCGAGGACGGCGGCAGTGGCGGTGGTGGACTCCTCCGCGAGCTCCGCGTCACCGTTGAGCTTCCGGCCGAAGGTGGGGATGAGTTCGCGCAGCTGCGACTCCCAGCCCGGGTACTCGCCGGGGAAGCACTTCTTCAGCAGGTCGAGCATGATCGGCACGGCCGTGGAGGCGCCGGGCGACGCACCGAGGAGGCCCGCGATCGAGCCGTCACCGGCCGCGACGACCTCGGTTCCGAACTGGAGCACGCCGCCCTTCTTCGGGTCCTTCTTCATGACCTGCGCCCGCTGACCGGCGTCGATGAGCGTCCAGTCCTCGTCCTTCGCGGTGGGCATGAAGGTGCGGAGGCTGTCGACCTTCTTGCGGTGATTCTTCATCAGCTCGCTGATGAGGTACGTGATGAGGTCGGGGTTCGCGAAAGCCACCCGCACCATCGGCCAGAGGTTGTGCGGACGGACCTGCGTGACGATGTCGAGCATCGACCCGTTCTTGAGGAACTTGGGGCTGAACGTCGCGAACGGGCCGAACATGAGCGAGGCCTCGCCGTCGACGACACGCGTGTCGAGGTGCGGGACCGACATCGGCGGCGCGCCGACCGAGGCCTGCGAGTAGACCTTGGCCTTGTGCTGCGCGACGATCTTCGGGTTGGTCGTCTTGAGGAACTGTCCACCGATCGGGAAGACGCCGTAGCCCTTGATCTCGGGGATGCCGGAATTCTGCAGGAGCTTGAGCGCCCACCCGCCCGCGCCGACGAACACGAACTTCGCCTTGATCTCGTTCGGAGTGCGGCCGATCGTCGTGCGGTACTTGATGAGCCAGGTGCCGTCCTTCTGACGCGTGAGGGACTTGACCTCGTGGTTCGTGCGGACCGAGACGCCCGAGTCGCGGAGGTGGCCGAAGAGCTGATGCGTGAGCGCACCGAAGTCGACGTCCGTGCCGGCGGGCACCCGGGTGGCCGCGAACGGCTCACCCTTGCGGCGCTTCTGCATGAGCAACGGCGCCCACTGGTTGATGACGCGGGAGTCCTCGCTGTACTCGATGCCCGCGAACAGCGGCTGCTCCTTGAGCACCTCGTAACGCTTCTTGAGGTACGCCACGTCCTTCTCGCCGCGCACGAACGTCATGTGCGGTGTCGCGTTGATGAAGGTCGACGGCTCGTCCAGCACGCCCTTCTCGACGAGGGAGGACCAGAACTGGCGGCTCTGCTGGAACTGCTCGTTGATCGAGATCGCCTTGGCGGGGTCGAGCGGCGCGTCACCCTGCTGCGGCATGTAGTTCAGCTCGCACAGCGCGGCGTGCCCGGTCCCGGCGTTGTTCCAGGGATTCGAGCTCTCCTGCGCCACGTCCGACAGCCGCTCGAAGGCGACGATCTTCCAGTCCGGCTGCAGCTCGTGCAGCAGGGTACCCAGGGTGGCGCTCATGATGCCACCGCCGATCAGGACGACATCGACGTTTTCAGTCACTCGAACAGTCTAGTTCGCGGGCAGGACACCGCAGACCATGCGGCCGTCAGGAGACCGGGGCGAGACGCTCCGCGAGCACCTCGGCGATCTGCACCGCGTTCAGCGCCGCCCCCTTGCGGAGGTTGTCGTTGCTGATGAAGAGCACGAGGCCCTTGCCCTCCGGAGCCGACTGGTCGGCGCGGATGCGGCCCACGAAGCTCGGGTCCTTGCCCGCGGCCTGCAGCGGGGTCGGCACCTCGTCGAGCACGACACCGGGCGCCGCGCTCAGCACTTCCCTGGCGCGGTCGGGCGTCAGATCGCGGGAGAACTCGGCATGGATCGACAGCGAGTGGCCCGTGAACACCGGCACCCGGACGCACGTGCCGGCGACGCGGAGGTCGGGCAGCTCGAGGATCTTCCGGCTCTCGTTGCGGAGCTTCTTCTCCTCGTCGGTCTCGTTGTCCCCGTCGTCCACGAGGTTGCCCGCGAGCGGGATCACGTCGAAGGCGATCGGGGCGACGTACTTCTCGGGCTCGGGGAAGTCGACCGCGGAGCCGTCGTGGACCAGGCGGAGGGTGTCGCCCTGCGCGAGCACGCCCTCGACCTGGCCGAGCAGCTCCTGCGCACCGGCGAGTCCGGACCCGGAGACCGCTTGGTAGGTGGACACGATCAGGCGCTCGAGGCCGGCCTCGGCGTCGAGGACCTTCAGCACCGGCATCGCGGCCATCGTGGTGCAGTTCGGGTTGGCGATGATGCCCTTGGGGCGGTCGTCGATCGCGTGCGGGTTGACCTCGCTGACGACGAGCGGGACCTCGGGGTCCATGCGCCAGGCGCTGGAGTTGTCGACGACCACGGCGCCGGCCTCGGCGAAGCGCGGCGCGTATGCCCGGCTGGCGGCGGCACCGGCGGAGAACAGGGCGATGTCGATGCCCGACGGGTCGGCCGCCTCGACGTCTTCCACGATCACCGTCTGCCCGCCGAACTCGATCGCCGTGCCGGCGGAACGCGCCGACGAGAACAGCCGCAGCTCGCGGATCGGGAACGAACGCTCCGCGAGAATCTCGCGCATCACGGTGCCCACCTGGCCGGTGGCGCCGACGATGGCGACGGAGAGTCCTGATTCGGAGATGCGGGTCATGATGTTCCTTGGCTTCGTGCGGTACGGCGTACGAGGCTTCGGGCGCGGCGTCGGGATGCTGAGGCTGCGCCTGGCGCCGGTGTCAGGGTTTCCGCGAGTCTATCGCGCCACGCTCCCCTCGGCTCTCCTCGTACGCCGCTCGCGAGAACAGGCTGACACGCGGGCACAGGCGAGCGTGGGCGACAGAGCCTGCGTCGGCGCGAAAGCCTGCGTAGGCGCGGGTGCGGGAGATCAGGCAGACCCGCGGAAACAGGCGAGCGCGCGACAGCAGGCGAGCGTGGGCA
This sequence comes from Microbacterium meiriae, assembly GCF_032364335.1. Classification (NCBI taxonomy): domain Bacteria; kingdom Bacillati; phylum Actinomycetota; class Actinomycetes; order Micrococcales; family Microbacteriaceae; genus Microbacterium; species Microbacterium meiriae. The sequence goes on from NZ_CP133984.1 coordinate 2,663,634, forward strand.
GCACGGCCTGAACAGGCGCGAAAGCCTGCGGTGGCGGGAGAAGAGGGAGCTCGTGAGGGGGTCAGCGACCGGTGCCGGCGTGGACCGTGGCCTCCGCGTCGCCGTCGAGGCCGTAGGCGGTGTGCACCGTGCGGGCGGCCTCGGTGAGATCGGTGTCGCGGAGCACGACCGAGATGCGGATCTCCGAGGTGGAGATCATCTCGATGTTGATGCCGCCGGCGGACAGGGCCTCGAACAGGGTCGCCGAGACGCCGGAGTGCGTGCGCATGCCCGCGCCGACCACGGACAGCTTGCCGATCTGGTCGTCGTGGATGAGGTTCTGGAAGCCGACCTCGGTCTGCTCGCCGGCGAGGGCCTTGAGCGCGGCAGCGGCGTCGGCCTTGGGAACCGTGAAGGAGATGTCGGTGCGTCCCGTCGCCGACACGTTCTGGACGATCATGTCGACGTTGGCGCCGGACTTCGCGACGATCTTGAAGATCTCGGCGGCCTTGCCAGGGACGTCCGGCACCCCGGCGACGGTGATCTTGGCCTGGCTGAAGTCGGTGGCGACGCCGGCGACGATCGGTTCTTCCATGACTGCTCCCTCGGCTTCGCGAGGGTTCTTCATGCCCTCGCCCAGAACGTATGTGCCCTCGGCCGACGAGAACGTCGACCGGGCGTGGATGAGGACGCCGTGCCGGCGGGCGTACTCCACGGCACGGATGTAGAGGACCTTGGCACCGTTGGCGGCGAGCTCCAGCATCTCCTCGCTGGAGACGTGGTCGAGCTTCTGCGCCTTCGGGATCACGCGCGGGTCGGCTGTGAAGATGCCGTCGACGTCGCTGTAGATCTCGCAGACATCGGCGGACAGCGCGGCCGCCAGCGCGACCGCCGTCGTGTCCGACCCGCCGCGGCCGAGGGTGGTGATGTCGCGGGTGTCGCGGTTGAAGCCCTGGAAGCCCGCGACGATGACGATTGCGCCCTCGTCGAGCGCCTCGCGGAGCCGGACGGGCGTGACGTCAACGATGCGCGCCGCGCCGTGCTGCGAGTCGGTGATCATGCCGGCCTGGCTGCCGGTGAACGACCGCGCCTCGAAGCCCATGGAGTGGATCGCCATCGCCAGCAGCGCCATCGAGATCCGCTCGCCGCTGGAGAGGAGCATGTCGAGCTCGCGCGGAGCAGGGATCGGCGCGACCTCGTTCGCGAGGTCCAGCAGCTCATCGGTCGTGTCGCCCATCGCGCTCACGGCGACGACGACGTCGTGACCGGCGCGACGGGTGTCGACGATGCGCTTGGCGACGCGCTTGATGCTCTCTGCGTCGGCGACGGACGAGCCGCCGTACTTCTGCACGATGAGGGCCACGTTCACTCCCTGGGATGTCGGGCGGATCCGCCCACGGTCATTCTACGATCGGCGCGCATGCCGCCCCGCGCATGTGACGGCTCAGGCCGGCGCGGGCGGAACGGGCGTCACCGGACGCAGGCGTCCTCCGGTGGCGGCGAACCAGCAGCCGATGATGATCAGCGGGAATCCGAGGAGGAGACCAGGGGTGAGGGGTTCGGCGAGCACGATCGCGCCGAGGACGATCGCCACGACGGGGTTCACGTAGGTGAACAGCGGCGCCCTGACCGGCCCGACCTCGCGGATCAGCGCGAAGAAGGCCAGGAAGGCCAGCGCCGTGCAGATCACGGCGAGGGCGAGCAGGGCACCGATCGACGGGAGCGTCGGCACCTCATGCTGCGTGAGCAGACCGATCGGGAGGTAGAAGAGGCCGATCATGAGCAGCGACAGCGTGATCGTGCCGAGTGAGGGGACGTCGTTCAGCTTGCGCGCCACGATGAACGGCGCGATCGCGTAGAGCACCGCGACGAGCAGCACCTCCCCGGCCGCGAGCAGGCTCACCTCTCCCCCGAAGAACCCGGGACCCGCCACGACGATGGCCACACCGATGAAGCCGACCAGAAGACCGATGCCGCGGGCGGGACGCAGCACGCCGCGGTCGCCGCCGCCCAGCGCGATGAGGGCGGCGAACAGCGGCACCGTGGCCACGAGGAGTCCGGTCATGCCGGAGGGCAGTGTCATCTCGGCGTGTCCGAGGAGGAGGAACGGTCCGGCCATCTCCACGGCCCCGAACGCCAGCACCCATGGCCAGTGCCGGAGCGCCGCACGGAGGGCGCCGCTGCGCAGGGCGAACGGCAGCAGGAGGAGCGCGGCGATCAGCGTCCGTCCAGCGACGATCGCCGGCGGGGAGATCGAGTCCACCGCCACGCTGATGAAGAGGTAGGGCACGCCCCACAGCAGGGCCATGGCCCCGAAGAGCAGCCAGCCCCGGCGGGAGAAGCCGGACTGCGGGGTCACAGCACGCGCCGGCCCTCGAAGGCCCGGCCCAGCGTCACCTCGTCCGCGTACTCGAGGTCGCCGCCGACCGGGAGGCCCGAGGCGAGCCGTGAGACCGTGATCTGCATCGTCGTGAGGAGCCGGCTCAGATAGCTCGCCGTCGCCTCCCCCTCCAGGTTGGGGTTCGTGGCGATGATGACCTCCTGCACGGTGCCGTCGGCGAGCCGCGTCATGAGCTGGGCGATCCGGAGGTCGTCCGGCCCGATGCCCGCGATGGGGCTGATCGCGCCGCCGAGCACGTGGTACAGGCCGCGGAACTCCCGCGTGCGCTCGATCGCCGCGACGTCCTTCGCGTCCTCGACCACGCAGATCAGCGCCTGGTTGCGGCGGGGGTCGCGGCAGATCGCGCACCGCTCCTGCTCCGCGACGTTGCCGCAGATCTCGCAGAACCGGACGCGGATGCGGATCTCGGTCAGCAGCTCCGCGAGACGGGCGACGTCGAACGTCGGCGTCTGCAGGATATGGAACGCGATGCGCTGCGCCGACTTCGGGCCGATGCCGGGAAGGCGGCCGAACTCGTCGATCAGCTCTTGGACGATGCCGTCGTACATCAGGAGAACCTCGTGGGGGGCTCGTAGGGCTCTTCGCGAAGGAACGTCGCGCCGAGCACCTGGCGGATCACGGCCTCACCGTAGCGCTGCACGCCGCCCGCGGCGGGGGTGCGCTCGATGACGACCGGCGGAGCAGCCGCGGGGGCCGTGCGCGCGGCAGCCTGCGGGGCCGCCGTCGGTGTCGTCCGCGGGGAGGGAGGGCGGTCGTACGGAGCCGGGGGCTCGTAGGCCGGATCGTACGGCGGCTCCTCGTCGAACGCGGGAGCGTCGTCATCGCCGGGCAGCGGCGGCTCGTCGCGGTCGACCCTGCCGTCGGCCGGCGGGGTCGGGGCGGCGGAGGCGGCCTCGACCTCCTCCGGCTCGTCGTCGACGGCGAGGGGCGCCGCGGGGGCGGCGGCCGGTGTCGCGGCATCTGCGGTCGGGATGGGCGCGACCGCCCATTCCGTCACGGGAGCCGTGGCGGCGCGCGTCTGCGGGCGGGAGGGCCGTGCTGACGCAGGCTCCGATGCGGGAGCGGCGTCGGCCGGCGCGGTGGATCCGGACGAGGCCGGCTGCCGCGGCGCACCGCCGGGTGGCATCGGTGCCGGGAGGTACTTGACACGTACCCCGACCTCCTGCTCGATGGCTGTGCGGAGGTGGTCGGAGGGGCCGGATCCCGGCGTGGTCCCCTTGAACTTCGCGACGTCGTGCTGGCTCGTGAACCCGAGGGTCAGCACCTCGGAATCGCCGTCGTAGGCGAGGGGCTGCACGGCGGTCGCGAGCAGCCAGGACGTGCGACTGATGCCTTCCAAACGCTTCAGCACGGCCGGCCAGGCGTCGCGGACGCGCTCGAACGTGACGGGAGCGGACGGCGCGGAGGACGACTGCGGGGACGGGGTCGGAGCGGGCTGGGGCTCCGGAGCGTGGCCGGGCTCGGGAGTGCTCTCGGGCTCCGGGGTGCGCTCAGGCTCCGGAGCGGGCGCAGGCTCGGGCGCGTCTGCAGGGGCGGTCGGAGCAGATGGAGCCGACGCCGCGGGCGTCGAGGGCGCCGCCGGAGCGGGCGTCCTCCCCGTGTCGGATGCGACGGTCGGAGACGGCGTCGCGGTCGCCGGCGGGACCACCGGCGGGTGCGTGGTAGCCGGCGGGTGCAGCGCGCCCGACGCGGCGGTGCCGGACGCCGCCGAGCCTCCGGGTGCGGCGGCGAGGACACGAGCGACCATGAGTTCGAGGTGGAGCCGCGGCGATGTGGCTCCGGACATGTCGTCCAGTGCCGCGCTGACCACGTCGGCGGTACGCGAGAGGCGCGCGGCGCCGAACGACTCGGCCTGCCGGCGCATCCGGTCGAGCTCGTCCTCCGCGATGCCGCGGAGGACGGCGGAGGCACCGGAGCCGACGGCGGCGATCACGATGAGATCGCGCAGGCGCTCCAGCAGGTCGTCGACGAAGCGCCGCGGGTCCTGGCCGGTCTGCACGACGCGGTCGATGGCGGGGAAGGCGGTCGCGGCGTCGCCCGCCGCCAGCGCATCGACGATCTCGTCGAGGAGGGCCCCGTGGGTGTACCCGAGCAGCGCCACCGCGCGCGCGTAGCCGACGGTGACGGTCTCCGAGCCGGCCGGGGCGTCCGAGCCCGCGATGAGCTGGTCCAGCAGCGACAGCGTGTCGCGGGGCGAGCCTCCTCCGGCGCGGACGACGAGCGGCAGCACACCCTGCTCGACGATCACGCCCTCTTCCGCACACAGCTTCTCGACGTACTCGAGCATCGCAGCGGGCGGGACCAGTCGGAACGGATAGTGGTGGGTTCGCGAGCGGATCGTGCCCAGCACCTTCTCGGGCTCCGTCGTGGCGAAGATGAACTTGACGTGCGGCGGGGGCTCCTCCACCAGCTTCAGCAGCGCGTTGAAGCCCTGCGGGGTGACCATGTGCGCCTCGTCGAGGATGAAGATCTTGAAGCGGTCGCGGCTCGGAGCGAAGGTGGCCCGTTCCCGCAGGTCGCGGGCGTCATCGACGCCGTTGTGGCTCGCCGCGTCGATCTCGACGACGTCGAGCGATCCCCCGCCCGCCCTGGACAGCTCGACGCAGCTCGGGCACGTCCCGCAGGGGGTGTCGGTCGGCCCTTCCGCGCAGTTGAGGCAACGGGCGAGGATGCGCGCCGAGGTGGTCTTGCCGCAGCCACGCGGACCGGAGAACAGATAGGCGTGACCCACACGGTCGCCGCGCAGCGCGGTCATGAGCGGATCGGTCACCTGCGACTGCCCGATCATCTCGCCGAACGTCTCGGGTCGGTAGCGGCGGTAGAGGGCTGTGGTCACCCCTCCAGCCTACGGCGTGCCACCGACGTTGCTCCCCTCTCGCTCGACCCGGCCTCTTTCACGCGAACCACCCCGTTGCGGACGCCCGCAACGGGGTGGGACGCACGCAACGGGGTGGGTCGGCGGTCAGTCGATCGGCTCGATGACGGGGATGGCGCTCGTGATCACCGGGACCGAGGCGGAGAGCCGGGTGCCGTCGTCGCGGCGGGCGTCGGCGAACTCCTGCAGCGTCGGGCGACCGGGGATCACGGGCCCCTGGTTCGCGAGGGGGACGATGACGTCGTCCTCCAGGGTCGCGATGTAGGCGTTGTCGCGCACGCTGAACGGCACCGGAGGACCGCTGCGCACCTGCACCCGCAGCTCGTGCCGCGTGACGGTCACCTGCATCGCCGTGCCCTGCCACTGCAGCGGGAACGACAGCGAGGGCCAGGACTCCGGGAGCCGCGGGTCGAAGCTGAGGTCGCCGCCGTAGTCGCGCATCCCACCGAAACCGCACACGAGCGCCGTCCAGACCCCACCCGCCGAGGCGACGTGCACGCCGTCGGCCGCGTTGTGGTGCAGGTCGTGCAGATCGACGAACAGCGACTGCTCGAAGTACTTCTGCGCGAGGTCCTGGTAGCCCACCTCCGCCGCGAGGATCGACTGCACGACCGCCGACAGGGTCGAATCGCCCGTCGTCAGCGGGTCGTAGTAGTCGAAGTCGGCCTTCTTCTCCTCGGGCGAGAAGTGGTTGCCCTGCAGGAACAGCGCCAGCACCACGTCGGCCTGCTTGAGCACCTGGAAGCGGTAGATCACCAGCGGGTGGAAGTGCAGCAGCAGCGGGCGCTGATCGGCCGGGGTGTTCGCGAGGTCCCAGACCTCCCGCTCCAGGAACAGCGAGTCCTGCGGGTGGATGCCGAGGCTCTCGCTGTACGGGATGTACATCGCCTCCGCCGCCCGCTCCCACGACTCCGCCTCACCGGAGCCGAGGCCCGTCCGCTCCACGAGGGCCGCGTAGTCCTCCGGGTAGCTGTCGCGGATCTCCCGGACGACCTTGGCCGCATAGCGGAGGTTGTACCGCGCCATGACGTTCGTGTACAGGTTGTCGTTCACGACGGTCGTGTACTCGTCCGGGCCGGTGACGCCGTGGATGTGGAACGTCTGGATCCCTTCGCCGGCACCGGACTGCTCGACCAGACGCGAGCCCCGCCAGAAGCCGAGGGTGGCCCAGAGCCGCGCGGTCTCGATCGCGACGTCGGCACCCTCGCGACGCAAAAACGCCTCGTCCCCGGTCGCCCGCACGTACTTGCCCAGCGCGAAGCTGATGTCGGCGTTGATGTGGTACTGCGCCGTGCCGGCGGCGTAGTACGCCGAAGCCTCCTCGCCGTTGATCGTGCGCCACGGGAACAGTGCGCCGGCCTCGTTGAGCTGGGCGGCCCGGCGACGCGCGGCGGGGAGCATCTTCACCCGGGCCCGCAGCGCGTTGTAGGCCCACCGCGGCGTCGTGTAGGTGAGGAAGGGGAGCACGTAGATCTCGGTGTCCCAGAAGTAGTGGCCGCTGTAGCCGGAGCCGGTCAGCCCCTTGGCGGGGACGCCGGCGCCGTCGGCCCTTGCCGAGGCCTGCGCGAGCTGGAACAGGCACCAGCGGGTGGCCTGCTGCAGGTCGTCGCGCCCGCCGATCTGCACGTCGCTGCGCTCCCAGAACGCGTCGAGCCACTCGCGCTGACGCCGGAACACCGTCTCCACGCCCTCGTCCGCGGCCCGGTCGAGGGACCGACGGCAGCGGTCGACGAGCTCCCGCGGGGGCACCCCGCGGGAGGAGTGATAGCTGACGAGCTTGGTGATCGTGATGGGCACGCCGGCCTTCGCCTGCACGCGGAAGACGTTCTTGGCGATGTCCGGCTCGATGAGCGTCCGGACGTTGTAGTCGTTCTCCGTCTCGATGATGTGATCGGCCACGACGGCGACGGTCATCCCGGACGCGGCGACCCGATACGACAGGGCGGAGCGCAGACCGTCCTGCCAGTGCTCGGCCGGCTGCAGCACACGGTCCGCGATGCGCTCGGCCTTGCGCGGGTCGAAGGCGGCGCCCTTGGTCGTCATCGGAGAGCCGGCATACACGCCCGCCCCGTCCTGACGGTTGAGGAGCTGGCAGCTGATCGTGACCGGGGCGTTGGCGTTCTCGACGACGACCTCGAGCCGCAGCACCGCGAGGTGGCGCTCCTCGAAGCTCACGAGACGCTGATCCCGCATGCGCACCCGCTTGCCGGAGGGAGTCTCCCAGACCACGCGCCGTTCGAGCACCCCCGTGCGCATGTCGAGCGTGCGGGCGTACTCGCGCACGTCCGCGTCGTCGAGGGAGATCGGCTCGTCGTCGACGTAGAGCCGCATCACCTTGGCGTCGGGGGCGTTGACGATGGTCTGGCCGACCTCGGCGAAACCGTAGGCCTGCTCGGCGTGCCGGATGGGCCAGGTCTCGTGCAGACCGTTGATGAAGGTGCCGTGCTCCTGCGCGCCACGCCCCTCGATGTGGTTGCCCCGGAGCCCGAGGTAGCCGTTGCCGACCGAGAACAGCGTCTCGCCGACGCCCTCCTCCGAGTAGCGCGTCTCGATGAGACGCCACGGGTCGACGGGGAAGCGGTCGCGGTCGATCATGCGTTCTCCGGGGTGTCGGTGCGGGTGGCGGGAAGCAGGACGCCGAGGTCGTCGACGACGTGGGTGGCTCCGGCGGCCCGGAGGGCGTCGGCGCCCGCTCCGCGGTCGACGCCGATGACCACGGCATACCCCGCCGCGGCGGCGGAGGCGGCACCGGAGGTGGCGTCCTCGACGGCGATGCTGCGGGCCGGGTCGACGCCGAGGGCCGTGGCGCCGGCGGCGAACATGTCGGCAGCGGGCTTGGAGGCGAGGTGCTCGCGCTCGGCGACGACGCCGTCGATCACGACGCGGAAGAAGGAGCGGATGCCGGCGGCCGCCAGCACCTCCTCGGCGTTCTTCGAGCTGGAGACGACGCCGAGCGGGATCCCGGCGGCGTGCAGCGCCTCGACGACGGCGAGGGAGCCGGGGAACGGAGCGATGCCCTGGCTGCGGAGGGACGTCGCGAACGCGGCGTTCTTGCGGTTGCCGATCCCGCAGATGGTCTCGGCCGACGGGTCGTCGTCCACCGAGCCCCACGGCACCTCGACGTTGCGGCTGCGCAGCAGACTCGCGACGCCGTCGTAGCGCTTCTTGCCGTCGACGTAGGCGAAGTAGTCCTCGTCGGTGTACGGCGGGGTGATGTCCCAGCGGGCGAAGACGTCGTCGAAGACCGCCTTCCAGGCGCGCATGTGCACCTCGGCGGTCGGCGTGAGGACGCCGTCGAGGTCGAACAGCACACCGTCGGCGTGGAACAGGTCGGGCAGCGCGTGTGGCACAGAGCCTCCAGGAGAAGGACGAGGGTCGGGTCGGCACCTCTCCGTGCCACTGTGCAAGCGTAATGGCGGTGGCGCGCGCGGGGTAACCCCGGACCGGTATCAGAGCAGCTCGGCGGTCTGCCTGGCGATCTGCAGCTCCTCGTCGGTGGGGACGACGAGGACCGTCACGGCGGACGCATCCGTGGAGATGACACGGATGCCGCGCTCCTTCGCCTCGTTGCGGGTGGCATCGATCTCGATCCCCGCGAAGCCGAGCGTCGCCATCGCCGCTGCCCGCACAGGGGCCGCGTTCTCGCCCACGCCGGCGGTGAAGGACACGACGTCGACCCCGCCGAGCTGAGCGATGTAGGCGCCGGCGTAGGCCCGGAGACGGTGGACGTACACGTCGAAAGCGAGTGTCGCGGCCTCTTCGCCCGCAGCGACCCCGGCGAGGATGTCGCGCATGTCGCTGCGACCGGCGAGGCCGGCCAGCCCGCTGCGGGTGTTCAGGAGCGCGTCGAGGTCGTCGATCGTGTAGCCGGCACGGCGCGACAGGTGCACGAGGGCGGCCGGATCGAGGTCGCCCGAGCGCGTCCCCATGACGAGCCCCTCGAGCGGGGTGAGTCCCATCGACGTCTCCACCGAGCGGCCGCCGTCGATCGCGGTGACCGAGGCGCCGTTGCCGAGGTGGAACACGAGCTGCCGCAGGGAGCCGAGATCGCGCCCGAGGAAACGCGCGGCGGCCGCGCTGACGTACTGGTGGCTCGTGCCGTGGAAGCCGTATCGACGGACCCGGTGCGCGGCGGCGAGCTGCGCGTCGATCGCGTAGGTGTAAGCCGCGGGCGGGAGCGTCTGATGGAACGCCGTGTCGAAGACCGCGACGTGCGGGACGTCGGCGAACACGGCGCGGGCCGCCCGGATGCCGGCGAGGTTCGCGGGGTTGTGCAGCGGCGCCAGCACGGCGAGCTCGTCGATCTGCCGCTCGACGTCGGAATCGATCAGGGTCGGCGCGTAGAAGCGCGCCCCACCGTGCACGACCCGATGCCCCACCGCGACCGGCGGATGGGCATCGAGCGAAGGACCGTGCGCGGCGAACTGCGCGCGCATGACCTCGAAGGCCGCAGCGTGGTCGGGGATGGGCTGCTCGTCGCGGTAGGTGGCGTCGAGCATCGTGGCCGACGGTCCGTCACCCGGCTCCGGGCGCACGGTGTGGGCGACAGGGCTGGACTCCTGTCCGATGCGCTCGATGAGCCCGGTGGCGAGTTCGTCCTCGTGCGCGGTGTCGATGAGGCTGTACTTCAGCGAGGACGACCCGCTGTTGATGACGAGGATCGCGCTCACGCCCCCTCCCCCGATCGCTCGTCGCCCTGGGCCTGGATCGCCGTGATGGCCACCGTGTTCACGATGTCGTCGACGAGCGCACCGCGGGACAGGTCGTTGATGGGCTTGTTGAGTCCCTGGAGCACTGGACCGATGGCCACGGCGCCGGCGGAGCGCTGCACCGCCTTGTAGGTGTTGTTGCCGGTGTTGAGGTCGGGGAAGACGAACACGGTCGCCCGCCCCGCCACCGCCGAGTCCGGCAGCTTGGCCTTGGCGACCGCCGCGTCGGCGGCGGCGTCGTACTGGATGGGGCCCTCCACCAGAAGTTCGGGAGCGCGCTCGCGCACGAGTGCCGTCGCCGCCCTGACCTTGTCGACGTCGGCTCCCGACCCGGACTCACCGGTGGAGTACGACAGCATCGCCACGCGGGGGTCGATGCCGAACTGCCGGGCGGTGGTGGCGGACGAGATCGCGATGTCGGCGAGCTGCTCGGCCGTGGGATCGGGGATGACCGCGCAGTCGCCGTACACGAGCACGCGGTCGGCGAGGGCCATGAGGAACACGCTGGAGACGACGTTCACACCCGGCTTCGTCTTGATGATCTCGAAGGACGGACGGATCGTGTGCGCCGTGGTGTGCGCGGCACCGGAGACCATGCCGTCGGCGAGTCCGAGGTGCACCATCATCGTCCCGAAGTAGGAGACGTCCGTGACGGTGTCGGCGGCCTGCGCGAGGGTGATCCCCTTGTGGGCGCGCAACCGGGCGTACTCGGCGGCGAAGCGCTCCACGAGGGCCGGGTCGGTGGGGCTCACCACGTGCGCACCGGCGATGTCGAGGCCGAGCTCCGCCGCCCGCGCACGGATCGCGCCGTCGTCGCCGAGGATGGTGAGCTCCGCCACCTCACGGGACAGCAGCGCCGCCGCCGCGCGGAGGATGCGGTCGTCGTCGCCCTCGGGGAGGACGATGTGGCGGCGGTCGGACCGCGCGCGTTCCATCAGTCCGTACTGGAACATGAGCGGCGTGACGACGTGCGACTCGGCGAGCCCGAGCTGCTCGGTGAGCTCGGCCACGTCGACATGCGCCTGGAAGAGCCCGAGTGCCCGGTCGTAGCGACCGCGCGAGTCGGCGGAGATGCGGCCGCGGGTGCCCATCACCCGTACCGCCGTGTCGTAGGTGCCGAGGTCGGTCGTGATGATCGGCACAGAGGAGGCGAAGCCGTCGAGCAGCTGGAGGATCGGTTCGGGCAGGGGGAAGGGACCGTTGAGGATGATCCCGGCGATCCGCGGGAACGTGCCGGAGGAGTCGGCGAGGAGGGCGGCGAGCAGCACCTCGGTGCGGTCGGCGGGGATCACGACGACGGCCTCGTCGGTGAGACGCGGCAGGACGTTCACCATCGACATCCCGGCCACGACGATGGACAGCGCGACCGCGGTCAGGCGATCCTCGTCGCCCTTGAGCAGCGTCCCGTCGACGGCGGAGACGATGCCGCGGATGGACGGTGCGACGAGCGCGCGGTCCTCGGGCAGCGCCCAGACCGGGGTGCCGGCGGGCAGGACGGCGCGCACCGCGTCGACGATGGCATCGAGCCCGTCCGGGTCGGCCCTGTTCACGGCCACCGCGAACAGTTCCGCGCGCTCCTCGGCGAGTTCCGGCAGCGCGAGGGCGGCGATCTGGCCGACGGCGGCGGGCACCCGCGCGGTCGTGGTGCCGAGCTGCTCGGCCTGCCGCTGCTGGTCGCGCCCGCTCAGCACGAGCAGGACGGGGGCGCCGAGGTTCGCCGCGATCCGGGCGTTGAAGCCGAGCTCGGCCGGGCTCGCGACGTCGGTGTAGTCGCTGCCGACGATCACCACCGCGTCGCACTGCGCCTCGACGGCCTTGAAGCGGGCGACGATGGTCGACAGCGCGCCCTCCGGATCGGCGCGCACATCGTCGTAGGTGACGCCGATGCAGTCCTCGTAGTCGAGCTGGACGCCGTCATGGGCGAGCAGCAGCTCAAGGATCTCGTCGCGCTCCGCGACCGCCCGGGCGATCGGGCGGAAGACCCCGACGCGCGGCGACACGCGCATCAGCGCGTCGAGCGCCCCGAGGGCGATCGTCGACTTCCCGGTGTGGCCTTCGGCCGAGGTGATGTAGATGCTCCGCGACACGGCTCCAGCTTAGGCGGGCACCCCGACACCGCACCCCACAGCTGCCGTGACAAACGCGGGCGTCACTCGCACGGGCCGGAGAGCACGTCGACGACCGCCGTCGCGTCCTCCTGATACCGCGTGTAGTAGTCCCGATCGGTGTTCACCTGCACCCGGTGGATGGCATGCGAGGGCGCCATCGACGGCCAGTCGGGCACGCGTCCGAGGCGCTCGAAGAACAACCGGGCGGCGGTGGCCGGATCCATCCGCTGCTCCACGCTCCCCCACCAGTCCTGCTGCTGGAAGAGGCCGATGCTCGTCGTGCGCGAACCGTCCGGATTGGTCCACCCGCGCGTCTCCCAGTCGCCGTAGTCGATGTTGCGCAGGCTGCTCTCGCCCATCGCGGTCATGACGCCGAGGATCTGGCCGTCCCGCGCGAACCCGAGCTCGTCGGCGGTGCGGATGATGGTCGCGGCGTTCTCGAGCTGTTCACCGCTCCATCCGGCCACCCCCGCCTGGGGGAAGGTCGACGGCCGGTCGAGGCAGACCGGCGCCGGATCCCTCGCCAGCCCCAGCGGGATGAGCACGAGCAGCGCCGCCACCGCGGCCACCACGGCAGCCGACACGGCGACGCGTCGCAGGATCCGCTTCCGTTGTGCGCGCCGGGCGGCCCGACGGCGAGCCTCACGGCGTCGGCGGTTGGCCGCCTCGCGCGTCGCGGCGGGCCGCCTGGTCGGCGTGGACCTCTTCGCCGTCGTCCCTCCCGTGCGCGGAGCGGTCATCGTCCGACGGCGCGGCGGTGGTCGGGACGGCGTCCGGCGAGCGCGGCCGCACCGCCTCCGATGGCGCCGAAGAGGTGCCCCTGCCAGGACACGCCGTCCGCCACTCCGAACACCCCGGCCAGCATGGTGCCGCCGTAGAGGCCGATCACGACGACGGCGATCACCGCGTAGAGGATGCGATGCGCCACCCGGCCCGGGGCGAACACCCGCATCACCACGTAGCCGAAGTAGCCGAACACGAGTCCGGAGGCGCCGACCGTCAGCGTGCCGGGCGCGTTCACGAGCCAGGTCCCGAGCCCGCCGACGACCGCGACGATCACGGTGACCGCCCAGAATCGGCGCGTGCCCTCGACGGCCACCAGGCAGCCCAGCACGAGGAACGGGACGGAGTTCGCGATCAGATGCGCCCAGCTCGCGTGCAGCAGCGGCGCGAACACGATCCCGAGCAGCCCGGCGGGATCCCACGAGCGGATGCCGAGGCCGCTGAACGAGCCCGGCAGCACGGCGTCCGCGAACTGCACCGCCCACATCGCCGCGAGCAGCAGCACGGGCGACGCGAATCGCCGCAGCGGATGCTCGGGTCTGGCCGGCGGAGGAACGGTCACCGCTCGATTGTCGCAGGAGCACCCTGGGGCCGGCTGGACGCGGGCAAAAGAAAAGACCCTCCGCGCACCCAGCAGAGCCCGGTTACCCTTGCTGCGTTTCCGCCCTGGGGGAATTGGCCTGGATGCCGCCACGCGGAGAGCCGTCGTCCACTCTACCCGACGCCGACCGGCGCGATGACACACCGCACTCTTTGAGAGACTGTGCAGGTCATGGATCCGCTCGCCCACCCGCTCTCGTCGTGGCGGTTCCGCGGACCGCTGCGCACGTACCAGGCCGAGGTGCTGGAGCGCATCGAGGTCGGCTCCGACGAGAAGATGCACGTCGTCGCACCGCCGGGTTCCGGCAAGACCCTGCTCGGACTGCTGCTCGCCGCGCGGGAGGGACACCGCACGCTCGTCCTGACTCCGACGCTCACCATCCGCCAGCAATGGCTCCGGGAGGCGCGGAAGCTCGCCCCCGAGGACGACGCCGTCTCGGACGATCCGCGGCGGCTCGGAGACCTCACCGTGCTGACCTACCAACTCCTCAGCGTCACCGGCGACGGTTCGCCGTTCGAGGAGCTGGCGCGTCATCGGTGGATCGCCGAGCTCGCCGAGACCGATCGGTCCGAGGCCGATGCGGCGACCTGGCTCGCCACACTCGAGGTCGACAACCCCGACCGCTACCGCTCAGGACTGCGGCGGCGGGTACGTCGGGTGCGCCGCTCGTTCTCGCAGCAGCGCCCGGAGGAGCTGGCCCGGGTGCTGCACCCCAACGCCGTGGCGCTCATCGACGCGATCGTCGCCGCCGGAGTGCGCACGATCGTCCTGGACGAGTGCCATCACCTGCTCGACCACTGGGCGCTGGTCGTCGCCTACCTGGCGGCGCGCATCCGGGCCGCGGGATCGCCCCCGGTCCTGATCGGCCTGACGGCGACGCTCCCCTCCCCCGACGACGGTGTCGAGTACGAGAACTACACGCGCCTGCTCGGAGACGTGGACTACGAGGTGCCCGCCCCCGCGGTGGTGAAGGAGGGCCACCTCGCGCCCTATCGGGACTCGATCTGGTTCACCCAGCCGGACCCGACCGAGGCCGCCTTCATCCGCCGGCACGAAGCCCTGCTGGCGGATCTCGTCGGGCAGGTGCTGTCCTCGCCGGACGGCGTGGCGTATCTGGAGGCGACGTTGCAGCCGGAGCCGGCGGCGGGCTCCGTGCCACCGACGGGGACGGACGACCCCGACATCGCGCGGCGGGCACGGCTGGAGCACGCGCTCTCCACGGACTTCACCCTCACCCGGGCCGCCGGAGTCGTCCTCAAGACGGTGGCGCCGTGGCACCCGCTCGGCGCGCTCCTGCCGCCGGTGCTGTTCGGCCGCTGCACGACCGACGACCTCCTCACCGTCCTCACCCGTTTCGCGCAGACGCGCCTGCTCACCGACCCCACCGCCCTGCGCCAATGGGAGCACGTGCGCGGAGCTCTCGCGGATTTCGGCCTGCACCTCACCGATCGGGGGCTGCGACGCGGCCGGGACCCGGTGGAGACCACACTGACGTCTTCGGTGGCGAAGGACCGCGCAGCCGTGGACATCCTGCGCCGCGAGCTGAGCGGAGAGGCCGGCGCCCAGATGCGGGCGGTGGTCGTGACCGACTTCGTCGAGCACGGGAGCCGCCGCGGGCTCACCGGGCAGCCCGCCGGCGCACTCCGCGTCTTCGACCTCCTGGCCGCCGACGAGGTGACAGGGACGCTGCGTCCGGTGCTGCTGACCGCCCATCATCTGCGGGTGCGGGCCGTCGATGCCGCCGACCTCGCGGAGCAGCTGTCCGCGGTGCTCGGGGACGAGGTGACGGTCGTCGACGGAGCAGGAGGCGCGCGGGATCTCCGCGTCGCCGAGGCCGGACGGGGCCAGGTCGTCGCGGCCGTCTCGGAGCTGATCCGACGCGGCACCGTGCGGGTGCTCGTCGGCACCCGAGGACTCCTCGGCGAGGGGTGGGACTGCCCGTCGGTGAACACGCTGATCGATCTGACCGCGGTGGCGACGAGCACCGGCACCCAGCAGCTCCGGGGGCGCACCCTGCGTCTCGACCCCGCATGGCCGGAGAAGGTGGCGCACAACTGGTCGGTGGCGTGCGTCATCCCCGCGTCCGTCGACCTGGACAGCCCCGCCGAGACGCAGCGCCTGCGACGACGACACGGACACCTCTGGGGGCTCAGCGCCGACGACGGCACCCGGATCGTCTCGGGACTGGACCACGCGCTCCCCTCCGCCGCGATCGCCGCACTCGACGCCGTCCTCGAGAAGGTCCCCGGCGCCACGATCGAGAGGATCAACGAGGAGACGCTCTCGCGGCTCCCCACCCGCGCCCGGACCAGAGCGGACTGGCGGATCGGCGAGCCTCACGACTCCCGGGAGCGCGACGTGGTCTCCGTCCGCACGACGCCGGAGGCCCGCCTGCTGCGGACGGGACCGACCCTCGCCGCTGCCGTGCCCCTGACATTCGGATTCAGCGCGACCGGCATCGCCCTCGGAACGGCGGCGTTGGGGGCGATCGGCGCAGTCTCCCTCCCGCTGGAGGCGGGCGTCACCGTCGCGGCGCTCGGCGGCGTGCTGGCGACCGCTGTGGTGTGCGGGTCCAGCGTGCTGCGCGCGTTGCACCGCCTCCGTGACCCCGCTGCTCTGTACGGCGGCGCCGCGCTGGCCATCGCCCGGTCCCTCCACGACGCCGGACGGGTGGGGCCCTTCGATGCCTCGACCGTCCGGGTGCGCAACCGCTCCGCCGCCGACTTCTGGATCGAGATCGCCGGACCGCGGAGCGACCGCGCACTGATCGCCGACGCCCTGCAGGAGCTGTTCGCCGTGGCCGAGAGCCCGCGCTTCCTCCTGCGGGTCGACCAAGGGATCTTCGGCCGGCCCGGTCCCGTGCTCGACCGCATCCGCTCGATCGTCGACCGCGCCGTCCCCGGTCGTCGTCTGCTGCCGGTTCCCGCAGCGCTCTCGCGCCGCCGAGCCGACGCCGAGGCTTTCGCCGCGCGGTGGCGGGAGACGGTCGGGCAGTGCGAGCTCCACGAACTCCGGGGGACGACGGGTCTCGCGCTGCTCCAGGTCGCCCGCCTCACCCCTGCGCTGCTCGACCCCGCGGAGCCGCGGTACCGGATCTGGGGCTGACGGCCGACCCTGCCGTCCCCGCAGACCGGCCAGCCCGACATGGTCCCGCAGGCCGTGCGGAGCGTACGATCGATGCACGCGCATCGTTGCGCCGGACGAGAGGGAACGCATGCCAGAGAACGCCCCCCTGAGCCCGGTCGCGATCGACGCCGACGGATTCGCCGCACAGACGGCGGCCATCCTCGGCTCGATCAGCCAGGTGATCGACGGGAAGCCCGAGGCCGTGCGCAGCGCCCTCGTCTGCCTGCTCGCCGAAGGCCATCTGCTCATCGAGGACGTGCCCGGGGTCGGGAAGACCATGCTGGCGCGCGCCCTCGCCGCCACCGTCGATGCCACCGTCCGGCGCATCCAGTTCACCCCGGATCTCCTTCCCGGCGACGTGACGGGCGTGTCCGTCTACAACCCCGTCGACCGCGAGTTCGAGTTCAAACGCGGCGCCATCTTCGCGAACATCGTCATCGCCGACGAGATCAACCGCTCGTCCCCCAAGACCCAGTCGGCGCTGCTGGAGGCCATGGAGGAGGGGCAGGTCACGGTCGACGGCTCCACCCACCGGCTGCCCGATCCGTTCCTCGTGGTCGCCACGCAGAACCCGCTGGAGATGGAGGGCACGTACGCGCTCCCCGAGGCGCAGCGCGACCGCTTCATGATGCGCATCTCGATGGGCTACCCCGATCCCGCGGCCGAGGCCCTCATGCTCCGGCAGCGCGACGTCGTGAATCCGCTGGCGACCGTCACCCCCGTCGCGGACGCCGCCGCGATCTCCCAGCTCATCGCGTGGGCGCGCGCCGTGCACGTGGCGCCCGCCCTCGAGGAGTACGCCGTCTCCCTCGCCCAGGCGACGCGGAACGACCCCAGCCTGCACCTCGGCGCCAGCCCGCGGGCCACGCTGCAGCTCGTCCGCGCCGCGAAGGTCTGGGCCGCGCTGGACGGCCGCGACTACGTCATCCCGGACGACATCACCGACCTGCTGATCCCCGTGTTCGCGCACCGGCTGCTCCCCGCCCGCGGGGCCCACCGTGCCGGCGCGCAGCCGGTCGAGGCCGCACTCACCCAGATCGCCGAGCGCGTCCGCGTCCCCGTCGCGACCCGCTCCTGAGGACGCGATCATGCGCCGACGTCGACTGCTCACGCCGCGCGGCACCGGTGCGCTCGTCGCCGCGCTCGGGTGCGTGATCGCGGCCAACGTCCTCGGCGCCAGGATCCTCCTGTATCTCGGGATCCTGCTGGCTGCGCTCACGCTGTTCGCCGCCCTCGCCGTGCGTCTCCCGCGACGCTCCGGAACGGTCAGCCGACAGATCTCGACCGACCTGCTCACGGTCTCGGAGACCTCGCGGGTGACGGTCCGCTTCACGCTGCGCGCCCTCCGGGTCCCGCACGGGCTCTGGCACGACGTCCTCCCCACCGCGGTCGCCGGCGACTCGGGGGGCGAGTATCCCGGGGACACACCCCAGCTGAACTACCTCATCACCGGCGTCCGCCGGGGTGTCTGGCCGCTGGGCCCCCTCCTGCTGCGCACCGTCGACCCGTTCGGTCTCGCCCAGCGCGAGCAGGCCTTCGGCGACACGCGCACCATCACGGTCGTGCCGGAGGTCTTCGCGCTCACCCCGCTCGCCGTGCGGATCGGCGCCGCGGGCGGGACCGCGCACACCTCGTCCACCCGCCTGGGCCAGGGCAGCGACAACCTCTCCCCCCGCGGCTACGCACCGGGTGACTCGATGCGACGCATCCACTGGAGGGCGACGGCGCACCGCGGCGAACTCATGGTCCGGCAGGAGGAGGAGGAGTCGAGCCCCGACGCGGTCGTCGTGCTCGACCGCGCCGCCGGCGGCTGGACCACGGGGACCGATGCCGTCGACCCGGCATTCGAGGCCGCGGTCTCCCTGTGCGCGTCCGCCGCCGTGCACCTCGCTGCGGAGGGGTACAGCGTCGACGTGCTGGACAGCGCCGGCACGCTCCTCGGCGTGCTCCGCGGACACGAGGACGACAGGGACGGCCTGCTGGTCGCCCTGGCGATGGTGACGCCGCGCGGCGAGAGGCGCGACCTCGCCGCGCTCCTGGGCGGGACACCGCCGGGGCCGCTCGTCTACGTGACTGGTCGGCTGGACGAGGAGGACGCCGCGCTCCTGCGTCCGGCGGGGGCCGCAGCACCGCTGCTGTTCAGCACCGATCCGCTCCCAGGAACGGAGGACGCCGCCCGCCAGCACGGCTGGACCGTGACCCGGCTCGGCGTCGACGTCGCGGATGCCTGGGACGACGCGCTGTCGGCGCGGACGGGAGCCGCCGATGTTCCGCGCTGAGCGCACGCGACCCGCCCCCGTGCCCGCCGACACCCGCGCACGCTGGCATCGTGACCGGGAGGAGCCGCCGTCCGGTGTCCTCGCTCCGGCGGCCCTCGCCGGCCTCGCGGCCCTCACGGCGCTGTGGCCGTTCACCGCCGTCATCGCTCCGGGGACCTGGTCGTTCGTCACGACCGTCGTCATCATCGCGGTCGTGGGGGTCGGCGCGCTCGTGCGTCATCTCCTGCGCGGGCGTTCGGAGGGTATCGCCGGGCTGCTCGCCCTTGTGGCGCAGGTCATCGTGGCGGTCGGCGTCCTCACGCTGCTCCTCGCCGGAGGCACCGCGATCGCGGGGGTCGTGCCGACGCCCCGCACCTTCGGCCTGTTCCAGGCCCTCGCCTCCGCCGCGGCGGAGGAGATCGTCTTCGGTTCGGCCCCGCTGGAGGCCTCCCCGGGGCTTGCGGCCGCCCTCGGAGCGGGCTTCGCGGTCGTCGCGATCCTGCTCGATCTCCTGATCGCGAGTCGCTCCGCCGTGCTCACGACCGTTCTGCTGGGCGTCACCGGTGCGGTGCCCATGATCATCACCCTGGGTGCCCCGAATGTGGCCTGGTTCGCCCTCGCGGCGGTCGTGGCGCTCCTCGTGTTCCGCTTCACTGCACGTCGGCATCCGGAGTCACCGCGCCGCGCGTCGGCCGGCGTCGCGGTCGCCGTCGGTGCCGCCGCCCTCGCGACCACCCTCGTCGTGACGCCGCTGCTCCCGGTCGGCTCGACCATCACCGGCACCGGGGTCGGCGTGACCGTCGATGCCTCGCTACGGCTGGGCGACGATCTGCGGCAGCCGAGTCCGGTCGAGGTGCTGACGGTGGCCGCGAAGACCGACACCGCCCCGTATCTCCGCCTCACGACGCTCTCCCGGTTCGACGGCCGCGTCTGGCAGCCGGATCGCGGGGACCTGCAGTCTCAGGTCGACGGCTTCGGGGATCCGGAGTGGGGGGACGACATCACCACCGCAGAGCAGACGACCTCGATCCGGGTGCTGCGCATGTCGAGCTCCTGGCTCCCGCTGCCGTATCCGGCCACGGAAGTGCAGGGTCTGAGCGCCGCGTGGCGCGTGTCGCCCGAGAACCGCACCCTCTTCTCCCGCCGCGCCGATGCGGTCGGCAACGACTACACGGTCACCTCGCTCCGCGTGACGCCGACCCTGGAGCAGATCCGCGCCGCGGAGGCCGCCCCGCCCCTCGCGGACGCGGAGGACGAGGACGTCGAGCTTCCGGGGATCATCTCCCGGCTGGCGACGGAGGTCACCGCGGACGAGGAGACCGACTACGACCGCCTCGTCGCCCTGCAGAACTGGTTCCGGTCGCAGTTCGAGTACTCGCTGGAGACGCCGGTCGACGAGGGGTTCGACGGGACCGGCGCGGACGCGGTGGCACGATTCCTCGAAGAGCGGTCCGGATACTGCGTGCACTTCGCCGGCTCCTTCGCCCTCATGGCCGAGAGCCTCGGCATGCAGGTGCGCATCGTGGTGGGCTACCTCCCCGGGTCCCTCACGGACGAGAAGCGCGGAGACGAGTCGATCTTCTCGGTGTCGAGCGATCAGCTGCATTCCTGGCCCGAGGTGCTGTTCCCCGGGATCGGCTGGGTGCCGTTCGAGCCGACCGCCTCGCTCGGCGTCCCCACGGCCTTCCGGGCGGGCACGACCGCAGGCGGGACCGGCGGAGGCCCCGCCACTCCTGCGCCGACGACCGCACCCCAGACGGAGGAGACCTCCGGCCCCGAGGTCGATCGGCGGGATGCCGATGCCGGCTCGACGGACTCCGGAGAGCTGCGCCGGCTGGACCCGACGCCGGTGGTCCTCACCGTGCTCGGCATCGTGGCGCTCCTCCTCCTTCCCGCGCTCGTCCGGCTCGTCGAGCGGCGCCTCCGGATGCGCCGTGCCGCTCGCGGAGACGCCGCCGCGGCCTGGGCGGAACTGCGCGACACCCTGATCGATCTCCGGATCGCGGTCTCGGATGCGGACAGTCCGCGGATGCGGGCCGCCGGTCTCGTCAGGGATGCGGGAGCCGACGAGGCTGCGCTGGGGCGGCTCATCGCGGCAGTGGAGCGCGCCAACTACGCCCGCGCGTCCGCGGCGGAGGACGACCTCGGCGCGCCCTTGCAGTCCGTGCTCGCCAGTCTCCGCGCGCATGTCGACGGGTCGACGCGGGCACGCGCACTGCTGCTGCCGCGGTCGCTCTACGCTCCGCGCGGATCAGACGCCCGGCTCCTGGTGTGACCGTCGTCGTCGCGCCGCTCAGGCCCGCGTCGGCACGGTGGCCGCATGCGCGGGGCACGCGACGGCCTCGCAGTCCGCGCAGACGACGGACTGCACGCGGCACGACGGGTCAGGGCAGTTGGCGGTGCGCTTGGTCGCCGCGCCGCATCCCACGCACACACCGATGACCCGCGCGTGGTCCGAGAAGTCGACGGATCCACGCCCGTCGAAGACGTAGAGCGATCCGTCCCAGAGGCCGTCGTCGCCGAAGGTCTCCCCGTAGCGGACGATGCCGCCCTCCAGCTGATACACCTCGCCGAAGCCGCGGGCGACCATGAGACTCGACAGCACCTCGCAGCGGATGCCGCCGGTGCAGTACGTGACGACGGGCTTGCCCTTCAGGTCGTCGTAGGTGCCGGAGTCGAGCAGGCGCACGAAGTCCCTGGTGGTCTCCGTATCCGGCACGACGGCGCCGCGGAAGCGTCCGATCTCGGCCTCCAGCGCGTTCCGTCCGTCGAAGAACACGACCTCGTCCCCGCGCTCGGCGACCAGGGCGTGCAGCTGTTCGGGGGTGAGCCGCACGCCCCCGCCGACGACGCCGTCCGCGTCGACCCGCAGCTCGTCCGGGGCCCCGAACGACACGATCTCGTCGCGCACCTTCACACTCAACTTCGGGAAGTCGAGGCTGCGACCCGACGCGTCGAGCCCGGTGCCCTCGCTCCACTTGATGTCGGCGTCGCGGAAGGGCGCATAGGAGCGGAATGACCGCACCCATTTCTTCAGCACCGGGAGGTCGCCGCCGAGAGTGCCGTTGATGCCCTGCGACGAGATCAGCAGCCGACCGCGCAGCCCCAGCGCCTCGCCGAGATCGCGCTGCCAGACGCGGATGGCCTCCGGGTCGGCGAGCGGGGTGAACGCGTAGAAGAGGAGGATCTTGGGGGTGGCCACCCAGGAATCCTACGTCGCCTCCCGCGGGCCTAGGTCACGTCCCGCCGCAGGAACACGGCCGATCCCGCCCCCACGGCGAGGAGGATCCAGCCCGCCGCGATCGGCACGGCCAGCAGCCCGAGTCCTCCGCCCGCCGGGATGCCGACGGCGGACCCGTCGAACCGGAAGGCGTCGAGCAGAGCAGGAAGAGGCAGGTAGACGGCGCCGGCGCTCCAGAACATCGCCACGAGCAGCCCGACCCCCATCGAGAACGCGGTGACGAACAGCGCCGCGAGATGCGCCTGCACGACGATGCCGACCCCCAGGCCCCAGAGGGCGGCGGCCGCGCCGAGGGCGAGGGCGGCCATGACGGCGGACGGATGCACGGGGATCCCGCCCATCGTGACGAACAGCGCCGCGCGGCCGCCGAGGACGGCCGCGACCGCGACGACCGCGCCGCCCAGCGCCGAGGCAGGCATACGGACGACGAGCATCGCCCACCGGGACTCCAGCATCAGTCGCTGCGCGACGACACCGTCCCGCCGGTCGATCGTGTAGCGGAAGGAGCCGTAGACGGCGGCGAGGATGCCGGCGTAGGTCGCGAGCACGGCGTCGAACGGGGCCACCAGTCCTTCCCGCGCCTCCCGTGGCGCATCGCCGAGCTCCGCCGGGATGCTGGTCGCCAGGGACAGGGACAGCACGAAGGCCGCCAGCGCCATCCCGAGGAGGACGACATCCCCGGCCGCGCCGCGCGCCTGCGCCCGCAGCGCCCGACCGATCACGCGACGCTCCGGCGTCCTCGGACGGCGGCGAGCGCGACGAGGCCGATGGCCCATGCCACCCCGATGCCGAGGGCAGGCACGAAGGCGAGCAGTCGTCCCTGGTACTCCGGCACGCTCAGCGCGGCGATGGCCATCCCGGGTGAGAACCGCGCGACCTCCGGTGCCGTCCGCAGCAGCGCGAACTCCAGCGCCATCGGGAAGACGAGGACGATGATCGCCGTCGCGTAGTAGTTCCGGGTGATCCAGCCGATCGCCCCGCCGATGAGAGCACCGAGGACGACCCCGGTCACGGCCCCGGCGATGATCCGCCATGCCTCGGCGGTGAAGACGAGCGCGAGCCCGTGGCGCGCGAGCAGGAGGGAGATCGCGAGCGTCCATAGCAGGAAGACGACGCCGGCCAGCGCCAGGGCGATGAGGACGCCGGCGACCAGTTTCCCTCGGAAGGCGCGACGGAAGCCGACCGCCGTGAGCGTGCGGTCCATGGAGCCGTAGTAGTACTCCCGCGTCACCGGGTAGGCACCGACGAACGCCGCCGAGATGACCGACCACGCGAGCGGCTCCAGCAGTCGAGCCGTCGCCGCGCCGGGGTCGAGGCCGTCGAGAGCGAAGCGCGAGCCGTCGGAGAAGAGCACGAACGTCGGCATGAGGACGGCGACGAGGTACACGGCGAAGATCGACAGCCCGCTCACCGCGCGCAGCAGCTCGCTGCGGATCAGGCCGCTCACGCCGGGGCTCCCTCGACGAGGTCGAAGTACCGGCTCTCGAGCGAGTCGGCCCCGCCGGTGACCAGATCGTCCAGCCGTCCGGCGAAGAGCGCCCGACGCTTGATCACGACGACCTCGTCCACGACCTGCTCGAGTTCGGGGAGCTGATGACTGGAGACGAGGACCGTGCCGCCGCGTTCGGCGAAACCGCGGAGGAACCGGCGCAGCCAGCGGATGCCGTCGGGATCCAGCCCGTTGGCCGGTTCGTCGAGGATGAGCGTCCGCGGCGCGCCGATCAATGCGGCGGCCAGCCCGAGCCGCTGGGCCATGCCCGTCGAGTACGTCTTCACGCGCCGACGCGCATCGGCGGCCAGGCCGACCTCGGTGAGGACCTCGTCGACGCGGTCGCGGGGCGCCCCGGCGGCGAGTCGGCAGATCTCCAGATGCCGTCGCCCCGAGATGCCCGGCTCGAAGCCGAACCCGTCCATGTGGACGCCGACGTGCGCAGCGGGGTTGTCGAGCGCACCGAACGGCGCCCCGTCGATGAGGGTCTCTCCGCCGGTCGGGCGCACGAGGCCGACGATCGCCCGCAGCGTCGTCGACTTCCCTGCGCCGTTCGGTCCGAGCAGCCCGACGATCGCTCCGCGGGGCACGGCGAACGACAGGTCCTCGACGGCGGTGCGGTGTCCGAACCTCTTGGTCAGGCCGCGCACCTCGATGGCGTGCTGATTCATGGTCATCCTCTCTCCTCCTCGCTCGTGGGGGTCGCCAGCGGCGACACGGCCGCCGCCCAGAGCGCATGCCACAGCGGGGTCGTGCCCAGCTCGACCCGCGCCTGTCCGGCTGCCGGCAGGGCGCTCCTGTCCCCGGTCACCTCGACCTCCGCAACGGCCGTCGCCGCGACAGTCACCCCGGGCACCCTGACCGGGTACAGCGCCTCGATCGGGACCTCGGCCTCCGCCGCAGGGCGGACCGCGGTCCTCCCCTCGCCCCGGTACTCGTTCGCGAGGATCCCCCGCGTCGACAGGATGACGCGTGCACCGTCCGGGATGTCTGCACCGGCGTCCGCTCCTCCGCGGACCAGGACCACGCGGTCGTCGTCCACCCGGAACCCGAGTGTCGCGGCCGTCGGGACCGGGATGAGGATGCCGGCGGCCACCGTGCCGACGGCGAGCGCGGCGGTCACCGCGACGAGACGAGTCCGGGAGACACCGGATCGCCGCACACGGATCAGTGCGCGCACCAGGAGGGCGACGCCCACCACGACCACGACGCTCTCCAGGCCGAGCACGACGAGGCTCGCCCCCGGCCCGCCCCCGGCGAGCAGCTGTGCGGTCCGCACGACCGCGAACAGCACCATCACGACCGGCGCCGCCAGGCAGCACAGGCCGAACGGCACGCTCCACCACCGCTCCAGCGCCCGAGGCTGCCGCGGGCCGCCGAACAGGACACGGGCGAGGAAGCCCCCGCCGTCGCGAACCGTCCTCCCCCGGAGGTTCGGTTCGTCCAGCGCGCTCATCAACGCGATGTACCCGTCGAACCGCACGAACGGGATCAGGTTCACGAGGACGACGACAGTGCAGGAGATCGCGAGGAGCAGCAGCGTCTCGCGGGCCGTCGACGCCGGCAGGCCGAGAGCCGCGAGCATCGCCACCGCCGCCGCGGTGGCGTGGACGGCCGGACCGGCGAGCGCGATCGCCACACGATGCCGACGGTCGGCGAGCCGCCATCCGTCCGTCACATCGACGAAGAACGCGGGCGTGAGGTAGAAGAGCATGAATCCGGCGCGTCGGGGCCGGCCGCCCAGCCGGGTGAGGGTGAGCCCGTGCGCGGCCTCGTGGAACAGCGTCGCGAGTCCCAGCGCCACGACGACGACGATGAAGCCGGTGAGCGGTAGGGGGCGGGTGAGCACGTTCCCCAGATCGCCGGCCTGCAGGATCGCGGCGACGACCCCGGCGACGAGCACCGCGGCGACGGCCGCGAGGGTTGCTCGACGCGGGACGGGGACGACCAGCCGGTCCAGGCGCGCGAAGAGGGCGGGCGCACGGAGCGTCGCGAACTGCAGTGTGAACGGTGGCCGGTAGGCGACACGGCCGGGTGGGCGTGACGCGCCCCCGTCCAGGAGCCCGTTGTCACGGAAGCGCTCCACCAGTCGCAGCACGCTCTCGTCGGTCGCCTCCGGCGCGAAGCGCGCCTGCAGCGCGGAGACCGGGGTCCGGCCGTCCATCGCCGTCAGCAGGTCGACCACCGCGCGGGACAGCCGCGCGGACGGCACGCCCTGCACCGTGGCGAGCCACGCGGAGCCCTCGCCGGTCGGCTCGAAATCCACGCCGGTCGCAAGAGCGGGACACGTCTCCGCGGTGAGGGGAGCCCGTCCTCGTCCGCGCTGTCGCCACAGGGACCGGGAACCCGCGGTGGTCATCGCGCACCCCCTCGATCCCCGGAGGGAGACGTCGTGAGGAGCAGGATCTCCCCGGGGACCGGCGTCCGCACCGGAGAGATCCGGGGGGCCGTGAAGCCGGCCGCGACGAGTTCGTCGGCCAGGATCTCGGGGCTCAGCACATGCAGACGACTCGTGAGCACCGACACCTCCGCGCCCGGGGCGATGTCGGCGAGACGGACCCAGTTGACCACCCGTACGGCGCCGTCGTCCTCGATCTGCTGCGCGAACAGGTAGGGCTCGTCTCCGGCGCTTCCGGGAACCACGATCTCGCGGTCGGCCGTCACCGCGAGGCGGTCCGCCGACGCTCTGCCCGCGACGGTGAGGGCGAAGACACCGGTGGAGTCGAGATGACGTCGGACACCCGCGTAGAGACGCGCCCGGCCCTCCCGGTCGAGCACCGTGATGGAGGTCGCCCCGAGGATGACCAGACCGTACCGCCCGTCGAGCGCGAGGTCGCGCATGTCCGCGACGACGCACTCGACCGTCCCGCCGTGCGGAACGGCTCCGCGGAGGCGCGCGAGCATGTCCGCCGAGAGATCGACCGCCGTGACGTGATGCCCGGAGCGCACGAGCGGCACCGTCAGCCGTCCGCTCCCGGCGGCGAGGTCGAGGACGGGACCGGGGACCGCGCGCGCGAGCGCCAGGACCTCCCGGACCTCCGCTCGGTCCGGGCCGACGAGCCGGTCGTAGAAGTCTGTGCCGGCCCCGGCGTACAGATCCTGCCCGCGGGCGGTCGCGCCGACCAGGTCGAGCCGTGCCGCCACGGTCTCGGTGATCAGGGATGTCATCCGTGCATCGCCTCTCCTCGCAGGGATGGTCGGGGGGTGCGGGCGGACGATCCCGCCCGCACCCTCTGTCAGGTCGCGATGGCGGCGGCTCCGCCGATGATCGCGATGATGTAGCTCGCGTGCTCCCACCACTCGAGCGGGGTGTCGATCTGTTCGAGTTCCAGGAACTCCAGCGACGTGGTCTGCAACGTGCACCTCCTAGGTCAGAGCGAGAATTCCGATGATCACGCCCACGGCGAAGCCGCGGATGTAGTCGTCGGCATCGCCCGGCGCATCCATGGCCTCGAGTTCGGTGAACTCGAGCGCCGGCAGTGCTGCGGTCATGCGTCCCTCCTTCCTGTGTCTGATCCGGATGCGGCTGGACGGCATCAGGTGGCGGCTGCCGCGCCGATCCCGATGAGGACCAGCGCACCGATCACGCCCTGGTAGAAGCTGTCCCAGCTGGGCGCCTCCATCGGGTCGAGCTCCTGGAATCGGATGCTCATCTCCGTGCTGTCGTTCATTCACATCACCTCCTCTCGGCCGTTCGGGGCCGGCGATCGCCGACCGGGGGCGTGCTCCACCGGGAGTCGTGGAGCACGGCGCGGATGTCCGTGGCACGGATTCCGCGCAGCATGGGTCGGTGGTCTCCCCAGGCGGTCTCGACCGCGGCGGCGATCCGATCGATCTCCCGTGCGCTCGGGCGCGGCGGTGACGGGAGGTCTGCCTGATCGACGAGCGCGGCGATGCCGGCGGCCGGGTCACGCGGCAGTTCGGTCGCGCCCACGACGCCTGTCCAGAAGGCGTCGAGGCTGGCGCGGTCGCCCCAGCGGAGATCTCCCGCGCCGATCCGACGCCAGACCGCGGCGATGACCGCCGCGGTGGCGGTCATCTTGCGGACGCCGAGATGGAAGGCGATCTCGTTCGCGAGGTACCAGTGGCGGGCACTGTACGGATCGGGTCCGCGGAGCGCTGCCGTGCGCTGGGTGGCGGCACTCAGGCGCGCGAGACGCAGGCGCCCCGCCGCCGATATCGCTTCGCCGGCTGCGGCCTCGAGGAGAGCGCCGCCGAGCAGCCTCGCGTCGCGCTCCGCTCGCTCCGTCCGCGGGCTCGTCGACGCTCCGGCCACCCGGAGGAAAGCCTCCAGCGCCCCTTCCCGCACGACAGCGGGGCTGAGCGTGGCGAGCCGTTCGGGATCGAGGACGGCGTGACGCGGGCGCAGCGGTCGACCGATGAGGAGCCGGGACCCGTACCTGTTCCGGAGGACGGCGACGCTGTTCGTCTCCGAGGACGTGCCGAGTGTCGACGGCATCGCGATGATGTCGACGGGCGGAGGCGCGTCGGGCAGGACCGTGAGCGCTGCCGTCGCCGCGTGCCGGAGGGCGAAGTCGAAGAGGCGTCCGGGGCTGAGCGCCAGGGCCGCGATCTTGCTCGCATCGAGGACGCTTCCGCCTCCGACGGCCACGATGACCTCGGGCGGGCGCCGGATGATCTCGTCGGCGAGCAGGAGGACCCCGACCTCGTCCACCGCGGAGGCGTCCACCGTCATCCTCCGCACCTGCTGTGCGGTCGGAAAGGTGTGCGCGACGGCCGCGTCGGCGATCACGAGCGTGTCCCGCCCCGCCGTCAGACGCCCTGTCGTCTCTCGGGCGCGGGGCCCGTGCCACAGTGTGGGGACGCGGCCGGCGAAGGGCGCGCTCATGCCGCCGCCTCCCGCACGCGCGCCAGACCGGCCCGCACGGCACGATCGGTCTCGGCCAGTTCCGCCGGCGAGAAGCCGTAGGCGGGGATGAGCTGGAAGGAGCTCGGACCGGGGTGGACCACGACGCCGCTGTCGGAGATGGCGGACACCACCTCCAGGACCTCGGTGCCGGAGAGCGGGGAGTCGTCGGGCCGGCGGAGCCCCAGGCCGACGAAGCAGCCGGAGCCGGTGACATCGGTGACGATGCCCTCGTCCTGCCAGCTCCGGGCGAGGCGGTGCAGCGCGGTCGCCAGTGCCTGGGCCGTCGCCTCGACGTCGATACGGCGGAGCTCGTCGATCACG
This sequence comes from Microbacterium meiriae, assembly GCF_032364335.1. Lineage (NCBI taxonomy): Bacteria > Bacillati > Actinomycetota > Actinomycetes > Micrococcales > Microbacteriaceae > Microbacterium > Microbacterium meiriae. The sequence continues at coordinate 2,692,395 of NZ_CP133984.1, forward strand.
GCGAGGATCGCCGCGGCGCAGGCCGGCGTGCCCGCCTGCGTCTCCCCGTGGACGAAGGTCCACCCGCCGCGCGCGTAGGCCATCGCGATGCGGTGTCCGACGAGGAGCACGGCGGCCCCCATCGCGCCGTTCGTCAGCGCCTTCGACAGGATGAGGACGTCCGGAGCGGACGCCCAGCGGTCGGTGGCGAACAGCGAGCCGGTGCGGCCGAAGCCGGTCGCGACCTCGTCCGCGACCAGCAGGAACCCGTGCCGCTCCCGCAGCTCCAGGAGACGGTGGACGAAGGCGTCGGACAGGGCGTGGGCGCCGCTGCCCAGGACCGGCTCCACCACGACCGAGGCGACGCGGGACCCCTCGCGCTCCAGCAGCGCCGCGAGTTCCTCCCCGTCGTCGGAGTGCGACACGTGCCGCACCGTCCGCCGGTCGACGCCGTAGACGGACTGCAGCAGGTCGTCGCCGCTCAGCACGTGACTGCCGTACATCGTGCCGTGATAGCTGCCGCGGAGACCGACGACGAGGGATCGAGAGCCCGCGCCCTGCTGCGCCCAGTACTGCCGCGCGAGCTTCATCGCGGCATCGTTGGCCGCCCCGCCCGACGTGGAGAAGATCACGCGGCGGTAGCGCTCGGAACCCGCGAGGGCGATGAGGGCGTCGGCGGCATCCTCGGCGTACCGGTGCGGTGCGCGGAACAGCGACAGATACGAGGCGTTGTGCGCGGCCCTGTTCACCGCTTCGGCGACCCGGGGGTTGCCGAAGCCGAGGGGGACGTTCCACAGCCCGCTCGTCGCGCACAGACGGTGGGAGCCGTCGGCGTAGGAGATCCGATGCCCGGAGGCGCCCACCGCCACGCGATCCGGAGGGAAGGCGGTGTCGGCGGGGAGCATGGATGTCCACAGCGCGTGCGGCACGCTCATCGGGTGCCGCCGCTCTGGCCGCTCTCGACCGGACGGCCGAGATGGAGGCCGAGCACCTCCAGCGCCTCGAGGCAGAGTCGCCGCGCATGCGCGTCGGGCACTCCGCACGCCCGTGCCACGCGAGCCGCCGCCAGCCCGCGCGTCCGCGAGGTCTGGATCGCGTCGACCACGGTGGCGGTCAGCGGGGACAGCAGGTGCCGGCGCCGCGTCCCGACATCGGCGAGCAGGAACCCCTCGGCGGTGTCGAGCAGAAACGGATCGGTGGCCTCCGGCTCCGCATCCGCCAGACCGTCGTCGAGGAGCGTCCACCCGAAGCCCGCGATCCGGCCGGTGCCGTTCGGCAGGCGGAGCATCTTCCGGAGATCAGCCGCATCGAGGTATCGGCCGATCCACAGCCGGGCGTCGAGTTCGGTGATGAGGTCGGCCGAGCCGGGCACGCCGCCCAGCGCCGATGCCTCGGGCATGGCCTGCCCGAGGACGGCGGGGAGGTCGCGCACGTGACCGATCTCCTGCCCCTGCAGCCCGAGGTGCACGCCACCGTCCGCGTCGATGCGCAGGGCGCTCGGAGTCTCCACCTCGTGTGGCCGCGCGAGAACGTGGCGACCCGCGAGCAGCACCCGGGGATCGAGCATCGCGGCGGCGAAGACCCCGGTGCTGCGGGCGAGATCGGCGTCGTCGAGGAAGGCGCGCCAGCTCGCCTCGTCGAAGAAGCGCACGGCCGTCGGTCCGATGATCTGAACGAACGAGGCCGCGATGTAGTCCTGGAGCTCGACGCCGCGCTCCCCCAGGAAGAACTCGTCGCCGAGGTCGGCGAGCATTCCGCTGTAACCGACGATCCTCGCCGTCCCCGGCCGCGACGTCGATTCGAGGGGCTGGAAGATCACATCCTCGGGCCCTGCCGCCGCAGCGACAGCCTCCGCCCCCGCCTCGGTCTCCCGCAGGAACACGCGGGTGCGGGCCTCCCGCGCTCCCGTGACCCACGCCCGCAGGGCGTGCGGGCCGAGGAGCGGGTCTTCGCCCGTCGGTCCCTCGTCGCGTCGTGCCGTCCTCGCACTCGTCCCCATGATCCCCCCAGAGAACCGGATCCGCCTGACGCCTTTGCGTCTTCATATGAAGATATCTAGACCTCTGATGACGTGCAATATAACAGCTTTCACCGCCGCGCCCGGTGATCGCCGGTATGTCACGAGGTCGGCGGGACATCGGATAGGATGGACAGGTTGTTCCCTGGTGACGTGTCCGAGCGGCCGAAGGAGCACGCTTGGAAAGCGTGTGTTGTGCAAGCAACCGCGGGTTCGAATCCCGCCGTCACCGCCACAGACGAAGAAGACCTCCGCATCGCGGAGGTCTTCTCTCGTTTCGGGTGCCGTCAGCCGTCGAAGCGCACCCCGTACGTCAGACCACCCGGTCCGGACGGCAGCCGGGTCATGCCGAGCCGCTCGTAGAAGGCGGCCGCGCCGCTGTTCGCGGGGTCCATCCCCAGATGCAGGGCAGGGACACCGCGTCGGCGCAACTCGGCGAAGAGCGTCTCGATGAGACCGCGCCCCAGCCCCTGCCCCTGGGTCTCCGGCAGCAGGTCGATGTGCAGATGCGCCGGATACTCCGCCGCGTTCGGCTCGACGCCCGGCTCCCTCGTGTACCCGTACTCGATCAGCTTCTGCTCGCGTGTCTGCGGGTCGGCCGACCGCGGATAGCGCGCGTGAAGGGTGGGCCACCACTCATCACGGAACCAGGCGTAGAACGCGTCGGTGTCGTCGGTGGCGACGATGTAGCCGATGGTGCGCCCGTCCTCCGCTTCCACGACCCAGGCGAGGTCCGGGTGCCGCTCGACGTACGGCACCGCGAAGAGGTTCCCCCAGAGCTCGTCATCGGACAGCACCCCGGTGGCGTCTCCCCCGGCGTCGGCCGTCCGCAGGCAGATCTCGAACATCGCCGCGCGATCGGTCGGACGGTAGGGACGGATACGCGACACGGAGGCTCCTCGGGCAGGTCAGGTTCCGCTCAGCCTATCGGCGCGTGCGGTCGCCTCGACGTCGCGTCGCACCCACGGCACCAGCCAGGCCGCCAGCACAAGGACGACCCCGGCCCCGACGAACGCACCCCCGAGCGTGTCCGTCGCCCAGTGCACCGACAGGAAGGTGCGCGACAGAGCCATGAGCACGATCCATGCGGCCCCCACGATCGCCACCCACACCCGCGGGAAGAGCACCCACAGCACGAGGGCGATGGTCGCCGCGTTCGCGGTGTGCCCGGACGGGAACGAGCCGTAATCGCTCACGACGAGCATGTCGTGCGGTCGGGCACGGCCGAAGATGTTCTTCAGGAGCTGCACGGCGCCCGCGCTGACGAGGAAGCAGAGCGCGGCGAACAGCGCACCCCGCCATCGCCGCAGGAGCAGCAGGACGAGGATCGTCCCCAGCGGCACGGCGAGGATGGCGACCCAGCCGCCGCCGATCCAGTTCAGCGCGAGGGCGAAGCTCAGCATCCAGTCCGCGCGGACCGCGGCGATCGTGTCGTTCCACCACTGGTCGAGGCCCGGCGTCTGCGGATACACGAAGACGACGAGAGCGCCGAGGGCAGTGGCCAGGAGGAGGCAGGCGACGCCCCACCACAGCAGCATCCGTCGATTCATCGTCCCATTGTGACGGACGCCCCCGCGATCGCGGGTCGGCGTGCCGGTCAGCGGGCGATGCGGGCGAGCCCCTCCTCGAGATCCGCGATGAGGTCGGCCACGTCCTCGATGCCGACGGAGAGACGCACGACGTTCTCCGGGACGGCGAGCTCGGTTCCGCGGACCGACGCGTGCGTCATCTCCGGCGGGTAGCCGATGAGCGACTCCACGCCGCCGAGGGACTCGGCGAGCTGGAACACGGTCGTGCTCTCGGCGAAGACCCGGGCAGCGTCCGCACCCGCGGCGAGGCCCAGCGACAGCATTCCGCCGAAGCCGCTCATCTGCCGCGCGGCGATCTCGTGACCGGGGTGCGAGGCGAGGCCCGGGTAGAACACCTGCGCGAACTCCGGCCGCGCCTGCGCCCACTCGGCGATCGCCTGCGCGTTCTCGGAGTGCTGCCGCATCCGCACGGCGAGGGTCTTGATGCCCCGGGTCGTCAGCCAGGCATCCAGCGGCGCCGAGACCGCGCCCACCGCGAACTGCTGGAACTTCACGGCCTCGACGAAGCGGTCGTCGCCGAAGACGACGGCGCCGCCGAGCACGTCGGAGTGCCCGCCGAGGTACTTCGTCGTCGAGTGCACGACGAGGTCGGCGCCGAGCGCGAGCGGCTGCTGCAGAGCCGGCGAGGCGAACGTGTTGTCGACCACGACGAGCACCCCGGCCGCGTGCGCCACCTCGGCGATGAGTGCGATGTCGATGACCTTCAGCAGCGGGTTGCTCGGCGTCTCCAGCCACACGATGCGGGTCTCGGGACGGATGGCCGCCCGGATCACGTCGACGTCGGAGAGCTCGACCGTGGTCGTGTCGATCCCCCACGGCGCGAGCACCTTCGTGAGCAGGCGGTAGGTGCCGCCGTAGACGTCGTTGCCGAGGAGCACGTGGTCGCCGGGCTTGAGGATGCCGCGGAGCAGACCGTCCTCCGCCGCGAGCCCCGAGGCGAACGACAGGGCCCCGACCCCGCCCTCGAGAGCGGCGAGCTGCGTTTCCAAGGAGGAGCGCGTCGGGTTGCCCGCGCGGTTGTACTCGTAGCCCTCGCGGAACCCTCCGATGCCGTCCTGCACGTGCGTCGACGCCTGATAGATCGGCGGGATGATCGCCCCGGTGATCGGGTCGGGCGCCTGTCCGGCGTGGATGGCTCGTGTGGCGAAGGCGTGGGCGTGGTCGGACATGCTCTCAGCCTACGTCCGGGTCCGCCGACGGGTCCCGGCCTGTTACGTCCCGCGTCACCGCGAGAGGTAGCCGAGCAGATCCTGCCGGGTCAGCACCGTGTGCGGCTTGCCGTCCTCGGTGACGAGGAGGGCGTCGGCGTCGGCGAGCGCGGCCCGTGCCTGCGCGACCGGCGCATGGATGCCGATCAGCGGCAGCCGCTCCCCCACGTGCGCGCCGACGGCGTCGCTCGGCTCGGCGTCGCCACGGAAGAGCAGGTCGAGCAGGCCCTTCTCGTCGACGGTGCCGACGACCTCGCCCATCATCACCGGCGGCTCGGCGCTGAGCACGACGAGCTGCGACACCTCGTACTCCGTCATCATGCCGATCGCCTCGAGCACCGTGTCGGTGGGGTGTGCGTGCACGAGGTCGGGAAGGCCGTGGCGGGAGGACCGGGCCGCGAGCACGTCGGCGACCGTCTCCCCCTCCTCCACCTCGCTGAAACCGTAGGAACGCATCCACCCGTCGTTGAAGATCTTGCCCAGGTAGCCGCGCCCGCCGTCCGGGAGGAGCACGACCATGACCGCGTCCGCCGGGAGGTCCTTCGCCACCCGCAGCGCGCCGACCACGGCCATGCCGCTGGAGCCGCCGACGAGGATGCCCTCCTCGCGGGCGAGGCGCCGCGTCATCGCGAAGGACTCCGCGTCGCCGACCGCGACGATCTCGTGCGGGACCGCGGGGTCGTACGCCCCCGGCCAGATGTCCTCGCCCACGCCCTCGACGAGGTAGGGCCGGCCGGTGCCGCCGCTGTACACGCTGCCTTCGGGGTCGACACCGACGATCCGCACGGCATCGTCTGACACCTCGCGCAGATAGCGGCCGGTGCCGGTGATCGTGCCGCCCGTCCCCACGCCGGCGACGAAATGGGTGACCCGGCCGTCGGTGTCCCGCCAGATCTCCGGTCCCGTCGTCTCGTAGTGGCTGCGCGGCCCGTTCGGGTTCTCGTACTGGTTCGGCTTGAACGCCCCGGGGATCTCCCGTGCCAGCCGGTCGCTCACGCTGTAGTACGACTCCGGGCTGTCAGCCGGGACCGAGGTCGGGGTCACGACGACCTCCGCGCCGTACGCGCGGAGCACGTCGATCTTGTCCTCGCCCACCTTGTCCGGGAGCACGAAGACGCAGCGGTAGCCGCGCTGCTGGGCGACGAGGGCGAGCCCGACGCCGGTGTTGCCGCTCGTGGGCTCGACGATCGTCCCGCCGGGCTGCAGGTCCCCCGCGGCCTCGGCGGCGTCGATGATCCGGGCCGCGATCCGATCCTTCGCCGACCCGCCCGGGTTCAGGTACTCGAGCTTCACGAGCACCGTGCACGCGATGCCCTCGGTGACGTGCTGGAGCTTCACCAGGGGCGTGTCGCCGACGAGGTCGACGATGGAGTCTGCGTACTTCATCTGTTCAGGGTACGGCGAGGCGTCCCGCCGCCGGGGCTGTGTTTCACCCGCGCTTCGACAGGCTCAGCGACCCACGACGTGGGTCACTGAGCCCGTCGAAGGGCCCTGAGCCCGTCGAAGGGCCTGAGCCCGTCGAAGGGTCAGCCCTTCGTCGCGCCGGCCAGCAGGCCGCGGACGAAGAAGCGCTGCAGGGCGAAGAACACGATCAGCGGGACGATGATCGAGATGAACGTTCCCGCGGACTGCAGGAACCACTTGTTCCCCCAGGTCCCCGAGAGCGAGTTCAGCGCCTGGGTGATCGGCAGGGCGCCGGGCGAGGCGAAGATCGTCGCGACCAGCAGGTCGTTCCACACCCAGAGGAACTGGAAGATAGCGAAGGACGCGATCGCCGGAGCCGCCAGCGGCAGGATGATCCGGAAGAACACCTGTCCGTGTCCGGCACCGTCAACGCGGGCCGCCTCGATGATCTCACCCGGGATCTCGGAGATGAAGTTGTGGAGCATGAACGTCGCCAGCGGCAGCGCGAAGATCGCGTGCGCGATCCAGACGCGGGCGAAGCTGTACTGCACCTCGTTCAGCCCGAACCCCGGGAAGATCGGCACGTCGTTGATCGTCAGCCCGTCCGAGAACAGGCTCAGCAGCGGTACGAGGGCCATCTGCAGCGGCACGATCTGCAGCGCGAACACGAAGATGAAGAGCATGTTCCGACCCTTGAAGTCGATCCATGCGAACGCGTACGCGGCCAGCGCCGCCATCACGATCGGGAACACGGTGGCTGGGATCGTGATGGCCAGCGAGTTGATGAACGCGGTCGCGAGGGTCGTCGAGGTCCCGCCCGAGTTCCACGCCTGGACGTAGTTGTCGAACGTGAACTCCGGGTTGGAGAAGACCGTCCACCAGCCGCTGTTCTGCGTGTCGGCGCCCGGACGGAACGACGTCACGAAGAGGCCGAAGGTCGGGATCGTCCAGAAGAGCGCGATGACCGCGGCCGCGATCGTCGCCCCCTTCGAGGTCAGCTTCTTGTGGGCGGTCGCCTCATTACGACGCGTGTCGCGCGCCACCTGGCGCTTGGTGCGGTTGTCCACGACGGTGGCCTGGGTTGCACTCATCAGCGGATCTCCCTCTGCTTGGCCATCGATCGGGCGTTGTAGACGATCAGCGGCAACACGAACAGGAACAGCACGACGGCGAGCGCCGACGAGTGCCCGTAGCTCTGGAACCGCTGCTGCTGGTTGACCATCTCGAAACCGAGGACGCTGGTCTCGTCACGACCGCCGGTCATCACGGCGACGATGTCGTACACCTTCAGCGAGGCGATCGTGATGGTCGTGAGGACGACGATCAGCGACGACCGGATGCCGGGCACCGTCACGTTGCGGAAGCGCTGCCAGGCGTTCGTGCCGTCGAGCTCGGCCGCCTCCATCTGCTCGATCGGCACGGCCTTGATCGCGGCGGAGAGGATGACCATCGCGAACCCGGTCTGGGTCCAGATGAACACGATGAGCAGCATGAGCGTGTTGAGGATCGGCTTGATGGCCAGCCACTGCACGGGGTCGCCGCCGAAAGCGGTGACGATGGCGTTGAGGAGACCGATCTGGTCGCCCTGGCGGGCGTCGTACATGAACTTCCAGATGATGCCCGCGCCGACGAACGAGATCGCCACCGGCATGAACACGAGCACCTTCAGGAACTTCTCACCGCGCGCACGGTCGATGAAGACGGCGTACGCGAGACCGATGACCACCGAGATCACCGGAGCGAGCAGCGCCCAGATGATGGTGTTGATCACCGACGACGTACCGACCGGGTTGGTGAAGACCCAGATGTAGTTCTCGAGTCCGACGAACTGGTTCCCCGACTTGTCGAAGAAGGACTTGAAGATCGTCGAGATCGCCGGGTAGATGAGGCCCAGCAGCAGCATGATCGCCGCGGGAGCCATGAACAGCACGAGCTGGAACAGGTAACCGGCTCCCTGTCGGGCGCGGAAGTCGGCGAAGAAGAGGAGCGCACCGACGAGCAGTGCGATCGCGACGACGTACACCACGGCGTTCGCGTAGGGACGAAGCAGCAGCAGGGCGAGCACCGGGATGACGAGGCACGCGACCAGCCGCATGATCGAGTAGCCGCGACCGGGGCGGGGCGCGAACTCGATCAGCACGAGGATGATCGCCACGACCACGCCGAACACGAGCAGCACGGCGGGGATCTGCACCAACGGATTCAGACCGCCCAGCCACAGGAAGAAGCTGTTGAGCGAGAACCCGATCGTGATCCGCGAGGACTCCTCGGTCGGGGCGGTGAAGACGAGGAGGAGAGCGAGGGCGGCGACGACCACGAAGCCGATCGCGAGGACCGTCCGCGTGGCCTTCCTCCCCTTCTCGTCGGTGCCATGCGTCGTCGGCGGCGCGTCAGCCTCGACGGGTTTCTCGATGGTCGCGTGCGACATGAACGTCCCCTTCTGGATCGTGCTGGGTTCCCGCGCAGTACGGATCGGTGGAGCGGGGCCGGGCTGTGCAGCCCGGCCCCGCTCTGCCTACGAAGATCGCGTCGAGGCGATCAGTTCTCGTAGCCGGCCTGGATGTCGGAGAGCACCGTGTCGGTGTCCTTGCCGTCGATCCAGTCGACCATCCCCTTCCAGAACGAGCCCGAGCCGACGGTCGACGGCATCAGGTCGGAAGCGTCGAACCGGAAGGTCGTCGCGTCGTCCTGCATGATGGTCATCGCCTCCTGGAGGAACTCGCTCGAAGCGAGGCTCGGGTCGGCGTTCTTGTTGGCGGAGATGACGCCGCCGAGCTCGACACGCGCGTCGGCGAACTCGGGCGATGCCATGAACTCGAGCACCTTCTGGGTGGCCTCGTCGTCCGAGAACGCCGCGACGAACTCGCCGCCGCCCTCGACCTGGAGCTCGCCCGCGGTCTCGCCCGGCATGATGAACGCGTAGACGTCGCCGTCCGGCGCGACCTCGGGGACGTTGCCGTCCGCGGTCTCCGTGTCGAGGAAGTTCGCCGACAGGAACGAGGCCTGGTGGGTCAGTGCGCAGTCGCCCTTGGCCACCGCGTTGGCGACGTCACCGAAGGCGGTCGAGTTGATGCTCTTGACGTCGCCGTAGCCGGCGTTGACGTACTCCGGGTTGAGCAGGATCTCACCCACGGCGTCGAAGGCCTGCTTGATCTCGGGATCGGTGAACTTCACGTCACCGGCCACCCAGTCGTCGTAGACCTCGGGACCCGACTGACGCAGGACGAGGTCCTCGATCCAGTCCGTTCCCGGCCAGCCGGATGCCGCCTCGGAGGAGAAGCCCGCGCACCAGGCCGGACCGCCGGTCTTCTCGACGATCGTGTCGGTGAGGGCGATCATGTCGTCCCAGGTCTCCGGGACCTCGACGCCCCACTCGGCGAACTGCTTCGGCGAGTACCAGACGTAGCCCTTGAGGTTCGCCAGCATCGGCGCCGCGTAGAAGGTGTCGTCGAACGTGCCGTACTTCTTCCAGTCCTCGGACCAGTTCTCGTCGACGGCGGACTCGACGGCCTCGGGTGCCGGCATGACCTTGCCGGTGTCGACGAGGGTCTTGAGCAGACCGGGCTGCGGGACGATCGCGATGTCCGGGGCGTCTCCACCCGTCACCTTGGTCACGATGTTGCCCTCGAAGCCCTTGTCGCCGGTGTACTCGACCTTGATACCGGTGTCCTTCGTGAACTGCTCGAAGGACGCGTTCAGGTCGTCGGCCTCGACGCCCGTGATGCCGCCGGAGATCCGGACGGTGTCCTTGGTCTCTCCGCCCTCGTCGCCCCCGCCCTCGGCGCAGCCGGCGAGCGCGAGAGACGCGACGCCGACGAGTGCGATGGGGGCGAGCAGGCGGTATCGCTGTGACAAAGCCATGTACTTCTCCTCTTCAGGTGGATCTTCAGTCCGCCCAAGGAGAGCAATCGCCGCAACCATTGGGGAACCGATTCCAGGCCAACCTACTCGGGTTCCTTCTCGCCGTACAACTGGGGAAGGTTACAAGATCACAACCCTTTGACATCCGAGTGGACGACAAGGTGGGAGCGCTCCCAGTCCGGCGCGCCTGGAACCGGTTCCTCCCCCGGTGTGTAACGGCTACGATGGCTCCCGGCGAGTGCCCGATCGCTCGCCGTCGTGGAACCGGGTCGAGGAGGACACGATGAGCACGATCGCCGACGTCGCGATGCGCGCCGGTGTGTCCAAGGCGACCGCGAGCCGCGCGCTCAGCGGCCGCGGCTACGTCTCGGAGGAGACCAGGCAGCGAGTGGAGGAGGCGGCGCAGGACCTCGCGTACGTCGCGCACTCCTCCGCCACGAGCCTGGCCACGGGGCGTACCGGCACCATCGGCCTGGTGATGCCGCCGGTCGATCGGTGGTTCTTCGCCGAGCTGCTGGCGGGCGTGCAGGAATCGCTGCTCGCGCTCGACTACGACCTCTCGCTCTACGGGGTCCCCGAACGCTCGGAGACCAGGGAGCGGCTGTTCGAGAGCGTGCTGCCGGGCCGGAGGTTCGACGGCATCATCGCCGTCGGCATCCAGCCCAGCGCCCGCGAGCTGGAACGGCTGCACCATACGGGGCGACCGCTCGTGAGCGTGGGGCCCTACAGCGCGGGGTCGAGCGCCGTGTCGATCGACGATGCGGCCGCCGCCCGGATCGCCACCGAGCACCTCATCGACCTCGGGCACACCGACATCGCGTTCGTGGGCGGTGCCACGGATGACACCGACCTCAGCTACGGCGACGCCCGCCGCCTGGCCGGCTACCGGGAGGCGCTGCACGCGGCGGGACTCACGCCGCGGGCGCGGGTCGCCGGTTCGGCTCCCACGATGCCGGGCGGCTACGCGGCGGCGGCGGGACTCCTCGGCGACCGGCGGCACCGTCCGACGGCCATCGTCGGCGTGTGCGACGAGGCGGCCATCGGCGCCGTGATCGCGGCTCGCCGCCTGGGCATCGCGGTGCCGACCGAGCTCAGCGTCGTGGGGATCGACGACCACGAGCATGCGGAGATGTTCGCGCTCACCACCATCGGGCAGTCGCCGCGGGATCAGGGACGGGAAGCCGTGCGCCTGCTGATGCGGCGGATGAGCGAGCCGGATGCTCCGGTCGAGCGCGTCGAGGCCGCCTCGGCGCTCGTCGTCCGCAGCTCGACCGCGGCGCCGCGCTGACCCCCGCGGACGCACGAAGGCCCCGGGCGGAACCCGGGGCCTTCGCAGAAGCGCTGGTGCGCTGGAATTACTTGAGGGTGACGGTCGCGCCGGCCTCTTCCAGAGCAGCCTTGGCCTTCTCGGCCGTCTCCTTGTTGGCGCCCTCGAGGACGGCCTTCGGAGCACCGTCGACGACGGCCTTGGCCTCGCCGAGGCCGAGCGAGGTGAGCTCGCGGACAGCCTTGATGACCTGGATCTTCTTGTCGCCGGCAGCCTCGAGGATGACGTCGAAGGAGTCCTTCTCCTCCTCGGCCGCGGCCTCGCCTGCGCCGCCAGCGGCACCGGCGACGGCGACGGGGGCAGCAGCGGTGACCTCGAACTTCTCCTCGAACGCCTTCACGAACTCGTTGAGCTCGATGAGGGTCAGGCCGGCGAACTGCTCGAGCAGCTCCTCGGTGGAAAGCTTCGCCATGATGTATCTCCTAGATAGATGGGGTTTGTAGACGAGATCGCCGGTCGCTTACGCGGCCTCGGCGGTCTCCAGCTTTTCGCGAAGCGCGTCGATGGTGGCCGCAGCCTTGCCCATCGTCGCCTTCATCATGCCCGCGGCCTTCGCCAGCAGAACCTCGCGGCTCTCGAGCGAGGCGTACGTGTTGACCTCGTCGGCGGTGAGGGCCTTGCCCTCGAAGATGCCCGACTTGATCACGAGAAGCGGGTTGGCCTTGGCGAAGTCACGCAGAGCCTTGGCGGTGGCGACGAAGTCACCGTGCACGAACGCGACAGCCGACGGCCCCTTGAGGTCGTCGTCCAGCGCGGAGATGCCGGCCTTGTTGGCGGCGATCTTGGTCAGCGTGTTCTTCACCACGGCGTACTCAGCGTCCTGACGGATGCTGTTGCGCAGCTGCTTGAGCTGGGCAACCGTCAGACCGCGGTACTCGGTCAGCAGGACGGCGTTCGAGTTCTCGAATGACTTCGTGAGCTCGTTGACCGATGCATCCTTCTGCGCCATGGTCACTCCTTGGTGTGTACGAGGCGCCGCACGGTGGTGGGGCGCCGGCCTCCGACCCCCTGCAAAAGAGAAGAGCTCCGGCGCAAGCGCACGGAGCTCGGAAGTTCGTGACACCTGCGCGGGCCCCTGCGATGCAGAGCTTCGATCCTGTGCACTCACGCGCACACGATGACCAGCGGTCTTCGGTTATGACCACTGTACCCCACGCTCCCTCTCCCCCCAAATCCCCCTCCTCCTCCGCCGCCCCACCCCTTTTCGCGCGTCCCGGCCCCTTGCCGCTGCACGCAAGGGGCCGGAGGGCACGGAAGGGGGTGGGTCAGCGACTCAGCGGGCGAAGAGGCCGAGGGCACGGAAGTGCGTGTCGGCCGCGGCGAGCGAGGCGACGTCCGCGCTCGTCACCCGGACCACCCGCCAGCCGGTGGTCCCGCGCACCCAGTCCTCGCGGATCTTCTCGTCGAGCACGACCTGTGACACGGGCCGGCCGCCGCGGAGGCCCTCGTCCAGGTACTTGTCCCGGCCGTCACACTCCACGAAGGTGCGGGATTGGTCGACGGCGATGTCCATCCAGAATCGCCCGCCGCGGGGTCCGTCCACCGGCACCTGCAGACGCGGCCGACCGAAGCCGAGCTGATGGAGCCGATACCGGGTCACGCTCTCCAGCGGCAGCTGTGCGCGACCGTCGGCGAGGCTCACGATCCGACGAGCCTGCACGATGCCGCGGAGCCGTGGATGGCGGACCCGATCCGTGAGGTCCGCACGGAGAGCCTGCTCCGCGGTGTCGTCGAACTCCCACGGGTCGCCGCCGACGAGGGCGAGCGCGGCATCTGCAACAGCGAGCGCGGCTTCCGGCGCGATCGTCCGAGCGAGGTCCACCACGGTCCGGGCGAGGGAGGTGCAGCGGATCCCGTCGCGCTCCACGATGTCATCCTCCGGAACCTGTCCCTCGTGCCGCAGTATCCCCGGGGTGCTGTGCCGACGGTCCGGTGGCGCTGTCACATGCACCCTCGTCGGCCGCACCCGATATAGCGGCAGCCCCCACAGCACCGCGGCCGAGGCGTGCGAGAACACGGGCCGTGTCCCCGGGGCTGCGAGGTCGGCGGCCACCACCTCCGCACGGTGCCGGGACTCCGGGGCGAGCTCGCCCCAGGTCCGCTGCGCGAGGTACCACCCGCGTCGCACGTGATGCAGCCGCCGCCCCTCCACCGCGGCGCGAAGAGTCCGAGACCCCCAGCCCTCCTCCTCCAGCCGTCGGCGGCCGAGGAGCATCACCCTGATCTCGTCCACACTCACCTGTCTCATGCCTCGAGTCTCCGTACCCGGTCCCCTTGGACTCCCTCGTCCGTGAGTTCCTCACACCCCTCTCCTCCTTCCCCTTCTTGTGCAGGAATCGTCCGTCCTCCTCGACCCACCCCTGTGCGTGCGCCCCGGCCCCTTTCGCGCGCACGCAGGGGGCCGGGACGCACGCAAGGGGGTGGGTCGGCGGGAGGGCGGGAGGGGCGGCGTGTACGGCGGGAACGGGGGTGGGGGAGAGTTAGAGTCTTCTGGTGACCCCGGAACTCCAAGCTCGCATCGTCGCGGACTCGCGCGACCGCGTGGCGTGGATGAGGGCACGGTCCCGCGGCATCACGGCCACCGACGTCGCCGGACTCACCAGCGAACGCTCGATCGCCCGTGCCGCCGACGCCAAGCTCGGCGGGGGGCCGCGGTTCGGCGGCAACGCCTACACGGACCACGGTCGACGCCGCGAGCCCGAGATCGCCGCCTGGGTCGCCGCGACGCACGGCATCTTCCCCTCCTCCGCGTTGTTCCGCGCCGAGGTCGAGCACCGCCACCTGGCCACCCCCGATGGCATCTCGGTGGACGCGGACGGTCGCGTCAGCCTCGCGGAGATCAAGACCACCAACAAGGCCTTCCGCGGCATCCCGCGCACGTACCTGCGCCAGGTCTGGTGGCAGCAGCACGTGCTGGGCGCCGAGCGCACCCTGTTCGTCTGGGAGGAGCACGTCGACTTCTCCCCCATCCACGACGAGCCCCGCTGCGTGTGGATCGACCGGGACGACCGCGAGATCGCCAAACTCGTCGGTCTCGCGACCGACCTCATCGACGAGCTGTACCGTCGCACGACGGGACGCGCGGTGCCGACGCGCTCCGCCGCCCCGGTCGACAGCCGCCGCGAGCAGCTCCGCGAGCGCGACGCCTTCCGCGCCCTCGCCCTCGCCGACTGAGCGGACGCCGAAGGCTCCGGGACGACCACGCCCCGTCAGGGTTCGCGAGCGAGCACGCGACGCGCTTCTCCCGCGACCTCGGCCGCGATCGTGTCCAGCAGCGCGGAGCGCAGGTTCCACTGCTGCCAGTACAGGGCGACGCGCAGGGTCGGACCGCCGAGCGCGACGAGCCCGGGGACCTCCTGCAGTCGCGGCACCATCCCCCAGCCGAGGCCGAGGCCGACCGCGAGCGCGTAGTCGTGCGACGCCGGGACGTAGTGTCGCGGAACGCCCGCCGCCGGCACTCCCCGTGCCGCCAGCCACTCGTGCTGCAGGGTGTCCCGGCGGTCGAAGTCGACGAACGGCGCGTGCGCCAGCGCGGCGGGCGTCACGCCGTCAGGGAACCATCGACGGGCATAGGCAGGCTCGGCCATGGCGCGGTACTCGAGCACGCCGAGGGGCGTGACCGTGCACCCCGCGACCGCCGTGGCCTCGCTCGTCACCGCGGCCATGACGGTCCCCGATTCGAGCAGTCGGGCGGTGAAGTTCTGATCGTCGCGGTGCAGGTCCAGGTCGATGTCGTGCGCGGCGGAGAGGCGCGCCATCGGCGGGAGGAACCAGGTCGCCAGGGAATCCGCGTTGACGGCCAGGGGCACCGTGATGCGGTGTCCCCCGCCGTCCTCCTCGATGCCGACCCCGGCGAGCGCAACCTGCTCCAGGAGCGCGATCTGCCGCGCGAGGCGCACGACGGACTCCCCGGCCTCGGTGAGGCGGACCGGCTTGCTGCGCACGAGGAGGATCCGCCCGAGTTGCTCCTCGAGCGCCTTGAGCCGCTGGCTGACCGCGGACGGGGTGACGCGCAGGCGGCGGGAGGCGGCGTCGAGGGTCCCCTCGTCCGCGACGGCGGCGAGCGTGGCGGCGAGCTCCGGGTCGATCCTCACATCAGTGATGCTAATGGCGGGAAAGGAATCTTCGCTGCAACTCATGGCCAGCATCCCTAGGCTCGATGCATGCTCACCGTTCTCGGCGGCCTCGGCCTCGGCCTGTCGCTCATCGTCGCGATCGGCGCGCAGAACGTGTTCGTGCTGCGACAGGGCATCCGGCGCGAGCACGTCCTCGCCGTCGTGATCGTCTGCGCCCTCTCCGACGCCGTGCTGATCATCGTCGGCGTCGCCGGGCTCGGCTTCGTGCTGTCCGCCGCTCCCTGGCTCGTCGTCGTTGCCCGCTGGGCAGGGGCGCTGTTCCTCCTCGGCTACGGGGTGCTCGCGGCGCGACGGGCCTGGCGTGGCGGCGAGGAGCTGGTGGTCGACGGGGGCGACGCTCCGGTCCTCGAGGCGTCCGGTGGCACCGGGACCCTCACCCGCACCCGCCTCGCCCCGGTGATCCTCACGACACTGGCGTTGACCTGGCTGAACCCGCACGTGTACCTCGACACGGTGCTGATGCTCGGCTCGATCGCCGCGACGCACGGCGACGAGCGATGGCTGTTCGCGGCAGGGGCGGTCATCGCGAGCCTCCTCTGGTTCACCGCCCTCGGCTTCGGTGCCCGCTACCTCGGACGGTGGCTGCGCACCCCGCGCTCCTGGCGTCTCCTCGACGCGGTGATCGCGGTCGTGATGATCACGTTGGCGGTGAGCCTGGTGCTCCCGGTGCTGGACGCCTAGCCGCTCACGCCGCGTCGATCTGCGCCATCCGCGCCCGGACGAGGGCCCGGACCGCGTCCTCCGGCAGCGGGTGCTCCGGCTGGAACCGGATCGTCCCCTTGTCGACGCTGATATCGGGATGACCGTCGAGGAGGCCCGCCACGGCAGCGACCGCCTCGGGGCTGAACGGGTAGACGCCGATGTGGTTCTTCGCACGCATCACCGAGAGCAGAGGCTTTCCGGCGAGCACGAGCGCCGGCATCCCATACCCCTTGCCCTGCTCCGCATCCGGCACCTCCTCCGTGGCGATCGCGTACACGCGATCGATCACTGCGCGGTCCGCCGCGTCGAGGTCGGTCAGGTAGTCGTCGATGGTGCCCACGCACCGCATCCTGCCACCGATCGCCCTCGGGGTCGAGGGCTCAGGCGCCGTCGAGCGGACGCAGGATGCGGGTGAGGAACCGCTGCGTGCGCTCGTGCTGCGGGGCGCTGAACAGCTGGGCGGGCGGACCCTGCTCGACCACGACACCGCCGTCCAGGAAGAGCACGTGGTCGGCGGCCTCCCGGGCGAAGCTCAGCTCGTGCGTGACGACGGCCATCGTCCAGCCCTCGTCGGCGAGTTCCTTGATGACGAGAAGCACCTCGCCGACGAGCTCCGGGTCGAGCGCGCTCGTCGGCTCGTCGAACAGCAGCAGATCCGGCTGCAGAGCGAGGGCGCGCACGATGCCGACGCGCTGCTGCTGCCCTCCGGAGAGCTGATGCGGCCGCGCGTCCACCTTGTCGGCGAGACCGACCCGCGCGAGCAGCGTCTGCGCTTCGGCGACGACCTCGGCCTTCGGACGGCCCTGCACCCGCCACGGCCCTTCGATGACGTTGTCCAGCACGGTCAGGTGCGGGAACAGGTTGTGGTGCTGGAACACCATCGCCGACCGGTCACGCAGCGCCAGCCGCTGCTGCTTCTCCACGCGCGGTTTCGGGCGCACCTCCGGTGCGAAGTCGATCTCCGGTCCCCCGGCCATCACGATGGTCCCCGCGTCCGGCGTCTCCAACCCGTTCAGGGCGCGCAGGACGGTCGTCTTACCCGAGCCGCTGGGCCCGATGAGCACCACGACCTCGCCCCGATGCAACGTGAGGTCGAAGCCGCGGAGCACCTCGGTGGTGCCGAAACTCTTGTGCAGGCCGCGTGCGGTGAGCAGCGGCTCCGCCGTGGGGTCAGTGCGCGACACGACTGTCCAGCCTCCTCTCCAGGGCGCTCTGCCCGAAGGAGAGCAGCAGGCAGATCACCCAGTACACCAGGGCCGCGGCCAGGTAGACCACCATGAACTCGAGAGTCGTCGCGGCGATCTGCTGGGCGACCTTGAAGAGCTCGGTCACGAGGATCAGCGAGGTGAGGGAGGTGTCCTTCACGAGCGAGATGAACGTGTTGGACAGCGGCGGCACCGACACCCGCGCGGCCTGCGGCAGGATGATGCGGGTCAGCGTGCGGGTGCGGTTCATCCCGACCGTGTATGCCGCCTCCCACTGCCCCTTCGGCACCGACAGGATCGCCGCCCGCACGACCTCGGCTCCGTACCCGCCGACATTGAGCGAGAGGGCGATGATGGCGCTGGGCCAGGGGTCGAGCGTCACCCCGATGGACGGCAGGCCGAAGAAGATCACGAAGAGCTGCACGAGCATCGGCGTGCCGCGGATCACCGAGATGTAGAACCGCGCGATGCCGGACACGACCGGGTGCACCGAGATCCGCATCAGCGCCATGCCGATCGCGATCACGAGCCCCAGGACGAACGACACCAGGGCGAGCGGGATCGTCGCCGTCAGCCCCGCCCAGGCGATCGGCCCGAGCGAGGTGAAGAAGAGCTCCCAGGGATTCTGCATCGCCTACTGCGAGACGTCCTCGCCGAAGTACTTCTCGCTGATCTCGGCCAGTGTGCCGTCGGCACGGAGCGTGTCGAGCGCCTCGTCGACCGCATCGACGAGCGCCTCCTTGCCCTTCGTGAACACGAAGGCCTGCTCGCCGGCGTCGTCGGTCTCCGCGGCGATCTTCAGGCCGGTCGGGCTGTTGGTCGTCTCGTAGTCGAGGAAGGTCAGCTTGTCGTTGACGGTGGCGTCCACCCGGCCCTGGCGGAGGAGCTCCACGGCCTGCGCCCAGCCCTCGACGCCTTCGACCTTGGCGCCGGACTCGGTGGCCAGCTCGTACCAGTTGCTCGTGAGGGACTGCGCCGTCGTCTTGCCCTCGAGGTCGTCGAACGACGAGATGGAATCGTCGTCCTCCTTGACCACGATCACGCCGGGCGACACCGTGTACGGGGTGCTGAAGAGGTACTTGGCCTCGCGTTCGTCGTTGATCGACACCTGGTTCGCGATCACGTCGAAGCGGCCCGCGTCGAGCCCCGCGAAGATCGCGTCCCACTGGGTCTCCTGGAACTCGACCTTCAGACCGAGCTCGTCGGCGACGGCCTGGATGATCTCGACGTCGTAGCCGGTGAGGTCGCCGGAGCCGCCGTCGCCGTGGAAGCTGAACGGACGGTAGGTGCCCTCGGTCGCGACCGTCAGCGTGCCGTCCTTCACCAGGCCGAAGTCGGAGCCCGCGGCGCTCTCGCCGTCCGTGCTCGCGGGCGTGCTCGAGCCGCTGCACGCGGTCAGGGCGGCAGCGGCGACGACGAGTGCGGTGACGGCGATGAGACGACGGGACATGGACCCTCCTGGGGTGAGAAGCGCGGGTGCGAGTTTACGCGACGACCGCGGGAACTCCCCCACAGTACGCGTCGCTCCGGGCGTTCCCCCCATCGGATGACGCCGGATGTCGCGGGCGGCCCGGGAACGCAGAACGCCCCCGGGCGGACCCGGGGGCGTTCGGTGCGACAGGTGCGAACCCGTCGACGCGTCAGATGGCGTTGACGTCCAGCGGGATGCCGGGGCCGAACGTGGTCGACACCGCACCCTTCTGGATGTAACGGCCCTTAGCGCTGGACGGCTTGAGGCGGACGATCTCCTCGAGAGCGGCGTCGATGTTCTCGTTCAGCTGCTCGGCCGAGAACGAGGCCTTGCCGATGACGAAGTGCACGTTGGCGTGCTTGTCGACGCGGAACTCGATCTTTCCGCCCTTGATCTCCTCGACGGCCTTGGCCGGGTTCGGAGTCACGGTGCCGGTCTTCGGGTTCGGCATCAGGCCACGGGGACCGAGCACCTTGCCGAGACGGCCGACCTGGCCCATGAGCTCCGGGGTCGAGACCGCGGAGTCGAAGTTGGTCCAGCCGTCGGCGACCTTCTGGATGAGCTCGGCGCCGCCGACCTCATCGGCGCCGGCAGCGATCGCCGCCTCGGCCGCGGGGCCGGTGGCGAACACGATGACGCGGGCGGTCTTACCGGTGCCGTGGGGCAGGATGACGGTGCCGCGCACCATCTGGTCCGCCTTGCGCGGGTCGACGGCGAGCTTCAGCGCGACCTCGACGGTCGAGTCGAACTTCGCCGAACCGGTCTCCTTCGCGAGCGCGACGGCCTCGGACGGCGTGTAGAAACGGTCTGCCTCGATCTTCTCGGCGGCAGCCTTGTAAGCCTTGGACTTGGTAGCCATGATTATTCTCCTCAGCCCTCGACCGTGATGCCCATGGAACGGGCGGTGCCGGCGATGATCTTCGAGGCGGCCTCGATGTCGTTCGCGTTCAGGTCGGCCTGCTTCTGCTCGGCGATCTGACGGACCTGGTCCTTGGTGATCTTGCCGACCTTGACGGTGTGCGGGGTGGCCGAAGCCTTCTGCACGCCGGCGGCCTTCTTGATGAGCTCCGCCGCGGGCGGGGTCTTCAGGACGAAGGTGAAGCTGCGGTCCTCGTAGACGGTGATCTCGACGGGGATGACGTTGCCGCGCTGCGACTCGGTCGCGGCGTTGTACGCCTTGCAGAACTCCATGATGTTGACGCCATGCTGACCGAGCGCGGGGCCGATCGGCGGCGCCGGGTTGGCGGCACCGGCGTTGATCTGAAGCTTGATCAGGCCGGTCACCTTCTTCTTCGGTGCCATTCTCTTTCCTTTCCCTCGAGGCGGATGCGAGCATCCGCTTCTCCCACGGCTCCGGCCTCTCCGGCCCGTGGTCGTCTCTGTGCACGCCGAAGCGGCACACAAACCACGCAAGTCTACCTGATCACTCCCCTACTCGCGAGCCGGCCCCTTGCGTGCGAGCCGGCCCCGTGCGTGCGTCCGTAAAGGGCCGGGAGGCACGGAACGGGGTGGGTCGGGGAAAAGAAAACGGCCGCCCCGGAAGAGGCGGCCGTTCTCGTGACAGTGTCAGATCATCTTGGTGACCTGGTCGAACGACAGCTCGACCGGGGTCTCGCGCTCGAAGAGGGAGACGAGGACCGTGAGCTTGCCGCTCTCCGGCTTGATCTCGCTGATCGAACCGGGAAGACCCGCGAACGAGCCCTCCTTGATCGTGATGGTCTCGCCGACCTCGAAGTCGACCTCGGCGGGAAGCGGACGGGCGACGGCGACGCCGCCCTTGGCCGCGATGTTCTTGGCGGTCGGGACGTCCTTGACCTCGACGAGGGACTTCAGCATGTTGAAGGCCTCTTCGAAGCGCAGCGGCGTCGGGTTGTGGGCGTTGCCCACGAAGCCGGTGACGCCGGGGGTGTGCCGCACGACCGACCAGGTGTCCTCCGTGAGCTCCATGCGCACCAGCACGTAGCCGGGGATGCGCACGCGGGTGACCATCTTGCGCTGGCCGTTCTTGATCTCGACGACGTCCTCCATCGGGACCTCGACCTGGTAGATCTCGTCCTCGACCTCGAGCGTCGACTTGCGCTGCTCGATGTTCGCCTTGACCTTGCGCTCGAAGCCGGCGTACGAGTGGATGACGTACCACTTGCCGGGGAGCATGCGCAGGTCCATGCGGAAGGCCTCGTACGGGTCTTCCTCGGAGGCCGACTCGTCTTCGTCGGACTCGGCGGCCGGACGGTCGTCCTCGCCGTTGACGTCGGGCCCCTCGTAGGGAGTGACCTCGTCGGCGGCCTCGGCCTCCTGCTCCGCGACCTCTTCGGCCACGGAATCGTTGAGGACCTCGGCGGCGGCTTCGGACTCCGCGGCTTCGTCCAGGTTCAGAGCGTCGTTCACGATGGCGTCCGCCTCCGGGTCGTCGATGTCGATGTCGATGTCTTCCGTCTCCTGCTCGCCGTCCTCGTCCTCGACGTGGACCGCGACGTGCTCGGCAGAGGTGACCGAGAGCTCCTCGGCGGCGAGCACGTTGCCCTCCTGGGCCTCGTCCTCCTCGCTGGACTGCTCTGCGGCGGTCGCCCAGTCGGCGTCGTCGGAATATCGTTCAGACACGTTGCTTCTTCTCCATAGCTGCGGCCGATGCCGCGGGGGTCATCAGCCAGGGATTCCGAACACGTAGTGCGTCAGGAGCCCGAAGACGTAGTCGAGACCGTAGACGATGCCCATGACGATCAGGACGAAGACGAGCACCACACCCGTGAACTTGAAAAGCTCCTTGCGGGTCGGGGTGACGACCTTGCGCAGTTCGGCGATGACCTGGCGGATGAACAGGGCGATGCCCCCGAAGAACCGGGAGAAGGGGTTGCCCTTCTTCTGGCGCGTGGCGCCGGCCGCGACGACGTCGCCGCGCGGTTCGTCCTGATCCATCCTGAATGTACCTTTCGTGTGTCAGCGTGCGCTGACGCGCAGGGCGGACAGGAATCGAACCTGCAACCTGCGGTTTTGGAGACCGCTGCTCTGCCAATTGAGCTACCGCCCTAGAGACCCGGAGGTCTCGGGGATGCCCTCCCCACCCTGCCACCGGCCGATGTCGAAGACGCCAGGCACGGCGAAAGAATGCAGAGAACAACTGCTCACCAAGCATACGGCATCGATCCCGTGGTGCCGAACAGGAAGCGGAACCCGCGTTGTTGCTAGGCTCGGCGGGCGGACGAAGCAGGAAGGGACGCATGTGAGTGGGGATGTGCAGCAGTTCCAGGTGGACCTGCGCGGAGTCGTCGATCTGCTCAGCCGGCACGTCTACTCCAGTCCCCGGGTCTATCTGCGGGAACTGCTCCAGAACGCGAGGGACGCGATCGCCGCGCGCCGTGAGGTCGACGGCGGGGGCAGCCGCATCCGGATCACGCCGCTGACCGCGCAGTCGGGCGAGTTCGTGCTCCGCGACGACGGCGTGGGATTGACCGCCGCCGAGGTCGCCGATCTGCTCGCGACCGTCGGGCGCAGCTCCAAGCGGGACATCTTCGACCTCCCCCGGAGCGACTTCCTCGGCCAGTTCGGCATCGGGCTGCTGAGCTGCTTCATGGTCGCCGACACCATCGTCATCCGCTCCCGCAGCGCCAGAGGCGGATCCGCGGTGGAGTGGACGGGCAGCGCGGACGGCACCTTCCGCGTCACGGAGATCGATGACGACCTCCCGATCGGCACCAGCGTGCACCTCGTGCCGCGCTTCGACGCCGACGAGCTGCTGCGGCCGGCGGCCGTGCACGAGCTCGCGGCCACCTTCGGGGAGTTCCTGCCGGTGCGGGTGACCATCGACGCGCCCGGCGGGGACATCGATGTGACGCGCGAGCCTCCCTTCCTCGACCCCGCCTCCGACGTCGAGGCGGCCGTGCAGTACGGTCGCGACCTGCTCGGGGCCGCCCCGCTGGACGTGATCCCGCTGAGCGAGCCGGCGACGGGAACGCAGGGCCTGGCCTACGTGCTGCCCTTCGCTCCTCCGCCCGGCGCCCGGCAGGCGACCCGCATGTACCTCGGGCGCATGCTCCTGTCCGAGCGCGTCGACGACGTGCTGCCCGACTGGGCCTTCTTCGTGCGCGCCGTCGTCGACTCCACCGGCCTCGCGCCGACCGCGAGCCGCGAATCCCTCGTCGAGGACACGGCCCTGGAGCACGTCCGGGAGCAACTCGGCGCCGGGATCCGCCGCTGGGTGCTCGAACTCGGGCTGCGCGAACCGCATCGTCTCGCGCAGTTCGTCGCCGTGCACGAGGTCGGACTCAAGTCCCTGGTGCGCCACGACGAGGAGCTCGCGCGCTTCATCACCCGCTGGCTCACCGTGGAGACGACGCACGGCACGCTGCGGATCGGCGAGCTCGTGGAGCGTTACCCGCACGTGCGCTACGCCCAGACCGTCGACGAGTTCCGCCAGGTGGCGGGCATCTCCCCCTCGGACGAGGTCCTCGTCAACGGCGGCTACCTCTATGACGCGGATCTGATCCGCCTGCTCCCCGACCTCTACCCGCAGGTCACGGTCGAGAAGGTCGACGTGGCCGGGGAGCTCGATCGCCTCGACCCGCCGCCGCTGGACGACCGGGACATCGCGATGGCGCTGGAGTCCCGCGCCGGCGCCGTCCTGCAGTCCTCGGACTGCGCCGTGGTCGTCCGGGCGATCGACCGCCCGGAGCTGACCGGACTGTACGTGGCGGACCCCGAGGTGCTGCGGACGATCGACCGCGGGCGCACCAAGGGCATCGCGAGCACGCTCTGGGGCGGGGTGCTCGACCGCATAGACCAGACGCTCTCCTCTTCGCGGGACGACGACCTCACGGCGCGACTGTGCCTGAACTGGTCGAACCGCGTCGTCCGGGCCCTCGTCCGCGTCGAGGACGACGCCGTCTTCGCACGCACCGTCCAGCTGCTCTACATCCAGGCGCTTCTCGCGGGGCACCACCCCCTCTCGGACGCCGATCGGGCGCTCATGACCAGCGCCCTCTCCGACCTCGTCTCACTCTCCGCCGGTATCGAGGGGGACACTCTCCCCTTCGACGCGCGCTGACACCCCCCGACTACCCGAAGGGCCCTCCATGGCACGTCCGAAGAAGCGCTTCCAGCAGCTCATCGAGGAGATCGATCGCACCCCGTGGGGCCCGGCGGAGCAGGCCCTCGTGGCGGAGGCGGTCGCGCTGGCCATCGAGATCGGCGACGAACGGCTGGAATACGAAGCCCGGATGCGGCAGACCGCGTCGGCGAACATGGTCGGCGCCACCGACGTCATGCTGAACTCCTTCGCCTGGTGCCTCGCGCATCACGACGCCGACCCGCAGCGGTTCCCCGCCGACCTCGACAACGGCGGCGCCGACCTGATGTGGCAGTTCAAGTGGATGGCGTCTTCGCTGCGCTCCTCCCCCGCCTTCTCGCAGGAGCAGATCGCCGCGGTGCTCGACGACATGGAGTCGCACTACCGTGCCGCAGGACTCGGCCTCAGCGGCGTGCTGACCGCCCGCTTCGAGGACGCCTGGGACGCCGGCCGGTTCGACGCCGCCGAAGCCCTCCGCGTGCAGCTCGAGGCCACGCCGCGCGACGAGCACAGCCACTGCGACGCGTGCAGCCGCAGCCAGTTCGCGGGATTCTTCGCGGAGACCGATCGCGACGCCGACGCCATCCGGCTCGTCGAGGAGATGATCGAGGGCGGTTTCTCCTGCGGCGAGGAGCCGGAGCACGCGCTCTCCCGCGTCCTCCTCCCGTACCTCCGCGCCGGACGCACGGAAGATGCGAAGACCGCGCACCTGCGCAGCTACCGACTGGCCAAGGACAACCCCGACAACCTGCGCATCGTGGCCAACAACATCGTGTTCGCCGCGATCACCGGCAACGAGGCGCGGGCGCTGGCCCTGATCGAGAAGCACGTCGCGTGGCTCGCCCACGACGGCCTCAACGTCGACGCGCACTTCGCCGCCCTCACGGCGTTCGCGGTCGCTCTCGACCGCGTCACCGCCGCCGGCCACGGCGACACCCCGGTCCGCGGTGCCGACGCCCCTGCACTCGTGCCGCTGCTCGGGGCCCACGACGGCCCGTGGAGCGCCGCCGACCTGGCAGCGACCGCCTGGTCGACGGCGGAGCGCATCGGCGCGGACTTCGACGAGCGGGACGGCACCGACGGCCACGCCCGCAGCCTCGCCCGGATGCGCGCTCTCGCCGACGAGCGCTACGACGTCCCGATCCGCTCCGATGCGTTCGTCGCGCCGACCCCGGCCGCCACTCCGGCGGATCCGGAGGCCTGGTACGAGCGGGCGATGCAGCTCGCGCAGTTCGGCGCCGAGCAGGAGACCCTCGCCGCGCTCCCGCACGCCCTGGAGGTCGACGACGCCGCCCAGCGCGCGCAGCTCCTGTCGATGCACCTCGGCATCCTCGTCGCGCTCGATCGCGTGGACGAGGCCGAGCGCCTCCTCCCCGAGCGGATCGCCGCCCTGCGGGCCGCAGGGAACGACGCGCAGGCCGACCTCGAGGAGCGTCTGAAGCTCGCGACCTTCGGGCTGCACACCGACGAGACCATGGCGGCGCTCGAAGAGGAGTTGGCCGCGGCCGACCGTCTGCCGGCCTGGTCGCGCGGCGACCTGGCCATCAGCCGCGCGTCGCTGCACCTCAGGGCCGAGGAGCCGGACGCGGCCCTCGACCTCGCCGAGCTCGCGGCCCGCTCGTTCGCGGAGGCGGAGGACACCAGGCTGTCCAACACGACCACCCTTGTGGCGATCGGCGCCGTGCTGAGCAAGGGCGACCTCGACGCCGGCCGCACGCTCCTCGACCGCTTCCTCGCCCAGGACGACCTGTCCGCCGGTCATCGGGCCCACGCGCTGCAGACTCGGGCCCGCGTGCGGGGCGGCACGGGCGCGTACCAGGATGGGGCGACGGACGCCGACGAGGTGTGCCGGCTGCTCGCCGAGCTCGGCGCCACGCGGGCTCTCGCCGACGCCCATGTGCTCGCGGGCGCGCTCTGGGAGGACGCAGAGGAGCCCGAGAAGGCCGTCGCCCGCTACCGTCTGGCTGCTCGGCTGCACGATGACGGCGATCGCACCGGCGTGGACTTCCGGTTGGCCAGGGCGATGCTCCGCGCGGGAGACGCCGAGGAGGCCGCGGAGCTCTTCGGCGACGTGCTCCAGCGTGAGGAGGGCGCCGAGACGCCCGCCGGCTCCCGTGCCATGACGGCCTCTCTCCTCGCCCGGTCTCTCGCCGAGTCCGGAGAGTTCGGCCAGGCGGTCGGCGCACACGGCTACGCCGCCGAGTTGTTCGGACAGGCGGAGGCGCACGCGGACCAGGCCATGGCGATGACGGAGCAGGCGAAGATCCTCGCCCGCTTCGAGGAGCACGACGACGCCGTGCGGCTGCTGGAGGGCGCAGCGGAGATCGCTCGTCGCGCCCCCGAGGCCGTCGGCGCGCTGTCCGAGGTGCTGCACAGCCTCGGCCAGGCCTACGGCGGTCGCGGCGACGAGCGCGCCTTCCCGCTCTTCGACGAGGTCGCCGCGCTCGCCCAGGAGCATGAAGCCGGCTGGCTGCTCGCCGACGTGACCGACTCCCGCGGCCGCGCCCTGGCCCAGCTCGGCCGGATCGACGAGTCCGTCGCCGCCGCCCTCACTGCCGCCGATGGTTTCGCCGCGCTCGGGGATCAGGGCGCCGCCGGGAGCTCGGAACTGTTCGCGGGGCGCGTCCTCGCGGGGAATGACCGTCCGGCCGACGCCGTACCCGTCTACCGGAGCGCCCTGGACCATGCCGAGAGCTTCCCGCCGCTGCGTCAGGTCGCGGCACTGGAGCTCGGCGATGTGCTGGAGGCACTGGGACGGCACGCCGAGGCCGCAGAGGTCAGGGCCCTCGTCGAGAGCTGACACGCCGCCGGCTCGGGATCCACAGGGGGTCCCGAGCCGGCGTC
The DNA here is from genome assembly GCF_032364335.1 of Microbacterium meiriae. Taxonomy (NCBI): domain Bacteria; kingdom Bacillati; phylum Actinomycetota; class Actinomycetes; order Micrococcales; family Microbacteriaceae; genus Microbacterium; species Microbacterium meiriae. The sequence continues at coordinate 2,719,200 of NZ_CP133984.1, forward strand.
GTCGCGGTGGTGAGCCGCGTCAGAACAGCTGACGCCAGTTCGCCCGTGCGAGGTCGAGCAGCTCGTCCCCGCGGCCCGACATGACCGTGCGGATCGCGTAGAGCGCGAAGCCCTTGACCTGCGCGGCCTCGATAGCCGGCGGCATGGACAGCTCCTGGCGCTCGGTCACGACGTCGAGCAGCGCGGGACCGTCGTGCGCGAGGACCTCCCGGACGGCGTCCGGCAGATCCTCGCTGCGCTCCACCCGACGGGCGAAGATGCCCATGGCCTCGGCGATCGCCGCGAAGCTCGGGTTGTCGAGCCCCGTGCCGTAGGTGACGAAGCCGGCGGCCTTCATCTCCAGCTCCACGAAGTTCAGCGATGAATTGTTCACCACGATCGTCTTGACCGGGAGACCGTTCTGGGTGAGCGTGAGCAGCTCGCCGAGCATCATCGCGAGGCCGCCGTCGCCGGCGAGCGCCACGACCTGACGATCCGGATGTGCGACCTGCGCGCCGATGCCGTGCATCAGGGCGTTCGCCATCGAGCCGTGCGTGAACGACCCGATCAGCCGGCGTCCCTCGGTCATGGACAGGTAGCGCGCGGCCCAGACGGTCGGCGAGCCCACGTCGGCGGTGAAGATCGCGTCGTCGGCGGCGTACTCGTCCAGCAGGCGTGCCAGGTACTGCGGGTGGATGGGGCGTGCGCCCTTCGCCGGCACCGCGAGCTCGTCGAGCTTCTTCCGCGTCTTCCGGTAGTGGGCCACGGCGTCGTCGAGGTGGCCGCGGTCGTCCTTCCGGGCGAGTCGGGGCAGCAGGGCCTCGGCGGTCGCCTTCACGTCGCCGACGAGCCCGAGGTCGAGCGGGTGCCGCTTGCCGAGCTGCGAGCCGCGGATGTCGACCTGGATGGTGGTCGCGTGCTCCGGGTAGAACTGCTCGTACGGGAAGTCGCTGCCGAGGACGAGGAGCGTGTCCGCCGCCTCCATCGCCCGATAGCCCGACGCGAATCCGAGCAGCCCCGTCATGCCGACGTCGAACGGGTTGTCGTACTCGATGAACTCCTTGCCGCGCAGCGCGTGGACGATGGGGGCACCGAGTGCGTCGGCGAGCGCGATCACCTCGTCGTGCGCGCCCTCCACGCCGGCCCCGGCGAGGATGGTGACCTTCTTGGCCGCGTTCAGCATGGTCGCGGCCTTCTCCAGCTCCGGACCGCTGGGCTGGATCAGCGGGCGGGTGCGCTCGATCACCACGGCGCGGTCATCCGCGATCTCGGACAGCGCCACATCACCGGGGATCACGAGGACCGCGACGCCGCGCTGCTCGATGGCCGCGCGCATGGCGATCTCCATCAGCCGCGGCATCTGCGACGGGTCCGCGACGTATTCGACGTACACGCTGCACTCGCGGAACAGCTCCTGCGGATGCGTCTCCTGGAAATATCCGGTGCCGATCTCGACGGTCGGGATGTGGGCGGCGATGGCCAGCACCGGTACCCGGGAGCGCTGCGCGTCGTACAGGCCGTTGATGAGGTGCAGGTTGCCGGGGCCGCATGAGCCCGCCACGACGGCGAGGTCCCCGGTGGTGCCGGCGTCGGCGGCGGCGGCGAAGGCGGCGGACTCCTCGTGGCGCACGTGCACCCAGCGGATCCGGCCGTCCTTGCGGAGGGCGTCCGTGAGTCCGTTCAGGGAGTCGCCCGGGATGCCGTAGACCCGGTCGACTCCGTTGGCGTTCAGAGTCTTGACGATGTTCTCAGCGACGTTGGCCATACCCCGACCCTACGCCCGCCGAGGCCTCCCCGGGCCGGGCTCAGTACTCCTGCGGCCCATCCCGGTCGGGCTCCGGATCGCGCCGGAACGCACGGCCGGACACCGATGCCGGAGCGATGCGCACGTACACGCGCTTGTCGGTCGGGATCCACGGGCGCAGACCCGCCGCCTCCGCCCGCTCGATGTCGGCGTCGGTCTCCAGAGCCTCCGCACGTCCGCGCACGATGACACTCCAGGCCGCGGTGTCCGTGTGGTCGTCGACTTCGAAGAGCACGTCGGCGGTGACCGTCAGCTCGAACAGCTTGCTCCCGGGGGCGGTGCGGAACAGCAGGCCTTCGCCGTCCACCGCATAGTTCACGGGGAAGATGTCGATGGTCTCGCCGACCCGGGTCACGAGCCGCCCGAGCTCCTGGCTGCGCAGGTGCTCCCAGCTCTGCTCCGCGGTGAGGGTCTGGACCGGATCCGTGTGCGCGCTCATGCCGCCATTGTGCCTCGTCCGCCCTCGACGCGCACCCCCGTCGACCCGGCCCCTCTCGTGCGAGCGGCCCCCTTGCGTACGCACGTAAGGGGGCCGCTCGGCCGCAAGGGGGTGGGTCGACGATCAGCCGATGCGGATCAGCTTCTTGTTGACGAACTCGTCGGCGGCGAGGTGGCCCAGCTCGCGTGCCGTGCCGCTGCGCTTGATGCCGCCGAACGGGAGCTCCGGGCTGTCGGCGAGCACGAGGTTCACGTAGACCATGCCCGCCTCGATCCTGTCGGCCACCCGCTCCGCCTGCGCCTCGTCCGTCGTGAAGACGTAGGAGCCGAGGCCGAACGTGGTGTCGTTGGCCAGCGCGACCGCCGCGTCCTCGTCCGCGACGCGGTACACGACCGCCGCGGGACCGAACAGCTCCTCGCGGTAGACGTCCATCTCCGGGGTCACGTCGGCGAGCACGGTCGGTGCGAAGAACGCCCCGTCGCGCGTGCCGCCCGTGAGCAGCGTCGCACCCTGGGCGACCGCCGTGTCGATCTGCTTCTGCAGGTTCTCCGCGGCCGCCTCCGACGAGACCGGGCCGAGGACCGTGTCGTCGAGCGTGGGGTCGGTCGCCTCGACGGCCGCCATCGCCGCCGTGAACTTCTCCACGAACGCGTCGTAGAGGTCGTCGACGATGATGAAGCGCTTGGCGCCGTTGCAGGCCTGACCGTTGTTGTCGAGCCGCGCGTCGACACCCGCCTGCACGGTGGCGTCGAGGTCGTCGGTGGAGAGCACGATGAACGGGTCGGACCCGCCCAGCTCCAGCGCGACCTTCTTGAGGTTGCGCCCCGCCACCTCGGCGACCGCGGCGCCGGCGCGCTCGGAGCCGGTCAGCGACACCCCCTGCACCCGCCGGTCCGCGATCATGGCCGCGATCTGGTCGTTCGTCGCGAGCACGTTCTGGTACGCGCCCTTCGGGAAGCCGGCGTCGTGGTAGATCGCCTCGATCGCGCTCGACGACTCCGGGCACTGCGGCGCGGGCTTCAGCAGGATCGTGTTGCCGACGATCAGGTTCGGCGCCGCGAAGCGCACGATCTGGTAGGCCGGGAAGTTCCACGGCATGATGCCCACGAGCGGTCCCAGCGAGGAGCGGCGGATGATCGCCGACCCCTCCCCGAGGATCTTGATGGGCTGGTCGGCCATGATGTCCTCGGCCTGGTCCGCGTAGTACTCGGCGATGTCGGCGGCGAAGTCGACCTCGCCGAGTGCGGCCTCCCGGGGCTTGCCCATCTCGCGCACGAAGATGTCGGCCAGCTCCTCGCGGCGTTCGCGGTGCAGCTCGGCCGCACGGCGCAGAAGCGCGGCACGGTCGGCGACCGTGGTGGAGCGCGACCACTCGCGGTGCGCCTCGTCCGCGGCAGCGACGGCCTCCTCGATCTGCGCGTCGGTGAACGTGTCGTACGACGCCAGGGTCTCGCCGGTGGCGGGGTTGACGACGGCGTAGTCGGTCATGTCTCTCCTCCTCTTGCCGTGCCGGTCAGGAGACCGGGATCAGCGTGTACTTGGTGGACAGGTATTCGTGGATGCCCTCGAAGCCGCCCTCGCGGCCGACGCCGGACTGCTTGACGCCGCCGAAGGGAGCCGCCGCATTCGAGACGACACCCACGTTGAGACCCATCATGCCCGTCTCCAGCGCGTCGATCATCCGCTGACCGCGCTGCAGGTTCTCGGTGAACACGTAGGAGACCAGGCCGTACTCGGTGTCGTTGGCGAGACGCACGGCCTCGTCCTCCGTCTCGAAGGTCGCGATCGCGAGCACCGGGCCGAAGATCTCCTCGCGGAGGATCGCGGAACCGGGGACGACGTCGGTGAGGACCGTGGGCTCGTAGAACGTGCCGGTGCCCTCGAGCGCCTTGCCGCCCGCGAGCAGGGTCGCGCCGCGCTCGACGGCGTCGTCGACGAGCTCGCCGGCCTTGGCCACGGCGTCCTCGTCGATGAGCGGGCCGATCGCCACGCCGTCCTCCGTGCCGCGACCGATCTTCATGCCGTTGACGCGCTCGGTGACGCGCTTGGCGAACTCGCCCGCGACGTCCTTGTGCACGATGAAGCGGTTCGCCGCCGTGCAGGCCTGACCGATGTTGCGGAACTTCGCGGCCAGCGCGCCCTCCACGGCCTTGTCCAGGTCCGCGTCGTCGAACACGACGAACGGGGCGTTGCCGCCGAGCTCCATCGACACCCGGAGCACGCCCTCGGCGGCCTGCGCGATGAGCTTGCGGCCGACCTCGGTCGATCCGGTGAAGGAGAGCTTGCGCAGACGCGGGTCGGCGATGATCGGCGCCGACAGGGCGCTCGACTTCGAGGTCTGCACGACGTTGACGACACCCTTGGGCAGACCGGCCTCTTCGAGCAGCGTCGTGAAGAAGATGGTCGTGAGCGGCGTGAGTGCCGGGGGCTTGATCACCACGGTGCAGCCGGCGGCGAGGGCCGGGGCGATCTTGCGCGTGGCCATCGCGAACGGGAAGTTCCACGGCGTGACGAAGAACGACGGTCCCACGGGGCGCTGCGACACGATCATGTGACCGGTTCCCTCGGGGTTCAGGCCGTAGCGGCCGCTGATGCGCACGGCCTCCTCGCTGAACCAGCGGAGGAACTCGCCGCCGTAGGCGACCTCGCCGCGGGCCTCGGCGAGGGGCTTGCCCATCTCGAGCGTCATCAGCAGCGCGAGGTCCTCCTTGCGCTCCTGCACGAGGTCGAACGCCCGGCGGAGGATCTCCCCGCGCACGCGCGGCGCGGTCGCGGCCCACTCGTCCTGTGCGGCGACGGCGGCGTCGAGCGCCCGGATGCCGTCCGCGGGGGTGGCGTCGGCGATCGTGCGGATCACCTGGTTGGTCGAGGGGTCCTTGACGTCGAAGGTCGCGCCGGTCTCCCCCTCGATCCACTCCCCGCCGATGAAGAGGCCGGTGGGGATGCTGTCGAGCAGCGCCTGCTCGTTCTGAGTGCTCATGGATTCTCTCTCTTTCAGACGGACGTGGGACGACGACGGCTGGGCGGAGCGTCCATACCCAGCGTCTCACCGCGGAAGAAGGCGGGGCGGCGGATGGCGTTCCAGATCATCACGGCGATGCCGACGACGATGATGAGGATGCCGAGGATGAAGACGATCCCGATGCCGCCGATCTCCGACCCGGAGCCGTAGGCCGGGTCCATGGAGTCGATCAGCGTGGTGAAGAACAGGATCGCCAGGATGATGCCGCCCACCAGCGGGAACAGGAAGGTGAAGAAGACGTTCCGCGCCGAGTCGAACCACTGCTTGCGGAAATACCAGACGCAGGCGAACGCCGTGATCCCGTAGTAGAAGCAGATCATCATGCCGAGCGTGAGGATCGTGTCCCACAGGGTGTCCTCGCTGACCACGCGCATCACGGCGTAGAACGCGGAGGCCACGATGGCCGACACGATGGTGGCGTAGCCCGGGGTGAAGAACCGGGGGCTCACCTTCGCGAACGACTTCGGCAGCGCGCCGTAGTGACCCATCGCGAGCAGGGTGCGTGCCGGGCCGACGAACGTCGACTGCAGCGACGACGCCGAGCTCGTGAGCACCGCGAGCGACACGAGGAACGCGAGCGGCCCGAGGATCGGCCCGGAGAGGTGGAAGAACACGTTCTCCTGGATGTCGCCGTTGCCGAGGCCGAGCTCCCCCGTACCGACGCCCGCGAACATGATCATCGCGACGGCGAGGAGCAGGTAGAGCGAGACGATGGTGAGCACCGTGACGGTGGCCGCGCGACCCGGGGTCTTCTCCGGGTCCTTCGTCTCCTCGTTCATGGTGAGGGTGACGTCCCAGCCCCAGAAGATGAAGATCGACAGCGACAGACCGGCGGCGACCGCGCTGAACGACGAGATCGCGAACGGGTTGAACCAGTTGAGGTCGAACGGCTGGTAGTCGAAGCCGTTGCCGCCCACGGCCTGCACGATCGCGGCGACCGCGAAGAACACGAGCACGAGGATCTGGAATCCGACCAGCCAGTACTGCAGCTTCTGCGTGGTCTGCATGTCGCGGTACGACACCCACGTCGCGCCCAGCATGAAGAGCAGGCACACGCCGATGTTGATCCAGGTGACGCCGGCGAGATCGGCGATCTCGGCGTTGCCCGTGATCTGCGACAGCAGCAGGAACAGGAAGTCGACCGCGACGCCGGCGAGGTTGGAGAGCACGAGGATCGTGGCGACCACGAGGCCCCAGCCGGCCATCCAGCCCACCCACGGCCCGAACGCCCTGGCTGCCCAGGTGAAGGAGGTGCCGGAGTCGGGCATGCGGTTGTTGAGCTCGCGATAGCCGAAGGCGACGAGGAGCATCGGGATGAAGCCGACGAGGATGATCGCCGGGATCTGCGCGCCCACCTCGGACGCGGTGGGGCCGACGGCGGCCGTGAACGTGTAGGCGGGGGCGATGCACGAGATGCCGATCACGACGGCGCCGATCAGGCCGACGGTGCCGGCGCTCAGGCCCTTCGTCGAGATTCCGGTCGTGACGCCGGATGCGGGCTCCGTCGCCCGGTTGGTGCTGCTCATCAGCGGTCTCCTGCTTCGATGCGGGTGCGCGGGACGACGATCATGGGGACGGGCAGCTCGTGCAGCATCTTCGCCGCCGTGGAGCCCAGGAAGAGACGGCGTGGCTGCGCCAGCCGGCTGGAGCCGACGAGCACGACCTCCCCGGGGAGCCAGGAGAGTCCGGCGACGGCGTCCTCCACCGTCTCGCCCGGCGCCTCCTCGACGACGGCGCCGAGGCCGTCCGGCAGGCGCTCGGCCGCCACGGCCAGCACCTGGTGCGCGTGCTCGCTGCCGGCGAGGCGAATCGCGCCGGTGTCGAGTCCCGGCGGCACGTCGAACGGCACGAGCGACACCAGCCGGAGGCTCACCTCGGCCGCGCCGGCGAGGGCGACGGCCTGGTCGAGCACGCCCTCCGCGCCGGGACGCGTGCCGACGGCGACCGTGACGCGCGGAAGCACGTGGTCGTCCTGCTGGGCGAGCCCGGAGGGTGCGAGGGCCACCGGGATCGGCGAGGAGTGCAGCAGCTCCGATGCGACGCTGCCCAGGCGATGTCGGCCGAAGAGGCCGCCGCCGGCCGTGCCGATCACGATGACGCTGGCGTCGAACTCCTCACCGGCGGCGATGAGGCCCTCGGCGAACGACTCGGAGAAGCGCACATGGCCGCTGCGCACCAGCTCCTGCGGGAGACGCACGACCGCGTCCTGCAGCCAGCTCCGCGCCTGCTTCCGGATGACGTCCTCGTAGGCGCGCTCCGGTGGCACGGCGGCGCTCCGGGTGCCCTCGGTCGGCAGCACGATCACGAGGTGGAGGGTCGCACCGATGCTGCGCGCCAGACGTGCGCCCAGCGCCGCCGCGTCCGCCCCCGCATCCGTCGCCGTGTAGCCGACGACGACCGAGCCGGTCATCAGCCGATGCTCTCGGGAGCGCCGGCCTCGCGGCGGGCGTCGACGATGTTCGCCGCGACGAAGTGGCCCATGCGGATCGCCCCGTCGACGTGCTGGTAACCCGCTCCTGCCATGTCGCTGCAGGCGAAGTGGATCGGTCCGACGGGCGTGCGCAGGTCGGCGCCGTAGCGGTGCAGGCCGCCCAGGTCGAAGCTCGCGGCGTAGGCGCCACGCGTCCACTCCTCGCTGCCCCAGTCGCTCTCGTAGTACACGACCGGGTTCTTCGCCTCGGGACCGTAGTAGTGCGACAGCGACTCGAGGATGCGCTCCTTGCGCTCCTCGGCGGACAGCTCGAACACGCCGTCGGCGTTCGCATCGGACACGAAGCCGACCAGAGTGCCGCGCTCGTCGCCGTGGTTGCTGTTGTCGTAGGCCTCGTGCGAGAGCTCGTACGGGCTGAACGCCGTGCCGCTCAGGCCCTGCTCGCGCCAGAACGGGCGGTCGTAGACGGCGTGCACCTTGATGACGAAGCCCATCGAGAGGTGCTGGTGCAGCTGGTGCTGGCGACGCGGCAGCGGCGGGACGAAGGAGATGCGGTTGTAGAGGATGGGGGCGTGCGCGAGGATCGCGTACCGCGCCCGCACCGTGAGGTCGTCGGTGGTCGCCACGACCCCGTCATCCGACCACTCCAGGCTGCGGACGGGCTGGTTCAGCAGCACGTCCTCGCCCAGGCGCTCGGCGAGGCGCAGCGGCACCTGCTGGAGCCCTCCCACGACGCGCTTGTCGAGGATGAAGTCGGCGTCGACGAGGTTCGAGTACGAGCCGGCCGAGGCCGCCATGAGCAGCGACTGCAGCAGCGAGAAGGCGTGGGTCGGCTTGGTCAGCATCGCCGAGCCGGTGGCGAAGGCGAGGTTGCGCACGGCTTCGTCGTCGTCGGTCTGCGAGCGCAGCCAGGCGTCCCAGGAGATCGAGTCCCACTCGGCCGCGTTCGGGTGCTCCCACGGCTTGTCCGGGTCGATCTCGGCGACGAGGGCGTCGAGGATGCCGGTGATGCGCGCGATCACGGCCTCGGTCTCCGCCGACACCGGGAACATCTCGCCCGTGAAGCGGTGGGCCTGCCCGTCCGGGCCGACGTAGACGCTGTCGCCCTCGCGGTACCGGCTGTAGGTCTCGAGCCCCAGCTCCTCGATCGTGTCCTTGAGCGCGTCCTGGTCGGGCGAGACCCACTGGCCGCCGATCTCCAGCATGGCGCCGTCGATCACGTCGGTCCACAGGCGGCCACCCACGCGGTCGCGGGCCTCCAGCACGGCGACCGACAGCCCGGCCTTCCGCAGGTCGTTGGCCGCCGTGAGCCCTGCGGCTCCGGCGCCCACGATCAGCACGTCGCGGGTGATCTCAGCCATCTGCAACTCCTTCGTCGTCGGGGGATGCGGGGGATGAAGTACCGGTCGCGTCCCGAAATCCCCCGATCCGGGGACGCGACCGGACAGGGTGTCAGGCGCCGGCGAGCGCCTCGGCCACGACGTCGAGGCCCTCGTTCAGCAGCTCGTCGCCGATGGACAGCGGCGGGAGGAAGCGGATGACGTTGCCGTACGTGCCGCAGGTGAGGACGATGACGCCCTGGGCGATGCACGCCTTGGCCACAGCAGCCGTGAGTGCGGCGTCCGGAGCGTTGGTCTCCGGGTCGACGAACTCGGCGGCGACCATCGCGCCGTGACCGCGGACGTCGCCGATGCGGGCGTCCTCGGCCTGGAGGGCGGTGAGCCGGCCGAGGAGGATCTCGCCGATCTCGCGGGCACGCTCGATGACGCCGTCGTTCTCGAACACGTCGATGGCCGCGAGCGCCGCGGCGCACGCGATGGGGTTGCCGCCGTAGGTTCCGCCGAGGCCACCGGAGTGCGACGCGTCCATGATCTCGGCGCGGCCGGTCACGGCGGCGAGCGGCAGCCCGCCCGCGATGCCCTTGGCGGTGGTGATGAGGTCGGGCTCGATGCCGAAGATCTCGCTGGCGAACATGTGTCCGGTGCGGGCGAACCCGGTCTGCACCTCGTCGGCGATGAAGACGACGCCGTTCGCGCGGCACCAGTCGACGATCGCGGGGAGGAAGCCGTCGGCGGGGACGATGAAGCCCCCCTCGCCCTGGATCGGCTCGATGATGACGGCGGCGAGGTTGTCGGCGCCGATCTGCTTCTCGAGCTGGAGGATCACGCGGGCCGCGGCCTCGCCGCCCTCGAGCCCGTCGCGGAACGGGTACGACATCGGCGCGCGGTACACCTCGGGGGCGAACGGACCGAAGCCGCTCTTGTACGGCATCGACTTCGCGGTCAGCGCCATGGTGAGGTTCGTGCGGCCGTGGTAGCCGTGGTCGAACGCGACGACGGCCTGACGACCGGTGTGCTTGCGGGCGATCTTGATCGCGTTCTCGACAGCCTCGGCGCCGGAGTTGAACAGGGCGCTCTTCTTGGCGAAGTCGCCGGGGGTGACGCGGTTGAGCGCCTCGGCGACGCCGACGTACGACTCGTACGGCGAGATCATGAAGCAGGTGTGCGTGAACTGCGCGGCCTGCGCGGCCACGGCGGCGGCCACCTTCGGGTGCGCGTTGCCGACCGTGGTCACGGCGATGCCGGAGCCGAGGTCGATGAGCGAGTTGCCGTCGGCGTCGACGACCACTCCTCCCCCGGCTGCGACGGCGGCGACCGGCACCGTGTGACCGACACCGGCGGCGACCGCGTCCGCCTTGCGGGCGAGGACCTCGGCCGACCGCGGGCCGGGGAGTTCCGTGACGAGGCGACGCTCCTGCGGGAGGTCGGGGCCGCCGAGGGGGACTGCGGGTGCTGCGGTGTCGAGGAGAGCCATGTCGCGAGCGTACGGCGGCAGCGGAGACGCCCGCATTCGCCGGGTCGTACAATCGGAGAATTGATTTCGCCGTCTCGTACAACCGGAGATCGTATGGCTCCCGCCGATCCCTCCACGCTGTCCGCCCTGCTGCGCCGCCGGGATCTCGACCTGCGCCTCGTCTCCACCGCAACGGATCTGCCGGACGGCGCGCTCGACCGGCCGCTGCGCTGGGTGCACAGCTCCGACCTCGCGGACCCGACGCCCTTCCTCGCGGAAGACCTCGTCCTCCTCACCACCGGCACGCAGTTCGACGACGCGGAGGCCATCGCCCCCTACGTCGTCCGGCTCGCCGAGCGCGGCGTGCTGGGGCTCGGATTCGGGACCGACGTGCATCGCTCGGGAACACCGGAAGAGTTGATCGCGGCGTGCGCGGCGCAGGGCATCCCCCTGTTCGAGGTGCCGTACCGCACGCCGTTCATCGCCGTGGCCCGCGCACACTCCGAGGCGATCGCGGCGCAGGCCTACGCCCGGCGCACCTGGGCGCTGGACACCCAGCGCGCCCTCGCCCTCGCCGCCCTCCGGCCGCGCGGGCTCGAGGCGATCATCACCGAACTCGGCCGTCGACTCGGCGCCTGGGCCGGGATGTTCGATGCGACCGGAGACCTCCTCTTCGCGCACCCCAGGGAGGCCCTCTCGGCTGCGGTCCGGGAGGAGCTCGGCGCCCGGGTCCGGGAGATCCTCGACCGAGGACTCGAGGCCGGGCAGTCCCTCACCCTCGACACGCACACCTTCATGCTGTTCACGGTCGGCCGCGGCGGCCACCTCCGCGGAGTGATCGCCGTCGCGGCCGACGCCCTCGACCAGGAGGCCAGGGCCGTCGTCACCTCGGTCATCGCGATGGCGGGACTGGCGCGTGAGCAGAGCGAGCAGCTCGCCCGCGGCCGACGCCGGCTGCACACGCAGCTGCTGCGCTCGCTCCTGGGCGACGACCCCGGCCTCGCGCGCCGTGTCCTCGGCAGCCTTCCGCCCGCCCCCGTGGTGGTGGCGGTGACCGGGGATGCCCCGGCTGAGCCTCTTCTCGACTGGTGGGAGCGCCGACGCCTTGAGCACGGAACGCCGGCCTTCCTCGCAGACTCCGAGGACGGCGTGGTCATCTGCGTCTCCGCGGCCGACGAGCCGCTCCTCGACGACGTGGCCGCGCGGTTCAGCGCGCGCGTCGGCGTCTCCACCCCGGAGGGGTACGACGCCTTCTCCCGCGCGCACGCCCAGGCGCTCATCGCTCTCCGACAGCCGGGCACGAGCGGCGCCGTCCGGTACGCCGACACGGTCGGATCCAGCCTGCTCACGGCGCTGGCGACGGATGAGGCCCGGCTCGTCGCGGAGTCGCGGCTCGCTCCGCTCCGGGAACACGACGCCGCCCACGGCACCGCGCTCGAACACGCGCTGCGTACCTGGCTCGACCACGACACGCGGGCCGAGCAGGCCGCGGCCGCCCTCGGCATCCATCGGCACACCCTCCGCTCCCGGGTCTCCCATGCCGGCGCCCTCCTCGGGGCCGACCTCACGACCTTCCCCGCCCGGGCCGAGGTGTGGGCGCTGCTGCAGACCGCCCGCGACTGACCCGGCCCCTTCCCGTCCCCGCCTCTCCCCCGCGACGCCTGCACGACCGCGCGACGCCTGCGCGACGGATCGGCCCGCCAGGTCATGCCCCCGGACCGAGGCCGTGCAGCCGGAACCGGACATCAGCCGCCGTCGGCTCCTCGCGTCGCCTCACCCTGCACGATCCGGCGACGGATGCACGACACCCCCGGCCCTCAGGGCGGTGCACGCGCAACACGGTCGTGCATGCGGACCACGTACGGGACGGGACGGGCGGATTCAGACCGGGGTCGAGCGGAGCGGCCAGGCGGGCCACCAGCCGTCGTCGAGCCCGCGCAGCAGGGCGGCCGTGCGCTCTCGCGCCTCCGGGGGCATCTCCGGAGCGGGGCCTGAGCTGCTCTCCCGCCGGTCGCCGTCCGGCGACCGGATCTCGGTGTACAGCCACGCGCGGCGACCGACGGGATACTTCTCCCGGAAGCCACCGGCGGCGACCGACAGCAGGATCCGCTCCAGCTCGTCCGCCGCCGTCTCGGCGGTCTCGTCGCAGGCATCGCAGATGCACGACGGCACGATCGCGTGGAAGTGGGCGCCCGCCTCGACGCTGACGGAGGGAACGGTCGGCGTGATGACGACTCGCGCACCGCGCGCCGGTTCGAGCACGACGCGTTCCGTCCCGTCCTCCCCCGACTCTCGCCGCGCCTCGACCTCGTACTCGCGGGAGAGGTGCGCGACGAGCGCGTCGACCACGAGAAGCAGCGGTGCGAAGCGCTCCGGGTGGCTCTCCCGAGAGTACGACTCCTCCGGCGCGATGCCATCGGGCCAGCGGCGTCCGTAGCGGATGACCTCGCCGCGGTCGTCGTGGAAGGTCAGGGGCGGGAGAGCGGGCCGGACATACGCGCGCGCCGGGACGACGACGACCGCGGGAGCGGAATCCTCCGCGGACAGCGCTCTCATCTCCTCGTCATCGATGTCGTCCTGCTCCCACGACGCGAGCATCTGCAGGAACGCATCCCGCTGGTCGGGCTGCTGCACCATCCCCTGCACGAGACCCGCGACCGGGATGGAGAGGGTGTTCGTCCCGATCTCCGGCTCGCTCGTCATCCGCCAGGTCGCGGCCGGGTGCACGACCGCGATGACGTTGCCGACGAAGCGCGCGGCGGCCGCCGCGAGGTCCGGGCGGTCGAGGATCTCCGGACGCGCTGCCACCACATCCCACGTCGCCGCGAGGTCGTCGGCCAGCAGCGCGGGGTCGATCCCGAGGCCCCGCAGGAAGTCGGCGAACGGCTCGAAACCGTCGACGAAGCGGACCGGCCGCGGGGCCTCCGCCGGCGGGGGCATCCACAGGATCGCGGCGGCACCCGCCTCGGGCATCTGGCCGAAGGGGCCGGGGAAGACGGCACTGCTCATCGACCGAGCGTACCGAGCGGGATCACCGGGGCGCGTGGGACTCCAGGAACTCGTACACATCGGTCGTGTCCACGCCGGGGAAGGCACCGGTGGGCAGCGTCGCCAGCAGCGTGCGCGGGGTCTTCACGTTGGGCCAGGAGTTCTCGCGCCACCGCTCCTCCAACTCGGCGGGAGCCCGACGGCAGCACACCTCGACCGAGTGCTTCGACACACCGCGGTGCGGGGTGTCCCTGCCGACGAACCACTTCGTGTCATCGAACCGCACCCCGACGCTCACCGAGTGCAGACCCTCGCTCGATGCCTCCACACGGGCGGTGCACCAGTAGGTGCCGTTCCCGGTGTCGGTGTACTGGTAGTACGGGTTGAAGCGGTCGTCCTCGTCGAACACCACCCGGGAGGTCCACCGGCGGCAGCACATCTGCCCCTCGATGGCGCCGAGCCGGTCGGTCGGGAAGTTCACGTCGTCGTTCTCGTACGCCTTGGTGATGGTGCCCGACTCATGCACCTTGAGGAAGTGCACGGGGATGTCGAGGTGCCGCGTCGCGAGGTTCGTGAACCGGTGCGCCGCCGTCTCATACGACACCGAGTACGCGTCACGGAGGTCTTCGATGGAGATCGCCCTCCGCTGCTTGGCATCCTGCAACGCGGGGACGACGTGCGCCTCCGGGATGAGCAGGGCACCGGTGAGGTAGTTCGTCTCCACCCGCTGCCGGAGGAACTCGGCGTAGCTGCGCGGCTCGGAGTGCCCCAGGATGCGGCTCGACAGCGCCTGCAGCACCGCGGTGCGTGCGTCTCCCTTCGCCGGGACGCTACTCGACAGGTACAGCCGGCCGTTGGCGAGGTCGGCGACGCTGCGGGTCGTCTGCGGCAGGTCGGGAGCGTAGTGGAGGGTGAAGCCGAGATGGGCCGCGATCTCGGAGGCGGTGCGCTGGGTCAGCGGTCCCCCGGGATGGCCGACGGCCGCGAGGATCTCGGCCGCCTTCGCCTCCAGCTCGGCGAAGTGGTTGTCCTGCCGGCGCATCAGATGCCGCAGTTCGACGTTGGCGCGCCGGGCCTCCTCCGGGGTCGCGGCGCGCTCGTCCTTGAGTCGGTCGATCTCCCCCTGCAGCGCCAGCAGCGCCTTCAGCGCCTCCGTCGGCACGCTCTTGGCGATGCGGAACGGCTCGATGCCCAGCGCCTGGAACGTCTGCCCCTTCATCGCGCGTTCCAGGGCGATCTCGATCGCGCTGCGCTCGTCGAGCGGCTCCCCCGTGAGCAGCGCGTCGATGGTCACCCCGAGCGCGCGGGCGATCGCCTGGAGTTGCGTGAGCTTGGGCTCGCGCTTGCCCGTCTCGATCATCGACATCTGGCTCGGCGCCCGCTCGACCGCGGCCGCGAGCTCTTCGAGTGTCAGGCCCCGCGCGGTGCGCAGCTGGCGGATGCGCCGCCCGACAGTGAGGGCGTCGGTCTCTTCCGTGGCGTCGTCCATGTCGGCTCCTCTCAGCCGCACCGCCGTCCGCGTCGGTGCGGGATCGGGAACGCTCCTCGCGAGGCCGGGCCGGGGTCCTTCCTGATACCGCGAGGCCGCGTGAGCGGTGCGTGCGGGCCGAGTCTGTCACGAAAACAGAAATTCAGGCAAACTTCTCCTCAATTCGACACCGGACAGGTGCAGAACTTCACACACAGTGGAGGCACGCCATCGGCACCGACGCCGATTCCCATCCGAGGAGACACCATGACGAACACCGCAGCGACCCCCACCCCGCGCCCCGCCGGCCTGCGCGCCGGCGATCAGGTCCAGACGGCGGCGGAGCTCCAGGAGATCTGGGACACCGACCCCCGGTGGGACGGCGTCGAGCGCACGTACTCCGCCGAAGACGTCGTCCGCATCCGCGGCTCGGTCCGCGAGGACGCCACCCTCGCCCACCGCGGTGCGGAGAACCTCTGGAACCTCCTGCACACGGAGGACTACATCCGGGCGCTCGGCGCCTACACCGGCGGCCAAGCCGTGCAGCAGGTGCGCGCCGGCCTGAAGGCCATCTACCTCTCCGGATGGCAGGTCGCCGCCGACGGCAACCTCGCCGGACAGACCTACCCCGACCAGTCGCTCTATCCCGCGAACTCGGTTCCGGCGGTCGTGCGTCGCATCAACAACGCCCTGCTGCGGCAGGACCAGCTCGAGCACGCCGAGGGCGAGATCACGCAGGACTGGCTCGCGCCGATTGTCGCCGACGCCGAGGCCGGCTTCGGCGGACCGCTGAACGCCTACGAACTCGCGCAGTCGCTCATCCAGTCCGGTGCCGCCGGCATCCACTGGGAGGACCAGCTCGCGAGCGAGAAGAAGTGCGGCCACCTCGGCGGCAAGGTGCTGGTGCCCACCCAGCAGCACATCCGCACGCTGAACGCGGCCCGCCTCGCGGCGGACGTCGCCGGCGTGCCGACCGTCATCATCGCCCGCACCGATGCCCTCGCGGCCGACCTGCTCACGAGCGACGTCGACGAGCGGGACCGGGAGTTCACCACCGGCGAGCGCACCTCGGAGGGCTTCTACCGGATCCGCCCGGGCATCGAGTCGGTCATCAGCCGCGGCCTTGCATTCGCCCCCTACGCCGACCTGCTCTGGGTCGAGACCGGGGAGCCGGACATCGCGCTGGCGCGGGAGTTCGCCGCGGCGATCCACGCACAGTTCCCCGGTAAGCTCCTGGCCTACAACTGCTCGCCGAGCTTCAACTGGAAGCGCCACCTGTCGGACGCCGAGATCGCGACGTTCCAGCAGGAGCTGGCAGACCTGGGCTACAAGTTCCAGTTCATCACCCTGGCCGGGTTCCACGCCCTGAACCACTCCATGTTCGACCTCGCCCGCGGTTACGCCGAGCGCGCCATGAGCGCCTACGTCGAGCTGCAGGAAGCCGAGTTCGCCGCCGAAGCCGACGGGTACACCGCCACCAAGCACCAGCGCGAGGCGGGCACCGGCTACTTCGACGTCATCTCCACCGCGCTCAACCCCGACAGCGCCACCCTCGCCCTCGCCGGCTCCACCGAGACCGCCCAGTTCCACTGACCCCCGTTTTCTCCCCCCCACTTCCCCCGAGACCCCAGGTACTCGTCGAGACCCCGCCCCGCACACGCCGGGAGCCCGGGGTCTCGACGACAACCCGGGGGCTCGGCATAAGGCAAAGGACAACATCATGACCACCGCACCGATGCAGACGACCCGACAGGGCCCCGCGATCGAGATCGCCGGGCCCATGCGCGACCGCTACGACGAGATCCTGACCCCGGAGGCGATCGCCTTCCTCACCGAACTCCACCACCGGTTCGCCTCCCGCCGCCACGACCGGCTGGCCGACCGGATGCGTCGCCGCTTCGAGATCGGCAACGGACACGACCCCCAGTTCCGAGAGGACACCGCGCACATCCGCCAGGACACCACCTGGCGGGTCGCCGGCGCCGGACCGGGACTCGAGGACCGCCGCGTCGAGATCACCGGGCCCACCGATCCGAAGATGACCGTCAACGCCCTGAACTCCGGCGCGCGCGTCTGGCTCGCCGACCAGGAGGACGCCACGAGCCCCACCTGGAAGAACGTCATCGAGGGGCAGCTGTCCCTCCGCGACGCGATCCGCGACGAGCTCTCCTTCACCTCCCCCGAGGGCAAGGAGTACCGGGTCACCGCCGAGCGCACCCCCACGATCGTGATGCGCCCCCGTGGCTGGCATCTGCCGGAGAAGCACCTCACCTTCATCGACCGCGCCGGCCGGCCCACGTCGGCATCCGGCTCCCTGGTCGACTTCGGTCTCTACTTCCTGCACAACGCGCAGGCGCTGATCGAGGCCGGCCGCGGACCGTACTTCTACATCGCCAAGCTCGAGTCCAGCGAAGAGGCGAAGCTGTGGGACGACGTGTTCTCCTTCAGCGAGGAGTACATCGGCATCCCGCACGGCACCATCCGCGCGACCGTGCTGATCGAGACCCTGCCGGCCGCGTTCGAGATGGATGAGATCCTCTACGAGCTGCGCGATCACTGCGCGGGCCTCAACGCCGGACGCTGGGACTACATCTTCTCCATCATCAAGAACTACCGCGGCCGCGGCGCCCGCTTCGTGCTCCCCGACCGCAGCGAGGTCACGATGACGGTGCCCTTCATGCGGGCGTACACCGAGCTCCTCGTGCAGACCTGCCACAAGCGCGGAGCCTTCGCGATCGGCGGCATGAGCGCGTTCATTCCGAACCGCCGCGACCCCGAGGTGACGGCGCGCGCGGTCGAGAAGGTGTCGGCTGACAAGAAGCGCGAGGCCGGCGACGGCTTCGACGGCACCTGGGTCGCCCACCCCGACCTGATCCCGACGGCGCAGGCCGAGTTCGACGCCGTGCTCGGCGACCGCCCGAACCAGGTCGACCGTCAGCGCGACGACGTGCACGTGGAGGCGCGCGACCTGCTCGACCTGCACATCGGTCGGCCGATCACCGCGCAGGGCGTGCGGGACAACGTGTCCGTCGCCATCCGCTACCTGGAGGCGTGGCTGCGCGGACTCGGCGCCGTGGCCATCGACAACCTCATGGAGGACGCCGCGACCGCGGAGATCAGCCGCTCGCAGGTGTGGCAGTGGATCCATCAGGACCGCACCACGCAGGACGGCACGGCCATCACGGTCGAGTACGTCGAGGGGCTGATCGCGGAGGTGCTCAGCGAGGTCGACAGGCGCGAGGGCGACCGCTTCGACGACGCCGCCGAGATCTTCCGCGAGGTCGCGCTCCGCGAGGAGTTCCCCACCTTCCTCACCCTGGGCGCCTACAGCCGGTTCCTGGTCGACGAGGACTGACGACGCGAGGATGCCGCAGGCCGTGGGGTCTGCGGCATCGCCGCGTCGTGCCCGGCCCGCCCCCTCCCCGCCGGGCGTAGCCTGGAGCCATGAGCGACGTATGGAGCAGCATCGCCGAGGAGTTCCTGCACCTCTATCCACGCGGACGACGACTGCTCGCGGTCGCCGGCGCCGATGCCGAGCGCTCCCGCGCAGCCGCGGACGACCTCGCGACAGCCCTGACCACGGCGGGCCAGACCGTCGAGCGTGCGCACACCGCTGACGGGGACGAAGCCGCCCTCCGCGCCGACGTGGTGGGCCCCTTCCGTGCCACGGACAGCGGAGCTGTGCTCCTCGTGTCCGGCCCGGGCCCGATCGTGGCTCCGAGTACGCGCGGGATGTGGAACTACGTCCTCTGGCAGCTCGCGGGAGACGAGCCCCCGCATACCGCGGCGAACGCCCTGGTCGACGTGACCGATCCGGCCCATCCCACCCGGCGTTTCGCCGACTACTGCGCGGTGCCGTCCTCGTTCGAGACCTGAGTCGCCGCCCGCCGACTCAGTGGAACGACGCGGCGACCGAGTTGCGGTGGTAATCGAACACGATGCTCGTGCGGGTCGACGCCACGCTGCTCTGCGCGGACAGGTGCTCGAGCACGAACTCGCGCATCTCCGAGGAGTCGGCGACGGCGATGTGCAGGAGGAAGTCGTCGTCACCGCCGAGGAAGAACACCTGGATCACCTGCGGCAGCGCGCGCACCCGATCGGCGAACTCGACGATGCTCTCCCGTCGGGCGGCCGGACGCAGGCTGACGCCGATGATCGCCTGGAGTCCGGCGCCGAGCTCGCGTTCGTCGACGCTCGCATGGAAGCCGGTGATGACCCCGCGCTCGATCAGCCCACGCAGCCGTGCGTGCGCCGTCGACGGCGCGACTCCCAGTCGCCCGGCGAGTTCCGCGTTCGTCATCCTCCCGTCGGCGGTGAGGAGCTGCACGATCCGCGCGTCGGTGGGGTCGAGAGCAGGCGCCCGAACGCTGTTCGGCTCGGGCGACGCGGAGGCGGTGGTCATACGAAGCATTATTCAGGATTGGAGCACTCGCCGAAGAGTCTTCATCGAATCTGTCGATGTCTCGACGTTTCTGCGATCCTTGTCTGCACCCTGCGCCCCCGAGACCTGGAGGATCGATGAAGATCGGCGTCCCGACCGAAGTCAAGAACAACGAGAACCGCGTCGCTCTCACCCCGGCCGGAGCCGATCGGCTCGTGCGGGAAGGCCACCGGGTGCTCGTGCAGTCGGGAGCCGGCGTCGGGTCGAGCATCGATGACGACGCGTACCGCGCGGCCGGGGCGGAGATCGTCGCGACCGCCGCCGACGCGTGGGGCGAGGCCGACCTTCTCATCAAGGTCAAGGAGCCCGTGGCCGAGGAGTACGGCTTCCTCCGCCCCGACCTCACGCTCTTCACCTACCTCCACCTCGCAGCCGACCGCCCGCTGACCGAGGCGCTCGTCGCGGCCGGCACGACCGCCGTCGCCTACGAGACCGTGCAGCTGCCGGATCGCACGCTGCCACTGCTCGTGCCGATGAGCGAGATCGCCGGCCGCCTCTCCGTCGTCATGGGGTCCCACTCGCTGCTGCGTTCGCAGGGCGGCCGCGGCATGCTGCTGGGCGGCATCGCCGGCACCCCGCGGGCCAAGACCGTGGTGATCGGCGGCGGCGTCGCGGGCGAGCACGCCGCCGCGAACGCGCTCGGACTCGGGTCGAAGGTCACCGTCGTCGACGTGGCGCTCCCCCGCCTGCGCGAGCTCGAGCACCGCTACGGCGGCGCCCTGGAGACGCGCGCGTCGAGCCGGTACGACATCGCCGAGGAGCTGACGACGGCGGACCTCGTGATCGGCTCGGTCCTCATCCCCGGCGCCGCGGCCCCCAAGCTGGTGACCGACGACATGGTCGCGGCCATGAAGCCGGGGTCCGTGCTCGTCGACATCGCGATCGACCAGGGCGGCTGCTTCGAGGGCTCCCGTCCGACGACCCACGACGACCCGACCTTCGCCGTGCACGACTCGATCTACTACTGCGTCGCGAACATGCCGGGGGCCGTGCCGACGACCGCGACCCGGGCCCTGACGAACGCCACGCTCCCCTACGTCTCCGCGATCGCCGCCAAGGGCTGGGAGCGGGCGGCCTCCGACGACGCTGCCCTCGCGAAGGGGCTCAACGTGCAGGGCGGGCGCATCACGCTGGACGCCGTCGCGCAGGCTCACGGCCTCTCCACCGACTGACCTGTCGAACCCGAAAGAACCTCGGATCTTGGCGGCATCCCACACCTCATCCGCCGCATCGACCCGAGTACGCTCGTAACCGTGACCGAACGCGCTCCTCTCTCCCGCAAGCTGTCCGCCATCGCCGAGTCCGCGACCCTCAAGGTCGATGCCAAGGCCAAGGCCCTCAAGGCCGAGGGCAAGCCCGTCATCTCGTATGCCGCGGGCGAGCCCGACTTCGCCACGCCGCACTTCATCGTGGACGCGGCGGCCGAGGCACTGGCCGACCCGGCGAGCTACCGGTACACCCCCGCTCCCGGACTCCCGGCGCTCCGCGAGGCGATCGCCGCCAAGACGCTCCGCGACTCCGGACTCGAGGTCTCCCCCGGTCAGGTCATCGTCACCAACGGCGGTAAGCAGTCGGTGTACCAGGCGTTCCAGGCGGTCGTGAACCCCGGCGACGAGGTGCTGCTCCCGGCCCCGTACTGGACGACCTACCCCGAGGCGATCCGTCTCGCCGACGGCACCCCGGTCGAGGTCTTCGCCGGTGCCGATCAGGAGTACAAGGTCACCATCGAGCAGCTCGAGGCCGCCCGGACCGACCGCACGACCGTTCTCGTCTTCGTGTCGCCGTCGAACCCCACCGGCTCCGTGTACACGGCCGAGGAGACGAAGGCCATCGGCGAGTGGGCCGTGGAGCACGGCATCTGGATCATCAGCGACGAGATCTACCAGAACCTCACCTACCCTTCGACGGGCTCAGGGACCGCGGTGACGGCGACCTCGATCGTGAATGCCGTGCCGGAGGCCGCGAACCAGACGATCCTCGTCAACGGCGTGGCCAAGACCTATGCCATGACCGGCTGGCGCGTGGGCTGGATGGTGGGCCCGGCCGACGCCATCAAGATCGCCGGCAACCTGCAGTCGCACCTCACGAGCAACGTCAACAACGTCGCACAGAAGGCGGCGATCGCGGCGCTCAACGGTCCGCAGGACGAGGCCGAGAAGATGCGCGAGGCCTTCGACCGCCGCCGTCAGCTGATCGTGTCGGAGCTGTCGAAGATCGACGGGCTCGTGGTGCCGAACCCGCTCGGCGCGTTCTACGTCTACCCCGATGTGCAGGGCCTGCTCGGCCGCACCTGGGGCGGCGTGACCCCGACGACGTCCCTCGAGCTCGCCGACCTCATCCTCGACCAGGCCGAGGTCGCTGTCGTTCCCGGAGAGGCGTTCGGTCCGTCCGGCTACATCCGCATGTCGTACGCGCTCGGCGACGACCAGCTCCTCGAGGGCGTCCAGCGCCTCCAGCGCCTGTTCTCCTCCTCTTCCTCCTGACCCTGAGACCCCGCTTTACCGCCGAGACCCCCTCGTACCTGCGCAGCTAGGAGGGGGTCTCGGCGTGAACCCGGGGTCTCGGGTCAGTCTTCGGGGTGGAAGCCGATCAGCCAGCGGATGCCGTAGCGGTCGACGAGGGTGCCGTCGACATCTCCCCACGGGCGCTGCTGCAGCGGATCGATGACGCGGCCGCCTGCCGCCAGCTCGTGGTACCAGCGGGTCAGCGTTCCGGGGTCGGCTGTTCCGAGGAGCGAGAGGAACATCCCGCTCATCTGGACGGCGTCGTCATCGGCTCCCGCGTCCGCTCCGGCGAGTTCGACCGGACCGCCGAGCTGTCCGTGCGCGACCGCGTCGCCCGGGCCGTCGTGGCGGCCCGCGCTCGCGTAGTCCATCAGCTGGAGCTCACCGCCGAACACATCGCGGTAATGGCCGAGGGCTTCGGCGGCGTTGCCGGGGAACAGCAGGTACGGGATCAGTCCGCTCATCCCGCGAGCGTAGTCCGCGGCGGCTCCGGTCACCACCTGCCGAGAACGACGGACGGCCGCCACCCGGAGGTGACGGCCGTTCGTGCGAGCGAGGTCAGGAGACCGGGATCACCGCGTACAGCACCCAGGTCAGCACGAATCCGGAGACCCCGAGCACCGTCGTCAGAGGCGTCCACGTGCGCAGGCCGTCCTTGACCGAGAGGCCGAGGTACCGCGTGACCACCCAGAAGCCGGAGTCGTTCACGTGGCTGAGGCCGAGGCCACCGTAGCCGATGGCGACCGCGAGCAGCGCGGTGTGCACGGTGTCGAGTCCCATCGCGGAGACCGAGGGCAGGAGGAGGCCCGCGGTCGTCGCGATAGCGACGGTGGCCGACCCCTGAGCCGCACGCATGATGAGCGAGATGAGGAAGGCCGCGAGCAGCAGGGGCATCCCGCTGGAGGCGAGCACCTCGGCGACCGCGCCGCCGATCCCGGTCTCGGTGAGGACGCGGCCGAACGCGCCACCGGCACCGGTGACGAGGATGATGACCGCCGCGGCCGGCAGCGCCGACTCCATGACCTCGCCGAGGTGCGCAGCCGACCAGCCGCGGCGCACGCCGAGCAGGTACATCGCGGCGGCGATCGCGACCATGAGCGCGAAGATCGGCTGGCCGGCCATGCTGAGGAACCCGTTCCAGAACGTGCCTGCCTCGAACAGCGGAGCCACCGCGGTGCCGAGCATGATGAGCACGAGCGGCAGGAGGATGAGGCCGAGGACCGTGCCCGCGCCCGGCGCCTTCTCGCCCTCGCCGAGCCCGCCGGCGAGCGTCGACTTCTCCGTGCCGAAGTTGTCGTACATCTCCTTGGTGGCCGCGAGCATCGCGAACTCGCGGGTGTTGATCCACTTCGCCACGAGGTAGGACAGGACCGCGAGCGGTACGGAGATCGCGAGCGCGAAGATCGTCACCCAGCCGATGTCGGCACCGAGGATCGCGGACCCGCCGACGATGCCCGGGTGCGGGGGCACCGCGACGTGCACGGCGAGCATGATGCCGGCGACGGGGAGCCCGAACTTGATCGGGTTGAGGCCGGCCACCTTCGAGAAGGCGAACACGATGGGGACGAGGATGATGAAGCCGGCGTCGAAGAACACGGGGATCGCCAGGATGCCGGCGGCGATGACGAGCGCGATGCCGACGCGCTTCGGGCCGAGCCAGCCGGTGAAGCGCCCGGCGAGCGACTCGGCACCGCCGGACAGCTCGATGATCTTGCCGAGCATCGACCCGAGGGCGACGAGCACCGCCACCGAGCCGAGTGTGCCGCCGACACCGGCGATGATCGCCTGGATGACACCGAGCTGCTCGGGGGTGTCGCCGTCGGCGGGGATCGTGGTCAGCGGCAGACCTGCCGCGATGCCGACGATGATCGATACGAGGATGAGGGCGTAGAACGCCTGCATCTTGAACCGGATGATGAGCAGGAGCAGCAGGCCGAGGCCCGCCAGGCCGATCAGGATGAGGATCGGAAGAGGAAGCATCTCTGGATCTCTTCTTTCAGTGAGGGCGCGACGTCGCGCTCAGGACAGTCGTTCGGGTGCGACGACGCGGATGACGGCGGAGTCGTCCAGGGCGCCGAGGCCCTGCGCTTCGCCGAGGAGGAACAACTGCTCGGCCGCGGCGGCGACCGGCGTGGACAGGTGCGCACGGCGCGCGGCGTCGCCGACGATGCCGAGGTCCTTGACGAAGATGTCGAGGCGGCTGAGCACCTCCGCGCCGTCCTCGTCGTACGCCTGCAGGGCGCGCGGGCCGCGGTTGCCGAGCATGAAGGAGTTGGCAGCCCCGGCGGTCAGCGCGTCGAGTGTGCGGGCGCGGTCCAGGCCGAGGGCGTCCGCGAGGGCGAGCGCTTCCGCGGCCGCGGCGATGTGCACGCCGCAGAGGAGCTGGTTGACGGTCTTCAGCGCCTGGCCGTCGCCGGGCATGTCGCCGACGATGGACAGCGTGGAGGCGAGCTGGTCGAGCACCGGGCGCGCCGTCTCCAGAGCGCTCGGGGTGGCGCCGACGACGATGAGGAGGTCGCCCTCCCCCGCCCGGACCGGACCGCCGGAGAGCGGGGCGTCCACGAGCTGCGCACCGTGCGCGGCGAGCTGGGTGGCGATCGCGTCGATGCCGTCCGTCCCCACCGTGCTGGTGAGGATCACGACCGCACCCTCGGCGAGGTGCGGGGCGAGCCCGTCCTCACCGAAGAGCAGCGCCTCGAGCTGCGCACCGGTCCGGACGGCGACGAGCACCGCGTCCGCACCGTCCACGGCGTCGGCTGCGGACGATGCCGGCGTCACGCCCGCCTCCGCCGCGAGAGCGATGCGTTCGGCGGCGATGTCGAAGCCGCGCACGGCGAAGCGCTCGGCGAGGCGGGTGGCCATCGGCAGCCCCATGGCGCCGAGTCCGATGACAGCGACGGTGGATGTCATGAGTGTCCTTCCGGGTTGTTTCCATCGTCTCCTGCGAGAGTGGCGACGACGGTGGCGAGGGAGTCCGCGTCGCCGACGTTGCCGGCGAACACGACGTACGGGATGCCGACCGCGGGGCCGGTCTCCGGCTGCCACAGCGACACGAGGCCGGGCAGCATGGGGCCGAGCACGGTGGCCCGGCGGATCTCGAGCGCTTCACTGGCGACGTCGCTCGACGTGATGCCGCCCTTCGCGATGACGAAGCGGGGCGGCGCGATGGCGAGCACTCGACGCACGAGGTCGACCACTCCGCTGGAGATGCGGCGGGCGATCGCGAGGCTCTCGTCACCGTCGGCGCCGGTGACGAGCTCGCGGGTGGTGTGCACGATCACGGTACCCGTGGCGAGGGCGTCGGCGACCGCGTGCGCCTGCGTCTCGAGGTGGGTCTCGCGATCGGGCCCGATGAGGGCGCGCACGTCGAGCTCGATCGTGCGGGTGTTCGGTCGAGCTGCCGTGAGGGCCTCGAGCTGGGCGGTGGTGAGCGGCACGTGGCTTCCGACGACCACGAGACCGCCGCGGTCGTGCGCGAAGGGGATGTCGTCCGCGCGCACCGGCTCGGCGATCTCCTGCCCGATGTGCGCGCGCACGTAGGGCGGGCCGACCCGGAGGAGCACGTCGCGGTCCCGCAGACGGTGCAGTGCGAGCGCGACCACACGCATATCGGACTCCTCGACCACGTCGACCGCGACGACCGTGCCGTCGGTCAGGGTTGCGAGGAAGCCGGCCACGGCGTCCACGCCCGCGCGGATGGTGCGGATGTCGAGGCCCGCGACCGCGGACGCCGGGATGCGGCCACCCGTCTTCTCGGCGACCCATTCGCGCAGGTCGGAGGACGCGTAGCCGAAGGTCGCATCGGCCGCGAAGGGGGTCTCGCCGACCGGAGTGGCCTCGCCGTCGGTCACCCAGTAGTGCACGGAGTCGACCGTGATCCGGCCGGCGTCGGGGAAGGCGGGCACGAGCAGGGTCAGCGCGGGGGCGCGACCGGTGCGGGAGCCGATCTCCGCGGAGAGGACGTCGGTCTCGAGCGGGAAGTGCCCGCGCAGCGTCGAGTCGCCGCGCGAGACGAACGTGACGCGCCGCCGCTGGGCCTCGGCGGCGGCGAGAGCCACGTCGACGATCTCGCGGTTGCGGGCGGCCGCGGCGTCTTCGTCGAGCGACCGGGTGTTCGTGAGCACGTATACCGCGGCGGCGCCGGTGGCGAGCGCCTCGTCCAGGTCGGCACGCTCCCACCGGGTGAGGACGGGGAGGTTCGCGACTGACTGCGTGCCGGTGGGGTCGTCGTCCAGGACGACCAGCACATCCGTGGGATCGACCTCTGCACGGACGTCGGCGGCGGTGACGGCGACAGGTGCAGGCAGGGGGGCCAGCAGGGCGTCGATGTGCACACGAACTCCTTCGTTCCGGGAGATGGTCCGTGGTGGGGGCCACGGACCAGGGGAATCTGCATCGTTATCCGATATCAGATAACGACGAGCGTACCTCACGATCATCGTGGCTCCAAACCGACGGGGAGCGCGCGGATCAGCGACCGTGAACGAAGTGCAGCAGGTCGTCGCGGGTCTGGCGCATGTGACTGCGCATGGCCTGACGAGCGGCCGCGCCGGAGCCGGTTCGCATCGCCTCCAGCACCGCCGCATGCTCGGCCAGCGCGTGCTCGCGGATCTCCGGGATGGCGCTCGTCTCACTGCGGGTCGCCTGGAGCATGGTCGTCAGCGGGCGCATCGAGGCGACGAGGATGCGGTTCTCCGCCGCGCGGATGATCACGTCGTGGAAGGCGAGGTCCGCCGCCACGAAGCCGTCGACGTCGGCCCGCTCATGGGCCGTCTGCATCTCCTCGAGGAGCGTCGCCATCTCGGCGAGGTGCTCGTCGGTGCGCCGGCCCGCCGCGAACTCCGCTGCTCCGGTCTCGAACATCATGCGCATCTCGAGCATCTCCAGCGACGAGCGCTCACGAGCGCCCGCGCTCTGGGCGTGCCGGACGACCGCGTCGAGGCCCGTCCACTCGTCGGTCGGCGCGATGCGGTGTCGGGTGCCCGGAACGGCGACGATCACGCCCTGCGCCTGCAGGAGACGGACACCCTCGCGCATCGTGAGACGGGAGACCCCGAACTGCTCCGCCAGCTCCCCCTCGGGAGGCAGCGGCTGCCCGGCCTCGAGCCGGCCCGCGATGATGGCGTCGAGCAGTCCGTCCACGACCGCCTGCGTCCGCGACACCCGCTCGACCTTCGTCACAGGTCGACGCCCACCAGCACGGGCTCCGGCTGCAGCACGAGGCCGAACTCGGCGTGCACGCGGTTCTGGATGAAACGGGCGAGCTCGGCGACCTCGGCCGCCGTGGCACCACCCCGGTTGGTGAGGGCCAGCGCGTGCTTGGTCGAGACGGACGCCCGCGAGCGGGGCAGCTTGAACCCCTTGCGGATGCCCGCCTGCTCGATGAGCCACGCGGCGCTCACCTTCACGTCGGGGGCCTCGGTCTTCGTCGGCGGCACGTGCCCGTCGTACGAGGCGAGGGGGATGACGGTGACCGCGTCGAGGTCGGGGGCCACCGGCCACCGCGGGCACTCCGGCGGGAGGGACCGGGCCTGAGCGGCCGTGACGATCGCGTTCTGGAAGAAGGAGCCGACGCCATGCGTGTCCGGGTCGTCCGCATCGAGCAGCATGCCCTTCGATGCGCGGGTGGCGAGGATGCGCTCGCGCACCCAGGTCAGCGGCACCGGGGTGTCGTCGGTCAGGCCGAGGGCGCGACGCAGCTGCTCCCCGCGCACCACGCGCTCGCGGGCGACCAGCAGATCGACCGTGACGGACAGGATCACGGCACGACGCTGCGGCTCGCTGCCGTGGTGATGCTTGAGCACCGAGGTGCGGAATCCGAGCCCGAGCTCCGTCGCCGGCACGGTGGAGATCTCGTCGGAGGCCTCATCGATCAACTCGACCTCGACGAGGGTCTCCTGGATCTCCTGGCCGTAGGCGCCGATGTTCTGCACGGGTGACGCGCCGACCGTGCCGGGGATGCCACTCATCGCCTCCAGCCCGGCGTACCCGCGCTCGACCGCGTACGCCACCAGGTCGTCCCAGCCGTGTCCGGCCTGCACGCGCAGGCGGATGCGGCCGGCGTGCGGGGACGGGAGCTCTTCGATGCCCCGGGTCCGGATGCGGATGACGGTGCCCTCGAACGGCTCGTCGCCGACGAAGAGGTTCGAGCCCCCTCCGAGCACCAGCCAGGGGTCGCCCTCCGCCCAGGTCTCGCGGAGGACCGAGACGAGCTCCGCCGTCGTCGTCGCCTCGCGCATGTGCGCAGGCGCAGCGCCGGTGCGGAGCGTGGTGAGCTCGGCCAGGCGGATCGGCTCGACCTCGCTCATCGGACGGCGACGCGCAGCTGCGCCTTGACGAGCACGGTGGTGTCGCCGGTCGTGACCTTGAGGTCGATGCGCGCGGAGTCGTCGTCCACGGCGCCGACCGTCGCGACGACGTGCACGTCGGCGCCGGTCTCGGGGTCGACCACCACGGGCTTCGTGAAGCGCACGCCGTAATCGAGGATCCGGGTCTGCGGGTCGAGCGCGGCCACGACCACCGACGAGGCGATGCCCATGGTCAGCATGCCGTGCGCGAGCACGCCGGGAAGGCCCACCGCGGCGGCGACGTCGTCGCGGTAGTGGATCGGGTTGAAGTCGCCGGAGGCTCCGGCGTAGCGGACGAGCGACTCCCTCGTCAGGTGCACGGTGCGCACGGCGAGCACGTCTCCCACGGTGAACGCGCTCATGCGGCCTCCTCCTCGGCGCCGACGAGCAGGACGCTGGTGGCGGTCACCACGTGCGCGCCCGCTTCGTCGGTGATCTCGGCCTCGCTCGTGATCATGGCGTTCCCGCCCATCATGCGGATGCCGGTGACACGCAGCTGCGCGGTCAGCTCGTCTCCCGCGACGATGGGTCGCGTGTACCGGAACCGCTGCTCGGCGTGGATCGTCCGGGCCAGCACGATGCCGGAGTCGGACTCGGCCAGCAGCTGCTGCAGCGTGAGGTCCTGCAGGACCATCGCGAAGGTCGGCGGCGCGACGACGTCGGCGAAGCCGGCCGCGCGGGCGGCGTCGACGTCGGTGTGCTGGGGGGCGTCGGCGAAGACGGCGCGCGCGAACTCGCGCACCTTCTCTCGCCCGACGAGGTAGGGGGCGGTCGGCGGGAACTCCCGGCCGACGAGTTCTTGGTTCACTGCCACCCGTCGATCCTACCGAGGCCGACCGACGGCCCGCGGCGCGCGGGCCGTCCGTAACCCTCAGGCGGCTCTGGCCGACATCGCCGAGCCGAGTAGGACGAGACGCATGGTGCGCTCGGCAGCATCACGGAGCAGCTCCTCCCCGTGCTCCACCGCCTCCTCCAGCGGCATCGGCACGGTGAGGATGGAGGCGATCGCGTCGATGCCGATGTCGTGCACGGCCGGGGCGCCGCGTCCGAGCGAACCCGCCAGACCGAGCACCGGCACCCCGGCGACGCGGGCGCGCATCGCGATCTCCGCCGGAACCTTGCCACGCGGCGTCTGGAAGTCGATCGCGCCCTCCGCCGTGATCACGAGGTCCGCCTCCGCCATCAGCGCGTCGAGGTCGTGCGGCATCAGCCCGCCGTCGAGGAGCACCTCGAAGCGAGGTGCGAGCCGGGCGCCGAAAGCGGCGGCGAGCCCCGCACCGAGTCCTCCCGAGGCGCCGGTCCCCCCGCCGGTACGCACGTCCATCCCGCCTCCGAAGGGGCTCTGCTCCTCCAGCAGCGTGGCCCAGGCGTCGAGCGCGTCCGAGAGCCGATCGACCTCCGCCGGCGACGCCCCCTTCTGCGGGCCGAACACCCTGGCCACGCCGCGGGGGCCGCAGAGCACGTTGTGGATGTTGCAGGCGAGGACCATCTCGACCTCGGCGAGCCGCGGGTGCACGCTCGAGAAGTCGAGGGACGCGGCCTCCGCAAGGTGTCCGCCGCCCGCCGGAACGACACGGCCCGCCCGGTCGAGGATGCGCACGCCCAGCGCCGTCAAGGCGCCCGCTCCCCCATCACTCGTCCCGGAGTCCCCGCAGCCGACCACGACGCGCTCGACGCCGCCGTCGAGGGCCGCGGCGATGAGCTGTCCGACCCCGGAGGTCGTGGTGGCCGCCGGATCGCGACGATCCCGCGGCACGAGTCGAAGCCCGGCCGCGGCCGCCATCTCCACCACCGCGGTCCCGCGCGCCGCCCCTCCGAGCCGCGCCCAGTGCGCCACCACCGGTTCCCCGACGGGTCCGGTCACGGTCGCGGGGACGAGCGCGCCCCCGGTGCTCGCGGCGAGCGCGGCGGCGGTGCCCTCTCCCCCGTCGGGTACGGGGAACTCGTCGACGCGCACGCCGGGGATGACGCGGCGCACGCCGGCCGCGATGGCTCGCGCCACGGCGTCAGCGCCGAGGCTCTCCTTGAAGCCGCTCGGGGCGACGAGGATGCGCTGGGGAGCGTGGATGGACATGAGGACCTCCTTCTGCGCCCGGGGGCGCGACAGCCCGGATGCGGGCACGACGGACACCGGTGCGCCGGCGGCGCACGCGGAACAGCGGTGACGGTGGTCAGCGCAGCAGCGGCAGACCCTGGAGCGGCCAGATCCAGAGGGCGAAGACGGCGACGAGGACGAACATCGCCGGCGCCAGGACCACGGACAGCCGGCGCAGGTCGGAGGCATCGAAGCCGCCGGAGACGACCTCGGGGTCGGCGAACATCGCGACCGGCTTGGCGGAGCTCGGCAGGGTGTGGCAGAAGCCGGCCGCCGCGGTCGAGGCGTAGGCCGCGGCCATCGGCTCCACGCCGAGTCCCGGCGCGAGGGCGATCACCGCGGGGATGATCGCGGCCGACCGTGCGGAGCGGGAGGGGATGAGCAGGTGCGCGAGCGTGGACAGGGCGATCACCGCGAGGACGAAGCCGACGGCACCCGCCACTCCGAACCCGCGCATCGGCTCGAGGGCGGCGGTGCTGAGCCAGGCGGCCGCCCCCGAGTCGGTGAGCGCCGTGGCGAGCGCGAGCGTCGCGGCCAGGAACAGCAGCAGCGACCAGGGCACGCGCGCGACCGCGGCCGGGAGGGTGGTACAGCCGATGCCCGGGGCGACGGCGGCGACAGCTCCGAACAGCGCGACGAGCGCCGGGGGGATCCCGTGCAGAGGCTCACTGCTCCACAGCACGATCGCCGCGCCGACGAGGAGGGCCGCGCGGCACTCCAGCGCGGTGAGGGGACCGGTCACCTGCCGGCCTGCGGCCTTCTCGATGTCGTCCGTGGTCACCCGCACCGGTGCGGTGCGGTCGTCGCGGTCGACGAAGCGCCAGAGGATGAGCTCCGCAGCCAGATGAGACGAGACCACCGCGAGCGGCAGGCCGAGCCACAGCCACGACAGGAAGGAGAAGCCGGACTCTCCCGCCGCCCGCAGGAGCTGATCCGTGATGATGTGCGCTCCGGCGCCGAGCAGCGAGGCGACGGCGGAGAGGAGCACCACCGTCGGCATGAGCAGCGCGAGGGCCCGGATCACGCGCCCTCGCCCGTCGAGCGCCGTCGACAGGGCTCCGAAGACCGGGACCGCGAGCGCCGCCCTCCCTGATGTCGCGGGTACGGCGAACGCCGAGAGGGTGAGCGCGACGGTCGTGAGGTGGAACAGGCTGCGGGGGCCGCGAGCGAACCGGACGAGGTGCGCGGCTGCGCGCAGCGGGAGCCCGGAGGTCGACACCGCGGCCGCCATCACGAACGCGCCGATCAGCAGCCAGATCGTCTCGTCTCCGAGGGACGCGAAGAACTGCTCGACCGGGAGGACCCCGGCGACGATGAGCGCGATCGCCGCGAGGAACGCGACCAGCGTGTCATCGAGGCGCGTCGCGCTCCACGCCCAGACCGCGAGGAGGAACACCGTCAGCGTGACGGCGATCGGCACCGTGATCCCGCGCCCGCTCGCCTCCGGGTTCAGCGCGCCGATGACCATCGCCGCGCCCATCGCCACGACGAGCACGAGACCGATGAGGGGAAGTGCGCGTCGCGGCTTCGCCGCATCCGGACGGCTGATGATCGGGAGGGGGCCGGTGCGCCGCGGCGGGACGGTCGCGAAGCGGGTGCGCGCCGTCGAGGCGGGAGGAGCGGCGGGATCGTTCATCGGAACCGGTACCCCGCTCCCCGCACCGTCTCGATGCGGTCGGTCCCGATCTTGCCGCGGAGCGCGCGCACGTAGACGTCGACGACGTTCGACGCGGGATCGAAGTCCATACCCCACACATGGCCGATGAGCTGGTCGCGGGAGAGCACCTGACCGGGGTTCTGCAGGAACACCTCCAGCAGCGCGAACTCGCGTGAGGTGAGCTCGCGCACCTCGCCGGCGACGGTCACCGTCCGCGACCGCACGTCCACGCTGACGTCACCGTGGGCCAACGAGGCCCCGCCGCTGCGCCCTTCCCCGTCGCCGATCCGCAGCCGCACCCGGGCGAGCAGCTCCGCGAACTGGAACGGCTTGGTCATGTAGTCGTTCGCACCCCCTTCGAGTCCCCGGACGGTGTCGATCACGGAGTCCCGTGCCGTGAGGATGACGACCGGCGTGGAAACCCCCTCGCCGCGGAGGTGGGCGAGGACGTCGAAGCCGTCCATCCCGCCGAGGCCGATGTCGAGGACGACGAGGTCGAACAGCCCGCTGCGGGCCATGAGCAGCGCGGTGTGACCATCGGTCGCGTCGGCGGTGTCGTAGCCGGCAGCACGGAGTCCGCGGCGCACGAAGGACGTGATGTGCGGATCGTCCTCCGCGATGAGGATGCGGCGCATGTCAGCTCTTCCCTTCGATGGGGTCCGTGTCTTGGACGGGTGCGGGCAGGTCGATCCCGAATGCGGCCCCCTCGCCCAGCACGCTGTCGACCCAGGCCGAGCCGCCGTGCCCGTCGGTGATGGCCCGCACGATCGCGAGGCCGAGCCCCGAGCCGCGGCGCGCACCCGCACTGTCCCCGCGGGTGAAGCGGTCGAAGATGCGCTCGGCGTCGGCCGGTGCCACACCGGGACCGGTGTCCTGCACCCAGAGCCGCAGCCGCCGCTCGGGGCCGTCCCCCTCGAAGCGCGAGCCGATCCGGATCGTGTCGCCGTCTGCGGTGACCTGGACCGCGTTGGCGGCGAGCTGGAGCACGGCCTGCGTCACGCGCTGCGGGTCGAGGGGGACGACGCCCTCGGCGACCTCCATCAACTGCCAGCGTCGTTCGCCCAGCATCTGCGCCTTCGCCTCGACGTCGAGTGTGAGGGTCGCGATGTCGCACGCGGCCAGGCGCACGAAGTCGGGCTGCTCCGCGCGCGCCAGCACCAGGAGGTCCGTGACGATACGGCTCATGCGGTCCAACTCCTCGCTGACGAGGCGCAGGGTCGCCGCGCGCTCCTCGGGGTCTTCGCTGAGGAGCTCGAGGTGACCGCGGACGATCGTGATCGGCGTACGCAGCTCATGACCCGCGTCGTCGACGAAGCGCTGCTGCGTGGCGTGCACGGCCTCCAGCCGGTCGAGCATCTGGTTGAACGTCGTGGCGACGGCGGCGATGTCGTCGCTCCCCTCGACCGGCACGCGAGCGGTGAGGTCGTGCTCGCCGATGTCCCGCGCCACCCGGTAGACCTCGCGGACCGGCGCGAGGATCTGACCGGCGACGAGCCAGGCGACACCGGAGCTGAGGAGGACCCCGATGAGGGCGACCCAGGCGATCGCCCCGAAGCTGCGGTCCACCTGCGCACGCGGCTCTGCGGTGAACTGCACGATCAGCACCGCCCCGTCCTGTCCTCCGCCCGTGAAGTCCATCCGCCCCCAGCGGACCGGGCCGGTCTCGGGCGTGGCCAAGGCTCCGGAGACCGCGATGTCCGTGAGCATCCGCTCCACCAGCGTCGCGTGGGTCTCCAGAGTGCGCGCGCCGCCGTCTTCGGCGACCGCCACCGGGATGCCGTCGAGGGCCGCGATGACGACCTCATCCTCGTGCACGGACTGCCGTGCGACGTACTCCCGGAGCAGCTCCTCGGCGGTCGTGAGCCCTCCGGATGCGGCGTCCTCCGCGAAGCGGGCGAACTCCGCCGCCTCCTGCTCGATCTCTCCGTTCGCCGTCTGCTCGACCGCGGCGAGGAAGACGCTGCGGCCGATGAGCCCGATCGCCAGCACGGTGATCATGGTGCTGAGGATGATCCAGAGCGTGATCCGCCAGCGGGCGGGAAGCGCGCGGCGGCGCAGGGTACGCAGCGGGGCGCCGGGTCGCTGCGCGGCCTGGGGCTCAGTCATCGTCGCCTCCGTCGTCGTCATCGTCATCGTCCACCGGTGGAGCCGGCGCGGGAGCCGGCGCGGGAGCCGGCGCGGGAGCCGGCGCGGGCGGCGGGGCGGGTGCGGGGACGACCGACTCCGTGGGTGTCGGCGTGGGAGCGGGCGTCGGAGTCGGCGTCGCGAGCTGGACGATGAGCGGCGTCTCCGGCAGCCGGGGGGACGCCGGCATCTGCGCGAGCGCGACACTCCCGATCGCGAACGCCACGGGCACCGCGATCAGTGCGCCGGGGATCAGGATGCGTCGTGCGGTGCTCATGCCTCCATCGTGCCCGGGGCGGATGAGGAGGAGATGAGGTGAGGATGAAGATCCCTTCATCCTCACGGACGGTCAGCCGCGCCGGCGGCCGCGGACGGCCTTGAGGGCCATCTGCACGGCGATCACCATGAGATACGCGGCGAAGAGGAGGTTCCCGACGGTCGGGTCGACGATGGTCGCCAGCCACGCGCCGAGGGCCGTGGTGGTGCACGCCGAGACGCCGATGAGCAGCGCGGCCAGGAGGTCGACGTTGCGGTTGCGGAGATTGCCGACCGTGCCGGAGAGAGCGGTCGGGATCATCATGAGCAGCGACGTGCCCTTCGCGACGAGGTCGCTCGTCCCGAACGCGAGCATGAGTACCGGGACCACGATGACACCGCCGCCGACGCCGATGAGTCCGGCCAGGACGCCGGTGCCGATTCCGACGACCACCAGGGCGATCCCGGTCAGCCAGGTGAGCTCGAAGACGGCGTCGCGCGAGGGGATCACGAGGAAGAGGCTCACGATCACGACGACGAGGAAGCCGACGAAGCCCCAGCGGAGCGCGGTCTGCGAGATCCGCGGGAGCAGGCGGGTACCGATCTGCGCGCCGACCACGGCCCCGGCGGCGAGGATCAGCGCCGGGATCCAGGCGACGGAGCCCGATGCGGCGTAGGAGATGACGCCGACGGTCGCCGTCGGGACGATCGCCGCCAGCGAGGTTCCGGCCGCGAGCCGCTGGTCGAACGCGAGCAGGAGCACCAGCAGCGGGACGATGACCGTGCCGCCGCCGACGCCGAAGAGACCGGAGAGGAGGCCGGCGAGGAGGCCGATGCCGATGAATGCCGCGTAGGCGCGAGGCCCGCGTTTCAGGACCGTCGCATCGTTCACCGGATCAGCCTACTCCCGGCCTCTCCCCCGCTCGAATCGTGCCGGGACAGACCTCCGAGTCCGCTTTGACGGGCACCGCGATGGACTCCGTGAGCGCCTGCTCGTAGCGTCGCTGCCGGCGCCGCAGCCACAGCCCGCCGGCGATGAGCAGCGCGAGGATGACGTAGGCGACCGCGGAGAACGGCTGCGCGATGAGCGTCGTCAGGTCGCCCTGGCTGAGCTGCAGCGCACGACGGAGCTGCTCCTCCCCCATCGGCCCGAGGATCATGCCCACCACCAACGGCGCCACCGGGAATCCGTACCGCCTCAGGAAGTAGCCGAGGACGCCGATGATCAGCAGGATGAGGATGTCGACGACCGCGAAGTTCAGCGCGTACGCCCCGAAGGCGGCGAACAGGAGGATGCCGGCGTACAGGTACGGCCGCGGGATCTGCAGGAGCTTCACCCACATGCCCACCAGGGGCAGATTCAGCACGAGCAGGATCACGTTGCCGATGTAGAGGCTCGCCACCAGCGCCCAGACGAGGTCCGCCTGTCCGGTGAACAGCTGCGGCCCGGGCTGCAGGCCGTAGGTCTGGAACGCGGTGAGGATGATCGCCGCCGTCGCCGTCGTCGGCAGGCCCAGCGTCAGCAGCGGCACGAGCACGCCCGCGGCGGCCGCGTTGTTCGCCGACTCCGGGCCCGCGACACCCTCGATGGCCCCGCGGCCGAACTCGTCCTTGCGGCGGGAGAGCTTGCGCTCGGTGGCGTAGGACAGGAAGGTCGCCACGTCGGCCCCGCCGGCCGGGATCGTGCCGATCGGGAAGCCGATGGCGGTGCCGCGGAGCCAGGGCTTCCACGACCGACGCCAGTCGTCCTTCGTCATCCAGCTGCGCCACCCACGGGAGACGGGGATCACGTCGATCGCGCCGTGACGCAGCCGGGCCGCGACGTAGAGCGTCTCGCCGACGGCGAAGAGCCCGACCGCCACGAGCACCACGTCGATGCCGTCCGCCAACGGGAGCAGGCCGAGCGTGTAGCGCTGCTGCCCCGAGAGCCAGTCGGTGCCGACCAGGCCGAGGAACAGACCGACGCCGAGCGACAGCAGGCCACGCGACACGGAGGACCCCATGAGCGCACCGACCGTGACGAAGGCCACGACGATGAGGGCGACGTAGTCGGCCGGCCCGAGGTTCACGGCGAACTGCGCGAGTACCGGGGCGAGCAGCGTCAGGCCGACGGTCGCCAGGGTGCCCGCGACGAACGACCCGAGCGCCGCGGTGGCCAGCGCCGCCGCTCCCCGCCCGAGCTTGGCCATCTTGTTGCCCTCGATCGCCGTCACGATCGACGACGACTCCCCCGGCGTGTTCAGGAGGATGCTCGTGGTCGACCCCCCGTACATCCCGCCGTAGTAGATCCCCGCGAACGTGATGAGCGCTGCGGCGGGTTCCAGCGTGTAGGTGAGCGGGAGCAGCAGGGCGACCGTCATCGCCGGCCCGATCCCGGGAAGGACGCCCACGGCGGTGCCGATCAGCACGCCGAAGAAGGCGAAGACGAGGTAGTGGGGCTGCAGCGCGGTCGCGAACCCCTCGAGGAGCAGACTCCAGCTGTCCATCAGAACATCCTTCCCAACCAGCCGAGCGCCGGTCCCCACGGGAGCGACAGCCCGAGCAGACCGCCGAACACGACCTGCACGACCAGCGCGATGATCGCGCCGATGAGGAGCGCCATCCACCAGCGCCGCGCGCCGAGCGCCCAGGCGACGCCGCCGAACAGCAGGGCCGCGGCGGGTGCCCAGCCGAGCGGTTCGATGAGGAGCAGGTGCGCGACCACCAGCGCCACGATCTTCACGAGCGTCAGCCAGTCGGTCGGGAGGCTCTGATCGACGTCCTCTCCGTCCTCCGGCACACCGCGGTGTCCGCGGAAGATGCTCACGACGACGGCGAGCGACGAACCGAGCAGCAGCACGGAGACGAACAGCGGAAAGACCGTCGGCCCCACCTGGCCGCCTGCGGGCACATGGATGGTGAAGACCCCGGCGAACGCGAACACGCCGAGGGCCACCATGAGCAGGGCGAAGACGAGCTCCCCCCGCGGGAGGGACGCGACGAGGCGTGCGGACCGACGGGCGTCGGTCCGCACCTCCTCGCCGGGTCCGGAAGACCCGGTCGTCATCTCAGCCGACCAGCCCGATGTTCTGCAGCGTCGTGGTGACCTCGGCGATGTTGCCGTCCAGGAACTCGTCGAACTCCGCGCCCGTGAGGAACGCGTCCGCCCACCCTCGCGTCTCCAGCTCGTCCTTCCACGCGTCGGACGCCTCCAGCTCGGTGACGAGGCGCTCGAGCTCCGAGCGCTCGGCGTCGCTGATCCCGCCCGGGGCGATCACACCGCGCCAGTTGGTGAGCACGACGTCGTATCCGGAGTCGGTGATCGTGTCGACGTCCGGCAGCTGTGTGACCGGCTCCTCCGACGAGACGGCGAGGGCCTTCATGGTCCCGGCCTCGATGTGCTGCAGGAACTCGCCGACACCGGAGATGCCCGCCGAGACCTTGCCGCCGAGGATCAGCGACGTCGCCTCGCCGCCGCCCGAGTTGGGCGTGTAGTTCAGCTTCTCGGCGATCTCCGCGCCGTCGAGCCCCGCCTCCTCGAGCAGCAGCCCGGCGAGGATGTGATCGGCTCCTCCCGCGGAACCGCCGGTGATCGTGACCTCCTGGCCCTTGTCCACGACATCCTCGACGAGGTCTTCCAGCGTGTCGTACTCCGAGTCGGCGGGCACGACCACGACGAGCGGTTCATCCGTGAGCCGGGCGATCGGTGTCATGTCCTCGATGCGCACGGCGGAGGCGTTGGTCTCCACCGCTCCCACCATCACGAGGCCCATGACCATGAGCGTGGCCGGGTCCTTCTCGTTGGCGAGCTGTGCGAGGCCGACCGTGCCGCCCGCGCCGCCGACGTTGGTGACGGGCGCCGAGCCGACGATGTCCTCCTGCGTGAGCAGCTGCGACAGGGCCCGGCCCGTCTGGTCCCACCCTCCGCCCGGGTCGGCGGGGACGACGATGTTCACGTCGGTGATGGCGACCGCCTCATCGCCGTCCGAGCCGGCGGCTCCGCCGTCGGTCGTCGAGCACGAGGTGAGGACGAGGGCGGTCGCGGCGACGGCCGCGGCGAGAGTCCCGATGCGGGCATGATTCATGGCGCTCCTCCTTGAGCGTTCGGATGCAATCCGTCCACTGTCGAGGCGCAGATGCGCACGCTCAACCTTCGGAAACCATTGGTCGCGTTCCGTAACTATTGGTCGCGAACACCTCTGCCGGCGGCTCGCGGCCCGGGAACCCAGCCGGGAGAATGGACCCGTGGCCTCGAAGATGACGCTCCGCGTGCAGCTGCTCGCGCTGCAGGCGCTGATCGTGTTCCTGGTGACCCTCGGCACCGGCATCGCCGCCGGAGCGTTCCAGGAGAACGCGCTCCGCGAGGCCTACAAGGACCGCATGCAGGCGGTCGCCCAGTCCGTCGCCGCACTCCCCGTCGTCCTCGATGCGTTCGACGACGAGGATCCGGCCGCCGCCATCCAGCCGGTCGCCGAGGTCATCCGCGAGGCCTCCGACCTCGCCTACGTGGTGGTCGCCAACGACGAGGGCATCCGATACTCGCATCCGAACACCGACCGCATCGGGGAGCGGGTGTCCACCGACCCGTCGATCCCGCTGGGCGGGGAGGTCTTCGTGGGCACGCAGACCGGCACGCTCGGGACGTCGTGGCGGGTGAAGGTGCCCATCCGCGACGAGGACGGCGCGGTGATCGGCACGGCCTCGGTCGGCATCCTGGAGTCGGAGCTGAACGAGGAGTTCACCAGCAACCTCGTGGGACTCATCTCCGCCATGCTCGCTGCGGCGGTGCTCGGGGTCTTCGGCGCCGCGTGGGTGACGTCGTTCATCCGTCGCCGCATCTACCGTCTCGAGCCGCACCAGATCGCGGCGCTCGTCAAGAACCAGGAGACGACCCTGCACGGGCTGAGCGAAGGCGTCGTGACGGTGGACGGGGCCGGGCGGATCACCCTGGTCAACGACGCGGCCGCACGATTCCTCGGTCGCGATGCCGCCGACCTCGACGGCGCTCCCGCGGACGAGGTCCTCGGCACCGAGCTCGCCACGGTGCTCCGCGAGGGCGAGGCCGCGGGACGCCCCGTGATCGTCGGCTCGCATGTGCTCGTCGCCCGGAGCACGGCGTCCGGGAACGGCTCCGCCGATGTGGGGGCGACACTCCTGCTCCGCGACCACACCGAGCTGCACGACGTCGTTCGCCGGGTCGAGGCGGCCGACGCCATCATCGCCTTCCGGGAGCGCTACGGCCTCCCGAAGGGACTGAGCGCGGAGACGCTGGAGCGGGTCTCTGCTGCCCTCGCGGCCCGGCCCGACGCCTCGGCGACCGAGATCGGCGACGACCTGGCCATCTCCCGCGTCAGTGCCCGCCGCTACCTGGAGCACCTCGCGGCGACCGGACAGGCGGTGCGCTCGCTGGACTACTCCACGAAGGGACGGCCAGGGGCACGCTACCGGATCACCGCCCCTCGATGAACGACGAAGCCCGCCACCCCGGAAGGGGCGGCGGGCTTCGTGGGGAGAGAGGTCCTTACTCGGACTTCTTCTCGACAGCGTCCTCGGCGGCGGCCTCGGCGGCCTCGCCCTCGGCCTGCGACTCGGCGCCGGCCTCGGCAGCCGTGTCGTCGGCGGGGGTCTCGTCCGCGGGAGCCTCGACGGTCTCCTCGGCGGGAGCCTCCTCGGCGGCGGGCTTCTCGTCCTTCGGAGCCGCGGCGGCCTTCTTGGTCGACTTCGCCTTCGGGGTGACGGGCTCGAGGACGAGCTCGATCACGGCCATGGGAGCGTTGTCGCCCTTGCGGTTGCCGACCTTGGTGATGCGCGTGTAGCCACCCTCGCGGTCCGCGACGAGCGGAGCGATCTCGTTGAACAGGACGTGCACGACTTCCTTGTCACCGATGACCGACAGCACGCGACGGCGGGCGTGCAGGTCGCCCCGCTTGGCGAAGGTGATGAGGCGCTCGGCGAGCGGACGCAGGCGCTTGGCCTTCGTCTCGGTCGTCTTGATCGACTTGTGGGTGTACAGCGCAGCGGCGAGGTTGGCAAGCAGCAGGCGCTCGTGGGCGGGGCCGCCTCCGAGGCGGGGACCCTTGGTGGGCTTGGGCATAATCGTCTAACTCCTGGTCAGAAAGGGTCGGGTATCAGAAGGACTCGTCTTCGCTGCCGCCGTAGAAGTGGGCGCCGTCGAAACCGGGCACCGAATCCTTGAGCGACAGACCGAGCGAGATGAGCTTGTCGCGCACCTCGTCGACCGACTTCTGGCCGAAATTGCGGATGTTCATGAGCTGCGTCTCCGACAGGGCGACGAGCTCAGAAACGGTGTTGATGCCCTCACGCTTCAGGCAGTTGTACGAGCGGACCGACAGGTCGAGGTCCTCGATCGGCATCGACAGCTCGCTGGAGTTCACAGCCTCCACCGGCGCCGGGCCGATCTCGATGCCCTCGGCCTCGACGTTCAGCTCGCGGGCGAGACCGAACAGCTCGGTGAGCGTCTTGGCAGCCGAGGCCACGGCGTCGCGCGGGCTGATCGCCGACTTGGTCTCGACGTCGAGGATGAGCTTGTCGAAGTCGGTGCGCTCACCGGCACGGGTGGCGTCGACGCGGTAGCTGACCTTGAGCACGGGCGAGTAGATCGAGTCGATCGGGATCTGACCGGCCTCGGCGTACTCGTTGCGGTTCTGCGTCGCGGAGACGTAGCCACGGCCGCGCTCGATGGTGAGCTCGAGCTCGAACTTGGCGGTGTCGTTGAGCGTCGCGATGACGAGCTCGGGGTTGTGCACCTCGACACCGGCCGGAGCCGAGATGTCGGCGGCGGTCACTTCACCGGCACCGGTCTTGCGGAGGTACGCGGTGATGGGCTCGTCGCGCTCGCTGGAGACGACCAGCTGCTTGATGTTGAGGATGATCTCGGTGACATCCTCCTTCACGCCGGGGATCGTGCTGAACTCGTGCAGCACACCGTCGATGCGGACGCTGGTGACAGCGGCACCGGGGATCGACGACAGCAGGCTGCGGCGCAGCGCGTTGCCGATCGTGTAGCCGAAGCCGGGCTCCAGAGGCTCGATGATGAACCGGCTCCGGTTCTCGACGATCTTTTCCTCGGTCAGTGTGGGACGCTGTGCAATAAGCACTCTGTGTTCCTTTCGATCACATGCCCGCTATATGACATGTGGTGGGGTGAGGTCTTGAGTTGTGGAAGTCGATGCCCCACGCGGGGCGCCGAGCCGCTCGACCCGAAGGACGAGCGGCTCGGCACACGCATCAGACGCGGCGGCGCTTCGGCGGACGGCAGCCGTTGTGCGCCTGCGGGGTGACGTCCTGGATCGAACCCACCTCGAGGCCGGCGGCCTGCAGCGAGCGGATCGCGGTCTCGCGGCCGGAGCCCGGACCCTTCACGAGGACGTCGACCTTCTTCACGCCGTGCTCCGCAGCCTGGCGGGCAGCGGACTCCGCTGCCATGCCGGCGGCGTACGGGGTCGACTTGCGGGAGCCCTTGAAGCCCACGCCACCCGACGAGGCCCAGGCGATGACGGCGCCGGACGGGTCGGTGATCGAAACGATGGTGTTGTTGAACGTCGACTTGATGTGGGCCTGGCCCAGCGCGATGTTCTTCTTTTCCTTGCGGCGCGGCTTGCGCGCGGCGGCCTTGGGTGCAGCCATGAAAGTGTTCTCCTAGTCCCTGGCCGCTGCTTAGCGGGCCTTCTTCTTGCCGGCGACGGTGCGCTTCGGGCCCTTGCGGGTACGGGCGTTGGTCTTGGTGCGCTGACCGCGGACCGGGAGACCACGACGGTGGCGGATGCCCTCGTAGGAGCCGATCTCGACCTTGCGGCGGATGTCTGCGGCGACCTCGCGGCGCAGGTCACCCTCCACCTTGTAGTTGCCTTCGATGTAGTCGCGGAGGGCGACGAGCTGGTCGTCGCTGAGGTCCTTCACGCGGATGCTCTCGTCGATGTCGGTCGCCTTGAGGATCTCGACGGAGCGGGTACGGCCGACGCCGTAGATGTAGGTAAGGGCGATCACCACGCGCTTGTCGCGCGGGATGTCAACGCCGGCAAGACGTGCCATGCGGTTCTCCTGGGTGTTGTGGAGGTGTGGAGCAGGATCGGTGCCCGGGCCTCCGCCCCGAGGTGTCAGCTCCGCGTCGTCCGACAGGCGGGAACCTGGGTTCCTGAGCCTGTCGAAGGATCGAAGCGTCTGATCCTGCCGTTTCGTATTGAGTTATGAGATTGCGAGAGCGGCGCTCACGCAGCGGGGGCGCTCAGCCCTGGCGCTGCTTGTGACGCGGGTTGCTCTTGCAGATCACCATGACGCGGCCGTGGCGGCGGATCACCTTGCAGTGGTCGCAGATCGGCTTGACGCTGGGGTTGACCTTCATGATGTTTCCTGTTCGCTGTCTTCACCGGGCAGGCGCGAAGCCTGGGGTGTTACTTCTCGACCGATCAGCGGTAGCGATAGACGATGCGGCCGCGGGTCAGGTCGTAGGGGCTGAGCTCCACGACCACACGGTCCTCGGGGATGATGCGGATGTAGTTCTGCCGCATCTTTCCGGAGATCGTTGCCAGGACCTTGTGTCCGTTGCTGAGCTCAACGCGGAACATCGCGTTGGGGAGAGCCTCGGAGATCACGCCCTCGATCTCGATGACACCGTCTTTCTTAGCCATAGCCTCGCTGACGCTTCTGCAGATCGGTCGATCTGCGGTGGGTGGGTGGTGTGCGGTACCGGGCCGGATCGGACACGCCGAACGCATGGCACAAGGCACCAAAGATCTATGTTATCCGACGACGCCCCATCCGGCAACTTGGCCGG
Organism: Microbacterium meiriae; assembly: GCF_032364335.1. Classification (NCBI taxonomy): domain Bacteria; kingdom Bacillati; phylum Actinomycetota; class Actinomycetes; order Micrococcales; family Microbacteriaceae; genus Microbacterium; species Microbacterium meiriae. The sequence goes on from NZ_CP133984.1 coordinate 2,762,320, forward strand.
ACGGGGCGTCGAGCGGATGGGCGGGTGTCAGCCGAGCAGGTCGGTGAACCGCTTCATGTCTTCCTGGTTCTGCAGGTCGAGGCGCTCTCCGTCGATCTCGACGGTCGGCGTGCCCTGGATGTCGTTGCTCTTCGCCTGTGCGGCGCCGAACTTGCGGTACGTCTCGTCCGTGATGCAGGACACGACGTCGTCGCCGGCGCCGACCTGGGTGGCGAACTCGGCGAGCTGTTCGTTCGTCAGGCCGGGGGTGTTCTCCGCCGGCTGGTTCTCGAACAGGACCTTGGCGTAGTCGAAGTACAGGTCGGAGTCCGACTCGGCGACGCAGAACGCCGCGCCGGCCGAACGGGAGGAGAACTCGGTGCCCTGAGAGAAGCGGTCGAGGATCGCGATGGGGTGCTGCTCGAGCGTGATCTCCCCGCTCTGGGCCTTCGCCTCGAGCGCCGCACCGAACTGGTCCTCGAAGGACTTGCAGACCGGGCACTGGAAGTCGAGGAAGACCGACACGGTCGTGTCGCCGTCGCCCATGGAGACGGAGCCGGCCTCGGCGTCGAAGTTGTCGCTGGCGGACGGGGTGGCGCCGGGAGACGTCGCCTGGTTGTTGAGGAACACCACGAGTCCGCCGAGGGCCACCAGGACCACGACGACGGCGATGGAGACGCCGATCGCGAACCAGTTGGTGTTGCTCTTCGCCGCTGCCATTACTTTCCGATCTCTCGAGGCTCGACCCCGAACGGGGCGAGTCCGGCTCTTCCACCATCGGGCGCGGTGAGCACCCAGATGCCCCCATCATGCAGGGCGACGCTATGTTCCCAATGTGAGCCGTCGGTGCCGTCGACCGTGGTGACCGTCCAGTCGTCGTCCTCCACGAACGTCGCCTCACCCCCGGCGGTGACCATCGGCTCGATGGCGAGCACGAGTCCGGGCTTCACGTCCGCGCCGCGGTCCGGTGTCCGGTAGTTGAAGACGCTGGGGGCCTCGTGCATCTTCCGACCGATGCCGTGACCGACGTACTCGCGGAGGATGCCGTAGGGCTCGCCGCTCACGGCGGACGGCCCCTGCGCCTCGATGTAGTCCTGGATCGCGGCGCCGATCTCGTCGATCGAGGACGCCGAGGCCATCGCGGCGATCCCCGCCCACATCGACCCCTCCGTCACACGCGAGAGCTCCTCACGGCGGGCCACGAGCTCAGGGTGTTCGGGATCCGGGACGACGACGGTGATCGCGCTGTCCCCGTTCCAGCCCTCGAACTGGGCTCCGCAGTCGACCGAGACGATGTCGCCGGGCTGGAGGACCCGCTCCCCCGGGATGCCGTGCACGACCTGCTCGTTGACCGAGACGCAGATCGTGTGGTGATAGCCCTTGACGAGCTGGAAGTTCGACTCCGCACCCCGCTGCAGGATGGCGCGGTTCGCGGCGGCGTCGAGCTCGATCGTCTTCACCCCCGGCTTGATGAGGGCGCGGACGGCGTCCAGGGCCTCGGCGGTGATGAGTCCGGGTTCGACCATGGCTCGTAGCTGAGCCGGGGTCTTGTAGATCGAGCGGCGGAACATCTCAGGCGGCGGAGGCGGGGGAACGCAGCCCGCGAGCGGCCAGAGCGGCGGCGATGCGCTCCGTGATCTCCTCGAGCGAGCCCACACCGTCGATGCGGTCGACGATGCCCCGGCTGCTGTAGACCTCGATGATCGGCGCCGTCTCCTTCTCGTAGATGTCGAGTCGGTGCGCGATGGCCTCGTCGGTGTCGTCGGAACGCCCCTGCTCCGCAGCGCGAAGGGCGAGGCGGGCGATGCTCTCCTCCCGCGGGACGTCGAGGAGGATCACCGCGTCCAGCGCCTCGCCGCGTCCTTCGAGGAACGCATCGAGGTGCGCCACCTGCGCGGTGTTGCGGGGGTAGCCGTCGAGGAGGAAGCCGTTCTCCGCGTCCTCCTGGCTCAGCCGGTCGCGCACGATCTCGCTGGTCAGCTCGTCGGGCACCAGGTCGCCCTTGTCGAGGATCGCGGTGACCTGCTGGCCGAGCGGCGTCCCCTCCTTGATGTTCGCGCGGAAGATGTCGCCGGTCGAGACGACGGGGATGCCGTAGGACTCGGCGATGCGCACACCCTGGGTGCCCTTGCCGGAACCCTGGGGGCCGACGATGAGCAAACGGGCAGTGGGTCGGCGCCCTTCGACGGGCTCAGGGACCAGGTGGGGCACTGTCATCGGAGAAGTCCTTCGTAGTGTCGCTGCTGCAGCTGGGCGTCGATCTGCTTGACCGTCTCGAGACCCACGCCGACGATGATGAGGATCGACGCGCCGCCGAACGGGAAGTTCTGGTTGGCGCCGACCGTCGCAAGCGCGATGAGCGGGATCAGGGCGATCAGGCCCAGGTAGAGGGAACCGGGGAGCGTGATGCGGGTGAGCACGTAGTCCAGGTACTCCGCGGTCGGACGGCCGGCCCGGATCCCGGGGATGAAGCCGCCGTACTTCTTCATGTTGTCGGCGACCTCGACCGGATTGAACGTGATCGCGACGTAGAAGTAGGTGAACCCGATGATCAGCAGGAAGTACGCCGCCATGTAGATCGGGCTGTTGCCGGTGGTGAAGTTCGCGCTGACCCAGCTGACCCACGCGGGCGGGGTGGAGCCGTCCTGCGGGGTGTTGAACTGGGCGATGAGCGCGGGGATGTACAGCAGCGACGAGGCGAAGATGACGGGGATCACACCGGCCATGTTCACCTTGATCGGGATGTACGTGTTCGTGCCGCCGTAGGTGCGACGGCCCACCATGCGCTTCGCGTACTGCACGGGGATGCGCCGCTGCGACTGCTCGACGAACACCACGAGTCCCATCACGATGATGCCGACGAGCAGCACGAGGAGGAAGACCTCGAAGCCCCGGGTCTGCCAGATGATCGACATCGCGCCGGGGAACGTCGCGGCGATCGAGGTGAAGATCAGCAGCGACATGCCGTTGCCGATGCCGCGCTCGGTGACGAGCTCGGCGAACCACATGATCAGACCGGTACCGGCCGTCATCGCCATGATGATGAGCACCTGCGCCCACCAGACGTCGTTCGTGAGGAGCTGGGTGCACGCGCCGATGTCGGTCGTACCGAAGAGCTGGCCGGTGCGAGCCACGGTGACGAGCGTCGTGGACTGCAGGAGCGCGAGGGCGATCGTGAGGTACCGCGTGTACTGGGTCAGCTTGGCCTGCCCGGCCTGGCCTTCCTTGTGCAGCGCCTCGAAGTGCGGGATGACGACGCGCAGGAGCTGGGTGATGATCGTCGCGGTGATGTACGGCATGACGCCGAGCGCGAAGATCGACAGCTGCAGCAGTGCGCCGCCGGAGAAGAGGTTGACGAGTCCGAGCAGACCCTCGGTGCCGGCGTTGGCCGCGAGACACTGCTCGACGTTCGGGAAGTTGACGAACGGCGCGGGGACGTTCGAGCCGAGGCGGTAGATCGCGATGATCGCGAGAGTGAAACCGATCTTCCGACGCAGGTCGGGCGTGCGGAAGATCCGCGCGATGGCGCTAAACAAGAACGTTCCTCCTGAAAAGGTGGCCGAACCCCCGAGGGGCGGCTGAAACACCAGGGTAACCCACTCCGAGGCCGGGGGAATGCGTGCGGTCGGCTTCTCCCCCGCCGAACCAGAAGAGGGGCCGGAGAATCTCCGACCCCTCTTCCGCAGTGGTTACTTGACGGATCCGCCCGCAGCCACGATCTTCTGCTCGGCAGAACCCGAGACCTTGTCGACCGCGACGGTGAGCTTCACGGCGATGTCGCCGTTGCCGAGAACCTTGACCTTCTCGTTCTTGCGAACCGCACCCTTGGCGACCAGGTCGCTGACGGTGACGTCGCCACCCTGGGGGTAGAGCTCGGCGAGCTTCTCCAGGTTCACGACCTGGTACTCGACGCGGAACGGGTTCTTGAAGCCGCGCAGCTTCGGCGTGCGCATGTGCAGCGGCATCTGGCCACCCTCGAAGCCGACGCGCACGGTGTTGCGGGCCTTGGTGCCCTTCGTGCCGCGACCGGCCGTCTTGCCCTTCGAGCCCTCACCGCGACCGACACGGGTCTTCGCGGTGTTGGACCCGGGGACGGGACGCAGGTGGTGGACCTTCAGCACACCGGGGCGGGACGCCGGGGCGTCCTTCTTCGGCGCAGCCTTCGCGGAGCCGTCAGCCTTCGCATCGGCGGCACTGGTCTTGGCCGGTGCCTTCTTCGCGGCGGGCTTCTTGGCAGCGTCGGCCTTGGGAGCCGCCGCCTTCTTGGTGGCCTTCTCGGCCTCGACGGCCTCGTTCTTCTCAGCCATTAGTCGATCTCCTCAACCTTGACGAGGTGGGCGACGGTCTTGACGTAGCCGCGCGTCTGCGCGTCGTCGGGGCGGACGGTGGTGTCACCGATCCGCTTGAGACCGAGGCTGCGCAGCGTGTCGCGCTGGTTCTGCTTCTCGCTCACCTTGGACTTGATCTGCGTGACCTTGAGTCGCGCGGCCATCAGGCACCTACCTTCTGTGCGGCGATGGCCTCGGCCTCGGCGCGGACGAGCCGGGCCGGGGCGACCTGGTCGAACTCGAGACCACGGCGTGCGGCGACGGCGCGGGGCTCCTCGAGCTCCTTCAGGGCGGTGACCGTCGCGTGCACGATGTTGATCGTGTTCGACGAGCCGAGCGACTTGGACAGCACGTCGTGGATGCCGGCGCACTCGAGCACGGCGCGGACCGGACCACCGGCGATGACACCGGTACCGGCAGCGGCGGGGCGCAGGAGCACCACACCGGCGGCCGACTCACCCTGCACGGGGTGCGGGATGGTGCTGCCGACGCGCGGGACGCGGAAGAAGTTGCGCTTGGCCTCTTCGACACCCTTCGAGATCGCCAGGGGGACCTCACGGGCCTTGCCGTAGCCGACGCCCACCAGACCGTTGCCGTCACCGACGACCACGAGAGCGGTGAAGCTGAAGCGACGACCACCCTTCACGACCTTCGAGACGCGGTTGATGGTGACGACGCGCTCCAGGAACTGGTTGTCGCCGCGGTCGCGCGAGTTGCGGTCGCGGCCGCCCTGGTTACGGTCACGTCCGCCGCGGCGGCCGTCCCGCTGGTCGCGAGAGGGCTCAGCCTGCGTGGTGCCGGCGGCCGTCTCGGAAGTGGCAGCAGCCGCTTCGGTCACTTCGTTCTCCTTGTTGTCACTCACAGTGCCAGACCCCCTTCACGGGCGCCGTCGGCGATGGCGGCGACACGACCCGCGTAGCGGTTGCCGCCACGGTCGAACACTGCCTCGGAAACGCCTGCGGCCTTCGCGCGCTCGGCGAGGAGCTCGCCGACCTTGCGAGCCTTGGCGGTCTTGTCGCCATCCAGCGAACGCAGGTCGGTCTCGAGCGTCGAGGCCGAGGCGACCGTGTGGCCCTTACTGTCGTCGACGAGCTGCACGAAGACGTGACGCGCCGAACGGTTGACGACGAGGCGCGGACGCACCTCGGTGCCCACGATCTTCTTGCGAAGACGGGCGTGACGACGCGCGCGGGCGTCAGACTTTGACTTGAGAGCCATGGTTACTTACCACTCTTTCCGGCCTTGCGACGCACGTTCTCGCCGGCGTAGCGCACACCCTTGCCCTTGTACGGTTCGGGCTTGCGGATCTTGCGGATGTTCGCAGCCGCCTCACCGACGGCCTGCTTGTCGATCCCGCTGACGGTGAGCTTGTTCGTGCCCTCGACCGTGAGCGTGATGCCGGCGGGCGGGTCGATCAGGACCGGGTGCGAGAAGCCGAGGGCGAACTCGACCGAGTTCCCCTTCTGCTGCACGCGGTAACCGGTGCCGACGACCTCGAGACCCTTGGTGTAGCCCTGGGTCACGCCGATGATGTTGTTGTTGATGAGCGTGCGGGTCAGGCCGTGGAGAGACCGGGACTCGCGCTCGTCGTCGGGGCGGGTGACGAGAACCTGGTTCTCCTCGACCGACACCTCGATGGGGCTGGCCACCGTCAGGGTGAGCTCACCCTTGGGGCCCTTCACCGCGACCTCGCGGCCGTCGACCGAAACGGTCACGCCCGCGGGAACGTCGATGGGAAGTCGTCCAATACGCGACATTTCGGATTACCACACGTAGGCGAGAACTTCTCCGCCCACGCCCTTCTGCTCAGCCTGGCGGTCCGTGAGGAGACCGGAGGAGGTGGACAGGATGGCCACGCCGAGGCCGCCGAGGACCGTGGGGATCTCGGTCGACTTCGCGTACACGCGCAGGCCGGGCTTCGACACGCGCTTGATGCCCGCGATCGAACGCTCGCGGTTCGGACCGTACTTCAGCGTCAGCGTGAGGTTCTTGCCCACGCGAGCGTCGGAGGTCTCCCAACCGGCGATGTAGCCCTCCTGCTGGAGGATCTCTGCGATGTGCGTCTTGAGCTTGCTCGACGGCAGCGTCACGGTGTCGTGGTGCGCCGAGTTCGCGTTGCGCAGACGGGTCAGCATGTCTGCGACCGGGTCTGTCATTGTCATTGTTGTCTACTTTCGATCATGAGGTTCCGGCTGCCGTTACACGACAGACGGCCTGCGATGAGCACGCAATCTTCAATTGTACGTGCACATCGACGGGCTCAGTGACACGGAGACCACTGAGCCCGTCGAAGGGTCACGCCTGGGCGTCGTCCGCGCGGAACGGGAAGCCGAGGTGACGCAGCAGCGCGCGTCCCTCGTCGTCCGTCTTCGCCGAGGTCACGACAGTGATGTCGAAACCACGGACGCGGTCGATCTTGTCCTGATCGATCTCGTGGAACACGCTCTGCTCCTGGAGACCGAAGGTGTAGTTGCCGTTGCCGTCGAACTGCTTGCCCGACAGACCGCGGAAGTCGCGGATGCGGGGCAGCGCGAGCGACACCAGGCGGTCCACGAACTCCCACGCACGGTCGCCACGGAGGGTGACGTGCGCGCCGATGGCCTGGCCCTCACGCAGCTTGAACTGCGCGATGGACTTGCGGGCCTTGGTGACGATCGGCTTCTGGCCGGTGATCTTGGTGAGGTCGTCGACCGCCCCATCGATCACCTTGCTGTCGCGAGCAGCCTCGCCGACACCGGTGTTCACGACGACCTTGACCAGGCCGGGGATCTGCATGACGTTCTCGTAGCCGAACTCGTCCTGCAGAGCCTTCTTGATCTCGGCGTTGTACTTCGCCTTCAGGCGGGGCTGGATCTTGCCAGCCACCGCAGCGTCGGTCGTTGCCATCAGAGGTCCTTACCGCTCTTCTTCGCGAAGCGCACGCGGACGGTGCGCTTCACGCCGTCCTTGGTCTGCTCCTCGACCCGGTGGCCGACCTTGGTCGGCTTCTTGGTCGAGGGGTCGACGAGTGCGACGTTCGAGATGTGGATGGGCGCCTCGACGGTCTCGAGGCCACCCGTCTTGGTGCCACGCTGCGTCTGACCGACGCGCGTGTGCTTGGTGACGTAGTTGACGCCTTCGACGACGACACGGTTCTGCCCGACGAGGACGTCGAGGACCTTGCCCTGCTTGCCGCGGTCGCCACCACGCTCGGGCTTGGCGCCCGAGATGACCTGAACCAGGTCGCCCTTCTTGATCTTCGCCATGATCAGATGACCTCCGGTGCCAGCGAGACGATCTTCATGAACTTCTTGTCGCGAAGCTCACGGCCGACCGGCCCGAAGATACGGGTGCCGCGGGGCTCCCCGTCGTTCTTCAGGATGACGGCGGCGTTCTCGTCGAACTTGATGTAGGAGCCGTCGGGACGACGGGACTCCTTCTTGGTGCGGACGATGACCGCCTTGACGACGTCGCCCTTCTTGACGTTGCCACCGGGGATCGCGTCCTTGACGGTCGCGACGATGGTGTCGCCCAGACCGGCGTAGCGGCGGCGCGAGCCACCGAGGACGCGGATCGTGAGCAGCTCCTTGGCGCCGGTGTTGTCGGCGACCTTGAGGCGGGACTCCTGCTGAATCACTTGGCCTTCTCCAGAATCTCCACCAGACGCCAGCGCTTGGTGGCGCTCAGCGGGCGGGTCTCGTTGATCAGGACCAGGTCGCCGATGCCGGCGGAGTTCGCCTCATCGTGCGCCTTGACCTTCGACGTCCGGCGGATGACCTTGCCGTAAAGCGGGTGCTTCACGCGGTCCTCGACCTCGACGACGATCGTCTTGTCCATCTTGTCGCTGACGACATAGCCACGGCGGGCCTTGCGGTAGCCGCGGGCAGCGGAGTCGCGGACGTCGTGCTCAGACGACTCGTGTCCTGCGGCCTGCGTCTCCACAGTCGCTTCCTTCTTGGTGGCCATCACTCAGCCTCTTCCTTCGGGGCGTCCTCGGCGGCGTCCGCCTTCTTCGCCTTCGACTTGGTCGCCTTCTTCGCGGGAGCCTCGACCGGAGCGGGCGTCGCACGGATGCCCAGCTCGCGCTCGCGGATCACCGTGTAGAGGCGCGCGATGTCGCGCTTGACGGCGCGGATGCGGCCGTGGCTCTCCAGCTGGCCGGTGGCCGACTGGAAACGGAGGTTGAACAGCTCCTCCTTGGCCTTGCGCAGCTCCTCAACGAGGCGCTGGTCTTCGAACGTGTCGAGCTCTGCCGGAGCGAGCTCCTTGGTGCCGATCGCCATTACGCGTCGCCCTCCTCGCGCTTGATGATGCGTGCCTTGAGCGGCAGCTTGTGGATTGCACGGGTCAGTGCCTCGCGAGCGAGCTGCTCGTCGACACCCGCGACCTCGAAGAGGACGCGGCCCGGCTTGACGTTGGCGACCCACCACTCGGGGGAACCCTTACCGGAACCCATGCGGGTCTCGGCCGGCTTCTTCGTGAGCGGACGGTCCGGGTAGATGTTGATCCACACCTTGCCGCCACGCTTGATGTGACGGGTCATCGCGATACGAGCGGACTCGATCTGACGGTTCGTCACGTACGCGGGGGTGAGGGCCTGGATACCGTACTCGCCGAAGGAGACCTTCGTGCCGCCGGTGGCCTGACCCGAGCGCCCCGGGTGGTGCTGCTTGCGGTACTTGACCTTACGGGGGATGAGCATTATGCCGACGCTCCTTCTGCAACAGGTGCCTCGTTGCGCGGGGCACGGCGGCGGTCACCACGGTCGTCACGGCGCGACTTCGGCGCGTTGGCCTGCTCGCGCGCGAGCTCCTTGGCGGTGAGGTCGCCCTTGTAGATCCACACCTTCACGCCGATGCGGCCGAAGGTGGTCTTGGCCTCGTAGAAGCCGTAGTCGATGTTCGCGCGCAGCGTGTGCAGCGGCACACGACCCTCGCGGTAGAACTCCGACCGGCTCATCTCGGCGCCGCCGAGACGGCCCGAGACCTGGATGCGGATGCCCTTGGCGCCGGCGCGCTGCGCGCCCTGCAGACCCTTGCGCATCGCGCGGCGGAACGCCACACGAGCCGAGAGCTGCTCGGCGATGCCCTGGGCGACCAGCTGAGCGTCGGCCTCGGGGTTCTTGACCTCGAGGATGTTCAGCTGGATCTGCTTGCCCGTGAGCTTCTCGAGGTCGCCGCGGATGCGCTCGGCCTCTGCACCACGACGACCGATCACGATGCCCGGACGGGCGGTGTGGATGTCGACGCGGACGCGGTCACGGGTGCGCTCGATCTCGATGTTCGAGACGCCGGCACGGTCGAGCTGCGTCTGCAGCAGGCGACGGATCTTGATGTCCTCGGCCACGTAGTCGGCGTAACGCTGACCCGGCTTCGTCGAGTCGGAGAACCAGCGCGACACGTGGTCCGTGGTGATGCCGAGGCGGAAGCCGTACGGGTTGACCTTCTGTCCCATTACTTGCTCGCCTTCTTGTTGCTGTCGCCGGCCGCGGCAGGAGCCGCCTCCGGCGTCGAGAGCACGACCGTGATGTGGCTCGTGCGCTTCTTGATCTGGAAAGCGCGACCCTGTGCACGGGGCTGGAAACGCTTGAGCGTCGTGCCCTCGTCGACGTAGGCGTTAGCCACGTACAGGTCCTGCTCGTCGAGGTACTCGCCGTCACGATCCGCCTTGACCTGCGCGTTGGCCATGGCCGACGCGACAAGCTTGTAGATCGGCTCACTGGCGGACTGCTGAGCGAACTTCAGGATCGCCAGAGCCTCCTGGGCCTGCTTGCCCTTGATGAGCGCGACGACACGACGAGCCTTCTGAGGGGTCACGCGGATGTGTCGCACGCGTGCGATGGACTCCACCATTTCTCTCTCCTCTATCGCCACCGCGTCAGCGGCGGCGGCCCTTCTTGTCGTCCTTCTCGTGGCCGCGGAAGGTGCGGGTGGGCGCGAACTCGCCCAGCTTGTGACCGACCATGGTCTCGGAGACAAACACGGGGATGTGCTTGCGACCGTCGTGGACCGCGATCGTGTGACCCAGCATGGCCGGGATGATCATGGACCGGCGGGACCAGGTCTTGATGACGTTCTTCGTGCCGGCTTCGTTCTGCACGACCACCTTGCGAAGCAGGTGCTCGTCGACGAAGGGGCCCTTCTTGAGACTGCGAGGCATCTTCTCTTACTCCTACTTGCGCTTCTTGCCGGCGTTGCGACGACGCACGATGTACTTGTCGCTTTCCTTGTTGGCGTGGCGGGTGCGGCCCTCGGCCTGACCCCACGGGGAGACGGGGTGACGTCCACCGGACGTCTTGCCCTCACCACCACCGTGCGGGTGGTCGACCGGGTTCATCGCGACACCGCGGACGGTCGGGCGGACGCCCTTCCAGCGCATGCGGCCGGCCTTGCCCCAGTTGATGTTCGACTGCTCGGCGTTGCCGACCTCGCCGATGGTCGCGCGGCAGCGCGCATCGACGTTACGGATCTCACCGGAGGGCAGACGCAGCTGGGCGTAGGGGCCGTCCTTGGCGACGAGGCGGACCGATGCACCGGCCGAGCGCGCCATCTTCGCGCCGCCGCCGGGGCGGAGCTCGATGGCGTGGATGACGGTACCCGTCGGGATGTTCTTCAGCGGGAGGTTGTTTCCCGGCTTGATGTCCGCCGCGGGGCCCGACTCGACGATGTCGCCCTGCTTCAGCTTCGCCGGCGCGAGGATGTAGCGCTTCTCGCCGTCGAAGTAGTGCAGCAGCGCGATGCGCGCGGTGCGGTTGGGGTCGTACTCGATGTGCGCGACCTTGGCGTTCACGCCGTCCTTGTCATTGCGACGGAAGTCGATGACGCGGTACTGGCGCTTGTGGCCACCACCGATGTGACGGGTCGTGATGCGGCCCTGGTTGTTGCGACCACCGGTCTTCGAGATCGGGCGCAGCAGCGACTTCTCCGGCGTCGATCGAGTGATCTCGGCGAAGTCAGCCACCGACGAGCCGCGACGGCCCGGGGTCGTGGGCTTGTACTTGCGAATAGCCATGATTGTCCTTTATCCCCCGGATCAGCCGATTGCCGTGAAGATGTCGATGGTGCCCGACTTCAGGCTCACGATGGCGCGCTTGGTGTCCTTACGCTTACCGGTGCCGAAGCGGGTGCGACGGGCCTTGCCGACGCGGTTGATCGTGTTGACGGACGCGACCTTGACGCCGAAGATCTTCTCGATGGCGAGCTTGATCTCGGTCTTCGAAGCGCGCGGGTCGACGAGGAAGGTGTACTTGCCCTCGTCGATCAGGCCGTAGCTCTTCTCGGACACGACCGGCTTCAGGATGATGTCGCGCGGGTCCTTGTTCAGGGCCGTCTGGAGAACAGATGCCTGCTCGCTCATGCGGAGACCTCCTGGTTGGCGCCGGACTTGGAGGCGATGAAGCCCTCGAGCGCGGCCTGGGTGAAGACGATGTCGTCGGAGACGAGCACGTCGTAGGCGTTGAGCTGGTCGTACGACAGCAGGTGCACGTTGCCGAGGTTGCGCAGGCTCTTGAGCGCGAGCTCGTCGCCGCGCTCGATGACCACGAGGACGTTCTTCGACGTGGCGACCTGGGCGAGGAAGCCCGCAGCAGCCTTGGTCGACGGCGCGCCGTCGGTGCCGAACGTGTCGATCGCGTGCAGGCGGTCGCCCCGGAAGCGGTCGCTGAGCGCGCCCAGCAGGGCGGCCGCGATCATCTTCTTGGGGGTGCGCTGCGAGTAGTCGCGCGGCTTCGGGCCGTGCACGATGCCACCGCCGGTCATGTGCGGCGCGCGGATCGAGCCCTGACGGGCGTTACCCGTGCCCTTCTGCTTGAAGGGCTTGCGGCCGGCACCGGAGACCTCACCACGACGCTTGGTCGAGTGCGTGCCCTGGCGAGCCGCCGCGAGCTGCGCGACGACGACCTGGTGGATGAGCGGGATGTTCGTCTTGACGTCGAACAGAGCGGCGGGAAGCTCGACGGAGCCTGCCTTCTTGCCGTCTGCCTTGAGGACGTCGAGCGCGAGAGTGGAGTCAGCCATGGTCAGGCACCCTTCACTGCGTTGCGGACGTAGACGATGCGGCCGCGAGCACCGGGGACGGCGCCCTTGACGAGCATGAGTCCCTTCTCGATGTCGATGGCGTGCACCGTGAGGTTGAGGACGGTCACGCGCTCGCCACCCATACGGCCGGCCATGCGCATGCCCTTGAAGACGCGGCTCGGGGTCGACGATGCGCCGATGGAGCCGGGCTTGCGGTGGTTGCGGTGTGCACCGTGCGATGCCGAGACGCCCTTGAAGTTGTGGCGCTTCATGACACCGGCGGTGCCCTTGCCCTTGCTCGTGCCGACGACGTCGACGAGCTGGCCGGCCTCGAACGTGCCGTCCACCGTGAGCTCCTGGCCCAGGGTGTAGTCGGCGGCGTCGGCCGTGCGGACCTCGGTCACGTGGCGACGCGGCGTGACGCCGGCAGCCTCGAAGTGAGCCGAGAGGGGCTTGTTCACCTTGCGGGGGTCGATCTGGCCGTACGCGATCTGCACGGCGTTGTAGCCGTCCTTCTCGGGGGTACGGATCTGGGTGACCACGTTCGGCGCGAGCTCGATGACGGTGACGGGAACGAGCTTGCCGTTCTCGTTCCAGACCTGGGTCATGCCGAGCTTGGTGCCGAGCATGCCCTTGGAAACCTTGGAGTTGATGTCAACCATGGCGGACCTCAGAGCTTGATCTCGATGTTGACGTCAGCCGGCAGGTCGAGACGCATCAGCGAGTCGACGGCCTTGGGCGTCGGGTCGACGATGTCGATCAGACGCTTGTGGGTGCGCATCTCGAAGTGCTCGCGGCTGTCCTTGTACTTGTGGGGCGACCGGATGACGCACACGACGTTCTTCTCGGTCGGAAGGGGCACGGGGCCGACGACGGTCGCGCCCGCACGGGTCACGGTGTCGACGATCTTGCGTGCGGACGTGTCGATGACCTCGTGGTCATACGACTTCAGGCGAATGCGGATCTTCTGTCCCGCCATTGTCTGCTCTCTCTCTTTCAGCGTCTTACCGTCCTGGACCGGGTGGCCCTGGGGCATTGGACGCACGTCGGCGCTGTTCGCGCCTCGGCACTCGTCTTCTCGGACTCCTCGACCTCGCGGCCCGGGAGCCTGTCGAAGAGGCTGCACCACTGTTCTGCTGTCAGCCGCCCACCCGAAGGTGAACGGATGCCCGACCCCCGCCGCGCACGGCAGTGCCCTCGATGATGAAGGTGTCGGGATTGTGTTCTGCTACCCGCGGCCTAGAACCCTGCAGCCTCCCGGAGGAGGTGCCGTCTATGCACTGCCCTGGCAGTGATCCGGCGCACGCACAGCGGCGACGGAATATCGAACCTGTCTATTCTGCCACGGCGGATTTCACTTCTGCAAACCCGGGCGTGTCGCGCTCACCGGACTCCCAGCGAACCTCGTCGCCGCGGGGGCTCAGCCCGCAGAGGAGCGCGGGGCGAGGCATCCCCATGCCTCGCCCCGCTTGGGGAGGGCGTCCGGTGCGAGGGGGCACACCGAACGCGAGGAATCCGGCGTGAAGGGACGCCGGACGCCTCGACCGAGGGCACGGCGGAAGACCCGCCGCGCAGGCGGGGAGACGCTCAGGCGCACGGAGTGCGCGCGTCGCACGATGATCCCCAAGATCGCTTTCCCCAGTGTGAACGCGGATGACCCGCGTGATTCGGGAGCCGAACCCCTTCGGCGCCCCGACCGCAAGATCCCCAGGCGGTCGAGACGATCCTACTCGATCTCTCGGAGAATCCGCCACATCCGAGGGCGCCGCGCTTCTCCCGACGCGGAAGAGCGGCGGTCCCGGGCACGGGGACCGCCGCTCTTCGCGGAGACGTCCGGCTCTACTCGTTGCCGATGCTCTTGTCAGCGCTCTCGCGGATCTCGTCGATCTTGTCGGCGGCGCCGGGTGCGATCTTCTTCGCGAAGTCGGCGACGCCGTCGAGGACCTTGTCGCTGATGTCCTCGGCCTGCTCGCTCTTGACCGCTTCGGCGAGCTTGTCCTTGTTCTGCTCGTACAGGTCCTTGCCCTTGTTGACGGCGTCCTCGATACCCATGTGAATCCCCTTCGGAGGTTTGTGCGTCCGGCGATCCCGCCGGACCACCTCATTGTGCAGGGCAGAGCCGAGCGACGGAACCCTCGATCCGGAAAACGACAGAGGGGCCGAGCCCGAAGGCTCGACCCCTCTGCGAGGAAGCGGATGCTTACTTGATGATCTTCGTCACCGTACCGGCGCCGACCGTACGACCACCCTCACGGATGGCGAAGCCGAGGCCCTCCTCCATGGCGATCGGCTGGATCAGCTCGACCGTCATGTCGGTGGTGTCGCCGGGCATGACCATCTCGGTGCCCTCGGGCAGCGAGATGACGCCGGTGACGTCCGTGGTGCGGAAGTAGAACTGCGGACGGTAGTTCGTGTAGAAGGGGTTGTGGCGGCCACCCTCGTCCTTGGACAGGATGTAGGCCGTGCCCTCGAAGTTGGTGTGCGGCGTGACCGAACCCGGCTTCACGATGACCTGACCGCGCTCCACGTCCTCGCGCTTGGTGCCGCGGAGGAGCAGACCACAGTTCTCGCCGGCCCATGCCTCGTCGAGCTGCTTGTGGAACATCTCGATACCGGTGACGGTCGTCTTCTGCGTCGGGCGCAGACCCACGATCTCGACCTCGGAGTTGATGGCCAGGGTGCCACGCTCGGCGCGACCCGTGACGACGGTGCCACGACCGGTGATCGTGAAGACGTCCTCGACGGGCATGAGGAACGGCTTGTCGCGGTCACGCTCCGGGTCCGGAACGCTGTCGTCGACAGCCTGCATGAGCTCGAGGATCGCGTCGACCCACTTCTCGTCGCCCTCGAGGGCCTTGAGAGCGGAGACACGGACGACGGGAGCGTTGTCGCCGTCGAAGCCCTGGCTCGAGAGCAGCTCGCGGACCTCGAGCTCGACGAGCTCCAGGATCTCCTCGTCGTCGACCGCGTCGGACTTGTTCAGCGCGACGAGCAGGTAGGGGACGCCGACCTGCTTGGCGAGCAGAACGTGCTCGCGCGTCTGCGCCATCGGGCCGTCGGTGGCAGCGACGACGAGGATCGCGCCGTCCATCTGCGCCGCACCCGTGATCATGTTCTTGACGTAGTCGGCGTGGCCGGGGGCGTCAACGTGTGCGTAGTGGCGCTTCGGGGTCTCGTACTCGATGTGCGAGATGTTGATCGTGATACCGCGCTGGCGCTCTTCCGGCGCCGAGTCGATGGAAGCGAAGTCGCGCTGCACGTTCGTGTCGGACGGGTACTTGTCGGCAAGCACCTTCGAGATCGCTGCGGAGAGCGTGGTCTTGCCGTGGTCGACGTGACCGATCGTTCCGATGTTGACGTGCGGCTTGGTCCGCTCGAACTTGGCCTTAGCCACTGGGTCCTCCTCAGGACGTCGTTGTAGAGGTGCCGGGCACTGGTTTGCGACCGGTTCTCTACGGGTTAGGTTCTCAGTTTAGTAGAGAGGGAATGTGAAGTTGTAGGTGACCTGGGAACCCCGGGTGCGTCGACAGGCTCAGCGACCCAGGGCTCCCAGAAGAATTACTCGCCCTTGGCCTTCTGGACGATCTCGTCGGCCACCGCGCGCGGGACCTCGGCGTAGCTGTCGAACTCCATGGAGTAGACGGCACGGCCCGAGGTCTTCGAGCGCAGGTCGCCGATGTAGCCGAACATCTCGGACAGCGGCACCGCGGCGCGCACGACCTTGACGCCGGCGGCGTCCTCCATCGACTGGATCTGGCCACGACGCGAGTTCAGGTCGCCGATGACGTCGCCCATGTACTCCTCCGGAGTACGGACCTCGACGGCCATCAGCGGCTCGAGCAGCACGGGGTTGGCACGGCGAGCGGCCTCCTTGAAGCCCATGGAGCCCGCGATCTTGAACGCCATCTCCGAGGAGTCGACGTCGTGCGCCGCACCGTCGACGATGGTCGCCTTGACGCCCACCATCGGGTAGCCCGCGAGGACACCGACGTTCATGGCGTCCTGGAAACCGGCGTCGATCGAGCCGATGTACTCGCGCGGGATACGGCCACCGGTGACCGCGTTCACGAACTCGTACGTCTTCTCGCCGTCGAGCTCGAGCGGCTCGATGTTGAACTGGATCTTGGCGAACTGGCCCGATCCACCGGTCTGCTTCTTGTGCGTGTAGTCGTGCTTCTCGACGGCCTTGCGGATCGTCTCGCGGTACGCGACCTGCGGCTTGCCGACGTTCGCCTCGACGCGGAACTCGCGCTTCATGCGGTCCACGAGGATGTCGAGGTGCAGCTCGCCCATGCCCTTGATGGTCGTCTGACCGGTCTCGGGGTTGAGCTCCGTGCGGAAGGTCGGGTCCTCCTCAGCGAGCTTCTGGATCGCGAGACCCAGCTTCTCCTGGTCGGCCTTGGTCTTCGGCTCGATGGCGACCTCGATCACCGGCTCCGGGAACGTCATCGACTCGAGGACGACCGGCTGCGCGATGTCGGCGAGGGTGTCACCGGTGGTGGTGTCCTTCAGGCCGATGACGGCGTAGATGTTGCCGGCGGTCAGCTTGTCGACCGGGTTCTCCTTGTTGGCGTGCATCTGGAAGATCTTCCCGATGCGCTCCTTCTTGCCCTTGGTCGAGTTGATGACCTGGGCACCCGACTCGAGCTCGCCCGAGTAGACGCGCACGTACGTCAGACGACCGAAGAACGGGTGCACGGCGACCTTGAAGGCCAGGGCCGCGAACGGGTCCTTCGCGTCGGGGTGACGCTCGATGATCTTCTCCTCGTCCTTCGGGTCGTGCGCCTCGATGGCGGGCACGTCCAGCGGGGACGGGAGGTAGTCGACGACGGCGTCCAGCATCGGCTGCACACCGCGGTTCTTGAAGGCGGAGCCGCAGAGGACCGGGTAGATCTCGCTGGCGACGACCATCTTGCGGATGGCGCCCTTGATCTCCGCGACGGTGAGCTCCTCGCCGCCGAAGAACTTCTCGAGAAGCTCCTCGTCGGTCTCGGCGACCGTCTCCAGCAGCTGCTGGCGGTAGTCCTCGGCCTTGTCCTTGAGGTCGGCCGGGATCTCCTGCACCTCGTAGGAGGCGCCCATGGTCACGTCACCCTTGGCGTCGCCGGGCCAGACCAGAGCACGCATCTCGACGAGGTCGATGACGCCGACGAAGTCGTTCTCGGCACCGATCGGGAGCTGCAGCACCAGCGGCTTCGCGCCGAGGCGGTTGATGATCGTGTCGACCGTGAAGTAGAAGTCCGCGCCGAGCTTGTCCATCTTGTTGACGAAGCAGATGCGGGGGACGTTGTACTTGTCGGCCTGACGCCACACGGTCTCGGACTGGGGCTCGACGCCCTCCTTGCCGTCGAACACGGCGACCGCGCCGTCGAGGACGCGGAGCGAGCGCTCCACCTCGACCGTGAAGTCCACGTGACCGGGGGTGTCGATGATGTTGATCTGGTTCTTGTTCCAGAAGCAGGTCACGGCGGCAGACGTGATCGTGATGCCGCGCTCCTTCTCCTGCTCCATCCAGTCGGTGGTCGACGCGCCGTCGTGCGTCTCGCCGAGCTTGTGGTTGACGCCCGTGTAGAACAGGATGCGCTCGGTCGTCGTGGTCTTGCCGGCATCGATGTGCGCCATGATGCCGATGTTGCGGACCTTGCTCAGGTCCGTGAGCACGTCTTGTGCCACAGGAGTGTCCTTATCTATTGGAGCAGCAGGTGTACTGCGAAGAGGGGGTGCGACGGGCCCAGGAACGCGGAAGGGTCCCTGAGCCCGTCGAAGGGGTTACCAGCGGTAGTGAGCGAACGCGCGGTTCGACTCGGCCATCTTGTGGGTGTCCTCACGGCGCTTGACCGCGGCACCCAGGCCGTTCGACGCGTCCAGGATCTCGTTCTGGAGACGCTCGGTCATCGTCTTCTCACGACGACCCTTGGCGTAGCTCACGAGCCAGCGCAGCGCGAGGGTGTTCGCACGGTGCGGCTTGACCTCGACCGGAACCTGGTAGGTCGAGCCACCGACACGGCGGCTGCGGACCTCGAGCGTGGGGCGCACGTTGTCGAGCGCCTTCTTCAGGGTGGCGACGGCGTCCTGGCCGTTCTTCGCCTCGACGCCGCGGAGGGCGCCGTAGACGATCGACTCGGCCAGCGACTTCTTGCCGTCGACGAGGATCTTGTTCACCAGCGAGGTGACGATCGGTGCGCCGTAGACCGGGTCGTTGACGACGGGGCGCTTGGGGGCGGGACCCTTACGAGGCATCTAACTCAACCCTTCTTCGCGCCGTAGCGGGAACGAGCCTGCTTACGGTTCTTGACGGCCTGGGTGTCCAGGGCACCACGGACGATCTTGTAACGCACACCGGGGAGGTCCTTCACACGACCGCCGCGGACGAGCACCAGGGAGTGCTCCTGCAGGTTGTGGCCCTCACCGGGGATGTACGCGGTGACCTCGGTCCCGTTGCGGAGCTTCACACGAGCGACCTTGCGCATCGCCGAGTTCGGCTTCTTCGGGGTGGTGGTGTAGACGCGGGTGCAGACCCCGGCCTGCTGCGGGTTCGCCTTGAGCGCGGGTGCCTTGGTCTTCGTGACCTTGGGCGAGCGACCCTTGCGAACCAACTGCTGAATGGTTGGCACGTTCTCTCCTCATAGTGCTGCACGGTGACAGCGTGATGGGTTTCACATCATGACCCACCGGCACGCCGGAACCGACGAGCTTTTGGTGTGGTGGGTATGCCGTGGGGGCGGACCGGCGAGGTGCCGACGCCCAGCGCGCACGTCAGGACGTGCACACACCTGATCAAGTGTAATGCCGCGTAACCTGACGGTCAAATGACGGTCGCGCTCCGCGGCGCCGCCCGAAGTCAGGGGATGTCGGGGTCGAACGGCGAGTCCAGCGACTCCGTGAGCTCGGCCAGGAGCGCTTCGATCTGCGGCTCGACGTGTCGCGACACCGCCGCCTGGATCGTGATCCGGTGTCGGAGCAGGATCCCGCAGATCTCGCGCCCGACGAGGTTCGCGTATTCGTCCGCCAAGGCGACTTCCTGTCGCAGAGCGGTCTTGGCCTCGTCCGACAGCGGGGGCAGGGGCGGCAACTCGGCGGCCGAATCGTCGGCGAGACCGGCGATCGTGAAGAGGAAGGGGGCGCCCGGCACCGGCTCCGGATCCAGCGGCATGCCCTCGAACTCGGGATCGAGGTCCTCCGTCGGCCGGTAGCTGCGAGCCCGGTTGCGCGCGGCCTGCTGATCGAGTTCACGCTGCAGGGTCGGCAGGTTGCGCGCGGTGTACTCCGCGACCGCGTGGTCGACGATCGTCTTGATGCGCGTCGACAGGCCGTGCTGGACGCCATGCGGTGTGGTGCCCGCGATGCCTGCGGCGGCGAGGATGGGCGAGCCGAGGCAGCGCCGGCACGGCGCCGTGCGGCCGCGGTGCGTCGCCGGCTCCCAGCGCGGCACCCAGCGCAACCAGGCCTCGACGGCCTGGTCGACCTGCGTCTCCAATGAGCGCTCCACCCCACCAGCGTACGGCGCGTCGCCGCTCACCGTGCGGATTTGCGGGGTGTCACTCCTCCTCGTCGCGCTCCCACGGCCATCGCGGCTGCGCCGACCTCGTCCGGCGGAGGGCGATGCCGCCCCACGCCGCCACCGCCGCCGCGGCGAGGAGCACGATGCTCGCGCCACCGCGGACGAGGTCGCCGGCGACGGCCGTGGCCACGACCACATCGCTCGTCGCGACGAGCACGGCGATCCAGACGGTGATCAGGTGCACCAGCGCCGTGAGCAGGGCGATCACCGGAGCAGAGCCGAAGGAGGCATGCCCTCGTCGCACCGTCGCCCAGAGGACGAGCGCGAAGACCACCACGGCCGCGACCATGCCCGACACTCCGGGCACCTGGCCAAGACCCGGAACGCCGATGATGTCCCGGTCGGTGGCGACGCTCAGCGCACCGAGACCGAAGACGGCGAGGGCGAAGAAGGCGATGGTGGCCATCACCGCCGCGAGGACAGCCGAAACCCCCGCGGACTCGGGCCCGCGGGGGTTCGGTGTAGTGGTGTTCGTGATTACCTCGACAGGGTGGGACCGGCCTCGAGGGTGCGCTCGTACTCGCGCTGCGCCTCCTCGTTCAGCTCGGTCTTGCGGGCACCGCTGCGGGCCACCCAGGCGCCGAACCAGATGGTGAGCTCGCGGGCGAAGACGAAGGCCGCGATGGCGAGCGGGGCCAACAGCTGCTCCCCCGCGACTTCGAGACCCTGCGATGCGGTGAGCTTCCAGAAGGGCGCCTCGAAGAGCTGACCCAGGATGTGCCCGGCGTAGGCGATGAGCCCGACAACGATGCCGAACACCACCCACAGGCCCCAGCGGCCGCGGTTGATGATGGCTCCGAGGAGCCAGAAGCCGAGGAAGAACACGACCACCGGGGTCCAGAACCCCCAGGTGAGCAGCGGGGCGACGAGCGCCTCGCCGATGTTCTCCCCGTTCACGTCGCCGGCGAGGGCGCCGAGGCCGAGCGTGGTGGCGAGGTAGAGCAGCGCGAAGGCGACGGTGGCGAGCAGGCCGATCGCGCCGGCGGTGCCCCGGTTGCCGCGCTCGCGCGGCGGCTCCGGTGCCTGCACGAAGATCGGCTGCGGCTGCTGCGGGGCGGCGGCCGCGCCGTTCGTGAGCGGCTCGGACGGCACGATCCTGGTGTCGGTGTCGTCGGCGTGCGACGCGTAGGCTGCGCCGGCCATGGCCGACTCCTCGTGCGCGGGAGTGCTCGGCGTGGAGTACAGCGAGGTCTCCGGCGTCGCGTACAGCGAGGTCTCCGGGGTGGCATCGCGGCGGTCGGCGTCGCGGAGGCCCGCCTCACGGCCATCGGCGTCGAAGCGGTCGCCGTCGGTGCGCGGGGGCGCCGGGGCGGCGGAGCTGAAAGTACCGGGGTGGTCCCGCTCGGCGGCCTCGAACGCGGCGAGATCGGGATCGATGGCGGGCTCCTGACGCGTCGCGGCCTGGTCGGCCGCAGGCTCGGAGGAGGCCGCGGTGGTGTCTGCGGCGCGGGAGTCATCCGCACGTGCGTCGTCGGCGTGGCCGGGGACATCTCCGCGGGCCGCCGCCGCGGCGTCGAGACCGGCGTTCGCGCTGCCGACGACGTCGTCGACGTCGTTCGACTTCTCGGGCTGACGAGCCTCGGGATCACTCATGGGGTGCGCCTCTCATCGGGGATGTGCAGTGCGAGATTACCGCCGCGGCTCCCGACGCTTCCTTAGGCGTGCCGACGTGTCGCCATACGCGTGCTTCCGCGGGTCTGCGCGATTCACGGGAAGGTGTTGCGGAGGGCGTCCCCGGCGAACTGCGCGAGGATCGGCACCATCGGCAATGAGAGCCAGACGAGTCCGGCGACGATCCCTGCGCACACGATGCCGGCGAACCAGCTCATCCCGAGGTTTCGTCCCCCCACTCGCGCCATGGTCCCACCGTAGGCCCCAGCCCCCGCGCGGGTGCGGAGCAACGCCGCGTCGAGGTGGTGTCGCTCAGCGGGTGCCGCGGCCGCGCATCCGCCACAGCAGCCAGAGTCCCGAGATCGGTACCAGCAGTCCGCCCAGCAGGAGGAGGAGGTGGCATTCGCCGAAAGCGGGGACGAGCGGGTTCACCACCTCCGACATCACGTCGCCGTCGCTCGAGCTGCCGGACGCCGACCCGGTGGAGAATCCGGTCATCGTTGAGGCGATCAGGAAGGACAGCCCGGTGGCGACGAAGGGCACCAGGATCGCGACGGCCTTCTCCCACGTGCGCCACAGCGGACTGAGGCTCACGAGCACCGCGCCCACGAACCAGCCGATGACCGGCACCACGATTCCGCCGAAGCTCAGGGTGAGCGCGGCCGCGATCGCGAAACCCCGCGTCGCGGTCGTCGGCGTGCGCGGAGCCGAGGGCGCGGGGGCGGGCGCGGGGAGCACGAGGGGCGGCGCCGTCGGCACCTCGTCCTCCGCCTCGCGGGCGATCCCCCTCGGATCTCCCAGGCGGTCGATCCGCTCCGCGGTCGCTGCCGCGTCGAGCCCGTCGAGCTCCTCCGCGATCCCGCCACGGATGTCGGAGGCGACACCGTGCGGAAGTCCGCGCATCGCCTCGTCGAGCCGGGCCAGGTAGTCGTCACGCAGCTCGGCTGCGGTCTTCTCGGTCATGGTCATCCTTCCCCCACCATGCCCGTGACGGCACGGGCGAACGGCGCCCACTGCGCCCGGAAGCGCGCGAGCTGATCGATACCGGCATCCGTGAGCCGGTAGTACTTGCGCGCCGGACCGCTCTCGGACGGCCGGTCGAACGTCGTCACCCAGCCGTTGTCCCGCAAGCGCCCGAGCAGCGGGTAGAGCGTGCCGATGCTGGCGATCAGCCCGGCTCCGGTGAGTGCCTCCGACAGCTGCCAGCCGTACATGGGCTCACGCGAGAGCAAGCCGAGCACGCAGTACTCGACCACTCCTTTGCGCATCTGCGCCCCGACGTCAGCTGTCATGCCTCACAAGGTAGCATGTGACGCACGCTAGCACCGAACGGTGCGAGATCAGCCCTTGGTCGCCCCCGCGGTCAGACCGCCCACGATGTACTTCTGCAGGAAGAGGAACAGCACCATCACCGGTATCGCCGCCATGACCGCACCGGCGGAGAAGGCCGACCAGTCGGCGTAGCGGGGGTTCGCCACCAGCTTGGTCAGACCGACGACGAGGGTCTGCTGATCCACGTCGACCAGCATGACGCTGGCGATCACGTACTCGTTCACCGTGCCGATGAAGGAGAGCAGACCGACGACCGCGAGGATCGGGGCGACCAGGCGCAGGATGATCGTGAAGAAGATCCGCGCGTGCCCCGCGCCGTCGATGCGGGCGGCCTCGTCGATCTCCTTCGGGATCGTGTTGAAGAACCCGTACATGAGGTAGGTGTTCACGCCCAGCGCGCCGCCGAGGTACACCAGGATCAGCCCCGTATGCGTGTTCAGGCCGATCGCCGGGAACCAGTCCCCCAGCGTCGACATCAGCAGGAAGATCGCGACGACCGCGAGCAGCTGCGGGAACATCTGCACCACGACGATGGTGACCAGTCCCACGCGGCGCCCGGCGAAGCGCATGCGGGAGAACGCATATGCCGCACAGGCTCCGATGAAGACAGTGACCGCGCCCGTCACGACCGCGATGAGCAGGGTGTTCAGGAACCACGTTCCATACGGGTTCTGCGGGTCGCTGAGGATGCGCCCGTAGCTGTCGATCCCGATGGCCGAGAAGAGCTGGTTCGACCCGGTGAGCGTGCCCTGCGGGTTGAGCGACGCCGACACGACGTACAGGAGCGGGAAGAGGGCGAAGGCGCTCACCACGATGGCGACGAGGTGGCGCCATCCGGTGTCGGCGAACCAGGCGCCGAACGAGCGACGCGGCGGGGCGGTGCGGCGGGCGGTGGCGGTGCTGCGGACGGTGCTCATGTCAGTTCAGCTCCTCGAGGGCCTTGGTCTTGCGGAAGCTGATGATCGAGATCGTCGCGACCACGACGAAGATCAGGATCGTGAAGGCGGAGGCGAGTCCGTAATCACGGGTCTGTCCGGTGAAGGCCACCTTGTAGACCATCGAGATCAGGATGTCGGTGTGGCCCACGGGGATCGACACATCGCTGAAGCGCGGGCCGCCCTTGGTGAGCATGTAGATCAGGTTGAAGTTGTTGAAGTTGAACGCGAACGACGAGATCAGCAGCGGCGCGACGGTCACCAGCAGCAGCGGCAGCTTGATCCGGCGGAAGACCTGCCACGGGTTCGCGCCGTCCATCACGGCGGCCTCGTTGACGTCCTCCGGGATGCCCTGCAGCGCCCCCATGCAGACGAGGAACATGTACGGGAAGCCGAGCCAGAGGTTCACCAGCAGCACGGAGACCTTCGCCAGCACCGGGTCGGTGAGCCACGGGATGGCCGCGCCGCCGAACAGCACCTGGTTGATGAACCCGAAGCTCTCGTTCATCATCCCGGCCCAGACGAGCGCGGAGAGGAACGCGGGGAAGGCGTACGGGAGGATGAGGATGATCCGGTAGCCGTTGCGGAAGCGCATCCGGGTGTTGTTGAAGACGAGCGCGAGCAGCAGTCCGAGGAAGAAGGTCGTCGCGACCGAGACGAGCGCGAAGACGAACGTCCAGATGGTGACGGAGATGAGCGGACCGCGGATGGACTCGTCGGTCACCGCGCGGACGAAGTTGTCGACGCCGACCGTGGTCTGCCAGCCGGGTAGCAGCTGCTCGCCGTCCGCCGCGGTGAACGCGCCGTCGCCCGTGTCGCTGTAGACCGTGCCGGTCGCGGTGTCCGTGATCGTGTCGGCATCGGCGTCATATGCCAGCGTCGAGACATACAGGTAGCCGTTCTGCCCGTCGGGGGCGCGGAGGCTGCCCTCATTGGGGTCGTCGCTGAACGGGACCGAGAGCTGCTCCAGCTCCTCCGACAGCGTGAAGACGGTGGCGAGCGGAAGCGTGGTCCACCCGTCCACGGCGACGGCCTTGCCGCCTTCGAACTCCGCATCGACCTCGGTGAGGGGCTGCTCCGCGGTACCGAGGAGGGCGTCGCCGTCCTCAGGATCCGTGACGAGGAGGCCGTAGGTGCCGAACTGCTCGACCACCGTGACGGGATAGGTCGGAGAGTCCTCGACGCGCTCCTGCGCGGAGGCGAGCAGCGACGAGATCGCCTGCTCCTTGCTCCCGTTGTGGCCGGTGCCGTAGTTCGTGAAGCCGATGTAGCCCGTGTAGAGGAGCGTGAAGACCTGGAACAGGACCAGGAAGATGATGCCGGGGGTGAGGTACTTCGCCGCGATGCGCTTGCGGGAGAAGTAGATGTAGTTGACGACGACCGTCACCGCGACGACGAGGCCGAGCACGAGCCACTCCCGCTGCACGAGCAGCACGAACACGGCGTAGACGGCGATCGCGTCCACGATCGCCAGCAACAGGATCTTGAGCAGCATCCATCCGAGGGGTCGGGAGGCCGCCTCGGCGATCTTCGCCGCCTGGCGCTGCCGAGGCGTGGGGGGCGCGGTGCGCTCTTCGGTGTCTGTCATGTCGTCCTCGTCATGGTCCTGCCGGGGCGGGCTGGGCGGCCCGCCCCGGCAGGGTCGTCATCTGGTCAGCCGTTACTCGATCGCGGCGGTCACGTCATCGACGAGCTTCTGCCACGTCGCCTGCGGGTCCTCGCCGTTGATGATGGCGGCCTCGGCCACACCCCAGAACTGCCAGACCGCACCCATGGCGGGGATCGCCGGCATGGGGACCGCGTCGGCACCGACGGCCTGGAAGCCGGCGATGATCGGGTCGGACGCCGCGGTGTCGGCGGCAGCCGTGAGGGCCGGGAGGACGTTGCCGGCCCTGAACAGCTCCAGCTGCACGTCCTCCGTGCCGAGGTAGTTGACGAGGAAGTCGTTCGCGGCGACCTTGTTCTTCGACTCGGCGCTCACGAAGAAGCCCTTGACGCCGGCGAACGGCGAGGCCGTCTCGCCCGTCGGGCTCGGGATCGGGTCGATCTCGACGTTGATGCCCGCATCGGTGGCCGCGCCCACGTTCCACGGACCGGTCAGCCACAAGGCGGCGGTGCCGTCGAGGAACTGCTGCTTGGCGATCTCGCCGTCGATGTCGGTGTTCAGCGTGCCTGCGGCGCCCTGCGCACCCAGCCAGTCGGCGAAGGCGAAGCCGCCCTCGCTGCCGAGCTGCAGGTCGGTGGGGTCGTAGCTGCCGCTGTCGTCGGTGCCGAAGACCGGTGCATCGAAGGCGGTCTGGAACGGGTACAGGTGGTACGGGTTGCCCTCGGCGCCCTGCTCCACGACGAACGTGCCCTTCGAGACCATGTCGTCGAAGCTCGTCGCGGGCTCGGGGACGAGGTCGGCGTTGCGCAGCACGGCGATGTTCTCGACGGCGTACGGAAGCATGTAGACGGTGCCCTCGTAGGTCGCCGCCTGGAGGGCGACGGGGAGGTAGTCCTCCGAGCTGTCGCCGAGCTCGATCGGCGCGACGACACCGTTGGTCGAGAGCTCGCCGAGCCAGTCGTGAGCGCCCATGACCACGTCGGGGCCCTTGCCGGTCGGGACCTGCTGGATGAAGTCGTCCTTCATGTCGTCGACGGACTTCCCCACCAGCTTGACCGTGACACCGGTCTTCTCCTGGTACGCGTCCGCCGCGCCCTGCAGCGCGTCGACCCGCTCGGCGTCGACCCAGACGGTCAGCGTGCCGCCGCTGTCTCCACCGGAGGAAGAGTCGTCGCCGCCGGAGCCGGTCGAGCAGCCGGCGAGCGTCAGAGCCGAAACGATGGCGATGGCGCCCGTGGCGACCATGCCCCTCTTTTTCACCTTCATTGGTGTGTGCCTCTCTCAGTGCTGAGCGCCTGCAAGACTGCAAGCGCTTACAGTATGCATCGTTTCGAGAGGCGATCACAATCCGCGAACGCGCTGATATCAACCTGTGATCGGCCCGACGCGAGGCACGCGTTATGAAAACGCTTCCATATCGGCCAGAGGTCAGACCTTTCGAGGCTCCGCGGCAGAGTCTGCGGGGTTCCGCAAGGGGCTCATCTGCGAGAGCATCGCCGGATGGGATTCCACGTTCGACCGTCTGCTGCCGCCCTCGCCGTCGTCCTGTCCGCGGTCGCACTCAGCGGGTGCACGGCTGCGGGAGGCGCATACTCCGTGCTCGATCGCGAAGCCGAGGCACGGGACGAGGTTCCTGCCGATCTGCCCGGCTACGCGTGGGACGACGTGGACCAGGCGACAGCCCGGTTCGTCGGAGAAGGCAACGGGACGTCCCTGTGGCTCGCTCGCGCTCGTGACGATGCCGCAGCGTGTCTCCTCGCCTACGTCGACGCTGACACGTGGGTGATCGGGTGCGGTGGGAACGGGGCCCCTTTCTCGATCGGAGGCGTCACGGGCACGTTCACCGTGGTCCCCGACGATGCGCCTGCTCCAGACGGGATGACTCGGGTGTCCGACAACGTCTACACGGCGACCGGAAGCTAGCGGGCCCCGGCCCGGGCGGGTACCGGAGGGTCAGCGCGCGCCGGCCTCGACACCGCGATGCGGCGCATCGCCGATGACTCGGTCGATCCAGCCACGCCGCGGCAATGCTGCGATGACCTCTCGAGAGAACCAGCCCAGTTCGACGATCTCGTCCATGTCCGGTGCCGGATCGCTGAGCAGTTCGCACTCGTAGGCGACCGTGACGTAGCCGACCTGGTCGCCGTTCGGGTAGGTCACCGCCATCGGGTCGCCACCGTATGCGCCGATCAACCCCGTGATTCGAAGACGCGCTCCCGTCTCCTCGAGGACTTCACGGGCGACCGCGTCCGCAGGATCTTCGCCGGGCTCGATCCCGCCCCCGAGCAGACTCCACGTGCCGGAGTGCGCGTGCCGGGCCAGCAGGAACTGCTCGCCATCGCGGATGACGGCGGTGACGCCGGGCAGAAGGAGGAAGTCGTGCCTCGCCCACGGGACTTTCCGCACACCCGCGGATACAGTTGAGTCATGGCTGACAGTTCCTTTGACATCGTCTCGAAAGTGGATCGCCAGGAGGCCGAGAACGCCCTGAACCAGGCGCGCAAAGAGGTGGAGCAGCGCTACGACTTCAAGGGGACCGGCGCTTCGATCGCCTGGAGCGGCGAGCAGATCCTCATCACCGCGAACACGGAGGAGCGCGCGAACGCCGTCCTCGACGTTTTCCAGTCCAAGCTCATCAAGCGCGGCATCTCGCTGAAGAGCCTCGACTCGGGCGAGCCCTTCGCCAGCGGCAAGGAGTTCCGCATCCTGTCGAGCCTGAAGGACGGCATCTCGTCCGAGAACGCGAAGAAGATCGGCAAGATCATCCGCGATGAGGGCCCCAAGGGCGTGAAGAGCCAGATCCAGGGCGACGAGCTGCGCGTGCAGTCCAAGAGCCGCGACGACCTTCAGTCCGTGATCGCGCTCCTCAAGGGCAGCGACCTCGACATCGATCTGCAGTTCATCAACTACCGGTAAGCACCCGCTCTGACCAGGGATTTTTGGATCTAGGTCCGCATCTAGTCCGCATTTCCTCGATCACTCCGCCCTATTCGGCATCATGTATTGCTTGCCGTCCATTCCGGTGACGACGAACGGCGCCGGCAGTTCGGCGTCGATCGAACCGGCCACCAGGCGGGGCACTCGATCAATGACTAGCGAGGTGACTCTGATCTTTCCCGCAGCCTCAAGAGTGCGTGCGGCACGACGGATCGCGTTCTGCTCTGCATGCGACTGACCGGCATGCGTGAGCTGCACCACCCCCCCATCCGCTACTAGATCAAGGATTCTGCGCTGCCAGACCCCGGGGCCTCGAGACATTCGCCACTCCTAAGTGTTGTGCTGAACCAAATGCTACAGCACAACACTTAGCTGGAGGACTCTAACCGAAGACCTGAGCCATAAACATGGCCGTCGCGGAGCGCGTCTTGTCCTCCGCAGACGGCCACAAGTGACTGTAGACATCCAACGTGATCGACGGTTGCGCATGCCCCAATGCCCGCTGCACCGTCACCACGTCACAGCCCGACGCGATCAGGTTAGACGCGAACGTGTGGCGGAGTGCGTGCAGCGTGATCCCTTCGTCGAGGCCAAGAGCTTTACGGACCTTGCGCCACTCATGTCCAGCGTTGTTCCGGTTGTACAGGTGCCCGCGCGGGGTTCGGAACAGGAACGCATCAGATGAGACGCGTGTCTCGCGTGCCAGCATCTCGACGAGCTCCCGCGGCACGAACACATCGCGCTCCGAACCCGCCTTCGGTGGCGCCACCTTGGTGGATGGAACAGAGGTGCCCTGCACCTGCCGACGAACCGCGATCGTTCCCCGGTCGACGTCGATATCGCCCGCCTGTAGCCCCGCGGCCTCACCCAACCGCAAGCCCGCGAAAGCGCACACTGCAACGAACAGGCGGAACTCCCCCGCCGCCTCGAGTGCTGCCGCCACCTGATCTGGAGTCAGGATCTTGATAGCCGTCTCGGCCTTTTGCTTCCGTGGCGTCTTAACTCGCAATGCAGGGTTTCGTGCGATCACCTGATTGTCGACCGCCGCCCGGAACGCCATCTGCACGTAGTTCAGTCGGGTGCGGATCGTCGAAGCGGCCAACCCCCGATCCCGCTCGACAGTCACCCAGCCCTGGACATCGGCCTGCTTGATATCGCGGATAGAGCGGCGACGCCACGGTACTGACTCCACCGCCGTCAGCGCCGCGCTATGGGTTCCCGGCGCCCACACCTGCATCGCCATCCACGACGACACCCATTCATCCCACGAGACGCGGCCGGCAGCCGGATCCGCCCACTGCCCCGTCACCACTGCGGCCGTCTGCTCGTCTAGCCACCTCTGAGCCTCGCGCTTCGTCTTCCGATGCGCTGAGTGCTCCTTGCCATTCTGATCGCGGTAGCGCGCGCGCCAGACCCCGTTAGGCCTCTGCTTGATGCTCGACACGCCTAGTCCCATCTCCACCGTCTAGAAGGTCGTAGATATCGCCCTCCAACTCCGCGATCCACTCCGCATATGGGGAGTCCGGCGGAATTCGGCCGTCTTCCCGCATTCGGCGAACACTGCTGAGGACCTCGTCCGCCGACTCTGCGCCAATCTTGAAACTCCTGTTGGCGGCAAGCAGTTGACCTCTCACATCTCGGAGCGCAGCGAGGGCTTCGGGCCCGCCATCGCCACCGCTGATCATCAGAGGCAAGGTCACATTGAAGACCCGGGCGAGAGCGAGGGCTTCGTTCAGACGGATCGGACGTTCAAGCTTCTCGGTTCGGCTCACGGTCATCTGTGAGTAGCTGGGCCACCCGGCGGCGACCATTCGGCGCGCCAGCTCGCCCTGACTCCAACCGCGGTCTTCCCGCAGTCTCTGGACGGCTTGGGCGAAAGCGGCTTCTTCAGTGTGTTCCACATATCGAGTCTCCCACACAAGTGTGGGGGTGTTGCAGAATCGTTGGAGAGTATGCAATACTGTTTGCACGCCACAATTTTGATGGAAGGAGAACGCATGACCCTCACCGCACTGCCGGAGCCTGAACTGCTCACGGTCGAGGAGGTCGCCGAACTGACCCGACGCACGCCCGCGTCGGTTCGATGGCTCATCCACACGAACCAGATCAAGTCCGGCAAGATCGCCGGTCGTCGACTTGTCCGCCGCTCGGACCTCAACGAGTTCATCGAAGCGGGGTTCACGGACGCAGGATGACCCATACCGCCAAGCGGGCGAAGTTGGACCCGCGCGACGTTGACAGGCTCATCGTCTACGCGATGAACGAACTAGAACGTCACGGAATGTCATTCGTCAATGACAGCGGCTTGTTGGTGTGCATCGGCACCTCAACCGGCCAAATGGCTCGGCTCGCCCGAGATGCCTTGCGGATCTTCGGTCCCGAGAAGGCCCGCCAAACCATCGACGAACACATAGCCAATCTGATCGAGGTAGAACGCGAGTCCTACCGATCCGGCACTAGCCGACCCAAAAGGAAAACCGCCGTCCTGCGGCAACAGGGCGACGGTCGAAGTCACATCGAAGGGAACCGAAAATGACTGGTAACACCAGTATCGCAGATGCGCGCGCCAACCGCACCTTGTTGGCAGCGGGGGCGGAGAGTACATCGGCAACTCCACCCCCGACCCGCCGCGATCCCGGCTGGGACGAGTACTCGGCAACCTACCTGCGTGCTCACCCCGAGGTGTCAGCCGCGGCGCCCTCGTGGACCGAGGAGCTCGAGTTCCTGGACATCGAAGACGAGGTGGAGGGGACTGTCTTCTCCTTCTCTCGGACCATCCGGGATGTCGAGCTTTACGGCGGGGGACGCCTCCACCCGGACGGCCGCGTCGAGCTCTACGACAACGGGGTGCCGAACATCTATATCCGTGAGGAGCTGCGCGCCGACCAAGACCCGGACGTCGCGCGTTGGGCGATGGATGTGGCAGAAGACCTCGTGGCCGCCGCGTTGTTATTGCGAGCAGAGCCGAAGTTGTTGCGGCGGCCCGCTCAGGTCGACGCCGAGTTGCAGAGGCTGGACATCTGATGGCCTGCCGGTTCGGTTGCCGCGGTCTCTAGCTGAGTGGCTCAGGCTGCGCGACGAACTCGCGGACGCGATCGCACAACATGTCGGCGGCTCTCCTTCCGTCCGAGAGGCAGCCGAAGCGCTCCTTGGCCAGGGCTGGATGCGGAACGCTGCTGCCTGACAGACCGCCTCGTGCCCTAATCCGGTGCCCCTCGTCCCCAGCGATGAGGGGCACCGTTCCATTCCCACCTAACCCTGGGGAAGAGAAGTGACAACAGAAAACGCTAGACCCGAGCCGACAGGCGAGGGCTTTTCTCCTATCCGAATTAGTGCCGAGGCATCTCGGGCGATCGACGCATGGGCATGGGGGCTTGCAGACGGCTCCCTCCGGCTTTGGCAGCTTCCCGATGCGATCAACACCTTGTGGACGGTCGCATTCGAGCAGGGCCGGCGATCACGAGACGAAGAGGTGGCCGCTCTCAAGTTGGACGCGGACCGATTGTGGCTCGTGTCGTTCGGCGCGAAGGACCGACAGCAGTACCTCCTCGACCGACTCGAACAGGCCGCGGATCTCGCTAACCGCCCCGACGTGGACGACGTGCTGGACGAAACCTGGCGCATCTACCTCGCCAGCCTCGACAACCTTCGGGAGCCCATCCAGCTTCCGACAACTCAATTCAAGCGAAAGGAGGTCGCATGAGCGGTGCAGGTCGAATCTCTATGTCCGATCTGATGGGACGACGCTTCGCCCCCATCCAGTATGTGATCCCCGGCATCATCCCCGAGGGTCTCACGATCCTCGCGGCGCCACCCAAGGTCGGAAAGTCAAGGCTTGTCCTCGATCTCGCCTACCAGTTGGCCACCAGCGGCACCGCCCTCGGTGCTGTACCCGTCGACCGGGCTCGGCCCGTGCTCTACCTGGCGCTCGAGGACACGCCACGACGCCTACAGGCGCGACTGCGTCACCTCGACGTGACAGAGGCACCGGAAACGCTGTACTTCCAGACCGAGGTTCCGCCCGGAGAAGTACTCGACCAAGCCACCGCTTTCATGGATGAACACCGCGACCAAGCGCCCGTCGTAATCGTCGACACCCTCGGCAAAGTCGCTCCCCCGGCAAACGCTGGTGAGAGCGACTACCAGAGGGATTACAGAGTCGGCGGTGGGCTCAAGGCAGTAGCCGACAGCGTCAGCGGCGGATCGGTAATCGTCGTCCATCACACAAGGAAGGCAGCAGGTGACGACTTTCTCGACTCGGTGTCGGGAACCCAAGGCCTCGCCGGCTCCGCCGACTCCATCCTCGTGCTGCGCCGCGACCGCAACACCGACCGCGGCAGCCTCTCAGTCACGTCACGGGATGCAGTCGAGGGCGAGTACGCAGTCAACCGCGATGGCGTGCGCTGGGTGCTCGTCGGGGGCGAACTAACACAGGCGGCTGTTGCGCTAGCTCAGGACCGGATGACGGAAAACCTGGGCGAACTCTCTGCCGAGGTCGTCGAGTTCGTCAACGGGCACCCGGATGGAGTGCTCGCAGCCGATGTCGCTCAGAGCCTGCAGATCCCCACCCCGACGGCGAGGACTTACCTATCTCGAGCGTTTGCTGCCGGTCGAGTCGAGAAGGCCAAACGAGGCCTATATACGCCTGTTGCAAGTGTTACGACTGTTGCGTCAGCACTAACCGACGACACACAAATAACACTCGCAACAGTGGTTTATGACA
This sequence comes from Microbacterium meiriae, assembly GCF_032364335.1. NCBI lineage: Bacteria > Bacillati > Actinomycetota > Actinomycetes > Micrococcales > Microbacteriaceae > Microbacterium > Microbacterium meiriae. The sequence goes on from NZ_CP133984.1 coordinate 2,795,326, forward strand.
CCTACTGCGCGCACGGTGTGACGATCGGAGCCAGATGCTCCCGAACCGGATGCGACGGAACGGCGGCGCCAGCATGACCGCTCGAATCCAGTTCATCCGAGAACGACGCAACTTCACCAAGGTCATCATCGACCGACCAGTCAGCGAGACTGCCACCCCCGCGCAACTCGACGCTCTCCGCGACCTCACCGTCGCAGAGTGGATCGCGTTCGCACACCCGAGAAACGGTGCACGGCCGACGCTCACGTTCATCAACTCGCCTACCCTGACACAACTCTGGACAACCAGGGATCGAGAAGCCTTCGTGCGGGACGAGATCGACCGCATTCACGGGATGAACCGCAGACGACCCCGGCGGCGGCGACGCACATGATCCGTCCCGACGTCATCACTACTGCCACGTGTGACACCTGCCTTCCGTGGGTGCGATGGATCCGGACCGGGTCCGGCGCGTGGGTACGTCAACTCCGCCACGACGACCACTGCCTCGTGCAACCACACGTGCAACGAACAGCCAAATGAGAAGGGAACACAGATGGGCGCAGCAGCCCCGAAGCCACTCAACTTCCGAGCACTAAGCAACGCATGGGACGACCCACTCGCATTCGCCCGCGAACTGAGCCGCTACTACTCACAACTCGAAGCCTCAGGCCACAGGCAGCCGACGCGTGACTGGACCACCGCGCTTCGAAAGGAGAAACCAATGGACACCGACGAGGACACCCCCACAACCGGGCTCAGAGACCCTGCCGGCCTCAACAAGACCGAACCGGGACTGTACACACCCGAGGACATGCAGAAGGTCGCACCAGGCCTCTACGCCCCAAAGGAAACCCAGTGACCATCCGGGCCGCAGTCCTCTGCGACGAAGCCGGATGTGACGCCGTATTCGCAACGGCAGAACGGCTCCCACACCACGAACTCATCCGAGAAGCACACGCAGACGGATGGACATCCACGAACAAGTCCGGGCAATGGACGAACGAGTGCCCGGAACACAACGAATGAACAGGACACACAAGATGACGAAGATTCAGAAGCACACCATCGACCTGCGATCCCCTCGCACAGAAGCACTCGAAGCCGCCGAAGCCGAACTCGAGAACCTCACCGCGCAGACCGACACGCTGAAGGCCTCCGCCCTCGCCGGCAACCTCGGCGCCGAAACACTTGCAGCACACACCGACCGCCTCAACCTCGCCACCATGCGAGTAGACGCAGCCCGTCACGCCGCCGAAGCCGAACTCAACAACCTCGCCGACAGGAACACCATCGCCGACGCGATCGCTGAACTCCTCGACGACCCGGCCCTCACAACCTCGCCCATCGAAGAGGCCATCAGCAGACTCCGACAGGCACTCGCCGACATCACCACCGCCAACGAAACCCGCAACAGCGCTATCAGCGGCTGGGTCACCCGACTCCGGGAACTCGGCATCCCGGACACCGGGCTCACCGTCAACGGCGACGAGGTTCACATCCAGTCGGCAGGCCCGACCGGAACAACGATCACGATCGGCGGTGGCCGCGTCTCCACGATCGGATCCGTCGCCGGCCACATCCGCCACACAACGCAGAAGCACAGCGACAGCGCTCACATGGCCATCGACCCAGCCAACCTTCCGAGCTTCGACACGCGTGGTCGCGCACTCGGAAGCATCACAGCCATCCGTCTGCTGAGGGACCTCGGCGGACACAACGCAGGGACTGTGCTCACCACCCGCACACACGCACTCGGTGTCCTCGCGCAGATGGTGCACAACGACAACGCGGAACTCATCGAAGGTGACATCCCCGCACCATCCCCGCACGTACCCAAGCGGTTCGGAGTGGACTCCCGCGCACAAGCAGCACCAGAGCGCATCACCCCGAGGAACGCCAACGACGGCGCTCTCGTCGAGGCGGCAGTAGCACGCGCGTTCCAGAACTGACCCTGAGCCGGCACAGAGGGGGTGGGGGTGACTCCTACCCCCTCTCTGCCGGTCGCCGGGGATAGCCGCTCACATTCTGCGTGCGCGGCTGTCCCGTTTTTTTTAGGACTGAAAGGACTTCCGATGACGGATTTGAAGACGCTGATTGAGAAACAGAAGCGTATGGCCGAGGAGCTGGTGGCTGAGGCTGAGGCGTACTACGAGAAGGTTGGGCCGGTTGAGGTGGAGACCGTGTTCGGTGACAAGCTCGCGACCTTCCGGGTGCCGTTCATGCACCCGAGTGAGTTCAGTGAGCTCGCTGACCGGTTTCCGCCGCGGCCGGGTGTGGCGGTGGATATGCCGTTGTGGTTCAACCTGGACGCCGTTGCGAGGAACTACCCGGGGGTGACGCTCGTCGTTGATGGCGAGGAGGACGACTTGTTCCGGGCGCGGGAGAAGCAGGCGGTCTACGTGTGGCCGGAGCTGTACCCGCAGATGCCTCCGGAAGATCAGAAGGAGTTCCGGATGGCGGTGTGGGCTCTGAATGTGTGGGAGCCGAACCAGCGGCGTGAACAGCTGCTGGCTCGTGGGGAGAAGGAGGCCGTTGATGGCTGAACGGGCGGTGAAGGTTCGACTTTCCGCGGTGGTCGCGGACTATGAAAAGTCGATGCGTGACGCGGCAAATGCGACCGCGACAGTTGGCACGGAGGCGGAGAAGCTGGCGCAGAAAAAGCAGGCGTTTCAGCAGCTTGGAGCGACCGGGCTGACGATGGGCGCCCTGCTGACGGCTGGGCTTGCTGCGGCGACGAAAGCGAGCATGGACTTCGATGCTCAGATGTCGAACGTGCAGGCGGCTACTCACGAGACTGCCGCGAACATGGGCTTGTTGCGTCAGGCGGCTCTGGATGCGGGCGAGTCGACGGTGTTCTCCGCTACGGAGTCTGCGCAGGCGATCGAGGAGCTTGCGAAGGCGGGCGTTTCGACGAAGGACATCCTCGGTGGCGGCCTGGCAGGTGCTCTGGATCTCGCGGCTGCTGGTGGCCTGGATGTTGCGACGGCTGCGGGGATCGCGGCCACGTCGTTGCAGCAGTTCAACCTTGAGGGTTCGGACATGGCTCACGTCGCGGACCTGCTTGCTGCTGGTGCTGGCAAGGCGATGGGTGACGTGTCTGACTTGTCGCAGGCATTGAATCAATCGGCGCTTGTCGCGAAGCAGACGGGTCTGTCGATTGAGGAGACGACTGCGGGTCTGGCGGCGTTCGCTTCCGCGGGCCTTCTCGGTTCGGACGCTGGTACGTCGTTCAAGACGATGTTGCAGGCTTTGAATCCGACGTCCGCGCAGGCGGCAACGTTGATGGAGAAGTACAACTTGCAGGCGTACGACGCTCAGGGGAACTTCGTCGGCCTGTCCGAGTACGCGGGCCGGCTCAAGGAAGGCCTGTCTGGGTTGTCGACGGAGCAGCAGAACGCGACTCTCAAGACGATCTTCGGTGCTGATGCTGTGCGTGCCGCAACGGTCCTCTACCAGCAGGGCGCGGAGGGCATCGAGAAGTGGACTGATGAGGTCAATGACCAGGGCTACGCGGCCTCCACGGCGGCTATGCGGCTCGATAACCTCAAGGGCGATGTGGAAGCCCTCGGGGGCGCTTTTGAGACGGCTCTGATCGATACAGGCTCGACGGCGAATGACACTCTGCGGACGATGGTGCAGGCACTCACGGGCCTGATCGGCATGTACAACGATCTTCCGGCGCCGGTACAGGCGTCGGCAATGGCTCTAGGTGGCGCTGCGGCTGCGGTGGCTCTCACGGGCGGTGCGGCTTTCCTGGCGGTTCCGAAGTGGTTGGAGTTCAAGGCGACGGTGGAGGCGTCCACCTGGACGATGAAGGGCATCGGGCTGACGGCCGGCGCCGCGGGTCTCGCTCTCGGTGGGTTGTTCCTCATCGTCGGTGAACTTGCTTCCCAGCACCAGAAGGCGCAGGCGCGAGCGCAGGCGTACGCGGACTCGATTGAGGACGGCACGAACAAGCTGTCTGATGCTGCACGTTCCACGGCGATCGAAGAGTTGCAGAAGGGCGGTGAGCTGCTGACGTTCAATTGGCAGTCGGCGTTCGACGCGGCGGAGAAGCTGGGGGTGGGGGCTGATGTGGTCACGGATGCGGCGTTGAAGAACGCGGATGCAATCGACGAGCTCAGCACCTATTACGACGCTCTGAACGGCGACCAGGAGGCGTTCAACCGCATCCAGGAGGAGACCGGGATGAACGCGTATGAGACCCGTGCGGCGCTGGAGGCGATGATCGGCGGGATTCAGAAGCAGAATGGTGCGATCGACGACGCGATCAAGCTGAAGGGCCAGGAGGAGGAAGCCACTTCGACCTCCACCTCTCAGTCTGAGAGTGCCACCGATTCGTACGTCGCGCAGGCCGATGCCGTGCAGGATCTCAACTCGCAGCTCACTGGCCTGATCGACAAGATCAACGCCGCTAACGGGGTCGCGCAGGATGCGATCACCGCGAACGCGCGGTATCAGGATGCCTTGGCGGGTTTGTCTGATGTTGTCGCGAAGAACGGCAACTCGCTCGACGAGAGCACCGCGGCGGGGTCTGCGAACGCGGCGGCTCTTTCGGAGGTTGCTGCTGCTGCTCAGACTGCGGCTCAAGCTCAGTTCGAGCAGGATCTAGCGACCATGAGCGCGGACGAGGCTGCGAAGAAGTGGAACTCGACGTTGGCTCAGCAGCGTCAGGCATTCATCGACGCTGCGGTCGCTGCTGGCTACAACGCCGGCGAGGTGAAGGTGTTGGCGGATCGGATCTTCCAGATGCCGAATAAGAAGACCGTCGACATGCTCGTTGAAACCGCGTCAGCGCAGAATCAGATCGACCGGTTCGTAACGTTGAACAACGGTCGGCGCGTGAAGGTGTTCGTGGACGCGGAGGGCGGTCAGTCGTTCCGTGTCGGGAGCAAGACTGTGGCGCCTGGGATGTCGACAGGTGGCCCTGTTCGTGGTCGTGGGCCTAAGGGCAAGGACTCCGAGCTCCGCCTGCTGGCTCCCGGCGAGCACGTCATCCCGGCTGACGAAGTTGACGCTGCGGGCGGACACTCGGCAATCGAAGAATGGCGGGCAACGCTCGCTGGCCGGCGAACTTCTCCGACCGTGGGGAGCCTCGTTGCTGCCGCGGATAGTGTCGAGACGTCGATGGCGATTCCTGCGGAGTACGTGAGAACGTCGAAGGGGCGGTGGGCATGAGTCTTCTGATGTACGAGGTGCGCGATGATCACGCGCTGATCGTGTCCGACACGCTGGTTACTGAGGCTGATCGGGTCACACCGGTCTGTTACCAGTCCAAGGTCTGGCTCATGCCAGAACGGAACATGGCGATGGCTCTCACTGGCACGGCCGAGATCGGCCTTGGCCTGTTCTCACTCGTCCAGCAGGAGGAGGCGCTTCGAGATATCGAAGACGTGAATGAGGTTGCGCCGCTTATGCTGCGGCACATCCGAGACGAGCTCGAGAAGCTGCGCCCCGACGACGACATCACAACCGTGTACTTGTTCGGCTTCCCCACGGGATCAGACCGGCCCGCGTCGTACACGTACACGTCCCGTGACGGTGCGGACTTCGCTTCGAAACCGGGAGTAGTCGGGAACTTCGCGTATCGTCCAGGCGCTCAGCGGTTCACGCCCGACTACCCGGTCTCGGCGGAGGACCTGGTAGAGCTCGCGTGCAAGATCCGAGAAGAGCAGGCTCAGCTTCGCTCCGAGGGCCTGCCGTTCGTTCGCATTGGCGGCGAGCTTCACGCCACCCGCATCGAGAACGGGCAGATTCTGACCTCGGTGTGGCATCGATTCGATGACTACGACGAGAGCTTGCCGAGTCTTTTTTAGCTCCCCCTCTCAGTAGCTGCCTCGGGCCCGTGTCAGTTGTCGGTGACACGGGCCCTTCTCATCTCTTCCGACAGACTCATGATTGGAGTACCTACATATGGTCAATCGACTTGTAGCAGTGGATGACTCGGACTACCGCCTGCCCGAACCTGTGGTGCAGACGCTCAGCCAGTCGTTCTCCGCGTACGACGTCCCTGCCGAAGCCGCGATGCTCGGCGATGCAACGAGCGTGTTCGTGAACAGCGCGGTTACCTCGAAAGCAGCGGGACGCAATGTGCTTCGGGTGGCTCCGGGCGAGTACACCGTGCCAGGCCTGCACCCTGATGACATTGAGGGACTGTACGTCCTCGGCGATGGCGTCAAGCTCGTCGGCACCCCGGTCCCAAACGTTTACCCCTTCTCGACACACGAATGGGCATCCCTGGCGGCGCGGGCAACCACAGGGGTTACGGGCCGCGGGGTGGTCGCGTTCGAGGTAGACGACGCGTTGGACATTCATTGGACCCGCTTGTTCCCTCTCTGTAAGGAGTTGGGGATCACGACGCGCACAAGGAACGCAAGAAGGAAGCTCGCTCCAACGGCTAGCGATGACGGTGCTCGAGGGCCTGGATACGCAGATCCATCGCTGCGATGATTCGGGCTTGCGCCTCAGCAAGCGCCAGCAGCGTGTCAACGATGTCGGACATGTTCGCGTTCTCCGGGTCGGCATGCCACTGGATAGCAAGCGCCTGCACCTGATCAGACGTCGCAAGCAACCAGCGGTTCGCGGAGTCGGGGAGATTCGGGTCGTCGAGTTCCACGCTCAAAACGGTAACCCCGAAAGAGCACCGGAGTGAATGAAGCCCTTAGACGACACCCGGCAAGTGCTCAACCGCTCCCGTGTTGGCGGGCTCGGGCACAAGGTACAGGCCGGTGGGCGCGTTGGCCGTGTAGGCGAGAGCTTCAACCCATGCGCGATTGATAGCAGGCTGGCGGCTCCCCGCGTACTTGAACACAAGAGACGAACCCGCGTGCACCCACACCGTGGTTCGGCCGCCGCCCGCACTGGCATCTTCCTTCCAAGAGAAGGGGAAGGGCTCACCACGTCGGAGCTTCGCCGTCATGACGAGCTGGATATGCGTGAGCGCACGGTCCTCGATCTCAGTCTTCGGTCCGCCGTCATATATGAACTTGCCCATCACGGGTTCCTATCGCTCGTAGTGATACCCACAATCCCACCTAACAGCACGGACGGACACCCCACTTTCGTCTACCTCCCCCCGCAGAACGGCAAGAGATAACGGCGAGATCAGACCCAGTTGTCTCCCGGATAGTCGTCGTACCAGTCCTGAGCGGCACCGGTCTCAGAACCAGGCGCCTCCCCAACGGAATGCTCGACACTGACCACGACTCTCGTATAACGGGTGACGAGCACGCTCAGCGTCTCGAACCGTGAAGCGAAAGTCACGAACCCGGACTCCCCGTGCGAGGCCGACTCGATGCGGCCCATCAGATCACCGACGTCGCAGTCCTCCGCCAAGATGAACGTCTCTCCGTCGATGCTGATTCGTGTAGTGGGGGTCATGACAATCTTGTGCATCGTTTGTAGCCAGCTCATCGGGACACGCACGCGTGTGCTCCGCTCAGACTACGCACGACTCGCCCCGCGTCATGGGGCATTGCGCATCTGCCTCATGTGTGAAACCGACATGCGTAGACCGTCGCCCCGTAGAGTGAACCCATGGGAACGATCCAGTACGGCGACAGCAGCGAGATCCACATCGAAGACCGAGCTCTCGCGCACCTCAAGGTCGCGATCGCGACCAAGCTGCGCCGCAACGAGAGCTTCACCCTTTCCTGGAAGCACCCAGAGGGCGATGCCCCCGGTCGCTCCACGATCTGGCTTCACCCGTCCATCCCGCTGCGTTTCACGTTCGAGACACCGGAGAACCCGCAGCTCAACGCGAAGTGGGTTCAGGCGCTAATGATGGAAGCCAGCTCCTCCGGCGGTATCACCCTCGTGGACGAGGTCGTTGACACCCCCGTGGAAATCGATGCTTCCGCCCTGGCCGACCTCGGGGCAGAATAGGCGGCACCGGGGAGGGGAGCGCGCGCCCATCTTGCGGCGCAGCTCGCTCGGTTGATCCCCTTCCCGCCCGCCGCGGGGAGGGGATCAACTCTTCTCACTCGACGCTGATGTAGAGCGGTAGCGCAGCAGCCTGCCCATGCCCCAGAACCGCCGCGGCCGAACCTTCGTACGGTCGCTCGGCCCCGTATTTGACTGTGCTGTTGTTCATGGTGATCCATGGATACTGGAAGGTGGGGATCGGAGCTACTTGGTCTAGTTCCGATCCCCGTCTTCTGGGAGCAGGGTGACCTTGAGGTCGAACGAATCGACAGGGACATCCAGCGTGGCGGCTAAGCGCGGCGAGCACGAAATCTAGACGCGACTCCGTGCTGTCGTCGCGCTTGCGAGCCTCACGCTGAGCCGCTGCGGAAGCAGTGGTGGCGATCTCGCCTGCTTCCTGCCCCCTGCGCCTCAGAGAAGGTGGGGAGATTCTTGATCTTCCTGACGACGTTGGAACGGGACATGTTGCCCTCGCCCTTGGCCTCCGCAAGCACCTCTTCGAACTGCTCATCCGTAACGTCATCAGTCATGCCGTAGATATCCGACTTCTCCTGAGCGTGCTGGAAGAACTCGCGAGGAGACGGAAGCACGAGCGTCGCGTCTAGATCTTCGTGTTCGTCCGAAACGTCATCCGTCATGTCGTAGATACCGCCGTTGGAGTTCGTTAGCTCGTCCTTCTTAGCGAACTCGTAGACGCTGACCGGGATCTTCTCGCTGCTTACGAGAAGATCCTTCTTGGTGTCACGGTGAAGGGCGCCAGGGCCAACGCAATCATCGACAAGAATGAGATCCGGGTTCACTTCCAAGCAACTCCTCGGACTTCAGAACTGACCGAACCGGGCACGCTCGTCCTGACGCGAAGAGCGTGACTGACCTGCATCTGACTCATGAGCCTGTGACTGTAGGTCGTCGTTACGCGACGACCTAGTCTTGTCGAGACTTTGTCGATGATGAGCAGGTGGGCAACGGTAGGTCTGCGAAGCCCAAGCCTTATCAAGACCGTCGTCTTGCGACCCTCTTGAAGTCTTGTCGTTCGAGACCTTCGTCGGATCCCGACGAGGATCTACTCGGACTAGGTGATCGCTGCGCTCGTAGTCGCGCCGGGGTCCTGTTCAGCGGTAGGTCACCCTCCACGGCTCGTCCGGCAGTGACTCGACCCACGCCCTGAGCGCCTCCGGGGTAAACAACGGCTTTGCGCCGACGTAGTTCGCAACGAGTCGATTCGTCTTGACGGCGGCCCTGATCGTCGTGACACTAACGCCTGTCGCGATGGCGGCTTCCCTGAGGGTGTACGCGATTTTCTGCGAGCCGAGCGCGTTCACCAGCTCATCGTGGATGATGGAGCGCAGCTCGTTCGCGGTGAAGGCCAGGCGCACGGCGGCGGGATCTGGCTGCTCGGGTGGCTCCGGGGCTTGCGGGTAACCGCGCGGAACGTCCGGATGCGTCGCCATGTACTCATCGAGGTCTTTCCACTTGCAGGGGAGCTTGGCGCGAGTCGTCCACAGTTCCACGACGGCCGGGTCATCGATCAGGCGAACCCGAATGCTCGCTTCGTAGTACAGGCCCGGATTCAGAATCAGCGCGCGTTGAAGCGGCAATGCTGTGCCTGCTCTGAAAGCCCAATACTCCCCGGTCTGGATTCCAAGCTCTCCACCCATAGGCATGGATCGAGACTAGCTAGCATTGCCGGATGAACGCGGAGGATCTTGAGCGGATCGTGCGCCGGGTAGTCCGTGAAGAGCTGCACCGGTTTCATGTCGGCGGCGTCAGAGCGCAACCGGTTGTGGAGCGCGTGCCGAACCGGGCCGTCGCGCCTGACGACGAGGGTGCCAAGAACATCGAGCGGGTGTATGAGTACACCATGAGAATCGCCCCTGACGGGACCATGCCGAAGGACGAGGTACGTTCCGACGTCGCCGGCTTTCATGAACCATGCGATTCAGTCCGCACTGAGTCCGCAAAGCATACCGATCTGACCCACACCTGCCAGTAACTGCCAACACCCAATCCCGCGGAATCCCAGCGCACGCGTTAGCCGCCAACGATCACCAACCACCCCGGCACTGTTCATCAACTACCGCTGACGTCACACGCGTCGGCGATCGGGGCTCGGGAGTCATCCCGAGCCCCTTCTTTTCTCCGGTCAACGCATACCGGGATATCGGTGTTCTTCGTCGAGACTGGAAGCGGTCGTGACTCGTCACGACTCCGACGCCATCCCCGCCCGACGCCCGATCGCCGCGGTGGATGCGCTTCGAGGATGCCACGCCGACTCAGGGGAGGGAGCGGCGCGGGCCCCCGAAGCTCGCGTCGGCCTGGGGTCTGCCGGCGTCGCACGTCGACCGGTCCCGGGTTCATGACAAGCCTCCCCGCCCGCTGCGCGCCCCCACGCGGATCGGCCCTCCGTGGAGGCATGACGGCAATCCTGCGACCGTCGCTCCCCTCACCGCCCGGGAGTGGACGCCGGTGGCAGACCAAGAACGACCGGGGGCTGGGCCATGGGGCAGATCGAGTCGAAGAGCATCGGAGAGAACAAGCAGCTGCTGGCGGATGAGGTGTTCCACCACATCGGGCGGCTGATCACGGAGGGAGAGTTCGCCGAGGGTGACCGGATCCGGGACGTCGACGTGGCGGACGAACTCCACGTCTCGCGGACGCCCGTGCGCGAAGCACTCCAGCGCCTGGAGCGCCTGGGGCTGGTGACGATGTACCCGAGCCGGTACACGGAGGTGACGATGGTCACGCCGCAGGTCGTGGCCGAATCGCTGGAGTTCGCCGGCTATCAGGGCGGGATCACCGCCCGGATGGCGGTGCCGCGACTCAGCGCCGTCCACCGCGAGCGGGTCCTGGAGCTCATCGCGCGGATGCAGGACTCGCTCGCCGACGGCGCATCGACGGCACGGGCGCGATGGGCGGTCTTCGCCTACCTCGCCGACCACAGCGGCAACCGCCAGCACCGGATGCTCATCGATGACGTCGCCGTGGCCGTGACCCGGAACCTGCGCGGATGGGTCGTGCGTCCCGGCGATCGCGAACGCATGCGCGAGGTGTATGCCGATTTCGCCGAGGCGGTGCGCACCGGTGACGGCGACGAGGCGGAGCGTCTCGCCCGCGCGATGTACTACGTGTGAGCGGCGCGCCAGCCGACGACCCAGCGGTGCAGGCGACGGTAGGCGTCCTCGCGCGCTTCGTGTCGGGACAGGAAGACGTCGTGCAGCGCACCGTCGATCCGGTCGACCGTCACCGTGGACCCCAGCCGCAGGGCCGCGCGGGCGATGTCGTCGACGACGAGCACGGAGTCGGCGGAGGTGAGCTCCTCCGACCAGCGGGTCGGCGGAACGAAGCGCGCCGACAGCAGCACGCAGACCGGCGCCGCGATGTTCAGACCCGCCGCGACGGACTTGTGCCCGGAGAGGATCGCGTTGAGCCACCCGGCGTAGACGGCCATCGTCTGCACCGGGCGCCACGCGGTGTTGACCTCCATCGGGTCGTCGGGGTCGGCCACCTCTTGCTGGGCCCGCGTGTAGTAGCCGAGGTCGATCTGCGGCGCGACGTCGAGCGGCCGGATGCGCGCCTGGAACTCCACCATGGGAGCGATGGCGGCCCGCACGGGGGCGAACTGGAACTCGAGCCAGGGACTGTTGAGGACGAGGGCGTCGGCCGCACCGGGATGCCGAGACGCCCACAGGCTCAGTGTCAGGCCACCGGTCGAGTGTCCGAAGAGGATCAGACGACGACCGCTCTCCTCACCGCCGTCGCCGCGTCCCATGGCGTCCAGGGCCGCGGCGATGTCCTCGTCATAGGTGGACAGATCGGTGATGTAGCCCGGGGTCTGTCCTTCCCGAAGACTGCGCCCGTACTTGCGCAGATCGAGGGCGAAGAAGCGGGCGCCGCGAGCCGTCCAGAACCGCGCCAACCGCTTCTGGAAGAAGTAGTCCGACCATCCGTGGACGTACAGCACGTCCACGCCCTCCAGCAGCGGGCGACGGCGCCGGGCACGCTCCCACCACGGGACGGGAGTCGGCAGAGCCCGCACGAGAGTGGCGACCACCGGACCCTGCTCGTCGCTGCCGAGGTCGAGGGTGAGCTGGGCAAACTCATCGCCGAGAACATCCGGAACCCACTCGGCCATGCGTCCTCCCCCTCGCGCCCAGGCTAGCCCACGGCGGTCATTCTCCGCCGGGACGGGCCACGGCGAAGTCGTCCGCGATGGTGGCCGCGATCGGCGCGAGGTCGTCGATTCCGGACCCGTCGAACGTCGTGAGACGCAGCCAGTCCGCGCCCACGCGGAGATCCAGCACCGGACGGCGGAGTTCGTCGACGCCGGTGCGGGCGGCATCCGCTCCCTCGACCTCGATCTCCTCCTCGCCCTCGAGCTTGTCGAACGCCCACGCGCCACCGGGCAGCGTGGTGAGCATGATGTACCCCTGCGCGGCGTATTCGTCGTCCCCGGAGGCGTAGTAACAGATCCGCGCACCGTTGCGCTCCTGGTAGACCTCGGCCGGGATGGACCACCCGCCGAACGCGTCGACCACGTACACCTCGGCGTCGACCTGCTCCGCGAGCTCCGTCGCGGTGAGGAACCGCGTGCAGTCCACACCCTCCACCGGGCTCTCCGGCGCATCCACCTCCCGCAGCGACGCCATGGCCGCGGCGCCGAGCGCGCGCAGGACCTCCTCGAACGCCGCGGTGTCGTCCGGCCCCTTCTCCGGGTCCACGACGGTCGCCGACACGAGCACCTCGCCGTCAAGGAGCTGGAAGAAGCAGTACCCGCCGCTCTCGCAGCGGGATTCCTCACCGTAGTAGCCGCCGCGCGACTCCGCGCCCGCGACCGTTTCCTCGGCCCCGGGGAGGATCGTGACCTCCCAGTTGTGCTCCGCCGTTCCCGCCGAGCAGGCGATCCCGCCCGCCCGCTGGAACATGTGCTGCGCCGGACCGGGGTACCAGCTCGGCGACGACCACACGCCGAGCACCTCGGCCACCTCACCGCCGACATCGCCGCCGGCGGCCGACATCGCCGCCTCGACATCGGCGCAGTCCACGTCGAAAGCCGGGGTGGGCGCCTGCGCCGCCGCGTCCGTCGGGGCGGGCGTGATCGCGGCCGACGGCGTCCCGGTCGGCTTCACCTCGGGTTCGGGCGCACAGCCGGACAGCAGGAGCACGGCCACGGCGCCGAGGGCCAGGAGTGCACGAGGTCGCATGGCCTCAGCCTAGGGCTGCGGGGACCCGGCGCCGGGAGCACGCCCCGGCGCCGAGACGACTCACTCGCCGCGGGAGACGCGCACCATCTCGTCGCGCGGGACGACCTTCACACGCGCCCGCTCCTGGGGCGCGCCGAGGCCGATCTCGTGCTCGTCGAGGCGGTGCCAGCCGTCCAGATCGGTCCAGGCGACGCCGCGTTCGGCGAGCAGTGCCGGGATGGCCTCCTCGGACGGGTCCTCCGGGTGCCACCACGAGCCCTGGTCGTTGATGAGGTGACGGACGGTCTCCATGGCGTCGGACTTCGTGTGGCCGATGAGGCCGACCGGGCCGCGCTTGATCCACCCCGTGGCGTACACGCCGGGGACGCGGTCGTTGGAGTCCTTCGCGAGCACCTGGCCCTCGTGGTTCGGGATGACGCCGTGCTTCTTGTCGAAGGGGACGCCCGGCAGCGGCGAGCCGAAGTAGCCAATCGCCCGGTACAGCGCCTGGACCGGGACCTCGCGCAGCTCCCCGGTGCCGACCGCACCGCCCTGGCCGTCCGGCTGGGTGCGCTCGTACACGAGGGCCGCGACACGGCCGTTCTCGTCGGTGCGGACCTCGACCGGGCGGGCCCAGAAGTGCAGGTGCAGGCGGCGCGATGCCGTGCCGCCTGCGTTGTTGACGGAGTCGCGCGTGCGCCACGACTGCAGGATGCGGTCGATGACCATGACCTGCTTGTTGCTCGCGACCGCGTCCTTCGAGGCTTCGTCGTAGTCGAAGTCCTCGTCGTAGACGACCATGTCGACGTCGCGCAGTTCCCCCAGTTCGCGGAGCTCCAGCGGCGTGAACTTCACCTGAGCCGGCCCTCGGCGGCCGAACACGTGCACGTCCGTGACGGCGCTCGCCTTGAGGCCCTCGTACACGTTCTCGGGGACCTCGGTGACGAGGAGGTCTTCGGCGTGCTTCGCGAGCATGCGGGAGACGTCGAGGGCGACGTTGCCGTTGCCGAGGACCGCCACCGACGCGGCGTCCAGCGGCCATTCGCGCGGCACGTCGGGGTGCCCGTCGAACCAGCTCACGTAGTCGGCGGCGCCGTAGGAGCCCACCGCATCGATGCCGGGGATGTCCAGCGACGTGTCACGGATCGCTCCGGTGGCGAAGATGACCGCGTTGTAGTGCTTCTTGAGGTCGTCGAGCGTGATGTCCTCGCCGAAGCGGACGTTGCCGAAGAGACGGATGTCGCCGCGGTCGAGCACGTCGCGCAGGGCGGTGATGATGCCCTTGATGCGCGGATGGTCGGGGGCGACGCCGTACCGGACGAGTCCGTAGGGGGCGGGGAGCTGCTCGAACAGGTCGATGGACACGTCGAACTTGCGCTCGGCCTTCAGCAGGATGTCCGCGGCGTAGATGCCCGCGGGGCCTGCACCGACGATGGCCAGTCTCAGCTTGGTCATGGAGGTCCTTTCGTGTGCCGTCGCGGCAGACACCCGGGCCTTCGGCCCGCGCGATGTCAGCTGGAGCGCTCGGCGAGGGTCTCGGCGAATCGGGTGAGCGCTTCGCGCACGGTGCCGCGCGGAAGGGCGGTGAGGGCGTCGATCGCCTCCTGCGTCCAGGCGTGGGCGAGCTCGAGTGTCTTCTGGGTGACGGCGTGGTCGCGGAGCTCGTCCAGCGGTCCGTCGAGGATGGCGGGGTCGGCGCCGTCGGCGATGAGGGCCACGCCGTCGTCGATGCGGGCGGCGAGATCGGCCGCGGCGTCGTCGTCCTCCGCCTTGAGCAGGAGGTACGGCATGGTCGGGACGCCGGCGCGGAGGTCGGTCCCCGGGACCTTGCCGGTCTCCTCGGGCTTGGCCGACAGGTCGATCACGTCGTCGAGCAGCTGGAAGGCGACACCGATCTTCTCGCCGTAGGCGCGCAGCGGCTCCTCGTACTCCGCGGGGGCGTTCGAGAAGATCACGCCGCCCTGGGTGGCCGCCGCGATCAGCGAACCGGTCTTGTCGGCGAGGACCTGGATGTAGAACGCGATCGGGTCGTCGTCCGGCTGCGGGCCGAGGGTCTCGTGCATCTGCCCGAGGACCAGGCGCTCGAACGTATCGGCCTGAAGTCGGATTGCCCGCTCACCCAGGCGGGACATGAGCTGGCTGGCCCGCGAGAAGAGGATGTCGCCGGTGAGGATGGCGATGTTGTTGCCCCACACCGTCTGCGCGGCGGGAACCCCCCGTCGGCGGTCGGCGCCGTCCATGACGTCATCGTGGTAGAGCGACCCGAGGTGCGTGATCTCCAGCGCCTTCGCGACGTCGATCACCTCTCGGGTGTTCCCGTCGCCGAGCTGGGCCGCGAGCAGCGTGAGCACGGGACGGATGCGCTTGCCACCGGCCTCGTAGAGGTAGCGGCTGGCGGCGTCGGCGAGCGGGTCGGCGACGCGGACGTCGTCCGCGAGCCCCGTCTCCACCAGCTCCAGTCCGTCCTCGATGGTGCGGGCGATGCGACGCGCGGCGGGACCGACGAAGACGCGATCGCTGAAGCCGAGACGGCTCGCGAGTCGCGAACCCGGGGCGCTGGGGCTCGAAGTCACGGTCCCAGCCTACCTGCGTCGGGTGCCGCCGTTCGCGCCGTGGTCACGCGGGCTTGCGAGCCCGGTGCAGGGCCACGATGCCGAAGGTGAGGTTGCGGTACGCGACGTCGCGCCAGCCCGCCTCCCTGATCCACTCGGACAGCCGCTTCTGGTCGGGCCAGTCGCGGATCGACTCGTTCAGATAGTCGTAGGCGTCGCCGTTCGTGCCGGCGACGCGGGCCACGCGCGGGAGCACCTGCGCGTTGTAGAACCGGTAGGCCCCGCGGAAGAGCTTCCCGGGCGGCGTGGAGAACTCGTTGATGACGAGGCGGCCGCCCGGCTTGGTCACCCGGTAGAGCTCGCGCAGCGCCTTCTTCGGGTCGTTGACGTTCCGCAGCGCGTAGGACATCGTCACCGCGTCGAACTCGTCGTCCGCGAACGGCAGGGCCGTGGCGTCCGCCTGCACGAAGGAGAGGTTCCGCATCGCTCCGTGGCGGCGCTGACCCTCGGCGAGCATGCCGGGCGAGAAGTCCGCCGCGACGACCTGCGCGCCGCTGCGGGCGAGGGAGGCGGAGGAAGACGCGGTCCCCGCGCCGAGGTCGAGGATGCGCTCCCCCGGCTTCGGGGCGACGGCGCGGGTGGTCGCGGCCCGCCACAGCGCGTCGTTGCCGAACGTCATCGCCGTGTTCGTGCGGTCGTACCCGGCGGCGACCTGGTCGAACATGCCGCTGACGCGGGCGGGGTCCTTGCCGAGATCGGCGCGGTTCTTGTCGTTCGCGGTCACGCGTCCAGTCTAGGCGCGAGCTCCAGCGCTTCCAGCCGGTCCAGCCACGGATCGGCCGTGGCGTCGTCGAACGGCGCCGTGCGCTCCCTGACCCGCGTCTCGAGGTCGAGCGCCAGCTCCTCCAGATGCCGCATGACGGTGGCCGGGTACCCGTAGCGGGCGCTGTGCTCCGCCCATTCGTCCCGGTCATCGACCCAGGTGCCGCGCTCGCCCTCCACGCGGACGACGTCGAGATCCATGTCGATGCCGATCGCGAGCAGGGGATCGTCCGACCACCGGACGTCCCACCCGAGATCGATGTAGACGCGCATGCCGCGGGGGTGGCGGCGATTGACGGTGAGCGCGAAGTCGGCGCTCGGCGGGACGAGGGTGACGTTGGGCGTGGCCGCATGGAACTCCGCCCCCGGACGGGCGCTGTGCCAGCCGGCGGGCTGCCCCACCCAGTCGCCCCACCGGTCGGCGCCGAGGTACACGCACTCGTGACGCCAGTGCGGCGACCCGTCCCACTTGCGCCACTGGAAGATCATCTCGGCACCGCCTGCGGGACGCGCATCGCTCATCCGCCCACCCTACGTCCGCGGGCTCCGCCGACGCCCCGCGGAATAGGCTGGAGTCGTGCAGCACACCCCCCTGGTCGTGGAGACCCGAGAGATCGACCCGGTCGAAGACCTCCTCTCCTTCGCGGACCCCGCCCGCCCGCTCGCCTGGTTCCGCCGCGGCGACGGGATCGTGGCGGTGGGCGAGCCGCTCGCCGAGCTCCGCCCGCCGGCCAAGGAGGGACGCACCCGCGCCGAATCCCTCGCGGCGCTCTGGCAGGGGCTCTCGGCGGAGGCCGCGGTCTCCGATCCGCTGCGACTCCCCGGGACCGGGCTCGTCGCGTTCGGGGCCTTCACCTTCGACGAGGACTCGCACGCCGACAGCGTGCTCGTGATCCCGTCGCGGATCCTCGGCCGCCACGGGGACCGCTTCTGGGAGACCCGCATCCGTCGCAGCGACGACGACCGTGCGCCGGGCGCCGTCGAGCCCGCAGAGTACGGACCGCACTGGGCCGGCACCGTGGGCCCGGGAGCGCAGAGCCCCCAGGGCTACCAGGACGCCGTGCGGGGAGCGCTCGCCCGCATCGCGGACGGCGAGCTCAGCAAGGTGGTCCTCGCCCGCGACCTCCAGGGCACCATCCCCGCGGGCTCCGACCTGCGGCGACTCGTCCGGGCACTGGCCACCGGGTACCCGGACACCTGGGTCTTCGCGGTCGACGGGCTCATCGGCGCGAGCCCGGAGACCCTCGTCACCGTGCAGGACCGGACGGTGACCGCCCGCGTGCTCGCCGGCACGATCGGACGCGGAGCGGATGCCGACGCGGACACCGCCGCGTCCGCGCACCTCGCCTCCAGCACCAAGGACCTCGACGAGCACCAGTACGCCGTGCAGAGCGTGCTCGCGTCGCTCCGCCCGTACACGAGGGCGCTGGCGGCGAGCGAGCAGCCCTTCCTCCTCAAGCTGCCCAACCTCTTCCATCTCGCGACCGACGTGGAAGGCGAGATGGAGAACGGCCGCTCGGCCCTAGACCTCGTGCGCGCCCTGCACCCGACCGCGGCCGTCGCGGGCACTCCGACACCGACGGCCATCGCCGCCATCCGGGAGCTCGAGCCGTTCGACCGCGGCCGCTACGCCGGGCCGGTCGGCTGGGTCGACGCGGACGGCAACGGCGAGTGGGCCATCGCCCTGCGGTGCGCACAGTTCACGACGGCCGAGGACGCGATCACGGTCACCGCCTACGCCGGGGCCGGGATCGTCGCCGGATCGGATCCGGAGAGCGAACTCCTCGAGACGCGGGTGAAGTTCCGTCCCCTCGTCGACGCGCTGGCCTGACGTCCGCCGCGGTCAGCTCGCGGCGAGGCGCTTCTTCTCGGCCTCGACATCGAAGTCGGCGACCGGCCACTGGGGATCGATGTCCTCGAGGGCGGCGAGCAGCAGCTCCTGCACGGCCAGCCGGGCGTACCATTTCGCGTTCGCCGGCACGACGTACCAGGGAGCGGCCTCCGTCGACGTGCGGTCGAAGACGGTCTGGTACGCCTCCATGTACTGCGGCCAGAGCATCCGCTCGTCGACGTCGCCCGGGTTGTACTTCCAGTGCTTGTCCGGGCGTTCCAGACGCTCCATGAGCCGCGCCTTCTGCTCCTCCGGCGAGATGTGCAGCATGACCTTGACGATGCGGACGCCGGAGGCCGCGACGCGCTCCTCGAACGCGTTGATCGCATCGTAGCGGCGTTCGATCTCCGCGGGATCGGCCAGCTGCCGCACCCGTCCGATGAGCACGTCCTCGTAGTGCGAGCGGTCGAACACCCCGATGAACCCGGGCTCGGGGAGCCGCTTCTCGACGCGCCACAGGAAGTCGTGCCGGCGCTCCTCCTCCGTCGGCGCCTTGAACGCCGCCAGCGCCACGCCCTGCGGATCGACACCGCCGACCACGTGCCGCACGATGCCGCCCTTGCCCGCGGAGTCCATCGCCTGTAGCACGAGCAGCACCGCATCCTGCGCCGTGCCCACCCGGCTCTCGGCGAACAGCCGCTCCTGCAGGTCGTTCAGCTGCTCGAGACCCGCTTCGAGGTCGGCCGTGCCGCGGGACTTGCCGTGGTCATAGCCGGGCTTGCTCTCGGGGTCGACGTCGGCGAGGCGGAAGCCGGGCCGCACCCGCAGGTTCTGCGTCCAGGTGTGCGCGTTCATACGCACATGATGCCAGTCACCGCGGCAGCGGCACCTCGATGATCTGGCGACCGCCGCGCGGCGTCGTCAGCGCCTGGTCGAGAGCGGTGCGCGTGGTGACCCGCTGATACTCCCAGCCGTAGGCGAGCGCGAGGTGCTCCAGGCGGACACCGTGCGGGGTGTAGAACACACGATCCAGGTGCGCGGAGGGGGCGGTGCCCGCCACCTCCAGGCCGTCGAAGATCGTGCCACCCCCGTCGTTGCCCACGATGACCTGGAGGCGCGGCTCCGTCTCGTCGCTCGGGAACAGCAGCGCACCGACGTCGTGGAGGAACGCGAGGTCGCCGAGCAGCACCCGGGTCACACCCGGCGCCCCGGCGGCCTGGCTCGCGACCGCGACGCCCGTGGCGGTGGCGATCGTGCCGTCGATCCCGGCGAGTCCGCGGTTGGCGTGCACGGGGACCTTCTTGCCGCCGAGCACCTCGTCGGCGACGCGGACCAGGCGCGACGATCCGAACACGAGGCGGTCATGCGGCCAGGTGGCCCGCCACACCGCATCCACGAGGCGCTCGCGGTCGAGCGGGCGGCGCACGGCGTCGAGTTCCGCGCGCACGGCGACGCGGCGGGCGGCGACGTCGGTGGAGGAGAGCCCTTCGGTGTCGGGCGCGTTCTCACTGAGATCCACGGCCTCGGCGGCGGCGGCCCGCATCCACGCTCCGAGCCACTCCCTGTCGGTCTCCCCCGGGGCGACCGCGACGGCCGCGACGGCGCGCGTGCGGTGGTTGAGGTTCAACTCCTCGCCGCCCTTGCGGACCGCGACCACCTCCACGTCCGCGCGGGAGAGCAGGCGCGCGGCCTCGCGGCTGAGCGTCGGGTGGCCCAGCACGACCACCCGCTCGATGCGCCCGCCGACGTCGTCGCGGGACAGCAGCCGGCGGTACCCGTGGACCACCTGGCGCCCGAATCGCGCGCCGCTGACGATCTCCGCGATGAGCGGCCAGCCGCCGACGTGGGCGACCTCCTCCGCCTCAGCGCCCGCATCGGCGCCCGCCAGGACGACCGTCCGGGGACCGCGCTCCAGCGGGAACGCCTCCGGCTCCGGAAGCCGCGGCGGCTCCCCCGGTGTCAGCGTGCGTGAGGGCATCGCGCCCGACAGCGGCTCGCGGGAGGGCAGGTTCAGGTGCACGGGGCCGGCCACGCCGGGAAGCCCGGACTCGGCATCCGCCGCTCCGAGCGCGAGGGCGACCACTCGCGCGGCGAGGCCGTCCCAGTCGCCGTCCCCGGGGACGGCGGCGTCGATCTGCGCCCGCACCCAGGGGTGGAAGAGCCCCTCCTGGACGGTGGCCTGATTCGCACCGACCCCCCGCAGCTCGGGAGGCCGATCCGCGGTGAGCAGCAGCAGCGGCACTCCGGAGTGGAAGGCCTCCATCGTGGCCGGGAGGAGGTTCGCGACGGCCGTGCCGCTGGTGCACACGACCGCGACGGGGACGCGGGTCTCCCTGGCGATGCCCAGGGCGGTGAATCCGGCGACCCGCTCGTCGATCCGCACGTGCACGCGGAGCGGGCCCTCGTCGGCGAAGGCCGCCGCGGCGAGCGCAAGAGCCTGCGAACGCGACCCCGGCGAGAGGACGACGTCACGCACGCCGTGGGACACGAGGTCGGCGAACAGGGAGGCCGCGGCCTCCATCGCCGGCGACGAGGTCACGGGCGCGGATCCGCGGCGGGCGGCTCGTCGGTCTCCTCGTCGAGCCGCGCGAGCTCCTCCTCGAGGCGACGGATCCGGGCGTCCTGCTCCGCTTTGCTGATGCTGCGGAGGAACGCGGGGTCGTCGTCCGGGGCGACGGTGCGCGGCACACCCTGGTCGTTCGCCCGGCGACGGCCGATGACGAACCAGAGGATCCCGCCGATGACGGGGATGAGGACGACGATGGCGACCCAGGCGGCCTTGGGCACGCCGCGGTGCCGCGTCGCCGGCTGCACGGCGCAGTCGACGATGCTGTACACCCAGAACACGGCGGCGAGGAAGCCGCCGATGATCAGTAGTCTCGCCACCCCTCCAGTCTAGGCACGTCGGGGCCGGTCGGGCCCGGAGACGGCAAAGGCCTCGTTGCTAGACTGCGCGGGACATGCCGCCCCTCGCCCCCGTCCCGACGCCGCGAGCGCGCGCCGAGCGGATCCTGCCGAGCCGGATCATGATCGCCGTCGGCCTCGCGCTCCTCCTCGTCGTCGGTGCCTGGTCGGCCTCCCACGGGTCGGTGGATCCGCATGCGACCCTGTGCCTCGCCCCCGGCGTCTCGCAGCCCGCCGACGCCACGGCAGCCGGAGTCCCGATCGTCGATGGCCCCTCGGCCGATCTGGCTTCCGACGCGGCGGCGTGCGCAATGGCGGCCCTCTGCTGCGTCGCCCTCGTCCTGCTCCTCCGGCACCTGCGCACCCGCGGCGGCGTCCGTCTCCGCGGTCTCCTGCCCCGGGCGACCGCACGCCTCCGCGCCGGCCCTCGCCCGCTCCTCCCCGCGGTCTCGCTCGTCCAGCTCTCCATCTCCCGCACCTGATCCGACGCCGGCCCCGGCCGCGTCTGCGGCACCCCTCGTCGTATCCCCCGTGTTTGGAGACCCCATGAAGACCCCCGTCAAGGCGACCCTGATCGCCGTCGCCGTCGCCGTCGTGCTGCTCGTCGCCGGCATCGTCTACGCCCTCAGCCAGCAGCCCGCGAAGCCCGATCCCGAAGCCGGCGAGAAGCTGCCCACCGTCCGCACCGACTCCCACGTCCTCGATGAGGGCGGCCCCGACGCCGTCACGGTCGTCGAGTTCCTCGACTTCGAGTGCGAGGCCTGCGGCGCGTTCTACCCGGTCGTGGAGGAGCTGCGGGCGACCTACGACGGCGACATCCGGTACGTCACCCGGTACTTCCCGCTGCCAGGGCACGTGAACTCGACGCAGGCCGCGCTGGCCGCCGAGGCCGCCGCACAGCAGGACCGCTACGAGGAGATGTTCCACCGTCTGTTCGAGACGCAGGCCCAGTGGGGCGAGCAGTCGACGGAGACGCCGGAGGTGTTCCGCGCGTTCGCCGAGGAGCTCGGGCTCGATATGGCCGCGTATGATGCCGCGGTCGCGGACCCCGCCACCCTCGCCCGCGTGCAGCAGGACAAGCGCGACGGTGAGCGGCTGGGGGTGAGCAGCACCCCGACCTTCTTCGTCGACGGCGAGAAGGTCGAACTCGTCGAGTGGAACGACCTGGAGGAGGCGATCGCGGCGGCCGTCGCCGAGTGACCCCGTCGGTGGGGTCGCCGTGCGGCGGCCCCACCTCTACGCTGAGCGCATGACCTCGGAGCGCCCCTCGTCGGCCCGTCTCCTGTTCGGGGCCCTGCGGACCACGCCGGCGACGCTGACGATGATCGGCCTGGTCCTGCTCACGGGCGTGATCTGGCAGGGGCTGTGGCGGCCGTTCGAGGACTCGGCGCTCTTCCCCGCCGTCGCCTACGGGCTGCCGAGCCTGGCCGAGGGCAAGTGGTGGACGCCGGTCACGGGGACGTTCTTCGTCAACGAACCCTGGGTGTACCTCTTCACCATCGCCGGGTTCTGGGGCATGGGCTACCTGGAGCACCGCCGCGGCACCCGGGTCGCCCTCGCCTACTTCACGGTCGGGCAGCTCTTCGCGATCTTCGCGACGGCTCTGTTCCTCCTCCTCGTATCGCAGCTTCCGTGGGCGTGGGCGCAGACTCAGGCGCAGGCCCTCGACGTCGGCGCATCCGGCGGGACCATGGCCTGCATCGCCGCCGCCGTCGGCCTGTTCCGTCCGCCCTGGCGGGTGCGCGCGTGGCTGGTGCTCCTCGGATTCGTGTTCGTCGCGATGATGTTCTGGGGAGAGCTGGCCGACCTCGAGCACCTGTTCGCGGTCCTGCTGATCCTCTTCGTGGACCGGAGTCTCCGCGTGCGGCGCACCACGGTCCGGGAGCAGCGACTGATCGCCGTGATGGCGGTGCTCACGCTCGTGGCCATCGAGATCATCACGGTCCTCGTGCCGACCGACGGCCCGTTCGGTCCCACCGATCCCGCTTCGGGCGGTTTCATCGACACGGCGATCGACGTCGCGGTGATCCTCTTCATCGCGAACGGCCTGCGGCGCGGTCGCCGCTGGGCGTGGGTCGTCGCCGTCATCCTCGGCCCGCTCAACGTGCTCGCCGCCACGCTCGTGCTGGTCCTCATCATCCTCACGAGCGAGGCACAGCTCGAGACGGTGATCGACGCGGAGACCGAACTCACGCTCGCCACCGGGATCCTCTGGGCGCTGGTGCTCACCTATCTGATCGCGGTACGCCGGGCTTTCCGTGCGCGCCGCTCGACCGCGCTCGGCCGGCAGCCTGCCCCGACCGGAGACGAACTCCGGCGCGAACTGCGGGCGCACGGCGGCGGCACCCTGTCCTGGATGACGACCTGGGAGGGCAACGGCTATGCCCGCGTGGACGGCGGGATCGTCGCGTACCAGCGCCGCAACGGCGTCGCCCTGGCCCTCGCCGATCCGATCGGGCCGGCGGAGTCCCGTGTGACGGCGGTGCGCGACTTCATCCGCACGGCCGAGGACGGCGGACTCGTGCCGTGCTTCTTCAGCGCGGACGAGGCGACGAGGGCCGCGGTCCCGGAGACCTGGCGCAGCCTCGTGGTGGCGGACGACACGATCGTCGACCTTCCCGGCCTCACCTTCACCGGCAAACGCTGGCAGCCGGTGCGCACATCGCTCAACCGGGCCGGGCGGGAGCAGATGACCTTCCGGCTCACCCACCTGGCGGCGGAGACCTGGGGCCTCCGTCAGCAGCTCCGTGGGATCTCCGAGGCGTGGGTCGGCGACAAGGACCTTCCGGAGATGCGGTTCACCCTGGGAACCCTGGAGGAGGCGGAGGACCCCGAGGTGCGGCTCGCCCTCGCGATCGCTCCGAACGGCGACGTCGACGGGTTCCTCTCGTGGTTGCCCGTGTACGGGGAGGGCGGGGTGGTCCGCGGCTGGACCCTCGATCTCATGCGGCGCCGCGAGGGCGGTTTCGGACCGGTGATGGAGTATCTGATCGGCGCCTCCGCACAGCAGTTCTCGGAGGAGGGAGCCGAGTTCATGTCACTCTCCGGCGCTCCCCTCGCGCACGACTACCCGCCGGACGCCGGTGTGATCGCCGCGTTGAGCGACCGGCTCGCCGATGCGCTCGAGCCCGTGTACGGCTTCCGCTCGCTGCACCGCTTCAAGGAGAAGTTCCACCCCCGCTACGAGACCATGTACCTCCTCTTCCGCGACGAGAGCGACCTCACCCGCATCGGCGGAGCGCTCACCCGGGCCTTCCTCCCCGACGCCACGCTGCGGCAGTTCGCCGGGGCCGGGCTGGAGCTCGTCCGCGGCGAGCACTGATCCTCGCGCCCGGGCCCGCGCGTCGCCGGACTCAGGCCCGCGCCTCGGCCACCTCCCCGGCGACGCCATCCCGAGTCTCCGCGGCCGGACGCTTCGCCGTGTTCGCGATGTGCGCCCGCGCGACGACGAGCGCGGCGACGACCATGATCCCGACGCCGAGCCCGTACGGCGCGGCATGGCTGACAGCGGTGTAGAGGGCGGCCGCGATCAACGGGGCGACGGTGCTCATCGCGGCGTTGAGGGACTGGGTGGCACCTCCGAGCCAGCCCTGTTCGTCGTCGCCCACGGCGTTGGACATCGCGCCGTCCATCGCGGCCTGGGCAGCGCCCTGACCGGCGGCGAGCATCAGCGCACCGACGATGAAGAGCCACGGCTGAGCGAGCAGCGAGGCCACGACTGCGAGCCCGGCGAGACCGATCGCCTGCGCGACGATGGCGCTGACGATCACGCCGCGCTCCCCCATCCGCGGGAGAAGGAAGTCCAGCAGCACCCCCTGGATGAGGATGTCGATGATGCCGACCCCCGCCGTGAGCAGGCCGATCTGCGTCGGCCCCCACTGGATGGCGTCGAGGGCGAGGACGCTGAAGTTGTTCACGAAGAACCCGAACGGTAGCGCGAGCAGCGCGAACGCGATCATCAGCCCGCGGAGCTCGGGGCGGCCGAAGGCGGTGCGGAACACGCCGAACGGCTGGACGTCGCGGAGGGCGATCCTGGCGATCCGGTTCTCCGGTCGCAGGCTCTCCGGCAGCAGGAAGATGCTGAGGATCGCGATCGTGAGGCCGACCGCCGCAGTGAGGAAGACGGGCAGACGGAGATCGATCGCGGCGAGCAGACCGCCGATGGCGGGACCGATCATGGTGCCGATGCCGGTCAGTGCGCCGAGGAGGCCGAAGCGCTGCGCGCGCTTCTCGGGCGGCGTGATGTCGGCCAGGTAGGCGAACAGGGCAGGGAGGTCTCCGGCCGTCAGCCCCTGGATGACACGGGCGAGCACGAGCACCCAGATCGCCCCGCCCACGCCGAACAGCGCCATCGAGAAGGCTGCGCCGAACGCCGCGACGATGATGACGGGTCGTCGTCCGAACCGGTCGGAGAGCCGCCCGAGGAGCGGTGCGGCGAGGAAGGCGCACAGCCCGTTGACCGCTTCCAGCACCCCGACCCAGAGGGCGAGGTCGTGTTCGTGCGCGACGTACTGCAGCACGACGAACGGCAGCACGGGCAGGACGACGGTCATGCCGATGACCGTGAGCATCGTCAGGACGACGAGCATGACCCACGCGCGGCCGGCGTCGCAAACGGGAAAACGAGGTGAAGTCATACCGAAAGTGTAGTGATACCAGTTTTGGTGTCAATACAGTTTCTGGTCCAGTGCACGATAGGGTGGCCGCATGACGACGCCCCCGCCCCTGGGTCGCCGCGAGCGCAAGAAGGCCGCGACCCGCAAGAACATCTCCGACGTGGCCACCCGGATGTTCCTGGAGCGCGGGTTCGACAACGTCAGCATCCGCGAAGTCGCGGACGCCGCCGATGTCTCCCCCACCACCGTGTTCGCCCACTTCCCGCAGAAGGAGGCGCTGGTCTTCGACGAGGACGACGAGCAGCGCGACCGCCTCGTCTCGGCCGTGCGCGGCCGGTCGACCGGTGTGACGATCAACAAGGCCATCCACGACTTCTATGCGGCCGAGATCGCCGCCAACCTCGATGAGCACGGCGACGACGTGGCCCGCATCTTCCTGCGCTTCCTGAACGAGACGCCGGCGCTCCGGGACTACGCGTCGAAGATGTGGCTGCGCCACGAGGACGCGCTCGCCGAGGCCATCGCCGACGAACTCGACATCCCGGCCCCCACCCCCGAGGTCCGCGTGTACGCGCGGTTCGTCCTGCAGATGCAGATCCTCGTCACCGAGAGCGACGATCAGCAGAGCGTGCTCGACGCCGGCTCGGCCCTTCTCGAACACGGCTGGGCCCCTATCGAGGAGCAGCTCGCCGGCTCGCGGAGCGCACGAACGGGTCCGGACCTCAGTCCTCGCGGGGGCGCCGCCGCAGGCTCTTGACGTCGGTGCGGCGATGCTTCGCCGTCAGCCGACGCTCCTTCGACCCTCGACTCGGCTTCGTCGCCCGCCGCGTCGGCGCCGGCGGACGCACGGCCTCCGCGACGAGCGCAGCGAGCCGTTCTCTGGCCGCTTCCCGATTGCGCAGCTGCGCGCGGTGCTCGGACGCGGCGATCGTCAGCACACCGTCGACCAGGCGCCCGCGGAGCCGCTCCCGGAGCCGGTCGCGCTGCGTCGGCGACAGGGCCGCGGAGTTCGCCGCATCCCAGACCAGCTCCACCCGGGAGTCCGTGGTGTTCACGCCCTGACCGCCCGGCCCCGACGATCGCGAAAAACGCCACGACAGTTCGGCCTCCGGGATCGTCAGACCCGCGGAGACGCGGAGTCCGGGGCGAGGGGCGGAAGGCATGCCTCCATCATCGAGGATGAATGGCCGCGAGCGCCGAGTGGACGCGACGGCGGGAGTCGAACCCGCAACGCCTCCGGATATGAGCCGGGGCCCGGGACCGCCCGGATCGCCGCGATGGGGATGACGTTACCCGGCCGTGATCCTTCCCACCAGGACCGTTGCCTGGGATAACACCATGAGTCGCCGGATGACGAGGACGGCTAGCGTCGCCGCCGCTCGTCGTCAACCGGTTCGACCACTCCCGACCCTCCCCGTACCGTCGCTCGCACCGATGACGTCCGAGCAGGAGGCCGACATGTCCGAATCTCAGCACAACGACAAGACCCCGACGCCGATGGCGGAGGCCGGGGATCCGCAGGCGCGGCTGGAGGCCGAGGCCCGCCGCGCGATCGTGACCGGGGCCGACTCCGGCATCGGCCGCGCGACCGCCGTGGCCCTCGCCGCGGCGGGCATCGACGTCGGCATCACCTGGCACAGCGACGAGGCCGGGGCCCAGGAGACCGCGGACGAGGTGCGCAGTCACGGCGCCCGGGCGGTGGTGACCCAGCTCGACGTCTCCGACATCCCCGCCTGCGGCGACGTGATCGACGGGCTGATCGCGGAGCTCGGCGGCGTCGACGTGTTCGTCAACAACGCCGGCGCCGGGCTCCAGACCCCGTTCCTCGACGTGACGCTCGACGAGTGGAACCGGGTGCTCGACACCGACCTCACCGGAGCCTTCGTCTGCCTGCAGCGGGCCGCCCGGTCGATGGTCGCCGCAGGTCGGGGCGGACGACTCATCTCCGTCACCAGCGTGCACGAGCACCAGCCGATGGTGGGGGCGAGCGCGTATGACACGGCCAAGCACGGCCTCGGCGGGCTCATGAAGAACCTCGCGCTCGAGCTCGGCCGGTACGGGATCAGCGCCGTCAGCGTCGCCCCGGGTGAGATCGCGACCCCGATGACCGGGCAGACGGACACCGACCCGCACGCCGAGGACCGCCCCGGCATCCCGCTCGGACGCCCTGGCGATGCCCGCGAGGTCGCTGCGCTGATCGCCTTCCTCGCCTCGCCGGAGGCCGCCTACATCTCGGGGGCCTCGGTCGTGATCGACGGCGGCATGCTGCAGATGGGACCGCAGGCGGGCGCGGCGATCGAGAGCCACGACTGGCGCACGGTCTGAGCGCAGGTCAGCGGCGGATCGAGTCCCGGAACGGGTTCGGTTCGAGCGTGTAGTCCGTGGTCGGGTCCGCCCAGGTGTCCTGGGCGGACCGGCGGCGGCCCGAACGCAGGGCGGAGAGCGCATGCGTCGCAGGCACGCCTGCGGCGAGCGCGAGGCGGCCGGTGAGGGAGCGGTCCGCGCGGCCGAGCACGCTCGCGCGATGCCAGGCCTCGTGCAGCGCCCCGCCCCGGGCCGCGGGCACCCGTCGATGCGGCAGGGCCCCGGCCCGACGCAGCGCCACGAGCTCCTGCACCCGATCCCACCAGTCCGCCTCCACCTCCGGGTGGAAGTAGTTGTCGCGGAGCCAGGACGGGTGCGGGTGGCGGAACCGGCCGGCGACGACCTCGCCCGCGCCGCCCAGCAGACCGCTGCCGATGAAGACCGTGTTGAGGAGACTCTTGTGCACCCCGAAGCGGTCGAGCGCGATCACGGGGACCCCGTGGGCCAGCGCCTCGACCGCCGCCGTCGAGCTCACCGTGACCAGACCGGCGGCGGACTCGAGCGCGGTCGCCATCGGCGCGTGCGAGAACACGAGGTTCGCCGGGCGGCCCGCCGTGAAGAGACGGGTGTACGGATCACGGTCGAGGTGGGTCTCGGCCTCCCCCGGCCGGGACCGCACCTTGACGACCACCCGGCGCGACGGATCGGCCTCCGCGGCGCGCACGAGAATGGCGGCGATCGCTGCGCGCTCCTCCGGCCGTCGGGGCACGAGGGCCTGCGCGGCGAAGACGACGTCCGTCGCCCCGGGCCGACGGACCGCCGCGGGTGTTCCGTCGACAGGACGTTCCGCCAGAGCGATGCCGCCCGCACCCCCGGAGAGCACTCCGGCCGCCGCGGACTCCCGGAGACGGCTGCCACTCCACCGCTCGCGACCCCGCGCGAAGGGCAGGGTCGCCAGAGCGAGCGGCGTCCGCACCCCGATGCGCTCGCCGAGCTCGGCGAAGGCACGGCGCTCGCGGTGCGAGTGCACGATCAGCAGGTCGGTGTGTCGCCGGTAGTCGAGCGCCCCGCGCTGGGCGGGGATCGCCATGCCGGGGAGCCCCGAGACGGTCACCGGACGATGGGGCAATGCATCGACGACTCGGCCCAGGAGGCGGACGAACGGTCCCCGGCCGGCGAGCAGCACCACGTCCGGGCGCTGGACTTCGAGCCATCCGGCCACGCGCTCGAAGTCGAGCCGGGTGACGTCGGCGGCGCCGAAGCCGGTGCCCGCCAGCGCCGCATCCTGCTGCGCGGCGCTCACCGTCAGCGGCGAGCGCACCAGCAGGAGCTGCGATCGCAGGTCGGGCACGGCCCCCAGCAACGATGCCGCCCACTTCACGAACGAGTCGGCGTCCGCGATGGCGACGACGCGCATCCCGGCGCCGGCGGTCATGCGGGCACGCGGCGGAGCTTCGCCATCGGCGCCCGCTCGCTGTCGAAGACGCGCTTGACGCCGTCGCCCACCGCGCTCTCGATGACACGGATGTCGCGGACCAGGTGTTCCAGGCCCCCGGGCTCCAGGGATGCGGCGTGATCAGAACCCCACATCGTCCGGTCCAGGGTGATGTGGCGCTCCACGGCGACGGCTCCCATCGCGACCGCGGCGAGGGAGATCTGCAGGCCGCGCTCGTGTCCCGAATAGCCGACCGGGATCCCCGGATAGCGGTCCCGCAGGGTCGCGATCACCCGCAGGTTCGCCTCCTCGGGCTCGAGCGGATAGGTCGAGGTCGCGTGCATGAGGACGACACGGTCGGTGCCGAGCGTGTCCAGCGCGCGGTCGATCTGCTCCATGGTGGACATGCCCGTCGAGAGGATGACCGGCTTCCCGGTCTCGCGCAGCGCGACGAGCAGCTCGGTGTCGGTCAGACTCGCCGACGCGACCTTGTGCGCCACGACGTTGAGGTCTTCGAGGAAGGCGACGCTCGGCACGTCCCACGGCGAGGCGAACCAGTCCAGGCCCTGCATCGTCGCGTGGTCGCCGATCTCGACGTACTCGTCGCGGCCGAACTCCACTCGGCGCCGGTAGTCGAGGTAGCTCATGGTGCCCCACGGCGTCTCCCGCGGCACGTCGCGCATGTGCTCCGGGGTGGAGATCTCGGGCGTGCGCTTCTGGAACTTCACCGCGTCCGCGCCGGCTCGGGCCGCGACGTCGATGAGGCGCTTGGCGATGTCGACGTCGCCGTTGTGGTTGAGGCCGATCTCCGCGATGACGTAGGCGGGACGGCCGCCGCCGATCACGTGCGATCCGATGCTGACAGTCATGATTCCTCCGGTCGTCGAACGGTCAACCACCCCGTCCTTCCTGAGTACGGGCCGCGGGTGAACACCGATCGACCGGACGGTTACCGGGGGCGGTCAGCTCGACAACACCCGTTCGACGAGCTCCCGCACGGCCCCGTCCCCGCCTCGCCTCCCCAGCACGACGCGCGCCTCCGCACGGACGAGCGGGTGGGCGTTCGCGACGGCGACCGGCCAGCCCACGACCCGCATGGCGGGAAGGTCGTTGACGTCGTTGCCGAGGTAGGCGATGTCGGCGAGCGCCACATCCTGCGCCTGCGCCCACTGCCGCAGCGCGGCCTCCTTGTCGGCGATCCCGTGCAGGACGGGGACGCGGAGCTTGTCGGCTCGGGCTCGCACCACGGAGTTCACCTCGGTAGAGAGGATCAGCATCGGCACCCCCGCCCGCCGCAGGAGCGAGACGCCCATCCCGTCCTCCCGGCTGACCCGCACCCGCTCTCCGCCATCCGCGTCGATGATCGCCGTGTCGTCGGTATGCACGCCGTCGAAGTCGGTGACCACGGCGCGGACGGGGATCCCCACCGGGCTCTCATGCAGAACGGCAAGGGCCCGTGCGGCCTGAAGCTGCGCGGCATCGTCGATCTCGATCGCGGTCTCCTCGGACACGGGGGCGATCCCGATCCGCCCGAAGAAGCGGTGGCGGTGGGTGCGGAATCCGTCGACCCGGAACACGTAGAAGGCTCCGGTCTCCAGATAGTGCGGCTCTCGGTCCTGGCGGCGAGGGCGGTGGCCGGCCTCGTGGTTGATCGCCTCGGCCGTGCCGTCGGCTCCCCGGCGCCAGAGGAAACCGTAGGTCTCGACGGCGGAGAAGACGCTGTCGGACTCTCCCTGCTGCACCTCGGCGACGGCATCGGCCAGCGCGGCGCTCGGGAGGAAGGGCGAGGTGGCCTGCAGGAACGCGACGACCTCGAACCGCTCACCCTCGCGCTCCAGCTCATCGAGCGCATGGAGGATCGCCGCCTCCGAGGTCGCGGTGTCTCCGGAGAGCTCGGCCGGCCGCCGGATCACCCGCGCGCCCGCCTCCTCGGCCGCCACAGCGATCTCGTCGTCGTCGGTCGAGACGATCACGAGGTCGAAGCACGCCGCCGCCCGCGCGGCGTGCACGGCTCTGGCGACGAGGGGGACACCTCCCACACGCTCGAGGTTCTTCCGCGGGATCTGCTTCGATCCGCCCCGCGCGGGGATGATCGCCACCGTCGTCTGCAGGCGCTCGTCCATGTCATGTCTCCTCATCGTCCGCGGATCTCCCGCCAGGCACGGCCCACGCGGCGTCGGGCGCCGACAGCGGTCAGCCGCCATTCCTCTATCCGTCCCACGCCGCCGCGCGGAGCCAGCAGGCGGTGCACGCCCCGCGGCGCCGACCCCCCGGGGAGGGCGAGCGCGGTCAGCCGCTCCGGTGCGAAGTACCGCCGACGCTCCTCGTGGTCGAAGCCGTCCAGCAGCTCCTCCGCCCTGGCTCGAAGGTGCCCCGCGATCTCCGGCTGCATCGTGTAGCCCACCGCGTCCACGAGGAGCTGCAACCGATCCGGATCGGCGTAGGGGGAGAGTGTCCGTGTGAGCGCATCGACGATCGTCAGGGGGATGCGGTTGCTGTTCTCCACCGGGGTCAGGGTGCGGAGCAGCTCCGTCGCGCCCGCGGCGCCGATCCTCCGCCCGAACAGGGTGCGGACCGTGGGCAGAGCCGTCGAGAAGGTCGCCACGACGGCGCGCGCGTCGAGGCGCTCCGCCAGGAGTTCGGCAGGCAGACGACCGCGGTCCTCCACGAACGCCAGACCGCGACTCTCCACATGAGCGCGCACGGCGTGGGCGAGCTGCGGCGGTGCTGCGGGATGGGGCTTGAAGACGATCCGCTCCGGGAGCTCTTCCGCCGCCCGGTCGACCAGACGCTGCTGGAGCGCGACCTCCTCCGTCGCGGTCATCAGACCGAGGGCAGCGAGGTACTGTCCCAGCACGAGCACGGTCGCCGGTCCTGCGGCGGTCGACCCTTGCGACGACTCTCCCGTCTCCTGCAGCGCTGTCGCGAAGGGCTCCGGAGGCACCGGGACCACCACCGCGTGCGGAGAGGCCACCAACGGACGGACGCCGGGCACCACGTCGGCGTACACGACCCGTTCGATCCGCGCCGTGACCGCGTGCGGCAGCCGTACCC
The DNA here is from genome assembly GCF_032364335.1 of Microbacterium meiriae. Taxonomy (NCBI): domain Bacteria; kingdom Bacillati; phylum Actinomycetota; class Actinomycetes; order Micrococcales; family Microbacteriaceae; genus Microbacterium; species Microbacterium meiriae. Next base: position 2,827,929 of record NZ_CP133984.1, read on the forward strand.
GCATCGGCGCGTAGGTCATGAGGCCGTCGCCGACGATGGTCACCCGCGCCTCGGGGAACACGGAGAGGAGAGTACGGGCCGGTGCGACCTGGGGGCTCTGCACGAACAGCTCGATCTCCCGCGGGTCGAGCCGCCACGCTCGCGCGAGAAGCCGCCCCAGCACCGGGAGGTCGGCGTCCGCGGGTTCCCAGGCGCTCGGATGCAGGGGTCCCAGCACGTCGGCCAACGGCTCGACACGATGGAACCGGCCGCGGAGGGAGTGCAGCCCCGGATCCGTGTCGATGCCGACGACCGTCTCCGGGACCCGCGACGAGGTGAACGGCACGAGCACCCGCTCCGGGGCGTGAGCGCCCGCGCCGGAGCCCGCGTCGAGCAGGCCCGCATCGATCGCGGCGGCCGCGGTCGCGAGCCCGTAGGCGCTGTGCAGGGCGAAGAGGCGGGTCATGTCGCGTGGCCTCCGCCGCGCAGGCTGCGCGCGAGCACCCGACGTCGCGGACCATCGAGCCGGGCGAGCACCGTGGCGACCTCCGCCGCCGGGAGGTCGTGCAGCAGCGCGCGGATCCGCCTCCGCATCTCGCGACGCACGGGTGGCGCCATGCGCCGCGAGCGCACCAGGTGATGCGCGCTGAGGGCGAGCGCGGTCCAGACGGCCTTCGGGAGGAAGCGGTCGGCATCGCGGTCCGTCCGGACGAGCTCGATCACCTCCGCCAGCGCGGGGGCGAAGTCGAGCTGGCGGCGATCGTGCACCTGCGTGAGCGACGTCTCGACGCCTCGGCGGTAGAGCAGCGCCGGGGCGTCCACCACGGCGAAAGAGGCCGCGTCCAGATGCAGGCGCCAGATCCACGGGCGGTCCTCGGCCGTGAAGAGGCCGGAGGGGAACGCGGCGAGCCCACGGTCGAGCACACGGCGGTGCAGGAGTCCCGCCCAGGCGAAGGGGTAGTCCACCATGCTCGGCTCATCGACCGGAAGGATCGCCTCCCGGGGTGGTAGGACCCGCTCCCTCCACGGATACGGAGCCCGGACGAGCGCACGCCGCATCCCGGTGACGGTGACATGATCCGTCCGGAGGAAGTCGCACCGGAGCTCTCGCAGGCGCGCGGCGAGGACCGCGAGGCGCTGCGGCTGCATCCAGTCGTCCCCGTCGACGAAGCAGAACGCCTCGCCCTCGACGTGGGCGAGCCCCTGGTTGCGTGCCGACGCCAGCCCGCGCGGCTCGGCGTTCCGCAGCACCTGGGCGTGCGGGAACCGCTCCGCATAGTGCGCCATGAGCGCGCCGGTCTCGTCGCGGGAGCCGTCGTCGATGGCCACGAGCTTCAGAGCGGCGGGATCGTCGAACTGCCGGGTGAGCGTCTCGAGGGTGGTTCCGATGTACGGGCCGGCGTCCTTCGCAGGCAGGATGACGGTGACGAGGGGCGTGCGCACGGAGCTCCCGGAGTGGGCGATGGGCTCGTCATCGTGGCAGGCGACGGTGGCCGGAGAGCGACCGTGCGGTGAACGTCCGGTGACGCGCGAGGTGAACGCTGAGGTGTGGCCCGCACCCGAACGAGCCACACCCCCAGTGCGTTGCACTGCCGGATGCGAACACCCGGTGAACCGTCACCGTGAGGCGACGGCCACCCCGCGGCGGTACTGGCCCCCACCAGCGAACCGCGAGGCGTCGTCGAGAGCGACTCCATGAAGATCAGCACTCAACACGTAACACGATACAACCGTCTGTTCGATCGCGCGAATCGGCCTAGGTCAATCCGTGAAAATTCGCGCCGAGCCTCCGGATCGGCGACGATGGACGGATGCGGTGGCCCTGGAGCACGATATGGCGCCCGATGTGGCGGCGCCAGCGCGTCGGAGGCATCGAGTTGCGCTGGCTCACGGCACGGTCGTGGACCCAGCGCTGGTACCCCCAGGGCATCGACGTCGGCGAGCGCCGCGGACGACGCGCTCTCGCGGTGAGCTGGTTCCGCCAGGACCCGTCGGGGCGCCACCTCGCCTCGCGCGTGACCCTCGTGGATCGCGAACGCGCCCGCCGCCTCGACATCGTGCTGGCCGTCGCCGACGACGACGGCGTCCTGCAACCCGCACCGATCCATGCGGGAGGACTCGCCTGGTTCGGCGACCGCCTGTTCGCGGCCGCCACCGGGCAGGGCATCTGGGAGTTCGACCTCGGTGCGCTCCGGCGGGTGCACAGCACCGATGCCCAGCGGGTGCGCGGCGGTCGACGGCGCCGCGACCGGCGGACGGCCGTGGTCGCGGTCAGGACCCGCCGCCACCCCGTCGCCCTCCGATGCTCCTTCCTCGGTCGGGTGTTCGACGCGGACGGGACCCCACTCCCCCGCGTGCTCATCGGCGAATACCGCGGCCAGGAGACGGGAGCGGTCGGCGAGTTCACCATCCCCCTCGGACCCGACGACGGCTTCGTCGAACTCGAGCGCTTCACTCCGGGCGTCCGGCACATGCAGGGAGCCGTGCGGTGGGGTGACCGCTACCTCGTCTCGCAGTCCGATCACCTCCGGCCCGGGGTGCTGTGGTCCGGCGGCCACGATGCGCTCACCCGGCACCCGATGGCTCTGCCCGTCGGCTGCGAGGATCTTGCCCTCGACCCCGACGACGAGCTGCTGTGGACGCTGGGTGAGCATCCGTGGCGGCGCGTGGTGCGGGGCATCCCCTTCGTCAGCCTCGGGCTCCGGGTTCCCGGCGGGGCCACGGGACCGCGAACGTAGACTGAGGGGGTGAAGAAGCCCGCCCCCCTCCTCGTCTACACCGTGCTGCGCCTGCTGGCGTTCCTCGTCCCGCTGGCCATCCTGTGGTTCTTCTTCCCGATCTTCCGCGAGTTCTGGTGGCTCGCCGCGATCTTCGCCGCCCTCATCGGCGCGAGCATCTCGATGCTCTTCCTGCGCACCCCGCTCTCGGACGCCTCCGCCCGCCTGCACGAGCGCCGGCAGGGCAAGGTCTCCGGACAGCAGGCCGACGCCGACGCCGAAGACGAGCTCGTCGACCGCTCCCCCGACGAGCGCCCCTGACGCTTTCCGCCTCGCGCACCCGCGCACAACTTCGGAGATCCGCCGCGGCACGCCGCCCGCGCGGTCATCAACGCGGCGTGTCGTCCACCGTCTCCGAAGTCGTGACCAGCCCTGTCCGCGCCTCCATTGTTGGACTCGGTCTCAAAACTCTCGGCTAAGCCATAGGTTCGACCGACATCTCGGCCCCCTGTGCGGGGGTCACCGGGGACGGGAGACGGGGAGCGGAGTCAGCCGGCGAAGGCCCAGAACAGGGCGCCGGCGTAGAGCAGCGAGGTGAGCGACGTCAGCGCGAGGGCGATGACCAGTTCCCGCGGTTGACGGTAGGTCCAGACGATGACGATCGCGGGAAGCCCGGCCAGCAGCGCGAGCAGCGCGATCCAGGCGATCGGGAACAGCAGCGCGAGGAACACGGCGATGCCGAACGGCACGAGCACGAAGAGCGTGAAGAGGACCTGCGTGGCGCGGCGGCCGATGAGGACCGTCAGGGTGCGCTTGCCGACCTCGCGGTCCTGATCGATGTCGCGGAGGTTGTTGGCCAGCAGCACCGCGCAGGCGAACAGTCCGGCGGCGATCGCTCCCAGCCAGGCCTGCTGCGGGAGCATGAAGACCTGCACCCACGTGGTACCGAGGGTGGCCACGAGCCCGAAGAACACGAAGACGAAGACCTCGCCGAGGCCGTAGTACCCGTAGGGCCTCTTCCCGCCGGTGTAGAACCACGCGGCGACGATGCAGGCCGCGCCGACCGCGAGCATCCACCACTGTTCGGTGCGGACGACGATCGCCACACCGACCACGGCGGCGAGCGCGAAGAAGACGAGGCCGATGACGAGCACCGTGCGCGGCTTCACGCGGCCGGAGGCCGTGAGCCGCGCCGGGCCGACCCGATGGGCGTCGGTGCCGCGGATGCCGTCGCTGTAGTCATTGGTGAAGTTCACGCCGATCTGCAGCAGGACCGCCACAGCGAGGCACGCGAGCGCGATCACCCAGTGGAACTCCGGACCCGTGCTGCGTGCGGCTCCCGTACCGATGACGACGGGGGCGATCGCGAGGGGCAGCGTGCGCAGACGCGCCGCACCGATCCAGTCGCCGATCGTCACGGGACCCGCTTCGACGACCGGCCGCTTGGCCGGGTTTCCGCTGGCGCGCGGCGGGGTGCGCCGACCGGACTTCTTCTTGCGCTGGGAGGATGCTGCCACCCACGGAATCCTAGTCGTCGCGGCGAGGCGGCGAGCTCAGCGGTGCGGGTTGCTGTCCTTGCCGTCGAGCCAGAGCTCGTCGGTCTTGTCGGCGTGCGCCCCGGTCGTGCCGACGTGTTTGTCGCTGATCTTCGGCCCCTTGAGGATGACGTGGACCATGGCCTGCGCGTGGCCGTGACCGAGCCCGTACTCCTGCTTGAGCCAGTTGAGGACGACGGTGGACTTCGTGCTCTCGTCGAACCCCTGCTCGTGGGCGAGGGCGATGAACTGCCGCGGCGTGAGGCCGGTCTGGGTCTCGACCTTGTCGAGGTATGCCTGGAAGGACATGGTTCTCTCCACTCTCCGTCCCCGTCGAGGAACGTCTGGATGATGATCCCACGTCGCCCGGTCTACTCGGCGGACGCGACCGGGATGATGGGCCGGTGCTCGTAGTAGGTCTGCAGGACCACGGTCGTGCGCGTGCTCACGTTCGCCGCGAGCCGGACGTCGCGGACGAGCTGTTCCAGGTCGCGCGGCGTCGGTACGCGGACGAACAGCATGTAGCTCGCGTCCCCGGCGATGGAGTGACACGCCTCGATCGCGTCGAGGTGCTCCAGGAGCTCGGGGGCGTTGTCGGGCTGGGCCGGATCGAGCGGCGTGATCTCGATGAAGGCGGACAGCGGAGTCCCCGCCTGCTCCGGGTCCAGGATCGCCCGGTAGCCGGTGATGACGCCGCGGGTCTCGAGTCGCCGCAACCGGGACTGCACCGCCGACACGGACAGCCCGACGGCCTCGGAGAGCTGGGACAGCGTCGCCCTCCCGTCACGGGAGATGGTCGCCAGGATCGCACGGTCGACAGAATCATCCATAGCTGTAAGATTATCGTCAGGATTCCGTTATCACCGGAATCTTTCCGTTTTTCACTGCGATCGGAGGTTCCGATGTCCCTCGTTTCCGCCAACAGTTCCGCTGTTCAGGCCGTCGTCGGCGAACCCGAGGTCGTCGAGGATGCGTCGATCGCGGAGAACTCCGCCGCCTGGGCGCAGCTCAAGCAGGCCGCGACCGCCCTCCGTGAGCTGCAGATCAAGGACGGCTCGATCCCTGGCGCTTCGACGAGCTCGGCGACCCTGGACCAGGCGACCGCGCTCGTCGGGGAGATCACCGCCGCGATCCGGGCCCTCGCCCCCGCCTTCCCCCACGACGCGGAGTACCTCTCCGCCTCCATCGCCGACTTCGAGCGCTGGGCGGCCGAGGGCTTCGGCGTGCCAGACTTCCTCGACTCGCTCGTGGCCTTCCAGCCGCAGCAGCATCGCGTCGACGGCATCCGCCACCTCGTGGTCTTCCCGATGTACACCCAGAACGGCTCGAGCGACCGCCTGGTCGAGGCGCTCATCGTCGAGACCATCTGGCCGGAGTTCATCGCCGCGCTCGAGGCCGGCGACTACGGCAACAAGCTCTTCGTCTCGCTTCGGCTCGTGGACTTCACGCCCGGCTACGACACGAACTCCGCCGTGCTCTTCCCGGAGACCGTCGCCATGCGCGAGATCCCGACGTTCACCTGGGGCGCGATCTTCCAGGACCGCGAGGCCGCCCGCTACCGCCGCGTGGTCCGTGCGGCCTCGGAGATCACCAACCTCGACCTCCCCGAGCGCGCGGCGGCGATGCTGGAGGACCAGGAGGTCGCCGAGAAGACCTTCGTGATGTGGGACATCATCCACGACCGCACCCACATGCGCGGAGACCTGCCCTTCGACCCGTTCATGATCAAGCAGCGGATGCCGTTCTTCCTCTACTCGCTGGAAGAGATGCGCTGCGACATGACGGCGTTCCGTGAGTCGGTGAAGATCGAGCGGGCGCTGGATGCCCGGGTCGCCGCGGGCGAAGAGCTCACGGAGACCGAGCAGGAGATGCACGAGTACGCGCACCTCGTGCAGTACGCCGTGATCTTCGACCGCATCTTCCGCTTCGCCATCACCGGCACGCGCGTGCGCAACTACGACGCGGTGGGCGGCCAGCTCCTGTTCGCGTGGCTGCACCAGCGCGGCGTGCTGCACTGGACCGACACGGCGCTCGCCTTCGACTGGGAGAACGTGCCGGACGCCGTCGTGGCGCTCGGTGACGCGATCGACGACCTGTACTGGCACTCGATCGACCGCCCCAAGGTCGCGCACTGGCTCGCCGCCTACGAGCTGGTCCGCAGCACGCTGACGCCGCACCCCGCGTCGCAGTGGGCCCGCGGACTGTCGGACGAGATCCTCGCCGGGGCGCCGAAGGGCTACACGGACGCGGTCCTGGACGACGAGTTCCCGCTTTCGATGTTCTTCGAGACGCTCGACAAGAAGATGAAGCCGGTCATCGAGTCGACGGTCGGCATCCGCGGCACGGACGACTGATCCGCACCGCTCCGTTGTGACGCTGGGGCGCACCACCTCTGCGGCCGGAGACCCGGATCCCGGGTCCGGCCGCAGAGGCATCTCCGACCGAGAGGACACCGCATGACGACGCCGACGAGCCGGGAAGCGCAGGGCCGCGTGGTCGTGCTGGCGGGGGCCACGAGCGCAGCGGGACTGGCCGCGACGAGGGCCTTGCGCGATGCCGGCGCCCGGGTGGTCGCCACCGGCCGTACGTCCGAGCGACTACGCGCCCTGGCCGAGGCGGGCGCCGAGACGGCGGTCGCCGACGCGACCTCCCTCGCCGACATGACGGCGCTCGCCGGGCGGCTCGAGACGGTCGATGCGGTCGTGCCCCTCGTGGGCGGCTGGCGAGGTGGAGGCGGACTCGCCGGGCAGACCGACGAGGACTTCGCGGCGCTGCTCCCGGCGCTGGAAGCGGTGCGGGCGACGAGCCGGGCCTTCGACGGCCGTCTCCGCGCCTCGGCCGCCGGACGGTTCGCGATCGTGTCGTCCACCGCCGTCGCACGGCCCCTCGCCGGCGGAGCGAACTACGCGGCGGTCAAGGCGGCGAGCGAAGCCTGGACCCGTGCCGTCGCCCAGGGGTACGCCAAGACGGCCCGCGAAGCCGACGAACCGCTGCGCGCCGCTGCCGTCGTGTTCCGCGCCAAGGCGCTCGATCCCGATGCCCTCGCCGCGAGTCTCGTCGGACTCTGGGACACCGGCGCCGCCGACCTCAACGACCGCGTGCTCGACCTGGGCTGAGTCCCGGTCCGCGCCGTCACCGGGACTCGGGCGGTATCCCGGGGACGATCGGCGGGGCGTCGCGATGCGTGTCCGGCCTGTCGTTCACCCCTTCCGCGTCGTCGACGGCGGGATCCTGAGCGTGCGCCTCCTCCGGTGCCGGATCCGGGGCGGTGGCGTACAGCTCGGTGAGGGTGCGGTACGACCGGGTGAAGAAGGCCAGGCTCGCGGCGACCACCATGATCAGCCCCGCGAAGAGGCAGATCAGTGCGATGCCCCGCGCCTCGCCTTCGCCGAGGAGCCACCCCCACTGCCGCTGCCCCTGCGCGCTGTCCATGTACGGGATCACGAGGAACTCGGCGATCGGGGCGATGAGGAAGGCGGTGATCGGAGCCGCCGCCGCCTCCATCGCGGCCGCGGTGCCGAACACCCGTCCCTGGCGCGCGAACGGCACGACCTTCTGGATCACGGTCTGCTCCGCGGCCTCGACGGGCGGCACGAGCGCCATGTACACCCACATGCCGAGGACGTACAGCGGCCACCACTCGCGCAGCATGAAGATCGCGCCGAGGAGCCCCATCGCGATCACGACGAGGAGCATCGTGCGGACGGGCTTCCTGCCGAGGCCGAACTTGGCCACCAGTCCCCCACCGATGAGGAAACCTGTCGAGGCGAAGGCCAGGGCGAACCCCCACATCTGCGCGTCGAACAGCGTGAGTCCGTACGGATCCATGAGCGCCATGTAGACGCCGCCGATGAGGTTGTTGAAGGTCGAGAAGACGATGAGCGCGAACAGTCCGGGCGCCTGGCGGATCGCCTGGACGCTGCCGCGGAAGTCGACGGCGCTCTTCGCCTCCGGATCGACCTCGGGCTCCGCCTCCGGGATCCGGATGAACAGCAGGTGCGCGAACGTGAGGGCCATCGCCGCGATCGCGATTCCCAGCGTCCACCCCATGCCGAGGAAGCCGATCGACAGGCCGGAGAAGACGCTCGTGACGAGGAACGCGATCCCCTGAACGGTGCCGACGAGACCGTTGGCGTTGGCCCGTTTCTCCTCCGGCACCAGCAACGTCACCGTCGTGGACAGCGCGATGTTGCGGAGCTGCTCGATCACCCCGCCGAACAGGATGACGCCGGAGAAGAGCCAGAACCACGGTCCGCCGAGGTCGAGCAGGGAGGCCTCGGGCTGCCAGAGGTAGAGCACGCCTGCGACGAGGAACGCCGCCGCGGAGATGACGCTCGACAGCAGCATGACGCGGTGCTTGCGGTGCCGGTCGACGATGGTGCCGAACATCATCGCGAAGAACGCGACGAACAGCATGTACGCACCACCGATGATGCCCGTGGCCAGCACGGACCGGGTCTCGATGTAGACCCAGAACGTGAGGGCGAACCACAGGAAGCTCGTCGTGACGTTGGCGATCAACGTGTTGACGAGGACGTTCGCGAAAGCGGTCTTCGCCGCGCTGCGCTCCATGGGTTCGAGGGTAGAGCGGGCTTCCGACATCCGGTAGGGGAAGGCGATTAGGCTTGTCCGGTGAGCATCCCGCACGACCCCGCCATCCGGGGCTTCGCCAGTGACAACTACTCCGGCATCCACCCCGAGGTCCTGGCGGCCCTCGCGGCCGCGAACGGGGGCCACCAGGTGGCCTACGGCGAGGACGCCTACACCGCCCGCCTACAGGAGGTGTTCCAGGCGCACTTCGGCGACACCGCTGCGGCGTACCCCGTGTTCAACGGCACCGGGGCGAACGTCACCGGCCTGCAGTCGATGCTGCCGCGCTGGGGTGCCGTGATCGCGGCCTCGACCGCCCACATCAACGTCGACGAAGGCGGAGCGCCCGAGAAGATCGGCGGCTTCAAGCTCCTCACCGTCCCCACCGACGACGGCAAGCTCACCCCCGACCTCATCGCCCGCGAGGCCTGGGGCTGGGGCGACGAGCACCGCGCGCAGCCGCTGGTGGTCTCGATCACGCAGTCCACCGAGCTCGGCACGCTGTACACGGCGGACGAGATCCGCACGATCGCCGATCACGTCCACGCGCGCGGCATGAAGCTCCACGTCGACGGCGCGCGCCTGTCGAACGCGGCCGCCGCCCTCGACCTCCCGCTGCGGGCGTTCACGACCGACGTCGGGGTGGACGTGCTGACCTTCGGCGGCACGAAGAACGGCGCGATGCTCGGCGAGGCCATCGTCGTGCTGAACCCGGAGGCCGCCGTCGGCCTCAACTACGCGCGCAAGTTCAACATGCAGCTCTCGTCGAAGATGCGGTTCGTCTCGGCGCAGCTCATCGCCCTGCTCGACGGCGACCTGTGGCTGCGCAACGCCCGGCACGCCAACACCATGGCGGCCCGGCTCCGCGGGCGGATCGAGGACGGTCTCGCCGACGGGTCGATCGTCGGAGTGGAGTTCACGCAGCCGACGCAGGCGAACGGCGTGTTCGCGACTCTGCCGGAGGGCGTCGCCGATCAGCTCCGCGACGTGTTCCGCTTCTACGACTGGGACGCCGCGCGGCGCGAGGTGCGCTGGATGTGCGGCTTCGACACCGAGGAGTCCGACGTGGACGCCTTCGTCGACGCCCTCGCCCGCCTCACGCGCCCCTGACACCCCGGGTTCGCGTCGAGACCCCGGGGTGCTCGCGCGTCTACGCCGGGGTGTGGGCGGGAAGCCGGGGTCTCGGCGGGAGAAGGTCGCCTAGCGCTTCGCCTTGCGGTAGCCGGCCTTGACGGCGGCGCTCTCCGTGGAGAAGCACGCCTCCGGCTTCGTCTTCGCGTAGGAAGCCCCGCCCCGCACGTGATAGATCATCGACTGCGCGTTGCCCTTGATGGGAGCCCAGGCGGGGCAGTTCCAGGTCGAGATCGGCGTGGTGCGCCCCGGATAGACGACCGCGGCCGTCCGAGCCGACGTCCGTGCAGCGGAGATGTAGCCGCTCTTCGTGCCGGTGACCCGGACCGTGATCCTCGCCTTCACCATGGCCGGGGTGACGACGAGCGACGAGCCGGTCGCACGGGAGATCGCTCGCCCGTTCATGTACCACTGGTAGCTCAGCCGGGTGCCGCTCGTCCAGGTGTACGGGACGGCCGTGAGGCGCGACCCCACGATCGCGGATCCGGTGATCCGCGGGACCGGCGCGGACAGGATCCCCTTCACCGCGGCCGTCGGCTTCGAGCGCCGTGATGCGGCGGCGTACCCGGCTTTGGTCCCGGAGACGACGACGGTCACCGTCTTCACGGCCGCCGACGACGGAAGCGTGAACGAGGCCGCGGTGGCTCGTGCGACAGCGGCACCGTTGATGTACCACTGATACGTCAGCCGTGTCCCCGCCGTCCAGGTTCCGGTCCTGACCTTGAGGGTCTGCCCGACGGTGGGCGTGCCCGTGATCGACGGTGTCGGGGCGACGAGCGGGCGGAGCACGGCGGCCGTCGCAGCCGAGCCGACCGTCGCCGACGCGAAGGCGGCCTTCTTCCCGGTCACCCTGACGGTGATGCGCGTCCCCGCGTGCGCTGTCGTCAGCGCGAGGGAGGAGGCCGTCGCCTTGGTGATCGCCTTTCCGTTCGCGTACCACTGGTAGCTGAGCGCGGCACCCGCGGTCCAGGCCCCCGGGAGCGCTCGAAGGGTCTGTCCGACGACGGGCGTACCGCTGATCGTGGGCACCGAGGTCTCCAAGCGGTGCAGCGCCTCGAGCGCGGCATCGATCCCCGGCCGCGCCTCCCCTGCAGCCAGCACGAGCGGCCGCGCCTTCTCGAATCGAGGTGCGTCCTGCCACCACTCCGAGACCGCGCCCGCGACCGAGGATACGAAGGCGACGCGATACTCGCCCGCCGGCAGCCCGCCGACGGCGAACGTACCCGCGTCCGTCACGACGTTGGCGGCGGCGACCGCGGCTCCGGCGCCGGCCACCGGGTAGACGGCGACGACGACCCGCTGCCCGGTGATGTCCACGCCGGTCGGCGCGGTGACGCGCCCAGAGACGAGGGCGGAGCGCTCGAGCCCCACGTCGCGCACGAACCCGTCGGGCCCCACAGACACGACCTCGCCGGCCTGCGGGCCCCCCTGATCGAAGACGGCGCGTCCCTCCGACACCACACCGAGGACGACGTCGCCCTGCGGGACGCGCAGAGAGTACGACCCGTCTGTCACGCCGACGGCCGCGAGCGGTGAACCGGCATCCGCCCCGGGTGCATAGGCCGCGACGAAGGTCCGTCCCGTGCTCAGATCGGTGCCGTCAGGGAACGTGACCTGTCCGGAGACGACGGCGGTGCCGTCCGGATCCGTCTCACCGGGAGCGGCGGCGATCTCCGCGGCCGCTTCCACTGCCGTGGGAAGCGCTTCGGCGACCCCGGGGAAGGCCGGGTCGGACGCCGTCGCCGCACTGGCGGGTGCCGCGACGAAGACGAGCCCGGAGGCGAGGAGCGCGGCGGCGACCGTGACGGCCAGCGCGCGGAGGGTGCGGAGAGGAGCGGCGAACGCCATGAGCATCCTTCGGGACGGACGCGGTCGACGACCGCGCGGATCAGGGCGTTCTGAACAGATCACCTTCGTCATGGATACCGCTCCCGCGCTCCGAGGACAAGCTCGGATTCCTGCCCCTTTCGCCGAGACCCCGGGCCGCCGTCGAAACCCCGCGTTCCGCACGGGCCGAGCCCGGGGTGTGGGCGGGAAGCCGGGGTCTGGGCGGAAGGATGAGAGGCGAAGGTCAGCGGAGGAGGCCGAGGCTGGCGAGCGCGTGCCGGATGAGGGTGCCGCGGCCGCCCTCCATCTCGGCGGCGACGGCATCGGAGGCCGCGGCCTCCGGGGAGAACCACGTCACCTCCAGCGCGTCCTGACGCGGCTCGCACGTACCGGTCACAGGCACCACGAAGGCGAGGGAGACGGCGTGCTGACGGTCGTCGTGGTACGCGCTCACCCCCGGGATCGGGAAGTACTCGGCCACCGTGAACGGCAGCGGCTGCGGCGGCAGCAGCGGGAAGGCCATGGGACCGAGGTCGTTCTCGACATGACGGAACAGCGCGTCGCGGATCGTCTCGCCGAAGCGCACGCGGCCCGACACGATCGTGCGCGTGATCTCGCCGAGCGGGGTGGAGCGCAGCAGCACGCCGATCTCGGTGACCTGGCCGGAGCCGTCCGTGCGCACGGGGATCGCCTCGACGTAGAGCATCGGAAGGTGGCGCCGCGCCTCCTCCAGCTCGACGTCGCTCAGCCAGCCCGGGTTCGCGTCCGGGCTCGGCGGGTTCGCGTCGCGGAACGAACCGAGGCCCTCGTCGTCGGGCTCCGGCTCCGGATCGGGTGTGCGCACCGCCATGCCTCCTTTCTACCAGCCGTCCTCGTCGATGGGGAGCACCGGCGCGAGCCCTGGCAGGATGACGGTGTGACCGAGAACCTGACGATCGACGCCGCCGCGACGCGCTGGTCGCCCCCTGACCCCGCCGGGCTCCCGCTGCTCGTCCTGCTGCACGGGTACGGCGCCGACGAGCACGACCTCTTCGGCCTCGTCCCGTATCTGCCCTCCGGCATCGCCGTGGCCTCGGTCGCTGCTCCGCTCGCCCCGCCGTGGCCGACCCCCGGTCGCTCCTGGTACCCGATCGAGGGGCTCGACGGACGCAGCTCCGCCACCGTCACCCTCGCGGCCGAGGCGTTCCTGCGCTGGCTCGACGAGGCCGCGGCGGACGCGCCGTCGGTGGCGCTGCTCGGGTTCTCCCAGGGTGCCGCGGTATCCCTCCAAGCCCTGCGGCTCGCGCCCGAGCGGTTCGGTGCGGTCGTCGCACTGAGCGGGTACGCCGCCCCGGACGCCCTTCCCCAGGACGAGCATCTGGCGGAGGTCAGCCCTCCGGTGTTCTGGGGCCGCGGCACGCACGACGACGTCATCCCCGCACCGCTGATCGCCCACACGGCGCAATGGCTCCCCGCGCACACGACCCTCTCCGGTCGCGTCTACAGCGGTCTCACCCACAGCATCTCCGAGGAGGAGCTCGGCGACGTCCACCGCTTCCTCACGACCTGGGTCGCGGGGATCGACGCGGATCAGGCAGAGGGGCCGCGCCCGTCCTGAGTGCCGTCGCCGGAGTCCGGGTCGTCGACACCGTCGGTGCCCTCCGGTCCCTCGCCGGCGCCGCCCCCTGAACCGCGGAAGGCCACGGACAACGCGACGCCGATCGCGAGGCCGATGCCGATGCCGAGGGCCCAGTTGCCCAGCGCCATCCCCATCGAGACACCGATGGCCACGCCGAGCGCGAGACCGATGCCGAGGCCGGTCCTGGCGCGCATCTCCTCCGGGCTGGGGTTCCGATCGTCTGCCATGCCTCCACGGTAGAAGCCCGCGAGCACCCCCGCATCCCACGCGCGACGGACCCGCGACACGCCCGGGAGTTGCACGACGCGACACGCCCGGGTATCGTCGTGGCGTCCTGTCCGCCGTGTCTGGAAGTCCTTTGATCTGAATCGTCGACTCCGCGCCCCTCTTCTCGCGCGCTGACCCGACGATCGCCGACTCCCCGGCAGACGCCCTCCTCCGCTTCCGTGACTCCACGGCCCGGCAGGGGCTCGGTGTCAGTGCACCCTCGCACTCGACAGGAGACACCCCATGTCACACCCCTCTTCCTCGCACGCCTCGGTCGTCCTCGACCGGCTCTCCTTCACCTGGCCGGACGGCACGGTCGCGCTCGACGGCGTCTCCGGAGCGTTCGGCGCAGGGCGCACGGGCCTCGTCGGCCGCAACGGCGCCGGCAAGTCCACCCTGCTCCGACTGATCGCCGGGGAACTCGAGCCCACTTCCGGATCCCTCAACACCTCGGGCGAGGTCGCCTTCCTCCCCCAGCAGCTCACGCTCGACGTGGACCGCCGGGTGTCCGACCTCCTCGGAGTGACGGCGGCCCTCGACGCCGTGCGCGCCATCACGGCGGGCGACGTCGACCCCGCGCACTTCGACGCGGTCGGCGACGACTGGGACATCGAGGCACGGGCGGAGGCCTCCCTCGCGGAGGCCGGGCTCGCCCCCGCGTTCCTCGACCGCACGGTCGGCGAATTGTCCGGCGGGGAGGCCGTGCTCGTCGCGATCGCCGGGATCCGGCTGCGGCGGGCACCCATCACGCTCCTCGACGAACCGACGAACAACCTCGATCGCGACGCCAGGGCCACCCTCGCCGCGATGGTGCAGTCGTGGAAGGGCACGCTCATCGTCGTGAGCCACGACCTCGCACTGCTCGAGCTCATGGACGACACCGCCGAGCTCTACGGACGGAACCTCTCTGTGTTCGGCGGGCCGTACTCCGAATGGCGCGCGTGGCTGGATGCGGAACAGGACGCGGCGAAGCAGGCCGAGGTCGCCGCCGCCCAGGTGCTCCGCAAGGAGAAGCGGCAGCGGATCGAAGCGGAGGTCAAGCTCGCTCACCGGGCCCGCACCGCCAAGAAGGCCGAGGTCGAGAAGCGCGTTCCGAAGATCATCGCGCACGGTCGGAAGATGGCCGCCGAGGTGTCCGCAGGGAAGCTGCGCACCGAGGTCGGCGCGAAGGAGGACGCGGCGCGCGCGGCACACGATGCGGCGGGACGGCGGGTGCGGTCCGACGCCTCGATGAAGATCGAGCTGCCGGACCCCGACGTGTCGCGGAGTCGGCGGATCGCCGAGCTGAGCGGGCCCGAGCGGTCGTGGGTGATCCAGGGTCCGGAGCGCGTGGCCCTCGTCGGACGCAACGGCGCCGGCAAGACGACCCTGCTGGAGCGGCTGGTCGACGGGGCCGTGCACAACTCAGGAGAAGAGGCGCCGGAACGTCCGAATCCGACGCCGGAGGCGGAGATCGGGCGCGATCTCCTGAGTTGTGAACGGCCGGAGCTCCGGGCGGAGGCGCTCACTGACCGGATCGGCTACCTCCCGCAGCGCGTCGACGGTCTCGACGAGAGGCTCTCCGTGTTCGCGAACGTCGCCGCCGCAGCACCGCAGGTCCCGGAGAAGGAGCTCCGCAATCGGCTCGCGCGGTTCCTCATCCGGGGCGGGACGGCCGACCGTCCGGTGTCCGCGCTGTCCGGCGGGGAGAGGTTCCGGGTCGCTCTGGCCCGGCTGCTCCTCACGGATCCGGCTCCGCACCTCGTCGTCCTCGACGAGCCGACGAACAACCTCGACCTCGACACGGTCGACCAGCTCGTCGAGGCGCTGCGGGCCTACCGCGGCGCGGTGCTCGTGGTGAGTCACGACGACGCCTTCCTCTCCCGACTCGACCTCGACCTCACGCTCGAGATCGACGCGGACGGCGTGCTGCAGGAGGTGGTGTGACCTCGTCATCCATTCCGTCTGCACGACCCTTGTCCGCCCGCACGACCGGAACCACGGTTCGGTCGTGCGGGCGGGACCGGGTCGTGCGGGCGGGAGAGGGGGCTGTCAAGGTCCGAGCCGGATGTCGGTGGGGTCGGGAATGATGGAGGCATGAGCGACGTGCTCGACCGCTTCACCCCGGCCACACAGGACTGGTTCCGGGGTGCCTTCACCGCACCCACACCGGCCCAGGCGGGCGCGTGGGAGGCGATCTCCGCCGGCAAGCATGCCCTCGTCGTGGCGCCGACAGGATCCGGCAAGACGCTGTCGGCGTTCCTCTGGGCCATCGACAGCGTGTTCCGCGAGCGCGCCGACGCGCCGGAGGAGCCGAAGAAGGACGGGTCCCGGACGCGGATCCTCTACATCTCCCCGCTCAAGGCCCTCGGCGTGGACGTGGAGCGCAACCTACGTTCGCCACTCATCGGCATCGGGCAGTCCGCCCGGCGGCTCGGCCTCACCGCCCCCGGCATCACGGTGGGCGTCCGCTCGGGCGACACGACATCGAGCGATCGGCGCAAGCTCGTGTCCGATCCGCCCGACATCCTCATCACCACGCCCGAGTCGCTGTACCTGATGCTCACGAGCAGGGCGGGCGAGACGCTGCGCGACGTGCACACCGTCATCATCGACGAGGTGCACGCCGTCGCCGCCACCAAGCGCGGCGCGCACCTCGCGGTCAGCCTGGAGCGCCTCGACGCCCTCCGTCGCTCCCACGGCGCGGAGACCGCAGCGCAGCGGATCGGCCTGTCCGCCACCGTGCGCCCCATCGACGAAGTGGCGCGCTTCCTCGGCGGCGGGGATCCGGTCGAGATCGTCGCCCCGCCGGCATCGAAGACCTTCGAACTCGGCGTCGTCGTGCCGATGGACGACATGACCAACCCGCCGCCGCCCCCCGGGGCCCCGCCGGAGGCGCCGGGCATCGACGCGGAGTACACCGAGGTCACCGGGTCGGTGTGGCCGCACGTCGAGGAGGCGATCGTCGACCGCATCCTCCAGAACAACTCGACCATCGTCTTCGCGAACTCCCGCCGCCTCGCCGAACGGCTGACCGGACGGCTGAACGAGATCTACGCGGAGCGGATCGGCGTCGCGCTTCCGGAGCCGACCGTGCCCGCTGCGATGATGGCGCAGGCCGGGTCCACCGCGGGTGCCGATCCCGTGCTCGCCAAGGCCCACCACGGCTCGGTGTCGAAAGAGCAGCGTGCGCAGGTCGAGGAGGAGCTGAAGTCGGGCGTGCTCCGGTGCGTCGTCGCCACGAGCAGCCTGGAACTCGGCATCGACATGGGTGCCGTCGACCTCGTGATCCAGGTGGAGGCGCCGCCGTCCGCGGCCTCCGGACTCCAGCGCGTGGGTCGCGCCGGGCATCAGGTCGGCGAGATCAGCCGCGCGGCCCTGTTCCCCAAGCACCGCGGCGACGTGCTGCACACCGCGATCGTGACGGAGCGGATGCTGGCGGGGAAGATCGAGGCGATCCAGGTGCCGCGGAATCCGCTCGACATCCTGGCCCAGCAGACCGTCGCGGCCAGCGCCCTCGGCGCCATCAGCGTGGAGGAGTGGTTCGAGACCGTCCGCCGTTCCGCCCCCTTCCAGTCACTCCCCCGTTCCGCCTACGAGGCCACGCTCGACCTGCTGGCCGGCCGCTTCCCCTCCGACGAGTTCGCCGAGCTGCGGCCGCGACTCGTCTGGGATCGCGATGCCGGCACGCTCACCGGCCGCCCGGGCGCACAGCGGATCGCGGTCACCAGCGGCGGCACCATCCCCGACCGCGGGCTCTTCGGCGTCTTCGTGGCGGGCGAGTCCACGGGCGCCCGAGTGGGCGAGCTCGACGAGGAGATGGTCTACGAGTCCCGCGTCGGCGACGTGTTCACCCTGGGGACCACGAGCTGGCGCATCGCCGAGATCACCCACGACCGGGTCAACGTCATCCCCGCCTACGGCCAGCCGGGAAAGGTCCCGTTCTGGCACGGCGACGGCATCGGGCGTCCGTTCGAGCTGGGCGAGGCCCTGGGGGCGTTCTCCCGCGAGGTGTCCGCGGCGAAGCCGGAGAAGGCGGAGCAGCGCCTCATCGCCGCCGGACTCGATGAGCAGGCGCGCGCGAACCTCCTCGCCCACCTCTCCGAGCAGCGGGAGGCCACGGGCACCCTGCCGACGGACCGCACGCTGACCGTCGAGCGCGGACACGACGAGGTCGGCGACTGGCGCGTCATCCTCCATTCCCCGTACGGCATGAAGGTGCATGCGCCGTGGGCGCTGGCGATCAACGCACGGGTGCGAGAGCGCCTCGGCGTCGAGGGCTCCGCGGTGGCGAGCGACGACGGCATCATCGTCCGCATCCCCGACGCCGAGTCGGAACCGCCCGGCGCGGAGCTGTTCGTCTTCGATCCGGATGAGCTCGAACAGCTCGTCACGCAGGAGGTCGGCGGCTCGGCGCTGTTCGCCTCGCGGTTCCGGGAGTGCGCCGCGCGGGCGTTGCTCATGCCGCGCACGAACCCCAACCGCCGGACGCCGCTGTGGCAGCAGCGCCAGCGCTCGGCGCAACTCCTGGAGGTCGCGCGACGGCATCCCACCTTCCCCGTCATCCTGGAGACCCTGCGCGAGGTGCTGCAGGACGTCTACGATCTGCCGTCGCTGCGCAAGCTCGCGACGAGCATCGCCGACCGCCGCATCCGCCTCGTCGAGACGCAGCCGGGGCAGCCGTCGCCCTTCGCGCGCGACCTCCTCTTCGGCTATGTCGGGGCGTTCATGTACGAGGGCGACTCACCGCTCGCAGAACGCCGCGCCGCCGCTCTCTCCGTCGACCCGGCGCTGCTGGGCGAGCTGCTGGGCACGGTCGAGTTGCGCGAGCTCCTCGACCCCGACGTCATCGCCCAGTTCGAGCGCGAGGCCCAGCGGCTCGATCCGGAACGCCGGGCGCGCGGCCTGGAGGGCGTCGCCGACCTGCTCCGGCTGCTCGGCCCGCTCGATGCCGACGAGGTCGCCGCGCGCCTCGATCCCGACTCCACCGTCGGGGCGACCGCGGCGGCACTGCTCGACGACCTCGTGACCGCGCGGCGGGCCATCCCGGTCACGATCGCCGGGGTGTCCAGGGTCGCCGCGATCGAGGACGCAGGGCGCCTGCGGGATGCGCTCGGCGCGGCCCTGCCGACCGGCATCCCCGTCGCGTTCCTCGAGCCCCTGGCGGATCCTCTCGGCGACCTCGTGGCCCGTCATGCCCGCACCCACGGCCCCTTCACGACCACGGCCGTCGCCGAGCGGTTCGGCCTCGGCGCCGCCGTCGCGCGGCACACCCTGCAGCGCCTGGAGACGAACGGCCGCCTCACGAGCGGGTACTTCCTCCCCACCGCGGCCGGCAGCGGCGACGACCTCGAGTGGTGCGACTCCGAGGTCCTGCGGCGGCTGCGGATGCGGTCGCTCGCGGCGATCCGCGGATCCGTCGAACCCGTCTCGCCCGAGGCGTACGCGCGTTTCCTTCCGGACTGGCAGCATCTCGGTCGCCCCCTGGAGGGCATCGACGGCGTGCTCACGGTGATCGAGCAGTTCGCCGGCGTCCCGATCCCGGCCAGCGCCTGGGAGTCGCTCGTCCTGCCATCGCGGGTGCGCGACTACACCCCGGCGATGCTCGACGAGCTCACGGCCGCGGGCGAGGTGATCTGGTCCGGACACGGCACGCTCCCCGGGCGCGACGGGTGGGTCTCGCTGCACCCCGCCGATCTCGCCCCGTTCACGCTGCCCGATCCGGACGCGGAGATCGCCGCGGAGTCGCTCGAAGCGCGCCTCCTCGCAGCCCTCGCGGCGGGCGGCGCCTACTTCGCGGCGCAGCTCAAGGAGATGACCGGCGCCGAGAACGAGCAGTCCGTGCTGGAGGCGCTGTGGTCTCTGACCTGGTCGGGGCATGTGACGAACGACACGTTCGCGCCGATCCGCTCGCTGCTGACCGGCGGCTCCCAGGCCCATAAGGTCAAGCGCCGTGCTCCGCGTGCGCGCACCTATCGCGGCATGTCCCTCACGCGCACGGCTCCTCGACCGACCTCGATCGGCGGACGCTGGTCGTTGCTCCCCGAGGTCGAGACCGACCCGGCGCGCCGCGCGACCGTCACCGCCGGCCTGCTCCTCGACCGGTATGGCGTCGTCACCCGCGGGGCCGTGCAGTCGGAGGGCGTGCCTGGCGGTTTCGCGCAGGCGTACCGTGTGCTGGCCGGGTTCGAGGAGGCGGGGCACTGCCGCCGCGGCTACGTGATCGAGAAGCTCGGCGCCGCACAGTTCGCGGCATCGGCCACGGTCGACCGTCTGCGGACCTACGCCGGTCTCGCCGATCCGCCGCCGCGGAAGGCCGTCACCCTGGCGGCCACCGACCCCGCGAACCCCTACGGCGCGGCGCTCGGGTGGCCGAAGCTCGAGGGCGTCTCGCATCGCCCGGGGCGCAAAGCCGGCGGGCTCGTGGTGCTCGTCGACGGCGCGCTCGTTCTGTCGCTCGAGCGCGGCGGACGGACCGTGCTGTGCTTCACGGACGACGAGGAGGTGCTGCAGGCCGCCGCCGCCGACCTCGCGACGACAGCCAGGGACCGCCGCCTCGACACCCTGACCGTCGAGAAGGTGAACGGCGAGGGGGTGTACGGCACGATCCTCGGGCGGGCTCTGCAGGAGGCGGGCTTCGTGCAGACGCCGCGCGGCTTCACCCTCCGCAAGGCCGTCTGACCCCGGCATCACCACGACCACCACCGACCCACCCCTACCCTGGAGCCATGATCCGAGAGTTCGCCGCCGGCGTCCGCACCCTGTTCCGCGGGTTCGGCGTGTGGCGCACCCGTCCGGGGCTGATGGCGCTCGGGCTCGTCCCCGCGATCATCGCGCTCGTCCTCCTCGCCGCCGTCCTCGTGCCGCTGATCCTGTCGATGCCCGCGCTGGCAGCCTGGCTCACCCCGTTCGCCGACGGCTGGGTGGAGCCCTGGCGCGGCGTCCTGCGGACCGCGGTCGGCCTCGTCGTGGTCGCCGCCGCACTCGCTCTGGCCAGCTCCGTGTTCAGCGCTCTCACCCTCACGATCGGCGACCCGTTCTACCAGCGCATCTGGCACGCCGTCGAGAAGGACCTCGGCAACCCGCCTCCTGCGGATGGCGGCAGCTTCTGGACGACCGTCGGCGAGGGCCTCCGGCTCGTCGTGCTCGGCATCCTGATCGCGCTCCTCGTGCTCCTCATCGGTCTGGTGCCCGGCGTCGGCGGTGTCCTCGGAGCGGTCTCCGGTGTCGTCCTCACGGGCCGCCTGCTGGCGCGGGAGCTGACCGGTCGCGCCTTCGACGCCCGTGACCTCAGCCCCGCCGCGCGCGCCGCGCTGTTCTCCGGCAGTCGCGCCCGCGTGCTCGGCTTCGGCGTCGCGACCCAGCTGTGCTTCCTGATCCCCGGGGGTGCCGTCGCCGTGATGCCGGCCGCGGTCGCGGGGAGCACGATGCTGGCGCGAGATATGCAGGCCCGCACCCCACTCGCCGCCGCCCAGCCGACGGCGCCGGCGGCCGTGCCGCACGACCGCACACCCGGGATCGCCTGATGCCCGAGGGCGATACCGTCTTCCGTACCGCACGCCGCCTGGACGAGGCCCTCGCCGGCGGGGAGGTCACGCGCTTCGACCTCCGCGTTCCGCGCTTCGCGACCCTCGATCTGACCGGCCAGCGGGTGCAGGGCGCCGTCCCCCGCGGGAAGCACCTGCTGCTGCGGATCGGCGAGAGCACGCTCCATTCGCATCTGCGCATGGACGGTGCGTGGTTCGTGTACCGGCCCGGTGAGAAGTGGCGGCATCCCGCGTTCAAGGTGCGGGCGATCGTCGGCACGGCCGAACGCGAGGCCGTGGGCGTGGACATCGCCGAAGTCGAGGTCGTCCCCACCCGCGACGAGGACGACCTCGTCGGCTACCTCGGCCCCGACCCTCTCGCGGCCGACTGGGATCCGATCGAGGCCGCACGGCGGCTCGGCGCCGACACCCGGGCCATCCACGTCGCCCTGCTCGATCAGCGCAACGTCGCGGGGTTCGGCAACGAGTACGCGGCAGAACTCCTGTTCCTCCGGGGAATCCTGCCGACCACGCCGACTCCCGAGGTCGACGTGGCCGCCCTCCTCGACCTGGGCGTACGGACCATCCACGCGAACCGCGACCGCCGCAATCGCACCTTCACCGGCATCGACCGCCCCGGGCAGGCCACGTGGGTCTACGGACGCGCCGGACGCCCCTGCCGACGCTGCGGAACGCTCATCCGTCGCGGGGAGCTGGGGGCGGATCCCACCCGAGAGCGGATCACGTTCTGGTGCCCCCGGTGCCAGCGCTGAGCCGTATCCATCCGCGGGAATGAATCTCCCCCTCTCGTGGTTGTTGATATATCCGGAGAACTCCGGAGCACGGGAGGAATCGTGGGCAAGAACTACGTCGACATCGAGAACGACCACGGAGCGACGCTGCGGTACCGCAAGCACGCCAACGGTCGCGGTCTCGTCGCGCATGGCGCCAAGGTGCATCCGAAGGCGCACATCGAGGCGGGGGCCTACATCGAACCGGGAGCACGCGTCGGAGCGGGGGCCATCGTCGCCCGCGGTGCGTGGGTGGACGAGGACGCCGTGATCGGCGAGGGCGCGTACATCGACGCCCACGCGCACGTCGGCCAGGGCGCGGCGGTCGGCGACCACGCGCACGTCGGGGTCCGCACCGACATCGGGGCCGGGGCCCGCATTGTGCGGGGCGCCCGCATCGGCGACGACGAGACGGTCGCGGCGGGGCTCACCGTCGCCACCGATCAGAAGGGTCTCTGGCTGGCGGCCTGACCGCTCTCAGAGCAGGCGCCGCTCCGACGCCCACGCGGTGAGCTCGTGGCGGGAGGAGAGCTGCAGCTTGCGCAGCACCGACGACACGTGCGTCTCGACGGTCTTGATCGAGATGAAGAGGGCGGTGGCGACCTCCTTGTACGCGTAGCCGCGGGCGATCAACCGCATCACCTCCTGCTCGCGCGAGGAGAGGCGGTCGAGTTCGTCGGTCGCGGTGGCGGTCTCGCCGGCCACGGCGCCGAACGCGTCGAGCACGAATCCCGCGAGCCGCGGCGAGAACACCGCGTCCCCCTCGGCGACGGCGTGCACGGCGGCGCTCACCTCGCCGCCTGACGAGCCCTTCGTGATGTAGCCGCGCGCACCGGCCCGGATGACCCGCACGACATCGGCCGCGGCATCGGAGACGCTGAGGGCCAGGAAGCGCGTCGTCGTCGGTCCCGTCCCTCGGATCACGGCTTCCCCGCCGGTCGCGTCGTCACCCTCGCCGCCCGGAAGGTGCACATCGAGGAGCACCACGTCGGGCACCGTCTCCGCGACCACGGCGATCGCCGTGGGCACGTCTGCGGCCTCGCCCACCACCTCGACGCTCGCATCGAGGTCGGCCCGCAGGCCTGAGCGGAAGATGGAGTGGTCGTCGACGATCACGACGCGGAGACGGTCAGCCACGGGGCTCCTGCCGGACGGTGCCCCACTCGAGGGACGAGGTAGTGGGCAGGCGCAGATGCACCTCGGTACCGGCGTCGTCGCTGCGCACCGAACCCGTGCCACCCGCGCGACGCAGGCGCCCGATGATCGACTCCCGCACGCCGAGCCGGTCGCCGGGCACCTCGTCGAGCCGGAATCCAGGACCGCGGTCGCGGACGAACACGTCGACCCCATCGATGCGCCCCTCGATGTACACCGAGATCTCGCCGCCGGCGTGCCGCGCGGCGTTCAGCATCGCCTCGCGCGCCGCGGCGGCCAGCTCGCCGCTCGCCCGCTCCGCCGACAGCCCGGCGGAGACCACGTCGATCCGGACCGGGTGGTCGATCTCCA
This sequence comes from Microbacterium meiriae, assembly GCF_032364335.1. Lineage (NCBI taxonomy): Bacteria > Bacillati > Actinomycetota > Actinomycetes > Micrococcales > Microbacteriaceae > Microbacterium > Microbacterium meiriae. The sequence continues at coordinate 2,851,395 of NZ_CP133984.1, forward strand.
GCGCCGCTGCGTAGTCGCGCAGGTCGGTCGGCAGGTCGCTGTCCGCCGGGGCGTCCCCGTCGTAGAGCCACGCGCGAAGCTCCCGTTCCTGCGCCCGGGCGAGGCGGGCCGCCTCGCTCGACGCCCCGGCCCGGTTCTGGATGAGGGCGAGCGTCTGCAGCACGGAGTCGTGCAGGTGGGCGGCCATGACGCTGCGCTGCTCTTCGCGGATGCGACGCACCCGCTCGCCGGCGAGTTCCCGCCATCGCGGGATGAGGGCCGAGGCCACCACCGCGACCAGCCCGGTCAGCGGGAGCAGCACGAGCACGACGCCCGAGCGGGCGATCGGCCACGAGAGGAGCAGGAGGACCACGAGGCCGAGGATGAGCACCGCGAGGATGCGGACGGTGGTGGTGTGCCGGGGGCCACGCGCCGTGTCGGTGCGATCGATGAGCGTCGCCCACAGCCCGGAGGCGGTCGCGCACAGCGTGGTCCCGCCGACCACCACGGCCGCCGTCCCCGGAGGGATCGAGCCGTTCAGCCAGTCGCTGCCCCCGCGCCACACCACGATGACGAGGGCGCCGACGCCGGCGGGCGCGAGCAGGAGCCACGCGACCGGCAGGCGTCGCGTCGGCGCGGAGGCCCCCTCCGCCCACGGCATGAACGTCCAGCACCACGCATACAGGAGCACGCCCGCACCCCCGCAGAGCGTCAGGGCGACGAACAGCGCCCGCACCAGGCCCACGTGCACTCCGAGGTGCCGCGCGAGCCCGGCGCTCACTCCGGTCACGAGGGCGTCGCGGTCGCGGGTGAGGGCCGGACGCGCGGTCGCCGGTGCCGGGGAGGCGGGCGCGGACACGGCGGAAGACATACCGTCATCCAATCATCCTGTCCCCCCGCTCGGGGTCCTCCCGGGCGCGGAATCAGGGTGCGCTCAGGGGATCCCCCCATGGCCTCACGGCGCCGGCGACCGCGAGGATCGACTCATGACGATTCCGACCGCTCCGCCGCCGCCCGCCGAGCCCGCCCCGTCGACGCCGGACACCCCTCGCGCACCGCGCGGCGCCGACCGCTTCCTGCTGTGGGTCGCCGGCCTCGGCGTTGTCCGCACCGACGGGTGGCTCGGCGGCGTGGCCGCGGGCATCGCGATCCGGCTGCGCATCGATCCGCTGATCGTGCGCGGGGTCCTCGTCGTCGCGGCCCTCTTCGGTCTTCCGGCCCTGTTCCTGTACGCCCTCGCCTGGGCCGTGCTGCCGGACGTCGACGGCCGCGTGCACCTGCGCGATCTGCTGCAGCGTCGGTACGACCCCGTGCAGCTCGGCATCCTCGCCCTCGCCGTGATCGGCCTCTTCCCGACGGCCCCGCTCACCGGGCGCCTGTTCGGACTCGGCTACGACGGCTGGTCGGCACTGTCGACCTTCACCTGGGTGGTCGGGCTCGTGCTCGCCGCCGCCTTGCTCTTCCTCATCGTGCGTGCCGCGCGCCGCACCCCGGGCGCTTCCGCGCCGGATCTGCCGGGGGCTTCCGCAGATCCGGCGGCCCCGGCCGCGTCCGCCCCCCTCGCGGGTTCGGGTCCCGCCACGGGGGCGGACGCCACTCCTCCCGCGGCGACGGACGCGCCTCCCCCGACGACGCTCCCCGCCGAACTCCCGAACGACGTCCTCGCCATCCCCGCACCTCCGGCCCCCCTGCCTCCGGGCACCCAGGACCCCGCCGCGCTGGAAGCCTGGCGTGCGCAGCATGCCGCGTGGAAGGAGCAGGATCAGGCCTGGCGCCGTCAGCAGCAGGATGCGGAGCGCGCCGCGCGAGACCAGCTCCGCCGGGAGCGTCAGGCCGAAGCCGCCGTCTTCGCCGCCGAGGCCGCGGAGCGCCGACGCCTCCGCCGCGCGTCCAACCCGCGCGCCGGCTTCCCGTTCGTCATGACCGCCGTCGGCCTCGCGATCGTGGTCGGCGCCGGGGTGGGACTCGCCGTCGGCGAAGCCCTCGGCGGCGCGCTGGGGCTGTTGTCCGGCGCACTGGTCCTGGCCCTGGCGATGATCACGGCCGGAGCCCTCCGTCGCCGCAGTGGCGGGCTGGCCTTTCTCACCGTGCTGACGCTGGCCGCGGGTCTCCTCACGGGCTTCCTGTCCACCATGCCCGGCCTCACGCTCGGGTACGCCTCGCTCACGAACAACCAGGAGGCGCACGTCCGACAGCCGTTCGGTGATCTGTACCTGCAGCTCCACCCGCACGACGGCGGCCCCCGCCCCATCGAGATCGAGAAGGGATCGGGGCGGACCGAGATCTTCGTCGACGCCGGCGTGCAGCTGCAGCTCCGCGGCACTGTCGGCGACGCCGTGGAGGTGAGCTGGCTCCGCGTCGATCCGGACGACCCGATGGTCATGGACACCGGCGTCATCTCGACCCGGCCACGGGGCGAGGAGAACGTCCTCACCGCGAACATCTCCGCCGAGGAGGGCAGCCCCTCCACGATCCAGCCCGTGACCATCGACCAGTCGAGCGGCGTCATCGTCGTGACCCTGCAGGAGCCCGAGGAGGGCCAGGAATGAGCACCGAGACCATCACCGCACCACGGGTGCGCTGGGCATCCATCATCTGGGGCACGACCTTCGCCGCGATCGCCGCGGGGGCGCTGTGGTTCCTCGCCGACGCGGATCGCCGCGCCGCGCTGGCCGACGGCGTGGGGACGATGACTCCCGCCACCCTGCTCACGATCGTGCTCCTCACCGCGGGAGCCCTGTTCCTCGTGGGCGGTGTCGCCGGGCTGGTCCGCCGGACTCAGCGGAACTCCCCCGCCGAGGACTCGGAGGACCCCGAGTAGCCTGGATCCCATGGCGCACCAGGGACGACGACCCGCGAAGGGCTCCGGCAAGGGCTCACCCGCCCACCGGGGCCGTGCCGCGGGCGGCGGCTCACGCCAGGGGAAGCCGGCTCCGCGCAGGACACCCCGCGCCGAGAAGGTCGTGTTCGACGCTCCGACCGCCGCACCCGAGGAGCCGCGGACGTTCCGCCTCGGCGCCGTGCCCGGAGCGACGCCGGGCAAGTGGATCGACACGTGGAAGCGGCGCCTGCCCCACGTGGCCCTTGAGCTCGTCCCGATCGAGGCCGCCGGGCAGCGAGAGGCGCTCGACGCTCTCGACGCCGCTCTCGTGCGGCTGCCGCTGGACGACGATGCCCTGCACGTGATCCCGCTGTACGACGAGGTCCCCGTCGTCGTGGCCTCGACCGATTCGCACCTGCTCGCGGCGGACGAGCTGACGACCGCCGACCTCGACGGCGAGGTGCTGCACTCCCTGTCCGACGACGTGCTCGGGCCGGTGGAGGTGCCGGGCACCATCCCTGCACGCGTCGGACCCCTGTCGACCGCCGACGCGATCGCCACGGCGGCGACGGGTGTCGGCATCGTCCTCGTCCCGATGTCACTGGCCCGACTGCACCACCGGAAGGACGCCGACTATCGGGTCCTCGCCGACGGCCCGGTGTCGACCGTGGCCCTCGCCTGGCCGCGCGACCGGACCACACCCGACGTCGAGACGTTCGTCGGGATCGTCCGAGGACGCACCGCGAACTCGTCCCGCTGAGCCGTCGGGCCGGGACGCTCCCCCTCGTTAGAATCGCCTGATGGCCTCGCTTCTCTACGTCTGCGTGCGACCCGAGACCGGGGCGGCGGATGCCGAGCACGCTTCGTTCCGGCGGGCCCTCGGGGTCGACGTGGTCGATCGTCTCGACCTGCTCCACGAGCCGCTGACCGCGGCCCACCTGGATCGATACCGCGGCGTCGTCATCGGCGGTTCGCCGTTCAACGTCACGGACGTCGAGAAGACCCCGGTGCAGCGGCGCGTGGAGGCCGATCTGGAGACGCTCGCCCGCGCCGCACGGGAACAGCGGATCGCCGCCTTCTTCACGTGCTTCAGCATCGGGGTGCTCACCCGCCTCCTCGGCGGCGAGGTCGTGACGACCATGCCGGAGGCGGCGAGCGCGACCGTCATCGACACGACGCCGGAGGGCGCCGTCGATCCTGTGTTCGGCCCGTCCGGTCCGGCACTCACCGTCTTCACCGCGCACAAGGAGAGCGCCGCCACGACTCCGCCGGGAGCCGTGCTGCTCGCCACCAACGCGGCCTGCCCCGTGCAGGCCTACCGGGTGGGCACCCACCTGTACGCCGCGCAGTTCCATCCCGAGCCGACGCCGCGCGACTTCGCCGACCGCATGACGTTCTACCGCACGACGGGGTACTTCGATCCGGCGCAGTTCGACGCGGTGCAGCAGGAGGTCCTCGCGGCCTCGGTCACCGAGGGCGCCGCCCTGCTCCGCCGCTTCGCCGAGCTGTTCGGCTGAGATCAGGTCGGCGCGTCACCGCGGAGCAGCGGGACGCGCTCGCGCAGGTAGGCGTCCAGCGGCATGAACCCACCCGCCTGACTCCAGCGCACCGACGGCACGCCGTCGAGGAGCGCGAGCGGACCGGAGGAGCCTCCGGCATCCACCGCGTCGACGTCGATCACGCTCCAGCCGACGTGCACGACATCCCCCTCGTGGAAGCCGCCCCGGAGCGCGAGGGCCCGGCGCTCGGCCCGTGCGCGCGCCGACTCGGCCGTGTATCCCCGACGCCCCGGGTCCGCGGCGCGGAGCACCTCCGCCGTCGCCAGGGCATGCGTGTCGGTGAGCAGGATGACGCCGAGGTGCCAGGCCTCGCCGACACGGACGATCCGCCGCCCGCGCCAGCGCGAGTCCTTCTCCTCGCCGAGGCCCTCTCGGGGGGCTCCGGCGAGCTCCTGCACGGCCTCGGTCAGCAGGGCGGAGGCGGTGGTCACAGCTCCCCCAACGTGGTCTGGTCGGCGAGGCGCGGGCCGGCGACCTGCGCACGATCGCCACGCAGCGTCATCCCGATCAGCGGGTACAGGAGCACCGACAGCATGCCCGCCCCGACGAGCGCGGCCGCGGTCCCGGAGTCGAGCATGTCCTGATCCACGCCGATCGCGGTGACCGCGACGATGATCGGCAGCCCGGTGGCTGCGAGCAGGCCGAGCGCGGCGCGGTCGCGTCCGCTCGCGCCCGCCGGGGCGGACAGCTGGGCGGCCGATCCGCGGATCACCAGGAGCGCCAGCAGGAACACTGGCACCAGGGACATCGCCGAGGGAGACGTCAGCAGCGCCTGCAGGTCGAAGGTCACGCCCGTGTAGAGGAAGAACACCGGCACGAGGAAGCCGAACGCGAGCCCCTCGATCTTGCTCTCGACCTCGGCCGCGTCCTTCTCGGGTGCCCGCGCCATGATGATGCGCCAGATGGCCCCCGCGACGAAGGCGCCGAGGAGCATGTCCAGGTCGAGCATCACGCTGAGGCCGACGAGGGCCGCGATGAGGAGGATCACGAAGCGCACCCCGAACTGGTCGGAGGTGTGGAGGGTCGCGCGCACGATGCCGTGCAGGCGCCCGTGCGGCACCCGGTGCGCGACGAGGACGGCGAGTCCCGCCAGCACGACGAAAGTCAGCAGCACCGCCGTGGCCAGGGGTGTCGTCCGGGTGCTCAGGAAGATCGAGATCGCGATCAGCGGCAGGAACTCCCCCACGGCGCCGATGGTGCTGATGGCACGGCCGAACGGGGTGTCCAGCTCCTTCGCATCGCGCAGGATCGGCATCAGCGTGCCGAGGGCGGTCGAGCTCAACGCGATCCCGATGACGACCATGCCCTCCCCCGGGGCGAAGAAGAATCCGAGCCCGATGCCCAGCAGCACGCTGAGCAGCCAGCCCAGCGACGCCCGGGCCAGGGGCTTCCCGGCCACCTGGCGGAAGTCGATCTCGGAGCCGGCGACGAAGAACAGCACGGCCAGGCCGAAGTCGCTGAGCTTCTCCAGGAGGGGCCCTGGCTCCACCCAGCCGAGCACGGCAGGACCGACGAGGATGCCGAGGACGAGCTCGAACACGACGATCGGCACCCGGACGAGCGGACGGACGCCGCGTGCGAGAAGCGGTGCGGCCACCGCCAGCAGCGGGATCAGCACCAGTCCGACGTCGCTCGCATCCACGGTCTCAGGGTAGCGACGCCGCGGGCGATTCGCTCCCCGCCCGCGCGACACGGCAGAATCGATGCACACCCCGAGGAGCAGCCATGACCCAGCCCGATACCGCCCGACTGCTGATCGCCTGCGACGACCAGCCCGGCATCGTCGCCGCGGTCGCCGGCGTGCTCGCCCGGCACGGGGCCAACATCATCTCGCTCGACCAGCACTCGACCGACTCCGAGGGTGGCCGATTCTTCCAGCGGACGGTCATCCACCTCGACGGTCTGTCCGCCGCGCGCCCAGCCCTGGAGGCCGACATCGCGGCGGTCGCGGAGCGCTTCGGCATGGAGTGGTCGCTGCACGACGTCGCCCGGCGCAAGCGCGTGGCGATCTTCGTCTCGAAGTACGACCACTGCCTCATGGAGCTGCTCTGGCGCACGCAGCGCGGTCAGCTCGACATCGACATCACCATGGTCGTCTCGAACCACCCCGACCTCGCCGAGGCCGTCCGCTCCTTCGGCGTACCCTTCGTGCACATCCCCTCGACGGACAAGCAGGCGATGGAGGAGCGTCAGCTCGACCTCCTCCGCGGCAACGTCGATCTCGTCGTGCTCGCCCGGTACATGCAGATCCTCAGCGACGACTTCATCACGCGCCTCGAAGCCCCGGTCATCAACATCCACCACTCGTTCCTGCCCGCCTTCATCGGCGCGAACCCCTACGCCAGGGCGAAGGAGCGCGGCGTGAAGCTGATCGGTGCCACGGCGCACTACGCCACAGCCGACCTCGACGAGGGGCCGATCATCGAGCAGGACGTCACGCGGGTCACGCACTCCGAGTCCGCGGCCGAGCTGCAGAGCCGGGGCGCCGACGTCGAGCGTCTGGTGCTCGCCCGTGCCGTGCAGTGGCATGCCGAGGACCGCGTGATCGTGCACGGCCGCTCGACCGTCATCCTCTAGCGCACCGGCCGCTCAGCGGTCGAGGATGTCGACGGCGAGACCGTGTGAGGCGGCGGCGAGGCGCTTGTCGTTCGTCCACAGCTCCGTGCACCCGGACAGCTGGGCGGCGGCGAGGTGCAGCGCATCCGGGGTCTTCAGACCGAAGTCGGCCCGGAGCTCGGCCGATCGGATGAACGCTGCCGTATCCAGTGCGACCGTCTCCATCCGTTCGAAGAGAGCCAGGTACCGGTCGCGGAGCTCCGGATTGCGCTCGCGCGCGGGCAGCACGAGGCACTCGTGGAGCGCCAGCGGACTCGACGCCACCTCGGCATCGACCTCGCGGAGTGCCTGCCGTACGGCATCACCTCTCGGACCGCGGTCCTCGATCGCGTAGATGAGGATGCACGAGTCGAGATAGATCATTCCCAGGCGTCCCGGTTCTCGTCGATCCGGACGTCCAGCTCCTCTGCGCTCCGTGCGAGCCGGGGCGGCAGCGGATGCTGTTCGATCCACTCGACGAGGAGGCGGCCGCTCCGCACCACGTCGACGGGCCCGATGGGGACGAGACGGGCGACCGGAGTGCCCCGCTTCGTGATGACCACGTCCTCGCCCGCCTGCGACTCGGCGATCAGGCGCGAGAGGTTGTTGCGCGCCTCCAAGACGTTCTGGGTGGACATGACGCCATTCTAGCCAGGAACCTGGCGTCGCTCAACGGCCGGGCACGCCGGCGGCGAGCTCTGCGAAGACCTCGGCGGCGGTCGTCCCGCGCGCGAGCGGGGCGGCCTGCCCCATCCACAGCGACTGCAGCTCGCCGAGATTCTGCTCTCCTGCCGCCGCGCGGAAGCGTCCGGTGAGCCAGTTCTGCATCGGGAACGGGGCGATCGTGCCGCTCGCCTCGATCGCGCGGACTGCGCGGTTGCGGGCTCCGCGGGCGAGGCGTCCGCTCATCGCCTTCGTCAGCACGGTCTCGTCGGCGGCAGTGGTCCGGATGGCGTCGCGGTGCGCTGCGGTCGCGGCGGACTCGGCGGTCGCGAGGAACGCCGTCCCCACCTGCACGCCGGAGGCACCGAGGGCGAAGGCCGCAGCGACCCCGCGGCGGTCGGCGATCCCGCCGGCGGCGATGACCGGCACGTCGACGGCGTCCACGACCTGGGGCACGAGCGCGATGGTGCCGACGAGCGACTCGGTCGCGGGGCGCAGGAACGACACGCGGTGCCCGGCCGCCTCGGCTCCGGACGCGACGACGGCATCGACTCCGGCTTCAGCGAGCGCGACCGCTTCGGCGACCGTGGTGGCGGTGCCGACGACCCGGATGCCGCGGTCGCGGGCCTCGGCGACGACGGCGGGCGACGGTACCCCGAACACCACGCTCAGCACGGCGGGGGCGACCTCCCAGACCGCGTCGAGCTGCTCGTCGAGGTCGGGCATGTAGCGCTCGGGGCGTGCCGGCACCGGAACCCCGACGGCCTCGTAGAACGGCTCCAGCGCCTGCGCGAAGACCGTGTGCTGCGGGTTCGGCACGGCCTCGTCACCCAGGGGCAGCCAGATGTTCAGCGCGAAGGGGCGGTCGGTGGCGCGGTGCAGCTCGGCCCCGACCTCCCGGATCCGGTCCCCGTCGTAGCCATAGAGACCGTAGGATCCGAGCCCGCCGGCCGCGCTCACCGCCGCCGTCAGCTCCACCGACGAGGTCCCCCCGAACGCCCCCAGCACGATCGGATTCTCCACTCCCAGAAGTTCTTCTGTCGCCATACCCCGACGGTACGCCTTCGAATCGCCTGAATGGCTCCATCGGCGGCCCGGATACAGCGATTCAGGCGATTCGAACGGGGTAAGCTCGCGGCATGAGCGAGTGGTTCGGGCAGATGCTCGGCTTCGTCGCGGCCGCGATCGGCCTTGTGACGATGCCGGATGCCGCCGCGCTCGGCCTCGCGATCGCGCTGCTCGCCGTCACCGTCCTCACGCTCGCACTCGCACTGAGCGTGCGCCACCAGACCTCCGCCGATGCCCCGCACCCGCTGCGGGCGATCGATGTCGGAACGCTCCTCCCGCAGAGCGATCCGGATGCCGCCGGGCACCCTCGTCCGCGAGCGCCGGGAGTCGCGACCGCCGCGTAGTCCGTCCGACCGGGACCGCGCGGCCTTCGCCGACCCTTCCCGACCTCATCGAACGGACCTTCCCGTGGACATCTTCGCCTTCCCTCCCCTCGCCGCGCTCCTGGACGCCGCCTATGGTGCCCTGAACGGCCTCTCCACCCTTCTCGAACCCCTCGCCGGCCCCTCCGCCGCCGCCCTCGCCGTGGTCCTGGTGACCCTCCTCGTGCGCGCCCTCCTCATCCCTGTCGGCATCTCCCAGGCCCGAGCCGAGCAGACCAGAGCCCGCCTCGCCCCGAAGCTGCGCGCGCTGCAGCAGCGCCACCGGAAGAACCCGGAGCGCCTGCAGCAGGAGATGATGGCGCTCTACCGGGCCGAGAACACCTCGCCCTTCGCGGGGATGCTGCCCGTGCTGGCGCAGGCGCCCGTCGTGGGGCTGCTGTACACCCTGTTCCTGCGGCCGGAGATCGCCGGACACCCGAACGAGCTGCTCACCCACGACCTCTTCGGCGCCCCGCTCGGCACGAGCCTGGTGTCGGCCCTGTTCGGCGGCACCGCGACCCCGGCGACGTTCGCGGTCTTCGGCGTGCTGCTGGCCGTGATGATCGCCGTCGCCGAGGTCACCCGGCGGGTGTTCCGGCCGGTCCCCGTCGAAGGCGACGACTCCCCGCTCAGCTCCCCCGGCATGCTGCGGATGATGTCGGCGCTGCACTATCTCACCGCGGTGTTCGCGGCCTTCGTCCCCCTGGCCGCCGCGCTCTATCTCACGGTCACGGTGGTGTGGACCCTCGTGCAGCGGGTGATCCTGCGCCGCCGCTACCCGCTGCCGCAGCCGGCCGTCGTCCGGGCGTGAGAGCCGCTCGGCCGGAGGGCTCAGTCCGGAAGCGGGATCGGAGCGGTGAACGGTCCCGCGGCACCGTCGCCCCTCCGGTCGCGGCGCACGCCGAGAGTGGTCCCGACGCTCGCCGCGATCACGAGCGCCACCGCGAGCAGCCGCAGCGGCGTGGCGTCCTGTCCGAGGATGAGCCACCCGGCGAGGGTCGCGAACGCCGGCTCGAGGCTCAGCAGCACCCCGAACACCCGCTGCGGCAGCCGTCGGAGCGCCGCGAGCTCGAAGCTGTACGGGATGACGGACGAGAGCACCGCGGTGACCGCCGCGAGCAGGAGGAGCTGCGGGTCCAGCGCCACGGTGGCCGCCGCGGGCACACCCACGGGGATGAGGAGCACGGCCGCGACGACGAGCCCCATCGCGAGCCCACTGCTGCCGGGGATGAGGGCGCCGACGCGCGCGCTCATCCTGATGTACATGACCCAGAATCCGGCCGCGATGAGGATGAAGACCACGCCGAGCGGGTCGAGGGGCTCGGCGCCGACGAGGCCGTCCACGCCGAGCAGCGCCATGCCGAGCAGGGCCACACCCACCCACACCGCATCCCGGAGACGACGGGTCAGCACGGCGGCGAGCACGAGCGGCCCGAGGAACTCGATCGCCACGGCGGGCCCAAGAGGGATGCGGTCGATGGCCGCGTAGAAGAACCCGTTCATTGCGGCCAGCGACACCCCGAACAGCACGGCGGCGAGCCACTGCGACCGGGTCCAGGCGCGAGGCCGCGGACGCACGATGACGACCAGCAGCAGCGCGGCGATCGCGACGCGGAGCGACGTCACGCCCCACGGCCCGAGGACGGGGAAGAGCTGCGCGGCGACGGCGGCGCCGAACGGCAGGGAGAGGCAGGATCCGATGACGAGGGCGACGCCCACGAGGGGTCCGGATGTCGCGGGTCTCTGCACCAGACAAGCTTAGGCGGCGGGGTCCTGCCTCCCCGCCGCCTGCGCCCTCCTCACGCGGATCAGAGCGGCTTGCCGCCCGTCACCGCGAGGACTGCTCCGGACACGTACGACGACTCCGCCGAGGCGAGGTACACGTAGGCTCCGGCGAGTTCCGCCGGCTGGCCGGCGCGCCCCAGCGGCGTGTCCTGCCCGAACGTCTCCAGGCGCTCCGGCCCCCATCCGGTCGCGGGGATCAGCGGCGTCCAGATCGGACCGGGCGCGACGGCGTTGACGCGCACGCCGCGCGGCCCTGCCTCCTCTGCGAGCGCCTTGACGAACGCGACCTGTGCTGCCTTCGTCATGGCGTAGTCGATGAGACCCGGTGACGGCTGCGCCGACTGCACCGACGAGGTCACGATGATGCTGGATCCGGGCTCGAGGTCAGGGAAGGCGGCACGTGCCGAGAAGACGAGACCGGCGAGGTTCGTGTCGAACACTCGACGCATCTTCTCGGTGTCGAGGTTCTCGAAGCCGTCGATGTCGTGCTGGTAGGCCGCGTTGAGGACGAGCACGTCGAGTCCGCCGAGTTCGCGGCGCGCGCGGTGCACGGCGTCGGTCGCGAAGGCCTCCTCGCGGACGTCGCCGGGGATGCTGACGCCGGTGCGACCGGCCTCGCGGACGAGCGCGAGCGTCTCCTCCGCATCCTCCTGCTCCTCGGGCATGTGCACGATGGCCACGTCTGCGCCCTCGCGGGCGAAGGCGATCGCGACGGCACGCCCGATCCCCGAGTCGCCGCCGGTGATGAGGGCACGCCGCCCCTCGAGCCGCCCGTGGCCGACGTAGGACTGCTCGCCGTGGTCGGGCTCCGGGGTGGTCTTCTCGGTGAGGCCCGGCTGGTCCTGGCTCTGCGCCGGGAACCCGTCCTCGTGGTGCGCGTGTCGGGGGTCGGTGAGGCCGCCGTCGCGGGTGGTGTCGGTCATTTCCGCTCCTCCTGTCATGGGGCTGACGATCAGGTCGTGATCGAGCCTCGCGGCTTCGGAGGGCGGACGGCAGGGGGTTGACAGCCCCGGGCGGTCTCCGGGAAACCGGCCTCAGCCGGCGGAGGGGGCGTCGCCGTGCGGGGGCTCGGCGTTCTCGGCGGGCTCGGGAACGAGGTAGAGCCCGGTGGGAGCGTTGGCGGTGAAGGCGAGCGCCTCGATCCAGGCCCGGTTGACGGCGGGCTGCCGGCTGCCGAAGTACTTGAAGACGAGCGAGCTGCCCGGCTGGATCCAGACGGTGGTCCGGCCGCCGCCCACGCTGGCGTCCTCACGCCAGCTGAACGGGAACGGCTCGCCGCGGCGCAGCTTGGCCGTGATCACGAGCTGCAGGTGCGTGAGCGCCCGATCCTCGATCTCGGTCTTCACGCTGCCTTCGTAGATGAACTTGCCCATCGGGTGATGCTCCTCGGTCGGGTGGTCCTCAGCCCGGCGGACACTGCCGGGATCGGCCTATGGGTAGAGGGTAAGCCCTCGGACGGGGCGCGCGGCAAATCGGCCTCGGAGGGCGACGCAGGCGTCGAAGTCAAGGCCCTGCGCACGATCCGCGCGGGGGTTAGCCTCGAATCATCGACACCCGAGGAGGGCACCGCCATGACTGAACGCCACATCGACGACCGTCCCGAGGAGGGCTACACGCCCGGCACCACCCACGCCGAGCGCGGCGCGGGCAACCCGCGACTGCGCGTGCGGCGCGACGACGAGCGCACCGAGTTCGCGCTCGACATGGAGGAGGTCCGCATCGGTTCCGCCGCCGGGAATGAGCTGCGCCTCGCCGACACCGAGCCCGTGCATGCGACGGTCGTGCACGACGACCGTGACGAATACGTGGTGACCCTGCACGCCGACGGCGAGATGAACTCCAACCCTGACTCCGACGCGACCCACCCCGGCGAGCGCACCGAGACGCTCCGCACCGGATCCCGCTTCACGGTGGGCCCGTGGGAGCTGGTCTTCGCCCGCGAGGAGTTCGCCGACCACGGCCGGCCCTTCGGCGGACGCCTCGGCGGCGAGTTCTCCGACCAGCCGCTGCAGGAGGCGCGTCCGGGCTACGACGCCGACGACGAGCGGCTCTCGCAGGCCGACGTCAACGACGAGCTCTCTCAGTCGGACTCCAAGGCCGACTGATGGTGCGGGGTGCCGACGGGTTTGGACTCCGCTGACCCCCGCTGCCGGAGGTAGATCGCGAACGCGACCATCGTCCCGACCGCGAGGAACTCGGACTGCCAGTTCTGCAGCGTGCGGTCCCAGAAGTCCGAGCTGGTCACGTAGTCGGCCCAGGTGATCGCGGCGACGCCGTGCATCGCGTTCTCCTCGTTCATGACGACCGTGCCGGCGAGCGACTGCGCGAACCAGGACAGCACGAACACCGCCCCCATCACGATCAGCAGCGAGTTGCCGAACACGGCGGCTCGCCATCCGCCCGCCCGGGCCCACCGCGGCGAATCCGGGCGGGCGTGCGGGCCGACGAGCTGATCCGCATCGCTGCCCGGCCCCTCATCGCCGGGCTTCTTCGACTCCGGCGACCCCTTCTGCACGAACCAGATCGTCGCAGCGATGAAGAGGAAGAACTGCAGGAACTCCGACTGCCAGTTCTCGGCGACGTCGACGGCGAAGTCGGACGACCAGAGGAAGTCCCCGAAGCCGATCGCCCGCTGCCCGTGGTCGAGGAGCTCCTCGTTGTTGCGGAGGTAGCCCGCGAGCGCCTGGCCCGCGAGCGCGAGCGCGAACAGCGCGAGGAAGAAGAGGCTGAGGGCGTGGTCCTTGATCCGCGAGCGCATCGTCATCGCCCTCCCAGCGGCAGGCCGATCATCGCGGCGAGCCCGACGCCGATGATCCCCGCCCAGATCCAGAAGACCGCCCGCATTCCCGCGGTGTCGCGCGCATCCTCCGCCATGTCCGCCTCCTTCGTCGGTGTGACCACGGTCCGACGATGGCGCGCACGATGAGTGCCCTCCAGGGGCTTGACGCGGACACGGTTGTCAATCCCCTGCGGCAGGGCGCAGCGGCACCCGTAGCCTGAGGGGAACCGATGAGAGGAGCGCCGGATGACCGCGCCGAACGAGACCCCCGACCTCGAACGCCTCGGCGAGCTCGCCCGCAGCCGAGGTCTGCGCGTGAGCGTTGCGGAGTCGCTCACGTCCGGACGCCTCGCGAACACGATCGGGGCCGGCGAGGGGGCCTCCGGATGGTTCGCCGGCGGCATCGTCGCGTACTTCACGGAGGTGAAGGAGCGGGTGCTGGGGTTGACCCCGGGGACCGACCCGACCTCCGCGGCCTGCGCCGAGCAGCTCGCCACGGGAGCGCGGGAGCTCTTCGACGCCGACATCTGCGTCTCGACCACCGGCGTGGGCGGGCCGGGTCCGGAGGGCGGTCACCCCGCGGGCACGGTCTACCTGGGCTGGGCGACCGCCGACGATGCGGGGCACCGGAGACTGGCCCTGACCGGCGATCCGGACGAGATCCTGTCGGCGAGCGTCGACGCCGCGGTGCGACTGCTCGCCTTCCACGCCGAGGGGCTGCACCCCGCAGGACCGCGGCGCTCCGGCTCGGACTGAGAGCTCAGCGCCCCGGCACGAGGCCGACCCGCAGCGGGGCTCCCGTCGCTGCGGCCTCCGTGAGGGCGGCGTCGATGTCGAGGAGCGATCGCACCGCCCCCACGGCCTCGCCGAACGGATACGCGCGCCCGCGCCCCGCGAGGAACGACGCCGCTGCCGCGAGATCGTCCGCACCGTAGTTGTGCACCCCCGCGACCGTGATGAGTCGGCGGACGAGATCCTCCGCGTCCAGCGGAACCGGGGCTGCGGGGAACACGCTGCCGACGAGGACCACCGTCCCGCCGACGGCGACGCCCGCGAGGGCCTCCCCGACGGCATGCCCTGAGGCTTCGATCACCACGTCCGGGTCACGATCGAGCGCGGTGGCCCCGAACCGGGAGGCGAAGGCGCGCCGGTCGTCGTCCGGATCGCGCACCTCGACGACGGCACCGTGCTCGGCGGCGATCGCCGCGGCACTGATCCCCACGAGTCCCGCGCCGTGGATGCGCACCGCGGCGCCGTCGAGGTCGACGTCACGGGCGGCACGCGCCACCGCGGCCCACGCGGTCGCTGTCGCGCAGGCGGCAGGCGCCAGCACCGCAGCGGGCAGCGCCTCCGGCACGCGCACGATCGCGGTGCCCGCCCGCAGCTGCACGTGGCTGGCGAACGCCCCGGTCAGGTCGCCGTGGGCGCCGACGCGGTCATGGCCGTACTTGCCGAGGTCACGGCACTTCTGCGTGAGGCCGCGCCGACAGCGGTCGCAGGTGCCGCAGGACACCGTCACCGACCAGACCACACGGTCACCGATCCGCAGCGGAGTGCCGTCCACCGCGTCCGCACCGTCATCGCCCATCGCGATGACGCGACCGACGCTCTCGTGCCCGAGGACGAGCGGCGCCGGCGCGGACCGGCGCCCCTGCACGGTGTGCACGTCCGACCCGCAGATCGTGGACATCTCCACGGCGACGAGCACGTCCTGATCGCCGAGCGCGACCCCCGGGACCGCGATCGTCTCGTGCGGGTGCCCTTCGCCGACCCAGACCATCGCGGTGGCCGCGGGGCGCAGCGCGACGTCCCTCCGGTGTCCGGGCGGGCGGATCAGCAGCGTTCCCATGACTCGACTCTCAGGCGGAGACGACGGCAGCGGGAAGGAGCTCGCGCTGGGCCAGAGCTCCCCGCAGCGCCGTGACGTCGGAGAGCACGGCGTGGGCGCCCACTCCGCTCAGGGCCGCACGGTCGTGGGCGCCGGTGAGCACTCCCGCGACGAAACCCGCACCCGCGCGGAGGCCGGACTCGACGTCGCTCACGGTGTCGCCGGCGACGGCCACGGCCTGCACCGCCGAGGTCCCCGTACGCAGGAGCGCGGTGAGGACGAGATCGGGTGCGGGGCGTCCGCGGCCGGCATCGACCGGGGAGAGCGCGAGGTCGATGAGCCCTCCCCATCCGAGGCCGTCGAGGATCGCCTGTCGCGTGACCGGCGCGAACCCGGTGGTCAGTGCGACGGCGAGCCCGGCGTCCTTCAAGCCCTGGATCGCGTCCGCCGCCCCGGGGATCTCCGCGACGCCGTCTTCGGCGACGATCTCGGCGTACGCGGCCTCGAACGCCGCGGTGGCCTGCCGGGCCGCGACCGCATCGCCGTCGGCCAGGTGCAGGAAGACATCGAGCTTGGACTGTCCCATGGTCTTCCTGACATAGCCGAGGGCATCGTCCCAGGGCAGCCGTGCGGCGACGCCGGTGCGTTCGGCGGCGCGCTGGAACGCCTGCTCCACCACGCCGTCGTCCACGACGGTGGTGCCGGCCATGTCGAGGACGACGAGTTCGATGGGAGTGGTCATGGGGTTCCTTCCAGAGCAGGGGTGCCGCCGAGGGCGGCGGTGAGGTGCAGGTCGGCGAGCCCGAGGCCGCAGGTCATGCCGATGCCGGTGGTGGCGGCGAGCACGAGCGCACCGTCGTCTCCGCGGTCGACGAGGAACTCGCCGTGGGCTTTCGCGTACACGCCCTGCCACCGCTCGATGACCCGCGGTGCACCCCACTCGAACAGGGCCTCGGCCTCGCTGAGGAACGCGGTGAACGCGGCCTCGGGCTGGAACGGCGAGGGGGCGGCGGCGGTGGCATGCGAGTCACCCAGGATGAGCGTGCCATCGGGAAGCTGCGTGTACATCTGGTTGAGGTCGAGGGCCGCGAGGTCGGGGCGCTCGGCGTGCAGACGCTCGCGCAGGACTCGGGCCTCCGGTCCATCGGCGAACCTCCCGTACCGGATGAGGGACCAGCCGGTCAGCAGGGGCGCGGTCAGCGGTCGCGGGAACGAGACCGCCGCCCGCATCATGTCGAGCGCACAGCGCATCACGCCGTGGCGCTCGGCGACCTCGGGCAGGAGCTGATCGATGTCGTGGTTGACCGCCACCACGACGGCCCCCGCGTCGATCGCACCGCGCGTGGTCTCCACCCGCCCTGCGCCGAGCGCCGTCACCGCGGTGCGGAAGCGGAACTCGACGCCCCGGGCCGTCAGGTGCCGCACGATGGCCGTCGCCGCGGTCCGCGGGTCCGTCTGCAGGTCGGTCTCGATGAGGGCGCCGCCGACGAGGCCGTCCCGACGCAGCGGGGCGCGGCGGAGGAGCTCATCGGCCTCCAGCATCCGGATGCCGCCGTCCTGCGCCGCCGCGGTCATCACGGCGAGCTCGTCCTCATGCCGGGCCGCGACGAGCGTGCCCGACTCTCGGATCCAGAAGCCCGCGTCCCTGGCGAGCTGCAGCCAGAGATCGCGCGAGGCATCCGCGTATCGCCGCGCCTCCCCGCCCTGCGCGCCGATGCAGAGGTGGCCGAAGTTCCGGATCGTGGCGCCGGTCGGGGCCGCGCTGCGGTCGACCACGACGACGCGGAGCCCCCGGCGCACGGCCGCGTACGCGGCCCCGAGGCCGACGATGCCTGCACCGACGACGACGACGTCGGGGTTCTGCTTCGCCCCGTTCATCGGAACACCTTCCTCATCCACATCGCGAGCCCCTCGACGGCGAGCACGGTCACGAGGATCATCAGCACGATCGCGGTCACCGTCTCGTAGCGCGAGCCCTGGCTGGCGTTCAGCAGGTAGTAGCCGACCCCGCCGCCGCCGACGATGCCGAGGATCGTGGCTGCGCGGATGTTGGTGTCGAGCATGTAGAAGCTGTGCCCGATGAGCGCGCGGGTGCCCTGCGTCAGCGTGGCCGACGTGTACGTCTGCATCCGGGTGGCGCCCACCGCCCGCAGAGCGCGCTCGGGCCCGCGGTCGACCTCTTCGAAGGAGTCGGCGATGAGCTTGCCGAGCAGTCCGATCCCGCCGATCGCGAGCGCGATGACGCCGGCCTGCGCACCGAGACCCGTGATGACGACGAGGACGATGGCGAGGATCAGCTCCGGGATGCCGCGGATGCCCACGAGGAGCAGACGGGCGGTGCCGCGCCCTGCGGCATGCGGGGCCACGTTGCGCGCGGCGAACGAGCCGAGCAGCAGCGACGGCAGGAGGGTGAGGACGGTGGCCGCGAGCGCGATCGCGACGGTCTCCCGCATGGCCTCCAGCATCGCGACCGTGTCGTAGTTGCCGAACGACGGCGGCCAGAACCGGGCGGCGACGTCGGGCAGCTTCGCCCAGAAGGTGAACAGGTCGGACCAGGTGATCTGGCTCACGACGACGCTGCCGACAACGACGAGGACCGCGACGATCCCGGCGGCCGTGTGACGCACCCGCTGGGCGGTCCACGGACGGCGCACCGCGGTCTGCGGGCTCTCCGCCCACGCGAGGCGATCGGCGGCGGAGGCGGACGGCCGCCGGGGCATGCGCGGATGCACGATCCGGTCCATCCAGGACCGCGTCTGCTTCTGCTCGCCGAGCATCGCGCCGCGCACCGTGCTCGAGACGATCTCCATCACGATGCAGAGCACGAAGATCACGAGCGCGATCCCGAGGCCCTTGCCGTAGTTCAGCGACTTGAAGGCGTAGGACATCTCGAGCCCGAGGCCGGCGACGCCCACGTAGCCGAGCACGACGCTCCCGCGCAGATTGATGTCATTGCGGTGCAGCACTGTGGCCACCCAGCTCGGCAGCACCTGCGGGAGGATGCCAGCGGTGAACTCCTGCAGCTTCGAGCCCCCCGCGGCGCGGATCGCGAGACGTGGCCCTTCGTCGATCTGCTCGATGGCGTCCGCGAACATCTTGGAGATCATGCCGATCGAGTGGATGCCGATGGCGAGGATGCCGGGCAGCGTGCCGAGCGAGAACATGAGCACGAACGCCATGGCCAGCACCACGTCCGGCAGCGCGCGGGTGAGGACGCCGAGGAAGCGGGCGACCGCGCGCCAGCCCGCGCCCGGGGTGGTGTTGGCGGCGGCGAGGTAGGCGATGGGCACGGAGAGCACGGCCGCGAGCAGCGTGCCGACGAGCACGAGGCCGACGGTCAGCGCGATGAGCCAGGCGAGGTCGGCCGGCGCGGGGAAGGAGAGCCCGCCGACGCGGCCGAGGAAGTTCTCGGCGTTGCCCCAGCTCTGGACCATCGCCGGGATCGAGATCCCCACGTCGCGCACCGCGAGGATGCCGAGCACGACGAGGACGAGGAGAGTGAGTCCCGCTGCGATGCGCTCCGCGGACAGCGGCCGCTTCGGCGCCCGCTCCACGACACTCCCGCCACCCTGGGGCGCTGAGCCGCCGCCCCGGGTCGCTGAGCCGCCACCCTGGGTCGCTGAGCCTGTCGAAGCGCCCCGTGTCGACGCTCCCACCGCCGTCATGACGCCCCCACCGCGGTCACGGCGTCGACGAGCTCCACCTGCACGGCACGGATCTCCGCCGTCGTCGTCGCGACGCGGCCGTAGATCTCCATCACCTCGGCTTTGGAGAGTCCGTCCGTCGGGGTGTCCAGGACGACCTCGCCGTGTCGGAGCCCGACGATCCGGTCGGCCCAGCTGATCGCGAGGTCGACCTGGTGGAGGCTGCACACGACGGTGAGTCCTTCATCGGCGGCGATCTCGCGGATGAGGGCCATCACCTGCTCGCTCGACTCCGGATCGAGCGAGGCGACGGGCTCGTCGGCGAGGAGGATCGCCGGCTTCTGCATGAGCGCCCGGGCGATCGCCACCCGCTGCTGCTGCCCCCCGGACAGGGTGTCGCTGCGCTGATAGGCACGGTCGAGGAGGCCGACGCGGTCGAGGTGCTCCAGCGCGGTCAGCTTCGCGGCGCGGGGGTAGCTCCACAGCCCGAGCCGCGGGCCGCGCATCCGCGACAGCGATCCGGTCAGCACGTTCTCCAGAACCGTCAGCGAGGGCACGAGCTCGAACTGCTGGAAGATGAAGCCCACGCTGCTGCGGAGTTCCCGCAGCGCCCGACCTTTCGTCGAGGGAACGGATGCGCCGAGCACCGCGACCGACCCGGAGCTGGGGAGCTCCAGGCCGTCGAGATGGCGCAGCAGCGTGGACTTGCCGGAACCGGAGAGCCCGAGCAGCACGACGATCTCTCCCCGCGCCACCTCGAGCGTGACGTCCTTCAGGGCGGTGGTGCTGCCGAAGGTCTTGGTGACGCCGGCGAGGCGGATGAGGGTGTCGGATGCCGCGGTCATGGCTTCTCCTGTCGTCAGGCGCGGGGCGTCAGCCCTGGCACTGCTCGGCTTCGGTCTCGGCGCAGATGTCGCGGATGAGGTCGTAGTACGCGTCGTCCACCGGCTTGGTGGCGAAGAACACGCTGCGGAACGCGTCGGAGTCCGCGCTGTCGATGCCCGCCGCGATGATGTCGTCGATCGTGACCTCGCCGAGGGCGTCGACGAGCTGCTTGGCCACGTCATCCGGCAGGGACGAGGAGTAGACGAGCGGAGCACCCGGGACCATGGTCTCGGCGATGACCTTCACCTTGTCGGACTTCTCGACCTCGGAGTCCTCGGCGAAACCGGCCTCGCACTCGACGCCCTCGCCGACCTTCTGCACGCTCACGTCGTGCTTGCCCGCGAACACGGGGGTGATGTCGGACTTCGGGTCCACGCCCGCCTCGATGAGGTTGTACGACGGGAAGAGGTAGCCGGAGGTGGACGAGGGGTCCACGAAGCAGACCTTCTTGCCCGCGAAGTCCTCGAGGCTGGTGATGTCGCTGTCCGCCGGGACGATCGCCTGCGAGTAGTAGCCGGGCTCCTGGCCCTCCTCGGTGACGATGGACGAGATCGGGGTGAGCTTCGCGCCGTTGTTGGTCGCGGTGACGTAGGTGAATCCGGAGAACGAGGCGACGTCGACCTTCCCGGCGACGGCGGCTTCGATGAGCGCGGCGTAGTCGGTGGACTCGTGGTACTCGACGGTCTTGCCGGTGACCTCGGCGATGTAGTCCATGAGCGGCTGGTAGTTCGTCTCGGTGTCCACCGAGTCGGGGACGACGCCGAAGACGAGGGTGTTCTCGTCGACGGCGAATCCACCGGCCGACTGTGCGTCGCCGGGGGCGTCAGTGGCATCGGCCGATCCGGAGCAGGCGGCGAGGCCGAACGCGAGGATCGCAGCGCCGGCGAGGGCGGGGAGAGCGCGGAGCTTCATGAGGACCTTTCAGGGTGGGAGGAGTGATCCACGGACGACTCTCCCAGCAGCCTCGCTGAGATGTATACCTATCTCAGAAGAGTTCAGTCGGCGTTCACCCGCCATTCGCCTGGGTGAACACCCTCGCAACACACCGCCCTTCGTGCCACCGAACGAAGTAATGTACCTATGTGGCCGAAGCTGTGTACACCCAGATCGCCGACGACCTCCGTTCGCGGATCGCGGACGGCACGCTCCGCCCCGGCGATGACGTGCCCACGGAAGCCGAGCTTGCGGAGCACTGGCGCACGTCGCGCGGTCCGATCCGCAACGCGCTGGCGGCCCTTCGCGCGGAAGGCCTCATCGAGACGACCCGCGGCCGGCCGGCGCGCGTGGTGGCGCGCAAGGCGAACCAGGCCGTGGACGTCTCCGTCCCGTTCACCCGATGGGCGCGCGACCTCGGCGTCACCCCTGGCGCGCAGACGCAGGAGCTGAGTCTGCGGCGCGCGGGCGATCTCGGCCCGGCGCTGGGTGTCGGACGCGACGACACGATCGTGAGCGTGGTGCGCCTGCGGCTCCTCGACGGCCGTCCCACGATGCTGGAGCGCCTCGCGTACACCGAGGACGTCGGCCGTCGGCTGTTCGAGATCGACCTCGACGCGGTGTCGATCACCGAGTACCTCGCGTCGGTCGGGCATCCGATCGTCGCACTGCAGCACGTCATCGACGCGGTCGCCGCCGACGATCAGGACGCCGCGCTTCTCCGCGTGCCGCGAGGAACGCCCATCCTGCGGCTGACGCGCACGTCGCGGGACGCCGAGGGGCGCATCTTCGAGGCATCGGAGGACCGCTACCTCAGCGAGGTGGTGCGCTTCACCGTGGCCGCGTCCGGGATATCGACGGACGGACACTACATGAGAGCAGTGGGCGGCTGAGGCCGGAGACAGATTCGCGACCGCGGGCGCGGGAGTGTAAGAAGCCAGAAAGATCGCGCCCGCGATCGCAGCGCTGGGGACGCTTTATCTGGGGAGCCTTCAGGATATGTCGGCGCCGCGAAGCCTCTGAAGTGCCGAATGTCGAGACACTCGTAGACTTTCGTCTACGGCCTCGGGGGCGGAATCACGGGCGTCGTCTCAGGATACGCGGGGCTCAGACCACCGGCAACACGGCGGACACGAGCCAGTGTCCGTCCACCTCCCCGGCACTGAACTCGCCGCTGGCGCCCATCACGCGTTCGGCCATCCGCCCCAGGCCGGTCCGACTGGAGGAGAGCTCCCGACGCGGCGTCGTGGGGAGCGGGCTGCGCAGTGAGAGGTGCGCCTTGTCGTCGTCCACCGCGAGACGGATCTCGACGGCTCCGGGGCCGGCATACTTCAGGACGTTCGTGGCCGACTCGCGCACGATGCGCGCGAGCACGATCTCGACCGCGCGGGGAATGCGCTCGTCGCCGGGGTCGCCGTCGAGGATGACGTCGTGCCCGGCCGCTTCGAATTCGGTCCGCGCTTCCTCGACCGCGGCGACGAGGTCACCGGTCGGCATGCCCGCAGCGCGCGGGCCGTCGTCGGCGAGGTCGATCACGAAACGGAGGTCTGTCATGGCCTTGCGGGCGGCGACGCGGATCGCCTCCCGGGAGCCATCGCTGGCGTCGGGGTCTTCGAGCATCTGCACGTGGAGCGACACCACGGTGAGGTGGTGCGCGATGCTGTCGTGGAGCTCGCCGGCGATCCATCGTCGCTCGGCGAGGACGGCTTCCCGTTCCTGCTCAGCCGCAGCCTCCAGCTCGTGCTCGAGGCGACGTCCGCGGTCGAAGGCCAGCCGGAGTCCGAGGCCGATGGCCCCGGCGACGGTGGCCGCGATCAGGTAGATGCCGACGTTGACCGGGACGTCCGAGTCGCCGTACGCCATGACGGACGCAGCGACGAGAAAGACTCCCGTGTAGGAGAGGACAAGAGGGGTCCACCCCAGGCGCATGACCAGCGCAGACGCCAGGGCGGCGGTGATGAGGACCTGCGATTCGGTCCCCGTGAAGAACGAGGCCACCAGAACGATGCCGATCGCACAGGTGGCGATCAGAGGCGACCAGAGGAACAGAGCGGTAGCGAGAGTCGAGGCGATGCTCACCGCGGAGGCGAGGGGATTCACGGTGGGGTCCGTGAAAAGAGTGAAGACGTCGATCGCAACCATCACGCTGATGATCGCGAGGATGACGATGCTCTCTACGCGTGTGAGGCGTTCGCCGCGTGCGAGTCGGAAAATATCAGGCACCGCCCGTTTTGACTGGTCTAAGGCCATGGTGCACTGTCTCCTATTCGCCAGCTATCCTAGCGAGTGAAACCGAAAAGCTTGCCAACCTGCTGCCAGAAAGTCATTACATTCACCTCCGTTCTAGTGCCGTTTGTCGATGTCTGTATTCATCTTCTCGGCGGCGCGCGGAGCGCACATCTGGCCTTCGTCCAGACCTCGATAGCCAAAGGTCTACATCCTCAGAGCGCCCGCTTCACGCCGTTAGGCTTCCTCCATGCAGGAAATCCGCGTCGTGATCGTCGATGACGATCCTCTGGTCCGCTCCGCGCTGTCGCACTTCGTGTCGCGCGCGCCCGAGATCACGGTCGTGGCGCAGGCGGAGGACGGCCTGGAGGCCCTCACGACGGTCGAGCGCGAGAAGCCGGACGTCGTGATGATGGACGTCCAGATGCCGGAGATGAACGGCATCGAGGCAACCGCGGCGATCGCCGAACGATGGCCGGACGTCCGCATCCTCGCCGTCACCACGCTCGACGGCAGCGACACCGTGCTGCCCATGCTGAGCGCGGGCGCCTCCGGCTACCTGCTGAAGGATTCCAGCGCGGAGGAGATCGTCACGGGTGTGCGGGAGGTGTTCGCCGGAGCGAGCTCGCTGTCGCCCCGCATCGCGTCGATGTTGATCCGCCATGTGCGCGCCTCCACGCCCGCTGCGGCGGCGGAGACCCTCGAACCGCTCACCGAGCGCGAGGAGGAGGTGCTCCAGTGCCTCGCGAAGGGCATGTCCAATGCCGAGATCGCGAAGGCGCTCATCGTCTCGGAGGGGACGGTGAAGGCCCACCTCGGCCGCATGATGTCGAAGTGGCACCTGCGCGACCGCGTGCAGATCCTCGTCACGGCCGCCCACGCCGGACTCGTCACCTTCCGCTGAGGCGCGGCCTCAGAGCGCGAGCAGCACGATCCCGACGAGGACGATCAGCGAGGCGCCGATCCGCCATCCCGGCCGGGACTCGCGCAGGACGAAGGCGCCGAACAGGCTCACGAGCACGACGCTGACCTCCCGCAGCGGTGCGACGAGGGCCACGGGAGCGATCTGGATGGCGGTCAGCACGAGGATGTAGGACAGCGGCGACAGGATGCCGAAGGCCAGGATGCGGCGCCACTGCGTGCGCCCCAGCGCCACGACCGCACCCCATCGTCCACGAACCGCCACGGAGTAGAACGGCACCTGCAGCAGCGTGGTGCCGACCATGAACGCCACGGGTGACAGCTCCCACTCGCGCACCGCGTGGGCGTCCCAGATCGTGTAGACCGCGATCGCCACGCCGGTGAGGGCGCCGAACAGCAGACCGGGGTCGATGCGGCGCCCGCTCCCTGCCGGCCGGCGGTCGACGAACCCGATCGCGACGACCCCGACGATCACCGCGGCGACGCCGACGAGCGCCAGGGCCGAGGGGCGTTCCCCGAGCAGGAGCACGGCGACGATGACCGAGAGGAAGGGCCCGGTGCCCCGCGCCGTCGCGTAGACCGTCGACAGACTGCCCTCCCGGTAGCCGCGCTGCAGCACGGCCATGTAGGCGACGTGCAGGACCGCGGAGACGGAGACTCCGAGCGCGAACGAGCCGAGGTCGGCCGCACCGAGTCCGCCCGTGAACGGCACGGCCCCGATCCAGACGACCGTGCTGGCGACGGCACCCCACCACAGGAACGGCGATCCGGCGCGGCTGATGCCGTGCGCGATGACGTTCCAGGACGCGTGGGCGATCGCGGCGGCGAGGACGAGGACGAGAGCGACAGCGGACACGGCAGACCCTTCCCTCCGCCGCGGGCGCGACGAATCGGGTCCTCCGGGCTTTTGTCCTGTCAGATGACGACCCTCCTGCGGAGGAGGACCGTGGCGCCGCTCGGACCAGACGGGTGCAGACCCCGGAACCCTAGGCGCTATCGCCACCACCCTATCCCCGACCGGGAAGGCCGCGAGACGGGGTGCGTGACGGGGCGCGACTACGCTCGAAGGACACCCCGCGCAGGAAGGTCACGCCATGCCCGTCACCCCGGACGCCCTCGCCCACGCCGAGGACCTCGCCGACTTCGTCGCCGCCTCCCCGTCGAGCTATCACGCAGCCGCCGAGACGGCCCGCCGCCTGGAGGAGGCCGGCTTCACGCGGCTGCAGGAGGAGGACGCCTGGCCCGCGCAGCCCGGCGGCCGGTACCTCGTGGTCCGCGACGGCGCGACGATCGCGTGGGTGGTGCCGGAAGACGCGACCGCCACGACGCCGGTGCAGGTCTTCGGGGCGCACACCGACTCCCCCGGCTTCAAGCTCAAGCCGCAGCCGACCACCGGAGCCCGGGGTTGGCTGCAGGCCGCCGTCGAGGTGTACGGCGGTCCGCTGCTGAACTCCTGGCTCGACCGAGAGCTGCGCCTCGCTGGCAGGCTGGCCCTCGCCGACGGCCGGGTCGTCCTCGCCGACACCGGAGCCCTGCTGCGCCTCCCCCAGCTCGCCATCCACCTCGATCGGGGGGTCAACAACGGCCTCGCGCTCGACAAGCAGACCGAGACGCAGCCGGTGTGGGGTCTCGGCGACCCGACCGAGGCGGACGTGATGGCCGAGCTCGCGGCATCCGCCGGAGTCGACTCCGCAGAGATCCGCGGCTACGACGTCGTCGTCGCCGATGCCGCGCGGGGCGCGGTGTTCGGCAAGGACGACGCGTTCTTCGCCTCCGGCCGGCTCGACGACCTCGCCTCCGTGCACGCGGGCGTGGTGGCCCTCGCGGCCCATGAACCCGAGGCGGGAGCCCCCGTCGCGATCCTCGCCGCGTTCGACCACGAAGAGCTCGGCTCCGAGTCGCGCTCCGGCGCCGCAGGCCCCTTCCTCGAGGATGTGCTGGAGCGGCTCTACGCAGGGCTCGGGGCCGACGGCTCCGCCCGCCGCCAGGCGTACGCGTCGTCGTGGTGCCTGTCCAGCGACGTGGGGCACTCCGTGCACCCGAACTACGTCGGCCGACACGACCCCGTCGTGCAGCCCGTGCTCGGCTCCGGGCCCATCCTCAAGCTCAACGCCAACCAGCGCTACGCGACCGATGCGGTCGGCGCCGCGTCCTGGCGGAACTGGTGCGATCGGGCCGGGGTGGTGACGCAGGAGTTCGTCTCGAACAACAGCGTGCCGTGCGGCTCGACCATCGGACCGATCACCGCGACACGGCTCGGCATCCGCACGGTCGACGTGGGCATCCCCATCCTCTCGATGCACTCCGCGCGCGAGCTCGCCGGGGTCTCGGACCTGCACGACCTGACGCGCGTGGCCGGGGCTTTCTTCGCCGGCTGAGCCGCGCGCCCGGCGCGGTGCCCCGATCCGCGTCACGAGTGCGCTCGCGGAGTGCCAGGATGTGAGGATGACCGACATCAGGCCGGCTCTCATCGAGCGCGCAGGCATCGAGATCATCCCCGAGTCCGAGCGGACCGCCCAGCCCCGCGACCTGTTCTGGCCGTGGTTCGCGGCGAACGTCTCGGTGTTCGGGATGTCCTACGGCTCGTTCGTGCTCGGCTTCGGCATCTCGTTCTGGCAGGCGACTCTGGTCTCGGTCGTCGGCATCGTCGTGTCGTTCCTGCTGTGCGGGCTCATCGCGATCGCGGGCAAGCGGGGGTCGGCGCCGACGATGGTGCTCTCCCGGGCCGCGTTCGGCGTCCAGGGGCAGAAGGTCCCCGGGATCGTGTCCTGGCTCACGTCGATCGGCTGGGAGACCTTCCTCGCGATCATGGCGGTACTGGCGACGGCGACGGTCATCACGCAGCTCGGCGGCGACGGGGACAGCCTCTGGCTGAAGATCCTCGCGACCGTGATCGTCGCGGCACTCATCGTCGCCGCCTCGGTGCTCGGCTACCACACGATCATGCGGCTCCAGTCGGTGCTGACCTGGATCACGGGCGTCGTGACGGTGGTGTACATCATCCTCGCGGCGCCGAGCATCGACATCGCTGCGGTGATGGCCCGTCCCGACGGCGGCATCGGCCAGGTCGTCGGCGCGCTCGTGATGGTGATGACCGGGTTCGGACTGGGGTGGATCAACATCGCCGCGGACTGGTCGCGCTACCAGAAGCGCACCGCGTCCGACGGGGCGATCGTCGCCTGGAACACGATCGGCGGCTCGGTGGCACCGGTCATCCTCGTCGTCTTCGGTCTGCTCCTCGCGGGATCGGACGCCGAGCTCATGGACGCGATCGCCGCGGACCCGATCGGCGCGCTGGCGAGCATCCTGCCGGTGTGGGTCCTCGTGCCGTTCCTGTTTACGGCCGTGCTCGCGCTCGTCTCCGGCGCGGTGCTCGGCATCTACTCCTCCGGCCTGACCCTGCTCAGCCTCGGCATCCGCATCCCGCGGCCGTCGGCGGCGGCGATCGACGGCGCGATCCTCACGGCGGGCACCATCTTCGTGGTGTTCTTCGCGACCGACTTCCTCGGCCCGTTCCAGAGCTTCCTCATCACCCTCGGCGTGCCGCTGGCCTCCTGGGCCGGCATCCTCATCGCCGACATCCTGCGCCGTCGCAAGGACTATGACGACGAGGCCCTCTTCGACAGCCGCGGACGCTACGGCGCCTGGGACTGGACGTCGATCGGCACCATGGTCGTCGCGAGCGTGATCGGCTGGGGTCTCGTCCTCAACGGCTTCGCGGACGCCGCGCCGTGGAACAACTGGCAGGGGTACCTCCTGTTCCTCGTCGGCGGGACGGACGGGGACTGGGCGTATGCGAACCTCGGGGTGTTCGTGGCGCTGGTGCTGTCGTTCCTCGTGACCTGGTTCGCCCGGGCGGGGAAGATACGGCGGCAGGAGTCGTGAGCCCTTCGACAGGCTCAGGGACCCGGGAGGCGGCAGACTCAGGGACCGAGAAGGCGGCAGGCTCAGGAACCCAGGAGCCGGCAGGCTCAGGGACCGAGAGCTGGCTCGTGGTGATCGATCCGCAGGTGATCTTCGCATCGCCCGACTCCGCCTGGGGCTCGCCGTTCTTCTCCGAGGCGATGGCGAACATCCGTCGGCTCGCGGAGGCCTTCGGCGAGCGCGTGCTCGTGACCCGGTGGCTTCCGACGGCCGACCGCTCCACCTCCTGGGGCGAGTACTTCGCGGCGTGGCCGTTCGCCGACCGGTCCGCCGACGACCCGCTCTATGCACTGGTCCCCGAGGCGGAAGGCCTGTCTCCTCATCCGACCGTCGACCTGCCCACGTTCGGCAAGTGGGGCCCGGAGCTCGAGGCGATCGTCGGGCACGGTGGCCGTATCGTGCTGGCGGGGGTGTCGACGGACTGCTGCGTCGTGTCCACCGCTCTCGCCGCCGCCGATGCCGGAGCACGGGTGACGCTCGCCGCCGACGCCTGCGCCGGCTCCACGGCCGAGAACCACGCCGCCGCCGTGCAGGTCATGAGCCTGTATCCCCCACAGATCACCGTGACCGACACCGCCACCGTCCTCTCCCCCTGACCCTCTCCCCTCCCCCTCCCCGCCCGTGCGGGACGGAAATCGCACCTCCGCGCGCCGCTTCCCGCCCGTTTTCGATCCCGGCACGAGGTGCAGTCCGGCCGCGGGATCGAAAGCGCGCCCTCGTTCGGGGATTCCGGAACGCTTTCGATCCCGCGACGGCGGATACTGGCACACTGAGGCCGTGGAAGACTCCCGCAGCAGCGCCGGAACCGTGGCCGCCAAGACCGGCCGGACGCCCTGGCGTCGCACGAAGATCGCCGTGGGCGTCCTCGCCGCGGTCGCCGCCGTCGTCGCGATCATCGGGGCGCTCACGCCGTGGCCATCCGCGATGATCATCCGCTCGGTGTTCACGAAGGGCGGGGACGAGACCGCGGCGGAGATGACGAAGCACGTCACGGACACGCCTCTCGACGAACGGAAGGACATCGCCTACGGGGATGCCGGCGCGGACACGACGATGGACGTCTTCCGCCCCGCCTCCGCCGAGAGCCCGTTGCCGACTGTCGTGTGGATCCACGGAGGTGCCTGGATCTCGGGCTCGAAGGAGGACGTCGATCCCTACCTCCGCATCCTCGCCGCGGAGGGCTACACGACCATCGGCGTGAACTACACCCGCGGACCCGAGGGCGTGTACCCGCTCGCCGTCCACCAGCTTGACGAGGCCCTCGCCTACATCGACGCGCACGCGGCGGAACTGGGCGTCGACCCGCGTCGCATCGTGCTGGCGGGGGACTCCGCGGGCGCTCAGCTCGCCAGCCAGATGGCCACGCTCATCACGAATCCGGACTACGCCGAGATCCTCGGCATCCGCCCGTCGATCCGCGCCGACCAGCTCGTCGCGACCGTGCTGAACTGCGGCGTCTATGACCTCGCCGCACTGGCCGAGCTCGACGGAGTCCCGGGGTGGGGCTTCAAGTCGGCGATGTGGGCGTACTCCGGGACGAAGACCTGGGCGGAGGACTCGACCGGCGCCACGATGTCGACCGTGGACTGGGTCACCTCCGACTTCCCCTCGACGTACATCTCGGGCGGCAACGGCGACGGGCTCACCTGGCTCCAGTCGATCCCGATGGCGAAGCGGCTGCAGGAGCTCGGCGTCGATGTGACGCCGGTGTTCTGGCCCGCGCCGCACGAGCCCGCCCTCCCGCACGAGTACCAGTTCCACCTCGATCAGCCCGAGGCTCGAAAGGCCCTCGCCAACACCATCGCCTTCCTCGACGCGCACACCCGCTGACCCGGCCCCTTTCGTCCGGCGGGGCTACCACGGTTGCACGATCCCGACACGACGGCACGACTCGTTCGGCCGGACGTCTGTTCATCCGTTCCCCGGTCGTGCAGGCGGACCTCGGCACGGGTGGAGACGGACCCGGGCACGGGTGCACGACCCGGGCACGGGCGCACGACCCGGGCACGGGTGCACGACCGAATCCGGGAGATACCCGTGCCACTGGCGCCGGGTCGTGCAAGCGGGGCGGGATCTTGACATAACATGTCTGTGACGATCGGCACGGAAGTGATATGTTCGCGGGATGCACACCGACAACGAACGCGCACTCGAGTCGGGGATCGTCACGGACCTCTCCGGGCGTATGACCTACGGCTCGTACCTCGCGCTCGACCAGCTCCTCACGGCACAGCATCCGGTGAGCGACCCGCAGCACCACGACGAGATGCTGTTCATCATCCAGCACCAGACGACGGAGCTCTGGCTGAAGCAGCTGCTGCATGAGCTCAGCTCGGCGCGGGAGCTGCTCGCGGCGGACGACCTGCGCGAAGCCCTCAAGCGCATCGCCAGGGTCAAGCGGATCCAGGACGTGATGACTCAGCAGTGGTCGGTGCTCGCGACGCTGACCCCGACGGAGTACGCCCAGTTCCGCGGCGCCCTCGGCAACTCGTCCGGCTTCCAGTCGGTGCAGTACCGGGCCGTCGAGTTCGCGCTGGGCAACAAGAACGAGAAGATGCTGAGCGTCTTCCGCGACCACCCGGCGAATCTCGCGCTCCTCACGGCCGAGTGGGAGAAGCCCACGCTGTACGACGAGTTCCTCCGCTACGCCTCTCGCCGCGGCCTCCCGATCCCCCGCGAGATCCTGGACCGCGACGTGCGGGAGCCCTACCGCGAGACCCCGGACCTCGTACCTGCCATCCGTGCGATCTACCAGGACCCGCGCACCCACTGGGACCTCTACGAGGCCTGCGAGGACCTCGTCGATCTCGAGGACAACTTCCAGTTCTGGCGCTTCCGTCACCTCAAGACCGTGTCCCGCACCATCGGGATGAAGGTCGGCACCGGCGGGTCGAGCGGCGTCGGCTTCCTGCAGCGCGCCCTCGACCTGACCTTCTTCCCCGAGCTCTACACCGTCCGCACCGAGATCGGTTCCTGATGCTCACGGCGACGTTCTTCGACGGCGAGCGCTGGCGGGACGGCGTCGTCAGACTCGGCGAGGACGGGCGCCCCCGGCTCGGTGAGGAGACACCCGCGCCGGGGGGCCCGGTCCTCTCCGGCCGCATCGTCGGGGGCTTCACGGACCACCACGTGCACCTGCAGCTCGTCGACCACGCCCTCCTGGCCTCGTCCCGCCTCGGACGAGTGGTCGACCTCGGCGGCGATCCGTCTACGGTGGCGCGGATCGCCGTTCACAACTCAGGAGTTTCGACCGGCGGAGGCGCTTCCGAGGCGGTTCCGGGTGCTCCTGGGCCGGATTCTCCTGAGTTGCGAACCGTCGACTTCGCCGGCGCGTTCCTCACGCCTCCCGGTGGATACCCCTCGGACCGCGCCTGGGCGCCGGCGGGTTCGGTGCGGGAGATCGCCGACCCCGCGGCAGCGGCGACCACGGTCGAGGAGATGGCAGCGGCGGGTGTCTCCTGCGTCAAGGTCGCGAGCAACAGCACCGCCGGCCCGGTCTTCTCCAACGCCCTCTTCCGCACGATCGCCGACCTCGCCGCAGCCCGAGGCCTCCCGGTGATCGCCCATGCGGAGGGCTCCGGCGAAGCGCAGCGCGTCGTCCGCCTCGGAGCGACGCAGCTGGCCCACGCCCCGTTCTCCGAGCGCCTGGACGACGAGGAGATCGCGGAGCAGGCCGCCCGCACCTCCTGGATCAGCACCCTCGCCATCCACGACTCCCACGCGCGGGCCATCGCGATCGACAACGTCGCCCGCTTCCACGCCGCCGGCGGCACCGTCCGCTACGGCACCGACATGGGCAACGGCCCGACCCCCGTCGACCTGAACCCGGCTGAGGTCGCCGCCCTCCGCACCGCCGGCCTCGACGACGACGCCCTCCTCCGCGCCCTCGCGCCCGTCGACCCGCTCGATCCTCGCTCTCTCCTCCTCCTGCTGCCACCCGGATCCGCCGATCCTCTGGCCGCCCGCCCCCTCACCCCCGCCGACCTGAAGGTGTGACATGACCGACCGCTCCGCCGACACCGCCCTCCTCGATGCCGCCCGCGCCCTGGACGCGTCCGACCCCCTCGCGGCCCACCTCGACGCCTTCGTCGAGGCCCCGGGCGTCACCGCCTACCTCGACGGCAACTCGCTCGGCCGCCCGCTGCGCGACGTGCCGGAGAAGCTCGCCGCGTTCGTGCGCGAGGACTGGGGCACCCGTCTCATCCGCTCCTGGGACGAGCAGTGGATGGCGCTGCCGATGGAGCTCGGCGACCGCATCGGCGCCGTCGCCCTCGGGGCGGGTCCGGGACAGACGGTCGTCTCCGACTCCACGAGCGTCCTCATCTACAAGCTCATGCGGGGTGCCCTTCGACAGGCTCAGGGACCCACGGCCCTTCGACAGGCTCAGGGACCCACGGGCGAGGCTCAGGGACCCACGGGCGCGGCTCAGGGACCCACGGGTGCGGCTCAGGGACCCGCGGGCGCGGCCCAGGGACCCACGGGCGCGGCTCAGGGACCCACGGGGCGGACGGAGCTCGTGATCGAGGAGGGGAACTTCCCCACCGACCGGTTCCTCGCCGAAGGCGTCGCAGCGGAGATGGGGGCCACGCTGCGCTGGATCACGCCCGATCCGGTGCACGGCGTCACGATCGACGACGTCGCGGCCGTGGTCTCGGAGCGGACGGCGCTCGTCTCGCTCAGCCACGTCGACTACCGCTCTGGCGCCCTCGCCGACATGCCGGGCATCACCGCCGTCGTCCACGAGGCCGGGGCACTGATGATGTGGGACCTCTGCCACTCGGCGGGTGTCGTGCCGATGCAGCTCGACGACTGGGGCGTCGACATGGCGGTCGGCTGCACGTACAAGTACCTCAACGGCGGCCCGGGGTCGCCCGCGTTCGCCTACCTCCGCCACGACCTGCAGGGCGTGCTGCGGCAGCCGATCCAGGGCTGGTGGAGCGCCGCCGACATCTTCGCCATGGGCCCCGAGTACGTCCCGGCGGACGGCATCCGTCAGCTCCTCAGCGGCACGCCGCCGGTGACCTCGATGCTCGCGATGCAGGGCATGATCGACCTCATCGAACAGTCGGGGATCGACGGCGTGCGCGCGAAGTCGGAGTCGCTCACCGCGCTCGCGGTCCGGGCGTACGACGAGCTGCTCGCGCCCCTGGACGTCCGCCTGCTCAGCCCTCGCGACCCCGCGCTACGCGGTGGACACATCACGATCGGCCACCCCGACTTCCGGGAGGTCACCCGGAAGCTCTGGGCCGACGGCGTCATCCCCGACTTCCGCTTCCCGGACGGGATCCGGCTCGGGCTGTCGCCGCTGAGCACGTCGCACGCCGAGACCGTCGCCGGGGTGCTCGCGGTGAGGGACGCACTGGAGTCCGGTGTCTCCTGACCCCGCGGCACCGGTGGTGCTCGATGACATCGACGCCCGCCCCGGCAGCACCGCCTCGCTCCTGCGCACCCTGATCGGCCTGTATCTGCGCCCGCTCGGCGGCTGGATCTCGGCTGCCGACCTCGTGGCGCTGGCCGGTGACCTCGGAATCCCGGCGGCTCCCGCCCGGACGGGCATCGCCCGTCTCAAGCAGAAGGGTCTGCTCCTCCCCGAGCGCCGCGACGCGATCGGCTACCGCCTCAGCCCTGCGGCGGTGCCGATGCTGGAGCGGGGCGACCGCCGGATCTTCCGGATGCGGGAGATGACCGACGACGATCCGTGGTGTCTCGTGTCGTTCTCGATCCCGGAGAGCGCACGCAGCGTGCGCCATCAGCTGCGGCGCCGACTGCACTGGATCGGCGCCGGCGTCGTCTCCCCCGCCCTGTGGATCTGCCCCGGACATCTCCGGGAGGAGGCGGAGCAGATCCTCGACGAGCTGGATGCCCGCCGCTGGGCGACCCTGTTCGACGCGTCGGCCCCGGCCCCGGCAGGGACCCTAGCCGAGGCCGCCGCGGCGTGGTGGGACCTGGACGGGCTGCGCGCCGAGCACGAGTCCTTCCAGACATCGCTCGCGGCCCTGCCCGACGCGCCGTTCCCGGCCTACGTGCACCTCATCGACCGGTGGCGGGTGCTGCCCTACACGGATCCCGGGCTGCCCCCGGCGATGCTGCCGGCCGACTGGCCGGGCGGACGCAGCTTCGAGGCGTTCGCCCGGCTGTCGGCGGCGTGGGAGGCACCCGCCCTCGCCCACGTGCGCGCCGTGACGGCCTAGAGGGTCAGACCGGCGACCTCGCGGACGAACCCGGTCACGTGCTCCTGCAGCCGCAGGATCCGCATCTCGCGCGCGAGCTCGCGGTCGTACCCCGGATAGGCCAGCGGCGGGAGCCTGCGCACCGCGACATTGCACCCGAACTCCGCGCATGCGAGCACGCCGACCGTGTCGCCCTTGCGACCGGCGGCCCCGGCGCGGCGGGCGACGTACAGCTGCACGTCGTTGCGGAGCGTCACGTCCTCGCACCAGGAGCACTGCGCGCGGGCGAGCACGCGCTGCTCGGCGCGCTGCAGCACGACACCGACCGGCTCGTCGTCGATCCACGTGACGACGTAGGAGCGACGAGGCAGCTTCGGGTCGACCCAGCCGAGGTAGTCGAGCCGGTCGAAGTCCGTCTCGGCGAAGCCGGGCGGCAGGGTGATGTCGGAGATCTCCTTGCGGGAGGCGTTGCGGAAGGAGGCGCGCAGAGCGCGCTCGTCGATGGGACGCATAGGGGAAGAGCTTTCGGTGTGATCGCCGGAACGGCGAGACGGATCGGAGGATCACCCGGACGGTGCCGGGGTACGACGCAGCACCGGGGACGGGATTCCGCCTCCGGCCGGTCCTCAGCCTCTGCCTGCGGCGCTGAACGCGCCTGCAGCTCCGCTCCGCGCCCCGAGGGCGCTCATCGACGACAGCACCCGGCGAGCCTACACCCGTTTGTTTCGTCGCGTGTCGGGGGCGCTGCGGGATCCCGACCCGGTCGACGTACTCTGGCGGGACGCCGATCCGAAGGAGTCCCCGTGTCCACGCCGCTGCACCGCCGTCCGCCCCTCGAGGTGCGTGAGCGTGCGACGTGCATGTGCGGGAACGGCGGCCGCTGCTCGTCGTCGGCACCCGGCCACGCCCTGCACCTGATCCAGGAGCGCCTCGCGGCGGCGACTCCGGCAGGGTGGGCGGACGCGTTCGTGATCGCGGCGGATCCGGTCGCCGGAGACCTCGTCGTCCGCACGCTCGACGGCACCACGCACACGCTGTGGAACGGCTCCGGCGCCGCGCTGGAGGCCGCGATCGGCAGCCCGGTCGCCCTCCACCTCGACTACGCCGTCCTCGCCGTCGGGCGCACCCGCTTCAACGTCGCCGTCGTGTGACGATGCCCTGATCCCCTCGGGTCAGGCGCTCGCCATCATCATGTCGCGGACCGCCATGCAGGCGTTCATGCAGGCCTGACACGCCTGAGCGCAGAGCCGGCAGACGTCGCTGTGATCGGCGTGCTGCATGCACTCGTCCATGCACATCTGGCACATCGCGATGCAGGCGTCCAGCATCGCCATCATCGTGGCCGGCGTCATCCCCTGCATGCGGAGCATCGACCGCATCATCGTGTGACACATGTCCGCGCAGTTCATGCAGGCCGGAGCGCAGTCCATCTCCTGGGTCGCGCACACGGTGCAGGCCTGCTCGCAGGCGGCGCAGGCATCCATGCAGGCCTGCAGCACCGACATGTCCATCATCGCCATGTCCGGCATCGACTCCATGTTCTTGGACATGGCACCCATCATCATCGCGTCCATCGCACACCGCTCCCTTCGTCGAGGACGACGGGCAGGACACCCGCCTGGCGCCAGGCTAACCCCTGCGCGGACGGGAGTCGATGGTCGCGGGACGCTGACACGCCGCTGCGCGAATGTCAATCCCGTGGACGGTGCGGAGGGCCGGTGGGAGGCTCGAAGAGCAATCGATCCGTCAAGGAGAGGAGCCTCTTATGAGTGGCGCAGATGACATGAAGAACTCCGCCGAGAAGCTGGGTGGCAAGGCCAAGGAAGGCTTCGGCAAGCTGACCGACAACGAGAAGCTCGAGGCCGAAGGCCAGGCGGATCAGGTGAAGGCCGACGCGAAGCAGGCCGGCGAGAACGTCAAGGACGCCGCGGGCAAGGCCGGCGACAGCGTCAAGGACGCGTTCAACCGCTGATCCCCCACCCGCTGAACCCATGAAGAGGGGGAGGCTCGCCGATGGCGAGCCTCCCCCTCCGCACTCGGGTCAGACCTTGCGGCTGCCGGTGATCGCTCGGATCAGCCAGGCGATCACGGCGATGGCCAGGAGCACCAGACCGACCCACAGCAGGAACTGGAGCGACTGCACCAGTCCTCCGGTGATCGCGAGGATCACGGCGATGACGATGACGATGATCAGGAGGATGTTCATCGGTCTTTCCCTTCTCTGGGGGCGCGGGCGCCCGACTGCGGTGACACCACGCTAGACCCGAACCACACCCTCCCTGGAGGGGGTTGACTTCGACCCTCCCGATGCGCGAAGGAGCAGAGCAATGCCAGGACGACGCAACAATTCCCTGAAGGATCCGGAACTGTACGAGGAACTCCGCGACGACGGCGCCTCGAAGGAGAAGGCCGCCCGTATCTCGAACGCCGCCGCACGCGACGGCCGCAGCTCGGTCGGCCGGCGCGGCGGGGAGCACGGGGACTACGAGGACTGGACCGTCCCCGAGCTGCGGAAGCGCGCGAAGGAACTGGGCCTCACGGGCTACAGCGGCAAGCGCAAGGCCGAGCTCATCTCCGAACTGCGAAACCACTGACCCGGATGACGCGCTTCGGGATCGAGGAGGAGTTCCTCCTGCTCGATGAGGATTCGCTCGTCCCCGTCGCCCTCAGCGGTGACATCCTGGAGCGCATCGGCGGCGAGGTCGCCGCCGGACGCGTGACCACCGAGTACCTGGCCTCGCAGCTCGAGGCCCTCACCGATCCGGTGCGGACCGGAGCCGAGGCCCTGCAGCAACTGACGACGCTGCGGGCTGCCATCGGCGCGGAGGCCCGCGCGCGGCGCGCGATCGCGGCGCCGACCGGCTCGCCGTTCACCACTCTCCGCTCTCCCCGGCTCTCGCCGTCGGCGCACTACGACGACGTCGCCCGGCGCCTGGCGCACCTCACCCGCGAACACGAGGTGAACGGGCTGCACGTGCACGTCGAGGTCCCGGACGAGGAGGAGCGGGTCCGTGCGCTGAATCGACTCCGCGCGTGGCTGCCCCTGCTGCTCGCCCTCAGTACGAACAGTCCGTTCGGCAACGGCATCGACACCGGCTTCGCGAGCTGGCGGAGCATGCTCATCCGCCGGCTCCCCTCGTCGTGGTGCCCGCCCCGGTTCGCCGATGTCGACGACTACCGCACGCGCGTGGACCAGCTCCTCGATCTCGGGACCATCGGGGAGGCGACCTCCCTCTCCTGGGCGGTGCGCCTGTCCGAGCGCTACCCGACGGTCGAGGCGCGCGTCGCGGACACGCAGCTCACCGCGGAGGACGCCGTTCTCTCCGCGCTGCTGACCCGCGGCATCGCCCTGTCGTCCGCGCAGCGGATCGTCGCCGACGAGACGGAGACGATCGACGCGTCGATCTGGATGGCGTCGAGAGCGGGGATGACGGCCCGCATCCTGGATCCGCTCACGGGCGAGGTCGCCCCGGCCTGGACCGTGGCCGAGCACCTGCTCGACGACATCGGCCCGGTGCTGGACGAGCAGGGCGATGCGGACACCGTGCGAGCGGGACTCGCCCGGATGCGGGCGGACGGCACCGGCGCGGCGCGGCAGCGCGCGGCGCACGGACGGGACGGCCTCCCCGCACTCCGACGGCTGCTGGCGGAAGGTACCGGGACATCGGCTGACTGACCGGCCCCTCGCGTCCGACCCCGGGAGTAGGGTCGGCCTGTGTCATCCTTCGCCCCGCTCCAGCGGCTCGTCATCGCGATCGCCGTGCTGGCCTCGTTCGTCACGTTCCTCGACGGAACGGTGGTGAACGTCGCGCTTCCCGCCATCAGTGAAGAGCTGGGCGGCGGGATCACCACGCAGCAGTGGGTGGTCGACGCGTACCTCATCACCCTCAGCGCGCTGATCCTGCTCGCGGGGTCCCTGTCCGACGCCTACGGCCGGGTCCTGGTGATGCGGATCGGGCTCATCGCCTTCGGCATCGCGTCGGTCGCGGTCGCCGCAGCCATCGATCCGCTCATGCTCATCATGGCCCGCGGAGCGCAGGGAGCGGCCGGCGCCCTCCTCGTCCCGAGCTCCCTCGCCCTCATCACCGCGACCATGCGCGGCGACCTGCAGGCGAGGGCCATCGGCGTCTGGACCGCCTTCACCACGGCGGCCCAACTGGTCGGCCCCCTCCTCGGCGGGCTCTTCGTCGACTTCCTCTCCTGGCGCTTCGTGTTCCTCATCAACGTTCTCCCCATCGGAGTGACGCTGGTGCTGCTCGCCCGCCTGCACCTGCCGGAGCACCCTCGGAGCGTCCGGGTGGACTGGTGGAGCGGAGCACTGTGCGCGCTGGGCCTGGGCGCCATCGTGTTCGCCCTCATCGAGCAGCCGAACCTCGGGTGGGCCTCCCCCGCGATCTGGATCCCCGCCGTGGTCGGGGCCGCGCTCTTCGCCGTCTTCCTGTGGCGGCAGGGCCGCTCGGCCACGCCGCTCATGCCGCTCTGGCTGTTCCGGGTGCGCGACTTCGGGTGGGGCAACCTCGCCACGCTCTTCGTCTACGCCGCGCTCTCGCTCAACGGCTTCGTCGTCGGCGTCTACCTCCAGCAGGGGGCGGGACTCAGCGCGACGGCGGCGGGACTCGCGAGCCTGCCGATGACGATCCTGATGATCCTGCTGAGCTCCCGCGCCGGCGGGTGGGCGGGGCGCTGGGGCCCGCGCATCTTCATGACCGTCGGGCCGCTGATCATGGCCGTCGGAGCGCTGATGCTGCTGACCGTGAACACCGCCTTCGACTACTGGGCGCAGGTGCTCCCGGCCATGATCGTGATGGGGCTGGGCCTGTCGCTCACCGTCGCCCCACTGACGGCCGCGATCCTCGGGGCCATCGACGAGAACCACTCCGGCATCGCCTCCGCCGTGAACAACGCCGTCTCCCGCGTCGCGGGGCTGCTGGTCGTCGCGATGCTGTCGACCATCGTCGGCGGCTCCCTCGACCTCGACGGGTTCCACAACGCCGCCTGGGTCACCGCGGCGCTCCTCGTGCTCGGCGGCGTCGTGTCGTGGATCGGGATCCGCCGGAACCCCTCGGAGGCGGCGGCGCCGCCGGTCGACGCCCCCGCGCAGCCGACGCCTCAGCCGCGATGACCGCGCCGCGCTCTCGACGCGGTCGAAGAACGGCACGCGTGTCCCTGACGCCGGCGGCGTGCGTCGCGGTGGGGATCCTCGCTCTCGCCGGCTGCGCCGCCCCGACCGCCCTCCCTACGGAGGGAACGGGGTCATCGGGCGGCGTCGTGCTTCCTCCGGCCGGAGCCCTTCCGGATTACCAGCTCGGCGGCGCGTACGATCCGGCCGAGGGCGTGGGCATCGTCGGGCGAGACCGCAGCGCGGAGCCGGTCGCGGGACTCTACTCCGTCTGCTACGTCAACGGATTCCAGACCCAGCCGGGCGAGCTCGCCGAGTGGCCCGAGGACCTCCTCCTGCATGACGGTGACGACGTGGTCTTCGACCCGGACTGGCCCGACGAGGCCCTTCTGGATACCGGCAGCGCAGCGCAGCGGTCCCGCATCGCGGAGATCGTGATCCCCTGGATCGAGGGCTGCGCGGACTCCGGCTTCCAGGCGGTCGAGTTCGACAACCTCGACTCCTTCTCACGCTCGCTCGGCCTCCTGACTCTGGACCACAACCTCGCGCTCGCAGAGCTCCTCGTCGACGCGGCGCACGGCGTCGGGCTCGCCGCCGGACAGAAGAACGCTGCCGAGCATGCGGAGGCCCTGAAGGAGCGCGCGGGCTTCGACTTCGCCGTGACGGAGGAGTGCGCCGCGTACGCCGAGTGCGGCGCATACACCGCGGTCTACGGGCCGCACGTGATCGACATCGAGTACACCGACCAGCTCCCGCGGTCGTTCGCGGAGCTGTGCGCCGACCCGGACGCCCCGGCATCCCTGGTGCTCCGCGATCGCGACCTCGTCACGCCGGACGACGAGGACCACGTCTTCGCCGGGTGCCCCTGACGATCGACGGAGGCGCTTGCCTGCCGAGCGCCTCGGCGTCAAGTCCCTGGTGGCCCCCGTTCGCGCGGACGAGGATATCGGTGATCGACTCGATGGGAGCCCCTCCTCATGACCGTTTCCACCCTCGACCCCGATACCGCCGTCGCCTTCTCGCCGCGCGGTCCTCTGTCGGGCGCCGTCCTCGACGTCCTCACCGGTCGCGGCGAGGACGCCGCCGCCCTGCCCGACCTCGCCACCACAGCCGTCGCTGAGAGCAGCGATGTGGTCCGGGACGACGACATCCAGCTCGCCCTCTTCGTCCTTTATGCGTCCTCGTACGGCTCGCTGCCGCAGCTCGATGCGGCGCTGGAGTGGGAGGCCGGGGTGGTCACCGCGCGCCGGATCCTCGAGGACGCCTTCGAGGCCGCACTGCGCGAGACCGTGCCCGTGCCCGAGCTTCCGGAGCCGACAGTCGACGCCGTGGGGCGCGCCCTGTTCGCCCTCGCCGCTGCGGATACGGGCCCCAGCCTGTCGCGGCACATCGCCAGGAAGGCCACCCGCGAGCAGGCCGAGGAGTCGCTGATCCTCCGTTCCGTGTACACGCTGCGGGAGGCCGATCCGCACTCCTGGGCGATCCCACGGCTGACCGGCCGCCCCAAGGCAGCGCTGGTGGAGATCCAGTCGGACGAGTACGGCGGCGGCCGACCGCAGCGGGTGCACGCGGAGCTCTACGCCCGCGCCCTTCGCGCCGCCGGACTCGACGACACGTACGGCGCCTACGTCGACGACGCCCCCGCGATCACGCTCGCCTCGCACAACATGATGAGCCTGTTCGGCCTCAACCGCCGCCTCGTGGGTGCGATCGTGGGTCACCTCGCCGCCTACGAGATGACCTCGTCGATCCCGTGCCGCTTCTACGCCGACGGCCTGCACCGGCTGGGGTTCGCCGACGATGTCGCCGCGTACTTCGAGGAGCACGTGGAGGCCGACGCGGTGCACGAGCAGATCGCCGCCCGTGACCTCGCGGGCAGCCTCGCCGAGGACCGTCCGGAGCTGCTCGCAGACATCCTGTTCGGCGCGGCCGCGTGCCTCACGGTCGACGGCTGGGCGGGTGCGCACACCCTCGACGCGTGGACCGAGGGCCGCTCGGCGCTGCGGGAGAGGACGACGGCATGACCGCCCGGGACGAGCCGGTCACCGTCACGACGTACCCGGACGGCCCCCTCCTGGTGCGCGGAGAGATCGAGTTGCACGCGAGCGACGGCACGGTGATCGACCCGCGTCGGCGGACCGTGGCGCTGTGCCGCTGCGGGCTCTCCGCGCTCAAGCCGTTCTGCGACGGCACACACAAGGCGGCCGGTTTCCGCACCGAGGACTGAGCGGGCGTCAGCCCTCCGGCCAGTAATGACTGTCCGGGACGGCGCGCGCACCGAAGATCGCCTGCCCGACCCGCACGCACGTCGCGCCCTCCTCGACGGCGATCTCGTAATCCCCGGACATACCCATCGACAGGGCGCCGTCGCCGATGAGTTCGGGGTTCTCCTCACGTGCTCTGTCACGGAGGGTCCGCAGCAGCGCGAAGCAT
This sequence comes from Microbacterium meiriae, assembly GCF_032364335.1. Taxonomy (NCBI): domain Bacteria; kingdom Bacillati; phylum Actinomycetota; class Actinomycetes; order Micrococcales; family Microbacteriaceae; genus Microbacterium; species Microbacterium meiriae. The sequence continues at coordinate 2,893,089 of NZ_CP133984.1, forward strand.
TCCCGCACCCGGGCATCGTCCGGTGTGAGCAGCGCCAGCGTCATCAGGCCGCGCACACGGAGAGCACCGTACGAGGGCAACGCCTTCAGGAAGTCGAGAAGCTCCTCCGGCGGCATCCCGAACTTCGAATCCTCGGCCGAGGTGTTCACCTGCACGTACACGTCGAGGCTGCGCCCCGCGGCCTGCAGGCGCCGGTCGAGAGCCTCGGCGACCCGCAGCCGGTCGAGCGCCTGGAACTCGGCGGCGAAGGAGGCGACGTCCCGGGCCTTGTTCGTCTGCAGGTGGCCGATGACCACCCAGTCCACATCGAGGTCGGCCGTCTCCCGGTGCTTGCGCACGGCTTCCTGCACCTTGTTCTCGCCGAGTCGGCGCAGCCCGGCGTCGATGGACACCCGCACCCGATCGGTCGGCACCGTCTTGCTCACCGGGAGCAGGTGCACCTCACCGGGGTCGCGTCCTGCGCGCTCCGCGGCGGCGTCGATGCGGGCGCGGACGTCGGCGACGTTGGCGCGGAAGTCCGCGGCGGTGAAGGCCGTCGGGTAGCGCTCGGCGCTCTCCCCCACAGGTTCGATCTTTGACATAGGTCAAAATCTAACATAGCTTCGACACCACGTCGCGTACCCGCCGACACCCCCTTCACGAAGGAGCCCGTCCATGTCCGCACCCGGCCTGTTCTCCGACACCGCCCTGTCGACCCCGCGCCTGCGCACCGAGGTGCCAGGACCGCAGAGCCGGGCGCTGCACGAGCGCCGGCAACGGGTCGTCCCGCGCGGCGTCGGCAGCGTGCTCCCCGTCTACATCGAGCACGCCGACGGCCCCTGGGTCACCGACGTCGACGGCAACCGCTTCCTCGACCTCGGCAGCGGGATCGGCGTGACGACCATCGGCCACACCAACCTCGCAGCCGTCACCGCCGCGGCGGAGCAGCTCGACCGGGTCACGCACACGCTCTTCACCGTCACCCCCTACGAGGGCTACGTGCGCCTCGCCGAACTGCTCGCGGAAAAGGTCCCCGGCACCCACGAGACCCGCACGGCCTTCGCGAACTCCGGCGCCGAAGCCGTCGAGAACGCGGTCAAGATCGCCCGGAGGCACACGGGACGGCGCGCCGTCGCCGCCCTGGACCACGCCTTCCACGGGCGCACCAACCTCGCACTCGCGATGAACCACAAGGCGGCGCCGTACGGCACCGGATTCGGTCCGTTCGCGCCCGATGTCCACCGCGTCCCCAACTCGTACCCCTACCGCGACGGCCTCGACGGCGAGGAAGCCGCCGCGCGCACGATCGCCCATCTCGAACAGCGGATCGGCGTCCACGACCTCGCGGCCGTCATCGCCGAGCCCATCCAGGGCGAGGGCGGCTTCGTCGTCCCGGCCGCGGGCTACCTCCCCGCCCTGCAGGAGTGGTGCACGGAGAACGGCGTGGTGTTCATCGCCGATGAGATCCAGACGGGCCTCGGGCGCACCGGGACGTGGTTCGCGAGCACACACTTCGACCTCGTGCCGGACCTCGTGCTCACGGCGAAGGGCATCGCCGGCGGGCTGCCCCTGGCCGGGGTGACCGGCCGCGCCGAGATCATGGACGCGCCCGACCCTGGCGGCCTCGGCGGCACATTCGGCGGCAACCCGGTCTCGATCGCCGCCGCCCTCGCAGTGTTCGACGAGCTCGAGCACGGGACCTTCTTCGCCGACGCCCGTCGGATAGGCGCCCACCTGTCCGCCCGACTCGAGGGTCTGCGCACTCGCCATGCGGTGATCGGCGACGTCCGCGGGATCGGCGCCATGCAGGCCTTCGAGCTGAGCACCCCCGGGACGACGCGACCGTTGGCCGGGGCCGCCTCCATGATCGCGGAGTTCGCCGCCCAGCGCGGCATCCTGCTCCTCACCGCCGGCAGCGACGGCAACGTGATCCGCTTCCTCCCCACTCTGACCACGACCGACGAGCAGCTCGACGTCGCCGTGGACGTGATCGACGAGGCCCTCAGCGCGCTCCGCTGAGCACGCGGAGGCACAGCGCCTCCCCGCTCCACCGCACGTGGGCGAGGTCGTGCACGACCAGGTCGGGGTCAGCCGCCCCGGAGCCTGCGCCCACCCCGACCACGAGGCCGGCACCGGCCGCTCGCGCCGCGCTGATCCCCGGCGCCGAGTCCTCGAAGACGACGCAGCCCCCCGGGTCCCGCCCGAGGAGCCGTGCGGCACGAACGTACGGGTCGGGCGCGGGCTTGCCTCTGTTCACGTCTTCGGCGGCGACCAGCACCGCCGGCGCCGGGATACCCGCTCCGCCCATCCGTGCGGTCGCGACAGCTCGGTTGCTGCTCGTCGCGACCGCCCACAGCTTCGGGGGCAGCGCAGCGAGCAGGGCAGCGGCCCCGGGGATCCCGGTCGTCGCCGGGGCGACGGCGAGCTCCCGGGCGAGGAGGTCGGCCGTCGCCTCGGCCGCCCGTTCCGGCCCCACGATCGCCGCGACCACCTCACTCGGCCGCATGCCATGAGGCGCGTCCCGCAGGAAGTCGAATCCCGGGGCGTGCCGGAGCGCCCAGGCGTCCCACGCGATCGCCGCCGAGGGCACGGAATCCACCAGCACGCCGTCGCAGTCGAACAGGACCCCCGCGGCGCGCACGACCACCTCGGCACCTCGAACCTCGTGTGCTATTTTTGGCATAGGTCAAATCTATCCGAGGAGAGTGCATGTCCGCGTCTCGCACGCCCCGGACGGCGATCGCCGTCCGCCACGTCCCCTTCGAAGACCTCGGGATCCTCGCCCCGCTGCTGGCGGCGCGCGGCTACGAGACCACACTGCTCGACGCCGGCATCGACACGATCGACCCGGACGCCGTCGCTGGCACGGACCTGCTCCTCGTCCTCGGCGGACCGATCGGCGTGTACGACGAGGATCGGTATCCCTTCCTGCACTCCTCGAAGGCGGCTCTCGCGACCCGGCTCGCCACGGGCGGCGCCACGCTCGGCGTCTGTCTCGGCGCCCAGCTCCTGGCCGAGGCTCTGGGCGCAGAGGTACGCCCGACCGGGGCCGTCGAGATCGGCTACGGCCCGCTCACACTCACCCCCGAGGGCCGGGAGTCCGTCCTCGCCCCTCTCGACGGCGAGCCCGTGCTGCACTGGCACGGCGACGAGTTCGCGATCCCCGCCGGGGCGCACTCCCTGGCGCACACGCCCGGCTTCCCCCATCAGGCCTTCGCCGTCGCGCGCACGCTCGGACTCCAGTTCCACCTGGAAGCCGACCACCGCATCATCGAGCGCTGGCTCATCGGTCACGCGCACGAGCTCCATCACAACGGCATCGACCCGCGGACGATCCGGGAGCAGGCGCGGACGCACGGTCCGCGGCTCGAGACCCTCGCCACCCGCGTGCTGAGCGACTGGCTCGACGACGTCGAGGCGTAGCAGGCGGGCAGGGGAAGAGGCCGGACCCCCAGCGAATCCGGCCCCTGCTCCCCTCGACCTCAAGCGGCGCGACGCAGCGGCACCGTCGGGAAGTCGATCGGCACGTCGAGCGCGATGTTCACGTAGTTCGTGAAGAGGTTCAGCGCGACCTGGCCGATGGTCTCGACGATCTGCTCGTCGTTCCAGCCGTGCGCGCGGAGAGCGTCGACGTCGGCCGAGGTCACCTGACCCCGCTCCTCGACGAGCTTGAGCGCGAAGGCCAGCAGAGCGGCCGTACGGGGGTCGTCGGAGTTGCCGGCCTGGGCCTCGGCGAGCGCCTCGGTCGTGAGGCCCGCCTTCTTGCCGAGCGCCGTGTGCGCCGCGAGGCAGTAGCCGCAGGAGTTGCGGTTCGCGACCGCGACCGCGATCTGCTCACCGAGGGCCGCGCCGAGCGTGCCCCCACCGTAGGCGCCGAAAGCGCTCCACATGCTGGTGAGCGCGGCGGGCGAGTTCGCGACCGCGCGGAACATGGCGGGGACGGCGCCGAAGGCGGAGCCGATCTGCTCGAGCTGCTCCTTGACGGGGCCGGTGGCGGTCTCACGGTCGACGAGAGGGACGTTGGGCATGGGGTGCTCCTTTGTGTTTCGGGACGGGCCGGATTCGGCTTCCCCCTCAGTCTTGCTCGCCGCGCAGTACGATACGCATCATTTGGTCTTGCGTTCGTGACATATCGTCCAGAAGAATGGAAGCATGCCACCGCTCGACCGCCTCACCCCGCTGCTCGACCGCTTCCGGGTGCGCAGCCGCCTGTTCCACACCGGACCCCTGTGCGGGACCACGGTCTTCGCCGCGAGTGCGGGCCACGGCTTCCTCCACGTGCTGCGTCGCGGCGAGATGGAGGTGACGCACCAGCGCCCGGACGGCGGCATCGAGCGCGAGACGATCACCCGCCCGAGCCTGCTGTTCTTCCCCCGCCCCGTCGACCACACCTTCCTCAACGCCCCGACCGATGAATCCGACTTCGCCTGCGCGACGATCGACTTCGACGGCGGAGCCACGCACCCGCTCGTCCGCACCCTCCCCTCGGTGATCGTCCTGCCGCTCGACGAGGTGTCCACCCTCGCCCCCGCGCTGGACCTCCTGTTCGCCGAGGTCGACAACGTGCGCTGCGGTCGTCCGCTGCTGGCAGACCGGATGTTCGAGGTCGTGCTCATCCAGCTCCTGCGCTGGATGCTCGACCACTCCGGCGATCTCACCCTCCCGCCGGGGCTGCTGCCCGGCCTTGCGGACGAACGCCTCGCACCCGCCCTCGTGGCGATGCATGAGGCCCCCGGCGAGCCGTGGACGCTCGACACTCTCGCGCGGACCGCCGCAATGTCGCGCAGCGCCTTCGCGGCGCGCTTCAAGGAGGTCGTGGGCCGAGCGCCGGGCGACTACCTCACCGAGTGGCGTCTCACGATCGCCCAGGAACAGCTCCGTGCGGGGATGTCCGTGAGCGCTGTGGCCGCCGACCTCGGCTATGCGAGCGCCTCCGCCTTCTCCCGCGCGTTCGCCCAGCGGCTCGGTCGCTCTCCGCGGGCCTGGCTCGGCCTCGCCGCCTGAGCTCAGCCGCCGGCTGACATCACGGCAGCGAACCCTGTCACGATCCGGTCGAGGTCGCCGGCCGTGAGCGAAGGGTGCACGGGGAGGGAGAGCACCTCCTGCGCTGCCCGTTCGGTCTCCGGAAGCTCGTCGGCCGGCGCGAAGCGCGCCAGCGAGGGCAGCCGGTGGTTCGGGATCGGGTAGTAGACGCCGGAGCCCACCCCGTGTTCGTCGCGGAGTGCGTCGCGCACCCGGTCGCGCTCCCCCGCGGCGACCCGCACCGTGTACTGGTGGTAGACGTGCTCGGCGCCCTCCGCGACCGCAGGCACGGTGAGCCCGTCGATACCGGCGAGCGCGGCGTCGAGGACGGCGGCGTTCTCCTGGCGCTGGCGGGTCCAGGCGGCGACCCGCCCGAGCTGCACCCGACCGACCGCGGCGTGCACCTCGCTCATCCGGTTGTTGTAGCCGACGACCTCGTTCGCGTACTGGGTCTCCATACCCTGGTTGCGCAGCAGTCGGACCCGGCGCGCGACCTGTTCATCGACGCACGAGACCATGCCGCCCTCGATCGCCGTCATGTTCTTCGTCGGGTACAGGCTGAACATGCCGAACCTGCCGATGGTCCCGGCCGGCCGGCCTCGCCAGGCGGCACCGTGGGCCTGCGCGGCGTCCTCGTAGATGTCCAGGCCATGGTCCCTGGCGACCTCCTCGATGTCGTCCACGAGGAACGGATGCCCGTACAGGTGCACCGGCATGATGCCTTTCGTGCGGGCGGTTACGGCGGCACGGACCCGCGCCGGATCCAGCGTGAAGTGCCTCGGCTCGATGTCGACGAACACCGGCGTCGCGCCGGCCAGGACCACGGAGTTCGCCACCGCCGCAAAGGTGAAGGACGGCACGATCACCTCGTCGCCCTGGCCGACACCGGAGGCGAGCAGGCCCAGGAGCTGGCCGCTCGTCCCCGAGTTCACCGCGACGGTGGTGCGGCCCTCCACGAACTGCGTCGCGAACTCGCGCTCGAACGCCGCCACCTCGGGGCCCTGGGCGAGCATGCCGCTGCGGAGCACGCGTTCGACGGCTGCCACCTCATCGTCGCCGATGAGCGGCGCGGCGGCCGGGATGAAGTCCTTCTGCATGGGTATGTCCTTCGTCGGGAACGGCTCGGCGCGAGCCGGATCGGAGGTGGAGGCAGGAATCGAACCTGCGTGCACGGTCTTGCGGACCGCGACCTGGCCACTCGGTCACTCCACCGGGTCAGGTGTCCTCACGCGCCCGGCGGCGAGTACCCCTGCAGGAAGCGACCGAAGCGCTGCACCGCATCGATCAGGGTGTCGGTCTCGGGCAGGAAGGCCAGGCGCACGTGATCGGCGTCGGCGCCGTTGAATGCGCGGCCGTGCACCAGCAGGATGTGCTCCGCATCGAGGAAGTCGAGCACCAGACGCTCGTCGTCACGGATGCCGAACACCTCAGGGTCGAGGCGCGGGAAGAGGTAGAGCCCGCCACCCGCCTCCTGCACATCGACGCCGGGGATGGCTCGGAGCGCAGCCGTGGCGGCATCGCGCTGCATTGTCAACCGCCCCTCGGCCGAGACGAGCGCGTCGAGCGATGCGTCGTGCTCCAGGGCCGCCGTGATCGCGTGCTGTGCCGGCACGGACGCGCACATCCGCATCGAGGCGAGCAGCCGCAGACCCGAGAGGAAGGGATCGTCCGCAGCGAACCCGGTCGTCAACGCCCAGGCCGCCCGATACCCGGCGACGCGGTGCGTCTTCGACAGGCCGGCGAAGGTGACGCAGGGCACGTCGGGGGCGACCTGCGCCGTGGAGACGTGCGTGAATCCGGGGTACACGACACGGTCGTAGATCTCGTCCGACAGCAGCAGCAGACCATGGCGACGGGCGAGCTCCGCCACGCCCTCCAGGTTCTCCCGCGGGTAGACCGCGCCGGTGGGGTTGTTCGGGTTGATGATGACGATGGCCACGGTCCGTGGGCCGATCGCCGCCGCCATGGCCTCGAGGTCGGGGAGCCACCCGGCCTCCTCCGCGCAGCGGTAGTGCACGGGCTCACCCCCGGCGAGGACAGTCGATGCGGTCCACAGCGGATAGTCGGGACTCGGGATGAGGACCTCGTCGCCCGGCTCCAGCAGCGCCTGCAACGTGAGACCCACCAGCTCGGACACGCCGTTGCCGACGGTCACCGCCTCGATCCCGAGGGACGGGAACCCGGCCCGGCGCGAGTAGTGCACGCGGATCGCCTCCCTCGTCTCCGGAAGGCCCGGTGATTCCGAGTACCCATGGGCGTGCGGAAGAGCCTCGCGCAGGGCCTCCACGATGACCGGCGGCGCCTCGAAACCGAACGGGGCCGGGTTGCCGATGTTCAGGCGGAGGATCTGCTCGCCGCGGGCCTCCAACTCGGCCGCACGCTCGGCCACCGGACCCCGCAGGTCGTAGAGCACGCCGTCGAGGCGCGATGATCGGCCGATCCGGAACGCGGCCCTGGCCGTCATTCGTCCCCCTCGGCCCCGGCCGGACCGGAAGCGGCGGCGATGTCGTCGGCCAGTCGTCGCAGGTCGGCGTCGTCGAGGTCGTGCACCGTCAGACGCAGATGGTGGCCGCCGGTCGAACCGTCCTCCAGCGCGAACTCGGACCCCGGTCGAACGAGCCATCCGCGGTGCGCGAGCCGCTCGGCGACGACCGCGGCCTCCTCGCGGACATCGACCCACGCGTTCAGACCGCTCTCCGCGGTGACGTCCGATCCACGGGCGGAGACGAGCGCGGCGAAGGACCTGTTGCGCGCGGCGTATCGGGCCCCCGCCTCCGCGATGAGCCGGTGCACGTCTTCGTCACGGAGCATAGTCGCAGCGAGCTGCTGCATGACGTGGCTCACCCACATCGTGCCGGGGCTGAGCCGGAGGGCGAGGCGCTCGGCGGTGACGGGGTCGGACGCGGTGAGGGCCAGCCGCATGTCGGGTCCGAGGAACTTGGACACCGACCGCACGAGAGCCCACCGTTCGTGGCCCGGTCCGATGACGGTGGCGTACGGAGCCGGGGCGAGCAGCGAGAAGTGGTCGTCCTCGATCACCAGGACGTGGGGGTGCGGAGCGAGCACCTCGCGCAGCTCCGCGGCACGCGCCGGACTGATGCTGACCCCCGTGGGGTTGTGCGCGCGGGGCGTGCAGACGATCGCGCGCACACCGCTCTCCAGAGCGTCACGCACGCCCTCTACTGTCATGCCCTCGTCGTCGACAGGTATCGCGACGGGCGTGTACCCCGCCAGACGCGCGGTCTGGATGCTCGAGAGGAAGCACGGATCCTCGAGACCCACGCGGTCGCCGTGCACGAGTGTCTGAGCGAGCAGCCGCTCCACCGCGTCGACCGCCCCGGCGGTGACCGAAAGACGGAAGGGGCGAGGCTGGTCCTCCGCGATCCATCGGGTCGCCCACTCGGCGAGACCGGCATCGATCACCGACTCGCCGTACAGGACGGGGCTCGGGTGCACGGATGCGAGAGCGGCGGCGAGGTCGGGAAGGAGGGCCGCCTGAGGGTTGCCGTTGGCGATGTCGCGTAGCGGGGTTCCGGGCGTGAAGCCCTCATCCGGCGTGGCGGCGGGTCCGAGCACGGTCGTCCCTGTGCGCCCACCGGTGGTCGCGATACGGGCGGTGACGAGTGTGCGGTAGGCGGCGAGCACGGTGTTGCGATTGACGCCGAGCCGCTCGGCCAGCGTGCGGACCGGCGGCAAGCGGTCTCCGGCGACGAGCGTCCCCCGTTCGACGAGGTCGCGCACGCTCTCCGAGATCTCCGCGGCGGTGACGCCGCTGATCCCGTCGGTCTCGTCGTCTCTGCTCTCCGCCGTGCCCATGACTCGACGGTAGGGGAGATTTTGACCTATGTCAAAATCTCCCCGGGGATCAGGGGCGGTCGTCGACCTCCACGCCGTCCTCGATCTCCTCCGGCTCGAGGTCGGTCACGTCGACCTCGGGCGCGTCGCCCTCCCCGTTGTTCGCGGTCGGGGGCTCGCCGTGGAATCCGGTCGTCTCGTCCTGTCGCGGATCGGTCATGATGCCTCCTCGGTTGATGGGACTCCATGATCGGTCCGCCGCGCTGCCGGAGCGAGCACCTTGACAACGCCGCCTCCGGCGGCCCGGCTCCCGATGCACGCAGGCGGAGCCCAGGTACACCGGCTACCGTTCAGGAGCGGTCGGTCCCCACGGATCGCCTCCCGCCTCCCGCACGATCACCGCGATCCCCCGACAGAGGACACGATGACCCCCGGCACTCTGCCCCTCGCCGCTTCCGCCCCCGGCTACGACGGATTCATCGGCTGGGTGCTCAGCCTGATCGAGACCCTGGGCGAGGTCGGCGTCGGCCTCGCCGTGCTCATCGAGACGTTCGTCCCGCCGATCCCCTCGGAGGCGATCCTCCCCGCAGCGGGATTCCTCGCCTATGACGGGCGGATGAACGCCTGGGGCGCCTGGGCCGCGGCCACCATCGGCGGACTCGTCGGCGCATGGATCTGGTATGCGCTCGGCGCCGCCGTGGGCCGGGACCGCACGCGGCGCATCGTCGGACGCATCCCCCTCCTCGACCACGACGACTTCGACAAGGCCGAGGCGTTCTTCGCGCGCTGGGGCGGCGGCGCCGTGCTGTTCGGTCGCTGCGTGCCCCTCGTGCGCTCGTTCATCTCGATCCCGGCCGGCATCGAGCGCATGGCGCTGTGGAAGTTCACGCTGTACACGCTGGTCGGCTCGGCGGTCTGGAACGGCATCTGGATCGGCCTGGGCTTCGCCTTCGGCCCCGCCATCCGGCCGATCCTCGAGCAGTGGAGCGGCGTGATCTCCGATGTGGTCGTCGGCGTGCTCATCCTGCTGCTTCTGGTGTTCATCGCGCTGCGCATCCGCCGCCGCATGCGCGAGGCCGCGGCACGGCGGGCAGAGGACAACGGTCAGGCCTGAGCGCCCTCCGCTCGACGACAGCGGCCGCCGAGCGGAGAGCGCCGCGCCGATCAGTCCCTCGGGGTGACGGTTCCGACTCCTCCGCTCACCGCGTGCGGGTGGAGATCGTCTCCACCGTCCGATCGGGTCGGCGGGTGCGGAAGAGCGCAGCGACCAGCAGCGCTCCGGCGAGCGCTATCCCCCCGGCCGCGATGAACGCGGCCGAGTATCCGGAGGTGAGCGCCGCGGGGTCGCCCAGGTGGCTCGCACCGAAACCTGCGGCGATCGCGGACACCGCCGCGAGGCCGATCGCAGACCCCACCTGATAGCTCGTGTTGACGATGCCGGAGGCGAGGCCGCCCTCCTCCGGCGGTGCGGACGAGATCGCCACCTGCAGGGAGGGGATGAACGCGAGGGCCTGCCCGAAAGCGACGACCAGCGACGGCCCGAAAGCATCGACCCAGTAGTTCCCCTCCGGGCGGATGAAGGCCATCCAGCCGAGCCCGGCGGCGAGCACGACCAGCCCCAGGACGATGGGCACCTTCGGCCCGAAGGCGGCGATCACGCGCGGAGCCAGCACGATCATCCCGATCATGATGAGAGCAGTCATCGGCAGCAGTGCCGCACCGGCGGGGAAGGCACTGAAACCGAGCACCTGCTGGAGGTAGAGGTTGAGGAAGAACCACATCGGGATCCACGCGGCACCGAGCAGCACCTGCGCCAGGTTCGCCGCACCGAGATTCGGCGACCGGAAGATCGACAGGCGCATGAGCGGCTCCCGCTTCACACGCTGGATGAGGAGGAACAGCGCCAGCAGGACGACACCGGCGCCGATGGCGATCCAGGTCTCGGCGGCCGCCCACCCGACGACCTCGGCGCGCACGATGCCGTAGACCAGCGCGGCGAGCCCGAGGGTCACGGTGAGGGCACCGAGGACATCCACGGACCCCTTCGCGCCGAGCGTGCCGCCGGGAAGCGCACGCCACATCACCGCGAGGACGAGCACCGCGATCGGGACGTTGATGAAGAACACCCAGGGCCAGGATGCGAACTCGGTGATGACGCCGCCGAGGAACACGCCCGCGGTGCCGCCGGCCGGAGCCGCCGCCCCGTAGAACGCCATCGCCTTCGTGAGTTCGCGCGGGTTGTGCCCGAAGAGCATCATCAGCAGCGTGAGCGCGGCGGGCGCGATGAGGGCGGAACCCGCACCCTGCAACACGCGTCCGACGAGCTCGGTGGCGACATCTCCCGCGAATCCGGCCACCAGGGAGCCGGCCCCGAGGATGACCCATCCCGTGGCGAACATGCGCCGAGGGCCGAATAGATCGGACAGGCGACCGCCGAGGAGCAGCAGGCCGCCAAGGGCGATCACGTAGGCGTTGAAGACCCAGGAGAGGGTGTTCGGGGTGAACCCGAGGTCCTCCTGCATCCGGGGCAGCGCCACGCCGATGATGGACGCGTCCATGATGACCATGAACTGCGCCAGGGCGATGAGCGTCAGGCCCCACCACCGCGCGGGACTTCTCGTTGACGATGACACGTCGTTCTCCATTCCGTCGGGTAGAGACGCCAGTCGGCGTCTCTCGTTTTAATACCCTAGGGGGGTATGGTATTCCCGACAAGGTGAAGAGGTCGTTCGTGGCAGAGCCAGGTGTCAGCCGGCGGGGTCGGCCGCGACGATGTCGCCGAGCTTCCAGGACCGATCGAAGTACGGCTGCAGCGGCCCGTAGAAACGGAAGTAGCTGAACCAGTGCCGCCCCGGAATCGTCTGCACCCAGTTCGAGCGCCCCTCCGTCGGCGGTTCCGGGCCGAACCACAGATCGACGGAGCCGTCCTCGTTGTATCGGAGGTCCTCATCGCGCGACCCGCGGTCGCCGCGCTGCTGCTCGTTGTCGATGAGGCAGCGGGTGTCGGCGTCGTACACCGTCGCAGACCAGAACAGCTTCGCCGGCACGTCCGCCGGCACGTGCAGGCGATAGGTGCGGGCACCGTCGAGCCACTCTCCGTCGGCATCGGTGTAGGCACCGAGGTAGGCCTGCCCGACACCGGGAGTGGTGCTCTTCATCGCCTCCGAGAAGCTGACAGCCTCGTAGAACCATGAGGCCCTCTCGAGGAGCTCGTCATAGCCGTCGCCCCGCTGCGCGGAGTTGTCCAGGACGATCGCCTGCTCCCACACACGGTCGGGCCAGTAGCTCCCCTGCGCGAAGCGCTTCGCGAACGTGTTCGCCTGCGCCATCAGCTCACCCGCTTCGGCGCCGCGCTCCAGGATGCGGGTGAGACGGTCGTCCGGCGCGAAGGGCTCCCCGACGCGGATGCCGAGCTGCCGCAGTATCGCCAGATAGAAGCGATCGCGTTCGTCGACGACCTCCGACTGGTAGATGCGGTGCAGAAGACGCCAGTAGTCCATGCCGCGCGGCTGATCGCCGCTCCACGGCCGACCGTCCGGAGAGATGATGCGCGTCGGTGCGGGGTCCTCCCGATCGCGGTACGGGTAGATCCGTACGGCGCGCACGAGGGCATCGGCGCGCTCCGGATCAGGGTCGAGCGTGCGGAAGCCGAACATGATGTTGACCCCGGAGGACTGCAGGATCCGGAACTCGGCCGTGATGTCTGCGGGGACGGTCGCCCCGGGCGCGACGATCACGTACTTGCCGCCGCGCCCCTGGTCCGGCCCCATCTCCCCCATCGCCCCGACCTCCCGCTGCCAGAAATCGGAGACGCCGCCGGCCGTGTGCCCCGGGGGCAGGTCGATGACCAGCGGTCCGGTCTCGGCGAGGTCGAAGAAGTTCAGGATGTACGGCGTCGTGGCGTTCGCCGTGATGAGGCCGAGACGGTCGCGATACGTCAGGTACCGGACGAGATCACTGCTCGTCGCACCGAAGACCTCCTCGTGCTGCGACTTCCACTGCGCGTAGGAGACGAGCGGAAGAGCCCAGAGGTAGGCCTGGCAGGCGAACTGGAAATCCAGCTCGTCGAAGATCGCGGGGATCGACTCCCGCGCCGGCAGCTCGCCGTCTTTCCGCACCCCGTCGATTCCGCTCGCTCCGGTCATATCCGTCCCCCTCTGTCAGCGCGCGCTCCCGCACCGCGCGAATCGGCTCCACCTGAACCCCGACAGTAGTGGGGCGGACGAGCACGCGGAAGAGGTGCGATGTCGGCGGGGCGGGGCACGATGGTGGCATGACGGACGGCTACGACCCCGCGTTCCTCGGCATCCCGCTGCCGCTGCCCGTGCCCCCGATGCCGGTGCGCGCGCTCCCTTCGCCCCGGTTCACGGTGCTGCTCGATCCGGAACGGCGCCTCGCCGCGGTGACGGGCGTGACCATCGATGGCGCCCGCCTGCGGGATCTCCCGCGCACGGGTGAGTGGCGCCTCGACCCCCGAGTGCCCGCGGAGGAACAGGCGGGGCCCGCCGTCTACGCCCGGAACGACCTCGACCGCGGACACCTCGTCCGTCGCCGCGACCCGGGCTGGGGGGAGCTCGCCGAGGCCCGCGCCGCCGCGGAAGCCACCTTCACCTACCCCAACGCGGCCCCGCAGGCGGCCGCCTTCAACCAGTCGAAGGACCTCTGGCTCGGGCTGGAGGACCACGTGCTGGCCTATGCAGAGGCGACGGCGCAGCGCCTGTCGGCGTTCACGGCCCCGGTGCTCGCGGATGCCGACCCGCCGTACCGCGGCATCCGCGTGCCCCTGCGGTACTGGAAGATCGTGGCGTGGCGCTCCGAGGACCGACTCGCGGCCGCCGCATTCATCCTCGACCAGACCGAGCTCGTGGACACGCGGGAGGGTGCCTTCGCCGTCGCGAGCCTCGGCGCCTTCCGCACGTTCCAGGTACCGGTCGCCGAGGTGACCGCCCTCACCGGGGTCGACCTCGGCCCCCTTCCCGACGCCGATGTGCTCCCCCGGCGCGGACTCCGCGAGACGGCATGGCGCCCGCTGCACACCGCCGACGACATCGTCCTGTGACAGCGGGCACCCCTCGTCACTCGCCCGCGCGCACGCCCTCCAGGGACGGGTAGTCGATGTACCCCTCGGCAGTCGAGCCGTAGAACAGCTCGGGGCGGGGCTCGTTCAGCTCGGCCCCGGTCCGCCACCGCTCCACGAGGTCGGGGTTGGCGATGACGGGACGCCCGGCTGCGACCGCGTCGGCCCAGTCCTCCGCGACCAGTTCCTCGGCCGCGGCTCGGGTGGTCTCGACGCCGAAGCCGGTGTTGACGATCAGCGGCACCCCCGCGGCCCGACGAATGGCCTGCACGAGCTCTCCGGCCGGCTCGGCGTGCAGCACGTCGACGAAGGCCAGACGCAGCGGCGCAAGTCCCTCGGCCAGCGCGGTGTAGGTCGCGAGCACGTCGGCCGCGTCGTCCTCGATGACGCCCTGGATGCCATGGGCCGGCGAGAGCCGGATGCCGGTCCGGTCGGCGCCCACGGCGGCGGCGACGGCCGCGGTCACCTCGATGGCGAAGCGGGCGCGGTTCTCGGGCGAGCCGCCGTACCGGTCGTCGCGGACGTTGGAGACCGGGGACAGGAACTCGTGGACGAGGTAGCCGTTCGCGCCATGCACCTCGACGCCGTCGAAGCCGGCCGCGATCGCGTTGCGCGCGGCCTGGACGAACTGCTCGACGACCACGGGGATCTCGTCCAGGGTGAGGGCATGCGCGACGGGCAGATCGGCCTTGCCCTTGAGGGTCCGCGTCTGCCCGGGGGCCGCCAGAGCACTCGGCGCGACGACGCGGGGCTCGCCGGAGATGTCCGGATGGCCCACACGGCCGCCGTGCATGAGCTGCATGACGATGGTGCCGCCCTCGGCGTGCACGGCGTCGGCCACGCGGCGCCATCCCTCGATCTGCGCGGGGGTCACGATGCCCGGCTGCCCGGGATACGACTTGCCTTCGAGGACCGGCCAGACCCCCTCCGAGATGATGAGTCCCTGCCCGGCCCGCTGGCGGTAGTACTCCTCGATGATCGCGGTCGGCACGCCCTCCGCGTCCGCACGGGTGCGGGTGAGCGGCGCCATGACGACGCGGTTGGACAGGTGCAGCGAGCCGAAGTCGGCGGAGTCGTAGAGAGTCACGGTGGGGCCAAGGCGTCCGCCCGCCACTGTATTCCCGTGAATCGATGACGTATTCCGGTGTATCAACCGCCCAGATCGGCGACGAGGTTCGCGAAGTGGTCGAGGTCGGCGGCGGTCCAGCCGCGCAGGCGCTCGCCGATGCGCCCCTCATACCGGGAGCGGGCGAGAGCCACGCGCTCCTCGGCCAGCGGGGTCGCCACCAGCACCCGGGCGCGGCGGTCCTCGGGATCGGGGATGCTCTCGACGAGCCCGAGCTGCTCGAGCTGACGCACCTGCCGGCTCACGGCGGACTTGTCCGTCTGCAGGCGCTCGATGAGTGCTCCCGCCGAGGTCGCCCGTCCGGCGAGGATCGAGGTCAGCACCTGGTAGCCCAGCGGCTGGAGATCCGGATGCACGGTGACCGCGGCCTCCCGCCAGCCGACACGGATGCGGGCGAACAGCCGGCCGAGCTCGTGCTCGACGCGGGCCACCGCCTGGTCGAGGTCGTCGATCGGAGCGCCGTCGGCGGGTTCGTCGGACGGGGCGCTCATATCGCCAGTGTACGGCGAAGCCCCGCGACCGGATGCGGTCGCGGGGCTGTGCTCAGACCTCGGCGAGGAGCCGGAACACCTTGGATGCGGCGTCGATCTCCGCGGGCGTGAGCTCATCGATGACAGCGCGGAGTCGGCTGCCGTACTCCCGGCGGACATCGGTGAGCGCGGTGCACGCGGCCGGTGTCGCGGTGAGCACCCTGAGCCGGCCGTCGCGCTCATCCGGCACCGAGGCGATCAGCCCGAGCTCCTCCAGCATCCGCACCTGGCGGCTGACGACGGACTTGTCCATCTCGAAGCGCTCGGCGAGCTCATGCGCGCTGGCCGAGCCCGCCCGGTCGATGAAGGTGAGCAGCTTGTACCCCGCCACCTGCAGCTCCGGGTGGACCCGGGACGCCGATTCCTTCCACAGCGACCGGGTCCGCGCGAAGATGAGGTTGAGATGCGCCTGGAGGTCGCTGAGGGCGGTATCGACGTCGGGGGTGCCGACCGCCTCGGACGCGCTCATGTCAGCGCTCCTGCTTCCGATCGTCGCGCTCGAGCACGCTCACGGACCCCGTGGTGGTCGCCGGTTCGGCCTGCCCGGTGCGGATCGTCCCGGTCGAGAGGTTCGCGCCGACCTCGGCCTCGGAGACCTCGATGACGGACTCCTCGGCCTGCTCGCGCAGCTGCTCCGCGGCGTTCTTGGTGGACAGCGGCTTGTTCTTGATGAACGCGATCGCGATGATCGCGATCACGGCCAGCGGGATGGCGAGGATGAACGCGTCCGCGATGCCGTGCCCGTAGGCGCTCTCGACGATCGTGCGGATCGTGTCGGGCAGCTCGCCCACCTTCGGCACGTCGCCGGAACCCAGGCGCTCCAGGGCGCTGATCTCGTCGGGCGTGGTCGGGACGAAGCCCTTCAGACCGTCCTTCATGAAGTCGGCGACGCTCGTGGAGAGCAGCGACCCCATGACGGTCACACCGATGGTGCCGGCGATCGTACGGAAGAAGTTGACGTTCGACGAGGCCGCGCCCAGCTGCTGCGGAGCCGTGTCGTTCTGCACGATCAGGGTCAGGTTCTGCATGACCATGCCGAGCCCGGCACCGAGGACGAACATGTAGACAGCGACCAGCGGGAACGGGGTGTCGTAGCGCAGCGTCGCCATCAGGCTCACGCCGATCGTGGCGAGGATCGAGCCGGTGACCATCCAGCTCTTCCACTTGCCGAAGCGGCTGACGAGCTGGCCGATGATGATCGACGCGCCCATCTGACCGATGATCATCGGGATGGTCATCAGGCCCGACTCGGTGGGCGTCGCGCCCCGGGCCAGCTGGAAGTACTGCGCGAGGAAGACCGAGGTCGCGAACATCGAGACGCCGATCGCGATCGAGGCGATGACCGACAGCGTGAAGGTGCGGTTGCGGAACAGCGTCATCGGGACGATCGGCTCCTTGACGAAGAACTCGACCACGATGAAGGCGGCGATCGCGACGACCGCGGTCACGATGAGCGCGATGCTCGTCCCGGAGTCCCAGTCGAACTGGTTGCCACCCATGGACACCCAGATGAGGAGCGTCGAGACGCCGACGGCGAGCAGGACGATGCCGAAGTAGTCGATCGAGACCTTCGTGCCGCGCTGCGGCTTGGGCAGGTGCAGCGTGAACTGCAGCAGCACGAGGGCGAGGATCGCGAACGGGACGCCGACGAAGAAGTTGGAGCGCCAGCCCCACACGTCGGTGAGGAGTCCGCCCAGCAGCGGTCCGCCGATCGTGCCGAGGGCCATGATGCCGCCGACGACGCCCATGTACTTGCCGCGCTCACGCGGCGAGATGATGAGGGCCACCGCGATCATGACGAGCGACATGAGACCGCCGACGCCGATGCCCTGCACGACGCGGACAGCGATGAGCATGTTCGTATCGGTCGAGAATCCGGCGATCACGGTGCCGACCGTGAAGAGGATGAGCGAGATCTGGACGAGCACCTTGCGGTCGACCAGGTCGGCGAGCTTGCCCCAGATCGGGGTGGAGACGGCGGTGGCGAGAAGGCTCGCGGTGATGACCCAGGTGTACTGCGACTGCGTGCCGCCGAGGTCGGCGATGATGACCGGCATCGAGGTCGAGACGACCGTGCCGGAGAGCACGGCGACGAACATGCCGACGATGAGGCCGGAGATCGCGGTGAAGACCTCGCGGGCCGAGCGCGTGGTCTCGGAAGAGGATGAGGTGTGTGTCACGGGGGAATGCTCCTGCATAGAAAGTTGATCGAGATCAACCATACGCCGATAGTTGCGGTTTCGCAACTATCGGCGGCTACCGCACTCGGAGGCCGGGGTCAAGGACGTCGCCGGGGTGGGCAGGACGGACGACCCTGACCGCATGACCTCCGGAGCCATGCCCCGCCCCGACCGGCGCCTGCTGCTGTCGGGCTTCCTGTTCGGCTGCGGGATCGCCGCCTCGATGATCGACCTCTTCGTCTTCCACCTGGTGCTGCACTGGCACCACTTCTACGATCTGTCGACCTCTGACGTGGCCCTCGTCTCGGACGGGTTCTTCCATGCGTTCGGCTGGTTCATCACGATCCTCGGCGCCTTCCTCCTCGCCGACGTCCGCCGTCGTGGCCCCGTGCGATGGACGCGCTGGACGGGCGCGGTGATCACCGGGGTCGGGTTCTTCCAGCTCTTCGACGGCGTGGTCGATCACAAGCTCCTCGGGATCCACCAGATCCGCTACGGCGTCGACCTCGTGCTCTACGACACCGTCTGGATCGTATCGGCCGTCCTGTTGCTCGCTGCAGGGATCCTCGTGGTGTGGCGGACCCGCCCGGACCCGGCGCGGTGACGGCCATGCGCGAGGGTCACGACGGACACCACGGACCGCCCGAGACGCCGGGCATCGACACCGACGCCGTCGGAGGCGGGATCGATCTGCTCGCGCCGGTCGCGCTCGTCGCCCTCCTCGCCGCAGCCGTTCTCTATCTCGTCGGGTTGCTGCGGACCCGGGACCGCAGCCCCTGGCCTCGGCCGCGGACGGCCGCCTGGATGGCGGGTCTGCTCTGCGCCGGAGTCGGCATGGTCGGACCGTTCGCCGCCCTGGCCCACAGCAGCTTCCCGGTGCACATGGCCGGGCACGTGCTCGTGGGGATGCTGGCGCCACTCCTCCTCGTGCTCGGGCGGCCGGTCACGCTGGCCCTGCGCGCCCTCCCCGTGCCGCGGGCGCGCACTCTGTCCCGAGTGCTGCGCAGCGGCCCGATCCGGGCGCTCACGCATCCGGTGGTCGCCGGCGCCCTCAATGTCGGCGGTCTCTGGCTCCTCTACGCCACACCGCTGTTCCCCCTGATGCACGCCTCACCGTGGCTGCATGCCGCCGTGCATCTGCACGTGCTGCTGACCGGATATCTGTTCACGGCGAGCATCGTGGGGCTCGATCCGGATCCGCACCGCGCGTCGGTAACCGTGCGGGCCGGGGTCCTCATCGTCTTCGTCGCCGCGCACTCGATCCTCGCCAAGTGGCTGTGGGCCCACCCGCCCGCCGGCGTCGACGTCGGGGACGCTCGCGTCGGGGCGGAGCTGATGTTCTACGCCGGTGACGCGGTGGACGTGCTGCTCATCGTGCTGCTGCTCCGACAGTGGTTCGTGGCGACGCGACCGCGGGACTCGGCTCAGCCGCAGAACGACGAGAGACCGTCGTGGAGGCGTTCGATCGCCTCGACGGTCTCCGGAGCCTGAAGGTCGGTCATGCCGCCGAGCTGATCGGCGCCGGAACGGATGAGGTCGGCGAGCTGTCCGTCCATGCCGTCGGCGACGCGGTCGAGCGTGGCGACGAGGTCGTCGCGGGCGGCGTCGAGCTGCTCCGCGGACACGTCGCCCTGCGCGAGCAGCGCCTGGTACTGCGCGTATGCGTCATCGATCGTCGCGCAGGTCTCCGCGACCGGGACTCCGAACGCGTCTCCGGCAACCTGAGTGACCTGGGCGCACCCGGCCAGAAGACCGGCGGCGAGCAGCAGGGGGACGATGGCGATTCGGCGCATGACCCGAGGGTAGCCGCGCCGCCTGGGGCGCGGCTGACCCTCGGGCGGTGCGGCGGTCAGCCGCCGGACGGGTTCTCGAGGGGCTTGCCCTCGTCGTCCGTCGTCTCGCGCTCGAGCACGTCGTCGGTGCTCTCGCCGCTGTCGTCGGGAGCGCCGCCGGAGGCCGTGTCGGCTTCCTCGTCGGCGCCGGGAGTGCCCTGCGTGTTCTGGGGGTCGCTCATGCTCTCCTCCTCTGTTCGTTCCGACGACCGTATGCGCGCCGGTCCCGGCGACGCAGGGGGTTGACCGCGGACACGGCGACGGCCACACTGCCGGCGCGCCGGGGCGTCATCCCTGCGTCCAGAGCCGTTCGATCGGTACCGTCCGTCCGAGAATGCGCTCGGCCGCGCGATGCCCGGAGAACACGGCCGCCGGCACGGTCGCCGGGTCGTCGGTCCAGGTGGCTTCGCCCGCCAGGTGCAGCACGCCGCCGACCGGGGTGGCGAGGTCGTCGTGATCCGCGGTGGTCGACCCGACCGTCATGTACGCGTACGACCCGTGCGCGAACGGATCGTCCTGCCAGGCCGTGCGATGCAGGCCGATCGGATCCGGGATCCCGTCCCCGTACAGCCGGCGGAGCTGGACCATGATCGAGGCCTGCACCTGGTCGTCGCTCCAGTCCCTCGTCGCGACGGCCGCGGGCCCTGCGGCGAAGGTGAGCAGGAGCGGCTCGTCGTGCAGCGCCGTGAGGTCGTACCAGGAGTGCCACCACCGCGCCTCGGGCCCCTGCTGCCGGAACGCGTAGACCCCGTCTTCCCAGAACCGGGTGGGGAACCGCAGGAAGACCTTCTCGAAGGCGTTCATGCGCAGCCGCCCCAATGCCTCGGCGTTGACGGGCGGCAGCGGAGGGACGATCTCCATGGTCCCGGACTGCAACACGCCGACCGGGACCGTGACGACCGTCGTATCGCCGGAAAAGTCCCCGCGCGAGGTCCGCGCCCAGACGCCGTCCTCGCTCCAGTCGACGCGGGTGACGATGTGCTCCAGCCGGACGTCCAGCCCTTCGGCGAGGCGCTCCGGGAGCACCCCGTACCCGTCCGGGAACACGACCTCGTCGCCCTCGATCGCGTCATCGTCGAGGCCATGCGCGGCGAGGTCCTCGATCCACGCCCCGTACTGCTCCTCGGCGCGATGCTCCAGGTATTCACGCACTCGCTGGGCGCGGTCCGCGCTCCACTGCCGGCGTGAGAGCACCTGGTCGGTGACGTCGCGGTAGGAGGCCTCGGGGCCGGAGGCGGCGATGACAGCCGGCAGCGCCTCGTCCACCGCGTGGACATCCGCGGCGAAGGCGAGCGCCTCCTCCGCCGAGAGCGGGCGACCGTCGGGACCGTGATACGCGATCGGCCGGCTGTCCACCTGGAACCCGCCGACGGTGAACTCCACGGTCCGCATGCCGAAGGCCTCGGCGGCGGCAGCCACCGGACTGCCGTCGACACCGTGGATCCACGAGGCGCCGAGATCGACGATGCCGTCGGTCCGGTCCGTATGCACCCGGCCGCCGACCCGGTCGCGCGCTTCGAGCACCACGACCGTCCGCCCCTCGCCCTGCAGCAGCCGCGCAGCGGTCAAGCCCGCCACGCCCGCGCCCACGATCACCGCGTCGACCTGCTCCATGCGCCCCTCCTCGCAGCCCCGCCGCACGGAGCCGTGCCCCGACGATAGCCCAGGCGGGCGGGCATCGACAGGGTGGCGGGGCCTCTGCGTCAGGCGGCGTGCTGGATGACCCCGAGCAGGGTGCCGTCAGGGTCGAAGAACTTCAGGAAGAGAGCGAAGCCGCCGTCGTCGAAGCTCACGACATCGACGCCCTCTGCCGCGAACCGCTCCGCGAGGGCGTGGATCTCGGTCGTGCGCAGGAAGAAGATCGGCCGCTCCTCCCCCGCCACCGTCAGCTTCATCGGCGCGTGCCCCGGCGCTTCCCAGAGCATCAGGTCCGGGCCACCCTCGGCCCGGAGCATGGCGCTCGTGCCGTAGTCGGTGAGGACGCGGAAGCCGAGCAGGCGCTGGTACCACGCGATGGACGCGGCCAGATCGGCGACGGGCAGCTGGATGTGGTCGAGTCCGGTGAGGACGGATGCCATGTGGGAAACCCTCCGTGGTCGTGTCCGTTCACCGTAGCGCTCCCCACCGACCACACCGCCGACCGGATGACAACCCCCTGGGCGCTGCAGGCGGAACAGCGCACCCTGGGTCCATGAGCCACCACCCCGATGACATCAAGCAGCCCCTGGACCACCTCCCCCCGGCGGATGAGCGGGACAAGGCCGTCGAGATTGACGAGCCGCACTATCCGACGTCCGGCGCACCCGCCGACAGCCCGGACGTGACGCCGGAGACGGCGGCAGAGCCGGACAAGCCGAACCGCCACGGCGTGGACAAGCTTCCGCCCACGTCGCGCTGACCCGTTCCGCCCGTTCCTCAACTATTGTTGAGGTCTACGGAAGGGCGACGGATGGAACCCGACGATCTCCTCCCGATCGGAGAGGTCACCCGACGCACGGGCGTCGCACCCTCCGCGCTGCACTTCTACGAGCAGCTGGGCCTCATCGCCTCGACGCGCACGCCCGGCAACCAGCGGCGCTATCGCCGACACATGCTGCGCCGGATCTCCATCATCGTCGTGGCCAAGCGCATCGGCATCCCGCTCAGCGAGGTGCAGGAGCTCTTCCAGACGTTGCCCGTGGACGCGCCGCCCTCGCACGGCGATTGGCGCCGCGTGGCCAAGCGCTGGCGCGCCGAGCTCGAGGAGCGGCGGACGCAGCTCGAGCATCTGCAGCGCGAACTCGCGGGCTGCATCGGTTGCGGCTGCCTGTCCCTCAAGGCCTGCCGCCTGCTGAACCCCGAGGATGCCCTCGGCGAGAACGGTCCCGGCCCTCGCCGCATCTGAGACCGGGGACCTCCGCCGCGACCGCTAGTCGAAGGTGGGGTGTTGCGAATCCGGGATAGGTGAGACCGTGGAGATATCCCCACCAGCGATCAGCGTGGTTGCGCCTCTTGGCAACGGGTTCCTGTGGTGATGGAACGAAGGATCCATCCAATGGGCAAGTTCATCTACGAGGGCGGTCCGAAGGTCGAGATCGAGGACCGCGCTCTCACACATATCCAGCTCGTCATGATGACGAAGCTCCGGCGCGGAGAGCCGATGCCGTTCTCGTGGAAGGAAGACGCCTCCGTCGGCGGCGGCCGGACGACAGTCTGGGTGCACGCGAACGCGAACATCGTGTTCAAGTTCTTCGGCAGCAGGCCCCCGGCCATCAACCGGCGGTGGGTGGACGCTCTGGCGTACACCGCGAACACGACGAACGGCCTGTACCTGGTGCCGGAGCCGACCGAGACGAGCAGTGCCTCCCGGCAGCTCGCGGACCTCACCGTCTGACACCGGCACCGCCGACGCGGAGGTCGCAGGCCCGAGGACTCAGTCCTCGAGGTCGGCGTCCTCCGCTTTCGCTTTCTCCGCCTCCTCCTGGGCCTTCTCCGCCTCCTTCTCGGCGCGCTCCTGAGCCTTCTCGGCCTTCTTCTGCGCGTCCTCCTCGGCCTTCCGCTGCTCCTCGGCGGCCTTCTGCGTGGCCTTCTCCGCGGCCTCCTGAGCCTTCTCCGCCTTCTTGTCGGCCGGCACGCCGGGCGCGGGTTCCGGTGCCGCGGGCGGAGCCTCGGCCGGTGTCGACGGCTCTTCCCCGTCTTCCGGGACGGTCACGGGCACCACGACTGCCGGCGTGGGCGATGAACGAGGGCTCGGCTCGGTGTCGACAGGCGTCACCGCGGGATTCGGGTTGAGTGCCCCCGCCGCCCAGAGCGTTCCGGCGACGGTGAGCGCCACCGCGACCGCGACGGCGCCGGTCAGGAGCCCGCGGCGCCGCCGGACGCGCTGCGTGCGAGGGCCCCGGGCGCGGAGCATCGCCCCCTCGGCAGACGGACGAACGGGAAGCACGCGGGTCTGCGTCGGGGGCGCGGAGGGGCCGGTCGGTGTCCGATCCGCGAATGCTGCGGCGGCGATGGGGGCCGGCACCGGCGGGCGGGGCGGCAGCGAAGGATCCTGTGCGAGCGCGGACACCGCGGCGAAGACGCCGGCGGCGCTCGGCCGGTCCTCGGGATCCGTGGCGGTCATCCGCTGCAGCAGCGCGGACCACGCCGGACCCACGGATTCCGGGATCGTGGGCGGCTCGATCAGGCGGGCCAGGGTGGCCCCGATCCCCTCCGCCTCGGCGAACGCGCGCTCTCCGGTGAGCGCTTCGCGCAGGACCAGCCCCAGTGCGTAGATGTCGGCGGCGGGCGCCGGCGCCGCGCCGTTCAACTGCTCCGGCGCCAGGTACGCCGCGGTCCCGATCACCGTCCCCGGAGACGTCAGCCGCGCCGCGTCCACGAGCACCGAGATCCCGAAGTCGGCGAGCTTCGCGCCCGATCGGCTCCCGGCGAGAGAGCGACCCGTGAGCAGGACGTTGGAGGGCTTGATGTCGCGGTGCACGATGCCCGCGCCGTGCACGACGTGCAGGGCCTCCGCCAGGTCGGCAGCCAGCGCCGCCACCTCGTCCGAAGGAAGCGGCCCCTGGGCGATCCGCGCCGCGAGGGTCGGCCCATCGATGAACTCCATGACCAGGTACTCGGCCCGCCCGGGATGCAGCTGCGCGTCGTACAGCGTGACCAGCGCGGGATGGTTGAGTGAGGCGAGGACGGTCATCTCGCCACGAGCGCGCTCGGACGCGGCCCCCTCCTCCGTCTCCGCACGCAGCATCTTGATGGCCACTGTGCGCCCGAGCAACGAGTCCTCGGCGCGGTACACCCGCGCCATCCCGCCCTGCCCGACGCACTCCCGGAGGTGGTAGCGACCATCGAGCAGCGCCTCCGTGGGAAGCGAGTCATCCGTCATCGTCGAGTCCTCCTGCCACGGCGTCGGGAGCGCCACGGCGAGGCCACTCTAGAAGCGTGGCCGGAGGTCGTCTCGGGCCTTGACAGCGGGGCGGTCGATCGGGAGGTCCTCGCCCGCGGGAGAATGGGACATATGCCCGCGCGTTCCCCTCAGCGACTGCTCCACTCCGTCCGCCGGCTGCTGCACACCGATCCGTCCACCGTCGCCCACACCGAGGCGATGCCCGTGATCGACGAACACACCGTCCCGCGGGTCCTCGATCTCGCGACCCGCATCGGGGAGTCGATGTTCGCGGTCGGCGCCTCCGCCCACGAGGTCACGCTCGCGATCACCCGCGTGTGCGAGGCCTATGGACTCAAGGGCGTGCAGGTCGACGTGACCTACAACTCGATCACGGTCTCCTTCCATCTCAGCGGGGAGGTGTGGCCGGAGACCCTCGTCCGCGTGGTCCGCGTCGCCGCCCCCGACCACGCCAAGCTGCAGCGCGTGCAGGCGCTCGTGGCCGACATCGACGGCGGCCTGGACCTGGAATCCGCGCGCACCGCCTTCCGCGTCATCCGCCGCGTGCCCTTCCGCTATCAGCAGCCCGTGGTGATCGTCGCACGGGCGCTCCTCGCGGTCGGGGTGAGCATCATGCTCGGGGCCTCTCCGCTCATCGTGGGTCTCACGTTCGTCGCGGCCCTGGGGGCGGCGCTCACCCAGGCGGGCCTCGCCCGGCTGCGGGTGCCGCTGTTCTTCAGCCAGATCGCCGGAGGCCTCGTCACCACGGTCGTCGCGGTGGCGGTCTCGGCGCTCGGCAGCGCGGGGATCGAACCGTTCGTCGGCATCCGTCCGTCGATCATCGTCGCCTCGGGCATCGTGCTCATGCTCGCCGGGCTCACCGTGGTGGGCGCGGCGCAGGACGCCATCGACGGCTTCGCGCTCACCGCCGGCGGGCGCATCCTCGACCTGACGATGCAGACGCTCGGCGTGGTGATCGGCATCCTCGTCGGGCTGGAGCTCGGTGGCGTGCTGGGCTTCACGATGGAGCTCCCGGACGACCCGGCGCCGTTCGGACCCCTGCTCAACCAGTTCGCGGGGGCCATCATCATCGCGGTCGCGGTGGCCGTGTTCAACGGCGCCGGGATCCGCATCATCCTCGTCAGCGCCCTGCTCAGCGCCGTCACCCTCGCCGGGTACGCGGGCACCGTCGCGCTCCAGCTGCACCCGGCCGCGGCGAGCGCGGTCGGAGCATTGCTGGCGAGCTTCATCGGCATGCTCATCGCACACAACCTGCACGTGCCCTCGGTCGCGGTGACGACGGCGGCGATCGTTCCGCTCGTCCCCGGCGTTGCGGTCTTCCAGGGCCTGCTCGAGGTCGTGCACGCGGCGGGCACCTCCACCGGAATGCTGACCGTGGGCGGATCGCTCATCGACGCCGCCGTGATCGGCATCGCCCTCGCCTCCGGCGCCTCCCTCGGGCTCTACCTCGGAACGCCGGTGCGGGCGACTCTCGCCGGGGTGGCGAAGACCAGGGCGCGCGTGCGCCGCTGACCCGACGGCGTCATCCCGTCGAGGAGTCGGCGGCGAGGTCGAGCACCCACTCGTTGACCGTGAGCTCGGCCCCGCGGAAGTCCTCCGTGATCGTTCCCCGGCGAGTGAACCCGCCGCGACGACACACGGCGTTCGACGCGGGGTTGTCGACCGCAAGGAACGCGAGCAGCAGCCGCCCGTCCCCCACTCGACCACGGAGCACGTCGACGAGCAGAGCGAGAGCGCGGGCGGCCACCCGCCGGCCCTGCGCGGCACGCAGCACGAACCAGCCGGTCTCCCACGCGGGCTCGTCCTGCCACGTGATCCGCCACGCGCCGATCGAGCCGAGAGGCTGCCCCTCGTCGTCGATGATCGCGAACATCAGGGCCTCGCCGTCTGCGACGAGACGCAGGTACCTCTCGTGACGCGCCTGCACCTCCGCCGTGCTCTCCGGCCCGTTGAGGTGCACCGTCATCTCCGGGGTGTTCGCCGCCCGCAGGAGAGGGAGATCGTCGGCCGACCAGGGCCGGAGGCTCAGTGTGTCCACGCGCGCAGCCTTGCACGCCCCACCGACACCGGAGACGACGATGCGCCCGCCGCGGACGGATCCACGGCGGGCGCATCACTGGGCGGTCAGTGGCCGCCGAGGTCCCTGACCAGCTCGGCCTCGTCCTCCTTGGACAGCGAGGTCTGCACGACGGTGCCGTTGTACGGGGCGAGCGCCTCGGCGAACTTGTCCTCCGTGAGCTTGAGGGCGTAGATGACGACGGCGGACTTGCCGGCCGTCACGGTGGCCTTGACCCGGTCGCGGAACTCGGCGTCGATGCCGGTCTTGTCGAGACCGGAGAACAGGGCCCCGAGCAGGCCGCCGAACACCAGGCCGGCGACCGGGATGAAGAACAGGATGCCGATCAGCGCGCCGAACAGGGCACCAGACGCGACGCCCAGGCCGATCCTGCTCCCGGCGCCCGGGTACTCCACCTTCGTCTTGCCTTCCCCGTCGACCTTCACGAGCGCGAGGCCCGCGAGCTCGACGACGAGGTCGTCCTGCAGGGCCTGGACGCGGTTGTAGGCGCCCTCCGCGTCGCTCTCGGTGTCATAGGAGATGACGATCAGTTCAGCCATGGTTTCCTGCTTTCGGTTGCGGTCGGAGATGCTCTCCACGCGCGCAGAGGCACCGTTCTTCGCCACCGACCCTAGGCGCGCCCCTGCCGACAGGACAGAGCGGCCGGAGATGTTCACCCTGGTGACTCCGCGCGGCGATGTCCGCGGCCTGGCCTACGGTCGCTGTCGTGCCCGAGTCCGTGCAGCAGTGGTGGGCGAGACGGCAGTTCTCGCGCGGACTCGACGTGCCTTATGCGGTCGGGACGTACCGGGCGGCGTGGGCGGCTTACCCCGAGCTCATCCGGCAGTACCACCCGGAGCTCAACCACGGCATCGTGCTCTCGCAGATCCCGCTGGCCGCCGATGTCCTGCTCTGCTGGGAGTGCGCCGTCGGGCACCTGTTCGCGGCGACGCCGACCGAGCAGCGCGAGCGTCCGGGGCGGGTCCGACGGCGCTCGTCCTGGTGTCCGGAGTGCGCGGCGCTGGCGCGGCCGCAGCCGGTGATCCTCGGAGAGGCGCGTGCGCTCCCCGCCCGTCCGAAGAAGCCGGCACCGGCGCTCTGCACCAAGACTCCTGCGCTGCCGACGGGAACCGCGTTCCTGAGCGCATGCGCTCCGAAGCCGGCGTCGGCGGCGGAGGGGAAGCTCCGGCAGGCACTGGCCGAACGGCTGGTGTTCCCCGACGAGCTCAACGCGATCAAGGTCGGACGGCCCTTCTTCCGCCATACGGAGGTGTGGCCCGACATCCTGCTCCCCGAGCTGCGCATCGCGGTCGAGTACGACACGGTCGGCCGGCACGGGCTGGAGCACGTCGGCAAGCGGGAGGAGACGGACCGCCGGAAGGACCGCGCGGTCCGCAGCGCCGGATGGGAGGTCGTCCGGCTGCGCATGGGGAAGCTGGAGCCCCTGGGCCCGTTCGACCTTCCTCTCACCTCCGTGGGCACCGCCGGGATCACCCGGCTCATCGACCGGCTCCGCGACATCCGCGGCGCCCTGATGGTCGACGCCTATCTGCGCTGAACCGCTTATCCCCTGCTCGAGGATCGACGCAACCCCCGTGCCGGAGGGTGCCGACGACGACAAGATGTCCTCATGAAACTCGTCTCCTACGCCGGCCAGCAGCTCCTCACCTCTGACGACGTCGCCGAGACGCTCCTCACCCTCGCGGCCGCGATCGCCAGGGAGGGCGAGTCCGAAGCGGTGGAGATCCCGATCCTCCTGGACGGGGAGAAGGACTGGGCCGATCTGCTCGTGGGTGTCGGCAACGATGTGCTCGTGAGCCCCCACCACACCGCGGACCCCGAACCCGACTTCGCGACGGAGGTCGACGAGCTGCGCGCGCATCGCCACTTCCCGAAGACCACGGGCGATTCGTCATCGCGCGGAGACATCGACATCCCCGCGCTCTCCGACTTCGACATGGGGCACGGTCTCTGACCGCACCGCCGTGCGCGCGTCCCGGCGACGCGGATCGGCCTGGCGCACCCCGTCGAGGAGGGCGATCCCGTGGTCGGCCGCCGCGATCAGCCCGGCGTCGTGCGTGACGCAGATCACGGTCGCTCCGCACTCGGCCTCCTCGCGCAGCACGGCCCGGATCCGCTGGACCGATTCCGCATCCAGAGCGGTCGTCGGCTCGTCCAGCAGGAGGATCGCCGCGCCTGCCGCCAGCCCCTGAGCCAGCAGCACCCGCTGCTGTTGGCCACCGGAGAGCTCCGCGAACGGACGACGCCCGAGAGCCTGCACGGCCGTGCGTTCCATCGCCGCCTCGACCGCGTGGCGCGCACGCTGATCCCGCCGCCGGAAGGCACCGAGCCGCCCCCACGTGCCGACCTCCACGACATCTCGCGCCGTGAGCGGCAGGCCGGGAGGCACCACGGCGCGCTGCGGCACGAAGGCGATCCGGCCCGTCACGCTCCGCTGCCCTCGCGTCGGTGAACGCACGCCGGCGACGACCTCGAGAAGGGTCGACTTCCCGGCGCCGTTCGGGCCGGAGACGGCGACGACCTCTCCGACTCCGATCGACAGGGTGAGGTCGCGCAGCGCATCGCGCTTCCCGAACCGCACGGAGACACCGTCCAGGCACACGGAGGGGTCGGTGGTCGATGAGAGCGTCGTCATATCTCCAGTTTATGAATTTGATAATCATTCTCAACTACGCATAGGCTCGCGTTCCGTGACCTCCTCGTTCTCCGCCCTCCTCACCCCGTTCACGCTCGAGTTCTTCCAGCGCGGGCTCCTCGGCGGCGCGATCGTCGCGGTCCTCTGCGGGGTCGTCGGCACCTGGGTCGTCGTCCGAGGGATGGCGTTCCTCGGTGAGGCACTGGCCCACGGGATGCTGCCCGGTGTCGCGCTGACGACAGTGCTCGGGGCTCCCGTCCTCGTGGGCGGAGCGCTCAGCGCCGTCGCGATGAGCATCGGCATCGGCGCCCTGCAACGACGCGCCCGGCTCTCCTACGACACGAGCATCGGTCTGCTGTTCGTCGCGATGCTGGCTCTGGGCGTCATCATCATCTCCCACTCGGGGAGCTTCGCCACGGACGCGACGGCCATCCTGTTCGGCGACATCCTCGCCATCACCCGCGCCGATCTCCTCCTGCTCGCCGCAGCCGCGGCACTGGGAGTGATCGCCGCCACCCTCTGCCACCGACCGTTCGTCGCGCTGGCCCTCGACACCCGGATCGCGACGGTGCTCGGGCTCCGTCCGCGGTGGGCCCAGGCGGCCCTGGTCGGGCTGGTGACCCTCGCGGTCGTGGCGTCGTACCAGGCGGTCGGCTCGCTGCTCGTCGTCGGTCTGCTCCTCGCTCCGGCGGTCGCCGCCGCACAGTGGACGTCGCGGCTGCCCACGCGCATGGTCCTGGCCTCCGCGTTCGGGGTCGCCGCGGTCCTCGTCGGGCTCCTCGCGTCCTGGTACGCGGCCACCGCGGCCGGAGCGTCCGTCGCCGCCGCCGCGATCGCGCTCGCCGGCCTCTCCTGGGCGGTGCGGGCCGCCGTGCGCACACGGCATCCGTTCGCCGACCGGGCCGCCCATCCCGACCCTGCTCCCGCCTCCTGACCCGTCTCCGAAAGGTTCTCGTGCGCTCCCGCCTCCTGCCCCTCATCACTCTCGCCGCCCTCTCCCTCGCCCTCACCTCCTGCGCCGGTCCCGCGACGCAGAGCCCGGCCGCGCCCTCGACTCCCGCGGACGGGCACGGCGCGATCGCCGGAGCGGAAGAGGTCGCCGAACCGCAGCTCGGCCTCACGACCGTCGACGACGCGGGTCGGGTGACCCACCTCGACCTCCTGGATGAGAGCGTCACCGACATCGGTGCGGTCGCCGCCCCCGAGGGCATGACCACCGATGGCCGATACCTCTTCGCGGACACCGGCGACGGCGTCGAGGTCGTCGACAGCGGCGTCTGGACGTGGGACCACGTCGACCATTTCCACTACTACCGGGCGGAGCCCGCGCTGCTCGGCACGGTCGAGGGCGACGGCACGGCAACGGTCGCGACGACGAACAGCTCGACCACCGGCGGCACGGGGATCTCCTTCTCCGGATCCGGTGACGCGGTCCTCCTCGACACGGAGGCCCTGTCGAAGGGGGAGATCCGTGAGCTGTTCCGCATCGAGCGCACTCCCCACGAGGGTCTGGTGGTACCGGTCGGGTCGTTCGCCCTCGTGACCGAGGACGACGGTGAGGCGGGCGGCTCCGTCGTCGGCCACACGGCCAACGGCGAGCGCACCGGGCTCCGGGAGAACTGCGTCGCGCCGCGCGGCACGATCACGACCAGGGTCGGAGCGGTGATCGGCTGCGCCGACGGCGCCCTGCTGGCTCAGGTCGAGGACGGCGCCGTCGTCGTCGACCGCATCCCGTACCCGGAGGACGCGCCGGCCGGAGCCGTGACGTCCTTCCACAATCGTGAGGGGCGCCCCACGGTCGCTGGCCTCGCCGGGCCCACCGACATCCGCATCCTCGACACCCGGGCCCGGGCCTGGACCCTCCTCACCGCTCCGGCCCCACTCGTGCAGGTGACAGCCGTCGGCGATGAGGACGACACCCTGCTCGCCCTCGCGGAGGACGGCCGTGTGCTCGTGCTCAGCGCGCTCGACGGGGCGGTGCGAGCGGAGACGGCGCCGCTGGTGGCGGAGTCGGTGGCGGGGGGAGCCACCCCGGTCCTCATCGCCGACCAGCACCGCGCGTACCTCAGCGGCCCGGCGGAGCACCGGCTGTTCGAGATCGACTACGCCGACGGCGCCCGCGTCGCGAGGACCTTCGACACGACCGACACCCCGGCCTTCGTCGCCGAGACGGGGCGCTGACATGCGCCTCCTCCGCGTTCTCACCGCCACGGCGCTCGCCGCGTTCGCCGCGTTCGCCGCTGCCACCCTGACCTCCTGCGCCACCCCTTCCGATACGCGACCGGTGGTCGTCGTCTCGACGAACATCCTGGGCGACGTGGTCGGCGAGCTCGTCGGCGGTCAGGCTCGCGTCGTCACCCTCATGAAGCCGAACGCGGACCCGCACTCGTTCGAGATCTCGGCGCAGGACGCCGCCACGCTCCGGGACGCCGACCTCCTCGTCTCCAACGGGCTCGGGCTCGAGGAGGGCCTGCAGCAGCATCTCGACGCGGCCGTCGCCGCGGAGGTGCCGTCCTTCGTCGCCGGCGACGCGATCGAGGTTCTGGACTACCGCGACGGCGACGCCGCGGGAATGCCCGATGCGCACTTCTGGACCGACCCCGCGCGCATGATCGACGTCGTCGATGCCCTGGAGCCCGCCCTGGCCGCGCTCGACGGGATCGACGCCGACACTCTCGCCGCGGACGTCGCCGACTACCGCGAGGAGCTCACGACGCTCGACGCCGAGATGACCGCCGCATTCGCCCGGATCCCGGACGAATGCCGGGCGCTCGTGACCAACCATCACGTCTTCGGCTACCTCGCCGACCGCTTCGATTTCGAGGTCGTCGGCGCCGTGATCCCGGGCGGAACCACGCTCGCGGCCCCCTCGGCCTCCGACCTCGCCGACCTCGTGGGCGCCGTGGAGGACACGGGCGTGCCCGCCGTCTTCGCGGAGTCCTCCTCCCCCGACCGCCTCGTCCAGGCGCTCGCCGAGGAGGCCGACGTCCACGTCGAGGTGATCGAGCTCTTCACCGAGTCGCTCACCGCGGAAGACGGCGGCGCCCCGGACTACCTGACCATGATGCGCGTCAACACCGAGCGCATCGCCTCCGGTCTCACCCGTTGAGACCACCCTCACAAGAAAGAAGCACCGCATGAAGACACTCCCCCTGCGCCGGGCGCTGGCCGGGGCCGTCGCCCTCGGCGCCGCCGTGACGCTCGCCGCCTGCTCGACCAGCCCCGGGTCCGGCTCCGCCGGAAGCGATGCCCCGGAGTCGGACCCCGGCCCCCGGGTGGCCATCTCGTACGAGGGCGGCATCCTCGTCCTCGACGGGGAGACCCTCGACACCGTCGCCGACTTCGATTCGGAGCCGTTCACCCGCCTGAACCCGGCGGGCGACGGTCGCCACGTCATGGTGACGATGAGCGAGGGCTTCCAGGTACTCGACACCGGAGCCGGGTCGACCGATGATGCGGCGCTGACCGACACGGTGTTCGCGGCCGACACCCCCGGCCACGTGGTCCGTCACGGTGGCAAGACCATCCTCTACGCCGACGGCACGAGCGACACCACGATCTTCGACACCGCCGCCCTCGGCGACGACGGCCTCCCGGAAGTGGAGACCATCGACGGCGTCGAGGCGCACCACGGTGTCTCGGTGCTGCTGGAGGACGGCACGTTCCTCACCACGGTGGGCGATGCGGACGGTCGCAGCGGCATCGTGGTGCGCGATGCGGAGGGCACGGAGATCGCGGCGTCCGATCAGTGCCCCGGCGTCCACGGCGAAGGCACGGCGTCCGACGAGGTCGTCGTCTTCGGCTGCGAGGACGGCGCGCTCGTCTACAAGGACGGCGAGATCACCAAGCTCGCCGCCCCGGACCAGCCGTACGGCCGCATGGGCAACGCCTACGTGAGCGAGACGAGCCCGATCGTGGTGGGCGACTACAAGAACGATCCCGACGCCGAGGGGTACCTGCTCGACGCCGTCACGCTCATCGACACCGCGGCGATGACGTCCGAGGTCGTGTCCCTGCCGGAGGGAGCGGAGTACACCTTCCGCGACGTCGTGCGGGGGCCGGACGACCTGGCCTACATCCTCGGCGCCGACGGTGCCATCCATGTGCTCGA
The DNA here is from genome assembly GCF_032364335.1 of Microbacterium meiriae. Classification (NCBI taxonomy): domain Bacteria; kingdom Bacillati; phylum Actinomycetota; class Actinomycetes; order Micrococcales; family Microbacteriaceae; genus Microbacterium; species Microbacterium meiriae. Next base: position 2,926,335 of record NZ_CP133984.1, read on the forward strand.
CCCCGAGACCGGGGAGATCACCGACTCCTACCCCGTCATCGAGGCGTGGGAAGGGCCGGCCGAGTGGCAGGACCCGCACCCCGCCATCGTCGTCGCCGGTGACATCGCCTACGTGACCGAGCCCGCCGCGGACAGCGTGCACGCGGTCGACCTCAGGACGGGCGAGGTGCTCGCGAGCACCGAGCTGGAGGTCACCCCGAACGAGATCGCGCCGGCGGCCGGCTGAGCCTCGGCGCTGCGGGTCCGTCCCGTTCCGGGGCGGACCCGCAGCATCGTGTCCCGTGCACGTTCCCGGCACGACCAGACGCGGAACCCTCAGGGCAGCAGGGTGAATCCCGACTCGTAGCTCGTGGCGCCGAGCGCGGCGAGGACGATCTGGAGGAACCCCATCGCCTCGAGCTCCCGAGCGCGGGACAACGGACCGACGTCGACGGCGCGGAGTCCCGCATCCTCGATCAGCGACGCGACGGCGATCTTCGCCTCCGCGTAGTCACCGGCGAAGAGGACCGTCGTCCGCGTGGTGCCGTTGGTGCCGGTGACCAGGGTGTCGCCGAGGTTGACGTTGAACGCCTTGACGACCGCTGCCCCCTCGGGGAGCATCCGCGCGAGTTCCGCGGCGCTCGACGAATCGGACGGGACGGTCAGTTCGTCGTAGGTCGTGAAGTCGATGGGGTTGCTGATATCGATCACGACCTTGTCGCGCAGGCGCTCGCGATAGTGGTCGAGGATGCTCGGGTACACCGCAGAGGGGACTGCGAGCACCACCAGGTCGCCCGTGAGGTCGTCGCCGAGCGCGGCATACGTGACGTCGGGGCGGTCGCCGGAGGAACTGGCGGTGCTCCGACGGACGATCTGGATACCCGCGCCGGCGCGCGCGGCGACGTCCGCGATCGCCGCGCTCATCCTCCCGCTGCCGATGATGCTGATCGAGGTCATGCGTACTGCTCCTTCCGGAAGCGGGCCAGCGCCCTCTCGGCGACCTTCCTCGCGTCGTAGTCGAAGACCGCGCTCCGGCGGAAGTCGCGCCCGACGCGCAGGTCGGTGTCGCGCTTCCGCCGGTCCGCGAACTCGTGCTGCGCGTCGAACATCCACCCCGCCCGCCGTGAGCCGTGCTGCAGGATCGCGGTCCGCTGCATGCGGACCGAGGTGTAGCGCCGGAACGCCTCCGGGATGTCGGCGACCGTGTCGGCGGCCTTCAGGAACACGGCCAGCGCCATGCTGTCCTCGATCGCCTGGTTCACGCCCTGGCCCTGGTGCGGCAGCATCGTGTGTGCGGCGTCGCCGAGCAGGGTCACCGCTCCGTGGGACCAGTTGCGGAGCGGCTCGTGGTCGAAGAGCCCCCACCAGAACGTCTTCTCGATCGCTCCCAGGAAGCGCTGGAGCCGGATGTCCCACATCTCGCCGGCGAACTCGGCGCGGAGCTCGCTCACGTCGGCGGGGCCGGACCAGGGGCCGTGGAGCGGGCGGTCGCTGGGCACCCCGGCGACGAAGTTGAACAGGGTGCGCTGTTGCAGCGGGTAGCACATGAAGTGCCGCTGATCCCCCATCCACACCTGGCTGATCCGCGGCCAGTCCGCGGGCAGGTGGGAGGCGTCGACGACGCCCCGGTAGACGATGTAGCCGGAGTACACGGGCTCCGGATCGGGCACGATGCTGCGGCGCACCACGGAATGGATGCCGTCCGCCCCGATGACCGCGTCGAAGAGGTCGGTCACCCCGTTCTCGAAGGTGACGCGGACGCCGGACTCCTCCGTGCGCAGGGAGGCCAGGCGGTGCCCGAGGCGGATGCTCTCCCCGTCGACCTCGCGCGCCAGGACCTCGATGAGATCCGGGCGGTACATCCCGATGTTCCGGTACTGCTTCGCGGAGTCCTCCCACGCCGCGTCGGTGACGAGCGCCCCACTCGCATCCAGGTAGACGCCGTGCCCGTCGGGGGTCGCCCCGGCCCGTCGCACCTGGTCGAGCACACCGAGGGCGTCCAGCACGCGCTGCGCGTTCGGGGCGACGGTCACGCCTGCTCCCACCTCGCCGAGCGCCGTCGCCTGCTCGAACACGGTGACCTGGGCACCGGCGATCCGGTCGAGGGCGATCGCGGCCGTGAGCCCGCCCATCCCCCCGCCGATCACGGCGATCCTCGTCCTGCTGTCTACCATTGCCTCTCCTTCATCGAATGACGCACGAACAGGCGTCCTCTCACTTCGCGGCCGGCGCGGGCGCAGCCGGACGCGACCGGAACATCGTGGCTCCCGTGGCCTGCTCGGCCTCGTGGTCCGGTCCCAGCGGAATCCCCGATCGGTCCCGCAGACACAGCGTCGCGATGCCGCCGAGGAGCGAGGCCACCAGGAGGTAGGCCGACACGGCCACGGTCGTACCGGTCCTATCGAGCAGCAGCTGGGCGATCATCGGTGCGAACGCACCACCCAGCACCGCGCCGATCGCGTAGGTGATCGAGACGCCCGAGAAGCGGATCGAGGCGGGGAAGATCTCCGAGTACCAGGCGGCCAGCGGCCCGTACGTGAGGCCCAGTCCGGTCGAGATGAGGACGAGCGCGGTGTACAGCCCCGGCAGACCTCCGTGGTCGACGAGCCAGAACACGGGGAAGACGACGAGAGCCTGCAGGGCGAAACCGATCAGGAAGGTGCTCCGCCGCCCGATCACGTCGGAGAGGTACCCGGCGAGGAGCGTCGAGAAGAACCAGACGACGGCGGCCACCGACGCGGCGACGAGCACCGCCGTGGTGTCGAGGCTCTGCACGTTGATCGCATAGCTGTTGAGGAAGCCACCCGTCGTCATGTACCCGAGCGTGCCGTTGCCCGCGAACACGAGGGCGGCCAGGAGCACCAGATACCAGTGGCGCCGGAACAGGGTCACGATCGGCGCCTGGGACTGCCGTCCGCGGCGTGCGATCTCCGCGAAGACGGGGCTCTCCGACACGGAGCGCCGGATGACGAACCCGACGGCGATGAGCACGACGCTCACCAGGAACGGCACGCGCCAGCCCCACTCCAGGTACGCGGCACCCGGGGTGATGACGCCGGTCATGAGGGCCGTCACTCCGGAGGCGAGGAGGAAGCCGAGGGGCACCCCGAGCTGGGGCCACGACCCCGCGCGCCCTCGACGGTCGGCCGGGGCATGCTCGACGGCCATCAGCACCGCGCCTCCCCACTCACCGCCGGCCGAGAGACCCTGGAGGATCCGGAGCAGCAGGAGGAGGATCGGCGCGGCGATCCCGATCTGGGCGTACGTCGGCAACAGACCGATGAGGGTGGTGGCCGCTCCCATCAGCACGAGGGTGAGGACGAGCATCGTGCGCCGCCCCAGGACGTCGCCGAAGTGCCCGGCCAGGAAGGCGCCGAGCGGACGGAAGAGGAAGGAGATGCCGACCGTGGCGAAGGAGAGCAGCAGGCCGATCTCCTTGCCGGCGGGTTGGAAGAAGAGCTGTGCGAAGACGAGCCCGGCGCTCGTCGCGTAGATGAAGAAGTCGTACCACTCGATGGTCGTGCCGATGATCGTCGCGAAGGCGATGCGGCGCTGCGAGCTGGCGTTGCCTGATGCGGAAGAGGAGGTCATGGTCGTCCCTAACGTCGTTGTCCCCCTCGCGAGCGAGGGGATCGGGATGTGTCCCTCTCATCGTGAGGGCGGGGACTCTGTACGTAAATCGCACTTCTTCGTGGTTATAGTTCAGGTGAGCGGAAGAAGAATCGAGGGGGGCCGTCATGTCCGACGTGAGCATGAGGCAGCTCGAGCTGTTCGCCGCCCTGCCCAACTTCCCGACCCTCAGCGCCGCGGCAGCTCATCTGCACATCTCGGAATCGGCGCTGTCCCAGGCGGTGACGAGCCTGGAGCGGGCGGTCGGCGCCCAGCTCTGCGTGCGACGGAAGGCACGCGGCCTCACTCTGACGCCGACCGGTCAGCAGTTCGCCAAGCAGGCCCGTCGGATCGTCGCGGATGCTCAGGAGCTCGTCCTCGACGCGCGCCGCGGCACCGAGCTGCGCGGCCCGGTCACGCTCGGGTGCTACGCCAGCTTCGCGACCAGCGTGGTTCCGGAGCTGCTCGAAGGCTTCCCGAAGCGCCATCCGGGCGTGCAGCTCGAGATCATGATCGGCACGAACGAGGAACTCCTCGCGGCACTCGACGCGGGAGACCTCGATGTGGCGCTCGTGTACAACGTGTCCCTGCCCGCCGGGTACCGTCGTCGGCGGATCTATGCCACCGAGCTCGAGGTCCACCTGCCGCCCGCGCACCCGCTGGCCGATGCGGCGACCCTGGACCTGCCGGACCTCGCCGACGAGCCCTACATCCAGTACGACGCCAGCCCGGGGACGCGCAACGTCATCGATGCCTTCACCGCGCGCGGACTCGAGCCCCGGATCGAGGCCCGCGTCAGCCAGCTCGCCCTCGTCGAAGCCCTCGTGGGCCGAGGCCTGGGCTACGGCCTCCTCATGTCCCGCCCCAACACCCTGCCCGTGAGCAGCGAGGGACGCCCGGTCGTGATCCGCCCCCTGGACCCCCCGGTGACGGTCTCCCACGTCGTGGGGATCTGGCCGGCGGACATGACCCTGACGTCGCGTGCCGATGCCCTCCTCGACTTCGCGGTGGAGAAGCTCGGCGACTACGGACGCGCGGACGTGCGGACGCCTCATGTCTGAGCCGTTCTTCACCATCGGGCACTCCACCCGCACGATCGATGAGTTCCTCGCGTTGGTGCAGGAGAGCCGTGTGGAGAGCGTCGTGGACGTGCGCCGCCTCCCCGGTTCGAAGCGGCATCCGCAGTTCGACCAGGACGCACTCGCGTCCTCCCTCCGCACCGCCGGGATCGCCTACCACCGTGCAGAGGGGCTGACGGGTCGCCGCCCCGTGAGCAGGGACGTTCCCTTCGAGACCAACGCGTGGTGGCAGAACCGCAGCTTCCACAACTACGCCGATCACGCCCTCTCCGCGGACTTCGGGCAGGCCCTGGACGAGCTCCGCGCCGAGGGCCGCGAGCGGCGCGTCACGGTGATGTGCTCGGAGAGCGTGTGGTGGCGGTGCCATCGACGGATCATCGCCGACCACCTCCTCGCGCGGGACGAAGTCGTCCGCCACATCCTCGGTCCCGGGCACGTCGATCCGGCAGAGCTCAGCACCGGCGCGGTCGTCCGCGCGGACGGGACGGTCACCTACCCGGCCGCATGACCGCACGCCGGCACAGCATCCCCCTCGTCTCGTCTTCGCGCAACCCCCGTGCCGGAACACCTCTTCTCCTCATAGGACTGGATCGCGGGAGCAGTGCTCGCGCCGACGCCGAGGAGGAGCCATGTCGAAGGCAGCCACAGGACGAAGCGGATCCGCGTCCGCTCCATCGCCAGAGCACGACGAGAAGCCGGACAGCCCGACCGATCTGCAGAAGCGGTCGTGGAAGTACGTCCTGGTCAAGAGCGTCCGGGAGTTCTCCGCCGATCAGTGCATGGACGGCGCCGCGGCCCTCACGTACTACGCGGTGCTCTCGATCTTCCCCGCCATGATCGCCGTCTTCTCGCTGCTCGGCGTGTTCGGCCAGGGCGGGGCCGCCGCCGACGCCGTGCTCGGCATCATCGGCGACGTGGCACCGCCGGAGACCGCGGAAGCTCTCCGCGGTCCGATCGAGCAGATCTCCCAGGCTCCCGGCGCCGGCATCGCGCTCGTGACCGGAATCCTCCTCGCGCTGTGGTCGGCCTCGGGCTATGTCGGGGCGTTCAGCCGGGTGATGAACCGCATCTACGAGATCGAGGAGGGGCGGCCGTTCTGGAAGCTGCGCCCCATGCAGCTGCTCGTCACGCTCATCACCGTCGTCTCGCTGACCATCGTCGCCATCGTGCTCGTGCTCTCCGGAGATGTGGTGTCGGCGCTGGGCGACGCGATCGGCGCCGGCGAGGGCGTGCAGCTCGCGTGGAGCATCGCCAAGTGGCCGCTGCTGCTGTTCGTCGTCGTCTTCCTCGTCGCGATGCTCTACTACGCGACCCCGAACGCCAAGCAGCCCAAGTTCCGGTGGATCAGCATGGGTGCCCTCGTGGCGATCGTCGTGCTGGCCGTCGCCACCCTCGGCTTCGTGCTCTACGTCACCACCTTCTCCAACTACGAGCGCACCTACGGATCGATGGCGGGCGTCATCGTGTTCCTGCTGTGGCTGTGGATCGCGAACCTCGCCCTGCTGTTCGGCGCGGAATTCGACGCGGAGCTGGAACGCGGCCGCCAGCTTCAGGCCGGGATCGCCGCCGAGCGCGACATCCAGCTCCCCGCACGCGACACCCGCCAGAGCGACAAGCGGGCGGAGAAGGAGCGGAAGGACATCGAGGAGGGACGGCGCATCCGCGTCGAGAACGACGACGACGGCGAAGGCGACGACCCTCCGCGGGAGGAGTCGCGGCGGCCGTGACCTGCGGCCACCCCCGACGTCATCGCATCCGCCCGAGCACACGACCGCGGCGATGAGCGACCCACAGGAGGACCCCGGTCGCCGCCAGGCAGACGACGATGGAGACGACGCTTCCCTCCGGCCCGAAAGCGCCTCCCGTCAACCACTCGGGACCGGAGGTCGCCCCCGTGAGCAGGGCGTCGCGAGCCGCCGATCCGGACACCACCGTTCCGAAGATCCCACCGATGGCGACATTCCAGCCGAGGTGGAGACCGATCGCCAGCCAGAGGGAGCCGGTGAGCAGGTAGGCCGCGCCGAGAATCAGCCCGGCTTCGACCGCGACGGCGACCGCGCCCCACAGCGACGCACCGGGGTTGACGAGGTGGAGGAGGCCGAAGATCGCCGCCGATGCGAGCAGGGCCACGGTCGCGCCCCATCGTCCCTGGAGCAGGCGGAACACGACCCCGCGGAAGAACACCTCCTCCGAGACGGCGACGGCGCACATCGTCCCCACGAGCGCCAGTGCTCCGGCGAGCGACCCCCATCCGGTGATCCGGTAGCCGCCGAAGAGGGCGATGATCCCGATCGACAACGTCGCGAGCCCGAGCCCCCCGAGGGCGCCGAGGACCACGTGCCTCCGCGCGGACTCCCGGGGGAACTCGGTCACGGTTCGCCGTTCGAGGTGGCGTCCTGCCCAGACGTACAGGGCGATCATGCCCGCGGCGAGCGCCGGCCCGACGACGAGGCTGAGCGCCGCGTTCTGCACTCCAGCGGCGGCGGCGTTGGCGCCCAGCATCGCCGCACCGAGCCCGACGACGAGGACGGTCGTCCGTACCCATCTCCGACCCGGCCTTCCTGGTCGCTCGGGCTTCTCCGCCTGGTCCGGATCCCACGTCGTGTCGTTCATCGTTCCTCCTCGTGACTGCTGCAGGAACGACGCTACGGACGCCGGGAGCGGGGCGAATCGCCCGACCGTGGACATCTCAGGTCCCTCGCTCGGGGGATGCGAAAGCGCCGGACCGCCGCGGGGCGAGGGCGAGGTCGTCAGGTGGCCAGGCCGAGACGGTGCGCGAGCACGACCGCCTGCACCCGGTCCCGCACGCCGAGCTTCACCAGCAGCCGCGACACGTAGGTCTTCACCGTCTCCTGGCTGATCACGAGCTGTCCGGCGATCTCGGCGTTCGAGCGACCGTCGGCGAGGAGGAGCAGGACCTCCCGCTCGCGCGCGGTGAGCGCATCGAACCGCTCACTCTCCTGCCCCGATGGCCGGAGACGCTCACCGTAGCGGCCGATGAGCGCCCGCGTCACCGCCGGGGCGATCAACGACTCCCCTGCGGCGACGGTCCGGATCGCCGCCGTCAGCTCGTCTGGTCGCGCATCCTTCAGGAGGAAGCCGCTCGCGCCGGCCCGCAGAGCGTCGTAGACGAGGGCGTCCATCGTGAAAGTGGTGACCACGAGCACGCGTGCCGCCCTGTCGACATCGGGCCCGGCGATCCTCCTGGTCGCCTCGATGCCGTCGAGGATCGGCATCCGGATGTCCATCACCACGACGTCGGGCTCCTCCCGGGCGGCGACCCGGAGAGCCTCCTCGCCGTTCGCGGCCTGCCCGACCACCGTCATGTCCGGCTGGGCGTCGATGATCGTGACGAAGCCCGTGCGGACGAGCTCCTGGTCGTCGCACACCACGATGCGCAGGGGTGCCGGTGCGTCCGACGGACTCATGCCGGGATCCTCGCGCGCACGACGAACAGATCGCCCTCCCCGGCGGCATGCAACTCCCCGCCCAGGCTCTCCACCCGCTCGCGCATCCCGATCACTCCTCGCCCTCCGACCGTGGTGTCCGAGGCGGCCGTGCGGCCGCGCGGACTCGTCACCTCGACCAGGATCGCATCCGGAGCGTACTCCACGCGGACATCGGCCGCGCCGTCTCGGGCGTGCTTCCTCGCGTTGGTGATGCTCTCCTGCACGACGCGCACCACCGCGAGTCCTGCGGCTCCGCGCAGCACCCGGCGCTCCCCCCGCTCCTCGAGCCGGACCGTCTGCCCGGTCGACCGGGCACGGGCGACGAGCTCCGCGATCGTCTGCAGCGCCGGTTCACGGGAGCCGTCGGCGGTCGCCTCGAGCGCGCCCAGAAGACTCCGCAGGTCCACCAGCGTCGCGCGACCTCCCTCGGCGATGGAGGCGAGCACGCGGTTCGTGTCCTCGTCGAGGCCGGGGCGCAGCCGCCCCGCCTCGGCCTGGATCATCATCGCCGTCACGTGATGCGTGACCACATCGTGCAGCTCTCGGGCGATCCGCGCGCGCTCCGCGGCGATCGCGTCCTTCTCCGCCTGTCGCGCGCGCTCCCGTCGGGCCGCCGTCTGGGTTCGCAGCCACGAGCCCCAGAGCCACAGCGCCGCGAGCATCACGCCGAAGACCACCGCGTCCGTGATCGCGAGGCTCTGGTCGATCTGAAGGAGCACCACCGCGAAGACGAGATAGCAGGAGAGCATCCCCGCGGCAATGACGCCGCGGTGTCGGGACGCGAGGGCACCCGCGCCGACCAGGCAGATCAGGAGTCCGAGAGCGGCGACGGTGGTCGGATACCCGAGAAGCTGGAAGGCGGCGAACGCCGAGAAGCACAGGGCGAGCGCCGTCCCGGGCCACCTCCGCAGCAGCGCCACGCTGCCGCCCTGCGCCGCGATCAGGATGAGACCTCCCGGATCGAGGTGTCGATCCGGGAGGCCGGCGAGTTCCAGTCCCTGCTGCGCCACCCCTGGCACGAAGGACAGCACGATCAGGGCGCAGGCGACGACGACGTCCCACCGGGTGCGCACGATCTGCACGATGAAGCTCTACCCTCTCGACGCCCGCTCGACTGCTCCCGGTGCACCGCCGTCCAGCGGCGCCTCCTCCGCGGACGGCGTCCCGGCCAGCGCATGCAGGCGTCCGGCCCCTTCGACGTCGGGGATGATCGATGCCGAGAGCGTCGCGATCACCCCGACCACGGCGATGACGGCCGAGTAGATCACGACGGGCCAGAAGGCTCCCCCCGCCGCCGCGACCAGCGCCGTGCAGATGAGCGGAGCGAGTCCGCCGCCGAGGGTATTGGAGATCTGGTACCCGATGTTCACACCGGTGGTCCGCGCCTCAGGGTCGAACATCTCGGCGAGCATGGTCGCCAGCGTCGCCTGCATCGCGACGCCGAACACGACGAAGCCCAGGATCTGCCCCAGCCAGATCAACCACATGTTGCCCGTGCTGAACATGAGGAACGCCGGGTACACCATGGCGGCGAATCCCAGACAGCCGATGATGTACACGGTACGGCGCCCGATGCGATCGGAGATCGCGCCCCAGAGCGGAGCCACGAAGATCTGCAGGAGGCCGACCATCATGGTCCCGGCGAAGCCCATCCAGGCAGGGAGCTCCTCGTTGGAGACCATGAAGGCCAGACCGTAGGTGAGCACCACGTAGCCGGCGATCGACTGCGGAAGGCCGATGAGGACGCCCATGATCGCGTTCTTCGGATGCCGGAACGCCTCGACCAGCGGGTTGACCTTCTTGCCGACCATCGTGAGTTGCAGCGTCTGCGTCTCGGTGAAGGCATCCGACTCCTCGAGCTGACGACGCAGCACCACGGCGGCGATCGCGAGGACGATCGAGAGCACGAACGGGATGCGCCAGCCCCACTGCAGGAACCACGAGTCATCGGTGGCTCCGAGCGCTGCCATGAGCCCACCGGAGAAGACGTTGGCGATTCCCGCCCCGCTGATGAGGAAGGCCCCGTAGAGCCCGCGCTTGCCGGTGGGAGCCGCCTCGACCACCATCGTCGCCGCTCCCCCCATCTCCCCGCCGACGAAGAAGCCCTGCAGGAGCCGACACAGGAGCAGCAGGAGCGGGGCGGCGATGCCGATCGCCTGGTCGGAGGGGATGAGTCCGATGCCCGTGGTGGCGACCCCCATGCCGACCACGGTGCTCATCAGGACGACCTTGCGTCCGACTCTGTCACCGACGATCCCCCAGATGATGCCGCCCAGCGGACGAAGGAAGAACCCGACGGCGAACGTCGCGAATGACGACAGCTGCGCGACGACCGGGTCGTTCGAGGAGAAGAACACCGCAGGGAAGACCGCAGCCGCGGCCAGACCGTACAGGTAGTAGTCGTAGTACTCGATGATCGTGCCGATCGCACCGCCGGCGATCGTCTTGCGCTGCTTCGCCGTGAGTCGGCCCCGAGCCGCGGTCGTGGTCATCCCAGCCTCCTTGCCAGATGAGTCGCTGCCGGGCCGCGGTCGCCCCTCGACCACCGTCCCCGGCGTCGATAAACTAACAGGGGCAGAGACATTCTGTCTATGACTCGTACTTTTTGTTCAGCTTGAGGTGTTCACCGTGTTCCCAGTCCCCGCCGGCGAAGGAGCCGCCGCGTCGCTCCCGCTGCCGTCCCGCCAGCAGACCTACGAGAGCGCCGAGGAGGTTCTGCAGATGTACCGGCCTCTGCTGCCGGCGCTCGCTGCGGCGGCAGGACCCTCCGTCGAGGTCGTGCTCCACAACCTCGACGGGAACGACGTGGACCTCGGCCACACGATCGTCGCGATCGAGAACGGCCATGTCACGGGACGGGCCGTCGGCGGGCCCTCCACCTCGCTCGGACTCGACGTGCTGCGGGATCGGCAGAAGAATCACGACGCGTTCGGATACACCGCCCACACGAGCGACGGCCGGGAGCTCCGCTGCTCGTCCATCTACTTCCACAACCGGGAGGGCGACATCATCGCGTCGCTGTGCATCAACGTCGACGTCAGTCCGCTCCGCGAGGCCCGCAATCTGCTGGACGCGCTCCTGCCCGCCACCGCATCGGAGTCCGCGCCGAAGGAGCACTTCGGCACCGACCTCGTATCCGTGATGGATGCGATGATCACCGAGGCGATCCGGGACATCGGCAGGCCTGTCGAGGCGATGTCCCGCGACGACAGGATCAGCGTCCTGGAGCGCCTGGATCAGCGCGGAGCCACCCAGATGCGCAAGTCCGTCGAGGCGATCGCGAAGCGGCTCGGGATCTCACGGGTGACCGCTTACAACTACCTCGAGGAAGCCCGCGCCCGCTGAAATCGGCGACGCGCTGCCCGGGAATTGCTTTCCACCGACGCGGCGCTATGGTGAGGTCCATGACCCGGCGCGCCGCCTGTGCGGCGCGTCTTCCTATGCGAGGGGCAGAGGCGAAGCCATGTGGATGCGTCATCACCGAAGGGCGATCGCGAGCGTCACCGGTGCCGCGGCGATCGCGGCAGCGCTCGCCGGCTGCACGGCGATCCCCGCCGACGTCGACGGCACCCTCGACAAGGCCCGCGACGGCCAGATCCGGGTCGGGATCACGCACAACCCGCCGTGGACGGACACGACCGATCCGTCGGACCCGGCCGGGGTTGAAGTGCGCCTCGTGGAGGAGTTCGCCGAGACGCTGGACGCGACCGTCGTCTGGACCGTCGACAGCGAGGCGAACCTGGCCGAGCGGTTGCACGACCATGCCCTCGACCTGGCCGTCGGCGGGTTCACCGACGACACCCCCTGGGTCGAGAAGGCGGCGATGACCGTCCCATTCGACGACGCGACGACCGCGGGCGAGACGAAGAAGCACGTGATGCTCACCGTTCTGGGGGAGAACCGGTTCCTCACCACCCTGGAGACCTTCCTGCTCGAACGAGGAGACGCGCGATGAGGGCTCACCCCGACCTTCCGCCCGCGCAGCAGGACACCCTGCGTCGAGCGATCCGCTACGAGTGGTTCACGCTCGCGTTCCTCGCAGTGGCGATCACCGGCGTCTACCTCGTCATGGGCAGCTCGCAGGCGATGAAGGCCGCGTGGATCGAGGACCTGCTCTCCCTCGCCCCGCCGATCGCCTTCCTCGTCGCCGTCCGCATCATCGCGAAGCCGCCGACCGTCAAATACCCGTACGGGTTCTTCCGCTCCGTCGGTGTGGCCCACCTCGTCGCCGGCGTCGCCCTGTTCGCGATGGGCGCGTTCCTCCTGGTCGATTCCGTCATCGGGCTGGTGAGCGGCGACCGGCCTCCGATCGGGTCGGTCCAGGTGTTCGGCCACGTGATCTGGTCGGGCTGGCTGATGATGGGCATGATGGCGCTGACCATTCCGCTGCCGATCTACTTCGGGCGTGTGAAGATGCGCCTGGCCAAGGATCTGCACAACAAGGTCCTCTATGCCGATGCGGACATGAACAAGGCCGACTGGATGACCGCGGCCGGCTCGATCGTCGGGGTCGGCGGGATCGGGCTCGGGCTGTGGTGGGCGGACGCCGCCGCGGCGACCTTCATCGCGGGGAGCATCCTCTGGGACGGGTGGCGCAACACCCGAGCCGCGATCACCGACCTCATGGACACCAGGGCGACGACCTTCGACGACGAGAAGCCGCACCCCGACTCCCACGCCGTGCTGGACCACCTCCGCACCCTGCCCTGGGTCCGCGACGTCGCGGTGCGGACGAGGGATCAAGGCCAGTTCTTCCACGTCGAAGCGTTCATCGTGCCCGTCGACGATGCCCTGCCCTCCCTGGCCGACCTCGACCGCGCGCGCCAGGAGTGCCACGAGCTGGACTGGAAGCTCGTCGACGTCGTCCTCGTGCTCGTGCCCGAACTCGCCGACCATCTGACGCGGCGGGAGGACGAGGACGAGGCATCGTCAGCGCAGGTTCGCCCGTCGCCGCACCCGTAGCAGGGCACCCGCGAGCAGGAGACCGAGCCCGGCCACCGTCAGCGCGCCCGTCATCGGCGTCGGCCCGGAGGCGGCGAGCCCTTCGCCCTCACCGCCGCCCTCGCCGCCTTCCTCGCCGCCGCCGTTGCTCGGCGACTCGACGGGGTCGTAGGTGTTCGTCACGGTCACCGCCACCGGGGTGGTCGCAACGGCGTCCACCGTCACGGTCGCCGGTTCGATGGTCTGCGCGGCGAGCGTGACCGCGTCGTTGGCGCCGTCCGCGGACTCGCTGACCGTGCAGGTCGCGCCATCCGGCAGCCCGGAGAAGACGACGGGGTCGGCGGCCGTCGCTCCGGCGGGGACCGTGGCGGAGACGACGACGCCCGGTGCCGGGGCGGGCGTGCAGGCCAGGTCGATCGTGATGGCGCCCTGAAGTCCCGCGCCGTCACCGGTGATGATCTTCTGCACGGTGATCTCGCCGGAGGCGTAGGGCGTCGCCCGGACCCCGGCGCGGACCGGGAGCGTCGTCGTCTGCGCGAGGACCAGCTTCTGCGCTGCGGGTCTGTCCGAGGACTCCGGGTCGTAGAGATAGACCGTGCCCTGCGTCAGGGGCACCTGCGCCGTGATCCGGAAGCCGTTCACGGGTGCCGCGGGTCCGGTCCAGCGCGCCCAGAGCTGCGCCCCGGACGCGACAGCCGTGCCGACCGGAACGGGCTGGGTTCCGGCCTGATCGAGGAAGACCTCGACGCCCGCGGCGGCGTCGAGCGTGCCGCTGGCGGTGCCCGAGACGGTGAACGGTCCCACGATCGAGCCGTCTTCCGGGATCGTCGTCGTGCCGGGCTCGATGCCGAGCGTCGGCACCGACGGCTCCGGGAGACCTCCGCTGTCCAGCGCATCCTGGACGACAGCGGCCGTGGCGTTCCGGATGGTCGCGGTGGTGCCGGTGGCCAGGACGAATCCGTCGCTGAAGTACCAGATCGCGCTCTGCACGGCCGCCACCTGCTGGGCGAGGGTGAGCCCGGAGATCGGGTTGCTCGTGTCGAACGGGAAGTAGTTGGTGAGGATGTAGTTGATGTAGTCGAGGTTGGGCACGTTGGACTCGTCCCACTCGCCGATGTTGTAGCCCGCCCCGACGCCGGTCTCGGTACTGAAATCGATGCAGTACGCCGAGGCCGTCGCCCCCGAGACCGGATCGGCGATGGTGATCAGCTGGGGGCTCACGGCCTCCACGGAGGCCCCGGTCGCCGGATAGGGGCCGGGCGTGGGCCCCAGCGTCGTCAGCTCGCCGGTCACGTTCGTCGGGTACTGCGAGCCGGTGATGGTGACCTGCGTGAAGAAGCCGGCCCGCGGAAGCACCGGATCGGGATCCCACAGAGCCGATGCCGGGGTAGCTCCGAAGAGCACCATCGCCGCAGCGATGGCCGTCGCCAGAAGAGCCCCTGCCGTGCGCGTACGCGATCGCGTCGTCTCGGTGTGCATGGTGTCCCTCGATCTCGCCGATGATCCGAGTGACGGGTTCCCCGACCTGCGACAGCCCGCCGTTGGTCACCGACGATAGGCACAAGCTCCTTCAGCGAAAAGGGGCTGAGCGATGTTCACCCGGGTGAGTCCCGGGATTCTCGCGCAAGCGAGCACCCTCTCGCGCAGCGGAGCGCCCGCCGGGGGAGGGAGTTGGGTGGCAGGCGCTCCGTCGGCCGCAGCGCGACCGGCAAGGCCCCCCGAGTCGATCGGTGCAGCACGTTCAGGATGAACCATGCGTACGGCCCGCGCAACGGGTGTGTCCGTCAGTGTCCGTGCGCGAGCTGTTGGACGAGCACGACGATGCCGCCGAGCCCGACGAGGATCCCCAGGGCGATGAGCTGCTGCCATCCGCTCACTCCTGTCCGGCGGACGGCGACGTATCCGATGAGTCCGAGGATCGCGACGTAGACGATCGACGCGATGGTCAGCGCCGTCCGCAGCTCGATCCATCCGAGCACGGCGACGAGGAGGACGAGCAGTGGCACCGCCGCCGATCCCAGCGCTGTACCGGTGAGCCGCAGCACATCCCGCAGCTCGGACCCTCGGGGGAAGCTGCCGTGCGCCGCGAGATGGGCGACCAGATCGGCGGCGAAGCCCGCGAGGGCGATGGCGACGATGCCGACGAGCAGAGTCACCGTGGCCTGCAGGGCGCTGGTGTGCTCCACGTTGGAGTTCTGCACGAGCACGATGGCGAGGCCCGTGAAGGTGGCGTACACGCGCTCCTTGATTGCGGCGCGGTCGTGCTCGGGCCGAGCGGCATCGGAGTCCGGCGTGCTCATGGGCGGGATGCTATCAAGACAGCCCTGCAGACCGAAGATGGAGACGCCCCCGGACCGCCGAGCTCCTCGCGTCGACATGGTAGCGAGTCACCGGGGAACGATGCCAAGGGGTCGATCCGCCGGGGAGCCGGGATCATCATGGCGGCATGAGCGCTTTCCTGTCCCGGGTCTTGGCCATGGTCCTTCGAGCGGCCATGGCGGCCATCCTCGTCGTCCGACGTCCTCGGCCGATCCACGCGCACGGTGCCGTCTTCGACGGGAGACTGGTGATGCGGCCCCATCCCGGTTCCGGCATCGCGGGGATCGACGATCCGCACGCCGCTGAGGTGCCCGTCGTCGCCCGAGTCTCGCGCTCGATCGGACTGCCGACGTGGGCGCCCGACGTCTACGGGCTCGGTCTGCGTTGGGCGCAGGGCGATGACGAGGTCGACCTTCAGCTGGCCTCCACGGGCATCGGCGTGCCCGGTCGCTTCCTGCTCCTCCCCCGTCTGACGCCGACCCGAGCGACCCTCAGCAGCGTTGTCCCATACCGGACGCCGAGCGGGCCGATCATGCTGTGCGCGCGCACTGTGCCGTCGCGCAGGCTTCCTGGCGGGCTCCGCGAGCTCCGCCGAGCAGTCGACATCGAACCGTGGGAGCTCCGGTTGTACTTCGCCTCGCCGGGTGGGAGGTGGCGCCCGTTCGCCGACGTGCGGCTCGAGTCACCCCACACTGAGGACGACGCGAATCTGCGCTTCGACATCGATCGGCGCCCACTCCCTGGGGCGGAGACGTATCCCTCGGTGCGCGCGCTGCGCCGACCCTCGTATCGCCTCACGCAGGGGTGAGTCCCTCATGCGCGCTCGGTGCCCGCGTCAGTCCAGACGTTCCGAGAGCTCGGCAGTGATCCTCCCGACCTGAGTGCGCGCCTCGGCCAGGCGCGCGACGTCTTCCGTGAGGGACGCCAGCATCGGCGTGGTAGCCCCGTGCCTGCGGGCGAGCTGCAGATTCGCGCGCAGGTTCAAAGAGGCCCCGGACAGCCCGCCATGCAGAGCCTCCGTCGCGACGGCGAGATCCACCGCGAGATGCGGGTTGCCGTCGTCCGAGAGCGTGCGCGCTTCGGGGAGCAGAGCGAGGGCGAGGCGCCCGAGCCTCGCGACCGACTGCGCGGCGTCGACGGCCGCTGCACGGACGCGCTCCTCCCGCGCCCCATCGTCCGTCGGCAGAGCGAGCGCGGCGCCGAGATCCGCCGACACCGGTCCGTCCGCTTCGACCGCCCGCAGGATCTCGGCACGAAGGCGCACGAGGCGGTCGGCGCTCTGGACGGCGGCGGGCTCATCGGTGGTGTATGCGGCCACCATGGACATCAGGGCGGCGCTCAGGCCGAGCATCACTCCCGACGCCGCTCCTCCGCCCGGCGATCCGGTGGGCTGGCTCAGGGCATCGAGCCATCCATCCATCGGGCGTGATGTCGGGACGTCTGGGGAATCCGTCATGCCGGTCAGACTATCGGCGCGCCGTGTGCGCCGTGCGAGGGTCGGGAGTGAGGCACGGTGTCTCGTGCAGCTCGCGACGCGACGCACCTGTCACGATACGAGCCTCGTCCTCTCTCTACGATGGAGTCGTGCAGCTCGTCGACACCCTCTCCGTCGTCGGCGAGGTGCTGTCCTGGATCGGCCTCGGTATCGGCGTGCCGCTCCTCATCGTGGCCCTGCTGATCCGGCTCGTCGAGGGGCAGTGGATCCCCGTCGAGATCGCCGTGATCGATCGGGACGGCCGCCCCACCGCTCGCTGGTTCGCAGGCGGCGACTTCCACGAGAGACCGCTGCGCCGCAGCGAGCCCACGGCCACCACCGATGGATGGCTCGACGGGTTCCACAGCTCGAACGACCCGACCCGCATCCGGATCGGTGAGCCGCCGCATCTGCGTCGGGTCCTGCGGACTGTCGGGGTCGTCTTCGCCGCGGTCGGTGCCGCCGGCCTGATCGTATCGTTCCTCCCGCTCGTCCTCTGACTCGGGCCGCTGGTCCGTCACGCCATCGACGGGCGCTCCGGGAGACCTCGGCCGAACGAGTCCAGCGCCGCACGGTACGCGGCGGCGTCGCTCCGCACCTCATCGGTGACCAGGAGCGCATACGGTCCGATCTGCCGGACGTACGTCCCCCGGCACGGCAGCGTCGCCACCTTCCCGAGGCCCCGACGCCAGGCGTCGGCGAGCGTTGCCACGTCCCGGTGTTCAGGGCTGTCCGCGAGTGTCGTGCGGTTCGTCGCGAGGTGCGCGTCGGAGCCACGCCGCTCCCATTCGCGGTAGGCCGCGTCGTCGAAGACATCGTCTCCGAACTCATCCCGCGCCGTGGGGCCGACGAGCTGGCCGAGCAGCGTCTCCCGCTCATCCGGGCCCATCGTCGGATCGAGGGCGCGGTCGAACAAGGCCCGATCCGGCTCCGTCGCGGCGTGCGCGACAGCCTTGTCCCAGATCCGGGGCCAGACCTCCGCCCAGTGCTCACGGGTCTGCGCGTCCACGGGCCGCTCCGCCTCCGCTGGTCGGTCGACCAGGAGCGGCGGGAGCGCGTCGTCGACGGGGACCAGCCCGTGCGCCTCCCGGACCCAGAGCAGTTCGAGCAGGGCGTGAGGGCGATCGTCGACGGTGATGATCATGTCGTGCGGCCACGGGTCCCCCGGGATCGGGGTCATCGATCGCATGCGCCCTCCGCTCCCCTCGTCGGCTGACCGGCGCCGCGGAGCACCGGGCCGACGACCCCTCGCAACGCGCTGACGCCCTCGTCGTGTTCGGTGTTCATCGGCCACCCCTCCCCCGGCTCGCCCCTCATCTTCGCATCCTCCGATCGCGTGGAGCCGTGGTCACCGAGAACGACGCTTTCGTCGCGCGATCAGGCTGTGGCTAGGATCGCCCCGTGAGCCAGATCATCCCGTCACCTCGTCGCCGAGCCTTCGGATGTGGGGTCGCGGCCACCGTCGTGGCGCTCGTGGGGATCGTGCCGACCGCAATCGTCTTCGTCTTGGCGGGGACGACGGACCCGAACTACGGATGGCTGTTGTTCCTCACGCTGCCGCTCGCGCTCCTCTTCGGTGGCATCGCCCTCATCCTCGGCGTCATCGGGCTCGTCTTCGCCCGTGCCGACCGCGGCGGCTACGCGTGGCCGGTCGCGGGAACCGTACTGGGGGCCGTGTCGGTCCTTCCCGCCGCCGCGTTCCTCATGGGTGGCTGAACCGCCGCGAACAGGGCGTCAGCTAGCCCCGACAACCCTCGCCCTCACTGCTTCCTGAAAGAGAGCCCTCGTGCGCCGGAACCCGCCCGCCAACAGACTGATGCTCGCGATGGCTGTGGCCCTGGCGGCGTTCTTCGTCTGGGGGACACTCGTGCGTCCCCTGGTCGAGGGCGAGCCGCCTGTGGCGACATCGCTGGTGTTCGCGACGGGGGTACTGCTCGCGGGTCTGATCATCTGGATCGTGCTCGGACGCATCCAACGACTGCAGCGCACCCAGCGGCGAGCACTGCGGGAGCGCGAGCCGCAGGCGCGAACCTTCGGCTCCTACGCGCTCAACGGTGTTGCAGCCTACCTGTCACGTGCGATCCCCCTCCTCGCACTCGGCCCCGCCCCCCGCGGCCTGTTGACGGCGAGCCCCACGGGCGTCATCGACCCTTCGGGGTTCCGGGTGGTCCGCGGCGGGGACCGTCTCCTCACCGCATACAGCGTGCCGCGGGATCGGATCCAGGGCGTGACGAGAGGTGCCATCCAGGAGGGCGCCTTCCTCTACCCGACCCTCGAGATCGTGGTCTCGCAGGGAGCGGGACAGGCCACGATCCCGGTCCCGGTGACCAGGGACGACGCGCCGCTTCGCCGGGAGTCACCGGACGGCATGGACCGTTTGATCTCTGACGCGGCACGCATCTGGGGCGTTCCGGTGCTCGGCGACGGCGCCTGACGCGAGCGACTCCGCGACCGGAATCGACGCGCGAGCGCGGGCCGGTAGAGTACGGGAAACAGGGGGGAACATTTTGTCTGACGAGTCCATGGCGCAACGGCGCGACTACAACCCCGGACCGCGAGTGGGGATCACCTTCTCCACCTTCGACTTGCTGCACGCAGGGCACATCATGATGCTCGCCGAGGCGAAGCGGCAGTGCGACTACCTCATCGTCGGCCTGCAGATGGATCCGACCCTGGACCGCCCGGAGAAGAACGCGCCGACGCAGACGGTCGTGGAGCGCTACATCCAGCTTCGCGGCTGTCAGCACGTGGATGAGATCGTGCCGTACTCGACGGAGCAGGACCTCGAGGACATCCTTCGGTCCTTCAAGCTCGATGTGCGCATCGTCGGGGATGAGTACCGCGATCGGGACTTCACCGGCCGCGCGTACTGCGAGGAGAGTGGCATCGAGCTCTACTTCAACAGCCGAGACCATCGGTTCTCCAGCTCGGGCCTCCGGAGGATCGTCGCGGAGAAGGAAGCGGAGCGCGCCGCGGGTCACTGACCCGCGTTCTGCCTGTGGCGACCTCCGGTCATCGAACTCCGCGAAGAACAGGTGACGGATGCGCACATCGACAGCGTGGGGGTTGATCGCAGCGATGACCGCGGTCTCGCTCGTCGCCCTCGGCGTCGTCATGACCTACCGCTTCGCGACTCCGCTCGTCGATCCTGCCCCGCCGACGCCGGACTACAGGGTCCAAGCGCTCGTCGCCGGCGTGACGATGGCGGCAGTGGTGGTGGGTGGCCTCGGCGCGGGCGTGTACGCAACGAAACGCCAGGTCGCCCGAGGTCGCGTCGTCGGTTGGACGGCCGCCGCGATGCTCGCGGGCACTGTCCTGGGAGCGGTTCTGGCCTTCGTCCTGAGCGCACGCTGAGGTTCGGGCTCCCGCGATCTCTGCCGGAACACGAAGGATGCCCCTGCGTCTTATCTCACGCCCGCCTCACGAGATCACGGTGCCTGAACCCGCACGTCGCGAGCGACCCCATCAAGCTGCGCCGCCGCGTCGAGGAACCGCCGAACAGTGCGTCGCCCCGAACCTGGTGCGGCGCCACACGGCGTGGCGCCGCACCACGGACTCAGAAGTCCCAGTCGTCGTCTTCCGTGGCCTCGGCCTTGCCGATGCCGTAGCCCAGGTTCATCCAAGGTGAGCGAAGAGGACATCGACCTCGTGAAGATCCTCGCGGTCGCTGTTCGACCACTCACGACGGTCGAAGTCGTCGTCCGGGTCGGGCTCCCATACTTCATTCAACCGCTCCCGGACTCTCTCTTGCACGTCCACAAATTCGACCGGGAAAGACTCGAGTACGCTCTGCAAAGCGTGGAGCAATTCAAAATCCGAATCGTACCCGTCCCTGTCGGGATCATCGAGGGCCCATTCGATGCTCTCGACAAGCATGGCTTCGAGATGTGACTCCACCCCAGACTCGCATTCGCGCTCAAACTCGTGAGCCGCTGAGATGTCGTGCATCCCAATCTCATCATCGACCCATACTCGGCGAACTTCCGTGGCGAGAATCTCCGCCTCACTCGCAGTCAGCAACGGCTCAAGCGCCCAGTACGCCCGAATACGCGCGTCAACATCTGACTCCTCACGCATGAAATCATGCGTGAGCTTCAGTATGTCGGTTGTCGCGCTAACCCGACCCCTGTGAGCATGATCATCCAGAACGCCCATGCCCATGGCAACGAGCCGTAGACCGTCTAGTCCTCGAGACCGCCTCAGAATCGGCACGAAGAACTCATCGACTGCTCCCAAAAGAGCCACCCGGCTTGGAACCTCAAGATCCTGCCACGGCCTGGAGGCGCGGATTCCCTTGCCACTCAGCATTGCGAAGAGGACTGCGATCGATGAAGGTTCTGCTGATTGCAGGTGCGCCCTGAAAGCTCGAAGATCTGAAAAGAGTCGCGATAGTAGAAAGTCTCTGATGCTTGGGTTTTTTGCCGAGAACTCATATTCTCCGAACGCGTCTCGGTCAACATCAATAAAAATACCCTCGAGGACGTCTACGTCAGAGTCAGTTACCACCGTAGATTCACCCCACGCCGATAAAACCGATTGCGCAGTCGCACTTGCACTTGCCTTAGAAGTATCCGTCAACCCGACACAGATCGCTAACGCCAGCGCTCTCTGGGCACTGGAGAGCTCCACCTCGTACACACTGTTCCACAAGGCAGAGGGCGAGTTCAGCGAACTCAACATGAACTCCGCAAACCCTGCGCCCTTCGACCCACCCCCAAGTGCTTGAGCAGCGGACACAATCGACTCGATCAGACGAGGATTGTAGTTGGGGTGCCTAATCACTCGGAGATAGGCGCGATTGCGGATAATACTTCGCCTAGCGGCCTGCCCTGGCCCGGAGTAGTAAATATGATTGAACAGGATATGTCCGCGTTGAAACGCGTTGTACGTACTGACATCTACAACAACGTTTGAATCGAGAACGCGGGCAGTTCGCAACTTACTATAGGTGCTTTGAGCTGCAGTCAGGATGTACTGACGCGTGGTCAGAATCATCTTGTGTGATTTCGAATCGCGTAGTCGCTGCGCTAGTAAGTCGAGGGAGTGATCCTCACCCTTCGACAGCTTCTCCATAAGGCTTGTTTGACCGAGAAAGTCGTCGTACAGAAACAGCTGCTTCGCACCGGGCTGCCACACGTTCTCTATCTCCGAGGCATTCCGAACGTCGAAGACCTCGTAGCCGTCCGCAGCATATGTCAGAGCTACCGATTCTGCGAGTGTAGTCTTCCCCACCCCGGGAGGACCGGTGATGATCGACATCCCGTACTTCCCTAGCGATTCGTGCACGAACTGAGTCGCGTCACTCGTAACGAATAGTCTCGCCCGCCTTGCGGCGCGCTCGAGAAAATATCGTTGCCGCTCGTATACTGCATGATGCAAAACAGTCTTTAGCACCGCCAGGCTCGAAACGTATAGCTTCACGTGCAGGCGCTCAACCTCACCGTGACGATCGAGAAGGTTCTCGAGATCCTCACATGCAAGAATGTGCTCTTGCCGCAGCTTCTGTTTCCCAAATATTGCGGCGATTGTAGCTTTCGCTCCCGGGCTCGCGCGCGCTGTTGTCGCTAGCCAGTACTCGCCAAGGTCGCTTGAAGCCACCTTTCTAGCTTCACGCTCCAGCTTCGACTTAAGCTGAAGGAGCGTTCGTCCCGGCGAGTGCTTACACTGGACGGTACGCAGTGCGCCAGCGCGCAGAAGCCGGACGTCGACCCCACCATCCGGCCCAGGAGAGAACGACTCGAGCCTCTCCTTCCATTCGGCTTGAAGAAGGTCCCTAACTAGACGCTCAAAGTCGTATGAAGAGAGCGATTCATATGCGCGCAATTCCGCACCCGCGGTTCCTCAGAAGTCCCAGTCGTCGTCTTCCGTGGCCTCGGCCTTGCCGATGACGTAGGACGAGCCCGACCCACTGAAGAAGTCGTGGTTCTCGTCCGCGTTCGGGGAGAGCGCCGACAGGATCGCCGGGTTCACGTTGGTGACGCTGGAGGGGAACATCGCCTCGTAGCCCAGGTTCATGAGGGCCTTGTTGGCGTTGTAGTGCAGGAACTTCTTGACGTCCTCGGTCAGGCCGACGCCGTCGTAGAGGTCCTGCGTGTACTGCACCTCGTTGTCGTAGAGCTCGTAGAGCAGCGAGAACGTGTAGTCCTTGAGCTCGTCCTTGCGCGCCTGGTCGGCCGTCTCGAGTCCGCGCTGGAACTTGTAGCCGATGTAGTACCCGTGCACGGCCTCGTCGCGGATGATGAGGCGGATGAGGTCGGCCGTGTTCGTCAGCTTCGCCTTCGACGACCAGTAGATCGGCAGGTAGAAGCCCGAGTAGAACAGGAACGACTCCAGCAGCGTCGAGGCGACCTTGCGCTTGAGCGGGTCGTCTCCCTGGTAGTAGTCCATGATGATCTGCGCCTTCTTCTGAAGGTTCGCATTCTCCGTGGACCAGCGGAACGCCTCGTCGATCTCCTTCGTCGACGCGAGCGTCGAGAAGATCGAGGAGTAGCTCTTCGCGTGCACCGACTCCATGAACGCGATGTTCGTGTAGACGGCCTCCTCGTGAGGCGTGATCGCGTCAGGGATCAGCGACACCGCGCCGACGGTGCCCTGGATCGTGTCCAGGAGCGTGAGCCCGGTGAACACCCGCATGGTGAGCAGCTGCTCGTCGGGGGTGAGCGTGTTCCACGACTGCACGTCGTTCGACAGCGGCACCTTCTCCGGCAGCCAGAAGTTGTTCACCAGACGGTTCCAGACCTCGAGGTCCTTGTCGTCCTGGATGCGGTTCCAGTTGATCGCCTGCACGCTGGAGACCAGCTTGAGCGGGGAGTGAGGAGTCATTCTTGTCCTAGTTCCTGGGTCACTGAGCCTGTCGAAGTGTCAGAGCATGCACGAGACGCACTCGGTCATGTCGGTGCCCTCGAGCGCCAGCTGACGCAGACGGATGTAGTAGATCGTCTTGATGCCCTTGCGCCATGCGTAGATCTGGGCCTTGTTGATGTCACGCGTGGTGGCGGTGTCCTTGAAGAACAGCGTCAGCGACAGACCCTGGTCGACGTGCTGCGTGGCCGCGGCGTACGTGTCGATGACCTTCTCGTAGCCGATCTCGTACGCGTCCTGGTAGTACTCCAGGTTGTCGTTCGTCATGAACGCCGCCGGGTAGTAGACGCGACCGAGCTTGCCTTCCTTGCGGATCTCGATCTTCGAGGCGATCGGGTGGATCGAGGAGGTCGAGTTGTTGATGTAGGAGATCGAGCCGGTCGGCGGCACGGCCTGCAGGTTCTGGTTGTAGATGCCGTGCTCCTGGATCGACGCCTTGAGCTGGACCCAGTCCTCCTGCGTCGGGATGTGCTTGCCCGCGAAGAGCTCCTTGACCTTCTCGGTCTCCGGCACCCAGGCGCGGTCGATGTACTTGTCGAAGAACTCGCCGGACGCGTAGGTGGAGTCGGCGAACCCGTCGAACGTCGTGCCGCGCTCGATCGCGAGCTGGTTCGAGGCGCGCAGCGCGTGGAACAGCACGGTGTAGAAGTAGATGTTCGTGAAGTCGACACCCTCCTCCGAGCCGTAGAACACGTGCTCGCGGGCGAGGTAGCCGTGCAGGTTCATCTGGCCGAGGCCGATCGCGTGCGACCGGTCGTTGCCGTCCTCGATCGAACGGACCGAGCCGATGTGGCTCTGGTCGCTGACCGCGGTGAGCGCGCGGATCGCGGTCTCGACCGTCTGGCCGAGGTCGTCGGCGTCCATCGACAGCGCGATGTTCATCGAGCCGAGGTTGCAGGAGATGTCCTTGCCGATCTCCTTGTACGACAGGTCGTCGTTGTAGGTGGTCGGCGTGTTCACCTGCAGGATCTCGCTGCAGAGGTTGGACATGTTGATGCGCCCCTTGATGGGGTTGGCCTTGTTGACCGTGTCCTCGAACATGACGTACGGGTAGCCGGACTCGAACTGGATCTCGGCGACGGTCTGGAAGAACTCGCGCGCGTTGATCTTGGTCTTCTTGATGCGCGGGTCGTCGACCATCTCGCGGTACTTCTCGGTGACCGAGATGTCGCCGAACGGGACGCCGTAGACCTTCTCCACGTCGTACGGCGAGAACAGGTACATGTCCTCGTCGTTCTTGGCGAGCTCGAACGTGATGTCCGGCACCACGACGCCGAGCGACAGCGTCTTGATGCGGATCTTCTCGTCGGCGTTCTCGCGCTTGGTGTCGAGGAAGCGCATGATGTCGGGGTGGTGGGCGTTGAGGTACACCGCACCCGCACCCTGACGCGCGCCGAGCTGGTTGGCGTAGCTGAAGCTGTCTTCGAGGAGCTTCATGACGGGGATGATGCCCGAGGACTGGTTCTCGATCTGCTTGATCGGGGCACCCGACTCGCGGATGTTCGACAGCAGCAGGGCCACGCCGCCGCCGCGCTTGGAGAGCTGCAGCGCGGAGTTGATGCCGCGGGCGATCGACTCCATGTTGTCCTCGATGCGCAGCAGGAAGCAGCTGACGAGCTCGCCGCGCTGCGCCTTGCCCGCGTTGAGGAAGGTCGGGGTGGCCGGCTGGAAGCGACCGGAGATGATCTCTTCGACGAGGTTCATGGCGAGCTTCTCGTCGCCGTCCGCGAGGGCGAGCGCGGTCATCACGACGCGGTCCTCGAAGCGCTCGAGGTAGCGCTTGCCGTCGAAGGTCTTCAGCGTGTAGCTCGTGTAGTACTTGAACGCGCCGAGGAACGTCTCGAAGCGGAACTTCTTCGAGTAGGCGAGGTCGTTGAGCTTCTGCACGAAGTCGAACGAGTACTTCTCGATGACGGCGCCCTCGTAGTACTCCTTCTCCACGAGGTAGTCCAGGCGCTCCTTGAGCGAGTGGAAGAACACCGTGTTCTGGTTCACGTGCTGCAGGAAGTACTCCCGCGCGGCGCGCTTGTCGGCGTCGAACTGGATCTTCCCGTTCGCGTCGTACAGGTTCAGCATCGCGTTGAGGGCGTGGTAGTCCAGACCCTCGTATGCGGGGTTCACCTTGAATGCCACTGTCTCGGTCACTGAAGATTCCACCGTCGTTCCAATCCGTCGCTCACGCGATCCACGTCGTCCTGTGTGCCGAAGATCTCGAGCCGATACAAGTGAGGCACGTGACACTTGCGGCTGATGATGTCGCCGGCGAGGCAGAACGCGTCGCCGAAGTTGGTGTTGCCCGCGGAGATGACCCCGCGGATGTGACGCCGGTTGCGCTCGTCGTTGAGGAACCGGATCACCTGCTTGGGCACGGCCCCCTTCTCGACCCCGCGCCCGGCACCCCCGCCGTAGGTGGGGGTGACCAGCACGAAGGGCTCGTCGATGACGAGGTCCTCTTCGGTCCGGTGGAGGGGGATGCGTCGGGCGGGAAGCCCGAGCTTCTCGATGAAGCGCGCGGTGTTACCCGACACGCTCGAGAAGTAGACCAGGAGCGGCGCTGCGGTCGCGACGGCGCTCATAGCTCTCTCCTTGGGTTCCTGAGCCTGTCGAAGGGCCGGGTCGGTGAGCCTGTCGGACTACGCCAGGCGCGACGCGAGCTCGTCGATCTTGTCGGGACGGAAGCCCGACCAGTGGTCCTCGTCGGTGACGACGACGGGCGCCTGCATGTAGCCGAGCGCCTTGACCTGCTCCAGCGCCGTCGGGTCCTCCGACAGGTCGTGGATCTCGTACTCGATGCCCTTGGCATCCAGGGCACGGTAGGTCGCGTTGCACTGGACGCAGGAAGGCTTGGTGTACACCGTGATCGACATCTGAACCCCTCAAATCTCTGGTTTCTCCGGCAGACCTCCGCCGGGATCTCAATACTACATATAGGGACGGACATTCGGTGCGACCACAAGGGGTAGTAGTTACATCCGTGTAGTTTTTCCACCGCTCTCTACAGATACAACACAGGTTGTCCACCGTTTCTTCCACAGGCGGACCCCCTCTCCCGGGGTCGGCGACCCGCGGGAAATCGCGGCTGGGAGGAGCCTGGGAGAGATCCATCCACAGGAGGCACCGTACGAGGGGCATCCGACATCCCCAGGCCTGTGGAATTCGCCCGTCGGCGTGTCCACGGCGTGTCGCGGCGTGTCCATCCCCGGCCCATCGCACCGACGTCCCCGCCGCCCGGTACCGTTGTCGGGTGGCGGGCTATCGGGATCTTCTTCGCACGCCGGGAGTGGGCCGCATGATCGCCGCCCAGCTCACCGCGCGCTTCCCCAACGGGATGATGTCCTTGGCGATCCTGCTGCACGTCGAGCAGCAGACCGGATCGTACGGATCGGCGGGCCTCGTGCTCGCCGCGACCAGTGTCGGCCAAGCGGTCGCAGGCCCCATCACCAGCCGGTGGATGGGCGCCTGGGGCATGCGACGCGTGCTGACCCTCACCCTGTCCGTCTGCGTCATCGCAGTACTCGGCCTGGGACTGCTGCCCCTCTCGGTCCCCGGCTACATGGCTCTGGGCATGATCGCCGGCCTCTCGACGCCGCCGGTGCAGGCGGCCGTCCGCACCATCTACCCCAAGCTCGTGAACGCCGGTCAGCTCACCCCGCTGTTCTCCCTCGACGCGTCCCTGCAGGAGATCATCTGGGTGCTGGCCCCGGTCGTCATCACCCTCGTCTCCACCCAGGTCGGCACCATGGAGGGCCTGCTGCTGGTGGCGATCGTCCTCGTCGCCGGCGGTGCGTGGTTCATCCTCTCCCCCGAGGTCGGCCGCGTGCGCATCCCGCGCAGCCGCAACGCCCTGGGCACGGTCGTGCTCAAGCCGCCCGTGCTCCTCGCGACCGTCATCGGATTCCTGCTCATCGGCGCCTGCTCCGCGGTCGAGGTCGGCGTGGTCGCGACGTTCGAGCACGGCAGCCTCGCGGCGGGTCTCGTCCTCGCGGTCTTCTCCGCCGGCAGCCTGGCCGGCGGCCTCGCCTTCGGCCACATCCCGATCGGCCCCTGGGCGATGGCGCGCCGCCTGCTCATCGTCACGGTGGGCCTCGCCCTCACGATGGTCATGCTCAACGTCTACTGGCTGGGCGGCACGCTCATCCTCGCCGGCATCGGCATCGCCCCCGCCCTCGCGGTGCTGTTCGCCATCACCACGGCCAGTGTGAAGTTCAGCGAGACCGCCGAGGCCTTCGGCTGGGCGGGCACCGGGCAGCTCATCGGCGCCGCAGCCGGATCGGCGGTCGCCGGCTTCCTCGTCGACGTCGGCGACTGGCGCGGTGCGTACCTGGCCGCCACCATCTTCGCGGCGGTCGGACTGCTCGTCTCCATCGTGTTCGTGCGGTCCTTCCCCGATCTGCGTCACCGCGACGCCAGCCCCCATCCCGATACCGAGCCCCTGGCGGTCACCCCCTCATGAGCCCCTCCGTCCCGTCCTCCTCCCCCGCCATCGTGTGCGTCGGCGAGTCGATGGCGCTGATCACGCCGACCGGCGCCGACCTCGCGACCGCCGACACCGCGTCGATCACCCACGCGGGTGCGGAGGCGAACGTCGCCGTCGGCGTCGCGGCCGCCGGCCACCGGGCCGTCTGGGCCTCCCGTTTCGGCGACGATCCTCTCGGCCGCCGCCTCTCCACGGAGCTGGAGCAGCGTCGCGTCGAGCTGTGGACCGAGCTCGACGCGGAGGCGCCGACCGGCGTGATGTTCAAGGATCCCGGCGTGGAGTCCTCGGCGGTCTACTACTACCGTCGCGGCTCCGCGGCCTCCCGCATGGCACCGGGATTCCTGTCGCCGGCGCAGCTCGCCGGCGTCCGTATCGTGCACACCACGGGCATCACCCCGGCGCTGTCCGCGACCTGCCTGGCGATGGTCGACCGGCTCTTCGCGGACGCGCGCACCGCCGGAGCCGTCGTCTCCTTCGATGTGAACGACCGCCGGGCGCTGTGGAGCCCCGAGGAGGCGGCCGCGACCCTCGCGCGCCTGGCCGACGCCGCCGACATCGCCTTCGTCGGCCGCGACGAGGCCGAGCGCATCTGGGGCACCGCGACGGCCGCGGAGATCCGCGCGCACCTTCCGCACTGCGGTCTGCTCGTCGTCAAGGACGGCGACGTCGGCGCCACGGCCTTCGCCGGCGACGCGGACCCGGTCTTCGTGCCCGCGCCGACCGTGGACGTGGTGGAGCCCGTCGGTGCGGGAGACGCCTTCGCCTCCGGGTTCCTGGCCGCGACGCTCGCCGGCGCCGACCTCGAGACCCGCCTGGCCGCAGGACACGAGGCCGCAGCGCGAGTGCTCCGCATCGCGGCCGACCTGCCGCCCCTGGAGCCGGCGCGCTGACTCCGCCCGCCGCGTCCTGGCGCGGTCGTAGGCTGGTGCCATGCCCGCTCCCGTCACCCTCCCCCACCTGAGCTGGGGCGATCCCGCGGCGGGGCGACACGCCCTTCTCGTGCACGGTCTCGGCTCGTCCGGCGCACTCATGTGGCGGCTCGGCGATGCTCTCGCGGCGGCCGGTTGGCACGCGACGGCGGTGGACCTGCGCGGCCACGGCGACGCCCCGCGGGCCCTCGACTACTCCGTCGCGGCGTATGCCGCGGATCTCGTCGCGACGCGGCCTGCCGGTTCGCGCACCTGGGACGCCGTCGTCGGGCACTCGCTCGGCGGGGCGGCCGGTACGGTGGCCGCCGCCGACGACACGGGCTGGACGCATCGCCTGGTCCTCATCGACCCCGCGATCCACGTCGACCAGCGAGACGCGGCCATCGTCCGCCACAGCCAGGAACGCGCCTTCGCCGACAACCGCCTCGACGCCGTGCGGCAGGAGCATCCGCACTGGCACCCGCAGGACCAGGAGCTCAAGGTCGACGCCGTCCGGCGGGCGAGTGCGTGGGCGGTCGAGCAGACCAGCGCCCAGAATCAGCCGTGGGACGTCCGCGGACACGCGGCCCGCCTGACCGTGCCCACGCACGTGATCGGCGGCGACCCCGCCGTCTACAGCATCTTCGCCGGAGCCCTCGCCGACGAGGTGCTCGCGAGCAACCCCCGCATCTCCCTGTCGGTCGTGGCCGGCGCCGGCCACTCGGTGCATCGCGACCGCCCGGAGGAATCGATCCGACAGCTCCTGGAGGCTCTGGCATGAACGACTTCGACCCGTCGGCGTATCTTCCCGACGACCTGCTCGACCGCATCCGCGAACGCGCGCCGATCCACGACCGGGAGAACACCTTCCCCCAGGCCGACCTCGACGAGCTCCGCGCAGCCGGCTACCTGTCCATCCTCGTGCCCCGGGAGCGCGGTGGCGCGGGACTCGGCCTGGAGCAGGCGGCCGTCCTCCAGCAGCGGCTCGCCGGCGCCGCGCCCGCAACGGCCCTGGCGATCAACATGCACCTGGTCTGGACCGGCGTGGCCAAGGTCTTCTCGGATCGCGGGGTCCCCGGTCTCGAGTTCGTGCAGGACGGCGCCGTGGCCGGAGAGGTCTTCGCGTTCGGCATCAGCGAGGGCGGCAACGACCTCGTGCTGTTCGGGAGCGACACGGCGGCGGCCCCGGACGGCGACGGCGGCTACGCCTTCACCGGCACCAAGATCTTCACCTCGCTCGCCCCCGTGTGGACGAAGCTCGGGCTGCACGGCCTCGACACCACGAGCCCGGACGCGCCGAAGCTCGTGTTCGCCTTCGTCGACCGCACCTCCGCGGTCACCACTGCGGATGACTGGGACACCCTCGGCATGCGGGGCACACAGAGCCGGACCACGCGGCTCGACGGCGCCGTCGCGGATGCGGCGCACGTGGTGCGGCGCATCGACCCGGGACCCAGCCCGGACCCGATCGTCTTCGGCATCTTCTCCGTCTTCGAGATCCTCCTCGCCTCCGTCTACACCGGCATCGCGCGCCGGGCCCTCGAGCTGGCCGTGGCGACGGCGCACCGACGTCGCTCCAAGAAGAACGGCACCGCGTACAGCCAGGATCCGGACATCCGCTGGCGTATCGCCGACATGGCCCTCGCCTACGACGCGCTCCCGCCGCAGATCGCCGCCCTCGCCCGCGACGTGGATGAGCGCACGGACCGCGGCGCCGGCTGGTTCCCCGCGCTCTCGGGAGTCAAGCACCGGGCGGTGACGATGGCCAAGCAGGTGGTCGACGAGTCGATGCTGGTGGCCGGTGGCGGCTCGTACTTCTCCGGCAACGAGCTCTCCCGGCTGTACCGCGACGTCCTCGCCGGCGCGTTCCACCCCTCCGATCCCGAGTCGGCGCACGCCACAGCGGCGAGCGCCTGGCTCGGCCCGATCGAGGCCTGATCGGCGCACGCGGACCCCGTTGTCCGCGATCGTCCGCAGTGCCAGGATCACACCATGGCACCGTCGAAGAAGGACCACACCCTCGACGCGATCTCCAAGACCATCGTCGAGATGCTGCAGGAGGACGGCCGCCGCTCGTACTCCGAGATCGGCCGCATCGTGGGGCTGAGCGAGGCCGCCGTCCGCCAGCGGGTGCAGCGCCTCACCGAGTCGGGCATCATGCAGATCGTCGCGGTGACGGATCCGATGCAGCTCGGCTTCCACCGGCAGGCGATGGTGGGCGTCAAGGTCGCCGGCGACGCGCGGGGCGTGGCCGAGGCGATCGCCCACATCGACGAGGTCGACTACGTCGTGATCACGGTCGGATCGTTCGATGTGCTCGTCGAGGCGGTGTGCGAGGACGACGATCATCTGCTGGCGCTCGTCAACGACCGCATCCGTCCGATCCAGGGCGTGGTGTCGACGGAGACCTTCATCTACGCGAAGCTCCAGAAGCAGCAGTTCGCCTGGGGCACACGCTGACCGTCCCGCTCAGAGCGGCGGCGCCGTATCACGACGGCGGGCGAGCAGGGCGAGGTGCAGGGCGGCGAGGGTCTCCCCGTCGTCCAGATCCGCGCCCAGCAGGTCGCCGATGAGCGCGAGGCGCTGATAGAACACCGAGCGGGAGAGGTGGCTCGCGGCCGCCGCGGCGGAGCGGTTGCCCGGGTGCGCCACGAGAGCGGCGAGCACGGCGAGCAGATCGCCTCGGCGATCCCTGTCGTGACGCACGAGCGGATCCAGCATCTGCTCGCTGTGCGCCTGGAGTCGCCGATCGTCGCGCAGGGCGGACACGAGGCGCTCGAGCGGCCGGTCGGCGACGCGGCGGACCGGCGGCACGTCACCCCCGGACGGCCGCGCGGCGAGGTCGAGCGCGGCACGGGTCGAGGCCAGGAGTCCGAGCACGCCTTCGGCGCTCGGACCGAGGATCGCGGGCGCACCGCCGGAGAGGTGGCGGACGGCCGCATCGGACAGGGCGCCGACGCCGGTCGCGACGAGCAGCACCACGTCGGCGCCGCGCCGCGAGCCCACCGCAGCCAGACCGGCCGCACGCGCACGGGCGACCAGCCGGTCCGATGCCTCGTCGGTGCGGAACACGAGCCCGGTGCCGGTGGTGCCCGCGAGATCCAGCCCGAGCCGCCGGAGCCGGACCTCGACATCCTCCTCACGGGCGAAGCGCGCGCCGAGGAGATCCTCGATGAGGCTGCGGTGCGCGAGCACGGTCCACGCGCCTTCCCCGTCGGCGAGGCAACCGAAGGCGAGGGCGGTCGCCCCCAGCTCCAAGACGGTGGCGCGACCGGCGGGATGCGGTGGACCGTCCGCCGCGATGAGCCAGCCCCAGCGCACACCGCGCGCCTGCACCGGCACCCGGTCACCGCCATCCGGGCCGGGCGGACGGAGAGCCTGGCCGACCGGAACGCGGAGAGCTTCGACGGCGACGACCTCTCCTGCCAGGTTCTCGAGGTGGACGGGGACGTCGAGCGCACGGGCGACCTCCGACACGATGAGGTCGGCCGGTGCGCCACGGAGGCTGAGGGCGGTGAAGAGATCATGCAGACGCTGCCGTTCGCGGAGCGCCGCGGTCTGCGCTTCGATCAGCGCCCGGTGCACGGCCTCGGTCACCGCGACGAACTTCACCTCCACCGCGAGCGCGACGAGGGCGAGACCGGCGGCGGCGCAGGACTCGATGACCGCGTCCGGGACGCGGGACATCCGCGGGCCGAGTTCGATCACGATGCCCGAGACCCCGATCGCCGCCAGCTCCGCCACGAGCACGCGCAGTGCTGCGGTGCCGGTCGGCCAGGCGGCGCCGGTCGTGAGCAGCAGCTCGCCGCCGTCGAGCAGGCGGGCGACGTCGGCACTGTCCGAGACGTGGACCCACCGCACCCCGGCCTCGAGTGCCGGGCCGCCGACGAGGACGGTCGGCGCTCCCTCCTGGACCGCGGGAAGAGCGAGGACGTCCCCGACGCGCAGCGCCGACGGGCGCCGATCCGGACGGTCTGTCCGACCGAAGAAGAACTCCTGACGCTCTGCCACTCTGCACGGGCTCCGTTCTCTGTGAGCATGGGCCGAGCCCCAGCGTAGCGACCCTCGGTCAGAGTGTGCGATACGCGACCCACTGCGAAGGAGCGCCTGTGGACACCGTCCGTCATCTCATCAACGGCACCGAGACGGCCGCTGCGGCGCGCCGCGGCCCCGTCTTCGACCCGGCCACAGGAGCCGTCACGAAGGAGGTCGCCTTCGCCTCGGCCGCCGAGGTCGACGCCGCCGTCGCCGCCGCGGCTGCGGCACTCCCGGCGTGGCGGGAGACGAGCCTCATCAAACGCGCCGACGTGTTCTTCCGGCTCCGCCAGCTCCTCACGGAGCGCACGGACGAGCTGGCGGCGATCGTCACGTCCGAGCACGGCAAGGTCCTGTCCGACGCGGCCGGCGAGGTGTCCCGGGGCATCGAGAACGTCGAGTTCGCGGCCGGCCTCGTACATCTGCTCAAGGGCGAGCGCAGCGAGCAGGTCGCCCGCGGGGTCGACGTGCACTCCGTCAAGCAGCCGGTCGGGGTGGTCGCCGCCATCACCCCGTTCAACTTCCCGGTCATGGTGCCGCTGTGGATGGTCGCCTCGGCCATCGCCTGTGGCAACACCGTCGTCCTCAAGCCCAGTGAGAAGGATCCGTCCGCCGCGGTGTGGCTCGCACGGCTGTTCCACGAGGCGGGCCTGCCGGACGGCGTCCTCAACGTCGTGCACGGCGACCGGGAGGCCGTCGACGCGCTTCTCGACTCCCCGCGGGTGCAGGCGGTGAGCTTCGTCGGATCAACGCCCATCGCCCGGGCGATCTACCAGCGGGCGTCTGCCGCGGGGAAGCGCGTCCAAGCGCTCGGCGGCGCGAAGAACCACATGGTCGTGATGCCCGACGCCGACATCGACGCGGCCGCCGACGCCGCCGTCTCCGCGGCCTACGGCTCCGCGGGCGAACGCTGCATGGCGGTGTCCGTGCTCGTGGCGGTGGGCGACATCGCCGACGACCTCGTCGCCGCGATCGCCCGTCGCATCGACGGCCTCTCGATCGGCCCCGGCACGGACCCGGCGAGCGCGATGGGCCCGCTCATCACCGCGGAGCACCGTGATCGCGTCGCCTCGTATGTCGCGGGAGCCCCCGGAGAGGGCGCCAGGGTCGTCGTCGACGGCACGAGCGCGGAGTTCGACGGCGACGGCTTCTTCCTCGGCGTGAGCCTGATCGACGAGGTCACCCCTGGCATGCGCGTCTATGACGACGAGATCTTCGGCCCGGTCCTGTCCGTCGTGCGCGTGGGCTCCTACGCGGAGGCCGTCGCGTTGGTCAACGCGAACGCCTACGGCAACGGCACGGCGATCTTCACGCGCGACGGCGGGACGGCACGGCAGTACGAGTTCGACATCGAGGTCGGCATGGTCGGCGTCAACGTCCCGATCCCGGTGCCCGTCGGCGCGTACTCCTTCGGCGGGTGGAAGGACTCCCTCTTCGGCGACGCGCACATCTACGGCCCGGAGTCCGTGCACTTCTACACGCGGTCGAAGGTCGTGACGACGCGGTGGCCCGACCACACCCCGTCGCAGATCGACCTCGGCTTCCCGAGCAACCACTGACGAGGAGCGATCACGATGACGACCTTCACCGACCGCCACGGAGTCTCCTCTCCGCTCCCCGCCCCCGACGCCGAAGCGCAGGTGCGCGCCGACGACCGCGCCCACGTCTTCCACTCCTGGAGCGCCCAGGCGCTGATCGACCCGTTGCCGGTCGCCGCCGGCCAGGGCTCGACGTTCTGGGACTACGAGGGCACCGCCTACCTCGACTTCTCCAGCCAGCTCGTGAACCTCAACCTCGGCCATCAGCACCCGGACCTCGTCGCCGCGATCCAGCGGCAGGCCGGGCGGCTCGCGACCATCCAGCCGTCGATGGCCAATGATGTGCGGGGTGAGCTCGCGCGCCTCATCGCCGAGGTCGCCCCGGACGGCTTCGAGAAGGTGTTCTTCACGAACGGCGGCGCGGAGGCGAACGAGTACGCGGTGCGCATGGCCCGGCAGGCCACCGGTCGCCGGAAGGTGCTGTCGATGTACCGCAGCTACCACGGCTCCACCGCCACCGCGATCTCCCTCACCGGCGACCCCCGTCGCTGGGCGAACGACGTCACGGACACCGGCGCCGTGCGGTTCTTCGGCCCGTACCTGTACCGCTCCCCGTTCCACAGCGAGACGCCGGAGCAGGAGACGGAGCGCGCCCTCGCGCATCTGGAGCAGACCATCCAGCTCGAGGGCCCGCAGACGATCGCCGCGATCATCGTCGAGACGGTGGTCGGCACCAACGGCGTGCTGCTCCCGCCGCCCGGCTATCTGCCCGGGGTGCGCGCGCTGTGCGACCGCTACGGGATCGTCTTCATCGCCGACGAGGTGATGGTGGGGTTCGGCCGGCTCGGCGAATGGTTCGGCATCGACGCCTTCGAGGGGCGCCCCGACCTGATCACCTTCGCGAAGGGGGTGAACTCGGGCTACGTCCCGCTCGGCGGCGTCGTGATCTCGGACCGCATCGCCGCAGCCTTCGACACCGTTCCGTTCGCGGGCGGGCTCACGTATTCCGGGCACCCTCTCGCCTGCGCGGCCGGTGTCGCCACGTTCGAGGTGTTCCGCCGCGACGGCATCCTGGAACGGGTACGCGACCTCGGTGAGCGGATCGTCGGCCCGACGCTGCGCGCGTGGGCATCGTCGCATCCGAGCGTGGGTGAGGTGCGCGGCCGCGGCCTGTTCTGGGCGGTGGAGCTCGTGCGGGACCAGCAGACCAGGGAGCCGCTGGTGCCGTTCAACGCGACCGGTACCGATGCCGCGCCGATGACCGCGTTCGCAGCCGCCGCGAAGCGGGCAGGAGTCTGGCCCTTCACGCACTTCCACCGCGTGCACATCGCCCCGCCGCTGGTGATCGAGGAGGCGGAGCTGGTGCGGGGACTGGCCGGGATCGAGGAGGCGCTGACGGTCGCCGACGGGTACGCGGTCGGCTGAGAGGCGCCCCCCCCCCCCCCCGCCGGACGCTACTTGCGGTCGAAGTCGAACGCCTTGAGGAGCTCGCCGACGGCCTTGTCGCGCTCCTCGCCGCCGTCCTCGAACATGTGGGTGACGTGGGTGCGCAGGTGGTTCTCCAACAGCAGACGGTTGAGCGACTCGAGGGAGCGCTGGATCGCGCGGGACTGCGTGATGATGTCCATGCAGTACTCCTCGTTCTCGATCATCCGCGCGACACCGCGCATCTGACCCTCGAGGATGCTGGTGCGGTGCAGAGCGCGCTTCTTGATGTCTTCGATCACGTATCGAGGCTACTCGCCCCGTGAAAGGATGACGTCATGCCGCGAACACCCACGACGCTGCTCTCCGTCGCCGACCAGGAGCGTCGGCGCGCGCTGCGGCGGATGAAGGCCGTCGCGCTCGGCGCCCTCATCTTCATGGCGCTCGCCTTCATCGTCGCGTTCGCGTTCCAGGAGCGGGTCGGCTGGCTCGCCTACGTGCGAGCCGCGGCGGAAGGCGGCATGGTCGGCGCGCTGGCGGACTGGTTCGCGGTCACGGCGCTTTTCCGCCGTCCGCTCGGCCTGCCCATCCCGCACACCGCGATCATCCCGAACCGCAAGGACGAGATCGGCCGCACGCTGGGCGAGTTCGTGGAGACGAACTTCCTCGCTGCCGACGTCGTGCGCACCAAGCTGACCAGCACCGCGATCGCCCTCCGCGCCGGCGAGTGGCTCCGCGAGACCCCGCATGCCGAGCGGGTCGCTGCCGAGGGCGCGACGGTCGCGACGGCGGTGCTGAACGCGCTGAGCGACGACGACGTGCGCGACCTCCTCGCCGACCTCGCCCGCGAGCACCTCGTCGCACCGGAGTGGGGGCCGCCCGCCGGAGCGTGGCTGGAGAAGATCGTCGACGCGGAAGCGCACCACGGCGCTGTCGACCTCGCGGTGGACAGCATCGGGCGGTGGCTCGACGCGAACGCCGCGTCCTTCGCCGGACTCGTCTCCCGACGACTCCCCGGGTGGATGCCGAAGATCGCGCACCGCCTGATCGACGACACGGTGTACAACGAGGCGGTCAAGTTCGTCCGCGCCGTGCAGGCCGATCCGAGGCATCCGGCCCGCCTCGCGATCGACGGGTACCTGTCCCGCCTCGCTGATGCGCTGCAGAACGACCCCGCGACGCGCGAGAAGCTGGAGAACGCCAAGGCCGCGCTCTTCGACAGCCCGCGCGTCGGCGCCCTGGCGGCGGAGGCCTGGAACACCGCCAAGAACGGACTCCTCACCTCCCTCGCCGACCCGGAGAGCGGGCTGCGGCGTCGCGCCGTGCAGGCCCTGCAGGAGGTCGGCGAGCGGCTCACGACCGACGCCGCCCTGCAGCGCCGGGTCGACACGTGGGTCTCCGACGCGGCCGTCTTCCTCGTCGACCGGTACCGGCACGACATCGCCTCGATCATCACCGACACCGTGGAGCGCTGGGATCCCGCCGAGACCACCGAGAAGATCGAGCTCATGGTGGGTCGCGACCTGCAGTACATCCGCCTGAACGGCACCGTCGTCGGCGCCCTCGCCGGCCTCGCGATCTTCACCGTCGCCCACGCCCTGATCCCGGGAGTCTGACATGGCGCTGTCCCACGATCCGCTCTGGCCGCGCGCCGGGGCCTGGCCCGCGTTCGAGGACACGGCCGATGCAGTGCTCCTCGGCGTCCCGACCTGGCGCACCTCGCTGTCCCCGACCGGAGCACACGCGACGCCGGCCGCGATCCGCGAGGCGCTCCCCCGCTACGGCACGACCGTGCTCGGCCCGCCGACGATCGACCTGGACGAGGTGCTCCGCATCGCGGATGCCGGGGACGTGCCGGAGCCGGACGGCGACACCGGAGAGGCACGGACGATCGAGCGGGTCCGGGAGCTGTCGCGAGCGTCCGACCTCGTCATCGCTCTCGGCGGCGACAACTCCCTCACCTACCCTGTCGCCCTCGGGGCGGAGGCCACGGGCCTGATCACGTTCGACGCCCACTTCGACCTGCGCGACGGCGTCTCGAACGGCACACCGGTGCGGCGACTCGTCGAAGACGCCCCGGCGGCGTCCGGCCTCCCCACCGCCCGCATCGACCCCACTCGGATCGTGCAGATCGGCCTCGCCGATTTCGCGAACTCCGCCGCCTACGCGCGCCGGGCGGCGGACTGGGGCATCCGGGTCGTCACGCTCGACGACGTGCGCCGTCGCGGGATCGCCGACGTCGTGGCCGAGGCGGTCGAGATCGCGGGGGCGGGCGTCGGGCCCCGCGTGCACCTCGACATCGACGTGGACGTGTGCGACCGCGCGGTCGCCCCGGGATGCCCGGCCAGCGTCCCCGGAGGCCTGGCGGCGTGGGAGCTGCGCGCCCTCACGCGCGGTGTCGCCGCCGACCCGCGGGTCCGGAGCGCCGACATCGCCGAGGTCGATGCGACAGCGGATGCCGAGGACGGTCGCACCGTGCGACTCGCGGCCCTCTGCGTGCTCGAGCTGCTCGCCGGCCTCGCGGCACGCTAGCCCGCTCGGAGTCCGGAGGGGCGCCCGAGCGTCAGCGCACGACGAGCTCGGGCGTGATGAGCGCGTGCGCCGAGCCGGACTCGACCCGACGCGGCGCGACGACGTCCCCCGTCGGCCCCATCAGCAGATGGAGGATCGCCTCCGCCACATCCTCCGGTCGCTGCTCGACGCTGGAGAATCCCAAGGCTTCGGCGGTGGGCGTGTTGTCGAACCCGATGACCGGGACGGTCTTCCCGGCGTCGGCGAGGCCGAGCAGGGCCCCCACGGCGAGCGAGTCGCTGGCGCAGACGATGGCGTCCGCCCGGATGCCGTCTTCCAGCGCCCGGGTGATCGCCCGACGCGCCGCGGGAACCGAGTCCTCGGCGACGACCCTGGCGCCGTGCGCCCCCGCCTCCGCGACGGCCTCGCGCCACCCGCGTTCTCGATCGTCCCCCGTGCCCGACCCCGACGGCCAGCCCAGGAAGGTCACCGCGCTCCCGTGCTCGAGCGCATACGTCGTCGCCGCCCTGGTGCCCGCCGCGCCGTCCACGTCGACCCAGAGATGCATCGGATCGGAGATGTCGTCATCTCCCCACGGCCGTCCGAAGGAGATGAAGGGCAGACCGAGCGCGTCCAGCCACGTGACGCGGGGATCGTCGCGCACGGTGCCGGTGAGGATCGCCGCATCGATCTCGGATCCGTCCCACAGTTCGGCGAGCCGGCCGAGTTCCTCCTCCGGGGTCCGTGCCGCGTACACGAGCATGCGCATGCCGCGATCACTCGACCGCTCCGTGATGGCGTGCACGAACCGATCCAGCACCACCCCCGAGATCCCGCCCAGGTACGGGTCGAGCCGGATGCCGATCGTCGAGCTCCGACGCAGGCGCAGCCGGCGGGCCGCCGCGTGCCGACGGTAGCCGAGCTCGTCGATGGAGGCGAGCACGCGCTCCCGGGTGGCCGGCCGGACGATGTCCGGGGTGTTCAGGACGTTCGACACCGTTTGGCGGGAGACGCCGGCGTGTGCCGCCACATCCTCCACCGTGGGGGCCTTGGCCATCGCACTCCTCGATCCCGGCGGCTTGACACGTCCGCACTGCCGCACCTAGCGTATTCCATGCAGAGTTTGATCGTTCAAATTCCTGCCCGCCGGCCCTCATCAAAGGAGAGAGAGACATGACACGGCAGACCACACGCGCCTGGCTCGGCGCCGGAGCGGTCCTGATCACCACCACCCTCGTGCTCACCGGGTGCGGCTCCGGGTTCTCAGGCGAGGAGCAGAGCGAGGGCGACACGGACCTCACCTCCTCCGACGACGGCCTCACGATCCTCATCGGCTCGTCGGGCGACGCCGAGACCGCCGCAGTGCAGTCGGCGCTCGACGCCTGGTCCGAGGAGTCCGGCACCGAGGTCGACCTCCAGGTGGCGAGCGACCTGGCGCAGGAGCTCTCCCAGGGCTTCGCCGCCGGGAACCCCGCCGACCTCTTCTACCTCGCACCGGAGCAGATGGCCGGGTACGCCTCGAACGGCTCCCTCCAGGCGTACGGCGACGAGCTCTCGAACAAGGACGACTTCTACCCCTCCCTCGTCGAGAACTTCACCCTCGACGGCACGTTCTACTGCGCGCCGAAGGACTTCTCCACGCTCGCGCTCGTGATCAACACACGCATGTGGGCGGAGGCCGGACTCACCGATGCCGACCTCCCGAAGAGCTGGGACGACCTCGCGGCCGTCGCGCAGAAGCTCACCACCGCCGACCACGTGGGTCTGGCCTTCGGCGCCGAGTACCAGCGCGTCGGCACGTTCATGGCGCAGGCCGGCGGCGGGCTCGTGAAGGACGGCACGGCGATCGCGGACGACCCCGCGAACGTCGAGGCGCTGGAGTACGTGCAGACCCACCTCGTCGACGGCACCTTCGCCTACGCGAAGGACGTCGGAGCCGGCTGGGGCGGCGAGGCACTCGGGAAGGAGCTGGCCGCGATGGTGATCGAAGGCAACTGGATCACCGGTGCGATGGCGAACGACTTCGGCTCCGTGGACTACACCGTCGCCGAGCTTCCCGAAGGACCCGGCGGCCAGGGCACCCTGCAGTTCACGAACTGCTGGGGCATGGCTGCCGACAGCCCCAACCAGCAGGCGGCCCTCGACCTCGTCGAGTACCTCACCAGTGCCGACAGCCAGCTCGCCTTCTCGAAGGCGTTCGGCCCGATGCCGTCGATCACCTCCGCCGCCGACCAGTGGACCGCGGACAACCCGGACCTCGCGCCCTTCCTCGCGGGTGCGGACTACGCGCAGTTCCCGCCCAACCAGGACGGCGCTGCGGACGTGATCGCCGACTTCAACGCGCAGCTCGAGTCGCTGAAGACGGGAGACCCCGCACAGATCCTCGACACCGTGCAGTCGAACCTCGAAGCGATCGTCGAGTAGCGATGGCGGGACACGCCCCGTCTCGCCGCGGGGGAGCCTCCGGACTCCGCCGCGGCGAGGCCGCAGCCGGGTGGCTCTTCACGGCGCCGGTCATCCTCATCCTCGGGGTCTTCTTGCTGGTCCCCGTGCTCATGGCCCTCTGGGTCAGCATGTCGGACTGGGCGGGGCGCGGCAGCCCCCTCTCGCCGTCGGTCTCGTTCGTGGGCACCGAGAACTACTCGGCCGTGCTGGCCGACGGCGGCCTCGCGACCAAGGACTTCGGGACCGCACTGCGCAACAACTCCTGGTACGTGCTGCTCGTCGTGCCCCTGCAGACGGCCATCGC
Source organism: Microbacterium meiriae (assembly GCF_032364335.1). NCBI lineage: Bacteria > Bacillati > Actinomycetota > Actinomycetes > Micrococcales > Microbacteriaceae > Microbacterium > Microbacterium meiriae. Next base: position 2,967,689 of record NZ_CP133984.1, read on the forward strand.
CCTGTTCCTCGCCGTCCTGGTGAACAGAGCGGTGCTGCGCGGCCGCGGGTTCTTCCGGACCGCGTACTACTTCCCCTCCGTCACGAGCTCGGTGGCGATCACGGTGCTCTGGCTCTTCCTGTTCTCCGCGAGTGGAGCGGTCAACAGCGTGCTCGCCTGGTTCGGCCTGAACGGTCCGAACTGGTTCAACGACCCCCGCGGCATCCTGCATCTCGCGCTCAGCGGCATCGGCATCGACACCGGACCCGCCGCGCTCACCGGCGGCGGGATGCTGGGCATCTCCTGGTGGGAGTGGCTCGCCGGTCCGTCGATCGCCATGAGCGCCTACATCCTGATGGCCATCTTCACGACCTCCGGCACCTTCATGCTGCTCTTCCTCGCCGGTCTGCAGAATCTCGGCGCGGACGTCGACGAGGCGGCCATGATGGACGGGGCGAACGGGTGGCAGCGGTTCTGGCGGGTGACCCTGCCGCAGCTGCGGCCGACGCTGTTCACGGTGCTCACCCTCGGGCTCATCGGCTGCTGGCAGGTGTTCGATCAGATCTATACCGGCACCCGTGGCGCCCCCAGCAAGACGACCCTCACCCCGGCGTACCTGTCGTACAAGACGGCGTTCACGGACCAGGAGTGGGGTCAGGGGGCGGCGATCGCCTTCATCCTCTTCGTCATCATCGTGATCTTCACGCTGCTGCAGCGCTGGGTGCTGCGCGACCGGCCGGTATCGCGGCGCCGCATCCGCGCGTACGAGGTCGCGCGCGAGGGAGGGACGTCATGAGGCTCTCGCGCACGCAGCTGACCTGGCAGATCGTGCTGTACACCGTGCTGATCGTGCTCGCCGTCATCTACATCTACCCGTTCCTGATCCAGGTGTTCACGAGTTTCAAGACGGACGAGGACGCCGCGAGCTCCGGCGTGAACCTGCTCCCGGAGTCGTGGACGTTCGCCGCCTATGAACGGCTCTTCGCCAACTCCGACTTCCCCTCGTGGTTCGTCAACAGCGCCATCGTGACGATCTTCGTCACCGCGGGACGGGTGTTCTTCAACTCCCTGGCCGGATACGCGCTCGCGCGTCTGCGCTTCCGCGGTCGAGGAGTGGTGTTCGCGGCCCTCGTCGCCGTGATGTCGGTGCCGACCGTCGTCCTGCTCATCCCGAAGTTCCTCGTCATCAACCAGCTCGGCATCTTCAACTCCTACGCCGGCATGATCCTGCCTCTGCTGGTCGACGCCGCCGGCGTCTTCATCATGAAGAACTTCTTCGAGTCGATCCCCGTCTCGGTCGAGGAGCAGGCGCGGATCGACGGAGCCGGTGCGTTCCGGACCTTCTGGTCGGTCGTGCTCCCGATGGCGACGCCCGCCCTCATCACGATCGTCATCCTGTCGTTCCAGGGGTCGTGGAACGAGCTCAGCCACTTCATCGTGTCCACGAACGACCCCGCGCTGACGACCCTCACGAAGGGTGTCGCCTCGCTCGCCAGCGGGCAGCTCAGCCAGGGCACCCAGTACCCGCTCAAGCTCGCCGCGGCGCTCATCATGACGATCCCCGTCGCCGTGATGTTCTTCATCTTCCAGCGTCGCATCATGAATTCCACCGAAGGAGCCGTCAAGGAATGACCGACCGCCCCCACCTCCAGCCGCTGCTCGACGACGCCGTGGTCGTGCTCGACGCCCCCACCCAGGTCTGGTCCGACCGCGACGGCGACGTGGGCGGCGCCCCGATCCACGGGGTCTACCATGGCGACGTCCGTCACATCGCCGCGATCGGACTCGAGGTGCGGGGCACCGCCCTGGAAGCCATCGCCTGCTCGGCGCCGGTCCCGCAGCGTGCGCTGTTCACCGGCCTGCTGCGCGGACTCGACGATGCCGCCGCCGATCCGAAGGTGCGCCTCGACCGGGATCGCACCGTCGAGGCGGGAAGACTGACCGAGACCCTGCGGGTGTCCTCGCACCTGATGCACGAGGTGACGGCCGAGCTCACGGTGCGCATCCGCCCGGACTTCACCCCCCTGCAGCTCGTCAAGGCGGGGGTGGCCGGGGGCGAGGAGTGGTCGTGGGACGGCGAGCGCTGCCGCGCAGGGCAGGCGTCGTTCACGCTGCGCGCTGTGGACGCCGCCGTGTCGATCGACGGTCGGGAGATGCTGCTCGCCTGGCGGGTGACCGTCCCTCCGCGCGGCGAGGTCGAGGTGACGTGGTCGGTCGACCTCGACGATCCGACCCTGGTCGTGACGTCGTCGCCACGGACAGCCGGCGTCCGACCCGTCCCCACCGGAGCGGACCCTCGCGCCGCGCGCTGGCTGGAGCGCGCCTGCGCCGACCTCGATGCCCTGCGACTGGCCCTGCCGGATCAGCCGGACGAGGCGTTCTACGCCGCGGGCGCCCCCTGGTTCTTCACCCTGTTCGGACGGGACTCGATCTGGGCGGCCCGTCTCGCCCTCGCCGCCGACCGCGACATCGCCGCCTCCACCCTGCGGGTGCTCGCGCGTCTCCAGGGCACGGTGCACGACCCCGGCACCGCGGAGGCCCCGGGCAAGATCGCGCACGAGCTCCGCAGCGCGGAGCTCTCCCTCCCCGGCGAGGGCGTGCTGCTGCCTCCGCTCTACTACGGCACGGTCGACGCGACACCGCTGTGGATCTGCCTCCTCGCCGACGCGCGCGCGGCCGGCCTGACGATCACGGAGCTGAAGGACCTGGAACCCGCGTTGCGCGCCGCAGTGACGTGGATGATCGAGCACGGCGACGCCTCCGGCAGCGGTTTCATCGACTATGCGGATGAGTCGGGCCACGGCTTGGCGAATCAGGGCTGGAAGGACTCCGGCGACTCGATCCAGTGGCGCGACGGCCGTCTCGCGGAAGGTCCGATCGCGCTCAGCGAGGTGCAGGGATACGCCTACGAGGCCGCAGTGCGCGGAGCAGCGCTCCTCGACGAGCTGGGCGCAGCCGGCGGTGACGACCTGCGTTCGTGGGCGGCGGACCTGCGGCGACGCTTCCGGGAGGCCTACTGGGTCACCACGCCGGAGGGGCGGTACCCCGCCATCGCCCTCGACGCCCACGGCGCCGCGGTCGACACGCTCACCAGCAACATCGGCCATCTCATCGGCACCGGGCTGCTCGATCCGGACGAGGAGCGCGCCTGCGCGGAACTGCTCGTCGGCGAGACGATGTCGAGCGGCTACGGCGTCCGCACGATGTCCACGGAGGCCTCGGGATACTGGCCGCTGAGCTACCACGGCGGCAGCGTGTGGACCCACGACACCGCGATCGCCGTGCACGGGATGCTCCGCGCCGGCCTCACCGATCATGCCGGACGCATCGCCGCCCAGCTGCTCGATCTCGCCGAGGGCTTCGACTACCGCGTGCCGGAGCTGCACTCGGGCGAGCCCCGCGCCGACGGCGGCCGACCGGTCCCCTACCCGGCCGCCTGCCGTCCGCAGGCATGGTCCGCCGCTGCCGCCGTGGTCTGCGCCGAAGCCCTGCGGTGAGGGGCGGGACGGTCAGACGACGGCCGTCCCGTCCTTCCAGACGCGCTGCACCAGCGGCACCCCCGGCCGGTACGCGAGGTGCACGCGAGAGGGGGCGTCGAGCAACACGAGGTCGGCGCGCACACCGGGGGCGATCCGGCCGATGTCGTCGCGCCGGAGCGCGCGCGCCCCGCCGGCCGTGGCGGCCCAGACCGCCTCCGCCGTCGTCATACCCATGTCGCGCACGGCGATGGCGATGCAGAAGGCCATCGACGATGTGAAGCTCGACCCCGGGTTCGTGTCACAAGCGAGGGCCACGGTCACCCCCGCGTCCAGGAGCCCGCGGGCGTCCGGATAGGGCTGACGCGTGGAGAACTCCACGCCGGGCAGCAGCGTGAGCACCGTGTCCGACGCGGCGAGCGCGGCGACGTCCGCGTCGGTGAGGTAGGTGCCGTGATCCACGGAGGCGGCCCCGAGCTCGACCGCCATCCGCACGCCATCGCCCGGGCCGAGCTGGCTCGCATGCACGCGAGGAGCGAGACCCCGGGCGATGCCCGCCTCGAGGATCCGTCGCGACTGCGCCACCGTGAAGGCGCCGGTCTCGCAGAACACGTCGATCCACCGGGAGTGCGGGGCGCAGGCGTCGAGCATCGGCCCCACGACGAGGTCGACGTAGGCATCCGGATCGTCGGCGTACTCTGCCGGTACCACGTGCGCCCCGAGGAAGGTGACCTCTGGCGTCACCTCGGCGGCGAGGCGCACGAGGCGCTCCTCCTCCGTGACGGCGAGACCGTAGCCGCTCTTGATCTCGACCGTGGTGGTGCCCTGCGTCCGCAGCTCCTCGATGAAGCCACGCAGCCGGCTCCGCAGCTCGTCGTCGCTCGCCGGCCGGGTCGCTTGCACCGTCGAGCGGATGCCGCCCGCCGCGTACCGCTGCCCCGCCATGCGCGCCTCGAACTCCGCCGCGCGATCGCCTCCGAAGACGAGGTGACTGTGGCTGTCGACGAATCCGGGGATCACGGCCCTCCCCCGGGCGTCGACGACCTCGTCGGCGGCGGGGGCTCCCGCGGACGGACCGACCCACACGATCCGCTCGCCGTCGATCAGCACGGCGGCGTCTCTGAGCGTGCCGCTCGGATCGCCCTCGGCGGCGACATTGGTCGTCAGCTCCCCGATCCCGGTGATGAGGGTGGTCGTCACAGCATCGGCACCTTCAGTCCGCGGTCGCGCGCGACCTCCTTGGCGTGGTCGTACCCGGCATCCACGTGCCGCATCACGCCGGTCCCGGGGTCGTTGGTCAGCACGCGCGCGAGTTTCTCCGCGGCGAGTGCCGAACCGTCCGCCACCGTCACCTGCCCGGCATGGATCGAGCGGCCGATCCCCACGCCGCCTCCGTGGTGCAGCGACACCCACGAGGCCCCGGAGGCGGTGTTGAGGAGAGCGTTGAGCAGCGGCCAGTCGGCGATCGCGTCGGAGCCGTCCTTCATGGCCTCGGTCTCCCGGTACGGGGACGCGACGGACCCGGAGTCGAGATGATCGCGGCCGATGACGATCGGTGCGGAGAGCTCTCCCGACGCGACCATCTCGTTGAACTTCAGCCCGGCGAGGTGTCGCTCCTGGTAGCCGAGCCAGCAGATGCGCGCCGGCAGCCCCTCGAAGTGGACGGCCGACCCCGCCTTGTCGAGCCAGCGGTGCAGCGCGGCGTCCTCGGGGAAGAGCTCGGCGATCGCACGGTCCGTCTTGAAGATGTCCTCCGGGTCTCCGGAGAGCGCCACCCAGCGGAACGGTCCTCGCCCCTCCTCGAACTGCGGACGGATGTAGGCGGGGACGAAGCCCGGGAACGCGAACGCCCGGTCGAAGCCCCCGAGCTGCGCCTCCGCGCGGATCGAGTTGCCGTAGTCGAAGACCGCCGCCCCCGCGTCCTGGAAGCCGACCATCGCGGCGACGTGGGCGGCCATGGACTCCCTCGACCGCCGGGTGAACTCCTCCGGATCGCGCGCGGCCTCCGCCTTCCAGCGGGACACGTCGACACCGATCGGCAGGTAGGCGAGCGGGTCATGGGCGCTGGTCTGGTCGGTCACGACGTCGATCGGCACGCCCCGGCGCAGAAGCTCCGGGAAGACCTCCGCGGCATTGCCCACGACGCCGACCGAGAGGGCGTGACCGGCGTCCTTCGCCGCGACGACCCGGGCCACCGCCGCATCGAGGTCGGTCGTGTACTCGTCGAGGTACCGGTGCTCGACGCGGCGCGCCAGCCGCGTCTCGTCGACGTCCACGATCAGGACCGCGCCCTCGTTCAGGGTCACCGCCAGGGGCTGCGCCCCGCCCATACCGCCGGCGCCGGCGGTCAACGTGAGCGTGCCCCGCAGGGAATCCCGGCCCAGCGAGCGGGCCACAGCGGCGAAGGTCTCATACGTCCCCTGCAGGATGCCCTGCGTGCCGATGTAGATCCAGGAGCCGGCGGTCATCTGGCCGTACATCGTCAGCCCGAGCTCCTCCAGGCGACGGAACTCCGGCCAGGTCGCCCAGTCACCGACGAGGTTCGAGTTGGCGATGAGCACGCGCGGTGCCCACTCATGGGTGCGGAACACCCCCACCGGCTTCCCGGACTGGACCAGGAGCGTCTCATCCGGCTCCAGCTCGTCGAGCGTGCGGACGATCGCCTCGTACGCCGCCCAGTTGCGCGCCGCCTTGCCCGTCCCGCCGTAGACGACGAGATCCTCCGGGTGCTCGGCGACCTCGGGATCGAGGTTGTTCATGAGCATGCGCTTGGCCGCTTCCGCGCCCCAGCTCTTCGCGGTGCGCTCGGCACCTCGGGCTGCGCGTACCGTACGCGCTGCGGTGTCCTCAGTCATGCATGTGCTCCTTTGCGACACGGGCGACGGCGCCCGACTGGACGAGGGCGGTCACGGCCTCCATCTCGGGCGAGAGGTGGCGGTCAGGTCCGGGGCCTGCGGCGACGGTGCGGACGAGGTCGCGCACGGCTCCGGTCGCCGGGCCCGCCTGCAGCGGCGCGCGCAGGTCGAGCGCACGGGCCGCGGTGAGGATCTCGATCGCGAGGACCCGCGAGAGGCCGTCGACCGCGCGCCGCAGCTTCCGCGCCGCGGCCCAGCCCATCGAGACGTGGTCCTCCTGCATCGCCGAGGACGGGATGGAGTCCACCGAGGCCGGAACCGCGAGGCGCTTGAGCTCCGAGACGATGCCGGCCGCCGCATACTGCGCGATCATCAGACCGGAGTCGACGCCGACCTCCGCCGCCAGGAACGGCGGGAGCCCGTGGCTGCGGGCCGGGTCCAGCGCCCGGTCGGTGCGGCGCTCGGACACGGAGGCCACGTCGGCGATGGAGATCGCCAGGAAGTCGAGGACGGCGGCGACCGGGGCCCCGTGGAAGTTGCCGTTGGACTCGATGCGCCCATCGAAGGTGATGATGGGGTTGTCGATCACGCTGGAGAGCTCGCGCTCCGCGATCATCGCCGCATGCCCGAGCGTGTCGCGCGCGGCGCCGTGCACCTGCGGGGAACAGCGCAGGGAGTACGCGTCCTGGACACGGCCGTCTTCCGGGCCCTTGTGGCTCGCGACCATCGGCGAGCCGGCGAGCAGCGCCCGGAGGTGGCCGGCGGAGACCGCCTGGCCCGCCTGCGGACGCAGCGCCATGAGGTCGGCCGCGAACACGGCATCGGTGCCGAGCTGCGACTCGACCGACATCGCCGCCGCCACGTCCGCCGTGAGCAGCAGCGTCTCGAGGTCGTGGAGCGCGAGCACCAGGGTGCCGAGCATGCCGTCCGTGCCGTTGATGAGGGCCAGCCCCTCCTTCTCGACGAGGGTGAGCGGAGCGATGCCGGCCGCGGCGAGGGCGTCGGCCGCGTCGACGAGACGCCCGGCGGCGTCGCGCACTTCGCCCTCCCCCATCGCCGCGAGGGCGATGTGGGCGAGCGGGGCGAGATCCCCGGAGCACCCCAGCGACCCGTACTCGCGGACCACGGGGACGATGCCCGCGTTGAGCAGCGCGGCGTAGGTCTCGACCACGACAGGACGCACGCCCGTGCGCCCCGAGGCGAGCGTCTGCAGGCGCAGCAGCTGGAGCCCGCGCACCACTTCCCGCTCCACCTCGGCGCCGGTCCCCGCGGCATGGGAGCGGATGAGGCTCGCCTGCAACTGCAGTCGCCGCTCAGGAGCGATGAAAGTCGTCGCCAGCGCGCCGAAGCCGGTGGACACCCCGTAGTGCGGGTGCGGGTCCGCGGCGAGGCCGTCGATCACACGGCGGCTCTCGGCGACCCTCGCCAGCGCAGCGGGATCCACGACGACGGGCGCATCGTGACGGACGACGCGGACGACCTCCGCCGGGGAGAGAGGGGCGGCGCCGACGATGACAGGGGCAGGATCGCTCATGTCTCGATTCCACACCCATGGAGTCGACGCGGACGAGGCTTCGTGGGAACCTGTGTCTGTGATACCAGACACCTCGGAGACCGACCACGTTCAGGTGCCGGCGGCCGCGCAAACCCTGCGCATCCTCAGCTACCTGGCAGGCCGACCGGCTCCGGTGGCGGCGTCCGCAATCGCCCGCGAGCTCTCGCTCCCGCGGTCGACCGTCTATCACCTGCTCCGCACGCTCGCCGCACATGGCTTCGTCCTGCACCTCCGTGAGGAGCGTCGATGGGGACTCGGCACGTCGGCCTTCGAGCTGGCAGGGGGCTACGCGCGGCAGCAGCCGTTGGCACGGCTCGGCCGTCCGCTCATCGCCGCACTCTCCGACCATCTCGGGGAAAGCGCACACCTCGCGGTGATGAGCGGCGGCGATGTGCTCTACATCGTCGAGGAACGGGCGCCGCGACGCCCGGCACTGGTGACCGACGTGGGCGTGCGCCTCCCGGCGCATCTGACCGCAACGGGACGCGCCATGCTCGCCGCCCTCCCCCGAGAACAGGTGCGGGCGCTGTATCCGAATGCTTCGGCCTTCTCCGACCGCACGGGACGCGGTCCCCGTAGGCCCGGCGAACTGCGCGAACTCCTTCGCGAAGTACGGGTCCGCGAGTATGCGACCGAGGACGGCGAGGTCGCGGACGGACTGCGCTCCGTGGGCGCAGTGGTGCGGGACGCTGCGGGATGGCCGGTCGCCGCCGTGGCGGTCACCTGGGCCGACGACGACGGCAGGGAATCTGCGCTGGCGAAAGCGGTACACGAGACCGCGGCGACGCTCGAGGCACGCCTGGCGCGCTGAGTCCGTCCCGCGGGGCGCGCGGAGCGATCGCGTTAACGCAAGAAGGCCACCCAGCATTGGGTGGCCTTCTTGTCTAAAAGGAGTCCGGCGGTGTCCTACTCTCCCACAGGGTCCCCCCTGCAGTACCATCGGCGCTGTGAGGCTTAGCTTCCGGGTTCGGAATGTGACCGGGCGTTTCCCTCACGCTATGGCCGCCGAAACACTATTGATGTTTCAATCAAACCTAAAGCAATGATGAATCATTGTTGAAGGTAGTTCTCGACCGTACATCGAGAACCACTCAGTGGACGCAAGCACCAACAAACGGTGTGTTATCAAGTCATCGGCTTATTAGTACCAGTCAGCTGCACACGTTACCGTGCTTCCACATCTGGCCTATCAACCCAGTAGTCTGGCTGGGAGCCTCTCACCCGAAGGTATGGAAGTCTCATCTTGAGGCCGGCTTCCCGCTTAGATGCTTTCAGCGGTTATCCATCCCGAACGTAGCTAATCAGCGGTGCTCCTGGCGGAACAACTGACACACCAGAGGTTCGTCCAACCCGGTCCTCTCGTACTAGGGTCAGATCCTCTCAAACTTCCTACGCGCGCAGCGGATAGGGACCGAACTGTCTCACGACGTTCTAAACCCAGCTCGCGTACCGCTTTAATGGGCGAACAGCCCAACCCTTGGGACCTACTCCAGCCCCAGGATGCGACGAGCCGACATCGAGGTGCCAAACCATGCCGTCGATATGGACTCTTGGGCAAGATCAGCCTGTTATCCCCGAGGTACCTTTTATCCGTTGAGCGACAGCGCTTCCACAAGCCACTGCCGGATCACTAGTCCCGACTTTCGTCCCTGCTCGACCTGTCAGTCTCACAGTCAAGCTCCCTTGTGCACTTACACTCGCCACCTGATTGCCAACCAGGTTGAGGGAACCTTTGGGCGCCTCCGTTACTTTTTGGGAGGCAACCGCCCCAGTTAAACTACCCACCAGGCACTGTCCCTGAACCGGATTACGGTTCGAAGTTAGATATCCAGAGTGACCAGAGTGGTATTTCAACAATGACTCCACGGTAACTGGCGTCACCGCTTCAAAGTCTCCCACCTATCCTACACAAGCCACACCGAACACCAATACCAAGCTGTAGTAAAGGTCACGGGGTCTTTCCGTCCTGCTGCGCGTAACGAGCATCTTTACTCGTAATGCAATTTCGCCGAGTTCGCGGTTGAGACAGTTGGGAAGTCGTTACGCCATTCGTGCAGGTCGGAACTTACCCGACAAGGAATTTCGCTACCTTAGGATGGTTATAGTTACCACCGCCGTTTACTGGGGCTTAAATTCTCAGCTTCGCCTTGCGGCTAACCGGTCCTCTTAACCTTCCAGCACCGGGCAGGCGTCAGTCCGTATACATCGTCTTGCGACTTGGCACGGACCTGTGTTTTTAGTAAACAGTCGCTACCCACTAGTCTCTGCGGCCTCCAAACGCTTTCGGAGCAAGTCCTAATACGTCGAAGGCCCCCCTTCTCCCGAAGTTACGGGGGCATTTTGCCGAGTTCCTTAACCACGATTCTCTCGATCTCCTTGGTATTCTCTACCTGACCACCTGAGTCGGTTTGGGGTACGGGCGGCTAGAACCTCGCGTCGATGCTTTTCTCGGCAGCATAGGATCATCCACTTTTTATCCGCATCGTGTCTCAGCCTGTATGAGTCGCGGATTTGCCTACGACTCGGCCTACGCACTTGCACCAGGACAACCATCGCCTGGCTTGGACTACCTTCCTGCGTCACACCTGTTAATACGCTAACCGCACCAGCATGGGGTCACGTGCTCCCCTCCACGGTGTCACCCGAAGGTGACGATGTGAAGGCTCGGACGTTTAGCACCACTGGATTAGCTTGGGCGGTTCTTCGCCGGTACGGGAATATCAACCCGTTGTCCATCGACTACGCCTGTCGGCCTCGCCTTAGGTCCCGACTTACCCAGGGAAGATTAGCTTGACCCTGGAACCCTTGGTCTTTCGGAGGACGTGTTTCTCACACGTCATTCGCTACTCATGCCTGCATTCTCACTCGTGTAGCCTCCACGGCTGGTTTCCACCGCCGCTTCGCTGGCCACACGACGCTCTCCTACCCATCAACACGGCTGGACCACGAAGGCCTACCAATAATGTCAATGCCACAACTTCGGTGGCGTGCTTGAGCCCCGTTACATTGTCGGCGCGGAATCACTTGACCAGTGAGCTATTACGCACTCTTTCAAGGGTGGCTGCTTCTAAGCCAACCTCCTGGTTGTCAGAGCAACTCCACATCCTTTCCCACTTAGCACGCGCTTTGGGACCTTAGTTGGTGGTCTGGGTTGTTTCCCTCTCGACTATGAAGCTTATCCCCCACAGTCTCACTGCTGCGCTCTCACTTACCGGCATTCGGAGTTTGGCTGACGTCAGTAACCTTGTAGGGCCCATCGGCCATCCAGTAGCTCTACCTCCGGCAAGAAACACGCAACGCTGCACCTAAATGCATTTCGGAGAGAACCAGCTATCACGAAGTTTGATTGGCCTTTCACCCCTATCCACAGCTCATCCCCTCAGTTTTCAACCTAAGTGGGTTCGGTCCTCCACGACGTCTTACCGTCGCTTCAACCTGGCCATGGATAGATCACTTCGCTTCGGGTCTAGGACATGCGACTGAATCGCCCTATTCAGACTCGCTTTCGCTACGGCTACCCCACACGGGTTAACCTCGCCACATATCGCTAACTCGCAGGCTCATTCTTCAAAAGGCACGCTGTCACACCTACCAGGGGTGCTCCAACGGTTTGTAAGCAAACGGTTTCAGGTACTATTTCACTCCCCTCCCGGGGTACTTTTCACCTTTCCCTCACGGTACTTGTCCGCTATCGGTCATCTGGGAGTATTTAGGCTTATCAGGTGGTCCTGACAGATTCACACGGGATTTCACGGGCCCCGTGCTACTTGGGATACTCTCCACGCCAGAACACGCATTTCGACTACGGGGTTGGCACCCTCTATGACCGGCCTTTCAAGACCGTTCGTCTATACGCTTCTGTAACGTCGCCAGCTCGGCAGAACTGACTGGTGAGTCCCACAACCCCGAATATGCAACTCCTGCCGGATATCACACACACTCGGTTTAGCCTGATCCGGTTTCGCTCGCCACTACTAACGGAATCGCGGTTGCTTTCTCTTCCTGTGGGTACTGAGATGTTTCACTTCCCCACGTTCCCTCTACCCGCCCTATATATTCAGGCGGGAGTCACTAGGTCGGCACGCCGCCCAGCGGGGTTTCCCCATTCGGACACCCTCGGATCAAAACTTGCTTATCAGTTCCCCGAGGCTTATCGCAGATTGCTACGTCCTTCTTCGGCTCCAGATGCCAAGGCATCCACCGTTTGCTCTTAAAGACTTGAAATCACATGAGTTTGAATCAAAAACTCGACCCCATCCGAAGATGGAATCAGAAATTGACTAATGATCTTTAAGATCATCTTGTGCAACCAGCTCGAAAGCCGGCTGCAAGATGCTCGCGTCCACTGTGTAGTTCTCAAAGTACGGGCGGAACCCCCATCCACCTGCCCCCACAGGGACAAACAGAAAGAGGTCCAGAGGTTCAGACCAGACCCCGAAGGATCCGCATCCGGTCCCTCAGGACCCAACAGCGTGCAGGCACCGGTCCCCTCACCCAGAACCTTCCAACCACCGAAGCGGCGTACTAGTCCCGAGATCAGATCTCGATGCCATGTCAAATGTTCCACCCATGAGCTCCCAGCGAAGAACGTATGCCTTCGATCTGGGTTCTGGACGCCGAAGCGTCAGATGCTCCTTAGAAAGGAGGTGATCCAGCCGCACCTTCCGGTACGGCTACCTTGTTACGACTTAGTCCTAATTACCGATCCCACCTTCGACGGCTCCCTCCACAAGGGTTAGGCCACCGGCTTCAGGTGTTACCGACTTTCATGACTTGACGGGCGGTGTGTACAAGACCCGGGAACGTATTCACCGCAGCGTTGCTGATCTGCGATTACTAGCGACTCCGACTTCATGAGGTCGAGTTGCAGACCTCAATCCGAACTGGGACCGGCTTTTTGGGATTCGCTCCACCTCACGGTATTGCAGCCCTTTGTACCGGCCATTGTAGCATGCGTGAAGCCCAAGACATAAGGGGCATGATGATTTGACGTCATCCCCACCTTCCTCCGAGTTGACCCCGGCAGTATCCCATGAGTTCCCACCATTACGTGCTGGCAACATAGAACGAGGGTTGCGCTCGTTGCGGGACTTAACCCAACATCTCACGACACGAGCTGACGACAACCATGCACCACCTGTTTACGAGTGTCCAAAGAGTTGACCATTTCTGGCCCGTTCTCGTATATGTCAAGCCTTGGTAAGGTTCTTCGCGTTGCATCGAATTAATCCGCATGCTCCGCCGCTTGTGCGGGTCCCCGTCAATTCCTTTGAGTTTTAGCCTTGCGGCCGTACTCCCCAGGCGGGGAACTTAATGCGTTAGCTGCGTCACGGAATCCGTGGAATGGACCCCACAACTAGTTCCCAACGTTTACGGGGTGGACTACCAGGGTATCTAAGCCTGTTTGCTCCCCACCCTTTCGCTCCTCAGCGTCAGTTACGGCCCAGAGATCTGCCTTCGCCATCGGTGTTCCTCCTGATATCTGCGCATTCCACCGCTACACCAGGAATTCCAATCTCCCCTACCGCACTCTAGTCTGCCCGTACCCACTGCAGGCCCGAGGTTGAGCCTCGGGATTTCACAGCAGACGCGACAAACCGCCTACGAGCTCTTTACGCCCAATAATTCCGGATAACGCTTGCGCCCTACGTATTACCGCGGCTGCTGGCACGTAGTTAGCCGGCGCTTTTTCTGCAGGTACCGTCACTTTCGCTTCTTCCCTGCTAAAAGAGGTTTACAACCCGAAGGCCGTCATCCCTCACGCGGCGTTGCTGCATCAGGCTTTCGCCCATTGTGCAATATTCCCCACTGCTGCCTCCCGTAGGAGTCTGGGCCGTGTCTCAGTCCCAGTGTGGCCGGTCACCCTCTCAGGCCGGCTACCCGTCGACGCCTTGGTGAGCCATTACCTCACCAACAAGCTGATAGGCCGCGAGCCCATCCCCAACCGAAAAATCTTTCCAAACGCAGACCATGCGGTCACGTCACATATCCAGTATTAGACGCCGTTTCCAGCGCTTATCCCAGAGTCAGGGGCAGGTTGCTCACGTGTTACTCACCCGTTCGCCACTGATCCCACAGAGCAAGCTCCGTGTTCACCGTTCGACTTGCATGTGTTAAGCACGCCGCCAGCGTTCATCCTGAGCCAGGATCAAACTCTCCGTAAAAAGAAATTGCATACGAACCGGGGAAAAACCGGAACGCAGCGAGTTTGATGCTGACCAAAGAGACAAATTCATTGCTGACTTCATCCATTGCCAGCCCCCGGAAGGGCTGGTCTTTGATCCAAAGGAATTCTCACCCAGCCGAAGCTAGACGAGGATAATTTGGCATTTGACAAGTGCACGCTGTTGAGTTCTCAAGGATCGGATGCTCCCACGACCCAGCCATCACGACCAGGCCCGCAGGGCAACTTCTCTATCTTACCGATCTCGTTTCCGTTGTCAAGTCCGAGTTTCTTCGGCCTGACCGTGGGAACGGATCAGCATCCTTCATCCTGTTCACTCAGTGAGTGTGTGGGATTCGGGAGGTGTTAGCTGCTTGACGGGAGCCGGTCCGAGGACCTCCGCTCAACCGTTTGGGGCGAACAGGTAATAACTTACGTGGGTTCCAGGCATCGGGCAAATCACCGCAGACTCCCGGGCGTGTCGCCTCCTCCCGCTCCGTCCGACACCCTCTCGGCCGGCGCGGTCACCGAAGGACGGGACGCCTCCTCGGGCTGCAGGTCGCCGATGCGCTTCGGCGTCGCGACGACGGCCAGGAGCGACACGAGGCAGGCGGCGATGACGAACAGCACCACGAGCCAGAGCCCTCCCCCGGCGGCCGCGACGAGCGCGGTGGCGATGAGCGGAGTCGGGCCGGCGACCAGCGCTCCATTGAGCTCCCGGGCCGTCGCGACGCCGGTGAAGCGGTACCGGGTCGGGAAGAGGTTCGTGAGGAAGGTCCCGGTGGACGCCGCGGTCGCACCCACGGCGATGACGCCGAGCGCCGTCATCCCGAGAGCAGCCAGCACCGGGTCGCCGGACTGCAGGGAGAGGAAGACCGGGTACGTGAGGACGATCCCGGCGACCGAGCCGAACATCACCACGCGCTTGGCCCCGAAGCGATCGACCGCGACGCCGCCGAGGACAGGAGCGAAGGCGGTGAGCAGTGAGGACACCAGGACAGCGATCAGCGCCTCGACCCGGGGCATCCCGACCGTCAGCGTGAGGTAGCTCAGCGCGAAGGCGCTCAGGACGTAGTTCGTCACGTTGTGCCCGCAGACGCTGAAGAAGCCGATGACGAGCTCGCGGGGGCTGCGGCGGAACAGCTCCGCCAAGGGCACCTTCGTCGCGGACTGCTCCGCGTTCGTCACCGCGTCCCGGTACTCGGGCGTCTCCTCGAGGCGACGACGGATCCAGAGCGCCAGGACGAACAGGACGGCGGAGACCAGGAACGGAATGCGCCAGGCCCCGCCGAGGAGCACGTCGCCGGGCAGCATCGAGGCGAAGGTGAAGGCCAGCGTCGCGAGGAAGGCTCCACCGGGGGCACCCGAGGTGACCAGTCCGATGACCCGGCCGCGCCGCCGCTCGGGGGCGTACTCGGCGACGAGCGTGAGCGCACCGGCGAGTTCCGCACCGGCGCCGAAGCCCTGGATGAAGCGGAACAGGATCAGCAGGATCGGCGCCGCCACCCCGATCGCCTCGGCAGTCGGGAGGAGCCCGATGCCCACGGTCGCGATCCCCATGAGCACGATGGTCAGGATCATCGCGGGCTTCCGGCCGACCCGGTCGCCGAGGTGGGAGATGATCAGGCCGCCGAGCGGCCGCACCACGAACCCGACGGCGAAGGTCGCGAAGGCGAGCATCGAGGCGGAGGCGGGGATGACGTCCGGGAAGAAGAGCGGGCCGATCACGAGGCCGGCGGCGGCGCCGTAGAGCGCGTAGTCGTACCACTCGATGAGCGTGCCGAAATAGGCTGCGGCGATCGCCCGCCTCGCCTGCGGGGTCATGGTGCGCTGCTGTTCATTGGCCATGGGGTGTCCTTTCGTCATTGAAAAGTGCTGGCGTGGTCGTGGTTATCCGGTCGGCGCGAGGACCGTGGTCCCCCGGCCGCGTAGTTCGGCGGTCGTGCGCACGCCGAGAAGCTGCATCGTCGACAGGGTCTCGTTCGCCACGAGGTCGAGTGCTCGCTCCACCCCGATCCGTCCGCCTGCCATGAGGCCGTACATGTACCCCCGGCCGAGGAAGACGAAGTCGGCTCCGCACGCGATCGCGGCCACGACGTCGAGGCCGCTGCGGATGCCGGAGTCGAGGAGGATCGGGACGTCGTCGCCGACGGCGGCGCGCACCGCACCGACGACCTCGATGGGCGCGATCGCACGGTCGAGTTGACGACCGCCGTGGTTGGAGACCCAGATGGCGTCCGCTCCGGCGTCGATGAAGCGCTCGGCGTCGATGGCGGAGAGCACGCCCTTCACGACGATCGGCCCGTTCCAGTTCCCCCGCAGCCAGCGCACGTCGTCCAAGGACAGCGCGGGATCGAACATGCTGCTGACCACGTCGGTGACGCTTCCGGATCGGGGCCCGAAGTTCGCCATGGCCGGTGCATCGTGTGCCAGCAGATCGAGTGACCACGCGGGATGCAGCGCCGACTGCACGGCGGTGCGCAGCGTCAGACGCGGCGGCATCGAGAGTCGGTTGCGGTCGTCGCGGTAGCGCTGCCCGGGCACCCGGGTGTCGACGGTCAGCACGAGGGTGTCGAAACCCGCCGCAGCAGCCCGCTCGATGAGGGCGAGCGACGCAGCACGATCCCGCCGCAGGTAGAGCTGGAACCATCGGCGCGCAGCGGGCGCCGCGTCGGCGACGTCCTCGATGCTCCGCGTGCCCATCGTGGAGAGCACGAACGGCACATCGCGGTTCGCAGCCGCGCGGACCCCGTCGGTCTCGCCGGCCGCGCGCATGAGGGCGGTGAGGCCGATGGGGGCGATGCCGATCGGCATCGCATGCTCGCGTCCCAGCAGGCGGGTGGTGAGCGACGCTCCGGCTGCGCTCTCCGTGACGGAGGGCACGAACCTCCGGCGGGCGAAGGCCGACTCGTTGTCTCGGGCGGCTTGCTCGGTCACCGCGGCACCCTCGACGTAGTCGAAGACGAATCCGGGCACGCGACGCTTCGCGAGCCGGCGGAGGTCGCCGAGGCTACGTGCCTCCGCCACGCGCGTCGCCTCGGTGGGAAGCGCCGGCGGAGCGAAGCTCAGCAGCTCGGTGAAGGTGCGGATGCGGCGTCGCAAAAGTCCTGGTTCCTCTCGGCAGCCCCGGGGCGGCCGGAGAGCCGACCGCGGTGTCGGCACCACCATAGCCACCAAATATCTTGGGCACAATAGCGATATGCTTCAGATATATCTGGGGCGAGCAGAGGGTCGCTCGTTCGCGTCGAGCGCGGGTCAGGCTTCGAGGAATGCCTGGAGGACGAACTCCCTCAGCTCCACGAGGTGGCCGCGCATGGCCTCCTCGGCGGCGCGCGGGTCGCCGGTGCGGAGCGCCTCCAGCACCTGCTGGTGCCCGTTGTTCTCGACGTCCGAGTGGATACGCGCATCGATCGCCGGGATCAGGTGATGACTCCGTGTCGTCTCGTCGAACAGGCCGCTCATGAGCGTCTTGGCCCGAGCGTTGCGCGCCGCGCCGAGGATGCACTCGTGGAATGCGCGCGCCGCATCGGTCAGCTCCGCCGTGCCGGAGCCGCTGCGCTGCGCGTCCAGGATCGAGCTGAGCTCCTCGATGAAAGCCTCGTTGCCGTAGCGCGTCGCACCCGCCGCCATCGGCGGTTCGATGATCAGGCGCAGATCGAGCACCTCGCGCACCTCGTTGATGCCCAGCGGGCGGACGACGTATCCGCGCCGGGGAAGGGCGACGACGAGCCCCTCGACGACGAGGATCTGCAGGGCCTCGCGCACGGGCGTCTTCGACACCCCGAAGCGCGCGGCCAGCTCCGGTTCGATGACGACCTCGCCCGGGGCGAGCCGGGTGCGGACGATGTCGTCCCTGAGCGCCACGTACACCTTCTGCGTGCGCGACAGCACGCGATCCCCCTCGCCGAGGGCTGCGGCGCGGCGCCGGCTGTCGACGGCATGCGTGTGCAGGGTCGAGCCGGATTCGCTGGGCGTCGCGTCCATGTCCTCAGCCTAGGGGCACGGAATCGAACCCCCGCCGCTGCCGAGCGGTCTCATCGCAGCGATCGGATCGGTCGCGTGCCCCAACGAAAGAACCTCGCCCCGCGAGGATGCGGGGCGAGGTTCTTGCGTTCTGTTCCTGTGGACCTAAGGGGATTCGAACCCCTGACCTCCTCGATGCGAACGAGGCGCGCTACCAACTGCGCCATAGGCCCGTGAACGACATCTACGTTATCACGCTCGCGATCCCGGACATGACGAAGGCCCCGCATCTCCGTGTTTCCAGGGGAGGCAGGGCCTTCGTGGTGGCGGTGACGGTGGGATTTGAACCCAAGTGCACATGTCCGGGATCCTGGCACGATAGGCCGAAATCGCTGATATGACGCGGATCCTGCACCCGGCTGGGACCGCCCCCATCACCAAGAATCTGGTGCACTTGTGTCCACGGGTGTGTCCACGTCTAGAAGTCGAACTCGGGGAACTTCATGCGCATGAGGTGTCGGAGCTCATCCTTGGGCATGGTGCCGTCTGGGTCGATGCTCATGGTGTACTCGTACAACCGAGCGATGTTCTTGGCACCCTCATCATCGGGGGCAACTGCTCGGTTCTGAACGCGCTCCACTCTGGTACGGACTCGAACTCCGCCGACGTGGAACCGATGCAACTCTTCGCGCACCACCCGACGCACGATCCGTTCGAAGTCATCCTCGTTCATGTCTCTCTCGGTAGCTATGGAGCGTTGCCTTTGTCGATCGCGATTTCGAGGTCGTCGATGATGTCCTGTAGGTCGTCGACCTTGGAGCCCGCTTCGTCTGGATCGGCGAGCACTTCCGCGTTAAGGGAGATCAGGTCAGCCCCAATCGTGTTGTTCGCTTCGAACCAGATGTCTTGCTCCGGGACGAGCTCCCCCACCTTTTGGATTCCGTTGCTGAGTTCGGTGGCTGGCACAGATTCGTCCAGCGCCCGAGCCCACGCGATACCGTCGTCGATTGTCTTGATCTGATCTGCTGTGGGCGCGGCCGCCGCTGGCGAGGCTTCTGACGTGCTTGATTCTCCGGTCGTGGCCGGGGAGCATCCAGAGAATGCCAGCGCGCCAGTCAGGATCAGAAGCGCTACGGCGGGTGACCGGTTCATGCCGTGAGCATAGCGCCCGAGACGTTTAAGCGAGGAGGTTTTCGACGCCGGTCATTGCACGGGAGAGGCGGTCGAGGTGCGCGGGACTCTTGTAAGACCGGGTCATGGCGCGCGTGGAGTGTCCGACGAGCTCGACAATCAACTCCTCCGGGACATCTGCGGCATAGAGAAGGTCGACGGCGGCATGTCTGAGGTCGTGCAGCCTGACGTGCCGGTCCTCGCCGAGGAGCTCCCGCTGAACGGCCGGCCACAACCGCGTCTCCATGTTCGGATCGATCGGCCTGCCTTTGCGAGTGAAGACGAGTCCCCATGGGTTCGACTCCATTGTCGCGAGGTGGTGCTCCATCATGTCCCGCAGTGGGTTGATGAGCGGCACTGTGCGCCAGCCTGCCTTCGACTTGGGCCTGGTGAGAAAGAAGCCCCCGTACAGGTGCCGGTACTCGAAATCCGGTGGGGCGATGGGTAGACCGCTGTCACCGCGTCTAAGCGTTTGCATCTGCCAACTGATATCGAGGTGCGAGCCGACACGGTTCACCTCGAGTCCGACGACCTCACCGCGGCGCGCACCCGTCAGGATGTACGTCATCCACTTGAGCCCGTCCGGCCGCGTCTTCAGCGTTTCGAGAAGGTAACGGAGCTCTTGCGTGGTGGGGACGTCTAGTTGTGGGCGTGCTGGCCGTGGCTGCTCAACCAGACGGACGGGGTTTCGTTCGATCTCCTCTTCACGGACGGCGGCATCGAAGGCGCGTGAGGCGACGACATGAGCGTTGCGAACTGTCGTCGGGGAGCACTCGTCCCGCATCCAACGATGCATGCGGCGAATGTCAGCGGCTCGGACGGCTGCGAGCGGAGTACCGGCGCCTAGAGCGGGGATGATCCTCGTTTTGGCGATGGATCGATACCCGTCTGCGGTCTTGGGTCGAAGCTGCGGGTAGACGCATTCTGCAAGCCAGTAGTCGAACCACTCGCCGACCGTGGTCGAGCCGCCGGACGGGTAGGCGGTAGCGGAGGGCAGGTCGGTGCCCGCTCGGGAGCGTTGGAGATCTTGAAGGTATGCGACGGCTGATCCGCGGTCCTTGAACCGCTTCACACTGCGCTGTCTCCTGCCGTTCTTGGGCGGCATGGGTACCGCAACTGTCCAGTATCCGCGCTGGTCTCGGTAGATCGTTCCGGTTCCCTTGGTGCGACGAGACGCCATGCACAGACCATAGGTCCAACCGATCCGGATGTTACGGCCCGCACGGTCGGTTCCGTCAGAATAGACGGCTAAGCCGTCAGATCCGACCGATCTGGTGCCGCTAATGCGCCCCATTATTTCAGCGACAGTGGGACGCGACTAAGTGATCCCTCCTCCGCGGGGAGGCGGAGAAGGGATCGGAGCCAGTATGCCGGTCTGACCGGGGGAGTGCAATCACCGCTGCCTGGCCCGGATGTTGATGTCGTTCATGGCGCGTAGGCTCAACAGGTCTCGGCCGGAGGAAGGACATCTGGCCGTGGTTTTTCGAGGGCTCTCTGCGGGCGTGAAGTTGAGTATCGCTTTGGATGCGATCTGTTCACGCAACAGGTACTGGCTGTTCTCGACGGCTAGAGAAGGGCTCTCACTCGGGCCCGAGTCCTCGGGGTGAGAGCCCCCTACCGGAGCCGTCCCAGGGGATCTCCCCAGAGTCCCGAGCTGCGCTCTATCGCCACTCTACTCTCCAGCAGCCCCACCGGAACCCCTATGCAGAGTTTCCGGTCCGATCGCTGCCCGGGACTGCACTAGCGGGCAGGTGAAGACATCGCGTTCGCCTAGCCCAACTCGGTTGATGTACCTGACAACGATCGCGTACGAGGTGAACAGGCCAACCTGGGTGTACGGCACCCGGTTCGTCTCGCAGTATTGCTGCACGATCGGCGCCGCCCGTCGAAGGTGCGGCCGAGGCATTGAAGGAAACAAGTGGTGTTCAACCTGATAGTTCAACCCACCCATCAGCACGTCGAGGAAGCGTCCTCCGCGGATGTTCCTGCTCATTCTCACCTGACGACTGAGGAAGTCGAGCACGAGGCCGCGCGGCACGACTGGCATTCCTTTGTGGTTGGGGGCGAACGCGATGCCCATGTAGAAGCCGAACACTCCCACCTGGACCGCCAGGAAGGTGGCTGCTATACCCGGGGATAGCACGAAGAAGACCAGCACGGGGTAGCCGACGAGGCGTACGACCAAGAATGCAATCTCCACCCACCGGCGCTGCAACCGGCCCCTAGAGCAGACGCGTCGAACGCTGGACGCATGGAGCGAGATCCCTTCCAACAAGAGGATGGGGAAGAACAGCAGTCCTTGGTGTGCTTGCAACCAGGCGAAGCTCCGGTTTCGTTGCGACGCGACGGATTCCGTGGTCACGGCGATAACGGGAAGTTCGATGTCTGGGTCCGAACCGAGCTTGTTGGGGTTTGCGTGATGACGGGTGTGCTTGTGCTGCCACCACCCATAGCTCATGCCTACGAGAAGATCCCCGAGGATCAGGCTGATCCAGTCATTCCAACGCCCCGATACGAAGATCTGCCGATGCGCGGCGTCGTGCCCGAGAAAAGCGATCTGAGTGAAAAGGACCGCCAGGACGGCGCCAGTGAACAACTGCCACCAGGACTCTCCTATCCAGGCGAACACGAGAAGGCAAAGCGCGACCGCTGCCGGGGCGGCGACAAGCCTCGTCCAGTAGTAGCCGTAGCGCCTACGCAGCAGCCCGAGTTCACGCACCTGCTGTGCCAGCGGGGTGAAAGAACTCCCCGGAGGGACCGCGGTGTCGCGCGGTCGGGTCGGAGTGTAACGACGGGGCGTATCCATGATGACCTGGTTTCGATGTGTCCCCAGTGGCGGAGCCCACTATTGCGGTGGGCGTTGGCGACGTGCTCGATTACGGACGAATCCGAAAATGAGTGTGCCGACGAACAGGATGATGCCGATCACTGCCAGCCACAGGAGCCCCTTGATGGCGAAACCGACGACGGAGAGAACGGCCCATACGACGAGCAGGATGATCAGTACGGTCCACATGCCCTTGAAGCTACGTGCAAGGTCTCGTTAATGAATGCCCGTTGACAATTCGACGAACGAGGCGGCGGGCGTGCTTGGTTGCGCCGTCAGGAGGTTACGGAGTTGTCTTCGGGACGCTCTGCGCGGTGTTGAAACACGACCGACCCTGCGAGGGCAGCAACAGAGGCAGCGCGCTCTTCTTCGCGGATGGATGCTTCCTCGTGGCGTAGCGCTGTGATCTCCCGGGCAGCGACAAGAGCTCGGCTGGTTTCCGCGAGGCGATCCGCGAGGACTGCGGCGAGACCATCGCGCAGTTCCTCGAGGTTGGTGTTGATGATCTCAAGCCTGCGATCCGAGACGTGAAGCTCGACGGTCGGAAATCCGTTCTGCGCCAGGTGATCGCGCATGTCGAGGCCTTCGATCGCGCTTACTTCGTCTGGGTCGGCCTTCCGTGTGAACACCGCTTCGACGGTATACCGTTCAGGTGCCTCGTCGGTGAGGAGGGTGGCGGGGAGGGAGCCGACGAGCACGGCTCCGAGCCCAAGGACGTCTTCGTTCTTCAGTTGTGTGTTCATGTTCGGACGGTACTCCCTGAACATGTGGACGCTCCCAGCCTTTTTCATCTCGCGCCTTGCGGTAGCCGTCCCCACCCGACTCTTGCGATTCCCTGGCGAACGGGGTCAGGGAAGCGGTAGTCCGAGTCATCCACAGCTACAAGTCTTGCGGTCATACGAAACTCCAATCAATGAGTCTGTCGGAAGAGATGAGAAGGGCCCGTGTCACCGACAACTGACACGGGCCCCTTAGTCACAGATACGACGGGAGTGATTCGTCGTAGTCGGGGAATCGATGCCAGATAGACCGGCGAATGCCAGACCGCTCAAGACGGAAGGCCAAGAGCTCCCCGCCGATCGCGACCGACTTCTCCCCCCGCTCCCGGAACCGCTGCTGCTCTTCGCGCAGACAGGATGCCAGGGTGATCCTGTCCTCGAGCTCGTAGGGGATGTTGAGCGTGAACGACTGTGGCTCGGGCTTCACCATGAACCTGTTCCCATGGAAGCGCTCGGACTCAAAATCACCGCCCCTCATCGACGTGTACGTGTACGACACCAAATGGTCTGACCCGATCGGGAACCCGTACAGGTAGATGGTGGACGTCTCCGCATCGCCATACTCCTCGGCGACCTGGGCGCGGAAGTCCCGCAGTTTCTCAGGGGTGATGTTGTCGACGTCGCCGATGTCCCTTAGGTCGGGGTTGTTGACGATGAAAGCGAGTAGCGCCGCAGCAACTTCCGCGGTTCCCGTCGCCGCCATCACCATGTTCAGTCGGGGAATCGGATACACCTTGGGGTAGTACATCGCGGGTGTGTCTTCGTCTCCGCGAACCACGAGGGTGTCCGCCGCGAGCTCAACCCAGTCTTCCCACTGAAAGACCATCAACAGGCTCATTTCCATCCCCTCCGCATCGCTGCCTCGTGGTGCGTCGATACATCCATGTAGATCGCCTCGCTGTCAGGCGCCGCAACCAGGTTCCCAGTGCGCCTTCCCGCGAGCGTTGCCCGCCACTCTTCGATTGCGGAGTGACCACCCGCGGCATCGACTTCGTCGGCAGGGATGACATGCTCACCGGGTGCGAGCATCCGGAGCTCGGAATCTCTCCCCTTCGGCCCCGGCCCGCGAACTGGCCCACCCGTCGACATCCCGGGCGCGACAGTCTTACTTCCGACGCGGAACGACTGACCGCCCTCCGCGTCCACGAACACCTTCACGCGCCGGCCGTTGTTCAACGTCACGAATCGGTCGATCTTGTTCTGAGCTGACGCGGTTTCGACGAGCATGTCGATGGTCTTCTTGTTCGGCATCTGGAAGATCCGATCCGCCAACACCTTCACCTCACCGGCGTTGTAGCCCGCAGCGACCGCAGCATCGATGAATGCCTGACGCTGCTGAGCCAACGTCGAGTTCCACTTCTTCGCCGCCTCGTCCGCACTCATCGTCGCCAGATCCTGCTCAAACTGAGCCCGAGCCGCGCTCTGAGCAGCAGCAGCAACCTCCGAAAGAGCCGCCGCATTCGCAGACCCCGCCGCAGTGCTTTCATCGAGCGAGTTGCCGTTCTTGGCGACCACATCAGACAGGCCCACAAGCGCGTCCTGATACCGCGCGTTCGCGGTGATGGCATCCTGAGCGACCCCGTTAGCGGCGTTGATCTTGTCGATCAGGCCAGTGAGCTGCGAGTTGAGATCCTGCACGGCATCGGCCTGCGCGACGTACGAATCGGTGGCACTCTCAGACTGAGACGTGGAGGTCGAAGTGGCTTCCTCCTCCTGGCCCTTCAGTTTGATCGCGTCGTCGATCGCACCGTTCTGCTTCTGAATGCCGCCGATCATTGCCTCGAGCGCCGCACGAGTCTCGTACGCGTTCATTCCGGTCTCCTCCTGGATGCGGTTGAACGCCTCCTGGTCGCCGTTCAGAGCGTCGTAGTAGGTGCTGAGCTCGTCGATCGCGTCCGCGTTCTTCAACGCCGCGTCCGTGACCACATCGGCCCCCACGCCCAGCTTCTCCGCGGCGTCGAACGCGGACTGCCAGTTGAACGTCAGCAGCTCGCCGCCCTTCTGCAACTCTTCGATCGCCGTGGAGCGTGCGGCATCGGAAAGCTTGTTCGTGCCGTCCTCGATGGAGTCCGCGTAAGCCTGCGCTCGCGCTTGGGCCTTCTGATGCTGGGAGGCAAGTTCACCGACGATGAGGAACAACCCACCGAGGGCGAGACCCGCGGCGCCGGCCGTCAGACCGATGCCTTTCATCGTCCAGGTGGACGCTTCCACCGTCGCCTTGAATTCGAGCCATTTCGGAACGGCGAGGAAAGCCGCCCCGCCCGTGAGAGCTACCGCAGCCGCAGCCCCACCTAGAGCCATCACCGACGCCTGTACCGGTGCAGGCAGATCGTTGTACATACTGATCAGGCCCGTGAGCGCCTGCACCATCGTCCGCAGAGTGTCGTTCGCCGTGGACCCTGTATCGATCAGAGCCGTCTCAAAAGCGCCCCCGAGGGCTTCCACATCGCCCTTGAGGTTATCGAGCCGCATAGCCGCCGTGGAGGCCGCGTAGCCCTGGTCATTGACCTCATCAGTCCACTTCTCGATGCCCTCCGCGCCCTGCTGGTAGAGGACCGTTGCGGCACGCACAGCATCAGCACCGAAGATCGTCTTGAGAGTCGCGTTCTGCTGCTCCGTCGACAACCCAGACAGGCCTTCCTTGAGCCGGCCCGCGTACTCGGACAGGCCGACGAAGTTCCCCTGAGCGTCGTACGCCTGCAAGTTGTACTTCTCCATCAACGTTGCCGCCTGCGCGGACGTCGGATTCAAAGCCTGCAACATCGTCTTGAACGACGTACCAGCGTCCGAACCGAGAAGGCCCGCGGAAGCGAACGCCGCCAGACCCGCAGTCGTCTCCTCAATCGACAGACCCGTCTGCTTCGCGACAAGCGCCGATTGATTCAATGCCTGCGACAAGTCAGACACGTCACCCATCGCCTTGCCAGCACCAGCAGCAAGCAGGTCCGCGACGTGAGCCATGTCCGAACCCTCAAGGTTGAACTGCTGCAACGACGTGGCCGCGATCCCCGCAGCCGTCGCAACATCCAGGCCACCAGCAGCCGCGAGATCCAGAGCACCTGCCAGGCCGCCACCGAGGATGTCCTTCGTCGAAACGCCCGCCTTCGCAAGCTCCTCGATCGCCTGCGCAGACTCCGTAGCGGAGAACACCGTCGACTCGCCCGCATCCAGAGCCGCCTGACGCAACAAGCCCATGTTCGCGGCAGTCTCGTGAGTAGCCGCCTGCACGTTCGACATCTGAGCATCGAAGTCCATGCTCGCTTTCGTCGCCGCAGCAAGCCCAGCCGTCAGCAGGGCGCCCATCGTCAGCCCGGTCGCTCCAAGCTGCTGAAACGCCTGCTTTTTCTGCGCCAGCTTCTCCGCCTCCGTGCCAACTGTCGCGGTCGCATTTGCCGCGTCACGCATCGACTTTTCATAGTCCGCGACCACCGCGGAAAGTCGAACCTTCACCGCCCGTTCAGCCATCAACGGCCTCCTTCTCCCCACGAGCCAGCAGCTGTTCACGCCGCTGGTTCGGCTCCCACACATTCAGAGCCCACACCGCCATCCGGAACTCCTTCTGATCTTCCGGAGGCATCTGCGGGTACAGCTCCGGCCACACGTAGACCGCCTGCTTCTCCCGCGCCCGGAACAAGTCGTCCTCCTCGCCATCAACGACGAGCGTCACCCCCGGGTAGTTCCTCGCAACGGCGTCCAGGTTGAACCACAACGGCATATCCACCGCCACACCCGGCCGCGGCGGAAACCGGTCAGCGAGCTCACTGAACTCACTCGGGTGCATGAACGGCACCCGGAAGGTCGCGAGCTTGTCACCGAACACGGTCTCCACCTCAACCGGCCCAACCTTCTCGTAGTACGCCTCAGCCTCAGCCACCAGCTCCTCGGCCATACGCTTCTGTTTCTCAATCAGCGTCTTCAAATCCGTCATCGGAAGTCCTTTCAGTCCTAAAAAAAACGGGACAGCCGCGCACGCAGAATGTGAGCGGCTATCCCCGGCGACCGGCAGAGAGGGGGTAGGAGTCACCCCCACCCCCTCTGTGCCGGCTCAGGGTCAGTTCTGGAACGCGCGTGCTACTGCCGCCTCGACGAGAGCGCCGTCGTTGGCGTTCCTCGGGGTGATGCGCTCTGGTGCTGCTTGTGCGCGGGAGTCCACTCCGAACCGCTTGGGTACGTGCGGGGATGGTGCGGGGATGTCACCTTCGATGAGTTCCGCGTTGTCGTTGTGCACCATCTGCGCGAGGACACCGAGTGCGTGTGTGCGGGTGGTGAGCACAGTCCCTGCGTTGTGTCCGCCGAGGTCCCTCAGCAGACGGATGGCTGTGATGCTTCCGAGTGCGCGACCACGCGTGTCGAAGCTCGGAAGGTTGGCTGGGTCGATGGCCATGTGAGCGCTGTCGCTGTGCTTCTGCGTTGTGTGGCGGATGTGGCCGGCGACGGATCCGATCGTGGAGACGCGGCCACCGCCGATCGTGATCGTTGTTCCGGTCGGGCCTGCCGACTGGATGTGAACCTCGTCGCCGTTGACGGTGAGCCCGGTGTCCGGGATGCCGAGTTCCCGGAGTCGGGTGACCCAGCCGCTGATAGCGCTGTTGCGGGTTTCGTTGGCGGTGGTGATGTCGGCGAGTGCCTGTCGGAGTCTGCTGATGGCCTCTTCGATGGGCGAGGTTGTGAGGGCCGGGTCGTCGAGGAGTTCAGCGATCGCGTCGGCGATGGTGTTCCTGTCGGCGAGGTTGTTGAGTTCGGCTTCGGCGGCGTGACGGGCTGCGTCTACTCGCATGGTGGCGAGGTTGAGGCGGTCGGTGTGTGCTGCAAGTGTTTCGGCGCCGAGGTTGCCGGCGAGGGCGGAGGCCTTCAGCGTGTCGGTCTGCGCGGTGAGGTTCTCGAGTTCGGCTTCGGCGGCTTCGAGTGCTTCTGTGCGAGGGGATCGCAGGTCGATGGTGTGCTTCTGAATCTTCGTCATCTTGTGTGTCCTGTTCATTCGTTGTGTTCCGGGCACTCGTTCGTCCATTGCCCGGACTTGTTCGTGGATGTCCATCCGTCTGCGTGTGCTTCTCGGATGAGTTCGTGGTGTGGGAGCCGTTCTGCCGTTGCGAATACGGCGTCACATCCGGCTTCGTCGCAGAGGACTGCGGCCCGGATGGTCACTGGGTTTCCTTTGGGGCGTAGAGGCCTGGTGCGACCTTCTGCATGTCCTCGGGTGTGTACAGTCCCGGTTCGGTCTTGTTGAGGCCGGCCGGGTCTCTGAGCCCGGTTGTGGGGGTGTCCTCGTTGGTGTTCATTGGTTTCTCCTTTCGAAGCGCGGTGGTCCAGTCACGCGTCGGCTGCCTGTGGCCTGAGGCTTCGAGTTGTGAGTAGTAGCGGCTCAGTTCGCGGGCGAATGCGAGTGGGTCGTCCCAGGCGTTGCTTAGTGCTCGGAAGTTGAGTGGCTTTGGGGCTGATGCGCCCATCGGGTTCTCCCTTCTTTGAGTTGCGG
Organism: Microbacterium meiriae; assembly: GCF_032364335.1. Classification (NCBI taxonomy): domain Bacteria; kingdom Bacillati; phylum Actinomycetota; class Actinomycetes; order Micrococcales; family Microbacteriaceae; genus Microbacterium; species Microbacterium meiriae. Next base: position 2,995,929 of record NZ_CP133984.1, read on the forward strand.
TCCGGACGCCTCGGGTCTGTTCATGCGGCCTCTCCGGTCAGGACGTTGTCGGGGATCATCCCGCCATCGGCCCACCTTTTGCCGCGCTCGGTGAGTTCCGCGTAGGCGGGCGTCCCGTACTCCGGACCGGTGTAGTCGTCGTTCCTGCCAACGTTCGAGTAGAAGCGGCCGATGAGCTCGCGAGCGTCGTCGGAGCTCAGTACGCGCCATTCGGCTTGAGTGCGGTCACTCGGCGTTTTGCCTGTGAGGTGAATGTAGAGGTCGGACAGAAGCCACCATTGCGCTTCTGTTATCCCCAGGTTGCTGAACTCGAATGCGTCGTTTTCGACGCTAAGAGTCTTCTTCAATGGATCTTCTTGTAGTGGTTCTTCTTCGCCAGTCACTGTGACACCACCCCACCGGTCACCCTGAAAGGGGGGTACTGTCACGGTGGAACCACCCCAGTCACTGTGACTGCCATTCGAAACGTCATCATGCGGTTCGGGCGGCAAGTTATCCACAGGGTCGTCCTCGACGAACTTGACCGGTGGGCGCTTCGGCAACGCGACCTGATAGAGGTTCGAGTCGTTCCGTGAATCGCCGATCATCCGCCGCGTCACAGTCACGAGACCTTTATCGACCAAGCGCTTGCGGGTACGGCGAACCGTGCTCTCCGACATCCGCGCTTCCTTGGCCAGCAGGCTGACGCTCGGGAAGCAGATCCCCTTCGAGTTCGCGCGGCTCAGCATCGCGATGTACAGCAGCAATTCGTTGCCGTCGAGGTCACTCTCCCTGATCAGCCAGTGCGGGAGCTTCGTGAACAGATCGGTCATCGTCACCTCCCTTTGCCCGCTGCCGGCTGGCTGCGTTCCGCTCGCGTGCTTTGTGAAACTCCTTCATGCGTCTCTCGAACGCGCTCTCCTTCTTCTGAGTGCTCATGTGGTCCCCTTCCCCAGGGTCTGTGTTCAGTTGAAACGGACGGTGCCCCTCATCGCTGGGGATAAGGGGCACCGGATTAGGGCACGAGGCAGTCCGTCAGGCAGCAGCGTTCCGCATCCAGCCCTGCACAAGGAGTGCTTCGGCTGCCTCTCGGACGGAAGGAGAACCGCCGACATGCTGTGCGATCGTGTCCGCGAGTTCGTCGCGAAGCCTTAGCCACTCGGCCAGGGACCGCGGCTTTTCACGCCGCTCTTCGTCCGCTGGCCGTTCGAAGCTCAAGCGTCCGGTTCTCACCATCTCCGCTTCGACCATGTCGTCAGCGAGAGCGAACAGATCTGGACGGGAAGTGCGTGCTTGCAGCTCGGTGTCCGGTTCTGCGACGTACTGCGGGTGCGCTTCGGCGTAGCATTCACGAACGTGGAGTGCGATCTTGCCGGTCTTGCTGACAGGGATGCCGTTCGCGCGCGCCCAGGCGCGCACTGCTCCCGGATTCAGTTTGGTTTCGAGCGCGCTCATCTGTTCGTCTCCCGGGCATCCTTTGCCTTCATGGCAATGACCTCGTCGGCGAACACCGGGTCGTTGATGAGCTCCTCCCGGAACTCCCGGTAGTGCTTCGGGAGATCGCAGAGCATGGTCGCGACGGCGCCATATTCGGTGTCGATCTCCTCGGGCTTGTTGATCCACCACTCCTGCCAGTCGGGCATCCAGTTCGTGATCGGTATGCCGTTCGTGTCAACCGTGAGCAGCATCCCGTGACCGAGATCGCGGGTGTGGTGGCTGACGTCGTCGGCGTGGATGGTGGCGGGCGTATCGCACCAGCCGAACCGGCAGGCCATCAGACGTCCAGCCTCTGCAACTCGGCGTCGACCTGAGCGGGCCGCCGCAACAACTTCGGCTCTGCGCGCAACAACAACGCAGCAGCGACGAGGTCTTCTGCCACATCCATCGCCCACCGCGCGACGTCCGGGTCTTGGTCGGCGCGAAGTTCCTCGCGGATGTAGATGTTCGGTACCCCGTTGTCGTAGAGCTCGACGCGGCCGTCCGAGTGGAGGCGTCCCCCGCCGTAGAGCTCGACGTCCCGGATGGTCCGAGAGAAGGAGAAGACAGTCCCCTCCACCTCGTCTTCGATGTCCAGGAACTCGAGCTCCTCGGTCCACGAGGGCGCCGCGGCAGACACCTCGGGGTGAGCCCGCAGGTAGGTTGCCGAGTACTCGTCCCAGCCGGGATCGCGGCGGGTTGGGGGTGGAGTTGCCGCTGTACTCTCCGCCCCCGCTGCCAACAAGGTGCGGTTGGCGCGCGCATCTGCGATACTGGTGTTACCAGTCATTTCGAATCTCCTTCGTTTGACTACCAGGCTCAGATCCGGTTGCCCCCGGTCTGGGCCTTTCTTTCTTGGTCAGACTGCGACGCGCATGTCAGTGCGCGTGTGAACGTTCTCATCGAGATGAGCGAGAACGTCAGACCGGCGGTATCGGACCTTGCCGCCGAGCTTGATGAAGCGCGGGCCCCGACCGAGATAACGATCGTTTGCCAGCGCGGCCGTCGAGACTTGCAGATACTCAGCAAGTTGCTCAGGCGTAAGCAGCTCATCCATGACCTCTCCTTTCTTGAGTCGTCGAATAGAGCTTCATCGGACGATGAGCTCAAGGTCTTTTCTTGTCCGCATCTCGCGATCACCACGCCTGCCAAACGACCAGTGCGAACGAGTACCCAATGCGGCTCTGTGCAGTTACTGTCTCGCCGTGGGCGCCCTGTGGCTCAGGGGGCCGGCGAGAGATTGAGTTGTAATGAGCCAGTCATGCTTGCTTGGCTCAGAAGTGATGCTACATGAAGTGAGCCATGCGTGCAAGAGCCAGTCAGGCATGCCCGCCTCGATCTGGTGGATACTGGGACGATGACGTCCGTGAAGATGACATCGGCCCCTCTCGATCTCGGTGAAGACCTTTGGGTCGCCAGCAGCTTTCGGGCGACGACGGCGATCGACGACAGTGCAGCCACGGTCGATCTAGATGTGATGTTCAACCAGGAAGCCGGCAGGTACCAGGTCGATCAGGTGACAGTCCACCGGGGCGGCACCGATGCCGAAGAGATCACAGGAGCCGTACTCCGCGAGATTCGGCTTCAGGAGACCGTCCAGAAAGCCGGGCTGGGAGTGGTTTGGTTTGCAAACCCACAGCAGGGCATGATCGCGAACATGTGGGGACTGAACTTCATGCGGCGTATCGAGCCCATAGACGGTCGCACACAGCCCGAGCATGTCGGAACAGCTGCGCGCATCTACCGCATCGCCTCGATCGTTGGCCTCCCCCCGCTTAGAACCGTCGCAGAGAAACTGGGGGTCAGCCAGAGCACGGCCACACGACTGATCTCGAAAGCTCGCGAGCTTGGCCACGTTCTGAGCGCTCGTGCACCCGGTGTAACTGCCGTGAGCGCTCAGGATCACTCAGCCTTCGAGTCGCTCACCATTCCCTCTGGTCATGATCTTCCCGACGTATGGGTCGAACTACTGACAGATCGAGAGGGAGCAGTGACCGTGACCGTCAACGGACGACCCATCGAAGGGAGCTTTGCATCGAGAGAAGCTGCCCTCGAAGCGATCCGAGCCGGACAAGAGAAGTTCATCCTCGTTTACGGCGAGCAGCCAGTCTCGATCGGAACCTCGCATGGCAACGATTGAGGAGTACACGGCTGGCGGCAAGACGCTCTACCGGGTGCGATACCGGACGCCGGATCGCAAGCAGACGTCTAAGCGCGGTTTCACAACGAAACGCGATGCGCGTGAGTTTATGCACACCATCGAGTCGTCGAAGAGCATGGGCACGTTCGTCGACCCAGCGGAGAGCAAGGTCACGATCGGCGTTTTGGGGGCCGCGTGGCTTTCCGGCCAGTCTCACCTCAAACCATCATCGTTGAGGCCCGTGGAGAGCGCTTGGCGGCTCTACGTCGAGCCGTGGTGGGGTGCCCGCAGTGTCGGCACGCTCAAGCACAGCGAGGTGCAGGCGTGGGTGACCAAACTGACTGCCGACCTATCGCCCACATCCGTGCTGCGCATCTATGGCGTGCTGGCCGGAATCCTCGACGTCGCCGTCAAGGACAGGAGATTGCCCTCGAATCCGGCGCGCGGCGTGAACCTGCCGCGCAAGACGGCAACGCGGAAGACGTATCTGACACACGAGCAGGTGGCTCGCCTTTCTGCTGCCGCCGGTAGAAACGCGCTGCTGGTCGAGGTACTGGCATACACCGGCCTACGGTGGGGGGAAGCGACCGGACTTCGAGTGCGTGACGTTGATGTCGTGCAGCGCAGATTGAATGTGCATGAGAACGCCGTGATGGTCGGTTCCAAGGTGTATGTGGGCACACCGAAGACCCACGCGTCTCGATCGGTTCCCTATCCGGCGTTCCTGGCTGACGAGCTCTCGAGGGTCGTGGCGTCACGTCCGTCTCAGGAGTCGATCGTGTTCGGGGACGGGTTCGAGCACATGCGCCTGCCAAACTCGCGCGATGGGTGGTTTGCAGCCTCAGTGAAGCGAGTACAGGCCAAGGATCCGAGCTTCCCGAAAGTCACTCCCCATAGCCTCAGACACACCGCCGCTTCGCTGGCGATCTCGGCCGGCGCGAACGTCAAGGCGGTACAGCGGATGCTTGGCCACGCGTCTGCGGCGATGACCCTGGACGTGTACAGCGACCTATTCGACGACGACCTAAACGCCGTGGCGGACGCGCTAGATCAGGCACGCTCCCGAGTGAATGTGTCCATTGACGTGTCCAGCGACTGATTCCGGGAAAAGAAAAAGCCCCGCGATCCCAGTGTTTCCAACAGGATGCGGGGCTTCTATTCTGGCGGTGACGGTGGGATTTGAACCCACGGTAGGGGGTTACCCTACACAACTTTTCGAGAGTTGCACCTTCGGCCGCTCGGACACGTCACCGCGGATCAGTTTACGACACCGGGGCCGAGCGCGCGAATCGGCGGGTCACCAGGCGGTGGCGACCTCGGCGTGGGCGCGGAGGATGCCCTCCGTGGAGCCGGCGGGGGCGCGGCCGATGCCGCACTCCGTGGCGACGCCGAACTCCGGGGCGAACGGGACGGCGGCGGCGATCCGACGACGCGCGCCCTCCGCGCCGTCCTCCCGGTGCACGAGGCCGAGGTAGAGCTCCTCGACCGGGGTGAGCTCGGCGAGCGGAGCGAAGTAGGCCTCGTCGTCGTGACCGATCGGCACGGGAAGGTGCAGCCAGGTGAGCGGACGATGGGCCGCGGCGATGACGGCGTTGGCGTAGCGGACGAGGGCGCCGGCGTCGGTCGGCTCGAAGAAATGCTTCTCCCCCGCGTCGCCGTAGCAGAGGTGCACGCCCACCTCGACGTCGTCCGGGACGGCGTCGACGAGGTCGGCCAGACGCGAGACGAGTCCGTCGAACGAGTCGCCCGGCCACCACGCTTCCATGACGGCGCCGTAGCCGGAGGCCCCCTCGATGATGCCCATCTCGCTCGCGACGTCCCACTGCACGGCGAGGTCCCCGTGCGGGATCGCGGCGAGGGTCTCGTCGAGCTCGCGGAGTATCGCGGCGGTGTACACGGGCTCGATCGCGGCCCGGTCGTCGCCGTGGAAGAAGGAGGAGATGACGGCGAGCGGGGTCGGCAGCGACACCTGGAACCGGGTGCCCGCCGCGACCACTCCCTCCTCACGCAGCCGGGCGAAGCGCCCGTACGACTCGATCGCCGCGGAGGCGTACCCGAGCGGAGGCAGCGCGATGGTCGCCGGGTCCACGCCCTCGGCGATGCGGAGGCCGCGGGCGTCGATGCCGGCGGGGAACGGGATGGGCTCGTCGCCGATCCGCTCGATGCCGTCCGCCTGGCCGATGACGTCGGGCTGGAACATGATCCAGTGGAACCGCTTGCCGACCTCGCCGTCCGGGATGCGACGCAACCGGTCGCCCAGCAGCTCCGCCGCCGTGCGCATCGTGGTCTCGGCGTCGTCGAAGTTCACACTGCCCACGAGAAGGGCACCCTGGGGCTGCGTCATGCCCTCAGAATATCCCTCGCCGACCCACCCCCTTCCGGCCGGGCCCCCCCTCTGCGTGCGGCCGGAAGGGGGTGGGACACACGCAAGGGGGTGGGTCGGCGAGGGGAGGTCGGGATTAGGATTGCCTAAGAACCCGCCGCCTCCGGGGGCAGAACGACGGGAAGGATGCAAGCAGCATGGGATTCATCACCTCCGCGGCGCTCGCCGAGACCGGATACGTGGTCCTCGACGACGAGACCACCCCGGTGGACCCGTCCGAGTGGCGTGACCTCGAGTACGTCGGCTGGCGCTCCTCCGGCATCACCCGCTTCGCACCCCTGACGAGCTACGCCGGCGACATCGACTGCAACGGCTTCTGGAACCACACCCCGCCGCGCACCGACAAGGACGGCGTCTGGATCCCGGCGCAGGTCGCGATCGCCCCGACCCTGCAGCGCCGTGCCCTGGCCCCGGGCGCCGGCGTCGGCCGCTGCCGAGTCATCGAGCTCCAGCCCAACGACTACGCCGACGCGATCTACAACCTGCACCAGGACGACAACAACCGCCTCAATGAGCCGGGCACGGGCTGGGTGGTCCGCGGGTATTACAACCTCACCGACGACACCGACTCGATGCTCATCCTCCGCTCCGACCGGTTCGACCCGGCCACCGAGGTCCGGCTGCCGCTGCGCGCCGGTTCGCGGATCATCGTCGACACGCAGCGCTTCTGGCACGCCGTGTGGCACCGCGGCACGGGCCCGCGGTACGCGCTCATCACCTCCTGGACCAGCGGCCCCGAGCTCGACGCGTACATCGCCGCCCACCACGGCGACCCGCATCCGGCGACGGTCGACCTCGACCCGCGTCTCATCGACGAGGCCCAGGTCGAGATGCACCGACGGATCGAGGAGCGCCGTCGCGCGTTCGAAGCGCAGGGCATCGTGATGGAGCCGCCCGCCGACATGAACCTCGTCGGCTGAGGCTCAGACCGTCCGGCCGCCCTCGATCCGCACGACCCGGTCGACCGTCCCCGCAGGCGGCGCCACGTGCGAGATGAGCAGCACCGACTGCTCCCCCGTCGCCTGCAGCAGATCGCGCAGCAAAGCGTCCGAGGCCTCGGGGTCGACGCCCGCCGTCGGCTCGTCCAGCACGAGCACCGGGAAGCCGCGGAGCAGCGCGCGAGCCAGGGCGATCCGCTGCGCCTGACCGCCGGACACCAGCGCACCGCGGTCGCCCACCCGGGCGTCGAGACCCCCGCGCTCGCGGACCCACGCCGCGAGGCCCACACGGTCGAGCACGGCGAGGAGCTCGTCATCGGTGGCGGTGTCCCTCGCGAAGAGCAGGTTCTGCCGCACGTCCTCGTCGAACAGCTGCGGCTGCTGCTCGCACAGACCGACGATGCGCCGCAGTGCCGGTCCGGACAGGGCCGCCGCGTCGAGGTCGCCGATCCGGTACTCGCCGTCCACCCGGAGGAAGCCGACCAGTGCGGCCGCCAGCGAGCTCTTGCCCGCCCCGCTCGCTCCGGAGACGAGCACCCGCTCCCCGGGCGCGAGGTCGAGGTCCACGCCGGTCAACGCCGCCGCGCCTCCGGGCCAGTGCGCCGTGGCACCGCGCAGGACGAGGGCGGGCACACCCGCGACCTCGACATCCTGCCCCGCGTCGGGCCGCAGCTCCGGCGGCATCCGTTCGGGCAGCACGTCCACGATGCGCTCCGCACTCGCGCGCACGCTCCGCCACGAGGCCGCGGCGATCGGCACGGCGCCGAACACCTCGAACACGACCATCGGCACGAGCACCGCGACCGCAAGCCACGGCGCATCGATCGCCCCCGTGGCGAGGCCCGGAGCCGCCACGGCGAGCGCCCACACGGATGCGGCCCCGGCCATCAGCGACACCACTCCGGCCGCGACGGCCTGCGCGAGCGACGCCCGACTGACCACGCGACGCAGCGCGGCGTCCGCGACGCGGATCCGCTCCCGCGCCTGCGCCTCCGCCCCGAACGCGAGGAGCACGTCGAGACTGCCGAAGTAGTCGACGAGGGCCGCGGACACCTCGGCCCGACGCGCCGACACCGCGGCCTCCGCGCGGGAGCCGAAGATCCAGCCGAGCCCGACCGCCGCGAACGCGGCGACGAGGAGGCAGACCGCGAGGGTCAGCGCGGCGGGTGGCGAGACGAAGGCGAGGAAGCCCACCGCTCCGAGGGCGACGACGCCCGAGACGGCAAGCGGCTGCACGACCCGGAGCGGGAGGTTCTGCAGGTTCTCCACGTCGTCGACGAGCGCCGCGAGCACCTGCCCGCGGTCGGTCGCGCCGAGCCCCGCCGGCGAGAGCGGGATGAGGCGGCGCACCATGTCGGAGCGGGTCGTGGCGAGCTGCCGGAGCGCGGCGTCGTGACCGCTCAGCCGCTCCAGGTACCGCGTGACAGCCCGGGTCACGGCGAAGAACCGCACCCCGACGACCGCGATGGACAGCGGCACGAGGGAGTCGACGATCGACGCGCTCACGATCAGCCAGCCGCTCACCGCGAGAAGGCTCACTGCGGCGGCCGCCGACAGCACCCCCCAGATCAGCCCGGGGAGGAAGCGGCGGAACGGCGGCTGCGCGAGCCGGAGCATGTCCCGGACCCGCTCGCTGCGCGTCGTCTCGGTCATGCGCTCACCCCCAGCGCCACGATCCGGTCGGCGATGTCCCTGGCCGAGCGGCGGTGCGAGACGAGGAGGATGGTCGCGCCGGCATCCGCCCGTGCGCGCAGCGACCGCCACAGCCGCTCCTCGGTGTCGGCGTCGAGGGCGCTGGAGGGCTCATCGAGCGCGAGCATCCGCTCCGGGGCACCGTAGTGGCGATACAGCGCCCTGGCCACCGCGACGCGCTGCGCCTGCCCTCCCGAGAGTCCCGCTCCCTGCACGCCCAGCACGCGGTCGGCCTCGATCCCCTCCGCGCACGCGGCGTCGAGGGCCCGGCGCACGCGGGCGAGGTCGGGAGCCGCATCGCCCAGAGCCACGTTCTCCGCGACGGTGCCGCGCATCAGCCCCGGCGCCTGCCCGGCCCAGGCGAGCCATTCCGACGGCGCGAGCTCGACGACATCCCGTCCGTCCCAGGTCGCGGTCCCCGTGTAGTCCACCGCTCCGCGGAGGGCGGCGAGCAGACTCGACTTCCCGGAGCCGCTCGGTCCCTCGATCAGGGTCACCGTCCCCGGCTCCGCGACGAACGACACCGGCGGCAGGTCCCTCACCCGGAGCCCCTCGACCACGAGTCCGTGTGCCACCTGCACGACTCCGACACGGTTGCCGGACGAGTCCACGGGGTTCGGTCGTGCATCCGTGTCCGGATCGTGCCGGCGCACCCCGCCGCGGTCCCGGTCGCGCGCCGCATCCAGCACATCGAACACGTCTTCCGTGGCCGCGACGCCCTCGGCCGCGGCGTGGAACTGCACGCCGACCTGACGGATGGGGAGGAAGGCCTCCGGGGCGAGCAGCAGCACGAAGAGCCCGACCTCCAGGCTCAGGTCTCCTGACAGCAGCCGGAAGCCGACCGCGACCGCGATGAGCGCGACCGCGAGCGACGACAGCAGCTCCATCGCGAACCCCGAGAGGAACGAGAACCGGAGCACCTTCATGGTCTCGCGGCGGTACTCGTCGGCGGTCACCTCGATGCGGTCGGCCGCCCGACGGTCCCGGCCGAACAGCCGCAGCGTCGACAGCCCCTGCACCGTGTCGGCGAAGCGGGCGGCGAGGTGCTGCAGCGTCTGCCACTGCTTCTTCTGCACCGTGCGGGTCGCGATGCCGATGAGGATGAGGAACAGCGGGATGAGCGGCAGGGTGATGACGGCGGTGAGCCCGCTCGGCCAGTCCTGCCACCACATGACCGCGACGAGCACGGGCGTCGCGATGACGGTGAGGACGAGCTGCGGGATGTACCGCGCGAAGTACGCGTCCAGGGCTTCCAGGCCGTGACCGGCGGTGACGGCGATCTGCGTCTGGTTCCGCTGAGCGAGCCAGCCCGGCCCGAGTCGCCCGACCGCTGCGACGAGCGCCGCGCGCAGCTGCATCCCGGTGCGGGCCGCGGCCTGCGTGCCCGCCGCATCGGACGCGGCGATGAGCAGGCCCCGCAGCAGCGCCGTCGCCAGCAGCCAGAGCAGGGTCACCGTGACGTCGCGACCCGCGATGGCACCGACCACCGCCTCGGTGAGCAGCCACGCGAAGGCGATCGTCACCGCGGTCTGGAAGACGCCGATCGCGGCCGACGCCAGGAGGAAGCCCCGGGCGGCGGCCGCGTATCGGAGCAGCCTCGGATCGACGGGTTTCACGCGTGCGCCGGAGCCCCCTCGATCGACCGGCGGGTGACGCGCTTGCGGAACACCCAGTAGGTCCAGGTCTGGTACGCGATGACCAGCGGGAGGGCGATCAGCGCGGTCCAGCTCATGATCTGCAGCGTATACGGAGTGCTGGACGCGTTGGCGATCGTGAGGCTGTACGCCGGGTCGATCGTCGAGGGCATCACGAACGGGAAGAGGGCGGAGAACAGCATGACGACGGCGAACATGACCGTGAGCATGCCGGCGAAGAACGCCCACCCGTCGCGGCGGACGAGCGAGAAGCCGACCGCCGCGATCAGGCTGACCGCCGCGAGCGCACCGGCTCCGATGACCAGCCACAGCAGCGGCGCCTCGCGGCCCATCGCGATCGCGACCGTCCAGACCACCGTCGCGGCTGCGACGAGGATCGTCGGGATGGCGGCCTTCTTCGCGAGCTTCCGGGCATCCTCGTGCACCTGGCCGTCCGTCTTCAGCGCGACGAACAGCACGCCGTGCAGGAAGAAGAGCAGCAGGGTCGTGACGCCGACCAGCAGCGCATACGGGTTCAGCAGCGAGAAGAAGCCGCCGACGTAGATGTGGTTCTCGTCGATCGCGACGCCCTGCACGATGTTGCCGAAAGCGACGCCCCAGAGCAGTGCCGGGACGACCGAGCCGATGACGATCATCCGGTCGAAGCCCTGCTTCCACTTCCGGCTCTCCCGCTGGTGGCGGTACTCGAACGAGACGCCGCGGAGGATGAGTGCCAGCAGGATGAGCAGCAGCGGCAGGTAGAACCCGCTGAACAGGGTGGCGTACCACTCGGGGAACGAGGCGAAGAGCGAGGCCCCGGCCACGATGACCCACGTCTCGTTGAGGTCCCACACGGGACCGATCGTGTTGATGACCTGCCGGCGGGAGACGTCGTCCTTGCCGAGGAACGGCAGCGACATGCCCACACCGAAGTCGAACCCGTCGAGGACGAAGTAGCCGACGAACAGGAAGGCGACCACCCAGAACCAGATCGTTGCGAGATCCATGATGCTCGTTCCTCTCAGTACACGACCGACGGCAGCTGAGCCGTCTCCTCATGGGGCTGTTCGTCGGTGTCCGGCCCCTTCTGGGCGGCCTTGACGATCAGCCGGACCTCGACCACGGCCAGCGCGGCGTAGATCGCGGTGAAGGCGATCAGCGAGATCAGGACCTCGAGTCCGCTCACGCCCGGTGAGACGCCGTCGCGGGTCGACATCAGACCGAACACGATCCACGGCTGTCGGCCCATCTCGGTGAACACCCAGCCCATGATGTTGGCGGCGAGCGCGAGCGGGAACGACCAGATCGCGACCTTCCACATCCACGGCGCGACCGGCTTGGTGGCCTTCTTGCGGGTGACCCAGAGGCCGGCGACGGCGACGAGGGCGGCGGCCATGCCGAGGCCGATCATCCAGCGGAACGACCAGTACGTGATCCACAGCACGGGGGCGAAGTCGGTGAGGCCGGTGCTCGCGTAGGTCTGGGCGTACTCGGCGTTCAGGTCGTTGATGCCGTGCACGCAGGCGTCGAGCGTGTGGGTCGACAGCAGCGACAGCAGGTACGGCACCCGGATCGAGAACAGCTCGGAGCTGCCGTCCGGCGTGCCCAGCGTGAAGATGCTGAAGGAGGCGTCGGCGCCGCAGACCGTGTTGAACGTCGCCTCCGCGGCGGCCATCTTCATCGGCTGCGCGGCGTACATCGCCAGGCCCAGCTGGTCACCGGTGAGCACGACGCCCGCCGTGGAGAAGATCATCGCCCAGAGGCCGAACTTCAGCGAGACGCGCATGGTGTCGAAGTGCTGCCCGCGGGCCAGGTGCCAGGCGGACACCGAGATGACGACACCGGCGGCGAACATGAGCGCGCCGAAGATGGTGTGCGGGAACGCGGCGAGGGCGACGGGGTTGGTCAGCAGCGCCCAGAAGTCGGTGAGCTCGGCGCGGTTGGTCACCTCGTTGTACGTGTAGCCGACCGGGTTCTGCATGAATGCGTTTGCGGCGATGATGAAGTACGCCGACAGGATGCTGCCGATCGAGACGCACCAGATGGTGGCGAGGTGGATCTTCTGCGGGAGCTTGTCCCAGCCGAAGATCCAGAGGCCGATGAAGGTCGCCTCGAAGAAGAACGCCAGCAGGCCCTCGAAGGCGAGCGGGGCGCCGAAGACGTCACCGACGAAGCGGGAGTAGTCCGACCAGTTCATACCGAACTGGAACTCCTGCACGATGCCGGTGACCACCCCCATCGCGAAGTTGATGAGGAAGATCTTGCCGAAGAAGCGGGTGAGGTGCAGGTACTGGACCTTGGCCGTGCCCACCCACGCCGTCTGGAAGATGGCGGCGACGAGCGCCATGCCGATCGTCAGCGGGACGAAGAGGTAGTGGTAGACGGTCGTCAGCCCGAACTGCCATCGGGCCAGGGCGAGCGGATCAAGCCATTCCATGAGCGACTCCCGTTCTGTTCGACGCCTGCGCGGCGGTGTCGCGCAGCTGCACGGTGCATTCGGAGGGCAGCGCGGCCTCGCGCACGCACTCGGCTTCGAGCGGACCCCCCGCTTCTGCCAGGATGCCCTGCATCAGGCCGAGATGCACCTGGCACAGCATCGGGCGGTCCTCCGGCCGGCCGGCCGCGTGCGGGCACGGGCTCAGGTCGACGGTCAGCCCGCGGTCATCCACGACCGGCTCGAAACCGCTCTCCTCCAGGTGCTCGACGAGGGCATCGAGCTGGTAGGTGGCGTCCCTCCCGAGGGCGCTTCCGGTGCCGGGAAGGACGCTGCGGAGGAGGTCGCCGCGACGGGCGGCGGCCTTGGCTTTGTTCCGCGCGACCGGGCTGGAGGCGTCGGGGGCGCCGGTGGCGGCACGGTACAGCGTCCGAGGACGGCCCCGGGTGGTGCGGTGCTCCACGGTCGGGATCACGTAGCCGCCCTCGATGAGCCGCTGGAGGTGCTCGCGCACCGTGTTCGGGTGGAGGCCGGTGGCCTCGCACAGGTCGCCGATCGCGAGTTCTCCGGAGGCACCGGAGTGCCCGGCCTCGAAGAGGAGGTGCAGGATGCGCACCCGGGAGTAGCTGGAGATCGGCCCGCAGACGGACCCGCCGTTGGACATGTCTCAATTATCGGCCGGGACCGATGACCGCCGGGGGATCCGGGCCGTGAATAATCGCCTGGTCGATAGGGATGTCTGATCCGGCCGATAGCCTGGGGGCATGGCCACCCGGAAACCCGCTCCCCCCGCGTACGTCTGCACCGAGTGCGGGTGGACGACGGCCAAGTGGGTCGGCCGCTGCGGGGAATGCCAGCAGTGGGGCACGGTCCAGGAGCAGGCCGTGCAGACCGGGATCCTCCGTCGCGTGAACGCGCTCGCCCCGACCGCCGATCGCGCCGCGCGACCGATCACGCAGATCACGACCCAGGATGCCCCCCGCCGCACGAGCGGCGTCGGCGAGTTCGACCGCGTGCTCGGCGGCGGCATCGTGCCGGGGGCCGCGATCCTCCTCAGCGGCGAGCCCGGCGTGGGCAAGTCGACCCTGCTGCTCGAGGTCGCCGCGCAAGCGGCGCGGAGCGGGCGACGGGTGCTGTACGCGAGCGCGGAGGAGTCGCCGGCCCAGGTGCGGCTGCGGGCGGAGCGGACGGGCGCGCTGCACGACGAGCTCTACCTCGCGAGCGAGACCGACCTCGCCACCATCCTCGGACACATCGACGAGGTGCAGCCGCAGCTCGTCATCGTCGACTCCGTGCAGACCGTGTCGTCGTCCCTCACCGACGGCGCGGCCGGTCAGCCCAGCCAGGTGCGGGAGGTCGCCGCGACCCTGATCCGGGTGGCGAAGGAGCGCGACCTGCCGATCATCATCGTCGGGCACGTGACCAAGGACGGCCAGGTCGCGGGGCCCCGGGTGCTGGAGCACCTCGTCGACGTCGTGTGTCACTTCGAGGGCGACCGGCAGACCTCGCTGCGCTTCATCCGGGCGCTGAAGAACCGCTTCGGCCCCACCGACGAGGTCGGCTGCTTCGAGATGACCGGAGACGGCATCGCCGAGGTCCCCGACCCGTCCGGTCTGTTCCTGTCGCAGGGCGCCTCCGAACCCGGGACCTGTGTGGCCATCTCCCTCGAGGGCCGTCGCGCTCTCCCGGTCGAGGTGCAGGCGCTCACCGTGCCGAGCAACGCCCCGAACCCCCGCCGCATCGTGCACGGCCTCGACTCCTCGCGGGTGGCCATGGTGCTGGCCATCCTCGAGCGCCGGGCGGGCGTGCCCACCGGCAGCCTCGACGTGTACGTGTCCACGGTCGGCGGCGTGCGGTTCACGGAGCCCGCGGCCGACCTCGCCATCGCGATCGCCGTCGCCGGATCCATCCAGATGATCTCGGTCCCGCGTACGGTCGCCGCCGTCGGCGAGCTCAGTCTCGCGGGTGAGGTGCGGCCGGTGACGCAGGCGGCGCAGCGGCGGTCCGAAGCCGCGCGACTCGGCTACGAGCAGGTCGTGGACGACCGTTCGAAGACGCTGCGTGCCGCGCTGGGAGACGTCAGGGCACGGAACAGCACCCGTCGGCCCGACCGGGACATCCCGCCGTTCTGAGCCGGAGCGCGGCTGAGGTCAGGCGTCGAGGGCCTTGAGCAGTTCCACCGGGTCGGCCTGCATCGGGTGCGGTCCTGCGATGTCGAGGAACACGGTCGTGATCGGGTGCGCGGAGAGGAACGCCCGCAGCCAGGTCGCGTCGTAGATGCCCACGCCGGGCGGCAGGTTCGCCGGCTTGTTCTTCGCGTCGCTGAACAGCAGGAGGGCGAGGTCACCCGAGTTCGGGTCGCGGTAGGTCCAGACCTCGCCGCTGTCGAGCGGGTTGTCGCGGGCGCCCGGCTTGATGAGCGGGACGACGGTGGTGCCGTGCCGCAGGGCGAGCGCGACCGCGGCGACGTCCTGCTTCTCGAGCGCGAGCGCGAGTGCTTCGGACCGGAAGTCCTCGGGGGCGGGCTTCTTCTTCGCGCTCTTCCCGGACTTCGCCTTCTTCGCTGCCATGCATCCAGCTTAGGCATCGGGGCGACGCGGCGGTGCCGGGAAAGATTGGGGCCCTCTCGAGTCCTCCATTGGGGACTGGGGTACTCGAGAGGGCCCTCGGACTCTCGAGCGGCGGTGTCGAAGCGCTGGGGACGCTGTGATTCGACGCCACTGGGGATGGCATGTTGCCGCATATCGGGAGAGTCACCTCTATGGTATCCCAAAGAGTGAGCCCTGTCAGCACAAGTGCCGGTCTCGCTCTCAGAACAAGAGGATCTGGGTGGTCGTGGCGCTGGGGAAACCGCCGATCGAGACGCCCACGTGATACGAGGCCCCACCGCCGGGAGCCCGTTGCCGGTTCTCCTGCGCGCAGGTCTCGACGCTGGAGCGCGTGCGATCCCAGACGACCGGCTCCTTGCTCACCACGGTGGATCCCGCGGTGAGTGTGGCGATCATGCTGCTGGGGTTCTCCTGGCAGTCGGTCGACCGCCACCACACGTCCGAGCCGCTGGAGACCGTGAAGACCTGGGTCGTGGAGCCGACGTCGATCGTGCAGTCCCTGGTGCCCTTGTTGGTCAGTGAGATGGAGAGCTTCGGCGAGGCGCCGTCGGCGTACGACTCGGCATCCGTCACGGCCTTCACCTCGACGTCCTTCGCCTCGCACGCGACGACGGCCGGAGTGGCGTCCGCAGAGGGCGAGGGTGAGGGCGACGGCGAGGCTGACCCGGACGGCGTCGGACCGGCGGTGGCGGAGGAGGTCGGCGCGGGTGCGGTCCCCTGGCCGTCGGCGGCCGCCCACGGTCGTGCGACGAGGAGCCAGACGGAGGCTCCGACGAGCGCGAGGACGAGGAGCAGTCCCCACAGCACCGCCAACCGCCGACGACGATAGACGGCGGCGGAGTGACGGGGCATGCCTCCAGGTTAAGCGATCCCCCTCCACGAGCCTGGGAGGCGCGAGCGGTCGTCCGGGGCTCAGAGCACCTTGAGCATCCGGGTGTTGCCGAGCGTGTTCGGCTTCACGTGCGCGAGATCGAGGAACTCCTCGACGCCGGCGTCGCCGCTGCGCAGGAGCTGCGAGTACACGTCCGGATCGACGACCTGCTCCCCGATGGGGGTGAAGCCGCGACGGCCGAAGAAGTCGACCTCGAACGTGAGGCAGAACAGGCGCGTGAGCCCGAGCGCCCGCGCGTTCTCCTCGAGCCGCTCGACGATCGCCCGACCGACGCCGTGATGGAGCCAGTCGTCGCGGACGAGCAGGGTGCGCACCTCGCCGAGGTCCTCCCAGATCACGTGCAGCGCGCCGCAGCCGATCAGCTCGCCGTCGGCCTCGGCGACGACGAACTCCTGCACGGCGCCGTAGAGCACGGCGAGGTCCTTGCCGAGCAGGATGCGCTGCTCCACCATCGGCTGGAGCAGGTTCCGGATGCTGACGATGTCGGCGCTGCGGGCCGGCCGGACGATGTACGCGCTCACCCGACCAGCCTAGGACCCACCCCTCCCGTCGGCTCTCAGACGGGGCACAGCTTCGGAGATCCCGACCGACACTCCGGCGCCCAGAGGCTGCGCCCCCGCGTGTCGTCTGTCATCTCCGAAGTTGTGGCCAGGAGGGCGGCGGAGCGGGGACGACGAAGGGGCGGATGCTGTCGCATCCGCCCCTTCGGGTGACCGGGTCGAGGATCAGTCGTTGCCGGTGATCGCCAGGTCGGGCGTGCCGGAGATCGCGCCGCCGCCGGTGTTGACACCGACCGCGACCTTCTCGCCGCGCGGGCCGTGCTCGAACAGGAACTCCCCGTCCTTCGCGTCGACCTTCACGTGGTCGCCCGAGTCGAGCTCGCCGTGCAGGATCTTCTCCGACAGACGGTCCTCGATCTCGTGCTGCATCGCGCGACGCAGCGGACGAGCACCCAGAGCCGGGTCGAAGCCGATCTCGATCAGGCGCTCCTTGGCCGACTGCGACAGTTCGATCGTCATGTCGCGGTCGAGCAGACGCTCGCCGAGGCGCTTCGTGAACAGGTCCACGATCTGCACCAGCTCGCTCTTGCTCAGCTGCGGGAAGACGATGATGTCGTCGACGCGGTTGAGGAACTCGGGCTTGAAGTGCCGCTTGAGCTCCTCGTTGACCTTGCCCTTCATCCGCTCGTAGCTCGTGGCGTTGTTGCCCTCGATCTGGAAGCCCACGGGGCCTCCGGCGATGTCACGCGCACCGAGGTTCGTGGTCATGATGATGACCGTGTTCTTGAAGTCCACGATCCGACCCTGACCGTCGGTGAGGCGACCCTCTTCCAGGATCTGCAGCAGCGAGTTGAAGATGTCCGGGTGGGCCTTCTCGATCTCATCGAAGAGGACCACGCTGAACGGCTTGCGCCGCACCTTCTCCGTGAGCTGACCGCCCTCTTCGAAGCCGACGAACCCGGGAGGGGCACCGAACAGCCGCGAGACGGTGTGCTTCTCGCCGAACTCGCTCATGTCGAGCGAGATGAGCGCGGCCTCGTCGTCGAAGAGGAACTCCGCGAGCGCCTTGGCCAGCTCGGTCTTTCCGACGCCCGTGGGGCCGGCGAAGATGAACGAGCCGGAGGGACGCTTCGGGTCCTTGAGGCCGGCACGCTGACGACGGATGGTCTTGGAGAGGGCCGCGATGGCCTCCTCCTGACCGATGACGCGCTGGTGCAGCGCCTTCTCCATGAAGACGAGTCGGCTGGACTCCTCCTCGGTCAGCTTGAACACGGGGATGCCGGTCGCCTGGGCGAGCACCTCGGCGATCAGACCCTCGTCGACGACCGCCTGGGTCGCGACGTCGCCCGCACGCCACTGCTTCTCGAGACGCAGGCGCTCGGCGAGGAGGCTCTTCTCCTCATCGCGCAGGGAGGCGGCCTTCTCGAAGTCCTGCTCCTCGGAGGCGATCTCCTTCTGCTCGCGCACGGCGGCGATCTTCTCGTCGAACTCGCGCAGCTCGGGCGGGCTCGACAGGATCGACAGACGCAGGCGGGCGCCGGCCTCGTCGATCAGGTCGATGGCCTTGTCCGGGAGGAACCGGTCCGAGACGTAGCGGTCGGCGAGGTTCGCCGCGGCCACGATCGCACCGTCGGTGATCTGGACCTTGTGGTGCGCCTCGTACCGGTCGCGCAGCCCCTTGAGGATGTTGATCGCGTGCGGCAGCGTCGGCTCGTTCACCTGCACCGGCTGGAAGCGGCGCTCGAGCGCAGCGTCCTTCTCGAAGTGCTTGCGGTACTCGTCGAGCGTGGTGGCGCCGATGGTCTGCAGCTCACCGCGCGCGAGCAGCGGCTTGAGGATGCTGGCCGCGTCGATCGCACCCTCGGCGGCGCCCGCACCGACGAGGGTGTGGATCTCGTCGATGAAGACGATGATGTCGCCGCGCGTGCGGATCTCCTTGGTGACCTTCTTCAGCCGCTCCTCGAAGTCACCGCGGTAGCGGGACCCGGCGATGAGCGAGCCGAGGTCGAGCGAGTAGAGCTGCTTGTCCTTCAGCGTCTCGGGCACATCGCCCTTGACGATCGCCTGGGCGAGGCCCTCGACGACGGCGGTCTTGCCGACGCCGGGCTCGCCGATCAGGACGGGGTTGTTCTTGGAGCGGCGGGAGAGGATCTGCATGACCCGCTCCGCCTCCTTCTCGCGCCCGATGACCGGGTCGAGCTTGTTGTCGCGCGCGGCCTGCGTGAGGTTGCGACCGAACTGGTCGAGCACCTGCGAGCCGCCCTGCGCACCCGACGGGGTGTCGTTGGACTGCGCGCCGACGGACGCGGGCTCGCGGCCCGGAGCGCCGGAGAGCAGCTGGATCACCTGCTGCCGCACCTTGTTGAGGTCGGCGCCCAGCTTGACGAGCACCTGAGCGGCCACGCCCTCACCCTCGCGGATGAGGCCGAGGAGGATGTGCTCGGTGCCGATGTAGTTGTGACCGAGCTGCAGGGCCTCGCGGAGGCTCAGCTCGAGCACCTTCTTGGCGCGCGGCGTGAACGGGATGTGGCCGGTCGGCTGCTGCTGACCCTGGCCGATGATGTCCTGCACCTGCTCGCGCACGGCGTCGAGGGAGATGCCGAGCGACTCCAGCGCCTTGGCTGCGACGCCCTCGCCCTCGTGGATGAGGCCGAGCAGGATGTGCTCGGTGCCGATGTAGTTGTGGTTGAGCATCTTCGCCTCTTCTTGGGCGAGGACGACCACTCGACGGGCTCGGTCCGTGAATCTCTCGAACATGTTGACTCCTTATTCGCACGGGGCGAAGACGCATGAAGCGCTTGTACATCGAGAGTAACGACCAGAAATGGCGGGTATGCCCGTGTTCGCCGTGGGCATAGCGAGGCCTTGACGGGTTTATCGACAGTCGTTATGTTAACGAAAGTCGATAAACACCGACCCACAGGAGGAGCACATGCTCGCCACGGAAAGACACCCTTCGCTCGCCGACGGCATCGCGCTCGGGCTCATCGCCACCGGTGCCGTCAGCGTCGGGATCGGCGCCATCGTCGCGGTCGCCCAGGCCGCCGACGCCCTGTTCTCCCCGTCGCCCACGGTCGTGATGCCGGTGCACGACGTCGACCTCTCCGGCCTCGACGGGGTGGCCGGGATCGAGGGCGCCGCCGTCGACTCCGCCCTCGTCACCCTCACCGCGCCGCCCACGGGCGCCCGCTGGCTGCTGCTGCTGGAGACGGCGCTGCCCGCGCTCGCCACCGTGGCCCTGTGCGCGGTGGTCTGGTGGCTGGGCGTCTCCCTCATCCGCTCCCGCCCGTTCCGCGCCTCCCTCGGGTGGATGTTCGCCGTCGCCGCCTGTCTGCTGATGGCGGGCACGCTGTTCGGCCAGCTCGCCGGCGGCATCGGCCGGGCCGAGATCGTGAAGGACCTCGCCGCGACCGACCCCGCGGTCGAGGACGTCCTGTGGACGCTGCTCATGGAGTTCGATCTCGCACCCGTCGGGTGGGCGTTCGCGCTGGCTCTCGTGGCCGGCGTCTTCACCATCGGCCGCCGCCTGCAGCGCGACACGGAGGGACTGGTCTGATGGCCACCACCGCCACCCGCTCCGAGCGGGCCGATGCGATCACCGTCATCCTCTATGCGGCGGCGGCCCTCGTGACCGTCGGCATCGCGACGGTGCTCCGCGTGGGCGGCACCTTCCGCGACGACGGGATCGCGTGGACACTCCCCATCGACGAGCAGCCGATCTCGGCGACCACCGATTCCGGGCAGATCTCGATCGAGGGCATCGCGCAGGAGGCGATGGTCTTCGCGACGGGGGTGAACAGCGTGTCGATCGCCGCCATCGTCGCCGCCATCGCGCTGTGGGCCCTGGCCGCCGTCGCCGTCATCGGCGCGGTCACGCTCGTCGCCTGGAACTTCCTCCGCGGACGGTTCTTCGTGCCGGGCAATGCGCGCGCCTTCGACGTGATCGGCTGGACACTGGTGCTCGCGCCGATGGCGATCGTGATGCTCGAGACGATGGGACGCAACGGCGTGACCGCGGCGCTCGGCCTCGGCGACGGGGAACCCGTGCACCCGATCGAGTTCTGGGCGATCGCGCCGATCTTCGCCACCGGGGTCACCGTCGGCCTCATCGCCGTCGCGTTCCGTCGCGGCATCCGGCTGCAACAGGAGAAGGTCGTGCTGGAGAAGGAGACGGAGGGACTGGTCTGATGATCTCGTTCGGTTCGGAGGCGGTCTGGCCGTCTCTGCTCAACATCGGGATCGCGCTCGCGGTCTGCGCGGCCGTCGTCGCCCTCGTGGTCTGGAACAGCCGTCGCCGTGGCAGTCGCACGGTCGCCCTCGACGCGGCGCTCACGCTGTCCGGGTGGTGGATCACGCTCTCCGCGCTAGGCGCGGTGGTCATCGTCGTCAAGGCCTTCACCGTGGACTGGGCGGAGCTGCACGGTGCGACGACGGTCTTCCTCGACTGGCCCTCGAGCCTCCCGTGCTCGGAATACGGCGACAGCACGACGACCATGCTCACCTGCGGCGGCACGGAGCTGTCGGACTTCACGGTGGGCAACGCCTCGCTCGGGCTGCGCCTCCTCGCTGCGGCCGCACAGCTCAGCACCCTCGCCCTGACCACGATCCCCGCCGTGGTCCTCGCGCTCATCTGCTTCCACACCCTCCGCGGCCGCGCGTTCTCCCGCACCGTGACCCGCGCCCTCGTCGGGGGTGCGATCGCGTTCGGGGTGCTGGGCGTTCTCTCGGACCTCCTCAACGGCATCGCCGCCACCACCGGACTGCGGGAGGCCCTGCCGGCGGACAGCACCTGGTATCCGCAGACCTACTGGCTCACCGTGACACCGCTGCCGTTCGCCGCGGCGCTCGGCCTCCTCGCCCTCGCCGCGGTGTTCCGTCAGGGCATGCGCGTGGAGCAGGAGCGGGCCGCCCTGGAGCGCGAGACGGAGGGGCTGGTGTGAGCCCGGCGGAGAGCGACGACGAGTTCACGGGCATTCACTGCCGTCTGGACGAGCTGCTGGCGGCCCGCGGGATGACGCTGACGGAACTGAGCGCCGCCGTGGGCGTCAGCATCGTGAACCTGTCCGTGCTGAAGAACGACCGCGCCCGCGCGATCCGCTACTCCACGTTGCGGGCCATCTGCGAGGCGCTCGACTGCGAGGTCGGCGACCTCCTCGTCCTCGCCGATCGCTGACTCCCGTCGACCCGCCCCCTTGAGCGCGCCCCGGCCTCTTGCGGACGCACGCAGGGGGCCGAGACGCACGAAGAGGGGTGGGTCGGCGGGAGCGAGCACGGTCTCACAGTGGATTGCAAGCCCCTTCTATGAGTCGGCTGTGAGTGGATACGGTCGTCCCATGATCAGCATCCGCACCCCCTCGCGTCGCGGCCTCCGCCTCCTGGCGATCGTCCCGGCCGCTGCCCTCGCCTTCTCCCTCGCCGCCTGCGCCGGAGAGAGCCGCCCCTCGGTCGACGATGTCGCCGACGGCATCCAGAAGGTCTTCGAGGGCACCCCGCAGGAAGAGGCCATGACCGACGATGCCGCCACCTGCCTGGCCGAGGCCCTGGTCGACTCCGACCTCAGTGATGAGACGCTCGGCTACATCGCCGACGGGGAGGACAAGCAGCGGGACGAGGCAGACAAGGCCCTGACGACCCAGATCATCCAGGACAACCTCCAAGACTGCGTCACGCCCTGAGGGCGGGATCGCAGCGAGGGATGACGGCCTCGGGAGGGCGGCCGTCATCCTTCGTCATATCCGCCCAGGGAATTCTCAGGCTCTCCTAGCGTTGAGCCTCATGGCGTGCACCCGGCGCGCCGCGATTCTGGAGTCCCCACCTCAATGAGCACCACCGCACGCGCCCAGAAGGCGCCAGACACCCGCGGGCCGGTCCGGAAGCTGCTGACCTCGTTCGGCTTCCAGATCATCGCCGCCCTCGTCCTCGGCATCGCCGCCGGCCTGATCGGCCGCCAGCTCGGCGCCACGGCCGAGAACCCGACCGCCCTGTCGGCCACCCTCGACACGATCGGCAGCTCCTACGTGACGCTGCTCCGCGCGGCCGTCGTCCCGCTGATCTTCACCGCGATCGTCGCCAGCATCTCGAACCTCCGTCGCGTGCAGAACGCCGCCCGCCTCGCCGGCCAGACGATCCTGTGGTTCGCGATCACCGCTTTCATTGCGGTCATCATCGGCATCGTCCTCGGCCTCGTGATCCAGCCGGGCAGCCACGCCGGCGACGGCCTGGAGCCCGGCGAGCCGTACACGGTCGGCACCTGGTGGAACTTCCTGCTCGGTCTCATCCCGCAGAACTTCCTCGGCCTGACCGTCAGCACCTCCCCCGGCGCCACCGAGGGTGCGTTCACCTCGAGCGTCGGCTTCAACATCCTCCAGGTGATCGTGGTCGCGGCCGTCGTCGGCATCGCGGCGCTCAAGGCCGGCAAGAAGGCCGAGCCGTTCCTCGTCTTCACCGAGTCGCTGCTCAAGGTCATCCAGCGCGTGCTGTGGTGGATCATCCGCATCGCGCCCCTCGGCACGTTCGGCCTCATCGGCTCCGCCGTCATCAAGTACGGCTGGGAGAAGCTCGCGTCGCTCGGCTGGTTCGCGGGCGCGGTCTACATCGGCCTCGCGCTCGTGCTGTTCGTCGTGTACCCGATCCTGGTGCGCACGCACGGCCTCTCCATCAAGCAGTACTTCTCGGGTGTGTGGCCCGCAGTGCAGCTCGCTTTCGTGAGCCGCTCCTCGATCGGCACGCTCCCCCTCACGGAGCGCGTGACCGAGCGCAACCTCGGCGTCCCCCGCTCCTACGCCTCGTTCGCGGTGCCGCTGGGCGCGACGACGAAGATGGACGGCTGCGCCGCGATCTACCCGGCCATCGCCGCGATCTTCGTGGCGCAGTTCTTCGGCATCGAGCTGAACTTCGTGCAGTACCTGCTGATCGTGATCGTCTCGGTCGTGGGTTCCGCCGCCACCGCCGGCACCACGGGCGCGGTCGTCATGCTCACGCTGACGCTGTCCACCCTGGGACTGCCGCTCGAGGGTGTCGGTCTGCTGCTCGCGATCGACCCGATCCTCGACATGGGCCGTACGGCGGTGAATGTCGCGGGTCAGGCACTCGTCCCCGCGATCGTCGCGAAGCGCGAGGGTATCCTCGACGAGGAGCTCTACAACGCACCCCGCGAGGGCCTGCCCTTCGCCGACGACTCCGGCGACGACGCCCCCGAGGCCGACGCCGCTTCCACCCCGGAGCCCGCCGGCGCGCGCTGACCCGGTCTCCTCACGAGCGCCCCACTTCCTTCCGGAGGTGGGGCGCTCTTGCCTCCCCCTCCCCACCCCCGTCGACCCACCCCTTTGCGTGCGTCCCGGCCCGTTGCGGGCGGTCGCAGAGGGGTGGGGCGACCGGAAGGGGGTGGGTCGACAGGAAGGAGGGGTCAGCTGCGGCTCAGGGGGCGGGTCGCGCCGCGGGTGTCGAGCGCGAGCTCCTCGGCGTCCATCGCGGCCAGCAGCTCCCGCATGACCTCCTCGTCGAGCTCCCCGGCATCGCGTTCCGCGACGAGGATCTCCCGTCGCACCTGCAGCCATCCCTTGGTCAGCGCGACGAGGTCGTCGTAGGACGGGCGGGCCACGGTGTCCTCGACCTGCTGCGCGTCGTCGGTGTCCTTCTCCACCCGGGTCATGCGCTTCGTGAAGGCGTCGAACATGCCGAGGTCGACCTCGCCGTGCTTCTGCTCCCACTCCCGACGCTTCTCGGCGAGATAGGCCTTGCCCGCCTCGCGGCTCTTGGCCTTGACCGTCTCCAACGCCGCGACGTCCTCCTCGTGCTCCTCATCCCCTGCGATCTCCAAGCGCCGGATGAGCAGCGGCAGCGTGAGCCCCTGCAGCAGGAGCGTGCCCACGGTGACGATGAAGGCGACCACGACGATGGCGTGCGCGGCCTCGGTGTCGAGCCCGGCCAGATCGGCGGCGGCCACCGCGATCGCCAGGGTCACCACGCCGCGCATGCCCGCCCAGGAGATGACCGCGTTGTCCTTCCACGTGAGCCGCAGACCCGCCATGCGCTCCCGCACGATCTGCGTCCGCAGCTCGTCCGTGCTCTGGTCCCGCCACCGCCGGGACCGCCGACGACGCTCGTCGAACTCCCCGGACGCGATGCCACGGTCCATGCGTGCGAGCCGGCGGCGGTCCTGGAAGTTCGACCACGCGCTGATCGGGTAGATGTAGAGCGGCCGGACGACGAGCACCACGAGCAGCACGGCGCCGGAGAGCAGGAGGATGTGCCCCACCGACTCGCTGCCGAGGTCGTTGAGCACCCGCGGGAACTGGAGGCCGATGTAGGCGAACACGAAGCTCTCCAGCAGCAGGTCGGCCGACAGCCACAGCGGCGCCTCCTGCTGCCGGGTCGTGTAGTCGGTGCGCGGGGCGTTGAAGCCGACGAAGAGGCCCATGGCCACGACCGCGAGGACGCCGGAGCCGAGCAGATGCTCCGCGATGTTGTACGCACCGAACGGGGCGAGAAGACCGAAGGTGCCGATCACGACGGGGTCGCCGATGCGCATCCGGAGCTGATGCAGCACGATCCCGAAGACGAGCCCGATCCCCACCCCTACGCCGACCGCGAGGAGGAACTGCCCGACGCCGCCCCCGATCGACACGGTCGCCCCGGCGAGGATCGCGGCGAACACCCGGTAGAGCGTGAGCGAGGTCGCGTCGTTGATGAGGCTCTCCCCCGACAGCACCGTCATGATGCGGCGGGGCAGACCGAGACGACGACCGATCGCCGCCGCCGACACCGCGTCCGGCGGAGCGACGATGGCCCCGAGCAGCAGCGCGCCCGGCAGCGTGAGTGACGGCAGGATCCACCAGGCCACGAGTCCGACGGCGAACGCGGTGAGCAGCACCAGCCAGATCCCGAGACGGCGGATCTGCGGGAGGCTGCGCTTGAACCCGACGAACGACACGTCGAGGGCGGCGGAGTACAGCAACGGCGGCAGCACGAGGCCGAGCAGCAGGTGCCCGTCGATCTCCAGCTCCGGCACGAACGGCAGGAACGAGGCGGCCAGCGCGACGACGGTCACGAGCAGCGGTGCGGGCCACCCGCGCCACCGCGCGACGGCGGCCACGGCGACGGCTCCGACGAGGACGTAGAAGATCCCGGCTTCCATGCGGAAAGCGTAGCGGCGTCGTCCGCGCTCCCCGGTCCGCGGAGCATGGGCGGGGTGTCAGTCGCGGGCGGGGCGCTCCCGTCCCGGCCCGTCCGCATGGAGGGCTTCGCGGAGGCCCGCGTTCTCGTCCTGCAGGTCGAGGACCCGCGCGATCCCGGCGATGTTGATGCCGTCCCCGCGGAGTTCGGCCGCGCGACGCAGGCGGGTGATGTCGTCGTCGCTGTACCGACGCGTGCCGCCGTCACTGCGAGCGGGCGCGAGAAGCCCCTTGCTCTCGAAGAGACGGATCGTCGCCTCCGGCAGGTCGACGAGCTGGGCGGCGACGGCGATGCCGTAGAGCGGGGTGCGCGGGTCGCGTGCGGTCATCCGGGTGTCCTCAGGTCGGGGTTGCGAAGAATCCTGCAAGTGTTCTATAACAAATCTATACCTGACGTGCAGATAATCTGCACACCACCTCAGCCCTTGCAGGGCCGCACGAAAGGAGAAACCTCATGGCACTGACCTTCGATCCCTTCAGTCAGCTCGACCGCTTCGCCGCGAGCGTCTTGGACTCCGTGCGCGCGCCCCGGTCGATGCCGGTGGACCTGTACCGTGACGGGGACCGCTACATCCTGCACGCCGACCTCCCCGGCGCCGACCCGGGCTCCATCGACGTCGACCTCGACGGCGGTCAGCTCACGATCCGCGCCCAGCGCACGGCCGACACCCGTGAGGGCGTGCGCTGGCTCGCCCGCGAGCGCGGGGCCGGGTCGTTCCTGCGCCAGTTCTCGCTCGGCGACGGTGTGGACCTCGACAACATCAGCGCCTCGTATGAGAGCGGTGTCCTGTCGGTCGTCATCCCCGTCAGCGAGCGGGCGAAGCCGCGCAAGATCACCGTCGAGTCCGGCGAACAGCGCCAGGCGATCGACGCCTGATCATCCTGGGGGCGGTGCACTCGCGCCGCCCCCGCTCTTCTCCTCTTCTCACGGAAAGGACGAATCATGGCACTCTCCCCGACCCTCGACCGTTTCCTCGCCGACATGGAGTACCCGGCGACCCGCGACGATCTCCTGCGCGAAGCGGCGCGGGACGGACTGCCGGCGGAAGATCGCGCGGTGCTGCGCGACCTGCCCGAACAGAGCTACAGCGCCGCCTGGCTCATCCGCTACCGCCTCGCCCGCACCGCCCTCGCCGACGCGCTCACCCCCGCCTCGCGACTCGCGGCATAGGGAATGCCGGAGCGGCCGCCGAGGTTGCATCCGGAGATGAACGACGTCGCCCTCTCCGTCCTCGACCTCGTGCCGGTCCGCTCCGGCCAGACCAGCGCCGAGGCCATCTCCGCCTCCCTCTCCCTCGCCGCGACCGCCGACCGGCTCGGCTACCGCCGGTACTGGTTCGCCGAGCACCACAACATGCCTTCGGTCGCCTCGACCACGCCTCCGGTCCTCATCGCGGCCGCCGCCACGCGCACCTCCCGCATCCGACTCGGCTCCGGCGGCGTCATGCTCCCGAACCACGCGCCCCTCATCGTGGCCGAGCAGTTCGCCGCCCTGGAGGCCATCGCGCCCGGACGTATCGACCTGGGCCTCGGCCGCGCCCCCGGCAGCGACCCCGTGATCACCCAGCTCCTCCGGGGATCCGGGACCACCAGCGAGGTGGAGCAGTTCCCCCGCCACGTGCAGGACATCGCGGCGCTCTTCACCGCCGACGGCGCCACCGTGCGCTTCACCTCCGGCGGGGAGTACACCGTGCGGGCGACCCCCGCCGCGACAGGGGTGCCCGAGGTGTGGCTGCTGGGGTCGAGCGACTACTCCGCACAGCTCGCCGCCTCCCTCGGCCTGCCGTACGTGTTCGCGAACCACTTCTCCGGACAGGGCCTAGAACGCGCCCTCGACCTCTACCGCACGAACTACCGTCCGAGCGAGGAGCATCCGGAGCCGCGGACCTTCCTCACCGTGAACGCCGTCGCGGCACCGACCGCGGAGGAGGCGGAGGCCCGCGCGCTCCCGCAGTTGCGGATGATGGCGCGACTTCGGCTCAACCAGCCGCTCGTCGCACTGGAGACCGTCGAACAGGCCCTCGCCGCGGAGCACGACGCCGCGACGGACCAGGTGGTCGAGGCGGCGCGGTCACGGTGGTTCGTCGGCACCGGGGAGTCCGTCGCCGCGGAGGTCCGCTCCTTCGCGACGACCTACGGGGTGGACGAGGTCATGCTCTCCCCCGTCGCCGGAGCCTACGACGCGGAGCCGAAGGACTCGGCTGCGGGGCGCGCCCAGACGCTGGAGCTCGTCGCGGGCGCGTGAGTCGCGTCGCGGGCGCGTGAGTCGCGTCTCGGGCGCGTGAGTCGCGTCTCGCGTCGCGGGATCGACAACGGTCCCCGGCGCCTGGTCCCTTCCGAGGTGCGGGATCGATAACGGTCCCCGGCGCGGTCCGGCCGGCACTCTTTTGATCCCGGGCCCGGCCCCTTCCGAGGTGCGAGATCGATAACGGTCCCCCGCCTGCCCTGCGCGGCACCTTTTTGATCCCGCACCCTTGACACCCGCCGCCCCCTCGCTCACGCCATGTGCGCCGCGCGCCTCAGCACGCGGGACCAGAAACGTGCCTCGGTCCGCGAGCGGAGGCGCATCTCTGATCCCGCTCGACGGGGACGTCTCCGCCACAGGTCCACGTCGGTTCGGGTTTTCCACAGGAGTCGGACGGAGCGAGAGGAGACCGTCGGAGGGCGGGCCCGCCACGGACAGCATGGACGCATGCGACACCGGATCCCTCTTCCACCTGACCTCGGCCCTCACTTCGGCGTGCGCGACGCCGCCGCCATCGGGGTCGGTCGGAAGAGGTACTCCAGCAGAGACCTCTCGCGGCCGTTCGCCGGCGTGCGGTCGACGGTGGAGCCCGCCACCTTCGACGATCGAGTCGCCTCCTACCTGCCGCGCCTCCGCCAGGGCCAGGCCTTCGCCGGCCGTACGGCCCTGCGACTGTGGGGCCTTCCCACACCCGTCCGCTGGTCGCCCGGCGAGCCCCTCGATGTCGCTGTGCCCACCGGGACATCACCGCCCCGGACGGCCGGTGTCCGGGGGCGTCGTATCGCGCCCGGACGGGCAGATGCGTGGCACATCAACGGAGTGCCGACGGTCGACCCGGTCAGCACACTGTTCCTGTGTGCACGGGAGTTCGCGTCGACGCCGATGGTCGTCGCGCTCGATGCCCTGCTCACGGCGTCCGATGTCTATCCGGGGCTGAGGACGGGCCGGCCTGTGGCAACCGCGGACAGCATCGAACGGCACTTGGTGCGCTGGGGACGCTTCCCCGGGTGCGGCCGCATCCGAGAGGCGCTGCCGCTCGCGCGCCCGGGTGTCGAGTCCCCGAAGGAGACGGAGACCCGCCTGCTGCTCGTGAGCCTCGGACTGCCGGAGCCCGCCGTCCAGCACGTCGTATCCCCGGGCGGACGCTTCCTCGCCAGGGTCGACCTCGCCTATCCGGAATACCGCATCGCCATCGAATACGAAGGCGACGGCCACCGGACGGACCGCGATCAGTGGCGGGCCGATATCCGGCGCCAACGCGACCTCGAAGACCACGGGTGGCTCGTGATCCGGATGACCGAGCTCGATCTGCGCGATGGCGGAACGGTTCTCGCCGCGCGCGTCCGTCGTGCGCTCGACGTTCGACGCCACCTCTGGGGTTGAGGTCCGTGTCACGGGCCGAACGGGAAGGCTTCTTCCCGCGAAGGGGCTGGCCCCGGGCCGCACTGAGGCGTAGCCTCGGCCGCAGAGAGAGGGGTTCGACGATGAGCACCAAGACACTCGCACTGTGGGTCGCCTACGGGACGAACGGTGTGGTGGGGAGCATCCGCCACGATGAGGACGGCTATGTGGTGACCATGGCGGGAGCGGACGCGGCGGCCGGAACCTATCCCAGCCTCGCCTCTGCGAAGGGCGCGCTGCATTCCCGCATGCTGCCCGGCAGCGCCTGGCCGCGGTTCCAGGAGCACTGAGCACCCCACCACGCGTGCGGGATCGAAAAGGCGCCTCCTGCGACGGGGACAGGCGCGAATCTGATCCCGCAGTGATCGCTACCGCGGGAGCGAGGCGGTAGTTGCGCGTGGGTATGTCCGGACGCTGCCCCGCATGGCCACGAGTACGGGGATCAGACGCGCTCGTCCCGCACAGCCTCAGGCGCCGGGATCGAAAGGGTTCATCGCCGCGCCCGGAGACGCGCATTCTCGAACCCGCGCGGATGATGCGGCGCGATGCGGGATGGAGAACGTGCGCGAGTCGGGCCGGGGACGTGCGTTTTCGATCCCGCACCCGGCATCCCTCCGGGACTGCAGGACTGCAGGACTGCAGGACTGCAGGACTGCGGGACGGAATCCGCGCGTTGACCGCGTCGGGGAGGCGCGAGATGGATCCCGCATGCGCACGGCACACGGGGCGCGCGACGGACGGGCCGCGGCGAGACTCAGGCCTCGGGTTCGCCGGAGAGGATGCCGCGGAGCCAGTCGCGGGCCTCGATGAAGACCTCGTCCGAGTAGCGGTCGGGGTACTGCACGATCTGCCGATCGGCACGGGGATAGGACCCGAGGAACACCACGCGGGGGCTGAAGCGGCGGATCCCGAGCAGGGCGTCGGCCATCCGTTCGTGCTCGATGTGACCGTCCGCG
This sequence comes from Microbacterium meiriae, assembly GCF_032364335.1. Classification (NCBI taxonomy): domain Bacteria; kingdom Bacillati; phylum Actinomycetota; class Actinomycetes; order Micrococcales; family Microbacteriaceae; genus Microbacterium; species Microbacterium meiriae. The sequence continues at coordinate 3,026,381 of NZ_CP133984.1, forward strand.
TCGATCACGAACCGGTACCGGCCGAGCTCGTCGCCGATCGGCCGGGACTCGATGAGCGAGAGGTTGATGCCGCGCGTCGAGAACTGCTCCAGCATCTCGAGGAGCGACCCAGGGTGGTCGTGCGGGAGCTCCACGATCAACGAGGTCTTGTCGGCACCGGTCGGCGCGGGCGAACGCGTGGTCCGCGTGACGAGGACGAACCGGGTCACGGCCGCCGCGTTGTCGCCGATGCCCTCGGCGAGGACGTCCACGTCATAGTGCTGCACGATGCCCGGGGCGGCGATCGCGGCCTGCGCGGGCGAGCTGCCGTCGAGGACACCGATGGCCGAGGCGACGTTGCTCGCCGCCGGCACGTGCGAGTGGGTCGGGAGGTGTTCGCCGAGCCAGCCGTGGCACTGCGCGTAGGCGACAGGGTGCGCGGCGATGACCTCGACCTGGTCGAGAGTGGTGCCGCGCGGTGCGACGAGGACGAAGTTCACCCGCACGAGGTACTCGCCGATGATCCGGAGCCCCGGCAGAGTCGCCAGCGCATCCTGCGTGGTGGACACACCGCCCTCGATGGAGTTCTCGATCGCGATCATGGCCGCGTCGCTGCGTCCTTCGAGCACATCCGCGAGCGCCTCACCCACGTTGTGCACCGGCCGCCAGTCCTGCCCCCTGGCCTCGGCCACCTGGTCGAGCGCCGCCTCCGTGAAGGTTCCGGCTGGTCCGAGATAGCTGTAGGTGCGGCGTGCAGTCACGGCGTTCAGCCTATCCCTCGGTGACTCATCGCGATCCCGCATGTCAAGCCGGATGCGAGCATCCGCCGCACGGGGCAGACTGAGTGCATGAGCAGCCGTGCCGGCCTCCCCGCGGAGGAAAGTGACCTGATCGACGTCGACGAGCTGATCGCCGCCTACTACGACCGCGTGCCGAACCCGGACGTCCCGAGCGAGCGGGTCGTGTTCGGCACCAGCGGCCACCGCGGCTCATCGCTCACCAAGAGCTTCAACGAGAACCACATCCTCGCCACGACCCAGGCGATCGTCGACTACCGTGCGGCGCAGGGCATCACCGGCCCCCTCTTCCTGGGGCGCGACACCCACGCCCTCTCCCTCCCCGCAGAGCGGAGCGCCATCGAGGTCCTGCTCGCGAACGGAGTGGACGTGCGCGTCGACGCCCGGGACTCCTGGGTGCCGACCCCGGCGCTGAGTCACGCGATCCTCACGTACAACCGCGACCGCGCCGCCGACGACCCTGGGCGCGCGGACGGCATCGTCGTGACCCCCTCGCACAACCCGCCCCGCGACGGCGGCTTCAAGTACAACCCGCCCCACGGCGGTCCGGCCGACACGGATGCGACCGGCTGGATCGCCGACCGCGCCAACCAGCTCATCGCGGGCGGCCTGGCCGAGGTGCGCCGCGAGCGCTTCGCCGACGTGGACTGGGACGCCATCACCGGATACGACTTCCGCGACGCCTACGTGCGCGACCTCCCATCGATCATCGACCTCGAGGCGATCCGCCGGGCCGGCGTGCGCATCGGTGCAGACCCGCTGGGCGGCGCTTCGGTGGAGTACTGGTCGCTGATCGCCGAGATGCACGACATCGACCTCACGGTCGTCAATCCCGAGGTCGACCCCACGTGGCGCTTCATGACCCTCGACTGGGACGAGAAGATCCGGATGGACCCGTCGTCTCCGTCGGCCATGGCGTCGCTCGTGGCGAAGAAGGGCGACTACGACATCCTCACCGGGAACGACGCGGACGCGGACCGGCACGGCATCGTCACCCCCGACGCCGGGCTCATGAACCCCAACCACTTCCTCGCCGTCGCCATCGACTACCTCTTCTCGCACCGGGAGCACTGGCCGCGCGAGGCGGCGGTCGGCAAGACGCTGGTGTCGTCGATGATCATCGACCGCGTGGCCGAGTCGCTCGGGCGGCGTCTGCTGGAGGTCCCGGTCGGCTTCAAGTGGTTCGTGCCCGGGCTGCTCGACGGTTCCGTGGCGTTCGGCGGCGAGGAGTCGGCGGGGGCCTCGTTCCTCCGGCACGACGGCTCCGTGTGGTCGACCGACAAGGACGGCATCCTCCTCTGCCTGCTCGCGGCGGAGATCCTCGCGGTGACCGGCAAGACCCCGTCGCAGCGCTACGCGGAGCTCGAGGACGCCTTCGGTTCGTCCGCCTACCAGCGCGTCGACGCCCCGGCCACCCCTGAGCAGAAGGCGACGCTGGGCAAGCTGACTCCGGAATCGGTGACGGCGAACACCCTCGCCGGCGAGGACATCATCGCGAAGCTCTCGCACGCTCCCGGCAACGGTGCGGCGATCGGCGGCCTGAAGGTGCAGACCCCGCACGCGTGGTTCGCCGCGCGGCCGTCCGGCACCGAGGACGTCTACAAGCTCTACGCCGAGAGCCTGCGCGGCCCCGAGCACCTCGCCGAGGTGCAGGCCGAAGCCCGCGCCGTGGTGTCCGCCGCCCTGGGCGACTGACTCCGCCCCCGCGGGATCCGCAGGTGCCGCGGGTGCCGCGGGATCCGCGGGTGCCGCGGGTGCCGCGGGTGCCGCGGGATCGAAACCGCTCCCCTCGGCCACCGCCGAGGGGAGTTTTCGATCCCGCACCCCGGTGGACACCTCGTGCGGGATCGAGAGTGCGCCTGGCACGCGCCGGAGAGGGACGTAATCGATCCCGCGACCCGGGTCGAGCGAATCCGCCGAGTGCGCGCACGTCCCAAGGCCGTGGCGACGAGTCCTCCCGTTGTCGCAGGTCGGCCGTCCGTCGTCCCGCCCACCGCCCCCGTCGCGGGATCGAAAACGTCCCCGCGAGAGACCGCGGAGGAGCGGTTTCGATCCCGTTCCGCCGGCCGCCCCTGACGCGGGATCGAAAACGTCCCTGGGGGCCTTCGCGGAGGGGCAGTTTCGATCCCGGACGATCCGGGACGGGACGGGACGGGACGGGGCGGGACGGGGCGGGACGGGACGGGCGGGACGGGGTCAGTCGGCGTCGGTGGAGGAGCCGAGGAGTTCGCGGACGCGGCTGGAGACGCGGTGGAACTCCTCCGTCTCCAGCACGTCGGCGTAGCCGCGGCGGGCCGGGAGGTCGACGCGGTGCTCCTCCAGGATCCGTCCGGGGCGCGGACCCATCACGATGACGCGGCTGGCGAGGTAGACCGCCTCCGCGACCGAGTGGGTCACGAGCAGCACGGTCGTGCCGGTGGCGCTCCAGATCCGGTTGAGCTCGACGTTCATGCGCTCGCGCGTGAGGGCGTCGAGGGCACCGAACGGCTCGTCCATGAGCAGCACCCGCGGCTCGTGCAGCAGCGCCCGACACAGCGACACCCGCTGCTGCATGCCGCCGGAGAGCTCGTGCGGCAGCGACTTCTCGAAACCGGTGAGACCGGTCATCTCGATGAGCTCGTCGGCACGGGCCTGGGCCTTGCGCATGTCCATCCCGCGCATCTCGGCCTGCAGGAGGATGTTGCCGCGGACGCTGCGCCATTCCAGGAGCGCCGCCCGCTGGAACACGTAGCCGATATCCTGCCGCGGACCCCGGACCTCGTCGCCGCGCAGGCGGATGCTGCCCCGGCTCGGCGCGGTGAGTCCGGCGACGGCCTTCAGGAGGGTCGACTTGCCGCAGCCCGAGGGCCCGGCGATGGAGAGGAACTCCCCCTCCTCGACGCGCAGGTCGACGCCCTCGAGGGCCGTGATCTGGCGCCGCTTGGAGGCGAAGGTGATCGCGAGATCCGAGACCTCGAGCGCCGGAGCGGTGCTCGTGGCCGCGGGTCCGCGTTCCTGCTGAACGTGAGTGTCCATGACGATCGGTCTCACTTCCCGGGGGCGAAGGCGTCGTCGAAGTAGGTCTCCACATCGCCGTCGCCCGAGATGAGCCCGGCCTCGGACAGCACCTCCAACGTGGACTCCCAATCCTCGGTGGCGTTCGCGCCGGGAGCCTGGCCCTCGGTGGCGTCGGTGTGGAGCAGCTCGATGGTCTCCTCCCACTGGTGCAGCAGGACCTCCTGCGACGGCATCTGCGGGTCCTTGCCCTCCATCGCGGCCACCGCGGCCTCGGGGTCCTCCTGCGCGGCCTCGAAAGCCTCCGAGGTCGCGGCGACGAGGGCCTCGACGAGCTCCGGGTCACTCTCGATGGTGTCGGTCGGCGCGATCAAGCCGTTGCTGAAGAAGTTCAGGCCGGCATCGGAGTAGCGCAGGTACTCGACGTCCTTGCCGCTCTTGTCGGCGATGGTCGGACCCTGGTCGTGTGCGAAGCCGATGAGACCGTCGACCTTCCCGGACAGCATGGCGGCGATCTTCCCCGCGGCGTCGAGGTTCTGCTGCGTCACATCGCCCTCCTCCAGGCCCACGGCCTCGAGGTACATCGGGAAGGTCGTGGTCGGGGCGTCGCCCGCGGAGACCGCGATGGTCTTGCCCTTGAGGTCTTCGGGGCTGGAGATGCCGGAGTCGGCGAAGACCTGCACGGCCGACGGCGTGGTCTGCAGGAAGACGCCGACGCTCTTGATGCCGACGCCCTTGTCGATGTTCGCGAGGACGGCCGGGGTGTCCGCCCAGCCGAAGTCGACCTGCCCCTGCCCGACGGCCTGCGCGGTCTTCGTCGAGCCCTGGCCGGCCTTGATCGTGAGGTCGATGCCGTGCTCCTCGAAGATGCCCTGGTCGACGCCGTAGTAGAACGCCGCGTGCTCGCCGTACGGGTACCAGTTGAGCATGAGGGTGACGGGCGTGAGCTCCCCGCCGTCACCGTCGCCGGAGCTCGCCGGGGTCGTCGATCCTCCGCAGCCGGAGAGGGCGAGCACCGCGGCGGACGCGAGGGCGATCGAGCTGAGGATGGTGCCTGACTTCTTCATCAGTGCCTTCTTTCGTGGGGGGCGAGGGGGTCAGAGTCGGACGGTGGCCGCGGCGACGTCGCGCTTGGAGGCGTGCCACGGGATGAGGAAGCGCTCGGCGATCTGGATGATGCCGAAGAGGATGACGCCGAGCAGCGACATGATGATGAGCGCGGCGAAGAGCATGGCGGTGTCGAGGTTGCCGTTGGCCTGCAGGATCACGTAGCCGAGGCCCTCGTTCGCGCCGACGAACTCGCCGACGACGGCACCGGTGACCGCGAGCGTCGCGGCGACCTTGAGACCGGAGAGGAGCTCGGGCAGCGCCGCGGGCAGCCGCACCTTGAGGAAGGTCTTGAAGCGGCTCGCTCCCATGGTCGACGCGAGCTGGAGGATCTCCGGGTCGACGGTGCGCAGGCCCGCGAGGCCCGAGATGACGACCGGGAAGAACGCCATGAGCACGGCCACGAGGATCTTCGGCTCCGCGCCGAACCCGAGCCAGACCACGAACAGCGGAGCGATCGCGATCTTCGGGATGACCTGGGCGAAGAGGATGACCGGGTAGAGCGTCTGCTCCAGACCCCGCGAGTACACCATGAGCACGGCGACGAGGACGCCGACGACGACCGCGATGACGAACCCGATCACGGTCTCGTAGGTGGTGACCCAGGTGTTCTGCGCGAGGTAGGCGGCGTTGTCGGTGAAGGCCGCCCAGGTGTCGGCGGGCGACGGGATGATGAACGCGGGCACCCACCCGAGGCTCGTGGAGACCCACCAGAGGGCGAGCACCGCGAGCACGAAGACGAGCGGGTGCCAGTGACGGCTCCACCAGCGGACGATGCCCGGAGGCTCGGGGCGGTCGGCGGCGATCGCCAGGGTCATGGTCGCGGAGGGGGCAGACGACATGGGGTCCTCGACATCTTCGTGAAGGATTCGGGAAAGCGCATTCCCGTTCGGTGTTGCGAGTCTATGCCGACCGTTCTGCCGTGTCAACGCACCGTGTCGCGCCCGCACGGATCTCGCGCGTCGGCGCGGCCTCCGGGTCGGTCACCGCGACCGGGCCAGCTCCGCGCCCGCGACCCGGAGCCAGCGCGCGGGGTCGGCCACGGCGGCGGCGGACGACCCCGCCAACGCGGTCAGCGACACGGCCCGCGTGAACAGGCCGGCGTCGGCATCTTCCGCGATCCGACCCGCGGCGAGCAGAGGACGCGCCCCCGCCTCGACGGCGAGCGCGGCGAGGAAGGACGGCACCTTCCCGTCACCCGACTGTCCGTCGTACGACCCCTCGCCGGTGATCACGGCCTCGGCGCCACGGACGGCCCCGGCCAGATCGACGAGCGCGGCCACCTCGGCCGCCCCCGGGGCGAGGATCCCGCCCCAGCGCACGAGCGCCGCCCCCGTACCGCCGGCGGCACCCGTGCCGGGGAGCTGCGGATCGACGGGAAGGAGGGCGGCGAGACCGGCGAGCGCGTCGTCGACCCGGGCGATGTCGCCGGGCTCCGTGAGCCCCTTCTGCGGACCGAACACCGCCGCCGCGCCGCGAGACCCGGTGAGCGGATTCGTGACATCGGTCAGCACGCGGACATCCGGCGCGGTGCGCAGCGCGCCGAGATCCGCCGTGGCGATGTCCGCCAGACCCCGGGCTCCCCTCGCGACCGGCCGACCGTCCCCGTCGAGGAAGCGCGCGCCGAGGGCGGCGAGCATGCCGGTGCCGCCGTCGGTCGAGGCGCTGGAGCCGATGCCGAGGATCAGTCGCGAGACGCCGTGATCGAGGGCGGCGGCGATCGCCTGCCCGAAGCCGGTCGTATCGGCATCCCAGGGCCGCAGGCCGTCGAGGAGCTCGATGCCCGAGGTCGAGGCGATGTCGACGACGCCCGTGCCGCCGGGAGCATCGGTCGTGCTCGGCAGGAGCAGCCAGGATGTCTCGACGGGAGCGCCCGCCGGGCCGTCGACGGTGACCGGCATGCGCTGTGCATCCGGTACGGCCGTCGCGAACGCCGCGACGGTCCCCTCCCCGCCGTCGGCCATCGGGCGGAGGACAATGTCCGCCGCCGGCTCGACCTCCCGCCAGCCGTCGGCGAGCGCTGCCGCGGCCTCCGCCGCCGTGATCGTGCCCTTGAAACTGTCCGGAGCGATGACGACGCGGGTCATGCCCGGAGCCCCGGGGTGCTCGCGCGCACGACCACCTCGAGCGGGAGCGTCGGCTGCTGCCAGTCCTCGTCGACGATCGCGCGGAAGGCCTGATACCCGGCATCGCTCAGCGGCACGCAGACCGTGGTGAGGGCCGGTGTCACATCGCGACTCGAGGGCACGTCGTCGAAACCGCAGACGGCGATGTCCGCGCCGACCTCCCGGCCCGCCGCGCGGATGGCCGCCATCGCCCCGATGGCCACCACGTCGCTGATGCCGAACACGACGGTACCCTCGGCGACCCCGGCTGCCAGGGCGTCGGCCATCGCCATCGCCCCCGACTCGCGGCGGAAGTCTCCGCGGACGGTCTGCGCGACCTCGCCGCCGCCCTCCGCGAACCCGGCGCGGAAGCCCGCCAGCCGGTCGTCCGAGGTGCGCACGCCCTCCGCCGCCCCGACGAGCACCGCCGAGCGATACCCGAGTTCCGCCATCCGACGGCCGAGCGCGGCGGCCCCGGCCCGGTTGTCGATCTCCACCCGGCGGTCGCCGTCGCCGTCCGCGCCGAACGCGACGACACGGCCCCCGAGGCGGGTGAACTCGGCGAGCTCGCGGGCGGTCTCCGCCTGCCCCTCCTCCTGCGTGCGCGAGGCGGCGAGGATGAGCCCCTGCGGTCGCTGTCCGCGCAGCGCACGGACGATCCGCGCCTCCCGCGCCGGGTCGCGCTCGGTGATGGCCACGGTCACGACGAGACCCTGCTCGTCGGCACCCCGCGCGACGCCCGATGCGATGAGTCCGAAGTAGGGGTCGGCGATGTCCGCGACGAGGAGCGCGATCACCGGCGAGCGTCCGCGGGCAGTCGCCTGCGCGGAGACGTTGGCGGTGTAGCCGAGGGCTTCGGCGGCGGCCTCCACGCGTTCCCGGAAGGGCGCCGCGACCTTGCGCTCGGAACCGTTCAGCACGCGAGAGGCGGTCGCCAGCGAGACCCCGGCCTCGAGCGCGACGTCATGCAGCGTGGGCGCCGGTCCCCTGGCGTGACGGGGGCGACGCGCGGCCGGCGGCTCTGCCGGTGTGGCGGACGGGGTCATGCTCCGAGCCTACCGACGAGGACGGATCCGCTTCGAGGGACGCTCACGGCCGCCGTCCGAGGAAACCGAGCAGGGCGGCGCCCTCACCGGCGAGGAGCTCGGGGGCGTCGTCGGGCACGAACTCCAACAGGGCGTCACGCGGCGGGTGCGGGGTGGCGGCCGCTTCCGCGAAGAACCGTGTCCAGAGCGCGGACCTCGAGCGCAGCGGGTGCCGTTCGGTGCGCGGCCACCAGGAGAAGACATGAGCGGCGGAGACATGGGGGCTGAGCCGACGGAACTCCTCGAGCACCGCGGGGACGGCGGCGCCGACCGTGGGCTGCCAGTACGTCGACAACATCGGATGGTCGACCTCGTGCAGGAGCTCGAGGGTGGCCGGGGCGGTGTCGGCGAGCGTGCCGCCGTGGAACTCCAGTGCGAGCCCGATGCCGCGGGCAGCCGCCTCGACCGTCGCCGCGCGGAGCCGCGTCACGACGCGGGCACGCTCCTGCGCGGACACCTCCGCGGAGCCGTGACTCCCTGCCCACACCCGCACGCGGTCGGCTCCGAGGGCCGCGGCACTGTCGAGGACCGCGGTCAGCGACTCCTCCGATCCGGCGCGGAAGTACGACCCGTAGGACGCGACGGCGAGCCCGGCATCCGTGGTCATCCGCGCGACCTCCGCCGCGCGGCCGACCTCCCCCGGTGGCACATGCACGTCCCCGCCCCACTCGATCACGTCGAGACCTGCGGCGGCCGCGATCGCGACGATCCTCTCCGGCGGCAGGGCACGGAACGTCACCGAGCACAGCCCTGCACGGATCCCCGTCATCCCGTCATCCTCTCAGTCCTCCCGATCTCCCCGACACCGGCCGGCCCGTCCATTCCCCGGGCTCCTCGGTCGGACGTCCCGGCCCCTTCCGTTCCCCGTGTCGAGTCCCACCTGCACGACCCCGCCCCACCTGCACGACCGGAACCCGGGTCTGACCCTGCAGGCGCACCCGGGTCGTGCAGGTGTCCCCGGTCGGTCGGATACACGACGTGGGTCCGATACACGACGACCGAGACCGGGGAACGGGGACGGGACGGACTCCGTCGTCGAGTCTCATCTGCACGACCCGGTCCCGCCTGCACGACCGGAACCCTGGTCTGACCGTGCAGGCGGACCCGAGTCATGCAGGTGTCCCCCGGTCGATCCGACACACGACGACCGAGGCCGGGACGGATGCACGATCTGAGCACGACGGGACGACCGACACCCGGGGACGGGCCGTGCATCCGGGAACGGGTCGTGCATCCGGAACCTCCATCGGACCGGGGACGGGACCGGGGATGGGGGTCACCGGGGCTCACAGGTGGGGGGCGACCGCCGTCGCGAAGGCCTCGGCCGTGCGTCGGACCACACGGGCCGGGTCGTCGGCCCAGACGTCGGCATGGAAGATCTCCACCTCGATGTCGCGGTCGTAGCCGGTGTCCTGCACCGCCCGCGTGAGGGTGCCGAAGTCGATCACTCCGTCCCCCGGATAGTGCCGGGAGAGCAGGGGGTCTGCGGCGAGGGGGGTCTTCCAGTCGCACACCTGATACGTGGCGATGCGGCCCTCCCGTCCGGCCCTGGCGATCTGGTCGAGCACCTGCGGATCCCACCAGATGTGGAACGTGTCGACCGCGGCACCGACCACGGCAGAGTCGAAGTCCGCGGCGATGTCGAGCGCCTGACCGAGGGTGGAGACCACGGCACGGTCGGAGGCGTACATCGGATGCAGCGGCTCGATCGCAAGGGTGACCCCGGCGGCGCGAGCGTCGTCCGCGAGGGCGCCGATGGCGTCGCGGACACGCTCACGCGCCCCGACGAGGTCACGCGACCCCTCGGGCAGACCGCCGGCGACGAGGACGAGCACCGCGGTCGAGCCCTCCGCACCGGCTGCCGCGAGGGTGGCCGTTTCCTCGATCGCTCGGCGGTTGTCGTCGAGCGCGGCGTCACGCTCCGGACCGGCCGGAAGCGTGAAGAAGCCCCCGCGGCAGTGCGTCGTGAAGCGCAGGCCGGAGTCGGTCAGCATGCGGGCGGCGACATCGAGTCCCACCGCCTGCACGGGCTCCCGCCACAAACCGATGGCCTCGACCCTCGCCGCCGCCGTGACGCGCAGGGCCGTGGCGAGGTCCGCGTGCTTCACGGTGGCCTGGTTGATCGAGAGCCGCGGATGCGGCACGGTCCCGACGCCGGGTGTCCGGGACTCGCGCTCCGCCGCCAGGCTCCGGGGGGCGGTCATGCGTCCACCCCGTTCAGCCGGAGCAGGCCGTGCCATCGCTCCCGGGCGAGCTCCGGCCGCTCCAGCGCGAGCGCCCCGTTCGCCAGCTCGACGATGCGGCTGAGGTGCGGCAGGCTCCGTGCGGAATGCAGCCCCCCGACCATCTGGAACGCGGGCTGATGGCCGTTGAGCCAGGACAGGAAGGCGACCCCGGTCTTGTAGTAGTAGGTCGGTGCCGCGAACACCTGCCGACTCAGCTCCTCCGTCGGGCCGAGGAGGTCGAGGTACCGCTCCGGGTCGTTCGCGTCGAGGGCCTGGATCGCGGCGGAGGCCACCGGGGCGAGCGCGGCGAACGCGCCGAGCAGCGCATCCGAGTGGCCGCGCGACGCGGACCCCTCGGGCGCGGCAGCCCCGGTCAGGCTGTCCCCGCCGATGAGGCCGACGTAGTGGAAGTCGTCGCCGGTGAACATGCGCACGCCCTCCGGCAGCCGCTCGCGCACCCACACCTCGGAGTCCGCGTCGAGCAGGCTCATCTTCACCCCGGCGACAGCGGCGCGGTTCTCGCCGATAATGTCGAGCAGCACCTCGGCGGCCTCCTGCCACGCGGGACCACCGCTCCCGGCGGGCGACGAGGGCGCGAAGTAGCCCGCGAGCTCCGGGTCGAACGCGGTGCCGAGCCAGTGCAGCACGACGGGGACCGACGCGCGGGAGAGCACCTCGCGGTAGACGCGGCGATAGTCGTCGGCGGTCTCCGCGACCCGAGCCAGGTGGCGCGAGGCCATGAGCACCGGCCCCGCCCCCTGCTCCTCGGCGAAGTGCAGCTGCTCGAGATAGGCGGCGATCACCTGATCGAGCGGGATGCACTCCTCGTCGACGTGATCGGTGTTGACCCCGACCACGACCGTGCCGCCCTCCTCGCGGGCGACCTCGGCGCTGCGGGCGATGAGCTCGCGCACCGCCGCCGCATCCAGCCCCATGTTGCGCTGCGCGGTGTCCATCGCGTCGGCGACGCCGAGACCCCACGAGTACACGTTGCGGCGGAACGCGAGCGTCGCGTCCCAGTCGATGTCGGCCGGCTGTCCCGGGCTGTTGTCCGCGTGGACCTTCGGGACGACGTGCGCGGCGGCGTAGGCCACCCGGCTGCGGAGCGGACCCTCCGGCCGCGTGACACCGGCGACCTCGCGGAGCTCCGTGTCGGCGGTGCGGCCGTCGGCGGCGAGCAGGCGGAGGGTGGTCATGCCTCGTCCAGGGTCAGGGGCTCGAGCACGATCTTGCGTCCCTCGGCGCTGGACGCGAGTCCGGCCTCGGCGAACTGGACCCCGCGCGCGCCGGCGAGCAGGTCGAACGGGTAGTCCGTCCCGAGGGCGAACGAGGTGAGGTACTCCTCCCACTGCTGCCGGAAGCCGTTCTGGAACACGTCGTTCGTCGGCACCTGCTGCCAGTCGGCGTCGTAGTCGTGGCTGTCCTCCAGGTCGGGGTTCCACACGGGCTTGGGCGTGGCGTTGCGGGGCTGGATCTTCGCACCGAACAGTCCGACGACCGCGGAGCCGTGCGTGCCGTCGACCTGGAACTCCACGAGCTCGTCGCGGTTCACCCGCACGGTCCACGAGGAGTTGATCTCGGCGATCGCCCCGCCGTCGAGCTCGAAGATGCCGTACGCGGCGTCCTCGGCCGTGGCGGTGTAGTGCTCGCCCTTCTCGTCCCAGCGGTCGGCGATGTGCACCGCGGCCTGCGCGTAGACGCTCTTGACCTCGCCGAAGAGGTTCTCCAGCACGTAGTTCCAGTGCGGGAACATGTCGGTGATGATGCCGCCGCCGTCCTCGGTGCGGTAGTTCCAGCTCGGACGCTGCGCGGGCTGCCAGTCGCCCTCGAACACCCAGTAGCCGAACTCGCCGCGGACGGACAGGATGCGGCCGAAGAAGCCGGAGTCGATGAGGCGCTTGAGCTTCTGCAGCCCCGGGAGGTAGAGCTTGTCGTGGACGACGCCGGTCTTCACACCGGCGTCGCGGGCGAGGCGGGCGAGCTCCAGAGCCTCGTCGAGCGACTCGGCCGTGGGCTTCTCGGTGTAGATCGCCTTGCCGGCGGCGATGGCCTTCCGGATCGCGGATGCCCGGGCCTTCGTGACGAGGAAGTCGGCGTAGATCTCCCACTGCGGGTCGGCGAGGGCCGCGTCCAGATCGGTCGTCCAGTCCTCGATGCCGTGCTTCGCCGCCAGTTCGGCCAGCTTGGCCTCGCTGCGTCCGACGAGGATCGGCCGCACAGTCACGCGGCTGCCGTCGGGGAGCTCGATCCCGCCGTCGTCACGGATCGCGAGGATCGACCGCACCAGGTGCTGCCGGTATCCCATGCGCCCGGAGACGCCGTTCATGATGATCCCGATCTCGCGGGTGGGGGCCTGTGCCATCTCGGTCCGTTCCTCTCGGTGGAAGCTGTCGGCGCTGACAGGAGAATGTTGGTAAGCGCTTTCCGAGATCATGGCATGAGACGCTCGACCTCGCAACCGCGCCTAGCGCGGAGGGGCCGTGCTCGCCCGCACGTGCAGCGCCGGGGCGACCTCCACGCGCTCGGCGGGCCGGGTGGTCCCCTCGCGCAGCCGATCCCGGAGAAGCTCCACCGCGCGGCGTCCGACGTGCTGCTTCGGCGGCCGGAGCGCGGTGAGCGGAGGGGAGCCGTGCTCCGCGACCTCGTCGTCGTAGGCGATCAGGGAGAGGTCGTCGGGCAGCCGCCAGCCCGCATCCTGCAGATGCTGCTGGAGCAGGAGGGCCTGCGGGTCGGAGTGCACGAGCAGCGCGGTCGTGCCCGTGTCACGGATCTCGGCGAGCACCGAGGAGACGACGTCCGCCTGCGCGGGCCCCTCCATCCGGTCCAGCGCCGCATCGCGATCCACCCCCACTGCGAGACCGAGCTCCGCGACCGCCCGCGACCAGCCCTGCCGGAGCCCGGCGGAAGTCGGCGACTGCGGCGACGTGAGCACCCCGACCCGCCGGTGTCCGAGCGCGGCGAGGTGCCCGGCGGCGAGCGCACCCCCGAACGCGTGGTCCGTCGCCACGGTCTGCATCCGGGTGAGGGCGAGCGCGGGCGGGGTCCGGCGCTCGACCAGCACGACGGGAACCGGGAGCGTGTCCAGCCACGAGAGCAGCGCGTGTCCGTCGGCGCCCTGCGTCTCGGGCGCCACGATGAGGCCGTGCACGGTTCCGGATTCCAGGAGCGCCGCGATCTGGCGACGCTGGTCCTGCGCGGCGTAACTGGCCCCGCGGAGCACGAGCTGCACCCCGGTCTCCACCCCTGCGCTCCGGGCGCCGACGACGACCTGCGGCCAGTAGTAGCTCAGCGACGGCACCACCATCCCGATGCGGAACTGCGGCCCGGGAAGGGCAGCGCGGGCGACGGTCGTGTCCAGCGCGCTCCGCAGCACTGCTCCCCCGTGCACCCTGGTCAGCAGCCCGCGGTCCGCCAGCGCGGTGATGTCGCGACGGATGGTGAGCTCGGCCACCCCGAAGTCACGGGCGAGCTCGGCGACGCGCACGGCGCCGGTACGGCGCAGCTCGTCCAGGATGCGCTCGCGGCGGGAGAGGCCGAAACGCGGGGTGGGACGCTCTTCGGTCACACGATCCTCCCGACGTGCCGCACATCTTCGAGGGTGATGCGGGGGATCAGCATCCGGCTGCCTTCCGTGTACGAGTGTGTTCGATCTGGATGGTTCCTGTTCGAACACGTTGCCTGGGCTCGAACGCACAGTCTTCACTGGAACGGCACGCTTCGGCAAGCGCATACCCGAGACCCGCGGAGACTCATGGCCCACCGACCGTTCACCATCGCCGCCCTCTCCACGGAGGCGTGGGACCTCGTGTTCGACGACGCTCGGCGCGCCCGTCTGCGGACGCTCGTGGCCCCCGGCGCCCCGCTGCACACGCCCGCGCTCGACGCGGCGGCCGCGGCCGACCGCGTGTCAGGGATCGAGGTGCTGGTGACGGGCTGGGGCGCCCCCCTCCTGGACGCGGCCCTGCTCGACCGGCTCCCCCGACTCCGCGCGGTGTTCCATGCGGCGGGGAGCGTGCGCGGCGTCGTGTCCGACGCCTTCTGGGAGCGCGACATCCTGCTCACGTCCGCCGCCGAGGCCAACGCGGCCCCCGTCGCCGAGTACACACTCGCGATGATCCTGCTCTCCGGCAAACGCGCCCTCCTCCCGCTCCGCGGGGACGACGCACAGCGCGACCTGCGCATCGGGCCCCGCGTCACCGGCCGCATCGGCAACCTCGACCGCACGGTGGGCATCGTCGGGTTCTCCCGCATCGGGCGCCGCGTCGTCGACCTGCTGCGCCCCTTCCCCGGACTGCAGGTGCTCGTCGCCGACCCGTACGCGGACGCCGAAGAGGTGGCCGCGGCGGGCGCCCGGCTCGTCCCACTCCACGCCCTGCTCCCCGCCGTCGACCTGCTCTCCCTGCACGCACCGGCGCTGCCCGCGACGCGGGGGATGATCGGCCGCGCGCAGCTCGCGGCCCTGCGCGACGGCGCCACCGTGCTCAACACCGCGCGCGGTGCCCTCCTCGATCACGACGCGCTGCTCGCGGAGTGCGCCTCCGGTCGCCTCGACGCGATCCTCGACGTCACCGATCCGGAGCCGCTTCCGCCCGACCACCCGCTGCTGCACCTGCCGAACGTCGCGGTCACCCCGCACCTCGCCGGCTCGCTCGGCACCGAGGCGCACCGGCTGGCCGACGCCGCCCTCGACGAGCTCGAGGCGTGGGTGGCCGGCCGTCCGCCGCGACACCCCGTGCACCGCGCCGACCTCGCGCACAGCGCATGACGATCCTCGCGCTGCCTCCGGAAGACCGGGCGCTCTCCCCGCACACGGGATGGACGCGCGCGCACCTGATGACGGTGGCCGATGCCATCCTCGACGGGGCCGCCCGTCATGCGAGCCCGGCGGGCGCGGGCATCCGGTACCCCGGCGCCTCTGGCGGCTTCGGCGCCGCGGTCGACGCGCTCGAGGGTTTCAGCCGCACGTTCCTGCTGGCCGCGTTCCGCATCGCCGGCGACCCACGCGACACAGAGCCGCTGGCCGAGCGGTATGCCAGAGGGCTGGCGGCAGGTGTCGATCCGGCCGGTGCCGAACGGTGGCCGCGCCCCGGCGAGGTCGACCAGGCGAAAGTCGAGGCCGCGGCGCTCGCCCTGGGTCTGCACCTCACCCGCGACACGGTGTGGGCGCGCCTGGACGACAGCGCCCGGACCCGCACCGTGGACTACCTGGCGGCCGTCGTCGGTGGGAGCCATCCGCCGAACAACTGGGCCTGGTTCCGGGTGCTCGTCGAGCAGTTCCTGGAGAGCGTCGGCGGGCCGTCCTCCGACGCGGACCGCGCAGCCGACTTCGCGCTGCTCGACGGCTTCGAGCGGGACGGCGGATGGAGCGCGGACGGCGCCGCCCGATCGTTCGACCACTACGCCGGCTGGGCGCTGTCGTTCTACCCGCTGCTCTGGGCGGACATGGTCGGCGAGGAGCCGCGCCACGCGGATCGCACCGCCCGGTATCGCCGGCGGCTGGACGCGTTCCTCGACGACGCGCTGCACCTCGTCGGCGCCGACGGAGGACCACTCATCCAGGGCCGCAGCCTCACCTACCGTTTCGCGACGGCCGCCGCGGCCGGGGTCGCGGCGTTCTCCGGCACCTCGCGGCACGACCCCGGCCTCCTGCGCCGGGCGGTGAGCGGTCAGGTCCGGCACTTCACCGACCGCGGTGCGCCGGATGCGACCGGAGTGCTGCCACTCGGCTGGCACGGCGCCTGGCGTCCGCTCGCCCAGGACTACTCCGGCCCTGGCTCTCCGTACTGGGCGGCGAAGGGTCTCCTGCCGCTGGCCCTGCCCGCGGCGCATCCGTTCTGGACGGCCGTCGAACAGCCCCTGCCGATCGATCGGGGTCCGTTCACCCGCGTCCTCATCGCCCCGGGGTGGCTCGCGACGGGCACCGCGGACGGCATCGTGCGTGTGGTCAACCACGGCACCGACCACCGGATGCCGGGTGCCCACCAGCCGGATGCGCCGTTGTACGCGAAGCTCGGGTACTCGACCGCGACCGCGCCCGTGCTCGCCGGCCCCGGAGTCCGTGATCCGCTCGACGGCACCGTCGCCGTGGTGCGTGGCGGCCGAGCGAGCCATCGCTCCGGCTTCGCGACCGGAGCGCTGCGGAAGGTCGACGACGCCGTGCTCGGCGGCTCCTCCGGCCTCGTGCACTGGCACGACGGCCTCCGCGCGGAGTTCGATGTCGGCGGAGGCGGCGCGGCCGCCGAGACCACGGTCGGCCCCATGGTCGACGTGGTGTCGGCACTCCGCGGACCGTGGGAGGTGCGGCTCGTGCGGGTCCGGGCGGGCGCGGGGACGGACGGGGTGATCCGCGACGGCGACGTCCTCCGCATCGGCGGCTGGGCGCTGTCCTCCCCGACGGTCGTCGAGACCGGCCCCGCGGCTGTCACCGCCGCCCTCGCCCTCGGCGGCGAGACGCAGAGCCGGGTCATCGGACTCCTCGGAGTCGACGGTGCGACCGCGGGGGTCCGACGGGAACGGGACGCGACCCCGCTCGGCCCGGAGACCGCCACCCCGTGGCTCTCGGCGGCGGTGCGGCCGGACGTCTGGATGGCCGTCGGCGTGCTTCTCGGGAGTTCCCCCGGCGTGCCGCAGCTCGACCTGCGGGCAGGCGACGCGGCGGTGTCCTGGCCGGACGGCGCCACGACGCGCTTCCGCCCCGAGGAGTTGCTTCCGCGGGGGTGAGCGTCAGGGGCGTGCCGTACTCGCGCGCTCGACGAGCCGAGTCGGCACCACCACGGGCGCGGCGGGATCGGTCGCCGCCGCGTCGCCCT
Source organism: Microbacterium meiriae (assembly GCF_032364335.1). Lineage (NCBI taxonomy): Bacteria > Bacillati > Actinomycetota > Actinomycetes > Micrococcales > Microbacteriaceae > Microbacterium > Microbacterium meiriae. The sequence continues at coordinate 3,043,482 of NZ_CP133984.1, forward strand.
CCACGGCGGCGATGAGCGCTGTGACCGCCCGCTGCGCGAGCGCCGGGAAGTCCTGGCGGATCGTCGTGAGCGGCGGGAGGAAGTTCGCCGCTTCCGGGATGTCGTCGAAGCCGACCACGCTGACATCGCCGGGGACCGTGCGTCCGGATTCCGCCACCGCGCGCAGCAGCCCGAGCGCCATCTGGTCGTTGGCGCAGAACACCGCCGTCGCCTGGGCCAGGGCCGCCCCCGCGGCGAAGCCGGACTCCGCGCTCCAGTCCCCGCGCACGACCGGCGGAGGCGTGAGACCGGCAGCCGTCAGAGCCTCGCGCCACCCGCGCTCGCGCTCGGCTGCGGCGAACGAGTCCGCCGGTCCCGCGAGGTGGTGGACGGTCTCGTGCCCCGCGGCGAGCAGGTGGCGCGTGGCAGCCTCTGCTCCCGCGGCGTGATCGCTGTGCACCACGATCGCTCCGGCTCCTGCGGGAGCGTCCACGACGACAAGACGCAGCTCCGGCGGCAGAGTGGCGGCAGGGACCAGCGCCGAAGCCTCGTTCAGCACGAGGGCACCGTCGACGCCCTGGTCGGCGAGCCGGGCGAACGCCGCGTCCACGCCGTCCGCAGCCGTGACGACCGTGAGCGCATAGCCGCGTTCCGCCGCCGCCTCGGCCGTGGCCTGCAGCATCCGGGAGTTGCCGACCGTGGCCAGGGTGGTCACGACGAGACCGAGGGTGTGGCTGCGACCGGTGCGCAGGGCTCGCGCGGCCCGATGCGGCCGGTACCCCAGTTCGGTCATCGCGGCCTCGACCCGCGCCCGCGTCTGCGGGTCCACGCGCGGACTGCCGTTGACGACGCGGGAGACGGTCTGTCCGGAGACACCGGCTCGCGCCGCCACGGTCGCCATGGACACGCGGGCGGACACCGACGCCGACAGCTTCCGGGCCACGGGATCCTCCGTTCACAACTCCGTCATGTTGACGTTAGCACGCGGCCCGACCTACCATGTTGACGTGAACACGCCCGAATCTCCTGAGTTGCGCACGGAGCGTCTCGGCGCCGGTGTCGTCAAGCGCCCGACCACCCTCGCCGACGGCCGTGAGCTCATCTACTACGACGACCCCGACACGACCCTCGGCGCGGAACGGTCGGTCGACGCCCGCACCCTCGCCCCTCGACCCGACACCGCGACCATGCGGCTCGACGTTCTCACGGGCGACTGGATCACCGTCGCCGCCAACCGCCAGAACCGCGTGATGATGCCGGGAGCCGACGCCGACCCGCTCGCGCCGCAGACGCCGGCGAATCCGTCCGAGGTGCCGTCCCGGTACGACGTGGCCGTGTTCGAGAACCGCTCCCCCGCGTTCGGCCCCGCTCTCGCCGAGCCCGTCGGCACCGTCCCGGGGGCGACGAACCCCCCGCGCGGCCTCGACGACCTCGCGGCCCTCGGACTCGGGCGCACCCGCACCGCCGTCGGCCGCTGCGAGGTCGTGTGCTTCAGCCCCGAGCACTCCGGCTCCTTCGGCACCCAGACCGCGACCCGCGCCCGCACCGTGATCGAGGCCTGGGCCGACCGCACGGCCGCCCTGTCCTCCCTGCCCGGCATCCAGCAGGTCTTCCCGTTCGAGAACCGCGGCGAGGCGATCGGCGTGACCCTCCCCCACCCGCACGGGCAGATCTACGCGTATCCCTACGTGACCCCGCGCACCGCCCGGGTGCTGGACGCCGTCGACCGCACCGCACCCGACCTCTTCGCCCGCATCCTCGCCGAGGAGCAGGCCTCCGAGCGGGTGGTGTTCCGCGGCGAGCACTGGACCGCGTTCGTGCCCTTCGCGGCGCGGTGGCCGCTCGAGGTGCACCTCATGCCGCATCGGCACGTGCCCGACCTCGCCGAGACCACGGCGGAGGAGCGCGACGAGCTCGCCCCGCTCTACCTCCGTCTCCTCCGCGGCGTCGACGCGCTCTACGACAGCCCCACCCCGTACATCGCCGCGTGGCACCAGGCTCCGGTCCACGTCGGCCGTGAGAGCGTGCGCCTGCACCTGCAGCTCACGAGCCCCCGCCGCGCCGCCGACAAGCTCAAGTTCCTCGCGGGCTCCGAGGCCGCGATGTGGGCCTGGGCCGCCGAGGTCGCCCCCGAGCAGGGGGCCGCCCGACTCCGCGAGGCCCTCGCTCGCGCCGACCAGGAAGCCTCCGCATGACCTCCGCACACGACGCCGCCGTCGACCTCTTCGCCGCCCTCGCCGGGCGCACGCCGGACGGCGTCTGGTCGGCCCCGGGGCGCGTGAACCTCATCGGCGAGCACACCGACTACAACGACGGCTTCGTGCTGCCGTTCGCGATCCCGCAGCGCACGGTCGCCGCCGTCGGCCGCCGTGCCGACCGGCGGCTCCGCGTCGCCTCGACCTTCGCGGACGAGCCGGTCGAGATCGCTCTCGACGACCTCGACCGTCTCTTCCCCACCCCGCCCGGCACGGCGCCCGCGGTGCCGGAGTGGGCGGCGTACCCGCTCGGCGTCGCCTGGGCGCTCCGCGCGACCGCCCCCGCGGCCACGGTCTCCGGCCTGGACATCGCGATCGCCTCCGACGTCCCGGTCGGGGCCGGGCTCTCGTCGTCCGCCGCGATCGAGGGCGCGACGGCCACGGCACTGAACGAGCTCTGGGACGCCGGCCTCGACGCGGTCGCCCTCGCCCGGATCGGACGCACGGCGGAGAACGAGGCCGTCGGCGCGCCCACCGGCATCATGGACCAGATGGCCTCGATGCTCGGGGAGCCCGACGCCGCAATCTTCCTCGACTGCCGCTCTCTCGCCGCCGACGTCGTGCCGCTGGGCATGGCCGACGCCGGCCTCGCGGTGCTCGTGATGGACACCCGCGTCACGCACGCGCACTCCACCGGCGGCTACCGGGAACGCCGCGCCGCATGCGAACGCGGAGCCGCGATCCTCGGAGTGCCCGCGCTGCGCGACGTCGCCGTGGCCGACCTCGCCCGCGCCGAGAGCCTGATGGACGACATGACCTTCCGCCGCGTGCGCCACATCGTCACGGAGAACCAGCGCGTGCAGGACACGGTGGCGACGCTGCGCACCGCGGGCGCACGCGGCATCGGCGACCTCCTCGTCGCGTCCCACGCGTCGATGCGCGACGACTTCGAGATCTCGACGCCGGAGCTCGACGCCGCGGTGGAGACCGCCCTCACCTCGGGGGCGGTGGGTGCGCGCATGACCGGCGGCGGCTTCGGCGGTGCCGCGATCGCCCTCGTCGACCGCGGTGCCGTGCCTCACCTCGCCGACGCGGTGCGGGGGCGGTTCGCCGCCGAGGGCTTCGTCGCCCCGTACCTGTTCGAGGTCAGCCCGTCCGCAGGTCCGCGCCGCGACGCCTGACACAATGAAGGGTCGAGCCGCCACCGCCGCGGCAGGAGAGGAACGCATGTCCTGGATCGTCACCGGCGGCGCCGGCTACATCGGTGCCCACGTCGTCCGCGCTCTCGCAGAGGCCGGTCTCTCCCCCGTCGTCCTGGACGACCTCTCCAGCGGCGTCGCCTCCTTCGTGCCGGAGGGCGTGCCCTTCGTGCAGGGCAGCATCCTCGACCGCGCCCTCGTCGAGGAGACCCTGCGCACGCACGAGGCGGAGGGCGTGATCCACGTCGCGGGCTACAAGTACGCCGGCGTCTCGGTCCAGCGCCCGCTGCACACCTACGCCCAGAACGTCGAGGGGACGCGGATCATCCTCGAGGCGATGGCGGCGGCGGGCGTCGCGAACATCGTCTTCTCCTCTTCGGCGGCCGTGTTCGGCACCCCGGACGTCTCCCTCGTCGTCGAGGACACCGCCAAGAGGCCCGCGAGCCCCTACGGCGAGTCGAAGCTCATCGGCGAATGGCTGCTCCGCGACCAGGCGATCGCCACCGCCGACTCCGACCGCCCGCTGCGTCACACCTCGCTGCGGTACTTCAACGTCGTCGGCTCGGCCGACCCGTCGGTCTACGACGTCAGCCCGCACAACCTCTTCCCCATCGTCTTCGAGGCGCTGATCGAGGGCCGCACCCCGAAGATCTTCGGTGACGACTACGACACCCCTGACGGCACGAACGTGCGCGATTACGTGCACGTCGGCGACATCGCCGCCGCCCACGTCGCCGCAGCGCAGCGCCTGGCCTCCGGCGCCCCGATCGAGCCCGCGTACAACCTCGGCTCCGGCGACGGCCTCAGCGTGAAGCAGATCATGGATGCGGTCGCCCGCGTCACCGGCATCGACTTCACCCCTGAGGTCGGCCCTCGCCGCCCCGGCGACCCGGATCGGATCGTGGCGACCGGCGAACTCGCGGCCCGCGACCTCGACTGGACCATGCGCTACACCGTCGACGAGATGGTGCGCACGGGCTGGGAGGCCCGCCGCGCCGCCGGCTGACCTCAGAGGTCGCGCGTGCGGATGGGGTAGAGCCAGAAGCACAGCCACCCGACGGCGGTGAACGCCAGGGGGATGACCGCCAGCATCAGCCGGATGCCGCCGTCGACGGCCTCCGGCTGCGCGTCGCCGAGCCCGGCGTCGAAGCCCGTCGCGGTCAGCACAGCCGCGGCGACGATCGCCTGGAGGACCACGGAGCCGCGCACGACGAACCCGTTCACGCCGAAGTACGCACCCTCGCGACGGTGGCCCGTGCGATGCGCGTCGTCGTCGATGATCTGGGCGAGCACGACCTCGAGGAGCTGCAGCAGCCCGCCGACGCCGACACCGACTGCGATGCCGACGAGAGCCGCCGCCCCCACGGAGGTCGGGACCAGGTAGCCGAGCACCGCGACCCCGAACACCGCGACGCTCCACAGCAGCGCCGTGCGCGGGGAGGTGCGCCGGACCACCGCGCTCCACAGGACGATCGACGGGATGGCCGTGAGGAAGATGGCGCCGAGCAGGAGGCTGCCCTCGCCCTCGGCCGCCCCCAGCGAGTAGCGGACGTAGAACGGGACGGCGGCGAGGATCACGGCGATCGAGGTCTGCACGCAGAGCGAGCCCAGCACGTACGGCACGAAGGCGCGGTTGCGGAACGTGTAGACGAGCTGGTCCCGCCAGCGCATGGCCTCGGAGGCGGCCTCGGGCACCCGGCGCTCGATCATCCCGCCGAGGAACGACCAGGCGAGCAGCACGAGACAGACGCCGGACAGCACGAGGGCCATCCCGGGCCAGCCGATCGCGTCGTAGAGCGCGGGGGCTCCTGCCGTGCCGAGCACCATGCCGAGGATCGCGAAGATCTGCCGCGGCACGTTCCCGCGGGCGCGCTCCTCCGTGGTGCGGAAGATCTCCGGGAACAGCGCCGAGATGTTCAGCACCACCACGACGAAGGCGATGTCGTAGACCGCGACGACCACGAGGAACCACACGATGAGCCCGGCCGCCGGGAGCGCGGGCGGCATCCAGACGAGGGCGAACGCGACGACGAGCGGCACGATGCCGAGCCCGATCCACGGGATGCGGCGGCCCCACGGCGTGCGGATCCGGTCGGAGAGCGCCCCGACGACCGGGTTGAGCGCCGCGTTGAGGATGCCGTGGGCGATCATCGCCGCCGCCACCCACCCTGCGGGGACGGCGAGGTGCGAGACGTAGAAGTACACGACGAACGCCGAGAACGTCTGCGTCATCAGCTGCGTCGGGAACCCCGAGGCCCCGAAGGCGATGGTCTGGGAGCGGGTGGGAGCGGCGTCGAGACGGCGGTCGCGCAGCCGTTCGCCGAGCGCCGTCACCGGGCGTCTCCGCGCTGCAGCTCCCGCAGCGCGCGCCAGCCGACGCGGACCAGGCCCTCCTCGGCGATCGTCTGCTGCACGAGCGGATCGTCGAGCAGCCGCAGCTCGTAGCCGCGCTTGGCCGCCGCGAAGTCCACCGCGGCGCGCAGCTCCTCACCGTCGGCCATCGGGTGCAGGTAGATCTCGGTGACACCGGGCGGGACGGCGCGCAGCACCGCGAGGAACCCGTCTCGCACCTGTTCGTACGACTCCTCATCGGCGGTGCCCTCACCGCGCAGCTCGAACGGATGCGTCCAGAGTCGATCGACGATCTCCACGCCGAACGCATCCGCCACCGCCGCCGCCTCGGTGAGCTTCGCCTGCAGCATCGGATCGGCGTCCGCTCCCTCCATCTCGCGGGGCAGGCGGAAGGGGAGGCCGTGCCGGGCGGCGAGGTCGAAGACGGCGCGCAGGAAGTCCCGGCCGGTCAGCAGCCCGTAGACGGAGCCCATGTGGTTGTCGAGGTGGGTCACGTCGACGCCGGCATCGAGCGCCGCCTGCAACTGCGCGGCGATCTCGGCGGCGACATCCTCCTCCGACGCGTGCTGCTCCACGGTCGCGACGTCGGCGGGGAAGAAGCCGTCGGCGTCGACGAGGGTCGACGAGCCCGCGGTGAGCGGACGCCACCGGTATCGGCGCCACTCGCTCGTGAGGACGAGGTGCACGCCCACGTCGAGGTCCGGGTGCGCGGCGGCGAAGGCGAGTGCTTCCGGGGACCAGGCACAGGGCACCATCACCGTCGCCGAGTCGATCCGGTCACGCGCCAGGAGTCCGGAGATCGCCGCGTTCGCGGCATGGCACATCCCGAAGTCGTCGGCGTTGAGGATGACCGCCCTGGCACCGGACGGCAACCCGAGTCGGTCGGCGAGAGCGGAGGAGGCGGTCATGGCGTGTCCTGTCGGGCGGTCAGCGGCCGGTGGCGGGTGCGCGGGAGGGTGTGAGGATCCGGGTGAAGACGTCGGCGCGGAGCGCGGAGGCCGCCTCACCCACAGCTCCGACGAGCGGCGCCTCCGGACCGAACGCCGAGGCGAGGAAACGGAGCGGCAGCTGCGCGGCGAACTCGTCCGCGACCCGCTCGATCGCATCCAGGAGCGCCGGGTGCACCGCCTCCCCGCCGAGGATGAAGGCCTCGGGATCGAGCACGAGGGCGACGCTGCCCGCCGCGAGGAAGAGCCGTCGTCCGATCTCCGCGACGAGGGCCTGCGCCGCCTCGTCTCCGCGTTGCGCCGCCTCCAGGTGGGCGAGGAAAGGCGCGTCGACATCCAGTCCGAGCCCGAGGGCGAGGTCGCGCACCACCGCGGCGCCCGCGACCGGGGCGCCGATGGGCACCGGCGTCTGCGGGAGGTACATCACCTCGCCCGCCACTCCCGAGAACCCGCGATGCAGCGCCCCGTCGATCACGATCCCCGCCCCGAGGTCGTCGTCGAGCAGCAGGAGCGCGAAGCTCGCGAGGTCGATGCCGACACCGGTGGTCGACTCGGCGAGCGCGGCGAGGTTGACGTCGTTCTCGACGCGGACCGGACAGTCGAGGGCTGCCGCGAGAGCCGAGCGGAAGGCGCCGCCGTCCGGTCCCTGGTCGTCGCGGATCGCACCGTCCGACGCGACGATGCCGGGCACTCCGACGACGGCGAGGTGGAGTGCGCCCTTCACGGATCGGCGGCAGGCCGCGACGAGGGCCGCGATGTGCGCGACCCGGTCCTCGCCCGCGGGGAAGGCGCCGTGCCGTTCGGCTCTGATGGTGCCGGTCGCGTCGACGAGGACGACGTGGGCGGCGTGATGGTCCACGTGCACGGCCGCCGCGACCCCGAGGGCGGGGTGCAGAGCGACCCGGCCCGCCGCCGGTCCGCGGGTGTCGCGGTCGACCCCGGCCGCAGTGACGGCTCCCGCGGCGTCGAGCATCCGCAGTACCTGGGTCACGGCCGTGCGGGAGAGGCCGGTCGCCGCCATGAGCTCGGCCCTGGTCTGCGGTCCGCTCCGGGCGAGGCGCTCGAGGATCGCGCGGCCGTTGAGCGTGCGGAGCAGGGTCTGCGGTCCTGCGAGGGGTCGTGACATGCGGCGGAACCTCTGGGGGGTCGATTCTCGTGCGGAGTCGGTGCCCGCCAGCCTGCCACATCGCGTCGCACCCGTCGACCCGTCCTTCCCGGCTGCGTCGCCTGCACGACCCGGGCACGGCCGCACGACAGAACTCGGGATTCCTCCCCACAGACGCACCCGTGTCGTGCAGATGTGACCGGGGAACCCGGAAGGACGTCGGCGGGCCCGCATAGGGTGGAGGGATGACGCCCCTGGTGATCCGAGACGCCGTCGCCGACGATGCCGAGGCCGTGGCCGGAGTGCATGTGCGCTCGTGGCAGGCGGCCTACGAGGGCCTCATCGACCAGGAGGTGCTGGACGGCCTGTCCGTCTCGGAACGGGCCGACGGGTGGCGCCGCATCTTCGCCGACCCGCTGCCTACGAGCCTCGGAACCCTGGTGGCCGAACGCGACGGCACCGTCGTCGGCTGGGCCTCGTTCGGCTCCGGCCGCGACCCCGACGGCCTGGACGACGCCGAGCTGTACGGCATCTACGCCGACCCGACCGCGTGGTCGACGGGGGCGGGGCACGCCCTCCTCGACGCGGCCGAGCAGCGCATGATCGATGCCGGCCACACCCGCGCCTACCTCTGGGTCCTCGACGGCAATGACCGCGCCGACGACTTCTACGCCCGGCACGGGTGGGAGCTCGACGGGGCCACGAAGATCGATCAACGCCCGCAGTTCACGCTCCGGGAGCACCGCCGCGTCAAGCTCCTCGCCCCGCGCTGAACGACCGCCGCGTCAGTCGAGCGCGCTCATCACGTGCTTGATGCGGCTGTAGTCGTCGAAGCCGTACTGCGACAGGTCCTTCCCGTACCCGGAGTGCTTGAACCCGCCGTGCGGCATGTCCGACACGAACGGGATGTGGGTGTTGATCCAGACGCAGCCGAAGTCCAGGTCGCGGGAGAAGCGCATGGCCCTGGTGTGCTCCCGCGTCCACACCGAGGCGGCGAGCGCGTACGGCACGTCGTTCGCCATCGTGAGCGCCTCCTCCTCGGTATCGAAGGGCTGCACGGTGAGCACGGGTCCGAAGATCTCGCCCTGCACGACCTCGTCGTCCTGCTGCACGCCGGTCACGATGGTCGCCTCCCAGAAGTAACCGCGGTCGCCCTGCCGCCTCCCACCGGTGGCGATGGTCGCGTGCGCCGGAAGCCTGTCGATGAAGCCCTGCACCTGAGCGAGCTGGGCCGCGCTGCTCAGCGGCCCGTACAGCACGCCCTCTTCGTCCGGCACCCCGGTCCGCGCGTGCGTGCGGGTCCGCTCCACCAGTGCGGCGACGAGCTCGTCGTGCACCGACGCGTGCACGAGCACCCGGGTCGCCGCGGTGCAGTCCTGGCCCGCGTTGAAGAAGGCCCCGGTGACGATGCCCTCGACCGCCTTCTCGATCGACGCGTCCGGGAAGACGATCGCGGGCGCCTTGCCGCCGAGCTCCAGGTGCACGCGCTTGACGTCGTCGGCCGCGGAGCGGGCCACGGCCATCCCCGCGCGCACCGAGCCGGTGATCGCCACCATCTGCGGTGTCGGATGCTCGACGAGGGCCGCTCCGGTCTCGCGGTCGCCGAGCACGACGTTGAGGGTGCCCGCGGGGGTGTGCGCGGCGACGATCTCCGCGAGCAGCAGCGTGGTGAGCGGTGTGGACTCGGCCGGCTTCAGCACGACGGTGTTCCCGGCGGCGAGCGCGGGAGCGATCTTCCACACCGCCATGTTCAGGGGGTAGTTCCACGGCGTCACCTGCCCGATCACGCCGATCGGTTCCCGGCGCACGAAGGAGGTGTGCCCGGGGAGGTACTCCGCGGCGGCTCGACCCTCGAGGCTCCGTGCGGCCCCGGCGAAGAACCGCAGCTGGTCCACCGACTGCAGGATCTCGTCGGCGACGAGCGTCGCCCGCGGCTTGCCGGTGTCCTTCGACTCGAGGTCGGCGAACTCCTCGGCCCGCGCGGCCATGTCCTCGGCGATGCGGAACAGGGCGAGCTGGCGCGCACACGGCGGGGTGTCCCGCCAGGTCGGGAACGCCGCCGCGGCCGCGGCATACGCGGCGTCCACGTCGGTGCGGTCGGAGATCGGGATCTCGCCGTAGGCTTCCTCCGTCACCGGATCGATGAGCGGCAGGCGCCCGCTCCCCGATGCGGTGACGGCGCGACCGCCGATGAAGTTCTGCAGGGGCACGGTCATCGTCGACGGTGAGGACATAGCGACATGGTAGCCATCCGAGCGCGGAATCTGTAGCTTTTCGTCCACAGATCGACGGAATCAGTTGCGAAGGGCGGGTCAGAATGTCACGATCGGTACATGAGTCCGAAGACGCCTCCCCCCGCCCTCGACGACATCTCGAAGCGCATCGTCGAGCTGCTGCAGGAGGACGGGCGGCGTCCCTATGCGGAGATCGCCCGCGAAGTAGGGCTCAGCGAGGCCGCGGCCCGCCAGCGCGTGCAGCGCCTGACCGAATCGGGCCTGATCCAGATCGTCGCCGTGACCGACCCGCTGCAGCTCGGCTTCCACCGCATGTCGATGATCGGGATCCGGGTGTCCGGCGACCCCCGCGCGATCGCTGAGGAGCTCACGGCGATCCCCGAGCTGGCGTACGTCGTCGTCACCCTCGGGACGTTCGACATCCTCGTCGAGGCGGTGTGCGAGGACGACGACCATCTGCTCGACCTCATCGCCACCCGCATCCGCACCATCCCCGGCATCATCCAGACGGAGAGCCTGCTCTACGCCGGCCTCTACAAAGACCTCTACAACTGGGGAACGCGCTGACGCGCTCCCCTCGCATCGGAGTGAACATGGGCACCACGGTCTTCGAACGCCGTCGTCCTTCGCAGTCCGTCGTCGACGACGCCCTGCGCGACACGGCCCTGTCGGTCTTCTGGCTCGACGACGTCGAGCGGCCCGCGCATCCGCCGCTGCGCGGCACCGTGCACACGGACCTCGTGGTCGTCGGCGGCGGCTACACCGGGCTCTGGACGGCCGTGCGCGCGAAGGAGCGGGATCCGGAGCGGAAGGTGGTCCTCCTGGAGGCATCCCGCGTGGCCTGGGCGGCATCCGGACGCAACGGCGGCTTCTGCGAGTCCAGCCTCACGCACGGCCACGAGAACGGCGTGAACCGCTGGCCCGAGGAGATCGACCGGCTGGAGGAGCTGGGCCACGAGAACCTCGACGGCATCGCCGAGACCGTGCGGCGGTACGACATGGATGCCGAGTTCGAGCGGACGGGCCAGCTCGCGGTCGCCGTGGAGCCGCACCAGGTCGAGTGGCTGCGCGAGGAGGAGGGCTTCCTCGACCGGGAGGCGGTGCAGGCGGAAGTGCATTCCCCCACGTTCCTCGCCGGCGCGTGGGACCGGGAGGGCAGCGCTCTCGTGCACCCCGCGAAGCTGGGCCTGGAGCTCGCACGGGTGGCCGTCGAGCTCGGCGTGGAGATCCACGAGCACAGCCTCGTCCGGCGGATCGAGGGCGCGGACTCCGGTCCGGTGACCCTCGTCACGGAGCACGGCCGGGTGACCGCCGACGCGGTGGCGCTCGCGACGAACGTGTTCCCCTCGCTCCTGAAGCGCAACCGCCTCATGACGGTCCCGGTGTACGACTACGTGCTGATGACGGAGCCGCTGTCGGCCGAGCAGCTCGCGTCCATCGGGTGGCGCAACCGCCAGGGGCTCGCCGACAGCGCCAACCAGTTCCACTACTACCGGCTCACCGCCGACGACCGGATCCTGTTCGGCGGCTACGACGCGGTGTACCACTTCGGCGGCAAGGTGCGCCCCGCGTACGAGGATCGGATGGAGAGCCACCGACGCCTGGCCTCGCACTTCTTCACCACCTTCCCGCAGCTCGCCGGCCTCCGCTTCACGCACCGCTGGGCCGGAGCCATCGACTCCTCGAGCCGGTTCTGCGCGTTCTTCGGCACCGCCCGCGGCGGTCGGGTCGCCTACGCCACGGGGTTCACCGGACTCGGGGTCGGGGCCGCGCGGTTCGCGGCCGATGTCATGCTCGACAAGCTCGACGGCGAGGAGACCGAACGCACGCAGCTGCGGATGGTGCGCGAGAAGCCGATCCCGTTCCCACCGGAGCCGGCCGCGTCCGTCGGCATCAACCTCGTCCGCGCCGCGATGGACAGGGCCGACCACAACGAGGGGCGCCGCAACCTGTTCCTGAAGACGCTGGACGCCCTCGGCATGGGCTTCGACTCGTGACTGCGCTCACCCCGGGAGCCGTCGTCGACGCGGGGAACCTCGCGCTGACGCACGCCCCGCTGCCCGACGAAGACGTCCGCGACGGCGCGCCGACCACGGCCTACACGGTGCTCGACGATGCCGGCGGGATCGAGATCGGCGTCTGGGAGATGACGCCGGGCACGGCGGTGGACGTCGAGGAGGACGAGGTGTTCGTCGTGCTCTCCGGTCGCGCGACCGTGACATTCACCACACCCGCGCTCCCGCCCGTGGGACTCGGCCCAGGGTCCGTGATGCGGCTCACGGCCGGCATGCGGACGGTCTGGACCGTGAACGCGACCCTGCGGAAGGTCTCGATCGGGATCTGACGGCTCGTGCCGAGCGCGTCCCACTCAGGCCCGGCGGACCTCCGCGTGCGGGATGCGTGCGGCCATGACCCGCACCGCTTCCGGGTTGTCGTCCACGAGCACCGCCTCCCGACCGAGTGCGGAGGCCACCGCTCCGGTCGTGCCGCTTCCGGCGAAGAGGTCGAGCACCCGATCGCCCGGTCGGCTGGACGCGGTCACGATGCGCCGGAGGATGCCCTCGGGCTTCTGCGTCGGATACCCCGTCTTCTCCCGTCCGGTCGTCGGGACGATCGTGTGCCACCAGACGTCGGTCGGGAGCTTGCCGCGCGCCGCCTTCTCCGCGGTCACCAGCCCCGGAGCCATGTACGGCTCCCGGTCGACGTCGTCGGAGTTGAACACGTACGTCCGCGGGTTCTTCACGTACACCAGGATCGTGTCGTGCTTGGTGGGCCACCGCCGCCGGGATTTCGCGCCGTAGTCGTACGCCCAGATGAGCTCGTTGAGGAAGCAGTCCCGGCCGAACACCGCGTCGAGCATGACCTTCGCGTAGTGCGCCTCGCGGTAGTCGAGGTGCAGGTACAGGGTGCCGTGGTCGGCGAGCAGCCGCCAGGCCTCCTCCAGCCGCGGCATGAGGAAGGCGCCGTAGTCGTCGAAGCTGTCGTCGTACGCGCGCAACATGCCGCGCACCCGCTCGTACCGGTGTCCGTGGAAGCCGTGCCGCACCTCCGGCCCGCCGACCGCGTGTTCAGAACTCAGGAGATCCGACGCGGTTTCGGCCGATTGGGGGCTGCCCCCGTCCGGATCCGCCGATTCTTCCGGAGTTGTGAACGTGCGGCGGGCGGTGACCACCTGCCGCTCCCGCACTCTTCCGGTGTTGAACGGCGGGTCGAGGTAGACGAGCGTGAAGGACCCGGACGGCAGGGTCGCCGCGACGGCGAGGTTGTCCCCCTCGATCACCGACACCCGCCCCGGAACCTGGACCCCTGAGCCACCACCCTGGGTCCCTGAGCCTGTCGAAGGGCTTGAGCCTGTCGAAGGGCTCACGGAACCCGATGCAGCCACGCGTCGGTCGAGAACTTCGACTCCACCAGAGCCTGGGCATCGGCGTACTCGTCCGGCGTGATGCCGCCGTCCTCGGCGGAGGTGAGCGAGCGGAACGTGTCCTTGAAGCGCTCGATGATCTCGGCGCGCTCCAGTCCGGTCTGGCTGCGCAGGGGGTCGACGCGCTTGGCGGCCGAGGTCGTGCCCTTGTCGCTGAGCTTCTCCCGGCCGATCCGCAGCACCTCGGTCATCATCTGGCCGTCGATGTCGTAGGAGAGGGTGGCGTGGTGCAGCACACCTCCGTTCGCGAGGCGCTTCTGCGCGGCGCCGCCGATCTTGCCGGTCGGGCTCGCGATGTCGTTGAGCGGCTGGTAGACGGCGTCGATGCCGAGCGAACGGAGCGCCTGCAGCACCCAGTCGTCGAGGAACGCGTAGGAGTCGGCGAAGGTCATTCCGGCGACGAGTGACGCGGGGACGTACAGCGAGTAGGTGATGATCTGCCCCGCGGCCATGAGCATCGCTCCGCCTCCGGAGATCCGGCGGACGACGTCGAAGCCGTGCTTCGCAGCGCCCTCGGGGTCGACCTCATTGCGGTACGACTGGAACGACCCGATGACGACGGCCGACTCGTCCCACTCCCAGATGCGCAGCGTCGGACGCCGACGCCCCTCGCCGACGCGGGAGGTGAGCACCTCGTCAAGGGCGAGGTTCATGCGCGGCGAGACCGCCTTCTCGTGGACGATCTCCCAGTCGAAGTCGCCCCAGCCGGGCGCCGTGACGAGCGCGCGGCGGACGGCGGTGCCGACCGCCTCGGGGGTGAAGCCGAGCAGCTGGGCCCCCTCGGGGAGGGCGCCGCGGACGGCCGCGGCGATGGCCGTGGCGTCGGACTCGACGGGGAGACCCTCGACAGCGGCGTTGATGTCGTCGAGCGCGGAGTCCGGTTCGAGGAAGAAGTCCCCGGCGAGCCGGAACCGCGCGATCCGGTCGTTCTCGACCTCGAGGTCGACGACGACGAGCTTGCCCCCAGGAACCTTGTATTCACCGTGCACGGATCCAGCTTAAGGCGCGCGGTGCCCCCGTGGTCAGCCGCCGAGCACGACCACGCGCTCCCCTGCCCTGATCGGCGTGGAGTAGCGGTTGCCGGGCGTCGGCAGGGGGCAGACGAACTGGTCGGAGAACGCGCAGGGCGGCAGGTACGCCCGGTTGAAGTCGAGCACGGCGGAGCCGTCGGCGGCGGGTTCGTCGACGGGGAGGAACCGGAACCGATACGTCTCCAGCCCGTTCGTCCCGTCCGCGAAGACCGCGCTCAGCGCTCCGCTCCCACTGCGGGTGACGGTGAGCTCGTGCGGGGCCCCGGCGAGTTCGAACCGCAGGCGTCCGGCGATCGCGGTCTCGCGCTCCTCACCGTCGACCGAGGTGACGACGATCCGCTCGTCGGGCGCGGGTTCGAACGTCGCGGGGAGCCGCCAGCGCTCGTCCGGGGCGTACGCGTCGATCGCCGTGAACCACTCCCGCTGTGGACGATCCGGATTCCAGACACGGAGTGCCAGCAGTCCGTTGCGATCGAACACCCGCAGCTCGCGCCGCCCGAGGCGCAGCGTCTGGGCGCCGCGGAGGGTGACGACCGACCCCGACGGTCCGAGCTCGCTGCCGCGGATACCGCCGTCACCGGTGAGGGCCCAGAGTCCGGGGACGCCGTCGACCGCCGCGGGTTCGGTGATGAGCCAGTTCGTCGACTCCAGCGCGGACGGCCCGTACTCCGACCCCGCATAGCGTTCACGCGCCGCATGCCACTCATGCCAGTCCGTCAGGAAGCTCATCGCCGCGGGCCCTCCCCCTCGCTCGTGCGGATGTGCCCCGAATCTAGGGCTGCCCCCACCTCCCGTGGCCTCCCTCCGTCACACGCCTTCACCGCGCGTCATCCCACGTCACACTCCCCCGCGGTCCCCGCGCACCTCCCGCGGGATCAAACCCGTCCCTCGACGCACCTTCCCCCGCCCGTTCCTGATCCCGCCACCCGTGCGCAGCCCCCGCGCACATCCCGCGGGATCAAAACCGTCCCCCATCGCACCCTCCCCCGCCCGTTTCTGATCCCGCCACCCGTGCGCAGCCCCCGCGCACATCCCGCGGGATCAAAACCGTCCCCCAGCGCGCCCTCCCCCGCCCGGTTCTGATCCCGCCACCCGTGCGCAGCCGCCGCGCACATCCCGTGGGATCGAAATCGCCCCCAGCGCGCCCTCCCCCGCCCGTTTCTGATCCCGCCACCCGGGGTCGTCCGCGGCGCGGCGGAAGCCGAAGATGCGCCGCGCCTCCGCGCCCCCTATTCGCGGGGCGCGGGTGATTCCCGCCGCCACCGGCGCGCGATTCACCGTGCGTGTTCGAGAAGGCTCTCCCGAGGTCCGTCCCGGGCACGAAAGTGATCCCGCGGCAGTGGCGGCAGGCACAACATTGATCCCGCGGGATGTCCGGAGGCTCGAAGGTGTTCTCGCGGGCGGTGACGGGAGGCGCGGCCTTGACCCGACAGGTCATCGTGGACGCGGACTCACCGGCGCACCCACGCACAGTGCGTGTTCGAAAACGTTCCGCTGGGGCCTGTGCCACGCGCGAAAATGATCCCGCGGGACCGGGGGAAGGGGCGAAAGTGATCCCGGACCGTAAAGGGACCGGAACCGGACCGGGACGGACCGGGACGGGACGGAACGGGACTGAACAGGCCGGGGAAGGGCCGGACCGGGATCGGCCCCGAACCCGGGACGGGAGTCAGCGGGCGGGGATGTGGGCGTCGAGCCAGGCGAGGACGTCGGCGCGCACCTCGTCCTGCTGCAGCTCCTGGAAGATCTCGTGTCGGGCGTCGGGGTAGACGAGGGTCGTGACGTCGGTGAGTCCGGAGCGGCGCCGGTACTGGTCGGCGAGCTTGTGGACGCTGCGGGGACCGCCGACCGGATCGTCACGGCCGACGAGGAGGAGCATCGGGAGGTCGCGCGCGAGGTGCGTCGCCGGACGCCCGTACAGTCGCGCCGCGTCGAGCAGACCGAAGAGCTTGAGCAGAGGCACCCCCGTCGTGAGCGGGTCCTCCTCGAAGGCCTTCCACACCGCGGGGTCGCGGCTCAGCCACTCGTACCCGGTCGCGTCGTCCGCGGCCCACGCGGCGTTCAGCGGCGCCGGGTTCAGGGAGCGAGGCGTGCGCAGCGCCGAACCCGACAAGATCACCGCATCGAAGGCCTCGGCGTGCTCGTTCACCAGCATCTGCGCGAGGAACGACCCCCACGAGTGCCCGAGGAGCACGAGCGGAAGGCCCGGGTTCTCGTCGCGGATGATGCCGGTCAGCTGCCAGATCGCATCCTTGGCCGCCCGGAGACCTCCGGGCCCGAGCCGTCCGAGCCGGGCCGGATCGCCGTGCTGGCGCATGCCGGTGCGCCCGTGCCCACGGTGGTCGTCCGCGTAGACGGTGAACCCGGCTCCGGTGAGCGCGGCGATCAGCGCCGGATACCGTCCTGCGTGCTCGCCCACCCCGTGCAGGAGCTGGACGACACCGCGGGGCGTGCCCTCCGCGGGGTGGACGTCGTAGACGATGGCGATGCCGTGGCTGTCGGTGTACTCGCGGGTCTCGGTCATGGGTCGGCCCTACCGGTCGGTTCCCGCGAGAGCGTCCCGGATCGCGAAGGCGATGTCGCGGTCCGTCACCTCGTAGCCGCCGACCCCGTCGGAGGCGGAGCCCATGCGCACGCCGCCGTCCTCGGTCACCGCCCGCTTCGCGGAGAAGTGGAGGGCGTCGACGCCGGCCGCGGCGAGCACCGGAGCGCTCGCGACGTCGACGCCACTGCCGGCCATGACCTCGATCTGCCCCTCGGCCGCGGCGACGAGCGCGCGCAGGGTGTCGATGCCGTCGATCGCGGCCGATGCCCCTCCGGACGTGAGCACGCGCCGGAGCCCGAGCTCCCTCGCGGCCCGCAGGGTCGCCACCGGGTCGGCGGTCACATCGATCGCGCGGTGCAGCGTCGCCGGAGCTCCCCCGGCCGCATCCCGCAGCCGCGCCATGGCATCGAGGTCGAGCCGCCCCTCGGCGTCCAGCGCGCCGATCACCACGCCCGACGCGCCTGCGTCGACCGCGTGCCGCACGTCGCGTTCGGCGACGGCCAGCTCGTCGGCGCTGTAGTGGAAGCCGCCGGCGCGCGGACGGATGAGGACGTGCACCTCGGGGCCGTTCGCCCCCGCGGCTTCGAGCGCGAGCTCCAGGGTGGCCGGCGACGGGGTGAGCCCACCCAGGGCGAGGGCCGTGGCGAGCTCGACGCGGGCGGCGCCGACCTCGGCGGCGATGCGCACTCCGGCGGGGTCCTGGACGGCGATTTCGAGAGCGATCGTTCGGGTCACCCCTCCATTGTGCCCGCTGGCCTCGGCTCCTCCCGCCCCCGCAACGGAAATATTAGATAGACTAACTAAGTATGTCTGCGTCCGATGATTCCCTGCACCTCACCGCCACAGACCTGCGCATGGCCACGTTCCGGCTCGCCCGCCGGCTCCGCTGCGCCCGCGCCGCCGACATGATGAGCGACACGCAGCTCGCCGTTCTCGCCGAGCTGCGCATGAACGGCCGGCGCACGATCTCCACCCTCGCCGAGCGCGAGCGCGTGACCGCCCCCTCGATGACGAGCATCGTGAACGGCCTGGAGGAGCAGGGCTTCGTCGCCCGCACCCCGGACGAGGACGACCGCCGCCGCGTGCAGGTGGACATCACCGCCGCCGGCGTCGAGGTCGTCGTCGAGACCATCCGCCGCCGGGACGTGCTGCTGGCCGACATGCTCCGCGAGGTCGACTACACCGAGGAGGAACTGACGACGCTGCGAGAAGCGAGCGCCCTGATGCGGAGGGTGGTGGAGCGATGAGCGCCATGTTCCGTTCCTTCGCGAACATCAACTACCGGATCTGGTTCGCCGGCGCCCTCGTGTCGAATGTCGGCGGATGGATGCAGGCCACAGCCCAGGACTGGGTCGTGCTGACCGAGCTCACCGACAACGACGCGACCGCGATGGGCGTCACCATGGCGCTGCAGTTCGGCCCACCGCTGGTGCTGGTGAGCCTGACCGGCTGGGTCGCTGATCGCTTCGATCGGCGGAAGATCCTGCTGACCACGCAGACGGCGCTGCTCGGCCTCGCGATCGCGGTCGGATCCCTGCTGCTGGCCGGCGTGATGACCCTGCCGATGATGCTCGCGTTCGCCCTCGGGTTCGGCATCGTCAACGCGTTCGACGCACCCGCCCGGCAGGCCTTCGTGTCGGACATGGTGTCCGCCACGGAGACCTCCAACGCCGTGGCGCTCAACTCCGCCTCCTTCAACCTCGCCCGTATGATCGGCCCCGCGGTCGGCGGTCTGCTCATCGTCGCGATCGGCTCCGGTTGGGTGTTCATCGTCAACGCCGCGACCTTCCTCGCCATGATCGTCGCGCTGATGCTCATGCGCACGCACCTGCTGGCGCCGCGGCCGAAGAACCGCAGCCGCGGCGGACTCGCC
The DNA here is from genome assembly GCF_032364335.1 of Microbacterium meiriae. Classification (NCBI taxonomy): domain Bacteria; kingdom Bacillati; phylum Actinomycetota; class Actinomycetes; order Micrococcales; family Microbacteriaceae; genus Microbacterium; species Microbacterium meiriae. The sequence goes on from NZ_CP133984.1 coordinate 3,062,366, forward strand.
GAGGGTTTCCGGTACGTCTGGGCGCGCAGCGACCTCAAGGTCGTGTTCGTGACGGTGTTCCTCATCGGCGCGTTCGGCATGAACTTCCCCATCTTCGCCTCGACCATGGCGCTGGAGTTCGGAGCCGGCGCCGACGGGTACGGGGTGCTGAGCTCGGTGCTCGCGATCGGCTCCCTGATCGGCGCCCTCCTCGCCGCGCGGCGGGATCGCGCGAGGGTGCGCGTCGTGATCCTCGCGGCGGGCGGCTTCGGGATCGCGGCCTTCGTCTCGGCCGCGATGCCCAGCTACCTCTCCTACGCGGTCACGCTCACGTTCACCGGCTTCATGATCGTGACGCTGCTGACCACGGCCAACGGCTACGTGCAGATCACCACGGATCCGGCGCTCCGCGGCCGCGTCCTCGCCCTCTACATGGCCGTGATCATGGGGTCGACCCCGGTCGGCGCACCGATCGCGGGCTGGGTGGCGGACACGTTCGGCCCCCGCGCCGCCATCATGCTCGGCGGGACGGCCGGCTTCATCGCGTGCGCGATCGGGGTGACGTGGGTGCTGACGTCGGGGAGGCTGCGCCGCGAGGAGAGCAGCCGCTTCCGCCTGACCCTCGACGAGACGCGCCCGCTGCGCGTCGTGCAGCCGGTCGAGCCGGTGGACTACACGGAGAAGGCCGCGGCGACGACGCCCATCCGGCTTCCTCGACGCGACGACGAGTGAGCTGCGGGCGGGTTTGTCAACGCCTTCCTCATCACGGCCCGGCGGTCGTAGCGTCGTGTCATGGACGAGAACATGAGCACCCCGCACCCGCAGGATCCGGCCGAAGGCGCTCCCGGCGTCGACGTCCCTGACGAGAACTCCGGCCAGGGCGACGGCACCGGCGGCGCGATCCAGGGCGACAGCTCCCGCGGCGAGTCGACCGGCGGCGCCATCCAGGGCAGTTCCGGCCCCGGCCACGACGCGCCGCTGGGCGGCGACGAGAACACCGAGGACGAGCTCGCGGCCGACAACGCCGCCGAGGAGGACACCCTCCGCACGCTCGACCCCGACTCCCCGCCGGCCTGAGCCGTCGACCCACCCCTTTCGAGACGAGCCACCCCCTTGCGAACGTTCGCAAGGAGGTGGCTCGTGCAGAAGGGGGTGGGTCGGCCGCGGTCAGGCGTCGAGCACCACCTTGAGCTGCTCGATGGCCCAGTCGAGCTCGGTCGCCCGGATGACGAGCGGGGGCGCGATGCGGATGGTCTGCCCGTGCGTGTCCTTCACGAGCACACCTCGGTCGAGCAGCTTCTCCGCGATCTCTCGGCCCGAACCGATCGCGGGGTCGATGTCGACGCCCGCCCACAGCCCGGCGATGCGCACGCCCGTGACACCGTGGCCGATCAGCGGCTGCAGCGCCTGCTCCAGGTGTGCGCCGAGTGCCCGCGCACGCTCCTGGAACTCGCCCGTCTGCAGCATCTCCACCACGCGCAGGCCGACGGCCGCCGCGAGCGGGTTGCCGCCGAACGTGGAGCCGTGCTCGCCGGCACGGATCACGCCCAGCACATCGGTGTTCCCCACCACGGCCGAGACCGGGAGGATGCCACCGCCGAGCGCCTTGCCCAGCAGGTACAGGTCCGGAACGACACCCTCGCGGTCGCACGCGAACGTCTCGCCGACACGTCCGAGCCCGGCCTGGATCTCGTCGGCGATGAACAGCACGTTCTTCTCGTCGCAGATCTCACGGATGCGGCGGAGGTACCCCTCCGGCGGGATCACCACACCGGCCTCGCCCTGGATCGGCTCCACGAGCACGCCCGCCGTGTCCTCGGTGATCGCCGCGGCGATCGCCTCCGCGTCGCCGAACGGCACGCGGTCGAAGCCGGGCGTGTAGGGACCGAAGTCGTCGTGCGCGGTCTCGTCGTCGCTGAAGCTCACGATCGTCGTCGTACGGCCGTGGAAGTTGCCCTTCGCCACGACGATCCGCGCCTTCCCCTCGGGGATGCCCTTCACGCGGTAGCCCCACGCCCTGGCGACCTTGATGCCGGTCTCCACCGCCTCGGCGCCCGTGTTCATCGGCAGGACGAGCTCCTTGCCGCAGAGCTCGGCGAGCGCGGCCGCGAAGGGCTCCAGCATGTCGCTCTGGAACGCCCGGCTGACGAGCGTGACCCGACCGAGCTGCTCGGTCAGGGCCGCGACGAGCGCGGGGTGACGGTGCCCGAAGTTGACCGCGGAATAGGCCGCGAGCAGGTCGAGGTAGCGCTTGCCCTCGACATCGGTCACCCACGCTCCCTCGCCGCGCGCGATCATCACCGGCAGCGGGTGGTAGTTGTGCGCGACGTGCGGCTCCGCGACCGCGGTGGGTCCCTGAGCCTGTCGAAGGGTCGCTGAGCTCGTCGAAGCGCCCGCCGTCTGCTCGATCGTCACTTCGCACCCCGCAGCTCGAGCGTGCAGCACTTGATCCCGCCGCCACCGAGGAGGAGCTCGGACAGGTCGACGGTGATCGGGTTGTAGCCGCGCTCCCGGAGCTGCTGCTCAAAGCCCTTCGCCCGCGGCGAGATGATGACGTTGTAGCCGTCGCTCGAGGAGTTCAGGCCGAACACCGCGCCGTCCTCGTCCGACACGAGGATCGCGTCGGGGAAGCGCTTCTCCAGCTCGGCACGGCTGGCGTCGTCGAAGGCTCCGGGGAGGTAGGCGATGTTCGCCCGCTCGGGGCCGCCGTTCTCCACGCCCTGCACGGGGTCGAGCACCGCGATCGCGGTGTCGAGGTGGTAGAAGCGGGGGTCGGTGAGGTTCAGCGACACGACCTCGCGGCCGAAGACCTCGCCGACCTCGCGGTGGCTGTCGCCGGTGGAGCGGAACCCGGTGCCGGCGAGGATCACGTCGCCGACGAGCAGGAAGTCGCCTTCGCCCTCGTTGACCTCCTCCGGCATGACGGTGTCGTAGCCGGCGGCGCGGAACCAGTCGGCGAAGGCCGGAGCCTCCCCCTGCCGCTCCACGAACCGGAACTCCGGCACGTAGGCGCGCCCGTCGATGAGGAAGCCGCCGTTGGCCGTGTAGACCATGTCCGGGTAGCCGGGGAGCGGATCGATGAGCTCGACCTCGTGGCCGAGCTCGACGTACAGGTCGTAGAGCTTCTGCCACTGGGCGACGGCGTTGGCGGTGTCGGTCGGCCGCGACGGCTCCATCCACGGATTGATGGAGTAGTTCACCGTGAAGTGCTCGGGACGGCACATCAGGTAGTGGCGGCGGTGCGCGGTGCGCGTGGGGGCGGTGGTGACGGCGGTCTCCGGCGTCGACATGGATGCTCCTCGTGTGAACGGGCGCGGCGGACGCTGTCCAGGGGCCCGGCGGTCCTTCGACCCCCTGCTCGGAAGAGGCGGAGGGGAAGATGCGACTCGGGCACGCCGGTGACCATTGTGCCACCGGACCCTGGGCGCCACCAGCATCCGTCCCGTGTCGCCGTCAGCCCTCGCGCTGCGTCACCACGACCTTGCCGACCGTGTGCCCGGCCTCGACGTGCGCGAGCGCCGACACAGCATCGTCGAACGGGTATGCGCGCTCGATCACGGGGACCAGGTGCCCCTCCTCCACGAGCTCGAGCAGCTTCGCGAGGATCTCAGGGCGCGGGGTCGCCGCGAGGGACACGACCCGGGGTCCGCGGACCGAGAGCACGGCGGCGCGGATCATCCGCGGCACCGGACCGAGTACCCGTCCGCCGTCACCGGTCACCAGCACCACGCGACCGCCCGTGCGGACGAGGCGCTGCAGTTCGCGGATCGGCACACCGCCCGCGAGGTCGATGACGGCGTCGAACCGGGCGGAGGGCAGGTGTGTGAGCGGAGACGTGCGGTGGTCGAGCGTACGCACGGCTCCGAGGCGCTCCAGCAGCAGGGCGTTGTGCGCGCCGCACGTCGCCCAGACCTCGGCCCCGCGGAGCGCCGCGAGCTGCACGGCGAAGGTCCCCACGCCGCCCGACGCTCCGATCACGAGGACCCGCTGTGCGCGGTGCCGCAGCCCCACCCCGGCGGCGTCGAGCGCCTGCCACGCGGTGCCTCCGGCGATCGGCAGGCACGCAGCCGCCTCGGGTGTCACGTCGGGCGGGACGGGCACGACGCGGTCGGCCGCGATGCGCGCGGCGCCGGCGAGCCCTCCTCCGCCCTGCAGCTCCCCCACCACGAGTTCGCCGAGCTCGGCGTTCACCACGTCCGCGCCGACCGCCACGACGGTGCCGGCGACGTCGAGCCCGCGCACGGGGTTCTTGGGGCGGGCGAGCCCGAAGAACGGCCGGACCAGCAGCGGGTCGCCGAGGAGCAGCCGCACGTCGCCGGCGTTGAGGGCGGTGGCCTGCACGCGCAGCACGACCTCGCCCCGACGCGGCTGGGGGACGGGCTGCCGGGTCAGTGCTGTCCCGGCGGCCGGGCCGTAGGTCTCGCGGGTCCAGGCGGGCATGGTCTCGGTCATGCGGCACCTCCGGGGTCGGTCGGATACGCGAACAGATCGTCGATCCCGACGCCGAACGCCCGGGCGATCTGGAACGCGAGCTCGAGTGTCGGCGAGTACTTCTGCTGTTCGATCGCGATGAGGGTCTGCCTGGTGACCCCGATCGTGCGGGCGAGCTCGGCCTGCGTGAGTCCGGCGCGCTCGCGATGGGCGCGGATGGTGTTGGAGACGAGGGTGGGCTTGACCATCAGCGCAGCCCTCGGCGGTACGCGATCGCCCGGGCGACACCGCCGACGACGGCCGCCACGAGGAACCCGGCGAACATCGTGTTCGCGATCCAGAACACGTCGGCGCCGAGACCGCAGAGGACGATGACCCCGAGGCCGGCGATGGTGACGAAGGCCTGCTCCACGCGGGCTCCCATCCGGCCGATGTCCCGGTCGCGGATGTCGGAGCGGCCGACGCCGTCCGGATCGGACATCCCGGCGATGATGCCCCAGAGGATGCTGATCAGGATCGTCCCGACGATGCCCCCGCCGATCGTCCACAGCATCAGCGGGAACCAGTCCGACGCGGTGAGCGGTCCGCCACCGGCCTGCTGCATGAGCAGCAGCACGTAGACGACCGCGACGATCGGACTGACGATGAGCCCGGCCCAGACGTTGCGCTCCTCGTAGACCATGCGCTTCCCCTCGTGTCAAAGATTCTTGACACGAGAGTACGTCCGCATCACACCTGTGTCAAGAATCTTTTACACCCGCATTCCGTCCCGCGCAGTCTCTTCCGGGATCACAATCGCACCCCCGAGCCGCCGCTCCCGCCCGTTTCCGATCCCGCATGTCCTGCGCAGCCCGAAGCGGGATCGAAAACGCGCCAGCCAGGGGCCGGGAAGGCACCTTTTCGAGCCCGCACCGCACTGGCACCGGCACCCGCACCCGCACCGGAACGGGCGGGGGTCAGATGACGGAGGCGCTCCAGGGGTCGGGGTTTCCGTAGCGGTGGGCGGTGATCGAGACGGACTGCTCGTGCACGAACGGGAGGAGCTCGATGCGGGCCGCCGCCGTCACCTCCGCGTCGTACACCGCGAGGTCCGGATCACCGCCCGTCGCCACCGCCAGCGCGGAGCGCAGCGCCGCCACCGACTCCCGTCCGCCCACGAGCCGCACGCGCTCATGCCGCGGAAGCACCGGAACCCCCGCGTCTCCCGATGCTCCAGCCTCCTCGGCCACCCGCATCCGCTGGAGCCACTCGGCCTCGGTCTCCAGGAACACCACGGCGTCGAGGTCGCCCAGAGCATGCCGCACGCCCGCCGGAAGCCCGACCGGAGTGGACACGACGGAGCCCGCCCCCGCACGCACCCCCGCGATCACGACCCGCAGCAGGTCGTGCAGGGCGGCGTCCTCGGTGGCGCGGATCTCCACCGGCACGGGCCGATACCGGAAGAGGTTGCGCTCGATCTCCAGCCGCGAGACATCCCGCACCCGGCCGAACTCCCGGTCCCAGGCCAGCGCGTCCGACAGGGCGGACCGTCGAAGCCACTCGAACGACTCGAACGGGAGGGAGGGCTGCGCGGCCTCGATGAGCCCCGTGATCCGGGAGTCGAGCCCGCGCAGGTGGAGGGTGCTCGACGCCGGGGACCCGTGCTGCGCGCGCCACGTTCCGAGCCCGATGAGGTGGTTCGGCCCGCCGGGCTTGGCACCGGCGCCGACGGAGGAGCGCTTCCACCCGCCGAACGGCTGCCGCTGTACGATCGCTCCCGTCGTGCCGCGATTGACGTAGAGGTTCCCGGCCTGCACGCGGTCGAGCCAGAAGGCCAGGTCGTCGGGATCCTGGGTGTGGAGCCCCGCCGTGAGACCGTAGGCGACCGCGTTCTGCAGGTCGACGGCCTTCGCGAGGGTCGGGGCGTGCATGATCCCGAGGACCGGTCCGAAGAACTCCTCGGTGTGGAAGCGGGAGCCGGACTGCACGCCGACCCGCACGCCGGGGCGCCAGAGCCGTCCGCTGCCGTCGTCGGCGGGGTCCAGGGCGGGTTCGATAAGCCACCGCTCGTCGCCCTCCAGCTCGGAGAGGGCCCAGGCGAGCTTGCCCTCGGGCTTCTCGATGACGGGGCCCACCTCGGCGAGCGGATCCGAGGGCCACCCGACCCGCATCGAGCGGACCGCGTCGGCGAGCTGACGCGCGAAGCGCTGCGAGCGCCCCACCGGCCCGACGAGGATCGCGAGCGACGCCGCGGAGCACTTCTGCCCCGCGTGCCCGAACGCGCTCTTCACGAGGTCGGCCACGGCGAGGTCGAGGTCGGCCGAGGGCGTGATGATCATCGCGTTCTTGCCGCTGGTCTCCGCGAGCAGGGGCAGGTCGGGGCGCCAGGAGCGGAACAGCGCCGCGGTCTCCCACGAGCCGGTGAGGATCACCCGGTCCACGGCCGCGTCCGTGATGAGGGCACGGCCGAGGTCGCCTTCCTCGATGTCGACGAGAGCGAGGGCCTCGCGGGGCACGCCGCCCTCCCACAGCGCCGCCACGAGCACCGCCGCGCACCTGCGTGCCTGCGGGGCGGGCTTGAGGACGACGCCGGACCCCGCGGCGAGCGCCGCCAGAACGCCACCGGCAGGGATCGCGAGGGGGAAGTTCCACGGCGGAGCGACGACGGTCACCCTGGCGGGGACGAACACGGCACCGGAGATCGCATCGAGCTCGCGGCACGTCGCGGCGTAGTACCGGGCGAAGTCGACGGCCTCGCTCACCTCGACGTCGGCCTCGGCGAAGACCTTGCCGGTCTCCGCGGCCGCGACCTCGATCAGCTCCCCGCGGCGGGACTCGAGAGCGGCCGCCGCGCGCAGCAGCACCTCCGCCCGCTCGGCCGCGGGACGTGATCCCCACGCTGCCGCCGCGCCCTGCACGCCGCGCACGATGCGGCCGAGGTCATCGGCGTCATCGACACGGGCCGCGTCCAGGACATCCCTCCCGACCGTCGAGTCCACGAGCCTCGCACGGATCCCCGCCGCCCACTCGCGATTCGCGGGGAGGGCGAGGTCGGTGTCGGCCGTGTTCACGAAGCCCGGCGCGCCCCCGGTGTCCTCCCCGCGCTCGCGCGCGGCGTACACGGCGGTCTCGAGGTAGGCGCCGGTGTCGGTGTCGTCGGAGCCGCGCACGATGCCGAGCACCGCCTTCGTGAGGTCAGCCTCCGCCGCCGGACCGACCGGGGCGGGGCGCACGGACTCGTGCACGGGCGCGAGGCGGTCCTGGGTGCGCCGCGGGCCGAGGCCGAGGGCCGGGTCCCCCGCCCGGTCTAGGGCGTCGAGGAAGCGCTCGGCCTCCCGCGCGAAGAGAGACTCGTCGTCGTGCAGGTGGAACGCCGCGGAGAGGAAGTTCTCGGACGACGCGTTCTCCTCCAGCCGCCGCACGAGGTAGCTGATGGCCACATCGAACTCGGCGGGCGCGACGACCGGTACGTACAGCAGCACCGGACCGACTTCGCGGGACACCGCCTGCACCTGCCCCTGGGCCATGCCGAGCAGCATCTCGAACTCGACCGCGTCGCGGACGCCCCGCTCCCCGGCGAGCAGCCACGCGTGGGCGATGCCGAAGAGGTTGTGGCCGGCCACCCCGATCCGCACCGAGGTCGTGTGCTCGGGCTGCAGCGCCCAGTCCAGGCAGCGCAGGTAGTTGGCGTCGGTGTCGAGCTTCGTGTCGTAGGGCGCGGGCGTCCATCCGTGCAGGGTCGCCTCGACGTGCTCCATCGCGAGGTTCGCGCCCTTCACGAGGCGCACCTTGATGCGGGCCCCGCCGTGGATCACGCGATCCTGTGCCCAGGCGGTGAGCTCCTGCAACGCCGGCAGCGCGTCGGGCAGGTAGGCCTGCAGCACGATCCCGGCCTCGAGTCCGGTGAGCCGAGGGTCCTCCAGGATCCGCGTGAAGACGGCGATCGTGAGGTCGAGGTCGCGGTACTCCTCCATGTCGAGGTTGATGAAGGTGCCGTCTTCCGCAGCCGTCACGTAGAGAGGGAGCAGCCGGTCGATGACCCGCTCGACGACCTCGTCGAAGCCCCACATCGAGATGCGGCTGACGATGGCGGAGACCTTGACCGACACGTAGTCGACATCCGGACGCCGGATGAGCTCGTGGATGCCGTCGAGCCGCCGCTGCGCCTCCGCCTCCCCGAGCACCGCCTCCCCGAGGAGGTTGAGGTTCAGTCGCGACCCCGACTCCCGCAGCTTCTCGATCGCGGGTCCGAGCTTCGCGGGCCGGGCGTCCACCACCAGGTGCCCCACCATCTCGCGTAGCGCCCGCCGCGCGATCGGCACGACCGGCGTCGGCAGCACCGGGGCGACCCCGCCGCCGAGCCGCACGGCGGAGCGCAGGTACCACGGCAGGAACTCCGGCACGATGGGCGCGATGCGGCGCAGCTGGGCGGCCGCAGCGGTCAGGCTCTCCGGCCGCATCACGCCGTCGACGAAACCGAGGGTGAACGGCAGGCCGTTGGCGTCGCGGAGGACGCCGGCGAGACGCTCGGCGGCGGGGTCGACGTCGGCCGCAGCCGCCTCGATCACCCAACGGCGCGCGAGTTCGACGGCCTGATCGGCGAGGGATGCGGATGCCCCCGCCTCCGCGGAGGATGACGACGACTCTGCCATGTGACCACCCTAGGTCTCCGGTCGCGGAATCCCGGGGTGCCCGACCGGGCGGGCCGCAGCCGGGTCAGTTCCAGATGCTGGGGGCGGGCGTGCGCACGGGAGGCAGAGCGGACGCGGCGGCCCAGTCGTGCACCCACGCGTCGATCTCGGGCACCCCGTCGGGCTTGCCCACCGCGGCGAACAGCTCCTCGTTGCTGACCGTGCCGCCGGACCGGCGCAGCACGCGGGCCCGCACGATGGCCCTGGCGTAGACCTCGCCGGCGACCACGGCCCGGTGCTCCAGGAACAGCGCCTTCTCGTCGTGCCCGATGAAGCGGGACTGCACCTCGAACCGCTGCCAGAGCTGGAGCGACTTGCGGAAGGTGATGGTCTCGCTGGAGACCACCGCGTACCAGCCCTGCTCCTTCATCACGTCGAACAGCCCCGTGCGGATGAGGTGGTCCCAGCGGCCGAGGTCGAACAGCGACAGGTACCGGCCGTTGTTCATGTGGCGGAGGATGTCGAGGTCCGTGGGCAGGGTGGTGACAGTGACGGTGCCGACGGCGGTCGGGTCGAGGGTCTTCCCCTGCCGTACGCGACGACGCGCACCGAGGATCACGAGGAGGGTCCGCCAGATCACATTCACGAGCACTGATCGTAGCCATCCGCGCACGACGGTCGAACTTCGTTGTCCGATTCCTCCATGCCGTCGAAGGGCCTCCCACGGGCCGTCACCCCGATTTCCGATTTCCACGGACCCGCCGTAGAGTCACCGCATGAGCGCCGAAGCCCAGCCCGAAGTCATCGTCCGTCCGGTCCGTGATGTGGATGCGGAAGCCCTCGGTCGCGTGCATGCGCAGTGCTGGCACGAGACCTACGATCACCTCATCAGCAAGGCGGCGCTGGAGAAGGTCTCGCCCCGCCGTATGGCCGAGCTGTGGACGCACTGGGCCTCGCAGGGCCCCGACTTCAAGATGAACGCGGCGCTCGTCGACGGCGAGATCGTCGGCTTCGTCGGCTCGGGTCCGGCTCGCGACAAGGACGCCCCGGCGTTCCGCGAGCTGTACTTCATCTACCTGCTCGACGCGTACCACTCGACCGGCATCGGGCAGAAGCTGTTCGACGCGGCCGTCGAGAAGGACGAGCCGCTCTACCTCTGGGTCGCCGAGGACAACCCTCGCGCGCACCGGTTCTACACGCGCAACGGGTTCCACCTCGACGGCGCGGCGCACACCGAGCCGTTCCTGGGCGAGACGCTCACCGAGGTCCGCTTCGTGCGCCCCTGACCCTCGTCCTCACCGAAAGGGCCGCCCCGCGGGGCGGCCCTTTCGTCTGCGCTCAGAGGCGTTCGATGATCGTGACGTTCGCGACGCCGCCGCCCTCGCACATCGTCTGCAGGCCGTACCGTCCGCCGGTGCGCTCCAGCTCGTTGAGCAGGGTCGCGAGGATGCGGGTGCCCGTCGCGCCGATCGGATGCCCCAGTGCGATGCCGCCGCCGTTGACGTTGACCTTCTCGTGCGGCGCACCGGTCTCGCGCATCCAGGCGAGCACGACCGAGGCGAACGCCTCGTTGACCTCGAACAGGTCGATGTCCTCGATCCGGAGTCCCGTACGCTCCAACGCGTGCCGGGTCGCCGGGATCGGTGCCGTGAGCATGAGCACGGGGTCGTCGCCGCGGACGGAGACGTGGTGGATGCGGGCCCGCGGCGTGAGGCCGTGCTCCTGCACCGCCCGCGCGCTGGCGATGAGCACGGCACTCGACGCATCGCTGATCTGCGACGCGACCGCAGCGGTGATCCGCCCGTCGGGCGCGAGCGGCGGCAGGCCGGCCATGCGTTCGAGGGTGGTGTCCCGGCGCACGCTCTCGTCGTGGTCGAGCCCGGCGAGCGGCGCGATCTCCGCCGCGAACCGCCCGTCGTCCTGGGCCTGGGCCGCCCGGCGGTGGCTCTCCAGCGCGTACCGCTCCATCTCCTCCCGTGAGATGTCCCACCGCTCGGCGATGAGCTCCGCTCCGCGGAACTGCGAGATCTCCTGGTCGCCGTAGCGCTCCTGCCATCCGGGCGACTCGGCGTACGGCGTCGTGAAACCGTACTCCCGGCCGACGGTCGCGGCGGCGGTGAGCGGGATCCGCGACATGTTCTGCAGCCCGCCGGCGATCACGAGGTCGCTGGTGCCACTGAGCACCGCCTGCGCGGCGAAGTGCACGGCCTGCTGACTCGATCCGCATTGCCGATCGATCGTGACGCCCGGCACGTGTTCCGGGAAGCCGGCGACGAGCGACGCGGTGCGCGCGACGTTCCCGGCCTGCCCGCCGATCGCATCGATGGCTCCGAGGATCACGTCGTCCACGGCGCCGGGGTCGATGCCGGTCCGGTCGACGAGGGCCCGCAGACTGTGCGCGCCGAGGTCGGCGGGGTGGATCTCCGCAAGAGCGCCGCCACGGCGTCCGACCGGCGAACGGACCGCGTCGACGATGTAGGCCTCTGCCATGATCTCCCTCTTCTCAGTCCTCCGTGCCGGCCGGCAGGAGCAGCCGGAAGCGCTCGCACAGCACCGGCATGTCGGGTTCGTAGCCGCGCGGGTTCTCGGAGTGGGTGCGCCAGTAGCGCTCGTGCACCTCGCGCCAGTGCGCCAGGGTACGATCCCCCTCCCCCTCGGCGAAGGCGTGCGCCTCGTCGACCTCGTCGAACGGAACGATGTCGATCGCCGTGGTCTCGATCACGGCGCGCGGAGCGCCGGTCCCATCGAGGATGATGCTGAGCTCGCCGACGGTCGGCAGCGGATCCCCCGACTCTTCGTAGTCCCAGAGAGAGGACGCCGTGCCCACCTTGATACCCGCGAGCACGAGCTCCAGGAGCTCGTCGGCGTGCTCCGGCGTCGCGCCGAAACCCCACGCCTCGGGAAGAGGCTCCGGCAGGTGGGGCAGCGCGATGCGGGCCTCGCGCCAGTAGTCCTCGATGGCGGTGCGATCGGTCATGGATCAGCGCCCCGAGACCTTGCCGAACGCCTTCGCGATCGGGGCGAGCACGAGCGGACGCGCAGCGACCCAGGCGACCGCGATCACGACGAGCGAGGCGATGAACACCCAGAATCCCGTCCACGTCGCGGCATCCTGCGCCGCGAACATGTGGTTGAGGTTGCGCAGGAAGCCGGTCAGCATCACGAGCGCGACGTGCGCGATGATGAACGCCACGAAGTAGAGCATCACCGGGAAGTGCAGGGCGCGCGCCCACTCCACCGGGTACGCCTTCGACAGGCGCTCCGCCCTCTTGGGCCAGAGCCCCGACATGCGGAACCCGGTGACCGCGGCGAGCGGCGCCGCGAGGAAGACGGTGACGAAGTAGGCGAGCTGCTGCAGGCTGTTGTAGTTGTTCCAGCCGTTCTCGTGCGGCCAGTCGAACGAGATGTACTGGAGGGCCGCCGACAGCGCGTTCGGGAACACCTCCCAGCTCGTCGGCACGATCCGCACCCAGTGCCCGGTGACGAACAGCAGGACGACGAAGATCACGCCGTTGACCAGCCACAGGATGTCGAGCGCCTGGTGGAACCAGAGGTTCAGGCTGATCTTGCCCTTCGGGTTGTTCCGCGGGGACCAGAACACGCTCGGCCGCTTCTCGGTGCGCACCTGCAGCCCCGAGCGGATGATCAGCACGATCAGGAACATGTTGAAGAAGTGCGCCCAGTTGACCCACGGCGCGAAGCCGGGCTCGACCGGGATCGGTGGCTCGTACTCGCCAGGGAAGGCCGCCAGGAAGTCCTGCATGAACGGGAGGCTCAGCAGCGTGCGGACGAGGGCCACGGCCGCGGCCGCGAGCACGCCGAGGGCGGCGGCGCCGAACAGCGTCGCGATCGCCTGGGTCCATGTCGGGCGACGGCGAGCGCCGGAGACGGTCGATGAGGCGGCGGCCGGGAGATGCCGCGGTGCTCGACCGTTCCAGACCGTACGGGTCCAGGGCAGCGGCGCGCTGATGTCGGCGCCGGTGGCGAGCGCGGTCCCCGGGACAGCGGCCGGCTCGGAGACGAGGGTCGCGGACGGCGCCGCCGTCTCCGGGATCGCGGAGACATCCGCCGCCACGGCCGGGGACGGAGCGGAGGTCGGACGGGCGGGCACGGTCCCCGCGGGGGGCCAGGGCTCGCCACCCGGGACTCGGGGCAGTCCGCGGCGGACGCTCTCGCCTGCGGCGGGCGTCTCGGGAGCGGGCGCCGCAGCAGGAGTCCGAGCCGGCGCGGCGGACGACGCGGCGGCAGCGGGCGCGGCAGGAGGCGCAACGGGCGCGGCGGACGCCGCGGCGGAAGGTGCGGTCTCGCCCGGCACCACGGCGGGTGCGGACGGCGCCGCGGGCGCGGCCGCGACCGTAGACGGCGGCCAGGGCTCACCGCCGGGAACGCGCGGGAGACCCCGGCGGAGCGCCCGACGCGGCGCGGCGTCCGGCTGCGCAGCCTGGACGCCGGTGGCGTCCGGCGTGACCGCGGTGGGGTCGTCCTCCCCGCCCTCCGGCGTCGCGGAGACCGGCGTCGCCACCGGCGGATCGACGACGATCTCGGCCGGGCCCGCATCGACGGTCTCGACCGTCGCATCGGCGGGCGGCCACGGCTCGCCGCCCGGCACCCGCGGAAGCCCGCGGCGCAGCACCCGCGTCGCCATGACTACTTCTTCCGTGCCTCGAGCGCGGCGATCACCTGCGGGACGATCGCGAACACGTCGCCGACGATGCCGAAGTCGGCGACGTCGAAGATCGGCGCCTCCGGGTCCTTGTTGATCGCCACGATGTTCTTCGACGTCTGCATGCCGGCGCGGTGCTGGATCGCGCCGGAGATCCCGAGCGCGACGTAGAGCTGCGGCGACACCGAGACCCCGGTCTGCCCGACCTGGTGGGACTGCGGGATGTAGCCCGCGTCGACCGCGGCGCGCGAGGCACCGACGGCCGCGCCGAGAGCGTCGGCGAGCTCCTCGACGAGCACGAACTTCTCCTTCGACGCGAGACCGCGGCCACCGGAGACGACGCGGGTCGCTCCGCGCAGCTCGGGACGAGACGAGGTGGCTTCGACGGTCTCGACGGGGCCCGCCGTCGCGGCGACCGCTCCGGACGGGGTGACCGCGAGCTGCTCGACCTGCGGGGAGGCGACCGCCTCGGCCCTGGCCTCCACCGCGCCCTGGCGCACCGTGACGATGAGCGTGCCGTACGTCGCGGCCGCATCGACGAGATACGCCCCGCCGTAGACCGAGTGGTGGGCGACGATGCCCTCGTCGTCGCGGGAGACCCCGACGGCATCCACGGCGAGAGCGCTCTTCGATCGCACCGCGAACCGGCCGGCGACATCACGCCCGGAGATCGAGTTCGAGATGAGGACGGCTTCGGGCTGCACCTGCGCGGCAGCGGCCTGCAGCGCGTCGACGATCGGGACCGTGAGCGCCGACGGGTCGCCCTCGGCCGTGAGCACGACCGCGGCTCCGGCCGCCGCGGCCGTGGCGACCGCGGTCTCGGAACCGCCGACGATCAGCGCCACCGGGGTGCCGATGCCCGCCGCCGCGCCGAGGAGTCCGGCGGTGCTGCTGGCGAGCTCGCCGGACGGGTCGACGTCGAGGAGCACGAGGATCGGGTTCTCGGGGTACGCCATGTCACACCAGCCTGTTCTGCACGAGGAACTCGACGAGCTTCTCGGCGGCATCGCCCTCGTCGGTGATCTTGACACCGGCCGCCCGCGGAGGCTTCTCGGAGACGGCGGTCATGATGGTGCGCGGAGCCGCCGCGGGGTCCGCCGACACGTCGAGTTCGGCAAGGGACAGCACCTCCAGCGGCTTCTTCTTCGCCGCCATGATCCCCTTGAAGTTCGGGAACCGGGCGTCAGGGAGCGCCTCGGTGATGGAGATCACGGCGGGCAGCGGCGCGGTCACCTGCTGGTTCCCCGCGTCCGCACCCCGGGTGCCGGAGATGCCGTCGGCCGTGATCTCGACCGCGGAGAGGGCGGTGGCCTGCGCCCAGCCGAGGTGCTCGGCGAGCATCGCGGGCAGGACGCCACCGGCGCCGTCGGTGGACAGGTTGCCGGTGATGACGAGGTCGGGGGCGCCACGGCGGATCGCGGCGGCGAGCACCTCGGCGGTGAGTCCCAGGTCGGCGCCGACGAGCTGCTCGTCGACGATGTGGATCGCGGAGGCGGCGCCGATCGCGAGGGCGCGTCGCACCGACGCGGTCGCGCTCTCCGGCGCCATCGTGAGGGCCACGACCTCGGTGCCCTCGTTCTTGTCGGCGTAGGAGAGAGCGACCTCCAGGGCCCGTTCCGTGATCTCGTCGAGGACCACATCCCCGGCGCTGCGATCGGCGAGGCCGGTCTCCAGATTCAACGTGCGATCACCATAGGTGTCCGGCACCTCTTTGACCAGGACGAAGATCTTCATCGAATGCTCCTCACGACACGCTGAGTCTATCCGCCCGCTCTTCTATGTAGCCAAAGGCAGAGGGATCCGCAGGCTGCACCCGACATTTCGGTCACGAATGTATACATAGTCGACAGTTGCCGTCCTCGGCTCGCCGCTGGCGACCGGGGGCGCCCTACGCCGGTACCGTAGAGACGTGGTCCGACCCCGCCCGCTTCCCGTCGACCCGCTCGCCGAGGCGAAGCGGCAGTGGATCGCGCACGGCTGGACCGAGGCCGCAGACGGCATGACGGTCGTCACGTCGGTGATGCGGGCCCAGCAGCTCCTCCTCGCCCGCGTCGACGCGGCCCTCAAACCCTTCGCGCTGAGCTTCGCGCGGTACGAGGTGCTGCGGCTGCTCGCCTTCAGCCGGGCCGGACGACTGCCGCTGTCGAGCGTCGTCGCGCGCCTGCAGGTCCACGCCACCACCATCACCAGCACCGCCGAACGGCTCGTGCGCGACGGCCTCGTGATCCGCGAACCGCACCCCCACGACGGACGCGCCGCGATGCTCGCCCTGACCGACGCCGGGCGCGACCTCGTCGAGCACGCCACGACCGCCCTCAATGCCGACGTCTTCGCCGACCCCGGCATGAGCGAGGCCGACGCCGCGGAGCTCGTCGCCATCGTCGCCCGCCTGCGCCGTGACGCCGGCGACTTCATCGATCCGCGCCCGCTCCCCGAACCGCTCTGATGCCCCGGTTCGTGCTCGACACCGTGATCGCGGCGCCCCGCCCGGTCGTCTTCGCCGCGGCACTGGACCCCGAACTGCATCTGCAGTCCATGGCGCGCTACAGCGAGACCATGATCGAGGAGCCTGCGGGCGGCGCGTTCACCGAGGGGTCCACGGTGACCTGGCGCGCGCGGCACTTCGGCATCCCGTTCCGTCTGCGCTCCGTGGTGTTCGACATCGACGCGCCGCATCGGTTCACGGACCGTCAGATCGCCGGACCGTTCCGCGAGCTCCGGCACGAGCATGTGTTCGAGGAGCACCCGCGTGGCACCCTCATGCGGGACACCGTCGTGTTCCGGTCGCCTTTCGGGCCCCTCGGCCGCCTCGTCGACGCCCTGGTCCTGGGGCGGTACATGGAGCGGCTGATCGCGGAGCGCAACACCGCCCTCGTCGCCGCGATCGAGGACGGCGGGCGTACTCTTCCTGCATGAGCGAACTGCGCGTGCACACCGTCCTCACCGGTCGCGGTCCCGCCGCGGCGATCCTCCTCACCGACGAACAGGTGGCCTCCTTCGGCGCGGGGAAGACCTTCCCGGTCGCGGTCACGATCGGCGGCCGCACCGCCCGCCTGCGCCTGGCCCGGATGGGCGGCGAGAACATGATCGGTCTCAGCAAGGCCGCCCGGGCGGACCTCGGGGTCGAGATCGATCAGGAGGTGGACGCCGTGATCCGGCTCGACACCGCAGAGCGGACGGTCGAGGTGCCGCCCGCCCTGGCCGCCGCCCTCGACGTCGACCCCGCGGTGCGCGCCGCCTTCGACGCGCTTTCCCCCTCAGCCCGCAAGGAGCACGCCAGGGCGGTCGCCGGCGCCAAGCAGGACGCGACGCGCGAGCGCCGGATCGCGAAGATCGTGGAGTCCCTGCGCGGCTGACCCGTTCACAACTCAGGAGAACTGCGGCCGACCGGGCCCCGACACCGCAGAACGCCGGCTCCGCGACCGATCCTCCTGAGTTGTGAACCGCGATCAGCGGTTCTGGAAGTCCGGCGTGCGCTTCTCGCGGAAGGCCGACATGCCCTCCTTCTGGTCGTGCGTGTCGAACAGCGCCGCGAACGCCTGCTTCTCGTGGGCGAGGCCGGCGGACAGCGTCGTCTCCATCGCCGCATCGAGCGCGGCCTTGGCGGCGTAGACCGACGGCAGCGACTTCGACGCGATCGTCTCCGCCAGCGTCGTCGCCTCGGCCAGGAGGTCCGTCGCGGGGACGACGCGGGACACGAGTCCGGAGCGCTCCGCTTCCTCGGCCCCCATGAAGCGGCCGGACAGCACGAGCTCCGTGGCCTTGTAGTACCCGACCGCGCGGATGAGCCGCTGTGTGCCGCCCATGCCGGGGATCACCCCGAGGTTGATCTCCGGCTGTCCGAACTTCGCCGTGTCCGCGGCGAGGATGATGTCGCACATCATCGCCAGCTCGCAGCCGCCGCCGAGCGCGAATCCGGAGACCGCCGCGATGACCGGGGTGCGCACGGCAGCGAAGTCGTGCCAGACGCCGAAGTGGTCGGTCTCGAGCATCTCCGCCGCGGACATGCCCTCCATCTCCTTGATGTCGGCACCCGCCGCGAAGGCCTTCTCGGAGCCGGTCAGGATGATCGCCCCGATCCCGTCATCCGCATCGAAGGCCTGCGCGGCCGCGGTGACCTCCTCGGCGAGCCGGCTGTTCAGCGCGTTGAGCGCCTCCGGACGGTGGAGGGTGATCCACCCCACGCGTCCGCGCTGCTCCACCAGGATCGTCTCGTACTCGGTCATCGCTGCCGCCTTCCTGTCGTTTGTCATCCACCCTCCCCTTCGAATCGCCCGATGTGCTGCATTTCGGCCGGATTCGCGACCATTCAGGCGATTCGAAAGCCGGGGTCAGCCGCGGATGTCGGTGATGATGCCGGAGAAGTCGCGGGCGGCGCCGTCGCCGGCGGCGTAGGCGGCGTACAGCTCCTGCGCCAGACGACCCATCCGGGCATCCGTCGAGGTCTGCTCGATGGCCTGCAGCGCGAGACCGAGGTCCTTCGCCATGAGGGCTCCGGCGAACCCCGGCTGGTAGTCCCGGTTCGCGGGGCTCGTGGGCACCGGGCCGGGGACGGGACAGTTCGTGGTGAGTGCCCAGCACTGCCCGGACGCCTGGGACACCACATCGAACAGGGCCTGATGCTCGAGCCCGAGCCGCTCGCCCAGCACGAAGGCCTCGGCGACGGCGATCTGCGACACCGCGAGCACCATGTTGTTGCAGACCTTCGCCGCCTGACCGAGCCCGGATCCGCCGCAGTGCACGATGCGCTTCCCCATGATCTCCAGCAGCGGAAGCGCCGCCGAGAAGTCGTCGTCGGAGCCCCCGACCATGAACGCCAGGGTTCCGGCCTCCGCCCCGACCACACCTCCGGAGACCGGGGCGTCGATGTGCCGATGGCCCGCGGCGAGCGCGAGCGCATGGGCGGCCCGCGCCTCGTCCACCGCGATGGTCGACGACTCGATGAACAGCGTCCCGGGGCGCGCGGCCGCCAGCAGCTCCGTGCGGTAGGCCTCGATGACGTGCTTCCCCGCCGGGAACATCGTCACCACGACCTCCGCGTCCGCCACCGCCTCCGCGCCGCTCGCGGCCACGGGGATCCCGGCCGTCCCCGCCGCCTCGATCGCCGCGGGCACGAGGTCGAAGCCGTGCACCTCGTGTCCGGCGGCGACGAGGTTCTTCGCCATCGGCAGGCCCATGTGCCCGAGCCCGAGGAAGGCCACGCGGGTCACGAGGCGCTCCGCATCGACGTCGACCCCGCGGGTCGCAGCATCTCCCGCCCCACGATGAGGCGCATGATCTCGTTCGTCCCCTCGAGGATCTGGTGCACGCGGAGGTCGCGGACGATCTTCTCGATGCCGTAGTCCTGCAGGTAGCCGTAGCCGCCGTGGAGCTGGAGCGCGCGGTTGGCCACCTCGAAGCCGGCGTCGGTCGCGAAGCGCTTGGCCATCGCGCACCGCATCGTCGCGTCCGGCGCCTTCTCGTCCACTGCCTGCGCGCCGTCGCGCATCATCAGCCTCGCCGCCTGCAGGTCGGTGCGCATGTCGGCGATCGCGAAGAGGATCGACTGCTTCTCCGCCAGCGGCTCCCCGAACGCGACGCGCTCGTGCACGTATTGCACGGCCTTGTCGAGCGCTGCCTGCGCACCGCCGATCGAGCACGCCGCGATGTTGAGGCGTCCGCCGTTGAGCGCCGACATCGCGATCGCGAAGCCGCGGCCCTCGTCGCCGAGCATCGCGGACGCCGGCACCCGCACGCCGTCCATGATCACGGGACGGGTGGGCTGCGCGTGCCACCCCATCTTCTTCTCCGGGGCGCCGAAGCTCAGGTTCTCCGCGTCGCCGGGCACGAGGAAGGCGCTGATGCCCCGGGCTCCCGGCTCGCCGGTCCGCGCCATGACGACGTATACCGCGGCCTCACCGGCTCCGGAGATGAACTGCTTCACCCCGGTCAGCACGTACTCGTCGCCCTCGCGGACGGCGCTGGTCGCGATGTTCGCCGCGTCGGATCCGGCTCCCGGCTCCGTGAGGCAGTAGCCGCCGAACTCCTGCATGGCGGTCAGCGACGGCAGCCAGCGCGACCGCTGCTCGTCGTCGCCGTAGGTGTCGATCATCCACACCACCATGTTGTGGATGGAGATGTAGGCGGCCACCGCAGGGTCGGCCTTGGCGAGCTCCTCGAAGATGGCGACGGTGTCGACGCGGGTGAGCCCCGTGCCGCCGAACTCCTCGCTCACGTAGATCCCGCCGAGGCCGAGTTCGCCACCGCGCTGGAGCGACTCCCGCGGGAACAGGTGCTTCTCGTCGCGTTCGGCGGCGAACGGAGCGAGCTCCGCATCGGCGAACTCCCGCACGGCGTCGAGGATCGCCTCGCGCTCCTCGTCAGTGGTGGTGACAGTGGTCATGGTCATCGCGTGTCCTTAGTGCATGGTGGGGATCACGAAGCTCGCGCCCTCGCGGATCCCCGACGGCCAGCGGCTCGTCACGGTCTTGGTCTTCGTGTAGAAGCGGAAGGCGTCGGCGCCGTGCTGGTTGAGGTCGCCGAAGCCGCTGCGCTTCCAGCCGCCGAACGTGTAGTAGGCGATCGGCACCGGGATGGGCACGTTCACGCCCACCATCCCGACCTCCACCCGGGCGGCGAAGTCGCGGGCGGCATCGCCGTCGCGCGTGAAGATGGCGACGCCGTTGCCGTACTCGTGCTCGGAGGCCATACGCAGCGCCTCCTCGTAGTCGGCGGCGCGGGCGATCACGAGCACGGGGCCGAATATCTCCTCGCGGTAGATCGCCATGTCGGTCGTCACGTGGTCGAAGAGCGTCGGCCCGAGGTAGAAGCCCTCCTCGTGACCGGGGACCGTGAACCCGCGGCCGTCCGCGAGCACTGTCGCCCCTTCGTCGATGCCCTGCTGGATGTACCCCTCGACCCGCTCGACGGCTGCCCGCGTGACCAGGGGGCCGTAGTCGACGTCCGGCGCGAGGGACGGCCCGACGCGCAGCTGGGCGACGCGTTCGGTGAGCTTGGCGGCGAGCGCATCCGCGGTCTCCTCGCCGACCGGGACCGCGACGGAGATGGCCATGCACCGCTCCCCCGCGGAGCCGTAGCCGGCGCCGATGAGGGCGTCGACGGCCTGGTCGAGGTCGGCGTCGGGCATCACGATCATGTGGTTCTTCGCGCCGCCGAAGCACTGCGCCCGCTTGCCGTGAGCGGCCGCGGTGGCGTAGATGTACTCGGCGATGGGCGTGGAGCCCACGAAGCCGACCGCGCGGATCCGGTCGTCGGTGAGCAGCGTGTCCACCGCCTCCTTGTCTCCGTGCACGACGTTGAGGACACCGGCGGGCAGGCCCGCCTCGAGGAACAGCTCGGCGAGACGCACGGGCACCGAGGGGTCGCGCTCGCTCGGCTTGAGCACCACGGCGTTGCCGGCGGCGAGGGCGGGGCCGGCCTTCCACAGCGGGATCATGGCGGGGAAGTTGAAGGGCGTGATCGCCGCGACGACCCCGAGCGGCTGCCGCATCGAGTACACGTCGATGCCGGCCCCGGCACCGGTGGAGTACTCGCCCTTGAGCAGGTGCGGGGCCCCGGCGGAGAACTCGATGACCTCGAGACCCCGCTGGATGTCACCCTTGGCGTCGTCGACGGTCTTACCGTGCTCGCTCGCGAGGAGTTCGGCGAGCGAGGTCATCTCCTGCTGCACGAGGTCGAGGAACCGCAGGAGGACGCGGGCGCGCTTCTGCGGGTTGGTCGCCGCCCACGCGACCTGCGCCTCTTCGGCGTTCGCGATCACGCGGCGCACCTCCTCCGCGGACGCGAGCGGCACCCGGGCCTGCACGGCTCCGGTGCTCGGGTCGAAGACGTCGGCGAAGCGGCCGTCTTCCGGGGTGACATGCGTTCCGCCCACGAAGTGCGGGATAGTACGGGTCATTGTGCGACATCCCTCCGTGCCCTCTTTGGCACATCGGCGAGTTTACTCCGACGACCGTGAAAATACGAGGACGTCCTTGTATCTCTCGGCGTCGGGCAGACGAGTGGCCGCACGGCGCCGTTCGCCCCTCGTTCACCCGCTGGCCACCTGGGCCGATTACAAATGCAGATGCACGGCACAGACTCAGACCGGATCGGGTAGTCGCGTCTCCCGTGCACACGGTGAGCACTCTCGCTCCCGTCGCGGCCCCCACGCCGCGAGACCCCCGCCGAATCGGGTCGGCGGGGGTCTTCTTCTTCCCCTTCGAATCGCTTGCCTTGCTCTATTTCGCCCGGGGATCGAGCAAAGTGCGCGATTCGAACCCGGGCTGTGGAGACCGGACCCAGTCCGACAGCAGCGGTGCGAGCGTGGGGGCATGGGACGACGACACGAGCTTCCGGCCGGTTTCGGGGTGGACTTCGCGGTACGGACGGCGCGGCTGCACGGCGTGAGCCGAGGTCGATTGCGCGGATCCGACCTCGAGGCTCCGTTCCACGGCGTCCGCGTGCACCCGCGAGCGGACCCCGTGATCGCCATCGCTGACCTCCCCCGCCGCGACCTGGGTCTCCCTCGGCACGCTGCCGCTCGCGGACCTGGTGGCGCTCGGCGACTACTTCTGCCGACGCTGGAGGCCGGGAGTCGGGCGGCCGGATGTCGCGAGGCAGCCCTGGGCGACGATCGATGAGCTGTGGGAGATGCTGGCGGCATCCAGCCCGGATCTGGAGCCAATCGCGCGACTCGAAGGAGAACTAGAATCGACCAGGCGCCGCGACCCTGGCGCCGTCGCCCCGCGTCCGCACCCCGACGCCGCTCACCCCGAGGACCGCACCATGTCCGCATCCGCCCCTGTGTCCGAACCCGTCACCGTCTCCATCCGCCGCGAGGTCGACCCGGAGCGCATCGCCGAGGCGACCGCGTGGGTGCAGACCGGGGTGAACCTCGCGACGAAGTACCCGGGCTTCCTCGGCTCCGGCTGGGTCCGTGCCGGCGAGGACTCCCAGGTCTGGCACATGCTCTACCGCTTCGCGAGCGAGGACGCGCTCACCGCGTGGGAGCAGTCCGGGGAACGCGCGTGGTGGCTGTCGATGGGCCAGGGCTTCGTCCGCAGCGAGAGGTCCAAGCGCCGCTCGGGCATCGAGGGCTGGTTCGACGAGCCGTCCACCGGCTCCATCCCCGTCGTCGACCCGGACGGCACGACGAGCACCGTGACCGTCGCCCCGGCGCCGCCGCGGTGGAAGCAGGCCGTCTCGATCTGGCTCGGCTTCTTCCCCGTGAACCTCGCGTTCACCTACGCCATGAGCCCGGTGCCGGGATGGGACGCCGTTCCGCTGTGGCTCCGCGTGCTCATCACCACCCTCGTGCTCACGCCGATCATGACGTACTGGGTGCTGCCGTTCGTCACGCGCTCCCTGCGGAACTGGCTCGCCCGCTAGCGGGACCGTCCCTCAGGAGCCGGACTCCGGCCCCGGGGTGACGCCCTTCTTCGCCGGTTCCACGAGCGAGAGCGGATCGGCGATGTCCTCCAGCGACTTCCCGGCCGCACTGACGCCGAAGACACCGCACACGACCCCGCCGAACATCATGATCGCGGCACCGAGCACGTACCCCCAGAACAGCGGACCGCGGTCGCCCGACTCCGCGCTCGCACCGATCAGCGCGCCGTAGAGCACCGGAGCGACCGCGCCGACGAGCTGCCCGATGGAGAACACGTAGGAGATCACCTGGCTGCGCAGCTCGAGCGGGAAGATCTCGCTCACGGTCAAGTACGCGGCGGACGCACCGGCCGAGGCGAAGAAGAACGACGCGCACCAGAACGCCGTGTGCGTGCCCGCGTTCAGCACACCCGCGTTGAAGAGGAAGGCGCTGACGAGCAGGATCAGCCCCGCGAGCACATAGGTGCCGAACAGCATCCGCCGACGACCCCACGTGTCGAAGAAGTGGCCGAGGATGAGGGCGCCCGCGAGGTTGCCGACCGCGAAGACGATGAAGTACTGCGATGCGGACGCCGGCGGGGTGTCGTAGAAGTTCTCCAGCACGAGCGCGTAGGTGAAGAAGATCGCGTTGTAGAGGAAGGACTGCGTCACCATCATCGTGATGCCGACGAGGGTGCGCCGCGGGTACTTCTTGAACAGCACCTTCGCGATCACGAGGAGCGGGACGCTGCCGTACTCCTTGACCGTGATGGCCTTGCTCTCGTCCACGGGCTCGATCGACTTGCCCTCCTTGCGGATGCGCTCCTCGATCTCGTCGACGTTGCGCTCGGCCTCCTCCTCGCGGCCGTGCGTCATCTGCCAGCGGGGGCTCTCCGGGATGTGCCGCCGCAGCCAGATGATGAGGATCCCGAGGATCGGACCGACGAAGAAGCTCAGCCGCCAGCCGATGTCGGCGGGGAGGAGGTCGGTGTTGAGGAAGAACATGTTGGCCACGGCGCCGAGCGCCGCACCGCCCCAGTAGGTGCCGTTGATGGCGATGTCGACGCGGCCGCGGTACTTCGCGGGGATGATCTCGTCGATGGCCGAGTTGATGGCCGCGTACTCGCCGCCGATGCCCGCCCCGGCGACGAAGCGCCAGATGTAGAAGAACCAGGGGGCGAACGCGAGACCGGCGACGGCCGACCCGACGAGGTACACCCCGAGCGAGAGCAGGAAGAGGTTCTTGCGGCCGAGGCGGTCGGCGAGGCGGCCGAACACGAGGGCGCCGAACACCTGGCCGAGCAGGTAGCAGGTGCCGGCGAGCCCGACCTCGGCCGGGCCCATCCCCAGCGTCTGCGCGTAGCCGTTGGCCGCGACGATCTGCACCTCGAGGCCGTCGAGGATCCAGGAGAACCCGAGTCCGACGACGATCATCCAGTGGAAGCGCGACCAGGGGAGCCGGTCCATGCGCGCGGGGACGAGCGACCGGACCTCCTTGACGGTGACGTCGGACGCGGACATGGGGCCTCCTTCTCGCGGGACATGCTTTCGTCCCGGATCCGGTTTACTCCTCCCGGAAATCCGCCGCATCCGCTTGACCCGGGGGCCGTCGGCACGCTACTGCTCCGAATCGCGCGAATGGCTCCATCCCGCGGTGAGATGGAGCCATTCAGGCGATTCGAACGGAGAGGTCAGCCGGCCACGTGCCGCTCGTCGGGGCCGTCGTAGTGGGACAGCGGACGGATCAGGGCGTTCGCGCCGGCCTGCTCGATGACGTGGGCCGTCCATCCCGTCACCCGCGCCGCGACGAACAGCGGCGTGAAGGTGAGCGTGTCGAAGCCGATGAGGCTGTACGCGGGACCGGACGGGTAGTCGAGGTTCGGGTGGATGCCCTTGCGCTCGACGAACTGCGACTCCAGCGCGTCGTACAGCTCGGCGACGTCCTCCCGGCCGTAGTGCGCGACGAGGGTGTCGAGCGCGGCTTTCATGGTCGGCACCCGTGAGTCGCCGTTCTTGTAGACGCGGTGTCCGAAGCCCATGATCTTGCGCTTCTCCGCGAGAGCCTTGTCGAGCCAGGCCTCGACGGCATCCGCCGATCCGATCTCCTTGAAGATGTGCAGCACGGCCTCGTTCGCCCCGCCGTGCAGCGGGCCCTTGAGCGCACCGATGGCCCCGACCACAGCCGAGTAGATGTCACTGAGGGTCGAGGTGATGACCCGGGCCGTGAAGGTCGAGGCGTTGAAGGAGTGCTCGGCGTAGAGGATCATCGACCGGTTGAAGGCGTCGACCACGACCGGGTCGGCCTCCTCACCGAACGTCATCCAGAGGAAGTTCGCCGAGTAGTCGAGGTCGTCGCGCGGAGGGATGAGCTCCTGGCCACGACGGCGACGCTGACCGTAGGCGACGATGGCCGGCAGCGCCGCGAACAGGCGGATGCTGCGCGCCAGGTTCTGCTCCGGGCTGCCACCGGCGTCGAGCACCGAGCCGCCGGCCTCGGGGTCCGATGCGCCGATCAGGCTGACCGCGGTGCGCACCTCGTCCATCGGATGCGCCTCGAGCGGCACGAGATCGATCGCTGCCTTGACGTTGTCGGCCAGGGCGCGGTGCTTGCGCTCCTCCAGCCGGAACGCGGCCAGCTCGTCGCCCGTCGGCAGCTCGCCGTTCCACAGCAGGTACGCCACCGCCTCGAAGGACTGCGTGTCGGCGAGCTCCTGCACGGGATAGCCGCGGTAGAGCAGGCTGTTCGTCTCGGGGTTGACCTTCGAGATCGCGGTCGTGTCGACGACGACGCCCGCGAGGCCCTTCTTGATGTCCGGCTCGGTCATGGTCACTCCTTCGTAACGGTGAAGTTGAAGACGCCGGAGTCGAAACGGTTGTACGACTCGTAGTCGATCAGCTCGTAGAGGTCGGCGCGGTGCTGCATCTCGCCGAGCTTCGAGGTCAGGTGCCCCTCGTCGTTCAGCGTATCCAGTGCGCGGCCCGCGGCCCCCATCGAGATGCGCAGCAGCGACACCGGCCAGATGACCATGCGCACCCCGGCATCGCGGAGACTGTCGACGGAGAACAGCTCGCTCTTGCCGAACTCGGTCATGTTCGCGAGGATCGGCACGTCCAGCGCCGCGGCCATGGCCTCGAACTCGCCGATCGTGCGCATCGCCTCGGGGAAGATCGCATCGGCTCCCGCGTCGACGAGCGCCTGGGCCCGGTCGATCGCCGCGTCCAGCCCCTCGATCGCCCGGATGTCGGTGCGCGCCATGATCAGGAAGTTCTCGTCACGGCGGGCGTCGGCGGCTGCGCGGATGCGCTTGATCGCGGTGTCCTCGTCGACCACGGCCTTGCCGTCGAGGTGGCCGCAGCGCTTGGGGTTGACCTGGTCCTCGATGTGCGTTCCCGCGAGGCCGGCGTCCTCGAGCTCCTGGATCGTGCGGGCGACGTTCATCGGCTCGCCGAAGCCGGTGTCGGCGTCGACGATCGCGGGGAGGTCGGTCATCCGGGCGATCTGCTTCGCCCGCCCGGCGACCTCGGTGAGCGTGGTGAGGCCGATGTCGGGCAGGCCGAGGTCGGCGGAGAGCACGGCGCCCGAGATGTAGACACCCTCGAACCCCTTCTGCTCGATCAGTCGGGCGCTCAGCGGGTTGAACGCGCCGGGGAAGCGGAGCAGCTCCCCGGAGGCGAGCCGTTCCCGGAACAGGCGCCGCTTCTCGGCCGGCGTCGTGGTGGAGTACAGCATCAGTTGCTCCCCTTCGATCGGTGTTCACAACTCAGGAGACCGGCGGGGGAAAGAGCCGTGTAGGCGGTCAGCCGACGCGTTCCGCGCCGATTCTCCTGAGTTATGAACGGCGTGGGCATCAGAACAGACCGGCGGGCGCCGCGGCGTCGTCGAGCAGACCCGGCTTCGCGACGATCGAGAGCTCGGCGACCTCGGCGGCCGTGAGCTCGGGCAGGCGCTGCACGAGCTCCAGGAACCGCTCGATCTCAGCGGCCTCGAGCACGGGCTCCGCGAGCAGGCGGAACTTGGCGATGTAGTTCTCCCGTGCGAACGGTCGGGCACCGAGCGGGTGGGCGTCGGCGACGGCGATCTCGTCCACCACGGTCGAACCGTCGGTGAGGCGGATCTCGACGCGGCCGCCGAAAGCCTTCTCGTCCGGGTCCTCCGAGTGGTAGCGGCGCGTCCACTCCGCGTCCTCGGCCGTGGTGATCTTGTGCCACAGGGCGACGGTGTCGGGGCGGCCTGCGCGCTCCGGCGTGTAGGAGTCGACGTGGTGCCAGCCGCCGTCCTGCAGCGCCACCGCGAAGATATACGGGATCGAGTGGTCGAGCGTCTCGCGGGACGCCGTCGGGTCGTACTTCTGCGGGTCGTTCGCACCCGAGCCGATCACGTAGTGCGTGTGGTGGCTGGTGTGCAGCACGATCGAGGCGATGTTCGCGGGGTCACGGAGGGCCGGGTTCGCCGTGCCGAGCTTGCGGGCGAGGTCGATCCACGCCTGCGCCTGGTACTCCGCGGAGTGCTCCTTCGTGTAGGAGTCGAGGATCGCGCGCTTGGGCTCGCCCGCAGCGGGCAGCGGCACCTCATAGGCGGCGTCCTTGCCGTCAAGCATCCAGGCGATCACGCCGTCCTCCCCTTCGTAGATCGGCGCGGGGCTCGTCTGTCCGCGCATCGCCCGGTCGACCGCCTCGACGGCCATCTTGCCGGCGAAGGCCGGGGCGTGCGCCTTCCACGTGGAGATCTCGCCCTTGCGGCTCTGCCGGGTGGCGGTCGTGGTGTGCAGCGCCTGGCCGACCGCCTGGTAGATCGTGTCGACGTCGAGGCCGAGGAGGGTGCCGATGCCGGCGGCGGCGGACGGGCCGAGGTGCGCGACGTGGTCGATCTTGTGCTTGTGCAGGCAGATCGCGCGCACCAGGTCCATCTGGATCTCGTAGCCGGTGGCGATGCCGCGCACGAGCGCGCTGCCGTCCTTGCCGGTGTGCTGCGCGACCGCGAGGATCGGCGGGATGTTGTCGCCCGGGTGCGAGTACTCGGCGGCGAGGAACGTGTCGTGGTAGTCGAGCTCGCGCACGGCCACGCCGTTCGCCCAGGCCGCCCACTCCGGGCTGGTGCGGCGGTCGAGCGGTGTTCCGAAGAGGTTGGCGCCGGCACCACCGGTGGACACGGGGTGGCTGAACGCCTGCGCGCGGGCTGCGACGATCGGCGCACGGGTGAGGGAGGCCGCGGCGACGGACGCGTTGTCGATGATGCGGTTGATGATCATGTCGACGACGGGCTGCTCGACCTCGACCTGGTCGACCGCGACCTCGGCGATCTTCCAGGCGAGCTGGTCCTCACGGACGAGGTTCTCGGAGCTGGCGTGCACGCGGACGTGGTGGGTGACGGTCATGAGTGTCCTTCGCTGTCGGGGAGGGAGTCGAGGATGCCGGTGAGCGCGTTGTGCAGGTGCACATGCGTGGCATGGGCGGCGAGGTCGCCGTCGCGGGCGGCGAGCGCCTCGGCGATCGTGCGGTGCTCGGCCGCGGAGGCGGCGAGCCGCGCGGGCTTGTCACGGGCCATGCGCCGCACGCGCACGAGGTGGGTGCGGACGGTGCGCAGCGCCGCGGCGATGTAGTCGTTGGCGACGGCGTCGTCGAGGGCCGCATCGAACCGCGCGATCAGCGCGTAGTAGGCGTCGCGGCCCTCCGCCCTGGTGAGATCCACGTGCGCGAACTCCGCGGCGAGCGCGGCGAACCGGTCGGCGTCGCCCCGGACGGCCGCGAGGCGGGCGGAGGTCTCCTCCAGCGCGCGGCGGATCTCGAACAGGGACCGGATGTCGTCGGCGTCGAGGTCGGCGACCACGGTGACGCGGGGCGACTGCTGCACGACCAGACCGTCGGCGGCCAGACGACGCAGCGCCTCCCGCAGCGGCGTCCGGCTCACGCCGAGGCGCTCGGCCTGCTCCACCTCGCCGAGCACGAAACCGGCCGGCAGCTCCCCGGACTGGATGCCGTCCAGGAGCGCCGCATAGGCGCGATCACCCATGGACGTGCGCTCGACCGGGAGGACCATATCGCCAGTGTATACATAAGTGGTCCCCAGCAGGCCACCCGTCTTATTCAGGCGGTGCATTCGTATACATAGTCTCCGCTCAGCCGTTCCCCCATCCGGGCACAGCTTCGGAGATCGCCGGGGACACGCCGCACGGCGGGGCCGCGGGGCGGCGTGCCGGCCCTGGAGTCCGAAGTCGTGCCCGCGGGACGCCGCTCAGGAGGCGGGGCGGGGCTCGCCAAGCTTCACCACGACCACACCGGCGAGCACGAGCACGCCACCGACGGCCTGCAGCGGACCGGGGAGCTGGCCGAGCAGGAGCCAGCCGAAGAGGAGGGCGGCCACGACCTCGGCGAGCGCGACGAACGAGGCGAGCCGCGAGCCGAGCATCCGTGTCGAGACGATGCCGAGCACGTACGCGAGGGCCGTCGCGATCACGCCGATCGCGAGGACCGGCACGAACCACGGCACCGCGCCGAAGCGGTAGTCGACGTCGGAGGTCGTCCACGCGAAGGGCAGCACCCCGACGAGCGCGGCGAGACTCAGGCCGACGGCGCCGAGCAGCAACCCGCTCCCCGCGAGCGCGATCGGCGGTATGCCGGTGTCGGCCCGGGCGGACAGCACGAAGTAGCTCGCGGCCCCCACCATCGCACCGAGCGCCCAGAGGACACCGACGACATTCACCTGCGCGCCGGTGACGATGTCGAGCATGAGGACGAGCCCGACGAAGGCGATGCCGGCACCGAGGACGCTGGGCCGCGTGGGACGCTCTCCCCGACGCAGCCAGAGCCAGACGAGCACCGCGACCGGGGCGGTGTACTCGATGAGCAGAGCGATCCCGACGTCCATCACCGCGACAGCCTGGAAGTAGCAGAGCTGGGTGGCTGCGACGGCGAGCAGGCCATAGGCGGCGACCATCCCCGCGTTCTGCCGGAGCGCACGCCACCGTCCCCGCAGCGCGAGAAGAGTGGGGACGAGCAGCACGAGCGCCGCGACCCACACCCGCACGGTGACGGCGGCACCCGGCGTCCACCCCGCATCGATGAGTCCGCGCGCCCAGGCCCCGGAGGACCCGAACGCGAAAGCGGCGGCGATCGCGAGCGGGAGCCCGAGCCGCACGCCGGCCCGGGTCCGGACGGCGTCATCAGCCACAGCGCTCATGGGAGATGACGCTACGCCGACGGGAGTAAGCTGTCAACATGGTCTTCACCGATGACACCGAGGACGCACTCCGAGCGGCGGTCTGGCTCGCGAATTCGGCGGAAGAGCCGGACACCCTCGTGGATATCGACGACGAGAAGACCTTCCTCCAGGTGTTCCCGTACACGGGACGGGTCGACAGGGACGCGGTGGAGCTCGACGACCTCCGCGCTCTGCGCCCGCGGCTCCGTGCCATGCTGCTGGCTCCGCGCGACGAGATGGCCGCGCACGTGAACGCCGCTCTCGCGGAGGTGCGTCTGACCCCGCGGCTCGTCCGTCACGACGAGCTGGACTGGCACCTGCACGGCCTGGCCGACGAGCGTCCGCTCGCGGAACGTGTGCTCGTGGAGACGGCGATGGCCCTGATCGACGTCATCCGCACGGACGAGGGATCGCGGCTCACCGTCTGCGCGGACGAGACCTGCCAGGCGATCGCGCTCGA
Organism: Microbacterium meiriae; assembly: GCF_032364335.1. Taxonomy (NCBI): domain Bacteria; kingdom Bacillati; phylum Actinomycetota; class Actinomycetes; order Micrococcales; family Microbacteriaceae; genus Microbacterium; species Microbacterium meiriae. The sequence continues at coordinate 3,093,055 of NZ_CP133984.1, forward strand.
CCTCTCCCGCAACCGCTCCAAACGGTACTGCTCCACGAGCTGCGCCAACCGCAACGCCGTGGCGGCCTATCGCGCCCGGCGCGCCGCCGGCTGACCCCGTCGCCCGCCACGCACGGAGGCCGCCCTCTCCGAGCGGGATCTGATGCTGCCCGCCCTTCACAAACGATTATCGATTAGTGTAATGTCGCGAGCGGCCCTCCCTCATGCATCAGGAAAGGATCAACGATGATCAAGGCCCGAGTCCTCCCCCTCGCCGGCATCGCGGCGGTATCCGCCCTCGCCATCGCCGGCTGCTCGACCACCCCCGGTGACGACGGCGGCGATGCCGGCGGCGACGTCACCGTCCGCATGCTCGTGAACGTCACCCCGAACCTGACCGAGGAGTTCTGGAACGACCTCGTCGCCCCGTTCGAGGACGCCAACCCGAACATCGACGTCGTCATCCAGAACCCGGGTGCCGAGGGGGTCGAAGCCGCCGTGCCGCGTCTGCTGGCCGCCGGTGACGCTCCCGACGTCGTGCAGTCCATCGCCCCGACGACCAAGCTCGCTCCCGAGCTCGTCGACCTCTCGCAGTACGAATGGGCGTCGTCCGGTCCGCTCGCCGACCAGTACTCGATCGACGGCAAGAACTACATGGCCGGCATCGGCGTGCAGCTGCAGAGCCTCTTCTTCTACAACAAGACCGCCTTCGAGGAGGCCGGGATCACGGAGCTGCCGACGACCGTCGACGAGCTCACGGACGCCCTCGGGAAGCTCAAGGACGCAGGGTGGACCCCCGTCCAGACCGGCGGCGACTGGATGACCAGCCACACGCTGCAGGCGCTCGGACTGCCGACCATCATCGCCGACGACCCGGAGTGGTTCCAGGACATCTCGGCGGGCGACGTCACGTTCAGCGAGACCTACGGCGACGCGGTCGAGACCTACGCGGACTGGGTGTCCGAGGGGTACATCCCCGGCGACGCCCTGGGCATCAAGTACCCGGATGCCGAGCAGGCCTTCCTCTCCGGCAAGACCGCGGTGTACTCGATGGGCAGCTGGTTCGCCGGCACCCAGGCGAAGGCGACGGACTCGGCCGACATCGGCGTCTTCCGCGCCCCCGCGATGAGCGCCGACGAGCAGCCCGCGATGGGCGCCAACATCGCCAGCCCCTACTCGATCCTCAAGGCGAGCAAGAACCAGGATGCCGCGGCGAAGCTCATCGAGTTCCTCACCACCGACCAGACCGCGGTGAGCGACCAGCTCGCTGTCGACGGCAACTTCCGCGACGGCTACGAGTACGACATGACGCCGCTCGGCGAGGAGCTGCTGCAGATCGTCGCCGACACCCCCGCCGAGGCCTACACGCCCACCGGCGGTGGCTACGGCGAGCGCACCCTCCCCGACGGTTACGCGGGCGAGATCAACACCCAGACCCAGGCCCTCCTCGGCGGCGCGCCCGCCGACCAGGTGCTGCAGGCCATGGACGACTGGTTCGCCGCGAACGCCGGCTGACCCTCGAGGAGCCGGGGACACATCGTCCCCGGCTCCTCCCCGGCGCTGCTCCAGCGCCCTCCCCGCTTACGCGCCACCGAGAACGAGAGTGCCGCCATGACTCCGCCCACCACGACCGCGCCGCCTCCGGCCGCGGCCACCGCCCCGACAGGACCATCGACGCCGATGACCTCACCCGCCCCGCGCCGCCGCACCGCGCTGCAGCAGTGGCGGAACCGGATCCCCGGCATCCTCATGGGAGGCCCGGCGGTCGCCGTGTTCCTGGCGATGTTCGTCATACCGATGATCCTCGCGGCGGTGCTCAGCTTCACCGACTGGAACGGGTACAGCCTCAACTTCACCTTCGTCGGCTGGGACAACTACATCAAGGCGTTCCGCAGCCCGCGCTCGACGCAGGCCGCGATCTTCACGGGGATCATCGCCGTGGTGGGCACGATCCTCTGCAACGCCATCGGCCTCGCGATCGCCACCCTCATCGCCGGCCCCGGCCGCTCGAACACGATCCTGCGGACGATCTTCTTCTACCCGTACGTGATCAGCGCCCTCATCATCGGCTTCCTGTGGTCGGCGATGCTCTCCCCCACCGGCGCGGTCAACGGCCTGCTCGGCACCCTCGGCCTTCCCGCGATGCCGTTCCTCACCGATCCCACCTTCGCCAAGGCGAGCGTGATCTTCACGATCGTGTGGTCGCACTTCGGCTTCAACATGATCCTGTTCCTCGCCGGCATCAAGTCGGTCCCGGCGGAGTACTACGAGGCGGCGACGGTGGACGGCGCCTCGCGGTGGCAGCAGTTCCGCTCCATCACGCTGCCGCTCATCGCCCCCGTCTTCACCGTGAACCTCGTGCTCACGCTCGTCGGGCTCCTCAAGGCGTATGACGTGGTGCTGTCGCTCACCGACGGCGGGCCTGCCGGCTCGACGCAGACCATCGTCTACCAGATCCTCAAGGACTCCTTCGCGAACTCGGCCCTCGGCTTCGGCGCCGCGCAGTCCATGATCCTCCTCATCGTCACCGCGGTCGTCGGCCTCGCCGTCACCCTGGTGCGACGCCGCGCCGAGCAGAAGGCGACCGACTGATGAAGCAGACCCGCAACCGCCCGGCCCTCGCCGTCAGCGCGATCCGGTGGATCGTCCTCGGCGTCGTCGCGATCACGATGCTGATCCCGATGTACACGATGCTGATCAACGCCTTCAAACCGCAGGCCGACATCATCGAGAACCCCCTGCTGATCACTCCGCAGATGTTCACGTTCGACTACCTGTGGGCCGCGATCACGAGCAGCAAGTTCAACGTGATCGCCGCGTACGGCATCACGCTGCTGTTCGTGGTGCTGGTGAATCTGTGCTGCATCGCCCTCGCCGCGCCCGTCGCCTACGTGATCGCGCGCGGACGGTCGAAGTGGCACCTGGGACTCCTGCTGCTCTTCGTCTCCGGGCTCTTCATCCCGGGCCAGGTGACGCTGATCCCTGTGGTCTTCGTGCTGCGGGTGCTCGGGCTCATCAACACGATCCCCGGGTTCATCCTCTTCGAGACCGCGGCGACCCTGCCGGTGACGATCTTCCTGTTCACCGCCTACCTCCGTAGCGTGCCCCGCGACATCGACGAGGCGGCGTCCCTGGACGGCGCCGGTCCCATCCGCGCATTCTGGGCGTGCATCTTCCCGATCATGAAGCCCGTGGTCGCGACGGTCGTGGTGCTCAACTCGATCGGGGTGTGGAACGACTTCGTGAGTCCGCAGATCATCCTCGGGCCGAGCTCCGGGATCTACACCGTGACCACCGGGGTGTATGCGGCGGTCGGACAGTTCTCCACCGACTACACGCAGGTGTTCCCGACCCTCCTGCTGGCCGTGCTGCCCGCGATGGTGTTCTTCATCGTGATGCAGCGCCACATCATCGGCGGCCTGGTCGCCGGAGCGACGAAGGGATGACCGTGCCGGAGACCCCGCTCACCCGTCCGTTGCGCACGATCCCGGCATGGGCCGTGCTGCAGCGCCGGCTCTTCGCCGAGGTCGAGGAGGCCCGCCGCCTCTTCCGCGACCGCTACACGCTGCCGGACGGCCGACTCCGCGGCGTCGCCGAGTTCATCGACCGCGACGGCGTGGACGACCTGTACGAGCCGTTCTTCAACTGGCCCGCGTTCTACCTGCTCGGCGGCCCCGACGAGGTCCTCGCCGACGCCAAGCGGCACTGGGAGGGCGTGACCGTGCAGCTGGCCGAGGTGGGCATGCTCGCCGAGGAGTACGACAACGGCTACGACTGGTTCCACCAGGGCGAGTCGCTGCTCTTCCTCGCCGGCATCTGCGCCGCCGACCCGGCCGACACCGCGTTCGCCGCGCGCGCCGCCCGGTTCGCGGCCCTCTTCACCGACCCCGCGAAGGGCAACTACGACGCCGAGCGCAACATGATCCGCTCACCGCACAATGGTGCCCTCGGGGCCCGCGAGGGGCTCGACGAGAAGATCGTGCCGTACACGGCCGACCGGGACGAGATGCGCCCCTACGGCCTGCCGCTGCACGGTGTGGACGGGATCGCCTCGTGGGAAGACCTCGCCGATCCCGCGCACGCCCAGCGCATGGCGGAGGAGATGCAGCGCCGCGCGGCCGGTGACATCGCCGTGAACCTCGCCGCGACCTCCCTCGCCGCGAACCGCTGGCTCTACGACGGCCACGAGGAGGCGGCCGCGTGGATCCGCCGGTACGTCGACGGCTGGCGCGCGCGGGCGGACGGCGGGCTGCTCCCCGACAACGTCGGCCCGGACGGCACCGTCGGCTCCCTCCACGACGGCCGCTGGTGGGGCGGGCACTACGGCTGGGCCTGGCCGCACGGGCTGCACTCGGTCGGCATGAGCGCCCTGATCGGTGCCCTCAACCACGCGCTCGTCACAGGCGACGACGCCGCCCTCGACCTCGTGCGCACGATGCTCGACACCGTGCTCGCCGAGGCGCGCACGGGCAGCGTCGCCGAGTCCACCTACAGCCTGCGCGGCGGATGGATGGCCCGGCTCGGTGCCGCCGCCACCGAGCCGGGACTGCTCGTCCCCTACCGTCACGGCGCGGACGGCTGGTTCGACTACGGTCCGCTGCAACTCGACCTCCCTCTGTGGCTCTGGTGGTGGTCGCGACGGGCGTCTGACCGGGAGCGGCTGGAGACGGCGATCGCCGGTCTCCCCGACTCCACCGACCTCGTCGCGCCGTTCCGCGACAAGGAGGAGGCGGGCCACGAGGCCGGCTGGTTCGCGTATCTCTCCGGCGACCTTCCGGACTACCCGGTGCGGGCATTGGAGATGGCGCTCGGCCAGGTGGCGCGCCGTGCCGCGATGATGCTCGCCGACGACCGCGACCCCGACGCCGCGCACCTGCACTTCTGGCAGCGCGTGAACCCCGTCGTGACCGAGGTGCTGACCCAGCTCGTCGGCGGGGCTCCACAGGTGCTCTACAACGGCGGACTCGGTTTCACGGCTCTGCGCTACGAGGATGTGGACCGCGCGCGACCCGGGCTCCCGGAGGACGTCGCCGCGCTCGTGCACCGCCTCGACGACCACGGCATCGGCGTGCAGCTCGTGAACACCTCCGCCGTGCACACCCGCACCGTGCGGCTGCGCGGCGGGCGCTTCGGGCTCGACCGGATCGTCCGCGTCACGGCCATCGGCGAAGAGCCCGGCTTCTGGCCCGGCGCCTCGGGCACCTACACGGCCCCGGACGCCCCGCTCGTCACGACGACCCTCGATGTCGACGACGACCTCGTGGTGACCCTGCCCCCGGCGCACACCGCCGACCTCGACCTGACCATCGCGCGTGCGACCGGCTCGCCGCGCCACCTGTTCCCTGAAGGAGACGCATGAGCGCCGATCTGATCCGACCCGACTTCGCCCTTCCCGTGCGGGGTGGGGCCTACGAGCGGCCCTCGCGCGAGGTGGTCGACTCCTTCGACGCGATCTCCTCCGCCACCGCGTGCGCCAAGCTGCACGGGCTCGGGATCCGCCGCAGCTACATCGACGGGCCGGAGCCGCTGAGTCTCGGTCAGCGCGTGGTCGGCTCGGCGCTGACGCTGCAGTTCATGCCGCAGCGCGAGGACATGGCCTCCGGCGACGGTCAGGAGTACGCCGAGCGGCACACCGCCCTGTGGCACGTGCTCGAGGCCGTGCAGCCCGGCGACGTGCTGGTGATCCAGGCCTACGGCAGCCGCTTCTCCGGGTGCATCGGCGACATCCTGGCGCGTTACTTCGCACGCAAGGGCGGGGCGGGGATCGTCGTGGACGGCCGCATCCGCGACGCCGGCCGCATCCGCGAGCTCGGCATCCCGGTGTGGTCGACGGGCACGACCCCGCACTACGCCTCGCAGTCGGAGCTCGTGCCGTGGGCGTACGACGTGCCGGTCGCGGTGGGCGGTGCGCTGTGCATGCCGGGCGACCTCGTGGTCGCCGACGACGACGGCCCCGTCGTGGTGCCGCAGGCGATGGCCCCGCAGGTCGTGGACGACGCGCGCGATCATGAGGAGTGGGAGGTGTTCAGCCGCCGCCGCCTCGACGAGGGCGCGCGCCTGAGCGACTACTACCCGTTGACCCCCGACAGTCGCGAGGAGTACGAGGCATGGCGTTCCGTCCAGAGCTCCGTCCGCTGAACCCCGACGTCGCCGCGCGCGACGACGTCGGACTCGGTTGCGCGCCGATCGGCAACCTCTTCGCCCCCGTGGCGGACGCCGACGCGGTGGCCACCGTGCATGCGGCGCTCGCTCGGGACGTGCGGTTCTTCGACACCGCGCCCCTGTACGGGTCGGGTGAGAGCGAGCGGAAGCTCGGCCTCGCCCTCCGCGGCGTCCCGCGCGACGACTACGTGATCGCGACGAAGGTCGGCCGGGTGCTCGTCGATGCGGACGGCCGGCCGGTCTCGGGAGCCGCGAGCGGGCACGACTCGGTCGTCGATCTCAGCAGGGACGGCGTGCGGAGGAGCCTCGACGGCAGCCTCGCCCGGCTGGGCGTCGATCGCGTGGACGTGCTGCACCTGCACGACCCCCTGGACGTGGAGGCGGCGTTCGCGACAGCACTCCCGGCGCTCGTCGAGCTGCGCGACGAAGGGGTGGTGCGCGCGATCAGTGTGGGCCTCGGGCGGCTCGACCCCCTGGAGCGCTACGTCGCCGAGGCGCCGCTCGACGTGGTGATGGAGGCCGGACGACTCACTCTGCTCGACCGCACCGCCCTGGACCGGCTGCTGCCGACCGCGGCGGCCCGCGGCATCGGGGTGCTCGCGGCCGCCGTGTTCAACTCCGGCATCCTCGTCGACCCGGTCGGCTCGCCGTTCTTCGAGTACAAGCCCGCACTACCGGAGCTCCGGGAGCGGGCGCTGCGGTTGCAGGCCGTATGCGCGACGTACGGCGTGCGGCTCGCGGACGCCGCGGTGCAGTTCCCGCTGCGGCACGGCGCGGACGCCGTGGTCGTCGGGGCGCGGACGCCCGCGGAGGTGGACGCGTTCGTGGACGGCCTCGACGCCGAGCTGCCCGCCGCGCTGTGGGACGCTCTCGACGCGGAGGCCGCGTGATCGCGCGGCGCAGGAGCTGACGTGCGGATCGTCGACGCCCACGTGCACGTCTGGGATGCGGATGCCGTGCCGATCCCGTGGTTCCGCGACGACCTCGGCCTTCCCCGCCACGCCGCGGCCACAGACCTCGCGCAGGAGCTGGCCGACGCCGGCGTCTCCTCCGCCATCGCCGTGCAAGCCGCGGACTCGGTGGCCGAGGCGGAGTGGCTGACGGCGACGGCCGCCCGGGACCCGTACCTGCGGCGCGTGGTGCTGCAGTACTCGCCCGCGCCGGGACGTGCGGCCGGCGCCACGGCGGTCGCGCTCTCCCCCGCCGTGGTCGGCGTGCGCGCCGCGGTGCCGCAGTTCGCCGCTGACCTGTCCGATGTGGACGGCCTCGACGCCCTCGCCGACCACCTGGGCGCGACCGCCCGCACCCTCGAACTGCTCATCCGCCCGGAGCAGCTTCCCGCCGTGGCCGCCCTCTCCCGACGGCACCCCGGCACCGCGATCGTCCTCTGCCACCTCGGCCTCGGCGCCCGGACGGCCGATGCCGCATGGCTCTCCGCCCTCGCCGAGGCCGCGTCGGCTCCCGGGGTGTCGGCGAAGGTGTCCGGGCTCGACCTTGCGGCGCGCGGGGCGGACGAGTCGCAGGAACTGCTGCGCTCCGCATTCACCCTCTTCGGCGCGGACCGGCTGTTGTTCGGCAGCGACTGGCCGATGTCCACGCGGACCACGACCTACGCGGAGGTGCTCGCCGCGACCCGGCGGGCCCTTCCTCCCCTGTCCCCTTCCGAGGCTCGAGCATTCTGGTCCGGCACTGCCGACCGCCTCTACCCCTTCACGGCATAGCCCTCCGTCGCAGATCCTCACCGCGTCGCAGGGACTCTGGTCACCCGTGCGACCCCGGTGCGAAACCGCGACCCCGCGACGGAAGACCCCACCCCGGGACCCTTCCACACCCCCGTCGCGGATCCGCACCGTGTCGCAGGGGCTCCGGCCAGCCGTGCGACCCCGGTGCGAAACTGCGAACTCGCGCGGGGGTCAGTCGAGGAGGGTGCCGGCGGCGTGGGCGCGGAACAGGGAGGACGCGGCCTCTTCATCACCGTCGTCCAGCGTGTCGAGCAGGCCCTTGTGCCAGTCCGCGACCTCGTGCCAGTCCCCCGTGAAGGTGGGGTCACCGAGCACGTGCATGACGCGCAGGCTCGGCTCCAGGAGGTCCCACATGCGGGGGAGGTACACGTTGCCGCTGGCCTCGATCACCGCACGGTGGAAGGTGAAGTCGAGCTCGCGGAACCGGGCGAGGTCCTCCGCCTCGGCCGCCTCGTGCATCTGTGCGATGAGGCCGACGAGCTCGGCCCGGCGAGCCGGGTCGAGCGCTCCGCAGGCCAGCCGTCCGGCCAGCCCCTCCAGCTCGACGCGGGCGACCTTGGCCTGCGCCGCCTCCTCCGCGGAGTAGCTGGCGACGAAGTTGCCCTGATGGCGCACGTGCGACACGAGACCCTCGTGGGCGAGCCGCTTGAGGGCGTCGCGCACGGGCGCCTGGCTCACCTGCATCTGCCGGGCGAGCTGCGACTCCACGAGCTGCTCGCCGGGAGCCAGCGTGGAGTCCTTGATCATCGCCTTGATGAGCGCGTAGATCTGATCAGACAGCAGTCCGCGCTGCAGTCCGGCCGTGCCGAGAGCATCCGTCATGACCATCAGTCTACGTCCATTATCGACTATCGCTAATGGACGCGGCCGTGAGCCAGGCATCCGCGATGAGGGCGGATCCGCGGGGCGTCGGGTGCACCCCGTCCGGCGCGAGCTCGACGACCGGATGCTCCTCCGCGGCCGCCGTGAAGACATCGTGCAGGGGCACGAACGCCGCCCCGTGTTCCGCGGCGAGAGCCCGCACCGCCGCCCGCTTCCCGTCGAGGTCGTCGAGCCATGCGCGCTGCTCCTCCGTCACCGGGAGGAAGTACGGCTCCATGAGGATCAGCCGCGGGGCGTGCGCCGCCACCGCGCGGCCGAGGAGGTCGCCGAGCGTCGCCTCGAAGTCCTCGGCCGGGGTCGGGTCGTCGCTGTCGAACCGCCGCCACATGTCGTTCACGCCGACGTACACGGTCAGCAGCTCCGGCGCCGTCGGCAGCAGCTCCGCGTCCCACCGGGCGGCGATGTCGCGGGCGCGGTCCCCGGCGATCCCGAGGTTGCGGACCGTGGCTCCCGCCGCCTGCAGCTCGGGCGCGAGGAGCGACACGTAGCCATCGCCGAAGGACCCGGGGTCGGAGCGATCGCGCCCCGCGTCGGTGATCGAGTCTCCGATGAAGGTCACCCGCATCGTGGCACGTCCTGTTCGTCGTTCTTGAGCTTGGGTCGCACCGAGATCGGGAGCTCGACGCTCGCGCCAGCGTACGTCACGGTGAGCGTGTGGTGCGGGCGGACCTTGCTGCTGTCGAAGCCGCTGACCATGTCGGCCGTCACCTGCTGCGTGGTGCGGGAGCCGTCGCTCCAGTCCACCCCCAGCAGCATGCCGGTCACGTCGAGCTCCTCGCCGCGCACGTACCGGGTCTTCGGGTCGGCCTCGGGGGCCCAGCAGATGCCACTCACCGTCGCGGGCGGAGGCGTCGGCCGCACGGCCAGGGTGTTCGTCTTGCCGTAGTGGTAGACGTTGAAGAAGCCGTCGGCACCGATGCGGAGGTTCTCCCTGGCGTCGACCATGTTCCACACGGTCACGTCGTCCACCCGGAGCACGATGCGGGTGCCACCGTCCTCGGCGACGGCCCCGAACTCGATGCGGTGCGTGGAGCCCGGCTCGATGACCGTGTTGGGGATGCTGTCGAGCATGGTCTGGCCCGGGGTCCAGCTCTGGAACTCGATCACGTCCTCCTTGATCACCGCGAGGTAGCCGGTGTTGGAGTTCTGCCAGGCGGGGAGCCCGGTCTGATCGGAGCGCGCCTGGAAGCCGTACCAGCCGCCGTCGAAGGCGCCGAACTCCGCCTCGAACTGCAGCAGGGTGTCGCCGAAGCGCTCGGCCTCGTAGCCGTGCACGCCCTGGCCGCTGATCACGACGCCGGTGTCGTCCACGGCGATGTGGTCGGACTGACTCCAGTTCGCGCCGTCCTTCAGCTGTCCGTCGAGGCGGGTGGTCGGGTACTCGGCGTCGTCCACGGTCACGGTGACCGTGTCGCTGAGGCTCGGGTCGGCGACCGAGGTCGCGGTGATCGTCGCCGTGCCGGCCGCGACTCCCGCGATCCGGCCGCCGGAGACCGCGGCGACCTCCGGGGCATCGGTCGTCCAGGTGACCCGGGCGTCGCTGGCGTCCTCCGGGGCGACCGTGGCCGCGACGGACCGCCGCTCCCCCACGGTCAGTCCCACGGCGTCGGCATCCAGGCTCACGCCCGTGACCGGCACGCCGGAGAGCGAGAACCCGATGTCGTCGAAGTCGAGCGAGGCGTAGTTCTCCACGTAGAACCCGACCCGACCGGCCTTGCCGGGCCCGGGGTCGGCACCTTCCAGCGCGATCGTCCCGTTGACGGAGATCCGGATCTGCCCGTCCTGCACAGCGATGCGGACGTGCGACGTCTCCCCGGGGGTCAGACCCTGCGCCGCCGGCACGACCTTCTCCGCGACGACCTTCCAGGCGTCGTCGAAGATCGTCCAGGTCGGCCCGGTCGCGGCCTGGCGGAAGCGGATGTAGCCGCCGCCCTTGCCGTTGCGGTCGTAGACGATGAGTCCCGCGTTGGCGGGGGTCGTCGCCGGCGCCGTGACGTCGAAGTCGAGCACGAACTCCGTGAAGTCCCGCGGCAGGATGCTGTTGGCGCCCTTGAGGATGCGGTACACCTTGTCGCCCGATGCATCCACCTGAATGGAGCGGTTCGGGTCGGTCGGCCAGCCGTTCGCCCCCGACTCGAAGTCGGTGAAGTGCAGCACGCCGTCACCCTCCTCGACGATCACCTCGATGGTCGCGGTCTTGGTGGCATCGGCCTTCGCCGTCGCCGTGACCGTGGTCGTGCCGGGGCCCATGCCGAGCACCACGCCCTTGTCGTTCACGGTGGCGACGGCGGCATCGGCCGAGGCGTAGGTCACCGCGGCGTCGTCGGCGTTCCACGGCAGCGGCACGGCGCGCACGCGCACCTCGTCGCCCGCGTCGATCGTGAGCGTGTCGCTGTCGAACGCGATGCCCTCGAGCGGGACGGTCTGCGGCTGCTGCGTCTGCCCGATCGTGCCGTCGACCCCGATCTCGCCGAAGGCGATGGACTCGAAGCCCGGGATCTGGTCGAACACGGCCGCATCGGCCTTCAGCGTGTAGTCGCCGTTCGCGGCGTCCACGAAGCCGGGGTCGGCGTCGGCCACCCAGTTGTCCTCGTAGTTCAGGAGGTTCTTCCCGTCCTTCGCGCCGTGTTCGTTGACGCCGGCCATCCGGGCCCGGTTCGGGTTCCACACGACGTTCTCGGCGAAGGTGCTGTGGTTCGGGAAGTGGTGGTCGTCCTCGAAGAAGTGCGCGAGCTCGGGGTACTTCGTCAGATACGGCGTGCCGACGAAGTCGTTGTTGTCGGCGAACACCTTCTCCCAGGCCGGCATGTAGTCGCGGTCGACGACGTTGCCCTCCTGATTGCCCATCCACTGCTCGTAGTTGTCGTACGGGGCGTAGGCGTCGACGAAGACGTTGTTGCGCGCCTCGATGTAGTCGGCCGAGCCGCTCTTGATCGCGCCGTTGCCCATGTTCACGAACACGTTCTTCTCGATCGTGAGGTCCCACGTGAAGTTGTCGGCGTAGATGCCCTCGACGCCCGCCATGCCGACGCCGATGTCGTGGAAGTAGTTCTCACGGAACACGTGGCCGCGCTGCTGCGGGGTCTTACCGGAGTTCATGTAGATCGCACCGAGGTCGTGGAACTGCTTGCAGACGTCGTACACCTCGTTGCGCTCGAACAGGTGGTCGTTGCCGTGCACGATGATCCCGGGATGTGGGGCGTCGTGGATCTCGTTGTCCCTGGCGATGTTGCCGACGCCGTCGAACATCACGCCGGGGTTGTAGGCCTTGTGGTAGTACGCGAAGTCGGCGATCTCGGAATTCTCGACCCGGTTGCGGCCGGGTTCGAGCGTCGTCTTGTCACCGCCCTGGAGCACCACGCCGACGCCGCCGACGTGCGTGAGCCGGCTGTCGGTGACGGCGTGGTCGCGGCCGCCGCGGTTCACCGGGATGCCGTCGTAGGTGTAGCGGCCTGGCGAGTTGATGAGCACGCCGCCGTCGGTGAAGTTGCGGATGTCGCTGTGCGAGATCGTCACGTGCGAGCCGCCGAGGATCACGGCGGCCGTCGCGCGTCCGTACTCCATCACGAGGTCGTCGAAGTTCACATATGAGGCGCCGTCGGCGCGCAGCATCGGCTCGTCGAGGGTCGTCACCGTCACGGCGCCGCGACCCGACGTGAACGCGGCATTCGGGATGAGGTACAGCTTCCCGGCGTCGCGGTCGATGTAGTACTCGCCGGGGGCGTCGAGCTCCTCCAGCAGGTTCTGCGCGAAGTGGAAGTCGGGGAACCAGCTCTTCATGATCCCGGACATCTCGCCGTAGCGGAGGGTGATGGTCTTCGCCTCGGTGTCGATGCTCTCGATCTTGTTGTACGACCACTCCCAGCTGTAGCCGAAGATGCCGTCCAGCCAGACGTCCTCGGCCTGCGTCCAGTGCTTCGGGCGGTCGTAGCCGTAGCTGAACGTGCCGCCGCGCTCCTGCAGGTCGGCGTCGTTGCGGTCGGGGCCGGCGTCGACGATGTCGCCCATCTGCACGGTCGGGGTGGCCGCGTCGGCGTTGGGCCAGCGCGCGAGGGTCATGCCCTGGCCGTCGATGAACAGCTCCATGGGCGGGGTGGTGCTGACGTCGTTGGCCTTCCAGTAGCCGTGGCGGCTGAGCTGGCCGTAGTCGGTGATGCCGAGGTCGGCGAGGTCGATCCCGACGACACGGTCGCGGGCAGCTGGGTCGATGATGCGGTCGGTCACCGCCGCGTCGTCGACCGCGGCGAACTGGTCGCGCGGCAGCTCGCGACCGCCGGTGAGGGTGGCAGTCTCCCCCGGGTACGAGCGGTAGGTGATGGGGGCGTCGGCAGTGCCCGAGTCCTGCGCGCCGATCTCGAACGACGCCGAGCGGGGGTACGTGCCCTCCCGGAGGTACACCGTGAGGCCGTCGTTCGGGAGCGCGGAATCCGCCTTCAGCGCGCGGATCCGGTCGCGGGCGCCTTCCAGCGTCGCGAGGGGGTCGTCGATCGTGCCGGAGGCCGCGTCGTCACCTCCCGGCGCGAGGTAGAGGGCGTCATCGTCCGCGGCCGCAGCCGCCGACGGGACCGCCGCAGCGAGGGCGGATCCGAACACCGCCGCCAGGGTCAGGCTTGCCAGTACACGCTTCATCGCGTCTCCGAACTGTCGCTTCCCGCACGGCCGATGCGCGCGGCGCCGCGGGAGCGGCTGCTCCGACAGTAGCCAATCGATAATCGACTAGCAAGGATCGATACTGATCGTTTCGGTTCTGCGACGCGACAGCACGACGTCAGACCGTTCGGCTCCGATCGCCACAGAGGGTGGGGCACCAGGCCCACTTCCAAATCGACTCACAGCCGACAACACCACGAACGCCGACGCGATCAGCTGATGATCGTCAGCCCCGATGAGGGTGGGGTGCCGACCGTCCATCCGATACTGGTACAAGCTTCGGCACCACCCATCAGCGGGGTCGCCGCGAACGGCGCTCGCGCGTCCGGCGCGCCGGACGCGCCGAACAGAGCGACGGCGCTCGGGGCTCCGGTCGTATAGGCGCTGCCGTAGTGCACCCCGTCGAACCCTGCACCGTCGAGCGCCCCCGCCCACGCTTGAGGCACCGCGTAGTCATGCATGGTGACCAACTCCCGAACCACACCGAAGTCGGCTGCGTCCTCATGGCTGACCGCGGCACATTGGTACGGGATGGGCGCAGCGATCGTGGACACGATGAACTCGTTCGCGAATGCGAGGTCGACGACCCTCGTTTGGGAGACCTTCTCGCGCACCCGCTCACGAACTGCCGTAGCCAGAGAGGTGGCAGCGCAACAGGTACCCCTGTCACCACGGAGATTGAAGCGCCCTCCAGGCCCGTTGTCGAACCACCACGCGGAACGATTGACGGCGTGAGCGCGGAGCATCACCTGTCCAGCCGGAAGGGCCTCGGTCGGGAAGGCGCGCAACACACTGGGGCTAGGCGGCGGGCCTTGGACGGCGCTCATGCCGCCCACGCCGACGCATCATGCTGCGCGTCGCGCAGAACGCCGTCGAGGTCGCCACTGATCAAGCGGTCGATGTTGCGGGGACGGGGTTCACCATTCTCGTCCTGCGTGACGCCGTTCAACCACTGCGCCCAGGTCCATGTGCTCATGGTTCCCACCGCGAGCGCGCGCAGGACACGGTCGAGACCAGGGACGATGGCGCCAGCACGGACCTGAAACGTCGGATAGAGATTGATGCCGTCCGACGTCGTCACCCGAAGGATCCGGTGCTCCTTGACGGCTTTCGAGACCCCGGAGCGCGTCATGTTGAGTTCGCGTTGCAGTGCGCCGCTCGTGAAGCAGGGGCCGACGATATCAGCCCAGGGGTTCTCGGCTGTCCCGAGCCGCTCGACCATTGTGCGGGCGACAGTGGTGGCAGGTCCGAGAGCACTGAGGTTCGTCCCCCGACCGGCGAGGCTGACGAGCTGCTCGTATACGTCCTCCGCGATCTCTTTCGCACGTTCCTGCTGCTCGCGCTGAGCTCCCTCCGGTGCCATCAACGACATCTCGGGCCTCCTTGTCGACTATGTCAACCAGTCTGCGCTTGGATGTCAACCGCGTCAACCCGTCATCCGAGAAGCGCAACAGCCAGCGCTACCGCGACGCCCGAGCCGCGAGGAGGGACGTCGGGATGTGCCCGATCGCGAGGATCACCGCGGCGAGCGCGATCCACGGGTTCTGCAACCAGGCCGCAGCGCCGAGGAAGGCGGCCACCGGCGCGAGAGCCATCGGCACCGGGATGCCGAAGACGGTGTCGAACAGCGCCGACGCGGGCCGGCCGCGACGCAGGTAGCGGATCCAGAGGGCCCCGTACGCGAGCACCGCCAGCGCCATCGGCACCGCCCACCCCCACGCGATTGCGCCGGTCGCCGTGATCGCCGGGACCGTCATGCAGAGCGCCTGCCCTGCCCTCTCGAACACGAGGAGCACACGGGGCACCGCCGGGCTCTCGAGCTTCGGCCTCGGCGGGAAGGGGATCAGCAGCAGGTTCGGCAGGAAGATCGCGAGACTCACCGCCAGGCCGAGCAGTGAGAACCCCATGTCGTGATCGTACCGAGCGCGCCATCCGGGTGAATCAGTTCACAAAGCAAACACTTTCCACCACTTTCTGACTATTGCGCTCTCCAGTTGACGTCGCCGTAATCTGCCGGAAATACTGAGGAAGCCCGAGACCGCACCGCGAGAGTGCGGACACATCACCCCAGGCCAAGGATGACCTAGATGACAGAACAGACCATTTCCTCACAGATAGGAACAGGTCGCCGGCCCCGTCGCCTCTCGGACGGGATGTTCGCGCTCCTCCTCACGGCACCCGGCCTCGCGCTCCTCGCCGCCGTCGTCGTGTACCCGCTGATCACGGCCCTCATCACCGCGTTCTACAAGCAGAGCCTCGTCGAACCCGGCCGTGAGTTCGTCGGCTTCCAGAACATCGTCGACGTGCTCACCGGCGAGTTCTTCCCCCTCCTCACCCAGACCCTCGTCTTCACCCTCGGCACGACCATCGCGCCGTTCGTGATCGGCTTCGGCCTCGCCCTCGCCCTGAACACGCGCATCCGCGGCGCCAAGGTGCTCCGCGGCCTCATGCTCATCCCGTGGCTGATCCCCGGCGTGGTCGTGTCGTTCCTGTGGATGTGGATCTTCAACGCCAACTACGGCGTGCTCAACGCGGCCCTGGAGACCGTCGGCCTCATCGACTCCCCCCAGGCGTGGCTCGCGAACCCCACCACCGCCATGATCGCCGTGATCGTCGCGAAGACCTGGCAGTCGTTCCCCTGGATGATGGTCATGCTCCTCGCCGGCCTGCAGACCGTGCCGATCGAGCTGCACGAGGCCGCCGAGATCGACGGCGCCGGCACCGTCCGCCGCTTCTTCTCCATCACGGTCCCGCAGATGAGCGGGATCATCGGCCTCGTGATCCTGCTGGAGTTCATCTGGAACTTCCAGCACTTCGACATCATCTACGTCCTCACCGGCGGCGGTCCCGCCGGCTCCACCCAGACGTTCGCGACCGCCGTGTACGAGACCGCGTTCGACGGCTTCGACCTCGGCCACGCCGGGGCGATCGGCCTGCTCTGGATGATCCTGCTGATGGCGCTCGTCGTCGTCTACGTCCGCCTGTCCGAGAAGGGAGAGAAGCGATGACCGCCGTGCTGACCGAGGAGACGGTGGCCGCCGTCTCCGCCCCGCCCGCCGCACCCCGTCGTCGACGCCACCGCGCCGACCGCCGTGCCTCCACCGTGAGCGCCTGGATCGCCGTCGTCGTGTTCGGCGGGTTCGCCCTGCTGCCGGTGTACTGGCTGCTCGCGACCTCGCTGACCCCGCGCACGGAGGTGTTCAGCTACCCGCCGAAGCTGTTCCCCACCGAGATCACGTTCGAGGCCTACGCCGCCCTCGCGAACAACCCGGCCCTGTTCGGCTACCTCCGCAACAGCATCGTCGTCTCCGTCATCACCGCGATCCTCTCGGTCCTCGTGTCGGCCTACATGGGCTACGCGTTCTCGAAGTTCCGCTATCGCGGCCGCCGCAGCCTCATGTACTTCGTGCTGGCGTCGCAGATGTTCCCGCAGGCGCTGCTGCTCATCACCCTCTACGCGGTGTTCTCGGCCTACGGCCTGCTCAACACCTACACGGCGCTCGTGCTGTCGTTCACGACGTTCACGCTGCCGCTGTGCGTGTGGATGCTGAAGGGCTTCTTCGACACGATCCCGGACGAGCTCATCGAGGCCGCCCGCGTCGACGGGGCCTCCCGCATGCGCATCATCCACTCCATCGTGCTGCCGCTGGCCGCGCCCGGCCTCATCGCCGCGGGGTTGTTCGCGTTCGTCCGCGGCTGGAACGACTTCATCTTCGCCCTCACCCTCGCCGGCCCCGACAAGCAGACCCTGCCGCCGGGACTCGTCAACACGTTCATCGGCGAGGCGTCCACCGCCTGGCCGGAACTCATGGCGGCCTCGCTGGTGGTCTCGCTCCCCGTGGCCATCGCGTTCATCGCCCTGCAGCGCTTCCTCGTCGGCGGGCTCACCGCCGGCGCGGTCAAGGGCTGACCCGCACCACCCCTCATCCGCAGTCCCTCGAAGAAGAGAGAGCACCCCCATGTCCGAGAACACCACCGTCTCCCGTCGCCAGCTCCTGCAGTTCGCCGGGCTCGGCGCCGCCGGCCTCCTCCTCGCCGGTTGCATGCCGAGCGGCGGCGGCAACGGCAGTCCGTCATCCTCCCCCGGCGCCGGGCTCGGCACCGGGGACTTCACCGCCACCGACTTCTCCTTCTCCAGCTGGTCGCTGACCGAGGAGGCCGCCGCCCCGGCGACCCGCGCGCTGCTCGACGGCTACAAGAAGACCAACGACGTCGGCATCACCGAGGTCTCCTTCCCCTACAACGAGTACTTCAAGCAGCTCATGCTGCAGGTGCGCGGCGGGCAGTTCACCGGCGCCGCGCACGTCGACGTCGCCTGGCTCGCCTCGCTGGCCGCGCTCGGCAAGCTGGAGGACGTCTCGGCACTCACGAAGGGCCGCGGCTACACCGCGTCGAGCCTGGAGGCCACGCAGCTCGACGGGAAGCAGTACGCATTCCCGTGGACCATCGGCGCGATCGGGCTCATCACCAACGCCGAGCTCCTGAAGAAGGCGGGGATCTCCACGTTCCCGACCACCGTCGACGACTTCGAGGCGGCGCTGAAGAAGCTCAAGGCCCTCGGCGGCGGCCTCATCCCCTACGCCGCCTCGACCAAGGCCGCCCAGCTCAAGGACGTCCTCATCTGGATGCAGACGTTCGGCAGCGACCTCGTCAAGGACGGCAAGGTCACGATCGGCGACGACGCGAGCATCGAAGCGGTCACCTGGTACAAGTCGCTGTACGACCAGGGGCTCATCGCCGCCGACGTCGACCGCTTCGACGCCCGCTCGCTGTTCTCCCAGGGCCGCGCCGCCATCTACGACGACGCCCCCGTGGGCCGCGCGTCCGTCACGAAGGACTCGCCGGATCCGGACCTCGCCTCCAAGCTCGTGCCCGAGTCCCGCCCCGTGCTGAAGAAGGGCGACACCCCGCGCGCCCTCGTCTGGGGTGGCGCGATCGCCATCGTCGGCGGCGGAGCCGGAGACAGCACCCGCACGGCCGGGGACTTCGGCCAGTGGGCCACGAGCGACCTGAAGGCGGTGCTCGGCGACTACGAGCTGCGCGGCCTGCCGCCAGTGACCGAGGAGGCGCAGGCCTCGAAGGAAGTGGCGTCCGACGCGTTCGGCTCGCGCTTCGCCGAGAAGATCACGGCGACCGCGACCACCAACCCGTTCTGGCAGTATCCGCAGTACGCCCAGATCGAGACCGTGATCGCCGACCGCGTGCAGGCCGTCCTCGTGGGACAGCAGAGCGCCAAGGACGCGATGGCGCAGGCCGGCGACCAGGCGCAGAAGCTGCTGGGCTGAGGAGCATCGCCATGAACCTCCGCTGGAAGGCCGGCGCCACCGCTGCCGCCGCCCTCACCGCACTCGTCCTCACCGCGCCGGCTCCGGCCGCCGCCGCGACCCCCGACGTCGAGACCGTGCCCGTCACGGTCGACAGCTCCAACCAGTCCGGCTGGTGGAACCCGCTCGTCGTCGACGGCGACGAGACGTACTTCGCCTACAACGTGCCCGGTTCGGTGGCGGCGAAGCACCAGGTGAACCTGGCCGTCCGCGCCGCCGACGGCACGTGGACATCGGGCTGCCTGCGCCTGGCGACCGGGGCCTGCGCGGAGTATGCGGACGACAACGGCCACAACCAGCCCTCGATCGCGATCGACGGCGACGGGTACATCCACGCGTTCGTCTCCATGCACCACGAGCCGTGGAAGTACTTCCGCTCCACCGTGCCCTACGACGCGACCTCGCTCGTCGACGTGAGCGCCGAGATGCCCGACGCCGGCGCCGCGATCTCCTACCCGGTCACCGCGCAGGGCGCCGACGGCGACATCTGGCTCATGGTGCGGGTGGGCGCCGACCCGCAGGCCCGCCGCGACGGGGTGCTGTACCGCTACGACCCCGCCGCCGGGACGTGGAGCCGGGAGACCACGATCGCCGCGGCCGTGAACCACTCCTTCTACCCGGACGACCTCGAGGTCGACGCGGACGGCAAGGTGCACGTGCTGTGGGAGTGGGGTCCGTGGCCCGCCGATCCCTACCGTCACCTCGGTTCGTACGCGGTGTACGACCCGGCCACGGGCGGCTTCCGCGACATCGCCGGGCAGGCGCTGCCGACACCGATCCGCCCGGACACCCCCGGCGCCGTCGTGTGGCGCGGCTACGAGCCCGGCGAGACCATCGGCGACGCCGTGCCGGCAGTGCAGACCGCGAAGATGGCCCTCGCCGACGGCGAGCTCGTGGGCGTGACCTACCGGTACGCGGATGAGACGGAGAACGCCTTCGACGTGCGATGGGCGACCTGGACCGGCTCGGCCTGGACGAGTGAGACCCTCGTGGACACGGACGCCCTGGGTGGCGGCGTGCAGACCATCGCCGCCCTCGACACGACGACCGCGGGCGGTGAGACCCGCGTGTACGCGGTGATCTCGGTGCAGGACTGCGGCATCACCCGCAGCCAGACCGTGCTGCTGACCGCCGGAGCCTCCGGATGGACCGCCGACACCGTGGGCGACCCCGTCGTGGGCCAGCAGCGGCTCCGCGCGGCGACCCGCGCCGCCGGCACCGACGTCGTCTACCTCAGCGCCCCCGCTGTTCCCGGCGGCGGGACGCTGCGGCACGCCGAGATCCCGCGCGACGGCCAGGCCGGCACCACCAGCCTCTCCGCCATCGTCGCCTCCCTCCGTGGCGACGCCGGCGGCGAGAACCTGGCGCTCGGCGGCACCGCGACCGCCTCGTCCCAGCTCCGCGCCGACACCGGCCCGGAGAAGGCCATTGACGGCGGGTGCACGGATGCGAGCCGGTGGATCTCGGCGGCCTCCGACACCCAGCCGACCATCACGGTCGCGTGGGACGAGGCCGCGCCGCTCGACGTCGTCCGGGTGCGCAGCGGCTACACCGTCGGGCCGCCGCAGACGTCGGTGCTGCGCGACTTCACCGTGCAGCTCCGGACCGCCGGCGGCTGGGTCACTGTCGGCACCATCACCGGCAACACGAAGACGACGGTCGTCGTCGACGCCCAGGGACGGACCGCCGACGCCGTGCGACTCCTCATCACCGACCCGTCCGACTCCGCCACCGACGTCGCCCGCGTCTACGAGATCGAAGCGATCGCCGCGCGCTGAGCGGCACCACCACCCCTCCCGAAAGGAACCCATCCCCATGCGCACCCAGACCGTCGAAGCCGACATCATCGTCGTCGGCGGCGGCCTCGCCGGAGTGAGCGCCGCCGTCGCGGCCGCCCGCCTCGGCCGACGTACCGTGCTGATCAACAACCGGCCGGTACTCGGCGGCAACTCCTCGTCGGAGGTGAGGGTCTGGGTGTGCGGAGCGACCGCCCACGGCAACCAGCGGTGGGCGCGGGAGACCGGGATCATCGGCGAGATGTACCGGGAGAACCAGTTCCGCAACCCCGAGGGCAACCCCGTGTACTGGGACGACGTGGTGCTCGACATCGTGCGCCGCGAGCCCAACCTCACGCTGTTCCTGAACACGGAGGTGCTCGAGGTCGAGGCCACCGGACCCGACGACGCCCGTCGGGTCCGGTCGGTCACCGGCTGGACGATGGGCTCCGAGATCCGCACGGTCTTCCGCGGGCCCCTGTTCCTGGACTGCACGGGCGACGGGCTGGTCGGCCGTCTCGTCGGCGCCCGGCACCGGCTGGGCAAGGAGAGCCGCAGCGAGTTCGGTGAGGACTGGGCGCCCGAGCAGCCCGTGCGCGAGTTCCTCGGCTCGACGCTCCTCTTCTATACGAAGGATCTCGGGCACCCGGTGAAGTACGTCGCGCCGGAGAGCGCGAAGGACATCTCGACCACCCCGATCCCCTCGTCGCGCATCATCCGCAGCGGCGACAGCGGCGCGCACTACTGGTGGATCGAGTGGGGCGGCACGCTCGACATCGTCGACGACAACGAGGCCATCCGCGACGAGCTGCGGTCGGTGATCCTCGGCATCTGGGACCACATCAAGAACTCCGGCGAGTTCGACGCCGACAACCTGACCCTGGAGTGGATCGGCAACATCCCCGGCAAGCGCGAGTACCGCCGCTTCATCGGCGACTACACGCTGCGCCAGCAGGACATCCTGGAGCAGACGTCGTTCGATGACGGCATCGCGTTCGGCGGCTGGTCCATCGACCTCCATCCCGCCGAGGGCATGTACGCGACGGGGGCGGGCGCGGTGCAGCGCTTCTCGGACGGCGTCTTCGAGATCCCGTTCCGCTCGCTCTACTCCGTCAACGTCGACAACCTGCTCATGGCGGGTCGCGATATCTCGGCCACGCACATCGCCTTCGGTGCCGCCCGAGTGATGGCCACGTGCGCGGCGATGGGCGAGGCCGCGGGCACCGCCGCCGCCCTCTGCTACGCGCACGACGCCACGCCCCGCGCGCTGTACGAGCACCATCGTGCGGAACTCCGGCAGACGCTGCTCCGCGCCGACGCCTCCCTCATCGGAGTCGCGAACGAGGATCCCTCCGACCTCGCCCGCACCGCCGCCGTCACCGCGTCCAGCACCCTGCGCACGATCGGCACCCCGGAGAGCACCCTGGCCGCGGCGACCCCGCACACCCTGACGGACGACCTCGGCATCGTCGTCCCCGTGCACCCGCGCCTCGACACGACCGAGCTGCTGCTCGGCGCCGAGTCCGACACGCAGGTCACGGTGGAGGTCTGGTCCACGGGCCGTCCGCAGAACATTGTGCCCGCGGTGCTCGAGCACCGCACCGTGATCGACGTCCCCGCCGGTGGTCCGTCCTGGGTGCGGGCGGAGACGCCTTTCGCCCCCAAGGACCCGCAGAACGCGATCATCGTGCTCCGCGCGAACCCGCAGGTGCAGGTGCAGCTCGCCGACGAGCTCCCGCCCGGAGTGCTCACCCTCGTGCACCGGGTCGACAACGACGACCGGAACGTGCAGGTCGACCGCGACGGTCTCCTCGTGCAGTGGCCGACCAAGCCGCTGCGCGGACGGGTGCCCGCGTTCCGCACGAGCCCGGACTCCGAGGCGGTCGCGCCGGAGCGCGCCGTCTCCGGGTACAACCGCCCGTTCGGCGGACCGCACCTGTGGGCGTCCGCCCCGGAGGCCGAGGGTCCGCAGTGGCTGCGCCTGGACTGGGAGCAGCCGGTCTCGGCCTCCGAGATCCGCCTCGTGTTCGACGACGACGTGGACCTCGAGCTCAACACCCTGCATCACCACCGCAGCCCCGACGAGGTGCTGCCCCAGCTCGTGCGCGACTACCGGGTCGAGGTGCAGCAGGCGGGTTCCGAGGAGTGGCGCACCGTGGCCGAGGAGCGGCACAACCGTCATCGCCTGCGGGTGCATCCGCTGCCGGATGACCTCGGTGCCTTCACGGCCGCCCGCCTCGTGGTGGAGCGGACGAACGGCGTCGCGGAGGCACGCGTGATCGCGTTCCGAGTGCAATCGTGACGGAGAGCGCTAACGTGAAGGGCATCCGTCGTCCCGGCGGAGACCGTCGTCCCTCCAGGAGGCCGCAGGTGACCACCTCGCCCGGCGGCCGCGTGCTCCCCGTCGCGCGGGCCACCCGAACGGGACTCATCGCGCTCGCGGTGCCGCATCTGGAGGAGCCGTACTTCGCGGAGCTCGGCTCGCGCATCGTCCGGGGCGCCGACGACCGAGGGCTGGCCGTGCTCATCGTGCAGACCGAGGGCGACCACGGCCGCGAGATCGACGTCGCCAACGGCGTCGGCCTGCCGCCCATCGACGGGCTGATCCACATCCCGCGCTCGCTCACGGTCGCCGACCTCACGCGCCGCACCTCCCCCGGGCCGCTCGTGCTGCTGGGCGAGCACATCCAGGTGAGCCCGTTCACGCACGTCACGATCGACAACCGGGCCGCCGCCTACACGGCCACCGAGCACCTGCTCGCGGTCGGCTGCCGCCGCATCGGATTCGTCGGACGCCGCGACGCCCGCCCCTCGGATGCCGCCGACCGTCGGCACGCCGGGTACCTGGAGGCCCTGGCCGCCGCCGGCATCCCGGCCGACCCCGCCCTCACCGCGCAGGTCGACGCCTTCACGGCGGAGGAGGGTGAGCGCGTCGCCGGGGCGATGGCCGCCGCGGTCCCCGACCTCGACGGCATCGTCTGCTCGAACGACTCCGTCGCCCTCGGTGCGCTGGCCGCCCTTCAGGCCCAGGGACGGAGCGTGCCGGGTGACGTCGCCGTCGTCGGCATCGACGACATCCGGGCCGCGCGCTTCGCCGTCCCCGCCCTCAGCACCATCGCTCCCGACCACGCCCGCCTCGTGGACGCCGCGTTCACGGAGCTCGAACGGCAGATCGCCGCGCCGCCGGGAGCGGATCTCCCGGTGCGGCACGTGACGGTCGGCGCCCGGCTCATCCCGCGGGCGAGCACGGCCCGATGACGGCGGCGGACTCAGTCCGCAAGGGCCGTCGCGAGCGCACGCTCGTCGCCGCCGTCGCGCGGCGCGACGTGCAGGGTGCCGACGTGCGCGGCGAGCAGCTCCCGCGCGCCGTCGTCGAGGCCGTCGTCGGTGACGAGGCGGTCGATGTCGCTGAGGTCGGCCACGGTCGTGAGCCCGACCACGCCCCAGCGGGTGTGCTCCGCGAGGACGACGACCTCCCGGCCCGCGGCCATGAGCGCCCGGTTGGTCTCGGCCTCCAGCAGGTTCATGGTCGTGATGCCGGCCTGCTCGTCGAGCCCGTGGGCGTCGAGGAACACGAGGTCGCAGTGCAGGTGCTCGAGGGCGCGGACGGCGACCGGCCCGACGAGCGCCTGGGAGGGCGTGCGCACGCCCCCGGTGAGCACGACCGTCTGCGTGTACGGAGCGTCGGCGCGGTCCGGCGGCGAGAACAGGTCGGAGACCGGCAGAGCGTTCGTGACGATCGTGAGCTCCGGGACGCGCACGAGCTCCCTCGCGAGCGCCAGGGCCGTGGGTCCGCCGGAGATGCCGACCGCCATGCCCGGCTCGACGAGGCCCGCGGCCGCCGCGACGATCGCCCGCCGTTCCGCCGAGGCCGCCGGAGCCGGAGCCAGGCGCTGATGACCTCGCGCCCGCACGCCGCCGCGGATGCGCTCGACCGCACCCTCCTCGGCCAGCTGATCGATGTCGCGCCGCACCGTCATCTCGCTCACCTGCAGCGTCGCCGCGAGCTCGACGATGGAGGCGGTACCGCGATCGCGGGTCAGGGCGAGGATGCGCTCGCGGCGTTCCGTGACCAGCACGCGGTCTCCTTCCGATGGAGCCTCCAGTCTGCCACGCACCCCCGCCCGCCCCACTCCCGGAACAGGATCCCTCAGCCCGCATGACCTTCCCCGAGCCCTACGCCACCTGGTTCCCCGATGCCGCATTCGACGGCAGCTACGGCCGGACCGAAGCCGACCTCCGTGCCGTGCTCCCGGTGCCCGCGCCGCCCGGGTTCGTCGACCGCTGGCGACGCTGGCGGCGGGAGGCCGCCACGGTGGACGCGGCCCCCGTCGTCCTCTCCACCTCCGAGGAGCAGGGCCGTCGGGTCTCCGTCGTCGAGCATGCCGGCGTCGACGGCGTTCGACTGCGCGCCTGGGTCGTCGAGCCCCTCCACGGCACGCCCCGCGCCGGCGTCGTGCACGGACACGGGTACGGCGGACGCGAGGCGGTCGACCTCGCGCGGGTGCCGGACGACGTCGCGGCGATCTATCCCGTGGCCCGCGGACTCGGCGTGCTGAACGCGGGAGTGGGTGCACCCGAGCCGACCCCGGAGCACGTGCTCGCGGGCATCGACGATCCGGAGCGCTACGTGCTCGGCCTGTGCGCGCGCGACCTGTGGCTGGCGGCCGACGTCCTCGTCTCGGTCGTCGGCGCGCTTCCTCTCTATTACGTCGGGGAGAGCTTCGGCGGCGGCATCGGCGCCCTCGCGCTGCCGTGGGACGACCGGTTCGTGGGGGCCACCCTGATCGTGCCGAGCTTCGGCCAGTACGACGAACGGCTGGCGGTGCCATGCCTGGGGAGCGGCGAGACCGTGCGTCAGCACGTGCAGCGCCACCCCGAGGCACGCGAGGTGCTGCGCTGGTTCGATTCCTCCACGAGCATCGGCTTCGCGGAGGTACCGGTCCGGGTGGAGGCGGCTCTCTGGGACCAGTACGTGCCGCCGCAGGGACAGTTCGCGGTCGCCGCGGGGGCCCGCGATCTCGAGCTGGCGGTGCTTCCGGCCGGCCATGCGGAGTATCCCGGGTGGGACGACGTGACGGCGGCCGCGATCCGCGACGGGCGCGCACATCTGGAGCGCGTGCTTGCCCGCTGAGACCGCCGCATGCGCGGCTCCTCGCGCGCGGGAGAGCACTGGACGCAACCTGTCATAACAGGTACAGTGAGCTTGTCATTACAGGTTGCGCGACGACGCAGCACCCGTTTCGAGGAGCATGGATGCCCGAGTACCAGACCCCGCCGATCTCCCCGATGGCGATCGCCTTCGACGCCGAGAAGCTCACCCTCTCCCCCGAAGGCCCCACGCTGACCCGGCGGATGTCCGACCTCGAGGGCCTGTTCCGCGACCACGACGCCTGGGCGGCCGCCGCCGCGGGCGAGGACCCGATCGTCTACACGGTCGTCAGCTCCCCTGTGCCCGAGATCGAGCGCGAGCTGCCGCAGTCGATCACGACGATCATGCCCGGCGACACCGGCGGCGAGCTCTGGATGACCAAGGGCCACCAGCACCCCGACCACCAGGGCGAGATCTACCTCGCGCTGCACGGCCGCGGCGGACTGCTCATGTTCGACGGCGAGCGCACCGAGTGGCTCGACATGCTCCCGGGCACCATCGGCTACATCCCGCCGGGCTGGGCGCACCGCTCCGTGAACACGGGGGACGAGCCCTACTCCTTCCTCGCCGTGTACCCGGGAGGTGCCGGCCACGACTACGGCTGGGTGCTGGAGCACGGCATGGGCTCGCGGGCGTTCCGCGCGGAGTCCGGCGTCGACCTGCGTCCCTACGCGGAATAGGCTCCGGCAATGATCATCGCCCACGACCTCGGCACGACCGGGAACAAGGCGTCCCTGCACCACGACGACGGCCGCCTGATCGCCGCGGTCACGGTGCCGTATCCGGCGCATTTCGCGGTCGGCGGCGTCGCCGAGCAGGACCCGGCCGACTGGTGGCACGCGGTCGTCACGGCGACCCGCGATCTGCTCGCGCGCACCGGTACCGCCGCCGCCGACGTCGCCGGGCTCGTGGTCAGCGGGCAGATGATGGGCGCCGTGCTGCTCGATGCCGACGGAGAGCCCGCGCGGCCGGCGATCATCTGGGCCGACACCCGCGCCGGCGCCCAGCAGCGCGAGCTCGAGGCGGCGGTCGGCGCCGCACGCGCCTACGGCATCCTCGGTCACCGCCTCAACCCCACCTATTCGATCGAGAAGGTCATGTGGGTCCGGGACAACGAACCCGAGGTGTGGGAGCGCGTGCGCCGGGTGTGCGTGGCCAAGGACTTCATCGTGCTGCGGCTGACCGGGCGGTTGGCCACCGACCGTTCGGACGCCTCCGGCACGAACGCGTACGACCAGGTCGCCGGCACGTGGTCCCCTGAGATCCTCTCCGCCGCGCGGCTCGATCCCGCCTTGTTCCCCGAGATCCTGGAGTCGACGCAGATCGCGGGCCCGCTCACGGCCGCCGCGGCCGAAGCGCTCGGGCTGCACACCGGCGTCCGCGTCGTCATGGGCGGCGGCGACGGACCGCTCGCCGCGGTCGGCTCCGGAATCGTGGCGCCCGAGGACGGCGCCTACGTGTGCCTCGGCACCTCGTCGTGGATCTCCTTCGCGGCGGACGCCCCGCTGCACGACGCCGCGATGCGGACCTTCACCTTCGACAACGTCGTCCCGGGCTCGTTCGTGCCGACCGCGACCATGCAGGCCGGCGGCGCCTCCGTGCAGTGGATCGCCGAAGCCCTCTCCGTCGACCCCGCGCACCCGGAGACGGGGCGCCTCGTCGCCGAGGCCGCGAGCGACGTCGACACCGACGACCTCTACTTCCTTCCCTACCTGCTCGGCGAGCGCTCCCCGCTGTGGGATCCCGACGCGCGCGGGGCCTTCGTCGGTCTCGCCCGCCACCACGGGCGCGCCCACCTCGTGCGCGCCGTGCTGGAGGGGACGGCGTTCAACCTCCTCACCTGCATCCAGGCGTTCCGCGAGGCCGGGGCGACGATCGACCGCATCGACGCGGTCGGCGGCGGGGCGCAGAGCGACGTCTACCTCGCCGTCCTCGCCGACGTCTGGGGAGTGCCGGTTCGTCGCCGCACCATCGTGGAGGAGGCGAACAGCCTCGGTGCCGCGGTCACGGGAGCCGTCGGTCTCGGCCTCACCGACTTCTCCGCCGCCCGAGCGCTCAGCGAGGTCACCGCCGAGTTCACGCCCGACCCCTCCCGGCATGCGGTCTACGCCGAGCGCCACGCGCGTTTCACCGACGCCTACACGGCCCTCGCGCCGTGGTTCGCCGGAAGGCCGCACTGATGGGCGTCATCCTCGTCACGAGCCGCTCCTTCTCGGACGGCGACCTCGACCTCGTCGGGCGCGCCGCGCAGGCCGGACACCGTATCCTCCGCGGACCCGCGCACCACGACCTCGACGAGCTGCGGATGCTGCTGCACGGCGCCGACGCCTGGATCGCCGGCACCGGACCGGTCACCGACGCGCACCTCGCCGCCGGCCCGAAGCTCAAGGTCGTGGCGCGCTACGGGGTCGGCGTCGAGGCGGTGGACCTCGCGGCGGCACGCGAGCGCGGCATCCCGGTCACGAACACCCCCGGCGCGAACGCCGACGCGGTGGCCGACCACGCGGTCGGCCTCATGCTCGCCGCCCTGCGCACCATCCCGGACGGCGACCGCCGCGTGCGGACCGGCGACTGGACCGTGCGCCGCGGCCGGGAGCTCGGCGCCGCGACGGTCGGCATCGTCGGCTTCGGGCGGATCGGCCAGGGGGTCGCGCGGCGACTGGGCGGGTTCGGTCCGCGGCTGCTCGCCTCCGACCCGTTCCTGCCCGCCGACCTCGTGCGGGACCGCGGCGCCGAACCCGTCACCCTCGACGACCTGTTCCGCACCGCCGATGTGATCACCCTGCACGCCCCCGGCGGGCAACAGCTCGTCGACGCGGACCGCCTCGCCGGGATGCGGCCGGGCACCGTGCTCGTCAACACCGCCCGCGGCGACCTCGTGGACGAGCAGGCCGTGGCCGACGCGCTCCGCGACGGCGTCCTCGCCGGGTACGCGGCGGACACCCTCGACGGCGACACGGCCGCGCACGACAGCCCCCTGCTCGACCCGGCGCTCGCCGACCGCGTCATCGTCACCCCGCACCTCGGTGCCCAGACCACCCAGGCCGTCGACAACATGGGCGCGCTGTCCCTCGACGACGTGATCGCGGTCCTCCGTGGCGCCGACCCCGCCCACCCCGTCCCCGTCCCCGCGTCCGCCCCCGAGGAGAACCGATGACCACCGCCGCGACGTCCGCCCCCGCCACCGCCGACTACATGGGCTTCGTGGGCGTCACCACCGCCTCGTCGTCGATCATGAAGGTGTTCCCGCTGTGGGCCGACATCCTCGGCCTCCCCACCCGGACCCTCGTCGGCCACGACCTGCCGATGGATGCCGACTCCGCGCAGTACCGCGCCATGGTCGAACAGATCCGCGACGACCCGCACCACCGCGGCGCGCTTGTCACCACGCACAAGATGAACGTGTACGCGGCGGCGTCCGATCTGTTCGACGAGCTCGATCCGTTCGCGGTGTCCTGCGCCGAGATCTCGAGCATCGCCAAGCGCGGCTCCACGCTGTCCGGCCGCGCGAAGGACCCGATCACGGTGGACCTGGCTCTGCGCGACTTCCTCCCCGCCGATCACTTCGCGCGCACCGGTGCCGAGGTTGTCATCCTCGGGGCCGGTGGTTCCGGCACTGCCCTGAGCTGGGCCCTCGCCGAGCGGGACGACGCCCCCGCGCTCATCACCGTCACCGCGCGCACCCAGGACAAGCTCGACCACCTCCGCGAGGTGCACCGCCAGCACGGCACTCCCGAGGGGCTGCTCCGCTACGTCGTCACCGAGACGCCGGAGGAGGCCGACGCTCTGGTCACGGCCGCCCCCGCGGGATCGGTCATCGCGAACGCCACCGGGCTCGGCAAGGACCGCCCCGGGTCGCCCCTGACCGACGCGGTCGTCTTCCCCCAGGGCGCGTACGCGTGGGAGTTCAACTACCGCGGCTCGCTGGAGTTCCTGCACCAGGCCGAGGCGCAGGAGGACGATCGCGCGCTGCACGTGGTCGACGGCTGGCGGTACTTCATCCACGGCTGGTCGCAGGTCGTGGCGGACGTGTTCGACCTCGACCTCACGCCCGAGACCGTCGAGCGCCTCGCGGAGGCTGCGGAGTCGGTGCGCTGATGCCCGCCGTGCGGACCGTCCTCGGCGACATCGACCCGTCGCAGCTCGGACGCGTGGACTACCACGAGCACCTGTTCCAGGTGTCGCCGCTGCTGGTCGAGGACGAGCTCGACGACGAGGCCGCGTCCGGCGAGGAGGCCGGTCTGCTGCGGGCGAGCGGCTTCGAGGCCATGGTCGACGCCACGCCGTTCGGCCTGGGCCGCGACCCCGCCGCCGTCGCCCGCATCAGCGCCGCGACCGGGCTGCATGTCGTCGCGACGACCGGTCGACACCGCGAGGCCCACTACGGCCCCGACCACCCGATGCAGGTGTGGGGCGCCGACCGCCTGGCCGCCCTGTTCGTGTCCGACCTCACGCGCGGGATGCCGGCGGATGACGCCGCGGTGTTCGAGACGCCAGACGTGCCCCTCGCCGCGGGCCCCGGAGGGGAGCCCGTGCGCGCCGGGATGCTGAAGGGCGGGGCCGACTACTGGCGCATCAGCCCGTTCGAGCGGACGACACTGGTCGCCGTCGCCCGGGCGCACCGGGAGACGGGAGCGCCCGTCATGGTGCATCTGGAGTTCGGCACCGCGGCCCACGAGGTCCTCGATCTCCTGGAGGCCGAGGGGGTGGCAGCGGATCGCGTCGTCCTGGCCCACGCCGACCGTGACCCCGACCCCGGTCTGCACGTCTCGCTCGCCGAGCGCGGTGCCCACCTCGGCTATGACGGCTTCGCCAGGCCGCGCACCCGGTCCGACGCGGAGCTGCTGGCGCTCACGGTCGCCGTGGTCGAGCGCGGGGCCGGCGACCGGATCCTGCTCGGGGGCGACGTCGCCCGTCGCACCCGGTACATCGCCTACGGCGGCATGCCGGGTCTCGCCTACCTCGGCGACCGCTACCTCCCGCGACTCCGCGAAGCCGTCGGCGATGACGCGGTGCACCGGATGCTCGTCACGACGCCGGCGCGCTTCCTGACCCTCCGCCCCTGACCACCCGAACCCGAGGAGTCGTCATGCCCGAACCCACCGTCCTCCACGCCGTCTTCACCGCGCAGCCCGGGGCCGCCGACCGCGTCGCGGCACTGCTGCGGGACTTCGCCGAGGTCGTCCGCGCCGAGGAGGGCAACATCGTCTTCGAGGCCCACCGCCTCGTCGACGACCCCGACCGCTTCTTCGTCTACGAGGTCTACCGCGACGAGGACGCCTTCCAGGCCCATCTCCACGCACCCGCCGGCGTCCCCTTCAACGCCGCGCTCCAGGAACTCATCGTCGAGCCCACCTCGATCCTCACGTTCCTCCGCCCCCTCTGACCCCCTCCCCTGACCCCTCTCCGTCTCCCCTCTCCGTCTCCCCTCACCGTCTCCCCTCTCCGTCTCCCTGTTTCACCTGCACGACCTCGCCACGCCCGCACGCCCATTCCGGCCCCCTCGTCGTGCCCCTGTCCTCCCGTCGTGCATCCGTCTTCGTCGTGCCCCGTCCCCCGTCTGACCGTCCCCGTGCGGCACGGCTCCGCTCGGCCCTCCGGTTTCACCTGCACACCCCTGTCACGACGGCACGACCGAACCGCCCCTCCGGTCACACATCGGTCCCCGCGTCGTGCATCCGCACCTTCGGTTGACCGTCCCACGGCCGAACGGCTCCACTCGGCCATCCGGTTTCACCTGCACGCCACCGCCACGACGGCACGACCCAACCGCCCACCCGGTCACACATCGGTCCCCGCGTCGTGCATCCGTCCCACCCTCGGTCCCATCCCCAGACCAGACCAGACCCCAGACCAGACCCTAGACCCCAGACCCCAGACCCCAGACCCATCCCAGACCCAGACCCAGACCCCAGACCCCAGACCCCAGACCGACCCGACCCGACCCCGGACCCTGTTCATCTGCACGACCCCGAGACGGGTGCACGAGGAAACCGGGGGTCCGATCGTGCATCCGCCCCGGGGTCGTGCAATCGGACCGCCGATCACCCACGGATCACGGACCACGGATCACGGACCACGGACCCGGAGCACCACTGAACACGACGAAGCCCCCCGCCCGAAGGCGAGGGGCTCCGTCGTGCGGGTCACTCGTAGAGGACCGCGGCGATCTTGTCGTCGTCGATGTTGTTCTTGTCGTACCAGTAGGAACCGGTGTCGTAGAACTCCTCGACGTCGTCGCCGTTGGCCGCGTCGTAGGCCGCCTGCACGACCTGGGCGCCGATGCCGATCGGGTCCTGCGTGATGGCGCCGGCCATCGTGCCGTCCTTGATGGCGTTGATCTGGGCTGCACCGGAGTCGAAGCCGACGATGGTGATCTTGCCCTTCTCCAGGCCGAGCTCGTTCACGGCGTTCACGACGCCGATGGCCGAGCCCTCGTTGGTGCCGTAGATGCCCTTGAGGTCGGGGTGCGCCGCGATGAGCGTCTTGGCGATGTCGGCCGACTTCAGGTGGTCGCCGTCACCGTACTGGATGTCGACGATCTCGATGTCGGGGTAGTCCGCCTCGATCTTCTCGACGAAGCCGTCGCGACGCTCGACACCCGTCGAGTTGATCTGCGAGTGACCGACGATGGCGACCTCGCCCTCGCCGCCGATCAGCTCGGCCATATGCTCGGCCGCCAGCGCGCCGGCGACCTTGCTGTCCGTCGCGGAGAGGCTGAGTCCGACGTCGCCGTTGCACGGGGCGTCGAAGTAGACGACGGGGATGTCCTTCGACTTCGCCTGCTCGAGCGGGGCGACGCACGCCTCGGGGTCGAGGGCGGCGTAGGCGATGGCGTCCGGGTTCTTGTCGATCGCGGCGGTCAGCATCTCGAGCTGCTGCGCGATCTCGGTCTCGGCGGCCGGGCCCTCGAAGGTGATCTTGACGCCCAGCTCCTGGGCCTTCTCCTCCGCACCCTTCTTGACGGCCTGCCAGAACTGGTGCTGGAAGCCCTTCGAGACCATGGCGATGTACATCTCGCCGTCGCTGCTGCCGGTGTCGCCGCCCGAGCCCTCTTCGATCACGTCGCCGCCGCCGGCACAGCCGGCGAACACGAGCGCGGATGCGGCCACGAGTGCCGCGAATGCGGTCTTCTTGCCGAATTTCATGGAAACTCCGTTGTTCTGTGTGGGTGCCGGCCAGGACCGGCGGGTGGACATTCGTGGTGCCTGTGCGGAGGGTTCCGCGGGATCCGGCCGGAGCCGGGGACGGCGGCGGGCACGGGTTTCGCCGCCGCCGTGTCTCAGGTGCGCTGGCGGTTGCGCAGCGAGTCGAGGAAGACGGCCAGCAGGACGACGACGCCGACGACGATGTTCTGCCACTCCGGCTGGATCGACATGATCCGGAGGCCGTTGACGAGGACGCTCATGATGAGCGCACCGATCACGGTGCCGAGGATCGAGCCGCGGCCGCCGAGCAGCGAGGTGCCGCCGATGATCACGGCCGCGATGGCCTGCAGCTCGTAGCCCGTGCCGATCTGCGGCTGGGCCGAGTCGAGGCGGGCGGCGATCACGATGCCGGCGATGCCGGTGAAGGCGCCGGCGAACATGTAGATGAGGATCGTCCAGCGGCGCGTGTTGACGCCGGAGAGGCGCGTGGCCTCCTCGTTCGATCCGATCGCGAACGTGTACCGCCCGAGGAGCGTCTTCGACAGCACGAGCCAGGCGACGATCGCGAGGGCCGCGGTGATGAGCACCGCGTTCGGGATGCCGGGGATGAGCACGCCGAGCGCGATCTTCTTGAAGTCGGGAGCCGAGGTGGAGAAGTAGATCGGCGCGACGTTCGAGATGACGAGGGCGAGGCCGCCGGCGATCATCATCATGGCCAGCGTCGCGATGAACGGAGGCAGCCGCAGGAACGTGATGTTCACGCCGTTGACCAGACCCATGAGCACACCGGTCGCGATGCCGCCGAGCACGCCCACCCACACCGGCAGGCCCAGGTTGGTGATGAGCACACCCGTCATCACGGCGCAGAGCGCCATGCCGGTGCCGATCGACAGATCGATGCCGCCGGTGATGATGACGAACGTCGTGCCGAGGGCGAGGATGCCGATGACCGCGGTGGACAGCAGCACCGTGGCGATGTTGCTGAAGGTGAAGAAGTTCGGGCTGGCGATCGAGAAGAAGATCACCAGGACGATCAGGGTGCCGAACGCGAGCGACTGCTGGAACTGCCGCTTGAGGAACCCGGCGACGTCGCGCTTGTCGGTGTCCTCGTTGACGGCCGTCTGGATGATCGTCGTCGTCGACGATCCGGACTGCTGTGGGGTGCTCATCAGTCTTCCTCCCCGTGGGCTGCGAGTTGCATGATCTTCTCCTGGCTGGCTTCCTCGTTGCGGAGCGTCCCGGTGATGCGGCCGTTCGCGAACACGGCGATGCGGTTCGCGACCCGGAGGATCTCGGGGAGCTCCGACGAGATGACGATGATGGACTTGCCCGCGTCGGCGAGCTGCTGCATGAGGCGGTAGATCTCCTCCTTCGCGCCGACGTCGATGCCTCGCGTCGGCTCGTCGAAGATGAGGATGTCGCAGTCGCGCATCAGCCACCGGGCGATGACGACCTTCTGCTGGTTCCCTCCGGAGAGGAGCTTGACGACCTGGTTGACCGAGGGGGTCTTCACCCGCAGCTGCTGGACGTATTCCTTGGTGCGGTTCTTCGCCTTGCTGTCGCCCATCCAGCCGATGCCATTCGCGTAGGAGCCGAGGGACGCGAGCACGGTGTTGAAGGTCACGTCCTGCTCGAGCATGAGGCCGAGCAGCTTGCGATCCTCGGAGAGGTAGCCGACGCCGTGCTTGACCGCGTCCGCGGGCTGCGCGATGCGGACGGTGCGCCCGCCGATCGTGATCGTGCCGCCGTCACGGTGGTCGGCGCCGATGACGGCACGGGCGGTCTCGGTGCGGCCGGCGCCCATGAGGCCGGCGAATCCGAGGATCTCGCCCTTGTGCAGCTGGAACGACACGTCCTTGAGGAGCTTCCGCGTGGAGAGCCCCTGCACGTCGAGCACGATGGGGTCGTTGAGATGCTCCCGCGCCTGCGGCCGCGTGCCCTCGTCGATCACGCGGCCGACCATCATCTCGATGATCGTCGGAATCGTGATCTCGGACTTGTCGAGTGATCCGATGTATGTGCCGTCGCGGAGCACGGTCACGCGGTCGGCGAGGCGGCGCAGCTCGTCCATGCGGTGCGAGATGTAGACGATGCCGGTGCCGCGCGCCTTGAGCTGCTCGATGAGGACGAAGAGGGTCTCGACCTCGCTGTCGGTGAGGGCCGACGTCGGCTCGTCCATGATGAGGACCTTGGCGTTGAAGGACAGCGCCTTGGCGATCTCGACCATCTGCTGCTCGGCCACCGTCAACTCTCCCACGCGCTGGCGGGGGTCGAGGTGGATGTCCAAACGCTGCAGCAGCTCGGCCGTCTGCCGGTTGAGCTTCCGCTCCGACAGGAACGGGCCCGTCGTGGGCTCGCGGCCGACGTAGATGTTCTGCGCGACCGTGAGGTCGGGCATCAGGTTGAGCTCCTGGTGGATGATCGTGATCCCCAGCTCCTGCGCCTGCAGCGGGCTGGTGAGCTCGACCTCCTGTCCCTCGAACGTGATCGTGCCCTCGTCCTTGGTGTAGATCCCGGAGAGGATCTTCATCAGGGTGGACTTGCCGGCACCGTTCTCACCCACGAGGACGAGCACCTCGCCGGCGCGCACCTCGAGATGCACGTCCTTCAGCGCCTGGACACCGGGGAATCCCTTGCTGATCCCCTCGACCCTCAGGATGGGTCCACTCATGCGCTCACCTGCTTCCTTGAAGGTTCTGTCGCGATTTCGGCGGACCGTTCCGCCGTAAACATCGGATCAATTCTGCGTCCTGCACCCGGGCCAGTGCAAGTTGTATCTAAATGTATCTAACGATCGGCGGCGGGGGAAGACCTGTAATAACATCTTGATCTCGAAGCGCCCGCGGGTCTCAGTGGAGGCGGATGGAGTCGACCGCCACGAGCTTGTCGCGGATGTAGGCGTTCGCGTGCGCCCCGAGTTCGTCGTTGTCCGTCCAGAGGTTGCGCCAGATGCCGAGCATGCGGCTGAGGTCAGGCGCGACCACGGCCGAGGAGAACGACTCGAACACGATGGGGCCGTCGTAGCCGATGCGTCCGAGCGCCTTGAAGAACGTGTCGAAGTCGACCGTCCCGGTGCCGAGATAGCCGCGGTGGCTCTCGCCGATGTGCACGTACCGCAGGGCCGGGGCCGCATCGAGCACCGGCGCGAACATATCCGACTCCTCGATGTTCATGTGGTACGTGTCCAGGTGGATGCCGAGGTTCGGACGGTCGACCTCAGCGAGGTACGCCAGCGCCTGCCGCGCGGTGTTCAGCACGTTGGTCTCGTAGCGGTTGACGACCTCGAGGGAGACGGAGACTCCCCGGTCGGCGGCGTGGTCCGCCACTCGGGCGATCGTCCGACGGCTCGAGGCGAGACCCTCGGGCGTGACCGGATCCATGTACTTCTTCATCGCGCTGTAGATCACGCCGCAGAAGTGCGTGCCCCCGAGCTCGGCGAGCACGTCGACCGCGCGGAGCAGGAGCGCCTCGCCCGCGGCCACCACGGCGGGGTCACCGCTGGTGATGTCGGTCTCGTCGGAGAGCCCGAGCGAGGCGCTGACCGCGAGTCCATGCTCCGCGAGGGCGGCCTTCGCGGCGGCGACGTCGAACGAGAACGGATCCATCAGCGGGAACTCGATGAGGTCGAAGCCCGCCTGCTTCGTCTTCTCGACCGCGAGCCGGATGCCGTCCGCGTCGAAGGTCCCCGTCCAGACGAGTCCGTGGCAGCCGATGTTCATGAGCGCTCCTCCGGCGGGTGTCCGGCACCGTCGCCGCGCGGACTTGGCACGTTACAAGTCCGGTGTGCGAGTCACGCTACGTCGCCGTCGACCGGGGTGTCAAGAACTTTCTTGGCACGTTACAAGTCCTCCGCTAGCCTGGGCGTCATCCGGCCGCACACCGACGGCCCCACCGCCGAAGGAGACCCATGTCCGCGAGCGTGAAGGACGTCGCGGCTCTCGCGGGGGTCTCGGCATCGACCGTGTCGAACTACCTCAATCACCCGCACGTCCTCGGCGCCGCCAGCCGCGAGCGGGTGCGCGCCGCGATCGCCGAGCTCGGCTTCGTGCCGAACGAGTCGGCCCGCCAGCTCCGCGCGGGATCGAGCAAGGCCCTCGCCCTCATCCTCCTCGACGCCTGGCTGCCGTACTTCAACGACCTCTCCCGCGGCGTCGACGACGTGGCCCGCGAGGGCGGCTGGTCGCTCTTCTTCAGCGACAGCGCCCGCGACGTCGCCCGCGAGGAGCAGAACATCGACATGTTCGAGGCCCACCGGGTGCAGGGCATCATCATCTATCCGCGCGGAGATGTCGTGCCGCGGCTGGAGCAGCTCGCGACGCGCGGGATCCGCTCGGTGGTCGTCGGCCCCATCCGGGATTCGCCCTCCGTGGCCGCGGTCACCTTCGACGACCGCGGCGGAGGACGGCTGGCCGGCGAGCACTTGCTGTCCCTCGGCCGCCGCCGCATCCTCTTCCTCGGAGCCCCGACGGTCAGCCAATCGAATGACCGCCTCGCCGGCCTGCGCGATGCGGTGGCGGGCACGGACGTCCGCGTCTCCGTCCTCGACGTCGAGCATCTGGCGACCGAGGACGGCCTCCGCGCCGGGGCAGGCCTCGTCGAGCTCCCGGCGGAAGAGCGCCCGGACGCGGTCTTCGCCGCGAACGACGGCGTGGCCCTCGGTGTGCTCACGCCGCTGCTCCGCCACGGCATCCGCGTGCCGGAGGAGATCGCGCTCGTCGGGTTCGACGACATCGCCGCCGCGCACCAGGGCGTGGTGCCGCTGACGAGCGTGCGGCAGCCCGGCTACGAGATCGGCCGCGCCGCCGGGGCCGCGCTGCTGCAACTCCTCGCCGATCCGACCGCTCCCCCGCCGGCGCCGACGCCGTTCCCGGCCGAGCTCATCGTGCGGGAGTCCACCGTCGGGCGGTGAACCCGGCGTTCACAACTCAGGAGAAGAGCGCGGCTCCGCGTCGGAACGGCCCGTCCAGCCGCTTTCGCCGACGCAGCTCCTGAGTTGTGAACGGAGTCAGGCCGAGGGGTGGCCGACCACGCCCTTCCGGAGCAGTGCGTTGCCGTACTTGCGCGTCTCCCCCGTGCGCACCATGAGGTACGCCTCCTTCGCGACCTCGTAGTACGCGAAGCGCTCGACGAAGCGCGTGGTGTCGAGCTCCGCACCCGCCGCGGCCATGAGCTCGCGTTGCACATCCAGCACCTCGCCGTCGGCCGAGGTCATCAGGTCGATGCCGGGCGCGTCGTCGAGTGGCAGCACGCTGCGGATCGCGGCCACGACCTCCGGCGTCGTGGTCCCGGGAAGTTCGACCACCCGTGCGCCCAGTCCCCACGCCGGGAAGTGCGCGTCGGCGACGACCACGGCATCGGAGTGCCCCATCCGGTCGAGATGCAGCAGCAGCTCCCCGGTCAGCAGCGGGTGGATTCCTTCGAGCACGGCGGCTCCTCTCGATCGGGGGGTCAGGACGCGGGGATCAGGCCCTCGGCGGCGAGGTTCTCCCACAGCGCGGAGGGGATCTGCAGCGAAGCGTACTCGGCGTTCTGCCGGAGCTGCGCCGGACGGCTGCCCCCGACGACCACCGAGCGCACCGCGTCAGACTGCAGCGGGAACCGGATCGCCGCGGCCGGCAGGGGCACGTCGTGATCGGCGCACACCGCGGCGATGCGCACGAGGCGGTCCCACAGCTCGTCGGGGAGCTGCCCGTACTCGTAGCGGCCGTCCCGTCGCGGCTCGTTCGAGGCGAGCAGCCCGGAGTTGAACACGGACGCCGCGACGATCCCGGTCCCGGTCTCGCGGCACGCGGGCAGCACGTCGATCGCGGCGGGCTGCTCCAGCAGCGTGTACCGACCGGCCACCATCACGAGGTCGAGGTCGGCCGAACGCACCGATGCCGCGAGGGCGTCCGACACCATCGAGCCGATGCCGATCGCGGTCACCTCACCGTCGGCGCGCAACTGCTCCAGGGCGGGAAGGGCCTCGGCGAGCGCGAGGTCGAGGTCGTGCCGCTCCGGGTCGTGCAGGTAGAGGAGGTCGATGCGCTCGATGCCCAGGCGCTCGCGCGACTCCTCCAGGCTCGTCCGGATGCCGTCCGCCGAGAAGTCCCACACGCGCTGGAGGTCGTCCGGCACGTGGAAGTCGTTCGCGGTGTCGAGGCCGCCGGCGTGGTCGGGGTTCGGGCGCAGCAGACGGCCGACCTTGGTCGAGAGCACGTACTCGTCGCGCGGCTTGGTCTGCAGGAAGGCTCCGAGTCGGCGCTCGGACAGCCCGAGGCCGTAGTGCGGAGCGGTGTCGTAGAAGCGGATGCCGCTCTCCCACGCCGCGTCGAGCACCGCCCACGCGTCGTCGTCGGACAGCTCACGGAAGAGGTTGCCGACGTTCGCGGCACCGTAGCCGAGGGTCGGGACGGTCAGGCGCTCAGGCGTGGACATGCGCACCCGTCCAGGTGTACTCCGCGATGCTGTCGGCCTTCATCTCCATGCCCGTACCCGGCGCGGTCGGAGCCATGTAGGAGCCGCCCTGGATGTCGGTCGGCACGACGAAGTGCTCGTGCAGGTGGTCGACGAACTCGATCAGGCGGCCTTCGCGAGTGCCGGAGACGGCGACGAAGTCGAACATCGACAGGTGCTGCACGGCCTCGCACAGCCCCACGCCGCCGGCATGCGGACACACCGGCACGTCGAACTTCGCCGCGAGCAGCAGGTTGGCGATGTTCTCGTTCACTCCCGCGACGCGGACGGCGTCGATCTGCATGACCGAGATCGCGTCGGCCTGCAGGAGCTGCTTGAAGATCATCCGGTTCTGCGTGTGCTCACCGGTGGCGACACGGATGGGCGCGACGCCGCGGGCGATCTCCGCGTGCCCGAGGATGTCGTCGGGGCTGGTGGGCTCCTCGATCCATGCGGGGTGGAACTCGGCGAGCGCGTTCACCCACTCGATCGCCTCGGAGACCTCCCAGCGCTGGTTCGCGTCGATCGCGATGGGGAAGTCCGGGCCGCACACTTCCCGAGCCTTCCGGAAGCGGCGGATGTCGTCGTCGAGGTCGGCGCCGACCTTGAGCTTGATCTGCGTGAATCCGTCGGCCATGGCCTCGCGGGCGAGGCGCTCGAGCTTCTCGTCGGAGTAGCCGAGCCAGCCGGGGCTGGTCGTGTAGCCCGGGTAGCCGGTGGCGAGGAGCTGCTGCTCGCGCTCGGCCCGGCCGGGCTCCGCCGTGCGCAGGATCTCCAGCGCCTCCTCGCGGGTGAGGGCGTTGGTGAGGTAGCGGAAGTCGACGAGGTCGACGAGCTCCTCCGGGGTCATCCGGGCGAGGAGCTGCCAGAGCGGCAGGCCCGCGCGCTTGGCCTTGATGTCCCACAGCGCGTTGATGACCGCGCCGATGGCCATGTGCATGACGCCCTTCTCCGGGCCGAGCCAGCGGAGCTGCGAGTCGCCGATGATCTCGCGGAACGTGCCGCCCATGTCATCGAGCAGCGGTTCGATCTCCCGCCCGACGAGGTGTCCGGCGAGCGCGTCGATGGCCGCGACCTGCACGTCGTTGCCGCGGCCGATCGTGAAGACGAAGGCGTGCCCCTCGATGCCGTCGGCGGCGTCCGTGCGGACGATGACGTACGCGGCGGAGTAGTCGGGGTCCGGGTTCATCGCGTCGGAGCCGTCGAGGCTCAGCGACGTGGGGAAGCGGATGTCGGTGGTGTCGAGGGCGACGATACGGCTCACGGGGTTCCTCTCCATGCGCGGGTCGTTCTTCCGCGCGGATCTCTTGGAGTGTAAACATCCGATGTCTATACTGTCAACGAGACCGGCCGCTGAGCAGCGGCCTCCCGAACGATCAGGAGAATCATGAAGTTCGCGCGGCTCGGCACCCCGGGGGCGGAGATCCCCGTCCTCCTGGAGGGTGACCGCTACCTCGACCTCCGCCCGGTGACATCCGATGTCAACGGCGACTTCCTTGCGGGAGACTTCGTCGCCCGCGTCGCCGCCGCCCGCGACGCCGGGGAGCTCCCCGAGCTGCCGGACGCCGCGACGATGCGCATCGGCGCCCCGATCGCCCGCCCGAGCGCGGTGATCTGCATCGGGATGAACTACGCCGCGCACGCCGCGGAGTCGGGGACGGAGCCGCCGACCATCCCCATCATCTTCCTCAAGACGCCCAACACGGTCGTCGGCCCCAACGACGCGGTGACGATCCCGCGCGGGAGCGAGAAGACCGACTGGGAGGTCGAGCTCGGCATCGTCATCGGCGCCCGCACCGCCTACCTCGACTCCCCGGAGGAGTCGATGGCGCACGTGGCCGGCTTCGTCGCCGCGAACGACGTGTCGGAACGGGACTTCCAGATGGCGGTGTCCGGCGGGCAGTGGTCGAAGGGCAAGATCGCCTTCGGCTTCAATCCCACGGGTCCCTGGCTGGTCACCCCGGACGAGGTGGACCATCAGGCGCTCGGCCTCCGCAGCTTCGTGAACGGCGAGCCGCGGCAGGACTCGAACACGAGCGACATGATCTTCACGGTCGAGCAGATCGTGCACCACTTGTCGCAGTACGTGACGCTCGAGCCCGGTGACCTGATCCTCACCGGCACCCCGCAGGGCGTGGCCCTGTCCGGCACGTACCCCTACCTGGCCGCGGGCGACGTGGTGGAGATCGAGATCGACGGCCTCGGACGCCAGCGCCAGGACTTCATCGCATGGGAGGCAGAGAAGTGACCCTTCGAACTCAGGGAACCGACGCGGAAGGCCTCGTGGCCATCGTCACCGGAGGAGCCTCCGGCATCGGCGCGGCGATCGCCGACCGTCTGCACGAGGACGGCGTCATCGTCGCGGTCCTCGATCGTGACACCACGCACGCCGACGAGCGGTTCGCCGCGTTCACCGCCGACGTCTCCGACCGCGCGAGCGTGGACGCCGCCGTCGCCGCCGTCGCCGAGCGCTTCGGCCGCATCGACATCGTCGTCAACAACGCCGGCGTCGGCGCACAGGGCGACATCGCCGCGAACGACGACGACGAGTGGGCCCGCGTCCTCTCCATCAACGTCACGGGCATCGCTCGGGTGACCTCGGCGGCGCTCCCCTGGTTGCGGACGTCCCCCGCCGCCGCCGTATGCAACACGGCCTCGATCGCCTCGACCACCGGACTCCCGCAGCGGGCGCTGTACTCCGCGTCGAAGGGGGCCGTGTCGGCGCTGACTCGCGCGATGGCCGCCGATCATCTGCGCGAGGGCATCCGCGTCAATGCGGTCAACCCCGGCACGGCGGACACGCCGTGGGTCGGACGACTGCTCGACTCCGCGGCCGACCCCGCCGCCGAGCGGGCCGCGTTGGAGGCACGACAGCCCCACGGACGACTCGTGAGCCCCGACGAGGTCGCCGCCGCGGTGGCCTACCTCGTGAGTCCCGCCGCGGGCTCCACTACGGGCACCTTCATCGAGGTCGACGGGGGGATGGCGCAGCTCCGCCTCCGCCCCGAGTGACTCGCTCTTCTCCGACGGCCCGGTGTCTCCCCGCGAGACCCCGGGCCGTTCTCGTCCCGTCCCGCCCCGTCCCGCCGTTCGGGATCAGAACCGCCCCTCCACTCCCCCCGCACGCCCCTTTCTGATCCCGCACACGGGTGTCCGCGCGGGCGGGACCAGAATCGCTCCTCGATGCGGCGGCCGCGGACCGTTTCCCATCCCGCACGCCTCGAGGCGCCCAGGAGGGACGAGCGTGAGCGGTACGGCACCCATCCGGCCGGGATCAAAAGCGGGCCTGGACGGGGCTCCGGAGGCGGCATATTGCCCCCGCCCCGCGGAGGGGCGGGGGGAGGGGAGCTAGAGGGAGTAGAAGGAGGTGGCGGTGGCGTGGAAGAGGGCGTCGTGATCGATGCCGCGGGACGTGGCCCACGTCGCCACGCCGTCGGCCCAGCGGCTGCGGGCGGACGGCTGATACACCGGAGAGCCGTCGGCGGGCGCGCGGGGATCGTCCGGCACCGCGGGGCCGACCGCCGACACGGGCCAGTCGCTCCCCCACATCAGGCGCTCGGGACCGAAGACGTCGGCCGCGGTGTCGAGGAAGGGTTCGAGCTGCGCCGGGCTCCAGTCCCCTCCGGCCTCCGCGGGCAGTCCGGACACCTTGCAGAACACCCCGGGGTGTCGCGCGAGCTCGGCGAGGTCGCGCTCCCACTCCACGGAGGGTGCGAGCGGGGCGGAAGCCGTCCCCACCTCCGGCTTGCCGAGGTGATCGAGCACGATCCGCAGCTCGGGGATCGCGCCGGACAGTCGTGCGACGTCGGGAAGCTGCGCGGCACGCACGCACGCGTCGAAGGTCCACCCGCGCGCCGCGACCTCGCGGGCCCCGGAGACGAAGGCCGACGAGAGCATCATGCCATCCGGCTCACCCTGCAGCAGATGCCGCACGCCGACCACGAGGGGTTCCGCGGTGAGGCTCTCCAGGTGCACCGTGGTATCGGTGCCGCGGTCGAGCCGAGCACCGGCGACGATGCCGACCACCCCGAGCCTTTCCGCCTGCCCTGCCACCCACCGCACCTCGCCGAGGAGGTCGTCCTCGACGGTCTCGGCCTGCACGAACACCGCCCGCTCGTCCGAGGCCGACGCGACCCGCGCGTGCTCGAGCTCGACGGCACCGAAGCGCCGCGCGAGCGGTCCCTCGAGCCACGTGTACCCGAGGGCCTCCGGGTCCCACAGGTGCAGGTGCGAGTCGAGGATGCGCATGCCCCCATCCTGCCGCAGACATCGGATGTTGTGCGAGGATGAGCGCCATGGCAGTGACGGACGAGGCGATCGAGAAGATCAAGGCGATGATCGTGTCGGGCGAACTGGCCCCCGGCGATCGCCTGCCCCCGGAGAAGGAGCTGTCCGAGCGCCTCGGCCTCTCCCGCAACTCGATGCGCGAAGCGGTCAAGGCGCTGGAGGTCATCCGCGTGCTCGACGTCCGTCGTGGTGACGGCACCTATGTCACGAGCCTGGAGCCGCACCTGCTGCTGGAGGCGATCGCGTTCGTCGTGGACATGCACGACGACGACTCGATGCTGGAGATGTTCGCCGTCCGCCGGATGCTCGAATCGCAGGCCACCGGGCTCGCGGCGACCCTGGGCACGGACGTGGCGATCGCGGCCCTGCAGGACGAGGTGGAGGCCGTCGACGCCTCCGTCGGCATCGAGGAGCTCGTCGATCACGACATCCGCTTCCACCGCGAGATCGTGGGCATGGCGGGAAACGCCTACCTCGCGAGCCTCATCGAGCACCTGAGCAGCCAGACGGTCCGGGCCCGGGTGTGGCGGGGGCTGACCGAGGGCGGCGCCGTGGAGCGCACCCTGTCGGAGCACCGCGCCATCGCCGATGCCATCGCCCAGCGCGACTCAGCACTGGCCACCTCCCTCGCCACGGCCCACATCGCGGGTGTCGAGCGGTGGTTGCGGCAGGCCGCCTCGGCCTGACCCGTCAGGCGCCGAGACGCTCCATCGCGGCGTCGAACTCGGCCGCTGAGCTGTCGCTGACCTCGTGGAACAGCAGCTGGTCGAGCACGTCGGGCGCGGCGGTGAAGTAGGGGACGCCGGCAGCGCGCAGCCCGGTGATGTCATCGGCCGTCCGCAGCGACGCGG
The DNA here is from genome assembly GCF_032364335.1 of Microbacterium meiriae. Classification (NCBI taxonomy): domain Bacteria; kingdom Bacillati; phylum Actinomycetota; class Actinomycetes; order Micrococcales; family Microbacteriaceae; genus Microbacterium; species Microbacterium meiriae. The sequence goes on from NZ_CP133984.1 coordinate 3,137,442, forward strand.
CGAGGACGTTGGAGGCGCTGCCCGCGCACATCTCCTGCATCCGGGCGATGAGGGCGTCGCCGTCCATGCTCGCGTCGCGCATGCGCCCGAGGTAGGGCGCGATGTACTGGGCACCGATCGAAGCGCACGCGAGCGCCTGCGCGACGGAGTAGACCGCCGTGACGAGGACGGTGGCCCCGTCCCGGACGAGGGCCGAGGCCGCCGCGAAACCGGCTGCAGTCGCGGGCACCTTGACTGCCACCCGGTCGCCGAGCGCCCGGATGCCCTCCGCGTTCCGCAGGAAGGATTCCGTGTCGCCACCCCACGTCTGGAAGAACACCTCCCGTGCGCCCTCGTCCACCCAGCGGGCGTAGAGGTCGGGGATCTCCCCAACCGTCCGCCCGCCACGCTCGAGGATCGTGGGGTTCGTCGTGACACCGTGCACGACCCCCGCGGAGAGCAGCCGCGCGACACGGTCGGTGTCGGCGCTGTCGACGTACAGGCGGGGCGCGATCGCGGTCATCGGGGTCTCCTCGCGGGCAACCTGTCGTTACAGGTGGGGCTTCGGCTAATGTAATGACAGCTCCCGAACCTTGTCAAAGACCGGGAGTCCCGCGCTGTCGAGGAGGATCAGGAGCGAGATGACACCCGCACACCCCGGCGACCGCTCCGGCGTCGTCATCGTCGGCAGCGTGACGGCCGACGTCACGACCTTCTCCCAGCGGCTCCCGGCCCGCGGCGAGACCATCCTCGGCGACGAGTTCACGCTGATGCTCGGCGGCAAGGGCGCGAACCAGGCCGTCGCGGCCGGACGCTCCGGTGCCCGCACGAGCTTCGTCGGCTGCGTCGGCGACGACCTGTTCCACGACCTCGTGGTGGACGGTCTCACCGCCGCCGGCGTCGACCTCGCGCACCTGCGCACCGTCCCGGGCCCCACCGGCATCGCGCACATCCGCGTCGACGCCTCCGCGCAGAACGACATCGTCATGGTGCCGCTCGCGAACGCCGCCCTGAGCACCGAGCAGATCGACGAGGCCCTCGCAGCGCTCGCCCCCACGACCTCGGTGCTGCTCACCCAGCTCGAGACCCCGTCCGCCCTGACCGCCCACATCACCGCCCGGGGACGCGAGCACGGCATGACCGTGATCCTCGATCCGGCACCGGCGGCGGAGCTGGCAGCGGAGATCTGGCGGAGCATCGACATCGTCACCCCGAACGAGACCGAGGCATCGCTCATCAGCGGCATCCAGGTGACCGACGCCGCCTCCGCCGAACGCGCCGGACATTGGTTCCTGGAGCAGGGTGTGGGCGCCGCGGTCATCACGTTGGCCGGACAGGGGTCGTGCGTCGTCACCGCCGAGGGCGCCACCGTCGTCCCGCCGTTCCCCGTGGAGGCCGTCGACACCACCGCCGCGGGCGACGCCTATGCCGGCTACCTCGGCGCCGCGCTCGCGAGCGGAGCGGCCCTCACCGATGCGGTGCGGCTGGCGACCGCCGCGGGCGCCCTCACCGTCACGAAGCAGGGGGCCTCGCCCAGCCTCCCCCAACGCGCCGACGTCGAGGCCTTCCTCGCCGCGCGCACCGCGGCCCCCGTCGCGAACTGAACCAGGAGCACACGATGCGCAAGACCTCGACCACGATCAACCCCGCGCTCTCCCGCGTCATCAGCGAGACCGGGCACACCGATCTGATCGTCGTGACCGATGCCGGGCTGCCGATCCCGCCGGGCGCCGAGCGCATCGACCTCGCCTACCGTCCCGGCGCCCCCGCCTTCCTCGACGTGCTCGACACGGTGCTCGCGGAGCTCGTCGTCGAGGGCGCGACGGTGTCGGCCGAGGTCGCCGAGAAGAGCCCGGAGGTGCTCGACGCCCTGCGCGAGCGCTTCGCCGATGCGGGGTTCGAGATCGAACTGGTCCCGCACGTCGAGTTCAAGCGGCGCACGCACGCCGCCCGCGCCTTCGTGCGCTCCGGGGAGTTCACCCCGTACGCGAACGTGATCCTGCACGCGGGGGTGGCGTACTGATGTCCCTCATCGAGGACGCCATCGACCGCCACAGCGCGGCGCCCATGTACGACCAGCTCCGGCAGCTCATCATCGACGGCATCGCCCGCGACGGTCTGCAGCCGGGCGATCCTCTTCCCGGCGAGCACCGGCTGTGCGAGCGCTACGGCATCTCCCGCACGGTCGTTCGGCAGGCGCTGGCGCAGCTCGAGCACGAGGGACTCGTCGAGCGCGTCAAGGGCAAGGGCACGTTCGTCTCCCGCCCGCGCACGAGCGAGAGTCTCGTGCACACGCTCGTCGGGCTGTACGACGACGTCGAGCGGCGCGGCGGCCATGTGCACAGCGACGTCCTCCGCCACGAGCAGACCATCGCGGACGAGGAGGTCGCCCTGGCCCTGGAGGTGCCGGTCGGATCGCCGGTGATCGTGCTGGAGCGGCTGCGACACGTGGACGGCGAGCCCTGGTCGCTCTCGACCACGTGGATGCCCGAGGCGGTGGGGGCGGTGACGCTCGGCGCGGATCTCACCGAGGCGTCGCTGTACCGGCTGCTCGCCGACCACGGCATCATCGCCACGCACGGCGTCCGCTCGGCCGAGGCGACGGTCGCCACGCACGAGCAGGCTCAGCACCTCGGTGTGAGCGCCGGCTCCGCCCTCCTCCGTCTGCGCAGCATCAGCCGCAGTGAGCACGGCGTGCCGATCGAGTACTTCATCGCGTACCACCGCGGCGACCGCTCGCGCTTCGAGTTCCAGCTCCAGCAGGAGCAGTCCCAGGCGTCGTTGATGCACGTGGACGGATCGGGCGGCGCCTCCCCCGCGGGCACGGTGGGCTGACAGCGGCCCCGGTACGCTCGAGGCATGAGCGACTGGACCAGCACCGCGATCGCCCTGCTGGAAGCCGATGCCAACCGCAGCGCCGACACACACCTGCACCTGTTCCCGCTGCCGCCGGAGTGGGGCATCGACCTCTACCTCAAGGACGAGTCGGTGCACCCGACCGGCTCGCTCAAGCACCGCCTCGCGCGCTCCCTCCTCCTCTACGGGCTCGTCAACGGGCGCATCCGTGAGGACACGACCCTCGTGGAGTCCTCGAGCGGATCGACCGCGGTGTCGGAGGCCTACTTCGCCCGCATGCTGGGGCTGAAGTTCATCACCGTCGTGCCCCGGTCGACGGTGCAGGAGAAGATCGACCTCATCGAGTTCTACGGCGGAACCTGCCACTTCGTCGACCGCCCGGAGGACATGTCGTCGGAGGCCCAGCGCCTGGCGGCGGACTGCACCGGGCACTACCTCGACCAGTTCACCTTCGCGGAGCGCGCCACCGACTGGCGCGGCAACAACAACATCGCCGAGAGCGTGTTCAGCCAGCTCGCCCAGGAGCGGCATCCGATCCCCCGCTGGATCGTCACGGGCGCCGGAACCGGCGGCACCAGCGCGACGTTCGGCCGCTATGTGAAGTACCGCCGCCATGACACCCGGATCGCGGTCGTCGACCCCGAGGGCTCGGCCTTCTACGACGGCTGGGCGGGGACGGTCGACCCGCCGGCCGGGCGGCCCAGCCGCATCGAGGGCATCGGGCGGCCGCGGGTGGAGGCCTCGTTCGTGCCGTCCGTGATCGACGAGATGATCCAGGTGCCGGACGCGGGCTCCATCGCCGCGATCCGCCTCCTCCGCGAGCGCACCCTGCACTGGGCGGGCGGCTCCACCGGCACGAACCTCTACGGCGCGTTCCAGCTCATCGCCCGGATGCGTGCCGCCGGCGAGACCGGCAGCGTCGTGACCCTCATCTGCGACAGCGGTGTGCGCTACGCCGGCACGTACTACTCCGACGAGTGGGTGGCGCAGCAGGGGTGGGACCTCGCCCCGCACCGTGCGCGGCTGGAGCGGTTCCTGGAGACCGGCGTCTGGGCGGAGTGATCCCCGGGTTACGCTGACCCCATGACCACACTCATCCTCACCGTCGCGGGTGCCGATCGTCCTGGCCTCGTGGCCGCCGTCGCCGATGTCGTCGATGCCCACGGCGGCAACTGGGAGAACAGCTCCCTCGCCGAGCTCGCCGGCACGTTCGCGGGTGTCATCGAGGTGTCCGTGCCGACGGAGCGCACGGGGGAGCTCGAGACCGCGCTCCGGGCGATCCAGGGCCAGGGGCTGCTCACGCTGTCGGTGCTCACCGGCACGCCGGGGCCGTCGGAGGACGAGGAGCAGCTGATCGTGATGCAGGTGCTCGGCAACGACCGCCCCGGCATCGTGCGGGAGGTGTCGGCGGTCCTGAACGCGCACGCCCTGAGCATCGAGGAGCTCACGACCGAGACCCGGGAGGCCGCGATGGCCGGCGGGCGGCTGTTCGAGGCCTCGGTGATCGCGAAGGTCCCGCCGACGGTCGACCTCGACGCCCTGCGCGCCGACCTCGAGCGCCTCGCGTCGGAGATCCAGGTCGACATCACCCTCGGCTGACCCCGTTCGCCGACCCACCCCCTTCGGTGCCGCCCACCCCCTTCCGGACGTCCGAATAGGGCCGGGGCGCACGAAAGAGGGTGGCTCGGCCGGGAAACCAGGAGTCAGAGGCCGGAGTACCGCCGCACCCAGTACTCGGTGTAGGCGACGTGGGCGGACGCGGCGGCGGAGGCTGCCACCGGATCCGCGGCGGCGAGGCCGCGCAGGATCGCGCGGTGGCCGGCGTCGGAGTGGATCTTGAGCTCCGCGGCGTCCTCGGGGTCGGAGATCCGGTAGGCCCGGGAACGGGAGCGCAGCACGTCGATCAGGCTGGTCAGGGCCTCGTTGCCCGCGACCGAGGAGATGGCCATGTGGAACTCATGGTCGAGGCGGGACTGCGCCTCGAAGTCCGTCGTCGACTCGATCTCCGTGAGCACCTCGTCGAGTGCGGCCACCGTGTCCTCGTCGATGCGGGCCGCGGCGAGCGCCGCCGCATGGGGCTCGAGCACCCGTCGGAGCTCCGTCAGCTCCAGCACCCCCGCCATCGGCAGCAGCCCGACCGTGAGCGAGAGACTGCCGATGAGGTCGGCCGCGCGGAGCTCGCTGACGTAGCTCCCGGAGCCGTGCCGCGTCTCCAGCACGCCCAGTGCGGCGAGGGTGCGGATGGCTTCGCGGAGCGATCCCCGTGAGACGCCGAGCCGTTCGCACAGCTCTCCCTCGCTCGGCAGCCGGTCGCCGGGGCGCAGAGCGCCGTCGGCGATGAGGGCCCGCAGCCCGTGCAGCGCCGTGTCGAGTGCGCTCATCGTCATCCTCTCCGCCACTCCCCCACCCCTCGTGAAGTCTGTCGGACACACCGGCGGCCGCAAACTCGTATGACAACTATGTTTCATCTTCGCGGTTTCGTAGCCAAAACCGAAGCCGTGTGGCAAAGTTGTGCAACAACTCGCCCCCACTCACCGATGAGGTCCGATGCCCGCTCCGCAGTTCCCCGCTCCGCTCACGCTGAACTCCGGCCTGCGGGCGCGCGACGCCTGGCCTCTCGACCCGACCGTGATCCACCTCAACCACGGGTCCTTCGGGGCGGTGCCGTCGGTGGTGGTCGCCCATCAGGACACCCTGCGCCGCCGCGCCGACCTGAGCCCCGTCGAGTGGTTCCCGCGCATCGCGGAGCGGGTGCAGGAGGCGAGGGAGCGGACGGCTCCGTTCGTCGGCGCCCGCGCGGAGGACAGCGTGTTCGTGCCCAACGCCTCCGCCGCGGCCACCGTCGTCTACAACGCCCTCCAGCTCGAGAGCGGCGACGAGATCCTCGTCACCGACCAGGGCTACGGCGCCATCACCATGGGAGCCGAGCGCCTCGCCCGCCGGTTCGGCGCCGCCGTCCGCACGGTCGCCCTGCCCCTGCTCGCCGATGACGACGAGATCGTGGAGCTGTTCGCCGACGCCCTCACCCCGCGCACGCGGCTGCTCGTCGTGGACCAGATCACCTCGCCCACCGCTCGCCTGCTGCCGACCCGCCGCATCGCCGACCTCGCGGCCGAGCGCGGCGTGCGCACCCTCGTCGACGGCGCCCATGCTCCCGGCCTCATCCCGGACGCGGCGGCCGTCGCCGGCGGCGACTGGTGGTTCGGCAACCTGCACAAGTGGCCCTGCGCCCCGCGCGGCTCCGCCCTCCTGGTCACCACCGCCCCCGACCGCGACGAACTCTGGCCACTGATCGACTCCTGGGCCGCGCGGGAGCCGTACCCCGAGCGCTTCGACACCCAGGGCACGATCGACGCCACGACGTACCTCGCCACCCCCACCGCGATCGAGTTCATCGAGGCCGAGTTCGGATGGGCGGCCGCCCGCGAAGCCATGGCAGCGCGCGCCGACGCGGGGGCCGAGCTCATCGCCGAGGCCCTGCGCCCGTTCGGCGACGAGGACCCGCTGACCCCGCTCCCCTCACCGGTGCCGTCCATGCGCCTCATCCGGCTGCCGCTCGGCCTCGGTGCCACCCGCGAGGAGGCCGACGCGCTGCGCATGGACCTCCTCGACGAGGTCGGCGTGGAGACCGCGTTCACGAGCTTCCGCGGCGTCGGCTACTTCCGCCTCTCCGCGCACCTGTACACCGAGGCCGCCGACGTCGAGGCGTTCGTCGAGCGCTGCGTCCCGGCGATCCTGCGCCGCGCCGGCATCCGCCCCGCGGACGCCCTCATCCTCCCCTGACCCGCATCACCTCCCGCACGACCCACCCGAACACCCACCCACCCCCACCGAGAGGCACATCGTGAAGAACAAGATCTTGACGACCGCAGCCGGAGTCGGCACCGTCGCCGTCCTCGCACTCACCGGATGCTCCGGAGGCTCCGGCTCGTCCGGCGGCGACGGCAGCGTCACGCTCCAGATGGTCGAGAGCCTGACGAACCCGGCGCGCACCGAGCTGCTCCGCGGACTGCTCGACGAGTTCGAGAAGGACAACCCCGACATCACCGTCACCCTGGTCTCCCCGCCCACCGAGCAGGCCGACCAGAAGATCCAGCAGATGCTGCAGTCCGGCAAGGGCGTCGACGTGCTCGAGGTGCGCGACATCACCGTCGGGCCGTTCGCGAACAACGGCTGGCTCTACGACCTCGGCGCCGATCTGAAGAAGTGGGACGGCTGGGACGCCCTGACCGAGAACGCGCAGTCGGCATCGGTCGCGGAGGACGGCAAGAGCTACTTCGTCCCCTACGGCTTCTACGGCCTGTCGCTCTTCTACCGCACGGACCTCGTCGAGCAGGCCGGCTTCGACGGCCCGCCGCACAGCTGGAAGGACCTGCTGGAGCAGGCGTCCGCCATCCAGGACCCGTCGAACAACATCTACGGCTACGCCTTCCGCGGCGGCCAGAACGCCAACAGCAACGTCGTCGCGGCGATCGAGGCCTACACGATCGACGGCCTCGACACGGAGGACGCGTTCCTCATGGAGGACGGCTCGACGATCTTCGCCGCGCCCGAGGCCCAGGAGGCGGTCGACGACTACTTCGACCTCTTCAAGGAGGCCTCGCCGCCGTCTGCCGTCTCGTGGGGCTACCCCGAGATGGTCGCCGGGTTCACGAACGGCACCACCGCGTTCCTGCTGCAGGACCCCGAGGTCATCGCGACGGTGCAGGACTCCTCGCTGACCGAAGACCAGTGGGACACCGCCCCGCTGCTCGTCGGCCCGTCCGGCAAGGCCGCGCAGCCCCTCGCCGTCGCCGGCTGGGGCGTCGCGGAGAACAGCGAGCACAAGGAGGCGGCGGTCAAGCTCGTCGAGTTCCTGTCGTCGGCCGAGCCCGCCACCGAGTTCGCGCAGGCGAACAGCCTCGTCCCGATCATCGCGGCCGCCGCGGACGACGAGTTCTACTCGACCGGCCCCTGGACGAGCTACGTCACCATGACCGAAGACCCGGAGACGTACGTCAACGTGCGTCAGCCGCGCGGGGTGAGCTGGTGGACCGAGTGGATCCAGAAGTCCGACCAGGACGTGCAGAGCGTGCTGCTCGGCAACATGTCCACGAAGGACCTCCTCGCCTCGTGGGACGCGTTCTGGACCGAGAAGTACGCCGCGGAGAAGGGTTGATCCGTGGCCCGCACCATCCGTGAAGGGGGCTCCGTCGGCACCGCCGGCGGGGCCTCCCCGGCATCGCGTCGTCGCCCCTTCCGGGGTCGCACTGCGCTCACCCTGCTGGCGTTCCTCGCGCCGGCGATCGTCTTCGTCTGCTGGTTCACGTACTGGCCGATGCTGCAGGGCGCCCGCATGGCGTTCCACGACTGGAACCTGTGGGACCTGACGTCGACCCCGTTCGTCGGCATCGACAACTTCCTCGCCGTCTTCCGGGACCCGGCGTTCCCGACCGTGGCGTGGAACTCCGTGCTCTGGGTGGTCGGCTCGCTCGTGCCGCAGCTCGTGATCGGCTTCCTCATCGCTCTCGCCCTGCGCAAGCGATTCCGCTTCCGCGGGCTCTACCAGGCGCTGGTGTTCTTCCCGTGGGCGGTGTCCGGCTTCCTGATCGGCATGCTGTTCCGCTGGATGTTCAACGCCGAGTTCGGCGTCGTCAACGACCTGCTCATGAAGGCGGGGCTGATCGACGCGCCGCTGCCGTGGCTGGCCGATCCGAAGCTCGCGATGTTCGCCGTGATCGTCGCGAACATCTGGTACGGCGTGACCTTCTTCGCGATCATGATCCTCGCGGCCCTGCAGTCGGTGCCGGACGAGATGCTGGAGGCGGCGAGCCTCGACGGCGCCGGCAAGGTGCGGCAGCTGTTCTCGATCATCATCCCGTACATCTCGATGACGCTGCTGCTGACGATCCTGCTGCGCGTGATCTGGATCTTCAACTTCCCCGACATCATCTACGCGATGACCAACGGCGGCCCGGCCAACCAGACCCACATCATCACGACGTGGATGATCAACTACACGCAGCAGGGCAACTACGGCATCGCGAGCGCCATCGGGCTCATCGTCGTGGCGTTCCTCATGGTGTTCTGCGCGTTCTACCTGATGGCGATGCGGAGAGTGCAGCGATGACCATCACCTCATCCGTCCGGACCGGGTCCTCGGTCACCGAGACGCGCCGCATCACGGTGCCCGACCCGAAGGCCGCCCCGCGCCCGAAGCCCCGGGTGACGGTGGGCGGCGTGGTGCGTGTCGTCGGCCTGGGGCTGTGGCTGCTCATCACGCTGTTCCCGCTGTACTGGATCACGCTCACCGCGTTCAAGTCGCCGGGCACGATCAACCGCTTCCCGATCGAGTACTGGCCGAGCGAGCCCTCGCTGGACAACTTCACGAGCTTGTTCGAGAAGAGCTCGTTCGGGACGTTCCTGGCCAACTCGGCCATCGTGGCGGTGTCGGCCGGCGCGGTGGCGACGCTCATCGCGCTGCTCAGTGCGTACGTGCTGGCGCGGTTCGAGTTCCGCGGCAAGGGGGCGGTGCTCATCGCGTTCCTGCTGACGCAGATGATCCCGGCGTTCATCGCCCTGGGACCGCTGTACTCGATGATGACCGACCTGGGACTCGTCGACACCAAGCCGGGGCTCATCCTCGTCTACATCGCGATCTGCATCCCGTTCTCCACGGTCATGCTGCGGGGCTTCTTCGAGAACGTCCCCGACGCGCTGGAGGAGGCGGCGATGATCGACGGCTGCTCGCGCCTGGGTGCCCTGTTCCGGGTGCTCGTGCCGGTGATGACGCCCGGCATCATCGCGGCGTTCATCTTCAACTTCGTGAACTGCTGGAACGAGCTGTTCCTGTCGGTCGTGCTGATGAACACCGACGCGAACCGCACGGTCCCATCGGCGCTGAACGGCTTCATCTCCACGTTCAACATCGACTGGGGCTCCATGAGCGCCGCGGCCGTGCTGACCATCCTCCCGACGATGGTGATGTTCGCCCTCGCCAGCCGCTGGATCGTCCAGGGCCTCACGGCCGGAGCCGTCAAGGAGTAACCCGCCCGAAGAGCGCAAATGGTCCCATTCCGTCGCGGAATGGGACCATTTGCGCTCTTCGAAGGCTTAGACGAGCCGGGACTTCGGCGACACCGAGTACGTGTGCTCGGCGTCGCGGTTGACCGTGTCGCCGAGGGCCTCGTCGATCGCGGTCATCGTGTCGGCGTCGAGCTTCACGCCGGAGGCCTTGACCGTGTCGGCGAGCTGCTCCGGGCGGGAGGCGCCGACGAGGGCCGCCGCGACGTTCGGGTTCTGCAGCACCCACGCGATCGCGAGCTGCGGCATCGACAGCCCCGCCTGCTCCGCGATCGGCTTGAGGCGCTGCACCGCGGTGAGGATGTCGTCCTGCAGGAAGCTCTTGATGAAGCCCGCGCCCGAGTTCTGGTCGGTCGCCCGCGAGCCCTCCGGCACCGGCTGCCCCGGCAGGTACTTGCCGCTGAGCACGCCCTGCGCCATCGGCGACCAGACGATCTGCGAGATGCCGAGCTCCTCCGACGCGGGGACGACCTTGCCCTCGATGACCCGCCACAGCATCGAGTACTGCGGCTGGTTCGAGATGAGCTGGATGCCGAGCTGCTTCGCCAGCGCGTGCCCGTCGCGGAGCTGCTCCGCGGTCCACTCCGAGACGCCGATGTAGAGCGCCTTGCCCTGCCGCACGATGTCGGCGAAGGCCTGGAACGTCTCCTCCAGCGGGGTCTCGTGGTCGAAGCGGTGCGCCTGGTACAGGTCGACGTAGTCGGTGCCGAGACGCTGCAGCGAGCCGTTGATCGACTCCATGATGTGCTTGCGGCTCAGGCCGGTGTCGTTCGGACCCTTGGGACCGGTCGGGAAGTAGACCTTCGTGAAGATCTCGAGGCTCTCGCGACGCTGACCCTCCAAGGCCTTGCCGAGCACGACCTCGGCGGCCGTGTTGGCGTACGTGTCCGCGGTGTCGAACGTGGTGATGCCGGCATCCAGGGCGGCGTGCACGGTCTTGACCGCGGCGTCGTCCTCGACCTGCGAGGCGTGCGTGACCCAGTTGCCGTAGGTGATCTCCGAGACCTTGAGACCGCTGTTGCCGAGATAGCGATAGTTGACCATGGACCAACGCTAGTCCCGCCAGGGGGACCGGCGGGCCGGATCGGCCGCGATCATCAGGCGGTGGCGGGCGAAGGCCCGCGGCGGCGGGACGTGACCGCGGCCCCGACCAGCACCCCGACCGCGGAGAGCGCGCTGACCGCGTACAGGGGCAGCGCCCACGGGGAGGCATCGGCGCCGCTGATGCCGAAGGTGTCGGCGAGCCCCATGCCAGGGCCGAACGACGCGACGAAGTAGGCCGGCGCCCCGCCCATGAGCAGCGCGAGGAAGGTCATGCCGGCCACCACCGCCGGAGCCCGCGTGAGGAGGCAGACGACCGCCGTCCCGACTCCCAGGCACACACCCGCGCCGAGGATGCCGAGGACGGTCTGCGGCATGAGGCTCTCTCCGGCGTTCGACATCGCGGCCCTGACCTCGTCGAGGGAGAGGCCGCCCGGCGCCGCGGCGAGCGGGTTCAGCACGAGGATCTGCACGGCGGCGAGCGCGGCGTACGCGGTGACGGCGAGCACGCCCGCGACGCAGATCCAGAGGGTGGGGCGCGGCACCGGTGTCATGCGGTCACCCTAGGCAGGGCTGCTGAGAGTCTCCCGGTACTCGCGCCAGGCGTCGCCCAAGCGGCGCACCCCCTCGGTGAGCACGTCGTCCGGCGCGGTGAACGGCAGACGCACGTGGTCGTCCGGGGCGGCGGCCGAGACCGCGAAGGCCCCGGTGCCCGCGATGGAGACCCCGTGCGCCGCAGCGATTCGCGCGAGTGCGGACGCGGAGCCCCGCGGCAGCGCCGCCCACAGCGAGAGTCCGCCCCGCGGAGCGTCGTAGGTCCAGTCCGGTACGTGCGCGGCCATCAGGTCCTGCAACAGGAGGAGGCGTTCCCGGTGCACGCGACTGTTGGCGCGCCGGAGCTCCGTCGCGTGGGCGATGAGGTCGAGGGCGAGGAGCTGGCCGGGCACGCTCGTGGACTGATCGGCGAGCTGGCGCGCACCGCGCAGCCGTCGGACCAGGACGGGGTCGGCGCGCAGCCACCCGATCCGCAGCCCGGCCCAGGCCCACTTCGACACGGACTCGACGACGAGCACCGGGGCGTCCGGCCGTTCCGAGGCCAGCGTGGGCGGCACGATCCCGTCGAACGAGATGCCGGCGACGACGCGGTCCTCGATCACGGGCACCCCGTACTGCGCGGCGAGCTCGGCCACACGATGCCGCGCCGCCCCGGGCAGACGCGTCCCCGTCGGGTTCTGGTGGTGCGGGTTGAGCGCGACGAGCACGGGACGCAGCCGGGCGATCGCCTGCTCCAGCGCATCGACGTCGAGGCCGTCCGCCCCCATCGGCACGCCGTGGACCGTCCCGCCGCGCAACCCCACGGAGTCGGTCACGCCCGGCCACGTGATCTCCTCCGCGAGGACGACGTCCCCCGGCTCCACGAGCGCGTTGACGACGAGGCTGATGGCCTGCTGCGCGCCGTGGGTCACGAGGATCTGCTCGGGCGTGGTCGGCGTCCCCTCGGCGCGGTACATGTCGGCGATGAGTTCGCGGAGGGCCGGGAGACCCGCGGGGTCGGTCTCCGGGAGCAGGGCGAGGTCGAGCCTCGGCTGGTGGTCGCGGATGAGCTGCACCCCGAGGTCCGGGATCTGCGGGACCGTGCGGAGCAGGTCGATCGCGTTGGGGAGTGCCGAGAACAGCGCCTCGCCACGTCCCGGACGGCGGTCGGCCGCGGGCGCCGTCCTCGCCCCCGACACCCTCGTCCCACTGCCCTGTCGGCGCTCCACGAGACCCTGCTCCGCGAGGGACGCATAGGCGGACACGACCGTGCCCCGCGAGACCGCGACCACCGCGGCGAGGGCGCGTTCGGCAGGCAGGCGGTCGGCGGGGCGCAGCTCACCACTGCCGATCAGGGCGGCGATCCCTGCAGCGAGTCGGGTGGAGAGGGTGCCGTCGCCATGGGCCCAGCGGCCGAGGCGTGCGGCGAGCGCGGCCGCGGAGACCTCCCCGCCCTGGACGAGAGGGCCGGGGGCCGATCCGTGGGCCACCGGCGTCGCATTGGCCCTGTCGAGGGTGTCCATGAGACTCGATTCTGGACCAATGACAGTTCCCACGACCAGCTTCGGGCTCGATCTCGGTCCAATCGACCGGGATTGGACCATGGGCGAACTCCTCGACTGGCTCGGCGACGACGCCCGCACCCACGACCCCACCCTCCGCCAGCCGCTGGCGCTCATCGAGGCCGACGTGACCGGTACCCCGTGGCAGACCACCCCGTCGACGGTCGCCCTGACCCGTTCTCTCGCGCTGGCGTCCCGGTCCGGGGACCTCTCCCGCGTTCGAATCGCCCACTTTATCCCGAACCCGGCCGGGATGGAGCACAGTGAGCGATTCGAAAGGAGTCAGGTGACCTGAGCCCCGGGAGTGGTGACGATGTCGGCGCGGTCGCGGAAGCCCTCCGCCGTCACCCTGTCCAGGGCGACCTGCTTGCGGATGGCCAGCGCCTTCTCGTACAGGCTCGGGTCGCCGTAGCTCGTGAGCACCTTCACCAGCACGGGCAGCAGCTCGATCATGAAGAACAGCGCCGCGATGAGGATGTGCGCCCACAGGATCGTGGGCTCCTTCTCGCTCAGGCGGTTGAGGCCGCTGATCTGGCTCAGCAGTCCCACCGCCCCGGCGTTGCCCTGCGCCACGGAGTCCGCCCTGGCGTTGTAGGCCGCGAGCGCCTGCTCGTACGTGTCGCGCGCGGCGGGGAGCTCGTCCTGCGCCTGCTGACGGTTCTGCGACTCCGATGCCGTGGTGTTCTCCTTGGCGGCGCTTCCGGCAGCGGCGAGCTCCTCGTTGGCCGTGCGGAGCTGGGCGGCCAGTGCATCGTAGGTCTGCTGGGCCTCGGCGAGCTGGGCCTGCGCGGCCTGCGAGCTCGCCCCCTCGCCGTTCACACCGGTGCAGCCGGGAACGGTGCCGGCGCCCTCGCCGGTGAGCTCGCACTGATACAGCGTCCGCGCCTGGTCGATCACGGCCTGCTGCTCCGTGAGCTTGGCCGTCAGATCGTCGACCGTGGACTGGGCGGCGGACTCCGTGGCCGATGACGACTCGGTCCCGGCGACGATGCCCGTCGCCGCCTGGTTCTCGAGCGCCCCGACGCGCTCGGACGCCGCGTCCAGCGCCTTCTTCTCGGGCCCGGTCTCGAGCGCCTCCTGGTCGGACTGCGCCTGGACGATGTTGGTCGCGGCGACCTCCCGGGAGATGTCGTTGTGGAAGATCTGCAGCACGAGCGGCTCCGCGACGACGAACCCGATGATCGCCGCCATGATGACGCGGGGGATCGCGAGGCCGATGAGCTTCCAGACGTTGCGGGTCGACGTCATGGTCGAGGTGAGGAAGCGGTCGAGGTTGAAGATGATCAGTGCCCACACGATCGCGAGCGGGATGGCCAGCCAGACCGCCGCGCGCACCCCCGTCGTCAGGGCGAAGAGCATGGAGATCGCGCTGACCAAGGCGGTCCCGGCGAGCACGAAGAACATCTGCACGAAGCGCGGGGTCTCGCCGGGGACCCGGTCGAGGATCTCGCCCTCCGCCCCGCCGAGGATCGCGAGAGCACGGAGGCGTTCGGCGGCGGTGCGCCGGCGACGCGACTTCCGGACGCGCTGCGGGCGCGCCGGACGGTCGGGGGCGGGCTCCGCGTCGACCGGGGCGTCGGGCGCCGTCACCGGCTCGGACGTCGGGTCGTCGGACGCGACGTCGGGCTGCGCGGGTGTGTCGCCGGTCGGCTCGTACTCGCGCAGGAAGTCGAGGTCATCCGTCTCGGCGTTCGGGTCGCCGTCGATGATGATCCGACCCTGCGAGTCGAAGCGACCCGGGCGGTGGGCGGAATAGGGCATCCCGACAATCTACGAAACTCCGCCTGTGCATACCGTGGAAGACCGGGGCGAGAACCCTTCGAATCGCGCAGATCGCTCCATCTCGGCCGGGAATGGAGCAAGGTGCGCGACTCGAAAGAGTCAGCGGGTGAGAGAGGCCGCGTAGGCGGACAGGGCGTCGTCGAGCGTGAAGTGGCCGGCCGCGGCGAGGGTGCCCAGGCCGTGCATCAGCCCCCACAGCGACACGACGTCCGCCGGGCGGTCGAGCCCCGCCGCGGCGGCCGCCTCCGCGAGCACGCCCTCGAGCGCCTCGATCAGCGGGGCCATGGTCTCGGTAGGAGACCCCGGTACGCACACGGTGGGGTCGTAGACGGCATCGAACGCGTGGGGATGCTCGACGGCGAAGCGGATGTAGGCCGATCCTCCGGCGACGAGGGCGTCGTGCGGCGTCGCGGCACCCTGGGCCGCCACACGCACCTGCCGGAGGAGGTCGGCCATGCTCCGCTCGGCCAGGGCCTTGAGCAGCCCGAGGCGATCGGAGAAGTGGTGATAGGGGGCGTTGTGGCTGACGTTCGCCGCGCGCGCCACTTCGCGGAGGCTGATCTCGGCGGCCGGTCTCGTCTCGAGCAGCCGCATCGCGGCGTCCTCGAGCGCACGCGCCAGATCACCGTGGTGGTAGCCGTCCTTCGAACTTGACATAAGCAACATTGTTTCCTATGTTGACACTGTCCAACCAGGTTGACACTGTCCAGATAGGAACCGCATGTCCGCACTCGTCATCGACGGCCACCCCGACGCCCGCTCGCTCACCGCCGCCCTCGCCCGTCGTTACGCGGACGGCCACGGCGATGCGCGCCTGCTCGCGCTGCGCGACCTCGACTTCGACCCGAACCTGCGATTCGGCTACCGGGAGCGCATGACGCTCGAGCCCGACCTCGTCGACGCGCGGCGCGCGCTCCACGAAGCCGATGCGCTCGTGGTCACCACCCCGCTGTGGTGGGGCTCGGTGCCCGCACTGCTCAAAGGGTTCTTCGACCGCACCCTCCTCCCCCAGCAGGAGTACCGCTACACGAAGCGCGGACTCCCCCAGGGGCTCCTCCCGGCGCGGCACGGCCGGCTGCTCCTGCTCGCGGACACGCCCTGGTACGCCGTGCCGTTCACCGGAATGCCCGCGCACACCCAGGTCGCCCGCAACACTCTGCACTTCTGCGGCATCCGCGCCGTCCGCACAACGCGGATGCTGGGCGTGAAGCACGCTCGCCCTGCGACCATCACCGGATGGCTCGACCGGGCCGAGCGACTCGGCGCGGCGGATGCGGCTCGCGACCGCGCGCGTCAGGCCAGGGCAGCGGCAGCAGCCTCGTCCTCGGTCGTCGCCACGAGCTGACCGCAGGCGCCGTCGATCTCCTTGCCACGGGTGTCGCGGAGGGTCGTCGGGATGCCGGCATCGTTCAGCCGCCGCACGAACTCGTCCGTGACGTCCTTCTCCGACGACGTCCAGATCGAACCCGGCGTCGGGTTCAGCGGGATCGGGTTCACGTGCACCCACCCGCGACCGCGCTGGTTGAGCTTCTCCGCCAGCAGGTCGGCCCGCCACGCATGGTCGTTCATGTCCTTGATGAGTGCGTACTCGATGGACACCCGACGACCGGTCTTGGCGTAGTAGTCGTAGGCCGCATCGAGCGCCTCGTCGACCTTCCACCGCGAATTCACGGGGATGAGCTCGTCGCGAAGGTGGTCGTCGGGGGCGTGCAGCGACAAGGCGAACGTGACGGGGATGTTCTCGTCGGCGAGCTTCCGGATCGCGGGCACGAGACCCACGGTGGACACCGTGATGCCACGCGCGCTCATACCGAGACCATCGGGCTGCGGGGCGACCATGGTGCGCACCGCGTCCATGACGCGCTTGTAGTTGGCGAGCGGCTCTCCCATCCCCATGAAGACGATGTTGGAGACGCGCTCCATGCTGTGGTCGTCGCGCTTCTTGCCGCCCAGCTCACCGTTGGCGATGGCCCGGTTGGCCCGGACGATCTGCTCGATGATCTCCGCGGTGGACATGTTCCGGGTCAGTCCCGCCTGCCCGGTGGCGCAGAACGGGCAGTTCATGCCACAGCCGGCCTGGCTCGACACGCAGAGCGTGATGCGGCCGGGATAGCGCATGAGGACGGACTCGACGAGAGCACCGTCATGCAGACGCCACAGGAACTTGATGGTGTCGCCGCGGTCGGTCTCCAGTCGTCGCACCTCGGTCATGAGGGGCGGAAGCATGCCGGCGACCAGTTCGTCGCGGATACCGGCGGGGAGGTCGGTCATCTCCGCGGGGTCGGACGTGTAGTGCCGGAAGTAGTGGGTGGCGAGCTGCTTGGCACGGAAGCCGGGGAGCCCGAGTTCCTTCACCTTCTCGATGCGCTCGGCCGGGGTGAGGTCGGCGAGGTGGACCGGCGGCTTGCCGCGCTTCGGGCTCGCGAACTGCAGCAGGGGGCGCCCTTCCGCGTCCTTCTTCTGGGTCCAGCCCTCGGTCGCGGGGCGCACCTGCGGGGTACGGGTCTCGCGGATCGCCCCCGAACGGGACGACGCGGGCGCTGTCGCGGAGCGCGTCTCGGGTGTGCGGGGGTTCTCGGCCATCCCTCCAGGGTACCGGGATGCGGGTGGGAGGCACCTGGGCACGACCCCTCTTCCCTCGCCGCTCCACGGCTACTTGTAATGACAAGTTGCGGTGCGGAAGAATGGGCCCGTCCCCTCGATCAAGGAGCAGCATGTCCGACCGTCTCGCCCGCGCCCGCACCACCGGCATCCTCGCCGTCCTCCGCGCCCCGTCGCCGGAACTGGCCCTGGAGGCCTCGGAGGCGATCATCCGCGGCGGCGTCTCCGGCATCGAGGTGACCTTCTCGACTCCGGACGCCCCGGCCGTGATCCGCGAACTCATCGCCCGTCACGGAGACGCCGCGTACATCGGCGCCGGCACCGTCACGACGTCGGAGCAGGCGACCCAGGCCGCCGACGCGGGCGCCGCGTTCCTCGTCAGCCCGGGAACCCTTCCCGATCTCACGCGCGCCATGCTCGACACCGACCGCGTCGTGATGACCGGCGCGATGACGCCGACCGAGGTCATGGGCGCACTCGAGCTCGGGGTCGACGTCGTGAAGATATTCCCCGCCTCGCTCGGCGGCCCCGCCTACCTCGGGGCGCTGCGCGGACCGTTCCCCGACGCCCCGCTGATGCCCACGGGCGGCGTGAAGCCCGACAACCTCGCCGACTGGTTCGCGGCGGGCGCTGTCGCCGTGGGAGCCGGTGGAGACCTCGCGAACGGCACCGCCATCGCGAACGCGGACTGGGCGGACATCGAGCAGCGGGCCTCGCGGTTCGCGGCCGCCCTCGCTGCCACGCGAGGCTGAACCGCCCACCTCTGGGATCATTTGGTATACCGGATGCATGCGGATGCGACGGGTGGCGGCGGCTGTCGCGCTCGCGGGCGCGCTGCTGCTCGCCTCGGCCTGCACGGCCGCGCCGTCGCATCCCGCACCACCGACCCCGGAGGCTCCCATGACCGACGCCACATCCGACCTGCTCGCTGCGGCCGCCGCGGGCGACGCTGACGCGGTCCGCCGCGCGCTCGACGCGGGCGCCGACATCGAGGCCCGCGGCGACGGCGGCATGACTCCCCTGGTCGCGGCCACCAAGGCGAACCGCGTCGACGCGGCACGGCTCCTGATCGAGGCCGGCGCCGACGTGAACGCGAAGGACGACATCCAGGACTCCGCCTATCTCTACGCCGGCGCCCGCGGGCATGACGAGATCCTGCGGATGACCCTGGCGCACGGGGCCGACCTCCGCAGCACGAACCGCTTCGGCGGCACGGCGCTGATCCCCGCGTCCGAGCGCGGCCTGCTGCCGACGGTCGAGATCCTCCTGGAGGCGGGCGTCGATCCGGACCACATCAACAACCTCGGCTGGACCGCCCTGCACGAGGCGATCGTGCTCGGCGACGGCTCCGCCCGGTACGTCGAGGTGGTGCGCACTCTCCTCGATGGCGGCGCCGACGCGACCATCCGCGACGGCGACGGCGTGCTGCCGGTCGACCTCGCGGCCGCCCGCGGGTACGACGCCATCGTCGCCGAGCTCCGACGGTGACAGCGCTCGATCCCTGGGCCTGGGCCGCTCTCGGCGTGGCCGCGGTCGTCATCGGGATCTCGAAGACCGCTCTTCCGGGCGGCAGCATCCTCGCGATCGCCCTGTTCGCCGCCGTGCTCCCGGCGCGGACCTCCACGGCGGCGACACTCCTGCTGCTCATGGTGGGTGACGTGTTCGCGCTGCTCGCCTATCGACGGCATGCGCACTGGCCCACGCTGCTGCGGCTCGCACCGGCGGTCGTGGCAGGACTCCTCTTCGGCTTCGCGTTCCTCGCACTGACCGGAGACGGGGTCGTTCGCCGCGCCATCGGCGTGATCCTGCTGCTCATGATCGCCGTGACCCTGTGGCGCCGGTGGCGGAAGGCCAGGGCGGAGGAGGAGGCGGCGGCCAGGGGCGGTGCGGTGCTGGCCGGGGTCTACGGGACGCTGGGCGGCTTCACGACCATGGTGGCCAACGCGGGCGGGCCGGTGATGTCGATGTACTTCCTCGCCACCCGCACGCCCGTCCAGGTTTTCCTCGGCACCTCCGCCTGGTTCTTCGCGATCATCAACGTGATCAAAGTGCCGTTCCTCGCCGGGATCGGGCTGTTCACCGGCCCCGTGCTGCTCACCGATGCGATCCTCGCGCCGCTCGTGGTGCTCGGCGCGCTGCTCGGCCTGCGGGTGGCGCGGCGCCTGGACCAGCGGCTCTTCGACCGCATCGTGATCGTGCTGACGGTCCTCGGTGCCGTGTACCTGCTGCTCTAGCCCTTCGACGGGCTCAGCGACCTTCGACGGGCTCAGGGACCCACCCCTTCGACAGGCTCGGGGACCCAGCGGTGGGTCGCCGAGCCTGTCGAAGCGCGTCAGTCGAGGAAGATGTCGGGGAACAGCGCGCTGTCCGGAGTGCCGGGGACGGCGGCGTAGCCCGAGAAGTCGGTGACGCCGTTCGCCTCGAGCACATCCTCCACGATCAGCGACTGCCCCGTGTACGTGCGCGCCGGCTGGGTGAGCACGGCATAGGCGGCGTCGGCGTAGATGTCCGCCGTCCGGCTCGCGGCCATCACCTTGTCCCCGCCGAGGAGGTTCTGCACCGCGGCCGTCGCGATCGTCGTGCGCGGCCACAGTGTGTTGGCGGCGATGCCGTCGGCCGCGAACTCCGCCGCGAGTCCGAGCGTGACCATCGTCATCCCGTACTTCGCCAGCGTGTACCCGGTGTGCGCGCCCAGCCACTTCGGGGTGGGGTTCAGGGGCGGCGAGAGTGAGAGGATGTGCGGGTTCTCGGCGTCCTTGAGGATGGGCACCGCGGCCCGGGAGAGCATGAACGTGCCGCGGACGTTCACGTCCTGCATCAGGTCGTACTTCTTGGCGGAGAGGTCGAGCGACCGGGAGAGGTCGATGACGCTGGCGTTGTTGAGGACGATGTCGATCCCGCCGAACTCGCCCTGCGTCTTCATGACGGCCTCGGCGATGTGGTCGTCGTCCCGCACGTCGCCCACGATCGGCAGCGCCTGACCGCCGGCGGCGCGGATCTGCTCGGCCGCGCTGTGCACGGTGCCCTCGAGCTTCGGGTGCGGGGAGTCGGTCTTGGCGAGCATCGCGATGTTCGCGCCGTCCGCGGCCGCGCGCAGGGCGATCGCGAGGCCGATCCCGCGGCTGCCGCCCGACATGAGGATGGTCTTTCCGGCGAGTGTGCTCATGGTTCTCGTTTCGAATCGCGTGATTGGCTGGATTTCCGGCTCGAATCGGGTCATTCAGGCGATTCGAACGCCGGGAGGGGTCACCGCGGGGCCATGCGGATGGCACCGTCGAGGCGGATGGTCTCGCCGTTGAGGTAGCCGTTCTCGACGATCTGCTGCACGAGGGCGGCGTACTCGTCGGGGCGTCCGAGGCGAGCGGGGAACGGCACCTGCTGGCCGAGCGAGTCCTGCGCCTCCTGCGGCAGCCCCATGAGCATCGGCGTCTCCATGATCCCGGGGGCGATGGTGCACACCCGGATGGCGTGGCGGGCGAGCTCGCGGGCGATCGGCAGGGTCATCGCGTGCACCCCGCCCTTGGAGGCCGAGTACGCCGGCTGCCCGATCTGCCCGTCGAACGCGGCGACGCTCGCCGTGTTCACGACCACGCCCCGCTCCTCGTCGTGCAGCTCGTTCGCGGCGATGACGGCGGCGGCCTGGGAGATCACGTTGAACGTGCCGACGAGGTTGATCCGGACGATCCGCTCGAAGTCGGCGAGGACGGCGGGGGTGCCGTCCCGGTCGAGCACCTTGGCGGGCGGGGCGATGCCGGCGCAGTTCACGACGACCCGTAGCGGTGCGGCGGCCTGTGCGGCGGCGACGGCGGCCTTGACCTCGTCGACGCTCGTCACGTCGGCGGGGACGAAGAGACCGCCGAGCTCCGCCGCGACCTCCTCCCCCTTCGACGAGGCGAGGTCGATGATGGTGACGTGCGCGCCCGCGGCCGTGAGCCGACGGGCGGTGGCCAGTCCGAGTCCGGAGGCGCCGCCGGTGACGAGGGCCCCCTGTCCGCTGATCTGCATCTGATGTTCTCCTTCGAACGTCGTCGTGCGACATGCATGGAACGCAGTCCCAGCCTATGCGGTTCTTGGTGTCACCGCAGGCCTGCCGCGTCGCCCCCGAGCCTACGACACCGGCGTTCCGGCAGGATGGACGGGTGAGCATCCCCGCAGCGTCCGTCGAGGTCCCCGCCCGGGTGCGCGAACTCGCCGCCGGGGCCGCACTGACCCCCGCGTGGCGCAACGCGCTCGGCGGCCTGACCTTCCGCACCGATGACGGCCGCTACATCAAATGGGGTCCCCTCGATCCCGAGGCGAACATGCGTGACGAGGCCGAGCGGATGCGCTGGGCCCGCACCTGGACCACCGTGCCCGAGGTGATCTCCCAGGGCCAGGACGAGGCGTACGAGTGGCTCGTGACGACAGCCCTCCCCGGCAGCAGTGCGGTGGATCCGCGCTGGGCGTCGTCTCCGGAGACCGCCGTGCGCGCGGTCGGGGTCGGTCTGCGCCTCCTGCACGACGCCCTCCCCGTCGCGGAGTGCCCGTGGACGTGGAGCCCGGCGGAGCGCATCGCGAACGCCGCCGCCCGCGGCACGACGGTGCCGACGGACCTGCTCGAGCCGCCGTCGATCGACCGGCTCGTGGTCTGCCACGGCGACGCGTGCCTCCCCAACACCCTGCTCGACGACGACGGCCGTCCGGTCGCCCACGTCGACCTCGCCGCGCTCGGGGTCGCCGACCGGTGGGCCGACATCGCCGTGGCCGCCATGAGCACGCTGTGGAACTTCGGTCCCGGGTGGGAGGACACGCTCATCGCGGCCTACGGCGTCGACCCCGACCGCCCGAGGCTGGAGTACTACCGACGGCTCTGGAACGAGTCCTGAGCCGGGCTCACGCCTCCGGGTGGGCGTCGCTGAGGAGGCTCCCGTCGGCCGGGCGCCGATCCCACGACGGTTTCCGCAGCGCGTAGAACAGCAACGGCGGAGCGCCGAGCACGACGATCACGACACCGACGATCCACGGGTACGCGGCGGCCGGAAACGCGGTGAAGCCGTCGGGCGGGATGAAGGCGAGCAGGAACGCCGCGAGGCAGGCGAAGAACCCGACGCCGGCGACGAACGGGAGAGCCTTCACCCGGTAGGCACGGGGGACGTCAGGCGCCTTCCGCCGCAGCACCATCGCCGAGGCGAACATGAGCATGTACATGATGAGGTACAGCGCGGCGGCCATGTCGATGAGCGCCACGAAGGCGGCGCTGACGTTGGGCACGATGATGAAGATCGCCGCGAGGATCGTCACGATGGTCCCCTGGAGCATCAGGATGCCGGACTGCACACCGGCCTTGTTCCGCTTCTGCAGCAGCGGCGGGAGCAGTCCCGTCTCCGCCGCCGCCAGCACACCCTTGGAGGGACCGGCGACCCACGTCACGACCGAGGCGAGGGCACCGGCGGCGATGAGCGCGGACACGACGGCCGTCGCCCATCCCATGTCCCAGTGGTCGAAGTACTCCCCGAACGCGAGCATGATGCCGTTCGTCAGCCCGAGCTCCTTCTTGGGCACCGCGACCGCGATCGCGATGGTGGGCAGGATGAAGACGAGCAGGATGAGGCCGGCGGCGAGGAACACCGAGCGCGGGTAGCCCTTGCCGGGATCCTTCATCTGATTCACGTGGACCGCGTTCACCTCCATACCGGCGTAGGCGAGCACGTTCGAGACGATCAGCACGATGGACGCGAGACCCGTGAACGGCGGGATCACCGCCGAGGCCTCGAGCGGTACCTGGCTCTTCTCCCCGCTGAAGACCCACACCGCCCCGAACACGATGAGCAGCACCGCCGGGAACAGCGTGCCGATGATGCCGCCCCACGAGCCCAGCTTGGCGAAGAGGTCGCCGCCGCGGAGCGTGACGAGCGTGGCGCCCCAGTAGCAGACGATGATGATGACGGCCGTGAAGAAGCCGGAGCTGGACAGCGAGGGGTCGAGGAAGACGAAGGCGAGGGCGCCGGCCACGAACGCGAGCTGCGTGGGGAACCAGACGACGTTCTGGATCCACTGCAGCCACACCGCGGTGAATCCCCAGCGGTTGCCGAGGGCCTCCCGCACCCAGACGTACACCCCGCCCTTCCACCCCGTCGCCAGCTCCGCGGCGACGAGGGCGGTGGGGACGAGGAACAGCACCGCGGGGATGAGGTACAGCATGATGCTGCCGAGGCCGTAGATCGCCATCGCGGGCAGCGACCGCAGGCTCGCCACGACGACGAGGGTGAGCAGGGCGAGCTGGCCGATGCCGAGGACGGCGACGGCGGGACGGGAGACGCGCGGCGCGGGCGCGGCGCCGGTCGGACCGGACTGCGGAGCGGACATCTCGGCCCCCTAGTGGTGGAACGCCGAGTCGGGGTGGTCGGACGGCATGGGGGCCGTGAGCGCGTCGAGGTGGGCCACCTCGGCGGTGATGGCGTCGAGCAGTTCGGCGGCCAGGTCCATGCTGAGCCCGTTGCGCACGACGATGCGCTGCACCGTGAGGTCCTCCAGATCGGCGGGCATCGGGTACGCGGGGACGAGCCAGCCGCGCATCCGGAGCCGATCCTGCAGGTGGTAGAGCGTCCACTTGTCGGTGTGCCCGTCCTTCAGGCGCCAGGCGAACACCGGGATGTCGCTGCCGTCGTTCCACAGCTCGAACGCGTCGAGCTTCTCGATGCCCGCGGAGAGGAACTTCGCCACGTCCTGCGAGGCCTGCTGCACCGCGCGGTAGCCCTCGAACCCGAGGCGGAGGAACAGGTAGTACTGCAGCAGCACCTGAGCACCGGGGCGGGAGAAGTTCAGGGCGAAGGTAGGCATCTCCCCGCCGAGGTAGCTCACCTGGAAGATGAGATCCTCCGGCAGCCACTGCGCGTCGCGCCAGACCACCCAGCCGAGGCCGGGGTAGACGAGACCGTACTTGTGTCCCGAGGTGCTGATCGAGTGCACACGCTCCAGTCGGAAGTCCCACACGAGGTCCGGCTGGAGGAACGGAGCGATCATGGCACCGGAGGCGCCGTCCACGTGGATCGGGATGTCGAGGCCGGTCTTCTCCTGGATCGCGTCGAGCGCCGCGGCGATCTCCGCCACCGGCTCGTACATGCCGGTGTAGGTGACGCCCATGATGGCGACGACCCCGATGGTGTTCTCGTCCACGTACTTCTCGAGATCGTGGCCGTCGAGCGTCTTGTGCTCCTCGCTGATGGGCACGTAGCGCGGCTCGACGTCGAAGTAGTTGCAGAACTTCTCCCAGCACACCTGCACCGCGCTCGACATCACGAGGTTCGGCGTGGAGGCGTCCTTGCCGGCGGCACGGCGGGCCTGCTGCCAGCGACGCTTGAACGCGAGACCGCCGAGCATGCACGCCTCGGAGGAGCCGATCGTCGACGTGCCGATGCTGCGCGCCGCATCCGGGGCCTTCCACAGGTTCGCGAGCATGTGCCAGCAGTTGTCCTCGATGGCGGCGGTCTGCGGATACTCGTCCTTGTCGATCATGTTCTTGTCGAAGGAGGCCATGTAGACCTGCTTCGCCTCGTCGTCCATCCAGGTGCTGACGAAGGTCGCGAGGTTGAGGCGTGCGTTGCCGTCGAGGATCGTCTCGTCTTCGACGATCTGCTTCGCCGTCGCGGGGAGCGACTCGGTGTCGGGGATGACGTGTCGTGGTGCGACGGTGGCCTCGCCCGGCCGCGTGAAGAGCGGCTGGTCGTCGGCGGAGGAGATGCTCATGGGACGTCCCTTTCGGTCGGTGTCGATGGCACTGTCTCCTGCGGACGCTAGCCCCGCCTCTGACCGACCTCCAGGGACCCTCGTCCGAAAGGGGTGAGGGTCAGGACGGCCCGAGGATGAAGTTCCAGGCTCCGGTCGCGACCGCGGCGGCGATCGCCGTCGCGGAGATCGCCGCCCCGACGGCGAGCAGGATCCACTCGGGCGCGCCGAAGCGCGACTCCCGCGCCCAGGTGCGACGGCCGGGGGCGCCGAAGCCCCGCGCCTCCATCGCTGTCGCGAGCTTCGCGCCCCGGCGGATCGACAGCACGAGCAGGGCGAAGGCCATGCCGAGGAAGCGCCGGATGCGCCCGCGGTCGGCCACGCCGCGCGCGCGACGGGCGAGTTCGAGAGCACGCCAGTCGTCGAGGAACAGTCCCACCATGCGCAGGCCGGCGAGCGCGCCGAGGACGAATCGGGCCGGAAGCCGCAGGATCTGCCCGAGGCCGTCGGCGAGATCCGTGGGATCCACCGTGATGAACAGGACCACGGAGGGCAGGGCGATCGCGAGCACGCGCAGCATCGTGGCGACGGCGAGCGCGAGCGACCCCTCGCTGATGCGCAGCACGAACCAGTCGACGTAGACGGTGCCGCTCGTCTCGCCGTAGAGGGCGATGGTGAGACCGGTCAGCGGCGCCGCGAGCCAGACCGGCCACGTGCGCACCCAGAACTCCCGCCAGCCGATGCCCGCGAAGAGGAACAGCACCGCTTCGAGTGCCAGGGCGACGGCCGCCGACACCGGGTCGAGCGTGAGGACCAGCGGCACGGCGATGAGCGCGCTCACCCCCAGCTTGGCGACCGGATTGATGCGGGCGACGACGCCGGTGCGGGTGGGGGCGGGGGCGAGCGCCGTCATGCCGGTGCCCCCAGGACGAACCGGGTGGCGTGCAGAGCGCGCGCCACATCGAGATCGTGGGTGATGGTGACGATCGCCGATCCCTCGTCCCGGAGGGTGGCGAGCATCGCCACGAGCTCGGCCCAGGTCCGGGCGTCCTGGCCGAAGGTCGGCTCGTCGAGGATCAGCACCCGGGGTCTCGTGGCGATCGCGGCCGCGACCGTCAGGCGGCGCTTCTCCCCGCCCGAGAGCGTGTACGGATTCGCCGCACCCAGGTGCGCGAGCCGCAGGCGGGTGAGCAGCTCGTCGACGCGGGCAGACACCTCGTCATCGGGGACGCCCAGGGCGCGGGGACCGACCGCGAGCTCGTCGCGCACGGTCTGGGCGAGGAGCTGGTGCTCCGGTTCCTGGAACACCATCCCGATCCGCGTGAGGAGCTCGCGAGACGCCCACCGGATCGGAGACGGATCGGCCCCCTGCGCGAGTGACGGCGCCGCGATCACAGCTCCCCCTGCGGGAGGGAGGAGCCCCGCGAGGGTCAGGCCCAGCGTGGACTTGCCCGCGCCGTTCGGCCCGGTGATCGCGAGGGCCTCGCCGGCACGCACGTCCAGGTCGATGTCGTGCGCCACCGGACGCCCCTTCGCCCGTGCGACAGCCAGCCCGTGCGCCGAGAGCAGCACGTCCCCGGGCGCCGCGCGTGGTGCGGGGGGCTCGGCCGGCGGGCGGCCGGGTACCCACACGCCGTCCGCCGCCAGGCGCTCCCCCTCCGTGCCGAGCACCTCCGCGGGAGTGCCGTCCGCGACAACCCCGCCGGCGCCGAGCACGATGACCCGCGTGAGGAGGGGCAGCCACACCTCGAGGCGATGCTCCACGACCACGAGGGTGGCGGGACGCGCGGCGAGCATCCGCTCCACCGTATCCCTCACCTCGCGCACGCCCTCGGGATCGAGATTCGCCGTCGGCTCGTCCAGCAGCACGAGTCCGGGGCGCATCGCGAGCATGCCGGCCAGGGCGAGGCGCTGCTTCTGGCCGCCCGAGAGCGCCGCGGTCGGATGGTCGAGCGGCACGTCGAGGCCGACGGCCGCCATGGCCGCCTCGACACGAGGCCAGATCTCCGCCCGCGGCACCCCGAGGTTCTCACAGCCGAAGGCCACATCGTCGCCGGCGCGGGCGAGGATCACCTGCGAGTCGGGATCCTGGAGGACGAGCCCGGCCCGACCGCGGGTGGCCACGGCGGGGCCGCCGTCGATGAGCAGCTCCCCCTCGCTCTCCCCCTCCTCCTCGCCGCCGAGCACACCGGCGAGGCCGTGCAGCAGTGTGGATTTGCCCGCGCCAGAGGCCCCGAGCACGAGAACCCGCTCGCCGGGCTCGACGCGGAACGAGACATCGCGCAGCGCCCAGGCGAGGCGACTCGCGTGTCGCCACCCCCACCCCCGGGCCTCGACGCCGGCGGGAGCGACCTGCTCGGACGACATCAGACGCGCACGCGCGCCTCGCGCCCGGAGCCGAAACGGTCGAGAGCCCCCGTCGCCGCGATGCCGCGCGCGAGCACCCAGGACAGCGCACCGGCGATGACCGCCCCGGAGATCACGGTGCTCACGAGATAGATCGCGGTGAAGGCGGGACCGGAGCCGGCGTACCAGAGGACGAGGTTGTTGATGCCGCCCGCGAGCGCAGCGCCGGCACCGGCGAGGATCGCGACGGGCAGCGACCAGCGGCGGTAGAAGAACAGCAGGAAGATCAGCTCGGCACCGAGTCCCTGCACGAGGCCTGCCTCGAGCGTGAGGAAGCCGCCCCACTGGTTACCGATGAGCGCCGAGACGACGGCGGCCAGCAGCTCGACGTAGATCGCGGCGCCCGCCTTGCGGATGATGAGCCCGCCGAGCACGCCCGCGAAGAGCCACGGGCCGTCGAGGAGCCCTTGGAGGCCGGGAAGCAACGGCTCGAGCAGGGCCTTCGGCCCCAGGTATCCGACGTTCCAGGCCAGGAAGATCAGACCGGCGGCGACGCCGAGGACGCTGGCGACGACGATGTCGACGACGCGCCAGCGCAGATAGCCGCGCGCCGGAACGGCCGTGCTCTTCGCAGACGCGGATGCGGACGTGGACGTACTCATGTGAACTCCTCCCTGCGCTGGCATGACCCAGATCAGGTTCGACGGTCGAAGCGCGATTCGCTCCCTCTCAGCCCGGCTCGCCGGACTCCCGTGGTTGTGCTGTCGATCCTACCCCGTTCCGCCCGCGCGTCCCGAGCCGCGCACGGCGGATTCCGGGCGGTATTCGGTACCGTAAGCGAGTGACCGCTTCCGATCCCCCTGAAGAGGCGTCCGGCGGCGTCGACGTCGACGCGCGGCCCGAAGACTCCGCACCCGTGTCCGCCGAGCCCGCGCTCGACCCTCCGGTCACGGAAGCGGTGTCGTGGGCCGATGCGTCGGCTCCGGCGACCGCGCTGACCTGGGTGGACCCGTCGCTCGTCGCCGCGGAGTCGTCGACGCCCGAGTTCGACGCCTCGGCCGGCACGGAGGACGAGACGGGATTGCTGCGCGACGCGAAACTGCGACCCGCGATCGCCGGCCCCGGACTGCTCGTCCCGCTCGGTGTGCTCGTCGGTCTCGTCGCCTCCTACGCCGGCACCACGCTGCTCTGGCCGCTGCACGAGGTCGCCCCGACCGTCCAGGCCGTCGAGTTCACCCCGGTCGCCGCCCCCACCGCCGCGCTCGCCTGGCCCGCGGTCGGCGACGGCGCTGTCGGGATCGCCGGGATGACGACCGCGGCGTCCACCACCGCTCCGGTGAGCATCGCGAGCATCACGAAGGTCGTCAGCAGCCTCATGGTGCTGGATCGTCTGCCGCTCGCCCCCGGGGAGCAGGGTCCGGAGTTCGCCTTCACGTACGCCGACAGCATCCGCTACTGGGACTACCGGATCGCCAATCAGTCCGCACTCGATGTTCCCGTGGGTGGAGTGCTGACCGAGTACCAGCTTCTCCAGGGCACCCTGCTCGGCTCGGCCAACAACTACATCGACCGGCTGGCGTCGGAGATCTGGGGGTCCGACCGGGAGTTCGCCGCCGCGGCCGAGGTCTGGCTCGGCGAACGCGGGCTCTCCGGCATCACGGTGGTGACGCCGTCGGGATTCGATGAACGCAACGTCGCCACCCCCGAGGCCCTCGTGGCGCTGGGCGAGATGGCCATGCGCAACCCGGTGTTCGCCGAGATCGTGGGAACCCGGTCTGTCGACCTGCCCGGGGCAGGCAAGGTCGAGAACACGAACGGGATGCTCGCCGATCCGGGTGTCGTCGGCATCAAGACGGGCACCCTCGTCGGGTGGAATCTGCTGACCGCCAAGGACGTCGCCGTCGGCGACTCGACGGTCCGGCTCTACGTCGCGGCGCTGAACCAGGAGGACGACGAGGGGCGTCTCGCCCTCACCCGTGCGCTGTTCGCCCAGACGGAGGCGGCGTTGCAGGCCCAGGGCCCGGCCGTCCCGGCGGGCACGGTGGTCGGGCGCGTGGTCACCGCCTGGGGTGAGCGCGTCGACGTGGTCGCGGGCGAGGACGCCGACGTCGTGCTGTGGAACGGGGCGAGCGCGACCGCATCGCCGGTGTTCGACCTCGGGGAGGAACGGGAGGCGGACGGGACGGTCGGCACCCTGACCACGACCGGCCCTGTCGACAGCACGGAGACCGCGCTCGTCCTCGACGAGGACCTGGACGGTCCGAGCCCGTGGTGGCGGCTCACCCACCCGCTCGAGCTCTTCGGCATCTCCGGGGACGACTGAGTCCTGACGACGATGCCCCACTCCGGATCCGGAGTGGGGCATCGTGCGTGAAGCGGGTCAGGCGCGGGGCGTGGAGCCGTCCGCGCCGTCGTCGAGAAGCGCCTGCGCTGCTGCGGACTCGGCCGCCGGAACCTGGGCGCCGACGGCTGCTCCCGCCACGGCGTCCGCCGCCTGCTCCTCGGCACTGGCTTCCGCGTCCGCCTCGCCGGTCACGACCACCGGAGACGAGCCGGTGAGAGCCGCTTCCGCATCGAGGTCGGTCGCCGCCTGCTCGAACTGCGACTGGTACAGCCGCCAGTACGCGCCCTGCGCCGCGATGAGCTCGTCATGCGTGCCCTTCTCCACGATGTCGCCGTGCTCCATCACGAGGATGAGATCGGCGTCGCGGATGGTCGACAGACGGTGCGCGATGACGAACGAGGTCCGTCCGTGCCGGAGCGCCGCCATCGCGTTCTGCAGCAGCAGCTCGGTGCGGGTGTCGACCGCGGACGTCGCCTCGTCCAGGATGAGGATCGACGGCTGCGCCACGAAGGCCCGCGCGATCGTGATGAGCTGGCGCTCACCGGCCGAGACGTTCGACGCGTCCTCGTCGAGCACGGTGTCGTACCCGTCCGGAAGCGCGTGCACGAAGCGGTCGACGTAGGTCGCCTTCGCCGCGGCCAGCACCTCCTCGTCCGTCGCGGTCGAACGGCCGTAGCGGATGTTCTCGCGGATGCTCCCGGCGAAGAGCCAGGGGTCCTGGAGCACCATGCCGGTGCGGGAGCGCAGCTCGTCGCGCGTGATGGTCGAGATGTCCTGACCGTCGAGGGTGATCCGTCCGCCGCTGAGCTCGTAGAACCGCATGATGAGGTTCACGAGCGTCGTCTTGCCGGCGCCGGTGGGGCCGACGATCGCGACGGTCTGCCCCGGCTCCACCCGGAAGGAGAGATCGGTGATGAGCGGACGCTCCGGCGAGTACGAGAAGGAGACGTTCTCGAACTCGATCACACCCTCGCCCTCGCGGAGCGCGGGGGCGTCGGGGGCGTCGGCCTCCTGCTCGTCGGAGTCGAGCAAATCGAACACCCGCTCCGCCGAGGCGGTGCCGGACTGCACGACCGCGGCCATGCCACCCAGCTCGGACAGCGGCTGCGTGAACTGCTGCGAGTACTGGATGAACGCCTGCACGTCGCCGAGGCGCAGCTGCCCGCTCGCGACCATGAGGCCGCCGAGCACCGCGATGCCGACATAGGTGAGGCTGCCGACGAAGGTCATCGCCGGCATGATGATGCCCGAGAGGAACTGCGCCTTGAAGCTCGCCTGGAACAGCTCCTCGTTCTCGGCCTTGAACTTGTCCAGGGCGTCCTGCTCGCGGCCGAACACCTTGACCAGGGCGTGGCCGGAGAAGGCCTCCTCGACCCGGGCGTTGAGCCGCCCGACCTTGCGCCACTGCGTGCCGAAGGCCTTCTGCGACCGCGGACCGATGACGCCGAAGATCACTCCCATGAGCGGAAGCGCCACGAGGGCCACGAGCGCGAGCTGCCACGAGATCGAGAACATCATCACGAGCACGCCGACCACCGTCAGCACGGCGGTCAGGGCACCAGACAGCGACTGCTGCATGGTCTGCGTGATGTTGTCGATGTCGTTCGTCACGCGGGAGATCAGCTCGCCGCGCTGCACCTTGTCGAAGTACGCCAGCGGCAGCCGGTTGATCTTCGCCTCGACGGCCTCACGCAGGCGCCACATGGTGCGGACCATGATGACGTTGATGACGTACCCCTGCAGCCAGCTGAGGAACGCGGCCACGACGTAGATCGCGAGGACTGCCGCGATGACCCAGCGCAGGGCGTCGAAGTCGATGCCGTCGCCGACCCGGAAGTCGCCGAGCGCTCCCACCTGGTTCGCGAAGTCGGTCTGTCCGGCATCACGCAGCGCGTCGACCACCACGTCCTGCGGCGTCCCTGCGGGGAATCCGGGGAAGTCGCCGCTCGGCTGGCCGAGCTGGATGGAGATGAAGCCGCGGTAGACGATGTTCGTCGCCTCGGCGAGCACCTTCGGCGCGGCGACGGTCAGCACGACCCCGATCGCTCCGAGGATCGACACGAAGACGAACCAGACGGCGGAGGGCTTGAGCAGCCCGATCATCCGGGCGAAGCTCTTGCCGAAGTTGTCGGCCTTGCCCGGTGCGACGCTGTCCCAGTCGCCGGAGTGCTGCCGAGCCTGCTCGGCGAGCTCCGCCTCGTACTGCTCCTCGGCGGTGAGCTCCCGCTCGACCGTGGGAGCCGGGGCCTTCCCTCGCCCGCGGCGCCGCGCCGCTGCGCCCTGGGTCCCTGAGCTTGTCGAAGGGCCCGCCCCCTGGGTCCCTGAGCTTGTCGAAGGGTCCTGCTCGCTCATGCGTCCACCCCCAGCTGCGACTCGACGATCTCCCGGTAGGTCTCGCTGGTCTCCAGCAGCTCCTCGTGGGTGCCGACTCCGACCATCGTGCCGCCCTCGAGCACCACGATGCGGTCGGCGTCGGTGATCGTGGAGACGCGCTGCGCGACCACGATCTTCGTCACGTGCGGAAGCTCCCGCCACAATGCCTGCCGCAGACGGGCGTCCGTCGTGAGGTCGAGTGCGGAGAAGGAGTCGTCGAACACGAGTACCTGCGGCCGGTGCACGATGGCCCGCGCGATCGCGAGGCGCTGTCGCTGACCGCCGGACACGTTCGTTCCGCCCTGGGCGATGCGGGAGTCCAGGCCGTCCGGCATCTCCTCGACGAAGTCACGACCCTGAGCGATCTCGAGAGCGTGCCAGAGCTCCTCGTCCGTCGCGTCCTCGCGGCCGTAGCGCAGGTTGGAGGCCACGGTGCCGGTGAAGAGGAAGGGCCGCTGCGGCACGAGGCCGATGCTGTCCCACAGCGCTTCGACGTCGGCGTTCCGCACGTCCGTGCCGCCGACGTGCACGGAGCCGCCGGAGACGTCGAACAGGCGCGGGATGAGCGAGACGAGCGTGGTCTTGCCCGACCCGGTGGAGCCCACGACGGCGACGGTCTCGCCCGGCTCCGCGGCGAAGCTGATGCCGGTGAGGACCGGGGCGTCGGCACCGGGGTAGGTGAACGACACGTCGTCGAAGGCGACGGCGCCCGGCGTCGGGAAGACGGTGACGCCGTCCGCCGGACGGGTCATCGTCGACTCGGTGTTCAGAACCTCGCCGATGCGCTCGGCCGAGACGGCGGCGCGCGGGATCATCATGGCCATGAAGCTCGCCATGATGACGCCGCCCATGATCTGACCGATGTACTGCATGAAGGCGAACAGGGTGCCCACCTGCACGGTGCCGTTGTTGACCTCGATGCCGCCGAACCAGATGACGGCGACGACCGTCACGTTGAGGATGAGCATGAAGAGCGGGAACAGCAGCACGAACAGCGAGCCGACCTTGCGGCCGACGACCATGATGTCGGTGTTCGCGCCGCGGAAGCGCTCTTCCTCGATGCGCTCGCGGACGAAGGCCCGCACCACGCGCACGCCGGTGAGCTGCTCGCGCATGATGCGGTTCACGTTGTCGAGCTTGCCCTGGTAGCTGCGGAACAGCGGGACCATGCGGCCGATGACGAGTGCCGCGAGGAGGAGCAGCACCGGGACGGAGACGGCGATCAGCCAGCTCAGCCCGGCGTTGGTCTGCACGGCGAAGATGATGCCGCCGATCGCGAGCAGCGGCGCGGTGACGAGCATCGTCGCGCCCATCATCGCCAGCATCTGCACCTGCTGCACGTCGTTCGTGTTGCGGGTGATGAGGGAACCGGCACCGAACTGCGAGACCTCGCGCTCGGAGAAGCCGCTGACCTTGCCGAACACGTCGGCACGGATGTCACGACCCGCCCCCATCGCGGCGCGGGCGGCGAAGAAGGTCGCGATGACCGAGGCCACGATCTGGCCGAGCGACACGGCCAGCATGAACAGGCCGGTGCGCCAGATGTACGCGGTGTCGCCCTGGGCGACGCCCTTGTCGATGATGTCGGCGTTGAGGCGGGGCAGGTAGAGGGTCGCGGCCGCGCTGGCGAACTGGAAGACCAGCACGGCGACGAGGAGCCACTTGTAGCGAGACAGATATCGGAGGAGGAGTTTTCCCAGCACAGGCGGACTTTCTAGGAAGGAGGAGGCGGCGGGTCTCCCGGCAGACGGATGCCGACCGACGACCGGCCATAGGACAGGGTGCCACGAAGCGGCGACATTCGGATCCCCCTCCGGGAGGACCTTCGCTCACAGCGAACCTCTCTATGTATCATACAACTGACACAACTTGTGATAGACATATGGCACAACGAATGGAGTCCGCATGCCGAACGCCACCCCGCCCGACATCGTCGGCGCCGTCCTCTCCTCGCCGGTCGTCTCCCTCGTCATCGGCCTCGTCATCGCTGCGCTGCTCGCTCTCACGCCCTGGTGGCGCACGCGTGCGGCGACGGCGACCCGACTGATGCGCGATGAGGCCGTCGCCGTGGGCGCGCGCTATTCGCCCGAGCGGCGCCTCCTCGCCGTCGGCGCCCTGGTGGTCCTCGGGACGGGGGTGACGGTGGAGGTGCTCGCGCGGCACGTGCTGTCGCTGAACGGCGAGGTGTCCTGGTGGCGCTACGCCGCCCCCGTATTCGCCACCGCCGCCGTCGCCGCCACCCTGGCGCTCACGATCAGCGTTCGAGGTACGCGCCACACGACGGAGCCGGTGACCACCGGGACCCGGCGGACCTGGCTCTCCTTCAGCCCTCGCGGTGGAACCGCCGCGGCAGGCCTCGCGCTCCTCGGACTCGTCCTCACGACGATCGCCGCCGGCTGCGCGTCGTCGAACATCGACGGCGGGCCCTTCGTGTTCCTGGAGATCCCCGCGCCGAACACCGACGTCGACCCGGTGCGGCTGTGGTTCTATGGGTGGGCCTACGGCGTCGCGGTACTGCTCTGCTGCGCACTCCTCGCCGGAGCGGTCCTGTGGGCGCTGTCGGCGAACGCCACGCGTCCGTTCCTCCGCCCGGCGACCGTTCCCGCCGAACACCACGAGCGCCGCCGGATCGCCGCGGGGCTCGCCCAGGTCGCGACCGGAGGGATCCTGCTCACGATGGCCGCCGCCTGGCGGTTCATCGGGAGCGCGGGGCGGATCGGCCCTCTCACGATCGAGGGCGAAGGCACGTTCGAAGTTGTTTGGCGCTACGCCGACATCGCCCGCGCGGCCGGCGCTTTCGCCCCCGCGCTGGAGGTCGCCGCCGTGACGCTCCTGGTCCTCTCGACGCTGGCTCTGCAGCGGGGCGGCTCCCGCCGGTCGGTGGACGCCGCGACAGTGGCGACGCGGCAGCCGGAGGACGCGCGATGACGGCACGCTCCCCGCTGTCCGGCCCCGACGATGCGCTCCCGGCCCGGGACATCTATCGCCAGTTCCGCGGGCTCATCGTCTCCGGGCAACTCGGTGCCGGGGAGCGCCTGCCGTCGGTCCGGCAGACGGCAGGCGACCTCGGGGTCGCCCCAGGCACGGCGGCGCGCGCCTACAAGATGCTCGAAGCGGACGGTCTGGTCGTATCGCGCACCGCGGCAGGCACGCGAGTCGCCGACTCCGCCGCCGTGCTGCCGGGGGCGGTTATCCGGAGGATCCGCGAGCTGGTCGAAGCCGCACAGGACGCCGGCCTCGAATCCGGCGACGTCACCGATGTGATCCGGGCGACCTGGGAGTCCCGTCGCCGCGCAGCCGTCGTCTCCGAAGAGAGCTGAGGCGCGCGTCAGAACAGCGCCGGCTGCGGCACGTAGTCGCGCGCGGCCGCCCCGGCGTCGGGGCCGAGCTCGGCGAGGGAGGCCGGCTGCCACTTCGGGTTGCGGTCCTTGTCGACCACCTGCGCCCGGATGCCCTCCACCAGGTCGGGGTGCTCGTTCACGAACCACAGCACCCGGCGGTACTCGCCTTCGAGCGCGGCACGAAGCCCACTCATCCCCCGCGCCTCCCGCACGGCGTCGAGGGTCACGACGAGGCCGGTCGGGGCCAGTCCGTCGAGCAGGTCGGCGACGGCGGCCGCTTCATCGGTGCCGAGCGCACGCAGCCGCTCCAGGATCTCGGGCACGGTCGAGGCGGCGAAGACCTCGTCGATCCACTCCCGCGCGTCGGGGAGCGCGGACGGCTCCGGCGTCTCGTCGAAGAGCAGGACGATCTCGCTCGGGCTCGTCGGATCGGCGCGGTACGCCAGAGCCTCGCGCAGCGCGTCGAGGCGGTCGGAGGGGACGAAGTGGTCGGCGAAGCCCGCGTACACGGCGTCGGCACCGTTCATCGTGGCCCCGGTGAGACCGAGGTATTCGCCGAGCCGTCCCGGCGCCCGCCCCAGCAGCCACGTGCCGCCGACGTCGGGCGTGAAGCCGATCCGGGTCTCCGGCATGGCGAGCTTCGAGCGTTCGGTGACCACGCGGATCGCGGCGTGCCCCGCGAGACCGATGCCGCCTCCCATGGTGATGCCGTCGGCGAGCGCGACCACGGGCTTCGGGTACTCCGCGATCATGGCGTTCATCGCGTACTCCCGGCGGAAGAACTCTGCGGACTGCTCCGGATGACCCGACGTGATCTGGCTGTGCAGGCGGCGCACGTCGCCGCCCGCGCACATGCCGCGCTCACCCTCACCGTCGATGAGGACGATCTGCACGTCGGAATCGTCGCGCCACGCGACGAGCGCCGTCGTGATGGCCGCGATCATGTCCTCGTCGAGCGCATTGATCGCCTCAGGGCGGTTGAGCGTGAGCCGCCCGAGCGCTCCTTCGGTGCGGATGAGGACACGGGGCGCGGCGGGGGTATCGGTCACGGGTGCCAGGCTACCCCGTCGCATGCGGCCGGATTCCGCACGAAATGCGGGTTCCGGGGCGGTTTTCCGGCAGGATAGGAGGAACTGTTCATCGCAACGAGAGGTCCCGGATGCCCGAAGGACAGGTGCTCGAGTTCACGAATGTGACGAAGCGCTTCAACGAGGTGACGGCCGTCTCGGACTTCTCCGCACGGGTCGAGCCCGGCGCGGTCACCGCTTTCCTCGGCCCCAACGGCGCGGGCAAGACGACGACCCTGCGCATCCTGCTCGGCCAGGTGCGCCCCACGTCCGGCACCGCCACGATCGGCGGCGTCGCGTACGCGGAGCTGCGCCAGCCACTGCGCACCATCGGCGCGGTCCTGGAGGAGACGGCCTACCGGCCGCGCCGCACCGCGAGTCGTCAGCTCACCATCGCCGCGAAGGCCAACGGCATCCGCCTCGCCCGCGTCGACGAGGTGATCTCCCTGGTCGGCCTGGAGGGCGAAGCGGACACGCGCATCGGCGGGTTCTCGCTCGGCATGCGCCAGCGCCTCAGCGTCGCCCACGCGCTGCTCGGCGACCCCGGAGCGCTCGTGTTCGACGAGCCGGCGAACGGTCTCGACCCCGAGGGCATCCGCTGGATGCGTCTGCTGATGCGTCGCCTCGCCGACGAAGGCCGCACGGTGCTGGTCTCGTCCCACGTGCTCAGCGAGATCGAGCAGGTCGCCGACCACGTCCTCGTGCTCTCCAAGGGACGCCTCGTGCTGTCGAGCGGCATCGAGACCCTCGCCGATCCGGCCGGCGGCTCGGTGGTCGTCGACTCCGTCGATCGCCCGGGCCTCACGACCGCGCTGGTCGCCGCCGGGTTCGACATCGAGGTGCTCCGCTCCGGCCTGACCGTGCGCGGCACCGACGCGAGCCGAGTGGGTGCCGTGGCTGCGGACGCCGGTATCGCTCTGAGCACGCTCGTGCAGCGCGGCCCGACGCTGGAGGACGTCTTCATCGACCTCATGCGCGGCGGCCGGTTCGACACCGCTCCGGCGCTCGAACCGTCGGAAGACGCTTCGACCGGGACCGAGACGGCCACGACAGGCGATGCGGCCGCCGGTGCCGCCGCCTCCGCTCTCGCGGCCGGCGGTGCCGCGGCTCTCGCCGATGACCTCAGCACGGAGATCCCCGGCGACGCCGCGGCCACCGGGTCAGGCGACGATGACGAGACGGCGGGAGCCGAGGGCCCGGTCGACGACGAGACCACCCAGCTCGTGACCGTGGTCGAGACCGCTGCGGGCGACGAGACCGTCCAGGTCATCCCCGTGGTCGAGGAGACCGCGGCGCTGACGTTGAGCGATGCCGAGGAGGAGACGGATGCGGAGCCCGACACCGCGTCCGACGCGGAGTCCGACTCCTCGCGTTCGTTCGACGACATCCTCTTCGGCGCTCCCGCGCCGGTGCCCGCGACCGAGTCCCCGCGACGCTCTTTCGCCGCCCTGTTCGCGGCATCCTCCGCCGAGATGGCGGACGAAGACACGGCGGAGGCGCGCACGTCGCCCGAGCAGTCGGCGGGACAGGACGCTCCCGCCCCAGGGGAGTCGGACGAGACGACACCCGACGCGTCCGTCCCTGCAGCGGGCGCCGAGATCGAGGGCCCCGAGGCTCCGTCTGACATCGACGCCGCCGACGACACGACCGGCACCGAGGACGCGGAGTCCGCGGCCGACGAACCGGAGCCCGCGGGCGTGGAGTTCTTCTCCGAGCTCGACGCCGCGACCGGGTGGAACGACGAGACCGCGACGGCCGACACGACGCAGCCGGCAGAGGCATCCGATCCCGCGACCGACGACGAGGACCCGCGATCCGCGGCCGTGAGCTCCATGCTCGCCGCCGCCGCCCGCGCTTACTACGAGGACGAGCCCAGGGACTACCCGCTCTCGTCCGCGGAGGGCGACGCCCCCACCGAGGCCACCCCGTCCGAGGAGCAGCCATCCTCGGATGGCGAGTCCTCGGAGGAGCCCGGTGCGCACGCTCCAGGTCAGGAGCAGGCACCCGACGCGCAGGCGGACGAGGACCACGGCGCGCGCTCCGACGAGAACCACGGCTGAACCGCACACACGAACGCCCTCCCGATCGGGAGGGCGTTCTGCGTCTGAGGTCAGGCCGGACGGGGCCGGATGACGGGCCGGCGACTGCCCTTCGAGACGGGAGTCGGGGCCGTGGCGACGATCTCCTCGACCGTCGCGGGCTCCTCCGACACGGGAAGGCGGAGAGCCTGCGTGAGCGCGAGGCCGTGCCGGGTGGTGAGGATCAGCCGGTTGTACTGCGGGTCGCCCTCGAGGTCGACGACCACGCTGGGGCGACGGCGACGGATCAGCACGAAGTCGAGGCTGCCCGCGGCCTTCCAGCTCCCCGCCGCCAGCACGCCCGGGATGTGGGTGCCCGGGTTCGGGACGCCGCGGAGCCAGGTCCAGGCGTCATCGGTCAGCTGGACCTTGGTGATCGTGTCGCGCACGATGCGGACGTTCTCACGGTGGAAGGTGGCGGCACGTTCGATGGGCGAGAGCACGACCTCGAGTTGCGTCTGGTCCAGCAACAACGTCACCATGCCCCCAGTCTGCCAGCGCCGCCCTCCCGGTTGGCTGGAAGTTGCTCACAGGAACGCAACGATCCCTTGTCGGAATCACCCACACGCCCACCCGCAGCAACCACCTCCCGCGAGGACAGGCGCCCACGCCGGAACAGGCCGCTACCAGGAGCGCAAGCCTGACTCCGCGCGAGCGCCTGATCTCGCCGACCTCGCGACCGCCGCTCCCTGCGCAGGCATCCGCGCGACATCAGGCAGCAGGGTCCAGGGGCGCCTGTTCCCGAGCGGGCGCCTGTCTTCGCGCGAGCGAGCGGCGGCGGACGTCAGGGACGCGCGGTGAGGGCGGCCCGGGCGGCGTGCGGCAGGGCTTCCTCGATGCGCTGGAGCTCGTCCTCGCCGTGCGCGGCGGTGAGGAACCAGGCCTCGAAGACGCTCGGCGGCAGCGAGACCCCGTGCTCGCGCATCGCGTGGAAGAACGCGGCGTACCGGAAAGACTCCTGCGCCTGCGCCTCGGCGTAGTCGCGCGGAGCGGAGGCCCGGAAAGACGCGCTGAAGAGGTTGCCGGCGGACGCCAGAGCGTGGGTGACCCCGGCCTCGCCGAGCGCGCGGTCCAACGCCGACGACACCCGAGCGGCCGCGGCGTCGACGGTCGCGTAGACCTCGGGCGTCGCGAGTCGCAGCGTGGCCAGGCCCGCGGCCACCGACAGCGGGTTCCCGGAGAGCGTGCCCGCCTGGTAGACCGGGCCGAGCGGCGCCAGAAGGTCCATGACCTCGGCACGACCGCCGAGGGCCGCCAGCGGCATACCGCCGCCGACGACCTTCCCGAAGGTGAGGATGTCGGGCAGGTAGTTCTCCCCCGCCTCCGCCTGGAGTCCCCAGAAGCCCGCCGGGTGCACCCGGAATCCGGTGAGGACCTCGTCGAGGATCATGAGGGCGCCGTGCGCGTGGGCGGTCTCCGCGATGAGGCGGTTGAAGCCCGGCAGCGGAGGGACGACGCCCATGTTCGCCGCCGAGGCCTCGACGATGACGGCCGCGATCCGCGGGCCGTGCTCGGCGAAGACGGCGGCGAGCGCCTCCGGGTCGTTGTAGCGGATCACGAGCGTCTGCGCAGCGATCGGCGCGGGCACGCCTGCCGAGCCGGGCAGCGCGAGGGTGGCGACCCCGGAGCCGGCCTCGGCGAGCAGGCCGTCGGAGTGGCCGTGATAATGGCCGGCGAACTTCACGAGCAGATCGCGGCCGGTCGCGCCGCGAGCGAGGCGGATGGCGGTCATGGTGGCCTCGGTGCCGGTCGAGACCAACCGGACACGCTCGACGGGACGGATCTCGCCGAAGCGGACGCGGTCTGCGATGAGCGCGGCGAGCTCGACCTCCCCCTCGGTGGGAGCGCCGAACGAGAGCCCGCGGGTGGCGGCTTCCTGCACCGCGGCGACGACCTCGGGCTGTGCGTGGCCGAGCAGGGCGGGGCCCCACGACGCGACGAGGTCGACGTACTCGTTGCCCGCGGCATCGGTCACGGTCGCTCCCCGCGCCGAGGCGAGGAACCGCGGCGTCCCGCCGACCGACCCGTAGGCGCGCACCGGAGAGTTCACCCCACCGGGGATCACCGCACGGGCGGCAGAGAAAAGGTCGTCATTGCGGTCGGTCATCGAGGCTCCTCCGTGGATGCACGGAGCTCTCCCGGCATCCCTTCCAGGCTAACCCGCCGCCTGCCCTTCGAAGGCCGTCTGCGGACAGGAGGGAAGCTCAGCCGCGCAGCCAGCGGGCGGCTTCCGTGGCCCAGTAGGTCAGCACCGCGTCGGCACCCGCGCGACGGATCGAGAGCAGCGACTCGAGCACCGCGGCACGCCGATCGATCCACCCGTTCGCCGCGGCGGCCTCGATCATCGCGTACTCGCCCGACACCTGGTACGCCCAGACCGGGACGGTCACGGCGTCGCGCACCTCGCGGAGCACGTCCAGGAAGGCCATCGCCGGCTTCACCATGACGATGTCCGCGCCCTCGTCCTCGTCGACCAGGGCCTCCCGCACGCCCTCGCGGCGGTTGCCGGGGTCGAGCTGGTAGGTACGGCGGTCGCCCTGGAGCTGCGAGTCGACGGCTTCGCGGAACGGGCCGTAGAACGCGCTCGCGTACTTCGCGGCATACGCCAGGATCAGCGTGTCCGTGAACCCCTCGGCGTCGAGCGCCTGACGGATCACGGAGACCTGGCCGTCCATCATCCCGGACAGCCCGAGCAGCTGGGACCCTGCGCGCGCCTGGGCCAGGGCCATCGAGGCGTACCGCTCCAGGGTCGCGTCGTTGTCCACGGAGCCGTCGGCGGCGAGGACGCCGCAGTGACCGTGGTCGGTGAACTCGTCGAGACAGAGGTCGGTCTGCACGACGAGGGCGTCGCCGACCTCCGCCGCCAGCGCTTCGGTGGCGGCGTTCAGGATGCCTTGCGGGTCGTCCGCGCCGGAGCCCCGGGCATCGCGCACCGCGGGAACGCCGAACAGCATGACGCCGCCGACCCCGGCCTCCGCGGCCTCCGCGGCCGCAGCGCGCAGCGAGTCGATCGAGTGCTGGGCGACACCGGGCATCGACCCGATGGCGACCGGTTGGCTCAGGCCCTCGCGGACGAAGAGCGGGAGCACGAGCTGCCGGGGCTCGAGAGAGGTCTCGCGCACGAGGTCGCGGACGGCGCGCGACTGGCGAAGTCGGCGCAGGCGGATGTCGGGGAAGCTCACGGCGCGAACTCGTCTGCCGCGTGCGGAAGGGTGAACTGCGAGACGGCTTCGATCAGCGCATCGATGGTCTGTCGGTCGGCGACCACCGAGACGGGGAGACCGGCACGCTCGGCGTCCTTCGCCGTGCGGGGACCGATCGCCGCGAGCAGCGTCTCGTCCGGGATCTCGGGGAACTGCTCCCGCACCTGCTCGGCCACCGAACCGCTGGTGATGAGGATCGCGTTGATCCGGCCGTTCTCGACATCGCGGCGGATGCGCTCCGTCACCGGGACACCGACCGTGCGATAGGCGACGACGCCGTGCACGTCGTGCCCCGCGTCGGAAAGGAGGAGGCTGAGGACGGGCTTGGCGATCTCGCTGCGCAGCGCCAGGATCCGGCGAGGCTCGTGCTCCAGGGCGATGAGCTGCTGCGCCATGCCCTGCGCGGAGTTGTCCTGTTCCGGCACCAGGGCGACCTCGTAGCCCACGGCCTGCAGCGCCGTGGCCGTCGTCTCGCCGACGGCCGCGATCTTCGTGGTCTTCGGCACGACGGCGCGGTGGGCGAACAGCACGTCCACCGTGGTCGCGCTCGTGACGGTCAGCCAATCGAACTCACCGGCCGCGAGCTGCTCCAGCGCCCGGTCGAGCGTCGCCTGGTCCGTCGTGGGCGCGAAGTTGATGAGCGGGGCGACGACGGGAACGGCCCCGAGGTTCCGGAGACTCGCGGCGACGCTGTCGCCCCAGGGTCCGCCACGGGGCACGAGGATACGCCAGCCGTCCAGCGGTCGGTCCTGCTTGCTTTCAGAAGTGGTCATGACAATTCGGATTGCTCTTGAGGGACGAGGTCGGCCGCCCCTTGATCGAGCAGCCGACGGGCAACAGCGAGCCCGAACTCACGCGCTGCGTGCATCGGGTCTGCACCATCGGCAGCATCCGCACCATTGCCACTGCCGTTCCGATGAATATACTCCCCGTTCAGGGCTTCCGTGACGTCCAGACCGATCCGGCGACCCCCGTCCGGGGCGTAGACCACTGTCCTGACGCGGATCTCGGCCCCCTGGACGACGGCGTGCGCCGCCATGGGGGCTTGACAACCGGCGTCCAGGCCCTCCAGGATGGCCCGCTCGACCGTGATCGCGAGCCGCGTCTCGCGGTGGTCCAGCGCCGACAGCGCCGCGCGCAGCTCCTCCGGCGCATCCGCTCGCGTCTCTACCGCCAGCGACCCCTGGCCCGGCGCCGTCGGCCACTCCGCGAGACCGAGCTCCTCGCGATGCAGGGGCGAATCGGTGCCCAGCCGCGAGAGCCCGGCGGCGGCGAGGATCACGGCGTCCAACTCGCCGGACGCGACGCGGGAGAGCCGGGAGTCGACGTTGCCGCGGATGTCCACGACGTGAGCGCGGGGCGCACGGCGGTGGACCTGCGCGATGCGGCGGGGCGACCCGGTGCCCACGGCGCTCCCGGCCGGCAGCTCGTGCAGCGGGATGCCGTGTCGGGTGAGCACCACGTCGCGGGCATCCTCCCGTCGGGGCGTCGCGGCGATGACGAGCGACTCCGGCACCGCGGTCGGGAGATCCTTGAGGGAGTGCACGAGGAAGTCGCACTCGCCGGCGAGGAGGGCCTCACGGAGACGGGTGGCGAAGATGCCGAGGCCACCGATCTCCGACAACGAGGCGCGATTGGTGTCGCCCTCGCTGGTGATCGGGACGAGCTCGACGCGCCGGCCGGTGACCTTCTCGAGCGCTGCGGCGACGTGGCCCGACTGCGCCTGCGCGAGCGCGCTGCGACGGGTGCCGAGACGGATGGGGGTGCTCATGGCGCTTACTGCAGCACGTCCGCGATCTCGTCGAAGCGCAGGCGGCGCCCCGTGTAGAAGGGCACCTCCTCCTTCACGAACATGCGGGCGTCGGTGTAGCGGAGGTCGCGCATCATGTCGACGAGATCCGTGAGTTCATCCGCCTCCATCGGGAGCAGCCACTCGTAGTCGCCCAGCGCGAAGGCTGCGACGGTGTTCGCGATGACACCGGTGAACGCGGCGCCCTTGCGACCGTGGTCGGCGAGCATCGTGCGGCGCTCCCCCTCCGGCGCGAGGTACCACTCCGGGGTGCGGACGAACGGGTAGAGGACGAGCCAGTCCTTGGGCTCGATGCCTCGGAGGAACCCGGGGACGTGCGCGCGGTTGAACTCGGCGTCGCGGTGGACGCCCATGGCGTTCCACACCGGCAGGAGCGAACGCAGCATCTCGGTGCGGCGCAGGCGACGGAGCGCCCGCTGCAGCTCCTCGGCCGTGGCACCGTGCAGCCACACCATGAGGTCGGCGTCGGCCTTGAGCCCGGAGACGTCGTAGAAGCCGCGGACGGTGACGCCCGAGTCCTCGATATGCGAGACGATCGACTCGACCTCGGTCGCGTCGTTCTCGGTGACGGGAGCATCGGG
The DNA here is from genome assembly GCF_032364335.1 of Microbacterium meiriae. Taxonomy (NCBI): domain Bacteria; kingdom Bacillati; phylum Actinomycetota; class Actinomycetes; order Micrococcales; family Microbacteriaceae; genus Microbacterium; species Microbacterium meiriae. Next base: position 3,181,706 of record NZ_CP133984.1, read on the forward strand.
ATTGCGTCGCCAGACGGCCCAGAGGGTGTAACCGGACGGGTTCTCTTCACGCAGGTCGGACATGATCCCAGTCTGCCCCCTTTGCGGAGGAGCCGCTAATCAGGGGAATACTGCCCCCACGCGAGGGCGGTACGGGGGTCGATCAGCGGGCGATGGCGCGGGCGATGGCCCACACCGCCCCGCCGACGGCGACGGCGATGCCCACGGTCGCGGCGATCGCTGCGGCGGGGTTGCGGTCGGCGAACGCGCGCGCCTTCACGGCCGCCCGCGCCGACGCCTTCTCCACGCGCCGGGGGATGTTCCCCTTGACCTCGATGGCGGCCAGGGCCGCCTTCAACTCCGCCCGCGCCGAGGCGACGGGATCGACGATTCCCGCGGGGACCGCGGTGCGCGGCAGAGACTCAGGGGTGCTCATCGCCGGCCTCCTTCACGATTCGGATGTCCTCGGCCACGGCCTGTGCCGGGTTCTGGCGACGGAGCACCTTGCGGAACTTCAGGATGCCGAGCAGCGCGAACAGCAGCACGGCGACGATGAGGATGCCGAACACCGCCAGCGCGGACAGCCAGACCGGCCACCACGACGACAGCCCCGCGATCGCGAACACGAGGATCACGGGCACGGCCCAGAACAGGAAGAACAGCGCGACGAGGAACCAGACGGAGCCGACCCCCGCATCCTTCGCCGTGCGCGACACCCACGCCTTGGCCGCGTCGATCTCGGCCTTGACGAGGGTGGTGACGAGCTCCGGCAGGTCGCCGAGCAGCGTCAGCAGACTGTCGTCGGCGCGATCCCGATATCCGCGGGGCATGTCAGTCGTCGGACTTCCGCGGGGTGGGCTTGCTCGCGGCGGGCTTCGACGCCGCGGGCTTCTGGGCCTCGGCCGCGCGCTCCTTGACCTCGTCGACCGCGTCCTCCGCGGCGTCCGAGATCTCTTCCGCGGCGTCCTTGCCGGAGGCGATGACCGCGTCGAGCTTCTGGCCGGGCGTGCCGTCGCCCTTGACCGACTTGACGATCTTGACGGCGCCGGTCCAGACCGCGCCGGGAACCGCGGCGGCCTTGTCGCCGACGAAGCCCTTGACCTTGTCGACGCGCTCCTGCACCGGGTCCGTGTTCCAGACCTTCAGCCACTGCGTCTTGATCTGCTCGTAACGCTCGCGTCCTGCGCGGGTGCCGAGCACATAGCCGACGCCGAGTCCGACGACGAGTCCGATCTTCCCCTTCATGGGGTCTCCTCACGTTGTTCCGGCTGTGGTCCGTCCCGGGGGACGCCCGATCGCCCGCGTCTCCGCCGCGATCAGGTACCCAGCGTAACGCCGTATGCCGATTTCGGCATCAATCGATGAGAGGGTTGACACGGAGCCCCGGAGCCCACTCGCGTACGCCCCGCGCGCACTCAGTCCCAGAGGAGGGCGCGACGCAGGCGCTCGGCTTCCTCCGCGGCGTCCGGCACGACCTGCGAGAGCCCGGTGCCGGCCAGCCAGGCCCCCACCGCGGCCAGACCGGGAACCGCCTGCACAGCCTGGCGCGCCGCCGCGCGGCGCTCTCCCGACCCGATGATCGACGCCGGCTGCGCCTGCACGAAGCGCCCCCGGTGGCCTGCCACGACCTGGTCGGCCGTCAGGGGAACCCCCAGGAGGGCCGAGGCCTCCCGGCGGGCGAGGTCGATCGCGGCCTCGTCGTCCAGCGCCGCCGTCGCCGCCGGCTCCCCCTGGGCGCCGAACGAGACGCGGACGACCTCCCGGTCGCCGGCGGCCTCCCGCACCCAGGACCACTTCGCCGTGGAATGCGTGAGCGCCTTCGCCGTGTGGCTGTGCGGCACCGTGAGCACGCCGGTGCCCCGGGGCGGGATGCGCAGCGCGGGCGCGTCGAGCAGCAGACTGATGATCTCGATCTCGGGGGCCGGTGCCGCGTCGGCGGCCGCGAGGGCGGGCACGGCGCCCGCGAGCAGCTCCCGCGCCCCGTGCTCGGAGGTCGCGACGATCACGGCGTCGGCGGCGAGTTCCGCCTCCTGCGTCGTCTCCTCGCCCTCGATCGGCTCCTCCGCGGCGGGCTCCTCGACCACGACGCGCCAGGTGGTGCCGTCGGTGGTGAGGCGACGAGCTCGGACGCGGGTGCGCACGGTCGCACCGAGTTCGTCGAGGTCGGCCGCGAGGGCGTCGACGAGTACGCTCATCCCGCCGACGAGCCCCTCGACGGCGGCACCGGGAGTCTTCGCGCCGCGCGACGCCGCCTCACCGCGGAGGGCCAGCACCGCCCCGGAGAGCGATCCGACGCGGGTCAGGGCGGCGTTGAGTCCGGGGGCGGCGACGTCGATGTCCACGTCGTCCGGGGAGGCGGAGTAGACACCCGTGGTGACGGGGGCGACGAGGCGGTCGCGCACCTTCTCCCCCATGCGCGAGGCGACGAGGCGTCCGAGGCTGAGCTGATGCCCGATCGTGAGCGGCGGGCGCACGCGGTCGAGATAGGCCCGCCAGGCGCCCGACCAGCCGATGATGCGGCGGACGTCGTCCTGGAAGGGGTTGCCGGGGATGCCGAGGATGCCGCCGACCGGAAGCGGAGCCGCGCCGCCGCCGGGGAGCCCGGCGAGCCACGCCCCTCCCGCCTGCGGCGTCACGACGCGGTCGGAGAGTCCGAGGTCGTCCACGAGCGCTCGGACGTGCCCGCCCTTCGTCGCGTAGCTCTCCGCGCCCGCGTCGACGACGACACCGTCCAGCGCGACTCTGCGGATCACGCCACCCAGGGCCTCGGACCCTTCGAGCAGCGTCACCTGCATGCCGACCTTCGCGCACTCACGGGCGGCCACGAGTCCGCCGACGCCGCCGCCCACCACGACGACGTGCTTCCGTGCGGCACGGGCCGCCAGGTCGGCCGGTTCAGCGGGTGCGGGGTGCTCGGGGGTCATGCCTCCATCCTTTCACCGCCACCTGTGGTTCGAATCGCCCGATTGGCCGGAAAATCGCCGCGGATGCCGCCAGGTGCGCGATTCGAACGGAGGTCAGGCCCGACCGCGCTTGCGCACCTCGCGGAGGACGATCTGCTCGGGACAGACCGTGGAGAGGAAGTCGCCGACGGAGAGGGCGAGGCGTTCACCGACGAGCGAGTAGAAGATGCGGTTGGCATCGCGACGTTCGGAGACGAGGCCTGCCTGCCGCAGCACGCTCAGGTGCCGGGAGATGGTCGGGCCGCTCGCGGAGAAGCGGGACGCGATCTCCCCGGCCGCGAGCTCCCCCTCCTTGAGGTCCTGCAGGATCTGCCTCCGGGTGGGATGGGCGAGCGCCGCGAAGATGTCGGATGCGCTGTCGGCCATGCTTGCAATATAGCACCTTCGCTAGATACAGTTTCGCCAGATAGCTAATTAGCGAAGGAGAACACCATGAAGGTCGCCATCACCGGAGGCAATGGATTCGTCGGCCGCGCCCTCGCCGATCGCCTGGAGGAGCCCGTGGTGATCTCCCGACGCTCCGGCACGGACATCACCGACGTCGACGCGCTGACCGCCGCCTTCGCCGGATGCGACGCGGTCGCCCACTGCGCCGGGATCAACCGGGAGATCGGCGATCAGACCTTCCGCCGCGTGCACGTCGAGGGCACGGCCGCCGTCGTCGAGGCCGCTCGCCGCGCCGGCGTCCGGCGGCTCGTCATGGTGAGCTTCCTCCGCGCCCGGCCCGACTGCGGCTCCGCTTACCACGAGTCGAAGTGGGAGGCCGAGGAGATCATCCGCGGCTCCGGGCTCCCGCACACGATCCTGAAGTCCGGGATGATCTACGGCCCCGGCGATCACATGGTCGACCATGTGACCCGTGCCGTCCGCACCCTCCCCTTCTTCTGGACGGTCGGCTACCGCGAACGCACCGCCCGCCCCGTCCCCGTCGAGGATGCCGCGGACGTGCTGGTGGCCGCGCTCGAGGGCCGCATCCCGGAGCCGACGGTCGCCGTGATGGGGGCGGACGAGGTCACGCTCGGGGAGGCCATCCGCCGGATCGCCCGCGTCGCCGGACGTCGTCCCGCGTTCCTCCCCGTTCCGGCCTGGGTCGTGCGGGTGCTCGCGCAGCTCACCGAGTGGACCATGGTCGTGCCCCTGGTCGCGAAGGCGCAGGCGCGGATGCTCGCGGAGGGCGTCAGCGAGCCGGCACCGTGGGCGCCGGAGCCGCCGGAGGGCATCCGCCCCTCGCGACCGTTCGACGACGACAGCATCCGCGCGGCGCTGCCCACCGGGCGCTTCGGTCTTTCGGATCTGCGGCTGGTGCGGGCGCTTCGAATCGCCTGAATGGCTGCATCTGGGCTGCAGATGGCGCAAAGCAGGCGATTCGAACGGAGGTCAGCCGGCGTGCACCAGCTCGACAATACGGGTGAGCTGGTCGGGGTCGGTCTCCGGGGGCACACCGTGGCCGAGGTTGAGGATGTGCCCGCGGGCCGCGCGACCGCGTTCGAGCACGTCGCGGACATGCGCCTCGAGCACCGGCCACGGCGCGCCGAGGAACGCGGGGTCGATGTTCCCCTGCACCGAGACGTCGGGGCCGAGGATCGCGGCGGCCTCGTCGAGGGGCAGCCGCCAGTCGACCCCCACGCCGTCGGCGATGCCGTCGAGCCGCATGTCGCCGAGGAAGGGGCCGGTGCCGACGCCGAAGTGGATCGTCGGGACGCCGATGCCGTCCAGAGCGGTCCGTGAGTGCGGCGCCACGAAGGTGCGGTAGTCGGCGGGGCTGAGGGAACCCGCCCAACTGTCGAAGAGCTGCACGACCGCGGCGCCGGCATCGCGCTGCGTCTCCAGGAACCGCCGCGAGATCTGCGCCAGCCAGCCCGCGAGACGGTGCCAGGCCTCGGGCTCCGCGTGCATCATGCCGCGCGCACGCAGGTGCTCCTTGGACGGACCGCCCTCGACGAGATACGCCGCGAGCGTGAAGGGGGCTCCCGCGAAGCCGATGACCGGGGTGTCGCCGAGCTCGGCGGCGACGATGCCGACGGCTTCCGCGATCGCGCTGCCGTCGAGGCTGTCCGGATCGATCGCCGTGATGCGGTCGACGTCGGCCAGCGTCCGCACCGGGTTCGCGAAGACCGGGCCGCGGCCGGGCTCGATCTCCACGTCCACGCCGGCGAGACGCAGCGGGATGACGATGTCGCTGAAGAACACCGCCGCGTCGACGCCGTGCCGTCGCACGGGCTGGAGGGTGATCTCGGCGGCGAGGTCGGGGGTGAGGCAGGCGTCGAGCATGCGCGTGCCGACCCGCAGCTCCCGGTACTCGGGCAGGGACCGGCCCGCCTGGCGCATGAACCAGACCGGAGCGGTGGCGGGGCGGTCGCCGGTGAGGGCGCGCAGCAGCGGGGCGTCGGAGAGTGCCATGCCCCCATCCTCCCATCCGGCGCCTAGGGAGCCGCCGAGTCCCGGCTCCGTACGCTCGGGTACAATCGAAGGGTGCTGCTGTGTGTGACGGCGAGTCACAAGACCGCCTCCTTCGAACTGCTCGAACGCCTGAGCCGCACCCCCGACGACGTCGCTCCCACCATCGTGGGCATGGCGCCGTGCGTGCAGGGTGCCGTGGTCCTGGCGACGTGCAACCGCTTCGAGGCGTACGTGGAAATGGACGAGCCCGTGACCGCGGCCGGCGCCATCGGCGTCGAAGCCGTGATCGAGGCCGTCGAGTCCGCGACCGGCATTCCCGCCGCCGACCTCGACGGTGCCTACGCCGTGCATTCCGGTCGCCGCGTCGCCGAGCACCTCTTCTCCGTGGCCTCCGGTCTCGAGTCCGTCGTCTCGGGCGAGGGCGAGATCGCCGGTCAGGTGCGGCGTGCCCTGAAGTCCGCCCGCAAGGACGGCACCACCTCCCCCGAGCTCGAGCGCCTGTTCCAGCGCGCGAGCCAGGCGCAGCGCAAGGTCAAGAACGTCACCGCCCTCGGCCGCGCCGGTCGATCTCTCGTGCGTCTCGCGCTGGAGCTCGCCGACAGCCGCATCGCCGACTGGTCCGCCGAGCGCGTGCTGCTGGTCGGCACCGGAGCCTACGCCGCCGTCACCCTCGCGACTCTGCGCGAGCGCGGCGCCGTCGACATCTCCGTCTACTCCCCCTCGGGCCGCGCAGAGATCTTCGCGGCCAAGCACGACATCCGCCCGGTTCCGGCAGACGAGTACGCACGCACGGCGGCGCACTCCACGCTGCTGATCACCTGCACCACCGCGACCGAGCCCGTGCTCGGCCCGGAGCACCTGCAGCTCCCGGTCGGCCTCGCCGCCGCGGGCTGCCCCGTCAGCGCGACCAGCGGCGTGACCGGTGTCCCGAGCCGGCTGGTGGTCGACCTCGGCATGCCGCGCAACGTCGACCCGGCCGTGGCCGCACTGGAGGGCGTCGCGCTGCTGGACCTGGAGACCATCCGCCTGCACGCCCCGCTCGAGGAGCTGCAGGCGACGGACGCCGCCCGCAGCGTCGTCCGCGAGGCCGCGGAGACCTTCCACGTCGTCGGTGCCCGCCAGAGCGTGACCCCGTCGGTGGTGGCGTTCCGGTCGCACATCTTCGAGCTGCTGGAGCGCGAGATCGATCGTGCGCGTGCGCGTGGCGACGAGGACGGCAAGGTCGAGCAGGCCCTCCGGCACCTCTCCGGCGTGCTGCTGCACACGCCGACCGTGCGGGCTCATGAGCTCGCCGCCGCCGGTCGCGCGGACGAGTTCGCCGCCGCGCTCGCGACGCTGTACGGCATCACCCCTGCCGCGGACACGGTCGAAGACGCCGCCACAGCCTGATCCCGTGCGGGCGAGATGGGAGGCGCGGCCCTCCACATCACCGGAGACACCGCCGCCGACGCTGCGGAACGAGAGCCGTGTGCTGCGCGTCGACATGCTGATGGACCAGAGGGCGGGAGCCATGGGCTGCGCGAGGATCCGCGCTGTGAGAGCGTGGGGCACGAGGAGGCGCGAATGACCCAGGATCTGTACTCGGACGCGAGGCTGTACGACCTGCTGTTTCCGACGAGCGAGGCAGCCGTGGACTTCTACCGTGCCGAAGCCGACAGCGTGGGCGGTCGCGTGCTCGAGCTCGGATGCGGAACCGGTCAGAAGCTGATCCCGATCGCGGCCGACGGGCACCCGAGTGTCGGCCTCGACCTGTCGCTCGACATGCTGGCTGTGGCACGTCAGAAGGCTGAGGAGCGCGGTGTGTCCGTCGAGTGGCAGCACGGCGACATGCGCGACTTCGACCTGGGCGACGAGTTCGACCTCATCTTCATCGCGGGCAACGCTCTGCTGCACCTGCACGAGGCTGACGACATCGTGCAGTGCTTCCGCGCGGCACGGCGGCACCTCGCGCCCGGCGGACGGTTCGCTTTCGACGTCTTCCATCCCGACGTGCGGCTCCTGGCTGACGCCGACGGCGTCCGGCGCCCGCGCACGACATTCGCCGATCCCGACCGCGGCGACGTCCGCGTCGACGTCGCGGACGCCTATGATGCCGCCGCACAGGTGACGCGCGGCACCTGGTACTTCTCGACGGACTCCGAGCCCGACTTCCAGACGGTGTCCATCGAGGTGCGGAGCATCTTCCCCCAGGAACTGCCGGTGCTCCTTGCGCATGCCGGACTCCGACTGGTCGAGCGCTTCGGCGGCTGGGACGGCAGCCTCTTCGGGGCGGGCTCCTCGACCCAGCTCTGCATCTGCGAATCCGCCGCCCCGTAGTGAGAGAGGATGGGACTCATGGCCCTTCACATCACCGGAGACACCGCCGCCGACGCCCTGCTGACCGAGAACCCGACGGCTCTGCTGATCGGCATGCTGCTGGACCAGCAGATCCCCATGGAGACCGCGTTCTCCGGTCCGCTCAAGATCGAGCAGCGCACCGGCGCCGCGGATGCCGCGGCGATCGCGGGCATGGCACCGGAGGAGTTCCTGGAGGCCTTCCGGCAGACCCCCGCCGTGCACCGGTTCCCCGGATCCATGGCGACGCGGGTGCAGACCCTGTGCCAGGCGCTCGTCGACGACTGGGACGGGGACGCCGCCGCCCTCTGGACGCGCCCGTCGACAGGCTCAGGCCCTTCGACAGGCTCAGGGACCCAGCCGAGCGGCGCCGAGGTGCTCAAGAGACTCAAGGCTCTTCCCGGCTTCGGTGAGCAGAAGGCGAAGATCTTCCTCGCCCTCCTCGGCAAGCAGTACGGGTTCACCGGCGAGGGCTGGCGGGAGGCCTCCGCTCCCTACGGCGAGGACGGTTCGTACCGCAGCGTCGCCGACATCGTGTCGCCCGAATCGCTGACGAAGGTGCGCGAGTACAAGAAGGCGATGAAGGCGGCGGCGAAGGCGGCGAAGTAGTGCAGCCGACCGGGGACGACGTCGCGGGGCTGATCGCCCGCTCCTCCTCGGCGGTGCGTCGCCGTGATGCGGAGACGCTGACCGCTCTCCTGCGGGACATCTCCGGACGCGAACCGCAGACCTGGGGCTCGATCATCGGGTTCGGCTCCTGCCACTACCGCTACCCCACCGGGACGGAGGGCGACAGCGGCATTCTGAGCTTCGCCCCCCGGAAGGCCGCGACCACGATCTACCTCCTCGACGGCGTGGACGCCCACGCGGAGGCTCTCGGCGCGCTCGGCCCGCACACGACAGGGGTGGGCTGCCTTTACATCAAGGACCTCGACCAGGTCGACCTCGACGTGCTGCGCGTGATCCTCGAGCGTTCGCGCGCCTGGGTCGAGTCCGGCGGCGACGCGCGCATGCACCTGACGATCACGTCGTAACTCCCCCTCCTGTCGCCGAGACCCCGGGTTCCCGCCGAGACCCCGGCGTGGGGACGTGTGGGGCCCGGGGTCTCGGCGGGAGGGCGGGGTCTCAGGTGGTGGCCACCCCCTCCTCGACCTGCACGCGCCGCGCGTGCTCCGCGTGACGCCGCCACCGGCGGTCGTGCGTCACTGTGACGACGGCGGCGGGGTGATCGACGAGGGCGTCCTCGAGCTGCTCCACGAGCTCGGGGTCGAGATGGTTCGTCGGCTCATCGAGCAGCAGCATGTCGAACCGCGACGCCAGGGCGACCGCGAGATCCAGCCGGCGACGCTGCCCGACCGAGAGTGTCCGCACGTCGCGGTCCGCCTCCGGCCTGCGGAAGAGTCCATGAGCCAGGAGAGCGTCGTGCGCATCCGCCGGCGGCGTCCCCGTCCGCGCCGCGAAGACCTCGATGGCCGTGCCTCGCAAACGGGTATCGACCTCCTGCCGGAGGAACGCGATCCGCAGCCCGTCCGCGTGGCGGATCGTCCCGGACGCGGGGATCAGCTCGCCGACGAGGAGGCGGAGGAGCGTCGTCTTCCCGGCGCCGTTCGGCCCGGTCACGAGCCACCGCGAACCGGCCTCGATCGTCCACTGCGACACGTCGAGCCGTCGTCCCGGTTCACGGAGGGAGACGGCATCGAGGGTCCGGAGCGGGTCGTCGAGCGGTGCCCGATCCTCTGCTGCGACCACGAACCGCAGGGGCTCGGGCGGCGCCGGGCACGGGTTCTCCCGCAGCCGCGACAACCTCTCCTTCGCCATGCGGATGCGCCCGACGGCACCGTGGTCGCGGCTCCGCGCCCGGAACGCGCCATGACCGAAGCCGTCGAGCTCGAGCTTCCGCGGGATCGCCTGCAGCCGGAACGCGTTGGCCGCGAGCAGGGCCTCGGTGCGGGCGAGCTCGGCCCTCCACTCCTCGTGGCGCGCGACCGCCGCCCGTCGATCGACTTCGCGCGCTCGTAGGAACCCGGCGTAACCATCGCCGTAGCGCCGGATCCGACCGTCCTCCACCTGCACGACAGCCGTCGCGAAACGGTCCAGGAAGTCGCGGTCGTGGGTCACGACCACCAGCGCTCCCCGGTGCGCCGCGAGACGGTCCTCGAGCCAGGTCAGCGCCCGGTCGTCGAGGTCGTTCGTGGGCTCGTCGAGGAGGAGCAGTTCGGCTCCGGAAGAGAGGGCGACCGCGAGAGCGAGCCGCGCCCGCTCTCCGCCCGACAGCGCGGCCACCGGTCGCGCGCGGTCCACTCCGCCCAGCCCGAGCTGTTCCAGGGCGGTGTCGATGCGACGGTCGGCGTCGTATCCCTCGCGGGACTCGAAACGGTCCTGCAACAGGGCCACAGCGGCCATCTGCTGCGCACGCTCGGCGGAGCCCCCGGCGGCGAGGAGCTCGTACGCGTGGCCGAGGTCGCGCTCCAGCACGCGGAGGTCGCCGAGGAGATCGTCGATGGCATCGGCCATCGACGCTCCATCCGCGAACACGGGGTTCTGCCGGGCATGAGCGATCCCGCCGGGGAGGTCGAGCCGCACCTCCCCGGATGTCGGCGCGAGAGCACCGGCGAGCAGATCGAGCAGCGTCGACTTCCCGGCGCCGTTGTCGCCGATGACGGCGAGGCGGTCGGCGGGTCCGACGGCGAGATCGATGCGGTTCAGCACGAGACGGTCGGCGAACCGGACGGAGGCGGCCTGCAGCGCGCACTCGCGATGAACGCGGGCCGGAGTGTCGGAAGGGGGCGAGGGTACAGGGAACATGAGGGGTCCTCTCCGGCGGCGCACGCGCACCGCCGGGATCTGCGTCGATGACGCGGGGAACAGGAACCTCGACCGCACCCTGCTCGGGTGCGGGTCGCTCAGGACCCACCGCGGAGAAGAGCTCTCGACGCGGCGTCCCGATCTAGCGAATCAGAGTACCCACGAGGAGCGACCATAGCAGGGCGACCCGGCACGCGCCAGACCCCGCTTTCTCGGCGAGACCCCGACCTACCCCCACGCGCGGCCCGGGGTCTCGGCGGGAACCCGGGGGCTCAGCGGGAGCGGAGGCGGGAGGAGAGGCGGGCGTGGGCGGCGGGGGTGGCGAAGAGGAGGATGATCGCGAGGACGATGCCGCGGACGATCCAGAGGCCGGGCTCCCAGATCACCTCGTAGTTCCCGGGAAGACCGAGGAACGCGGCGATGATCGATCCCCACGACGCGCGGCCGCTGCTGTCCGTGTCGATCGAGAGTCCGCCCACGATGCTCAGCACCCCGAGGCTCAGCAGCACGATCGGCATGATGAGGGCGCCGGGCTTCGCCTCCCCGCGCGCGATCAAGCGGATCACCGTCACGAGCGACACGAGGGGGAACACGAAGAAGAACCAGACGAGGGCGCCGAGCAGCAGCCCCACGACGATGAAGATCGGCACCCAGATCAGCATCCAGGGGCCTTCGTCCGCGATGAAGTAGTCCGGGTCGCGGAGGATCGCGACGACGAAGCCCGCCAGCGTCCCCAGCGGCAGCACCGCGAGCACCCACCAGAACACAGCCTTCGGCACGCGCTTGCGCTCCCCCAGCCGCGCCATCACGATCTGGATGATGACCGCCGCCGCGAGCGCCGGGATGCCGAACATCGCGATGATGGGCCCGGCGCCGTCGTTCTCGCGCAGGTCGAGCACCGTGAGGATCATCCACGACACGGCGAGCGCGCCGAGCACGATGGCCGCGACCGGACGCACGGGCGAGGATTCCCCCCGCGCGTCGGCTCCCCCCGGTGCCGTCATGTCAGGCGCCGCGGAGGCGCTCCGCCAGGTAGGCATGCAGCTCGTCGATCGGGACGCGCTCCTGTGCCATCGTGTCCCGGTCGCGCACCGTCACGGCGCGGTCGTCGAGTGAGTCGAAGTCGACCGTGACGCAGAACGGCGTGCCGATCTCGTCCTGGCGGCGGTAGCGCCGGCCGATCGCACCGGCGTCGTCGAAGTCCACGGCCCACGAGCCGCGCAGCGTGTCGGCCACCTCGCGGGCGAGCGGCGACAGCTTCTCGTTGCGCGACAGCGGGAGCACGGCGGCCTTGACCGGAGCCAGGCGCGGGTCGAGCTTGAGCACGGTGCGCGTGTCGGTGCCGCCCTTGGCGTTGGGCACCTGCTCCTCGACGTACGCGTCGACGAGGAAGGCCATCATCGCGCGGGTGAGTCCGAAGGAGGGCTCGATCACGTACGGGGTGTAGCGCTCGCCCGTGGCCTGGTCGAAGTACGTCAGGCTCTGGCCGGAGGCCTCGCTGTGGCTGGAGAGGTCGTAGTCGGTGCGGTTGGCGACGCCCATGAGCTCGCCCCACTCCTTGCCGGCGAAGCCGAAGCGGTACTCGACGTCGATGGTGCCGGCCGAGTAGTGCGCGCGGTCCTCCTCCGGCACGTCGAACTGCCGCATGTTCTCCGGGTCGATGCCGAGGTCGATGAACCAGTTCCAGCACGCCTCGACCCAGTGGTCGAACCACTGCGGCGCCTCGGCGGGCGGCGTGAAGAACTCGATCTCCATCTGCTCGAACTCGCGGGTGCGGAAGATGAAGTTGCCGGGGGTGATCTCGTTGCGGAACGCCTTGCCGACCTGGCCGATGCCGAACGGCGGCTTCTTGCGGCTCGCGGTGAGCACGTTCGCGAAGTTCACGAAGATGCCCTGCGCGGTCTCGGGGCGCAGATAGTAGAGGCCGGACTCGTCATCGACGACGCCGAGGTACGTCTTCACCAGACCGGAGAAGGCCTTCGGCTCGGTGTACTGCCCCTTGGTGCCGCAGTTCGGGCAGGGGATGTCGGCCAGACCGTTCTCGGCCTTCCGCCCCTTGCGCGCCTCGAAGTCCTCGATGAGGTTGTCGGCACGGAAGCGCTTGTGGCACTGCAGGCACTCGACCAGCGGGTCGGTGAAGGTCGCGACGTGGCCGGAGGCCTCCCACACGCGCTTCGGCAGGATGATGCTGGAGTCGAGGCCGACCATGTCACCGCGACCGCGCACGAAGGTCTGCCACCACTGCCGCCGGATGTTCTCCTTCAGCTCCGTGCCGAGGGGTCCGTAGTCCCAGGCCGACCGGGAACCGCCGTAGATCTCACCCGCCTGGAACACGAACCCGCGGTGGCGGGCGAGGGCGATGACCTTGTCAAGACGGGACTGTTCGGCCACGGTGGCTCCAATGGTCGGATGCGGAGAATGCCCGTGAGCACGGGCACCCCCAGTCTATCCGGGGCCGGAGCGCAACCCCTGGCCGCGGGACCCGCGGGAGGAGTACCGTCCCACGCATGAGCACCACCGCGCACCCGCCCGCCTCCCGCGACGAGGACACCCGCTTCTTCGGGCAGCCGTGGTCGCTCGTGCACATCTTCGGCGTGGAGATGTGGGAGCGGTTCAGCTTCTACGGCATGCAGGGCATCCTGCTCATCTACCTGTACTTCTCGGTGACCGACGGCGGCCTCGGGCTTCCGGAGGCGGTGGCGGGCGGGATCGTCGGCGCGTACGGCGGCTCCGTGTACCTGTCCACCATCCTCGGGGCGTGGCTCGCCGACCGGCTCTTCGGCTCCGAGCGGGTGCTGTTCGTCAGCGCCATCGTCATCGTCTCGGGCCACCTCGCCCTCGCGCTCCTCCCGGGGTTCGTCGGCGTCGGGGTCGGACTCGTGCTCGTGGCCCTGGGCTCGGGAGGCCTGAAGGCGAACGCCACGTCGGTCGTGGGGACGCTGTACCGTCCGGACGACGAACGACGCGACGCCGGGTTCTCGCTGTTCTACCTCGGCATCAACCTCGGCGCCTTCCTCGGACCGATCCTCACCGGGCTGCTCCAGTCGACCCTCGGCTTCCACTGGGGGTTCGGCCTCGCCGCCCTCGGCATGACGCTGGGTCTCGTGCAGTACTCGTTCGGCCGCCGCGGCCTGCCCGCCTCCTCGCGCGAGGTGCCGAACCCGCTCCCCCGCACGCGCTACCCGCTGGTCGCCGGCATCGCGGTCGGTGCGGTCGTCGTGATCGCGGTGCTCGTGCTGACCGGAGTCATCCAGGCCGACAACCTCGCCACGATCGTGATCGGGGTCACCGTGGTCGCCGCGGTCGCCTACTTCGCGGTGATCCTCGGCAGTCGCCGCATCGACGCCACCGAGCGCTCGCGGGTCTGGGGGTTCCTGCCGCTGTTCCTCACGAGCGTCGCGTTCTGGTCGCTGTACCAGCAGCAGTTCACGGTGCTGACGATCTACTCCGACAAGCGGCTCGACCGCGACCTGTTCGGGTGGGAGATGCCGGTGTCGTGGGTGCAGTCCATCAACCCGGTGTTCATCATCATCCTGTCCGGGGTCTTCGCGGCGATCTGGACGAAGCTGGGGAAGCGTCAGCCGTCGACCCCGGTCAAGTTCGGACTGGCCGCCATCATCATGGGCTCCGCGTTCCTGCTGTTCCTGCCGTTCTCCGGCGGCGGTGCGAACTCGACGCCGCTGCTCGCGATCGTCGGCATCCTGTTCGTGTTCACCGTCGCCGAGCTGCTGCTCTCGCCGGTCGGGCTGTCGGTCACGACGAAGCTCGCCCCGGCCGTCTTCCACACGCAGATGGTCGCGCTGTTCTTCCTGTCCATCGCCCTCGGCACCGCCATCTCGGGCGAGCTCGTGAAGTTCTACGATCCGGGGAACGAGGTGCCGTACTTCTCGATCCTCGGCGGCATCGCGATCCTCGTCGGCATCGGACTGCTGCTGAGCGTGAAGCCGGTGCTGCGGCTCATGCGCGGCGTGCGGTGACGGCCGCGCCGCCGATCACGCAGTGAAGAGGTAGCCCCGACCGGCCTCGAAGCCGCCGATCGTGAGACCGCTGCCGAGCAGGCCCTCCATCTGCGCGCGCAGGCGCAGCCGCCACTCGTGCGCGGCCGCGGGGTCGGATTCCCGCATGCTCTCGATGTCGTCCGGGATCTCCAGCGTCTCGACGACCGCGTCCTCCGCCGGGGGCTTGGCGATGTCCGCGAGGGCCCACTCGACGTCGAGGCGGTCGCTCTCGTCGCCCGCGTCGCCGCCGCCGAAGATGCCGTAGCGGTTCACCGAGTAGCCCGTGGCGCGGGCGCCGAGGACGGTGAGGAAGAAGTGCGCGTTGCGGGCGACCAGCGGATCGAAGGTCCACGTGATGCGGCCGACCTCGCGGGAGAAGGCCCACTGCCGCTGGTGCTCCTTGAGCTCCCGCCCCCATCCGCGCCCTCGGTACTCGGGCAGCAGGGCCGTGATGTGCGAGTGCATGGCACGGCGGGCCGGTTCGCCGAAGAAGGCGATCGAGGCGCCGACCATGCGCTCCTCGTCGCCCTCGCCGTCGAAGAAGCCGACGACGTAGTTGCCCGACTGCTGCAGGGCGCGCAGGGTCCCGGCGTCCACCACGCGCTGCGGACCCCGGATGGAGTCGAGCAGGCTCTGGGCGTCGAGGATGAGTTCAACGGTGTCGAGATCGCGGATGGTTCGCACGATCCCAGTCTGCCCCTCCTCCGCCCGTTCGCGGAAACCGACCCCGGGTCACCGGTGCGGAAAGGGCTGTCCCCCGCCCGCGGCGAGCGCCTCCGCGACGATGCGGAGGTGGTCCTCGGCCATCTCCGCCGGCAGCGGCGGCAGGATCCCGTCCCAGAACGCGAGCACCGCGCCGCGTCCCTGCATCATGCCGGCCGGACGGCCCAGCGCCCACATGTGCATGTGCGCGGAGCCGTCATTCCAGCGGCCGAAGTGACAGCGGGCGACGCCGGGGATGCTCTTGACCGCCTCCGACACGCGCTGCATCAGCGGTCCGAGAGCGGCGAGCACCTCCTGCGGGGCGTTCTCGAGGAGCCAGTGCTCACGCGGCGCGACCCCGCCGATGAACGGCAGGCCGCCGACATCCCACCCGGCACGCACCTGCCAGAGGTCGTCGTGCCAGATGGTGTGCACGCTCGGACCGCAGTGGCCGCACTCGGCCGGGTCCCGCTCGCCGGCTCGGGGTTCCTCCGGCACGAGCATCGGCTCCAGCGGTCGCATCGTGATGCTCTCGAACGCCCAGGGCAGGCCTTCCGCGAGCGCCGAGGCGTCGAGCACCTCCCCGATCGGGAGCCGGCGGTGGTACGCGGAGTCGGCGGGGCGCTGCACGGGCGCGGAGTCGTCGGTCATCCGGCCATGCAACCACATCGGCCCCTCCCCTCCGGGAACGCCGATAGCCTGAGCCGGTGGGTGCGAACGACGACAGAGCCAGGAAACGCCTCTCCCGTACCCCTCCGCGGTGGGCGGTCATCGCCGTGCTCGCGTTCGCGGGCCTGTGCTCGTCGTTCATGTTCACCCTCGTCGTGCCGCTGCAGGCCGAGCTGCCGCAGCTGCTGAACTCCTCCCGCGAGGACACCACCTGGGTGGTCACGATCACCCTGCTCGTGGCCGCCGTCGCGACCCCCATCTCCGGCCGTCTCGGCGACATGTACGGCAAGCGCCGCGTCGTCATCGTGCTCCTCGCGATCCTCATCGTGGGCTCGGTCATCGCCGCGCTCTCCGGATCGATCGTCGGCGTGATCATCGGCCGCGCCCTCCAGGGGGCCGTGACCGGCGTCGTCCCCCTCGGCATCGCCATCATGCGCGACGTGCTGCCGGCTGAGCGCCTCGGCACCGCGGTGGCCCTGATGAGCGCGACCATGGGCGTCGGCGGGGCGATCGGCATGCCCGTCGCCGCACTGCTCGCCGAGAACGCCGACTGGCACATGCTGTTCTGGCTCGCCGCCGCCCTCGGAGTCCTCGGGCTGCTGCTGGTGCTCGCCGTGGTGCCGGAGGACGTGCTCCGCTCCCCCGGCCGCCTCGACGTGCTCGGGGCCATCGGACTCGCGATCGGCCTCACGGGCCTGCTGCTGTTCGTGTCGCGCGGCGCCGAGTGGGGCTGGACGGCGCCGCTCACCCTCGTCTGCGTGATCGGCGGCGTCGCGGTCCTGCTGCTGTGGGGCTGGTATCAGCTCCGCGCGAAGGATCCGCTGCTCGACCTGCGGGTCGCCGCTCGGCCCGCCGTCCTCTTCACGAACATCGCCGCGATCGGCATGGGCTTCGCCCTGTTCGCCTCCAACGTCACCTTCCCGCAGATGCTGGAGATGCCGGCGGTGGGCGGCGCCGGGTTCGGGCTCAACATGGTGGCCGCCTCGCTCGTCATCATGCCGGCGGGTCTGGTCATGATGGTGATCTCGCCGCTGTCCGGATGGCTGGAGCGCACCGTGGGGCCGCGTCCGCTGTTCACCGTCGGCGCCATCGCGATCGTGCTCGCCTACGTCTTCGTGCTGCTGTGGTCGACCGAGGTGTGGCACATCTTCGTCGCCAACATCTTCATCGGCGTCGGCATCGGGTTCACCTTCGCGGCGATGCCCATGATCATCATGCGCTCCGTGCCCGCGAACGAGACCGGGGCGTCGAACGGGCTCAACGCGCTGTTCCGCTCCGTGGGCACCTCGACGGCCTCAGCCGTGATGGGCGGGGTGCTCGCGGCGATGAGCGTCGACGTCGGAGGCGTGGCCGTGCCGACGCGGACGGCGTTCGAGGTGTGCTTCTGGCTCGCGATCGCCGCCGGCATCGTGGCCGTGATCCTCTCGCTGTTCATTCCGCGGCGCCGTGCCACGGAGCAGCACCCCTCGCTCCCCGGCTGACTCGGCCCGTCGCAGATTCGCGTCGGGGTCGCAGGGATTGCCGCAGAACGTGCGACGTGCGGCGGATCTGCGACGCGGTGCCGGGTCTCAGCGGGAGATCGTGCGCGGATCCGGGTCGTCGGCACGCGGTGGCCGGAGGCGGGCGGGCAGCGGCCACGGCAGGGTGAACCGTGCGGTCGCGGGTCGGGTCATGTCTCCGAAGTCGTCGACCTTCACGACGATGCGCCCCGGAACCCCTTCTTCGTTCGGTGTCACTTCGAGGATGCGCACCCGGAGCGGGCGGTCCCCCTCGCCCTCGAGCATCCACGGATCGGCGAGCCACGCGATGCCGTGCTCCTCCAGCGCGGCCTCCGCGTCCAGCCACTCGCCGGGGGTGGAGACCCTGCGTCCGAGCACGTCGACGGCGACCCAGTCCGCGCCCTCCGGATGGATCCAGCCGAGCAGCTCCCCGTCGTCGCGGCGGTGCGGAGTCCAGGCGTGAGGCATCCCCCGATGCTAGCCGCCCCTGCCCTCGATCAGGCGCTCGCGCGAGACCAGGCTCACTGCCGTTCCAGAAGCCTGATGCCGCGCGGATGCCTGCGTTGACGCGCGGGGACAGGCGTGCGGAGTCAGTGCGTGTACTCCATGAGCTCGACCCCGAGCACGCGGAAGGCGTCGTGCGCACGGAGGCGGTGGCTGATCGAGAGGTCGTCGAAGCACACGATCATCGAGTAGGCGACACCGGCCCGCGGCCCCGCGAGCACACCGGCCTCGGCGCGCACCCCCCGATCGCGGCCGGTCTTGTTCACGAACAGCAGGCCGTGGGCATCGTGCTCGTGTGCGAAGGGGTCGAGCCCCGTCGAGGCGGCCACGAGACTGAGGTCCTGGTTGAGGCTGAGCCACTCCGACACCTGGGCGCTGACCGCGGCATCCACCACCTGGGAGTTGACGAGCGCGGAGAACAGACCCGCGAGCTCGCGCGCCGACCCCACGGCGACCTGCGGGGCGTCGTCCGGACCGCGGCGGTCGCGGAACCGGTCGAGCAGGGCGGTGCGCCGCAGACCCAGTTCCTCGATGCGCTCCCGCACCCGGTCATGCCCCACCTTCTGCAGCAGGATGTTCACGGCGATCGGATCTCCGGCGGTGGCGGCCAGCACGGCGAGATCCTCCAGCGGCAGCGCCGGTGCCCGCAGATGCCGCCACAGGCCGGAGCTCTCCACGGCTTCGACGCTCGAGCGCTCGACGATCTCGAGAGGGTCGAGGGCGCCGGACTCGAACGCCGCCGCCACCTCGATGAGCAGGGGGACCACACCGAGCCCCGCGACGGGCATCGTGACGTGGTCGTCCCCCGCCAGCACGTGCACATGGGAGTCGAGGTCGACCACGTGCACCGACACCTGTGCCCCGGCGTTCGCCAGGCCTTCGAGGGCCTTCAGCGTCGAGGTGAACGACCGCCGACCGACGGCCACGCGACGCGGCAGCCGGCGGGCTCCCGGCCGCTGCGAACGGCGACCGCTGGCCGACTCGGGCGCGCTCCCGGACGCTCCGGGAGCCGAGGCGTTCCGGAACGCGTCACCAGGGTCGGTCGCACCCACGCGTGGTCCTTCAGGAGGGGGAGGGATACTGCGCTTCCGGGAAGGGGCGCCCCGGCGGCAGGGCTATCGTAACCCCACCGCCGGGGCGCGTCTCACAGAGTGCGGAGGTTCGTCACCAGATGGTCACCCGGGAAGACTCCGGAAGCCACAGGGCGTCCTTCTCGGTGACCCCGAAGGCCTCGTAGAACGCGTCGATGTTGCGGACGATCTGGTTGCACCGGAACTCGTTGGGCGAGTGCGGGTCGATGGTCAGCAGACGCAGCGTCTCGGCGTCCCGGCTCTTCTGCTGCCAGACCTGCGCCCACGACAGGAGCAGCCGCTGCACACCGGTGTAGCCGTCGATGACCGGGCCTTCGACGGGCTCAGGGACCGCGGGATCGGCGCGCAGGGACAGTTCATACGCCTTCAGCGCGATGCCGAGCCCGCCCAGATCGCCGATGTTCTCGCCGATGGTGAGGGCGCCGTTCACGTGATGCTCGGCGTCCAGCCCCTCCGGCACGAGGGCGTCGTACTGGGCGATGAGCTCTTTCGTGCGCTCCTCGAAGGCGGCGCGGTCGGCATCGGTCCACCAGTCCTGCAGGCGCCCCTCGCCGTCGTACCGGCTGCCCTGGTCGTCGAAGCCATGGCCGATCTCATGCCCGATGACCGCGCCGATCCCGCCGTAGTTCGCCGCCGCGTCGCGCCCCGCGTCGAAGAAGGGGTACTGGAGGATGGCCGCGGGGAACACGATCTCGTTCATCGAGGGGTTGTAGTAGGCGTTCACCATCTGCGGCGGCATGTGCCACTCGGTGCGGTCGATCGGCTTCCCGATCTTGTCGATGTTGCGGTCGTGCTCGAAGATCGCCGCGCGGCGCACGTTGCCGAGGAGGTCGGCCGGGTCGATCACGAGGGCCGAATAGTCCCGCCACACCTCCGGGTGCCCGATCTTCGGCGTGAAGGCGTCCAGCTTCGCGAGCGCACGCTGCCGGGTCTCGGCGGTCATCCACTCCAGCGTCTCGATGCTCTGCCGGTACGCTTCGACGAGGTTCGCGACGAGCTCGTCCATGGCGGCCTTCGCCGTCGGCGGGTAGTGCCGCTCGACGTAGACCTTGCCGATCGCCTCGCCGAGCGCCCCCTCGGTGACCGATACGCCCCGCTTCCAGCGCTCGCGGATCGTGGGAACGCCGGTGAGCTGGGTGCCATAGAACGAGAAGTTCTCCTGCACGAGCTCATCGGTGAGGTAGGGCGCCGCCGCGTGCACCACCTTCGCGCGGAGCCACGCCTTCCAGTCCTCCAGCCGCTCCGGAGTGAGCAGAGCGCCCAGCCCCTCGAAGAAGCTCGGCTGCGCGACGACGACCTCGTCGAACGCCCGCGGGTTCGTCGGCGTCACGGCGTCGCGCCACGGGGCGAGATCGATGCCGGCGAGGGCCTGGAGCTCGTCCCAGGTCTTGAGGTTGTAGGTGGCCACGGCATCGCGGCTGCGCACGTTGTCCCAGTGGTGCCCGGCGAGCTCGGTCTCCAGGGCGATGGAGCGCTCGGCCTGCGCGGCGGCATCGGCGACACCGGCGAGAGCGAGCAGGCGCTCGAGGTGCTCCCGGTACGCCGCGCGGGTCTCTGCGAAGGTGTCGAGCCGGAAGTAGCTCTCGTCCGGCAGCGAGAGTCCGGCCTGCACGAGCACCGGGAGGTAGCGCTCCGGGTTCCCGGGGTCTCCGTCGACGTACAGACCGATCACCGCCGCGCGGCCCTCCCGGTCGTACGCGCCCACGGTGCGCAGGAAGGCGGGGATGTCGTCGATCGCGTCGATCTCGGCGAACGTCTCGGCCAGCGGCGTCACACCGGCGGCGGCGATGCGCTCGGTGTCCATGAAGCTCGCGAAGAGGTCGCCGATCTTGCGGGCGAGAGTCCCCTCCTCCGCCTCCTGCGACTCCTCGACGATCGCGCGCACGTCCTTCTCGGCCTGCTCGGCCAGCAGGTGGAAGGAGCCCCAGCGCGCCTTGTCGCCGGGGATCTCGGTGCGCGCGATCCAGGCGCCGTTCACGTGACGGTAGAGATCGTCCTGCGGGCGGATGTCGGGGCTGAGGTCATCGAGCGCGAGGCCCGCGGGAAGCACATCGGTCATGCGCTCCAGCCTATGGCCGGGGTCCCCCACGGTGTCCAGCAGGCGTCAGTCCCGGCGTCGGCGCCCGAAGCGTCGGCGCCGGGATGGCGCCTCGGGAGGGGCGGCACGCGTCGCCCGGCGCTCCGCCCATGCGGCGACCTCGGCGTCGACATCGCGCAGTGAGGTCACCACGGGAGGCCCACCCTGCAGCTGCCGCCGGGCCTCGCGCACGCGGCGGTTGAAGTCCTCGAGCACCTCGCGGACGTCGGATTCCCTGCCGAGGAGGTCGAGCTGGCCGTCGAGCTCCCCGTCCTCCGTGCGCAGCAGGATCGCGGGAGGGCCGAGCCCCGTCAGCCCCTCCGTCTCGATCTTCCGACGGATCCACCAATCCGGATCATGGTGGTCTCCGAGCCCTTCGAGCGGCTTCCCGGCGCCCGGCAGGTCGTCGAAGTCGCCGCGACGGATGGCGACCTGGATGGCGGACTCGACGAAGGCGGCTCGATCGACCGCCGCCGCGGACGGGGCACCGGTCTCGCCGTCGTCCTCAGCACCACCACCCTGCTGCCGTCGGGCCCGATAACGCGCGGCCGCCTCCCGGGGATCCGTCATGATGCGCCTCCGTCCGCTCGGAGCTCCTCCTTCACCCTACGTCCGGTCGAGGCCGGAGGTCTCGGGGGTCGACGACAGGTCATAGGCTCGGAGGATGGCCGCCCGCACCTCCCTGAACCGCGAGATCCTGCGCCTGGCCGTCCCCGCGCTCGGCGCCCTCATCGCGGAGCCGGCCTTCCTCATCGTCGACGCCGCCCTCGTCGGCCACCTCGGCACCGTCCCCCTCGCCGGACTCGGCATCGCCGGAGCCGTGCTGCAGACGATCGTCGGCCTCATGGTGTTCCTCGCGTACTCCACCACCCCCGCGGTCGCGCGTCGGTTCGGGGCCGGGCGTCCGGGAGAGGCGGTCTCGGTCGGGATCAACGGCATGTGGCTCGCGCTCGGCTTGGGTGCCGTGCTCGCCGTCGTGGGCGCTGTCTCCTCCCCCTGGCTCGTCTCCCTGTTCGGGGCGAGCCCCGAGGTCGCGGCCCAGGCGAACGAGTACCTCGTGATCTCGATGTGGGGTCTCCCCGCGATGCTCATCGTGTTCGCGGCCACCGGTCTCCTGCGTGGGATGCAGGACACCATGACGCCGCTGTGGATCGCGGGACTCGGCTTCGCGGCGAACGCCCTGCTGAACTGGCTCTTCATCTACGGACTCGGCTGGGGCATCGCCGGCTCCGCGGCGGGCACCGTGACGGCGCAGTGGGGCATGGTCGCGGCGTACGCGCTCGTGGTCCGGCGTCTCGCGACCCGGCACAGCGCCTCGTTGCGTGCCCAGCGGGACGGTCTGCGCCACACCGCGACGTCGGGCGGGTGGCTGTTCCTCCGCACCGTGAGCCTGCGCGTCGCCTTGCTCGCGACCGTGGCCGTGGCGACGGGGATCGGCACCGAGGAGCTCGCCGGCTGGCAGATCGTGTTCACCATCTTCTCGGCGGCCGCGTTCGCGCTCGACGCGCTCGCGATCGCCGCGCAGGCGCTGATCGGCAAGGAGCTGGGCGCCGGGGACGAGGAGCAGGTGCGCCGCGTGCTGGCGCGGACGGTCGCATGGGGGGCCTGGTTCGGGGTCGTGGTCGGCGCCGTCATCGCCGCCCTCTCCGGGGTGCTCGGCATCGTCTTCACCGGCGACCGGGCCGTGGCGGAGGTGGTGCAGCCGGCCCTGCTCGTGCTCGCGGTGGCGCAGCCGATCGCGGGCGTGGTGTTCGTGCTCGACGGCGTGCTCATGGGGGCCGACGACGCCCGGTACCTGGCGATCGCGGGCGGTCTGAACCTCGTGCCGTTCCTGCCCGCCCTGGGCATCATCGCCGCGACGGGGATCGACGGCACCGCCGGCCTCGTGTGGCTGGCCGTCGCGTTCTTCGGGGTGTACCTGCTCGCACGGCTGGCGACGCTGGGGTGGCGAGTGCGCTCCGGGCGATGGCTCGCCGCGTCCGCATAAGTCCTCCACAACCGACGGAGAGGACGACTTATCCCCCGCCGCCGGGCAGAGCGGAATACAGCACCCCGCACCCCTCGCGCTTCCGACGAACATGGAGCGACACTGAAGGGATGCTGGGGATGAACGACGCACAGGTATGGACGACGATCGGAGTCCTTGCCACAGGTATGTACGCCACGATCACTCTCATGGCGACCATGTTCGTGAGGATCATCAAGACGGAGATCGGCACGGTTCGCACCGAGATCGGCGGGATCAAGGGCGAGGTCGGCGGGATCAAGGGCGAGATCGTCGAGATCAAGGGCGAGATCGTCGGGATCAAGGGCGAGATCGTCGGGATCAAAGGTGAGATCGTCGGCGTGAAAGCCGAGATCGGGGATCTCCGGAAGGAGGTGCACGGCCTGAGCCGGCGCATGGACGGCCTCGACCGCGACGTCAGCGCGATCTCGCGCCACCTGTTCGGTATCGATCCGGCCTGACGGAGCCGACCGGCCGCGCTGGTCACGCCGCGTGGCGACGGCACCACTCGTACATGATGACAGCGGCGGCGGCACTCGCGTTGATCGAGCGGGTCGAGCCGTACTGCATGATCTCGATGTGACCCGAGGCGGCCGCCAATGCCTCCGGGGACAACCCGGGCCCCTCCTGACCGAAGAGGAGGACACAGGAGCGCGGCAGGTCGGCACGATCGACCGGCACGGCCCCGTCGACGTTGTCGATCGCGATGACGGGCAGCCCTTCCGCCGCGGCCCAGGCGGCGAACGCGGCGATGTCCTCGTGGTGCACGACATGCTGGTAGCGGTCGGTCACCATGGCGCCCCGCTTGTTCCAGCGACGGCGACCGATGATGTGCACCGTGTCGGCGAGGAACGCGTTGGCGCTGCGCACGATGGAACCGATGTTCATGTCGTGCTGCCAGTTCTCGATCGCGACGTGGAACGGATGACGCCGCGTGTCGAGGTCGGCGACGATCGCCTCCATGCGCCAGTAGCGGTAGCGGTCGATCACGTTTCGCGTGTCGCCCTCCGCGAGGAGTTCCGGATCGTACTGGTCTCCCTGCGGCCAGGCCGACGGTCCTCCCGGCCAGGGTCCGACGCCGTATCCGGGCTGCGCCGGAGACCCACCGGGGGCGGTCGGGTCCGAGCTCTCGGGGCGCTGCGCATCCATCCCGCCAGGCTATCGCCGTGTCGACCGACTCCCCGTCGGCGAAGAGATCGCCAGAACCATCGCGCAGATATTTAGGGATACCGAAAAATACGCTACGGTTTCGGTGTGCCTAAAAGTTCCGACACCTCGCTGACCCCCGCTCGCACCGCTTCGCCGCGCCTGCTGTGGCTGCTGGGACCGGCGCTCGTGGCGGGTGTCGCCTATCTCGACCCCGGCAACGTCGCCAGCAACATGACCGCGGGGGCGCAGTACGGCTACCTGCTCGTGTGGGTGGTCGTCGCCGGCAATGTGATGGCCTGGCTGATCCAATACCTGTCCGCGAAGCTCGGCGTCGTCACCGGCCAGAGCCTTCCGGAGGTGCTGGGCCAGCGGCTGCGCCACCCCTGGGCCCGCCGTGCTTACTGGCTGCAGGCGGAGCTGGTCGCGATGGCGACGGACCTCGCCGAGGTCATCGGCGGCGCCGTCGCCCTGAACCTGCTGTTCGGCGTCCCCCTGCTATGGGGCGGCCTCATCACCGGCGCGGTGTCGATGGTCCTCCTCGCCGTGCAGAACCGTCGCGGCGCCCGGCCCTTCGAGTTCGTGATCATCGGCCTCATGTTCGTGATCACGATCGGGTTCATGGCCGGTCTCTTCCTCGCGCCGCCGGATCCGGCCGGCGTGGTGAGCGGCCTCGTGCCGCGCTTCGAGGACACGGGGTCCGTGCTCCTCGCCGCCTCGATCCTCGGCGCGACGATCATGCCGCACGCGATCTACGCGCACTCCTCCCTGGCCCGCGACCGGTTCGGTGCGACGAGCGAGGAGACGACCGAGGAGGCCGCCCGGGTCGAGACCTCGCGGATCCGCCGCCTCCTCACGGCGACGCGCTGGGATGTGACGATCGCCATGGTCATCGCGGGCTCCGTGAACCTCGGCATCCTCCTGCTCGCGGCGGCGAACCTCGCGGGGGTCGCGAGGACCGACTCGCTGGAGGGTGCGCACGCCGCCCTCGCCGCAGGCCTCGGCCCGGTCGTGGCGACCTTCTTCGCCGTGGGGCTGCTCGCCTCGGGTCTCGCCTCGACCTCCGTCGGCGCATACGCGGGCGCCGAGATCATGCACGGCCTGCTGCACGTGCGCATCCCCCTGCTGGCGCGCCGCCTGGTGACGCTCATCCCCGCGTTGGTGATCCTCGGCATCGGGGTGGATCCGACGCTCGCCCTCGTCCTCAGCCAGGTCGTGCTGTCGTTCGGCATCCCGTTCGCGCTCATCCCTCTCGTCGCCCTCACCGCGCAGCGCCGGACACTGGGCGCGTGGGTCAACCGGGTGTGGACGACGGTCGCCGGCGTCGTGGCCTCGGTGCTCCTCATCGCCCTGAACGGCGCTCTGCTCTGGCTGGTGCTGACGGGGGCATGACGGCGGATAGGCTCGACACCATGTCTGCCGCCTCCGCCCGTCGCACCGTCCGCCTCCTCACCTGGAGCGGCTTCGCGACCGGCGTCATCGGCGGTCTGCTCATCGCGTTCCCGAAGGTCATCGGCCCCGCCAGCCCCTGGGTCCAGCTCGCACTCGGGGTCGCGACCCTGGTCTTCGCCTTCCGTGCCCGCAAGGTGGGCATCGCCGAGGTGGAGGGCTTCGACGGGCGCCTGTCGCTCGCCGCCGCCCTCCTGGGGTTCCTCGTCCTGTTCTTCGCGGGGCAGGCGGCCGTGATCCTGCTCGGCTCCGCGAGCGCCTGACCCAGGCCGCGAGGCAGCCCGACCCGAACGCGTAAGGTTGACGGGTGGCATCCCCGGCAGCTGACGACTACCTGAAGACCGTCTACGCGCACACCGAGTGGCAGGATGCGCCGATCACCCCCTCGGTCCTGGCCGCCAAGCTCGGCATCGCGCCGTCGTCGGTCACGGAGATGGTGAAGAAGCTCGCCGCGGCGGGACTCGTGTCGCACGTGCCGTACGGAGCGGTCCGGCTGACGGACGCGGGGACCACCCGGGCCCTCGCGATTGTCCGCCGCCACCGCCTCATCGAGACCTGGCTCGTGCAGGAGTTCGGGTACGGGTGGGACGAGGTGCACGACGAGGCCGAGGTGCTGGAGCACACCATCAGCGACCGGCTGCTCGAGGGCATCGACGAGCGCCTGGGACGACCGCGCTTCGACCCGCACGGAGACGCCATCCCGGACGCGGAGGGCCGCATCGAACGGGAGCCCTTCGTCCTGCTCGCCGATGCCCCGGAAGGACACACCGGCCGCGTGCTCCGCGTCGACGACCGCGACCCGGAGCTCCTGCGGACCCTGGAGGCCCAGGGCCTCACCGTCGGCACGACCGTGACGGTGACCCCGTTCGGCATCGCCCTCGACGGCACCGAGCCGCCGTTGCCCGCCGCCGCGCGCGACGTGGTGTGGTTGTCGGCCTGACCCCCCACTTCGAATCGCGCACTTTGCGGCAAATCGGCCGGGGATGGGGCCAATCAGGCGATTCGAAAGGAAAGGTGGGGCCTCTAGGCTGAGCACATGGCACACCGTGACGACATCGAATGCTGGCTCACCGACATGGACGGCGTGCTCGTCCATGAGAACGACGCCATCCCCGGGGCCTCCGAACTCCTCGCCGGATGGGAGCGCAACGAGATCCCCTACCTCGTGCTCACGAACAACTCGATCTTCACCGCCCGCGACCTCTCCGCCCGCCTGCGCGCGAGCGGCCTGATCGTGCCGGAGGAGCGCATCTGGACCTCGGCGCTCGCGACCGCCGACTTCCTCGCGCAGCAGCTCCCCGGCGGCTCCGCGTTCGTCATCGGCGAGGCCGGCATCCTCACCGCGCTGCACGAGGCCGGCTTCATCATGACCGAGACGAACCCCGACTTCGTCGTCGTCGGCGAGACCCGCAACTACTCGTTCGAGGCCATCACGAAGGCCATCCGCCACATCATCAACGGCTCGCGCTTCATCGTGACCAACCCGGACGCCACCGGCCCGAGCGCCGACGGGGTGCTGCCGGCCACGGGAGCGATCGCCGCGCTCATCACCAAGGCCACCGGCAAGGAGCCCTACGTCGTCGGCAAGCCCAACCCGATGATGTTCCGCTCGGCCCTCAACAAGATCGGCGCGCACTCGAAGAAGACCGGCATGATCGGCGACCGGATGGACACGGACATCGTCGCCGGCATCGAGGCGGGTCTGCACACGGTGCTCGTGCTCACGGGCATCAGCGATCAGCGGATCATCGAGCAGTACCCCTTCCGGCCGGATGAGATCGTCGACTCGGTCGCCGACCTGCTGCCGACCATCACCGACTCGATCCCCACCCTCGACGAGGACTGACATGGGCGCCCTCGACGACGGCGAGCGGGTCACGGCGGCGGACGCCGCGGCCTGGCGCGCCTGGCTCGAGGCGAACCACGAACGCACGGCCGGGGTGTGGCTGCTGAGCGTCCGCGGGCGATCCGCCACCGGCGTCGGCTACGAGGACGCGGTCCGGCAGGCCCTCTGCTTCGGGTGGATCGACGGCCCGGTGCGCACATTCGACGACGAGACCGGCGGCCAGTGGTTCTCCCCTCGACGGCCGGGGAGCGGCTGGGCGGCGACGAACAAGGCGCGCATCGCGGAGCTGGAGGCCGCGGGGCTGCTCGCCCCTGCCGGAATCCGCGCGCTGGAGACGGCGAAGGCGAACGGCTCGTGGACCGTGCTCGACGGCCCGGAGTCCGGCATCGAGCCCCCGGAGCTCACCGCCGCCCTCGACGCGGTGCCGGCGGCGAGGGCCACCTGGGATGCGTTCCCGAAGTCGGTGAAGAAGTTCGGCCTCACGCACATCGCGATGGCCAAGCGCGCGGAGACCAAGGCCGCCCGCATCGCGAAGATCGTGGCGGATGCCGCGGAGGGGAAGCGCCCATGAACCAGAGCGACCTGCTGTTCCTCGTCCTGATCCTCATCACGCTCACGTCGCTGGTCGTGTTCGTGGTGCAGTTCGTGCGCTCCCGCCGCCGCGGCGGCGAGGACGACGGCCGCGCCGGCTGGTGGGAAGGCCCCTGGGACGACGACGACGACCGCCGGCGCTGAGCCGACGGCCGCCTGGACGTCTCAGGAGGCGAGCGACGCCCCGGGGATCGCGGCGAGCAACTCCCGGGTGTACGGATGCTGCGGCGTGTCGAAGATGCTCTCCGGGGTGCCGCTCTCGACCACGATGCCGCGCTGCATGACGTGCACCTCGTCGGAGATCATGCGCACGACGGCGAGGTCGTGGCTGATGAAGAGGTAGCTGAGCCCGAGGCGCTTCTGCAGGTCGGCGAGGAGGTCGAGGATCTGCGCCTGCACCAGCACGTCGAGCGCCGAGACCGCCTCGTCCAGCACGACGAGCTCGGGCTCCAGGGCCAGGGCGCGGGCGATCGCGACACGCTGCCGCTGTCCGCCGGAGAGCTCGTGCGGCAGCCGCTCGGCCATGGCCGCGGGCAGGGCGACCTGCTCCAGGAGCTCCAGGACGCGGGCGTGCCGGGAGGCCGCGGTGCCGATCCGGTGCACGCGCAGCGGCTCGGCGATCGACTGCTCCACGGTGTACCGCGGGTCGAGCGAGGCGTAGGGGTTCTGGAAGACGGGCTGGACGCGGCGGCGCAGCGCGAAGAGCTCCGTGCGGCGGAGGGTCGTCAGGTCGGTGCCGTCGAAGAGGATGGACCCGGAGGTCGCGTCCTCCAGCCCCAGCACCATGTTCGCCGTGGTGGACTTGCCGGAGCCCGACTCGCCCACGATGGAGACGGTCGTGCCGCGGCGGATCGAGAAGCTCACGCCGTCGACCGCCGTGAAGGTCTGCGGCTCCCCGGCCTTCGCGTTCCGGAGCGGGAACTCCTTGCGCAGGTCGCGGATCTCGACGAAGGGCACGGCGTCGGCGGCGATCTCGCGTGAGGGCAGGGCGTCGCGGCGGGACGCCAGGCTCGGCGCGGCCGCGAGCAGCTGCCGGGTGTACTCGTGCTGCGGGTTCCCCAGGACCTGCGCCGAGGTCCCCTCCTCGACGACACGGCCGCGGAACATCACGACTATCCGGTCGGCGCGCTCGGCGGCGAGAGCGAGATCGTGGGTGATGAGGAACACCGCGGTGCCCAGCTCGTCGGTCAGCTGATCGAGCTGGTCGAGGATCCGCCGCTGCACGGTGACGTCGAGCGCCGAGGTGGGCTCGTCGGCGATGAGCAGCCGCGGTTTGCAGGCGAGTCCCATCGCGATGAGCACACGCTGCCGCATGCCGCCGGAGAACTCGTGGGGATACTGGGTCGCCCGGCGGGCGGCATCGGGGATCCCGACCATCTCCAGCAGCTCGACCACGCGGGTCTTCGTCGCGTCGCCGCTGGTATGCCCGTGGACTTCGAGCGCCTCCCCGATCTGCTCGCCGACGCGCATGAGGGGATTGAGGTTCGACATCGGGTCCTGCGGCACGAGGCCGATGCCGGCCCCGCGGAGGGACACCATCGCGTTCTCGGGGAGGTCGGTGAGCTCGCGGCCGTCGAATCGGATGCTGCCCGCGGTGATGACGCCGTTCTCGGGCAGCAGACGGTTGACCGCAGCCGCCGTGGTGGACTTCCCGGAGCCGGACTCGCCGACCACGGCGACCGTCTCCCCGGCGGCGATGTCGATCGAGATGTCGCTGATGGCGGTGACCAGCTCGGAGCCGGTCCGGAAGGCGACCGCGAGGCCGTCGATGCTCAGCACGGGCGGAGTGGTGCTCATGGGGTACTCGTTCCTTCGGGGTCCAGGAGTGCGGGCAGCGCTGCGCGCCAGAGGGTCTCGGTGGGGGCGACCTCGCTCGCGAACAGCCGGTTCGCAAGCAGGACGACGGCGGTTCCGGTGGCGGGGACCACGCCCAGGGCGCAGCCGGTGTATCCGGGGTGCCAGAGCATCCGGACCGGCCGTCCGCCGGCGGTGACGGTGTCACTGCGCCAGCCGAGCGCCTGACCGGGGTCGGGGCCGTCGCGGAACAGCTCGGCCACGAGTGCCGGGTCCCAGAGGTCCGGGTGCGCCTCGGCATCGGCGAGCGCGACGCCGAGAGTGAGCAGGTCGTCGACCGTGCCGAAGAGGCCGGCGTGCCCGGAGACGCCGCGCAGGGCGTGGAAGCAGTTGCCGTCGTTGACGACACCGGTGATCTCCCCCTCACGCCAGGGGAAGTGCCGACGAGAGGTGAGGATCGGGTAGGGCGTGCCGGTGGCGACCATGCGTCGCTCAGCGGCATCCCCGTCGCCCGCGGATGACGCGACCGGACCGGAGACGGGCCCGTAGCCCGTGCGTGTGAGGCCGAGGGGCTCGGTCACGAGCTCGCGCACGGCGGCGTCGAGGGAGAGGCCGGTCGCGGCGGCGACGATGCGGCCGAGGATCAGGAAGCCCAGGTCGGAGTAGTGCCGTCCGTCGCCCACGCCGTAGCGGAGCGGGAGGGCATCTGCGGCGGCCGCGCCGTCGGCGTGCGTGCCGTCGAGGTACAGCGGCTGCCATTCCCACAGTCCCGCCCGATGCAGCAGCAGATAGCGCACGGTGGTCCCTGGTGCGCAGGCGGTGCCGGGGACGAAGCGGTCGACCGGATCGTCGAGTCGGAGGTCGCCCCGGGAGGCCAGCCGGAGGATAGCGGTGGTGGTCCCGGCGACCTTGGTGACCGAGGCGAGGTCGAACGCGGTGTCCGTCGTGACCGGCGTCCCCGCGAGGTCGGCGAAACCGCCGGCGGCCGTGTCCCGGCTCGTGCGGGTGGCGACACCGGCGACGGCTCCCCGCGGCGCGGTCGGCCCGGCGAGGACGGCGGCGATCGCCTCGGCGGCGCTCATACGAGAACCCCTGTCTGGGAGCGGTCGAGCAGCACCTCGGCATCGGGGGCGATCCCGGTGATCCCCAGTCCTGCGGCCGGGGCGAGGGTGAGCCACTCCGCGTCGGCGGTGAGCCCTCCGGTCACCGGGGAGCGGCGCAGCCACGATGCCGCGTCGAGGTCGTGCACGACGTCCGGAGCGACGGCGGCGGCGAGATGCGCCGCGGCGGCCACACCCACGTGCGACTCCATCATGCAGCCCACGACGACGCCGAGGCCGGCGGAACGGGCGGCCTGCACGCAGGCGAGCGCCTCGCTGAGCCCGCCGGTCTTGGCGAGCTTGACGTTCACGAGCCCGGCAGCCCCGCGCGCGGCGATGTCGCGGACATCCTGCGCGGTGCGGACGGACTCGTCCGCCATGATCGGGGTGTCGACGGCGGCGGTCACCACCGCCAGCGCGTCGAGGTCGCGCGCGGCGACGGGCTGCTCGACGAGCTCGAGACCCACGCCGGCGTCCTCCGCCGCCCGGATGACGCGGATCGCCGTCCCGGCGTCCCACGCCTGGTTCGCGTCCACGCGCAGGGCGATGTCGCCGCCGACGGCGGCACGGACGGCCTGGAGCCCCGAGACCGTGTCGTGGTCCTGGGACGCCTTGACCTTGAGGCACCGGAATCCCGCCGCCGCATACTCGGCGGCGGTCACGGCCAGCGCCGTCGGCTCCGCCACGGACAGCGTCATGTCGGTGCGGATGCGCGCGGGCGCGTCTCCGTCCGGGGCGAGCGTCTGTGCGAGCGGCTCGTCTCGGTGCTGCGCGGTGAGGTCGGCGAGCGCGCACGCCACCGCGCTGCGTGCGGCGGCGTTGCCCCAGGCGGCCGCAGCGAGGGCGTCCGGCAGCCCGGGATCGTCGACCGAGCGCCCGAGCACGGCGTCGGCGAGGGGACCGGCGACCACAGCCGCCACGCTCTCGGGGCTCTCGCCGGTGACGCGCCAGCTCGTCGCGGCCTCCCCGTATCCGCGGCGGCCGTCGGCGTCGGTCACCTCCACGAGCACGACGTCGAGGTGGGCCGTGCGACGGACGGCCGTGACGAAGGGGCGCGCCAGCGGCGAAGGCACCCGCAGCACGCGTATCCGTTCGACGACGGTCACGATCCCGCCGCCTCCGTGAGGGTGAGGGAGTCGATGGCCGCCACCGGCTCGGGCATCTGCAGCGGGCCGGCGCCGGGCGTGATCGTGCCGAGGATGCGCGGCTCGCGCGCCCCCGTCCCGCCGGGCACGATCGCGGGGACGCCGTGCAGGGTCGACCAGCCGATGAGCGCGAGGAGGATGGCCTCCTTGCTGTCGGCGGGGGCGCCGAGCTCGTCGGCCAGCACGACCTCGGTCTGCGGCAGCGCGGTCCGCAGCCCCTCCAGGAGCAGCGGGTTGCGGCAGCCGCCGCCGGACACCGCGAGGAACCCGATCCCGGCGGCCTCGACGTCGCGGGCGACCGTGCGGACCGTGAGCTCGGTGAGCGTGCGCACGACGTCGGGGACCGCGATCTCGCGTCCCTGCGCCGCGAGGTGCTCGTGCACGTAGGCGAGGTGGAAGTGCTCCTTGCCGGTGCTCTTGGGCGGAGTGAGGGCGTAGTAGGGGTCCGCGAGCATGGCGTCCAGCAGCGCCTCGTCGACCCGTCCGGTCCGGGCGATCGCCGCATCGTCGTCATAGCCGAGCGGGTTGAGATCGTGCGCGACGATGACCGCGTCGACCAGCGCGTTCGCGGGGCCGATGTCGTAGGCGACGAGGCCGTCCGGGCGGACGACGGTCATGTTCGAGATGCCACCGAGGTTCAGCGCCGCCGAGACGCCGGCGCGGCCGCGGAGCAGCAGCTCGTCGAGGAACGACACGAGCGGCGCGCCGTGGCCGCCCGCGGTGATGTCGCGGATACGGATGTCGGAGACGACGGGCACGCCGGTCTTCTCGGCGATCCAGGCGGGCTGCCCGATCTGCAGGGTGCCGAGCGCGTGCGCGCCGTCGACCCAGTGGTACACGGTCTGGCCGTGCGAGCACACCGCGTCGACGCCGCCGACCTCCGCCGCGATGTCGGCCGCCACGTCGGCGAACGCCTGCCCGATGAGGGTGTCGAGTTCGGCCACCTCGGCCAGGGTGGTCTGCGCCGGGGGCAGCGCGGCGATGAGGCGTGCCCGCAGCTCGGGATCGTAGGGGATGCTCGTGGAGGCGAGCACCGTGCCCCGGAGGTCGACGCCGTGCGCCGTGAAGCCCCCGTTGGTGGCGAAGTCGACGACGGCGGCATCGATCCCGTCGTGCGAAGTGCCGGAGATCAGTCCCAGGACGCGCATCAGTTCTCCTCCAGTGCGGTGCGCAGACGGCCGCCTGCTGCCGCGAGTCGGTCGGTGGCCGCGGCGAGGTCCTCCCCGCGGCGGATCATGATCGAGGCGAGCTTCACATCCCACCCGGAGCTCTCCAGCGCGGCGGCCGCCGTGTCGCGATCGACAGCGGCGATCGTCCGCACCATGCGGATCGCCCGCTCGCGGAGCTTGTGGTTCGTGGCCTTCACGTCGACCATCAGGTTGCCGTAGGCCTTGCCGTTCCGGACCATCGCGATGGTCGAGAACATGTTCAGCACGAGCTTCTGCGCCGTGCCGGACTTCAGTCGCGTGGAGCCGGAGAGCACCTCGGGGCCGACCTCGACCTCGATGCCGTGCTCCGCGGTCGCGCTCAGCACGGTGCCGGTATTGCACGACAGGCCGATGCTGAGCGCCCCGCGCTCACGCGCCCGCCGGACGGCCGCGACGACATAGGGCGTGCGACCGCTGGACGCGATGCCGATCACGGTGTCGAGCGGGCCGATGCCGGCCTCGTCGATCGCGGCGGCGCCGGCGTCGGCGTCGTCCTCCGCGCCCTCGACGGGGTTCACGATCGCGCCGGGACCGCCCGCCATGATCGCGAACACGAGCTCCGGCGGCGTGCTGAACGTGGGCGGGCATTCGGAGGCGTCGAGCACCCCGATGCGTCCGGGGGTGCCGGCGCCCACGTACACCAGGCGCCCGCCCTGCGCCATGCGCGCGGCCGTCTGCTCGATCGCCGGGACGATCTGCGGGAGAGCGCGCTGCACGGCCGCGGGCACGGTGGCGTCGGCCTCGTTCATGGTCTGCGCGAGCTCGGCCACGCTCATCTGGTCGAGGCGGGCGTACCGGGGATCGCTCGCCTCGGTGGCGAGGGCGCCGAGGTCTTCCGCGATCATCGCTTGCCCCGGTTCCGCGGATCGAGGCTGTCGCGCAGCCCGTCGCCCAGCAGGTTCAGGCCGACGACGAGGAGCACGACGATCACGCCGGGGGCGATCATGGTCCACGGGGCGATGGTCACGAGGGTGCGCGCCTCGAAGATCATGGAGCCGAGCGACGGCGCGGGCGGCGGGGTCCCGAGTCCGAGGAAGCTCAGCGACGCCTCCGTCAGCACCGCCCACGAGAGCGACAGCGTGACCTGCACGATGATGATCGAGGTGATGTTCGGCAGCACGTGGCGGAACATGGTCGCCATCCGCGCCTGACCGGTGCTCTTGGCCGCCTTGACGTACTCCACCTCGCGCAGCGACAGCACCGGGCCGCGAGTGACGCGGATGAAGATCGGCACGTAGACGATGGCGATGGCCACGGCGATCGTGAACCAGTTGCGGTCGAACACCGACGCGAGCGACAGGGCGAGCAGCAGCGGCGGGAACGCGAACAGCACATTGGTGACCGCGGTGATCGCCCCGTCGGAGAAGCCGCGGTAGAAGCCGGCGATGAGTCCGCAGACCGTGCCGACCACGGTCGCGAACGCCACGGCGACCACGGAGATGAGGGCCGAGTTGGCGACGCCGGCAGCCACCCGGGAGAACACGTCGCGGCCGAACTGGTCGGTCCCGAACCAGTGCACCGCGGACGGCGGCTGCAGCCGGGACGGCGGGTCCTGCGCGAGCGGGTCGAACGGCAGCAGGCCGAACGCCGAGACGAGGCTCAGCACCGCGAGCAGCACGACGATGATGAGGCCGGCGAGACCGCTGCGGCTGCGCAGCAGGAGACGCACGCGCTCCATCGTGCGCCCGCCGCCGGGAGCGAGGGCCGGGGTCTGAGAGATGTCGGTCATGCGGCACGCACCCGGGGATCGATGACCCGGTAGAGCAGGTCGGTGAGCAGGTTGACGATGACGAAGGCGAGCGCGATCACCAGGACGGTGCTCTGCACGAGCGCGTACTCCTTCTGCTGGATGCCGAGCAGCACCTGGCGCCCGATGCCGGGGAGCGAGAAGATCTGCTCCACCACGACCGCCCCGCCCAGCAGGTAGCCGAACTGCAGACCGGTCATCGTGACGATCGGGACCAGGGCGTTGCCGAGCACGTGACGCACCTGCAGCCGACGCGGGGGCACGCCCTTCGCCCTGGCGGTGCGGATGAAGTCGTTGGCGCGGATCTCCAGGACCGCGGTGCGGGTGGTGCGCATGATGGGCGCGGCGATGCCGAAGCCGAGCACGATCGACGGCAGGAGCATCTGCTGGAGGTTCAGGGCCGGATCGTCGAAGAGCCGCGCGTAGCCCTGGCCGTTCGGGTTGAAGCCGAGCGACTGCGCGAGGATCGCGAGCAGCGCCGTGCCGAGCAGGAACGCGGGGATGGAGAGGCCGGCGAGACCGACGACCTGGCCGACGCCGTCACGCAGCGAGTCGGGCTTCGAGGCGGACAGCATGCCGAGCGGGATGCCGATGGCGAGCGCGATGACGATCGAGAAGATCGCGAGCTCGAAGGTGACCGGCAGCGCGGCGGCGGTGAGCTCGAGCACGCTGGTCTGGGCCCGGGAGGAGAAGCCGAGGTTGCCGGTGAAGATGTTGCCGAGCCAGGAGAAGAACTGCACGATGAGCGGCTGGTCGAGCCCGTAGTACGCCTCGAGCGCGGCACGCTGCGCCGGGGTGAGGGCCGCCGCCTCGGTGCCGAGGCCGGAGCTGATCTGGTCGCCGGGGATGGCGCGCAGCATCAGGAAGACGAAGACGGCGACGCCGAAGAGGGTGCCGAGGGCTGCGAGGATGCGTCGCAGCACGCTGTTGCGGAGGAGCTGTCTGAACATGCGCGTGGGTGGGGTGCCTGTCGTCGGGGAGGCGAGGGGGCGCGCGTGTCCGCGCCCCCTCGTTCCACTACTGGATGGAGGTGGTCCGCAGGTACTGCAGCGAACCGTTCGCCATCGGGGTGAAGCCGTCGACGGTCGAGGCCGTCGCGGTGTAGGTGTAGCTGGTGAACAGCCAGATCCAGGCGGCGTTGTCCTCGAGGTTCTCGGAGACCTGCGCGTAGATGTCCTTGCGCTTCTCCGGGTCGGCCGTCTCGCGTCCCTCGGCGAAGAGGGCGTCGAGCTCAGGCGAGGAGTACCCTGCGACCTGGTTCAGGTTGCCGGTGCTGGTGAAGTAACGGCCGTACATGCCGTCCGGGTCCGGGCGTCCGCCGTTCAGGGCGACCGCGGCGTCGAAGTCGGCCGCGATCCAGCGGTCCACGAACGCGCCGGACTCCAGCACCTCCAGGTCGAGCGTGATGTTCGCATCGGCGAGCTGCGCCTTGAGGTTCTGCGCCTCGTTGACGGAGGTGGCGTACTCGCCCTGCGACACGATCGTCTTGACGGTGACGCCGTCCTCCTTGCCGGCCTTCTTCAGGTACTCGGCCGCCTTGTCGAGGTCGCGCTCCGGGCACGGGCGCGCGTCGGGGTCGGACTTGAAGGCGGGAGAGGTGATCGGACCGGTGACCTCGCCCTCCCCGAGCGCGGCGGTGTCGAGCACCTCCTGGCGGTCGATCGCGCACTGCATCGCGAGGCGCACGTTCACGTCGGCGAGGTCGCCGCGCTGTGCGTTCAGCTGCAGGGCGTGGTAGCTGAGCTGCGGGGTGGTGGCGACCTCGACGTTCGCGCCCTCGGCCGTCTGCGCGACGAGCGGGTCGTCGAACACGGCCAGCTGTACGTTGCCGGACTGCATCGCCGAGACGATGGACGACTCGTCGGGGATCACGCGGAACTCGACGGTGTCGAGCAGCGCCGTGTCGCCCCAGTAGTCCTCGTTCTTGGCGAGGGTGAGCGACTGGCTCGCCTTCCGGTCCTCCAGCACGAACGGGCCGGTGCCGTTCGGAGTGGTGTTGAGCGCCTCCTCGGTGTCGTCCGACGAGAGCATCGCCATGTTGATCACGGCGAGGTTCGCCGGCAGCGCGGCGTCGGGGGCGCTGAGGGTGAGGGTGACGGTGCTCTCGTCGGTGGCCTCGACCGCGGCCACCGAGGCGAGCGAGCTCGCGGCCACCGCGGCGGTCGCCTCGTCGGCGATGGCGTCGAGCGAGTACTTCACGTCAGCGGAGTCGAACGCGCTGCCGTCCGCGAACGTGACGCCCTCGCGGAGGTGGAGGGTGACCGTCAGTCCGTCCTCGGAGACGTCCCACGACTCGGCGAGACCGGGGACGACGTTGAGCTCCTCGTCGAACTCGGTCAGCGTGCCGTACAGGTTCTGCAGGACGTTGACCGCCTGGAACTGGGTGGCCTTCCACGGGAAGAGCGTGTCGGGATCGCTCGTGACGCCGATGACGAGGTCGCCGCCGGCGGCGCCCGATCCACCGTCGGACGGGTTGGATGCGGGCGCGGAACACCCGGTGATGACGAGCGCCGCGGCGAGGCCCGTGGCGGTGAGGGCGCCGAGGGACGCCCACCGTGCTGTGCTCATGCTGTTTCCTCCTGGCTGGGACCGCGTCGCCCTGGCTCGGATCAGGCGGTGCTGCCTGATGCCCCGCGAACATCGTCGGTCTGGGTAAGTACCAAAAGTACACGAAAGTACCTACGCGTGTAACAGAAGTTCCTCTAGTGTTATGAACACCGATCGGAGACCCCATGCCCCACGATGCCGCCCGCGACGATGCCGGCACCCACCTCGTGCTCGTGCGGATGCGCGCCCTCCGCCCCGAACTCCGTCCGAGCGAACAGCGCATCGCCGACCTGTTCCTCGCCGACCCCGCCGGAACCGCCGGGCTCTCCGTCGCGGAGCTCGCGCACCGCTGCGACACCTCGACCACGTCCGTCGTGCGGTTCTGCAAACGACTCGGATACGAGCATGTGCGCGAGCTGCGCAACCACGTGCTGCGGGAGGTCGAGCGCGAGACGTTCGACACCGCAGCACTCCCCGCCGTGTCCGGCGACATCGACCGCAACGACACCCTCGCCGACATCGTCGCGAAGGTGTCGCTCGCCGAGACGCTCTCGCTCGCCGACACCGCCAAGGTGCTCGACACCGACGCACTCCGCACCACGGTCGAGGCGATCACCTCCTCGACCCGGGTGGACATCTTCGGCGTGGGCGCGAGCTCCATCGTCGGGCTCGACCTCCAGCGCAAGCTCACCCGGATCGGGCGGACGGCGTTGGAGTGGTCCGACCCGCACGCCGCGTGGACCTCGGCCGCCACCCTCGGGCCGGGGAACGTCGCGATCGCCGTCTCGCACACGGGCGCCACGACCGACACCATCGAGTTCCTCCTGCTCGCCCGGCAGGCGGGCGCGACGACCATCGCCATCACCAACCACGCCGGCTCCCCGCTCGCCGGTCAGGCCGACATCGTGCTGACCACCGCGGCGCGCGAGACGGGCTTCCGCTCCGGGGCCCTGGGCAGCCGGATCGCCCAGCTCATGGTCGTCGACTGCATCTTCATCGGGGTCGCGCAGTCCAACTACGACCGCTCGATGGAGGCCCTCCGCGACACCTTCGCCGCCGTGCATCACGTGCGCGCGGGCGGTGCCTGAGATGAGCGCGAGCCGACTCCGCGTCGGGCTGTTCACGGCGTTCGGCGGCCTCGGCGTGACCGCGGCGTTCGTCCCGGCCGTCCTCCCCTCCGCGGAGCGCACGACGGACGCCGACCTGAGTGCCGCTGTGCCCGTCCTCTTCGCAGGCCTCCTCGTGGGGGTGCTGCTGTCGGGTCCGCTCCTCGTGCGCCGCGCGCCGCGGACGACGCTCGTGCTGGGCAGCAGCCTGCAGGCGGCCGCCATCGTCGGTGTCGCCCTCGCGACGGATCCGGGCGTCTTCATCGCCTCCGCTGCGCTCGCGGGGCTCGGGTTCGGTCTCGTCGAGGCCGCGGGCTCCGTGGCCGCCAAGGCCGCCAGCACCGAAAGCGCGACCGGGGTGCTGAGCGCCCTGATGGGCACGGTCGCCGTGTGCGCCGCCGTCACACCGCTCGTGGTGGCGCTCGGGGCCGGCGCCCGTCCGTCCCTGGCGCTGCTCGCGACCGTACCCCTGGCAACCGTCGCGGTGCTCGCCGGCGCCACCACTCTCGCCCGTTCGACCGGGGCGCCGGCGCGACGGGACGCACGCTCCCTGCTCGTCCTTCTCCCCTTCGCGCTGGCTCTGCCGCTCTACGTCGGCGTGGAGACCGTCCTGTCGGGCTGGTCGGCCGTGATCCCGGAGCGGGCGCTCGCGATCGAGCCCGCCACCGCCGCCCTCGGCACCTCCGCCTTCTGGGCGCTGATGGCCGTCGGCCGCTTCGGCGCCGCCGGTCTCCGGCGCGCGGCGGTTCCGCCGCTCGCGCTGCTGGCGACCGCAACGGGTGCCGCCGCCCTCCTCCTGGTGCTCGCCGGGGTGCTCCTCGGCGAGCTGCCGGTCGCGGCGCTGCTCATCCTCGCCGTCGTGGTGGTCCTGCTGGCCCCGAGCTACGGCCTCATCCTCGGACTCGCGCTCGACCGACTCGATCCGGCCCGCAGCGCCGCCGTCACCGGGGCGCTCGTGGCCTGCGGCGCGGTCGGCGGCACGTTCGTGCCCACGCTCGTCCTGCTGATCG
Organism: Microbacterium meiriae; assembly: GCF_032364335.1. NCBI lineage: Bacteria > Bacillati > Actinomycetota > Actinomycetes > Micrococcales > Microbacteriaceae > Microbacterium > Microbacterium meiriae. The sequence continues at coordinate 3,221,421 of NZ_CP133984.1, forward strand.
GGCGCGACCCGGCGTCGAGCGTCACCTTCCTCGTGTCCGCCGTGGTGTGCGCGGTCATCCCCGTGCTCATGCTCGTGGCGTCGCGCTCCGGACGCCCCGTCCCGGCGCTGCAGTGACGCACTCTTCCTCCCCCATCGGGTCCGCACGCGACCTCTTCACAGATGCCGGAAATCCGACCGGCGCCCGCACGCCGACCACGTATCGTCGAAGCCACACCCGCATCGAGGAAGGGAGCACCGTGTCCGCGGACACCGTCACGATCATCGTCAGCGCGATCGGCATCGTGCTCACCCTCGGCGCGAGCCTGTTCGCGGCAGGGGCGTGGATGATCCGTCGCATCGACGAGCGTCTCGGCACCGTCGACCACCGGCTCTCCGCGCGCATCGACACCGTCGAAGAGAAGCTCACCGCACGCATCGACACCGTCGAGGAGAAGCTCGGCGCCCGCATCGATGCGGTGGCGGCGGACGTCACGGACCTGAAGATCGCCGTCGCCCGGCTCGAAGGGCCCCCGCGACGCCTGCTCGTGTCAGGAAGCTGAGCCTCCCGTCAGCGCAGGACGAGGGCGGCGGCGCCGATCAACGGCCCCTCGTCGCCCAAGCCCGAGCGGACGACGCGGGTGCGACGCGAGTATTCGTGCACGGCGCTGGCGGTGAGAGCCTGCTGGACGAGATCGATGTAGTCCGCCGACACCCGCGAGAAGCCCCCGCCGATGGCGACGACATCAAGGTCGACGAGGGTGGCGGCATCCGCCAGCGCCTCCCCGACGGCGCGGGCCGAGCGCTCGATTGCCGCACGGGCGACGGCGACACCGGCCGCGGCATCCCGAGCCAGGTCCTCCCCGGTCGCCCCGGACCAGCCCTGCTCCCGCGCCCAGGCGGCACTGGCAGGTCCGGAGGCGATCTCCTCGAGAGTGAGCCCGCCCTCGCGGCGCATCTGGCCGAGGTGCCCGGCGTTGCCGCTCGCCCCGGGCACATACGCACCGCCCACGACGAAACCGCCGCCGACGCCGGTGGACACGACGATCGACAACGAGGCTCCCGCCTGCTGCGTCGCCCCCAGCCACGACTCCGCGAGCGCGAGCGCGCCGCCGTCGTGACCCAGGACCGCCGGGACGTCCCGTCCGAGCGCGGCCGAGGCTGCGTCGGCGACCGCCGCCACGAGTCCGAAGCCCCGCGCGAGGGGCATGTTCACCGGCATGATCTCGCCGCGGGTCCGATCAACGGGACCCGCGCTGCCGATCCCGGCGCCGACGAGCTCCGCGTCGGCGGGAAGGGCCGCGAGCGCATGCCGCACGATCGCGTCGACCGCCGCCGTCAACGACGCCGACGTCGCCTCACGGCCGGTGGGCTGCCGGCTGCGGCTGCCGGGGACGAGCGCGCCGTCGTCGGCGACGAGGGCGGCCTCCATCTTCGTGCCGCCCACATCGACGGCCAGCGCGTAGCGGGTCACTGCGGGTCGAGTCCGAGGTCGTCGAGGTCGAAGGCCGCGCGCCACTCCAGGCCTTCGGCCTCGATGGCGGCCTGCGCGCCGGTCTTGCGGTCGACGATCACCGCGACGGCGACGACCTCCGCGCCTTCCTTGCGGAGCGCCTCGACCGCCTTGAGCGCGGACTGCCCGGTGGTCGACGTGTCCTCCAGCACGACCACGCGCTTGCCCTTCACGTCGGCGCCCTCGATCTGGCGACCGCGGCCGTGGTCCTTAGGCTCCTTCCGCACGACGAACGCGTCGAGCGGACGGTCGGTGCCGACCGAGGCATGCAGGACGGCGTTCGCGATCGGGTCGGCGCCGAGCGTCAGACCGCCGACGGCGACGACGTCGAGATCGGCGATCAGGTCGAGCATGATGCGGCCGATCGCCGGGGCGGCGCGGTGGTCGAGGGTGAGCTTGCGCATGTCGACGTAGTACGTCGCCTTCTTGCCGCTGGAGAGGGTGAAGTCACCGTGGAACACCGCCTCGTCCGTGATGAGGGCGAGGAGGGTCTGGCGGTCTGCGTCGAGTGCGGTCACGGCATCCAGTGTAGGAGGCACACCCTAGGCTGGACGCATGCGCTTGGCCACCTGGAACGTCAACTCCATCCGCACCCGCGTCACCCGCACCGTCGAGTTCGCCGTCCGTGAAGACATCGACGTGCTCGCGATGCAGGAGGTGAAGTGCAAGCCGGAGCAGTTCCCATATGCACCGTTCGAGGAGGCCGGCTACCACGTCGAGGTGCACGGCCTGAATCAGTGGAACGGCGTCGCGATCGCGAGCCGGCTGCCCGTGACCGACGTGCGCACCGCCTTCGACGGCATGCCCGGGTTCGCGAAGGGCCACGAGGGCCCGGATGCCCCGCAGGAGGCGCGCGCCCTGGGCGTCATGGTCGACGGCGTGCGCGTCTGGAGCCTGTACGTGCCCAACGGCCGCTCGCTCGACGACCCGCACTACGCCTACAAGCTGCACTGGCTCGAGCAGCTCAAGCGGTCCACCGCGGCCGAGCTGTCGGCGAACCCCGAGCTGCCGCTCGCCTTGGTCGGCGACTTCAACATCATCCCGTTCGACCATGACAACGGCGATCCCGACATCGTGGTCGGCCGCTCCACCCACGTCTCCCCCGCCGAGCGCGACGCGTTCTTCGCGCTGACCGACGCGGGCGTGACCGACGTCGTGCGCCCGCTGCTCCCGGAGGGCTACACCTACTGGGACTACCAGCGGTTGAAGTTCCCGCGCAACGAGGGCATCCGCATCGACTTCATCCTCGGCTCGAAGCCGTTCGCCGATGCCGTCACCGGCGCGTCGATCCACCGCAATGAGCGCAAGGGTGAGCAGCCCAGCGATCACGTGCCCGTGGTGGTCGATGTGGACTTCGGCGGCGACGACGCCGACGACGACCTGCCGATGATCTTCTCCTGACCCTTCGACAGGCTCAGGCCCTTCGACAGGCTCAGAGACTCATCCCATGCGGCTGATCGCGACCGACCTCGACGGCACGCTGCTCGACAGCTCATCCGCGGTGTCGCCGCGCACCCGTGCGGCGCTCGATGCCGCGCGGGACGCCGGTGTCGCGGTGGTGCCGGTCACCGCCCGCCAGCCCATCGGCCTTCGCGTGATCGCCGCCGACGCCGGATTCGACGGGTGGGCGCTGTGCGGCAACGGCGCGTACGCGACGCATCTCACCGAGGGCCGCATGCTGTTCGCCGAGGAGCTGCCGCCCGCGACCCTCCGCACTCTCGCCGACGCGCTGCGCGCCAGCGTCCCCGGCCTGCTCTTCGCGAGCGTACGGGAGGGCGGCGAGACGTTCGTCGCGCAGCACGGCTATGCGGCGATCGCGCAGCTGTCCGACCACAAGCGCGACCCCGCGACCATGGGCGGCGTCCCGCTGGACGAGGTGCTGGCCGCGCCGACGCTCAAACTCGTGATCCGGCACCCCGAGCTCGCGCCCGCCGCCCTCTTCGAGACCCTGCGGTCCCTCGGGCTCACCGGGTTCGAGGCCACGCTGTCCGGCGCCCCGTTCGTCGAGGTCATGGCGCAGGGCGTCACGAAGGCCACGGGACTCGCGCGCCTCTGCACGCACCTCGGCATCGATCGCTCCGACGTCGTGGCGTTCGGAGACGCCCTCAACGATGTCGAGATGCTCCGCTGGGCCGGTCGCGGCGTGGCGATGGCGCACGCGGAACCCGTCGTGCAGGAGGCCGCGGACGAGACCACCGCGACCAACGACGAGGACGGCGTGGCCCGCGTGATCGAGCGCCTGCTCGGCGGAGGCTAACGCCCGAGAGCGTCGAGGGGCAGCGCGCGGCGACGGCGCAGGAGCAACCCTCCCGCGAGCAGCAGCCCCATGCCCATAGCCAGCGCGAACGATGACAGCTCGCCACCCGTCGTCGCGAGCGCATCCTCGCCCTCCGGCGGGGTCGCCACACCGCCAGACGCGGAGGCCGCGACGCGCACCGTCGCACTCGCGAGAATCATGCCCTGCGCGTCCAGCGCCACGATGGTGTGAGTGCCCGCAGGGGTGCTTGCCGGGATGCGGTAGACGCCGGACACAGCACCGTCGGCTCCGGCGGTCAGCGTCCCCAGGACCACCGGGTCAGAGCGCAGCTCCACGGTGATCTTCTCGCGTGCGGTGAATCCGGTCCCGGACACGGTGATCTCCCCGCCCGCGACGATGGACTCGGCGGAGAGAGCGAGCTTCGCCTGCGGCTCGGGCTCCGGAAGACCGGTGCGCGGGTTCAGAGCGAAGTCGATACCGGATACGGTCTGCCCTTCCGGGACCCTGACCGGCGTCGCCTCGGCCGCTGTGGCGACGCCGTCGAAGAACTGCGGCTGGGCGGTCGAGCCGTCGGCGAAGGTGGCCGTCGCCTTGAGGACGTACGATCCCGCCGGCAACGTGAACGAGTAGCCCCCTGTCTCCACATCCACGCGCGTGGACGTCACGAGGTACTGTCCGCTCCAGGCCTCGACGACGCTCTTCGTCGCCGTGGCACCGAACGAGACCGTGCCCGTGACCGTGCCGACCTTCTCGAGTCCCGCATCGATACCCGTGATCTCAGCCGCTGCGGTGACGGTGACGAGCGTCGCCTCCTCCCACAGGAACGCGTCCTGCCAGTACTCCTCGGCGTAGCCCCGCTCGAGGGTGTGGAACAGCACCCGATAGGTTCCCGGCACGACGGGGACCCGGTAGGTGCCGTCGCTCGCGGTGTCGGTGTACCAGACGTCCAGGCCGCGGTCCGCGGCATAGAACGCCACAGCCGCCGGCATAGGCTCCCCATCGGCCTCGCGTGTCACGGCACCGCTGATGTAGCCGTAGGCGGCGAGTGCCGCGTCGACCCCGGTCACGGTCTGCAGCTCCGTCACCGTGATGAGCGTCGCTTCCGACCAGGTGTAGGAGTCATCCCAGTACTCCGCAGCCAGAGCGGGGTCGGCGGGACCGAACTGCAGCCGGTACGAACCCGCGGGGATGCCGCCGACCTCGTATGTGCCGTCGACGCCGGTGGTCGCTGCGCTCACGATCTCGTTGCGTGCGTCGAGGACGTTCACGACGACGCCCTCGAGCGGCGTGCCGTCGTCCTCTCGGCTCACCGTGCCGCCGATGGCACCGCCCTGCGCCAGGGTGGCGTCGACGCCCTCGACGGCCTGCCCGTCGGCGATGACGACCGGGGTGGCCGCGTCGAAGGTAGACGCCCCCTGCCAGTACTCCCGCTTGAGATCCGTCCCGTCCGCGAAGAACATGACGACATGCGAGCCGTCGACGAGACCTCTCAGCGTGTAGCGTCCGTCGGCGTCGCTGGTGTCCATGGCCCAGGCACCGTTCGGCCCACTGGCCGTCACGGTGACGCCGGCGACGGCCGTGCCGTCGTCTTCGCGGGTCACCGTGCCGGTGATGGACCCGGTCGGCAGCGGCGCCAGAGCGGCGTCGATCCCCGTGACCGCGGAACCCTCCACGACCGTGACCCGCTCAGCGCGCCAGGACTCCGTCGTGTCGTTCCAATACTCGTCGGCGAATCCCGGGGCGGTGAAACGCACGACCCAGTCGCCGTCGATCAGCTCGTTCAGAGAATAGGCGCCGGCCTGATCGGTGAGTGCCTGCGCCTCGATCTGCCCGTCCTCCGCCGTCGCGATCACGGTCACGCCCACGAGCGGACTACCGTCGGCGGCCGCCGTCACCGTGCCGGAGATACTGCCCTCCGGTGCAGCCGCGGACGCGGACGTCACCCCGCCGAATACCAGTGCCAGCGCGGCGATTCCGCCGAGAACAGCCTGACTGATCGCGCGTCGTCGGGCCATGTCCCCACCCTCCGAAGGAGGCCGGCGCAGCCCTGTGCTGTCGCGGTCGACCCCGAGTCCTGCCGATCCCGCGGCATTGCCTTCTCCGAATGTAGAGGATCGAGGCATCGGAAGGGAATAGCGACGTCATAGGAAAGAGCTACTCCGTCCGGAGCACGGGTGGCGGTCGCAGACCGAGGAGAGCCAGGGCGCCCGCCCCCGCCGTGAGCGCCGCGATGACGCCGATTCCGACCGCCGGCACCGTCGCCGTCGCCACGGCCCCGGCGACCAACGGGCCACCCGCGTCGCCCAGCTCCCGGCCCAGTTCCGCACTGCCCATCGTGCGTCCCATGCGTTCCGCGGGCGTCGATGCCGCCAAGTGGGAGAACGCCACCGGCGTCGCCAGGCCCACCCCGGCGCCGACCAGCACGCCCGTGACGCACAGCACGATCGGCGTCACCCACAGCGCGGTGAGCCCGATGCCGACGCCGATCAGGAGCAGCCCGCCGACCGCCTCGAGACGGACGGAGAGCCGACCGCGGTCGTGCGCCGCGCCGACGAACGGCTGCACGATGCTCGACACGATCGCCAGCACCGTGACGATCGCCATGCTGCCCACCGTGCCGAGCCCGGCCTGTCGCCCGAGCAGCGGGAGGAACCCCACGGCCACGGCGAGCGCACCGGTCGTGGCCGCCAGCACGAGGGTGGGGACGAGGAACCCCGGGGCGAGGAGCTCCCGGCCGAGGTCGACGAGCGTCACCCGCTTCCGCGGCAGCACGGGCACGGCGGGGACGGCGAGGAGCACCCATCCGGCTGCCGCGAGTCCGAGCACGGCGAGGGCCCAGAACAGGGCAGGGCTCCCTCCGGCCACCACGAGCACCGCGCCGAGCAGCGGGCCGAGGGCGTAGCCGAGACTCTTCCAGGAGCCGTAGCGCCCGAAGTACCGGCCACGCGACGCCTCGTCCGTCAACCGCGCCACCGCAGCGGACGAGGCCGGCGAGAACGCGGAGGCCGCGGCTCCCTGGCCGAAGCGCGCGATCACGAGACCGAACATGCCGGGGGCCAGAGCTCCGACCATCGAGAACGCGGCGAAGGCCAGCAGCCCGCCGACGATCACCGGCCGCACGCCGACCCGGTCGCTGAGGGCGCCGAAGAGCGGTTTCAGCAACACCTCGGCGAGGTCGTACAGCGCGAGCGTGAAACCGAACGCCAGCAGCGTCCAGCCGATGTCCTCGGTCTCGGCGCCGAGGGCCGCGGCGATGCCGTGCGCGCCGAACGCGGTGGTGAAGCCGGCGAGGTAGAGCGGTGCCAGGCGCGGGCGCGTCGAGGAGGTCACACCTGATCCTGGCAGACGTACCGCCCGCGTCCGTCGCACGGGGGATGCCGCGCGACAGCCCCCGCCCTACGGTGGAGGGATGGCCTTCACCCGGACGCCGACCCTGCGCGACCAGCGCGGCGACCTCCTCCTCGCGCTCGTCCTCTTCGTCGGCGCGATCCTCAGCGCGGCGCTCTCCTCCATCGCCCAGGTCTACGGCGACGAGCAGGCTCCGCTGTGGACCGCGCTCGTCTACGCCGTCGTCGTGGCGGCGCCGCTCGGGTTCCGACGGCGCTGGCCCGGCACCGTGGCCGTCGTGGTGTCGCTGGCCTACTTCACGGCTGTGACGATCCGGGTACCGGAGATCTACGTCGGCAATATCGCGATGTTCATCGCGCTCTACACGGTCGGCGCCTGGATGAACGATCGCCGGAAGGCCCTCGTCGTCCGCGTCGCCATCATCGTCGGCATGTTCGTGTGGCTCCTCATCACCATGTACCGCGACGCCATCAGCGAGGCGGACAAGGCGGACGTCGTCGCCGGAGCCATGTCGCCCTACGTGGCGTTCATGCTCATCCAGATCCTCCTCAACGCCCTGTACTTCGGCGGTGCCTATTACTTCGGCGAGCGCTCCTGGGCGGCAGCCGAGCAGCGCACCGTGCTGGAAGAGCGCACCCGCGAACTGGAGCGCGAGCGCGAGGTCACCGCGGCGCAGGCGGTGGCCCTCGACCGGGTGCGGATCGCCAGGGAGCTGCACGACGTCGTCGCCCACCACGTGTCGGTGATGGGCGTGCAGGCGGGCGCCGCGCGCCTCGTGCTCGAGAGCGATCCTGCCCAGTCGGCGCGCATCCTCTCCGGGATCGAGTCCTCCGCGCGGGACGCGATCCAGGAGCTGCGCCAGCTGCTGGAGACGCTGCGCACTCCCGGCGGCGACACGACCGAGTCGGCGTCGACCGTCTCCCTCGACGACATCGCGGCGCTCGCGCAGGCATCGACCGAGGCGGGTCTCCCCACCGCGTACACCGTGATCGGCGATCCGGTGCCCGTTCCCTCGCTCGTCGCCGTGAACCTGTACCGGATCGCACAGGAATCGCTGACCAACGCCCGTCGGCACGCCGGACCGGGGGCGACCGCGGACGTGCGCGTGCGTTACGACGACAACGGCGTGGAGGTCGAGGTCGTGAACACCGGCCGCGCCATCGCCCAGCTGCGACCCGGTCTCGGACAGCTCGGCATGCGGGAGCGCGCGGCGGCCTCCGGCGGCACGTTCGAGATCGCTCCGCGCGTCGCCGGGGGCCTGCGGGTCCGGGCGCGGGTGCCGCTCGGCACGGCCGTGCCGGAGGGCGCACGATGACCGCGCCGATCCGGGTGCTCCTCGTCGACGATCACGCCCTTCTCCGCGCGGGATTCCGCACGATCCTCGACACCCAGCCCGACATCGCGGTCGTCGGAGAGGCCTCGACAGGAGCCGAGGCCGTCGCGCAGGCCGCCGCGCTGCGCCCTGACGTCATCACGATGGATGTGCAGATGCCCGACATGGACGGGATCGAGGCGACGCGCCGCCTCGTCGCCGACCCGTCGGTGGGCGCCGCGATCGCGATCGTGACGACGTTCGACCGCGACGACTACCTCTACCAGGCGCTCGAAGCCGGCGCGAGCGGATTCCTCCTGAAGAACGCGGGCGCCGAGGACCTCATCTCCGCGGTGCGCGCTCTCGCGGCGGGGGACGGCATGCTGGCACCCGAAGTGACCCGCCGCGTCCTCACCCGCTTCGCCGGCGCGACCCCGGAGGCCGGCGCCGCTCCCGTCCGCGCGGTGGCGAAGGCGCCCGCGATACCCGTGCTCGCGGAGCCGCTGACCGAGCGGGAGGCCGAGGTGCTGACCCTGCTCGCCGACGCCCGCAGCAACGCCGAGATCGCACGTGCGCTGTTCATCGGCGAGGCCACCGTGAAGACCCATGTCTCCCGCATCCTCCAGAAGCTCGGCGCCAGGGACCGCGTGCAGGCCGTCGTGCTCGCGCATCGGATGGGGCTGGCCTGACCGGAGGTGGACTGCTCCCCCGCGATACTCTCGGAGCCATGCCCGCCGCCGTCCCCGTAACCCGTCCGATCATCGCCGGGATCGTCACGGCGCTGGTCGGGTTCACGAGCTCCTTCGCGGTGGTGCTCACGGGACTCGACGCCGTCGGTGCGTCGGCGGCGCAGGCGGCCAGCGGACTCCTCGCCGTGAGCCTCGCGATGGGGCTCGCCTGCATCGTGCTGGCCTGGCGCTACCGGATGCCGATCACGGCCGCGTGGTCCACCCCCGGCGCGGCCCTGCTCGTGGCGACCGGCAGCGTCGAGGGCGGCTGGCCCGCCGCGGTCGGGGCCTTCCTCGTGACCGCTGCCCTCATCCTCCTCACGGCGCTCTGGCCCGCACTCGGTGCTCTGATCGCGCGGATCCCGCCGTCGATCGCGCAGGCCATGCTGGCAGGGGTGCTGCTGCCGCTCTGCCTCGCGCCGATCACCGGGGTCGTCGCGAACCCGTGGGGTGTGCTCCCGGTCGTGCTGACCTGGCTGCTCTTCGCCCGTCTGGCTCCCCGGTGGGCCGTGCCGCTGGCCTTCGCCGCCGCGGCCGCGGTCGTCGCTCTGTCGCTGGTCTCCGCCGGGACCCCCGTCGACCCGGCCGTCCTCCTGCCGCGGTTCGAGCTGACGATGCCGGCCTTCACGGTCGGGGCCCTGGTCGGCATCGCGCTTCCGCTGTTCATCGTGACCATGGCGTCGCAGAACGTGCCGGGTATCGCGATCATGCGCAGCTTCGGCTACAAGGTCCCGTGGCGTCCGGCGATGCTCGTGACCGGTCTCGGCACGGCGCTCGGCGCTCCGGCGGGCGGTCATGCGATCAACCTCGCCGCCATCAGCGCGGCCCTCGCCGCGTCCCCCGACGCCGACCCCGACCCCACCCGGCGCTGGCTCGCCGGTGTCTCGACCGGAGCGTCCTACCTCGTGCTGGGCGCGTTCTCCGCCGCCTTCGCCACGCTCGTCGTGCTCGCCCCGACGGCGGTGATCCCGGCGGTCGCGGGGCTGGCGCTGTTCGGCGCCTTCGGCGCGGCCGTCCAGCAGGCGATCGACGACCCCGGTGAGCGGCTCCCCGCGGTCGTCACGTTTCTCGTCGCCGCCTCCGGCATCGCGGTGCTCGGGGTGAGTGCGGCGTTCTGGGCGTTGGTCGCCGGCCTGCTCGTGCGCACGGTGCTGCACGTCGGCCGTCCGTCCCGCGGCTGATCCGTCGCAGTCCCCCCTGCGGGGGATGCCCCGCCCCGCCCGTGCTCAATAGCGTGAAGATCATGCGGATCACCTTCGGACGGAGCACCACGACATGACAACCGGACTGCTGGAACTCTCCGGCATCACCAAGAGCTACGGCAGCCGCCGGGTGCTGGACGACGTGTCGTTCACGGTCGCGCCGGGCCGCCTCACCGGCTTCGTCGGCGGCAACGGCGCCGGCAAGACCACGACCATGCGCATCATCCTCGGCCTGCTGTCGTCGGACGGCGGACGGGTCGACCTCGACGGGGCGCCCCTCACCACCAGCGACCGCCGCCGCTTCGGCTACATGCCCGAGGAGCGCGGCCTGTATCCGAAGATGAAGGTCCTGGAGCAGATCGTCTACCTCGCGCGCCTGCACGGATTCAGCAAGCCGGAGGCGACGGAGCGGGCGACCGCGCTGCTCACGGAGCTCGGGCTCGGCGAGCGCCTCGACGACACGATCGAGTCGCTGTCACTGGGCAACCAGCAGCGCGCGCAGATCGCCGCGTCGCTCGTGCACGACCCCGAGGTGCTGATCCTCGACGAGCCCTTCTCCGGCCTGGACCCCCTCGCGGTTGACGTCGTCGCCGGGGTCCTGCAGGCCAGCGCGGCCCGCGGCGCCTCGATCCTCTTCTCCTCGCACCAGCTCGACGTGGTCGAGCGTCTCTGCGACGATCTCGTCATCCTCGCCGGAGGCACCATCCGGGCGGCCGGATCCCGGGACGGACTCCGCGCCGAGCACGCCCGCGATCGGTACGAGCTGGTCTCCGCGGGGGACGCCGGGTGGCTGCGCACCGAGCCCGGGGTCACGGTCGTCGACTTCGAGGGCGGCTACGCGCTCTTCGACGCGGACGGCCCCGACACGGCCCAGCGCGTGCTGCAGTCTGCGGTCGCGCGCGGCGACGTCGCGAGCTTCGCACCCAAGCACCCCTCCCTCGCCCAGATCTTCAAGGAGGTCATCCAGTGAACGCCTCGACCCCCGCACGGAACGGGATCTGGCTGGTCGCCGAGCGGGAGATCGGCTCCAAGCTCCGCAGCAAGGCATTCCTGATCTCGACCGGCATCCTGCTGCTCATCGCCCTCGCCGGCGTGCTGTTCGGCGGCTTCGCGAGTCAGAACAACGACGCCATGCCGGTGGCCGTGACCTCGGAGACCGCGGGCGCCGTGTCCGCCCTGCCCGACGTCGAGGTGACCGAGGTCGCCTCCCGCGCCGAGGCCGAGGAGCTGGTCCGCGAGGGCGACGTCGATGCGGCGGTGCTCGCGGGCGACAACGCCGCGGGCTACACGATCGTCGCCCTGGAGGATGCCCCCGGGTCGCTCGTGTCCGGGCTGTCGCTCTCGCCCGAGGTCGTCATCCTCGAGCCGGTGACCATCAACCCGCTGCTGCGCTACTTCATCGCGATCGCGTTCGGGCTCGTCTTCATGATGGCCGCGGCCACGTTCGGCGGCACCATCGCCCAGAGCGTGGTCGAGGAGAAGCAGACCAGGGTGGTCGAGGTGCTGCTGTCGGCGATCCCCGCGCGCACCCTGCTCGCCGGCAAGGTCATCGGCAACACGGTGCTCGCGATGGGGCAGGTCCTCGCCCTCGCGGCCGTCGCCACCATCGGCCTCATCGTGACGGGTCAACGCGAGGTTCTGACCACCCTCGGCGCCCCCATCATCTGGTTCGCGGTGTTCTTCCTGTTCGGGTTCATCCTGCTCGCGGCGATGTTCGCGGCGGCCGCCTCCATGGTCTCCCGCCAGGAGGACATCGGCTCGACGACGACCCCCATCACGATGCTCATCATGGCGCCGTACGTGCTGGTGATCGTGTTCAACGACAACCCGTTGGTGCTGACGATCATGTCGTACGTGCCGTTCTCGGCTCCGGTCGGAATGCCGATGCGTCTCTTCGTCGGTGAGGCGCAGTGGTGGGAGCCGCTGCTGAGCCTCGCGATCCTCCTGGCGAGCTGCGTCGCGGCGATCGTCGTCGGCGCGAAGATCTACGAGAACTCCCTGCTCCGGATGGGCTCGCGGGTGAAGCTCGCCGAGGCTCTGCGCGGCTGACTCCCGAGACCCCGCTTTCGCGTCGAGACCCCCTGCTGCACGCGCGTGCAGCAGGGGGTCTCGACGTGTACCCGGGGTCTCGGCGTCAGAGGATGCCCTCGGAGAGCGTGGTGGGGTTGCCGAAGCGGTGGTTGGTGATCGACACGGCCTGCTCGTGCAGGAACGGGAGCATCTCCACCCGGCCCGCTCCGGTCACGGCGTGCGACCAGACCGCGACGTCGGGGCTGCCGTCGAGGGCCGTGTGCAGCGCGCCGGCGTCGCCGCCAACGAGCCGCACCCGCTGCCACGACCGGGCCCCCTTCGCGTAGCGCTTGGTCCACGCGGAATCGGACTCGGTCTTCACGGTCACGCCCTGGGTCTTGAGCGCCTTCTCCACGCGGGACGGCAGCGACGCGGCCGACACGGTGAACGGGCTGCCGCTGCGCAGGGCAGCGGCGAGCACCCGGACTCCCTCGGCGAGCGGCGCGTCCTCGGCGATGCGGACGTCGACGGCCACGGGACGGTACCGGAACACGTTGCGCTCGACGCCGAGTCCGGACTTGTCGCTCACGGCTCCGAACTCGTCGATCCACGCGCGCTCGTCGGCGGCCGCGGCACGATGCAGCCACTCGATGCCCACGGGGTCGAGCTCGGGAGCAGCGGCCTCCAGCAGCCCGGTCACCGCGGGGGTCACCGCCGCGCCCGGAGCCGCGGCGGGCAGCTCGCCCGCACGCCACTCGCCCAGACCGAAGAGGTAGTTCGGGCCGCCGGCCTTGGCCCCGGCACCCACCGCCGAGCGCTTCCAGCCGCCGAACGGCTGACGCTGCACGATGGCGCCGGTGATCCCTCGGTTCACATACAGGTTGCCGGCCTCGACGCGGTCCAGCCAGGTCGCGACCTCGGCGGAGTCCAGCGAGTGCAGCCCCGCGGTGAGGCCGTAGTCGACCGCGTTCTGCAGCCGGATGGCCTCATCGAGGTCCTTCGCGTGCATGATGCCGAGCACGGGTCCGAAGAACTCGGTGAGGTGGAAGTACGAGCCCTCGCGCACGCCGGTCTTCACCCCCGGTGTCCACTGCTTCCCCTCGTCATCGAGCTTCCGGGGCTCGACCAGCCAGCGCTCGCCCTTGTCGAGAGTGGTGAGCGCGGTGAGGAGCTTGCCGTTCGCGGGCTCGATGATCGGCCCCATCTGCGTGGCGGGGTCGTCGGGAAGCCCGACGCGCATCGAGGTGACCGCGTCCACGAGCTGCCGCTCGAAGCGCTTCGAGTCCGCCACCGACCCGACGAGGATCGCCAGGGACGCCGCGGAGCACTTCTGACCGGCGTGGCCGAACGCGCTGCGGGCGACGTCGGCGGCGGCGAGGTCGAGGTCGGCCGACGGCGTCACGATGATCGCGTTCTTGCCGCTGGTCTCGGCGAGCAGCGGCAGGTCGGCCCGGAAGGAGCGGAACAGCTGTGCGGTCTCGTAGGCCCCGGTGAGGATGACCCGGTCGACCTGTGGGCTCGCCACCAGGCGGGTGCCGAGGTCGCGGGAGGCGAGGTCGACGAGGGCGAGCAGATCGCGCGGGACGCCCGCGGCCCACAGCGCCTCGACCATCACGGCGCCGCACCGCTGGGTGAGCTTCGCGGGCTTGATGATCACGCCGGATCCGGAGGCGAGGCCGGCCAGCACACCGCCGGCGGGGATCGCCACGGGGAAGTTCCACGGCGGCGTGACCACGGTCACCTTCGACGGCACGAACTCGGCGCCGGGGATGGCCTCGAGATCCTTCGCCCTCTCGGCGTAGTAGTGCGCGAAGTCGATCGCCTCGCTGACCTCGGGGTCGGCCTCGGCGATGGTCTTGCCGGCTTCGTGCGCCATGATCTCCAGCAGCTCGCCGCGGCGGGCGGCGAGCTCGTCGCCCGCGCGGTGCAGGACGGCGGCGCGCTCGGCGGCGGGAAGCGCTGCCCATTTCTCGGCGGCGGACGTGGCGGCGGCGAACACGGCGTCCAGCTCGGCGTCGGTCTCGATGCGGGCCGCGGCGATCGCGTCCCGGCCGAGCGTCGAGGAGACCGAGCGCTGCAGGATCTCCCGGCCCCACGCGCGGTTCGCGGCGAGCGCGGGATCGGTGTCGGGCTCGTTCGCGAAGCCGTCCGTCGTGGCGGCGGGGCGCGGAGCCGTGCGGTCCTGCGTGCGGTTCGGGCCCGGCACCGACGGGTCGGCGACGAGCGCGGCGAGCGAGCGCTCGAAGCGCTCCCGCTCGCGGGTGAGCAGGGTCGGGTTCGAGGCCAGCTCGAACACGGCGGACATGAAGTTCTCGGGGCTCGCGTTCTCCTCGAGGCGCCGCACGAGGTAGGCGATGGCGACATCGAACTCCGCCGGGTTCACGACCGGCGTGTAGAGCAGGAGACGGCCGACGTCCTTGCGGACGGCCTCGGCCTGCCCGGTCGCCATGCCGAGCAGCATCTCGTACTCCACGAGGGCACCCTTCTGCCCCTGGGTCCCTGAGCCTGTCGAAGGGCCGGTCACACCACGGGCCTTCGCGAGCAGCCACGTGTACGCGATGTCGAAGAGGTTGTGACCGGCGACGCCGATACGCACGGCGTCGAGCCGCTCGGGCGTCATCGCCCAGTCGAGCACGCGCTTGTAGTTCGTGTCGGAGTCCTGCTTGGTGCCGTAGGTCGCGAGCGGCCAGCCGTGCACTTTCGCGTCGACCTCCTCCATCGCGAGGTTCGCGCCCTTGACCACGCGCACCTTGATCGGCGCTCCGCCCTTGGCGCGGCGCGCGGCCGCCCACTCCTGGAGCCGCTGCATGGCGCCGAGCGCATCGGGGAGATACGCCTGCAGCACGATGCCGGCCTCGAGGTCCTCCAGGCCCGGCTGGTCGAGGATGCTCGTGAAGGCCGCGATGGTCAGGTCGAGGTCGCGGTACTCCTCCATGTCGAGGTTGATGAACTTCTGCGTCCCGGTGCGGGCCCCCTTCGCCTCGGCCTTCGCCGCGAGCCGGTACAGCGGGGTGAGCTTCTCCACGACATCGGCGACGGCCTCGTCGAACGACCACATGGAGAGCTGACTGACGACGCTCGAGACCTTGATCGAGACGTAGTCGACGTCCGGGCGGGCGAGGAAGTCGTACGTGCCCTGCAGTCGGCGGCCCGCCTCGCGCTCTCCGAGCACGGCCTCGCCGAGGAGGTTGAGGTTCAGACGGTTGCCGGTCTTGCGGAGCTTGGCGATGGCCGGGCCGAGCTTGGACGGCGTCGCGTCGAGCACGAGGTGGCCGACCATGGCCCGCAGCACGCGCCGCGAGATCGGGACGACGACGTTCGGGAGCTTCGGCGCCCAGAACCCGCCGGCCTTGATGGCGGCCCGGAGGTAGCCGGGCAGCAGCGTGGGCGTGATGTCCGACAGCTCGGCGAGCTTGCGGCCGGCGACCCGCAGGTCCTCCGGACGCATGACGCCGTCGACGAAGCCGACGGTGAAGTCCAGTCCGTTCGGGTCCTTGAGCACCTCGGAGAGGCGCTGGGCGGCCGGCTCGACCGGGTGGGTCTCGCTCTCGGCGAGCCAGCGCTGCACGAGCGCGGCGACCTCTTCGGTGCGGGGGGTGGTGTCGTCGATGACGGTCATGGGGCGGGGGTACCTTCCTCGGCCTCGCACACCCGGGTGTCGTGTGCGGCTGGATCATTGTCCAGCCGCTCGGTAGGCTCCGTCTATCAACCGATTCGAGTGGATTCTGTTCACTCATCCCGAACGATCGGAACCGTCGTGCTAGACGTCCACCGCCTGCGTCTGCTCGTGGAACTGTCGCGCCGCGGCACGCTCTCCGCGGTGGCCGACGCGCTGTCCTACAGCAAGGCGTCCGTGTCCCAACAGCTCGCCGCACTGGAGCGCGATGTCGGGGTGCCACTGCTGCGTCGGGTCGGTCGCGGGGTGCAGTTCACGCCGCAGGGGAACGTGCTGGTCGCCGAGGCCATCGGCATCCTCGATCAGCTCGAGCACGCCCAGGTCGCCGTCGCCGAGTCGCTCACCGAGGTGACCGGCACCGTGCGCCTCGCGGTGTTCCAGTCCACCGCGCACTCCCTGCTGCCCCGCGCCCTCGCGGCCCTCGGCGAGCGCCACCCCGCCCTGCGCGTCGAGGTGACCGAGCGCGACCCGGAATCCGGCCTGGTGGGCGTCTCCAGCCGCGACTACGACCTCATCCTCGCCGAGCAGTATCCGGGGCGCACACGCCCCATCCACGCCGATCTCGACCGTGTCGTGCTCGCCCACGACGCCATCGCCCTCGCCCGGCGCCCCGGAGCTGCGGGAGCCGCCGACCCCGTCGCCGCCCTGTGGGCCACCCGCGCGGAGCCGTGGGTGCTCGAGCCTGCCGGCACGGCGTCCCGCGCGTGGGCCGAGCAGCTCTGTCGCACCGCCGGGTTCGAGCCGGACGTGCGTTTCGAGCTCGCCGACCTCACCGCGCACGTCCGGCTCATCCACGCCGGGCTCGCGGTGGGGCTCCTCCCCGAGCTCGTGTGGGCGGGCGACACCCCGACGGTCGACCTCGCCCCGCTCCCGCAGGAACCGCGCCGGGAGATCTTCTCCTCCGCGCGGCGGGTGTCCGCGGACGCCCCCTCGATCCGCGCCGTCCGCGCCGCGCTCGCCGACGCCGCCTCCCGCAACCTCCTGGACTGACGCGAACCGACCTCCGGGAATATGCATGCACATGCATCGGTTCATCCCCCGTGTACGCGGACGACGGTGTCCGATCCCCTCCGTCCGAAAGGCACTTCCGTGAGCACTCCCGTCATCGACCGCACCGCCCCGACCGAGCACCCCGTCCTCGACGTCCTCGCCGGCCGCTGGAGCCCCCGCGCGTACGACGCGCAGCATCCGATCGACGAGGCCAAGCTCGCCACCGCCCTCGAGGCCGCCCGCTGGAGCCCCTCCGCCAACAACATCCAGCCGTGGCGCTTCATCGTCGCCCGCCGCGGCACCGCCCTGCACGCCCAGATCGTCGACGCGCTCATGGGCTTCAACCAGGCCTGGGCCGGCAACGCGGCCGTGCTCGTCGTCGCGATCGCCGAGACCGCGACCGCCGACGGCACGCCGATCAGCCACGCGTTCTACGACCTCGGCCAGGCCGTGGCGCACTTCTCCGTGCAGGCCCACCACGACGGCCTCGTCGTGCACCAGATGAGCGGCTTCGACCCCGAGGTCGTCCGCGAGTTCGCCGACCTGGAGGCGCGCTTCACCCCCGCCACCGTCATCGCCGTCGGCGAGTTCGGCGACATCGAGGCCCTGCCGGAGGTGCTGCAGGAGCGCGAGGTCGCCCCGCGCGTGCGTCGTCCGATCGCGGAGACGGTCGTTCTCAGCGCCTGAGCATCGACACACGAAAGGCCCGGTATGCGTCGCGCATACCGGGCCTTCTCGCTATGTGCCGGTCGGGATCAGTCGTCGAGCAGCTCCGCCTCGATCACGTCGTCGTCCTCGACCTCCGGCTCGGGGGTCGTCGCCGTGAGCACGAGGCCCGTGCCGTCGGCCGCCACGTCCACCCGGACGGTGTCGCCGTCGTGCACGCCACCCGAGAGGAGGGCGGTCGCGAGCTTGTTCTGCACCTCGGTCTGGATGAGGCGACGCAGCGGGCGGGCGCCGAACACCGGGTCGTAACCGCGCTCGGCCAGCCACGACCGCGCCCCAGGAGTGACCGCCAGCGTGAGGCGACGGTCGCGCAGCCGGTCGTGCAGCTGGTCGACCGACAGCTCCACGATCTGCGCGAGGTCGTCCTCGGTGAGCGCCTGGAACATCACGATGTCATCGAGACGGTTCAGGAACTCCGGCCGGAACGCCTGGCGCACGAGCGCCATCACCTGCTCCCGCTTCTCCTCCACGGAGAGCACGGGGTCGATGAGGATCGGCGAGCCCAGGTTGGAGGTCAGGATGAGGATCACGTTCGAGAAGTCGACCGTGCGCCCCTGCCCGTCGGTCAGCCGCCCGTCGTCGAGCACCTGCAGCAGCACGTCGAACACCTCGGGGTGCGCCTTCTCGACCTCGTCGAGCAGGATCACGCTGTAGGGACGACGCCGCACGGCCTCGGTGAGCTGACCGCCCTGCTCGTATCCGACGTACCCGGGAGGGGCGCCGACGAGCCGGGAGACCGAGTGCTTCTCGCCGTACTCCGACATGTCGATGCGCACCATGGCGTGCTCGTCGTCGAAGAGGAACTGCGCGAGCGCCTTGGCCAGCTCGGTCTTGCCGACGCCGGTCGGTCCGAGGAACAGGAACGAGCCGGTGGGACGACCGGGATCGCTGATGCCCGCCCGCGAGCGGCGCACGGCGTCGGACACCGCCTTGACGGCATCCTTCTGGCCGATGAGACGCTTGCCGAGCTCGTTCTCCAGGTGCAGCAGCTTCTCGCTCTCCCCCTGCAGCAGCCGCCCGACCGGGATGCCCGTCCAGGCCGCGATCACGGCCGCGATGTCCTCCTCGGTGACCTGCTCGTTCACCATGCGCGGCTCGCTCGAGGCGGTGGCCTCGGCCTGCTCCGCCTCCGCGATGTCGCGCTCCAGGCGCTTGATCGTCTCGTACTCGAGCTTCGACGCCTTCGTGTAGTCGGCGTTGCGCATGGCGAGGTCGCGCTGGGTGATCGCGTCGTCGAGCTGCTTCTTCAGCTCCCCGACCCGGTTGAGGCCCTGTCGCTCGCGCGCCCATCGGGCTTCGAGTCCGGCGAGCTCCTTCTCGAGCTCGACGAGGTTCTCCCGGAGGGTGCCGAGACGCTCCTTGGACGCGGCGTCCTTCTCCCGCTTGAGCGCGAGCTCCTCCAGCTTCAGCCGGTCGACCTGGCGCTTGAGCTGGTCGATCTCGACCGGAGAGGAGTCGATCTCCATCTTCAGGCGCGACATCGACTCGTCGATCAGGTCGATGGCCTTGTCCGGCAGCTGCCGCGCGGGCAGATAGCGGTTGGACAGCGAGGCCGCGGCCACGAGGGCGCTGTCGGAGATGGTCACTCCGTGGTGCGCCTCGTAGCGGCCCTTGAGCCCGCGGAGGATCGCGATCGTGTCCTCGACGGTCGGTTCGCCGACGTACACCTGCTGGAAGCGGCGCTCGAGGGCGGCGTCCTTCTCGATGAACTCGCGGTACTCGTTGAGCGTGGTGGCGCCGATGAGCCGCAGCTCGCCGCGGGCCAGCATCGGCTTGAGCATGTTCGACGCCGCGACCGAGCCCTCGCCGCCGCCCGCACCCATGAGCACGTGCAGCTCGTCGATGAACGTGATGACCTGGCCGTCCGACTCGGTGATCTCCTTGAGGACCTGCTTCAGGCGCTCCTCGAACTGGCCGCGGTACATGGCGCCCGCGACGAGGGCGGAGATGTCGAGCGAGACGAGCTCCTTGTCCTTGAGGGACTCCGCGACGTCGCCCGCGACGATGCGCTGCGCGAGCCCTTCGACCACCGCCGTCTTGCCGACGCCGGGCTCGCCGATCAGCACCGGGTTGTTCTTGGTGCGACGAGTGAGCACCTGGCTGACGCGCCGGATCTCACTGTCCCGTCCGATGACGGGGTCGAGCTTGCCCTCGCGGGCGCGGTCGGTCAGGTTGATGCCGAACTGCTCGAGGGCGGACTGCTGTTCCTGGTTTGGGGATCCGGTCTGCGGGGTGGTCATGCGCTCCTCCTGGAGATGCTCCTTCTGAAAGTTGAGTTTGGTTGACTCAAGTTTAGCATTCGGCGGTGCGCGACTCCACCGCCCCTCACCTCTCGCGGGCGACCTCGTCCCAGACGGCCGCCGCCACCTCGCGCTTGCTCCCCGCCGCGGTCCGCGCCACGACCCCGCCGGGCCCGAGGATGTGCACGGCGTTCTCGCCTCGCTCGAACCCCTGCTCCCAGCCGACCTCGTTCACCACCAGCAGGTCGACCCCCTTGCGCTCCTGCTTGCCGCGGGCGCGGGCGAGCAGCTCCGCTTCGTCTTCGGGGGTCTCCGCCGCGAACGCGACCACGAGCTGCCCCTCCCTCCGCGTCTCGACGAGCGCGGCGACGATGTCCTCGTTCTCCACGAGTTCGATCGTGCCGACCCCGCCGCGGTCCTTGGTGAGCTTGCGCGCGGAGACCTCGACCGGTCGGTAGTCGGCCACGGCCGCCGACATCAGCACGACGTCGGCTGCGACCGCCTCCTCCTTCATCGCCGCGGAGAGCTCCGCGGCCGTGCCGACCCGGACGATCCGGACGTGCGGGTGGTGGACGTCCGCGAGCACGTCCCCGGAGACGTTCGCCGCGACGAGCGCCACCTCCGCGCCGCGCGCCGCCGCCTCCGCCGCGAGCGCGACCCCCTGGCGCCCGCTGCTCCGGTTGCCGAGGAAGCGCACCGGATCGATGGGCTCCCGCGTCCCGCCGGCCGAGACGACGACCCGCACGCCTGCCAGGTCGCCCGGTGTCAGCAGCGCCTGGGCCGCCGCCAGGATCTCCTCCGGCTCGACCATGCGACCGGGTCCGCTGTCACCGCCGGCCAGCTCGCCGTCGGCCGGTCCGACCACGTGCACGCCGCGTTCCCGGAGCGTCGCCATGTTCGCCTGCGTGGCCGCGTTCCGCCACATCTCCGCGTGCATCGCGGGCGCGACGAGCACGGGCGCCTCGGTCGCGAGCAGCGTCGTGCCGAGGAGGTCGTCGGCCAGCCCCGCGGCCATCTTCGCGAGCGAGTTCGCCGTCGCCGGGGCGATCACGATGAGGTCCGCTCCCTGGCCCAGGGCGACGTGCCGGACGCGGGCGACGTCCTCATGCACGCTCGTCGTCACCGGGTGCCGACTCAGGGCCTCCCAGGTCGGCAGGCCCACGAAGCGCAGCGCGTCCTCGGTGGGCACCACGGTCACCTCATGACCGGCCTTCGTGAGCAGGCGCACGAGGTGCACCGTCTTGTACGCGGCGATGCCGCCCGTGACTCCGACGACGATGTTCACGCCTCGATTCTGCCCCAGGGTCCGGACGCCCGGGTCATCGCGCACGGATTCGTCGCGGGTCCCGCCCGCCTCGACCGACCTAGACTCGGAAGCGTGTGCACGGTGGTGATCGATGTCGAGGCCGCGGGATCCGCGCGGCTGCTGGCCGTCCGCGACGAGCACCCGGCTCGGGAGTGGGATGCCCTGGGCGAGTGGTGGCCCGAGGAGTACCCGGGGGTGATCGGCATCCGTGACCGGCGGGCCGGTGGGGCCTGGCTCGCCGTGAACCCCGTGGAACGACGCCTCGCCGTGCTCCTCAACCGTGCCGATGTGCAGGACCTCTCCGCGACCGCGGCGGTCTCCCGCGGCTCCCTTCCGCTCGCCGCGGTCACCGGTCGCTCCCCGCAGGGTGCGCCGCCGATGCACGGCTTCAATCTGCTCGAAGTGGGGCCGGACGGCGCCCGGGTGCTCTCCTGGGACGGTGCCGAGCTGCGGGAGACACCCATCGAGCCCGGGACGCACATGATCGCCCACGACGACCTCGACGACGAGGAGACCCCGCGCATCGCCGCCTGGCTCCCGGAGTTCCGCGCTCTGGGCCCCGCGGCGGCGAGCGCCGACTGGGCGGCCGAGTGGACCGCGCTCCTCGGAGCTTCGGCCGCCCTGCCCCCGGAAGACGACCGCGCCATCATCCGCGACAACCGCCCGCACGGCTACCCGACGCAGTCCCTCCTCTACGCGCTCGCCACGGTCACGCCCACCGGGGTCGACGTCCGCGACGTCACCCTCCCCTCCCCCGCCCACTGGCACTGACCCCTCCTCGCTTCCCGATCCCGTCCCGTCCTGCGATCCCCGCGCGGGATCAAAAAAGCACCTCCACCCTCCGCCCGCGGCCCCTTTCTGATCCCGCCCGCCGCGTCACTTCTCGCACGGGATCAACAACGCACCCGATCTGCCATTCCGCGGAGCCATTCTGATCCCGCCCGCCCCGTCACTTCTCGCGCGGGATCAACAACGCACCCGATCTGCCATTCCGCGGAGCCATTCTGATCCCGCGTCGATGCGGGCGGCCCGTCGGCCGCACCGACGAGATCCACTGCGGAGCGCACGACGCCCGCCCCGGGCGGCGCGGGCCGGGGCGGGGCGCGACAGAGCGGGACGGAAAGAGCTCCGGATGCGACCCCCGCGCGCCCAGTCTTGATCCCGCTCGACAGAGCGGAAGCGGAACGGAAACCGCTCCGGAGGCGGCTCGCTCCGGCACGTACTCGATCCCGGACGGCAGCGGAGAACGGGCGCGGGACGGAAAAGGCCCCGGGCACGGTCCACGCCCGCACGTACTTGATCCCGAACGGCAGCGGAGAACGGACGCGGGACGGACGCGGCTGGTAGCGCTACGGAAAAGGCCCCGGGGACGGTCCCCGCCCCGCGCGTTCTTGATCCCGCAAGGCACCGGGGACGGACGCGGGGACGGACGCGGGGACGGAAAAGGTCCCGGACACGGCCCGCTACCGGGCGCTATCGATCCCGCACGTTGGCGGGGCCGGTGCGGGCCCGCGGGACGGGTCCGGCGCGGGCGCAGCGGGAGGGGACGAGGGTCAGGCAGCGGGGGCGGTGGCGCAGGAGAAGCGGGCGCGGTAGGCGGTGGGGGTCACGCCCAGCACGCGGGCGAAGTTCTGCCGCAGGACGGCCGCGGAACCGAAGCCGCAGTCCGTCGCGATGTGCTCGAGCGGAAGGTCGGTGCGCTCGAGGAGACGCTGGGCCTGGATGATCCGCTGCCGGCCGAGCCACGCGGCGGGGGTCGCCCCGTACTCGGCTTTGAAGCGGCGCGCGAAGGTCCGCGGCGACATGAGCGCCCGCGCCGCGAGCTGGTCGACCGTCAACTCGTCACGGAGGTTCTCCACCGCCCAGTCGGCCACCGCGGCGAGCGAGTCCGTGGGTGCGACCGGGATGGGCCGATCGATGAACTGCGCCTGACCCCCGTCGCGCTGCGGCGGCACGACCATCCGACGCGCGATCCGGTTGGTGATCTCCGCCCCGAGCTCCTGTCGCAGCAGGTGCAGGCAGGCGTCGATGCCCGCGGCGGTGCCCGCGCTGGTGATGATGCGACCGTCCTGGACGAAGAGCACGTCCGGATCGATGTCGATGTCGGGGTACATGTCCGCCATCGTGTGCGCGTACATCCAGTGCGTCGTGGCGCGCCGCCCGTCCAGCACTCCGGCCGCCGCGAGGATGAACGAGCCGCTGCACACGCTCATCACCCAGGCTCCGCGCGCCACCGCTTCGCGGGCGACCTCGACGAGGAGCGGATCGATGTCGCCCCAAGTCTCCCGGGGCACCGGGCAGAACACGACGAGGTCGGCCTCCGCGGCGAAGGACAGATCGTGCTCCACGTTGATGGAGAAGCCGATCTTGGACCGCACGACCCCGGGCCGTGGGGCGACGATGCGGAAGTCGAAGTTCGGCACCCCGTCGGACGACCGGTCCAGACCGAACGCCTCGCAGGCGACCCCGAACTCGAACGGCGCGAAGCCGTCCTGCACCACGCACGCGACGGTCTTCATCACATCTCCCGGAATGGCAGTTTTCCTACGAACAGTGCCCGATCCGCCACTCGTGGCAGCATGACACCGAGCGTAGCTTTTCTGCCATGCTACTCCTCATCCTCCTCCTCGCCCTCAGCATCTGGGCGGTCATCGCCACGTTCGTCGAACTGCGGCGCGACGGCTACCGTCGCACCCCCACGGACTGGAGCCGCGTCACCGGACAGGACGCCCTGTCGCAGGCCGACCCCGGCCACGTCTACCGCTGACCTCCCGGCCGTCCGCGAGGAGGGCTACGCTCGGGGCATGAGCGACCCCCAGCAGCCCGCACACCTCTCGCGCGACGGTGCCGGCGACCCGGCCGCAGTCCCGACCCCTCCTCCGCTTCCGGCCGAGCCGCAGTACCCCGGTGCCCAGGCCCCCGCCCCCGGGGCCCCCTACGCGCCGACGCCGGGTGGCGGGCACGTGTTCCCCACCGCCGCTGCCCCTCAGGCCTTCCCCACCGCCACCCCTCAGCCGTACCCGACCGCGCCGGGATCCGCCCCCGGATCGGCGCAGGGCGTCCCGCCCTACGGTCCGCCGGTGCCGCGCACTCCCGGCGACTCCCTCGGGCGCGCCGCCTTCATCGTCGCGCTGGTGACGCTGGCGATCGACGTGTTCCTCATCCTCGCGCGGCCGTTCGTCTACATGTCGGACCGGACCTACAGCATGATCGGACTGATCGAGGGGGGATCGGGCATCCTCACCTTCATCGGCTACGGGGCGGCGCTCGTGCTCGGCCTCATCGCGGCACGGCGGCCGGGACCGCGGCTGCTCGCGGGGATCGCCATCGGTGTCTCCGGCGCCGGCCTGCTGACGGTCGTGCTGAGCTGGCTCTCGTCGAACTTCTACGGCTTCCTGTGAGCGCTCAGGCTCCGGAGAGCACCCGCTCGTAGACCTCGATCATGGCGGCCGTCCGCGAGGACTGGCGGAAGGCCTCCGCGACGGCCGGTACCGGCTGCGGCGCGGTCCCGTGCGCGATGTCCGCGGCCGCCTGCCGCAGCGTCGCGGCGAGGGCCTCGATCCGTTGCGCCTCGAGGGCGCGTCCGCGGGCGTGCGGCTCCGCCGTCGGCACAGCCCAGAGCCCGCCCTGCAGCTCAGCGGCGATGTCAGGGTCACACACGACGGAGGGTGTGCCGAGGGTGGCCGCCTCGAACGGCGTCATCCCCTGGGTCTCGAATCCGATGGACGTCTGCACGAGCGCATCGGCGGCGGCGATCCGCTCCAGGGTCTGCGCATAGGAGAGGCGACCGGCGAACCGCACGCCCGCACGCCCCGCGACGATCCGTTCGGCCGCTGCCCGCTCTCCGCCGCCGCCGATCACCTCGAGGTCGGCGTCGATGTCCGCGTCCACCCAGGCGCGGAGGAACGGGAGCAGGCGCTTCTCCGGACTCATCCGCCCGAGCCAGACGAACCGAGGACGCCCCGGCATCCGCTCGGCGGGAGCCGCCGCGAGCGTCTGCGCGCGGACGTCGTCGTCGATGCCGTTCCACACCACGTCGACGGTGCGGGCGACGCCGTTCTGCTCCAGTCGCCGCGCGAAATGCCCGGAAGGCGCCGTCACGGCGGCGGCGTCCGCCGCGAGCCCGCGGAGGTACGACCACCCGTCGCTGCCGCCGACCGGCACACCGATGCCTCGGAGGGCGGTGCGGCGCCAGAGGTTGAGCACAGCGAGCACGGGCCGGTGCAGCGGCGTGACCGCGGCGAGCCCCACGTCGACCCGGTTGTGCATCGTGTGCACGACCGGGATTCCATGGCGGACGGCGAACCGGTGACCGATGAAGGCGCCCCAGAAGTCGGCCTGCACGTGCACGAGGTCGACCGGAGGCCGATGCGCCATCGCCCGGTCAAGGGTCCGATCGGTCGCCCGACCCGGCCAGGTCATCGCGTACTCCCGGTCCAGGGTGATCGGCAGCGACGGGAGGTCGACGTTCCCGGGGGACGGTGCAGCGTCGTCACGCCGTGCGTGCATACGGGGCGCGACGACCGTCACGGAATGGCCGGCGCGCTCCAGGAACGTCCGCTGCAGCCGCATCGACACCTGCGCCCCGCCGAGGGAGTCGAGGTGCTGATCGGCGAAGAAGACGACGTGCATCCGCGTCACTCGGGCAGCGGCTCGTCGCGGTACAGCGCCTCGAAGGTGTCGAGCGTGCGGTTGATGTCGTGGATGGCCACGCCGTCGAGGGACGCCTTCTGCATCCGCTCGTACTCGCCGGGGGAGGCGGTCAGGACAGCGGTGAGCTTCGCGGCGAGCTCGTCGACGTCTCCCGGCGTGAAGAGGTGGCCGTTCTCGCCGTCGTGCACGAGATGGGGCAGGGCGACGGCGTCGGCGGCGACGATCGGCAGCGCCGATGCCATGGCCTCCATCGTCGCGATGGACTGCAGCTCGGCGATCGACGCGATGACGAAGAGGCTCGCCCGGGACAGCAGGGCGCGCAGCTCCTCGTCGGTGGTCCGGCCGTGGAAGGTCACTCGATCGGACAGGCCGAGCTGTGCCGTCAGGCTCTCGAGCTGCTTGCGCTGGTCTCCGCCGCCGACGATGTCGAACGTCGTGTTCAGCGCCGGGTCGAGCTTCGTCATCGCCTTGAGGATGACCTCGACCTGCTTCTCCGCCGTCAGCCGGCCCACGAACACGAGCCGGTTCTCCTCGCGCGGGGCGATGACCGGGGTGTACTGGGAGCGGTCGATGCCGCAGCTCACCGGGATGACGCCGCGCACCTCGACCGTCTTCTCCAGGAAGTCGGCGGCCCGACGCGTGGGCGTGGTGATCGCCCGCGTCAGGTCGAAGGTGCGCTTCGCGTCGGCCCAGGCGAACTTGAGCACCATGTCGTCTACGAACTTCGGCATGGTCGTGTGGTCGAGGATGTTCTCGGCCATGACGTGGTTCGTCGCGATGACCGGGATGCCGCGCTGCTTCGCGATGCGCGCGAGTCCGCGCCCGATGACGATGTGCGACTGGATGTGCACGACGTCGGGCTGCACGGCATCGAGCACCTTCCGTGCGTAGTGCTTGGAGCGCCACGGCCACACGAAGCGCAGCCAGTCGTGCGGCGCCCAGCGCACGGAGGGCAGGCGGTGGAGCGTCATCGGCTCCCCCTCGATCACCTCGGTGCGGGGCGCGGTGCGGCGGTAGGCCTGGTTGGGGGCGACGACGTGCACCTCGTGCCCGCGCTGCACGAGCCCGGCGGCGAGACGCTCGGCGAAGCGGGCGGCACCGTTGATGTCGGGAGCGAACGTGTCACAGCCGAGGAGGATCTTCAGCGGACGGGGCTGTGCGGCGGTGGCGTCGCGCGACGCATCGATCGGATCGTCGGAGGAAGTCACAGAGATGCCTAACGGGGTGGCGGCCAAGGAGAAGCCCTGGTCGGGCGGTGGCAACTCTACCCGAGGGCCCTGTCCGCGACGCCGAGCCATACCGGCATCCTTCAGCCTCGGCCGATACCGTGAAGCCATGCGACTGCACGCCGACGCCGACCCCCAGCTGTGGATCCCCGTGACGGACTCGCTCGGGTGGAAGGGGCGCCGGCATCGCAAGGCCGCGATCCGGATGCTGCTCGGCCAGGTGAACGCCGCGGTCGGCGCGACGGAACGGCCCGGCTCGCGGTTCGGAGCCTGGGCGATGAGCCAGGCCGCCCCGATGCTCATGAAGAAGGCCGACGGCCGCGTCCTCGCGTGGACCTGGAAGGCGGAGCCCGACCTGGTCGTGGCGATGGCGACGGTGCAGGCGCTCACTCCCGACATCCGGATCGCCCGCGCGTCGATGCCGATGGAGTACGACGACACGACCTCGTTCCCGACCCGGCTCGGCGTGGGCGAGAAGCTCGTGGTCCCGACGCCGCCCTCCCCCTCGGCCCCGCCCTTCGCGACCTACACCTGGGACACCGGCACGCACCTGGTGACCCTGACGGCCGTCTGCAGCGACCGCGAACGCTTCGGGACCCTCATCGGCGCGCTCGACGAGCTGGCCCGCAGCCTCCGCATCGCCGACGACCTCACCGGCGGCGAGTCGCCCGACGTCCTCCGCCTCCCGCCCGCCTGACAGCGGATACCGATGAACACTGTCGCGCGGTCCCCGCGCATCGTCGACGGCTCACGATCGGTCCACCCGAACGGCCGCTTCCCGTCTGCGGCGCTCGGGCTCGTCGGCATCCTTCCTCTGCTGCCCCTGCTGCTGGCGATCATGGATACCCGTCCAGGCTTCCGCCTCATCCTGATCGCACTCGCTCTCTACGCCGGGATGCTCGCGGTGGCACTCTGGTTCTGGGTGCGGTCCTTGCGCGAACGCCTGATCCGAATCGAGGCAAGCGGCCCGCTGCGATTCACGCCGTCCACGGGCGTCCGCATCTCCTCATGGCTCGTTCCCCTGACGGGTTTGCTTCCCGCAGCGGCGGCCTTCCTCGTTCAGGCCCTGGACCTTCCGACGATGGGCGGTCGGCTTCTCGAATGGGGCCCGTACGTGCTCGCCGTCGTCTCGCTCGTCGGCCTCGGCCGGGAAGTCCTCGCGCAGGGCCAGCCGCTGGGTCTCGTACTCGACGAGAGGGGCCTGCACGGAGTCCGCAGATCTGCCCGGGTCGATGCCTCCTGGGAGGAGATCGGCACCGCCACGCCTGTCGGCCCACACGGGCCGAAGCTGGCGATCTCGATCGCCGGACGCGCCCCCGTGATCCTCGATGCGCATCACCTAGGGTCTGACCCGGCAGCCGTGGCCTCCGTCGTCTCCTTCTTCCGCGACGCCCCCGATCAGCGGCCTGCGCTGGTCGACGGCGTCGCGGCGATGCGCACCGTCGAGGACGCGCACCGATCCCGCCCGGCGGGATGAGAAACGCGCCTCCCGAAGGGCGGGGAGGCGCGTTTCTGATCCGGCACGGAGCGCCGGCGCGAGGAGGCCGGGGCTCAGCGAGTGATGCGGAGGGTGCGGACCTCGAAGGGACGGAGGTGGAGCCCGCCCCCGAGACGGGGGGCCTCGATCTCGTCCTCGATCAGGCTCACCTCGCGCACCTCGCGGTGGTCGAAGCCGACCGAGAGCTCGCCGACCGCACGACGCCCGAGCGCCTCGTACACCCGCACGATGACGTCGCCAGAGCCGTCGTCGGCGAGCTTCACGGCCGACACGACGATGCCCTCGCCCTGCACCGAGACCAGCGGCTCGACCTCGCGCGCCCCGCGGATTACCGTGGGCAGGCTGTTGAGGCGGATGCCCTCGGCCGTGGCGATCGCGGCGTCGGCGCCGATCACGAAGCCGACCTCGATCTCGTGGAGCCCGTGATCCGTGGCCGGGTCGGGGAACCGCGGCGCCCGCAGCAGGGAGAGTCGCACGGTCGTGGTGACCCCGTCCTCGCCCACCTCGCGCGTCGTGTCGTACCCGTAGATCGAGTCGTTCACGAGGGCCGCGCCGAAGTCCTGCTCGCGCACCAGCACGAACCGGTGCATCGAGGTCTCGAACTTCGCGGCCTCCCAGCTGGTGTTCGTGTGGGTGACGCGCGCCTGGTAGCCGAACTGCGTCTCGGCTTCGGTGTGCGACGCCTGGATGTCGAGCGGGAAGGCGAGCTTGAGCAGCTTCTCGGTCTCGTGCCAGTCGACCTCGTTGCGGAGGTGCACGGTCCTCGAGCCCGGGGCGAGTGTGATCGTCTGCGTGATCGTCGACTCCGAGAACGGACGCACGACGACGATCTGCGCGACACCGTTCACGAGCGATGCCTCGATCGACGAGACCGCGGTGAGGTCGTCGACGCTGTTGCGGTAGTACCGGTCGATGTCCCACGCGTCCCACATGTTCGGGAAGTCCTGGTGCAGCTGGAGCAGGTTCGCGGCCGTGCCTGGCGCGACCGTCTCCCGCCCTGTGGCCTTGTCGACGGCGGAGACGAGCAGGCCCTCGCCCGAGACGAGCACGGACACGAGCTCGTTCTCCAGGCGCCAGCCCGGGTGGACCGCTGAGCCTGCCGAAGCGTCCTCGACGAGCGAGACCGCCCCTTCGACGGGCTCAGGGACCCACGAGGCGCCGAGCGCGCGCCCCCGACCGACCGAGGTCGGCTCGAACCGCAGCTCGCGGTCGCCCTCGCCGGCGAGCGACCGGCGCGCGGCATCGGCGATGTCGCGCGCATCCGACAGCACGTCCGACAGCACGGCGACGGCCTCGCGGTGCACCCACGCGATCGACGTCCCGGGCAGGATGTCGTGGAACTCGTGCAGCAGCACGGCCTGCCAGAGCCGGTCGAGCTCCGCCTGCGGGTACGCGGCACCGGTGCGCACGGCATCGGTCGCGGCCCACAGCTCTGCTTCGACCAGCGCGTGCTCGGCCCAGCGGTGCAGAGCCTTCGTGGCGTGCTGGCTCGTGAGCGTGCCGCGGTGCAGTTCGAGGTAGAGCTCGCCGACCCACACCGCCGGGTTCGGCAGCTCGGCCTTGGCGGCGTCGAAGAACACGTCGGGGTGCTCCCACACGACCTGCGCGCTGCCCTCGAGGTCGCGCAGCCGCTCGGCCTTGCCCGTCATCTCGCGCGTCGTGCCGCCGCCGCCATCACCCCAGCCGACCGGCGCGATCGACCGCGAGCTGAGGCGGTTCTCCTTGAACTGACGAGAGGCCTTCGCGACCTCCATGCCGCTGAGCTGCGAGTTGTAGGTGTCCATCGACGGGAAGTGCGTGAACACCTGCGAGCCGTCGATGCCCTCCCAGAGGAAGGAGTGGTGCGGGAAGACGTTCTGCTGATTCCAGGAGATCTTCTGCGTGAAGAACCACTCGAACCCGGCACGGCGCATCAGCTGCGGAAGGGCCGGCGAGTAGCCGAAGCTGTCCGGCAGCCACACCCCCTTCGACCGGATGCCGAACTCGCGCTCGAAGAAGCGCTGCCCGTGCGAGAACTGCCGCACGAGCGACTCTCCCGTCGGTATGACGGTGTCGGACTCCACCCACATGCCTCCGAGCGGCAGGAAGCGGCCGGCGGCGACCGCGGCCTTTACCCGCTCCCACACCTCGGGACGGTGCTCCTTGATCCAGGCGTACTGCTGCGCACTGGACATGCCGTACTGGAAGTCCGGCTGCTCCTCGATGAGCGTGGTCATGGACGAGGTCGTGCGCGCGACCTTGCGGATCGTCTCGCGCACCGGCCACAGCCACGCGGAGTCGATGTGCGCGTGGCCGACGGCCGAGATGCGGTGCGCGCTCGCCTCGGCCGGGGCCGCGAGGACATCAGCGAGCCGGGCCCGCGCGTCGCCTGCGCTCTCCACGATGTGCTGCAGGTCGAGCACATCGAGCGCGTCGTCCAGCGCCTGCAGGATGCGCATGCGGCGCGGCGACGTCGCGGGGAGCTCGGCCTGCAGCTCGAACAGCACCTCGAGGTCGAGGGACAGGTCGAACACCTCGGGCTCGAACACCGCGAGGTCGAGGCGCCGCAGCCGGTACAGCGGTTCCTTCGAGGAGGTGAGGATGTCGCCCTCCTGCGTCGGCAGGAAGGGGTGGTAGTCGAGGAGCACGGGGTTGGACGCGCCCTCCAGGTAGAGCTCGACGGCCTCGTCACCCGTGGCACTCTCGGCGATCGGGACCCACTGGTTGCGCGGGTTGATGCTCTTGATTGGTGTGCCGTCGGGGCGGTAGGCGAGGGCCTCGCACTGGAACCCCGTCATGTTCACGTCGAAGCCCAGGTCGATGAGCGCCTCCACCCGGCGGCCGGCCCATTCCGCGGGCACCCGACCGGTGAGCTTGAACCAGGTGGTGCCCCAGGCCGGACCCCACAGCTCGCCGACCGCGGCCGGGGCGAACGGGAGCGCCAGGCCCTCCGTCGGGGCGATGGGCTCTCCGGGGAGCTGGTGCGCCTCGACCGTGAGGGGAACCGCGGCCGAGTGGATGGCGGGGCGGATGCGCTCTTCGAGGACCCGCTTGACGCGGCCGACGGTGAGCGAGG
The DNA here is from genome assembly GCF_032364335.1 of Microbacterium meiriae. Lineage (NCBI taxonomy): Bacteria > Bacillati > Actinomycetota > Actinomycetes > Micrococcales > Microbacteriaceae > Microbacterium > Microbacterium meiriae. The sequence goes on from NZ_CP133984.1 coordinate 3,253,139, forward strand.
TGTCGTCATGCATGTGGGGGTTCTCCGGGCTCGACGGTGAGGGAAGGGGTTCGATGCTCGCCGTTACTAAAACGATCTAGCACGGGAGTCTACGGTACCGTCTCCCGTGCTTACGAGAGGCTAAACCGATCAAGTAGGGTGATGCCTATGGCCCCGGGGAAACGCGTGACGATCGCGGACATCGCGCGCATGGCCGGCGTCTCCCCCGGCGCCGTCTCGTTCGCCCTCAACGGTCGTCCCGGTGTGAGCGAGGAGACGCGGCAGCGCATCCTCTCCATCATCGAAGAGCACCACTGGCAGCCGAGCTCCGCTGCCCGCGCCCTCGTCGGCGCCCGGGCCAACGCGGTCGGGTTCGCCCTCGCCCGCCCGGCACGCTCCCTCGGCTCCGAGGCCTTCTTCACCGACCTCATCGCCGGCATCGAGTCCCGGCTCTCCGAGAGCAAGGTCGGGCTGCAGCTCCGCCTCGTCGCCGACATCGACGAGGAGATGGAGGTGCATCGGCAGTGGCGGTCGTCGAATCAGGTCGACGGCATCATCCTCATCGACCCGCGCGACGACGACCCCCGCGGCGAGCGCATCATGGCCCTGGACGCCCGCGCTGTGATGATCGGCTCGAAGCCGTCCCCGGACGGCGCGGTGCCCAGCGTCTGGATCGGCGACGACGCCGTCGCGGAGACGCTCTTCTCCTACCTCGCCGCCCTGGGTCACACCCGTATCGCCTACGTCGCGGGCCCGGCGGAGCTGGAGCACACCCGCCTGCGCGCCGAGGTGCTGGAGCGGATGGCGGCGGACGGCGTCTCCGGCGAGGTCATCACGACCGACTTCTCCCCCGCCCGCGCCTCCGCGGTCACCCGCGCGCAGCTCTCCGGCCGGCAGCGCCCGACCGCGATCGTCTACGACAACGATGTGATGGCCGTCGCCGGCCTCCGGGTGGCGCAGGAGATGGGCCGGGCGGTTCCGCGCGACGTCTCACTCGCGTCGTTCGACGACTCCGTCATCGCGGGCCTCATCAACCCGTCGATCACCGCCATGACCCGCGACACGTTCGAGCTCGGCGAGCAGGCGGCCACGCTCCTGCTGCAGCAGATCGAGGCCGGCACCACGCTGCCGAGCGTCCAGGGCCCGACCCCCGTGCTCACCGCCCGCGAGAGCACCGCGCCACCGCCCCGCTGAGACCCCGCCTCCCCGCCCACACCCCGGGCTATCGCCGCGCGTACCCCGGGGTCTCGACGACAACCCGGGGTCTCGACGAATCAGACGACGGTGTTGACGGAGGCGTAGCGGGTGACGTCGGACGCGGACGGGGCGGGGTGGATGAGACGGCGGATGCCGCGCGAATCCAGCGCCGCGGGGTCCTGCGCGGTGCGGGAGGTCACCAGGGCGGGGTCCTCGCCCGCGGCGCAGGCGTCGACCCAGGCCTGGAAGACCGCACCGCCGGGGCTCAGGGCCGCCCGGCTCACCGGCACCTCCTGCTCGTCGACGTCCACCACGATCGCCGTCGGGCGGGCCGGAGCCGCGGTGCGGGTGCGCAGCTCGGGGATGAGCTCCGCGAACCGGCGGCCGAGGGGCTTCGCCGCCCCCTCCTGATCGATGAGCCCCAGGGAGTACTCGAGCTCCGGGAAGTCGGCCAGCTCCCGACTCACGTCGTGCGAGCACCACCACGTCACGCCCCAGAGGTTCTCGGTGCGGAGGGCCGAACGCACGGTGGCCTCGAGGAAGCCGGGCATCTCGCTCTCGTCAAGGCAGTTCGAGGGGGCGCCGACCTCCTGCAGCCAGATCGGACGGGCGGGATCGGTCGCGAACGCGCGGGAGAGCTCGATGAGGTACTCCGCGTGGCGGTCGGCGGCGATCGAGCGACCTCCGTAGCGCTGCGCCGTGCCGTTGAAGATCCAGGAGTGGACCGTCGTCATCGCGCCGAGGCGGGAGGCATGCGCCGGCGTGAACCCGTGGTCGTCCATGTACCAGACCGCGTCGTACTCGCTGTGCACGTGCGGCAGCCCGGGGGCGCCCCGTTCCGCCGCGGCGAGCAGCGCCTCGATCCAGCCGCCGGCCTCGTCGGTCGTGACGGGCCACGGCGAGGGGTGGGTGTGCGCGGAGAACTGGTTCGTCTCGTTGCCGAGAGTGAGGCCGAGGAAGTTCGGCGCGTCCCGCAGGGCGCCCGCGAGCCGCTCCACGAGCTGCACCTGACCGTCGAGGGCCGTCGGATCGGTGAACATGTTCCGGTCGTGCCAGGTGTACAGCCACGAAGGGACGAAGTCGAAGCTCGACAGGTGCCCCTGGATGACGTCGACGCTCGCGTCCATCCCGAACTCGGCGGCGATGTCGACCATGGTGCGCACGTCGTCGATCGCCTTCGAGCGGATGAGGGTGCGGTTGGGCTGCAGGACGGTCCAGAGCGGGAACACGCGCACATGGTCGAGGCCGAGCGCGGCGAGGGCCGCGAAGTCGCGACGCACGTCGTCCGGCGTGAAGTCGAGCCAGGAGTGCATCCAGTCCTTCGACGGCGTGTAGTTCGCCCCGAAGCGGAGAGGAGCGTCGAGAGCGCCGCGCTGCGTCATGTGTGCACCTTTCGGACCGTGCCCTCCCACGAGGACATGTCGCACCACTATAACGCTTGAGCAACAGCGTCGATAGCGCCCACCTTGACACCGACCGGATCCGATGGTTTCATCTGCTAAAGCGCTGTAGTCCCTTCGTCGGACCACGCCGAATCGCCCGCCTCGAGGAAGAAGCACGATGAAAGTTCCCGCACGCATTGTCGCTCTGGCAACCTTCACGATCGGCGCCCTGGCGCTCGTGAGCTGCACCGGAGGCGGTGCCGCCTCGGACGGCGCCGGCCCCATCGACACCTCCGGCGAGCTCAGCGGAACCATCCAGTTCCAGACCTGGTCGCTGAAGAACGAGAAGTTCACTCCCTACTTCGAGGACCTCATCGCGGCCTTCGAGGAGGAGCATCCGGACGTGACCGTGGAGTGGCTCGACCAGCCCGGCGACGGCTACCAGGAGAAGATCCTGAGCCAGGCGAACGCCGACACCCTCCCCGACGTGCTGAACCTGCCGCCGGACATCGCCTACCCGCTCGTCGCCGCCGGGAAGCTCGTCGACCTGGACACCGCGGATCCCGACCTGAAGTCGACGTACAACGCCGGCGCCTGGGACGCCTACAGCCAGTACCCCGGCGTCGAGGGCACATACGGCCTTCCCTGGTACCTCTCCAGCGACGCGTCCTGGTGGAACCTCGCCCAGCTCGCCCCGTACGGCGTCACCGAGGAGAACCTGCCGACGACGGTCGACGAGCTGCTCACGCTCGCGAAGGACGTCGCCACGGAGTCCGGCGGCAAGGTCCAGCTCCTCTCCTCGATTCCGGCGCTGGACACCTTCACCGCCGCCGGCATGGAGGTCATCAACGACGAGGGCGAGTTCGACTTCAACACCGACGAGGCGGCCGCGATCATCGAGCAGTACGCCGACGCCTACGCCGCGGGCGCGATGCCCGCGGAGGCACTCACCGGCGACTACGGCGGGAACGCGGAGGCCTACATCCAGGAGAAGGTCGCCTTCACCACCGGCGGCACCGGGTTCACGACCGATCTGCAGAAGGACGCCCCGGCGCTCCTGGAGAACACCGTCGCCACCCCGCGCCTCGGTGTCGCGCCGCTCTACGTGCAGGGCCTCAACGTCTCCGCCGACTCCGACAACAAGGAAGCGGCTCTCGCGTTCGCCGAGTTCGCCACGAACGAGGAGAACCAGGTCGCGTTCTCCTCCCTCGCGGTGGGCACCGCCCCCGGCACGGCCGACGGCGGCGACCAGGTCGTCGAGAACATCGCCTCCTCGGTCACCGACGAGAAGCAGCTCGCCGCGATCGACACCGTGTTCGGCGCGATGAAGGACGCCAAGGCGCTGCCGTTCCAGTGGACCTCGGACATGGCCACCTACATGACCCAGCAGATCGCCCTGGCCGTGAACGGCGAGGCCGATGCCAAGACGCAGCTCGACAAGATCGTCGAGTACGCCAACGCGAACCGCGTGGACCAGTGACCATGCGCGCGGACACCGGCACCCGGCAGCGGAGGTCGACGATGAGATCCCACAAGTGGTTCACCCCGTGGCTGCTCCTCGCCCCCGCCGTGATCTGGGTGCTGGTGTTCGCGCTCTGGCCGTTCCTCAACACCGTCGTCCTCAGCTTCACGGATGCTCGCCCCCTGCGGACCCCCGAGTTCGTCGGCGGCGCCAACTACGAGCGCATGTTCGGCGACGAGATGTTCTGGAACGCGCTCACCACCTGCCTCATCTACGTGGTCGTGTGCGTGCCGCTGCTCACGGTCCTCCCGCTGCTCCTCGCCCTCCTCGTGCAGAAGAAGCTCCCCGGCATCTCGTTCTTCCGCACCACGTTCTACTTCCCCGTGATCGCGTCGGTCGTCGTGGTCGCGCTCATCTGGACGTGGCTGTTCGACAGCCGCGGCATCATCAACCAAACGCTGGAGTTCCTCGGCCTCATCGACCAGCCGATGGCCTTCCTCGTCGACCGCTGGCTGCTGCTCGGCTGCGCGATCCTGCTGACCGTGTGGAAGGGCCTGGGCTACTCCATGGTGGTGTACCTCGCCGCCCTGGGGAACGTCGGCAAAGAGCTACACGAGGCGGCCATGCTCGACGGTGCGAGCTCGTTCCGCCGCTTCCTCTCCGTCACGATCCCGTCGGTGCGCGGGGCGATGCTCCTCATCGCCGTGCTCATCGCGGTGTCCGCCATGCGGGTGTTCGCCGAGCTGGACGTGCTGTCCAAGAGCACGGGCGGCCCCGGCGGCTACGACATGTCGCTCGTGATGCTCATCCGCCAGGTCGGCTCGGGCCTGAACGGCAACATCGGCTACGCGTCCGCGATCAGTGTGGCGCTGTTCCTCCTCACGCTCGTGCCGCTGGCCGCGATCGCGTTCATGAACCGCGAGAAGAAGGCGAAGGTCTCCGCATGACCACCTTGACGACGCCCCCGGTGGAGAGCACCCCGCCTGCGGAGGAGGCCCCGCGGCCCGGTCGCGAGCGCATCTTCCGCCGCCGCGGCTCCGGCGACTTCAGCAAGCCCACGCTCGGCGGACTCATCGGCAGGTACGCGCTGCTGCTGTTCGTCCTGTTCCTCGTCATCGGACCGTTCGTCTGGCAGCTCTCCACATCGTTCAAGGGACCGCAGGAGAACATCTACTCCTTCCCACCCGAGCTCATCCCCCGCGATCCGACGCTGCAGAACTACACGAGGGTCGCCGACATCGTCCCCGTCTACCTCTACGCCTGGCACTCGCTGCTCGTCTCGCTCGGCACCGTGCTCAGCAACGTGATCCTGGCCACGTTCGCCGGCTACGCCCTGGGCTGCATGCGATTCCGCGGCAAGTGGATCGTCATGGGGATCCTGCTGTCCACGCTGCTGTTCCCCGGCGAGGTCACCGTGACGAGCAACTTCCTCACCATCCGCGCTCTCGGGCTCGCCGACACCCTGTGGGGCGTCTTCCTCCCCGGAGCGATCAGCGCCATGAACGTGCTGCTCGTCGCCACCGCGTGCCGGATGATCCCGAAGGACGTGCTCGACGCGGCCACCGTCGACGGTGCGACCACGTGGCAGCGCATCCGGCACATCGTGTGGCCGAACATCCGCGGCATGGTCTCGGTCGTGGCGATCTTCGCCTTCATCGGCGCGTGGGACGACTACCTCTGGCCGCTCATCGTGCTCTCCGACCCGGCCAAGTACACCCTGACCGTCGGCATGGCCTACCTCAACAGCAGCTTCTCGGTCGATCCGCGACTCATCGCCGCCGGCACCATGATCGCGCTCGTACCGATCGTCATCATGTTCTCGTTCACGCAGCGCTTCTTCTTCAAGGGCGTGCAGGAGGGTGCGCTGAAGGGGTGAGCGCGCCGCTGCTCCGCCCGGCCTCCGGTCCCGCGGATCCCCCGTCGTCGCGCCCGCACGCCGGGGTGCTCCCCGGAGTCGTCTTCGCGTACACGTTCGACCCGTCCCGCGGAGAGCAGCGGATCGACGTCCCCGGCCTCGACGGCATCGCGCTCACCCCGGACACCGTGCTGCACTGGGCGTTCTACGCCGACGGCCCCGCCGCGACCCTCGCCCCCTGGGCCGCGCTCGCGGTCACCGTCGACGTGCGTACCGCCGACGGCAGCCGGCTGAGCGACAGCGCCGCCGTCCGCGACCGGTACGACTTCCCGCTCACGGCCGAGGGGCAGTTCGCCGCCCGGTGGAGCATGCCCGAGCAGTGGAACGCCGACAGCGTCGCCCTCGCACCCCTCGGCACCGGGACGGGCACGGTCGAGCTCGTCTTCGGCACGGCCGAGCTGGCGACCACGCCGGATGTGCCCACCGAGGTCAGCGGCTTCGTCCAGGTCCGCGTCGAGGAGCGCCCGGCCCCCGGCGACCTCCCACCCGTCGAGCGGGTCGACACCCGGCGCGGCTCCCATTCCGGCCCCCGCTTCTCCCGCGGGAACACGGTCCCGGCGGTCGCCGTGCCGCACGGGTTCACCTTCGTCACGCCGGCGACCGACGCCGCGGGCGCACGCTGGCCCTACCGTCCGTTCGTGCATGACGATCCGCAGGGACGGCGTCTCGAAGCCCTGCAGTTCTCGCACCAGCCCAGCCCGTGGATCGGCGATCGCGCGGTTCTTCAGCTCATGCCGTTCTTCGGCACAGCACGGTCGGCCAGGGAGGATCGACGCCGGTGGATCGTCGAGGGAAGCGAACGCGCCCGCCCGCACGAGTACACCGCCGACCTCGGCGACGGCGTGCATGTCGAGATGACCGCGACCTCGCACACCGCGGCCTTCCGCGTGCGGTGCGACGATCCGCGCGCCGCCGTGGGTTTCGTGATCGATCAGCTCACGAACGAGGGGCTGCTCACCTTCACCGACACCGGCTTCGAGGGGTGGATCCCCGAGGGTCCAGAGGACTGGGGGAACGCGCCACGCTGCTACTTCGCCGGGACCGTGCACAGCGCGTCGAACGCCGCGCACGGCGCCCTCGACGACTACGGGCGTGCCCGGGTCGCGGGCTTCGTCCGCGCCGTGGGCGCTGTCGAGGTGCGGGTCGGGGTCTCGTTCCTCTCCGTCGCGCAGGCTCGGCACAGCCTCGCCCTCGAGGCACCTCCCGCCGTCCCCTTCGACGAGCTCCGCGCCCGCGCGGCCGCCGCGTGGAACCGCCTGCTCGGGCGCGTGACGATCCCCCCGCTCCCCGAGGCCGAGCGCCCGTTCCGCGGCCTGGCCGACGAGGAGCAGCGCGCCCGGATCGCCGCCGCGCTCCACCGTATGCATCTGTATCCGAACACGGCGGCGGAGAACACGGGCACCGCGGAGGCACCGGCGTGGCGCTTCGCCGACGTGTTCGCCCCGCGGACCGCCTTCGGCGAGTCGGCCACGGGGGCGCCGGTCGCGGAAGGCGAACTCGTCGTCAACAACGGCTATTGGGACACGTACCGCACCGAGTGGCCCGCGCTCGCGCTCCTCGACCCCGCGCTGGCCGGACGCCTGCTGGACGGACAGCTCATGCAGTATCGCCGCGGCGGCTGGATGGCGCGGTGGAGCGCCCCCGGGTATGTGGACAGCATGGTCGGGACCTCCAGCGACCAGATCTTCGCCGACGCCGCGCGTTGGGAGGTGCCCTTCGACCGCGAGACGGCGTTCGAGAGCGGGTGGCGCGACGCGTGCGAGCCGGGCCCGGATCCGCGACGGGGTCGCAAGGGCATCGGCCGCGGTCGCTTCCTCGGCTTCATCCCGTCCGACGTGCCGGAGGGGATGAGCTGGAGCATCGAGAACGCCGTGAGCGATGCCGCCCTCGGCCGGTTCGCCGCCCAGCTCGCGGCGTCGACGGCGGCGGACGACGCCGCGCGCTGCCGGGCCTTCGCACGGTACTTCGCGAACCGCTCCCGCGCGGCGCGCGCCCTGTTCGATCCTGCCTCCGGATTCTTCCGCGGTCGCACGGCGGACGGGTCCTTCGCACCGGATTTCGATCCTCGCGTCTGGGGCGGCGACAACGTCGAGACGAACGCGTGGGGGATGTCCGTGGGCACGGTGCACGACGGGCCGGGCCTCGCCGCGCTTCACGGCGGCCCTGCGGGACTCGGTCGGCACCTCGACGCCCTCTTCGCCGAGCCCGAGACCGCCGACGAGCGCTTCGGCGGTGCGTACGGCACCGTCATCCACGAGCAGCGCGAAGCCCGCGCCCAGCGGTCGGGCATGTGCGCGCTGTCGAATCAGCCGGCGCACCACATCCCCTTCATGTACGCCTTCACGGACCGGCCGTGGCACAGCGCGGGCCTCGTGCACGGCCTCGCGCGCCGCCTCTTCGCCGGTGCCCACATCGGCCAGGGGTTCCCCGGCGACGAGGACAACGGAGAGATGAGCGCCTGGTGGCTCTGGGCCGCGCTCGGCCTCTATCCCCTGGAACTCGCGGCGGGGACTCTGCGGATCGGGTCCCCGCTGTCCGACGACATCCGGGTCGCACGCGGGGACGGCTCGTCGCTGCGCATCCGCTCGCGACGGAGCTCCCCCGCCGCGCACGTGCTGGAGGACGCCCGGCTGGACGGACGCCCTCTCCCCACCGCCGATCTGCCGATCGACGCGCTTCGGGGGGACGCGGTGCTCGACCTGGTGTTCGGCACGGACCCGGCTCGGGCGCTCGAGAGCGGTGAGGACGCACTCGACGCCGAGCCGTGGCGGTGCGACCTCACCGCCGACGCGGGAGAGATCGTCGCCTCCGCGGATGTCCTCGATGCGCCACGGCTGTTCGACGACGGCGACCCGCAGGGCGACGCGGGCGTCCGGCTGCCGAAAGGCTCCTGGGTGGGCTGGCGGTTCCCCTCACCCCGCAGCCTCACCGACATCACCGTCACGAGCCTCGGGCCCACGGCAGCCGATGCGCTGCGCTGGGAGAGGGAGGGTGCCGATGGAGGCTGGCATGTCGTGGCCACCACGCACCGGGAAGACCTGGCTCCCGACCGGACGGTGCCGTTCACTCTGGAGATGCCGGTCGTGACCTCGGCCGTCCGCGTGCGCGCGGAGGCCGAGGTCACGCTCCGTCAGGTCGAGCTCTTCGACCTGGGCTGACTCACCGCGACGCTGCGCGGTACAGAGTCGCCTCCCCCTTCAGCGCCTGGGTGATGCCGGAGAGGTAGGCCGACTGATCCGTCGCGGTGAGGTTGTACGCGACGTAGACGCCGTACCCGTCCGCCACCGTGCGCTGGGCGAAGTCGGCGGCCGTCGCGGCACTCGTGTTCGCGAGGTCGACCGCCGCGGCGCCGAGCCGGCCGCGGTCGTCCAGACCCGGCACGGTGGGCGCGTCGTAGGTCGGGTAGTACGGGTTCCACGCGTGATCGAGCACGCTGCCGGCGTCGAAGAGGCCGAAGTCCGTGGTCGTGTAGGACGGGCCGATCGCATACAGCGTGATGAGCTTGTCCGGTCCCAGGCGGTCGCGCAGCGCGGAGGCGAGCCAGCCGAAGGACTGCGGGTTCGGCTGCGGCGTACCGTTCGCCCCGTAGTTGCTCCACTCGTCGTCGAAATCGATGCCGTCCAGGCCGTAGGTGGTGACGGTGTCGGCGAGCTGCGCGGCGAAGGCGTCCGCCTCCGCGTACGAGGTGAAGTTCGCGAAGCCGGCACCCTGGTGGTTTCCGAGCACCGACAGGAGGACCTTGGTGCCCTGGGCCTGCAGCGGGCGGATCTGGTTCTGCGCGTCCTGCACCGTCTCGGTGACCCGCTCGTTGAGGTGGAGGACCGCCCGCTCCCCGTCGTAGTTGATGTTCGCGGCGAAGATCATGGCCAGATCGACGGCGGGGCGGCCCGACTCGGCGAGCGTGTAGTCCGCGACATTCGCTAAATCGTTCGAGTTGACCTCGACGTAGACGGCGAGCTGCGGGTCGGCGGCACCGGTATCGGCGATGGCCGCCGTCGAGGCGGCGAGGGCGGCGGCTCCGGCGGCAGCGAATGCCACTGCTGCCCCGACACCTCTTCTCAGGCGGGACGATCGTGCGGGTGAGGAACTCATGACGGTGTCTTCTCCTTCGGCGTCGTTGTCGAGATCGGGCCGCGACGTCGCGACTCGCGGCCGACTATATCGCTTAAGCACAGGTGTCGGAAGAGGACGCTGGCGGTGCGCGCCGATTCCGACGATGCTGGACGCATGCGCGCCCTCCGACTCCTCTGGCGATACCCGGTCATCACCCTGACGGTCATCGTCTTCGCCGTGGTCGGAGGGCTGCACGCCGCCGGGGAGGAGACCATCGGCCGGTGGGTCGCCACGGTCTTCGTGGCTGCGGTGGTGGTCTGGACCCTCATCGGAATGGTGCGCGACGTGCTGCGCGGCCACGTCGGACTCGACATCCTCGCCGTCGTCGCCATGGTCGCGACGCTCGCGGTGGGCGAATACATCGCGGCGCTCATCATCGTCCTGATGCTCTCCGGCGGCGAGGCGCTGGAGGACTTCGCGGGCCGCCGGGCGAAGCGCGACCTCTCCGCACTGCTGGATCGCTCGCCCCGCAGCGCCCATGTGCTGACGCATCCCGAAGATGCGGACTCGGACGCGGCGAGGGAGGTACCCGTCGATGACGTGGCCGTGGGCGACGTGCTCCTCGTGCGCCCGGCGGAGATCATCCCCGTGGACGGTGAACTGCTCACGGACAGCGCGTCGTTCGACGAATCGTCGCTCACGGGCGAAAGTCTGCCCGTGACGCGCGGTGCGGGCGACGAGGTGCTGTCCGGCGCGATCAACGGCAGCCGGGCCATCCGCCTCCGCGCCCTCCGCACCGGCGCCGACAGTCAGTATCAGCAGATCGTCGCCCTGGTCGCCCAGGCCGAGTCCTCCCACGCTCCCATCGTGCGTCTCGCCGACCGGTTCGCGATTCCGTTCACCGCCGTCGCGCTCGTGCTCGCGGGGACGGCGTGGGCACTCTCCGGCGACGCGACTCGGTTCGCCGAGGTGCTCGTGCTGGCGACGCCCTGCCCGCTGCTGATCGCCGCTCCCGTCGCCTTCCTCGGCGGACTCTCCCGGGCGGCGAAGTCGGGCGTCATCATGAAGAGCGGTGCGGTCATCGAGCAGATCGCGCGCGTGCGCTCTGCGGCGTTCGACAAGACCGGGACGCTCACCCAGGGGAGGCCGGAGCTCATCGACGTGCGGCCGGCACAGGGCTTCGACGCGGATGAGATCCTGCGACTCGCCGCCTCCGCCGAGCAGTACTCGTCGCACGTGCTCGCCGACGGCATCCGTCGCGCCGCCGCCGCCCGAGGCCTGGCGCTGCACGGGGCGACGGAGGCGAGCGAGACCGCGACGAACGGGGTGTCCGCGACGATCGGCGGCCGTTCGGTCGTCGTCGGCAAGCCGGCCTACGTGGCCTCCCTCGCCCCCGACACCGTGCGGGTGGAGCTCGCACCGGGACAGGCCGCCGCGTACGTCGCCGTGGACGGTCGGTTCGCAGGGGCCCTCGTGCTCGCCGACGCCGCCCGCCCGGAGGCGCCCGCCGTGGTCTCCTGGATGCGGACGCACGAGGTCGACAGGCTCGCGATGTTGACCGGGGATGTGGCCACCACGGCGGAGTCGATCGGACGGCAGGTCGGGATCGACGAGATCCACGCCGAGCTGCTGCCTCCCGAGAAGGTGCGTCTGGCCGCCGAGATGCAGCCACGGCCCGTGCTGATGGTCGGCGACGGTGTCAACGACGCGCCGGTGCTGGCGGCGGCCGACATCGGCATCGCGATGGGCGCGAAGGGGGCGACGGCCGCCGGGGACGCCGCCGACGTCGTCATCCTCGTGGATTCGCTCGCCAAGGTCGTCGACGCCGTCGCGATCGGACGGCACACCCTCCGCGTGGCCCTCACCGCGATCTGGATCGGGATCGGTCTGAGCGTGGGGCTGATGGTCGTCGCGATGACCGGCGTCATCCCCGCGGTCGTCGGCGCACTGGTGCAGGAGCTCGTCGACCTCGCGACGATCCTCTACGCCCTGCGCGCGCTGAGCGGCCCGCCGAGCGACCTCCGCCCCTCCCCCTGAGGGCTGCTCCTGCACCGACCCCGGTACCGCTTCTCCCGTCCACAGGTCCCGTGTTCGCGGTCCTGCCCCTGCGGAATACCGTGACAGCTTGAGACCCCGGACTCAGACTGGAGGCATGACCTTGGACGACCCGCAGGTATGGACACTGATCGGCGTCTTCGCCGCCGTGATGCTCGGCGGCATGACACTCATGGCGTCGCAGCTCAGCCGCGTGATCCGTGCGGAGGTGGACCGCATCGACGGCACGCTCTCCGCACGGATCGATCGCATCGACGGCACCCTCTCCGCACGGATCGACGGCCTCTACGCCCGGCTCGGACGCATCGAGACGAAGGTCGACGATCTCGACAGGGAGCTCACGAACCTCGCGACGCGGTTCTGGCGCTCGCAGTGACCGTCCCGCGGCCTCAGATCGCCACGTCGCCGACGAGGTTGACCTTGATGCCCATGCCGTCGAACATCGCGGCCTTCGCGATCAGCGCCTTGTCCGCGGTCTCGGCGTCGGGGGCGTAGACGAGCTGCGCGTGGTTCGCCTTGTGCCGTGCCATGAACTGGTCGCGCGAGATGCCGTGCAGCACCACGTGGGCGATCGGCCACTCCGGGTTCGTGGCGTCCTTCCGGCGCTGCGTCTCCTCCGCCGGCAGCTCGACGACCGACGCCCGGAAGATGTCCGCCTGCAGGACCCCCTCGGCGATGAACACCCGCGAGAGCACGACCTCGCCGGGCTTCGAGACGCCGTTGATCGTGGCGCCGCCCGCAGGGAAGAACACGTGCCCCTGGCGCCAGCCCTCCGCGTTCTGCCAGCCGCCGAGGTGGGAGGCCGGCACCGAGCCGGAGATCTCGTACACCCACACGAACTGCCCGTCGTGTTCCTCGCCCCAGCGGACGTCGTGGAGAGTGTTGTCGGGAACGAGCCCCATCGCACGCCAGACGCGGTCGGTCACGAGGGCATCGACGGCGACGCCCTCGTCGGCCTCGTTGAAGTGCGGGAACGCGCGCCCCTCGTGCAGCACGCGGGAGCCGTCGCGCGAGGTCACCGGCGGGCGCTCGGTGGAGTTGAGGATGCCCTCCGCCAGGTCCGAGGCCGGAACGAGGTCCTTCAACCCCTGCTGGTACTGGATGCCGACCGCGTCGAGCCCGAAGTCGTCCGCGATGCGGAGCGCGGCGATGTACATCTTCAGCTGCCACTGGACCTGCTCACGGGTGAGCTCGGTCGCGGCGTCCTCGCCGTAGCGGAACGTCATCCCCCGCTCGATCAGCCAGTCGTACGCGGCGTCTGCCTCCTCGTCGGTCACGTTCAGCATCTCCGCGTAGAGCGCCGACTGCGACAGGCGCTCCTTGTAGATGCCGGTCTGGTTGAGGAGTTCGTCGTCGAAGATGGCGTTGTACATTCCCATGCAGCCCTCGTCGAAGACGCCGATGATGGCCTTCTCGGCGCGCAGTTCCGCGGCGAGAGCCTCGCCGAGCTGCTTCTCCGGGCTGTCCGGCAGCGCGGGGAGCGGACGCACGTGGGAGGCATCGTGGGTGATGGCGCCGGTCTCGGTCCACTCCCGGATGCCGTCGCGGAACCAGTCGTCGGTGAAGTCGACCGACCAGATCGTCGCGTACGGCTTGTCCATCTTCGTCAGGCCCGCGTTGAGGCCGAGGAGGCCGACGAGGCCGGGCCAGTCGCCCGCGAAGTTCGCCACCGTGAGGATCGGACCCTCGTGCGTGCGGAGGCCCGCGAGCACGTGGTGCGAGTACTGCCAGACGGCCTCGGCGACGATGAGCGGTGCGTCGACGGGGATGTTCTTGAAGACCTCGAGACCCATGCGCTGGCTGGAGATGAACCCGTGACCGGTCTCCGGGTCGACCTCGTTGGCGCGGATGACCGTCCAGCCGAGGTCGTTCAGCACGCCGGTGACCCCGGCTTCGAGCTCGACCTGGGTGGGCCAGCCGGCCGTGTTGGCCGACTCACGGAGATCGCCGGACGCGATCAGGTAGGCGGTCTTCGGCGCCGTGGCAGGACGGGGCGCCGGGGTGGGCAGCGTGTAAGCGGTCATGAGTTCTCCGGGGTCGAGGTAGTCGGGGAGCCGTCGCGCTGAGCGGCGGCGAGTTCATGGACGACGTCCTTCGAGCCGTCGTACAGCCGCACGTAGCGGTCGAAGAGGGCGTCGGCGAAGGGGCGCAGACCCTCGTCCGGGCGGACGGTGTCGGCGATGGGGTTCCAGTCGGCGATGGCGGGCGCGGCACCCTCGGCGGCCGTGGCCGTCGCCGCGAGGAAGGCCGCGCCGTAGCTCGCGCCGATCGTGGTCTGCGGCACCTCCTGCACGAGCCCGGTGATGTCCGAGACGATCTGCAGCCACAGCCGCCCCTGCGTGCCACCGCCGACCGCCACGATGCGGCGGATGTCGGCGCCGGCGGCGCGCATCGTCTCGACGTTGTGCCGCACGCCCAGCGCTGTGGCTTCGAGCGCGGCGCGGTAGAGGTCTCCTCGGGTGTGCCGGAGGGTGAGCCCGGCGATGACCCCGCGGGCATCCGGATCCTGGATCGGGGTGCGCTCGCCGGCGAAGTACGGCAGCATCAGCAGGCCGTTCGCGCCGGGCCCCGACTCCTCCGCCTCGGCCAGCAGCGCCGGGTAGTCGGCACCGGAGAGGTCCTTCAGCCACGCGGTGAGCGCTCCGGATGTGGACAGCCCGCCGGCGAGGTTGCGCGTTCCCGCGAAGGCGCCGGCCGTCGTCCACATCGAGGGCGTACGGAGGGTCTGCTCCCCGGTCGCGACGAGGAACATCGTCGTACCGTACATCAGCATGAGGTCGCCGACCTCGTGGGCGCCGACACTCACCGCCTCGGTCCAGGCGTCGATCGTGCCGGTGATGACCGGCGTCCCCTCGGGCAGGCCGGTCAGGGCCGCCGCAGCGGCCGTCACGGTGCCCGCGATCTCCCCCGCCCAGCGCAGCGGCGGCTGCTCGACCGTCCCGGCGAACCGCTGCCACCAGGGCTCGTGCCAGCGCTCGCCCTCGATGTCGTACAACGGCGAGACCTGGCTGGCGGACTGGTGGTCGAGGACGTAGGCACCGGTGAGCTTTCGAGCCAACCAGGAGGCGGGCATGTAGAGCCGCCGCGCGCGCTGCCAGGTCTCCGGTTCCTCCTCAGCGACCCACGCGATCTTGGGCCCGCCGGCCTGCGACGTGAGGGTCGAGCCGCCCACGCGGGTGATCTCCTCGACGCCGAGCTCCGCCGTCATGCGCTCGATCTGCGCGGTGGAACGGGTGTCCACGCCGTAGAGGATCGCGGGGCGCACGGGCTCGTCGTCCTCGTCGGCGAGCAGGATGCACGGGCCCATTCCGCTCACGCCGACCCCCACGACGTCCGCGTCGGGGACCGCGGAGAGAAGGTCCGTGGCCAGCTCGACGAACTCGTCCCACCAGATCCGGCCGTCCATCTCGACCCATCCGGACTGCGGACGGGAGACGTCGTGCGCGCGGGTCGCAGTCGCGAGGATCGTGCCGGCGGGGTCGACGAGGACGCCCTTGCTGCTGGACGTGCCGATGTCCACCCCGAGGGTGCAGCGCATGGTCTCTCCTTCGATACCGACGGGCCGTGCCGACCTGGACCCAGGCTACGCGAAATCGATTTCAGGGCGCAAGGAGGTGACCGCTCCTGCACCGCGATGGCCGATCTCCGAAGATTCCACCATCCCCGCTCCTGACCGGTAAAACGCCGGTTCAGCACCGGAATACCGTGACATCCTGACCCCTCCGATCGAGACTGGAGGCATGCCCTTGGACGACCCGCAGGTATGGACGCTGATCGGCATCTTCGTGACGACGATGCTCGGCGGCATGACCCTCATGACGACGCAGTTCGGTCGCGTGCTCCGTGCGGAGATAGGCGGGCTGCGGGGAGAGATGACCGGCGAGATCGGCAGGCTCCGCACCGACATGACCACCGAGATCGGCAGGCTCCGCACCGACATGACCACCGAGATCGCCGGCCTCCGCACCGAAATGACCACCGAGATCGCCGGCCTCCGCACCGACATGACCACCGAGACCACACGACTACGCACCGAGATCGGCACCCTCCGCACCGACATGGCCACGGAGATCGCCGGCCTCCGCACCGAGATGACCACCGAGACCACACGACTACGCAGTGAGATCGGCACCCTCCGCACCGAAATGACCGGCGAGATCAACGGCCTCCGCACCGAAATGACCACCGAGATCGGCACCCTCCGCACCGAGATGACCGGCGAGATCAACGGCCTCCGCACCGAAATGACCACCGAGATCGGCACCCTCCGCACCGAAATGACCGGCGAGATCAACGGCCTCCGCACCGAAATGACCACCGAGATCGGCACCCTCCGCACCGAAATGACCACCGAGATCGCCACCCTCCGCATCGAGATGACGAACGAAACCGGTGGGCTGCACGCGGCGCTGGCAGCGCTGCACGGAGTGATGATGAGCGAGATCGGAGCGCTGCGCGCGGCGATGGGTGCGCTGCAGGGAGCGATGATCGGGCTGCGTGGCGAGATGATCGGGCTCCGCGGCGAGATGACCGCACGACTCGACGGCCTCGATCACCGCCTCGACCGATTGGAGGTGAAGGTCGACGATCTCGACAAGGAGATGACGAACCTCGCAGCGCGGTTCTGGCGCTCCCAGTAGCGACCTGCGGTCAGGCGCGTGCGGTCGCGCGCTGCACCTCGCCGGAGAGGACGACCGTCCGAGCCGGCTGCACGTCTCCCCTGATCCGTTCGAGCAGCATCCGCGCCGCCGTCACGCCCATGTGCCGCGCCGGCAACCGCACGACGGTCACCGCGGAGGGAGACAGCGTCGTGAAGGGCAGCGATCCGATCACCGCGACACCGAGTTCCGGAGGGGTGAGGCCGCGCTCCGTGAGGACCTGGATCGCGCCGACGCCGATGAGGTTGTTCCCGGCGACGACCGCGTCCGGCGGCTCCGGCAGCGCGAGGAGTTCCTCCATGGCCGCACGCCCGCCGTCGACGCGGAACGTCGCGAAGCGCTGCAGCGAGGACAGCTCGTGATGGGGATCCATCGCCGAGAGGGCTCCCCGCCAACCTTCCGCCCGCTCGGCCGCGGTGTCGATGTGCGCGGGCCCCCCGATGTACGCGATGCGGCGATACCCGGCGTCGAGCAGGCTCTGCGTCGCTGCGGCTCCCGCCTCCCGGTTGGCCATCACCACGCCGTCGATGTCGGCGGCCGTGCGACGGTCCACGGCGACCACGGGCCGCCCCGTCGCCCGCACCGGCGCGAGATCCGAGTGCTCATCCGCCGTCGCGATGATCACCCCCGACATGTTCTCGGCGATCGCGATCCGGAGGTACGTCGCCTCCTTCTCGACCTGGGCGTCGGAGTTGCAGAGCACGACGGAGTACCCCGCCTCGGACGCCGCGTCCTCCACCCCACGCGCCATCTCGGTGAAGTACGGGTTCTCGATGTCCGGGATCACGAGGGCGATGACCTCGGAGCTCTGGGTCCGCAGCGTGCGCGCCGTCCGGTTCGGCGTGAATCGGAGCTCCTCCGCCGCCGCCCGCACGGCCGCCGCCTTCTGCTCCGACACGCTCGTACCGTTGAAGACGCGTGAGACCGTGGCCGGAGAGACGCCGGCCCGCCGCGCGACGTCGTAGATCGTGGCCATGGGCACCCACTGTAACCGGTTTCAGCCCTCAGACCTCCGCGAGGAATCGATCGAGAGTCACCCCGAGAGCATCGAGCCGGGTCCGCGCCTCGTCCGAGAGCGGCCGGAACGGGCGGCGGCAGTCACCCAGCGCCCCGGCACCTCCCGCATTGCGACCGGAGAGGTACTTCGCCGCGGGGAAGACGTCGATCGCGACCAGCTCGGCGATGACACGGTTGATCCGGCTCTGCACCCGCTGCGCTCCGGCCAGGTCGCCGGCGTCGAGGAGGCGACGCGCCGCCTGGAAGAGCTCGACCTGCAGCCCGACGGTCGTGCCGATGGTCCCGCGGGCGCCGGCGGCGAGCGCCGGTACGAACACCTCGTCGAAGCCGTTGATGTAGGCCTTGTCGGGGACGGCCGTCTTCATGCGCTCCAGGGCGTACATGTTGTGCGCGGTCTGCTTGAGTCCGATCACCCGATCGTCTTCCAGGAGCTCGCCGGCCGTCTCGACCGTGAACTCCGTCCCGGTGAACTGCGGGATGTTGTAGACGATGAGGGGCAGATCCACGGCGTCCAGCACCGCACGGTAATGGTCGAGGACGGCCTCGATGCCGAACGAGTAGTAGATCGGCGGGATCATCGAGAGTGCGGATGCGCCGGCCTGCTGAGCCCGTCGCGCGAGCTCGATGGCCTCCCTCGTGGACAGCGCGCCCACGTGGGCGACGACGGGTATCCGCCCTTCCGCGGCGCTCACCGCGGTCTCCACCACCGCGGTCCGCTCGTCCGCCGACAGAAGGAGGCCCTCCCCCGACGACCCGCAGCAGTAGATCCCCTCGACCCCGCGCGCCACGTAGTCCCCGATGAGCGTCGAGAGCAGCCCGGTGTCGACCGCCCCCTCCGCGTCGTAGGGCGTGGCGATCGCCGCCATCAGCACCCCGAGGTCCGCCACGGTGGTCACCATGCCGTCCACCCCCCGTCCACGACGAGGTTCGCTCCGGTCATGTAGCGCGAGGCATCGGAGAGCAGGAAGACCGCGGCACCGTTGAAGTCGGTCGCCTCCGCCATCCGCCCGATCGGGATGCGCGCCGTGTAGTTCTGCCGGAAGGTCGCGTCCTGCGTGTCTCGACCGACGCCCGACGGAGTGAGGGTGTTGACCCGGATCCCCTGCCGCCCCCAGTACGTCGCGCAGTAGCGCGTGAGGTTGTAGATCCCTGACTTCGCCGCGGAGTACGCCACCGGTTTCACGAACGGCACCCCGGTCTGCTCCTCCTTGTAGGCGTAGATGTCCTGCACCGGGGACACCATCCCGTAGATCGAGCCGACGTTGATGATCGAGCCCGGCTTTCCGGCGGCGCGCATCCGGGCACCGGCCGCCTGCGTCACGAGGAAGGTGCCGACGAGGTTCACGTCGACGACCTCGCGGAACACGTCGAGGGGGAAGTCCTCGAACGGGCCGGAGACCTCGGGCGGCGCGCTCGGCTGGGTGTCCAGTCCCGCGTTGTTGATCACGCCGTCCGGCGCCGCACCCCACGCATCGACGATCGCGTCGAGGCCGGCCTCGACGCTGTCCTTCGAGACGATGTCCACGGAGACGCCGAGGAGGCGCGGGCTGTCGGCGATCTCGGGGAACGTCTCCTGCAGGCGCGCGGCGTCGACGGTGCGCGATGCCACGGCCACCCGGGCACCGCGCCCGTGCAGCTCGCGGACGAAGGCCGAGCCGATCTGGCCGAGGCCGCCGGTGACGAGGATGATGCGGTCGGTGAGGTCAAAGATGTCCGTCATGTCGTTCGTCTCCCTCAGCTCACCGCGTGCCGTGCGAGGTTCTCGCGGTCGTACTCCAGGCCGTTGCCCGGCGCTCCGGTCGGGACGAAGAACCCGTTCTGCGGCCGCTGCGGCACGATGACGCCGAGGTCGGTGAGCGTGCCGCCGTCCGTCATCTCGCCGAACAGGGCGTTGGGCACCGCGCAGAGCACGTTGGCCGTGAGCTCCATCACGAAGTGCGGCGTCATGGGGGCGTTGTACGCCCGGCCCAGGGCGGCGATGTCCATGTAGGGCGTGATGCCGCCCACACGACCGACGTCGGCCTGGATGAAGTCGCACGCGTCGGCGAGGAGGTACTGGTTGAACTGCTGGAGCGTGTAGACGTTCTCGCCCAGGCCGATCGGGATCGGAGAGCGCGCCCGGAGGCGGGCGTGCGAGGCGACGTCGTCCACGCGCAGCGGCTCCTCGACCCAGTACAGGTTGAGGTCGCGGAACCGGGTGACCGCCCGGACCGCCTCTCCGTAGGTCCATCCCTGGTTGGCGTCGACCATGAGCGGGTACTCGCCGACGGCCTCGCGGATCTTGGTGAGCCGGTAGACGTCCTCCTCGAGGTCCGGCTTGCCGACCTTGACCTTCCCGGCGGCGTACCCGTCGGCCTTCCACTCCTTGACCTGCTCGACGACCTCCTCGGCGGACAGGTTGAGGTTGATGCCGCTGCCGTACAGCGCGACCCGGTCGCGCACCTGCCCGAGGAGCTTCGCGAGAGGCTGCTGGTAGTGCAGCCCCAGCAGATCCCACAGCGCCACGTCGATCGCGGCGAGCGCGAGCGTGGTGGTCCCGCCGGGGCCGTTGTCGCGGAGATGCTGCCAGGAGTGCTGCCAGACGGCTCGCGGATTGACCTCACGGCCGATGAGCGTGGGGATGAGCTCGCGCAGCGCCGCCATCATCATCTGGCCGCCGACGCCGGAGGTGTGGCTGAACCCGGTGCCGACCAGGCCGGTGTCGGTGGTGATGTCGGCGAGGATGATCTCGATGTGGGTCACCCGATGGATCTGGTCCCCCCACGGCCCCTTGGGGAGGGGGATGCGGGAGAGCTGGAGGTCGATCGATTCGATTTTCATGCGTGGTCCTTCCGGGACGACGAGGAGGGGTCGGAGGGGGCGTCAGCCCTTGACGGCGCCGGCGGCGAGTCCGGCGACGAGGCGCTTCTGCACGAGGAGGAAGCCGACGACGACGGGGAGCACCGAGAGCACGCCGCCCGCGGTGAGCAGATCCCACCGGATCTGGTACTCGCCGATGAACAGGTGCAGGCCGACCGGCAGGGTGCGGGTCGCCGTCTGCGAGGTGAACGTGAGGGCGTAGAGGAACTCGTTCCAGGTGAGGATGAACGCGTAGGTTCCCGCCGCCACCATCCCCGGCCGCAGCAGGGGCAGCAGCAGGATGCGGATGATCTGCCAGGACGAGGCCCCGTCGATCTGGCCGGCCTCCTCGATCTCGCGCGGGATCGAGTCCGCGAAGCCCTTGAGCAGCCAGGTGGCGAACGGCGTGGCGAACGCGGCGTGGACCAGTGCGAGGCCCAGCGTCGTGTCCATCAGCCCCATCCCGCGGAGCTGCCCCTGCAGCGAGATCACGAGCAGCACGGCGGGGAACATCTGTGCGAGCAGCAGCCCGATCATGACGGCCCCGCGGCCGCGGAAGTCGAACCGCGACATCGCGATCGCGGCGCCGGTGGAGACGACGAGGGTCACCGGGACGGCGATCGCGGCGACGGTGAGGCTGTTCCGCAGATAGGTCAGGAACGGCGTGGTCGACAGCAGCTCGGCGTAGGAGGCGGTCGTGAACTCCGAGGGGATGAGGTTCGCTCCGGCACCGGCGAGCTGATCCCGGGGCGTGAGCGACGTCAGCAACATGACGATGTACGGCCCGAGCACCATCGCGAGGACGCCGAGGAGGGCGATCGCGAAGCCGGTCCTTCCCGCGAAGCGGCCGAAGCGGACGGGGACGGTCGTCGTACTCATCGCGTGGTGTCCTTCCGGGTGAGGCGCACGTAGAGCGCGATGAAGACGGCGAGGAACAGGGCCTGGATGACGGCGTACGCCGCGCCGGCACCGAAGTCGCTGGCCTTGTAGGTCGTCAGATACGACTCGAGCGCCAGCGTCGTCGAGGACGTGCCCGGCCCGCCGCCGGTGAGGATGAAGATGAGGTCGACGTAGTTCGAGGTCCAGATCAGGCGCAGGAGCGTCGTGATGAGGATCGTCGGGAGGATGGCGGGCAGCACGACGTGACGGAACACGCCGACCGGGCCGCACCCGTCGATCTGCGCGGACTCCTTGAGCTCGCCCGACACGCTCTGCAGCGCCGCGAGGATCATGATGGCGAAGAGCGGGATGCCCTGCCAGACGTCGATCATCACGAGGGTCGGCAGCGCGGTGCTGTTCTGCGACAGGAACTCGATCGGCGTGTCGATGACCCCGGCGTTCAGCAGCCACTGGTTGAGGACGCCGTTGTTCGGATCGAGGATCCACTTCCACATCAGCGCGACCAGCACGCTGGGCGTCGCCCACGGGATCATGATCAGCCCGCGGTACACGCCCCGCAGCGGGAAGCGGTTGTTCAGCATGAGCGCGAGCGACAGCCCGCCGATCAGCTGGAGGGAGACGGCCCCGAACGTCCAGATGGCCGTGCGGCCGAGCGTGGGCAGGAACTCCGCCGTGCCGATGACACTGGCGAAGTTCTGGAACCCGACGAACTCGAGCACGCCGGTGAAGACGCTCACGTCGTTGAACGAGAACCAGATCGAGCGGACGAGCGGATACCCGGCGAAGACCGCGACCAGCGCGATCGCCGGCGCGAGCAGGACGAGCGGGGCGACCGACCCGCGGCGAGCGCGCCGCCGGGGCCGGGTCACCGACCGGCGCGGGGCCGGCCGGCCGGTGACGACCGCTTCCGTGAGAGTGGAGCTTGCCATGTCGGTCCTCAGCGCAGCACGTCGGACATCTTCGTCAGCACGTCCTGGCTGCTGATCTCACCCTGGAACGCCTGCTGGATGAGCGGGTTCCACTCCTTGGCGGCGAGCTCCGCCACCCCCTCCAGCGCCGGCCAGGTCTTGGCGGTGGGGATCGCGTCGACCGCGACCGCGAGCTGCGGGTCGGACGAGTACGCCTCGGTGTCGATCACCGACTCGAGCACGGGCAGCTGGCCCTGCGGCGAGGCGGAGATCTTCTCCATCTGCGCCTCCTCGCTCAGCCAGGAGATCCAGGTCCACGCGGCGTCCTTCTTGTCGGAGCCCTCGAGGATGACGTTGCCGCTCATGCTGCCGAGTGTCGCGCCCGGCTTCCCGTCCTCCGTGGGGATCGGGACGACGCCGAGCTTGTCGCCGAAGACGCCCTGCAGCTCCTTCAGGGAACCCGGGTGGTGGATCATCATGCCGGTGAGACCCTCGACGAAGTTCGTCTTGACGTCGGCGAAGGCGGCGGTGATCGATCCGGGGGGCGCGGCCTGCAGGTCGGTGACGATGCTGAGGTAGTCCTCGTTCACCGCGACGCCCTTCGCGTCGTCCAGGACGACCTCGCCGGAGTCGTCGACGACCGACGCGCCGCCGGCGTACATCCATGCGAGCCACTGGTCCTGTCCGCCCGCACCGCCGCGGACGTCGATGCCGTACCGGCCGTCGCCGGTGAGGGCCGCCGCCGCGTCGAGGAGGTCCTGCTGGGTGCGCGGCGCCTCGAGCCCGAGCTCCTCGAAGTAGTCCACGCGGTAGTAGAGGTAGAGCGTCGTGTACTGGTGCGGCAGCATGTAGACGGCGTCCTCGCCGGGCAGCTGCCCCGTCGCCCAGAGCGAGTCGACGACGTCGTCCGAGGCGTCCCAGCCGTCGACGTACGGGGTGAGGTCGGCGATGGCGCCCTGCGGCGCGAACTGCCCGAGCCACCAGTCCTTGCTGCGGGCGGCATCCGGTCCGGTGCCGTTCATCGCAGAGGACACGAGCTGGTTCTGGTACTGGTCGAGGGGGATCGTCTCCAGCACGACCTCCACCTCGTCCTGCGCGTCGTTGAACTCGTCCGCGAGCTCCGTCCAGGTGGGGTCGGTCGCGTCGTCCTGCCAGAGCCAGTAGGTGATCTCGACGGGACCGTCGCCCTCGCCCGTCGGGGCGCCTCCGGCGCAGCCGGCGGTGAGGGCGACCACGCCGAGGACGGCCAATCCGGGGAGGAATCGGGTGGATCTCATGATGCGTACTCCTTCGTCGATCAGATGAGGGTTGTGCGAAATCGATTTCAAAACGGGTGCGGCAGAACGCGCCGGTGCGGGGAGGGGTCAGACCGGCAGCGCGGCCGTGGTGCCGAAGTCGATGTCCGGGTAGCGGTTGCGGACGCCGTAGAAGTGGGCGTCGAGCTCGTGGACGGCTCGGCGGGTGTCGCCGGCCTCGATCGCGTCGATGATGCGACCGTGCATCGCGGCGATGGCCGGGTCCTCCTCCACGGGCTCCTCCCGTCGCGCGGCCGCGAAGACGACCCAGAAGGATTGCAGGAACTGGTCCACGAACGCATTGCGCATCGGCGCGAGCAGCCCGCGGTGGAACTGCTGGTCGAGCTCCGCGAAGCTCTCATTGCGCAGGGCTCGCTCCACCATCTCCTCCGAGAGCAGACGCAGGCGAGTCAGGTCGCTCGGCTGCAGGCGCGGGATGACCAGGGGAAGCAGCGAAGTCTCCAGCGCGTGACGCACTTCCAGGAGCTCGCGGGTGGCGGCCTCCGGGTCGTCGACGAAGCCGATCCAGCGGGTGGCGAGATCGGCGGCACGGAACCCGCGCCACACGCGGCGCGCGCCCTGCCGAGAGGCCACGATGCCGAACGCTTCGAGCACGCTGAGGGCCTCACGGATGCGCTGCCGTCCCACCTCCAGCACGGCGCCGAGTTCGGCCTCGGTGGGCAGCGGGTCGCCGATCTCCAGCCCGGAGCGCTGCAGGTGCTGAGCCAGACGTCGAGCGAGCGCGTCTGACAAGTCGGACCCGGTGATCTCGATCTTGTCTGACATGTCCCGTTCGCTCCTTCGCGACATCGGCGGAATTTCCGTTCCTGAGCCTAGACACTCTCCCCGCGTGTCGTCAAGTAGGCTCCTGGCTGCGCTCACTTGTCGGACAAGTAAAAGCGAGCCCATGCAGAAATGCCGCGACCCGAAGGCCGCGGCATCCCGCCCGTGTATGTCCCGGAGTCGTGTCAGCGGTGCGCGGCCACCACCTGCGCGACCGCGGCCCGCTCGTCCGCGGAGGGTTCGGCGATCGCCATGCGGCAATGCGTGTCCACGACGTCGAGCACGCGGTACGCCTCCTTCATGCGCGCCATGTCGCCGCCGATGAGCGCGACGACGTCGTCGACGGCTGCCTGTGCCGCCGCGATGGCCTCGGCATCTCCGGAGCGTCCGGCATCGGCGAGGGCGCGGAAGGGCTTCGGCGTCACGGAGGAGACGCCCGAGACGACACCCTGCGCCCCCGCCTCGACGGCCGCGATGAGGTCGCGGTCGGCGCCGGTGTAGAGCTCGAAGCCCGTCGGCACGGCCGCACGATAGGCCGCGATGTCGTCGAGCGACAGCTCGCTCACCTTCGCTCCCACCACGTTCGGAAGCGCGGCAATGCGCACGAGCAGCTCCGGCGAGACCGGGTTCCCGCTACGCGCGGGGTAGATGTAGACGTACAGGCGCCCGTCGCCCACCGCCGCGGAGACGGCGCGGTAGTAGTCGAGGATCGCGTCGTCCGTGGCGCGCAGGTAGTACGGCGTGAGCGCGGCGAACTCCGTGGCCCCGAGCTCCTTCGCGATGCCGACCAGACGCACGGCCTCGAACGTGCTCGGCTGCCCGACGTGCACGATGACGCGCATCCGGTCGGCCAGCTCCTCGAGCGCCGCGGCCACGAGCGCCCGGAACTCGTCCGCGTCCACCGCGGGGAACTCGCCCGTGGTGCCGAGGACGAAGGCGCCCTCGTTGCCCGAGTCGGCCACGAATCGGAAGATCGCGCGCGACCCCTCGAGGTCGAGGGTCCCGTCACGGTGGAACGCGGTCGGGACGGCGGTCAGGATGTCGTAGCGGGTCACTTCTCGGTCTCCTCGGAGGTCGTGCTCTTGCGGTTCTTGCGGTCAGCGCGTCCCCGGCGCGTACCCGCGTCGACGTTGCGGACGGTGGAGGTGAGCAGGTCGGGCTGCGCCGCGAGCTCGTCGTGCGCCTTCTCGATCTGCACGATGCTGTCGGTGTGGAGGATCGAGTCCTCCAACGAGGCCCGCTCGGCGCGGGGCGTGCGGGCGGCACGGATCGCCGGCATGACGATCGACAGCACCGCGAGCGCGAGCAGGACGAGGGCGATCGGGCTGACGACCTCGAAGAACGGCCGCGTCGGCAGGATCGCCAGCGTGCGGGCGAGGTTCTCCTCGGCGAGCGGACCGAGCAGCAGGCCGAGCACCACGGGTCCTGCCGGGACCTGCATGCGCTTGAGCAGCACGCCGATCACCCCGAAGACGAGCATCGTGACGACCGTCGACAGGCTGTTCGAGGTGGCGTAGGTGCCGATGATGCAGAAGATGAGGATGCCGCTCCACAGGTACGGCTGCGGCACGTCGAGCAGCTTGACCATGCCCTTCATCCGCACGAGGCTCAGCGCGAGCGACAGGAGGGTCGCGACGAGCATGATGCCGACGATCGAGACGACGAGGTCGGGGCGGTTGGTGAACAGCGTGGGCCCTGGCGTGATGCCCCAGATGATCATCGAGCCGATCATGACCGCCATCACGGAGTCGCCGGGGATGCCGAGCGCCATCGTGGTGGTGAGCGAGCCGCCGAGCGTGGCGCTGGAGGCGGTGTCGGACGCGGCGACGCCCTCGATCGACCCCTTTCCGAACATCTCCGGGTGCTTCGACGCCTTCCGCGCCCGCTCCCAGCCGATGAGCCCGGCGATGTCGCCGCCGGCCGCGGGGATGAGGCCGACGCCGAGGCCGACCGCCCCGCCGACCGCGGTGGCCCGTCCACTCTGCTTCAGCTCGGCGCGGTTCGGCCACCACCGGCCGAGGCTCGAGATCGGTCGGACGTGCGACTTCCGGTGCGTGAGGAGCTGATCGAACAGCTCGGCGATGCCGAAGAGACCGATGATGACGGCGATGAAGTTCACGCCCTCGACGAGTTCCAGCACGCCGAACGTGAAGCGCTGGTCGGCGGTGGCCGCGTAGGTGCCGACGCTGCCGAGCATCAGCCCGAAAAGACCGGCCAGGATGCCCTTGAGCATCGACTTCGACGAGATGCCGATCATGATCGCGATGCCGAAGACGACGAGCGCGAACAGCTCGGGCGACTTGAAGTAGTCCCGGGCGAAGCTGGCGATCGGCACGGCGGCGACCGAGAAGAGCACGAGCGAGGCGAGGATGCCGACGGCCGACACGATCGCGGAGATCGTCAGCGCCAGACCGGCCCTGCCCTGCTTCGCCATGGGATAGCCGTCGAGGGTGGTGGCGATGGAGGCGGGTGTCCCCGGGGTGTTGATGAGGATGGACGGCACCCGGTCGCCGAAGTTCGCCGCGACGTAGATCGTCAGGAGCACCGCGAGGCCCTGCACGGGCTCCAGGGTCATGGTGAAGCCGGCGGCGAGTGCGACGGCCATGGTCGCGGTGATGCCGGGGAAGGCGCCGACCATGAAGCCGAGCACGAGGCCGACTGCCATGTACAGCAGGATCGAGATGTCGAGGAGCGAGTTCAGCCCCTCCAGGAGCGCGTTCACAGGGGGATCCTCAGGAGCATGCCGAAGACGACGTAGACGAATGCCGTGACGGCGGCGGAGTAGATGACGAGGCTCAGCCAGCGGCGGTGGCCGTAGAGGAGCATCAGTGCGGCCATGAGCAGGGCACAGGCGATCGGGAAGACCTCGATCCGGTAGCCGAAGAGGATGACCGAGCCGAGGGACCACAGCGCGATGAAGGCGCCGGTGATCGCGATCGTCGCGATCACCCGGAGGACGCCGCCCGGCTGGATGCGCTCGAGATCCTCACGCGTGGGTGCCGGTCGCGTGATCGCCACGGCGAGCAGGGCGATCGCGATCACGACGCCGGTCACGCCGATGACGAGCGGCCAGAAGCGGGCGTCGATCTGTCCGGGGGCGGCCTCGCGGCGCAGCGGGATCTGCGTGGCGAGGAAGAGGTAGCCGGCGGTGATCGCGAGGGCGACGGCGGCGAACGCGATCTCGAGGGGACGGGAGGCGGTCGCTCCCTCGTAGCCGCCCGGCGCGACCGGCTCGGTCGCGGTGTCGGGGCTGGTCATGGTGCTCCTTCGTCGGAGGACCCGGTGGGGTCGGCGCGTGCCGACCCCACCGGAGGTGTTCAGCCCAGGAGGTCCTGGAACAGGGCGAACTGGTCGTCGACGAACCCGGTCCACTCCTCGGAGTCGCGGTAGACCACGAGGTTGCCGGCGTCGGCCTGGAACTTCTGGTAGCTCTCGGACTCCACGGCCTCCTTGACGGCGGCTTCAAGGGCGTCGTGCACGTCGTCCGGCAGTCCGGCCGGTGCGTAGATGCCGCCCCAGCCGCCGAAGACGACCTCTTCGCCGATGGCCTCCTCGACCGTCTCGACATCCTCCGCGTCGGGGTGACGCTCGTCGTTCATGACCGCGAGGATGCGGACGGCCTCGCCCTGCGCGAGCGCCTCGCCGAGTCCGGAGACGGCGGCGACGGTCTCACCGGACGCGGCGGCCGCGACCGCCGTGGCGCCGCCGTCGTAGGGGACGGGGGTGAAGTCGGCGTCGGTCGCCTGGCCGAGGCCGAGGGTGGCGGCCTCCCAGATCGAGCCGGCACCGGAGTTCGCGACCGTGACCGCGCCGGACTTCGCCTGCGTCACGAGGTCGTCGAGGGTCTCGATGCCGCTGTCGGCACCCACCGTGATGACGCCGGGAGCGAGCATGATCTGGCCGAGCAAGTCGAAGTCGTCGGGCAGCACGTCGGCGCTCTGGGTCGTGTTGAGCATCGCGATCTCGACGGGCGCGAAGCCGATGACGTAGCCGTCCGGATCCTGCGCGCCGACGTACTCCATCGCGAGCGCTCCCGCGGCACCGGGCATGTTCTCCGGGATCACGCTGACACCGAGGATCTTCTCGAGCTCGGTGGCGAGCGCGCGGGACGACAGGTCGGAGCCGCCGCCGGGATTGGCCTGGATGATCAGCCGGATGTCGTCCTCGGGATAGGTCGAGGCGGCCCCCTCGCTCTCGTCGACCTTCGTGCAGGCCGACAGCACCAGAGCGGTGGCGGCGAGGGCGGCGAAGGCAGCGGCCGCCCGAGTGATGCGCATGCGGGGCATCTTTGCTCCTCTACGTGGGTCGACCGTGTTGTCGACACCGCGAGGCTACCAGTGTTGACTGTTAACAGTCAACACTGCAGAGCGTCACCGCACCCGGCTCACGGCCAGGAGGTGCGGGCTGAGCTCCCGGATTCCGGGAACGGTGCTCCCGGCTCGCGCCAGCAGGAGAGCCGCCTGTGTGAGCGCCGTCTCCTCCGCAGGCATCTCCTCCAGCAGCAGCCCGCCGGGCCCTTCGACGCCATGGACCTCCACAACGTCGAGTCCGGCGGCGGCGGCCTCCTCGGCGAGCGAATCCGCCGTGTGGAAGTGCCCGGCAGGGAAGCGACCTCGCGAGGAGGGCGCCCCGCGCTCCAGCAGTGCGCCGTGTTCACCGTCGAGGTGGAGGTCGGTCACGCCCAGCGCGAGCTGACCGAATCCGACGAATCGTGAGAGGCCTGCCGCGAACACCCAGCCGCCGGATCGCACCACCCGTGCGGCCTCGCCGAGCGCCTGGAGGCGGTCCGCGCGATCCGCCAGGTGGTACAGCGGACCGAGGAGAAGAGCGGCATCGAAGCTGTCCGCGGTGAACGGCAACGAGCGCGCGTCGCCGACACGAGCATCCACGCCCCGCTGCGCCGCGCTGTGGACGTGCCCGCGCACCGGGTCGACGAGGATGACCTGATGGCCACGGTCCAGGAGCGACCGCGCATGGACGCCCGCCCCGCCTCCGACATCGATGACGCGACCCTCGGGGAGGTGCGCGGCGATCAGCTCCTGGATGCGCTGGTGCTCCAGAGGTCCTTGCGCCGAGCGGGTCGTCAACCGCGCCGATTCGTCGAACTGGTCCTCGTAGTAGTCGCGGATCCGCTCATCGAGCTCACGCTGGTCCATGGTCGACCTCCGATCGGTAGGCCTCCATCATCCACGCCGACCCGATCCGACGACGAGCGCCAGGCGGACATGGCCGCCTGGCGCTCTGCCCCTCCGGGGTCTAGCCGGCCGTGGCGTTCTCGTACGCCCGCATCGCCGCATCCTGCGCCTCCTTCAACGCGTCCTCGGGAGACTTGTCCCCGAGGAGCGCTGCGGTGATGGCGTTGTTGAGTTCGTTCTGGATCTCCTGGCCCGCGGGCGAGGAACCGAAGGACTGTCCGTAGTCCACCACGTCGTAGTAGGTCGAGATGACCTGGTCGAAGCCGGCGTTGCCGCTGTCCGTCACGAAGGTCTCACGGATCGACTGATCGGCGGACGGCGATCCGGTGAAGAGCCCGGTGTTGATACCGCCGTCGGTCTTCAGCGTCTCGGCACGGGCCTCGCCCGCCGCGTTCCAGGCGTCGTCCGAGGTGAGGTTCACCATCCAGGCGCACGCCGCCGAGGGGTTCTCCGCCCCGGCCGGGATCACGAACGCGGTGCCGGACGCGACCGAGAACGGCTCCCCGTCGGCATTCCGGAACGGCACCGCCTCGAGGTCGATCTGGTCGGCGTAGGGGCTGAGCACGTTCGGATACCACTGCGCGTTCACCTGCGCGCCGACCTGCTGCGC
This sequence comes from Microbacterium meiriae, assembly GCF_032364335.1. Classification (NCBI taxonomy): domain Bacteria; kingdom Bacillati; phylum Actinomycetota; class Actinomycetes; order Micrococcales; family Microbacteriaceae; genus Microbacterium; species Microbacterium meiriae. The sequence goes on from NZ_CP133984.1 coordinate 3,283,386, forward strand.
GACGAACTGGTTCTGGTCACCGAAGGCGTCGAACGAGTCGGTGAAGCTCTTGACGGCCGCGAAGCCGCCCTGCGCGTCGGTGATCTGCTTGAGCATCTCGATGCCGGCCACGTTGCTGGGGTCGTCCAGGGTGGGCGCGCCCTTCTCATCGTTGAGCTGGCCGCCCATGCCGAGGATCCACAGCCCGGCCTGGCCCGTCGCGACCGGGTCGAACCCGAGCCGCGTGGGCACACCCCCGGACTCCTGGTACATCTTCTCGACCGCGCCGAGCAGGACGTCGGGCTGCGAGGTGTCGATCTCCTCCGCCGTCACCCCCGCCTCATCGAGCACGGCCTTGTTCAGCAGGATCGCCGGCGGCTGGTAGAACTGCGGCACCGCCCACACGGCATCGTCGTAGGTGACGTCGTCGACGACGAAGGGGTACCAGTGGTCCCGCGGCGAGACGTCCTGGGCGGCGAAGCACTCGTCGAGCGGCATGATGAGGTCCTGCGCGGCATACGTGGTCACGTACCGGCGGTCCATCTGCACGACGTCGGGCACGTCGCCGCTCGCGATCCGCGTGGTGAACTTCTGCGCGTCGAAGGCCGTCGCGTCGAGGTCGACCTCGACGTCCTTCAGCTGCTCGGCGGCGTAGTCCATGCGCGAGGTGCCGACGTCGTCGGCGTTCTCGAAGCCCCACGCCTTGAGCGTGCCGCTCGGCTCAGCGCCGAAGTCGGCGTCGGCCGCCTGGTCGTCTCCCCCTCCCCCGCCGCACCCGGCGAGGACGAGGACGGATGCCGCGGCGACCGCGGTGATTCCCAGCATGCGTGTGCGCATGACTGCTCCTTTCGATCTGTGGTTCGTCATCCCTTGCGCCCCTGGGTGGCGACGCCCTCGATGAAGGCGCGCTGCCCGAAGGCGAACAGGATGAGCATGGGGAGGGTCACCAGGAGGGAGGCGACCATGACGTACTGGTAATCACCGTGACCACCCGCCGTGGGGCTGTACTTGGTCATCGCGTAGGCGATGCCGAGCGGCGCGGTGAACTCGTCCACCGATCCGGCGTTGAGGTAGATGAGGGCGGCCTGCAGGTTGTTCCAGCTCGCCTGGAACTCGAACAGGAACACAATGACGAAAGACGGTATCGACAGCGGCATCGCGATCCGCCAGAAGAGGCCCCAGGCGCTGGCCCCGTCGAGCCGCGCCGCCTCGAAAAGCTCCCGAGGAAGGCCGAGGAAGAACTGCCGCTGCAGGAAGATGTAGAAGGCCGAGCCGAAGAGGTTCATGCCCCACAGCGGCACCCATGTGCCGAGGAGTCCGGTCTCCTTCCAGATGAGGTAGATCGGGATCATCGTCACCGCGCCGGGGAGCATCATCGTCGCGAGCACGAGGCCGAACAGCAGCCCGCGCCCCGGGAAGCGGAAGTAGGCGAAGCCGAACGCCACGATCGAGCTGGAGATCGCCACGGCACCGGCGGCGAGCAGCGCGATGGCGATGCTGTTGCCCATCCAGTTCAGCAGCGGGAGCTGATTCCACACCTCGACGTAGTTCTCCGGCACGAACGTCTTCGGGATGAGGGCGTTGTCGAACACCTCCCCCCGCGGCTTGAAGCTGGCAGCGATGAGCCACGCGAAGGGGTACAGGAACAGCAGCGCGAACAGCACGAGGATGATGTTCAGCACGATCCGGGCGACGAGGCTCTTCGGCTGTCGCAGGCGCCGTCGCCAGCGCGACCGGGTCGGGGCGGGAGCCGCGACGGCCTCCGGGAGGTCGTCCCCGGTGGCCTCGACGGGGACCTGACGCAGGGTCTGGGACATCAGCGGTCTCCCTCGTAGTAGACGAAGCGGTTGCCGACCTTCACCTGGATGAGCGTGATGATCATGATGATGACGAAGAGCAGCCACGCCATCGCCGCCGCGAAGCCGAAGTTGAACTGCCGGAAGGCCTGTTGGAACAGGTAGATCGCGTAGAAGAGCGACGCCTCAGGAGACGAGTTGCTCTGATCCCGCCAGAACAGCAGATACGCCTGATCGAAGATCTGGAAGGCGGCGATCGAGAGCACGATGACGTTGAAGAACATGGCCCCCGAGATCATCGGCAGGGTGATCGAGAAGAACTTCCTGATCGGTCCCGCCCCGTCGAGCGAGGCCACCTCGTACAGCTCGACCGGCACGTTCTTGAGGGCGGCCAGGAAGATCACCATGGTTCCCGCGACGGTCCACAGCGTCATGATCACGATGCTCGGCTTGACCCACGCGGGGTCGACGAGCCACTGGGGCCCCTGGATGCCGAACAGTCGGAGGAACTGGTTGATCGCCCCGGAATTGCCGTTCAGGAGGAGGAAGAACACGGCCGCCGTGGCGACGGCCGGGGTCATCTTCGGCAGGTAGTAGAGCACGCGGAAGAATCCCGCACCTCGCCCGACCCGGTTGAGCAGCAGCGCGAGGACGAGCGCGAACACGATCTCCAGCGGCACCGCCATCACCACGTAGAACAGCGTGTTGGCGAGCGAGACGCCCACCCGCGGATCCTCGAAGAGGTTGGCGTAGTTGTCGATGCCGACCGGGCGCGCGCTGTTCGTGGCGAGGTTGTAGCTGCTGAACGAGATGTACAGGCTGTAGACCATCGCGCCGGCCGTGAAGATGAGGAATCCGATGAGCCATGGCGAGATGAAGAGATAGCCGGCGAGGGCTTCTCGGCGGTTGTACCGGTCCCGCTGGCGGGTCTTGAGCGGCATCCACCTGCCTCCTTTCCGAGGACGCGCAGACACGGCGCTCTGGTCCTGGCGCGATGGTAGATCCGGAGAAGCGGTTCTCCGCGGGGCTTGCGCAGAACCGTTTCCTGTGGTTCACCTGAATGCCGCCGGACGGTCTGGCGCCCCGGGTGCGGTTCCTCCCTAGGATGAGGGGAATAGACACGGAGGAGGGCCGGGGGAATGTTCGACGAGCGACGGCGACAGGCAGCGCTCGAGGAACTGGGGATCCTTGACACGCCACCCGATGAGCGGGTGGATCGGGTGGCACGACTGGCGAAGGAGATGTTCGGCGTGCCGATGGTCAGCGTCTCGCTGATCGATCGCGACCGGCAGTGGCGCAAATCGCAGATCGGCCTCGGGGGGAACGAGGCACCGCGACAGGATTCGTTCTGCGACTACACCGTGTCGCAGGACCGGACGGTGGTGGTGGAGGATGCGAGCACGACCGACCTCTTCGCCGAGAATCCGTTCGTGACCGGCGACCCGCACCTGCGCTTCTACGCGGCCCATCCGCTGCACGCGCCGGGAGGGGAGCCGGTCGGGACGCTGTGCGTGCTCGACACCGAGCCGCACACATTCACCGACGCCCAGCAGGACCTCCTGCGCGACCTCGCGTTCTGGGTGCAGACGGAGCTGGCACAGGACGCCGACGTCGACCACGCCGCCGTGGTGCAGCGAGCGCTGCGCCCCCGGGCGCACCCGAAGATCGCCGGGTACACGATCGCCGCCGGTGCCGCCCCGCGGGGAACGCTCGCCGGGGACTACTACGACTTCTCGCGCCACGGCGAGGCCCTGCGCGTGACCCTGGCCGATGCCATGGGCAAGGGCACGGGGCCGGCGTTGGTCGCGGCCACGGTGCGGGCGTCCCTGCGCACGGCGCCGGAGCGCTCGCTGTCCGACGCCGTGATCGAGGTGGACCGCCTGCTCGAGGACGATCTCGCGGACACGTCGATGTTCGTCACGGCGGTCGTCGCCGAGCTGCGGCCGGAGACGGGAGAGCTCGAGGTCATCGACGCCGGCCACAGCCTCGCGTTCGTCGTCCGCGCAGACGGGTCGTGGACGCCCCTGCGCTCCACGAACCTGCCCTTGGGCATGGGGATGGGCCTCGCCGACCCCCGGGTCCCGGTGACGACGCGGCTCGAGGTGGGGGACGCCTTCATCTGCTGCAGCGACGGTCTCCTCGACGTCCTCGACGCCGACGACCCGTTCGGCCACGTGGAGCGGGTGCTCACCGCGATGGGACCGGACGGCGCCGTGCGCGAGGCCCTGCGACTCGCGAACGATGAGCGCGCCACCGACGACATCACCGTCGTGGTCGTGCGGAGGGACGCGTGACCGCCCGGTTCGCGACCATCCGCGTCCTCGCGCTGCTGTCGGTCCTGCTCGGCGTGAACTACGTCGCCTGGCGCTGGCTGGAGTCGGTGAACTGGTCGGCCTGGTGGATCGCGGTGCCGCTCGTGATCGCCGAGACGTACAGCCTCATCGACACGTTCCTGTTCTGCCTGACGATGTGGCGCGCGAAGGAGCGTCCGGCGCCGGTGTCGCCTCCGCAGGGCACCGTCGACGTGTTCATCACGACCTACGACGAGCCGATCGAGCTCGTCATGACCACCGCGAACGCGGCGAAGCGGATCGCCTACCCGCACTCGACCTGGATCCTCGACGACGGCTCCCGCCCCGAGCTCGAAGCCGAAGCCCGGGCCGCCGGCGTCGGCTATCTCACGCGTTCCGAGGACTGGACGGGCAAGCCCCGGCACGCCAAGGCGGGCAATCTCAACAGCGCCCTCTTCCAGACCGACGGCGAGTTCCTCCTCATCCTCGACGCCGACCAGGTGCCGGACCCGCTGATCCTGCACCGCACGCTCGGCTACTTCGCCGATGATCCCGAGGTCGCCCTCGTGCAGACGCCGCAATGGTTCGTGAACGTCGACGAGGCCGACCCGCTCGGCAGCCAGGCGCCCCTCTTCTACGGGCCGATCCAGCAGGGGAAGGACGGCTGGAACGCGGCCTTCTTCTGCGGCTCGAACGCCGTGCTCCGCCGCGAAGCACTGATGCAGCTCGGCATCGTCGGCTACGTGCGGAACGTGACCGACTCCGCCGCGCGGGCCCTCAAGGCGTCCGAGGCCCTCATCGCCCGCGAGGCCGAGGCGGCGACCGACCCGGCGCTCGCCACCGAGCTCGGCGCGCTCCGCATCGCGATCGCACGCGGACGCAAGGAGCTCGCCGCGGGCGAGTCGGTCGCCGAGGTGGCCGCCCGCGTGGGGGAAGCCGTCGACAGTGCCTCCCGCATCCTCGTCGCCCACGACCTCGAGGGCATCCGTGCCGACCTCGCAGTGATCGAGTCCCTGCCGGTGCAGCAGGACGCGGAGCTCGGGCAGGTGATCGTGGACGAGGCAGGGCTCGAAGCCCTCGCCTCCTCCGACCTCTCCCCCCTCACCGCCGTCGAGGCCGTCCGTGGGCTGCTCGATGCGCTCCGCCTCGACCGGGCGGACGAGGCGCAGCCGATCCTCCCCCTCGCCACGATCTCGGTGACCGAGGACATGGCCACGGCGATGCAGCTCCACGCCCTCGGCTGGAAGAGCGTCTACCACCACGAGATCCTGGCTCACGGGCTCGCCCCGGAAGACCTCCGGACGATGCTCACCCAGCGGCTGCGGTGGGCCCAGGGCACGCTCCAGGTCATGCTGCGCGACAACCCCCTGGCCAAGCGCGGACTCTCGGTGGGGCAGCGCCTCATGTACTTCGCGACGATGTGGAGCTACCTCTCGGGCTTCGCCGCGATCGTCTACCTCGCCGCCCCGGTGATCTATCTCGTGTTCGGGGTGCTCCCCGTCACCGCCTGGTCGGTCGACTTCTTCGCGCGGTTCCTGCCGTACTTCCTCGTCAACCAGGCGCTGTTCCTCGTGGTCGCGAAGGGGGTGAAGACCTGGCGAGGTCAGCAGTACTCGCTTGCGCTGTTCCCCGTGTGGATCCGCGCGTGCTGGACGGCCTTCGCCAACGTGGTGCTCGGCCGACCGCTCTCCTTCGCCGTGACCAGGAAGGACGGCCGCGATCCTCGGGGCATCCCGTGGCGCGAGATCTGGCCGCAGCTCACCGCCATGGTCGTCCTCGTGATCGCCCTCATCATCGGGGTCGCCCGGGTCATCGTCGGCACCGGCGACGGCACCGGCACCCTCGTCAACACCGCCTGGGTCCTGTACGACCTGGTCGTCCTCAGCGTCATCATCCAGGCGGCACGCTACCGCGGTCCCGCCGCCCAGGTCCTCGAGAAGGAGTCGAATGAACGTCAGCACTGACACCAGGGACGGCTATGCCGTCGTCACGATCACGGGCCGCCTGACCGCCTCGGGAGCGCCGTTGCTGCGCAACGCGGTGAGCGACCTCGTCGCCGCGGGGCAGCCGCGCATCGCGATCGACCTGAGCGGTACGGAGTTCGTCGACTCCTCCGGTCTCGGCGCCCTCGTCGGCGGCCTCAAGAGCGCCCGCGTGGCCGGCGGCGATCTGCGCATCGCCGCCGTTCCCGAGGCCGTGCGCACCGTCCTCCACCTGACCAACCTCGATCGCGTGCTGCGCGACTACCCGACGCCGGAATCGGCATTCGATGGACGCTGAGTCCCGGGCGTTCCACATCGACGGGCCCGCCGGGCTCGCCCTCGTCGACCGCGCCCTCGACGAGCTCGACCGGCTCTGGGCTCGGGCGCCGGAGGTACTGGCCCAGGACCAGGTGCTGTTCAGCCTCGCGCTGAGCGAGGTCACGACCAACATCGCGCAGCACAACGAACGCGCGGACGTCGTGCTGAGCATCGACGTCCGGGTGACCGCGGAGGAGCTGCGCGCCTACGTCCGCGACACCGCCCCGCCGGCACCGATCGACTGGGACGCCGTGTCGATGCCGGGCGAGGAGGCGGAGAGCGGACGCGGACTCGCGCTTTCGCAGGCCGCGCTCGACGAGTTCACCCACACGGTCACCGATCTCGGCAACACCTGGGTCCTCGTCCGGCGCGTTGATCCCGCGCGCGAGGCGGCCGACTAGTCGGTCAGGCGAGCCAGGCCGGCGCGCGTCCGCGGAGTGCCGCGGCGTCGATGGAGTAACGCCCGGCGCCGGTGAGGGCGAGGGCGAGGGCCGCGGCGCCGAGCACCGCCACGAACTCGTAGCCGCCCGCCGTGACCCACAGGCCGGCGGGCAGGTGCACCAGCACGAGCGCCACCAGCATGTCGGCCGCGAGCAGGATGCCGACCGGGCGCGTCAGCAGGCCGAGGATCAGCAGGATCCCGCCGATGAGCTCGAGGAAGGCGACGACGGGTGCGGCGATCTCGGCGAGCGGCACCCCCATGCCGGCGAAGCTGCCGATGGTGCCGGGGATCGTGAACTCGAAGATCTTCTGAGCGCCGTGGGCGGCGAAGATCGCGCCGACGACGATGCGCAGGACGAGGAGTCCGAGCGACGAGGCGGAGGTGGCGGAGGCTGTGGTGTTCGTCATGAGGAGGTTCTTCCTTCGTGGCAGGACACCCGCGCGGGCGCGGACCAGGGCTCTTGCCCTGGCCCCCACGGTAGGAACCGTTCTTTTCCGTCCGCTGAACGCCTCGGCACCGGCGGACGCAGGCTCAGCGGGAGCCGACCTCGTGGAGCATCCGCTCCCGGGCGCCGTCGAGGTGAGCCGAGAGGACCGCGGCGGCGTCCTCCGGGGCTCCCGTGCGCATGACGTCGAGCAGCGTCACGTGATCGTCCGACGACTCGTGCAGGTCCTCGTCGTGGTTGATCGTGACCTCGAGGAGGGCCGTGAAGGTCGGGAGGTACTGATTCCAGGCACCCTCCAGCCGGGGGTGATCGGCGAGGGCGTAGATCTGGGAGTGGAAGTCGAGGTCGGCGGTGACGAAGGCGGCGTGATCACCGGCATCCGCGGCCTCGGCCATGCGCTGGACGGCGTCGGCCATCGGCTGCCACCGCTCGTCGTCGTCGACCCGCATCGCTCGGGAGAGGGCGAGCTGCTCCAGCGCGCCCCGGAGGCTGTAGAGCTGGTCGACGTCGTCGCTCGTGAGGCCCACGATGTAGACGCCCCGCGGGCGCTGCACCTCGACGAGCTTCTCGAAGCTGAGCTGGGTCAGGGCGTCGCGCACGGGGCCGCGGCTGACGGCGAACTCCTCGGCGAGGGCCTCCTCGGTGAGGCGGGCCCCCGGGGCGAGCTCCCCTCGCACGATGCGCTGGCGCAGCACGCGTGCGACCTGCGCTCCGAGCGACTCCCCGCGCGTGACGGTCTGCGTCATGGTGACCTCCTGTTAACAGTTGACAGGATACACACCGGGGTGCGCGGTCAGGCTCCGGAGCGCGGACTCCAGAGCACGAGCTCCGTCGAGCGCCGGATGCGGCGGCCGGTCGGCATCGGCACGACCCCCGCGGAGCCGGCGGCGAACACCCGCACGCCGGGGCGGTTCTCCCGCTCGGCACGGAGGGCGCCCTCCAGCGCGAGCACGCGGTCGCGCAGCATCCGGTTCTCGTCCTCCAGGTCGAGGAGACGGGCGATCGCCGGGAGACTGACCCCTTCGGAGGAGAGCTGGGCCACCTCGCGCAGCTGCTCGATGTTGCGGTGCGAGTAACGACGGGATCCGCCGGGCGTCCGACCCGGCACCACGAGGCCGATCCGGTCGTACTGACGGAGGGTCTGGGGGTGCAGGCCGGAGAGCTTGGCGGCTGCGGCGATCGCGAAGACCGGAGTGTCCGCGTCCATCACGCCTTCCTTCCTGGTTTCACATCAGGCCGTCGCGCCTGGTCAGGCAGCTCCTTCCCGGAACCGCCTGACCCGGCGCGAAAGCCTGTTCTCGTCAACGGCGGGCTTTCGCCATGAGCTCGGCCCGCGGGTTCTCCTGAGGCTCCAGCTCCTGGAACCTCTCGAGGGCCTCGCGCGCGGCGTCGTCGAGGTGCGTCGGGACCGCGACCTGGAGCTCGGCGAGCAGGTCACCGGTCCCCTTCGCGGTCGCGACACCCCGACCCTTGACGCGGAGCACGCGGCCCGACGGCGTCCCGGGGGCCACACGCAGCTTCACCACGTCGCCGCCGAGCGTCGGAACCTCGATGGTCGCGCCCAGCGTCGCCTCGGTGAAGGTCACGGGGACCACCACGCGGAGGTTGAGGCCGTCCCGCGTGAAGACCGGGTGCGGGCGCACCGTGATCTGCACCACGATGTCTCCGTTCTCCCCGCCGTCCGGCGAGGGACGACCACGGCCGCGCAGCCGGATCTTCTGCCCGTCGGCGACACCCGCGGGGATCTTCACCTTGAACGGCTTGCCGTCCTCGCCCTGCAGGGTGATCGTCTCGCCCTGCACGGCGGTGCTGAAGTCCAGCGTGGTGCGGGCCGTGACGTCGGCGCCGCGCTGCGGACCGCCGAAGCCACGGAAGCCGCCGCTCGGCTGGCCGAATCGGCCACCGCCGAACGAGCCGCCCTGGCCCTGGTTGAACATCGCGAAGATGTCCTCGAAGTCGGCGGTCTGGCCGCGCCCCTGCTGTCCGAACCGGCTGAAGACGTCTTCGAACCCGCCGGCGCCCGAGCCGCTCGCCGTGAAGCGAGCGCCCGAACCCATGGCGCGGATCTCGTCGTACTCCTTGCGCTGCTCGGCGTCGGAGAGCACCGAGTAGGCCTCGCTGATCTCCTTGAACTTGGCCTCCGCCTTCGTATCGCCCTGATTAGAATCGGGGTGATACTTGCGCGCGAGCTTGCGGTACGTCTTCTTCAGGTCAGCGTCGCTGACGTCCTTCGAGACCCCGAGGGTCTTGTAGAAGTCCTTGTCGAACCAATCCTGGCTGGCCATCGATCACCTACTCCGCAGGGACGGCGACGACGACCTTCGCAGGACGCAGCTCGACCTCGCCGAGGCGGTACCCCACCTCGACGACCTCGAGCACCGTGGTCTTCGAGGTGCCGGGGGTCGGCTGCTGGAAGATCGCCTCGTGACGCTGGGGGTCGAACTCCTCGCCCTTCTCGCCGTAGGCGACCACGCCGAGGCGCTCCACGACCGCGCGCACCTTCTCGGCGATCACGGCGAAGGGGCTGCCCTCGACCAGATCACCGTGCTGCTCGGCGCGGGCCAGGTCGTCGAGCACGGGGATGAGGCCCTTGGCGGCCTCGCCCTTCGCGCGCTCGATCTCGATCTGGCGCTGCTCCTCGGTGCGGCGGCGGTAGTTCGCGTACTCGGCCTGCAGGCGCTTGAGGTCGGTCAGCAGGGCGTTCTCGGCGTCGGCGATCGCGGCGTCGCCGGCGGCGGCATCCGCGGTCTGGGCGGCGCCGAGGATGTCCTCGACCGTCAGCCCCTCCTCGGTCTCGGCAGCCGCGTCGACCGGAGTCTCGTCGGAGCCCTCGGCGGCCTTCGCCTCGCGGGAGTCCTGGTTCTGCGGCACGGGGCCGGATGCCTGAGCATCCGACCCCTCCGGAACCTCGTTCTCGTCGAAGTTCTTGTCCGTCATGATTACTTCTTCTCGTCCTCGTCGTCGACGACCTCGGCGTCGATGACGTCCTCCTCGGAGGAGGGGGCGTCACCGGTCGGGGCCTCGCCCTCGGCCGAAGCGCCGGCGGCGTCCGCCTGCGAGGAGGCGTAGATCGCCTCGCCGAGCTTCGACTGGGACTGGTTGAGCTTCTCGAACGCGGTCTTCACGGCCTCGTCGTCGTCGCCGGCCAGAGCCGTCTTGAGCGCGTCGACGTCGGCCTTGACCTCGGTCTTCACGTCCTCGGGGAGCTTGTCCTCGTTCTCGGAGATGAGCTTCTCGATCGAGTAGGCGAGGGTCTCCGCCTGGTTGCGGGTCTCCGCGGCCTCACGACGCGCCTTGTCCTCGGCGGCGTGCTCCTCGGCCTCGCGCACCATGCGCTCGATGTCCTCCTTCGACAGCGACGAGCCGCCGGAGATGACGATCGACTTCTCGGTACCGGTGCCCTTGTCCTTCGCGGACACGTGCACGATGCCGTTGGCGTCGATATCGAAGGTGACCTCGATCTGCGGGATGCCGCGGGGAGCCGGGGCGATGCCCGTCAGCTCGAACGTGCCGAGCGGCTTGTTGTCGCGCGTGAAGTCACGCTCGCCCTGGAAGACCTGGATCGCGACGGACGGCTGGTTGTCGTCGGCCGTGGTGAAGGTCTCGCTCCGCTTGGTCGGGATGGCCGTGTTGCGCTCGATGAGCTTGGTCATCATGCCGCCCTTGGTCTCGATGCCGAGGGAGAGCGGGGTGACGTCGATGAGGAGGACGTCCTTGCGCTCGCCCTTCAGGACGCCGGCCTGCAGCGCGGCGCCGACGGCGACGACCTCGTCCGGGTTCACGCCCTTGTTGGCCTCCTTGCCGGTCTCGCGCTTGACGAGCTCGGCGACGGCCGGCATACGGGTCGAACCACCCACGAGGACGATGTGGTCGATGTCGGACACCTTGATGCCGGCTTCGCGGATGACGTCCTCGAACGGCTTCTTGGTGCGGTCGAGCAGGTCCTTCGTGAGGTCCTCGAACTTCGCGCGGGTCACGGTCTCGGAGAGTGAGACGGGGCCCGAGTCGGTCAGCGACAGGTACGGGAGGTTGATGCTCGTGGACGTGGAGCTGGAGAGCTCCTTCTTCGCCTGCTCCGCAGCCTCCTTGAGGCGCTGCAGCGCGATCTTGTCACCCGAGACGTCGACGCCCGTGGTCTCCTTGAACTGCTTGATCAGGTAGTCGACGAGGCGCTGGTCCCAGTCGTCACCGCCGAGGCGGTTGTCACCGGCAGTGGCGCGCACCTGGATCGTGGAGAAGTCGTCGTCCTTGCCCACCTCGAGGAGGGAGACGTCGAACGTTCCACCACCGAGGTCGAAAACGAGGATGAGCTCGTCCTCCTTGCCCTTGTCGAGGCCATAGGCGAGGGCCGCGGCGGTCGGCTCGTTGATGATGCGGAGCACGTTGAGACCCGCGATCTCACCGGCTTCCTTGGTGGCCTGGCGCTCGGCGTCGTTGAAGTACGCGGGGACCGTGATGACCGCGTCGGTCACGGTGTCGCCGAGGTAGGACTCGGCATCGCGCTTCAGCTTCTGGAGGATGCGCGCGGAGATCTCCTGCGGCGTCCACTTCTTGCCGTCGACGTCGAAGCTCCAGTCGGTGCCCATGTGGCGCTTGACCGAGGCGATCGTCCGGTCGACGTTGGTGACGGCCTGGCGCTTCGCGGTCTCGCCGACGAGCACCTCCCCGTCCTTGGTGAAGGCGACGACCGAAGGGGTCGTGCGGAAGCCCTCTGCGTTGGCGATGACCTTGGGCTCGCCACCCTCGAGGACGCTGACGACGGAGTTGGTGGTTCCGAGGTCGATACCGACAGCACGTGCCATGTGTTCTCTCCTTTGTTGGGAAGTCTGTAGTGGTCCGAAAACCTGCGGCGATCAGGGAAACCTGAGTCGCGATGGCTCAAGTGTACGCCGGGGCCGAAAGGCTGTCAAATGAACTTGATATGAACAGGCTCAAGTTTTCCCGCCGGGCGGTCAGAACGGCGCGTCCGTCGATCCTTCGGCGAAGGTGACGGTGTTCGACGGCGGCGGGCGGTCGATGTAGACCCTCCCCGTCGGACTCGTCCAGGCATAGAGGCCGTCGCCACGCGCCTCGACATGCCAGGCGGACTGATGTTTCAAGACATGATGTCGACGGCACAGATGGCCGAGATTCGAGGCGGACGTCTCCCCGCCCAGCGCGGCGTCACGGTGGTGATCGATGTCGCACTCCGCGGGCGGATATCCGCAACCGGGGAAGCGGCATCGCTGATCTCGGGCCCGCAGGTGGCGTCGCAGTTCCGCGTTCGGGCGATACCGGTCGACGGCGAGGACGGTGCCCGTCACGGGGTGCGTGAGGATGCGATCCCATCCGGAGGCGGCCCCTGCCAGCCTCCGTGCCGTGGCGGGGTCGATCGGGGTGCGCCCGTCGAGTTCCGCCGGCGCCGTTCCCCGACCGAGGAGGGTCATGACGGGGACCGTGATCGCGACCGTGGGGACGATGGCGGCCAGCGCGCCGTCATGATCATCATGGCCGGCCGGCGCACCGGTGAGGAGGAGGTCGAGCGCGAGGTCGGCCCGGGACTGGGCGATGGTGCGCAGGTCCGTCGGGTCATCGCCGGCCTGCGTGGTCGTGGCCATGGTGGTCAGCCGGTCGAACACGCCGTGCACCAGCGCCGCCGGCCCCAGAAGTCCGAGCTCAGCCATCCCGTCAGGGGCATCCCGTACCCACACGCGCCGCCGCTCACGGGCATCCTCGTGACGGTCCGCGAGGGTATGCGGCTGAAACTCCTCCGCGGCCCGGCGCGCCATGCGCGCGACCCGGTTCGGCGCCTCGCTCTCGGCGAAGGCGATCATCCGCGCGGAGAAGGCGTCGCGATCCGCCTCGTCTTCGAGGTGCGCACCCGCCTCCGCGATGACGCGGGCTTGCTGGGCGGTGACCTGCCCCGCGCCCCATGCACCCCACAGCCGCGGAAAGCGCTCGACGATCCAGACCGCATCGGCCATCCGCCGCTGCACCGTCCTGTCGCTCGCCCGCAGCGCGGCAGCGAACTCGGCCGCGACCGTGCGCACGCTCAGATCCGCGCCGTCCGGATGGGCGGCCTGCGCCGCGGCCTCCACGGCCAGGCGCGACCCCAGCGCCAGGATCCCGTCCCGCGCGGCCTGCAGTCCATTGATCGACCGCTCAACACCGACGAGCATCTCGGTGAGCGCTCGGAGCGCCTCCACCTGCTCGATCGTCGCGTCCGCCAGTCCTGTCATACCCCGAGTGAAGCAGGGACCACCGACATTGAAACCCCAGTTCAGGTGGAGTAAACGATATGCCGGGATGCAGTGCGCGCCACGGCGAACACGCCGAGCCCGCTCCGCCTCGGTGGCCGCGAGCCGACATGCTTGACTCTCACACGGTGTCAGACGGGAGAACAGAGACATGTTGTCCATCGGAGCGTTCGCGCAGATCGGCCAGGTGACCCACCGGATGCTCCGGCACTGGGACACGGCCGGGCTGCTCGTCCCCGCCCACGTGGACGAGTTCACCGGCTACCGGTCGTACGATCCGGCGCAGCTCGAGCGCCTGCACCGGATCGTCGCCCTGCGTCAGCTCGGCTTCGGTCTCGACGACATCTCGGCGATCCTCGCCCAGGGCGTCGACGCCGACCGGATCGCGGCGCTTCTGCGCGTCCGGCGCGCCGAGGTGGAGCAGGAGCACCGGCTCGCGGCCGCGCGACTCGTCGATGTGGAACGGCGCCTCCACCTCATCGAGAAGGAGAAGCACATGTCGCAGATCGAGATCGTCCAGAAGCCCCTCCCCGCCGTGCGTCTGGCCGCCGTCCGCTCCGTCGTCGCCGAGCAGCCCGCGGTCGCGGAGGTCGTGGGACCCGCCTTCGACGCCGTGGCAGAGGTCATCGGAGACGAATGCGGCTCTCTCACCACCCCGATCGCCCTGTACCGGACGCTGCCGGACGGGATGGAGGTCATCGCCGGGTACTCGTATACCGGTCCAGCCGCCGACGGGATCGAGATCGTCGAGCTCCCCGCTGAGGAGGACGCGGTCTGCGGGGTGCACCTCGGCTCGATGGAGCGGATCGCCGAGAGCTGGCACGCGATCCACACCGAGGTCGTCGCGCGCGGCCTCGTGCATGCGGGGCCCTGTCGGGAGCTCTACGTCCGCGCCGTGGGAGACGACCAGTCGGACTGGGTCACGGAACTCCAGCAGCCCGTCGCGCGCCGCTGACGAGGCGCACGACCTGCGGGCAGGATGGGGGCATGATCCGTGCCGTGCTCTTCGACCTCGACGGGGTCGTCCGTCACTTCCTCCACGACCCGGACCTGGAGGCGCGGCACGGAATTCCGGCCGGGATGATCGCCCGCATCGCGTTCGCGTCACCGTTGATCGACGCGGTCACCACGGGGAACCTCACTCGCGAGGAGTGGATCGTCCGAGTCGGCGAGGCCGCGGGATCCGCAGCCGCCGCGCGGGAATGGGGACGCACACCGTTCGCCGCCGACCCGGACGTGCTCGCGCTCGTCGACGAGCTGCGCTCTCACGGGATGATGTGCGCCATCCTCACGAACGGCACGGACACCATCGCCGAGGAGCTTCACGACAGCGGCATCGCCGCGCACTTCGATCGCGTGTTCAACTCCGCGGACATCGGATACGCCAAGCCGGATGTCCGGGCGTTCGGACACGTGGTCGCCGACCTCGCCATCGCGCCGGAGGAGGTCTTCTTCCTCGACGATTCGCCGGGGAAGCTCAGCGGCGCACGGACGCTCGGCATGACCACGCACCACTACACGGGAGTCTCCGCGTTGCGCACCGCTCTCGACGCCGCCGGCGTTCCCGGCGCGACGGCATCGACGCCGATCCCTTAGGGCGCCACATCCTTCGGGCGTCGCGCCGTTCGGGATCGGGGTCACTTGCCCCCGGGCGGGCCGACCAGCAGGAGGATCACGTACAGCGCGACGATTCCCACGACGAGCAGCACCGCGAGCACCCAGGGGCGACGCAGGAACCAGCGCATCAGGCGGTCGTACCAGCGGTGGTCGCGCGGGTCGTCGGACGCGTCGAGACGCCAGTCACCCCGGAGACGACCGGTGCGGTGCAGCCAGATCTCCATCGGGATGGTCGCGTACGGGACGACGGCGCTGACGACCGCGAGCACCCCGACGCCCGGGTGCCACCGCTGGTTGAGCGCGACGAGGACGGCGGTCGCGGCATAGGCGAGGAACACGAACCCGTGGATGCCGCCGCCGACCGTCACCACGACTCCGGGGGCTCCGACGGCGCGGGCGATGATCGCGGCGATGAGGATGGTCCAGGTGATCGCCTCCGCGATCGCGAGGACACGGTACAGGCGGCCAGGGGTGCGGAACACGGAACTCCTCGGGTGGGGTACCCCTCCAGCGTATCCCGCTTCGAATCGCCCACTGTGCCCCATCCGCCGCCGGAATGGAGCAAGGTGAGCGACTCGAAGGGGAATAGGGGGACAGCAGGCGACGTTGCCGAAGGCATGGTGACGGTGGATGCGGATGCGCTGTCCTCTGTGCTCGGCACGGTGGACCTGCGCGTGGGGATCGCCCGTCGGGTGCAGCTGGGCCGCGGGGGACTGCTGCCGCTGGCTCCCGGCCGGATCACCCTCGTCTACATCGCCGACGGCGCCGTGCATGGGCATCCGCCTCTCGGCACCGGCTGCCGTCTCGACGTGGACCGCTCGTCGCAGCAGCTCATACTCGAGGAGCCCGGCCGCCGAGACCGCCTCGTCACCGGCGATGCCTTCCTGCTGCTCCGCGGCGACACCTTCGCACTGGAGGCCGCCGTCGAGACTGCACTCCTCGTCGTCGACATCGAGCTCGCGGACACCGCGTCTCCCCTCCCGGCACTCCTGCCGCCCTTCCTCACGGTGACAGGGTTCGACGCGCTGGAGCCGGCCGCCGCCGCCCTCGCCGAGAACATGGGGATCGTCGACGCGGCCGCGTGCCCCGTGCGCCAGGGCGACCCGCTGATCTGCCGGATGATGGCGACCACCGTGCTGCTCTCGGTGATCCGCGCCTGGGCGGCCAACGGCTGTGCGCCCGCCGGATGGCCCTCGCTGTCGAAGGACCCCTTCCTCGACCGCGTGGTGGACGCCATCCACGAGCAGCCGGGCCGGGACTGGACCGTCGAACGCCTGGCCGCTGTCGGCGCCATGTCACGGTCGGCCTTCGCGGAGCGGTTCCGTCTCGCCGTCGGCCGCTCCCCCGCCGACTACGTCACCGAGGTGCGCATCAACGCCGCGAAGCGGATGCTCCAGGCCGGGCAATCCGTGTCGAGCGTCTCGCGCGAGCTCGGCTACGCCTCGGACGAGGGTTTCAGCCGCGCGTTCCGTCGCCGCACGGGCATGACCCCGTCCTCCTGGCGCGGCTCGCACTCCCTCGTGCCTGCCTGATCTGCCTGATCCCCACACCCTCGTCCCAGCCTCGGGGCGGGCACGACTTCGGAGACCCGGGGCGACACGCCGTCTCCGAAGCCCGAGGCGACGGCGTGTCGGCGGCCGGCTCCGAAGTTGTGCCCGGGCAAGCAGGGGTCAGGAGCGGGAGCTGCGGCGGTTGGAGAGGCCGAACAGCACGGCGCCGGCGAGGAGCGAGACCGCGCCGATCGTGTAGACGAGCTCGACGCTCAGGGTGTCGACGAGGAGTCCGCCGACGCCGGCCGCGAGCGTGATCGCGCCCTGGAACCCGACCACCACGAGGCTCCCCCCGGCCTCCAGGCGGTCCGGCATGCGGTGGCCCACCCAGGTGTTCACGACGATCAGCCACGACGAGAAGAAGAAGCCCCAGAGGAGCACGACGGCGCCGATGCCGATGATCGATCCGGAGAAGAGCACCATCGACAACACGGCGGCCGAGATCACCAGCGGCGCGAACACCGCGAAGAAGGCGAAGGAGCGGTCGATCACCAGGCCGATGGAGAGATTGCCGAGGAGTCCGCCCACGCCGAACAGCGCCAGCAGCAGGACGATCGTCGAGGCGTCCACGTCCGGGATGCGCTCCAGCGCGAGGCGGACGTAGGTGTAGGCGAGGAAGTGTCCGAGCACGACGAGGACGTGTCCGACCATGCCGAGGCCGATGCCGGGCCGCCGTACCGTGTCGACGAGCAGACGGGGGCTCGACGCGCGCTCGGCCGGAACGGTCGGCAGCGCCCACCGCAACGCGACGGCGAGCACCACCATCAGCACTCCCGCGATCGCGAACACGGCACGCCAGTCGACGACCTCGCTCAGCATGACCCCGAGCGGCACTCCGGCGACCGTGGCGAGGGAGACCCCGGCGGAGGTGAACATCACCCCGCGACCGAGATGCTCGGACCCCGCGAGCCGCGCGGCGACCGTGATCGACATCGTCCAGTAGGCGCTGATCGCCGCTCCCAGCAGGAAGCGTGCCAGCAGCACGACGACGAGGTTCGGCGCGATCGCGACGATGAGGTTCGACACGGCCGCGGCGAGCGCCATCCACACCAGCAGCGATCGGCGGTCCAGACGGGGGAACACGAGACCGACGGTCGGAGCGACGAAGAGTCCGACGAGGGCCGTGACGGTGACGGTCTGCCCGGCCTGCCCGGGGGTCACCCCGAGGCCGTCCGCCATCTCGGTGAGCACCCCGTTGGGGAGGAACTCGGCGGTCACCAGCAGGAACCCCATCACCATGAGGGCGATGAGCCCTCCGTAGCGGATGCGGTCGGCGCGGGTCGTCGGCAGGGTCGGGACGGGGGCGGTCGTGGTCATGCTTCCAGACTCGCAACGGGAACGGGGCCGCGCCCGACCGGTCGTCCGCCGCATCCGACCGATCGTCCGCCCCTGGACAACCTCCGATCAGACCCCCTAGGCTCGACGACGCACCGGGACGCACCCGGGAAGCCCGAGCGAAGGAGGCGATGAGATGAACGCTGTCGTCGTCGCGCCTTTCGCCGACCACCTTCCCTTCGAGGCCACCCGCTCCTGATCGCCGCGTGGCCTCCTTCCTGGAGCCACACCGTGACCGAATCCCCCGCTTCCTCGGAAGCCGCGTCCTTCGACGCCACCTCCTTCGATTCCCTCGAGACCGCCCTCTCCTTCGCCGAGGTCGAGCCCGGCGCCAACCAGCGCTGGACGACCTGGCCGTCATCCACCCCCACCGAGCGCGGGCCGGAACCGCGCCCCGCGTGGGTCGTGACCTCCGCCGGCGCCCTGGACACCGAGCTCGGCATCCTGAAGACCGGCAAGGAGGCCGACGTGTTCCTGCTGGAGCGCGCCGTGCCCGACGACCCCGCGCAGCGCACGCTCCTCGCCGCCAAGCGCTACCGCGGCATCGAGAACCGGAGCTTCCAGCGCTCCGCGGTCTACACCGAGGGGCGCAGCACGCGGAACACCCGCGACACCCGCGCCCTCGCCAAGAAGACCGCCCACGGACGGGAGGTCGCCGCAGCCCAGTGGTCGCTCGCGGAGTTCGAGGCCCTGTGCCGGATGTGGGAGCGCGGCGCCCCGGTCCCCTATCCCGTGCAGGTCAGCGGCACCGAGGTGCTCATGGAGTTCCTCGGCGACGACCGGGGCATCGCGGCACCCCGGCTCGCGCAGGTGCGCGGGTCGAACGCCGAACTGCAGGAGTACTTCGCGCAGGTGGTCGAGCTCATGCGGGTCTTCGCCGCCGCGGGCTTCGCGCACGGCGACCTCTCCGCCTACAACCTCCTTGTGCACAACGGGCGGGTCCGGGTGATCGACCTGCCGCAGATCGTCGACGTGATCGCGAATCCGCAGGGCCTCGACCTGCTGCACCGCGACTGCGTCAACGTGTGCGACTGGTTCACGCGGCGGCGGGTGCAGTGCGACGCCGAGGCCCTGTTCGCCGACCTCCTCGGGACCCTCTTCTGACCCCTGCGGTCAGGAGGCGAGGCGGGCCGCCAGAAGGGTCACCAGCTCGTAGACGACGTGGCTCGCGGCGATCCCGGTCATCTGGGCGTGGTCGTAGGCGGGCGACACCTCCACCACGTCCGCGCCGACGATGTCGCGGTCGCGCAGGGCACGGAGGATGCGCAGCAGCTCGCGGCTCGTGAGCCCACCGGCCTCGGGGGTCCCCGTGCCGGGCGCGTGCGCGGGGTCGAGCACGTCGATGTCGATCGAGACGTACAGCGGCTTGTCGCCGATGCGGGTGAGGATGCGGTCGATCGCCGCCTCCACCCCGTGCTCCTCGATGTACTCGCTGGAGACGATGGAGAAGCCGAGGCGCTCGTCGTCCTCGAGATCCTGCTGGGAGTACAGGGGACCGCGGGTGCCGACGTGGCAGCTGGCGGTGAGGTCGATCAGCCCCTCCTCGCTCGCGCGCCGGAAGGGGGTGCCGTGCGTGATGGGCGCCCCGAAGTAGGTGTCCCACGTGTCGAGATGCGCGTCGAAGTGCAGGACGGCGACGGGTCCGTGCTTCGCGGCCACCGCCCGCAGCAGGGGCAGGGCCACCGTGTGGTCGCCGCCGATCGTGACGATGCGCTGCACCCGCTCGCCCAGCGCCAGCGCTGCACGCTCGACCTCGGTGACGGCCTCCGTGAGGTCGAAGGGGTTCACGGGGATGTCCCCCGCGTCCACCACCTGCGCCACCTGGAACGGCGACACATCCTGCGCGGGGTTGTAGGGGCGCAGCAGCCGGGACGACTCCCGCACATGGGACGGGCCGAAGCGGGTGCCGGGGCGGTAGCTCACCCCGGAGTCGAACGGGATACCGACCACGGCGATGTCGGCGCGCGGCACGTCCTCGATGCGGGGCAGGCGGGCGAAGGTGGCGATGCCGGAGTACCGCGGGTTCACGGAGGCGTCGACGGGGCCGATGTTGTCGGTCATTTCTCGTTCCTGTTCGTCGGGAGGTGTGGGTCTCAGAGGGCGTGCTGCGGGATGTGCACGAGCTGCACCCCGCCGTCGGCGATGGCCGCGCGGATGCTCGGGGCGATGTCGGCGCGCGACGCCACGCGCCGTCCGGTCGCCCCGAAGGCCGTCGCGAGCGCGGCCCAGTCGGGCTGGACGAGGTCGACGCCGACGGGCGCCATCCCGCGGTCGAGTTCGTTCTGCCGGATCTCGGCGTACCCGCCGTTGTCGACGCAGACCACCGTGACGTCGAGACGCTGCTCGACGGCGGTGACGAGCTCGTTCACGCAGAACATCAGGGCGCCGTCGCCGATGACGGTGACGACGGGGCGCTCCGTCTGCGCGACCGCCGCACCGATCGCGGCGGGGAGGCCGTAGCCGAGCGTGGCGTAGGTCGGCGTGTAGAGGAGGGAATGCGGATGCTCCTGCCGCAGCACGCTGCCGAGCGCCAGATAGACGATCTGGGAGGAGTCGCCCGCGATGATCGCGTCGGCGGGGAGGGCGTCGGCGATGACCTCGGCGAGCACGACGGTGTCCGGCGCGGTCTCCCGCGTCTCGGCCGCGATCGCGGCCCGCTCGACCGTGAGGTCCCGAGCGGGGCGGGCGGCGTCTGGCAGCAGCGGGAGAAGGGCGTCGGTCACCGCGGCCGCGTCTCCGGTGAGGCCGACGGTCGCCGCGAGGTTCTTGTCGCGCTGCTCCGGGGAGATGTCGATGCGGATCACGGCACCGCGCGCCTCGAGCCGCGGCGCCCAGAGCTCCGCCTCGCCCAGCTTCGAGCCGATCACGAGGAGCACATCGGCGTCCTCGGCCACGGCGCGGGCGGCGGCCAGACGCAGGTTCGAGCCGAGCGACAGCGGATGCCGCTCGTCGAGCACGGCCTTCCCGTTCAGGGTCGTGAGCACAGGGGCGCCGAGCCGCTCGGCCACCGCGACGATCTGGTGCGCGGCGTCCACCGCGCCCCCACCGGCGACGATCACCGGGGTGCGGGCGGCGGACAGCAGTCGGGCGGCCTCGGCGAGCGCGATCGGGTCTCCGGAGACGCGGTCGGGCATCGACCGCGGCCTCCGGTCCTCCGCAGGCACCTCGGCGGGTGCTTCCAGAACGTCGAGCGGGATCTCGATGTGCACGGGTCGGGGGCGGCCGGTGCGGAAGAGGTGGAATGCGTCATGCACGGCCTGCACCGCTTCCGCTGCGGACGACACCCGCCGCGACCACTCCGCGATCGCCGCGACCATGGCCGTCGCGTCCTTCGTCTCGTGCAGCGTGCCGACGTCGGCGAACTCCGCCCCGAGTGGCACCCCCGGGGACAGGACGATGAGTGGTCGCGACTCGCAGAACGCGGTGCCGATGGCGCTCATCGCGTTCTGCAGACCGGGACCGGAGGTGGTGATCACCACACCGGGAAGGCCGGTCTGCTGGGACCAGCCGTCGGCGCCGTAGCCCGATCCCTGCTCGTGGCGGTTCGTCACGGCGCGGATGCCGAGGTCGGCGAGGGGCCGGTAGAACTCCAGGTTGTGCGTGCCGGGAATGCCGAAGATCGCGGTGATCCCGTAGCCGCGGATGGTCTCCAGGACCGCGCGGCCCGCGGTGTCGGTATACCGGTCGTCTCCGCTGATGTCGGTGCTCATCGGGTCATCCTCACACCGCGTGACGACGGACGCCGTCGACCCAGGTCTCACGGACCTCGATCGCGGCGATCTCCTCGGCAGGCACCGCGAGCGGGTCGCCCGAGAGCACCGCGAAGTCGGCGTACTTGCCCGGCTCCAGCGAGCCGAGGTCGTCCTCCCGTCCGATCGACACCGCGCCCTCGATCGTGTGCGCTCGGAGCGCCGCGATCGCGGAGATGCGCAGGTCGTCCGGGCCGAGCTGGTGTCCGCGGCGGGTGACCCGGGTGACCGCGGTCTGGATCGCCTCCAGGGGGATGGGCTCGGCGACCGGGGCATCCGACGAGATCGTCATGGGCACGCCGGCGCGCTCGAACTCCCCGAGGGGGTTGAAGCGCTCGCCGGGGGTGCCGATGGCCTCCTCCACACCCTCGCCCCAGTTGAAGTAGTGCTGGGTCTGGTTGACGGGACGGATGCCGGCGACCGCCATCCGCTCGATCTGTGCGGGCGTGGGCAGGCCGCAGTGCTCGATGCGGTGCCGGGCGTCGCCGTCCGGACGCTCCGCGAGGGCTGCCTCGACCGCCGACACGACCATCTCGATCGCGGTGGGCGACTGGGCGTGCGTCGCGGTCTGCAGCCCGGCCGCGTGCGCCTTGCGGATGAGCTCCGCGTAATCGGCGGGCTCGTGGTAGAGCTGGCCGGTGCGGCAGGGGTCGCCGACGTAGCCGTCCGGGAAGTACGCGGTCCAACCGCCGAGGGTGCCGTCGGCGTAGAACTTGATGCCGGCGAAGCTCAGGTGCGCGTTGCCGAACTGCCCGACCAGCCCCATCTCCAGCGCCTCGTCGAGCAGGTGCGACAGCAGATACATCGACACCCGAAGCTCGAGCCGCCCGGCCTCGGCCAGCCGCAGATACATGTCGAACTCGCGCCGCGTGACCTGGCAGTCGCCGATCGAGGTGACGCCGCCCGCGAGGAACCGCTGCGTCGCCGCGTCGAGCTGCCGCAGGTGCTCCTCCGGCTCGTCCGCGAGGTGGAAGTTCGGGCCGTGATGGCCGATCTTCACCCCGTGCACGCCGGTGAGGATGTTGCACGCCGCATCCGAGAGTTCACCCGTCAGCTCACCATCGGCGTCGCGGAAGAACTCGCCGCCGTCCGGGTTCGGGGTGTCCCGGTCCACGCCGTTGAGCTCGAGCGTGTACGAGTTCACCACCCCGCCGTGGCCGGAGGCGTTCATGAGGTACACCTCGCGGTCGGCGGCGACCTCGTCGAGCTCGAACCGCGTGGGGTGCCGCTTCTCGGCGAGGTTCCGCTGCTCGTAGCCGTAGCCGCGCACCGGGCGTCCGGCAGGGAGGCCGGCGGCCGCGGCCTTCAGCAGGGCCACGATCTCCGGGATGCTCCCCGCCTTCTCGGGGCCGCAGTCCACCCACGTCATCATCTGCCCGAACATCAGCGGATGCGCGTGTGCGTCCACGAAGCCGGGGACGACGACCGCCTCCCCCAGGTCGACGCGCTCCGGGGTGAGGCCCGCCCGCGCCGCCACGTCCTCGCACTCCGCCGCCGTGCCGAGGGCGACGATGCGCCCCCGGTCGGTCAGCATCGCGGTCGCCGTCGTGTCGGAGGCGTCCGCCGTGTGGATCGCCCGCGCGGTGATGAGGGCGGGAGCGGCCTGGGCCGAGCGGTCGAAGGGAGTGAGCTTTCTCATGGGGAGCCTGTTCGCGGTGGTGGTGTCGTACGGGGAAGGGGCCGGTCAGGGCAGGCGGTTCGCCGTGGTGTCGGTTCGGGCGGTGAAGGATGCCGTCACGGGGGCCTCGTCCGAGTGCTGTGGTGCGAGGCGCGTGCAGATACCGGCGATGAGAGCCATGCCGATGAACATCGCGATGACCGACCAGATGCTGCCCGTCCACGCGATGAGCTGCGTCGCGAACCAGGGCGAGAACCCGGCCCAGATCGCAGCGCCGACACCGTAGGACAGCGCGATGGAGGTGTAGCGGGCCTGCGGACGGAACATCTGCGAGAGCAGCGCGGCGATCGGCGCGTACGTCGCACTCATCGCGATGCGCACGAGCGAGGCGAAGAGGAAGATCAACGGCTCCACGCGTCCGGGCATCAGCAGCAGGAAGGGCGCGAAGGTCAGCACGGAGGTGATGAGACCGATGTACATGACGTTCTTGCGGCCCCACTTGTCGCCGAGCCAGGCGACCGGCAGCGTCACCACGAACTCCACGAAGGAGGCGATCGTCATGGCGTCGAGGATGACCTGCTCGCTGATGGCGACCGTGTCGCCGGTGGCGTAGGCCGTGGCGAAGGTGGTGGCCAGGTAGTAGCCGCCGGTCGAGATGGGCAGGATGCCGATGCCGAGCAGGATCGGACGCCAGTTGGTGCGCAGCGCGAAGGCCAGCGGCATCGACTGTTTGCGACCCTCGACCTTCGCTTCGAAGACCGGGGTCTCCTCGACGCGATAGCGGACCCAGAAGCCGACGCCGACCAGCACGATCGACAGCAGGAACGGGATGCGCCAGCCGCCGTTGATGATGAAGTCGTCGCCCATGCGGGTCATGATCGCGAAGATGCCCGAGGCGAGCAGCGCACCGGCCGGGTTGCCGAGCTGCGTGAAGCCGCCGTAGAACGTCTTCGACTTCTCGGGGGCGTGCTCGACGCTCATGAGCACCGCGCCGCCCCACTCGCCGCCGACCGCGAGGCCCTGCACCGCGCGGAGCAGGATCAGGAGGATCGGAGCGAGGATGCCGATGTTCTCGTACGTCGGGAGGCAGCCGACGAGGACGGTCGCGGCGCCCATCAGCAGCAGTGTGATCACGAGCGAGGTGCGGCGGCCGAGCTTGTCGCCGATGTGGCCGAAGATGATGCCACCCAGCGGGCGGACGAGGAAGGCGACCGCGAAGGTCGCGAAAGCCGCTGCGGTCTCGGCCAGTCGGTCGCCGCTCGGGAAGAACAGCGGACCGAAGACGAGCGCCGCGGCGGTCGCGTAGACGTAGAAGTCGTACCACTCGATGGTGGTACCGACGAAGGCGGCGATGCCGGCGCGGCGCGCCCGGCTGTGGGTGCCGCTGGTGGGGGTAGTGGTCATGGGGGTGCCCGCTCCTTTGCGGAAGATGTCGGATAGCGAAGGATGCTACGGACACTCGGCACCGTGGGCAAGCACAGAACTCCAGTGAGAACAGTGATTCACTGGTGTTCTGTCGCGCTCACCGCACAATCCGCACCTTCCTCGCGGTCGAAGGCCCACCTACACTGTTCGTATGCACGGCGAACCGTGCGATCGCGGGAATCTGACGAAAGCTGCCGGGACCATGGACTTCGACGCCGAACTCATCCGAGCGCTGCAGGAGGACGGGCGCGCGAGCGTCCTCTCCCTCGCCCAGCGCCTCGGCCAGTCCCGCGCCGCGGTGGCCGCCCGCCTGCGGACCATGCTCGCCGACCGCACGGTGCGCGTCGTGGCCGCGGTCGATCCCGTCTTCCTCGGTCAACACGTCCTCGCCCACGTCTCCATCCGCACCGACGGGGCCGTCGAGCTCGTAGCCGAGCACCTGCGCGACATGAGCGAGACCGTGCTGGTGTCGGCGGTCGGCGGGGCGCACGACATCGTCACCGAGGTGCGCGTCGGCTCGATGTCGGAGTTGCACGACCTGCTCGCCCGCATCCGTGGAAGTGCAGGGGTGCTCGATATCAGCACGATCATCTACTCGACGGTCGTCAAGGGCTTCTTCGTCTCGGAATACCACGGCGGCGTCACCCTCGACGCGATCGACGAGGCGCTGATCGAGCAGTTGCAGGCCGACGGGCGCAAGAGCTTCCGCGCGCTGGGGGAAGCGGTGCGCCTCTCCCCCTCGGCCGTCGCGACCAGGGTGCAGCGGCTCATCGACGCCGGCGTCATCAAGATCAGCGCGGTCGAGGCACGCGGCCTCGCGCACCGGCAGCTGTCGATGGGCGTGGGCATGACCCTCGGAGACGACGACGAGGCCGTGATCGAGGAGCTGCGGCGGGGGCGCGGAGTCGACTTCGCGGCGCGGACCCTCGGGCGGTTCGATGCCGTCGCGACCCTCGTGGAGCCCTCAGCCGGAGCCCTATACGCGAGCCTGGAGCGGCTGCGCGCGCTCCCCGGCGTGACCCGGATCGAGGCGTGGCTGCACCTCGCGGTGCTCAAGGAGGACTACGCCCGCACCCTCCGCCCCCTCCGGACGGACTGAGCTCCTCGGCCACTCCACGCCGGGTCGATAACGCGCCTTGCGCTCTCACTCGCGGGCCGTTTTCGCACTCCTACCGCGATGCCGGGTGGGCTCACGCCGGGTCGGAGGCCCCCTCCGCTTTGGCCTTGCGCGCCTCATGGACGTAACGGACGATCCACGCCCCCGCCGCGAGGAACGCGAGCACCACGGTGACGTACGAGTGCCACTCCGGGCCGACGCCATCGATGAGCATGAAGATGCCCACGCTCAGGAAAGCAGCGGCCCCGAGCAGATTCCACTTTCCGTAGCGCTCCATGGTGAGCGATGCTACCGCACGCCCTCTTAAGGGTTCAGAAACGCCCCGCGCACTCTCGCCCGCGGCTCGTTTTCGGACTTCCACCGGGAGAGGTTCATGGGGCGGGACGGATTCCGGGCCTGCGGAGCGGGCGGGCGGAGCGGTATTGAGCCGGCGTACGAGACCGGGCAGCAGGCGGGGCGGCGGGAGACGGGCGCGTCAAGGGGGATGGAGTACCGGAAGTCCGGAGGCAGGATGGCGGCATGGCTGATGAGGAGACCGGAAGCGTCGACGGGGCCGGACCGGAGCGCACGGCGGACGGGCATCACATCGTCGTGAACGGTCGGCGGTGGCGCGCCACCGATCCGTCGATCCCCGAGAACCTGCGACAGGAGCTCGTGGACGAGCTGATGGCCGCGCGGCGCGCGGTCAAGAACGCGGAGCCCGACGCCCGCGGTCGCGTGCGGGATGCGAAGACCGCGCTCGGCGAGCGGGGGGCGCCGTGGTGGGAGGAACCCTCCGCAGCCCAGGCGGAGGAGCGGATCGCCGCGACGATGCGCGCCCTCACCAGGAAGCGCACCGACTCGTCGATCTGTCCGAGCGACGTCGCCCGCGCGGTCGGCGGCGAGGCATGGCGCGACCGGATGCCCGACGTCCGCCGTGTCGCGGCGGACCTCGCCTCCCGCGACGTCGTGGTCGTCACGCAGAAGGGCGAACCGGTCCGGGTCGAAGACGCCCGTGGACCCGTGCGGATCCGTCGCGGTCCCGCCCTCTGACCCCGCCTCGCGCTCGGGGCCGGTGACGGCGCGCCGTCACCGGCCGTTCACCGTCCGCGGCCAGACTTCGAGCATGACCTCACCCGATCCCGCCGCGGGCGCCCCCGAGCCCGTGGCGACAGCGAACAGCGGCGCCGTTGCCGTCGTCGGACTCGAGTTGCGCGGAGACACCCCCGCACCCCGCAAACAGGTGTACTCCTGGGCGCTGTGGGATTGGGCGACGCAGCCGTTCAACACCGTCATCCTCACGTTCGTCTTCACCGCGCTGTACCTCGTCAGCGCCTCATTCCTGCCGCCGGAGGTCGCCGCCCTCGACCCGAGCGACCCGGTCCGCGTCGCCGCGGAGGCCGACCTCGCCTCCGGTCTCGGACTGGGTTCGACGATCGCCGCCCTCGGCATCCTCCTGCTCGCCCCCGTCCTCGGTCAGCGCGCCGACGCCGCCGGACGACAGAAGCTCTGGCTGGGCATCGGCACCGGCGCCCTCATCCTCTGCATGCTGGGGCTGTGGTTCGTGGAGCCGCAGCCGGCCCTGTTCTGGCTCGGCGTCGCGCTGATCTCCGCCGGCTCCGTGTTCGGCGAGATCGCCGCGGTGAACTCCAACGCCATGCTCATCGGCATCGCGAACCCGAAGAACGTCGGCCGCATCTCCGGACTCGGCTGGGGCTTCGGCTACCTCGGCGGCATCATCGCCCTCGTCATCGTCGTCCTGCTGGACACCTTCGACTGGTTCGGAATGTCCACCGACAACGGCCTCGCGTACCGGCTCATCGCGGTGGGATGCGCCGTCTGGGCGATCGTCTTCAGCATCCCGATCTTCCTCAACGTGCCGGAGCCGTCCCTCGGGCGGCCGGAGCGCAAGGTCGGGTTCTTCCGTTCGTACGCTTTGCTCGTGCAAGACGTGATCGGCCTCTACCGCGACCCCCAGACCCGGTCGACGTTCTGGTACCTGCTCGCCAGCGCCGTGTTCCGCGACGGTCTCGGCGGCGTCTTCGCGTTCGGCGCCATCATCGGGACCGCGGTGTTCCGGTTCGGCACCCAGGACATCATCGTCTTCGGCATCGCCGCGAACCTCGTCGCCGGTGTCTCGACCATCATCGCCGGACGCCTCGACGACCGCCTCGGCCCCAAGCGGATCATCCTCGGCTCGATCGGGTCGATGATCGTCGCCGGACTCGCGGTGTTCCTGCTGCGCGACGCCGGGTCCCTCGTGTTCTGGATCGGCGGCCTCGTGCTCTGCGCCTTCGTGGGACCGGCGCAGGCAGCGGCACGGTCCTTCCTCGCCCGCGTCACACCGGCCGGACGGGAAGGCGAGATCTTCGGCCTCTACGCCACGACGGGCAGGGCGGCGAGCTGGATGGCCTCGGCCGCCTGGACCGTGCTGATCGTCGCCACGAGTCAGACCGCATACGGCATCCTCGGCATCGTCATCGTCCTCATCATCGGGTTCCTCCTCCTGCTGCCCGTGAAGGCACCGCGCTGAGTCCGCTCCGTGCACAGCTTCGGACCTCGGAGCCGACACGCCGGCCGTCGGGCCCTGACGGCGGCGAGTCGCGGCGGGGCTCCGAAGCTGTGCCCGGCGAAAGAGCGGGGCCGGCGGGAGTAGCCTGACCCGGTGACCGTCGTCCTCGCCTTCCTCGCCAACATCCTCGTCGCGACCGCGAAGACGGTCGCCGCCGTCATCACCTCGTCCGCGTCGATGGTCGCGGAGGCCGCGCACTCCTGGGCCGACGCGGGGAACGAGATCTTCCTGCTCATCGCCGACCGGCGCGGCGCGAAGACCAAGGACGCCCGGCATCCGCTCGGCTACGGCCGCAACGCGTTCGTCTGGTCTCTCATCGCCGCGTTCGGCATCTTCACCGCCGGCTCGATCGTGTCGATCATGCACGGGATCCAGGAGCTGTCCGACACCGGCCCCGTGGAGAGCCCGGTCGTCGCCTATGTCGTGCTGGGCATCGCCTTCGTGCTGGAGGGGGCGTCGTTCACGCAGGCGATGGTCCGCTCCCGTCGGCTGGCCAAGGAACGCGGGTCCTCCACGTGGGACTTCGTGCTCGAGACGAGCGACACCACACTCCGGGCGGTGTTCTTCGAGGACTCCGCCGCCCTCATCGGCCTCGTGCTGGCGGGCGGATCGATCCTCCTGCACCAGCTCACCGGCGTCGCCGCGTGGGATGCGATCGGGTCGATCCTCGTCGGGATCCTGCTCGGCGTCGTCGCCGTGATCCTGATCGGGCGGAACATCGCGTTCCTCGTGGGCACGTCGGTGTCCCCCGCACTGCGCTCGCGGGTGGGCACGGCCCTCCTCGGCATGGACGAGATCGAGCGGGTCACCTACCTGCACATCGAGTACGTGGGGCCGAATCGGCTGTTCCTCGTCGCCGAGGTCGACCTCGCGGGCGATGCGCGTGAGCACGACGTGGCCCGGCGGCTGCGGGAGGTGGAGCGGCGGATCGAGGCCCACGATGCTGTCGAGACCGTCGTGCTGTCGCTCTCGGTGGACGACGAGACCTCGCTGGATTTCGCTCGGGTGTGAGGCCGGTCAGGCGCGCCAGTTGTCGGCGAGCTTGGTGAGCAGCCGCGCGAGCTCGGTGCGCTCCTCCTCGGTGAAGGACTCCAGCGCGCGGCCGAGCATCTCGCGGCGTTCCCCCCGCATCCCGCGGGCGAGCCGCCGGCCCTCCTCGGTCAGCGCGATGCGGGTGCGGCGGGCGTCGTCCGGATCGGCCTCGCGCCGCACGAACCCGGCCTGCACGCCCTGCTGTACGAGCCGGGACGCCCGCGGCTGATCCACGCCGATCGCCTGCCCGAGCGCACTCACGCTGAGGGGTTCGGGCGCGGCGGCGAGCGCCTCGAGCATGCGGAGACGGGCCGGTCCGCCGAGGCGGCCGCCGTCGGCCATCCAGGGCGGCATCCCCGGGTGACCACGATGGTGAGCGAAGTGCTCGTGCGGGTCGCCGTGAGGGCCGTGACCGTGTGCACCGTGCGGCCCGCCGTGCTCGCGACCGCCGGGTCCGGGGCGGCGTCCGCCCAGTCGGGAGAGCGCCTGCGCGATCGCTTCGGCGGCGTCGGGGGACGCGGGGTCGATCGGATCGGTGGCCATGCCCCGATTTTACATGCAGCTTGACATGCGTCTCCCATCCATGTCACACTGCATACACATGCACACTGACATTGATATGTCGGATGACATCCGTCATCGGTGCACCACAGACCATGAAGGATCACCATGAACACCACGACAGACAACACCTCTGACAACAGCTCCCGTCCGTTCGGCTACTGGCTCAAGGCCGTGGATCGCCTGATGGCCCAGGAATTCGCCACCGCCTTCGCCGCGGAGGGCGTGACCCGTCGCGACTGGCGGTTGCTGAACGTCGTCGACGGCTCGGCGCCCTCGCGCCGCCCGCTGAACCCGCACAAGCTGCACGACCTCGTCGACCGCGGCTGGGTCGAAGCGGACGGCGACGGGTGGACACTCACTGGGGAAGGCCGCGCGGCGAAGGAACGCCTCGGCGCCGCCGTCGACAGCATTCGCGCGAAGGTCGCCGGCGCGGTCTCCGACGAGGAGATGGCGACGACCCTCGCTGCACTCGAGAAGATCGCTCGCGCCTTCGACTGGGACGAGGAGACTCCTCTCCCCCGGAAGCGGCGCCCCGGGTTCGGCTTCGGCCCCCGGCACGGCTTCGGCCGCCGGCGCGGACACGGGCACGGCTTCGGACCCGGACACGGCTTCGGCCCCGGGGACTTCGAGCCCCGGCACGGCTTCGGTGCCGGGCACGGCTTCGGACACGGGGACTTCGAGCCCCGGCACGGCTTCGGACACGGGGACTTCGAGCCCCGGCACGGCTTCGACCGTCACGATGGCGAGGAGGACGGCGGGTACCGCGGACGCGGTCACCACGACGGTCACGCACACCGCGATCACGGTCACGCGCATCGCGGCCACGGCAACGGCCATCGGGCGCAGCGGATGGCTGAGCGCGCATTCGAGCGCGGCTTCGACGCCGGATTCCCCCACGGCCACACCGCCTGACCGTCCCCCTCAAGCGCCTCACCCGACTCCCGGGTGAGGCGCTTTGCGCTTCGCGAAACCGGAGCCGGGATCACTTCCGCGCCTTCGGGCGCCCCCGCGGCACTCTTCTGATCCCCCACCCGTACCCCAGCGCCCCGAGGCGGAGACGCGGACGAAGCGCCCTGAGTCGAGACGGGATCAGAGTCGCGCCTCCACAGCCGCCCCGCGGCACGTTCTTGATCCCACACCTCAGCGATGCGAGTACCCACTCTCCGAACGAGATCAGAATCGCCCCTCCCGAACGCCTCAGCGGCACGTTTTCGATCCCGCCCGGTGATCCAGGCGGGCGGCGCGGGAGGGAGCGGGGACGAGGCGCCCGGTGCATGCGCAAGGGCCCGAGGCGACAAGTACAGGGAAGGCACGTGCGTGGATCAGGAACGGCCCCTCCGTCGCGCCTCGCGGCCCATTTCTCACCCCGCACGCAAGACGGCAGGGCCCGACCGTCGAACGGGGATCAGAAACGCCCCTTCCGGTGGATCTCGGGGCCCGATTCTCATCCCGCACGCGAAGGGGGCAGACCCGGCCGTCGGATGGGATCAGAAGCGGGCCTTCGAAGCGGGATTGCGGGGCGTTCGTGATCCCGCAGGGGGAACGGGGCGTGGGGCCCCGGCCGCGGGATGGGGCTAGAGGGCGAGGAGGGCGAGGGCGGTGTCGGGGGCACCGGCGTCACGGAGACGCGCGCGCATGGCGGCCGCCGCAAGCCCGTACGGCTTGTCGCTCCGCAGGAGGAGCGACCGCGCGTTGGCCTGCTCATTGAGGGCGACGAGCTCGAAGGCCAGGACCTCGACGTCGGCCGCGTCGACCTCGCCCTCCGCCGCCGCGAACCGCAGCTGGGCCTCGATGTACCCGTACCAGTCGACGAGGGCTGCCCGCACGGCATCGCTCACGGGGCCGGGCTTGGAGTCGACGTCCGCCGCAGTCGCCGCGAAGAAGCAGCCGCCCGTGAAGACGCGGTCCTTCGAGTAGACCAAGGCATTGTGGAGGAGCGCGGCCAGGCGATGCGCTCCTCTCGGCTGGGCGCGGGCAGGCTCGATGATCCGCGCGACGAAGATGTCCCGAGCGGCGGCGACCGTCGCGAGCTGCAGGCCCTCCTTGCTCTGGAACAGCGTCGCGATGCTGCTCTTGCTCGACCCCGAGGCCGCGGCGAGGCGCCCGATCGTCACGCCGTCCAGACCCTCGACGGAGGCGAGGTCGGTCGCACTCTCCAGCACGATGCGGCGGGAGGCGTCGCCGCGCGCCCGCCGGCCATCCTGCATCACCGTGTCCGTCATAGCCCTAGTATACGAACGATCGTTCGCCTACTATACGGATGATCGTTCGTATAGTTCGGTGAAGGAGCCCCCATGCCGTCCGCGTCCACCCTCCTCGTCCGCACCCTCCCCGCTGTGGGACGTGTCACTCCCCGCCTCGCCGGCGACCTCGCATACCGGCTGTTCTTCTCCACCCGCCCGCGGATGGGCGTGCGTGCCACCGACGCCGCGACCCATGAGGCCGCCCGCCGCGGGAGCATCCTCGTGCGCGACATCCCCGTCACGACCTACACGTGGGGCGGGGGTCCGCGCACCGTGCTGCTTCTGCACGGCTGGCGTGGCCGCGCCTCGCAGTTCGCGCCACTCGTGCGGGAGCTCGTCGCCGAGGGGCTCCGGGTCGTCGCCTTCGACGCTCCGGCCCACGGCTCCTCCGGCGGGCGGAGGACCGACATCCGCGACTGGGTCGAGGCCGCGCAGGAGCTGGAACACACCCACGGCCCCTTCTCCGCCCTCATCGGCCACTCCTTCGGGGGTCTCGCGGCACTGACCGTCGCCCGGACGTCCGGCCCGGTCCCCGCCGTCGCCGTCGTCGCCGGTGCCGCGGCTCCCGAGGCTTTCCTCGCCCAGTTCGCGCACGACCTCCGCCTCGACCCCGCCACCGCGGAACGGCTCCGCACCCGCTTCCACCGCCGACTCGACCTCGATACCGCCTCCGCCGCCGAGCGATACGACGCGGCCGCGGATCCTCTGCCCGCCGACACCGCGCTGCTCCTCGTGCACGATCGGGGCGACCGCCGGATGACCGACCAGGACACCCTCAGGCTGCACGCCACCCACCGCGGCCGCTCCCGCCTCGTCCGCACCGTGGGTCTCGGCCATACGAAAGTGCTGTCGGCGGACCCGACCCTCGATGCGGTGGTCGCCCTCGTGACCGGAGGACTCGACGCCGTCGATGCGCTCGGCACCGCGACGGGACGGGCAGCCACCGACGCCGCACCGGCAGACCGGGCCGCCGCCCTCCGCAGCGCTACACCCGGATCGGCAGGAAGCCCGCGTCCGGGCCGGCCGCCGCGAACGGCAGCCCGACAGTGGTGATCAGCACCACGAGCGTCACCACGGCCGCCGCGAGCAGCAGGAACAGCACGACGAAGACCACGACGGCGAGCACCCGGTAGCTCCCGGTGTCGGCGACCTCCGGCGCGATCGATCGCTGCGCCCAGTCGTCGGCGGCCGCCGCGGGCTGCTCACCCTGGAGGATCGCGGGCGTCGGACGGGATCGTTCCGAGCGACGGGTCGGGGCCGGAAGCACATCGTCCGCGGCGTCCGGCGTCGCCAGTAGTCCCTCCGGAATCGGCGTCTCCGGTGGCGGGGGCGGGATCACGTCATCGGCGGACGGGATCACCGCATCGGCGGGAGCGATCTCCGGTCCCGCCGCGTCCGGCGGCACTGCCTCGTACGGCGCCCCAGGCTCGTCGGGGGTGGTCCCGCTCGCGTCGCTCATGTCAGCCTCCGACGGCTCCGATGTCGGTCACACCCACGTCCGTGCGGTGGAAGTTCTGGAAGGAGCGGGACGCCGTCGGTCCGCGCTGGCCCTGGTAGCGGTTGCCGTAGGGGCCGGAGCCGTACGGGTTCTCCGCCGGCGAGGTGAGCCGGAAGAAGCAGAGCTGGCCGATCTTCATGCCGGGCCACAGCTTGATCGGCAGCGTCGCCACGTTCGCGAGCTCCAGGGTCACGTGCCCGGAGAAGCCCGGGTCGATGAAGCCGGCGGTCGAGTGGGTGATGAGCCCGAGGCGACCGAGAGAGGACTTGCCCTCCAGCCGGGCGGCGACGTCGTCCGGCAGGGTGACCTGCTCGAACGTGGCCCCCAGCGCGAACTCGCCGGGGTGCAGGATGAAGGGCTCGTCCGGGTCGACCTCGATCAGCCGTGTGAGCTCGGGCTGATCGACCGAGGGGTCGATGAACGGGTACTTGTGGTTGTCGAAGAGGCGGAAGTAGCGGTCCAGCCGCACATCGATGCTCGACGGCTGAATCATCTCCGGCGCATGCGGTTCCAGGCCGACGCGGCCGGAGGCGAGTTCTGCTCTGATATCGCGATCGCTGAGAAGCACGGCACAAGCCTAGTCACGAGCGACCCGCGCTTTGGCCATCCGGCCTGCGACAGGTAGGCTTGCTCCACCTGCTCTCGGGCGGGTACGGGGCTGTAGTTCAATGGTAGAACTTCTGCTTCCCAAGCAGACAGCGCGGGTTCGATTCCCGTCAGCCCCTCCACTTCTCTGATCCTCGCCTCGACGCGACCGATTCGGCGTCCCCCTCGCTGACCGACCGGCATCCATCGAAAGAGGGAGACTTCCCTCCATCGTCTTGACGATGTCGCCGCACGACGCTCCTGGTGGAGTGACAGGTATGGCAGATTCTCGCGCTCTTCGGCGCTTTCCCGAGTGGATGACCTCCCGTGGCGGCGCATGGATCATGCTCGGCGTGGTCCTCCTGATCATGACGGCTCTCTTCGGCCTGTTCGGGTCGGCGAAGGCCCCGGCCGGCAACGAGCAGGCCCCCGCGGGATCGGAGTCGGCGCGAGCGAGCGCCCTGCTGGCCGAGATCCCGAACGCGGATCGCCAGTCCGTGATCGTGGTCGCGTCGCGCAACGACGGCGCGACGCTCTCGGCACAGGACGTCGACGCCCTCGAAAGTCTCCTCCCGGTGCTCGGCACGCACGCGGACGCGGATCCGACGGGGCCTCTCGTGAGCGAGGACGAGAAGGCCGCAGTTCTGGTGACGCCGATCGCGGTAGGTCAGACGAGCACCGACACCGCCGCCGTGATCTCGGCGCTCCGCGCCGACGTCGACGAGCACGCCCCGGAGGGGATGAACCTGCTCGCGACGGGCGGACCGGCCTTCGGCGCCGATATCGCCGCCTCCTTCGAAGGGGCCGACTTCACCCTGCTGCTCGTGACCATCCTGATCGTCGCGGTACTCCTCATCGTCACGTACAGGTCACCGGTGCTGTGGCTGCTGCCGCTCGCCGCCGTCGGCCTGGCCGACGGACTCGCCGGCCGCCTGACCGCGGCTGCCGGTTCCACGTGGGACCTGCAGTTCGACGCCGGGATCATCAGCGTCCTCGTCTTCGGCGCCGGGACCAACTACGCCCTGCTCCTAATCTCGAGGTACCGGGAAGAGCTCGCCACCACCACAAACCATCGCCGGGCGCTCAGCACCGCGTGGCGGCGGACCGCTCCGGCGATCCTCGCCTCGAACCTCACCGTCGTCCTCGCACTCTTGACGCTCGTCCTCGCGGTGATCCCCGGCACGCACGGGCTCGGCGTCTCCTCCGCGATCGGCCTGCTGGTCGCCCTGGCGTCCGTCCTCTTCCTGCTGCCTCCCCTGCTGGCGGTGTGCGGACGGAACGTGTTCTGGCCGTTCGTCCCTCGTCCCGGAGCTGCCGCACGGCGCGGCGGGGTGTGGCGGACGATCGCGACGCGCGTCGTGAGCCGGCCGATCGTGAGCCTCCTCGGGGGTGCGGCCCTGCTGGCCGTGATGACGGTCGGCCTCGTCGGGACGACCGTCGGGCTCGACCAGGTCGACAAGTTCCGGGTCCCGTCCGAGTCCGCGACGGGTCTCGAGGTGCTCTCGAACCACTTCCCGGCAGGAGAGGCGCAGCCGATCCTCATCGTCACGGACAGCGGCGAAGCCGAAGCCGTCCTCACTGCGGCGCGCGACGTGGAGGGCATCGTCCGCGCCACTCCTGTCGGGACGACGGACGATGAGAAGCTCACGAAGATCCTGGTGACCAGCGAGTACGCGCCCAGCACCGAGGAAAGCCTCGCCCAGATCACCGAACTCCGCGATGCCGTGCACGCTGTGCCGGGGGCCGGGGCGGTCGTCGGCGGTGCGGTGGCGACGGATCTCGACGCCCGTGCCGGGAACCTCGCGGATCTCGGCGTCGTGGTGCCCCTGGTCCTGGCGGTGAGCTTCCTGGTGCTCGTGTTCCTGCTGCGGTCGCTGGTCGCCCCGCTGCTGCTCCTCGCCGTCAATGTGGCGAGCGCCGTGGCCGCCATCGGTGCCGGGGCCTGGCTCAGTCGCGTGCTGTTCGGACAGCACGCGCTCGATCTCCCCGTGCCGCTGCTGGCCTTCCTGTTCCTGGTCGCCCTCGGCATCGACTACACGATCTTCCTCGTCCACCGTGCGCGGACCGAGGCAGCGCTCCGGGGTACGCGCGAGGGCGTGGTCGAAGCGGTCGCCCACACCGGCGGCGTCATCACGAGCGCCGGGATCGTCCTCGCCGCCGTGTTCGCGGCGCTCGGCGTCCTGCCGCTGGTGACCCTCGGGCAGCTCGGGCTGATCGTCGGCGTGGGCGTGATCGTCGACACCCTGGTGGTCAGGACCGTGATCGTCCCGGCGCTCTTCGCGCTCGTCGGTGACCGCATCTGGTGGCCGGGACGACCTGCCTCCGGACGCGTCGCTGACGCGAGGTGATCACGGTGGAGACCGGTGCACCCGCTCAGGCCACCGGACGATACCGCTGCATGACGGCACCGGAGCGGAACTCCCGCCGTTCCACCAGTTCGAGTCGCAGACGCTCCTGCACGCCGTCGAGCAGCCGAGGGCCGTGCCCCGCGACGACCGGATGCACCACGAACACGTACTCGTCGATCAACCCGAGGTCCGCGAGGGTCGCGGGCAGGGCCACCCCGCCGACCGACAGGCCCGCCCCCGGCTCATCCTTCAGCTGCCGCACCGCCTCCGAGAGATCGCCGCGCACGAGGTCCGCGTTCCAGTCGACGGCATCGAGCGTCGACGACACCACGTGCTTCGGCATGCCATCGATGGTCTCGGCGAAGGGCGTCTCCCACTCCTCCATCCAGTCCGGCCAGACCCCGGATTCCGGACGCCGCCACGCGGCCCGCATCATGTCGTACGTCACCCGTCCGTAGAGCAGAGCGTCGGCGCGCTCCAGCTCCGCGGTCCAGAAGCGCATCGACTCCTCATCCGGCGGGAGCCCCGCCTCGTGATGGCAGCAGCCGTCGAGTGTCACGTTGATCGCGTACCGCAGCGGCCTCATCGGAGCTCTCCGACCGGAATCGGCACCGTCAGCACATTGCCGGGTGGCGCCAGCGGGCACGCCCACGCCGGGTCGTAGGCGCACGACGGGTTGTACGCGAAGTTGAAGTCGAGCACGATCGTGCCGCGGCGTGGGTCGGCCCCGAGGTCCGCGCCCTTGACCGTGTCGACGAGGTACCGCCCTCCGCCGTACGTCCCTCCGTCCTGCCCGGCGGAGGCATCGCGCACCGGCACGAACAGGCCGCCGCCGTAGGAGGCGAGCCGCCACACGTCGAGAGACCCGACGTCAGGGATCTCCACGACGCCGACGCGCTCGAACGGCACGACGCCATCCGTCCCGGTCGCGAACTCGAACGTGGCCGGATCCGTGTCGAGGATCGGGAGCTCGAACCGCCAGGCGGAGTCGTACGGCGCGATCGGGAGTCCCTCGAACAGTGCCCTGTCCTCCGGAAGGAGGGGCGTCGCCGGGTGACGCAGCAACAGGTCGTCCCGTTCGATGCGCCACAGCTCGTGCGCCTCCTCCGGGAAGTCGGCCCGTCGCACCGCTTCGTACAGGGCGAACACCCGCCGCCGCCAGTCGACGACCTCGACAGCCGTCTGCGCATTCGTCATGCGCCCACGGTACGCCGGACGACGGACGCTCGGAATGC
Source organism: Microbacterium meiriae (assembly GCF_032364335.1). Lineage (NCBI taxonomy): Bacteria > Bacillati > Actinomycetota > Actinomycetes > Micrococcales > Microbacteriaceae > Microbacterium > Microbacterium meiriae. The sequence continues at coordinate 3,321,342 of NZ_CP133984.1, forward strand.
CTCAGCTCCGGTCGATCATCTCCGCGTACCCGTCCTCGTACGTCGGGTACACGAGGTGGCCGAGCACCGAACGCAAGAGCGTGCCGTCGTAGACGAAGCCGCTCGGCGCACTGCCGTCGTCGGGCGGTACCGGCAGACCGAGGCGGTCGGCGAGGAAGGTCATGACGTCTCCCAGAGGAGCGGGTGCCGCATCGACGGCGTGCACGAGCGCCGGCGGCTCCGGCATCCGTAGCAGCAGGTCGAGAGCGCGCACCAGGTCGGTCTCGTGGATCCGGTTCGTGCGGCGACGGTGGGCCACCGGAGCCCCTTCCCGGACCTTCCGGAGCAGGAACTCGCGCCCAGGACCGTAGATGCCGGCGGGTCGCATGACCACGGCGTCGAAGAGCTCGACGGCCGCGCGCTCTCCGTCGCGCAGACCGCAGCCGCGATCCGTGGTGGGCACCGGCTCGACCCGCTCGGTCACCGGCTCGGCGCCCCCGGCGCCGTCGAACACCCCGGTCGACGAGACGAAGAGCGTCCGCGCGGGCGGGGACGCCAACGCCGCCGCGAGGTGCGAGAGCGCCGTGCGGTACGACGACACGACCGGCCCGGGTGGCAGCGTCACCACCATCGCGTCGACCTCGGGCAGCGGCCCCGTGAGCGGGACGGCGAGGTCGGCGGAGAGCGCCTGCACACCGTCCGGGACCGCTCCGGCACTGCGGCGGAGGGCCACGACCTCACCACCGTCCCCGAGGAGCAGCGGGGCGAGCCGGGCGCCGAGTTTCCCGAAGCCGACGAGGAGGGTGCGGCGCGGCGGAGGCGGAGTGGTCATCTCCTCCACCCTCGCACATCGGTGCCGGGCGACGGACGTAGGCTTGATCGGTGACGGAATCGCAGGGACGGGTGTGGACGGGGGTCCTGCGCGTCGGCCCGCACCGCGGCGATCACCGGGTGGCCCTGCGCGCCGCGGTCAGTGTCGCCGTCCCGCTGCTCGTGCTGTGGGCCGTCGGCCGGCTCGACCTCAGCATCTACGCAAGCTTCGGCGCCTTCGCCGCGCTCTACGGCCGGCACGACGTCTTCCGCGACCGGATCCGCATGCAGGCGAGTGCCGGAGGCGTGCTGCTCCTCGCGATGCTGATCGGCACGGCCCTGTCGGTCCTCGCCGCCCCCGCCGTGCTGAGCATCCTCGTCGTCGCACTGGTCGCGGCGGCCGTGACGCTCCTCGCCTACGTCCTGCAGTGGCACCCGCCCGGTCCGCTGTTCACGGTCTTCGCGACCGGCGCATGCGCGACCATCCCCGCCACCGGCGCCTCCTTCGGCGCGGTCCTGCTCGTCGGCGGGGCGAGCGTGCTCTTCGGCCTCGCACTCACCGTCCTCGTCGCCGTGGTCACCCGGAGCACGGCGGAGGCGCCGCCGCGACGGCGCCCGTCCGTGGGCCCGGTCGCCGCCGAGATGGCCGCCTCGGTCGCCGTCGCGATCGTCGGTGCCGGAGTCGTGGGCCTGCTCCTCGGCGGCACTCACTGGTACTGGGCGGCGGTCGGCGCGGTGGCGGCAGTCAGCGGCGCGCAGCTCAACGCCCGCGTGATCCGCGGCATCCAGCGCCTCGTCGGCACGCTGCTCGGCGTGCTGGTGGCCGCCGGGATCCTCGCTCTCGACATGCCGCCTCTCGCCGTGATCGCCGTCGTGGTGGTCCTGCAGGGGACGGCGGAACTGTTCATCGGCCGCAACTACGGCATCGCGATGGTGTTCGTCACCCCGCTGGCCCTCCTGATGGTGCACCTGGCCGCACCCACACCGGTCGCCGACCTTTTGACCGATCGCGTCCTGGAGACGATCATCGGCGTCCTCGTCGGCACGATCGTCGCCGTCGCGTCGGCCGCGCTGCGCCGGCGGGGTCGGCGCCGCCCCTGACGACACGACGGAGCGCCGCACTCCGGAAGGATGCGGCGCTCCGGTCGATCGTGTCTACTCGGCGTCCGCAGCGATCTTCCGCGCGTCGTCGGCGTTGAGCACCCGGAACAGCAGCGCCGCGATGATCGCACCGGCCGCGGGAGCCACGATGTAGAGCCAGAGGGAGCTCCACGCGAAGTGCCCGCTGACCGAGAGGCCGAGCGCCACCGCGGGGTTGAATCCGCCACCCGAGATGGAGCCGACCGTCGCCGCACCGACGAAGACGGTCGCACCGATCGCGAGCCCGTAGAACGAGTTGCCCGCGGTGTCCTTCGAGGTGGCGGAGTTCAGCACGACCCAGACGAGGATCAGGGTGAACAGCGCCTCGACGAGGAACGCCGGGCCGACCTCGATGACCATCGCCTTCTCCCCCGCCGGCCAGACGGCGAGAGCCACGAGAGCGGCGAGCGCCCCGCCGGCGAACTGCGCGACGAGGTAGGACATGAAGTCGGCGACGCTGAGCCCGCCGCGCAGGAACACGCCCAGCGAGACCGCCGGGTTGAGGTGGGCGCCGGAGATGTGGCCCGTGGAGTACACGAGCACCATCAACGTGAAGCCGATCGCGAGCGGGGTGAGCGGGCTTCCGCTGTTCACCGCGGCGATGATGGCGAGGACGAAGAGGAACGTGGCGATCGCTTCTGCGAGCGCCTTACGAGGTGTACCGATCATGAGAGTGTCCTTCTGTGGGATCGCAGGCGGCCCCCGTCTCCCCGGAACGGTCCGGGCGACGACCCGCCTTGCGGCACTGAGGATAGCGCGCGGTCGTTTCGTGCTGGCTCATTGGCGGCGGGACTGTCAAGCCCGTCGCCCCACCGGCTTCCGGGCCGTAGCGTGCAAGGATGACCGCCCAGACCGAGCCGCGCGCCGAGACACCCACCCGGCTGCGCCGCGCCATCACCGGCCCCCTCCTGTTCGCGTTCATCCTCGGTGACGTCCTGGGCGCGGGAATCTATGCGCTCATGGGCGTGCTGTCGGAGGACGTGGGCGGTCTGCTCTGGGCACCGCTCGTCCTCGCCCTCCTTCTCGCCATGCTCACCGCCGGCTCGTATGCGGAACTCGTCACCAAGTATCCGCGCGCCGGCGGCGCCGCGGTCTTCGCCGAGCGCGCGTTCCACAGCCCGCTGGTCTCCTTCCTCGTCGGCTTCAGCATGCTCGCGGCGGGTGTGACCAGCGCGGCCGGTCTCGCCATCGCCTTCGCCGGCGACTACCTCAGCACCTTCATCGACCTGCCGACCATCCCGGTCGCGATCGTCTTCCTCGCGATCGTCGGCCTGCTCAACGCCCGCGGCATCCGCGAGTCGATGGGCGCGAACCTCGTGATGACGGCGATCGAGCTCAGCGGCCTCGTCATCGTGATCGTCGTCGTGGCGGTGTTCGTCGGCGGCGGGGGCGGCGACCTGTCCCGGGCGACGCAGGTGCCGGAGGGGGCGAACGTCGCGCTGGCGGTGCTCTCCGGCGCGGTGATCGCGTACTACTCCTTCGTCGGCTTCGAGACCTCCGCCAACATGATCGAAGAGGTCAAGGACCCGCGGCGGACCTATCCCCGCGCGCTGTTCGGAGCACTCCTCACCGCGGGCGTCGTGTACGTACTCGTCGGTATCGCCAGCGCCGTCGCCCTGCCGGCGTCCGAGCTGCAGGAGTCCAGCGGTCCGCTGCTCGCGGTCGTCGAGGCCACCGGGGTCAGCGTCCCGTCCTGGCTGTTCAGCCTCATCGCCCTCATCGCGGTCGCCAACGGTGCGCTGCTCACGATGATCATGGTCAGCCGCCTCACCTACGGCATGGCGGAGCAGAACCTCCTTCCGTCGGTGCTCGGGCGCGTCCTGCCGAAGCGGAAGACCCCGTGGGTCGCGATCCTGACCACGACGCTCGTGGCGATGGGCCTCACGCTGGTCGGAGACCTCGCGACCCTCGCCGAGACCGTCGTGCTGCTGCTGCTCGTCGTCTTCCTGAGCGTGAACATCTCGGTGCTGGTCCTGCGCCGCGACAAGGTCGAGCACGACCACTTCCGCGTGTGGACGTTCGTCCCGGTGCTGGGCATCGCGTCCTGCATCCTGCTGCTCACCCAGCAGCGTCCGCAGGTGTGGCTGTTCGGCGCCATCCTCCTCGCCGTCGGCGGGGTGCTCTACGCTGTCGCCCGATGGACCCGCAATCGATCGAAGACCGCCGACACGAAGGAGAGCCATGAGCACGCCTGACAACACCGCTGACGAGACGTTCGAGGAGAACCGTCACGACCAGCTGACCTCCGCTCCCGATGCCACGGAGGCCGACGCCGCGCCGCGCGTGGACGTCTCGGAGCACGACGGCAACACGCGCATCGACATCCGGGATGACGCGGAGGTGCGCCCGGGCCCCGGTCCTGGCATGCCGGAGGCCGACGGCGAGGACTGATCCGGCGCCGTCGGGCGCTACAGCCAGCCCTTGCGCTTGAACGCCGCGTAGAGCCCGACGCCCATCGCCACCATGAGCAGCACCGCCATGGGGTACCCGAGTGCCCAGTGCAGCTCCGGCATGTGGTCGAAGTTCATGCCGTAGACGGTGCCGACGAGCGTCGGAGCGAAGAGGATCGCCGCCCAGCCGGAGATCTTCTTCACCTCATCGTTCTGGCGGATGCTGAGTTCCGTCATCCGTCGCATCTCGTCGTTCTGGCGTCGCGCGACGATGGTCGACTCGACCGTGAGGGCGTTGTCGAGGACGGAGCGGAAGGTCGTCGCCTTGTCGCTCACGCGCAGGGTGTGGTCGAGGACGTCCCGCAGGTACCGCTGGAGCTCCTCGCTCACGCGGTACTTCTCGGATCCGCGGAGCAGCGCCTCGAGCATGCCGGTCAGCGGCTGCGTCGCCCGCTGGAAGTCGATCACCTCGCGACCGAGGTCGTAGATCCGCTGGGTCGCGTCCGCGTCCTCCTCGAAGAGCTGACCCTCGATCTCGTCGATGTCGTTCTCGAGTCCGGCGAGAACCGGTGAGTACTCGTCGACGACCTCGTCGAGGATCGCGTAGAGCACCGCCTCGGGGCCGTGGGCGAGCAGAGCGGGATCGGCCTCGAGCCGGCGACGCACGCGGCCGAGGTCCGGCGACTCCGCATGACGGATCGTCACGACGAAGTCGGGTCCTACCAGCACGTGCACCTCGCCGAACTCGACCTCCTCGCGCTCGTCGAGATAGCGGGCGGGGCGGAGGACCATGAACAGCACGTCGCCGTACCGCTCCAGCTTGGCGCGCTGGTGCCCGGAGAGCGCGTCCTCCACGACCAGCTCGTGGATGCCGAACTCGTCAGCCACGGCGCGGATCTCCTCGGGGCTCGGCCGATACAGACCGATCCACCCCATGCCCCGTCGTTCGCGGATCCGCTCGAACGTGTCGTTCAGGCTCTGCGGGTTCTCGGTGCGCACGCCATCGACGTAGACGGCGTTGTCGACGATCGCCATGCGGACCTCCTGCTCGTCGAAGACGCGCTCAGCCGGCCGGAGGGACGCACGCGAGCGCGGCGTTCGCGATGGCCGTGTGATACTGCTCGGCCGTATAGGGAAGACCGAACTCCGGAGCCGTCTCCCCGGCCGCCGCGGGAGCCTTGGAGGCGATCGCCGCCAGCTCCCAGGAGAGTTGCTGGGCGAAGCGCGCACCGCCCGTGGAGTCGTTCAGCACCACGGCCACCGTGAAGCCGGTCGTCGGGTCGGAGTACGCCGCCGTCGCGTAGCCGGGAGTCCAGCCGTGCTGACCGATCATGGAGCCGACGATGTAGGCGCCACCGGTCGCCTGGTACCACGATGGTGCCTTGTCGTACGCGGGGAGCGGCGACGCGAAGCGGTCCGGCTCGTCCTTCGTGCGCAGCACCTGCTTGGCCTCGGCCTGCATGTACCGCCCGAGGTCGGTGATTGTCGACACCACACCCGAATCGGTGAAGCCGGTGCTGGAGGACATCGTCGTGATGTCGACGGGCGCGGCGCAGGTGAAACCGCCCTCGACGGCTCCCATGTAGTGTCCGCTGAGCGACGCCCCCTCCGACGGCGGTGCCGCAGCGGGCGACGGCAGCGAGGTGTCGGCGAGCTCCAGCGGCTCGGTGACGTACTCGGCGATCAGTTCGCGCGCGCTCATCCCCGAGGCGCGCTCCAACGCGAGGCCGAGGAGAAGGTATCCGGCGTCGGAGTCGCGGAACGTGCTCTGCGGAGCGACGCGCGCGCGGCCGAGACCGTAACCCGCGAGCTCGAGGGGCGCCCAGACCCGCTCCGGGGTGTTCAGCCACGCGCTCTTGACCGTCGCCTCGGACGAACCGGCGCCACTGGTTCCGTTGCACAGATCGAGGAGAGTGACATCGGCCATGTCGGCGACGCCCGAGACGTACTCCGGCACCTTCGCGTCGAGCTCCACGGTGCCCTCGTCGGCGAGCGCGTAGAGGACGTCGCAGGTCATCAACCGGGTGATGTCGGCGATGCGGAACGACATGTCGGTGGAGAGCTCGCCGCCGTCCGCCTTGTCCTGTGTGCCCGTGGCGGCGACCCAGGTACCGCTCCACGGCACCCAGACCCCGACGATCGCCCCGCTGGCCCCGGAGGCCGCGAGCGCGTTGTCGACCGCGCCCTGCAGCGCCGCGACCGTGTCGTCGGGAAGCGTGGCGTCGACCTGCGGGGGTGGCGTATAGCTGAAGGAGCCCTCGGAGGAGCATCCGGTGAGGACGAGACCGAGAACGGCCGCCGTGGCCGCTGCGGCGCGCCACCGGCGCGACGAGAGAAGCTGCATGTGTGGGAACCCCCGAAGACGTGTCCCCTGAGTCTAGAACGCGGATGCTGAAAGTCGGCCCCGCGTGGCGTCGTAGGGTGTCCCTGTGCCCCATGATTTCGATGCCGACGTGATCGCCGCCGTCCTCCGCCACATGAACGGCGACCACACGGACGACAACCTCCTCATCGCCCGTGCCTTCGCCGAACCGTCCGCGGAGGCGATCGACGGGGCGGTGATGACCGGCTTCGACGGGCAGGTCGGGGTCTGGGAGATCTCCCGCGGTGGCTCGACGTCGGAGCTCCGTGTCCCGTGGCCCGGCGGTCCGATCACCGAGCGCCGGGAGGTGCGCCGCGAGGTCGTGGCCCTGTACGACGCGGCCTGCGCGCGCCTGGGCATCGAACCGCGTCCGCACGACTGAGTCGTCCCGCGCGGTTCGGGCTTCCGCCCAAGGTTAGGCTGCCCTTACACTGAAACCATGCCCGAGATCCTGTCCTTCTCCGCCGCCCTCCGCGAGCGCTCCTCCGGCTCGCACTCCCGCAGCGAGACCGCCGGCTTCATGTCCGATCTACTCAAGGGCGAAGGGTCGCGCGAGGACTACATCGCCCTGGTCGCGCAGCACTACTTCATCTACGACGCCCTCGAAGGCGCGGGAGAGCGGATGCGTCAGGACCCGGTGGCCTCCGTGTTCCTCAGCGACAAGCTCACGCGCCTCCCCGCGCTCGAAGCCGATCTCGCCTTCCTCCTCGGCCCCGAGTGGCGCGAGCGGATCGCACCCCTGCCCACCACACAGCGCTACGTCGACCGCATCCGTCAGGTGGGCGCGACGTGGGCGGGCGGGTTCGTGGCGCACCACTACACCCGGTACCTCGGCGATCTCTCCGGCGGCATCTTCATCGGGCGGGTGATGGCGCGGCGCTTCGGCTTCGAGACCAACGGCATCGGCTTCTACCTGTTCGACGACATCGCCGACCCCTCCGCCTTCAAGGACGTCTATCGCGAACAGCTCGACGCCGCTCCGTGGGACGAGGCGGAGCGCGAGCGCGTCATCGACGAGGTGCTGCTGGCCTACCGCTTCAACACCGAGCTCTTCGAAGACCTCGACCGCGCCCGCGCCGCCGCCTGACCCGGCAGCGACCTCAGGTCCTCGGCAGCTCCGGCGTCGAGGCCGCGAGCCACGCATCGCGCATGAACCGGCGCACGTCCTCATCCACGCGGATGTCGCTCGGCCGCAGCGGACGGGAGAGGTACAGCCCGTCGAGGGACGTGAGCCGGCTCAGCGCGACGTAGGTCTGCCCCGGCGCGAAGGCCCCGGAGCCCAGGTCGATCACCGCCCGATCGTAGGTCTTGCCCTGCGACTTGTGGATCGTCACGGCCCACGCGAGCCGCAGCGGGAACTGGGTGAACTCGGCGACGACGTCACGGGAGAGTTTCTTCGTGTTCGGGTCGTAGGCGTACCGGAACCGCTCCCAGACGGCCGGCTCGACGTCGACCTCCTCGCCGTCGATCTCCACGCGCACGGTCCCGCCGAGGATCCGGGTCACCGTCCCGATGGTGCCGTTGACCCAGCGCGGCGGCTCTCCGGTCATCGCGGTGTCGTTGCGCAGGAACATCACCTGCGCCCCCACCTTGAGCTTGAGCTCGGACTCGGCCGGGAGAGAGGCCTCGCCGCGGCCGAAGTCGCCGTTGACCTCCGCTCGCGCGGTCTGCTCCTTGCCGGGGAGCGCGGCGAGATGCCGGCTGTTGATGCTGTTCACGATGTCGTTGCGGGTGGCGAGGGTGATCATCGGCACCTCGCCGGGCTCGGGCTCCGGAGGGGTGCGCGCGCCCTGAGCGTTGAGGATCCCGGCGATCTCCGCCGTCACCCGTCCATAGCGGACGGCGTTGAGCATGGACTTGAAGCCGTCGTCCGACTGGCGGTGGATCTGCACGAGCTCCCGCACGTGCAGCTCCGCCCGTGTGTCCACCTCGAACAACGCCCCCTGGGTCTCTTGAGTCCCTGAGCCTGTCGAAGAGCCTGTCGAAGGGCCCGCCCACACCTTCGCGTCGAAGAACCAGAACGACCGGTAGTGATCCTTCACGTACCGAGCCTCATCGCCCCGGGGCGGGACCGGAGCGAGCTGATAGGGGTCGCCGAACATGACGACCTGCACACCGCCGAAGGGCTCTCCCCGCCGCCCTCTCGCCTGCCGCAGCGACCGATCGATGGCGTCCATGAGGTCGGCGTTGACCATGGAGATCTCATCGATGACGAGGGTCTCGATCGCGTTGAGGATGCGTCGGGTCGCATCGTTCTGATCGATGTCGCCGTCCCCGATGAGGCCGATCGGGAGGCGGAACAGGGAGTGGATCGTCTGCCCCTCCACGTTCAACGCTGCGACGCCCGTGGGAGCGCAGATCGCGATCTGCTTCTTCGTGTTCCAAGCGAAGTGCTGCAGCAGCGTGGACTTCCCGGTGCCGGCGCGTCCCGTGATGAACACGTGCTCGCTGGTGTCCTCGATGAGCCGGAACAGCTCCTGCTGCTCCTCGGACAGGGCGGGAAGGGACACGGTTCTCACAGGGCTGACGGGGCGGACACGGGGCGCTCCCCCATGCTACGTGCCCCGTCCGGGACGGGGCCGCCGACGCTCGGCGTCCCCCCAGGACGCCCTCCTAGACTGACCGGCATGGAGCGGGCCGGGACGCGCGCGCCCCGGCGGTCTCGCCTGGGCGCCGATCTGGCGATCCTGGGCCTCATCGGCGTCCTCCTGCTGGCCGCGATCGGCGCGGGCGGCGCGACGCTCTACCGGCAGTTCTACGGCCCGTCGGCGTTCGTGGTCCGCTATCTCGACCTGCTCTCCGAGGGGCGAGCCGCCGATGCCCTCCGCGTTCCCGGTGTCGCTATCGACCGGGAGACCCTCGATGACGCCGGGATCGACCCCGCCGCGTCCGAGGCGATGCTGCGCCGCTCCGCCCTCGGTCCGCTCAGCGACGTCGAGGTCGAATCCGAGGAGCCCTCCGGCGACGGCACCGCGGTGACCGTCAGCTACCGCGCCGGCGGCCACTCCGGCACCACCACGTTCCACGTCGCGCAGGACGGCTGGGCCGGCGTCACACCGAACTGGCGGTTCACGACCAGCCCCCTCGCCGTCGTCGAGCTCACGGTGCGCGGAGCCGACCGGTTCTCCGTGAACGGGTTCGAGGTCGACCGCCGCCAGGTCTCCGCCGCCGGGCCCGCGGCGTTGCCCCTGGAGCCTCTCCCGCTGCTCGTCTTCACCCCCGGGCTCTACTCCGTGACGGTCGACACCGCGATCGCGGAGTCCACCGGGCACGGCGTGCTCGCCGACGAGCCGCTCGCCGTGACCCCTCTCGACGTGCAGACCGAGCCGACGGAGGAGTTCGTCGACGTGGTCCAGGAGCGCGTCGAGGAGTTCCTCACCGCGTGCACCACGCAGGAGGTGCTGCAGCCCACCGCGTGCCCGTTCGGCCTGCGCGTCGAGAACAGGATCGCCGCGCCGCCGAAGTGGTCCATCGCCCAGCAGCCCGAGATCATGGTCGCGCCGTCCGACGACGGTCACTGGCAGATCCCGGCCACCGACGCCGTGGCGCACGTCGAGGTCGAGATCCAGTCGCTCTTCGACGGCTCCGTGGAGCCGGTCTCCGAAGACGTGCCCTTCCGGGTCAACGGCTCCATCGCCATCCTCCCGGACGGCTCGGCATCGATCCGCGTCGGCTCCCCGGACGATCCCGTGAAGTGAGACCGGTGCCCGGTCAGCGGCGCTGGCGCTCCGCCGCGCGCTGATCCCGGGCCGCGAGGTCGGCGAGCCGCGCGTTGTACTCCTCCAGCTCGGCATCGCCGGTGCGATCGGCATGCCGGTCGCGACGACGCTGGAGCTTGGTGTCGCTCCGGCTCCACTGGATGGCGACGGTGATCGCGAGGATGAGCGTCGGGATCTCCCCGATCGACCACGCGATGCCCCCGCCCACGTACTGGTCGGTCATCGGGTCGGCGCCCCAGTCGCGCCCCATCGCACCGAACCAGTCGGCGACCATGAGCCCCTCCTGCATCATGATCGCCATGCCGAAGAACGCGTGCATGGCCATCACGGCGATGAGGGTGATGAGCCGGCCGGGGTACGGCAGGCGATACGGCACCGGGTCGGCGCCGATCAGACTCATCACGAAGAGGTACCCCGAGATCAGGAAGTGGGCGACCATCCACTCGTGCCCGAGGTGCTCGAACATCGACCAGCGCACCAGGTCGGTGAAGTAGAACGCCCAGAGGGACAGGATGAAGATCGCCGCCGCCACGATCGGGTGCGTCACGACCCTCGCGAACGGCGAGTGGACGGCCCACATGATCCATTCGCGGCCGCCGCGGGTGCCGTCGTCGCGCTTGTGGATGGCGCGCAGCGCGAGGGTGATCGGCGCCCCGGAGACGAGGAGCAGCGGGATCGCCATCGAGAGCATCATGTGCCCCAGCATGTGCACGCTGAAGAGGTACTCCTGGTACGCGTTGATGGGTCCGCCGGTCACCCACACCAGCAGGAGCAGACCGAGCACCCAGAACACGGTGCGGTGGATCGGCCAGCGATCGCCGCGCAGCCGGAGCCGGCGCACGCCTGCGAGATAGAAGAAGAGTCCGAAGCCCGCCGCGACGAGCCACAGCACGTCGATGTCCCAGGCCGTGAACCAGCGCTCCAGAGTGAGCTCCGGCGGCAGCAGCGACCCGGTGAGGATCTGCGCGGGTGTCTGCGCGAAAGCGGCGACCTCTCCGGTCGGCGGCGGGGTGCGCGCGAGCGCGGCCGCCGCACCGGAGGCGAGGCCCATGAGCGCCACCTCGCCGAGGACCAGAGCCCAGAACCACCGGGAGGCGCGGGCCCCGCTCAGCTTCGGGATCAGCCGCGTGCGGTACCAGGCGCCGAGCAGCCCCATCCCGACGAGGAGGACGGCCTTGACGACCACGATGAGGCCGTAGGGGGTCGTCCACACGGCCTCCCAGCTCCCGACGGCCACGATCGACCGCGTGAAGCCGGAGAAGGCGACGACCGCGAAGGCCGCGATCGCCAGGGACGAGTAGCGGCCGACGAGCCGGGGGAGGTCGAGCCCCTGCTGCCCGCGCAACAGCACGAGAAGGAGCAGCCCGCCGAGCCACGCCGCCGCGCCGATGGTGTGCAGGAGGATCGAGTTGACGGCCATGTTGTGTCCGTCGAGGTCCCCCGCGTGCCCCTGGGTCGCCAGCGGCAGGAAGGACACCGCGGCCAGCAGGGCGGTGAGCAGCGTGGGTGTCCAGGTGCGCCAGGCGAACGCGAGCACCGTGATGACGGCGCCCAGGATCGTCGTGATCAGCCACGACTGCCCCAGCGGGAGCTCGAGCAGGAAGCGCCCGAGCTGCGAACCGAACTCGCGCTCGATGCTGAGCTGCGGGTTGAAGGCGGCCATGAAGGAGAAGAACCCGGCGAGCCCGGCGGAGACGGTGAAGACGGCGGCGCCGATGGACGCGATGTTCAGGGCCGTGTCGAAGATGCGCTCCCCCGCCCGCAGTCCGAAGAGCGCCAGCACGAGGGAGCCGAGCATGACGGCGCCGGCGATGTTCATCACGAGCTTCGCCAGCGGAGTGCCCCACAGCACCACCGGCCCTGGGTCCTGCAGCAGCGGCGGGTTCGCCCCTCCCCCCACCAGGAGCGCCCAGACCAGAGCGGCTCCGGCTGCGACGAGGAGGATCACGATGCCGGCGAGACGGTACGCCGACGTCGGGCGCGGCGTCTCGGTGCGGGAACTCACCCCTCCAGCCTAGGCGCGCGCAGCAGGGAGAACGCACGAAGGCCGCCCCCGGAGCGGGGGCGGCCTTCGAACGGGTGCGGTCTTACTTGACGGCAGCCTTGAGCTTGGAGCCGGCGGTCACCTTGACGCGCTTGCCGGCCGGGATCTTGATCTCGGCGCCGGTCTGCGGGTTGCGGCCCGTGCGGGCGGCCGTGTCGACCTGCTCGAACGAGATCCAGCCCGGGATGGAGACCTTGCTGCCCTTGGCGACGGCGTCGGAGACCGTGGCGAACAGCGAGTCGAGGACACCGGAGACGGTGGCCTGGCTCTGGCCGGTGGCGGAAGCGATGCTCGCGACGAGCTCGGTCTTGGTGATGGACTTGTCAGCCATGTCATCCTCCAGCGACGAAGGACCGTCGCATCGTGTGTGGGTGCGAGGAGCGGGTGCTCCCCGTTGGTCGTGTGACCGCCTCGAATGTACCAACGGCCACCCGGATTTCCGCGTCATTTCGCGGGTTTCGACCGATTTCCCGGCGTGTCGCGTCACATTGGCCACTCGCGTCACACGTTTTCGGGCGCCCGCTCGCGGGTTCAGGCCGCCGCGCGGCATCAGGCACTCCCTGGCATACGCGCCTGACCCGGCGTGATCGCCTGCGTTCCCGGGCATGCAAAAGGGGCGAGGATCCGAAGATCCCCGCCCCTTCTCGCTGGGTGCTTACCAGCTCGACTTGGTCACGCCGGGCAGCTCGCCACGGTGCGCCATGTCACGGAAGCGAACACGCGAGATGCCGAACTTCGTGAGGACACCACGGGGGCGGCCGTCGATGACGTCGCGCGAACGCACGCGAGCCGGCGACGCGTTGCGCGGCAGCTTCTGCAGGCCGACGCGGGCGGCCTCGCGGGCCTCGTCGGTGGCGTTCGGGTCGACCAGGGTCTTCTTCAGCTCGGCACGACGCTCGGCGTAGCGCTCGACGATGACCTTGCGCTGCTCGTTGCGCGCGATCTTGCTCTTCTTAGCCATGGATCAACGCTCCTCTCGGAATTCGACGTGCTGACGGATGACCGGGTCGTACTTCTTGAGCACGAGGCGGTCGGGAGTGTTGCGGCGGTTCTTCTTGGTCACGTACGTGTAACCCGTACCCGCCGTCGAACGCAGCTTGATGATCGGACGGACGTCCTGAGCCTTCTTGGCCATTAGAGCTTCACACCCTTCGCCTGGAGGTCCTTGACGACGTTCTCGATGCCGCGCACGTCGATCACCTTGATGCCCTTGGCGGACACGTTGAGCGTGATCTTACGACCGAGCGAGGGCACGAAATAGGTCTTCTTCTGCACGTTCGGGTCGAAGCGACGCTTCGTCCGGCGGTGCGAGTGCGAGACGTTGTGACCGAAGCCGGGAACAGCTCCGGTCACCTGGCACACTGCTGCCATGATGATGACTCCTTCATTACCGTGAGACCGGACGGTCTCACCCAAGATCCCTTGTCTGCACGCCGCCCCGCATGCCGATCTCTCGGCGGAAGAAGGGGGAGCACACGAACTGCGCACAGGAGCGTGCGCAGACGAAGAGTCAGTCTAGCACGGCTCCGAGCAGCCGCTCGAATCGCCTGAATGGTCCCATCTCAGCCCGAAACGCCGCCATTCGCGCGACTCGAAGCGTCGGCGGCACCCCGACCCCACCGGAACGCGGACACCGTGGGGTCGCCGGGGATCCAGAAGCGCCAAGGGAACGCGTCCGTGCCGGCGATGCCCGCCACCCCCACCCGCGGGCCCTGGGCCACGTCGACCACGGGAGGGCCGAGCCACAACTCCGCCCTGGCGTCTTTCCGCTCCTCGCCGGTGATGGCGTCGATGCCGTCGTGCAGGGAGTGCCGCAGTCCCGCGGCCTGTCCGAGCCGTCCGGGCCCACGCGCGAGGTCCCGCCGAGCGGTGCGGCCGAGCGGGAGGACCGCACGCCGTCGCCGGGCCGCCTCCTCCACCCCGGTCACGATCTCCCCCGCGCGCAGCAGCACCCCGTCACCCTGCCCCTCGGGACCGCAGGCCACGTTGACGCAGGAGTGGATGCCGTGACTCAGGTACACGTAGAGATGGCCCGGCTCGCCCCACATCGTGGCGTTCCGGGCGGTGCGGCCCATGCGGGCGTGGGACCCCGGGTCCGCCAGCGCTCCGGTGCCCTGCCCGTGATAGGCCTCCACCTCGGTGATCCGCACGCGCACCTCCACCGGGCGACCGTCCTCGACGACCACGGTCCGCAGCTCCGCGCCGAGGAGGGTCGGCGCGACCTCCACGGCGGAGCGCATCACGTCGTCGCGGGTCGCGCGCCGCAGCGCCAGGGGCCCCGTCATGTCAGAACCGCGGCGCCGTCTGGCACCAGGACGCGTCGAAACCGGTCAGTGCGACGATCTCGTCCCCCGTCTTCATGTCGATGAGGTGCGTCTCGAGCTTCTCCGGCAGCGGCAGCAGCATCCCGTCGTAGGCGTTGTCCGCCATGTCCGGCGCGATCACCACCGCGGCGTACTGCCCGCTCGGCGACGCACAGGCCTGGAGGATCGAGTCGGCCGAACTCACCTCGACCAGCGGCGTGGCCGCGCCGGAGTCGTCGACGCGGATGACGGCCTGACCCACCGGGAGGCCGCCCTCGTCCCTGGCGACGACGTGGCGCAGCGTTCCACCGGGGAACGGCGTGATGGAGGTCGCGGTGCCGTAGTCCGGCTCCGACGCCGCGAGCGGCTCCTCCGATCCGTCCGCCAGGTCGAGCTCCACCACCGATCCGTCCAGTCGCTCGACGATCGCAGTGTAGGTGCCGCGGGAGATGCCCTGGATCGTCGTGGCGAGACCGAGGGACTGCACGCCGGTGTCGGCCGACTGGTCCACGAGGGACAGCGCTCCGTCGAAGTCGATGAACAGGACGGCGGCGCTGTCCGGCACGAACTGCCACACGAAGACGCTCACCTGCTTGTCCCCGACCTCGATGATACGGGGCTCGTCGTCGCCGCTCAGCGACTGGGTGACGAGCACGCTCGCGCGCCCCTCGGTATCGCTGAGCTCGCGATCGGAGTAGCTGTAGCCGACGAGGTTGCCGCGTTCGGACACCTGGATCGCGCCCACGTAGCCTTCGCCGGGGAGGGGGAGCTCGCGCTGGTCGGAGCCGTCCCTGTCCATCACGAGCAGCCGCGACTGGTCGTCATCCTCGACCGCGGCCACGAGCTGCGTGGACGTGGCCCGGAAGTCGTCGATCCGCGGGTGGGAGAACACCGGCTGCGCGTTCTCGCCGCTCAGGTCGGTGCGGAAGATGATGTCGTCGCCGTCGGGGTCGCGGCGCAGGAGGAAGATCGACGACGCCGGGGTCTCGAAGGATGTCGTCAGATCGGCGGCCGGTCCTCCTCCCGCACCCGTCACGTCGGAGACGGTCACCGTGTAGGTCGTGTCGTCGTCGAGGGGCACCGTGAAGCGCACGCCGACGCCCCGACCGGCGGCATCGACCGTGAACGGCACGGACGGCTCGACCGTGACCTGCTCGGGGTCGATGGCGGAGAGCGGCTGATTCGCCGTGAGGATGACGCGGCTCCCTGAGGATTCGATGGCCTGGGCGGCGTCGACCTGCACATCGGTCACCCGGGGGCCCTGGAGCAGGCTGACGATTCCGAGTCCGGTGCCGACGAGCACGAGCACTCCGACCACGGCACCGATCGTGACGAGGAAGCGGCGGCGGGACCACGGCGCGGGCGGAGGCGCATCGTCGTCGGCGGGGAGGTCGGTGGTCGGCGTCCAGCCCGGATCCGATGCATCTCCCGGTTCGCTGCTCGCCGCGGGGGTGGACGCCGGCCCCGCGGGGGTGAACACCGGCTCGGGCGCCTGCGGGATCGCGGGGACGCCGGCGGCCGCATCGGGAGCAGCGCGCTCCGCCGCCTCACGCTCCGCCGCCTCACGCTCCGCCGCCTCGCGCTCTGCCGCCTCACGCTCCGCCGCAGCTTCGCGATCGACGGCGGCCTGCTCGGCGGCGACCTCGGCGGCCATCCGCTCCACGGCCGCACGTTCCGCCGCGACCTGCTCCGCTTCAGCCTGCTCGGTGGCCGCGCGCTCTGCGGCCGTCTGCTCCTCGGCGGCGCGCTCCTCCGCTTCCCTGGCAGCGCGCAGCTCAGCGCGGGTCCGCGGGACGGCGGGCGGCTCCGGCCGCTCGTCGTCAGTACTCATACGGGTCCTTCGGCTCGTCGATCGCCACGACATCGGTCGGCTCGATGTGCAGGGAGCCGTTCTCATCCGCACGGACGGTCCCGGTGATCTCGACCCATTGTCCGGTCTTGTACGCGTCCGCGTCGACGCTCACCGGCAGCGCCGCCGTCTGGGCGTCGATGACGCAATGGGTGATCACGAGCCGGGTGAGGTTGACGCCGTCGCCGTCGCCCGGCGTGACGAAGCCCTGCAACGTGACGTCGGCCCCGTCGTAGGCCGTGGTGTTCGTCGCGGCGGCGAAGACGCTCGCCCAGTCGCCCACGCCGAACGTCGACGTGTCCGCGACCCCGAGGGCGACCGTGTCGGCGCCGGCGAACAGTGCGGTCTCCTCCCCGGCGCGCGACATCGCGAGCTCGACCGAGAGCGAGGCGGGAGGCAGGACGAGTGCGGAGACGACGACCCCCGTCGCCACCACACCGCCGGCCAGAGCACCGACCCCGGCGAGGGTCCGGCGCGACGGGACGGAGGGGCGCTCGCTCTCCTCAGCGGAGGAGTGCTCCGACTCCGCAGATCGGGCGGAGGAGGGACCGTGGTCGTGCCCGTGATCCTCCTCCGCGCCCAGGGGCAGCGTGCACGACCAGACGGCTCCGGCGAGAGTGACCACGGCGGCAGCCGATGCGAACCACACCGACTCCGGGCTGATGTAGAGGCTGAGGCGGTCGGTCACCGCGAGGCCGAGGGTGACGACGGCGACGACGGAGGCCAGACCGATCCCCAGCCACCGGGTCGCGAGGGCGCGCGTGCGGACGGAGAGCTCAGGCAAGGACGTTCACCCCGATCCCGATCGCGAAGGCCGACGCCAGCACGACAGCGGTGATCCCGACGAGCGTCCGGGTGGTGAAGGTCGTGCGCATCAGCGCCAGCATCTTGATGTCGACGAGCGGCCCGACCAGGAGGAACGCCACGAGGGCCCCCGAGGAGAAGGTCGACGCGAACGACAGCGCGAAGAAGGCGTCGACATTGGAGCAGATCGCCACGACGATCGCGAGCAGCATCATCGCGACGATGGACAGCACGGGGTTGGCGCCGATCGTGAGCAGGACGTCGCGCGGGATGAGGACCTGCACGGCCCCCGCCAGCGCGGAGCCGATCACGAGCGCCGGCATCACGGCCCGCAGCTCCACGAGGAACTGCGTGAGGCTGCGGCGCACGGGAGTTCCCGGCTCGTGGGTCACGCGCTCGCACGTGTCGACGAAGCGCTGGGTGAGCAGCGACTCCGGCGAGGGGTGGCGGCTGTAGATCCAGCCGATGAGGTTCGCGATGAGGTAGCCACCGACGAGGCGGGCGACGAGGATGCCGCCGTCCCATCCGAATGCGGCGTGCGTCGTGAGGATCACGATCGGGTTCACGATCGGCGCCGCGATGAGGAAGGTCAGCGCTTCCGCGGGGGCGAGTCCGCGCATCATGAGTCCGCGGGCGAACGGGACGTTCCCGCACTCGCAGACCGGGATGAGCATGCCGAGCAGGGAGAGCACGGCGCGGCGGGCCCAGGCGCGGCGCGGGAGCCAGCGGTGGATGACGTCCGCCGGGAGCCAGACCTGCACGACGATCGACAGCAGCACGCCGAGCACCACGAACGGCAGCGCCTCGATCAGCACGCTGAGAGCGAGTGTCAGACCGTCCTGCGCGCGGGTGGGCAGCGAGGCGGGGAAGAGGGTGGGGAGGAAGGCGTCGATGAGGAACAGCGCCGCGACGATCACGGCACCGATGCCGACGGCGATCCACGTCGAGCGCGGCGAGGGCGCTCGACGGTGCGTGTGGCCCGGACGGGTGGCCGTTCGTGCCGGGGCGGTCACGCTGTCGCAGTCCTCTCGGCGTCGCGCTTGTTCGCGCAGGGGGTGCACAGTCCGAAGATGTCGACCACGTGCGCGGCCTCGGTGAAGCCGTGCAGGGCGGCCGTGCGGTGCGCCCACTGCTCCACGTCTTTCGCCTCGATCTCGACCGTGAGGCCGCAGGACCGGCAGATGAGGTGGTGGTGGTGGCCCTGGGTGGTGCACGCCCGGTAGAGCGCCTCCCCCTCGGGGCTCTGCAGCGAGTCGGCATCTCCGGCCGCCGCGAGTCCGGCGAGGGCGCGGTAGACGGTGGCCAGGCCGATCCCCGTGTTGTCGTCGCGGAGCGTCGCGTGCAGGCTCTGCGCGCTCACGAAACCGCGGGCGTCGGCGAGCGCTTCGCGCACGCGTTCGCGCTGCCAGGTGTTCCGCTGAGCCATGCCATCGATTCTAGGCCGCCGGGATCGGCGAGGGCTGGGAGCGCCCCCACCGCGGATTCGAGTCGCCCGATCGGCGGCATCTGCGGCCGAAATGGAGCGAAGTGCGCGACTCGAAGGGGGTCAGACGCGGGTGACCCGGGAACGGACGCGCTGCACGATCCAGCACACGACGTAGATCGTGAAGGACAGGGTCGTGATGTAGGGGCTGACGGGCAGGGTGCCGGCGAGCGCGAGGAGGATGCCGCCGACGGCCGAGACGAACCCGAACAGCGCCGCCAGCACGGGCACCGCGACCGGGCCCGCCGTGATCCGCATGGCCGCAGCGGCCGGTGTCACCAGCAGCGCCATCACCAGCAGTGCGCCGATGATGTGCACGCTCACCGCGACGATGAGTCCCAGAAGCACCATGAACAGCAGGCTCACGGTGCGGGTGGGCACTCCGCGGGCTGCCGCCGACTCCGGATCGAGCGAGTCGAAGCGCAGCGGATTCCACATCACGAGCAGGCCGAGCAGCACCACGAGGCTGATGCCGACGAGCCAGCCGAGGTCGGGACTCGAGACCGACACGATCTGCCCCGTGAGGAGGCTGAACCGGTTGGCGCTGCGGCCGTCGTACAGCGACAGGAACAGGATGCCGAGACCGAGGCCGAACGGCATGAGCACGCCGACGATCGAGTTGCGGTCCCTGGCCTTGGCGCCGAGGACCCCGATGAGGATCGCCGCCACGAGGGCTCCGCCGAGTGAGCCGAGCACGACGCTGCCGCCGAACAGCAGCGCCGCCGCCGCTCCCGCGAAGGAGAGCTCGCTCACCCCGTGTACCGCGAACGCGAGATCGCGCTGCATGACGAACACCCCGATGAGACCGCCGACGAGCCCGAGCACGGCGCCCGCGATGATCGAGTTCGCGAGCAGGGCGACGAGCTCGCCATAGTCCTGGAAGGAGAAGATGTCGTCCCAGCCGACCATGGGGACGAGAGCGGACGCGACGGTCATGCGGCGCCCCCGTGCTCGTGGTCATGGTCGTGGTGCGGCTCCGCATCGGGGACGCCGACCACGACGAGCCGGTCACCGGCGCGGAGCACGAACACCGGGGTGCCGTAGAGATCCGTCAGCACCCGGGTCTGCAGCACCTCCTCCGGGGTCCCGAGGAGGAACCGGCCGCCGGCGATGTAGAGGATGCGGTCGACGCGGTTCAGGATCGGGTTGACGTCGTGCGTGACGAAGAGCACGGCGGCTCCGCGCTCCCGACGCTGCCGATCGATGATGTCGGTGACGGCGACCTGGTTGGCGAGGTCGAGGTTCGACAGCGGCTCGTCGCAGAGGAGCAGCGCGGGTTCGTCGGCCAGCGCCTGCCCGACGCGGAGGCGCTGCTGCTCTCCGCCGGAGAGGAGGCCCACCCGGCGGTCCGCGTACGAGGTCGCCCCGACAGCGGCCAGCAGGGCGTCGACCTTCGCCCGGTCGCCACGGTGCGGGACCGGGAAACCGAAGCGGCTGCCCTGCACGCCGAGGGCGACGAGATCACGGGCGCGCATGCTCGTGTCGGGAGCGAGCGAGCGCTGCTGAGGGATGTAGCCGATGCGGGCGTTCCCGCGGTGCACGGGCTCGCCGGCCACGCGGATGCTCCCGCGCGAGAGGGGCTGGAGTCCCAGGATGCTGCGGAGGAGCGTCGTCTTCCCGGATCCCGACGGGCCGAGCACGGCGATGAACTCCCCGGGCTGCACCGTGAGGTCGAGTCCCGACCAGAGCTCGCGGTCGCCCCGCTGCAGGGCGCCGTCGGCGATCTCGAGGACCGGGCCGGTCTCCCTCGCGGGTCGCTGAGCCTGTGAACGGGCTCCGCTCACGACTGGACGGCGGCGGCGAGGCTCTGGATCGCGTCACTCATCCACTCAGAGTACGACGATCCGTCCTCGAGCAGCTCCGTGAACGCGACCACGGGCACCTCGGCGTCCTCCGCGGCCTTCTCCACGCGCTCCGTCTCCGCGCCGCCGGTCTGGGCGTTGGTGAGCACGGCGGTCACATCGCCGGACCCGACGACCTGCAGCGCCTCGAGCAGCACGGCGGGCGCGACATCACTGCCCTCCTCCACCGACTCCGCGAAGCCCTCTGGGGTGACGTCGGTGAGCCCGGCGGCCGTGGCCAGGTATCCGGGCAACGGCTCGGTCATGAACACCGTCGCACCGGCGGCGTCCGCCTTGATCGCCTCGAGGTCGCCCTCGAAGCCCTCCAGCTCCGCGACGAGCTCGTCCGCGTTCGTGCGGAACGTGTCGGCGCCGTCGGGGTCGATCTCGGTGAGCTCGTCGGCGATCGCCTCGACGACGTGGATCATCGTGTGCGGGTCGAACCAGACGTGCTCGTTGAAGCCCTCGATGTGGTCGTGGCCGGCGTGCTCGTCCTCGCCCTCGGCGTGCTCGTGATCGTGCGGCTCGTCCGTCGCCGCCTCGTCGTGATCGTGGTCCTCGCCCTCGTCGTGACCCTCGTTGCCCGGGTAGTCGTGCGAGAACTCCACCGCGGTGACGACGTGCGGGTCCTGCGCATCCTGCAGGAGGCTGTCGATGAACGCGTCGTAGCCGCCGCCGTTCTCCACCACGAGATCGGCCTTCTGCAGCGTGAGACGGTCGCGGGCACTCGCCTCATAGGAGTGCGGGTCCTGGGTGACCGAGTCGATGATCGCGGTGACGTCGACGCGGTCCCCGCCGACCTGCGCGGCGATGTCGCCGTAGACGTTGGTGCTCGCGACGACCGTCACCGCGCCGTCATCCTCCGCCGCGCCCGGGGTGGTCGAGCATCCGGCCAGCGTGAGGGCGGCGACGGAGGCGAGCGTGAGGGCGAGGACGGGCTTCTTCATGATTCCCACTCTAAACGCTAATGAGAACCATTATCAAACCGGCGTCCTCGCCCCGACTCTGCAGTCAGTTCGCGAGCGCCCCCGGGGCGATCCACGCCGTGGCCTCGCCCGGCAGCACGGAGCCGTCGAGGGGCATGGTCGACAGCACGGCATCGTCGGCCGCGGCGCCCAGATCAAACGGAGCGATGCCGAAGTTCGTCACGACCTCCCACCCGTTCGGGCGGCGGAACCGCAGCACGTCCTCCCGACCCGTGTCGACCCACTCGAGCGTCTCGCCGGTCTGCAGCAGTCGCCGGAGACGCAGCGCCTCGCGGTACAGGTTGAGGGTCGAGCCGGGATCGGCGTCCTCCACCTCGACCGCGTACTCCGCGAACCAGGCAGGCTGCGGCAGGTGCGCGCCGGCCGCGCCGAAGCCGTATGAGCTGCCGGACGCCGTCCACGGCAGCGGTACGCGGCAGCCGTCGCGCCCGAGGCCGTCGAAGTCCGCGCCGCGGAAGAACCCGGGGTCCTGGCGCTGGTCGGGGGTGATGTCCGCGACCTCGTGCAGGCCGAGCTCCTCGCCCTGATAGAGGTAGGCGCTGCCGGGCAGGCCGAGCAGCAGCAGCGTCGCTGCGTGCGCCCGACGCAGACCGCCTTCCCGATCGAGTCCCTCCTCCGGGCCGCCCGCGCGCACCCACTCGGTTCCCTGCTTGACCGCGCGTCCGCGCAGCGGCGGCAGGCCGTAGCGGGTGGCGTGCCGGGTCACGTCGTGGTTCGAGAGCACCCAGGTCGTCGAGGATCCGGCGGCCTGCGCCTGGGCGAGGTTGTCGGCGATGATGCGCTGGAAGTCCGCCGCGTCGAAGTCGGCGACGAGCAGGTCGAAGTTGAACGCCTGTCCGAGCCCCTCTGCGGAGGCGTACTTCGCGCGGCGCTCCGGGGTCTCCACCCACGCCTCCGCGACCGCGGTGCGCGGCGGGTCGTACTCGTTGAAGACCGCGCGCCACTGGGCGTAGATCTCGTGCACGTCGTCGCGGTCGATCATCGGGTGCGTGCCGGAGGTGCGGTCCATCGCGTCGAGCTCGGCACGCGACGGCAGCGGCTCGGTGAGGTCCTTCGTCAGCATGTGGGCCACATCGATGCGGAACCCGTCCACGCCGCGGTCCGACCAGAAGCGGAGCGTTGTGAGGAAGTCCTCGCGCACCTCGGGGTGGTCCCAGTTGAGGTCGGGCTGCTCGACGGCGAAGTTGTGCAGGTACCACTGGCCGTCCGCGACGCGCTCCCAGGCGCTGCCGCCGAAGACCGAGACCCAGTCGGTGGGCGGCTCCGCGCCGTCGGGACCGGTGCCCTCGCGGAAGATGTAGCGCTCCCGGGCGGCCGAGCCGCGGCCGGCAGCCAGCGCCTCCTGGAACCAGGCGTGCTGGTCGGAGGTGTGGTTGGGGACGATGTCGACGACGACGCGGATGCCCCGCGCGTGCAGCGCCTCGACCATGGCGTCGAAGTCGTCGAGGGTACCGAGGCGGGGGTCGACGTCCCGGTAGTCCGCCACGTCGTACCCGCCGTCGGCGAGTTCCGACGGGTAGAACGGGCTCAGCCACACCGCGTCGATGCCGAGCTCGGCGAGGTAGTCGGCGCGCGACACGATGCCGGGGATGTCGCCGAGGCCGTCGCCGTCGGCGTCCGCGAAGCTCCGCGGATAGATCTGGTACACGGCGGCCTGACGCCACCAGGTCGCGGTCTTGTCGTCTTCGCGGGTCGCGGTGAGCAGCGAATCGGTCATGAGGAAGAGGCTCTCCTTGTTTCTTGCGGGGGTCGGGTCAGCCCTTGACGGCACCCTGCGTGACGCCCTCCATCACCCAGCGCTGAGTGAAGAGATAGGCGACGATCGCGGGCGCCATGGCCATCAGGTACGAGGCGAAGGCGACGTTGTAGTTGTTGCTGAACTGGTTCTGGAAGAGGTTCTGCCGCACCGGGAGCGTCTGCAGCGCCGGGTCGGAGATGATCAGCGACGGCATCATGAAGTCGTTCCAGGCGTAGAGGAAGGCGAAGATGCCGACCGTGGCGCTCATCGGCGCGAGCAGCGGGAAGATGAGCCGCCAGAACGTCTGCCAGGTCGTGGCGCCGTCGATCCTCGCGCTCTCCTCCAGCTCGATCGGGATCGAGCGCAGGAAGGCCGTGAACAGCAGCACGCTGAAGCTGAGCTGGAACATCGTGGCGAGGATGATCACGCCGAACGGGTTGTCGAGGCCGACGCGTCCGGTGAGCTGGATCTGCGGAAGTGCCACGACGGGGAACGGGATGAACATCGCCGCCAGCAGGTAGAAGAAGGAGTACCGGAACAGCCGGCGGTCCCAGTTGCGCACGATCGCGTACGACGCGAAGGCCGCGAGGACGATCGTCGCGATGACCGTCCCTGCCGTGACGAGCAGCGAGATCGCGGCGCCGACCGGGAACTTCGTCAGCGTCCAGGCTTGCACGAAGCCGTCGATGCTGAACGGCGCCGGCAGCGAGAACGCGTTGCCGTCGACCGCCTGCCCGGTGGTCTTGAACGCCATCGAGATCGTCACGTACAGCGGGATGAGGATCGTCGCCGTGCACAGGATCAGGATGATGGTGCCCGACCAGTTGACGCGCTCCATCTTCTGCCGCTTCCGGCGTCCGTCCGCGGGGATGGTGGTGAGGGTCTCCGTCGACATCAGAACGTGTTCCTTCCGCGGGTCAGCGAGAGCTGGAGGACGGAGATGAGCACGGCCACGATGAAGAAGATCGTGGCGTTGGCCATCTGGTAGGCGTAGTCGCCGCCGTTGAAGCCCGCGATGATCGTCATCGCGACGCTGCGGGTGGCGGTGCCGGGACCGCCGTTGGTGAGGCCGACGATGATGTCGTAGGCGTTGAGGAAGCCCTTGAAGCCGAGGATCACGTTGATGACGACGTATCCGGCGACGAGGGGGATCGTGATGCGGGTCAGCTGCTGCGTGCGGCTGGCGCCGTCGATGCTCGCCGCCTCGTACACCTCGCCCGGCACCGACAGGAGTCCGGCGATGTAGATGAGGAGCGTGCCGGGGACCGCCTGCCAGGCGGTGACGATCACGATCGCGACCCAGGCGAGGTCGGGGTTGGCGAGCAGGCTCGTCTCCAGCCACGGGATGCCGGTGGCCGCGCCCGCCGCGGGGATCGAGTTCGAGAACAGGAAGTTGAAGACGTAGGCGATGATGATGCCCGAGATCACCATCGGGATCACGAAGATCGTCCGCAGCCCCGTCTTGAACCGGATGCGGGAGGTGAGGCCGACCGCCAGCAGGAACGCGATGACGTTGACGACGATCACTGTCGCGATCGAGAACCCGAAGGTGAAGAGATAGCTCTGCAGGATCGCCGGGTCGCTGAACAGCGCGATGTAGTTCGTCAGCCCGTTGAAGCTCCATTCGCCGATGCCGATCGAGTCGGTGAAGCTGAAGAAGATGCCGATGACTCCGGGGACCGTGATCGCGAGCGTGAAGATCACCAGGGTCGGCAGCAGGAACAGGTAGTAGATCGGCTCGACGCGGCGCGTGTGGCGGCGGATCTTCCGCTGCTCGCCGGTGACGATGGCGGTCGTGCTGGTACTCATGGCGCGGACTCCTCTGTCTCGCCCGATGCGGAATCCTCGGAACTCGGGATCGGGGCTCGGAAGGCGATGCGGGCCCAGTCCGCGTCCATGGTGCGGAGGATGGAGGACGGGTCGGCGCCGAGCACCATGGCCTGCGCGTAGTTGTTCATCGGCAGGGTCTTCGGGACGAGGACCGAGGGGCCCTGGTAGATCCGCCCCTCGTCGTAGTACTCGATCATGCCCTCGATACGCGGGTCATCCGGCGGTGCCGCGTCCGTCGTCGGGGTGAACCCGAGCTGCGACGCGTTGTACTCCTCGATGTTCTCCGGGAGGTAGAGGTACTCCAGGAAGTCGCGCGCGGCCTCCTGGTGCTGCGACTCCTCGGGGATCATGACCGCGAGGTCCATGTTCACCCGGACGGCGAGGTCGTCCGGGTCATCGGTCATGGGCAGCGGGAAGGTGCCGAGGTCGAGGTCGGGGTCGGTCTTGGCGATCTCGCTGAACGCCCACGGCCCCTGCAGGTACATCGCGGCCTCGCCCTTCGCGAAGGCGAGGTTGCCGTCTCCGTACGCCCGGCTCGCGGCATCCTCGTTCGTGTACGTGCTCGCGAGCTGCATCATCCTGTCCATCGGCTCCGCGAAGTCCTTCTCGAAGGAGACCTCCGAGTCCGGGCCCACCTCTGTGCCCTCGGCGGCGAGCGCGTCGAAGAACGCCAGCACGTCCAGCGAGCCGCCGACCGCGTAGTCGTACCAGCCCTGCGCGACGGTCCAGTCGTCCTTGAACGTGGCGTAGAACGGGTCGATCCCGGCCTCGCGGAGCCTGTCGCTGACGGCGAGGAGCTCGTCCCAGGTCTGCGGCACCTCGAGGCCCTGCTCCGCGAAGATCTGCGTGTTGTAGATGACCGAGGCGGCCATGACCGAGTACGGCAGGGCGCTGGTGCGCCCCTCGCAGGAGCCGTACTGGTCCATCAAAGGCTGCAGGTCCTCACGGATGCCGGCGGCGGCCTCCGTGTCGGAGAGGTCGGTGAGCGCGCACCGCTGCACGAACCGGGCGACCTCGTAGTTGTAGTTGGCGAGCATGATGTCGGGCGGGTTCCCGCGGACGAAGCTCGCCGAGACGACGTCGACGCCGGACGTGTCGATCTCCACCCGGACGTCGTCCTGCGACGCGTTGTACTCCGCGACGAGCTCCGTCATGAACGGGATGGCCTCGCGCTTGCTGAACGTGAAGCGGATCGTCTCCGCTCCCCCGCCGGCGGCACAGCTCGTGAGCGCCGCGCCGGTCAGCACGAGGCCGAGCGCTCCGGCGGTCCAGCGCACCGCCCGTGATCGTGTGGCAGACACCGTCGTCCTTTCGTAGATCCGCGGAATAAATCTAGTGAGCGAATTTAGTCCGTCTAGAGGTACTGTCTCATCTGGGCGACAGAAAGGTCAAGGGGAGTGACAGAGGTCTCGACGGGACTCGGCACCGGCCGCGCGAGCGTGAGCGCGGTGCTCGACTTCGCCTGGACGGCCGGCGAGTTCACCGCCACCGAGGCCATGGCCGGCACCTCGCTCACGCGCTCGACCACCATCGACGCGATCGACACCCTCGTCACCGCGGAGGTGCTGCGCGAGCTGCCCAACGCCCGTGCCATCGGCGACTACCGCTCCGGGCGCCCCGCGCGCCGCTTCGCCCTCGCGGCAGACCTCGGCGTGGTGATGGGCATCGACGCCGGCGACACCCATCTCGCCGTCACCGTCGCGGATCTGCTCGATCGCACGCTCGTGCACCATCGCGTGGAGGTCGACCCCGCGCAGAGCGTCGAGGACCGCCGAGCGACGATCCTGCAGCACCTCACCGCCGCGCGCGACGAGGCCGGGGTGCCCGCGGAGCGCGTGCTCGCGGTGTGCGCCGGCGTCGCCGCCCCCGTCAACCGGGACGGCATCTCGCCCCCGCACCCCGACGGCTTCTGGGAGCGCACGAACCCCGGGCTCGCGGAGGCCCTGCGCGACTGGGCGCCGGTGGTCGAGGTGAAGAACGACGCCCAGCTCGCCGCGATCGCCGAGGGGACGCTCGGAATGGCTGTCGACTGCCGCGACTACGTGGCCCTGCTCGCCAGTGAGCGCTTCGGCGGCGGCGTCGTCGTCGACGGGCACGTGCTGCATGGCGCCCACGGCGGCGTCGGCGAGGGCGTGGTGTTCGATCACATCATCGGTGTCGGCTCGGCGGTGGGTCTCCGTCACGCCGTGGAGGAACAGGCTCGGAGCGCCGTCGAGGACGGGGGCGCTGCCGCAGACGGAATCCTCGGACGGCTCGTGGCGGACGGGCCGGTCGATCCGCGGCTGGTGCTGACCCTCGCCGCCTCCGGAGACGCCGACGCCCTGCGCGTCGCCGAGCGCGTGGGGGCCACTCTCGCCCGCGTCGTCGGGGTGCTCGGCAGCATGTACGACCCGGCCCGCGTGATCATCTGCGGGGCCGTGGCGGAGAGCATCGAGCCTGTGCTGGCCGCCGCCCGCCGGATCCTCCCGGACGAGCTGCACCTGCCCGCACCCGAGATCCTCGCCTCCACACTCGGCGCGGAGGTCGTGTCGGCCGGCGCGATCGCGACCGCCCGGAGGGCTGCCAGGGAGCGTGCCGTCCCCCGCCTCGCGGAACAGCGTCTCACCGCCTGACCCCCCTCTTGCGTCAGCCGCCCCCTCCCCTCGCGAACCGCCCTCTCTCGCGAGAACAGGCAAGCGCGCGAGTTCAGGCTCTCCCGCCCCTGGCAGCCTGTCCTCGCGCGAACGCCTGTGTGCTCACACGAGACGCTCGGTGTCCCCTATCCGGCCTACATCTTTTTTGGACTCAGGTCAGTAACTTGAGTGGAGTCCAGAGAAGACTGGCGTGAGCGCCTCAGTATCAGGGTCGAAGATGACGGCCAGCGCGCCGGACATGACGACCAGCCAGATGAGCAGGATGGCCAGTCCGAGGCCTGCAATCAGAAAAGCGGGTCTCTTGCTGGACGGGCCTGGACCCCGGCCTTCTGGAGCATCCACTCGAACAACCTCAATCGAAATTAGGAGAACGCGTGAAGACAAAGTACCGAATGCTGCTGGGGGCAGCTCTCGTCACCGCCATGCTGGGAGGATCTGCGGCCACCGCAACGGCGAACCCGGTGGACGACTCGGACGTTTGAGATGTGCTCTCCCCCCTGTCAGAGACGACCGCAGGCCAGCCGACGTCCGAGTTAACCGCTCTCCTCAGTGACACCGCCGCGATCGCACCGAGCGATGTGCCCGTGCAGGTGAACGACTCGCTGATCGAAGTCCCTGCGACGCTCGACGAGCCGGTCACAGTGGGAGAAGGCGCTGGCGCCGTCAGCATCCATCGTCCGGGAAGCTCCGTCACCGCTGCCATCCCTCTCCAGCCCGGGGTGAGCGCCCACGAGACAACCGACGGCACTGACGTCGTGACGACGGTCAAGGAAGACTCAACTGTGCAGATCGCAACGATCCTCAACGACCGCACAGCCCCCCAAGCGCTTCGACTACCTGATCGATGTCCCCGAAGGGGCCCGCCTGGAACTCATCAATGGGCAGCCGTTCGTCTGGGCGGCGGACGGATCGATGATCGGCGGCTTCTTCCCCGCCTGGGCCAAGGACGCTGCGGGCAACGACGTGCCCACCCACTATGAGTTGGCCGGAAACACCCTCACGCAGGTTGTCGAGCACGAGGAGCTGACCGAGGGTCAGTATCCGGTCGTCGCTGACCCCGCGTATCGGCGCGGAATGATCTCTCAGGTCAAGTGGGAGCGTTGGGCCAACGGCGGTTGGGAGATCAGGCTGACCGTCACGGCACTCGCCCGAGCGACCCAGCCCATCAACCCCGCCATCGTCTATTCCGAGGGTCTCGCCGACCTTCGGGAACACCACCCGCGCGGCATGGCTAAGAAGACCATGGCCCAGCAATGGGACTGCCACGTCGTCGGCCTTCCTGGAACTATCAACATCGACCTCGAGAGCTACCGCAAGAGCTGGGACGGATGGCGGGCGGGGATCATTCCTGCCGTACTGCAGGGCAATCCTGCGAAGGCGTGCAACTGGTAGTTCGCGCAGGCAAACGCGCGGGAGTGGGCGACGAGGAGGCCCCGCGATGGAGCGTGCAGGTCTCGTATGAAGACGCCGAAGGCCGCACGTTCCGAGAGCTCTTTCACCTCGACGTCGAACCGTGGCACCGGGCAGCAGCACCGCCGCCGCGTCGAGCGGTTGAGCGCGAGGGCTCAGCGGGAGTAGAGCTGGACGTCAAGTGCCGACTCCAGCCTCCAGATGGTGCGAAGGTCGGGCCACGACTCGCCAAGCAGAATCTTGCGAATGGTGCCTTCGTCGAGGCCTTTCGTTTGAGTGACTCAACTTCGATTGAAGAAAGAGCGCTTCAAAGGCCGTCTCGCCTCAGTTATGGGGTGACTTCCAACCTGCCCCAGCTCAGCGGCGCCTGCTCCATGCAATCACTGAGGACCGACGAACTGAGCCCGCGGTCTGATGCCCGCCGACAGGGCCAGTCAGTCGGAGGTCGCCGGGGGAAGATCGTAGCCGTCGAACTGTGCTGCGCGATCCGTGAACGTCTTCCAGTCGAGGTCTCGAACGGTGGTCCCGCCCGCGTTCAACGCGATGCCCGAGATGAGTGCGTTCTGCGCTTTCGCCGCTTCGAGTTCCTCCGGGCTCAGGCGTGCGTCGGCGACGACGACTTCAATGTAGAACAGATCATCCTCGAAGGTCGCGTGCTGGGACCAGGAGGATCCTGATTCCCCGGCGTCGTCGAGGAGCGTCAGTCCGTGCCGCTCGGCCACCTCTGTCACGACGTCGATGACGCCGTCCCACTCGGACGGTGGCAGTTCGGCCGGTGCTTCCCAGGTCGGCGCGGTGTAGGAGGACAGGAGTGACTCTCCGCCGTATCCGTTCGGTCCGAACGGCTGCCAGGTGGCCTCGAACCGTTCTTCCCAAGATCCGATCTCATACTTCGTAGCGATCTCTTCGCGGACTTCCTCCAGGATGTCCTCTCCTCGCTGGACCATTTTGCTCTCGGTGGGGGCAGCGAGGACGGTGTCGGCGGGGACGAGAGCATGAGCGGGGTACTGCGACCAATCGGGATCCGCCGGGTTGCTTCCGGTGCACCCCGCCAGCACGAACAGGGCCGTGACGACCCCCGCAGGGGCGAGGAGGTGTTGACGATTCATGTTCCAGATCATGCGGGCGCTCCGGTAGCTGGCTGAGGTCGGGCGGATCGAGCGGCAAGGCCGAGGATGACGAAAAGACCACCGGCCCACCACGCCGGCAGCATGAACGAGCCGGCTTGGACGACGGCCAGGATCATTAGGGCTGCGCCCCACCCTGCAGTGACAAGGTCGGCGACGCGGGAACCCGATGCCCAACACACTGCGACTACCGCGGAAGCGATGACAACGGCGAGCGTTACTGCATCATGGGCTCGCATCGACAGCGCAAGCAGGGGCAGGGTGAGAACCAGAGCCCCGCCGACACGCCACCCGAACGTGGTCGGCCAACGGAATCCGCGGGCGACGGCAATGGGCAGGACGATGGCTACCCAGAGTTGAGCGATGAAGGGGATGTACCAGCCGAGCGTGCTCAAGCCCGCCGTGTAAAGCAACGTCAGGGTGCCAGCGAGCGTCAGGAGCGTCACCCTTCGGGCGAGTGGACGCATCGAGAGGGAAAGAAGGACGATCAGCGAGGGCAGCACTCCCACCAGCGCAATCCAAGGCCCCGTCGTTGGCGAGATCGTCAATGACAGATCCGTCGCCGTGTCTTCTCGGTTGACTGTGTCCCAGAGGGGAGCGGCGAAGGCCGCGACCAGGGCGGCGATGATCCCAAGAGTTGCAGCGCCGATGAGAGACCATCTCGCCGCTCGTGCGGCTCTTGCATTGGCCGCATGAGCAGCGAGGAGTTCGCCGTGGGCAGTTGTCCCCAGGCTGCGTGCGGGGCCGAGGTCTGTCAGGACCGCGTCGAGCTCGGCGCCTCGACTAGTGGCGTCCTCGATATGGTCCTCGAGATCCGCGAGGACCAGCGACCGCTGAGCTGCGGGGATCTCGACGAGCTCGTTTCGGACGGTGCGGAGGTAGCGCTTCTTCGCTGCTTCGACGTTCACTTCCTGCCCTCCAAGAGTTCGTTGATGGTCGGGGCAATAGCGGCCCACACGTGGGCGAACGCATCGAGGTGCGCTCGCCCGGCTGCCGTTACCCCGTAGTAGCGACGCGGTCTCTCAGAGGACTCGACGGCGGATACGGGCTCGATGAGACCGTTGTCGCGCAGCCGCGCGATGAGTGGATACAAGCTGCCATCGCTGGAGATCAGCTCCCGCGCTTTCAGCTCCTCGGCGAGCTCTAAGCCATACATGTCGCGCTGCACCAGAAGACCGAGCAGCCCGAACTCGAGCACGCCCTTTCGCAAGTTGGTCGCTATCCGCTCTATCGGGTCGTCCATGAGAAGAGAGTAACCCTGCATCACAAGTATTGCAATGCAAGGTCACTCTCTTGCGGGTTAGCCCGAGAACCGGCCCTCGGGGTAGTTGCACTTGTACAGCGCCGCCGTCTCCCAATGGAAGAACTTCCTCGCGGCCTCGAGGTTGTACTCGGGCAGCGAGAACGGCAAGCCTGCAATGTGGCAGTACAGCTGCTCCTGGACGTTCACGTCCCAGCGCTGATTCGCCGGGCGCGATGGATACCGCTTGGCAAGCTTGTTCTTCACCTCGTCGGCATGAGCCCACCAGGTCCCGACCCCTGCCCAGTCTTTGCCCTGCTGCGTCGGAGTGACGTTCACCTTGAACTTACCGTTCCAGGAGGTCAACGATGGGGTGCCGTAGAGGTCCTTTCCCAGCCAGGGGTCGGCGACAATCGGGTATGCGTAGGCGTCAGCGTCGTGGTCGACGACCTGCACGAGCGCGGTGCCCTCGATCTCATAGCGTGTCGGAACGTCGCGCCCGTTCGCGTCGACCGCCCATGGAGCGGCGAACACTCCGAGCAGATCGGTCTCGTCCGCCGAGACGATGCCGATGCCTTCGCCCTCATCGGCTCGAAGGAGCTTGTACCCCTCGGGCAGCCCGAGATCGTATGAGTACGTCGTCGGTGCCGCGGCCTGGTCGATGATCGTCGTCAACTGCAGACTTCCGTCCGCTTTCACGACGGGGACCGTGGTCGTGCCGTCCTGGTTGTCGTACGCGACGAGCCCTTCGGCGATGTCCGCACGGTTGGCCGCGTCTGGGGCTGGGAGGGTGATCTGCACCGCGTGACCGTCCGCCTCAAACAGGACGGCATCGTCCGTCGATGCGGGGAAAGTTGTCGTCGTCTCGTCCGCCGCGACGGTCATCTCACCGCCGCTAGCGACCGTAGGTACCGCGTCGGCGAGAACCTCCGGAGCGACCTCTGCGATGGTGGATGCCGCGTCGGAGGAATCTTCCGCAGCCGCCTGTGCCGGTGACGCTGCGGCGACCAGAACTGCAGTCG
Source organism: Microbacterium meiriae (assembly GCF_032364335.1). Lineage (NCBI taxonomy): Bacteria > Bacillati > Actinomycetota > Actinomycetes > Micrococcales > Microbacteriaceae > Microbacterium > Microbacterium meiriae. The sequence continues at coordinate 3,354,052 of NZ_CP133984.1, forward strand.
CTACAAGCCCCACGGGCGTGAACACTCTTCGTCGTTTCACCTTATGCCTTTCGTCTTTTGCTGAATCAGATTCGGGGTCGTTGTATGCATGCCCCGTTCGGAGGCTACATAGTGCTTCGCCGATTCGATGTAGGCCTTTTGGGGGACATTTCGGTACACCCTCAAGCGAGCTTTCCGGTAGTGTCTTCATGGGTTTGTGGGCCCAATATTTCGTTGTCAATGCGCAACGTTTTCGCTTTGTTGTCAAATGATCACTTTCTCATTGCCGCAGCATCGCGGAAGTTCTCGAGTGTCTCGGCGGCGCGCAAAAGCCGCCGGGGATAGGAGATGACGACGCGGCCGCCCCGTCATTGGAGACGTGCTGGAGCAGCTCCAAAGCTTCGACCCTCTGGAGGGACCGCAGGCGCTTGAACTGGTCGCGTCGCACGAGTGAGAATGCGGCCGCAGCCTCCTCGTCCATGCAGGCAGAAGATCGTCACCCAACTGACCGGTGGGCGCACCGCGTCGCAGGGGTCGCTGATGAGCCGGGCGCGAACGGCCCAGCAGATCCGGAACACGCTGGGGAACCTCGAAGACGGACGGCTGGCTATCTGGCCGCCGCGGAGCTGATCAACGATTCGCTCGCTCACCATGCGTGACTATCAGAGATTGACCGCAAGCGCATGTCGCGACCCGCGGACTGCATGGCGTCGCGGTGAACCAAGGTGGCATGAAAGAGCTTGCTACAGACCGCGCGCGCTGTGGTCGCGCTTTAAGTGGGTGGCCGCTCCCCCCTTCCCCCGAAGTGGAGGACCGGATGAAGGTTCTGAGTCCGGTGTTCGTACGTGTACCCCGCACGCTTCGCGCCCCCGCGCAGCACCGGAAAGGACCTCCGCGAGCGGCGAAGCTCGCGCTTAAACAGCATGCTAGGTGTGCTCTGGCCGGACGCGATTGATACGGGGGCTCGCATCCGATCACCAGCAGCAGGCGGGGCGTTCGCCGTACCCTCCCCTGGCGGGCGTCCCGCTCCACGCACCATTCAAGTTCTACCGGCTCGGGAAACCGTCCGTGCTGGGAGCTGTCGAACCGCGACTTCGACGTCCTGGCTCGAACACACCGCGCATAGGGGGAGAGACAAGCCCGCGACGAAGCAATGGCGAAACGGCATACTGAGATAGGGAGGTGACAGCGTGAACGAGGTGCGTCGAGACCGCAAGTTCTTGTTGAGCTTGGAGCTGCATCGAGAGATCGCTCGTCTCTTGCGCGAAGACCCGGAACGGGTGCGCCAACTTGGACTGGAGGGCGTTTCTCGCGTGCGCCCCAACGCGCGTAGTCTTGGCGCCCATCAGCGAATCGACGCCTGGCGTTCGATGCTGGAGCGACGCGACTGGGAAGCGCTCAGCGCTCGCCTAATCGGCGAGGACGAAGAGTCGGCCGAAATGCGCAACATGACGGTCTTTCTCCGGGTCGTTCCCGACGCTCGCCGCCGAGAGATCATCGAGGAAGTAACGTCTCGCCCGGGCCTGCTCGTATGAACCGGCATCAGCTAGAGCACGCAATTCGGGCCGCCACAACCGTCCTGGAAGTGGACAAGATCTATGTGATCGGCAGTCAATCCATTCTCGGGACTTTCGGCGAGGACGAACTCCCTGAACGCGCGACCGATTCAGTCGAGGTCGACATCTTCCCGCTCGGCGTCGAGGATGCGGAGAGGATGTCCGAGTTGCTGTTCGCCATCGGAGAGCTGAGCGACTTCCACGCGAATCACGGTTTCTATGTCGACGGAGTGGGACCCTCGACCGCGGTCTTGCCAACCGGATGGCAGGATCGCGTAGTGCCCGTGCCAGCAGAACGGTTGAACGGCGTCAAGGTCGTGGGGCTATGCCTTGATCCTCATGACCTCTGCGTCTCGAAGATAATCGCCAACCGGACCAAGGACCACGAGTTTGTTCAGGAGTTGGTCGATGCGGGGCTCATCGACTCTGGCACTCTGCTAGACCGTCTCGCAGACGTGAAGCCGCCTGTCGACGTCCTTGTGGTGAATGGACGCGAAGAACGTCAAGAGCGAGACATCAATCATGCATGGGTGTTCGCCCAATCGCTTCACGACCGCGTGCAGCGTTCACGGGACTGGGACGTGCCTGCTCCCACTCGCGGAGGTCCGCGCCGCGCAGGCGAGCTTGGAGCCACGACAAACCGGGGGCGCTTCGCTTCGAAGGACGGCACTCCTCCGGAGATGACCCTCTGAGGAGTACCGTTCTATCAGCGTGGCCGATGTCTCGATCATCGGCGCTAACCGCCACTGGTCCTTGTCGGCAACGCGCCAAGGAGAACCGTCATGCGATAGCGGCCGCATGGTTGCAAACGCCCGGCTCGAGGTTGATCCACTGCCTGCTCCGCTTACGTCGCGGGCGCGGACGCGTGATGCAGCTCGTCAACTAGAGGGCGCTCATTCGAGCGTGCAAGGCCTGTTCGACACTCTCCACGCGGCTCGGGAAGCGAAGCGGCTCGCCGGGCAAGAGCTTCGGCGGCTCTCGCACGGCGAGACAGACCTGCTACGGGCGGCAGTTGCTTTCGCCGGGGCAGGGATAGACGCGGTCCTCAAGCAACTTCTGGAGGACACGCTCGGCGTCCTGCTGGACAAGTCGGCGGCCGCACGTGGGAAGCTCGCTGCGTTCGCCGGTGCGCTACCGAAGGAAGAACCGAGACTCGCGAGAGCAATTCTGACAGCTCCCAGCGCTGATGCAAAGCTACGCGAGGTCTATCTCGAGCGTCTCACGAAAGGCAGCTTGCAGAGCGAGAAGGAACTCAAAGCTGTTCGTGACGCTCTCGGGATCGCCGAAGCCGGTGCGTTCACCGATGCACGGCTCGCGCGTCACGCGGCGTTCTTCGTCGCTCGAAACGAGATCGTCCACGAACTCGATCTTCGAAAACCCGATGGTCCGGGGGATCCTTCGCGCCGATACCGTGCGATGAGCACCTGCCGTGACCTAGCGAATGATGCGCTTCAGCTCAGCGCCGACTACATCAGAGCTACTGATGCTCTCCTTTAAAGTCAGATGCATCCTCGCATAGCCGAACGCCCATCCCATTTCGAAGCGCGCTGCTGTGGCGCGGACTTATATATCGTCGATGTATAAGTCCGCGCCACTTGATCCCCGGGGTGGGTGGCGATGACCGGGAAGGAAGCGCCGCTCGGCCGTCTGGACATCAGCAGCCGTATGGTCCGCGCGGCTTGAATCAGTTCGTGCCTGGGTAGACCGCGCCCGCCAAGACGTGTCGGATGGTGCGCTCGCTCGCCCCGGCATCGCGCCGCGCCGGGCAGGAACCCCGATCCACTCAAGGCGCGGATAGAGGGGGATGCCGAGCGCATTCTCCAGCGAGGAGATCGTCCTCAGGGCGGCCCACACAGAACCCGCGAGCACTCGACGGATCGTTCCCTCGTCGATTCCGGATTCCCGTGCCAGCGCCCGGACGCTCTTGCCCGCAAGCGCCGCACGCAGGTTCAGGGCGGGCCCGCGCGCCGTTTCTGTCGAGTGGTCGGCGGCGCGTTGGTCCGGCCAGTTCTCCACCCCAGCTGCGGGAGTGAGCCGCGTTTGCTTCTTCACGGCGCTCCTCTCGTTGGTTTCAGGAGCGATCCCGCTGATTGCATGGAGCAACTACCGGATCTGGAGCAAATCCGATTTTCGGGAGCAACTTGAATGCTCCGTTGGCGCGGGTTCAAAGGCCGTCTCACATCAGTCCACCAGGAGCGCGGGCTCCTCGAGGATGGAGGCGACGTCGGCGATGAACCGGCTCATGCCGTCGCCGTCGATCACGCGGTGGTCGAACGAGCCGGCGACCGTGGTCACCCAGCGCGGGCGCACCTCGCCGTCGACGACCCAGGGCTTCTGGCTGATCGTGCCCATGGCGACGATGCCGGCCTCGCCCGGGTTGATGATCGGAGTGCCCGCGTCCATCCCGAACACGCCGATGTTCGTGATGGTGATCGTGCCGTTCTGCTGGTCGGCCGGCGGGGTCTTGCCCTCGCGTGCTGTGAGCGTGAGCCGGTTCAGGGCGCGGGCGAGATCCTTCATGCTGAGGTCCTGGGCGTCCTTGATGTTCGGCACGAGCAGACCCCGGGGCGTGGCGGCGGCGATGCCGAGGTTCACGTAGTGGCGCACGGCGATCTCGGCACCGGCCTCGGTGTCGATCCAGGCCGCGTTGACCATCGGTGTCCGGCGCACCGCCCAGGTCACCGCGCGGGCCATGATGAGCAGCGGCGAGACCTTGATGTCGGCGTAGTCCGGCGAGGCCTTGAGGCGCTTGACGAGTTCCATCGTGCGGGTGGCGTCGATCTCCTTCCACACCGTCACGTGCGGGGCGGAGTACGCGCTCTGCACCATCGCCGACGACGTCGCCTTGCGCACGCCCTTCACCGGGATGGACTCGGTGCGGTCGTCGCCGGCCGCCGACGGGCGCACCGGTGCGAGGCCGCGAGCCAGGCCGGACGGGGCCTGCGGCGCGGGCACCGTCTCCTCGCGCACGCTCCCCCACTCCGGGGTCTCGATGTTGCGGAACACGCTGGCCTGCGAGGCGTGCTTCATGACGTCGTCGCGGGTGACCTCGCCGTCGGCACCCGTGGGCGCCACGCTCGTCAGGTCGACGCCGAGGTCGCGGGCGAGCTTGCGGATCGGCGGCTTCGCGATCACGCCGACCGACGACCGCACGGGGCGCTCGGCCGGGCGCTTGCGCCGCGAGGTCGCGCCGCTTCCGGAGCCGTAGCCGACGAGCACCGACCCGCCGCCCTCCTCGGGCGCGGGCGCCTCCGCCGTCGCGACGGTGCCGGGCGCCACCGAACCGTTCCCCGAGCCCGCCGCAGGGTCGGTCACGAAGGTGATGATCGGGGTGCCGACCTCGACCGTCGCCCCCTCGTCGACGAGCAGCTCGCCGACCACGCCCGCGTGCGGGGAGGGCAGCTCGACCAGGGACTTCGCGGTCTCGATCTCGCAGATCACGTCGTTGATGGCGACCCGGTCACCCGGCGCCACCTTCCACGCGACGATCTCGGCCTCGGTCAGCCCTTCGCCGACGTCCGGAAGGGGGAAGTTCTGCGTGCTCATGCGGAGTCCTTTCGTGGGCCGCGTTCATAACTCAGGAGACTCGAACCGGTGCGCGCCCCTGCGCCCGCGCTGGACGGGTGAAGGGGGCGGTTGTCCTGAGTTGTGAACATGGAACGTCGGTGTCAGTAGGCCAGGGAGCGGTCGACGGCTTCGAGGATGCGATCGGCGTCCGGCAGGTACGCGCCCTCGAGCTTCGCGGGCGGGAACGGGGTGTCGTAGCCGGAGACGCGCAGCACCGGAGCCTCGAGGGCGTAGAACGCGCGCTCCATGACGGTCGCGGCGATCTCGCTGCCGAGGCTCGTGAATCCCGGAGCCTCCTGCGCGTAGACCATGCGGCCCGTCTTGCGTACCGACCCGAGGATCGGCTCGTAGTCCACCGGCGACAGCGAGCGCACGTCGACGACCTCGCAGCTCGTGCCCTCGGACTCGGCGAGGGCGGCGGCCTGGAGCAGCGTCGTCACCATGGCGCCGTGTCCGACGAGGGTCACGTCCGTCCCGGTCCGCACCACCCGCGAGGAGTGCAGCGGGACGGCGGGCGCGTCGAGCTCGACCTCGCCCTTCGGCCAGTACCGGCTCTTCGGCTCCAGGAAGATCACCGGGTCGTCCGACGCGATGGCCTCCTGGATCATCCAGTAGGCGTCGTTCGCGGTGGACGGCGACACCACGCGCAGACCGGGGGTGTGGGTGAAGTACGCTTCCGGGCTCTCCTGGTGGTGCTCGACCGCCCCGATGTGCCCGCCGTACGGGATGCGGATCACGACGGGCAGCCGCAGCGACCCCTCGTGCCGGTTGGTGAGCTTGGCGAGCTGGGTGGTGATCTGGTCGAACGCGGGGAAGACGAAGCCGTCGAACTGGATCTCGACGACGGGACGGAACCCGGCCATCGCGAGGCCGATCGCGGTGCCGACCAGGGCCGACTCCGCGAGCGGGGTGTCCAGCACACGCTGCTCCCCGAAGTCGCGCTGCAGGTGCTCGGTGATGCGGAACACGCCGCCGAGCTTGCCGATGTCCTCGCCCATGAGGAGGACTTTCGGGTCGTCCTCCATCGCCTTGCGCATACCGGCGTTCAGCGCCTTGCCGAGCGGCATGGTCTCCCGGGTCACTGGCCCTCTCCTTCGAACGACGCCTCGTAGCGGGCGCGCCAGGCTTTCTGCTCCTCGATCAGCGGATGCGGCTCGCTGTACACGTGGTCGAACATGAGGTCGGCGCGGGGCGGGCCGAGCTGCACGGTGCGGGCGCGGAGGTCTTCCGCGGCGTCGGCGGCCTCGGCGTCGACCTCGGCGAAGAAGCCCTCCTCGGCGCCGCGGTTCTCCAGGAACGCGCGCATCCGGACGATCGGGTCGCGCCCGGCCCACGCGAGCTCCTCGTCGTCGCCGCGGTACTTCGTGGGGTCGTCGCTGGTCGTGTGCGCGCCGAGCCGGTAGGTCACGGCCTCGATGGCGCGAGGGCCGCCGCCGCCGCGCGCCTCGTCGAGGGCCACGCGGGACACCGCGTAGCTGGCGAGGACGTCGTTGCCGTCCACGCGGACGCTGGGGATGCCGTACCCGGCGCTGCGCTGCACGAGCGGCACCCGGGACTGCGTGGTGACGGGGACCGAGATGGCCCAGTGGTTGTTCTGCAGGAAGAACAGCGTCGGGGCCTGGTAGCTGGCCGCGAACACCATCGCCTCGTGCACGTCGCCCTGGCTGGAGGCCCCGTCGCCGTAGTACACGACGACCGCCTCGTCGCGCTCGGGGTCGCCGGTGCCGGTGCGCCCGTCGAACGTGAGACCCATGGCATAGCCGGCGGCGTGCAGCACCTGGGAGCCGAGCACGAGCGTGTAGAGGCGGGTGTTGCCGTTCTTCGGGTCGGTCGGGTCCCAGCCGCCGTGGGAGACGCCCCGCATGAGCTTGATGATGTCCACCGGGTCCACGCCGCGGATCCGGGTGACGGCGTGCTCGCGGTACGAGGGGAAGATCGTGTCCTGCGCGCGGGCGGCCCGACCGGAGCCGACCTGCGCCGCCTCCTGTCCGCGGCTCGGCGGCCACAGGGCGAGCTGCCCCTGGCGCTGCAGGTTGGTGGCCTGGGTGTCGATCGCGCGGATGCCCACCATGTCGCGGTAGAACTGCGCGAGCTCGTCGTCGGGGATGGCCTCGATGAGCGGCAGGTACTGCTCCGCGGCCGGCGTCGGGGCGACCTTTCCGGTCTCGTCCAGGACGCGCACGAGGGGGGTCTCAGAGGTGCTCACGGCCCCCACGCTACCCGCGTCGGCATGCCGGGTCACGCATACCTAGGACGCCCTCGTATCTCCCCGGAACCCCGAGATTCCGCGGTTCGCAGGGCGGCGTCGCGCTCAGCGGAGGGTTGCGGCGACCTCCAGCACACGGGTGACGGCCGCCTCCTCGCCGACGGAGATCCGGATGCCGTCGCCGGAGAAAGGGCGCACGATCAGGTCGGCGTCGACGAACGCCGCCGCGACCTCGTCCGTACGCGCGCCGGTCGGCAGCCAGACGAAGTTGCCCTGGGCGTCCGGCACCTCCCAGCCCTGCGCGCGGAGCCCCTCGACGAGACGGGCGCGGCGTTCGACGATCACGGCGACGCGCTCGAGGAGCTCGGCTTCGGCGTCGAGGCTCGCGATGGCGGCGTTCTCGGCCGCGGATGTCACCGACAGCGGGATGCCGGTCGTCCGCGCCGCGTCGAGCACCTTCTCGTGGCCGATCGCATAGCCGACCCGGAGCCCGGCCAGACCGTAGGCCTTGGAGAACGTGCGGAGGACGACCACGTTCGGGTGCGCCTCGAAGACGCGCTCGGCCAGGCCGTCGACGGCGTCGGGGGCGGTGACGAACTCCGCGTAGGCCTCGTCGAGGATGATGAGCACGTCGGACCGCACGCGATCCACGAACGCCGCGAACTCGGCAGAGGTGATGATCGGGCCGGTCGGGTTGTTCGGCGTGCAGACGATGATCGCGCGCGTGCGGTCGGTCACGGCGTCGGCCATCGCGTCGAGGTCGTGACGGGAGTCGGCGGTCAGCGGCACCTGCACCCCGGTCGCCCCGGCGACGAGCGGCAGGCTCGGGTATGCCTCGAACGACCGCCAGGCGTAGACGACCTCGTCGCCGACGGAGGCCGTGGCGAGCACGAGCTGGTGCAGGATCGCGACGCTGCCGGAGGCGACGTGGACCTGCTCGGGCTCAACGCCGTAGCGGGCTCCGAGCCGCGAACGCAGGCGGCCGGCCGTGGCATCGGGATAGCGGTTGATCGGCGTCGTGTGCTGCAGCGCCTCGACGACCGAGGGGAGCGGATCGAACGGGTTCTCGTTGCTGGAGAGCTTGAAGGCCTCGGGACCGGCCTGCTTGCCCTGGCGGTACGGCGCGAGGGAGGCGATGGCGGGACGGATGCGGGGCAGGGTCGGCTCGGTCACGCGTCGAGTCTAGGACGTGTGTCCCGCCACCCTTTCGAGGCCGAGGGTGCGGTGATACCATTCTGGTATGGCTATGACGGTGCGACTCCCTGCGGAACTCGATGCACGGCTCGAAGACATCGCACGAGCCCGGCACGTCTCCAAGCACGCCGTGATCATCGAGGCGGCCACCCGGTTCGCGAACAGCGAGTCCAAGACCGATCGAGTTCTGGCGCTCGCGGACGAGGTGACCGAACGCTACGGCGACGCCATCACGCGCCTCGAGGACGCCTGATCGATGACCACCGAGTACATCGAGCCCGAGCAGGCCCTCGCGCTGATCGCGAAGCTCGGCCTGCATGTGCGCGACGAGGGACTGCTCTTCTCCGCTCTGGCGCGACCTGCCGCCGGGATGTTCGGCGTCGATGCGTATCCGACCTTCGCGGAGAAGGCGGCCGCCCTGATGAGCTCCGTTGCCCAGAATCACGCACTGTTCGACGGGAACAAGCGCACGGCGCTCTATCTCACCTTCATCTTTATCCGGCTGAACGGCTACGACCTCACCTTTACGAACGACGAAGCCTTCGAGTTCGTGATCGATGTCGCGCAGAGCCGGATGGATCTCGGGGAGATCTCCCAGGTCCTCGCCGCCCACATCCGTCCGGTGGACGACCGCGGCTGACACCGAGAGCCCCGCGTGGGAGACTGAACACATCATGCGCTTCATCATCCGGGTCGTCGTCAACGCGTTCGCCATCTGGGTCGTCACGCTCATCCCCGTGCTCCAGGTCACGGTGCGCGCCTTCCCGCCGGGCGAGACGCTGCAGCTCGTCCTGACGCTCCTCGCAGTCGGAGCCCTCTTCGCGCTGGTGAACACCATCATCGGCACGGTCGTGAAGATCGTCGCCTTCCCGCTGTACATCATCACGTTCGGCCTCATCGGCTTCCTCATCAACGGCTTCCTGCTCTGGCTGACCGCCTGGATCACCAGCAGCTTCGGATGGGGCCTGACGGTCGAGTCGTTCTGGTGGGGCGTTCTCGCCGCCCTGATCATCTCGATCATCAACGGCATCTTCGGCTTCATCCTGCGCCCGCAGAACAAGCGCTCCCGCCGCGACTGACCCGTCCACCGGCGTCTGCCGACGGCGCGTGCGGCTCAGGGATCGGGGAGCACACGCTCCGCGCGGTACTCGGTGCGGTCGACGGTGACGGCGCGGTCCAGGTCCGCCCAGTAGGCGTCGAGAGCCTCCGCCCGCGGGTCGGCGGAGGCATCCACCATCGCCGCGGTCTCCATGTAGTTCTCCAGGGAGTGCGTCTCGAGCGCGAGGTCCTGGCGACCGGCGTCGGGGTCGCCCACCCGGCTCGCGGTGAAGCTGTCGGCCGAGCCTGTGCCCTCCCTCGCCCCTCCCGCGGCGAGCGCGGACACCACGTCGTCGGTGTGCCGAAGCTGCACCAGGGTGTGATCGGCGGAGAGCGTCGGCTCCACGGGGCTTCCGGCGGTGATCTGAGTCGTGACCGCGAACGGGCTCTCCATCGCCAGGTGCGCCGCGATCATCCCACCCTGCGAGTGCGCGACCACATCCACCCGATCCCCGGGTCTCGCACCGGCCGCGGCCAGGGCGTCGAGGGTCGCCTGATACGACGCGGACCGGCCCCCGGTGTAGAGCTCGATGTTCGACTTCATGTCCCACGGTTCCGTCCCGCCGGCCGTGCGGAGCGACATCGAGCGGCTGCCGGCGAGGTAGGCGACGTATCGCGGCGCCTCACCGGGCATCGTGTACTTCTCGATCGCCACCTGCGCCCCGGAGGCGGAGGGCAGGCGGCGGAGCGCACTCGCCAGTCCGCTCGGTGCGCCGGTCGGCCGCGAGCGGGAGGCCACGGAGACGCGTACCGGATCGGCCGTCGCGCCGAGCGCCATTCCCGGTCGGACGCGCCCGAGTCCCGACGTCACCCCTACGAACGCACCGCCCAGGAAGACCGGTGGGAGCAGACCGGCGGCGTCGTACTGGTCGTCGAGGCCGCGGAACCGCCGGGCATCCGCGGTCCGCTCCAGAGTGTCCGCGAGCGTTCCCACACTCCCGTCCGAGGCGAGGAGCCGCGCCAGGCGCGCCTCCACCGCGGCGGCGGCGGCCGCGTCGGTGTGCGCCAGCGCCTCCGCCCGCGCGCGCAGCTCGACGACCTCGTACGCCTCCGCCATCAGGACGAGATCGGCGGCCGTCTTCTCGACGCGGGCCGTCAGCCCGTCCAGCGACGTCGCCACGGACCGCAGCGACCAGGCCGCGGGGGCCAGCTCCGTCCACGCCGCCGTGGCGAGCAGCGCCTCCGCGCGCGCCACGGCATCGGCCACCTCCGCCAACACCGGGACGACGCCCCGCACCCGTACCGCGAGGTCGCGAAGCTGCGCCGTGTCCACGGCGATCGCGCCGCCGTGGTCGATGCTGAGCCCGCTCATGCCGCTTCCGCCTCCCTGCGGCACTGCTGCATCATGGCGCGCACCGGCGTCGCGTCCTCGGACAGCCGCCAGAGCGCCGTCCGCAGCGCCTCGACCCCCTCGGATTCCCAGGAGCACGCATCACGCAGGGCCGTCAGCACGGACGCCGCCTCGTCGAGTCGCTCCCCGGCCGCATCCAGCTCGGACAGCACTGCGGCGCGCAGCGCGGGGTCGACACCGGGAGAGAGGGCGGTGAGAGGGAAGGACGACATGGATCCACCCTTTCCCCGCCCTTCGTTCCCCGGCTCCGGATGCGCCTCACACGGGCACGGACCGTGGACAGTCGTCGCCCACACACGACGGTGCAGGAGAGTCGAAGGCGGGTCGCGATCCGGGCGGCGCTGTGCAGGAACCGCATCGACCGGCAGAATGGATCCGTGACAGCCCGAGATCCCTTCCGCGTGATCTTCGTCTGCACCGGCAACATCTGCCGCTCCCCCATGGCGGAGGCCGTGTTCCGGGACCTCGCGGAACGGCAGGGTCTCGGTTCCCGGATCGTCTCCCGCAGTGCGGGCACCGGGGACTGGCATCTCGGGGAGCGCGCCGATCACCGCACCATCGATGCGCTCGCCCGTCGCGGCTACGACGGCTCGCTCCACCGCGCCCGCCAGTTCACCGCCGCGTCCTTCGCCGAGAACGACCTCGTGGTGGCCCTGGACCGCACGCACGAGCGCATCCTCCGCGAATGGGCCAGAGACGAGGACGAGGACGGCAAGGTGACCCTCCTCCTCGCCTTCGATCCCGACGCCTCGACCCACGACGTCCCCGACCCCTACTACGCGGGCCCGGAGATGTTCGATTCGGTGCTCGGTATGATCGAGACGGCGACTCGCGGCTTGTTCCGCCAGCTCGAACCGGCCCTGCGCCTGCCCCGCACGCCCCGAACCTTCGGGGCCTGATCAGGAGGATTCCCCTGACTTTCCAGCCTTCGCTCCCGCCGCAGCCCCTCAGCCCCCTCGACGGCCGCTATCGCGGCGCCGTCACCGGGCTCGCCGACTTCCTCTCCGAGGCCGGACTCAACCGCGCCAGGGTCGAGGTGGAGGTGGAATGGCTGATCGCCCTCACCGACCGCTCGCTGTTCGAGACGAGCCCCCTGTCGGACGACGACAAGGAGCGCCTGCGCGCGCTCTACCGCGACTTCGGGCAGGCCGAGATCGACTGGCTCGCCGAGAAGGAGGCCGTCACGCAGCACGACGTGAAGGCCATCGAGTACCTCGTGCGCGACCGGCTCGCCACGCTCGGCCTCGACCACATCGCCGAGCTGACGCACTTCGCGGCGACGAGCGAGGACATCAACTCCGCGTCCTACGCGCTCACCGTCAAGCGCGCCGTCGAGGAGGTCTGGCTCCCGGCTCTCGACACCGTGATCGCGAAGCTGCGGGAGCTCGCCGTCGAGCACGCCGACGCCGCCATGCTCTCCCGCACGCACGGGCAGCCCGCCACGCCCTCGACCATGGGCAAGGAACTCGCGGTCTTCGCCTGGCGCCTCGAGCGCGTGCGCAGCCAGATCGCCGGCTCCGAGTACCTCGCGAAGTTCTCCGGAGCGACCGGCACCTGGTCCGCTCACCTCGCGGCCGACCCGGACGCCGACTGGCCGACCATCGCCCGCGAATACATCGAAGGGCTCGATCTCGGGTTCAACCCGCTGACGACGCAGATCGAGTCGCACGACTGGCAGGTGGAGCTGTACGACCGCGTGCGTCACGCCGGCGGTATCCTGCACAACCTCGCGACGGACATCTGGACCTACATCTCGCTCGGCTACTTCGCGCAGATCCCGGTCGCCGGGGCCACCGGCTCGTCGACGATGCCGCACAAGATCAACCCGATCCGCTTCGAGAACGCCGAGGCCAACCTCGAGATCTCGGGCGCTCTGCTCGCCTCACTCGGCCAGACCCTCGTCACGAGCCGCCTGCAGCGCGACCTCACCGACTCCACCACGCAGCGCAACATCGGCGTCGCATTCGGGCACTCGCTGCTCGCGCTCGACAACCTGCGCCGCGGCCTGAACGCGATCTCGCTGTCGCGCGACGTGCTGCTCGCCGACCTCGACGTGAACTGGGAGGTGCTGGCCGAGGCGATCCAGACGGTGATCCGTGCCGAGGTCGTCGCCGGCCGGTCGAACATCCAGGACCCGTATGCGCTCCTCAAGGAGCTCACGCGCGGACACCGGGTGGGCGCCGCCGACCTCGCCGAGTTCGTGCAGGGCCTGGAGATCGGCGACGCGGCCAAGCAGCGGCTGCTCGCACTGACCCCCGCGACCTACACCGGTATCGCGGAGCGCCTCGCCCGCTGAGCCCGGGGAGCTAGGAGCCGGACTCCCCGGAGTGCTCCTCGACGCTGTCCTTCGGCATGAACGCGGCGGCGATCAGGGTGAGCACGGCGGTCACGGCGACCGCGACGAACACCCACACCGACGCGTGGATGATCGTGTCGGGGTCGTCGGGTCCCGCGCCCTGCGCGATGACGGCGTTGGAGATCGCCCCGAACACCGCCACCCCCACGGCGCTTCCCGCGGACCGTGCGAACGCGTTCATCCCGGTCACCGCTCCGCGCTCGCCCCAGCCGACCGAGGCCTGAGCGGCGATGAGGGTCGGCGCGGCACTCCACCCGAGCCCGAAGCCGAGGAGGAACGCGATGCCGGCGACGACGAACGGGTTCGGCCAGGAGGCGACGGCGGCGAGCGCGACGGCGGCGACCGTGGTGATGCTCATGCCGATCAGGGTGGTGCGGCGGAAGCCGATGCGCAGGTACAGCCGGCCGGCGTTCGCGGCGGCGAGCGGCCAGCCGAGGGTCAGAGCAGCCACCGCGAGACCTGACAGCAGCGGAGCGATGCCGATGGACCCCTCGAGGTAGGCGGGGGCGAAGCTCGTCACCCCGAGCATCAACGCCCCGATGCCGAGCGACACGATGGTCGTCGTGAGGATGAGCCGACGTGTGACGAGGCGCAGATCGACGATCGGCTCCGCGACCCGGCGCTCGACGAACCCGAAGGCCACCAGCGCGACCACCCCGATACCGAAGCAGAGGGCGCTCGGCACCGACAGCCAGGCCCACGCGTTCCCACCCTCCAGCATGCCGAGGATGAGCGCGGTCAACCCGATCGTGAGCAGCACCGCTCCGCCGTAGTCGATGCTGTGCTTCTGCGTCTGCTTCTGCTCCCGGTAGGTGCGCAGCAGCATCCACCCGGCGATCAGACACAGCGGGACGTTGATCCAGAAGATCCATCGCCAGGCGTCGAGCTGCGCGAAGATCCCGCCGAGCGCCGGGCCCACGACCGAGGAGATGGCCCAGACGCTCGCGACGTATCCCTGCACCTTGGCGCGTTCGGCGACCGTGTAGATGTCGCCGACGATGGTCATCGACATCGGCGCGACGGCACCGGCGCCGATGCCCTGGATGATGCGGAACACGATCAGCGCCGGCATGCTCCAGGCGAACCCGCAGAGGATCGATCCGAGCAGGAACAGGGCGATGCCGAGCAGGATGATCGGCTTGCGGCCCACCGTGTCCGCGAAGCGGGAGTAGATGGGCACGCTGACGGCCTGCGCCAGGAGGTACACGGAGAACAGCCACGGGAACTGCTGATAGCTGCCGAGGTCGCGCACGATGCTCGGGACAGCGGTCGCGAGGATGGTCGCGTCGATCGCGATGAGGCCGGTGGCGAGCATGAGCGCGCCGAGGATGGGTCCGCGCTCCGACCGGAGTCCGATGGAGGCGCGGTCGACGGAGGCAGTCACTCCAGGGACAAGCGGAAGGACCTCACCGATATTCCGCCCGTATGACGGATCAGGTCGAGGCGGGGCGTCCCGGCTCGTCGGTGGTGCCGTCACCCTTGCCGTCGTCCTCCGCGTCATAGAGCACGGGACGGTCGATGGTCTTGGTGACGTCGGCGGGGTCGATCGCGAGCATCAGCATCGCGAGGATCAGGAGCGTCGCGATGAAGGCGCCGCCACCCACGACGAGGCTCAACGCCACGGGGGTGAGACCCTCGTAGGTGCCGTTCGCGATGGCCGTGTTCACGCGGAGGGTGAACGCGCCGGTGGAGACGAGAGTGACCACCATGGCGAACACGCCGCAGCCCAGGGCGATGCCGAGCAGGTGGAGGGGACGCAGGATGTCCCGTCGGGTGGGCTTGTCGTCGCTCATCTCTCTCCTCCGTGCTCCACAGGAGCCGCATCGTTCTCGGGGGCGGGAGCGACGTCATCGGCGTCCGCACGCTTCGGGGTGAGGCCGGCGATGCCGAGGAAGACGGCGACGATGGCCGCATACCCTCCGAACATCCCCACGCCGAGGATGATGCCGGACAGCTGGAACGTGCCCGCCTTCTCGATCGTGTACTCCTGGACGAAGCCCGAGGGGATCAGCAGCAGGACGACGGCGAGGAGCAGCCCGAGAGCCCCGACGGTGATCGCGTCGGTGGCGAGCGCTCCCCCGGCACGGCGGGCCCGGATGCCGGCGAGCAGCTCGAGGCCACCGCTGAGCACGCCCCAGGTGATGAGGACGATGAAGAACATGTCGTCGGTGCGCCACGCGGGCACACCGCTCGCCATACCCGCGATGACGCTGACGACCGCGAGGAGTATCGCCGCCCAGCGCGACCCCGCGGGGAGGACGAGCCAGGCCGCGAGGATGTGCACGAGGGCGGTGACCAGAGCGAAGCCGCTGAAGACGGCGAGACCGACCGCGGCGGAGTGATCCGAGGAGAAGGTGATCATCAGGGCGGCGACGGCCGCGAACAACGCGCGCAGCAATTGCACGTGGCGCATGGTGAACGCGCGAGCAGGGGCAGACATAACGGCCAGATCCTCCGGGGTTTCCCCCAGTCTACGCGGGGCCGAGAGCCGCACGCGCCCGGGGATGCTCGTGAAGCCCGGCGGATCTCCCCAGATCGATTGCCGGGCTTCACGACATACGCAGCAAGGGGGGCATCACTGCGTCGGGCCGCTGTCGCCGGGTCGGGCACCCTCCCCGCGACATCGCAGCCCCGTGACCCACATGCCCACCTGGTCCCCTGAGGTGCGCGCGTGCGGTCTTATGCTCACTGTAGAGGTGTGTTCTTCACATACCGGGCGGGGGCTGTGATGGGTTTTGGGGACGGCGAGAGGAGAGCGGCGACGCCGGACGCGTTCGCCGCGGCACTGCGCGATGCGATCAATGCGAGACCGGTGACGCTGTCGTGGTTGCAGCGGCAGCTCCGCGACCGGGGCAACCGCGTCTCGATGGCCACGCTGAGCTACTGGCGCTCGGGGGCCCGTCGCCCGGAAGGACCGCAGTCCCTCGCCGCCCTCGCCGACATCGAGGACCTGCTGTGCCTCGAATCCGGGGCGTTGAGCCGTCTCCTCCGTCCGCACCGCACAGGACCCCTGGGACCGCAGGGGTTCCCGCTGGAGCAGGTCGACATGGAACGGGCCGTCCGCGAGGTCTACGCCGCCCTCGGCGCCACGTACCCGGACCCGTCGCGGGAGCTCACCGTCCATTCCGTCACGGACGTCGACGCCGACGGCGAGGTGTCCTCCTGCCTCACCCGCAGCATCGTGCAGTCGACGAGCGGCGTGATCACCGCCATCCCCGTCCTCGACCTCACCCCCGGCGTGCCCGGGCCTCCGCCGCGGCTCACGGCCGTGGCCGGCGGACGGGTCACCGCGCGCTACTCCCACCCGAACGGCGAGGCGCACGGTGCGCTGATCGAACTCGACGTCCCGCTCGCAGCCCCGGACACCGCGGTGCTCGAGTGGTCGGTGCAGTACGAGCCGGGCCACCCGTCGGATCGCGAGACCGGACACGCCCTGTCCCGCCAGGCCCGGGAGGTCCTGGTGTGGACGCGCTTCCACCCGGATGCCGTCCCGGACTGGTGCGACGAACTCGTCGAGACCGCCGGAGGCACCGTCGTCACCGCGCTCCCCCGACCACGGGGCACGTCGGTGCATCAGGTCCGTCGGGCGTTCGGCCCCGGCGCCCTCGGTCTGCGCTGGGGGTACGGTCCTCGCGGGGGCGATCAGCCCGGCTGATCCCCCGTCGCGACCGGCCGCCCCGGGGTGTTCGACCACTGGCTCCAGGAGCCGGGGAAGACCTTCGCCGGGATGCCGACCTCGTGGAGCACCAGAGCCGTGTGCGCCGCCGTGACTCCCGACCCGCAGTAGGCCGCCACCGGCGTCTCCGGGGTGACCCCGACCTCGGCGAGCGTCGCCAGCACCGTGTCACGGTCGCGGATGCGCCCGTTGTCGTCGAGGTGCCGCGTGGTGGGGAGGTTCCGGGCGCCGGGGATGTGCCCGGCGATCGGGTCGAGCGGCTCGGTCTCGCCGCGGTAGCGCTCCGGGGCGCGGACGTCGAGCAGCACCCCGGTCTCCGGGAACGCCTCCGCCTCATCGATCGAGAGGGCGTCCTGGCCCGGATCCGCGAGGACGACATCGCCGGTCTCCGGCACGACGTCGTCGGTCGCCAGGTCGTATCCGGCCGCGGTCCACGCGCGCAGCCCGCCGTCGAGCACCCGGACGTCGACCCCTGCCTGCCGCAGCAGCCACCACGCCCGGGCCGCCGCGAGTCCCTTGGTGTCGTCGTAGGCGACGACCGTGTCTCCCTGCCGCACACCCCATCGCCGGGCCGCCGCCTGCAGGGTCTCCGTCGAGGGGAGCGGATGGCGGCCCTCGGTCGGTGCCCCGGGTGTGGAGAGCTCCTGATCCAACGACGCGAACACCGCGCCGGGGATGTGGCCGGAGCGATAGTCGCCCGGGCCCGCCTCTGGGCGGTCGAGGCGCCAGCGCACGTCGATGACCCGGATCGGGGCGCCGTTCTCGAGGAGGTCGTGGAGCTCGGTCGCGGTGACGAAGTGACTCATGGTGCGAGGCTACCGAGTGCGCGGCGCTCCCCGTCTGCCTCCGTCACGGACGGACACGGTCATCGCCTCCCGACGGTTGCGGGAATAGCCGCGCGTCTCCGGCGTTTCCCCTCACATGATTGAAACTTCAACGGTCGCCGCGGAGCGCACCCGCGTGCGGGTGCCCCTGCGCTTCGCGGACGGCTTCGGCACGACGGCCGACGTCGTGACCTTCGACGGACTCGTGGACGGCCGCGAGCACCTGCTGCTCGGCCTCGGCGACTGGCAGGCCGCCCTCGATCGCGCCGTCGACGGCGGGGTCGCGCCCCTCGTCCGCCCGCACAGCGAGTGCCTCACCGGTGACGTGTTCGGCTCGGAGCGCTGCGACTGCGGACCGCAGCTGCGGGAGGCCGTGGAGCGGATCGCCGCGGAGGGCGGCTTCCTCCTCTACCTGCGGCAGGAGGGCCGCGGCATCGGGCTCTACGCCAAGCTCGACGCCTACGCGCTGCAGGACGCCGGGCTCGACACCTACGAGGCGAACGTGGCCCTCGGCCGCGGCGAGGACGAGCGGGACTACACCGTGGCGGCCCAGATGCTGCGAGCGCTGGGCGTGGACCGCATCCGCCTGCTCAGCAACAACCCCGACAAGGCCGCGCAGCTCGACGGGCTCGGAATCCAGGTCACCGAGCGCGTCCGCACCGAGGTGCACCTCTCCGCAGCCAACTCGCGCTACCTCCAGGCGAAGCGCGACCACACGGCCCACACGATCGACCTGACCGCGGCGTGACCTCCGAGGAGCACGACATGAACGAGGCGCGGCACCCGCGGCGGCTCGACGACGGCGAGCTCGCGACCTGGCTGCCGATCATCCGGTTCGTCCAACTGCTGCCGCAGGTCCTCGACCGGGCGCTGAAGGACGAGGTCGGGCTCAACCACGCCCGCTACGCGATCCTCGTCACCCTCGCCGGCCAGGGTGAGGACGCCGTCACCATGACCGAGCTCGCGCGCATCGCCGGACTCAGCCGGTCGCGCCTGAGCCACGCCCTGGACTCGCTGGAGGAGCGCGGGTGGGTGGAACGGACCTCGTGCAGCACGGACAAGCGCACCCTCTCCGCGACGCTGACCCCGGCCGGACGGGACATGCTCCGCGCGGCCGCACCGGTCCACGTGGCCCAGATCCGCGAGCTCATCCTCGACCCGCTGTCCGCGGAGGATCGGCAGCGGCTGCAGGACATCCTGGGGGCGCTGCTGCCGGGAGTCACGGCCGCGCTCTGAGCCGCGTTCTGCTCTGAGCAGAACGTCTCGATCGCCCCGCGGGCGGCGGCTTATCGTGAGGCATGGCCGACATCGTCCCGTTCCCCCGCGCCCCGCATCCCGTCCGTCCGCCGTCCAACGGACCCGAACCGCTGTGGCGCGAGATGCTCGGCGATCAGCTGCGACGGCGACGCCATGACCGCGGGGAGACACTCAGCGAGACCGCGGAGAAGGCCGGGGTCTCGCCGCAGTACCTCTCCGAGGTCGAGCGCGGCCGGAAGGAGCCGTCCAGCGAGATGATCGCCGCGATCGCCGGCGCGCTGGAGGCCACTCTCGTGGAGCTCACGAGCGCGGTCGCCGAGGAGCTCCGTCAGGCCGCCCCCGCCGCGGCTGCGGTGTCGACCTCCCGCGGCGCCTTCGCTCTGGCCGCCTGACCCCTTTCACCTGCACGACCGGAGTCCGGGTGCACGACGGATCCCGGAAATCCGTCGTGCACCCGTCACCTCATCGTGCATCCGGATCACGGGGACCGAGCACGGTGTCGATGAGGCCGTACTCGAGAGCCGCGGCGGCGGCGAAGACCCGGTCCCGGTCGGTGTCGACGCGGAGCTCCGCGAGCGCGCGACCGCTGTGCCGGGCCAGGATCGACTCCATGTCGGCCCGCACCCGCACGACCTCGTCGGCCGCGAGGATGAGGTCCGGGATGGCTCCGCGTGACTGCCCGGCCGGCTGATGCAGCACGATGCGCGCGTGGGCGAGGGCCGCTCGCTCCCCCGGCGCCCCCGCCGCGACGAGCAGCGCCGCCGGACCGATGGCCTGCCCGACGCAGGTCGTCGCGATCCGCGGGCGGATGTGCTGCATGGTGTCGTAGATCGCCAGCGCGGCACCGGGATCCCCGCCCTCGCTGTTGATGTAGAACTGGACGCCGGTCTCCGGGCTGTCCGCGTCGAGGTGCAGGAACTGCGCGATGAGGGCGTTGGCCACCCCCGCGTCGATCCCGGTGCCGAGGTAGATGACGCGCTCGGCGAGCAGATGCGAGTAGACGTCCATCACCCGCTCACCCCGCGGGTGCTGCGCGATGACGTGGGGGATCGTGTAGCTGCTCATACGTCCGCTCCCAGTCCGACCCGCGCCCGACGGCGGGGCATGATCTCCGCCGCGGACTGCACGATCTCGTCGATGAACCCGTAGCCCTGCGCCTCGGCCGCGGTGTACCAGCGATCGTGGAGGGAGTCCTCGAAGATCCGCGCGAGGGGCTGGCCGGTGTCGTCGGCGATGAGGCCGAGGACGGTGTCGCGCATGTGCCGGAGGTCGTCGGCCTGCGCCTCGATCTCCACCGCCGATCCGCCGATCCCCGCCGAGCCCTGGTGCATGAGGATCCGGGCGTGCGGGAGAGCGCGCCGCTTGCCCTTCGTCCCCGCGGAGAGCAGGAACTGTCCCGCGCTGCAGGCGAGGCCGAGGGCGAGGGTGGAGACGTCGTTGGGGATGAGGTGCATGAGGTCGCGGATCGCCAGCATCGACGGCACAGAGCCGCCTGGCGAGTGGATCCAGAGGGCGATGTCGGTCGTCGGGTCCTCCGCGGCGAGGCCGAGGAGCTGGGTCATCAGAAGGGTGCCGTTGTCGTCGTCGAGGGCGCCGTCGAGGACGAGCACCCGTTCGTGGAACAGGGCGCGCCGGGCCTCGGGGCCGAACTGCGGGAGAGGGGTGTCTTCGCTCATGTCCCCAGCATCCGGCTCCGGTCATGACCGCGGGAGCGAATCCGCCCGGAGCAGATCCGCTGTGAGCGGCGGCGCGTGCACCCGTCCGAAAACCCGGCGTAACACCGCCGACGCACGAGCCGCCTAGCCTCGGGGCATGGCGAAACAGAAAGCACCGGCATGGCAGTCCGAGGACGGCCTGAACTTCCGCACCCGCAAGTGGGTGCGCCCGGAAGACCTCAACGCGAACGGCACGCTGTTCGGCGGGAGCCTGTTGAAGTGGATCGACGAGGAGGCCGCGATCTACGCGATCGTGCAGCTCGGCAACTACCGCGTCGTCACCCGGCACATCTCCGCCATCACGTTCGAGGCGTCGGCGGTGCAGGGCGACCTCATCGAGATCGGGCTGCAGGCCACCCGCTTCGGGACGACGTCGCTCACGATGCGGGCCGTCGCGCGCAACATGATCACCCGCAAGCGCATCCTCACCATCGACGAGATCGTGTTCGTCAGCATCGGCGAGGACGGCCTGCCGACCCCGCACGGTTACGACGAGATCACCTACGATCGCGACCGCATGCCCACCGAGCGCATCGCCACCGGCACGATCCCCCTCCCGAAGCGCTGACCTTCACTCGCCGACCCACCCCCTTGCGGTCGACCCACCCCCATAAGTGACGCACTTTGCGGGGTGGGTCGCGCGGAAGGGGGTGGGTCGAAGATCAGCGGTGGGCGACGCGGTGGCCGATCCAGAACCCGATCGCGATCAGGCCGACGAGACCGATCCCGAGGATCCACGGGAGCAGAGAGGGCGCGGCGCCCGCCGTGGCCGTCGCGAGGGTGCCCGAACCGTCGGCGATACGTCCGTTGCCGGCCGCGAGGTCGGCGGCACCGGCGTCGAGCCTCGCGCCTCCGCTCGCAAGGGCCCCGGAGCCCTCGGCCACCGCGTCGGCGCCGGTGCGGAGTTCGCTCATCCCGGATCGGAGGTCACCGGCACCCGACTGCAGCGCGCCGACGCCCGTGGCCAGAGACCCGGCACCGTCGTCGAGCCGCGCCGCGCCGGCGCTGAGCTCCGCGGTGCCGGAGTACAGCGACGACGCCCCGGTCGAGAGGGTCTGCAGCCCGGACGAGAGATCCGCCGCACCTGCCGCGAGCCGGGAGGTGCCGTCCTGCAGCGTCTGCGCTCCGGCCACCAGGGCGGGAGCGCCCTTCGGGGAGACCAGCACCACCGTCCCCGGCCAGCCCTTCGAGGGGTCGCCGTTGATGAGCGCACCGACGCCCGCCGTGACGCGTGCGGAGCCGTCGGCGGCGCCGATGAGTCCCTGTGCGAGGCCCGGAGCAGCCGCGGCGGGGCCGGCCAGCGCGCCGACCTGCTTCTCGACACCGGCGGCGAGCGTCGCGAGCTGCTGGAGCTGCACGTCATCAGGGTGTGCGGCGAGGAGACCTTGCAGACCGGCGGCGAGCGTCCGCGCATTGCCGGGAGCGCTCGTGGCGACGCCCGTCAGCAGCGTCTGCGTGTCCGGATGGGCGAGCTTCTGCACGTCGGCGCTCACTCCGGCGCGCAGCGTGGTGCTCAGAGTCGTCGCGCCCTCGAGCACGCCGTTCGCGTACCGGTGCGCGCCGTCGACGCCCGCGGCGAGCGTGGTCGCTCCCGCGACGAGCTCTCGGGCCCCGGCATCCGCCGCCGCCATCTTCGCCGCGAGCGCCTGCGACCCGGCGAGCGCCGTCTGCGCTCCGCCGCTCACTCGTCCTGCACCGTCGAGAGCGGTGGCGGCTCCCGCCGCGAGGGTTCCGGCGCCCTCGGCGAGCGTCGTGGCGCCCGCGGCGGCCGTCGTCGCCCCGTCGCTCAGCTTCTCGGAACCCTGCTGCGCCGTCGCCGTGCCTGCCGCGAGATCCTGCGTGCCCGCGGCCAGGTCGTCGGCTCCCGCGGCGAGGTCGGAGGCACCGGCGGCGAGGTCCGCGGATCCGCCCCGCGCGGTGGTCGTGCCGTCCGCGAGCTCCGCGGCCCCAGCGGAGACCTTGCTCATCGTGGCGAAGAACAGCAGCACCATCGCCGCCAGCAGAAGACTGAGGACGATCACGGCGATGCGCATGCCGAGGCCGTGCGCGTGGGTCTTTTCACTCGTCATTGAGGACTCCCGAGGTCAGTGGCGTCGTTGCCACCCGCGACTGTAGGCCCGCCCTCTCCGCGACCCCCCGGTTTTGCCGTCAGGTACCAAGTCCCACCTCAGTCGAGACTCAGTTTCTTGTCGTCCTCACACAATCGCCGACCCGGCCCCCTACGTGCGAGCCACCCCCATATGTGACGCACTTTCCGGGGTGGGTGGCACGGAAAGGGGTGGGTCGGCGAGAGTGGCGAAGGTGTTCGCGAGGTCGGCGAGGAGATCGTCGACGTTCTCGAGGCCGATGGACAGGCGAAGGACGTCGGCGGCGGGACGCGCGTCCGCGGGGACCGGGCGGTGCGTGAGCGCGGCAGGGTGCTGGATGAGGGAGTCCACACCGCCCAGTGACACCGCATGCGTGAAGAGGCGGGTCGCCCCGGCCACCGCCGCGGCTGCCGCATAA
This sequence comes from Microbacterium meiriae, assembly GCF_032364335.1. Lineage (NCBI taxonomy): Bacteria > Bacillati > Actinomycetota > Actinomycetes > Micrococcales > Microbacteriaceae > Microbacterium > Microbacterium meiriae. The sequence goes on from NZ_CP133984.1 coordinate 3,377,336, forward strand.
CCGCCTCGGAGCCGCAGGGCGATCATCGCTCCCGGCCCGCGGAGCTGGCGTTCGAGGATTCCGCGCGGATCCCCGTCGAGCCCGGGATAGAAGACCTCGGCGACCTCGGGCCGATCGACCAGCCACTGCACGATGCGACGAGCGCTCTCCTGCTGGTGCCGCACGCGGACCGGCAGGGTCGTGAGACCGCGGTGCAGCAAGTACGCGCCGAGCGGGTGCAGGAGCCCCCCGGTCACCGCACGCACGCGGCGCAACGCCTCCGCGGTCCTCTCGTCACAGGCGACGACGCCGGCGATGACATCACCGTGGCCGCCGAGGTATTTGGTGGCGCTGTGCAACGACATCGCCGCGCCGTGGTCGATCGGGTTCTGCAGCACGGGGGTCGCGAACGTGTTGTCGACGACCACCGGCACGCTCCCCGCCTGCCGCACGACCTCGGCGATGTCCGCGACCTCGAGGGTCGGGTTCGCCGGCGTCTCCACGACGACGAGTCCGGTGTCGGCGCGCAGCGCGGCGGCGACCTCGTCGGGACGGCAGTACGTCGTCTCCACACCGAGCAGACCCGACCCCAGCAGGTGGTCGGTCCCTCCGTAGAGCGGACGCACCGCGACGACGTGCCGCGCCCCCGTGGCACCGGTGTGCGCGAGGATCACGGCGGTCATGGCCGCCATCCCGGAGCCGAAGGCGACGGCGGCTTCAGCGTGCTCGAGCTCGGCGAGGGCGTCCTCGAAGCGCGCGACCGTCGGGTTCCAGAGGCGGGCGTAGACCATGCTGCCGTCCTGCGGCGGACGACCCCCCGTGGCCATCGCCTCGTACGAGTCCCCGCCGCGCTCGACGTCCGGCAGCGGGTTGGTCGTGGAGAGGTCGATCGGCAGGGCGTGGACCCCGAGCGCCTCGAGGTCGGCTCGGCCGCTGTGGACGGCGACGGTGTCGGGATGCAGCGGTGCGGTCATCCCTCCACGGTGACCGAATCACGACGTTCTCGCTGATCTTCGACAGAACAGCTCGCCGAATCCGGGATTCTCGCTATTCTGTGCAACATCCGGTCGTACCGAGGAGGACACGTTGGCGAAAGCGCAACTCGACGAGATCGACCTGGAGCTGCTCGCGGCCCTGAGCCGCGATGCGGCCGTCACCAACAAGGCGCTGGCTCATCGGCTCGGCCTCGCGGAGTCCACCTGCGCCCACCGGATCCGCGGCCTGCGGGAGCGTGGAGTGATCCGCGATACGCGCGTCCGCCTCGACGGGTCCGCTCTCGGCTACCCGCTGCAGGCGATCATCAAGGTCCGGCTCGCTCACCACACCGGCCCCAAGGTCACGGCGCTCTTCGACGCGCTCGTCGCGATCCCCCGGGTGCTCCAGGTGTTCCATGTCGCCGGGGTGGACGACTTCCTGGTGCACGTGGCCGTGCAGGATGCGACCGCCCTGCGCGACATCGTGCTCGAGCACATCACCGTGCACCCCGTCGTCCGCGGCACCGAGACCCAGCTCGTGTTCGAGCTCCGCGACGGCACGGGTTTCCTCCCCCGCTGAACGAGGGGGCAGGATGGAGGGACGCCGTTGCAAAGGAGCACCATGAGCCGTCGTGCCACCCCCGCCACCGAAGCGATCCGCGGGATGAGGGACCTCCTCTTCACGCACGCCACGGACTACGACGCCGCACGCCGCGAGTTCGCCTGGCCCGACCTGACCGCCTTCAACTTCGCGCTCGAGTGGTTCGACGTCATCGCCGGCGAGAACCCCGATCGTCCGGCCGTGCAGATCGTCGAGGCCGACCTCAGCCTCCGGTCCTGGACGTACGGGGAGCTCTCCGCGCGCTCCGATCAGGTGGCCGCCTGGCTCCGCAGCCTCGGCATCAGCCGGGGCGACCACGTGATCGTCATGCTCAACAACACGATCGAGCTGTGGGAGGTGATGCTCGCGATCACGAAGTTGGGCGCGGTGTCGATCCCGACCTCGACGCTGCTGTCGGCCTCCGACCTCGCGTACCGCATCGAGCACGGCCGCGCCGGCGCCGTCGTCACCCTCGGCGCCCTGGCCGACCGCCTCGAAGGGATCGCCCCCGCGGTCCTGCGCATCGGCGTCGGCGCATCGCTGCCTGCGGACTGGAAGCGGTTCTCGGACGCCGCCACGACCACGGAGGAGTTCATCCCGGACGGCCCGACGCCGGCCGGCAACACGGCCCTGCTGTACTTCACCTCCGGCACGACGAATCGCCCGAAGCTCGTCCAGCACACCCACGTCTCCTACCCCGTCGGCCACCTCTCCACGATGTGGTGGCTCGGGGTGCGCCCGGACGACGTGCACCTCAACATCTCCTCCCCGGGGTGGGCCAAGCACGCCTGGTCGAGCTTCTATTCCCCCTTCCTGGCCGAGGCGACCGTGTTCGTGTACAACTACGACCGCTTCGACGCGAACACGCTCATGGAGGTCATGGACACCCACCACGTCTCGACCTTCTGCGCCCCGCCCACGGTCTGGCGCATGCTCATCCAGGCCGACCTCTCCCGGCTCGCGCACCCTCCGCGGGAGCTCGTCGGCGCCGGCGAGCCGCTGAACCCCGAGGTCATCGACCGGGTGCGCGAGGCGTGGGGCGGCACGATTCGCGACGGCTTCGGTCAGACCGAGATGACGGCCTGCATCGGCAACTCCCCTGGCCAGACGGTCAAGGTCGGGTCGATGGGCCGTCCGCTGCCCGGCTACCCGGTCGTGCTGCTCGACCCGTCGACGGGCGAGGTCGTGGAGGACGAGGGCGAGATCGCGCTCGACCTCGCCCAGCCGCCGCTCGGCCTCATGGCGGGGTACTACGACGACCCGGAGAAGACCGCGGAGTCGCGGGCCGGGGGCTTCCACCACACCGGGGGACATCGCCGTGCGCGACGCCGACGGCTATTTGACCTACATCGGACGCTCCGACGACGTGTTCAAGGCCTCCGACTACAAGATCTCGCCGTTCGAGCTCGAGTCCGTGCTGCTGGAGCACGACCTCGTGGTCGAAGCGGCCGTCATCCCCAGCCCCGACCCGACGCGCCTCGCGGTGCCGAAGGCGTACGTGTGCCTGACACCGGACGCGGGCGCGGACGAGGCCGCCGCCGCGCGCGCCGTGTTCGGCTACGCGCACGAACGGCTGTCCTCGCACCTGTGGGTGCGGATCATCGAGTTCGTGCCCGAGCTTCCGAAGACCATCTCCGGGAAGATCCGCCGCGTCGAGCTGCGGGCACGCGAGAGCGCCCGCGTGGCGGCGGGCGACGAGGCGCGTCAGCACCGCGACCGCGACTACCGCTGAACGCTAGGAGACGACGGCGACCGGCGCCGTGGGCGTCGCGGTCGAGCCGGTCTTGAGCGTGGCCGTCGTCGTGGTCGCCGGCGCCGGCTTCACGCGCGCGGCCCGGCGTCGCGACTCGAAGCCGCCCGCCGTGAGCATCGCGCGCACGATCCCGCCGATCACGAGCATGCCCCCGAGCGACGCGCCCGCCGCGATCAGCGGAAGCCACTGATTCGCGAAGCTCGCGGTGAAGCTCATCAGCGCGCACACGATCCACAGTCCGACCGCGCCTCCCGCGAGCCCCCCGGCTCCACGGATGATCGCGATCGCGGCCACGATCGCGCAGACCGCGGCGAGCGCCGCACCCACGTATCCGATCGGTACCAGAATGGCGGCCAGATCTCTGGCCACTCCCAATGTCGTCATGACGACCCCCCGTCCGGCGGAACCCCTCCGCACCTTCGACATTAGAAGTGTCTCTCCGGAAGGCCATCCGTCTCAAGTCCGATCCGGGTCATCCTTCCGGTGGATATCGCGGATCAGCGCCGGACCGGCCACCGCAGCCGGCGCGGGCGCACGACGCGGACCGGGCGGGTGACGACCGCGTCGACCACCATCGAGCCGTCGGTGGGGCCGACGATCGCGATCGCGGAGGTCTCGGTGGCCTCGGTCGGGGCCACGGGCTGGGTCGCCAGCGCGCGATGCGCCTTGACGTAGGCCGGCACGAGGAGCACGATCGCGCCCACCCAGGCGAGCGGGTTGCTGAGGGCCACGCCGTCGAACCCGATCATCGCGCCGAGGACCACTGCGGCGACGACGCGCATCACGAGCTCGATCACGCCGGTGACGGTCGGCACCAGCGTGTGGCCGAGCCCCTGGAGTGCGCCGCGGAGCACGAAGAGCATGCCGAGCGCCCAGTAGCCGCAGCCGTTGATGATGAGCATGCGGTGCGCCATGGCGACGACGTCGTCCGAACCGTCACCGACGAACAGCCGGACCATCGGCGCGCCGAACGCGATGAGCAGCCCGCCGAGGACGATCGCCGCGGCGACCGCCATCCAGGTGGCCTCGACCACGCCGCGCCGGATGCGGTCGGGGCGACGGCCGCCGTGGTTCTGCGCCGCGTACATCGACACGGCGAGCCCGAGCGAGGAGAGCAGGGCGACCGCCAGGCTGTCGACCCGCGACGCCGTCGTGTACGCGGCGACGGCGTCAGCTCCGAGCGTGTTGAGGGCGACCTGCACCGTGAGGGTCCCGATCGCGATGATCGAGGCCTGGAAGCCCATGGGGAGGCCGAGGCGCAGGTGGTCGGCGATGTCCGTGCGGGAGATGCGCCAGTCCGAACGACGCAGGTGCAGCATGGGCAGCCGCCGGCGCACGAACTCCAGGCAGAGGATCACCGACACGGCCTGTGCGACGACGGTCGCGAGCGCGGCCCCGGCGACGCCCCACTCCAGCGGACCGACCATGAGCACGACGAGGCCGACGTTGAGCGCGCAGGAGACCGTGAGGAACACCAGCGGGGTCTTCGAGTCGCCGATGGCGCGGATGATGGCGGAGAGGTAGTTGAAGAACATCGTCGCGCCCGCGCCGAGGAAGCTGATCTGCGTGAACACCGTCGCCTCGGCCATGAGCTCGGGCGGCGTCTGCAGCAGCGTCAGGATCGGCCCCGCGATGAGCGGCGCGACCACCGTGAGGACCACGCTCGTGATGCCGCTGAGGAGCACACCCGTCGCGACCGAGCGGCGCACGGCGGCGTCGTCGCGCGCACCGAAGGCCTGGGCGATGGGGATCGCGAAACCGCTCGTCAGACCCCAGGCGAAGCCGAGGAGGAGGAAGAGCAGGCTGCCCGTCGCGCCGACGGCGGCGAGCGACTGGACGCCGAGGTGTCGTCCGACGACGATCGCGTCGGCGAACTGATAGAGCTGCTGCACGACGTTGCCGAGCAGGAGCGGGATCGAGAAGGCGAGGATGACGCGCCACGGACGGCCCGTGGTGAGGGTGGTGGCCATGAAGGAAGGGGCTCGCAGGGAAGGAGGGATGGATCGGGGGTGCGCTTAGTTTATCGAATCGTTTCGGGCGAAGGGAACACGCGAATGCCGAAATGCCGGTCCACGCCCGTCGATTTCGGCCTGGCACATCCCGGTGGTTACTCTGCATCAGTCGACGACGACCGGAGGAGAAGAGCGTGACGAAGCAAGACACGGGGGCCATCCGCCAGGGGCAGACCGGAGCCGGAGGCGAGGAGCACCTGCGGCGCGCGCTCAGCAATCGGCATATCCAGCTGCTCGCGATCGGCGGGGCGATCGGCACGGGCCTGTTCATGGGCAGCGGCAAGACGATCTCGGTCGCCGGCCCCTCCGTGATCTTCGTCTACATGATCATCGGGTTCATGCTGTTCTTCGTCATGCGGGCGATGGGCGAGCTGCTGCTGTCGAACCTCAAGTACAAGTCGTTCAGCGACTTCGCGAGCGACCTCCTCGGCCCCTGGGCGGGCTTCTTCACCGGCTGGACGTACTGGTTCTGCTGGGTGGTCACGGGCGTGGCCGACGTGATCGCGATCGCCGGGTACACCGACGCCCTGATCCCCGGCGTCCCGCTGTGGATCCCGGGTCTCCTCGTGGTCGTGATCCTCCTGGCGCTCAATCTGCCCACCGTCGCCGCCTTCGGCGAGATGGAGTTCTGGTTCGCACTCATCAAGATCGTCGCGATCGTGGCGCTCATCGTCACCGGTCTCGTCATGATCCTCACCGGCTTCTCCCACGACGCCGGCACCGCGAGCTTCTCGAACCTGTGGGAGCACGGCGGCATGTTCCCGCACGGCTTCCTCGGATTCGTCGCCGGCTTCCAGATCGCGGTGTTCGCGTTCGTCGGGATCGAGCTCGTCGGCACCGCCGCCGCGGAGACCAAGGACCCGGAGCGCAACCTCCCGAAGGCCATCAACGCCATCCCGATCCGGGTCCTGCTGTTCTACGTGGGCGCGCTCATCATCCTCATGGCCGTCACGCCGTGGACCGAGTACGTCGCCGGTGAGAGCCCCTTCATCGCGATGTTCGCCCTCGCCGGACTCGGCATCGCCGCCACCGTCGTCAACCTCGTGGTGCTCACCTCGGCGATGTCCAGCGCGAACTCCGGCATCTACTCCACGTCGCGCATGGTGTTCGGCCTGGCGCAGGACGGCGACGCCCCCCGGTTCTTCGGCCGGCTCTCCAAGCGCCGCGTGCCGCAGAACGCGCTGTTCCTGTCCTGCATCCTGCTGCTGTCCGGCGTCGTGCTGCTCTACGCGGGCAAGGACATCGGCACGGCGTTCGAGATGGTCACCACCGTGTCGGCCGTGTGCTTCATGTTCGTGTGGACGATCTTCCTCTGCAGCTACCTCGTGTACCGGCGCCGGCGTCCGGAGAAGGCGGCGACCTCGGCGTTCAAGATGCCGGGCGGCGTGTTCATGGTGTTCGTCGTGCTCGCGTTCTTCCTGTTCATCCTCTGGGCGCTGACCACCCAGCCGGACACCCTGATCGCGCTGCTCGTGACGCCGATCTGGTTCGCGATCCTCATCGTGGCGTGGCTGTTCGTCCGGAAGTCGCCGCACCACCTGGAGCGTCACGCCGCGCACATCGCCTACCTGCGCGACGACACGATCCCGGCCGACTGAGGCGTCAGGCCACCGACTCGAGGGTCGCGGGCCCGGTGGCCGCGACCTTCGGCGCGAAGACACGAGGGCGGAGCGCGAGGAACAGCAGCACCATGCCGGCGGCGAGCAGCATGTGCCCGACGCCCGCGATGCCGGCGATCATCTTCGTGGAGTCCTGCCCGAGCACCGTGAGGCAGCCGTGCCAGACGAGCATCGCGGAGGTCAGCACGAGACCGGCGGTGTAGGTCCAGAAGAACCAGCCGAACAGGCGGCTCTCGGAGAGCGCGAATGCCTTCTCCAAGAGCATCACCACGAGGAAGACGACGAAGCCCAGCACGAGCAGATGCGTGTGCACGAGTCCGAGCTGCGTCGGCGCCCCCTCGGGGAAGCCGTTGATCTTGGTGAACTCGCGGTAGAAGAGTCCGGAGGCGACGCCCACCAGCATGGAGGCGAACGCGGCGGTGAAGAGCCTGCGCATGGGAGTCCTTTCTGTCTGCCTCCAGCCTCGCCGGGGAGCCGTCGCCGCGGATCCATCGAACGGTGGAGACCGCGGGCGTCAGAGCAGACCGGACTCCCTGGCGATCGCGACGGCCTTCGCGCGGCTGTCGGCCCCGAGCTTCTCGAAGACGTGGACGAGGTGGGTCTTCACCGTCGCCTCCGTGACGAACAGCGCCTTCGAGATCTCCCGGTTGGAGGCCCCGGTGTCGAGCAGCCGCAGCACGTCGAGCTCGCGCCCCGTGAGCTGCACCCGCGGGGCGCGGAGGGCGCGGCCGACGCGCGCCGTGAGCTCCGGCGTCAGCGCCTGCCCGCCCGACGCGGCCTGTCGCACGGCACGGACGATGTCCTCCGGGTCGATGTCCTTGAGCAGATACCCCGCCGCCCCCGCCTCGATCGCGCCGAGGATCTGGGCGTCGCGGTCGAACGTCGTGAGGATGAGCACCGCCGGCGCCGGGTCGAGCGCCCGGAGCGCCGCCGTCGTCTGCACGCCGTCCATCCCCGCCCCCAGACGCAGATCGCAGAGCACGACGTCGGGACGGAGGTGCCGGGCGAGCATGACCGCCTCCTCCCCCGACGCCGCCTCACCCACGACCTCGGCGTCGTCGCGGCGGTCGAACAGCGAACGCACGCCGGCCCGCACGATCGGGTGGTCGTCGACGAGGAGGATCCGCACCGGGGTCACGACCGTCCTCCGAGCGGCAGGTGGGCGGAGAGCGCGGTGCCGTCGCCGGGGGCGCTCTCCACGTCGAGACCGCCGCCGAGCTCGCGCAGTCGGGCGCGCATCGCCCGCAGACCGTAGCCGCCGCCGGGCCCCGCCGACTCCAGCCGGGACGGATCGAAGCCGCGGCCGTCGTCGACCACGTCCAGCCGCACGGCGTCGCCGGCGTCCGCGAGGGTCACCACCACCCGGGTCGCGGCGGCATGGCTGCGCACGTTGGCGAGTGCGGACTGCGCCGTCCGCAGCAGGGCGACCTCGGCGTCGAGGCCGAGTGCGGGGAGTTCCTCGTCGGCGTGGAGGGTGGCCGCGATCCCGGTCTCGGCGCTCAGGCGCTCGAGCATCCGGGCGAGGGCGTCGCTCAACGCGGAACCGTCGAGCTCGGCGGGCATGAGGTCGTCCACGATGCGCCGGGCGTCGGCGAGCCCTTCCGCGGCGAGCGCCCCGATCTGCCCGAGCGCCTGCTCCCGACCGTCCTCGTGCTCGGCCGCCGACCGCGCCAGCAGGACGATGGACGACAGGCTCTGGGCGACCGTGTCGTGGATGTCGCGGGACACCCTGGTGCGCTCGGCGGCGGCGCCGGACTCCCGCTGGGTCCGGGCGAGCTCGTCCTGGAGGGCCGCCATCTCCTGCTGCGTCGCGACGAGGGAGGCGATGAGCCGCCGCCGCTCGCGCCCGTCGCGGACCAGTTCCAGGTAGCCGCGGGAGATCCCGAGGGCGAAGATGCCGCCCACGAGCGGTCCGATGACGTTCGCGTACGTGGTCGTTCCGGTGTGCAGCAGCGGCGCGACGACGACCACGGCGAGGATGAGGATGCTGAGCGGTACGGCCCATCGCAGCCGGAGCAGGAAGCCGGCGAGCAGCCACAGCGAGAACGCGAGCCAGACGAATTCCGGCGACAGCGCCACCGCCCCCAGCCAGATGGCCGTGAGCCCCAGCAGCCAGCCGGCGGCGAGCGCGCGGTCGTCCGTGCGGGAGGAGAGCAGGAGTCCGCCGCCGTACCAGCCGAGGAAGGCGAGGGCGGTCGCGAGCAGCCACGGCACCGGGATCCCGTCGGCGAGGGAGCGCACGACGCCGACGACGGTGAGCACGACCGTGATGACGGCCTGCCCGATGCGCAGCGACGTGACCAGGCGTCCCCAGGAGCGCGTGCGTGCTCCCGTCCGCCCTCCGGGGAGGTCGGGCTCGGCGGTGTCTCCGGTCGGCATGCTGACATTCTCGTCCGCCGGGCCGCGGTCCGCCTCCATCGTTCGGTCGAGCCGCTTCGAATCGCCCGATTGGCGGCATCCGGCCCCGATCTGGGACCAATCGGGCGATTCGAACGGAGGTATCGTGGGGCCGATGTCGACACCGCACCCGTTCCCGGCGACGATCGCGGCGGCCGTCGACCACGAGCTCGTCATCCGGAAGTCGCGCTTCCTCACGCACGTCGCACCGGTGTCGACGGTGGCTGAGGCGGAGGCCGTCATCGCGGCGATCCGGAAGCGCGCCTGGGACGCGAACCACAACTGCACCGCGATGGTGACCGGCCTGCACGGGGATCAGGCGCGCTCCTCGGATGACGGCGAGCCTTCCGGCACAGCCGGCGTCCCGATGCTCGAGGTCCTCCGGCGGCGCGGCCTCACGGACGTCGTGGCGGTGGTGACCCGGTACTTCGGCGGGGTGAAGCTCGGGGCGGGCGGCCTCATCCGCGCCTACTCCACGGCCGTGTCCGAGACGCTCGATCGTGCTTCGCTCGTCCGTCGCGAGGCGCTCACCCAGGCGACCGTCGAGGTCCCGCACGCCGAGGCCGGCCGCTACGACAACCTGCTCCGCGACTGGGCGGCGTCCCACGGGGCCACGCTCGGCACGCCGACCTACGGGGCCTCCGCGCAGCTCGAGCTGTGGGTGCCCGCCCCCGCGCTTCCGCGCCTGACCGCCGACCTCGCCGCCGCGTCCGGGGGCGCCGTGGCCCCGGTCGCCGGGATCGAGCGGATCGTCGACGTCGCGGACTGAGGCTCCCGGCGGCCGCACACCGTCCGCCGGATATCCTGGACGCCGCGGTCGCGGAAGGAGAGCGATGTTCGACAGTCCGCTCTCGGCCTCGCCGTACGAGATCCTCGGCGTGGATCCGGCCGTCGACGACGCCGAGCTCCGGCGGGCGTATCGGCTGCGGCTGCGGCAGACCCACCCCGACACCGGCGGCGACGCGGCCGTGTTCATCCAGGTCCAGCGCGCCTGGGAGCTCATCGGCACTGCGGAGGACCGTGCCGCGTACGACCGCCGCGCGGGCCTGACCGACGACGGCGGCGAGTGGAGCGGCTGGCGCCCCCAGACCGTGCGCACCGACACCCGGCCGCGCGCCCGCTCCTACGGACACCCCGGGGGCTGGCGGCGAGAGCGCTACCTCTCCCTCATCCGCGAGTGGGCGGGGCACGGGGTCGAGGTCCCCGATCCGTATGCCCCGGCTCTGGTCCGTGCCGCCCCGCGCGAACTCCGGCGGCTGCTCGCCGATGCGCTCGCGGAGGAGGCCACGGCCCGCACGGTCTCCGACCTCGGCATGGGCTTCACGGTCTGGCACGACGTCGCCGCCGGGCAGACCCCGGAGGACAAGCTCGACCACGTCGTGCTCAGCCCCTCCGGCCTCTACGGCATCATGTCCGAGGACTTCGGCGGGGTCGTGGGCTTCCGCCGCGGGGAGATCACCGGTCCGAGCCTCGGCACCCGCGCGCCCGTCACAGCCGCCCTCGCCCGGATGCGCGCGGTGGCGAAGGCCGCGAAGGTGAAGTTCGGCGGCGCGATCGTGGTGCTCCCCGACGACGACCTCGCCCAGGCCGTCACGCCGCTCGGCAGCAGTCGCGGCGTCCCGGTCGTGGTGGTCCGACGCAGCGCGCTGGCGATGGTGCTGCGGCAGGGCGTCCCCGGGGCGCGGGCCATCGGGGGCAACGAGCTGTTCGATGTCCGCACCCGTCTCCAGCAGACGGTCCGCTTCGTCTGAAGGCCGCGACGCGCCCGGCATCCCGGCATGCTCTTTTGAATCACTCAAAACACGTGTAGAGTCGGAGGCATGGAGACGGAACTCGACTCGGCGTTGCGCGACGCCGGGCTGCGTGCGACTGCGGGCCGCGTCGCCGTCCTCGAGGCTCTCGGCTCCATGGCCCACACGGATGCGGAGCGGGTCTACCGCGCCGTGTCCGACGTGCTTCCGACCACGTCGATCCAGTCGGTGCACAACATCCTCGCGGACCTGACGACGGCGGGCCTCATCCGCCGGATCGAACCGGCAGGATCCGCGGCGCTGTACGAACGGCGCATCGACGACAACCACCACCACATCGTCTGCACCTCCTGCGGTGCGGTCGGCGATGTGGACTGCGTCGTCGGCGAGGCGCCGTGTCTCACCCCGTCCTCGACGGGGGGCTTCACCGTGCAGACAGCTGAAGTCACCTTCTGGGGCCTCTGCCCCAGCTGCCAGAACGCCGCGTAGGCGCATCCACCGATCCCCTCCCCGAGGGTCCGTTCGGCATGTCCGCGCGGAGAAGGAGAAGACCATGACCAACCCCACCGATGCGGGCCGTCCGGCCACGACGACGCAGGCCGGAGCGCCGATCGCGAGCGACACCCATTCGCTGACCGTGGGCCCCGACGGCCCCACCGCGCTGCACGACCACTACCTGGTCGAGAAGCTCGCCTCCTTCAACCGCGAGCGCGTGCCGGAGCGCAACCCGCACGCCAAGGGCGGCGGCGCGTTCGGCGAGTTCGTCGTCACCGAGGACGTCTCGAAGTACACCCGTGCGGCCGTGTTCCAGCCGGGCGCCACCTCGGAGACCCTCCTCCGCTTCTCCTCCGTCGCCGGTGAGCAGGGCTCGCCCGACACCTGGCGCGACGTGCGCGGGTTCTCGCTGCGCTTCTACACGACCGAGGGCAACCTCGACATCGTCGGCAACAACACCCCGACGTTCTTCCTCCGCGACGCCATCAAGTTCCCGGACTTCATCCACTCGCAGAAGCGCCTCGGCGACTCTGGTCTGCGCGACGCGGACATGCAGTGGGACTTCTGGACCCTCTCGCCCGAGAGCGCGCACCAGGTCACCTACCTCATGGGCGAGCGCGGACTCCCCCGCAGCTGGCGTCACATGAACGGCTACGGCTCGCACACCTACTCCTGGATCAACGCCGAGGGCGAGGTGTTCTGGGTCAAGTACCACTTCATCTCCCACCAGGGCGTCGAGGCGATGAGCCCGGAGGAGGCCGAGCAGCTGGCCGGTTCCGACGCGGACCACTACCGTCGCGACCTGTTCCAGTCGATCGACGGCGGCGACTTCCCGAAGTGGGACCTGTACGTGCAGATCATGCCGTACGACGAGGCGAAGGACTACCGCTTCAACCCGTTCGACCTCACCAAGACGATCTCGAAGAAGGACTACCCGCGCATCAAGGTCGGCACGCTGACCCTGAACCGCAACCCGGAGAACTTCTTCGCGCAGATCGAGCAGGCCGGCTTCGCGCCCGGGAACCAGGTGCCCGGTACCGGCATCTCCCCCGACAAGATGCTCATGGGCCGGATGTTCGCCTACCCGGACGCCCAGCGTCACCGCATCGGCGCGAACTACAACCAGCTGCCGGTGAACCAGCCGCACGCCGCCGAGACCCGCAACTACCAGCACGAGGGCTCGATGCGGTACCAGTACAACGACGCCGCGCACCGCACGTACCAGCCGAACTCCTTCGGGACCCCCGGTGGCCCCGAGGCCGACCCGGCCAAGGGCATCGAGGTGAACTGGTCGGCGGACGGCGACCTCACCCGCTCCGCCGCGACGCTGCACGCCGAGGACGACGACTTCGGTCAGGCCGGCACGCTGTACCGCGAGGTCTTCGACGGCCCGCAGCGCGCCCGCTTCCTGGAGGTGCTGACCGGTCAGGGCCGTTCGATCACGGTCGACGCCATCCGCGAGCGCTTCTTCCAGTACTGGACGAACGTCGACGCCGAGCTCGGCGCCGCTCTCCGCGACCGCGTCTGACCCGAGACCCCGGGTTCTCCTCGAAACCCCCTCCCCGCGACACTGCGGGGAGGGGGTTTCGGCGTGTAACCGGGGTCTCGGCGTCACGGAAGGGGGAGTGGGGGGAGGATGGTGGGGTGGCTGTTTCCCTCTCCGACCTCACCGAGATGCCCGCCCCGCAGCATGTCTACGCGGCGGACGGCACACGACTGGCGACGTACACGTGGGGGGAGCTCGACGCCCCCGTCGTGGTGACCGTGCACGGCTTCGCCTCCGGCGCCCGCGACAACTGGGTGCTCACGGGCTGGGTGCGCGAGCTGACCAGGGCCGGGTACCGCGTGCTCGCACTCGACCAGCGCGGCCACGGGCAGAGCGACAAGCCGCATGAGTCCGACGCCTACGCCATCCGCAACCTCGTGACCGACGTCGAGACCGTCATGGACACATACCTCGTCGACGACGCGTTCTACCTCGGCTACTCGCTCGGCGCGCGGGTGGGGTGGGAAGTGGCCCGTGAGCTCCCGCATCGGATCGGCCGGGCGGTCCTGGGCGGTGTTCCCGACGGCATCCCCCTCGCCCGCCTCGACCTCGATCAGGTGCGCGCGTACATCGCGGACGGCACCCCGGTGGAGGACCGCACGACGCAGAACTACATCGCCCTGACCGAGCGCGTGCCGGGGAACGATCTGCGTGCGCTCGTCGCGCTGGCCGAGGGGCTGCGGGGCTCCGGCACGATCGACCCCGATCCCGCGGACGCCCCGGTCGTGCCGCTGCTGTTCGCGACGGGATCGAAGGACGCGATCATCGAGGGCTCCCGGGCACTGGCCGCGGCGGCTCCCGATGCCCGTTTCGTCGAGCTCCCGAACCGCCACCACTTCAACGCCCCCGGCTCCCGCGACTTCAAGGAGGCCGCGCTCGCGTTCTTCGCCGAGTCCTGAGCCCGCCGAGACCCCGTCTTCGCGCCGAGACCCCCTCCCGCACGCGTGTGCAGGAGGGGGTCTCGGCGCGAGCGCGGGGTCTCGGGATCAGGCGGTGGCGTCCTCGCGCTTCGGGAGGACCCAGCCGGCGCGGGGGAAGTGGCACGTGTAGCCGTTCGGGTACTTGATCAGGTAGTCCTGGTGCTCGGGCTCGGCCTCCCAGAACGGACCGGCGGGCTCGATCGTCGTGACGGCCTTCGCCGGCCACAGGCCGGAGGCGTCGACATCGGCGATCGTGTCCCGGGCGACCTGCTCCTGCTCGGGGGTGAGCGGGAAGATCGCCGACCGGTAGCTCGACCCGATGTCGTTGCCCTGACGGTTCAACGTCGACGGGTCGTGGATCTGGAAGAAGAACGCCAGGATGTCGCGATAGGTCGTCACACTCGGGTCGAACACGATCTCCACGGCCTCCGCGTGACCGGGGTGGTTCCGATAGGTCGCGTGGTCGTTCTCCCCGCCCGTGTAACCCACACGAGTGTCGATGACACCGGGCTGGCGGCGGATGAGGTCTTCCATGCCCCAGAAGCAGCCGCCCGCGAGGACGGCCGTCTCGGTCCCGGGGGTGCGGGTGATGGTTCCGGTGTCGGTCATGACTGCTCCTCAGAGGTGTGGGTGGTGAAGAGGGGGCTGTAGCGACCGTACCCCTCCTTCTCGAGATCCTCCGCCGGGATGAAGCGGAGGGCCGCCGAGTTCATGCAGTAGCGGAGGCCGCCCTCGGCGCGGGGTCCGTCGTCGAAGACGTGTCCCAGGTGGCTGTCGGCTCCGGAGGACCGCGCCTCGGTGCGGGTCATCCACAGCGTGCGGTCGGTCTTCGTGGTCACGGCGTCGGCGTCGATCGGGCGCGTGAAGCTCGGCCAGCCGGTGCCGCTGTCGTACTTGTCCCGCGAGGAGAACAGCGGCTGGCCGGAGACGACGTCGACGTAGATGCCGTCGTCGTGGGTGTTCCAGTAGGCGTTGCGGAAGGGCGGCTCGGTGGCGTCCTGCTGCGTGACCTCGTACTGCAGGTTCGTGAGACCGCTGACGGCCTCGGGGGTCCTGCCGTAGTCGTTCGACATGAGTGGCTCCTTGTCCGACGCCGCTGGCTGCGGCGTCATAGAGGAGAACCACGCGGGCGCGGCTTTTGGTCCCGCGGGGCTGGGAGCGGGCTGGGAGTTTTCCCACTCGATAGAGTTGCCTCCGCACCACACACCACCCGAGGGGAACTGCCATGTCCGTTGGACTGCTCGCCGTCGTCGACGACATCCTGAGCGCCGCGATGAAGGCGTCGGCGAAGGCTGCGGGAGTCGTCATCGACGACGCCGCCGTGACGCCGCAGTACGTGCAGGGCATCACGCCGGCCCGCGAACTCCCCGTGGTCGGCAAGATCGCCCTCGGGTCGCTGGTGAACAAGTTCGTCATCATCATCCCCATCGCACTGCTGCTCACCGCCTTCGCGCCATGGGTACTGCCCTATCTGCTGATCCTCGGCGGCTCGTACCTGTGCTTCGAGGGGGCGGAGAAGGTGCTCGAGTGGTTCGGGGTGCAGCACGGTCACGCGGACGAGGGCGCCCGCGACGAGAGGAAGCTCGTGCTCGGCGCCGTCCGCACCGACCTCATCCTCTCGACCGAGATCATGCTCATCTCCCTCGCCAGCCTCGACAAGGGACTCGGCATCTGGTCCACCCTGGCGATCCTCGCGGTGATCGCGCTGGTCATGACCGTCGCGGTGTACGGCGCCGTGGCGCTCCTGGTGAAGATCGACGACATCGGCCTGAAGATGGCGAAGAACCCCGTGCAGCGCGTGCGGCACGCCGGCACGCGTATCGTCCGGTCGATGCCCGCGGTCTTCCGCTTCATCAGCGTGCTCGGCACCGTCGCGATGCTCTGGGTCGGCGGGCACCTCGTCCTCATCAACCTCGGCGAGGTCGGGCTGCACGCGCCGGCCGACGTGCTCCATGCGGTCGAGCACGCGCTGGAGCCCCTCGGCGGCTTCGTGGTCTGGGTGGTCGACACCATCATCTCCGCCATCGCCGGTCTCATCTGGGGTCTCGTGATCGTCGGCGCCGTCCTCGGCATCGCGAAGGTCTTCGGCAAGAAGCCGAGCTTCCACGAGGGCGAGGCCTCCCCCGCCGACATCCACGTCTGACGATGACCGCCGTGCACCTCAGGGCCGCCGAGAGCGACGACCTCGACACGATCACCGAGATCCACAACCACGCCGTCGTGCACACGACCGCGATCTGGAACGAGGTGGCGGTGGATCGCGCCGACCGGGAAGCCTGGCTCGCCGACCGGACCGCGCGCGGCTACCCCGTGATCGTCGCCGCCGACGACAGCGGGGTCGTGGGCTATGCGTCCTACGCCCAGTGGCGCCCGCACAGCGGCTACCGCCTGACCGTCGAGCACTCCGTCTACGTGCGCGGCGATCAGCGCGGGCGCGGCATCGGCACGCTCCTCATGACTGAGCTCATCGCCCGGGCTCGGGCAGCCGGGATGCACGTGATGATCGGCGGGGTGGAGAGCGGCAACACCGCCTCCATCGCCCTGCACGAGCGCCTCGGGTTCCGGGAGGTGGGCCGCATGCCGCAGGTCGGTGCGAAGTTCGGCCGCTGGCTCGACCTCAGCATGCTGCAGCTCGTGCTCGACGACCGCCCCACCCCCGACGCGGCGCTCTAGCGATGGGCTTCCTGCAGTGGCTCGTCGACGCCTTCTCCTCGTCCTGGGTGCTGCCGGGAGGCCAGACCCTCCTGGTGCGTGAGGTCGTCGGGAACGCGTTCGGACTCGCGAGCGCCCTCGGGGGCATGCGGCGCAAGGTCTGGGCGTGGCCGGTCGGCATCGTCGGCAACGTCCTGCTGCTGACGGTGTTCCTCGGTTCCGCGCTGAGCCCCGACCCGTCGCTCCCGCATCTCCTCGGTCAGGCCGGGCGGCAGATCATGTTCATCGCCGTCGCGATCTACGGCTGGATCCGCTGGCGGAATGCCGACGGCGGTCGCATCGTGCCGCGGTGGGCGCCGACCGGTGCCCGCGTCGGTCTGGTCGTGGTCCTCGTCTTCGGAACCGTGGCGCTCACCCCCCTGTTCCGCGCCCTCGGTTCGTGGGAACCGGTCTGGGCCGACGCCTGGACCTTCGTCGGGTCACTGCTCGCGACGTACGGCATGGCCAAGGGCTGGACCGAGTTCTGGCTCATCTGGATCGCCGTGGACGTGGTGGGGGTGCCGCTGCTGTTCAGCTCCGGCTACTACGCGACCGGCCTCATGTACGTGTTCTACGGCGTCTTCACCGCGATCGGGTTCGTGATCTGGTGGCGGGCGCAACGGCAGGCTGCCCGTCCGATCGAGATCCTCCCGCCCGACCCGAGCCCCCGCCGTCCGGACGACGAGGCCTGACCGGCGTCGCGATTGTTTCGGTGCGTGTCGCCGTCGCTCGCCCCGATGCCGCCCGGTCCCGTTTCATGGGGGCATGACCCGGCAGATCCGTTTCAACGCCTTCGACATGAACTGCGTCGCCCATCAGTCGTCCGGCCTGTGGCGGCATCCCGACGACCGGTCGCGCCAGTACAACACGATCTCGTACTGGACCGACCTGGCGAAGCTGCTGGAGAGCGCGACCTTCGACGGCATCTTCATCGCCGACGTCCTGGGCACCTACGACGTCTACGGCGGCACGAACGAGGCCGCCATCCGCAACGGCGCCCAGGTGCCGGTGAACGACCCGATCCTCCTGGTCAGCGCGATGGCCGCGGTGACCGAGCATCTGGGATTCGGCGTCACCGCCGGCACGGCCTTCGAGCACCCCTACCCGTTCGCGCGGCGTCTGAGCACTCTGGACCACCTCACCCAGGGCCGCGTCGGCTGGAACGTCGTGACCGGCTATCTGCCCAGCGCCGCCCGGAACATGGGGCAGGAGGACCAGCTCGCGCATGACGACCGCTACGACCACGCGGACGAGTACGTCGAGGTGCTCTACAAGCTCTGGGAGGGGTCGTGGGAGGACGACGCCGTGGTGGAGGACCGCGAGCGCGGCATCTTCACAGACCCGTCGAAGGTGCACCCGATCCGGCACGAGGGGAAGCACTTCTCCGTGCCCGGCATCCACATCTCGGAGCCGTCGCCGCAGCGCACTCCGGTGATCTACCAGGCCGGAGCCAGCCCGCGCGGAGTGCGGTTCGCGGCGGAGAACGCCGAGGCCATCTTCGTCGCGGCGCCGTCGAAGGAGGTGCTCGCCGGCACCGTGAAGCGGATCCGCGACGCTCTCGAGGCGGCGGGGCGTGACCGGTACGACGCCCGGATCTACACCCTGCTCACTGTCATCACCGCCGCGACGAGCGAGGAGGCGGCCGCGAAGCACGCCGAGTATCTCTCCTACGCGAGCCCGGAGGGGGCGCTCACCTTCATGTCGGGGTGGATGGGCGTCGACCTGTCGCAGTACGCCGAGGACGAGCCGGTGGGGAACGTCGAGTCGAACGCGATCCAGTCGGTGCTGCAGCACCTGAAGGAGGAGGCCGACCTCGGGCGCGAGTGGACGGTGGGCGACTTCGGTCGCCACAACGCGATCGGCGGGCTCGGCCCGACGATCGTCGGCTCCGGGGTCGAGATCGCCGACGAGCTGCAGTCGTGGGTCGAGGAGACCGACATCGACGGCTTCAATCTCGCGTACGCCGTCACCCCCGGCACCTGGCAGGACGTCATCGAGCACGTCATCCCGGTGCTGCGCGAGCGCGGCGCGTACCCCGAGGAGTACGTGCCCGGCACGCTCCGCCACAAGCTGCACGGCCGCGGCGACCGGGTCCAGCCCACGCACCGCGCCGCCCAGTACCGCCTCTGACCCCGTTCGAATCGCCCGCTGTGCTGCAAATCCGGTTTGGCGCAAAGTGGGCGATTCGAAGGCAGGTCAGTCGGCGTCGCGGGTGAAGAGGCTCCGCAGCACGAGGAAGACCACCACGGCGACGACCGCGACGATGGCGAGCTTCGCGATGAACCAGAGCACCGAGAACAGCGCGCTGACGATCCACCACGCGATCACGACGGCGAGGATGACGCCGAGGACGGTCCAGATGTTCTTGGTCATGCCTCCAGCCTACGGAGTCGCGGCGGCCGGGATCTCCTCCAGCGACCGGTAGACGGGCAGTCCGCGCTCGTGGGCGATGGCGACATCCTGGTCCGCGCCCGTCGAAGCCCCCGGAAGGCGCAGCACCGCATCGCAGTGCTGGAGGAGGCGGTGCGCGGTCTCGTACATCACGTCACCGGTCTCCACTTCGGCCGCGTCGAGGGTGCGGAGGATGGGCAGAGCGGCCCACTCCCCGATCATCGGCACATGGCCGAGGCGGAAGATCGGACCGGACGCCTCCTCCAGACGCGCGAGATTGCGGGCGATCAGGGTGGGGTCGCCGTTGGTGCCGGAACGGTAGGGGCCGGCGATCAGGATCAGGAGTGGCTTCATCATGGAGATGACTGTAGTCTGAATCATGCATAAACGTGCAACTTCGTGAGGAAACGTATGCTCGCTGCTCAGCGCAAAGACCACCTGCTCGCCGTGCTCGCCCGTGAGGGACGGGTCGTGGCGAAGGCTGCGGCCGATGACCTCGGAGTATCGGAAGACGCCATCCGCCGCGACCTCCGCGAGCTCGCCGAGGAGGGCAGGCTCCAGCGCGTGTACGGCGGCGCGCTGCCCATCGCCGCGGCCGATCGCCCGGTGCGCGAGCGCCATGACCTGGCGACCGAGAGCAAGGAGCGGGTCGCCCGCCAGGCCGTCACGACCATCCGGCCCGGATCGACGATCGTGCTGGATGCCGGAACCACCACGCTCGCGATGGCGCGACTGCTGCCCTCCGGCACCGGCGTCACGGTCATCACCCCGAGTCCCGCCATCGCCCTGGCCGTCGCCGAGCACTCGGATGCGCGCGTGATCATGATCGGCGGCGAGCTCGCCCGGCACTCTCTCGTCGCCGGAGGGGGACTCGCGATGGAGGCGATCCAGCACCTCGCTGCCGACGTGTTCTTCGTCGGGGTCACGGGTGTCGACCCGCGTCACGGCCTCACGACGGGCGAGCTCGACGATGCCGTCACCAAGCGGGCGATCGCCTCCCGATGTGCCGCGACGATCGTGCTCGCGAGCGACGAGAAGATCGGCGCCGCCTCGCGCTACCCGGTGCTGCCGTTCGAGGCGGTCGCCGCGGTCATCACCGACCCCCTCGACGAGAATCCGCTGATCCCCGAGGTCCTGGCGCAGATCCCGGCGGGGGCGTGAGCGAGGATCCCTCCTCCGCGAGGCGTTCCGCGAGCAGGGCGTGCAGGTGACCTGCCGCCGCGAGGAGCGCCACGCTACGGCGCGTGAGGTCAGCCAGCCGCTCCGCGAGGATGCGCTGCACGTCTTCGGTGTCACCATGCGCGCGCACCTCGTCGATGATCCGGGATACCGCGGGGATGCCGTAGCCGCCCGAGCGCAGGGCGGCGGCGATCCGCGCCTCGGTGATCGCCAGGGAGTCATAGGAGCGGACCGATCCCGCGCGACGAAGGGGGCGCACGAGCCCTTCTCGCTCCCAGTGCCGAAGTGCGGAGGAACGGACGCCGAGCGCCTGGGCGAGTTCGCCGATGGCCATCGCATCGTCCTCGACGAACGGATCGTCGGCCTCCGCCACGGCGTCCTCGAGTCCGCGCAGGGCCGCGCGCACCCGTGAGCGATCGAGGGCGACGTCCGCGTGCAGGGCGTCGATCCGCTCCGCCGCGTGCTCGACCGATCCGCCGATGAGAGCGGGCATCAGTCGACGCGCGGGCACCGGACCGAGCGCCGCCGCCAACGCGCGATAGGCACGCAGCGCCAGGGCATGCGGCGTCCGATACCGCCGGTACCCGTTCGCGCCGCGCTCCGCGGCGGGGAGGACGCCGAGGCGCTCGAGGTCGCGCACCTGCTGCGTCGAGTAGTCGACCAGCCGGCCGAGCGCCGCCGTCGTCATCACCTGCTCTTGAGGGTTCTGCACACTCCTCCTCGTCTTTCCGGTCCTTGAGTCCACATAAGCACGTCAGCCTCAGCATTGAAGGATGGAAATGCAGGAGATCATCGCAGAGATCCGTTCGTTCGACGGCGTGCTCGTCATCGCCCCGGAGGCGGGCAGCGACTTCCCCGAACTGTCATGGGGAGACGCGTACTTCTACCACGCGCCCGACGGCCGCATGCCCGAGCGCACTCAGCCGTACGGGACGATCATCACGAAGGACTATCCCGACGACACGTCCTCCGCGCTGGACGCTCCAGGGCGCTTCCGGGTGAACATCCACGTCGGACGCGAGCGCGCGGAGTCGATCATCGCGGCGGCGTCTCTCACAGGCGACGACACCGACCCGACGGCGGTCGACGTCTTCCGCCCTCACCCCCTGTACGGCACCGCCGGCTGGGTGTGCGTCATCGACCCCGCAGAGGCGACGGAGGGTGCCGTGCTCGCCCTTCTCCGCGAGGCGCACGAGGCGGCACGTGCGCGCACCGGACGACGGGCGCGATGAGTCCCGTGTCGACTCCTCAGGGCATGACCGAGTCCGACCGTCGGATCGTCGCGGTGTGGGCGGCCGACTGCGCCGACCGCGTGCTGCCGCTGTTCGAGAGGGAGGCCCCGGACGACGTACGTGCGCGTGATGCCATCGCCAGGACGCGCGCCTTCGCCCGTGGCGAGCTCGCGGCTGCGGGCGAGATCCGTCGTCGCTTCGTCGCGGGCAGGGCTGCCCGCAGCGCCGTGACACCTGCCGGCACCGCGGCCGCTCGCTCCGCGGCACAGGCCGCCGGGGTCGCGCACATGGGTGCGCATGCTCTCGGGGCAGCCGCCTACGCCGCGCGAGCTGTCGAGCTGGCACACCCGGACGCCCCCGACGTCCGCGTCGCAGAGGTGCGCTGGCAACTCGCGCACCTCTCCCCCGAGGCCGCTGCGGCCCTGCGCACCCTCCCGCCCCTGGGCACCGACCCCGCCGGCCCGCTCGGCCCCGGGCTCCTCTCCTCCGGCCCCCTCGGCGAGGTGATCCGCGACCTGCAGGCACACCTCTCGTCCGCCGTCGATTGAGTCCCTCTTCGAATCGCGCAACTGGCTGTATCTGAGCCGCAGATGGAACCAGTTGCGCGATTCGAAAGCGGCCCGACGGCTTCAGCCCCGATTCAGCGTCGACCCGCCACACTGGGGGGATGCGGATCCTGGTGGTGGACGACGAGGTGCGTCTGGCCGAAGGCGTGCGCCGCGGACTCGAGGCGGAGGGCTTCGCGGTCGACGTCGCCCACAACGGCGTCGACGGCCTGTGGCGGGCCCGCGAGACCCGGTACGACGCCATCGTGCTCGACCTGATGATGCCCGGCATGAGCGGGTGGAAGGTCTGCGAGGCCCTGCGCGCCGAGGAGAACTGGACCCCCGTGCTGATGCTCACCGCCAAGGACGGCGAGTGGGATCAGGTGGAGGCGCTGGAGAGCGGCGCCGACGACTACGTCACCAAGCCCTTCTCGTTCGCGATCCTCGTGGCCCGACTTCGGGCACTCCTGCGCCGCGGCGCCGTGGCGCGACCGACGATCCTCGAGGCCGGCGACCTGCGACTGGATCCCGCGGGACACCACGTCTGGCGCGGCGAGACCCCGATCACCCTGACGGCCCGCGAGTTCGCTGTGCTCGAGCACCTGATGCGGCACCGGGGGCAGGTGCTGTCGAAGCGCGACCTGCTGGCCGGCGTCTGGGACGACGACTTCGACGGCGACCCGAACATCGTCGAGGTCTACGTCGGCCACCTCCGCCGCAAAGTCGACAAGCCGTTCGGGCGCGAGGCGATCGAGACCATCCGCGGTGCGGGCTACCGGCTGGCGGCGAACGGTGGCTAGGCGGCTCTGGCGGTCGGTCCGCGGCCGGACGACGCTCGGCGCCACCCTGGTCGTCGCGGTCGCGCTGCTCCTCGGTGCCTTCTCCTTCTACGGGGTGCTGAGCGCGAGCATCCACGGCAGCACCGAACGCGCGGCGGAGCAGCGGCTGGAGGAGCTCGTCAGCCGGTTCGACGGTCCGGGCCGACGCGGCCCCGACCAGCTCGACGACGACCTCGTGCAGCTGCTCGGACGAGACGGGTCGGTGCGGGCGTCCAGCGAGGAGGCTGCCGATGCGCTCGGCGCCACCCCGCTGCCCGTGGACGACGATCCGCAGGTGGTCCGCATCGACGGGGAACCCATGCTCGTGGTGTCCGACGACGTGGAGGGCGACCAGACCCTCGTGCTCGCGGTGCCGATGGACGAGGACGCGGAGACCCTGGCCACCGTGGCGACGCTGCTCGTGATCGCCGTCCCCGCGCTGCTGTTGCTCGTGGCCGTCACGACCTGGCTCGTCACGGGGCGCGCGCTGCGCCCGGTCACCCGCATCCGCCAGGAGGTCGAGGGCATCACCGCCGAGCGCCTCGATCACCGGGTGCCGGTTCCCGACACGGCGGATGAGATCCACTCCCTCGCCGTGACGATGAACGGGATGCTCGACCGGCTCGACGCGGCGGCGACCGCGCAGCGCCGCTTCGTCTCCGACGCCTCGCACGAACTGCGGTCTCCCCTGGCGACGATCCGTCAGCACGCGGAGCTCGCCCAGGCGCACCCGGAGGTGACGAGCATCGACGAGCTCGCCGAGGTGGTGGCCGAGGAGGGGCTGCGGCTGCAGGGCATCGTGGAGTCGCTGCTGCTCCTCGCCCGCCTCGACGAGGGTGTCACCGGGAGCACCGAACCGGTCGACCTGGACGACCTGGCCCTCGCGGAGGTGCGTCGGCTGCGGGCTGCCGGGCTCGACGTCGACGGGTCCGGCATCCGCGCGGCCCGCACTGCCGGCGATCCCCGCCTGCTGGGCCAGCTGCTGCGGAACCTCGCGGACAACGCCGCCCGGCACAGCAACGGCCGCGTGGCGATCGGGGTGGAGTCACGGCCGCCGCACGTCGTCCTCACGGTCGAAGATGACGGCGCCGGCATCCCGCCGGAGGAGCGGGACCGCATCTTCGAGCGCTTCGTCCGGCTCGACGAGGCCCGCAGCCGCGACGCGGGAGGCAGCGGGCTCGGTCTCGCGATCGCCCAGGGCATCGCCACCGCCGCCCACGGCGCGATCGCGGTGGACGCCTCCCGGTGGGGCGGCGCCCGCTTCACCGTCACCCTCCCCTCGGCCGGCCCTCTCTCCTGACCCCGCCCCCGGGCACAGCTTCGGAGATCCCCCACGACACCCCGGCCATGCCCCCCCGAGCGGCGTGTCGTCGCCGAGCTCCGAAATCGTGCCCGGGATATCGGTTCCTGAACGGGGCTTCAGGAGGCTTCAGGGTGGCTTCAGCGGCGTCGGGAGACCATCGAGACATGAACGACAAGACTCCTGCTTCCGACCAGAACCCCACGCCGGACGAGAACCGCGCCTCCGGACCGGACTCGGCATCCGCCGTCCCGAACGCGGGCCAGGACCACACCGCCGGACAGGGCTCCCCCGCCGGCCCCGGCACGAACGCGAACGCCGACGACCCGACGGTGCCGGTCGCGCCGACCAGCGATCCTGCCGCGACGCCGAACGGCGCGCCGGAGGCACCGGCCGCCGCAGCGACCCCCGCCACGCCCGGACGCAAGCGTGCACTCCTGATCGGCGGCGGGATCGCGGCCGCGGTGCTGCTCGCCGGCGGAGGCGTGGCAGTGGGTGCCGCGATCGGCGACGAGTTCGGTGACGACGACGACCGTCCCGCTATGGAGGGCCCCCGACACGAGGGCGACCACGGCCCGCGCGGAGACCACCGCGGCGACGACGACGCGCGCCCGAGCGGAGACCGGGGCGACCGCGGCCCGGTGACCGGCATCGGCACCGACGACGTCGACGAGCTCCTCGCGATCGCCGCCGCCGCCCAGGACGCCGCGGAGGGCGAGGTCACCTCGATCGACGCGAAGCGCGACGGGACGTGGGAGGTGCAGCTCACCACGTCCGCTGGGGACGAGACCGAGGTGCGCGTCGACGACGAGCTCGCCGCGACCGTGGTGTCGACAGACGCTGCGGACGGCGACGACCAGGGTCCGACTCTCACGCTCGACGAGGAGACCATCCGCACGCTCGTCGATGCCGCTCTCGCCGAGGCCGAGGGGATGATCACCGACCTCGACGTGGACTCCGACGACGTGAGCCCCTACGACGCCTCCGTCCTGACGACGGACAACCGCTCGATCGACATCTCCTTCGATGCCTCGTTCGCGGTCGTGGGCACCGACGTCGACGAGTGACGGTCGGCCCGACGGCTAGCATGCAAGGATGACGAACTCCGATCCGATCGACGAGGTCTCCATCGGCGGCGAGGTCATCCGCCTCGGGCAGTTCCTCAAGTTCGCGGGCCTGCTCGATTCGGGCGGCGACGCGAAAGAGGTCATCATCGACGGCTACGTCACCGTGAACGGCGACGTGGACCGGCGCCGCGGGCGTCAGCTCCGCGATGGCGATGTGGTGACCTTCGAGGGCCGGGCGGTCCGCGTCCGGCCCTGACCCGGCGTCGCGGAGCCTTCCGCCGCCTCCGGGCCGCGGTTCCGTGCCTCGCTCACGAGCACCATGGTCACCCCGGCGCCGCACAGCGCGAACCCGCCGACCGTGATCGCCGTGAGGGGTTCACCGAGCAGCAGCGCCCCGCCGATCGCGGTCGCCGGGGCGACGAGGAAGAGCAGCGCCTGCAGTGCGGTGATGCCGACCCGGCGCAGCAGCCACCAGTAGAGGCCATAGGCGCCGAGCGTGGGGAAGACCGCGGTCAGGACCACGGCGATCCAGAACGACGGTCGCGCCGGCGGCACGAGTGCCCCGGCGAGCGCGGCGATGACGAGGAGCAGCACGGCGGTCACGCTCACGTGGATGGTCAGGGTCAGCAGAACCCCCGTGCGCACGGCCGTCCGCCGCTGCACCAGCGTGCCGATCACGAGGCAGACCATCGCCGCCGCCGGAAGCAGGTAGGCGACGAGCGGCGCGGAGCCGGCACCGAACTGCGACTGCACGACGAGCAGCACCCCCACCGCCCCGATCACCAGCCCCGCCACCTGGGCGCCGCGCACGCGGAGGCCCAGCACCGGCCCGACCAGCACGGCGACGAGCAGCGGCTGGACCGCGTCGATCAGCGCGACGGTGCCGGTGGCGATCCCCGTCGCGACGGCGGCGTACACAGCAGCGCAATATCCGAACTGGGCGAGCGCGCCGATGACCGCCTGGATGCCGAATTCCCGCGCGGTCATCCCCTTCGTCGCTCCGGACATCGCGGCGAGGACCACGAGCAGGACGGCGAGCGGCGTGAACCGCCAGACCAGGAGCGTCAGCGGGTCGACGTCCGCGGTGGCGACCGCGGGGATGAGGAATCCCGAGCTCCACGTGAGGACGAAGGCCACCGCCGCACCCACGGTCACGACCCGAGAGAGTATACCGATCTGTTTACTCATTCCCTCACTATACAGGTTGGTATACTCGCCGCATGTCGACAACCGTGCCGGAGCTCCCGCCGCTGACCCCCGGGGCGCGCCGCGTGCTCGACGCCGCCTCCGACCTCTTCTACGAACGCGGCATCCACGCCGTCGGGGTCGACACCATCGCCGCCGCCGCCGGGGTGACGAAGAAGACTCTCTACGACCGCTTCGGATCGAAGGAAGCGCTCGTCGTGTCCTACCTGCAGCACCGGGACGCCCGCTGGCGCGATCACGTCGCGGTTCACCTCACACGGGTCCCGGAGCCGGGGCCCGCCCGCGTGCTCGCGATCTTCGATGCGGCCATCTCCTGGGTGCCGGACCACAGCACCAAGGGATGCAGCGCCATCAACGCGCGCGCCGAGATCGACGGCCCCGGGGACGCCCCACTGGTGCTCGCCGAGGCCCGTCGCGAGAAGGAGTGGCTGCTCGCGGTCTTCGCGGAGCTCTGCGGTGAGGCCGGGTTCCACGACCCGGACCGGCTCGCCGAGACGCTCATGCTCCTCTATGAAGGCGCGATCGTCACCGTCGGCATGGGGACGTTCGCGGAGCCGTTCGCGACCGCTCGGGACAGCGCGCGCCGACTGCTGGAGTCCGCTGCGTCCGACGCGTCCTAGACGTCGGTCGTCGAAGAGGACGCGCGCGGCGGGAGCACCGCCCGCACCGTGACCACGAGGAACGCCACGAGCAGCACCACCATCGTCACGTCCGCGACGATGTAGGCGTAGTGCGCGCCATCGGTTCCCGGCACCTCCCGCCCTGCGATCACTAGGTCGCTCCGCCGGTTGAGGATCGGGCGGATGACGACCACCTCGACGAGGAACACCAGCCACAGCCCGCCGAGCAGCAGAGCCGAGGAACGCCCGGCACGGGCACGGACGCTGACCGCCGTCAGCACGAGGAGCACCGCTCCCGCGAGGACGTTGAGGGCGGTGAACACGAGACGACCGATGCCGAGCCCTAGGGGGATCGTGATTCCGGGAGCCAGGAACTTCAGCGGCGCCTCCAGGAACGAGATCGCGACGATCGCCCCGAGCAGGAAAGCCGGCAGCAGCAGGCGCAGCGCCGTCACCGTGCGTCCACCCGTCATGGCCTCAGGCTAACCGGCCGGTCCGCACCCCCAGCGGCGGGTGACCGTGGAAATCAGCGCCTCACTCCGCGTTCAGGGGATAATGGGTAACATGCCACGTCCCACCGACGCCTATCGCGGGCTCATGCAGAGCAGTCGGCTGCGGGTCCTCGCCGCCTTGATGGACACTCCGGGAATCGGCCTCGCCGAGCTCTCCCTCCGCATGGGCCTCCACGTGAACACGCTGCGCGACCACCTGCGCGTGCTCGAGGGTGAGGGTCTCGCCCGGTCCGAGGTCGAGCACACCGGTCGGCGCGGAAGACCGCGGCTGCGCTTCTCCCCCGTGCTGCCCAGCGAGCCGAACGAGATCGAGGAACGGCGGGTCCAGGAGGCGATCCGTCACGGCGACCTCATGCGCGCGGTGCTCCCGGCGACGCGATCCGGGCTCCCGGAGGCCGCGACGCATCAGCTCGACGCGCTGTTCCACCACCTCGACGACGTGGGCCTGCAGCCGGACATCGACGAGAAGGCGATGACCGTCGACCTCTCCCCCTGCCGCTTCCACACACTGCTGACCGATGACCAGACGGTGGTCTGCCGGGTGCACGAGGAACTCATGAAGTCGGTGCTGGCGAGAGCGGGCGGCCCCGTGGAGATCGAACGCGTGATCCCGTTCACCAGTGCGCACTCCTGCCACGTCCGGCTCAGCCTCCGCGAGGAGTCGGTGTCCGACGCGGGACGATGACGCCGGACTTCAGTTGAAGTCGCCACCCGGCGCCATGTCGGCGAACCGGGAGTAGTGCCCCTGGAAGGCGACGGTGATCGTCGCGGTCGGACCGTTACGGTGCTTGGCCACGATGAGGTCGGCCTCGCCGGGACGGACGTCCTTGTCGTAGACCGAGTCGCGGTGCAGGAGGATGACCATGTCGGCGTCCTGCTCGATCGATCCGGACTCTCGCAGGTCACTGATGGCGGGCTTCTTGTCCTGTCGCTGCTCGGGACCACGGTTCAGCTGCGACAGCGCGATGACCGGCACCTGCAGCTCCTTGGCGATGAGCTTGAGGCTTCGCGAGAACTCCGAGACCTCCTGCTGACGGGACTCGACGCGCTTGCCGGAGGTCATGAGCTGGAGGTAGTCGATGATGACCATCCGCAGACCGGCGCGCTGCTTCAGCCGCCGGCACTTCGCCCGGATCTCGACGAGCGTCATGTTCGGGCTGTCGTCGATGTAGAGCGGGGCGTCGTTGATGCGGCCGCGGGTGGCGGCGACCGTCGTCCAGTCCCGCGGGTCGAGCGTTCCCTTGCGCATGTTCTGCAGCGGGATCGCCCCCTCCGCGCTGAGCAGACGCATCGCGATCTCGCTCTTTCCCATCTCGAGGGAGAAGAAGATCGAGGGGAAGTCGTGCCCGATCGAAGCCGCACGGGCGAAGTCGAGGGCGAGCGTGGACTTACCCATCGCGGGTCGCGCGGCGACGACGATCATCTGGCCGCCGTGCAGGCCGTTGGTGAGCTCGTCGAGTTCGCGGAAGCCGGTGGGGATGCCGGTCATGGAGCCGTCGCGGCCGTTGGCGGCCTCGATCTCCTCGACGGCGGCGTCGACCGCGACCGTGAGCGGCACGTAGTCCTCGGCCGTCTCCGAGCCGGTGACCGAGTAGATCTCCGCCTGCGCGTTGTTGACGATGTCGGCCGCGT
The DNA here is from genome assembly GCF_032364335.1 of Microbacterium meiriae. Classification (NCBI taxonomy): domain Bacteria; kingdom Bacillati; phylum Actinomycetota; class Actinomycetes; order Micrococcales; family Microbacteriaceae; genus Microbacterium; species Microbacterium meiriae. Next base: position 3,406,576 of record NZ_CP133984.1, read on the forward strand.
CGCCCTGGCCGTCGTAGCCGAGCTGGACGATGCGCGTCCCGGCGTCGACGAGGCGGCGGAGGATCGCTCGCTCGGAGACGATGCCCGCGTAGTAGCCGGCGTTGGCCGCGGTCGGGACGATCGACGTAAGGGTGTGCAGGTAGTCCGCGCCGCCCGCCTTGTTCAGCTCACCGGTCTTGATGAGCTCGTCGGTGACAGCGACGACGTCGGTCGGCTCACCGTGGGAGTAGAGGGAGAGGATGGCCTCGAAGATGAGCTCGTGCTTCGGGATGTAGAAGTCGGCGCCCTTGAGCGTCTCGATCACATCGGCGACGGCGTCCTTCGACAGGAGCATGCCGCCCAGGGCGCTCTGCTCGGCGAGGAGGTCGTGCGGAGGGGTGCGCTCGGGCGGACGCTGCCCTCCCAGGCGCTCCGCGGAGATGTCGGCGATCGACACTGTGTTCCCTTCGATGCGACGGTTCTGAGGCGGGCCCCGCGCTCGCATCCGCGGATGCCGGCGCGGGGGACCGCGGCCGCGCGGCGGCCATCCCCAGACAAGCAGGTGCCCCCGACATTCGGTCGCTCGACCACGCTATGAGCGGTCTCCACACGGTGCAACACGGCCTGTGGATAACCATGTGGACAGCGTGCGGACAATCTCGGAGTGTCTGTGCAGAACGGGTGTGGATAACCCGGTGGACGGTGTGAAAAGCGAAGTTTTTTCTGCCAGCCGACCAGGCATAAATCGTTTCCCCAGCCTGTGGATGAAAACGAGTTTAAATTGCGCGTTGAAGGTTTCCCCTCCGGAGGGGGCATGTGTAGAACCTGGGGAAAGTCAAGCCGGAAATCCGCCGGGCGCGTCACGATCTGACACGAGACGAATCGGATGTAAACGCCCCTGGACAGAGAGGGGGTGCGCGAGTATTCTCCCTCCCATCGACACACCCGTAGACCTTTCGGAGGGGGAGGACCACGTGGACGCTCGGACCACCCGACGCGGCGTACCCCACGCCGTCCTCTGGGGTGGCGTCGGCGTGCTCGCCTGGGCGGCCCTGACCGTCCTCACCGGTGGGGGCTCCGCGCATGCGGCCGAGGAGCCGAAGGGTCCGCTCGACGGCCTCACCTCCGTCGTGTCGGAGACGGTCACCGCCGTGACGAAGCCGGTCGTGAACAACGTCGTGGCTCCGGTGGTGAAGCAGGTGGCGACGCCGGTGGTCCAGGAGGTCGTGGCCCCCGTCGTGCACGAGGTCGTCGCTCCCGTCGTGACCCACACCGTCGCTCCTGTGCAGGAGGCGGCTCCCGCCATCGTCGAGACGGTGACCGAGACGGTAACGCAGGTCCCCGTCGTCGGAGACACCGCGGCCCCGGTGCTCGAGGCGGTCGCCGAGACCACCGAGACGGTCGTCGAGCCCGTGACCGACGTGCTCGGCTCTGCACCGGTCTCGCAGATCACCGCGCCCGTGCTCGACCTCGTCGGCGGCCTTCCGCTGGTCGGCGGCATCGTCGTGGACTCCGGCGCCATCGACCTGGTCGAGAACGTCGTCGGTGTCGTCGACGGCACGACCAGCCTGATCGGCGGCGTCGTCGAAGAGACCGTTCCGCCGGTCGTCGAGGTGCTCACGCCACATGAGCCGGCTGCACCGCAGACCCCGGAGGGCTCCGTCCCCATGGGCGTCCCCCCTGTGCGCGAGGACATCGCCGCGCTTCCCGAGCCTGCTCCCGCACCGTCGGCCTCGCCGAGCACGGGCCAGGACTCTGTGCTCCGCACCGTGGCTTCCTTCGCAGGTCCGGTCTCCGCACCCGACTCCTCGGACGCCGGTGCCGGTGACACCGCTCCGGTGCCGTTCGGTGCTCCTCCGGCCGCTCCGACCGCCCCCGCCTCTTCCTCCGCCACCTCGGCCGGAGGTTCCGCCAGCGCCCCCGCTCGCCTCAGCGAGATCGGCGCAACCCCGCTCCGTGCCTGGGAGCGGGCCGCCGGCGCACGGGACGACGCCCTTCCGGGCGCACCCGTCGCCGACACCGACGTCTCGCCTGACTGACGGACTGTCGCGTCATCCCACCGGGATGACAGATGCCGTGCTGCGCGCGCACTTCCTCGCGCGCATCCCATCAGACAGACCAGTCACGTCAGGAGAACCATCATGCGTACCTACGCGAAGCGCGTCCTCTGGGGCACGCTCATCGCCGGCGGGATCACCCTGCTCGGCGCGACGGCCGCCAATGCGGCCGAGACATCCGGAGACGACGGCTTCCTCTCCGGCACCCAGGCAGTAGCGCCCATCACCGCCCCGATCACGGTCGTCGACAACGCGATCTCCGTGCTCGGCGACGCGGCATCCACCGCGCCGGCTCCGGCCCCGGCTCCCGCCCCTGCTCCGGCTCCCGCACCGGCGTCCGCCCCCGCTCCGCAGACGAGCGGCGAGGAGGGCACCGCATCCGGCACCCAAGCCGTGGTGACCGTGAACCTCCCCGTCACGGTGACGGACAACGCGATCAGCCTCACCGAAGACTCCACGACCAGCACCCCGGCCGCCGCTCCTCCCCAGAGCGCGGCTCCCCAGGCCCCTGACGCGGCCGGGGTGCTCTCCCTCGACACGGACGGCCTGGATGGCGTGCTCTCGGGCACGCAGGCTCTGGTGGCGGTCAACGCCCCGGTGACCGTGTCCGACAACGCCATCTCGCTGCTCGGTGACTCCGAGTCGGCCGCTGAGGGAGAGAGCGCCGCAGCACCGGCGCCTGCCCCGGCGACCGGGTCGAGCACCTCGGGCGAGGACGGCACCGCGAGCGGCACCCAGGTCGTCGCCCCGGTGACGGCCCCCGTCACGGTGAGCGGCAACGCCATCTCGCTCCTCGGCGACAGCGAGGCCACCGGCACCTCCGGCGGCACCGCGGCCCCGACCGCACCCGCGGCCGGCGGGAGCACCACCGGCGGTGACGACAGCATCCTCGGGGGCACGCAGGCCGTGGCACCCGTGACGGCGCCTGTCACCGTCGGCGGCAACGCCATCTCGCTCCTCGGCGACAGCGAGGCCACCGGCACCTCCGGCGGCACCAGCCCGGCACCGGCTGCGCCCGCGGCCGGGTCGAGCACCTCGGGCGAGGACGGCACCGCGAGCGGCACCCAGGTCGTCGCCCCGGTGACGGCCCCCGTCACCGTCGGCGGCAACGCCATCTCGCTCCTCGGCGACAGCGAGGCCACCGGCACCACCGGCGGCGCCACGGCCCCGACCGCACCCGCGACCGGAGGCAGCACCACCGGCGGTGACGACAGCATCCTCGGCGGCACCCAGATGGTCGCGCCCGTGACCGCCCCCATCGGCGTCACCGGCAACGCCATCTCCGTCACCGACGACGCCACCGTCACCGGCACCACCGGCGGCGCCACGTCCCCGACCGCACCCGCGACCGGAGGAAGCACCACCGGCGGCGACGACAGCACCCTCGGCGGCACCCAGGTGGTCGCACCCGTGACCGCCCCCATCGGCGTCACCGGCAACGCCATCTCCGTCACCGACGACGCCACCGTCACCGGCACCACCGGCGGCACTACGTCCCCGAACGCACCCGCGACCGGAGGCAGCACCACCGGCGGCGACGACAGCATCCTCGGCGGGACTCAGCTGGAGCTCCCGGTGACGCTTCCCATCACGATCGGCGGGAACGCGATCTCCGTCGTCGGCGAGAGCACGGTGACCGATCCCGGCACGAACCCCGGAACGGACCCGGGCACGGATCCGGGCACCGATCCCGGAACGGACCCCGGCACCGACCCCGGCACCGACCCGGGCACCGACCCCGGAACCGACCCCGGAGCGAACCCGGGGACGACGCCGAGCACCGGAGCCGGCATGACCAGCATGCCGTGGGCTGCGGGTGCCGCCGCGACGGGTGAGGCCACCGGCCTCGCGATGACCGGTGGCGCCTCGGCCCCGTGGCTGTGGGCCCTCGCCGCTCTCCTGCTGCTGGGAGGTGCGGGCCTGCTGCGCCGTCACGCGGCGTAGGCGCTGAGCCCCGGCGGTGGCGATGTCCTCGGGGGAGGAGACTCGCCCCCGCCGGTGCGCGGCAGCGTCCGCCCGTGCGGTGCAGCCCTCGCTGCGCTTCCTCTGCCGAGCGTGACCGCCGCGCAAACGGCGGATGCCCCGTGGTCCCCCCACCGCGGGGCATCCGTGCGCCCGTTCGACGAGGCGCAGCTTCGTCAGGTCGTCCTCGATGAAACGCCGATAGCAGCCGCTATCCGCCCGGCACCTACGTCCGTCTAGTCCGGCTTCTCCTCCACGAGTCGATACTCGATACCCAGGACGTCATCCGGGTCATGGAAACGGATGGCGCCAGAGCGGAACGGAACGACGATCCCGCTCGGCTCGACACTCCACTCCCCATCCGAGGCTTCTTCAAAATCGAGGTGGGTTCTTCAAGCTCTTCCTAGGAGAGCCCCGATGACGCGCGGGTCCTCGGAGTCCCATCCATTACTGAGAACCTTGTATACCCCGCAGCGACTGTCGACGCCGTCAACAGGCTGACGGCCGTTGAACGTTCGACGCCGTCTATTGCGTTGCTCGTTGGCGCCTCGATAGCATTCGGTAGCCCGGCGGGTGTCGCCGGTCTCATCGTCTGATGAGTCCGCGAACCGTTTCGCAGACCCCTGTCTGTCGAAGGAGCTCTGGTGAGTTCTACGCGTGTAATCGTGTCCTCCCTAGTTCTCTCGAGCGTTCTCCTGGTGAGTGCGATCGTTCCGTTCGAGTCGGCGGCTGCTCAGGTGCCCGCGGACAGCACGAGCACTCCCGCACCCGAGGATCCGCCGGTACCTGCGGTCGAGAATGTTGACCGCAATGACCTTGATGTGGTGTCACGTTCGGAGTTCGAGACCCGCTATGTCGATAGCGCTGGGAGTGAGGTGGCTCAGTTCTCCGTCGACCCTCTCAACGTGCGCGTCGACGGAAAGTGGGTTGATGTGGACCCGAGCTTGTCTGGGGATAACGATGGGTGGACTGTCGAACAGCACCCGCTTGCCCCCGAGTTCGCTCCCACAGCCGACGGCCAGAACACGGTCACCGTGACACGTGACGGCCACGAGGTCGCCATGTCTCTCGTCGGAGCAGACGAGGGTTCCCCCGAGGCGCCGGTGTGGCCGTCGGACGACTTCAGCTCCCTCGCTTATCGTGATGTGCTTCCCTATGCTGACCTTGAGTACACAATCACTCCCGGGTCCGTGAAAGAAGCACTGGTGCTCCACGCCGCGCCCGCTGCAGGTAAGCACTCGTGGACCTGGCGCATCGACCCAGGAAACTTGACGCCCGCACTGACCGAAGAGGATGTTCTCGAGTTCGTGGACGCTGATGGGGCGGTCGTGATGTCCAGCCCGACGCCCATCGCCTGGGACTCCGCCTCCGACGGCACTGCAACCCCTCGCGAGGAAGTCGTCTTGGATGCCGCGCTGCTGCGCAGCTCGAACGAGAACTGGTTCTACCGCGTCTCCATCGAGGAGTCCTGGATACAGGATGCCGACCGGGTGTTCCCCGTCTACATCGATCCCGAAGTGGTGGGCACGATCGCGAACCAGAACTCGTACAAGTCCGACGGCGGTCAGTATCTCGGCCAGCAGCACATCGGAAACACAAAACAGCCTGAGGGCGACCGCTACTGGCGTGCCGTCGTCAACTTCGCAGGCGGCGCCTCCGTCGGAAAGTTCATCGAAGCATCAGACCTCGGCATCACCTACGCCGGAGTTGGGTCTACCGCCACCCACTCCGGCAATGTGCGCGTTGGCACAGCGTGGGAGTATGGCGGGTACAGCACCCTGCTCGATTCCTATTCCCTGGGCGCCGGGACGACACAGACCAACGGAACTACGTTTCCCACCTACATCGCCAGCCGCTTCGGCAAGGTGTCAGCCACCAACGTGGCCTTCATGATCAGCGGCGCCGAGGGCACCGTCTATAGTCACAAACGCGTCACCACCGACCTCTGGGTCAAGTATCACGCCCACGTCAACCCCACATTCGTGACCGGCACAGGCGGGTCGCCCACAAACGGCGCCACCGGTGTGACGCTGACCCCCACCTTCAGATCCACAGCAACTGCCGTCACCGGTTCCAGCTTGCGATACTCCTACCGGATTTTCACCGACCCTAACGGAACACCCTTCTACACATCACCGGAAACGACCTCGGCTGTTCATCGGGTTCCCGATGGGACGCTGAAGCCCGGTACGAAGTACTACTGGCGCGCCTACGTGCGCGACGCGGGTTGGGATGGCCACCTCGGACAATCCACTCTCCGCTCCACCGGTGCGTGGAGCTTCACCACCACACCCATGCCGGCCATGGACGAGGGGCGAGAACTTCATGAGCAGGCTGGCGACCTCTACCCAGTGCCCGCGACCGTGATCTCCGCCGGGGAAGCCGTCACGGTTCCGGTTGAAGGGCTGTACGGGATGCCGTCGTTTGCGGACGGGCTCGATGCCGTGGTCGCCAACGTGAGCATCCGTAGCACCACCACACAAGGCGCTTCGATCCGCGCGTGGCCGAGCGATCTGGACGAACCCGACGCGACCATGCTCGAGAGCGCGTCAACCCACTGGAACTCCATGTTCACACCCATAATGGTCGGCAGCGACGGCACCATACAGGTCCGGAACCTTTCCGCCTCTCCCATGGAACTCAAGCTCTACATGCTCGGATACGCCACGGTGCCCTCACGCATACTCCCCGCTGATGAGACTGAGGAATCCGAGCACATCGAGCCCATCGACGACAGCCAAGACGAACTCCTGGAAGGAGATCCCGACGGAACCGAGCCGGAAGCACCCCCGGAAACCCTCGTCATCGAGAACGAGACGGGAGAGTTCCTCGTCACCACGGAAGAACTCACCCCCGCCGATGCACAAGAGGTGACAGAAGGCGGCGGGGGCATTACAACGTTCGGTTTCATCCCCCCGAAATCGCCCGCACCCACTAACTGGCGCGGCTGCGGCCTCTTCGACAAGAACGAGCAATACGTCAAAAGCTACGATCGCAAGCGACTGAGGAACAGTTTCTCTGGTTCCGTCGCGACCCTCCGGTGCGGAACGGCCAGGGACTATGGCTTTCGGCATGTTCAGGCGCGCCATCAAGGGGAGTGGACCAACGTTGGCGGACGGGTGGGGGTGCAGTGGCGCGACATGGCCGACTGGTCCATCGCCTGGATGCTCTACGACCCCGACCGAGTCGTCGCCAGCGGTCCCAACTTCTGTTACTCCCGGACAGTTTTCGTCTACAACAAGAAGACTGGGCAGAAGGTCTATCAGACTAATGTCCGGCTGTTCCTCGGAAAAACAGGTCAGAGAATCATCACCGCGAACCCTGGTCGACAGTGCTCAGGAATCAACTTGGTCCGCTAGTAGCCCGCCAACGAAAGGACACCAAGATGTCTCGACGCCTTCTGCGCCTATCGCCGGACTACGGAAACATCCTCCCCGTTTGGGAGGAGACACCAGGTCTCGAGGCAGGTGACCTCGATCCCGAAGATTCAGGGCTCTCGGATGGTCTCGTACAGGAGCTCCTCGCATGGAACACCCGTTGGGAAGAGTTTCTGTACTCGAGCATGCCAGAAGACGAGTTGGAGAAACACCGCGACGCATGGGAGAGAGAAGGCCGCAGCCTCGCCAAACGCATCGAACTCGAACTCGGCCGCGAGATCGACGTACACGTCACCTATAAGCCTTGAGCTCGCGATACTGCTCACGGGCGCGCGGCGGGGGTCGGTCCGCCTGGCCGCGCAACCCTGGATGCCATCAATCGCAACGTCCAAGGCGATCTGTTGCTGCAAGTCAGAGCCGCCGGGGCACCAACCGCGACCCTACCGATACTCGGGATCGCCGCCTGGTGGTCGAGGACTGACTCAATGGACGATCCTCGCCCCCGCCGGTGCGCGGCAGCGTCCGCCCGTGCGGTGCAGCCCTCGCTGCGCTTCCTCTGCCGAGCGTGACCGCCGCGCAAACGGCGGATGCCCCGTGGTCCCCCCACCGCGGGGCATCCGTGCGCCCGTTCTGCGGACGCACGGGACGTGATGGGGCTTAGCCGAGCTCCTGGAGATCCGCCGTCATGTCGCCGCCTGCGTCTCCGGTGTTGACCGTGCCCTTCGGCTCGAAGAGGATCGCATGCACCTCTTCCTCGGCTTTCGGGCAGTGCTCGACGCCCCGGGGCACCACGAACACGTCGTTCGGGTTCAGGATGACGTCGCGGTCGCGGAGCTGGATCGTCAGGCGTCCGCTCACCACGAAGAACAGCTCGTCGGTCTCGGGATGCGTGTGCCAGACGAACTCGCCCTGCAGCTTCACGACCTTGACGTCGTAGTCGTTGACGCTCGTCAGCCGGTGCGGCTGCCAATGCTCGTGGATGGTGGACAGGGCCTCGTGCACATTGCGAACGTCGTCCGTCATGGCCAGCAGCCTATCCTCACGGCACGACGATCGAGCCGTCGGCCTCGATGACGGCGGCAGTGCCGGGGAAGTCCCGCCTCCCCCGCTCGTCCATCAGCGCGGCCGCGCGACCGGTCGGATCGGGCGACGGGGCGCCACCTTCGGCCTCGAGGCGGATGGAGCGGACCTGTCCGCCGAGAAAGGTGCCGTCCGCACGGAGCTGGACCGACAGGTAGGCGCCGAAGCGGGTCTCCTCCTCGGCTCCGAAGACGCCCCCTCCCGCGAAGTTGCCCAGGCTGTACGCGATGAGCCGGCCCCGATAGAACTCCGCACCTCGGAGGACGTGCGGGCCGTGCCCGACCACCAGATCAGCTCCGGCGTCGACGGCCGCATGCGCGAACGCCTGCGGATCGCCCCGGTTCTCCCCGAAGCTGTGCTCGGTCCCCCCGGTGATCGCGTCGGCCTCCGGTCCCTCGGCACCCATGTGCGCGTGGACGACGACGAGATCGGCCTGCTCCGCCGCCGCGCGCACCACCTGACCGACGTGACGGAGGTCGGTGACCCGGTTGAATCCCCCGTACGGCGCGAAGCCGACCAGGGCCACGGTGGTCTCCCCCACCCTCGTCACGACGACCTCGTTCCGGTCCCCGACGGCGTCCATGCCCTCCGCGCGCAGAACGGCCCTCGTCTCGTCGACGCCCTCCCGGCCGAAGTCGTGACTGTGGTTGTTCGCCTGATTGAGCACGTCGAAGCCGCGCAGCGCCGCAGCGGCATCCGGCTCGCTGCGGAACGCGAGGCAGTGGTCGCTCCCGCCGCACTTGTCGACGCCGGTGTCCGCCGCGATCACCTGCTCCAGGTTGCCGGTGACGATGTCCTCGGTGAACCACGGGCGCACGGCGTCGAAGGTCGATCGTCCGCGATCCACCGGGATCCCGCGCGACGCGTCGTACAGCAGGATGTCGCCGACGGCGCCGATGCTGACCTCGCCCTCGTTGGTGGCGGCGCGGTCGGCGGTCGCGGCCCGCCGGGCGGGAATCGCCGCTGCCGCGCTGACGGCGAGGCCGACCCCCAGCAGTGCCAGCACCGCGACCGGGGTCCGCCAGGGGACTCTGCGAGGCGCGCCGTCGACCGCGGCCCGCCGACGAGGCAGATCCCACAGCCAGGCGAGTCCATCGCGAGCGGTGAGGCGATCGAGGCCGATGCACGCGGCGACGAGAGCTGCCGTCAGCACGACCGGGAGCAGGACGGCCGCGAGCAGCTGCACCGCCTGCCCCGCGTCGGACAGCACTCCCACGAGCGCGGCGTCGGCGAGCGCGAGCAGCGGCATGTGCAGGAGGTAGATCGGCAGGGTCCGGACGCCGAGCGCCTGCAGGCCCCGCCCGACCAGAGGGAGGCCCGCGAGGATCGGGGCGACGGCGAGTCCCATCGCCACCCCGAGGACGGACACCGCCGGCCACACCCCGGGAACGGTCTCCGTACCCGTCACGCGCATGACGGCGTAGGCGGCGAGGTACCCGACGGTCAGGGCCCCGGCGAGTGCGGGTCGCGGACGAGCGGTGAAGCGACGGATGCGCGGCGCGAGGTACGCACCTCCGAGGAAGAAGAAGAGGTTGTAGAGGAGCGATCCGCGGTTGCTCACCACATCGACCAACCCGGCGGCCACCGCCACCGAGAGGACTCCGGAACCCGCCAGCATCACGCCGCGCGGCAGTCGCTGCAGACCCTTGGCGACGACGAAGTACAGCGCGAGCGCGTAGAGGTACCAGGTGTTCGGCGGGCTGATCGTCACCCCCTCCACGAACGCGGAGACACTCCGCGGTATGAACGTCGGGAAGTCGGGGAGCGCCCACATCGCGGCGGCATGGATGAGGCTCCACAGCAGATAGAGGTAGAGGAAGCGGGCCACGCGCGGACGGAGCACGGCCGCCCACGGTCGAGCCAACGCTGCGGAGGCGAAATATCCGGACAGGAACAGGAACAGCGGCATGAGGAACGGCCAGATGAGGTCGCTCGCGAGACCCCAGGCTCCGGGAAGGGGGATGCCGAGCCGCCAGTCGACCTGCAGGTAGGTCTTCAGCACGACGTGCCAGAACACCACGAGGACGATCAGCAGCCCCTTCGCGGCATCGCCCCAGGGCGCGCGCGATGTCGTCGCTGCGGTCATGACACCAGCCCACCCCACCGGATGTTGCGAGAGCGTATGCGAATCCGCCGACACTTCCGAAACGGTCGTGTCCGTACGGTCCTTCGCATGACACGCATCAGATACCTCGTCGCCGGCGTCCTCGCCGCTCTCCTCGTCCTCGCCGGCGCCGCGCCCGCACTCGCGATCAGTGACGGCAGCGACGCGACGGAGAGCTATCCCTTCATGGGCGCCTACAAGCCGGGCTTCCCAACGCCGCCCGGCGCGGGAGGGAACGGCTGCGGCGTCACCCTCATCGATCCGCACTGGGGGCTCACCGCCTCGCACTGTCGCAAGAACAACTTCGCCCAGGTCGGCTTGCCGATCGGCTGGACGGTGCAGTTCGGCTCGGCCGACGTCACCCGCGGCGGAGAGGTGGCGACGGTCAGCCGGTTCTTCCAGCTCCCGAAGTCCCGGGAGGGCTTCTTCGGCAAGGACCTCATGCTCCTGCGGTTCGACGAGGCTGTGGACCAGACGCCGATCCCCGTCGCCGGAGCCTCCCCTGCGGTGGGGACGAACGGACGGATCCTCGGCTGGGGGAACACGGCGGCGACATCGCCCGCGGTCTACCCGTCGATGTTGCAGGAGGCCGACGTCGACGTCCTCGATCCGAAGACGTGCCCGAACGCCTCCGACGGGGAGCTCTGCGTGGGCGGCGGCGTGGCGAAGGCCGGCAATGCCGACTCCGGCGGCCCCCTCCTGGTCCGTGAAGGGGCGGGGTGGGCGCTGGCCGGCGTGCTCAGCGGACCGGAGCAGGACAACGACAAGGCGGCAGGGCTCTACACGGACGTCACTCGGCACGCGGAGTGGATCCGCACGATCATGCGGGACCACGCCACCATCCCGGACGACGAGGTCGACCTCGGACTGGGAGGCTACCCGGCGCTGGGCGAATGCGAGTCGTCGCTCGTGATGGCTGCGAACTCCCGCCGTGACGACCCGGCACTCCTGCTGACGAACGGTCACTGCATTCCGGCCGTGGAACAGACTCGGGATATCCCGCGGCGCGGCGAGTTCCTCCAGAACCGTCCGGCGGACGGCGAGGTGTCCTTCGCGGACGCGCAGGGGTACGGACTCACGACTGCGGGCCTCGACCGTCTCCTCTTCGGCACGATGACGGGCACCGATGCCGCCGTGTACCGCCTGGATGCCTCCTTCGCCGAGCTCGAAGCGCGCGGCGCGACCGTCCTCCGTCTCGCCGCGGCATCGCCCAGGGTCGGCGACAGCGTCCGCCTGATGACCACCGAACCCCTGACCTGCACCATCGAGGCCATCGTCCCCACCCTGCGCGAAGAGGGCTATGAACTGCACGATTCGCTGCGGATGGCGACGGAGAAGACGTGCGAGACGTACCCGGGAACGTCGGGTGCCGCGCTCGTCGCGGGCGACGGGAAGACGGTCGTCGGCATCAACAGCTCCCACAACGACGGCGGCGAGGCGTGCGCGGAGGACAACCCCTGCGAGGTCTCGGCGGACGGGACGACATCGGTCCGCCCCGGGCAGGCCTACGGGCAGCAGGTCACCGGTCTCAACGACTGCATCGCGGCCGGGTCGGTGTTCGACGCGGACGCCCCGGGATGCACCCTCACCGCCGCGGCCGACGACGCCGCGCCGCTGAACGTCCCACTCCTCGTCGGCGGCGCGGTGTTCACCCTGGGCATCGCCGCGTTCGTGTGGGCGCTCATCGCGCACCGGCGGCGGAGGAACCGGCTCACTGAGCCGGCGTCCGTGTCGGAGAGCGACGCCCTCGTCTGACCCGCGTCCGGATGCACGAACGCCCCCTGTCCCGGAGGACAGGGGGCGTTCTGTTCGACAGGCAGGGCCCGTCGGGTGCCTTACTTGGCGGCGACGACCTGCAGCGTGATGACGGCAGTGACGTCCTCGTGCAGACGCACGGTCGCCTCGTGCTCACCGGTCGCCTTGATGGGCGAGGTGATGTGCACCTTGCGCTTGTCGATCGAGCCGAGGCCCGCAGCCGTGACGGCCTCTGCGACGTCGGCGGTCTTCACCGAGCCGAACAGACGGCCTTCCTTGCCGGCCTTCACCGCGAGACGCACCTTGGTGCCCTCGAGGGTGTTCTTCAGGGCCACAGCCTCGTCGCGGTCGTGGATCGCGCGAGCCTGACGCGCGGCCTGGATCGATGCGACCTGCTTTTCGCCACCGCGGGTCCACGCCGTAGCGAAGCCCTGCGGGATGAGGAAGTTGCGGGCGTACCCGTTCTTGACCTCGACCACGTCACCGGCGCTACCGAGCCCGGCGACCTCGTTCGTGAGAATCAGCTTTGCCATCTCGATACCCCTTACCGGCCGGCGCCAGCGTAGGGCAGGAGCGCCATTTCGCGCGCGTTCTTGATCGCCGTGGCGATCAGACGCTGCTCCTGCACCGAGACACCGGTGATACGACGGGCGCGGATCTTGCCGCGCTCCGAGACGAACTTGCGAAGGGTGGCGACATCCTTGTAATCGATGACACCGACCCGGATGGACTTCGCGGGAGCGGTGGGCTTGCCACCCTTCCGCGGCTTGCGGCGGTCGCCGCTCGACTTTCCAGCCATAGTTTTTCCTTAGTGATGAGCGGGGTGCGGCCCTTCGACAAGCTCAGGGACCCACCCGTGAAGAAGTGTTTTCAGAAGGGGGTGTCGTCGCCGAAGCTGCCCGGAGTGCTCCAGGCGTCGGCGCTGGTCGACGAGCCGGGCGTGGACCACGGCTCCTCCGACACCTGCTGCTGCTGCGCGGGACGGGACTGTCCCCCGCCGCCACCGCCCGAGGCCGCACGGGTGACCTGCGCGGTCGCGTACCGCAGCGAGGGGCCGATCTCGTCGACCTCCAGCTCGATCGCGGTGCGCTGGTTGCCCTCGCGGTCCTGGTAGGAACGCTGGCGCAGGCGACCCTGCGCGATCACGCGCATGCCCTTGGTGAGCGAGCCCGCCACGTGCTCGGCGAACTCACGCCACACCGAGGCGCGGAGGAACAGCGCTTCGCCGTCCTTCCACTCGTTCGCGGCACGGTCGAAGTTGCGAGGCGTCGATGCGATGGTGAAGTTCGCCACCGGCAGCCCGTTCTGCGTGTAGCGCAGCTCGGGGTCGGCGGTGAGGTTGCCCACCACGGTGATGACGGTTTCGCCGGCCATGAGACTTAGGCCTTCGCAGCCTTGGCGGCCTTGCGGGCAGCCTTCTCTTCGGAGCGCTTGGCCTCGGAAGCGATCATCGCCTGAGCCTCTTCAGCGCGGAGCACCTTGGTGCGCATGATCTGCTCGTTCAGCTTGAGCTGACGATCGAGCTCCTGCGTGGCGGCGCTGGTCGCGGTGAAGTTGACGACGGCGTAGATGCCCTCGGTCTTCTTCTGGATCTCGTAGGCGAGACGGCGCTTGCCCCAGATGTCGACGTTCTCGATAGAGCCACCATCGTTGGTGATGACCTTCAGGAACTTGTCGAGCGTCGGGGCGACCTGGCGCTCGTCGATCTCGGGGGTCAGAATGACCATGAGTTCGTACTGGTGCGTCACTTACCCACCTCCTTCGGACTAGAACGGCTCTCGGGGCTTTCCCGGGAGCAGGAGGGTGTGTGCACGTGCCCGCCCGTGGAATCCCGAATGGACGCCGCAAGGCAGACAACCTCGACAGTCTAGCGGAGTTTCCTCGGAACCGCCTCCCGCACATCCGCTCGGTCCTTGGCATGCTGGAGGGCGTGCCTGGTGACGGTCATCGGCACGTGACCTGGAGGGGGGCGCCATGCGCGTCAACAAGTGGGGGGTCGGCGTCGTGCTCGCCGCCGCCGTCATGCTCACCGGATGCTCGGCGGGAGCGTCGGACAAGCCGGCCGAGTCGAAGCCGAGCGGGGCCGCGTCGCAGGAGGCCGAAGCGCCGTCCACCGACTGCCCCGAGCTCACCGACGGCGCCACCGTCGACGGCTCTGCCCTCGGCGCCTGCATCGCCGAGGCCATGACCGACACTGCCGGCTACGCCGCCAAGACCGTCGTGATGGGCATGGAGTCCACCACGCGCTTCAACCCGTCCGAGAAGGCGCTGGAGTCGCTCTCCCCGATGGGCTCGATCGTCGCGATCGGCGACGACGTCTGGGTGAAGTCGCCGTCGAGCGACTGGCAGACCGCCGACCCGTCGTCGAGCGACCCGATCATCGCGGGCCTCAGCACCACCGCGAAGGACGTCACCGCGATGGACCCCGCCGAGACGGCGAAGGCCATCACGGGTGACTTCACCGTGACCGGCACCGGCGAGCGCCTCGGCCAGAAGGTCTACCTCGTCAGCGGCACCGTCGAGCAGGCGGGCACGCCCGTCGAGGTCGTGTTCGAGGTCACCGAGGACTACGTCAACCTCGCCTCGACCAGCTCCGCGACCGTCCAGGGGCAGTCGGTCGACGTCGCGCTCGAGATCACCGAGTGGGACGTGAAGCAGGACATCGTCGCGCCGCTCTGATCGCACGAGACACGCGAAGGGCCGGGGTGCATGCTCCGGCCCTTCGCCGTCACCAGGACCGGTGGCGGAGGAACGAGCGGAGGCCGTTGATGCACCTCAGATATGACCCCGAAGCGGATGCTGCGTACCTCCCGGTCGGACGTGAGCTCCACGCGGGCGAATCCGCCGCGCAGGTACCGGAGATACGCAACCCGCGCGGCGCCGGGGAGATCATCCTCGATTTCGACGCCGACGGGCACCTTCTCGGCGTCGAGATCCTTCAGGCGTCGAAGCTCCTCCGGGCCGAAGACCTCGATCGGGCCCGACGCATCTCGAACGAGTCTCCTGACGGAGCATGACGGCAGCTCGCCGTGCCCGGCCTCAGTAGGCGACGGGAGGCACCTCGGCCCAGACCGCGCGGTCGTCGGCGGAGGGGGCATCGGGGATGCGGCCGGTGCCGTCGGGCTCCGGGATCGCGGCGAGCAGCGCCTGCGTGTAGGGGTGCCGCGGCGCCGCCCAGAGTTCAGCGGTCGGCCCTGATTCGAGCACCCTCCCGCCGAACATCACGAACGTGCGGTCGGCGATGCGGCGCACGACGGCGAGGTCGTGGGAGATGAAGAGCATCCCGGCGCCGGACTCGGCCACGAGGTCGCGCATGAGCCCCGCGACACTCGTCTGGGTGGACGCGTCGAGCGCGGAGATCGGCTCATCGGCGACGAGCAGCGAGGGCCGCGCGGCGAGCGCTCGGGCGATCGCGATGCGCTGCTTCTGGCCGCCGGAGAACTGATGCGGGAAGCGGGTGCGCACCTCAGCGGGCAGTCCGACCCGCTCCAGCCACTCCTCCACGGTGGAGCCGGCGGCACCGCGCGCGCGGGCGGTCGCGATGCCGTCGGAGATCTGGTCGCCGATCCGCCGGCGCGGGTTCAGCGAGGTCGCCGGGTCCTGGAAGACCATCTGGATGCCCGTGAGCGCCGTGTCACGACGACGGATCCCCAGCGGCGCGACGGGGGCTCCGCGGAACGACACCGTCCCGCCGGCGGTCTTCTCGATGCCGACGACAGCGCGGGCCAGGCTCGACTTGCCGCTGCCGGACTCGCCCACGAGGGCGACCGTCTCTCCCGCCGCGACACTCAGCGAGACGCCGTTCACCGCGATCACGGGCGGGGTGCCCGGATACCGCACCACCACGTCGCGCGCGTCGAGGACGCTGACCTCACTCATCCGCGGCCTCCTCCGGGCTCTCATCGATGCGCGACCCCGGCAGGGCCGCGAGCAGCATGCGCGTGTACTCGTGCTGCGGGGCGCGGAACAGCGTCTCCCGGTCGGCGAGCTCCACGATGCGACCGTCCTTCATGACGGCGACCGTGTCGGCGATCGCGCTCATCACGCCCAGGTCGTGGGTCACGAGCAGGACGGCGAGGTTCCGCTCGATCGCGAGGTCGCGCAGCAGCTTCAGGATGCCGGCCTGCACCGTCACGTCGAGGGCGGTCGTCGGCTCGTCCGCGAGCAGCACCTCCGGATCGCACGCGAGGGCGCACGCGATCGCGATGCGCTGCCGCTGCCCGCCGGAGAACTGGTGCGGATACCGCTTCAACGCCTCGGCCGGATTCGGCACCTGCACGGTCTGGAGCAGCTCCACCGCCCGCTCGCGCGCAGCGGCGCCCTTGAGCCCGAGATGCACGCGCATGTGATCGGTGAGCTGCCGACCGACCGGAAGCTGCGGGTGCAGCGAGGCCGACGGATCCTGGAAGACCATCGCGATGCGCTTCCCGCGGATGCGGTTGAGCCCCCGGCGGTTGCGACCGACGAGCTCCTCCCCCGCGAGCAGGATCGAGCCGCCGGTCTTCGCCTGTCGCGGCAGCAGGCCGAGCACGGCGAGGGAGGTGAGCGTCTTGCCGGAGCCGGACTCCCCCGCGAGGCCGTGGATGCGCCCCGGTTCGAGTTCCAGGGACACGCCCTTGACCAGCGGACGGCCGATGTCGATCGTGAGGTCGCGGATGCTCAGCGTCGCCGTGCTGTGCGCGGTCATGCGGGCACCCCCGTCGCGGAAGCCGTGTGCTCCGCCTGCTTCTCGTGGGCGATCTCGGCGGTCGGGTCGAGCACGTCGCGCATCGCGTCTCCGAGGAAGTTGAACGCGAGCACCACCGTGAGGATCGCGAGACCGGGGAAGACTCCGAGCCACCAGGCGTCGAAGTTCTGCATCGCACCGGAGATCATGGAGCCCCACTCCGCCGTCGGCGGCTGCGCCCCCAGGCCGAGGAAGGAGAGGCCGGAGAGCAGCAGGATCGCCGCGCCGATGTCGAGTGTCGCGAGCACCAGGACCGGGCCGGCGATGTTCGGGAGGATGTCGACGAACAGGGTGCGCACCGGCGAGTGTCCGAGCAGGCGGCCCGCGATCACGTAGTTCTGTCCGCGGAGACCGAGCACGATGCTGCGGGTGACGCGGGCGTACTGCGGCCACGAGACCACGATCGCGGCGATGACGGCGTTGAACAGCGAGGGGCCGAGCGAGGCCGCGACCACCATCGCGAGGATCACGGTCGGGAACGCCATGAAGAGGTCGGTGATGCGCATGAGCGTCTCGTCGACCGCGCGCCCGAAGTAGCCGGCGACCGCGCCCACGAGCGTCCCGATGATCAGGGCGGCGATCACGAGCATGAGCGCGAGCGGCAGGCTCACCGTCGCGCCCGTCATCAACCGGGAGAAGATGTCGCGGCCGTTGCCGTCGGTACCGAGGATCGTGTCGATGCCCGGCGCCTGCAGACGAGGGAGCACCTGCGCGTTCGGCGGATACGGCACCCACCACTGCGCGGTGAAGGCGACGATGATCCACGCCCCGGCGATGACGGTGCCGATGATGCCGAGCGGGGTGCGCCAGGCACGCGGCCAGCGGAAGCGGAAGCGTCCGGCGGGGGTCGCTGCGGCGATGCGGCTCATGCGATCCTCACTCTCGGGTCGAGCACGCCGTAGAGCAGGTCCACGATGAAGTTGATGAGGAGGTAGATGACACCGACCACAAGACCGACACCCATGATGCCGGGCAGGTCGAGATTGGCGGCGGAGTTGTAGGCGTACGTGCCCAGCCCCGGCCAGGCGAACACCGACTCGACGAGCACCGTTCCGGAGAGCAGGGCTCCGAAGGCCACGCCGACCACCGTCAGGATCGGCAGCGAGGCGCCCCGGAGCACGTAGTCGAGGATGACGCGCATGGCCGGCAGGCCCTTGGCACGGGCTGCGCGCACGTAGTCGCTGCCGAGGACCTCGAGCACCGAGGTGCGGATGAAGCGGGTCAGCAGACCGATGGTCACGAGCGAGAGCACCATGACCGGCAGCGCGAGGTGCGCGAGGGCGTCGAAGAAGCCCACCGCGTCGCCGTTGAGGAGGTAGTCGACCGTGTAGAGCCCGGTCACGCGCGGCGGCGGGGTGATCGACGGCGAGATGCGTCCGGAGCCCGGCGCGATGCGCAGCTCCAGGAAGAACACGTAGAAGCTGACCAGCGCGAGCCAGAAGGTCGGGACGCTGAGCCCGACGAGCGTGACGACGCGGATGACCTGGTCGGTGACGAGTCCGCGACGGTAGGCCGCGAGCGTGCCGAGCACGATGCTGACCGCGAGGCTGACGATGATCGCGCTGATCGCGATCTCGATCGTCGCGGGCACGGCGGTGGCGAGGTCGCTGGTGACCGGGCGTCCGGTCACCAGCGACGTGCCGAGGTCCCCGCGGAGCAGGTTCCCCATATAGATGAAGTACTGCACGAACAGTGGCTGGTCGAGACCGTTCGCCGTGATGAACGCCTCGCGCGTCGCGGGGTTCTGCGACGCGCCCTCGCCGAGCGCGGCCGAGACCGGGTCTCCCGGCACCAGGTTGGTGAGCGCGAACGTGACGATGGTCACGCCCACCAACAGGAGCAGGGAGGTCCCGGCCCGCCGCAGCAGGTACCCGACGAGAGGCGAGCGGCGCCGCTGCGCCTGCCTCTGCACGGCCACTGTCGTCATGAGTCGTCCGATCAGCCGGCGGGCGTGATCTCGGCGATGTCCATCTCCCACACGGAGTTGTAGACGGCGCCGGACACGCTGGAGGCGGAGGAGATGTTGCGACCGGGGACGATCAGCGGCACGAACGGGCCCTCGGCCTGCATGGCCTCGGCGAACTCCGTGAAGGCCTCGGTGCGCTGCTCGGCGTCGGTCGCGGCGGCCGCACCGGCGGCGATGCCCGCGATCTCCGGGTTCGCCTCGGCCGCCCAGCCGGCGCGGAGGCCGACCTTCAGACCGGGCGCGAAGGGCAGGAAGTTCGCGGAGTCGGCGTAGTCCGGACCCCAGAACCAGAGGCCGAAGCCCTCGGTGCCGTTGACGTACGCGTCGAGCTCGGTCGCGAACGGTGCAGGAGCGAGGTCGACGGCGATGCCGGCGTCCTCGAGCTGCGCCTGGATGCGCTCTGCGAGCGGCGTGAACTCCACGCCGCCGACCGGGTAGTCGTTCGGGAACTGGAGCTTGAGGGTCTGACCGGTGTAGCCGGCCTCCTCCAGCGCGGCCTTCGCCTTGTCGAGGTCCTGCTCCACGCCGCTGTCGAGGGCACCCTCGAACCCGGGCGGGATGACGCCGGTCGCCTGCACGGCACCCGCGCCCGCGAGCTCGAGCAGCGCGTCGTAGTCGAGCGCGTAGCGGATGGCCTCCGCGATCTTCACGTTCGCGAGGTCACCGCCGGCCTCGCCCTGGTTGAGCAGCAGGAAGATGGTCTGACCGGAAGGGACCGAGTCGACGCTGATGTCGTCGCCGAGGCCCGCGACCTGGTCGCCGTTGAGGTCCATCGCGACCATCGAGTCGCCGCCCTTGAGGTTGGCGAGCTGGGTCGCGCTCTCCGAGACGTTGCGCACGACGACGCGGCTGTAGGCCGACTCCTCGTCGCCGTTGTACTCGTCGTTGCGGGTGAGGACGACCTGCGAGCTGAGGTCGAGCGTGTCCAGCACGAAGGGGCCGGATCCGGCGGACTCGCCGTCGAGGAAGCCCTGGGCGCTGTCGGAGCCGTCGGTGGTCCCGCCGTTCTCCATGACGACGTCGGCGTTGACGATGCCGAGCGCGGGGTTCGCGAGGATCGCGGGGAGCTGCAGCAGCGGGGTCTCCGAGGTGAACCGGATGGTCTTGTCGTCGACCTCCTCGATCGTGAGGCCGCCGAGCAGGAAGTTGGGCTTGGCGTCTGCCATCCCCTGGATGCGCTGCAGCGAGAACACGACGTCCTTCGCCTCGATGGGCGAGCCGTCGGAGAACACGCGGTCGCCGTCGAGCGTGAAGGTGAACTCGGTCGCCTCGTCGTTCTGCTCCCACGACGCGAGGCCGGGGACCGGAGTGGAGACGTCGGAGCCCTCGAAGTCGACGAGGGTCTCGTACAGCGCCTTCGCGATCATGTTGCCGGTCGGGTCGTAGGTGTGACCGGGGTCGGTCGTCTCGATCGAGAACGCGGTGTCGATGACGAGGGAGTCGGAGCCCTGGGACGACTCGGAGTTGTTCGCCGAGTTCCCTCCCGAGCAACCTGCGAGCGCCAGGAGCGCGACGGCTCCGAGCGCGATGACCGGCGTGATACGGCGTGACGACATCAGGGCCTCCAAGGGCGAGGAGTACATTCGGGTCCGGTCGCCACCGATGTGGACGACCGGGGATCAGATTCGCATCATATGCGACGATGTGTCCAGCAAGTGCGCGTCACACAGGCACGCATTGTCGAGAACCTCGGATGTGGGGAGCAATATGTCCAGCAAGGACGCGGATCCGTCGAAGCAATCTGGACGAAGTGCCGCCCCTTTGGATGAGACGGCGTACAGAATCCTCGATGTGCTGCGCGATAACGGTCGCGTCTCGATCGCCGCGCTGGCCGAGAAGGTCGGCATCTCGCGGGCCAGTGCGTACACGCGGGTCGAGTCGCTCGTGCACGACGGCGTCATCACGGGGTTCAGCGCGCGCGTGGATCAGGCGAAGGCCGGGCTGTCGATCGGGGCGCTCGTCTTCGTCACGGTGATGCCGCAGGCCTGGACCTCGTTCCGGGAGCGCATCATCGAGATGCCGGACGTGGAATGGTGCGCGATCACGACCGGGGAGCACGACGCGATGCTGCTCATCCGCGCCGTCGACGTGAGCGGCGTGCACGAGTTCTCGACGGGGGTCATCGCGCAGCTTCCGGAGGTGCGGACCGTGGTCAGCGTCGTCGTGCTCGACGAGGTGATCCGGCGGCCCTACCTGCTGCCCGGCGACCTGCCGGAGCGGCAGACCGAGGTCCCGTTGGGGATGACCCGGTGGACGCCGGCCTCCCCCGGTCGGGATGCGCTCCCGCCGCGCTGAGGTCAGGCGGCCGGGATCTCCTCGACGACACTGAGCTGCGGGAGTCCGTGCATCTCGTAGTGCTCGACCAGACGGATGCGGCCGTCGTCGGTGAGCTCCAGCTCGCTCTCGCCGTCCCCGGTGACGACGGTGCCGTCGGCCTTGAGCACGTGGACGAACGAGACCCAGATCGTGTCGCCGGTACGCGTGCCCACGAACTTCCCGAAGGTGACCGTGTCGCCCTCGTAGCCGCCCCAGATCGCGCCGTCGCGTTCGAAGTACTCGAAGACGCTGGGGGCGTCGGGGTCGACGGCGGAGGTCGTGGACGAGACCATGCGGAAGCGTCGGCCGTCGAGGGAAGGGAGGGTCGCGGTGGCAGTCACCCCTCGATTATGGGGGATCCACGGCCGCGGCTCGCGTCGTCGGACACGGCCGGTACCGTGGTCGCATGGAGTGGATCGCAGACCCCGGCGTCGGCGCGTGGCTGCGCGAGACCCTCGACGACGGCCTCGGCAGCATGCACACGGTGGCCCCCCGCGGCTTCCCGGCATACGCCCGGATCTTCCATCCCGCCACCGCGCGGGAGACTCCCACGGCGGTCGACTCGGACGTGCGCGTCAGCTGGACGCAGACCGCCGCCGCCTTCGGCACGACGATGCACGCGGAGGCGCAGTGGCACCGGATCGTGCGGACTCCCGTCGACGCCGATTGGCGGACCCGCATCGCTCCGGACGGCCGCGAGTTCACGGCGCCGCTGGAGGGTGCGCTCGACAGCGACCTCGTGTCGATCCTGGCCGGGCACCTCGCCGCCCACACCGCTACCCCGGACGACGGGGTCGTCGCGCTCTGGGACGGGTTCGGCGCCCTCGTCGGGTTCTTCGGCGACGGCCCGTCCCGCGCGTTCCTCACGTTCAGCGACGACCCGAACCATCAGGCGATGCTCGACCAGAGCATCCACGACCCGTTCAACAACGTCTTCCGGAAGCCCACCTGGCAGGACGGCATCCTCTCGCGGGAGATCTCCGAAGGGCCGCGGCTGCAGCTCCCCGGGCGCGACTACGTGCTGTTCTCCGGCGGCGCCAGGGACTTCATCGATCCGGCCTGGGTGCTCGGCGCGCCGTGGCGCGATCGTGTCGGCGAGGAACACGGCTTCCCGCCCGCCGCCCAGAGCCCGAATATCCTCTGGCCCGCCGATCACGCGTGGGTGATGGTCTCGGAGATCGACTACGACTCCACGATCGTCGCGGGCTCGCCCGACCTCGTCCGCGCGATCTGCACGGACGAACGTCTGGAGGCGAAGGCGCTTCGCGAGGGCGCCGACCTCACCTGGGACGCCGACGAGGTCAACCGATGACGTCTCCGCAGGCGTCGGCGTCGTTCGACGCGCGTCCCCTCACCGATCCGGTCGACCCGGCCGCCGTCCGCGCCTTCACGGCGGAGCTCCGGTCCCGGCGGACGACCGGCATGGCGGTGTCGTCGATCATCGCCGTCGTAGCCGTGGCGATCGCCGGAGTCGTGCTGCTCCCGATCCTCGCCTCCGTGGTGGTGGCGCTGGCAGCGGGCAGTCAGTCCCCCGCCTCCGCGGCGATCCCGCTCGTCCTCCTGCTCCTGGTGGCGGCGGGGGTGGGTGTGCTCATCTGGATGGGCGTCCGCAACGCGCGGACCGCCCGGTACCGCCTGCACCGGTTCGCCCAGGCCAACGGCATGACGTACGAGCCCCGCGTGGACGATCCGCCGCTGCCCGGAATGATCTTCCACCTCGGCCGTTCGCGCCTGGCCACCGACCTCGTCCGCGGAACCCACCCGCGGTTCGTGGAGTTCGGCAACTACCAGTACACGGTGCAGTCCGGGAAGAACTCGACGACGTATCGCTGGGGCTACGTCGCCGTGAAGCTGGACGTGCCCCTGCCGAACATCGTGCTCGACGCGAAGGGCAACAACGGCTTCGGTTCCAACCTGCCGGCATCGTTCCAGCGGGCGCAGCGTCTGTCGCTCGAGGGCGACTTCGATCAGCACTTCACCCTCTACTGCCCCGAAGGCTACGAGCAGGACGCGCTCTACCTCTTCACGCCCGACATCATGGCGCGCTTCATCGACAACGCCGCGCAGCTCGACGTCGAGATCGTCGACGACTGGCTGTTCCTCTACACGCCCCGCCGGGCCTCCACACTCGATCCGGAGACGTGGGCCTGGCTGTTCGGAACGGTGGGCGCGTTGCTGACCAAGCTCGACCAGTGGGCGCGGTGGCGCGACGACCGCCTCGCTGCCGCGGCGGCGCCCGGGGGCCACGCTCTCCCGTTCGCTCCGCCGGCCGGGATGATCACCCCACCGCCGGGGGTCGCGCCGCAGGGTCGGCGCCTCAAGCGCACGGGCACGTGGGTGCCGATCCTCGTGGTGATCGGCTTCGCAGTCTTCTGGATGCTCAGCCGCTGGAACTGACGACGAGTCCGATGTGGGGGTGGGTGTCGTTCTGGGGAACCGACGCCCACCCCATCCCCCCTCGGGATCGAAAGGAATTCGACGTTCCCTCCGCATTGACGGTTCGACCGTCCCGCCCGTGGTCAGCTGGGGACTGACGCTGCGTGGCGATACCCGGATGGTATACCGGCGGACGTTGCACCCGGTTGCGTTCATGCGCGGGAATGCACTTTCCCGCGCGGCAGTCAGCGGTGCATCGCGCTGTCTGGTGCGGCCCGAGTGGCCTCCCCCGCCAGGACCGCGTCGAGCGTCTGCCAGGCGTCCGCAGCGCGCATCGCCTCTCCGACCTGCCGTGCGCGGTCCCGGAAAGTCGGCTCGACGAGCACCCTGCGCACAGCTTCGGCCACCTGTCCCGGCTTCGGCGCGTTCGTCCGGAGGTTGATGCCCACGCCGGTCCACCCGACTCGGGCGGAGACCTCGACCTTGTCCTCCGTCTGACCCGCGACCACCAGCGGGACGCCCTGGGCCAGGGCCTGCTGCACCCCGCCGAAGCCGCCGTTGGTGACGAACACGTCGATCTCCGGCAGCAGCCGGTCGTAGGGCAAGTACTCGGCGACCCGGACGTTCGCCGGCAGCTCCGCCGGGAGCGCGTCGACAGGACGGCCGCCGGTGGATACCACCACGAGGGCGTCGGTCGCGGCGAGCCCGGCGATCGTGGGAAGCACGAGCTGACCGAAGTCCGCGTTGGCGATGGTGCCCTGACTGACGTGGATCACGGGCCGCCGACCGTCCAGGTCGGACCACCAGTCCGGCAGCGGTGCCGTCGACGGCGCGGCCGGAAGGGGCCCGGCGAAATGCACGGACGCCGGGAGGTCGGACCGTGGGTATTCGAACGCGGAAACCGAGAACTGCACGTACGCGTCGGCGCGGCCCGCCCAGTCGAGCACGAATCCGCCGAGATCGCGGCCGACGGCCTCGCGCGCCATGGCATCGGCCTCCTTCTGCACGCCCCCGAAGATCACGCGCTCCGCCACCAGACGCAGGAAGGCGTTGCGCACGCGTCCGAACGGCCCGCGCATCGGCGTGACTCCGAGCCCGAACGGGGCCGTGTCGACGCTGCGGGCGCCGAGCGGGAAGATCCCGAGGACCACGACCGGGGGCCGCTCGGCCTTCGGCAACCGCTGCAGCAGCGCCGCACCGACGAACAGCGGTTCGGCGAGGACCGCGTCGATGCGGTTCCGCGCCAGCTCGACGCGCACGGCCTCGAGCTGAGCCCGACCCGGGCGGATGAAGAGAGTGCTCATATCGAAACGGAGCGCGGCCGCCCCGGTGAGACCTTCGCGCTCGGGGAACGCGCCGTTCGCGTCGTCGAGATCGACGTCGGCCTCCGCGGGCAGCGGGCGGAACAGCGCACCGGCCGCTGTCACCCGCTCCTCGTAGCGGCTGCTCGTGAGGAAGAGGACCTCGTGCCCGCCCGCGGCCAGGTGCCTGGCGACCTGCAGCAGCGGGAGCACGTGCCCGTGAGCGGGAGTGCAGGTGAGGAGGTAACGGGACATGGCGGCTCTCTCGATAGGGTTGGTTGTACCGTTGAAGTATTCATCACCCTTTGAGGAAAGTCAATGACGTCGAGTGTACGCCCCTACCGCTCCGCCCTGCGGACCCGCCAGGCCGAGGAGACCCGTGCGCGCATCGTCGCGGCGGCCGCCCGCCTGTTCGCCGCGCAGGGATACCAGGCGACGACGATCTCCGCGATCGCCAAGGAGGCCGGGGTGTCCGCGGAGACGGTGAAGACCACGGCGGCGAAGGCGGAACTGCTCATCGCCGCCTTCGAGGTCACCTTCTCCGGCTCGGAAGCCGCCGAGACCCTCGCCGACACCGAGGCCGGTTCGGGACTGACGGCCCTGCCCGACGACGTCTTCCTGGACGCCGTCATCACACGGATCGGCGCCGCGAACGAGCGCGGGCATGCGCTCTGGACGGTCCTCCTGGGCGCGGCGCTCTCCGATCCGGTCGTCGACGCCGCCCTCCAACGCATCCTCGCGAACCGGGCGGCGGACTACCGGGGGTTCGCGGCGGAACTCCAGCGCCGGGGCATCGTCGCCTCGGACCGCGACGGCGACACCCTCGCCGACGTGCTGTCGTTCCTGCTCTCACCGGAGAGCCACCAGCAGCTCGTCGTGCAGTCCGGGTGGTCGCCGGATCGCTACCGCTCCTGGCTGCGGAGCGCTGTGCTCGCCGCGGCCTCTCCGACGGCGTGACGACGAGGTCGGCGAGGAGATTCGTAGACCGATTCCTCAACCAACGTGTAACGTGCTACCCATGCGCATCAAGACACCGACCGCCAAGGTCGGGTATCTGCTCATCGTCATCGTCGGGATCATGCTCACCGTCGTACCGCTCACGGTCCTCAGGTTCGAACTCGGATTCGTGTGGGCGACCGTGGTTATCGTGGCGGCCGTCGTCGTGGCGGCACGAACGTTCCGTGGCCCCGGAGAGTCGGACGCCCCACGCCCCTGGATGACCAGCACACGAGGGAGCGGAATCCTCCTCAGCGCAATGTTCTTGATCCAAGGGATCATGGCCTCCTTCGGAGCATTCGCTTCACCGAGTCCGGTGCTGGCCGTGATCGGTGGTCTGGTGGCGCTCGCCGTGGCAGCTCTCTACCTGAACTCCGCAGTCCGGGTCCAGAGCACTCGGGTGCCGTCGCTGCCAGAGAGCTCCAGGCCGAAGCTCTCCCCCTGACAGCTGCTCGACGGGGTCGGCTGAGCGCCGGTCAGAGCAGCTCGGCCACGAGGGTCTCGATGCGGCCGCGGATGTCGTCGCGGATCGGCCGGACGGCGTCGATCCCCTGGCCGGCGGGGTCGTCGAGCTCCCAGTCCTCGTAGCGCGTGCCGGGGAAGAACGGGCACGCGTCACCGCAGCCCATCGTGATCACGACGTCCGACGCCTGCACGGCCTCGGTCGTGAGCACCTTCGGCTGCTCGGCCGTGATGTCGATGCCGAGCTCCCCCATCGCCGCCACCGCGACGGGGTTGATCTCCGCGGCGGGCATCGACCCGGCGGAGCGCACCTCGATGCGGTCACCGGCGAGGTGCCGGAGGAAGCCGGCGGCCATCTGCGAGCGCCCGGCGTTGTGCACGCAGACGAAGAGGACAGAGGGTCGGTGTGGTGCGTTCACGATGGGGCCAGCGTATCCCGTTCAAGTCGCGTGAATGGCTGCATCTCCGGCTGAAATGGGACCAATCGGGCGATTCGAAGGCCGTGGGGTCAGTACCCGTGGGCGGCGGCGAAGTCGCGCAGGACACCGTCGGTGCCGTCGCCGCCGAGGAAGGTCGAGGTCTGCAGGGTCACCGTGTCGGTGAAGCCGTCGGGGCCGGGCACGGTGATCTCCAGCGGGTATGTGCCGCCGAACGCCGGGATCCGCGGCACCTCGCCACCCTCCGCGAGTGCTCGCGCCTCGAGGAACGCCGCACTGACGTCGACCCCGAGGATGCGGTACACCGTGTCGGCCGGAAGCAGTTCGACCCCGGTCGCGTCCAGGCCGAAGTCGTCGGAGGTCACGATGGCGTAGTCGTCCGCGCCCCCCTCGCCCTGGCTGGTCCGTCGGAGCTCGACCGTGTCGGTGTGCTCGGTACCCGCCATCTCGTAGGTGACGGTCGCGGTGCCTGTCTCCCCGGCGTCCGACACCGTGATGTCGTCGACGGAGAGGATCTTCGGCCGATCCTCGATCTGGTTGTAGACGCCGCTGGGGGTGAGCAGCAGTGCCAGCGGCTGCGCGAGGTCCACGGTGGGAGAGAGCTCCTCGGCCGCACCCTTCTCGTCCCCCGCGGCGAGGAGCGCGAAGAAGGACTGCACCGAGGACCGGACACCGTCCTCCGCAGAGAAGAGCTCGGAATCGGTCGACGACGGAGACGGGGACGGCGGGGACGCGGCCGTGCAACCACCCAGCACGAGGGCGAGCCCGAGGGCCGGGGCGAGGGCGATCGGGAGGCGTCTCCGCAGAGACCGTGGTGACATCATGGCGCCTCAGATCGTGGCGGTGGGCCAGGCGCCACTCGGGAACCCGGTCAGGTTGCCCATGTCCTGCTTGAGCTGGTCGGAGAGATCCTTCGATGCCGTGAAGTTCTTTCCCAGCTGCTCACCCAGGTCGACGGCGACCCTGGCCAGGTTGGTGCAGACGGTGGTGATCTTGGGAACCGCGTCGAGCCACTCCAGGGGGTCGGCGGTGACGAAGTTCGACGCCGCATCCACCTGATCGAGCAGATAGGTGAGCAGTCGGGCCCCGAATTCAATCCAGGCATCCAGGATCTTCTTCGCGTAGTCGGCGAGGAAGTTCATCATCGAGTCCGTGTAGCCGGCGAGGGTGTCGATGGCCATCAGCTGGCGGGCCGCGAGGTCCGAGTAGCCGTCGCCCGTGGATCCCTTCCACGAGGTATCGGCCTTGAGATAGCTGTCGGTGATCGTGGTCTTGGACGACGTCACCTTCCGCTTGACCTCGAGCCAGTCATCGCGCTTGGCGTACATGGCGAACGGGTTGCCGGGGCTCAGATACTCCGCCATGGTCTCCATGAACGCGGTGAACTGCTCGACCGCCTCGTTGAGCTTCTTGACGACCTCCTCCATGGCCCTTTTGAAGAAGTCCATGAACCTGTCCCAGAGGTTCATGTCGTCTTTCCGGGAGTTGTAGGCGTTCGCACAGTCGTTGAGCCCGACCCTCGCCTCTTCGATACCGTCCCTGATGTTCGTGACCAGGGTCGTGAACGATCCCTCGTCGGTCGGCGTGGCGAATGCTCCTACCATCATCGTGTCCTCTCCGGTATGTCGCCGGCAGTTGTGAGCGTCGGGGTCAGCCCTGGTCCAGCAGCCACTGCGAGTAGCCGTCGGCTTCCTCGTAGCGCCTCTTGGTGTCGAGCAGCTTGTCCGAGATCTCGGTGAAGACCGTCGGCGCGCGATCGGCAAGACCCTGGATGGTCGCGTGGGCCTCGTTGTAGTTGTCCTCGGCGCCGAGCATGTGGCCGACGCCGTCCATCTGATACCTGGCCAGACGGCACCCCGCGACGAGGGTCTTCGCCGCGGTGAACGTCTCGGCGAGGTCGCTCCATGCCAACGCGTCGGCGCGCAGATCCTCCAGCGCGGCTTCGTAGTCTTCGTAGCTCATCGTGCAGCTCTCCGTCTTTCGCTGTGTTCCGTGGGCGATCAGCGGGCGGCGCGTACCGAGCGCACGACCCCGGCGAGATCGGGAAGGTCCCTGAGAACGGATGCTCTCCGCTCACCCAACCAGCCCCTCGCTCGCGTGAACAGCTCGATGATCTCCTCGGCCATGGCGTGCTCGGAGACCAGCTGCACGTTGGTCGGATCGATCGCGAGCGCCCTCGGCGCGCCGCCGACGAGCTCCATGCTCACGTTCCCTGACGGACTGCGCAGCACCGTGGACTCGGTCGTCGCGGACCTCACGGCCTCCCGGTACAGCTTGAGCTCGGAGAATGCCGAGAGCAGGTTGCCGAGCTCCGCTCGCAGGGACGACATGTCGAGGGAATCCGCGTCCGGTGAAGGGATCGGCGACACAGGGGGCTCATCGGGTGCCGTGAGGACGAGACCCTCGTGCTCGAGCTCGGCGATCGTATTCTGCCTGGCGGCCGCGCTGGCCTGACGGAGACGGAGGACGACCGGACCCAACTCCGGCGGGGAGATCCGGCGCCACCACGCCGGAGCGAGACGGAGCGTGCGAAGCACTCCCTCCGCATCGACGGATGCGCTGACGGTGTCGCTGTCGTCGGACACCAGCCAGATGCTCGGATCCTCTTCGACGAGAGCGGCCAGACGCCCCTGCACGGTCTCCTGTTCGGGCATCACTCGCTCCACATCCGGCGCACCGACTGCTCGGCGCTCGTGAACGTCTCGTTGGAGAGCTGGGTGTTGTCGCGTACGCGCCGGAGCTCGGCGCGCATCTCCTCCATGCTGCGGTTCCAGTCGGTCTGCGCACGGAAATATGCGCGCTGGGCTTCACCGCTCCACTGTCCGGACAGCACGTCGAGCGACGCGGTCAGCTCCGACAGGATCCGCTCGATCTCGTTCACCCCGCGGGTCATCCCGCTCACGGCGACGTCGATCTGCGTCCCGCCGATCTTGATGTCTCCGCCCATCGCCCGCTTCCCCCTCAGCGTCGTTGCCACCCCCCTCCGGGGCACGACCCCGACTCTACGGGAGGGCGTCGGCGTAGTTCAAACATCACACGCAGATCTCTGCGGTGAACCGTCGGCACCGCAGCCTCACCGCAGGCCGAGACGCGTCAGCTCCCTCTCGTCGAGCATCCGTGAACGGATGAGGAAGCGCATCCCGGTGGGACCCTCGACGCTGAACCCGGCCCCGCGTCCCGGCACGACATCGATCGTGAGGTGCGTGAACTTCCAGTACTCGAACTGCGCCGACGACATGAAGACCTCGACGGGGTCGTCGAGCCCGACGTCGAGGGAGCCGAGGAGGACGTCGCCGGGGCCGGTGAGGAACATCCCGACCGGATAGCACATGGGCGCGGAGCCGTCGCAGCATCCGCCGGACTGGTGGAACATGAGCCGGCCGTGCTCCGCCGTGAGCTCGCGGACGAGGGCGGCCGCGGCGGAGGTCACGGCGACGCGGGCGGGGGTGGTCGAGTCGGCCATGAGGGTCCTTCCGGGGCAACGGGTGTCGCGCGAAGAAGAGAGCTCTCCGCGCGACACCCGTGAGGGTGCGGATCAGAAGAAGCCCATCGGGCCCTCCGCGTACGAGACGAGGAGGTTCTTCGTCTGCTGGTAGTGGTCGAGCATCATCTTGTGGTTCTCGCGGCCCACCCCCGACTGCTTGTACCCGCCGAACGCGGCATGCGCCGGGTACTGGTGGTAGGTGTTCGTCCACACGCGACCCGCCTCGATCGCCCGGCCCGCGCGGTACGCGGTGTCGCCGCTGCGGCTCCAGACACCGGCCCCCAACCCGTACAGGGTGTCGTTCGCGATCGAGATCGCGTCGTCGAAGTCGTCGAACGAGGTGACCGAGAGCACCGGACCGAAGATCTCCTCCTGGAAGATCCGCATGTCGTTCGTCCCCTCGAACACGGTCGGCTGCACGTAGAAGCCCTCGCTGAGGTCGCCGCCGAGGTCGGCACGCTCGCCTCCCGTGAGCAGTCGGGCCCCGCCCTGCTTCCCGATGTCGATGTAGCTGAGGATCTTCTCCAGCTGATCGTTCGAGGCCTGCGCGCCGATCATGGTCGCGGGGTCGAGCGGATCGCCCTGCACGACCTTCTCCACACGCTCGAGGCCGTCGGCGAGGAAGCCGTCGTAGATCGAGCGCTGGATGAGGGCGCGCGACGGGCAGGTGC
This sequence comes from Microbacterium meiriae, assembly GCF_032364335.1. NCBI lineage: Bacteria > Bacillati > Actinomycetota > Actinomycetes > Micrococcales > Microbacteriaceae > Microbacterium > Microbacterium meiriae. The sequence goes on from NZ_CP133984.1 coordinate 3,437,625, forward strand.
AGACCTCGCCCTGGTTGAGCGCGAACATCGTGAAGCCTTCGAGCGCCTTGTCGTAGAACGGGTCGCTCGTGGAGCGGGCGACGTCCTCGAAGAAGACGTTCGGGCTCTTGCCGCCGAGCTCCAGGGTGACCGGGATGAGGTTCTGCGAGGCGTACTGCATGATGAGGCGGCCGGTCGTGGTCTCGCCGGTGAAGGCGACCTTGCGGATGCGCTTGTGCTGCGCGAGCGGCGCGCCGGCCTCGATCCCGAAGCCGTTCACGATGTTCACGACCCCGGCCGGCAGCAGGTCGCCGATGATGTCGAACAGGAACAGGATCGACGCGGGGGTCTGCTCCGCGGGCTTGATGACGATGCAGTTGCCCGCGGCGAGCGCCGGCGCCAGCTTCCACACGGCCATGAGGATCGGGAAGTTCCAGGGGATGATCTGCCCGACCACGCCGAGCGGCTCATGGAAGTGGTACGCGACGGTGTTCTCGTCGAGCTGGCTGATGCCGCCCTCCTGCGCGCGGAGCACCCCCGCGAAGTAGCGGAAGTGGTCGATCGCGAGCGGGATGTCGGCGGCGAGGGTCTCCCGCACGGGCTTGCCGTTCTCCCACGTCTCCGCGACCGCGATCTCCTCGAGGTGCTGCTCCATCCGGTCGGCGATGCGGTTCAGGATCACGGAGCGCTCCGCGGGGCTGGTCTTGCCCCAGGCGCCGAAGGCCTTCCAGGCGACGTCGACGGCGCGGTCGATGTCCTCGACGGTGCCGCGGCCGACCTCGGTGAAGGGCTTGCCGTTGACGGGACTGATGTTCTCGAAGTACTGGCCCTTGGCGGGCTCGACGAACTCGCCGCCGATGTAGTGACCGTAGCGGGGCCGGTAGTTCGCGACCGCTCCGGGCTGTCCTGGGGCGGCGTAGGCGAGGGACACGTCTTCTTCGACGATGGTCATGGGGTCTCCTTCGACGGGGGCGCCGCGGCGTCGATGCCGCGGTGTTGCCTCGACGCTAGGCCGCTCCCCGTTGCACTCCCGGTGCGCAACGTTGCACGCGGTTGCACCCCGTTCGAATCGCCCACCTGGCTGCATCCGCGGCCGAAATGGCACCAATCGGGCGATTCGAATCAGCCGAGGCGCTCGATCCGCGTCACGAGACCGGCACGACGCGGCGAGCGCGCCGGCAGCATCTCCAACGCGAGCCGCAGCACCTCCGCGTCCTCGCTCCCCTCGGGGGTGTCCGCATAGGCGAGCAGCACGTCCAGACTCGCCCCCGACAGCATCACCTCCCGCAGCGCCGCACGGACCGAATCGCGGAACTCCTCGACGCCGGGCGAAGTCGAATCCGGCAGCACCGGCCCACGGTAGGCCGTCAGCGCGACCCGGTGGGCGCCGCGATCCAGGAGGGATAGCACGTCCTGAGCATCGGTCTCCAGCGGCACCGGAAGGCGATAGGGGCGGGACTCCGGCACGAGATCCGGGGCCGCCCGCTCCAGGACCTTGCGCAGGCGCACCATCTCCGGCCGCAGGGTGTCCGGCGAGACCCCGGGACCGTAGACGAGCTCCGCGAGCCGGTCGGCGGAGAGGCCCTGGCGGTGCACGGCCAGCATCAGGAGGATGGCCGCGTGCCGCGCGCTGAGTTCGGTGACGGCCTCCTCGTGTGCCGATGCGGTCTCCAACCGGGCACGGTCGCGTCCGAGCACCTGCAGTCGCGCGCGAGCGAGGGGTTCCGGCGGGGTCCTGCCCGGCAGTCGTCGAGCCGGAGGCTCCGCTCGTCGCTGCAGCCGCGCCACGAGGAGCTCGGACTCGACCGCCCGCGCCGTCGCGTCGACGAGCAGTCGCGCCTGCGGGGTCACCACTTCGGGTCCGCCGGTGATGTCGATCACGCCGAGGACCCGCTGCGTCTCCGGGTCGCGCACGGGCGCCGCACTGCACGACCACGGGTGCACCAGGCGGTTGTAGTGCTCGGCCCCACGGATCTGCACCGACCGCTCCAGGGCGAGCGCCGTGCCCGGGGCGCTCGTGCCGACGGCGTCCTCCGCCCAGTTCGCGCCGGCCACGAACCCCATGCCCTCGGTGAGGGACCGGAGCTGCGCATCGCCCTCGATCCACAGCAGGCGCCCTGCCTGATCTCCGACGGCGATCACGACCCCCGAGTCCTCGGAGTCGCCGGGAAGCAGCAGCGCGCGGATCATCTCCATCGCGGAGGCGAGCGGGTGAGTCAGACGATAGGCGTCGAGCTCGTCCTCGAACAGGTCGAGCGGTGGCAGCGCCTCCGGGCCGACACGGCGGCGCCAGGACCGCTCCCACGACTCCCGCACGAGCGGCCGCACCTCGCGGAGGCGGTGGTCGTCGAGATTGCCGGCGATGAGCTCCTCGTGCGCACGCTCGACGAGGAGGCGAGACGCCGTCGGCGACGCCTCCCGCGGATCGTGCCACGTCGCAGACACGCGTTCTCCGTTTCTGGAGTCGAGAGCGTGCCCTCAGTGTACGAGCAGGATCGACCGGGCGGAACAGCGGCCGCGGCAGTGGTCAGGGCAACAGGGAGTGATCCCGCCGTCATCGGGTGCGTAGCCGGTCGAGGCCCGGATGGCAATACCGTTCTCGAATCCGTTCCCGGTTCCTATCGTGGTCCCATCACGAGTCAGGAGGCGCCATGAACGTCCACACCCCCACCAGCACTGGCTCCTCGCAGCGCGCCGACGCGGCCCACCCCGCCGCGACCGAGCCGGCCTGCGAGCGGATCGACTTCGACCGGTACGTCGTCGCGCACGACGCCCCCGTCGGATACATCGAGGTCGTACCGCCGCTCTACGTCTGCTACCTCGGACACCCGTATCCTCGGGCTGTGGAGATCGCTCAGGTGTACGACTACGACCATGCCGTCAGCATCGTCAGTGCCATGGCCGCGGGTTCGCGCGACCACGCCCTCGCCGGATGAGCGGCGAGGTCTGGCCCGGGTCCGCGTACCCGCTGGGGGCCACCTTCGACGGTCAGGGTACCAACTTCGCCCTCTTCAGCGAGGGCGCGGAGCGCGTGGAACTCTGCCTCTTCGACGCGGACGGCACGGAGACACGAGTGCCGCTCACCGAGGTCGACGCGTTCGTCTGGCACGGCTACCTGCCCACGGTGCAGCCGGGGCAACGCTATGGCTACCGTGTGCACGGTCCGTACGATCCCGCGCAGGGACAGCGCTTCAACCCGAACAAGCTGCTCCTCGACCCGTACGCGAAGGCCGTCGCCGGTGAGATCGACTGGGGCCAGTCCCTCTTCGGCTACGACTTCGGCGACCCCGACTCCCGCAACGACGACGACTCCGCAAGCGCGATGGCGAAGGGCGTGGTCGTCAGCCCGTTCTTCGAGTGGGGCGGCGACCGTCCGCTGAAGACCCCGTATGCGGAGACGGTCATCTACGAGGCCCATGTGAAGGGGCTCACCCAGCGGCACCCCGAGGTCCCGGAGGAGCTGCGCGGCACCTACGCCGGCATCGCGCATCCGGCGGTCATCGAGCATCTCCAGCGCCTCGGCGTCACGGCCCTGGAGCTGATGCCGGTGCATCAATTCGTCAACGACTCGGTGCTGCAGGACAAGGGCCTGTCGAACTACTGGGGCTACAACACCCTCGGATTCTTCGCCCCGCACAACGCCTATGCCGCCGGCGGCCAGGACGGCCAGCAGGTGCAGGAGTTCCGCGCCATGGTGCGCGCCCTCCACGAGGCCGGCATCGAGGTCATCCTCGACGTCGTCTACAACCACACCGCTGAGGGCAACCACCTCGGGCCGACGCTCTCCATGCGCGGGATCGACAACGAGGCGTACTACCGGCTCGAAGAGGACAAGCGGTACTACACGGACTACACCGGCACGGGCAACAGCCTGAACGCGGGCAACCCGCACGCGCTCCAGTTGCTCATGGACTCGCTGCGCTACTGGGTGACCGAGATGCACGTCGACGGTTTCCGCTTCGACCTCGCGGCGACCCTCGCCCGCGAGTTCTACGACGTCGACCGCCTCGCAGCCTTCTTCGAGCTCGTGCAGCAGGATCCGATCGTCTCGCAGGTGAAGCTCATCGCCGAGCCGTGGGATATCGGCCCCGGCGGCTATCAGGTCGGGAACTTCCCGCCGCAGTGGACGGAGTGGAACGGCAAGTACCGCGACACCGTGCGGGACTTCTGGCGCGGTGAGCCGCAGGCGCTCGGCGAGTTCGCCTCCCGCCTCACCGGGTCCGCCGACCTGTACGAGCACTCCGGCCGACGTCCGGTCGCCTCCATCAACTTCGTCACCGCCCACGACGGCTTCACGCTGCGGGACCTCGTGTCGTACAACGAGAAGCACAACGAGGACAACGGCGAGGACAACAACGACGGCGAATCCCACAACCGCTCCGACAACATGGGCGCCGAGGGGCCGACCGACGACATCGACATCAACCGGCGGCGCGCGCGTCAGCAGCGGAACTTCCTGGCGACGCTGCTGCTCTCGCAGGGCGTGCCGATGATCTCCCACGGCGACGAACTCGGTCGCACGCAGCACGGCAACAACAACGGCTACGCGCAGGACAACGAGCTCACGTGGATCGACTGGGAGGCGGCCGACCTACCGCTCGTGGAGTTCACGGCGGCGATCGCGCGGCTCCGGCACGAGCACCCGACCTTCCGCCGCAGCCGCTTCTTCGACGGACGCCCGGTCGCAGACGAGGACGAGGACGGCGAGCGCATCCCCGACGTCGTGTGGCTGCGCCCGGACGGTGCCCGCATGACGCCGGAGGACTGGGACTCGGGCTTCGGACGCTCCGTGGGCATGTTCCTGAACGGCCGCGGCATCCGCGAGAACGACCGCCGCGGACGCCCCGTGGAGGACGTGAACTTCCTCGTCTACTTCAACAGCGGCGACGAGCCCGTCGACCTCGCCCTGCCGGACGACCGGCACGGCGCGGAATGGCTCGTCTCCGTGGACACCGCCGGCGAACTCGGTGACCGGAAGCTCCGGGCGCGGGACAGCGTGCCGCTCGAGGGCAAGGCCATGCTCGTGCTGCAGGAACTCGACGGCGAGCCCGTCGACACGGATGACTCCGTCGATGCCTCGCTCCGCGCGCAGAGCGAGCAGGCTGCGTCATGACCGACAGACCGGTCTCGACGTATCGCCTGCAGATCAGCGAGGAGTTCCCCCTGGACGCGGCCGCGGGGGTGACCGGATACGTCGCCGAGCTCGGCGCCTCGTGGGCCTACCTGTCACCGTTGCTGGCGGCGACCCGCGGCTCGAACCACGGCTACGACGTCGTGGACCACGGCCGCATCGATCCCGACCGCGGCGGCGCGGAGGGGCTCGTCCGCTTCGCGGCGGCCGCCCGGGCGGCAGGCCTCGGCATCCTCGTCGACATCGTGCCCAACCACGTGGGGGTGGCCGTGCCGCGGCAGAACCCGTGGTGGTGGGAGGTGCTGCGGCTGGGCCGGAAGACCCGTCATGCGGCGGCGTTCGACATCGACTGGGCAGCGGGCGGCGGGCGTCTCCTGCTGCCGCTGCTGGGCGCGAGCCCGGACGAGGTCGTCGCGAACGGCGAGCTCGTGGTCGACACCACGCCGGCCGCCGACGCGCCGGACGGCGTTCTGCGCTACTTCGAGCATGAGCTGCCCCTCGCCCCCGGCACCGCGGCACTGGCGGACGATCTCCCGGCGCTCCTGGGCGCCCAGAACTACGAGCTGCGGTTCTGGCAGGACCAGAACACCGACCTCACCTACCGCCGGTTCTTCGCCGTCTCCGAACTCGCCGGCATCCGGGTCGAACGGCCCGAGGTGTTCGCCGAGTCGCACCGGGAGATCCTGCGCTGGATCCGGGAGGGTCTCGCGGACGGTCTGCGGGTGGATCACCCGGACGGCCTCGTCGACCCCGGCGCGTACCTGGAGCAGCTCGCCGACGCGACCGGACGCGCGTACACGCTCGTCGAGAAGATCCTGGAGCCGGGCGAGGCCCTGCCGGCCTGGTGGCGGACCGACGGCACCACCGGATACGACGCGCTGGCCGAGCTCGACCGCCTGTTCGTCGACGCGGAGGGCGTCGCGGCGCTCGACCGGCTGGATGCCAGGCTCCGCGCGGAGACCGGACTCCCGGACGCGCTCCCCTGGCACGACCTCATCCACGACACGAAGCGGATGATCGCGGACACTCTCCTGGCCGCCGAGGTGCGCCGACTGGTGCGTACGCTCCCCCACGGGATCGTGCACGCCGACGACGCGCTGGCCGAGCTCCTCGCCTGCTTCCCCGTGTATCGTTCCTACCTCCCGGAGGGCCGCGAGCACCTGCGCGCCGCCTTCGCGGAGGCACGGCGGCGACGTCCCGACCTCGCGACCGCGTTCACAGCGCTGGAGCCGCTGCTGAACGATCCGCGCCTCGAGGTCGCGCAGCGATTCCCCCAGGTGAGCGGCGCCGTGATGGCGAAGGGTGTGGAGGACACCGCGTTCTACCGGTTCACCCGCCTCGGAACACTGACCGAGGTCGGCGCCGACCCGTCGATCCCCGCCCTGTCGGTCGAGGAGTTCCACGACGCGCAGCGGGCACGACTGGCGGCGTGGCCGCACTCGATGACGACGCTCTCCACGCACGACACGAAGCGCTCGGAGGACGTGCGCGCGCGCCTGTCGGTGCTCTCGGAGATCCCGGAGCGCTGGGCCGAGGTGCTGGCCGAGCTGCGCGCCGTGGCGACCACCGGGCACGGCCCGCTCGACGCGCTGATCTGGCAGGCCGCGGTCGGCGCCTGGCCGCTGCCCTCCGACCGGCTGCTCGCCTACGCCACCAAGGCCGCGCGTGAGGCCGCGGAGGGGACGACCTGGCAGCATCCGGATGCGGAGTTCGAAGAGGGCCTGGCCGCGATCGCCCGATCCGTCGAGGGGGAGGCCGCCCCGATCCTCGACCGTTTCGTGGCCGAGATCCTCGACGCGGGTCGCTCCAACTCCCTCTCCGCCAAGCTGCTGCAGCTCACCGGCCCCGGCGTTCCTGACGTCTACCAGGGCACCGAGCTGTGGGACCTCTCGCTCGTCGACCCCGACAACCGTCGACCCATCGACTTCACTCTGCGCGCCCGGATGCTGCGGGAGCTCGACGCGGACCACGCCCGCGGTGTGGTCCCCCCGATCGACGACTCCGGTGCCGCGAAGCTGCTGGTGACCTCGCGGGCACTGCGACTGCGGCGGGACAATCCGGAGCTGTTCCGCTTCTACCGGCCGGCCGTCGTCGAAGGTGAGGCCGCAGACCACGCGATCGCCGTGCACCGCGGCGGCGCGACCGCCGTGGCCACACGGCTGCCGGTCGCGCTGGCGCGCCGCGGGGGCTGGGGCGACACGGTCATGATGCGCCCCGAGCTGCCGGGGACCGACCTCCTCACCGGCCGGCGGATCCCGCCCGGGCCCGTGCGACTGGCGGAACTCCTCGACACCTACCCGGTCGCGCTGATCGAGTTGGCTCGATGATCGAGGTGTGGGCGCCGCGGGCGTCGCGCGTGCGGGTACGACGCCTCGACGACGCGGGCACCACCGTGGAGGAGCGCGCACTCACGGCGGGGGCAGAGGGGCGCTGGACCACCGATCTGGTCCTCGCGGACGGGGAGCGCTACGGCTTCCTGCTGGACGACGGCGACGACCTCCGCCCTGACCCTCGCTCGCGGCGGCAGCCGGACGGCGTGCACGGGGCCTCGGCGGCGTTCGACCCCGCAGCCTTCGCCTGGACCGACGCCTCCTGGACCGGACGGCAGCTCGCGGGCGGGCTGATCTACGAGCTGCACCTCGGCACGTTCACGCCGGAGGGCACTCTCGACGCGGCGAGCGGTCGCCTGGCGCATCTCGTCGACCTCGGCGTCACGCATGTCGAGCTGCTGCCCGTGAACGGCTTCAACGGCCGCTGGAACTGGGGATACGACGGCGTGCTCTGGTACGTGGTGCAGGAGGAGTACGGCGGCCCCGCGGCCTATCAGCGCTTCGTCGACGCCGCCCACGCGCACGGGCTCGCGGTCGTGCAGGACGTCGTCTACAACCACCTCGGCCCGAGCGGCAACTACCTCCCCCTCTTCGGCCCGTACCTGCGCGAGGGCGAGAGCACCACCTGGGGCGACTCGGTGAACCTCGACGAGGACGCCGTGCGGGAGTACATCCTCGACAACGCCCTGATGTGGCTGCGCGACTTCCACGTCGACGGACTCCGGCTCGATGCCGTGCACGCCCTCCACGACCGGCGGCCGGTGCACCTGCTGCGGGAGCTCGCCGAACGCGTGGACGCCCTCTCCGCGCAGCAGAACCGGCCGCTGAGCCTCATCGCGGAGTCAGACCTCAACGATCCGACGCTCATCCTGCCGCGGGAAGCCGGGGGCTACGGGCTCACGGCGCAGTGGTCCGACGACTGGCACCACGCCGTGCACGTCGCGCTCACCGGAGAGACCGCCGGGTACTACACGGACTTCGCCGCAGACGAGGCGGTGGCCAAGGTGACGGAGGGCGGCTTCTTCCACGACGGCACCTTCTCGTCCTTCCGCGACCGTCCGCACGGCGCCTCGATCCCGGCCGAGGTGCCGAGCTGGCGGCTGGTGACCTTCGCGCAGGACCACGATCAGATCGGCAACCGCGCCGGCGGAGATCGGCTCTCTGCCACGCTCTCCCCCGACCGGCTCGCGGTGGCCGCCGTGCTCACCCTGACGGCGCCGGGTACCCCGATGCTCTTCATGGGCGAGGAGTGGGGGGCGACGACCCCGTGGCAGTTCTTCACCTCCCACCCCGAACCCGAGCTCGGCCGCGCGGTCGCCGAGGGCCGCACGGCGGAGTTCGCCCGCATGGGATGGGATCCGGATGCGGTGCCCGACCCGCAGGACCCCGAGACCTTCCACCGCTCGCACCTCGACTGGGCGGAGGCCGAGGCCCCGGAGCACTCCCGGCTCCTGTCGCTGTACCGCGACCTGGCACGACTGCGGCGAGCGCGACCGGAGCTCACCGACCCGGACTCCGCGCACACGACGGTCGAGGTCCGGGAGACGGACGGCCGCCCCGAGCACCGCGTCTACCGCATCGACCGAGGAGGAGTGTCGGTGCTCGTGAACCTCTCCCCCACCCCCGCGACGTTCAGTGTCCCCGCTACGGCCGACCTCCTCCTCGCCACCGCCGCCCTGACGCGCTCCTCCACGTCCCTGACACTCCCTCCGGACGCTGCCGCCATCGTCAATTGAGGTCGACCCACCCCTCTCCGGTCCTCCCGGCCCCCTGCGTGCGGCCGTAAGGGGCCGGGACGCACGGAAGGGGGTGGGCCGGCAAGAGTCAACCGCGCGACGCCCACCACTCCCGGAGACGCTGCTCCGCGACGGCCTCGCCCAGCACACCCTCGTCGAGGCGCAGATCGAGGAGGAACCGGTACGCCTCGCCGACCTCCCGGCCCGGCTTGATGCCGAGGACCTCCTGGATGCGGTTGCCGTCGAGCTCCGGACGGATCGCGTCGAGCTCCTCCTGCTCCCGGAGCGCCGCGATCCGTGACTCGATGTCGTCGTAGGCGGCGGCGAGCCGGGCGGCCTTGCGCTTGTTCCGCGTGGTGACGTCGGCGCGCGTGAGGATGTGCAGCCGCTCCAGCAGGTCCCCGGCATCGCGGACGTAGCGGCGCACGGCGGCATCCGTCCACGCCCCCTCCGCATAGCCGAAGAACCGAAGATGCAGCTCGATCAGGGTCGCGACGGCATCGGTGGTCGCCGAGTCGAAGCGCAGCGCCTGCAGCCGCTTGCGGGCCATGCGCGCGCCGACCACGTCGTGGTGGTGGAACGTCACCGCACCGCCCGACTCGAGCTTGCGCGTGCGGGGTTTGCCGATGTCGTGGAGCAGAGCCGCGATCCGCAGCGGCACGTCCGGCGCCGCCCCGGGGTTCCGGGCATGCTCGAGCGCGATGGCCTGGCTGAGCACCGTGAGGGAGTGCTCGTAGACGTCCTTGTGGTGGTGGTGCTCGTCGACCTCGAGCTTGAGGGCGCTCACCTCGGGGAGGAACTCGTCGATGAGCCCGGTCTCCACCAGCACCCGGATGCCGCGGACGGGGTCGTCGGTCTGCATGAGGCGCACGAGCTCGGACTGCACGCGCTCGGGGCTCACGATCTTCAGGGTGTCGCGGAGCTCGGTGATCGCCCGCTCCGTGTCCTCCTCCACCGTGAAGCCGAGCTGCGCGCTGAACCGGGCGGCCCGCAGCATCCGGAGCGGGTCGTCGCCGAACGACACCCGAGGATCCGTCGGCGTCCGCAGTACCCCCGCCACGAGGTCCTCGACCCCGCCGGTCGGATCGACGAGCTTCACCGCGGGCACCTGGAGGGCCATCGCGTTGACCGTGAAGTCGCGGCGGACGAGGTCGCCATCGATCGAGTCGCCGAACTCCACCGTCGGCTTACGGGTCACGCCGTCGTAGCTGTCCGCCCGGTAGGTCGTGATCTCGACCTGCTCGCCGCGCACCCGGGCGCCGATGGTCCCGAAGGCGCGACCGATGTCCCAGTGCGCGGAGGCCACCGGCTTCACGATCGCGAGGATCTCGTCCGGCGACGCACTCGTCGTGAAGTCGAGGTCGTGCGTCTCCCGGCCGAGCAGCGCATCGCGCACCGGACCGCCCACGACGGCGAGCTCGAAACCGGCGGCGTCGAAGGCCTCCGCGAGGGTACGGACGACGGGATTCTCGGCGAGCGCGCCGAGACGGGCGAGGCCGTCGGCCATGTTGAGCATGGGTTCCAGCGTACCGGCCGCCCCCTGACGCGCCCGCGTTCACCTCCCCGTCGTCTTGATGTCAGACCCCGGTCATCCGGCTCCGCTGGGCTGTGGGCGCCCCGTGCGGCTGAGCACGGACACCCACCCACGAAGGACAGACATGACCTCCCCCACCCCTGCGGTGCGGTGGCGGCGTCGCGGACTGACGTCCGTCGCGCTGCTCGCCGTGCTCGGCGGCGCCGTCGTCGCCCCCGCGGCCCTCGCCGCGCCCGACCCGGAAGTGCCGACCGGCTCGCTCCTCACCGGCGACACCCCCTGGCACTACCTCGACGACGGCTCCGACCCGTCGCCCGCCCCGGCCGCGCTGCGCGACTGGACCCTGCCCGCGTACGACGACAGCGCCTGGAAGACCGCACCGGGCAGCTTCGGTGCCAAGAACGGCGCCCTCGCGCCGGTGGGACCGCAGACCCCGAAGACACTCCTCAACCACTACCTCGACGGGGTGAAGGCACCGACGGTGCCGACGTACTTCTTCCGCACGACCTTCGAGCTGGAGGCCGGCGTCGCCGAGCAGGTCGCCGCCCTGCAGAGCACCGTCACCTTCGACGACGCGATCATCGTGTGGATCAACGGCGAAGAGGTGGCCCGCTACGTCGACGGCCGCATCACCGACACCACCAACGTCGAGTACGCCGGAGACTCCAACGGCGACCCCCTGACCAGCACGTTCAGCGCCGAGGGCGACCTGCTCCGCGACGGCACGAACACCATCGCCGTGTCGCTGTTCCAGGACCGGGCCTCGAGCTCCGACATCTACTTCGACATGTCGTCGCTGACCCTCGTGAAGGCCTCCGACCCCGGCACTCCCGTCGTCGCCCCGCCGACCCGCGTCATCCTCACCCCGACCGAGAAGCCGGAGGTGTCGCAGTCGTTCTCCTGGCTCGCCGGCGACGCGTCGCACACGGCAGGTCAGGTCGAGATCGGCCCCGCAGCAGGTGGCGCCACCAGGACGGTCGACGCCTATGACGCCGGAGTGGTGAACGGCAACCCGAACAAGCACTTCTCGGCCACCGTCACGGACCTCACCCCCGCCACCGCGTACCGTTACCGCGTCGGCCTCCCCGGCAGCTGGAGCGACTGGCACGAGTTCCGCACCGCGGACCCGAAGGCGAGCGACTTCCAGTTCATCTACTACGGCGACGCCCAGATCGGTCTCGACACCACCTGGCCGAGCGTGGTGAAGCAGGCAGAGGCCCACGCCCCGCGATCGATCGGCTCCGTGCACGCCGGAGACCTCATCAACACGTCCAGCAACGAGAACGAGTGGCTGAACTGGTTCAAGGGCATGGAGGATTCCGCCGTGCGCACCAACGTCATGGCCGCCCCCGGCAACCACGAGTACTCGGGGGACAAGCTCCTCACCGCCTGGAAGGCCGCGTTCGAGTACCCGCACAACAACCCGTCCACGAGCTCGATCGGGGAGCTCGCGAACCTCGCGAAGGGCGACTCCGAGGTCGCACAGCAGTATCGTGCGTTCTTCGACCACTGGAGCTCGTTCGCCGCAGAGACCGCGTACTACACCGACTACCAGGGCGTCCGTTTCATCACCCTGAACGCGACCCGCGACACGACCTTCCTCACGCCGGCCGGGCTCCCCTCCTGCACGGGCGCGGAATGCCCGTCGTCGCAGATCGGCACGCTGTGGACGCGCTTCCAGGCGGCGTGGCTCGACCTGCTGCTGCAGAACAGCCCGTCGAAGTGGAATGTCGTCACGTTCCACCAACCGGTGTTCTCCGCGTCGGCCGGTCGTGACGAGCCGGTGCTCCGTGCCGAGTGGCTGCCCGTCTTCCAGCGCAACGACATCGACCTCGTGCTCATGGGCCACGACCACACGTATGCCCGCGGTTTCGTGAACACGGATGCCACGGACACTCCCGGTCTGACCACGGGTCCTGTGTACGTCGTGTCGAACTCCGGCGCCAAGCACTATGACCTGGAGACGCCCGAGAAGAACGTCTGGACCAACAACGGCGCGACCCAGGTGCTGCGCGGCCAGGGCGTGACGACCTACCAGGTGATCGATGTCTCGAAGAACCAGCTCGTCTACCGGTCGTACCTCGCCGAGAAGCAGCCGGACGCCACGACCGACCTCCCCGTGGGCGCGGTCTACGACACGTTCACCGTGACCAAGTCCGACGCGGGCGAGAAGTGGGTGACCGAGGCCGGCGTCACCCCACCGGTCACGGAGGAGCCGGAGCCCGAGAAGCCCGCGACCGTCGAGCTGGGCGCGTCCTCGGTCACCGCCGGCGGCACGCTCGCCGTGTCGGGCAGCGGCTTCGCGGAGGGCGCCGAGCTCGCGCTCGAGCTGCGGTCCGACCCGGTCTCGCTCGGTACGGTCACGGTCGCGGCGGACGGCACGTTCGCGCGCACCGTCACCATCCCGGCGGGCACCCCGGCGGGTGCGCACACCCTCGCCGTGATCCTCCCCGACGGCTCAGAGGTGACGGCCTCCCTGACCGTGGCCGCGGCGGCCGGTGGCGGAGCGATCGTCCCCGGTGAGAGCGACTCGGGTGGCGCGACCGACGGCGACCTCGCGACGACCGGTGCCGACAGCACGCCGTTCGTCATCGGCGCGGTCGTGCTGCTCGCCGCCGGCCTCGGTCTGTTCGCGCTGCGTCGCCGCCGCCGGGATGCCACGGTGGAGACGATCGAAACGGCGTAGCCCGTCAGCGGGCGTCGTCCGGGGTGGTCCCCGGGCGGCGCCCACTCTTCGCGCACGGATCCCCCACCGATAACGGTTCAGCCTCCGTCCGCCGGTCGATCCCGCGTTCACTCTAGGCTCAAGCCATGCCCCACCCCTCTCGGCTCGTGATCGCTTCCACCGCAGCTGCACTCCTGGGCTTCGCCCTCACCGCCTGCGCGCCCGAGAGCACGGAGGGCGGTGGACCAGTGCCGTCGCCGTCGCCGTCGCCGTCGCCGTCGATCATCGCCTCTCCCCCCGCGACGCCCGCGGACCGTGTCGTCGAGATCTCGGTTGACGGCCTTTCGATCGATGACGGCCCGGTCCTCGCATACGACGACGCCGACGGCGCCCTCGCGGCCCTCACCGATGCGTTCGGAGCGGCGCCGACGGAGGCACCCGTGGAGGGTCCATACGGCGCCGTGTACGCCGGCTACGACTGGCCGGGAACGAAGGCCACGGTCCGCGACACCCGCATCGACCTCGTCGTGTCGGCAGACGCGCCGGGAGTGATCGTCCGGACTCCGGAGGGTATCGGCATCGGCTCGACGCGCGCTGAGGCGATGGCCGCAGGGGCCGTGGACGGGTGGGATGAGGACGGCGATGGCGTCGCCGACTACCTGAGCATCGGCGTGCGGGAAGTACCCGGCACCTCCTCGCTCGTGAACCCCGGCGAGGTCGGTGTGGAGTACGTCGACCTCCAGATGACCGGCGACATCGTGAGCCGCCTCAGCACCGGTGGCAACGACTTCAGCGACATCTGAAGCACCCGCGAGGCCGCCGCCCGTCCGGGCACAGCTTCGGAGCCGGGGCTCGACTCGCCGTCGTTCAGCCCCCCCCACGTCGGCGTGTCGGTCGAGATCTCCGAAGCTGTGCACGCGATCCGCGAGGGCTCAGGCTCCGCGGCGGGTCAGCACGAGGCGGAGGGTCACCGCGAAGACCGTCGACACCGCTATCCAGCCGAAGGCTGTGCCCACGGCTGTGAAGAACGAGGCCTGATCGGTGGCGCCGGCGAGGTTCCCGTAGTTGATGGCGGCGTGGGCTCCGATGGCCACCGTGAGTCCGGCGAGCGCGACGAGCGGGCGGGACCAGGCGCGACGGGCGTCCAGCGCGAGGCCGAGTGCCGCCCCGGTCCAGATGGTGAGGGCGGCATGCGTGGGGAAGGTCAGCGTGCGGACGATCCACGTCACCACGCCGTAGCCCACATCGTTCGCCGCGATGTCAGCCGCGATGGCGGAGGCATCCTCCACCGCCGCGAAGCCCACGCCGACCAGCGCCCCGGCCATCGCGCCGAAGAGCACGCCGCGGCGCCCGACGCGCCGGGCGAGCACGAGGATGAGCAGCACCCCGAGACCCTTCCCGAGCTCCTCCACGATGGGCGTCAGCACCCACGTCGAGGGGATCGCCTCGCGCAGGATGCCCTGATCGTCGACGTACAGCGCCTGCTCGGAAGACCACGCGCCGAGCCCGGTGGCGATGAGCACCGCGGCACCGGCGCCCCAGGCCGGCGCCAGCAGGGAAGACGTCCAGGAGCGCGAGACCCGCGGAGCGACCCAGCGCGCGGCGAACATCGTCACCGCCGCCGCGGGGAGGACGGCCACGAGACACACGAGGAAGACGGGGCCGGATTCGACGGTGAACAGCAGGAGCGCCAGAGCCAGCGGGATGAGGAACACCGAGAGCACCACGGAGCGGCGCCCCCGGAACGGGACGGTTTCGGAGGGAGCGAGCGCGGAATGCACGCCCCGATCCTTCCAGACCCCTGCCGCGACTTTCCTGGGCACAACCGCACTTCCGCACGAGGTCGCAGGTTCTCCCGGCAATCCGTGCGACCTCGGTGCGAATCTGCGACCGCGCGCCGGGGCCTCAGGCCTCGCGGGAGAACGTGATGTGGGTCACGCCGGACTCCGCGACCTCGGAGGTCACGCGATAGCCGGCCTCGAGGCCGCGCAGGTCGTCCCACAGACGGATCCCGCTGCCGGTGAGGATCGGGGTGATGCCCACGTGCAGGTCGTCGACGAGCCCCGCGCGCAGGAACTCCCGGACCGTGGTCGCCCCGCCGCCGACACGGACGTCACGCCCTCCGGCCACCGCCACGGCCTCCCGCAGCGCCTCCTCGGGGGTCGCGGTCAGGAAGCGGAAGCTCGTGCCGTTCGCGAACTCGATCGGCGGGCGCGGGGTGTGGGTGAGGACGAACACCGGAACCTCGAACGGCGGCTCCTCGCCCCACCAGCCGCGCCACTCCGGGTCGTCCGGGTTCGCGTGGAGGCCGAACATCCCGGCGCCCATGATCTCGGCACCGATGCCCTGGAAGTACTGTGCCGCGTACTTCTCGTCCACCCCGGTCGTGCCGGCGCCGCTGGTGTCGTGGAAGACGCGCTCCTGGAAGGTGCGGGTCGCGGTGTAGGCGGCGGTGAGTCGTCCCCAGTCCTCGCCGAACGGGTTCTCCGGGGTCTGATCGGTCGTCGTGGCGAAGCCGTCGAGAGTGATGTTGAGGTCGACGCGCACGCGGGTCATGGTGCCTCCGAAGCGGTGGGGACGGGCACCGGTCGGCGCGCCGTCCCCAGCGTCGGGCGTTCCGCGGCCGGTGTCAAGAGCGGGCCGCCGTACCGGACACCCGCGGATCAGGCCTTGGGGTCGTCCGAAAGCGCCATGTGGATGATCGGATAGGGACGACCGTCACCGTCGAGCGCGCTCCGGCCCACCTCCACGAAGCCTCGGCTGCGGTAGAACCCGCGCGCGCCCGGGTTGTCCTCGTTCACATCGACCCTGGCCACGCCCTGGTGGACGACGACCTCGGTGAGCAGGGCAGAGCCCACACCGCGTCCGCGAACGGCATAGGAGACGAACAGCATCTCCAGCCCGTCGTCGTGGACGCCGGCGAACCCGACCGGAACCCCGTCCTGCTCGGCGACGGTGAGGGTCACCGCGGGGAAGTAGTCGGACGCGAGGTGCGATTCGATCCGGGCGAAGTCGGTCTCCTCCAGGAAGTCATGGGTGGCGCGAACGGCGCTGCGCCAGATCTCGACGAGTTCCGCGTACTCCTCTTCCCCCCGGCACGGCCGGATGGTGAGGGGGGAACTGCCTGCGGACATGCCTCCGACACTATCGGTCGGACCGCCGTACCGGATCAGACCACGGGGTCGCCCTGGACCGGACCCTCCGTGTTGGGCTTCCACCCGAGGGCCGGCGCCACGTGCTCCGCGAACGCCTCGAGCACGTGGAGGTTGTACTCCGGCCCGAGCTGGTTCGGGATCGTCAGCATGAGGGTGTCCGCGGCCATGACGGCCTCGTCCCGACGGAGCTGCTCGATGAGGACATCGGGCTCCGCGGCGTAGGTCTTGCCGAACGTGGAGCGGAACCCGTCGATGATGCCGATCTGGTCGCCGTTCTCCTCGCTCCGCAGCCCGAAGTAGGCGCGGTCCATGTCCGACACGAGCGGGAACACGCTGCGGCTGACCGACACGCGAGGCGTCCCGGTGTGGCCGGCCTCACGGTAGGCGGAGCGGAAGAGCTCGATCTGCTCGCGCTGCAGCTCGTGGAAGGGCTGACCGGTGGCCTCCGTCACGAGCGTCGAGCTCATCATGTTGAGTCCCTTGCGGCCGGTCTCCTCGGCCGTCGCGCGCGAACCCGAGCCCCACCAGATGTGGTCGCGCAGCGTGGGGGACTGCGGCTCGATCGCGAGGTACTGTCCCGCACCCACCATCCGGGGGTCGCCGGGAGCGAGTCGCTCGCCGTCGATGGCGCGGAGGAAGATCTCGAACTTCTCCCGTGCGAGCACGCTGCCGCGCTCCGGGTCCTCCTCGTCGCGGAAGCCGAAGGTCTCGTAGCCGCGCAGCGCCGTCTCGGGTGACCCGCGGCTCACGCCGAGCGCGATACGGCCGTCCGCGATGAGGTCGAGTGCGGCCGCCTCCTCGGCGAACTGGAACGGGTTCTCGTACCGCATGTCGATCACGCCGGTGCCGACCTCGATGCGCTCGGTGCGCGCGGCCATGGCCGTCAGCAGCGGCATCGGGGACGCCGCCTGGCGTGCCCAGTGGTGCACGCGGACGTAGGCGCCGTTGACGCCGAGCTCGTCGGCGCCCTCCGCGATCTCGATGGTCTGCTTCAGCATGTCGCCCGCCGTGCGGGTGGCCGAGCCGGGCACGTCGGCGTAGTGACCGAACGAGAGGAATCCGAAAGCCTTCATGGTGTATTCGAACGCATGGAAGCCGGGACTATTCCCCCGGGAGCAGGAAGCCGTCGAGGACGAGCCCGCGGATGCGCGGCTCGAGCTCCGCCCACAGCTGCGCGAACGGCACCTCGAAGAGGTCCGCGAGGGCGGGGGCGATCTGCAGCACCTGGAGCTCGCCGTCGCACGCGCCGACGAAGCCGGCCAGCGCGGGGTCCACCGCGACGGTGCGTGCGAACCCGCCGCCCTGACGCAGCTCGATCACGCTCGGGTCGTCGTTACCGGGGAGAAGGTGGCGCGCCTCGGTGACGTCCGGAGCCACGACGAGGGTGTCGGGCAGCCCTGCGGCGAGCGCATCGTGGGCCGCGAGCCCGAGGCCGAGCGCCGCGCCCACGTTCGCCACGGGCTGCGTCACCCGCTCCGATCGCCGCAGCAGCTCCCCCTGCCCCCGGCGGAGCAGCACGTAGCCGAAGCCGATCGCGGTCACGCCGCGCGCCGCGAAGTCGTCGAGCCACGCGGTCAGCAGCGGAGTGAAGGCGGCATCGCGCGGTGTGATCCCGCCGTCCCTGATCCACAGCTCGGCATAGGCGAGAGGGGACAGCTCCTCCCGCTCCACGACCCACAGGTCGAGGTCGGCGGGCACCCACGCGTCCAGCCGCGCGAGGCCGGTGATGCCCGTCCGCGACTCCCAGTTGCCCAGC
The DNA here is from genome assembly GCF_032364335.1 of Microbacterium meiriae. Classification (NCBI taxonomy): domain Bacteria; kingdom Bacillati; phylum Actinomycetota; class Actinomycetes; order Micrococcales; family Microbacteriaceae; genus Microbacterium; species Microbacterium meiriae. The sequence goes on from NZ_CP133984.1 coordinate 3,455,911, forward strand.
AGCTGCGCGATGCCGCCCGGGGTGAGGTGCGCCGGTGCCGTGCGCACGAACTGCTCGACCAGTGCGTCGCCGACCAGACCGCCGTCGCGATACTCGTAGGCGGGCACCCCCGCCGTGCGCGGGGTGATCACGAACGGCGGGTTCGAGACGATGAGGTCGAACGCCTCCCCGGCGACCGGCTCGAACATGCTCCCGTGACGGAACTCGATGTTCGTGACCCCGTTCAGTTGTGCGTTCAGCGCGGCGTAAGCGAGGGCGCGGCGGGAGACGTCGGTGGCCACGACCCGGCCGGCGCGTCGTGCCACGAGGAGCGCCTGGATGCCGCAGCCCGTGCCGAGGTCGAGGGCACGATCCACCGCGAGCGGGACGACCGTCTCAGCGAGCGTGCGGGAGGCGCCGCCCACACCGAGGACGTGGTCGGCGGGCAGTGGGCCGTCGAGGGCGACCTCGTCCAGGTCGCTGGCGATCCACCATTCCCCGACTCCGTCCTCGTCGACGAACGACTGCGGGCGCAGCAGCGCGCTCGGCGTCACGGTGTCGGCGTCGGTCGTCGCCATCCCCAGAGCCTCCAGCCCGTCCACGCCGAGCGTCGGCAGTGCGCGCTCCACGGCCGCGCGCGGCTGGGGAAGGCCGAGCACCAGGAGGCGTCCGAGGGTCGCGAGGACCCCCTCATCCTCGGCGATCGCCCGAAGGATGGGCTCGCGCAGACCACGGGCGAGTGCATCATCCGCCTCCTCGCCCCAGAGACGTCGCAGCGGCTCGGATCGGAGATCGGCGGCATCGAGATCCGCGGCGAACGCAGCGCTGTGGAGCGGGTCGGGGCGGGGGGTGGGGGTGTCGGACACGGCCGTCACTCTACGCGTCTTCAGGGTTCTCCTCCGTCCGGCCTCCTAGAATCGCAGGGTCAGTACTCACGATCCGCCTTTCCCCGGCGTTCGAGGAAGACCTTCATGACCGCGATCACTCCCCCGACGGGCCTCCGCGCGCGTGCGCGCCGGCTCGCGGCGTTCGTGGTCGCCGCCGGCGTCTGCGCGGTGGGTGTCGCCGGTCCCGCGATGGCGGCCGACCAGCCCGCCGCGGACGACGACCACCGTGTCGAACTGCACGTCACGGCGGGTCTACGCGGCACCGTCGCGCCGGGGACGTCGACGTCGGCCGTGGTCACGATCGAGAACGAGACCGAGGCGGAGCTCTCCGCGGGTCGCGTCGAGATCGAGCTCGGCAGCACCCCACTGACCGACGACGATGCCGTGACCGAATGGCTGGACGAGGGTCAGGCCGCCGGTTCCTTCCTTCCCCTCGGCGAAGAGGCCACCAAGCCGGCGGAGGCGGGCGGATCCGCCACCACCACCGTGTTCGTGCCGCAGGAGACGCTGAAGCCGTTGAAACCGGGGGTGTACCCGCTGCGGGCCTCCCTGAGCGATGCCGGTACGGAGGACGCCGAGGGGGAGCGCACCACCACCTGGGACACCAGCGCGACGAGCGTCCTCGTGGTCAGCTCCAGCCCGACCAGTCCGGTCGGCGTCCTCGTGCCCATCACCGCCACCCCGGCCGGCGGTGCCCTCCTGAGCGCTGACGAGCTCACGGAGCTGACCGCCCCGGACGGCGACCTCACCGCGCAGCTCGACGGCGTCGCCGGGACGACGGCTGTGCTCGCGGTCGATCCCGCCATCCTCACCTCGATCCGCGCACTGGGCACCGCGGCTCCCTCCACGGCGAGCGACTGGCTGCAGAGGCTCGACGAACTCCCCAACGCCCGCTTCGCCCTGCAGTTCGGCGATGCCGACCTCACGGTGCAGGCGCAGGCCGGTCTGCCCGAGGCGCTGGCGCCGCTGCCGCTGACCTCGCTGCTCGATCCCGCGGCCTTCCCGCAGCAGCGCGCCGTGACACCGACGAACACCCCCGCCGCCACCGCCGACCCCTCGGCGACGCCGACCGACGGGCCCGCGCTTCCCACCGACGACGAGCTCACGGAGATCGACGGCGCGGTCCCGGGAATCGTCTGGCCGGAGAGCGACCTCACGCAGGCTGACCTCGCGTCGTTCACCGGCTACCTGGGGGGCACCGCCACGACGGTCGTGTCGTCCGAGACGGTCGGCGGTCAGAGTGCGGCTCATGCGACGGCGGGCGGACAGGACCTGCTCGTCACCGACGCGGCCACGTCGGCGGCCCTCTCCGCAGCGGCGACCGAATCCGCCTCGGCTCCCCGCCAGGGGCTGCTGGCAGAGGCGGCAGCCCGGCTCTTCCTCGCCGGTGCCCGGGCGCCTGGCGCTCCGCTCCTCATCGGCCTGGAGCGCGACGAGAGTCGTCCCGCAGAGGCCCTTCGTGACGCGATCTCCACCGCGGACTCCATCGGCTTCGAGCTCTCGGCGGTGCGGGCGGCCCCTGCCGTCGCGGTGACACTGCCGGAGACGGCCGCGGCGACCCGGGCGTCCGACCTCACGAACCTCCTCGCCGATGAGCGCTCCCTCACCGCTTTCGCGACCATCCTCAGTGACCCCCTCGTGCTGCTGAGCCCGGAGCGGATCCGGATCCTGCGCACCATCGCGGTCGGTTCCTCCGCGGAAGCCTTCATCGAGAAGGTCGCGGCCCATCGCGCGCGCACCACCGAGACGCTCGGCGCCGTCAGCATCCCCGACTCCAGCACCATCCAGCTCCTCACGGCCAACGCCGACCTCCCCATCGCCGTGCGCAACGACCTCCCGTGGCCGGTGACGGTGCGGTTGTACGCGTCCCCCACTGATCCGCGCCTCGAAGTGACACCCGTGATCGACGTCGCCGTGCAGGCGAGTTCGACCACGAGGGCGAAGGTGCCGGTGTCGGCCCGGGTCGGCAGCGGCGAGCTCGACCTGCGCCTCAGCCTCACCAGCCCAACCGGAGTGCCGATCCAGTCCGAGCAGACCATCCGTGTCGCGGTGCGCGCGGAATGGGAGACCATCGGCCTCATCGTCTTCGGCGGCCTCGCCGTGCTCCTCATCGCCCTCGGGGTGGTGCGCACGGTGCGCCGGAAGCGTCGGGAGGCCATCGAGGAGCAGGCCGTAGAGGCCGCCGTCGAGGAACTGATCGAGGAGAAGGAAGCGGAAGCCGCGGTGCAGGAGCGCCCCGACGGCCCGGATGCCCCTCCCACAAAGGAGTCGCGTGACTAGTCTCGGGCGCGCCAGCGCCATCATCGGCGCCGGCACCATGGTGTCCCGCGTGACCGGGCTGCTGCGCAGTATCGTCCTCGTGGCGGTGATCGGCTCGTTCAAGTCGGGCCCGGCCGACGCCTTCGCCGCGGCGAACACGCTCCCGAACAGCGTCTTCTCCCTCATCTCCGTCGGCATCCTCACCGCGGTGATCGTGCCGCAGATCGTCAAGGCCACCGCCGACGCCGACGGGGGCAACGCGTTCATCTCGAAGCTCTTCACCCTCGGGACGGTCGTGCTCGTCGCCGTCACGGCTCTCGCCACAATCGCAGCGCCCTGGCTCGTGCAGATCGTGGCAGGCGGGCTCTCCTCGACGACCCAGGCGCTCGCGACCGCGCTCGCGTACTGGTGTCTCCCGCAGATCCTCTTCTACGGTCTGTACGCCCTGTTGGGCGAAGCCCTGAACGCGCGGCGCATCTTCGGTCCGTTCACCTGGGCGCCGGTCGTCAACAACATCGTCTCGATCATCGGATTCCTGATCCTGGGATGGGCGTTCTCGCCGGTGTCCCGCGACTCCGCCGACTGGACGCCGGAGATGATCGCCCTGCTCGGGGGCACGGCGACCCTCGGCATCGCCGTGCAGGCGCTCGTCCTGCTGCTTTTCTGGCGTCGGACGGGCCTCTCGCTCCGCCCCGATTTCCAGTGGCGGGGCGTCGGCCTCGGCAACGTGGGAAAGCTCGCGGGATGGACCTTCCTGATGGCGTTCGCCTCACTGTCCGCCGGCGTGCTGCAGGGCAACATCGTCAGCAACGCCTCGGAGTCGGGCGCCTCGCTCGCCGTGACCACGAACGCCTGGCTCATCTTCATGCTCCCCTACTCGGTCATCGTGCTGTCGATCGGGACCCCGTACTTCACGCAGATCAGCGAGCACGCCGCCGCCGGGCGGCACGACGAGGTCCGCGGAGACATCTCGCGCAGCATCCGCACGCTGCTGTTCTTCATCGTCGCCGCCGTCGCCGCGGTGGCCGCCGCGGCGATCCCCGCCTCCCGTGTCTTCACCGAGAGTCCTTCCGACGCCGAGGGGGCGGCCGTCGTCCTCCTCTGCTACCTGGTCAGCCTGATCCCGCTCACGATCCTGTTCATCGTGCAGCGCACGTTCTACGCGTACGACGACACGCGCACGCCCTTCTGGTTCACGATCTTCCAGTGCGCGCTGATCGTCGTGACCGCGCTGGGAGCCGTCGCCCTGCTGTCGGCGGAGGTCATCGACCTCACGCAGCTGGCCGCCGCCGTGGCTCTGGGGCAGTCCATCGCCAGCACGCTGCAGACGATCGTCGCCACCTGGCTGCTGCATCGCAAGATCGGCGGCATCGGAATCCTGTCCTGGCTGCGTGCTCTCGCGCTGTTCGCGGTCGCCGCGATCCCGGCGGGGCTCGCCGGATGGGGAACGTTCCTCCTGATCGGGGGGACGACCGGATGGGCCACGTCCGGAGTCATCCCCGGCGCCCTGGCGACCGCCGTCGTCGGCCTCGTCGTCGTGATCGTCTACGTCGCGATCCTCGCGGTCTTCCGCGCCCCGGAGCTGAAGGCCGCCGGCGGGCTCGTCCGCCGCTTCCTGCCCGGCCGCTGACGCGGGAATGCCCCGCGGTTACCATGGGTTGAAGCAGTCGGACGTCTTTCGACGGCACCGCCTTTCTAACGGAGATCACATGCGTCAGGTCATCATCATCGGCTCCGGCCCCGCCGGATTCACGGCTGCCATCTACGCGGCGCGCGCGAACCTGGAGCCGCTCCTCATCGCGAGCTCCGTCGAGGTCGGCGGCGAGCTCATGAACACGACCGAGGTGGAGAACTACCCCGGCTTCCCGGAGGGCATCCAGGGCCCTGAGCTCATGGCGAAGTTCCAGGAGCAGGCCGAGAAGTTCGGCACCGAGGTGCTCTACGACGACGTCACGGAGCTCGATGTCGCCGGTCCCGTCAAGAAGGTCACCCTCGGTTCGGGTGCCACCCACGAGGCCAAGACGATCATCTACGCCACCGGTTCGGCCTACCGCAAGCTCGGGATCGCGGGCGAGGAGCGTCTCTCCGGTTTCGGCGTCTCCTGGTGCGCCACCTGCGACGGCTTCTTCTTCCGTCAGAAGACCATCGCGGTCGTCGGCGGCGGCGACTCGGCGATGGAGGAGGCCACCTTCCTCACGCGTTTCGCGGACAAGGTGTACGTCATCCACCGCAAGGACTCCCTCCGCGCCTCGAAGATCATGCAGGAGCGCGCCTTCGCGAACGAGAAGATCGAGTTCGTCTGGAACAGCGAGGTCGTGGAGATCCTCGGCGACACCGCCGTCTCCGGCGTGCAGCTGCGTTCCACGGAGGACGGGTCGCTGCGCGACCTCCCTCTCGACGGCCTGTTCATCGCGATCGGCAACGACCCGCGCACGCACCTCGTGCACGAGAAGCTCGAGCTCACGCCCGAAGGGACGATCTGGGTCGACGGACGCTCCTCGCGGACGTCGGTCCCCGGTGTCTTCGCCGCCGGTGACGTGATCGACCCCACCTACCGCCAGGCCATCACCGCCGCCGGGACGGGCACGATCGCGGCTCTCGACGCCGAGCACTTCCTCGCCGATCTCGAGGACGCGTCCGTCGAGGTCCCCGCAGCCGAGGCCGCCGAGGTCATCACGGCCTGACCAGGGCCGGGAACACTTTCCCCCCGCCCGTTGTTGCAACAGGCGAACCTCGAACAAGGAGAACTCTGATGAGTGCAAAGGCAACGAGCCAGGCGACCTGGGAGCAGGACGTGCTGCAGGCCGATGGTCCCGTGCTGGTGGACTTCTGGGCCGAGTGGTGCGGTCCGTGTCGTATGGTCGCGCCGGTGCTGGACGAGATCCAGTCCGACAACCCCGACAAGATCACCATCCTCAAGCTCAACGTGGACGAGAACCCGGAGCTGGCCATGAAGTACCAGATCACGTCGATCCCGGCGATGAAGGTCTTCCAGGGCGGAGAGGTCAAGACGACGATCATCGGCGCCAAGCCGAAGTTCGCCCTCGAGCAGGATCTCGCCGCTTTCCTCGGCTGATCCCCCACGACCACGAGAAGGGCCGCGCCTCCGGGCGCGGCCCTTCTCGCATGCTCGGCCAGCCTAGGGTGATCAGCGCTTGTCGTACACGTCCACCGGCTCGAGCCCCCGTGCTGCCCGCGCCCTGTCGACGATCTCCTGGATGACAGCGGTCTTCGCTGCGTTGTAGGAGGAGTTCCGCTCCTCCGCCGCCCGCGCTGCGTCGTGCTTGACGCGTTCGTATCGCTCCGCATCGTCCGGGTGCGCGCACAACCAGTCCCGCAGCAGGCGCTGAGGCGCGGTATCCCATTCGGCTGCCGTGAAGAAGTGTGCGATGGCGAGGCGCTCCCCGGCCGCCTCCATGATCATCACCGGATGAGTGCGGATTCCGCTGCCGGTGCGCCATCCCACCGCCTCCAACGCGGACCGGTACGCGTCGAACTCTTCTCCTGTCTGCACCCGCACCGCGAGGTCGATGACCGGCTTCGCGCTCATCCCAGGGATCGCCGTCGAACCGATGTGCTCGACGATCCAGCCGTCCGCCCTGGCAGCGCGGATCGATGCCGCGAACTCCTCGAATCGCTGCGGCCACGACGGGTCGTAGGGAACGAGGAGCATCGGTCGTCAGGAGGCGTCGGCGATGCGAGGGTCCCAGCGACGATGGCGCTGCTTCTCGTCCAGGAGTCCCCAGACGGCTGGTGTGAGCTCCGGGTACTCCAGGGCGATCTGGCGCAGCACGCGGTAATGCCGCGCGGCGTTGGGACGTACCCCGTCGTTCGCGGCGATGTTGTCGGCGCGCAGCAGGTAGACGACGAGTTCGTCGACACTGGGCAGCTCCTCCATGAACTCCCAGGGGTCCTCACCGCCGAGCAGGCGCTCCTGGACGAGGACGGCGAGTTCGTCCGACGCCTCGGCGCGCAGCACTTCCAGGCTGGCGCGACGGGGGACGGACTCGGTCATCCCTCCAGCCTACGCGCGTGCGCGACGGGGTCGGCGCTCCACCTTCGCATCCTCGCTCATGTCCTCGAGCTCGCGGCCCTTGGTCTCCGGCACCTTGAAGAACACGAAGAAGAACGACAGCAGCGCGAAGAAGGCGTAGAAGCCGTACGCGAAGGTGAGGCCGATCTCCGCGAACGCGGGGAACGTCGTCGAGATGAAGAAGTTCGCCACCCACTGCGCCGCGGCAGCCACGGCCAGAGCGCCCGCACGGATCGAGTTGGGGAAGATCTCGCCCAGGAGCACCCACACGAGCGGCCCCCAGCTCGCACCGAAGAACACCACGAAGCCGTTGGCGCAGACGAGGGCGACGGTCGCCCACGGGTCGGGAAGCGTCGCGGTGCCCGAGGCATCCAGCGTGCCGAACGAGAAGGCGAGCGCCATGAGTCCGAGGGTCACCGTCATGCCGACGGAGCCGACGAGCAGCATGATCCGGCGACCGATCCGGTCGACGAGCAGGATCGCGACGATCGTGACGACGATGTTGGTCACAGAGGTGATGACGGAGGTCAGGAGAGCGCTGGACTCGTCGAATCCGACCGACTGCCACAGTGTCGTGGAGTAGTAGAAGATCACGTTGATGCCGACGAACTGCTGGAACACCGACAGCAGGATGCCGACCCAGACGATCGGCTTGAGGCCGAGACGGCTGCCTCGCAGGTCTCGCAGCGACTCGGAGCGCTCCGTGTCGATCGTGCCCGTGATCTCCTTGATCTTCGCCTCGGTGTCGATCGTCCCCGTGACGGTCTGGAGCACTTCCGCGGCACGCTTCACTTCGCCCTTGCGCACCAGGTAGCGCGGGGATTCCGGCAGCCGGAGCGACATCAACCCGTAGACGAGCGCGGGGATGGCCGCGACCATGAACATCCATCGCCAGGCGGTCAGGCCCCAGAGCGGCTGGTCGGCCTCCCCCGCGATGCCGGCGAGGAGGGCGTCCGACAGCAGGGCGGCGAAGATGCCGAGGACGATGGCGAGCTGCTGCAGCGATCCCAGACGACCGCGGATCGCGGCGGGAGACACCTCCGCGATATAGGCGGGGGCGATCACCGAAGCCGCGCCGACGCCGAGTCCGCCGATCACACGCCAGACGATGAGGTCGACTACGCTGAACGCGAGTCCGGAGCCGATCGCCGAGACGAAGAACATCGCCGCGGCGACAACCATCACCGGGATGCGTCCGAACTTGTTCGACACCGGGCCGGCGAACCAGGCGCCGACCGCACAGCCGATCAGGGCGGAGGAGACAGCGAAGCCCTTGAGACCCGTGCCGAGGTCGAACCCTGAGACATCTCCCGCCAGGGCATCGACAGCACCGTTGATCACCGCGGTGTCGAATCCGAAGAGGAATCCGCCCAGAGCCGCCGCAATACTGACGGCGATCACGCGACGCTTGATACTCGCTGGATCAGCTGGTCTGGACATGACATCCCCCTCGCATCGACAAGATGACGCGAGTCTATGTCACCCCCGACCAGGGGCGGGGTCAGCGCGCGGAGCCGTACCCTTCTTCGCCGAGCTCCTCGAGAATACGGTTCAGGTCCTGGATCGATGCGAAATCTATCGTGACCTGGCCTTTCCGAGCTCCCAGTGCGATCCGGACGCGGGTGTTGAGCCGGTCCCCCAGCTTGCCGGCGACCTCATCCAGGTACGCCCGGCGTGCCCCGGGCGTGGGCTTTGGAGTCTTCCCTGCGGAGGGCTGCGACTTGGCCGCCTCTTCCGTGGCACGGACGGAGAGGTCCTCGTTGACGACCTTGTCCGCCAGGCGCTGCATGGCCTCCGGCGAGTCCACGCTCAGGATCGCGCGCGCGTGTCCGGCGGTCAGGACACCAGCGGCCACCCGCTGCTGCACGGGGACAGGAAGCTTGAGCAGGCGGATGGTGTTGCTGATCTGCGGACGGGAACGCCCGATGCGCGTCGCGAGCTCCTCCTGCGTGATGCCGAAATCGTCGAGGAGCTGCTGGTAGGCCGATGCCTCCTCCAACGGGTTCAGCTCCGAGCGGTGGAGGTTCTCCAGGAGCGCGTCCCGCAGCAGGTCCTCATCGGCGGTATCCCGGACGATGGCCGGGATCGACTCGAGTCCGGCCTCGCGGGCTGCCCGCGTGCGCCGCTCCCCCATGATGAGTTCGTACTCGCCGTCGCTGTTCTTCCGGACCACCACCGGCTGCAGCACGCCGAACTCGCGGACGCTGTGCACGAGCTCCGCGAGGTCCTCCGGGTTGAAGTGCGTGCGCGGCTGGCGGGGGTTGGGGACGATCGCCTGCGGGTCGACCTGGATCAGGTGGATCCCGGGCACCGCCTCGAGCTCAGCCTCGGGTGCCGCGTCGGCGTTCGCGGAGGGAGCCTCGGGTGCCGGAGCGATCTTCGCGCCCGGGAAGAACACGTCGACAGGACGTTCGGCCTGGTCCGCCGTCGGGATGAGGGCGCCGATGCCGCGGCCGAGTCCAGTGCGCTTCGCCATTATTTCTCCTTGCTCTGCGTCTGTCGCGACGCGATCTCGACGGCGGCCTCACGGTAGGCGATCGCTCCGGCGGACTGACCGTCGTAGGCGATGACCGTCTGGCCGAAACTGGGGGCTTCCGATACGCGTACGGACCGCGGAATCACGGTGTCCAACACCTGTGACGGGAAGTGCGAGCGCACTTCCTCCGCAACCTGCTGCGCCAGACGCGTCCGCCCGTCGAACATCGTCAGGAGGATCGTCGAGAGATGGAGGCTCGGATTCAGGTGCTTCTGGATCATCTGGATGCTGCCGAGCAGCTGGCTCAGGCCTTCCAGGGCGTAGTACTCGCACTGGATCGGGATGAAGACCTCGTTCGCCGCGGTGAACGCGTTGATCGTGAGGAGTCCGAGCGATGGGGGACAATCGATGATGACGAAGTCGACAGGGTTGTCGACGAGGTAGTCCTCCAGAGCACGGCGAAGTCGGTGCTCCCGGGCGACCTGTGCGACGAGTTCGATCTCGGCACCCGCGAGGTGGATGGTGCTCGGTGCACAGAAGAGATTGGGGCTCTCCGGACTGGGCTGCACGATCTCCGCGAGCGGGAACTCGTCGATGAGGACGTCATAGACGCTCGGTGTGTCGGCATTATGCGGCACCCCGAGCGCCGTGGAGGCGTTCCCCTGGGGGTCCAGGTCGATGACGAGCACCTTCGCACCCAGACCAGCCAATGCCGAAGCGATGTTGACGGCGCTCGTGGTCTTACCCACGCCACCCTTCTGGTTCGACACCGTCAGGATTCGCGTGTCTCCCCCGAACTCCACGGTGACTGCTTCGAGCGCGCGGCGACGAACGGAGAGATCCGCGATTTCTCGCGCGAGGGGGGTGTCCATCCCGAACGATTCGTTCGACGATGCCTTCTCGGACTGTTTCACGTGAAACATCCACTCCTTTCGGGGCCGCGTTCCACTCTAATCGCAGCGACCGACGTCGGATCACAGGCGCGACCGGGCGGCGGAGATGCTCCCGTCCGCGCACTTCCACATATACGCGGACTGGGAGCTCCAGTGACGTTCGTTTCACGTGAAACGACGGCTTCAGCCACGGCCGGCTGAACGCGGCTTTCGTCACCGGTGGCTTCGCGCAACTCGATGCCGACGAAGCGCCAAGAGACGCCCCCAGCGCTGGTACCGGCTGGCCCTGCTGAGACGGGTGGGTGAGTCACGCGACTGGGGACCTGACCTCTCCACCGAAGCATGCTCGCGAGCCGACCTCCTGCCCCTCCTCGACGAGAGCGCCTGGCGGTCCGGCCTAGCTTCTCCGCGTCGTCCGGTTCGACCCCACATTTCTCGAGGCCCAGTCCCGCGCTCGCAAACCTCCGCCTCCCCACCTCACTCGGGTACCTTGTCGCAGCTTCCACGGGGGTGCCTGCCGCGGTCAGGCGAATCCGCGACCGCGTCCTTCTGGATAACCCCTGCCTACACCCGCGAGCCACCGCTCTGCCGGGCACCTCCCCCGCAGAGCACGCGGATCCTTCACGCGTGCACCCTCGGCCGGGAGGACGCCAGCGTCACGCGGCACCGATCCGGTCCGCTCGCGCCCCGTGCTCCGTATGCCAGCGCAACAGGCGCGTCGCGTCGTTCTGGCCCCTCCATGATCTGCCTGCCCGCACAACTCGCGGAGCATCACACGGCTGCCTCCGCCAGCGTCCGAGCCGGCAGGTGGACGAAGGATCGCGCCGCATGGGGGCACCGACCCCCAATGTGGCCCGTCCCTTCGCCCTTTGCGACGGCTCGTCTCCCATGAATCCGCCGCCCGATCGCGGTCTGTTTCACGTGAAACACAACCCCTCCTGACCTGTTCACATCCGTTCACCATCTCGGGCACGCACAGCAGCACGTGTTCCCAGCCGCTGCTCGGGTCGCCCCGCGACGACGGAGCACACCTGGGAGCAGTCCTGGCGCGGAGGGATTTCCCTTCACGGCGACGCCCATCGAACGACGTGGCGTCGCCCATCCACGCACACCACTCGGCATGCGCGCCCGAAGTGTGTGGAACGACCGTCGCTCAAGAGCCATCTGCGTCACGCGAGCGATAGCCCCACGGTGGCGGCAGGGCACGTTCATACCCGACCTCGCGCGAACGCCACACACAGCTCCCACTCCCCTTCCTGTGCACACCGTCCATAGCGAGGATCAGAGCTCGCAGCAGGTCCGCCGCGGACCGCTATAGAGAGGAGGCACCGCGGCACGTCTGCCACAGCGGCGCCCGGTCACACCGTTGCCCACTCCTCCGCGGGAAGGCCGATCACCGGGGCCGGCCCGCTCTTCGAGGGACACCGTTGAGGGATCAAGGCCAGCCCCGGTTGTCCGGAGTCATTCCCCGGACGAAACACGAGACGAGGCATGAGCGCCTCTGCCGCAGCGGCCAAAAGCTCCAAAGCCCAGTCCCGCGTCAAGGCTCTCACCGGCCCCCTCCACACATGGACACACGCCATCCAACGCCAGGCCTGCACCGGTTACACCCCGTCTCCCCCCGACGACACTCGAGACGAGGCACGAGGGATCCGATAGCGCCGCAGAGAGGTTCAGAGGCCACTCCTCCGAAGAGGGCCACTCACCGGGTGCCTTTACACGTCGACACACCATCGAATGCCAGGGCCCGGCCCGGTTGCCCCGAGTCATCATTGACCAGGCACGGGACGAAGTATCGCGCCGCCTCCCCCGCCGCAGAACCCGGCGACACCGTCACACTTTCCCACGAGAATGCCGCCCGCCGGCTCCAGTCCAGGCTTCGAGGCACACCCCGAACGTCACTGACAGGACTGGTGGCACCATGTGCGTCTCAGACGGCAGAGGAAACGAGGCACCGAGGCACCCCCTGCGGTAGCTTCGCCGAGCGGATGACCTTCTTGCCTGTCGACACCCCCGCGGGGAACCTCCACTGCCGCAGCGACCTGCAGGAGCTAGCGGCACGCCCCAGCCGACTCTGACGAGGGCTCCCCCCGACGACCGATGAGCATAGGTACGCACCCGATGCAGAGGGACATGACACGTTCGCCCCGTGCCGCACTCACCGTCACTACACTCTGCGCACGCGCTGAAGATCGGTGACCCTCAGCGGGAGGACGGCACTCGGGCACCGTGGGAGCCACCCCCGAGAAACCGACTGTTTCACGTGAAACACTCATTCAAGATCGCTACGACTGAGGGATACCTCCTCCACTACCGAATGCGCCATGGCAAACGCTCGGAGATGGTCAGCGGACGACGTAGGCGCGTGCGATAACTCGTCGAAGCGAATCGCGCGACGTTTCACGTGAAACGGTTGTGTGTCTGATGTGGCCACGCCGACCACGATCCCACCTCCTGCGTCTGACTCACGGGAGGTTCTGCGATCCGCAGCCCACCACGCCGCACCGTGAAGACAGCACCCCCGCCCGCTGACCCACCAGCACGGGCAGGTGCCGGTGTCGAGCAGAAGGGCACTCAACGAGCAGTGCGTCCAATGACCTCGCAGGAGAACATCACTTTTGACCTACGAACTGCCCGGGGCAGCGCCCCCCGCTCCTTGGCTCGATCGGTGGGTGCCCCACCGGTCTCCCCACGCGCTTTCCGAAAAGACTCGGAGACCTTGATGAGTACGCCCGTCCACAGCTCCGATGCCAAGGAGTTGCGTGGCGGCGCCTACCGATTCCCTCCTCCGAGGCCGGCCTCCGGAGACGTGATACTCGCCTCTGACCGCCTCGGCGAAGATGCTCCCGCGATGGATGAACCTTCACGCCGCCGAACCCAGCGCTCCCGACAACCGTGTCAGACAGAGGTCGGTCGCCGATTCAGGTTCACCGTAACTGGAGCAACCAGACACCGACGTCGCCGATGCACCCAGTGAACGCGATTCCCGACTCAGCGCCTTCGGAGCCGAGAGTAGCGTCCTACCGCACTGCTCCGACACTCGTTGTTGTTTCACGTGAAACATGGCCTGTCCGGGCGGACCCCATGCGTGAGGGGGCACAACCTTTTCGGATCAGTCGATCAAGAGGTAGTGCCCACCAGAGAGAGCCGCTCTGACGGCAGTGTTTCACGTGAAACGACAATGTCCTCAGCGCACGTGGGCACGGACGACCCGGGTCGTCTCGGGAAGCAGTCCCTCGCCCAGAACCTCGACGCGAACGTCGGAGAGTGTGAACTTCGCGATCTGCTTCCGCGCCGCCTCGATCTCGTTCGCGGCGTTCATGCCCTTCAAGAGGGTGAGTTCACCACCATCGCGCACCAGCGGAGCCGTCAGTGGAATCAATGTACGCAGCGCGCTCACCGCGCGAGCCGTTACGACGTCGAAGGCACCCTTCGCACGGACGTCCTCCGCACGCGCACGGAGGATGGTGACGTTCGAGAGCTCGAGATCGTTCACCTGCTCCATCAACCAGTTGATTCGACGCTCCATCGGCTCAACCAGTGTCCACGACACATCGGGGCGGGCGATGGCGAGCACCAGACCGGGCAGCCCGGCCCCAGACCCGATGTCCGCCACGGAACCGTGAAAGAGCGGTGCGGCGATCGCGCTGTTCAGGATGTGACGCGTCCACAGGCGGGGCAGTTCGAGCGGTCCGATCAGACCCCGCTCCTCCCCCTCACGGGCGAGGGAGTCCGTGAACCGCCGAGCGATCTCCAGGCGGTCTCCGAAAAGATCGGCAGCGACAGTCGGCTCCTGCTCGACGGTCTTCTCGCCGGAATCGCTCGTCTCAGACACCCGCCCGTACTCGCCTTCGGTACGTCAGTGACGACGCAGGACCGTGTGACGGTCCGCGCCCTCGCCGTACGACTCGGAGACGAGCCCTCGCTCGGCAGCGATGTCGTGGACCAGCTTGCGCTCGTAGCTCGACATCGCCGGCAGCGACGCCTGCGACGAGCCCTCATCGAGCTTGGCGGCCGCCGCCTCGACCAGGGTCACGAGCTGCCGGCGGCGCGTGTCGCGGGATCCTCCGATGTCGAGGATGAGACGCGAGAACGAGCCGGTCTTGTTCTGCACGGCGAGACGCGTGAGCTCCTGCAGCGCCTGCACCGTGTCCGGAGCGGAGAGCAGCGCGAGGCCGTCACCCTCGGCCTCGACCGAGACGTAGGCACGCCCCTGCCGGACATCGAGGTTCAGGTCGCCGTCGATGTCGGCGATGTCGAGCAGCTCCTCGAGGTAATCCGCGGCGACATCGCCTTCGTTCTCGAGCTGCGCCACAGTGGGCTCGGTGCTCCCGGTGACGACCTCACTCATGACGCGTTTCCCTTCTTCTTCGCGCGCTTCTTCCCTACCGGCTGCTGTCGCTTCGGTGCCTCAGCCTTCGCCTTCTCCGCCTGCTCCAGCAGACGCTGCTGCTCTGCCTCGTACACCGACATCGGCACGACCTTGCCCGAGGAATCGATGGCCTTGCCCTTACGCGCCAGACGCTCTTCGCGCGCCTTCGCCGCCTCAGAGCCCGGGGTGGGCATCTCACGGATGACGAGGAACTGCTGGCCCATGGTCCAGAGGTTCGAGATGAACCAGTACACGACGACACCGAGCGGGAAGAAGACACCGGAGAAGATGAAGCCCAGCGGCAGCACGTAGAGCATGATCTTCTGCATCTGGTACGCCTGGCCGGTCTTGGCTTCCGGCGACAGGTTCTTCGAGATGATCTGCAGCTGGGTGAAGAACTGCGACGCGATCATCAGGACGACCAGCGTCACCAGGATGATGATCGCGGTGACGTTCTGGGCCTCGATCGCATTGCCGAGGTTCTCGTGCAGCGACGCGACGCCGAAGAGCTTGGCGTCGTAGAACTCCTGCGTGAGCTCCGCATTCAGCAGTCCGACACCGCCGATGCCCTGCGTCGCGTGCTTGCTGACGTCGCTCAGCACGCTGTAGAGCGAGAAGAAGATCGGCATCTGCACGAGCAGCGGCAGACAGCTCGACATCGGCGTCGTGCCGTGCTTCTTGTACAGCGCCATCGTCTCGCGGCTCATCGCCTCACGAGAGAGCTGATCCTTCTTGCCGCGGTACTTCTCCTGAACTTTCCGCAGTTCAGGAGCGATTTCCATCATCTTGCGCTGGCTCTTGATCTGCTTCACGAACAGCGGGATGAGCGCTGCACGGACCACGATCACGAGGCCGACGATCGAGAGGACCCAGGTGATGCCCGAGGCCGCAGGAAGACCGACGGCGGTCAGCAGCCAATGCCAGGCGACGAGGATGAGCTCGACGACCCACTTCAGCGGCCACAGGATCGTGCCGAGCAGGTCGAATCCGCCGGATGCCGGCTCCGGGCTGGGGGTGGCACTGGCGAACAGAAGGTCAAGACCCACCGATCAGTCCTTTCGGGAGGGGACGACGAAACCGTGTGCGGTCAGGTCGTAGCGGAAGTGTCGGTGCGGTGTGACGTCGTCGACGCCTCCGCGAGACCAGGGATTGCAGCGGAGGATGCGCCACGCCGAGAGCAGAGCCCCCCGCACGGCGCCGTGCTGCTGCACCGCACCTACAGCGTAGGCGGAACAGGAGGGGTAGTACGCACACACGTCCCCGTACATCGGCGAGACCACCCTGCGGTACCCCGCCAGGAAGGCGAGCACGGCGTTGCGCGGCAGGAGCGGGATGCTGCGAAGCACGTCGCGCCCGTGCATCTCCCCCGTCCCCACCGACGAGGCCGGCAACGCGGTCATGAGGCGGCCTCGGCCGGTGCGAGCCGCGCCAGGCAACGATGCACATCGCTGCGAAGCTCCGCGTAGGAGGCGGTCGCGGACGCAGGAAGGGCACGGATGACGACATCCGTGCCCTGAGGAACACGCGGGAGCGCCTCCGCACAGACGGCTTTGAGTCGCCGACGGACGGTGTTGCGCACCACGGCCGTGCCCACCTGCTTGCTGATGATGAAGCCGAACCGCGCGGCCCTGCTCTCGCCCGTCGCCAGCATGGAGGTGAGGACGCGGGCCCCGCCACAACGCGATCCGCGTCGAACGACCAGTCGGTAGTCGCTCCCGCGGGTCAAACGGAACGGGCGGGCGAGCACAGCTGCTTACGCGGAGAGCTCGGTACGGCCCTTCGCGCGGCGTGCCGAGAGGATGGCACGGCCGGCGCGGGTACGCATGCGGGCACGGAAGCCGTGCTTCTTGGCGCGACGACGGTTGTTGGGCTGGAAGGTGCGCTTGCTCATGAGATCACTCCGGGAATGCTGTCACCGGATTCACTTCGACCGGAGACATAGGGAACTGCCAAACAGGCATAAGTCAACCGACTAAGGGTACGTCTTGGCGGCGGACAGGGCAAATCTGCGACCTGTACCGCTTGTCATTCCATGCGTACCGCACAGCCATTATCCACAAGCCGGACGCATCCGCCACATCCAACACGCCCGCGTGTTTTCAAGGGCAGGTTGCCGTTCGGAGCCGGTGTGACTACCGTGGCATCCGAAGTTATCCACAGGGGAACGGCACGTCGACCCCGACCCGATCCGTCGTCCGGAGCACC